>NZ_CP018049.1:122500-3054368 GCF_002934065.1 Pseudomonas orientalis | reverse complement strand
GATCACTTCGCACCCCGGCATCCAGAAGATTGTCTTCACCGGTTCCACCGCCACCGGCCAGAGCGTGATGCGCGGCGCTGCCACCAATCTCAAGCGCCTGACCCTTGAACTGGGCGGCAACGACGCTGCGATTGTATTGCCCGGCACATCGGTGGAAGAGGTCGCCGAGGACATTTTCCAGGCAGCCTTCCTCAACATGGGCCAGACGTGCGCAGCCCTCAAGCGTTTGTACATTCACGAATCCCAATACGAGGCCTTCGCCGACGCGCTGACGCTGATTGCCCAGCGCCAGGTGGTGGGTGATGGCCTGGAGCCCGGTGTCAACTTCGGGCCGGTGCAGAACCTTGAGCAATTGCAGTTGGTTGAAGCCCTGGTCGCCGATACACGGGATCAGGGGGCGCGGGTCCTGTGTGGCGGCGCCCGTCTGGACCGTCCGGGGTTCTTCTACCCACCGACATTGGTCGCGGATGTGACCGATGGTCAGCGCCTGGTGGACGAGGAACAGTTCGGCCCGGTGCTGCCGCTGATCGCTTACAGCGACGTCGAGGATGTGCTGCGTCGTGCCAACGCCGGTGACATGGGCCTGGGCGGCTCGGTATGGGGCCCGGATGTCGAACAGGCGCAGGCGTTGGCCAGCCGCCTGGAAAGTGGCGTGGCCTGGGTCAACTGTCACGCCCGGATCCAGCCGAACACGCCATTCGGCGGCAGCAAGATGTCTGGCTTCGGTGTCGAGTTCGGCCTCGAAGGGTTATTGGAATTTACCGGCCAGCAATTGCTGTTCGTCAATAAGCGCGCGGGCGAGTAACCCTCGGCCAACAGGGGCGCAGCGTCGCTGCGCCCTGTTGCCACTATCCGAGACAGCCTTTAACGACGCGCTTCAAGGAGCTTCGATCATGCGCTACCCATCCACTTTATTTCTCGGCGGTACGCTGGCATGCAGCTTGACGCTCTGCGCCATCAGCCAGGCCCAGGCCTATGAGCTGTACAGCGATGACAGCCGCCATCTCAACGCAGACATGACTGCCGTATTCGGAATGTTCAACAGTCGCAAGAACTACAACGGCACGTCGGGCGGCTCAACCTGGCGTGAAGGCTTTATCAAATATGGCCTGAGCGGCGACCAGTCCCTGGCAGGCAACGGCACCGCCTACGGTGCGTTCGCCCTGCTCAGCTCCGCCACCTGGGGCGACGGCGACGCGGCCGGCAATACCCTGGGCACCGAACGCACCACCAAAATCGAAGACGCTTACCTCGGGTGGCGCTCAGGCGACCTGTTCCCGGCATTGGGCCAGGACGGCGTGGATATTTCCGGCGGGCGCCAGGTGGTCAAGCTCGGCAGAGGCTTCCTGATCAACGACGACGGGCCGAACCTGGGCAAGGGCCCGGCCGATGGCGCGCTGAACCGGGGCGGTGCCTACTATCTGGCGGCGCGGCATGCGTTCGATCAGACCGCGTTCCTGCGCTTGGGTGGCAAGGACGGCCTGCATGGCAGTCTGTTGTGGCTCAAATCCGACAACCGCGCCCAGGCCGAAACCGAAGTGGCCGCCGGTACCCTCGATTACACCACCAAGCCCGGCACCCTGGGGTTGACCTGGGTGCATGGCATCGATGTAAACGATCGCTGGGCCAGTGATTTTCAGCGCCAGCGCAAGGGTATGAATATCTACAGCGTGCGTGGCGAAGGCGACGCGGGCCTGCCCAATGTCAGCCTGGCCTTCGAATACGCCTGGCAGGACAAGGACAGCGGGCCGGAAAAAGCCTGGTACGGCGAAGCCGGTTACACCTTTGCCGATGTCGCCTGGGCACCCAAGGTCACCTACCGTTACGCCCGCTACTCACAAAAATGGGATTCGCTGTTCACCGGCCAAAGCACTGGCTACGGCACCTGGCTGCAAGGCGAAGTCGGCGGCAACTATTCCGGACCGTTCAACAGCAACACCCGCATCCATCATGTGGGCCTCAAGGCCACGCCGCTGGAAAACCTGACCCTGGGCGCGTTGTACTTCGCCTTCGAGACCGTGCGCAAAAGCAATGCACTGAACCTCGATGCGCGGGAGCTGGACGTGTACGCCGAGTGGGCGGTCAACCCGCACCTGATCATCACGCCCCTGATCGGTCTCTACAAACCGAAACAGGACTCCACCACGGGCGGCAACCAGGCCGTCGGCAACGGCACCAATGTGTACAGCCAAGTGACTGTCGCCGTACCGTTCTGATCCACCCTGGCTGTCGCGTCTTGACCTCAGGACGCGGCGGCGCCTGGCTGATTGCGCATGTTCTCGGCAATCCGCCGGGTGGTGTCCATCACCATCTCGATCACGGTTTCCTGGCGCAGCAGCTTGAAGCTCTGGGTGCTGCCGACAGCGGACAGGCTGCCCACCACCTCGTCGATATCCGGCTGGATGATCGGCGCCGCGATGCCGGTCAGGCCCAGGTTCAGTTCATCGTGGGTCATGCAATAGCCGTCCTTGCGAATCTTCTTTGTGGCCTTGGCAAAGCTTGCCCAGTCGTAGGCACTGTCCGGATCGCCGGCCATGTGTTCTTCGAACAGGCGTTGCAGGCGACGACCTTTCTGAAAGGCGATCAATACCTTGGATTGCGCGCCACGAAAAAACGGCAGCGGGTGACCGCGCCCGAAGGAGAAGTGGTAAGTGTCGGTGGGTTCGGCGATGTAGGTGTTGATGATGCGTCCGTCATAGAAAACGCTGGCGAACACCGCAAGGCCGGTCTGCGCCGACAGCTCATGCATCAGTTCGCGCCCGGCGAGGAGGATGGGGTCGTACTGGCGCATCATCCAGTCCAGCTCGATCACGCGCGGCCCCAGGCCATAGTTGCCGGCGTCCACGCGCGTCAGCAGCCCGGCGTCGCATAACTCCTTGACGTAGCGGTACGCGGTGGCACGCGACAGGCCCATGCGCTCGGCGATGGTGTCCGGGTCGATCTTCAACGTCTGTGGACCGATCAGATCCAGGACCCTCAACAACTTGTTCAGACTGCTCATTTCGTTCCTAGAGAAGGGGTTGCACGCGGGTATGCACTATAGGCGAAAACGCCCCGGATCCACTGTAGGAGCGAGCTTGCTCGCGAAAAACGTCAACGATAACGCGGGCCTCCTGAAGGAACGCGGTGCCTGTGAGTTTTTCGCGAGCAAGCTCGCTCCTACAGGTCATCACATTAACTTATCTCGGTTTAAATATCGCATAAATCTCAATATAAGAGATTTATTATTAAAAATACTTGTCATGTGCTGTTTTGTGTGTGATAAATCTCACCAAAGAAAACGCTCAAGTGAGAGGGCTGACAATGAATGGTGCGCAACTGATAGTGAATGCGGCAGCGGCAAGCGGTATCGAGTACTGCTTCGCCAACCCGGGAACCACCGAGATTCCACTGGTGGCCGCGATGGCCAGTGCACCCGCCCTCAAGCCGGTGTTGTCGTTGTTCGAAGGGGTGTGTACCGGTGCTGCGGACGGTTACGGCCGTATCGCCGGCAAACCGGCAATGACCCTGACGCACCTGGGCCCTGGCTTTGCCAACGGCATCGCCAACCTGCATAACGCACGGCGCGCCAACACGCCCATCGTCAATGTGATTGGCGACCACGCGTCATGGCACGTCAATTACGATCCGCCTTTGGCCAGCGACATCCAGGCCCTGGCCGGTACTGTGTCCAGCTGGGTACGCACCTCGCGCACCGCGTCGGGTGTGGGCGAAGACTTGCAGGAAGCCATGCGCGCCGCCTGGCAAGCCAAGGGCCAGATCGCCAGCTTGATCCTGCCCATGGACCTGCAATCCAATACCGTGACCCACAACGGCCAGTTCAGCCCGCTGCGTGCGCCGGTGCGGCGCTTTGCCGGCGACCGCATCGAAGGCGTGGCCCAGGCCCTGCGCGACGGCCAGCGCCTGGTGTTCATCGTCGGTGACCAGGGCTTGTCGGTGGCCGGCCTGGAAGCGGCGGGGCGCCTGGCGCAACTGCCCGGCGTGCGTATGTTTGCCGAAACCTTCCCGCGCCTGAGCTACCGGGGGGGTGGCTTGCCCGACCTGGATCGCCTGCCGTACTTCCCGGAAGTGGCCATCGAGATCCTCGAGCAGTACGACAAGGTCGTGTGCGCCGGTGTCGTGGAGCCCATCAGCTATTTCGGCTACGAAGGTATCCCGTCGCGACTGGCTGAGCGTGAGCGTCTGCTGTCGCTGGCCGAAGTGGGCGACGATGTGGCCGGGGCGCTGACCGCGCTGGCCGATGCGCTGGACGCGCCTGCCTACATACCGACGCCGCAGGACATCCAGCTGCCGCCGGGCGAGGCCGCGTTGAGCCCGCAGTCGGTGGGGCAAGTGTTGGCCGCCGCGCTGCCGGACGACTGCATTGTCTCGGTCGAGGGCGGCACCTGCGGCTATCCGTTTTTCACCGCCTCTGCCCGTGCCGCGCGGCACCGTGTATTGACCAATACCGGTGGCGCGATCGGCCAGGGCATTCCGGTGGGGTTTGGCGCGGCCCTGGCTGAGCGTGGCAACCGGGTGTTCTGCCTGCAATCGGACGGCAGCGCCCAGTACACCATCCAGACCCTGTGGAGCATTGCCCGCGAGCAGTTGCCGGTGGTAATCCTGATTGCCGCCAACCACCGCTACGCAATCCTGCAGAACGAACTGCGCCGTTTCGGCATGACCGAGCTCGACCCGCAGTCGCTCAAGCTGACCGTGCTCGACACTCCGCGCATCGACTGGAAGGCCCTGGCCAAAGGCTATGGCGTGCCGTCCTGCACCGTACACACCAATGCCGAACTGCAACGGGCGCTGGCCAATGCCGCCGCCGATGCCGGGCCTTGCCTGATCGAAATGGCGCTTTGAAGGAGTCGACCATGAACCAGCTCCCATTATTACCTGCCGTCCAGGCGTTCCTGGACCAGCCCGGTCGCCTGTTCATCGGCGGTACCTGGCAGGACGCCGCCAGCGGTCGCCGCTTTGCGGTGGAAAACCCGGCCACTGAACAGACCCTGACCGAAGTCGCCCAAGGCGATGAGCGCGATGTGAATGCCGCCGTTGCGGCCGCCCGCGCAGCGTTTACCGGCGCCTGGGCCTTCCAGTCACCGGCGCAGCGCGGCCTGTTGCTGTTTCGCCTCGCCGATCTGTTGGACCAGCACCGCGAGGAGCTGGCGCAACTGATCACCCTGGAGAACGGCAAGCCGATCGCCAACGCACGGGGTGAAGCGGCCAGCGCGGCCAACATCATTCGCTACTTCGCCGGCTGGCCCAGCAAGATCGAAGGCAGCACGCTGCCCGTATCGCCGGCCAGCGGCGCGCCGATGCTCAACTACACGTTGCGTGAACCGGTCGGTGTCTGCGCGCTGATCGTGCCGTGGAACTTCCCGTTGACCATGTGCGTATGGAAGCTCGGCCCGGCGCTGGCCACCGGTTGCGTGGCGGTGCTCAAGCCCGCCGAGCAGACGCCGTTGGTGGCGATTCGCCTGGTGCAACTGATCGAGGCCGCCGGTTTCCCCGCCGGCGTGGTCAACCTGATCACCGGCCTGGGCGCCGACACCGGCGCACCGCTGGCACAGCACCCGGACGTGGACAAGATCGCCTTTACCGGCTCGACCCAGGTCGGTCGGCTGATCGCCCAGGCGGCCACCGGCAACATGAAAAAAGTTTCGCTGGAACTGGGCGGCAAGTCACCGAACATCATCCTGCCCGACGCCGACATCGTACGCGCCGCCAAGGGGGCGGCCGACGGGATTTTCTACAACCAGGGCCAGGTGTGTACGGCCGGCTCGCGCCTGTATGTGCACGACAGTGTGCTCGACCAGGTGCTTGAAGAACTGCAGCGCCATGCCGCCGCCTATGTGCTCGGCAATGGCCTGGACCCGGCCAACAGCATGGGCCCGCTGGTATCCGGGCGGCAGTTGAACACGGTCAAGGGCTACCTGCAGCGGGGCCAGGAAGAGGGCGCCGAACTGATCTGCGGCGGTGGCCGTCCTGAGCACCTTGAGCGCGGTCACTTCATTGAACCCAGCGTGTTCCTGGACCGTGCCGAGCGGGCCTGCGTGGCCCGCGAAGAAATCTTCGGCCCGGTGCTGACTGTGATGAGCTGGAGCGAGATCGACGACCTGGTGCTGCGCGCCAACGACTCGCCCTATGGCCTCGCTGCCGGCCTGTGGACCCGTGACCTGCGTTCGGCGCACCGCGTGGCCGCGCAGCTCAAGGCCGGCTCGGTGTGGATCAACTGTTGGAACGTGGTCGATCCGGCGTCGCCGTTCGGCGGTTACAAGCAGTCCGGCTGGGGCCGGGAAATGGGCAAGAACGTGATTGACGCCTACACCGAAACCAAAAGCGTCTTCGTCGATCTGGCCTGAATCGAATAATCACAAGAGGAAATGGCAATGGATCTGGAATTGAAAGGCCGCGTGGCAATCGTCACCGGTGGTGGCATGGGTATCGGCAAGGAAGTCGCACGCTTTCTCTCCGAGGAAGGCTGCAAGGTGGTGATCTGCGCGCGGCGCATGGCGTTCCTGCAACTGGCCGCCGAAGAGATCACGGCACAGACCGGCAATGAAGTGCTGCCGCTGTTCTGTGACACCAATGACATGAAGGCCGTGTCCGAGATGGTCGATGCGGCGTACAAGCATTTCGGCCGTATCGACATCCTGGTCAACGGTGCTGCCGCGCCATCGGGCGTGGTGCGCAATGACATCGAACACGCTGGCGACGATGAGTTGCTGTCGGACCTCAACACCAAGGTGATCGGCTACTTCCGCTGCGCCAAGGCCGTGACCCCGCACATGAAGGCGGCCGGCTTCGGTCGCATCATCAACATCGGCGGGCTTACCGGGCGCAGCAGCAAAGTGCTGTCGGGCATGCGCAACCTGGCGATCGCCCACATGACCAAAACCCTGTCCGACCAGCTCGGCCCGTCGGGCATCACGGTCAACCTGATTCACCCAGGCGTGGTGGATACCCCGCATATCCAGGAGCTGTACGACCGCGAAGCGGTCAAGCAGGGCAAGACCGCGGAACAGGTTGAACAGGCCTACATCGACGCAACGCCGATTCGCCGCACCCTGGCGCCGATTGAAATGGGTTGGTTGATCGGCTTCCTGGCGTCGCCCAAAGCCGGCGCGGTAACCGGTGAGTCCATCGGCATCGACGGTGGTTTGACCCGTGGCATCTATATCTGAGGAGTATCAGAGATGAGTAACGGAACCCTTTTGGTCGCCACTGTCGGGCAAGCGGTGATTCGCAGCGCCGACGATGGCAAGACCTGGCACCGCCTGGGCCTGGGACAGGACCTCGAATTCGATGCGATCACCCGGTCCCTGAGTGTGCATCCCGACACCCCGGAGCGGATCTACGCCGGTACCGACGTGGGCTTGTGTGTCAGCCAGGACACCGGCGGGCATTGGCAGCGCATCGATTCGCCGTTCAACGGGCAGACCGTGTGGAAGGTGGCGGTCGACCCACAGGACGCCCAGCGGATTTTCGTCGGCACCGGCGCGCCGTCGCGTGCCGTGTTGTGGCGCACCCTGGACGGTGGCCTGAGCTGGGATCGCGCTCCGGTGGAGATCCCGGAATTCTGCGACGGCGTCAGCCGCCCGCGTTTGCTGGCCTTCGCCTATGACCCCACCGACCGCAACCAACTGTGGTTCGGCCTGGAAGAGGGTGGGCTGTTTCACTCCCGTGACGGCGGTGACAGCTGGACCCGCGTCGACGACCGGCTGCTGTGGGACTACAACTCGGACATCCACAACATTGTGGTACTGCCCAATCACGGTGAGAAAGTCATCGTGGTGGTTTGCGTCAATGCGGTCTACCGCAGCCTGGACGAGGGGCTGACCTGGACCGGCATTGTCGGTCGCGAAGCCTTCGGACTGTATTACCTGCGCGCCATGAACGCGCCGCTGGGCACGGAAAACGAGCTGTACCTGAGTATTTCCGATGGTACGCCAGGCACCACCAGCAAGATCCTGATATCCCGTGACGCTGCACTCACGTGGACCGTGCTGCCCCTGCCGCAACAACCCAACTCCTGCGTCTGGGCGATTGCCTTCAACCCGGCGAACCCGCGCCAGATCGTGGCGGGCACCAAGTATGGGCATTTGTTCACCTCCGACAATGGTGGCGATAGCTGGCAGAAGCACTGGCGCGAATTCAGCGAGATCGCAGATGTGCTCTGGACGCCTGCCGTGGCGCAGATCAAGGCCGGGCATCAATCCATCGTCAAGAAGAACTGAGGTAATCAGTGATGAAAGTCAAAATCCTTCGGACTCACTTATCGCTATTTGTGAGTGATCCTGATGTGTCGGCACTGTGGTACGCCGACATCCTGGGCATGCACGAAAGTGCCCGGGGCGAAAGTTGGGTCATGATGGCATTTGGCACCAAGCATCACGACATCGCCTTGATTCGTGCAGAACCGGGCGCCCACCAGGGCGGCCTGGGCCTGCAGCACTACGGATTGGAAATCGAAGGTGACATGACCACCTTGCGCCAGCTCTACGGCATGTTGCTGAAGAAGGGGGTGGAGGTGGTGAAAATTACCGATCATGAAATCGGCAACGGCCTGTATTTCAACGACCCCGATTGCAATCGTATGGAATTCTTTCTCGAGACCGAGCATGACGATGCGTGCGGCAAGGCCCGCTTCAAGGCCGCCCGCGCGCCGAGTCGCAACATCACGCTTGATCCCCTTGACCCGATTTGAACTGAGGTTCACCTGATGAAAACCGCGAATTTCGCCAGCTATCACATCCGCAAATGGTACAGCTTCGTCGAAGAAACCCTGGCTAACGAAAGTGGCCAGTTGGCCGATGGCGAACCGGTGTTCAAATACGCCGTGGCCGCCGTGATCGCCAACCCGTACGCCGGCCGTTACAGTGAAGACCTTGCGCAATTGATCGAGCCGTCGCCGTTGCTGGGCGAAGAGTTCGGCCGGCGCATTCAGGCCCTGGCCGGTGCCCGCAAGATCGAAAGCTACGGCAAGGCTATCCTGGTAGGTAGCGCGGGTGAGTACGAGCACGGCAACGCGTTCCTCACCAACCCGGCCGCCGACCCGATCCGCGTTGCCCTGGGCGGTGGCAAGTCGTGGGTGCCGTCCACCGGCAAGCGTGGCGGCCCGGGTTCGACCATCGACGTGCCGCTGGCGCACAAGGATGCACTTTACGTGCGCTCGCACTACGACACGTTCTCGGTGACATTCGGCGACGGCCCTTCGCCGGATGAGCTCGTCGTGATCTGGGCCTTCGCCACGCGTGGACGTCTGCATGCACGCCTGGGCGGGCTGAAAGTAGAAGATGTAAAGGGCCTTGACGGCCTGCACTGATAAAAGCACAGCAATTGTAGGAGCGAGCTTGCTCGCGAAGAACCCACAGGCGCCGCGTTCGCTCAGCGAGAACGCGTTATCGTTGAAGTTTTTCGCGAGCAAGCTCGCTCCTACAGAAAGGCCGATGCCGGACCTCACTCACAACAAAAAAAGCGGTGAATAGCGATGAAGCAGGAGAAAACCCAGGTTGTCATCGTGGGCGGTGGCCCCAACGGCATTACGGCCGCGCACTATATGGGAATGTACGGTATCGACTGCATCGTCCTTGAACTGGCCGATGGCATACTGCCTTATCCGCGTGCCGTGGGCATGGACGATGAGGCATTGCGTGTGTTGCAGGGCATCGGTATCGCCGAACTGGCGGTACGCGACATGATTTGCGATGTGCCGCTGCGCTACTACAACGCGCGCGGCGTGTGTTTTGCCGAGGTCAAGCCAAGTGCTGCGCAATACGGCTGGCCGATGCGCAATATTTTCATGCAGCAACTGCTCGAAGGCACCTTGCGCGAAAACCTTGGACAGCACACCAGTGTCGAGTTGCGCCAGGGGCATGAACTGCTTGAACTTGAGCAGGACGGGCAGGGCGTGACGCTGCAGGTGCGCGGCGCCGACGGCGAGCTCTACCAGCTCCAGGCCGACTATGCGATCGGCGCCGACGGCGGCCGCTCCACGGTGCGTAAAAAACTCGGCATTGAACTGCTGGGGTTGACCCATCCACGCAAATGGGTGGTGGTCGATACGGCCAACGACACGCTGGACGCACCCTTTACGGCCCTGCATGCCGACCCGCAGCGGCCCTTCGTGTGCATCTACTTGCCTTACCAGCAGCGGCGCTGGGAGTTCATGCTGATGGAAGGCGAGGACGAAGCGAAAATGTGCGAAGAGGCGACGATTCGCAAGCTGATCCACGGGCATATCGGCGACGCCGTCGACCAACTCAACGTCATTCGCATTCGTGCCTATACGCACCACTCGCGTGTCGCGGCGCGCTTTGTCGAAGGGCGTGTGGCACTGGTGGGTGATGCGGCGCATATTTCCCCGCCCTGGGCCGGGCAAGGCCTCAATTCCGGCCTGCGCGACGTGGCCAACGTGGCCTGGAAGCTCGCGGCGATCATCCAGGGCCGGGCGGCGCCATCGATCCTGGCCAGTTACGACCAGGAGCGACGTGGCCACGCCACCGAACTGGTCGCCCTGGCCGACAATATGGGCGCTGTCCTTGGCTTGACCAACCCGCTGATGGCCGGCGTGCGCGACTGGCTGTTCCAGGCCGTCAACAGCGTCGACAATCTGCGCTCGCACTTGCTGGAGTTCAAGTTCAAACCCAAGGCGACCATCACCAAGGGGCTGGTCCATCACGAGCGGGCCGAATTGCGTGAGGATGACCTGGTCGGGCAACTGTTCATCCAGCCCAATATCGAAGACGCCCAGGGCCAGCGCCGGCGCCTGGACGAAGTCCTCGGCAACGGCTATGCCGTGCTGGGTTATCGAGTGAACCCGCGCGAACACCTCAGCGAACCGATGGCCGAGTATTGGGCTCGTTGGGGCACGCGTTTCATCCAGGTCAATCGGTCGCGCAGCGGCGTGGGGCGTAACCAGCCGCTGACGGCCAACGACGCCGTGAGTGTGGAGGACGTGGATAACCGCTTGGGCGAATGGTTCTCCAAGGTGCGTGACTGCATCGTGGTGGTGCGTCCGGACCGTTTTGTCGCGGCGATTACCACTCCGGAGCGGCTTGATGGGGTACTGCGCAAGCTGGCGGAGCAACTGTCATGAGCGGCGCCAACGCGTTGCTCGTCGAACTGGACGAGGCCTTGCGCAGCGTCCAGCCCATTGCTCCTTTGGCGCCCGAAGCGCTGGACCGGCTGGAAGGCTACGGTCTGCAGCGCCAGGGGCTCGTGCGGCGCCAGGCCGACGGCGAACGGTTGAGCGGCTGGAAGGTCGCCTTTGCCGGCCGCGCGGCGCAAGCACGCTTCGGCCTCGACGAACCGGTGTACGGCGGCCTCACCACGGTCATGCAGGTCGAGCCGGGCAGTGCGGTGTCACTCGGGCGGTTGATCCAGCCCAAGCTTGAGATCGAACTGGCGTTCGTCTTCGGGCGCGCGCTGGAACCGGGCGACTACGCGGATGAGGAGATTCTGGCGGCCATCGCCCAGGTGGCGCCAGCCTTCGAAATCGCCGACTGCCGCTGGCAAGGCTGGCGTTTCGGGCTTGGCGCGTTCCTGGCCGATAACGCTGCCGCCGCACTTTACTGTGTAGGACCGCAGGTGCCGTTCGACCCTGTGCGGCATGCCTGTGTGGCGTATCACCTGGAGCATGAAGGTGTGTATCTGGGCAGCGGCGATACCCAGGACCGTGAAGACAGCCCCCTGTTCAACCTGTGCTGGCTGGTGCGGCGCCTGCTGG
The DNA here is from genome assembly GCF_002934065.1 of Pseudomonas orientalis. Lineage (NCBI taxonomy): Bacteria > Pseudomonadati > Pseudomonadota > Gammaproteobacteria > Pseudomonadales > Pseudomonadaceae > Pseudomonas > Pseudomonas orientalis. Next base: position 3,042,655 of record NZ_CP018049.1, on the reverse strand, counting down.
CCGATGGTCATCGCGTGGAAGCCGGGCAGGCGGTGCTCTCCGGTGCGCTACTGGCGCCGATGGATATTCAACCGGGCACGTATCATTTGCACATGCTTGGCACGGAACTGGCTTTGGTGTTCCAGGCGGGCGCTGCGCCTGCGTAACGCCAACCGATGTCACGGATGACTGAGCCCCCTTCAGGCCAAATGCAAGTACCCGGCGGCCGAGGAATGACGAATATGCTCGCTGAAGTCCGAACCTTCAATGACTCTCAACAGCACGCCGGCTCGATCCAGGGTTGGCAGCAGGTGTATGACCAGCTTGGTCGCGGCTGCCTGACCAGTGAACTGCGGCAGTTGTCCGGTGATCGCTTTCAGATCTTCCAGGAGGTGCTGGACAAGCGCGTGGTGCAGCATGGCCGCTCGCCCCAGGGCCGCTTGTGCGCCGCCATGTCGCTGGGCAACCCTCCGGTGGTCCAGGGGCAAAGGGTAAGCGCGCAAAGCGTGGTGCTGCTGCGTGATGCAGAAGAGTTCGTATTGCATGCGCCGGAAGGTACGCATTTTTTCGCGTTCAACGTCGATGCCGTGCGTTTCGCCAAGCTGGCGGCCTTCGAATTATCCAATGAGCAACTCAAACGTTTGACCAGCGTGCCCGCGCTTAACGTGGATGAAACGTTACTGCAGCGCATTCGTCAGCGCATTCACCCCTTGTTTCGTCACTTTCTGCAACACGCCGACGCCATCAACCCGGCGTCGGAAAAAATCCTCGAAGACGAACTGCTCGGCGCCTTTCTCGATCTGTTCAGCCATGCCAGCGATGAAGTCCGTTGCCGGCGTGGCAATTTTGCGGTCAGCGCCTATCTGGTCAGGCGCAGCCAGGAATTGATCATCGCCAGTGGCGATACCCCGTTGAGCATCCTGGACCTGTGCGAACAGTTGCGTGTCAGTCGCAGGACGCTGCAGAACAGTTTTCAGGCGGTAACCGGTATGCGGCCGGTTGAATACTTGCGCAATTTGCGCCTCAACGCGGTCAGGCGACGCCTGATCGAAACCTGCCCAAGCCAGAAAAACGTCGGTGATATCGCCGTGGCCATGGGCTTTTTTCACCTGAGCCATTTCGCCACGCATTACCGCGAGCTGTTCGGTGAATCGCCCTCCGAAACGCGCAGGTCACCGCGCTGAATCACGCCAGGCCTGGGTCCACGCGCTTGCCGATATCCTTGAGCCGCGCCAGTTGGTCGATCATCGAGGGGGCTTCATCCAGGCAACTGACGAAGGTCCACAGGTAGGTCATCACCGCATAGATATGCCCGGCTTTCACCGCTGGCGCCAAGGCCAGTTGGGTGATCGCGACCACGAACAGCAGCGCCGCCAGAATGCCGATGGACAGGAACGCCACGGCTTCACGGTCCGACAGCCAGATGCGCAGCCGCGACAGCACCTGATAGTGGCGGTGCAAGGTGTGCGCACCGACCGTTTCCACCAGGCCGATTTCCTTCTCCAGTCGATTGTTCAGGCGTTCATGCAAGCGTTGGTTGCGTCGCGCAAAACCCGGCATGAGCGTGACGCACAGCAGCAGCGCCAGCAGGCAGGCCAGGCCGACCCAGGGCTCGATCACCAGCAGCATGCCCGCCGCCCCGACGATTGACACCAGCGCGGTGGCGATTGTCGGCACGTGCTTTTCAAAAAAGTCGACGAAATCCCGTGCCAGCACGACCCGCGCCGCCGCCTTGGAGGTGCTGTGGCGCTGCAGGCGCTGGTTGAGAATCACCGGCACCGCAAGGTCGGCGTAGATGCGCGTAAAGGTCCGCGTGTCCAGCGCCCGCCGCGCCGCGCCGACCACCCAGAAGCCGAGGACCACGGCGGCATACCACAATGCACTGGCGGCATCGCCGCGGATGATCGAGTCCACGGCAAAGCCTGCGAACAGCGGGTAGGCCAGCAACAGCGCATTTTCCAGTGCGACAAGCGACAAGGTGCCGAACAATTTACCGGGGTAGGCCCGGGCGATGGCCTTGAGCGTCTGGCTGGCGGATTGCTGCCCCAGCTTTTTACTTTCTTCGAGCAGAATCGGCGGTGTTACGGATGCCATGGTGCACCTGTGGCGCGCGTTGCGCGGTGATGATCGTCGCGGGAGATGCCCAGCCGATAACGTGCTTCGTCGGTCATCAATAACAAGTCGGTCTGGACTTCTTCGATGATGATTTCCAGGGTGATCAAGATGCAAATGGCCGGCGCCATCAACAGCCAGTGATAATAGGACTGAGTGATCAGCGACGCACCTACGCCCAACAGCCACAACGCCAGGACACACGACGGCGCATGCCTTTGCAGCGGAATCCAGAAACGCTGCAACTTTCTGAGTTTGAACGTGTAGAGCATCAGGGATGCTTCCAGTTGTTCAAGGGCGATAGCGTTCCCAGCTGAATGCAGTGCAGGCATAACAGTTATCCACGGTAGAGCGTTAAACAAGCGGGCCAGGCGTTACACGATGCGGGTGTTCGCTGCCTGGGGTTGAAGGTCCGGCAGCATTTGATTGAGCCAGGCGAGATTGACTGCTTCGACTTCCACCCAGTTACCCGGGCTTGGCGTTCCTTCGCAACTCATGAAAGCGATACAACGTCCGTGTATATCCAGTAAGGCAAAGTGCCGATATTTAGTGGCTCTTTTGAATAGGGAAATACAGAAGCGCATGCCATCACCTTGGTGGGTGCTAATAAAGCAAACGTTGCTTTACGCTTGTCAGGATTCAATATTCAAAGTGGTTGTCGTTGGCCAACTGAGTTCAAATAAAGTGCCGCCATTTACACGTGTTCGACAGGCCACGGCGCCGCCATGGGCCAGTGCAATCGAACGCACCACGGCAAGGCCCAGGCCACTGCCGCCCTGGGCACGGGAACGCGAACTGTCGCCGCGTTGAAACGCATCGAAAATAAGCTCGGCGAACGGTTCGGCGACCCCCGGCCCCTCATCCGCAATCCTCAGGAAATGACCGCGCTCGTCACTGCCGAGCTGAACGCTGACCTTGCCCGGCGTGGCATGCCGGCGCGCGTTGTCCAGCAGCGCCAGCAATGCCTGGCGGATGCGGGCAGGGTCGCAGTTCACGGGGCCTTTGCGCAGGTCCAGCAGCAGCACGAATCCGGCAGCGTTCAGGCTGGGTTCGAACAGCCGCGCTTCGGCCTCCAGCGCATCGGACAACTCGACCTGCTGGATTTCAAGTTTCAGGTAGCCGTTATCCCCCATGCCCACGACACGCAAGTCTTCGACCATGCGCGTCAAGCCTTCGACCTGGCTCAGCAGGCTGTAGAACTGCGCGGTGTCCGGCTCGAATACGCCCTCGGCCAACCCCTGCAAACGGCCACGCAGGATCGTCAGCGGGGTGCGCAGTTCATGGGCAATCGCGGCGTTCCAGAAGGCTTGTTCTTCGGCCATGCGTTTCAATCGGTTCGCCATGCTATTGAAGTCATTCACCAGCCGGGCGGCTTCGCCCGGAGAAACGTCGGGCGCCACTGCCCGTGCATCCAGGTCGCCGTCAGCCAGGCTGCGCAGACTGGCCGCCACCGAGTTCAGCGGCATGAGAATGCGTCGGGCCAATTTGACGGCCACCGCCACGCCGACGCCCAGACTGATGCTGGTGATCAAGCCCATCCAGGCCCATTCAACGCCGCTGGGCAGCCATTCATCCGCCTCCAGCTCCAACTGCGTCGGCGGCGACAGCGCCCACAGCAACGAATAGAACACGTAGGTGCCGACGACCGCGAGTGCGATGACGCAGAGCACCACGGCAGTCATCGACAAGATAATCTGGCGGCTCATGCCGCTGCCGACGTTCATGCCTGGCTCCCGAAGCGGTAGCCGACGCCACGGATACTGGTCGGCACGCCGCGCAGGCCGAGGTCTTCGATCTTGCGGCGCAGCTTGCTGATATGGCTGTCGACCGTACGCTCCAGGCTGTCGCTCTCGGGGGAGCAGAGCACCAGCAGTTCGGCTCGGCTGAACACGCGACGCGGCGACTTTGCCAACTGCGCGAGCAACCTGAATTCGGTCACCGTCAGCTGCAACGGCTGTTTTCGCGTGCCGATGCGCACGCTCACCTCATGGTTGTCGATATCGATCTCGAAGGGGTCGACGCGCAGCACACTGTGGCCGCCGCCATGCCCCTGGTCGGCGCATCGACGCAGCACGGCCTGGACCCTGGCGATGACTTCCGCCGGGTTGAAGGGTTTGACGATGTAGTCATCGGCGCCTATGCGCAGCCCCATGAGCTTGTCCATGTCCTGATCCTGGGCCGTCAGCATGATCACGGGCGTGTTACCGCGATGACGAACTTCGGCCAGCACCATCCAGCCGTCCAGCTTGGGCATCAGCACATCGAGCAGCAACAGATCGGGCTTGAGCGTCTGATGCAGCTCCAGCGCGCGCCGCCCGTCCTGAGCATGCGCGGTTTTAAAGCCGGCGCGCTTGAGGTAGGCCGAGAGGATGTCGGCAATTTCCGGCTCGTCTTCGGCGATCAGGACCAGTGCCTGGTTGGAGCTCGATGCAAGGAGTGATTCAGTCATGGTGTGCTCGGTCGATGTGCTGGGCGGTGTCTCAATGCTGCAACGGCGCGCAGGCGTTCAGCAACGGATAGGATGATGCCTCGTCAGCATGCACGTTCAGCGTAGGATTTATGGAGAAATGATGGAGGCGCTGAATATTTTTTTCGGCGAGGGCAGGGGACAGGGATTCAGGCGAAGCAGATGCGGTCGTTATAGGCGTTTCGCAGCATTTTGCGTTGGTATTCGCAGGGCGTGGTACTGACCAGTTTCTTGAAGTCGCGCAGGAAGTGCGACTGATCGGAAAAGCCCAGATCCAGGGCCAGTTCCGAGAACGACACATCGTGTTGGGTATTGAGGGTTTCCAGCGCCGCCTGGCAGCGGATGATCCGGCAGAAGGTCTTGGGCGACAAGCCCGTGTCCTGGCTGAACTGACGATGAATGGTGCGGCTGGTGTAGCCACTGAGGTGTTCCAGCTGCTGGATGCGCAGGTCGCCGCGATGGGCGAGCGCCTGTTGAATGACCATGGCCGTCAACTTCGAGGTCCTGCCCATCAGGCGCGGGATCAGATAGTCGTTGAACAGCTTCATTTGCTCCTGCAACTGCGGGGCCTGGACGATGCTCTCGAAAATGCGCTGAGCAAACGCAGACACCTCCAGCAGGTCCCATTCCCGTTCGGTCAGGTCCTCGGCCATTACGGTGATAAAGCCGGGAATCACCCCCGGCGAAAAGCGCACGCCAAAATAATGATGACCCTGCAGCAACTCCACGCGCTGCGCCACCAACGGCGTGCCGCAAATCCTCACGCTGGGGCGCGTGGGGTCACAGTCGAACACGATGTCCACACAGCCATCCGGAACCGCCAGCAGGTCGGCCGAGTGGGCAACGTCGAAGGCGTAAAAATGCGAGATCGCCGGGTGATCCGAAGGCATTACCGAATAGCGCGATGAATTGAGTACGAACCAGGGTTGTTCGTATGCAGTGTGGTGCTTCAGCGTCGGCGCAAACAGGTTGACCATGACCGGACCTTCAAAGGGCGTTATGCGCGAATAATCACGCATTTATCGCGCCAATTCCTGCGCGCGGAATAGATGTCGATGTCCGAAATTTACAATACCGCCCAGGTTCGCCCGCTGATACTCAAGGTCGATAGCGTGGAGCCGCGCCTACCGCGGTGATATCACCTTCAGTCCGAGAATAATTATGTCCATTACTACAAAAATAGACTTCATCTACTTGTCCGAGCAGGACATGATCCGCGCCGGCGTGACCGACATGCTCGCCTGTGTGAACACCATGGAAGAGATGTTCGCGCTGCTGTATAGCGGCGACTATCGCATGGCTGGCCCGAACAACGATTCCCACGGCGCAATGGTGATATTCCCGAAGGAATCGCCGTTCCCGAACATGCCCAAGCCCACCGCTGACCGGCGCATGATGGCGATGCCGGCCTACCTGGGCGGCAGTTTCTGCACCGCAGGCGTCAAATGGTACGGCTCCAATATTGCCAACCGCGACAAGGGCCTGCCTCGCTCGATCCTGATGTTCACCCTCAACGACCCCGACACCGGAGCACCGTTGGCGCATATGTCCGCCAACCTGCTGTCGGCCTATCGCACCGGTGCGATCCCCGGTGTGGGCGCGCGCCACCTGGCGCGCAAGGACTCGAAAGTGGTCGGCCTGCTCGGCCCGGGCGTGATGGGCAAGACCACGCTCGCCGCATTCATCGCCGTTTGCCCATTAATCGATACCTTGAAAATCAAGGGCCGTGGCGAGAAGAGCCTGAATGATTTTCTTGCCTGGGTGAAGGACACCTACCCGCAGATCACCACGATTAAAGTGGTCGACAGCCTCGAAGAGGTGGTCCGTGATTCCGACCTTGTTACTTATTGTAGCTCCGGTGAGACGGGCGACCCCTCAAAGTACCCAATTGTGAAGCGCGAGTGGGTCAAGCCGGGTTGCTTCATGGCGATGCCGGCGGCCTGCTCGCTGGACGAAGGCATGGAGCGCGCCGACGTGCGCAAGGTGCTGGACAACACCGGCCTTTACGAAGCCTGGTTCGAAGAACTGCCCAAGCCTGCGCACCACAACGTGCCGGTGATTGGCGTGCGGTTCATGGACATGATCGCCGAAGGCAAGATGCAGCTCCATGAGCTTGAAGACATCGGCAAGATCATCGCCGGCGATGCCCGGGGCCGTCGCAACGATGAAGAAATCATCATCATGTCGGTCGGCGGCATGCCGGTCGAAGACGTGGCCTGGGGCACGGTGGTGTACCGCAATGCGATCGAAAGAGGCATCGGCGTGAAGTTGAATCTGTGGGAAACCCCGGAGCTGCGCTGAGCCATTCCTTTTTACAACTGACGAGACCTTCGACATGACAAAAATCATCAAGCTCAAGACCGGTTCCCCGTTTGAAGATCAGGCCAGCTATTCGCGCCTGGTGGTGGTGGACAACTGGATCTATGTGTCCAACACCGCCGGCCGCAACCCGCAAACCAAGCTGATCCCCGAAGATATCCTCGAGCAGACGCACCAGGTGTTCGCCAACATCGAGTCGGCCTTGAAGGCAGTCGATGCCAGCCTGGCGGATGTGGTGTGCTCGCGGGTGTTCATCCAGGAGCCCAAGGACGTGCCGGCGGTAATGGCCTTGATCGGCGAAAAGTTTCGCGGCGTCGACCCGGCCAGCACCGTCACGTGCCCGCCGCTGGGCTCGACGGTCTACAAGGTGGAACTGGAAGTGACGGCTTATCGCAACGCTTCCAAGGCGCAAGTCGAAGTCATTCGCCTGTCGCAGTAACCCGTTATGCGGCCGTGCGTGTGCGCGGCTGACCTCTATTGCTTATCGAGTCTTGATCATGGCCCCGACGATTGCGCCCGTGAATACGTCCACCGAGTTTCCCACTGCGACCAGCGTCGTCATTATCGGCGGCGGCATCATTGGCCTGACGGCTGCGCTGACGCTGGCCGAACGCAATATTCCGGTAGTGGTGCTGGAAAAAGGCCGTATCGCCGGCGAGCAGTCCTCACGCAACCTGGGCTGGGTGCGCAAGACCAGCCGCCACGCACACGATATCCCGCTGGCCCTGGCCGCAGACCGCTTGTGGGCACAAATGCCTGAGCGTGTGGGTGCGGATGTGGGCTACCGGCAAGAGGGCATCATGTTCGTCGCCCGCAACGACACGCAGCTGGCCATGCATGAAGGCTGGCTCAAGTCGGTCGACCACCTGTCCCTTGATTCTCGGATGCTGAGCAAACGCGAGATCGAACAGTTGGTGCCGGGCGGCGCGGGCAATTGGTCCGGCGGCATCTACACGCCGTCCGACGCGCGTGCGGAACCGACACTGGCCAGCAGCGCGATTGCCAAGGCCGCGATGGCCCTGGGCGTGGTCATCATCGAGCAGTGTGCGGTGCGTACGTTGCAGATGTCTGCCGGCAAAGTCAGTGGCGTGGTCACGGAAAAAGGCGAGATCCGCTGCGACCAGGTATTGCTCGCAGGCGGTATGTGGTCGCGGCGCTTCTTGGGTAACCTCGGGGTGTCATTGCCGACCCTGGCCTTGACCTGCTCGGTGTTGCGTACCCACCCGATGGAGGGCCCGACGGAAATTGCCGTGGGTGCACCGGACTTTTCGTTTCGCAAACACAAGGATGGCGGTTTCATCGTTACTCAGCGAGGCAAGCTGGACGCTTTTCTGACCCTCGATCACCTGTTGCTTGCCAAGCAATACATGCCGCAATTTCGTGCGCAGCGCAGCGTGTTGAACGTGTCGCTGGGCAAGTATTTTTTCAACGACCTGGCGCTGCCCAGGCGTTGGTCGGCCGACAGCATCAGCCCGTTCGAACGTGTACGCATGCAAGACCCCGCCGCCAACCCGCGGCTCAACAATGATGCGATGAACAACCTCAAGGCGGCCTGGCCGGTATTCGAGCAAGCCCGGATCGCCCAAAACTGGGCCGGCACTATCGACGTGACTCCGGATTCCAACCCGGTAATAGGCCCGGTCGCACAGATTCCCGGCCTGACCGTGGCGACCGGTTTTTCCGGGCACGGCTTTGGTACTTCACCGGCGGCGGGTCACCTGGCGGCGGATATCGTCAGCGGGCACACCCCCATCATCGATCCAAGCCCTTATCGCTTCGATCGTTTCTAAGTCGACCCAGGCCCCTGATGCCACTGTAGGAGCGAGCTTGCTCGCGAAAAACGTCAACGATAACGCGTGCTTCCTGGATGCATGCGTCGCCTGTGCGTTTTTCGCGAGCAAGCTCGCTTCTACAGGAAAATCTTAACTGTACTTACGGAGCAAACCCATGTCCCCAGACAGCCGCTTTTTCATCAATCGCACCGGCTTGCGTTTGCATTTTCTACGGTGGGGCGACCCGAGCGGCGTGCCGCTGGTGTTGTTGCATGGCTTGCGCGCCTATGCACAGACCTGGGAGTCGCTGGTCGAGGCCCTGGGTGCCGGTTATTGTGTCTACGCGCTCGACCAGCGCGGTCGCGGCCTGAGTGACTGGGGCCCGGCCGCGAGCTATCACACGCAATCCTATGTCGAGGACCTGCAGGACTTCGTCGCCCATGTCGGCTTGCAGCGCTTCGTGTTGCTGGGGCATTCGCTGGGCGGCGCCAATGCCCTTGAGTACGCACGGCAGGCACCGGGACGCTTGATGGGCTTGATCATCGAAGACATCGGCCCCGGGTCGTCGAGCCAGGGCGACGGTGCGGCGCGCATCCGCCGCGAGATGAACCAGACCCCCCTGCGGTTCGACGACTGGCAAGCCGCCCGCGCTTTCTGGCAAGCGTCCCGCCCGGGCTTGTCGGAGCAGGGCCTGGCGTCACGCCTGGCGCATTCGATGAAGGAGAGCGAGGGCGCGATCATTTGGCGCCACGATCAGCAAGGCATCGCCGAGGCGCGCCTGAGCATCGAACCGACGGACTTGTGGCCGGCGGTGCGCGCCCTGGATTGCCCGACCCTGTTTATCCGCGGCGCACGCTCGGACTTTTTGCCGGCGGCAACGCTGCAAGCGATGCGCGACTGCAATGCACAGGTGCGCACCGCCGAAGTCGCGGACGCCAGCCATTATGTACATGACGATCAAGGCGATACGTTCAACCGGCTGGTCATCGACTTCCTTGAGAGCCTGGCGACTTCGGCCCCGTCAGCATAGGTATCTATTTACAGCGTTCCTGGCCCAAATGTGGGAGGGGGCTTGCTCCCGATGGCGGCCTCAGAGCCGACCAGGATTTTGAGTCGATCCTGGCTCAAATGTGGGAGGGGGCTTGCCCCCGATGGCGGCCTCTGGGCCGACCAGGATGCTGGATCAGTCGAGTACATATCCGTTTCTGCGGTAACGGCCACTTAGGGTTCCGCCCTGACGGCGGCTCACTTTTGAAAAGCGCAAAAGTAAGCAAAACGCTCTTGCCCCACCACTCGGCACCTCGCTTAGGCTCGGTGTGCCCGAACGCAGGCTTGAATCCGTGGGCCGCCGCCACGCGCCATCCATGGCGCGGGGCGGCTAACCCGGCGTCCTGCCGGGTTGCCCACGGATTCAAGCCTGCGTTCGGCCAGCGTGGTTTAACGGGGCGCCTGAGATCAAAAGCCAGATCAAGATCAAGAGCGACTCGCTTCGCATCGTGGTTACGGTGGGCGCTACATCGACACAACATCCTGGTCGGCTCTGAGGCCGTCATCGGGGGCAAGCTCCCTCCCACTGGCTGTGTCAGCGGCAACTGAAGCAGGTTATTTCATGTCCTTGACCTGCACCCACAGCACCGCATCCTGAGACAACGGTTTGCCCTTATAGGTTTTGGTCGAACCGACGTTAAGCGCTGCAATGCCCCACCAGCCTGCCCGTGGCAGGCCGATCGTCACGACACCCTGGGCGTCCGAATACGTACTCAAGGATTTGAATGAAGCCTGGGGCGCCTTGACATAGTCCTGCTGGCCAAAGGCGTTGTTCTTGATGTCGACAGAATGGTTGACGTACTCGATCTCTATTTCGGCGAACGGCACGGGTTTGCCGTCCGCCAGCACCACGCCTCGGAACACACCGCCCGTCCAGTTTGCATACGGCTTGTTGAGAGGTTGAATCTCGACCGCCAGCCCCTGGGGCTCCGACCAGTCGCCGGGGACGCCGCCCACGTTCACGATGAGTTTGGTGAACTGCTGGATGTAGACGCCTTCCTCGTTTTCCAGATACGGCTCAGGTTCGAGTACGAAAATATGGTCGCCCAATGAGCGCACCAGCTCCCGTGGAATCGACGCGCGGTAGGAGGCCGCCGGTTTATCGCGACTTTGCCATTGCACAGGGTGCAGGTACTGGCGCAGGTCGGTTTTTTCTCCGCCGTGGGCGCCGACAAGGTTGAACGCGCGGGGCTCGCCCATGTTCATCGTCGGCCCGCCGGAGAACGGGTGCGTGAATACGATCGCGAACTCCAGGTCGGCCGCACGTTGCAGCGCCGTTTCGTCGAGGTAGAGCATCTGGAAGTGGGCTTGCGCGGCGCAGGTCACGCCCCCGAAGGTCGCGGCGGCAAGGGCTTGAAGCAATCGTCGTTTGATCGGCATGGTCGATTTCACTGTGTAATGTCGGAAGACTGGATCGTGGCGCCGTGGTTTTCGCCGCCTATGAACTCAACGGAGTACGCGCCGGTGGGGGCCTTGAAGGTGTAGGTGTTGTCTTTGTCGACCGTGCCTTCGAGCAGCAGCTTGTTGCTGGTGTCCTGGACATGGATTTTCTTGCCCACGGCGGAACTGCCGTCGGTAAAGCCCGCTTCACACTTCACCGTGTCATCGTGCTCGATATAGCAGTCAAACACGGGGCCATGGGCCAGGGCGGCCTGGCAGAACAGCAGTGCACTTGCCAGCAGGATCGGGTGGGTCAGATTTCGCGGTTTCATAGCGTTTGAGTCTCCATGGTCAAAGTGATCACTGGGGCGTGGCTGCTTGAACGCCAGCGAAGGCCGCGAGCAACGCGTCCAGGTTCGAACTCAGCAGCGCCTCGTAGCTGCTGGCGGTGTTGGCGAGCAGGCCGGGGTTGCCGATATCCAGGATCAGCAGGCGTGCGCCGCCGTCCTCGATGGCCTTTACAATCCCGGCGTCAGGCGCCCACTTGTGGACCACCACGCGGATATCACGCTCGCGCAGGTAGCGGCTCAGGGCGCTGCGGTCAGCGTCCGTCCAGTCGATGTCCTGGCGCACGAACCAACCGTCCACATACACGCCGAACTCGCCGAGCAGATACACCGGCTCGCTGCTCAGCGACAGCACGCGCAGGTCCGGCACTTTCAGCAGCCGGTCGCCGTAATCAGCCTTGAGTTGGCGTATGCGGCCGTCGAGCGCGGCGAGGTTGCGAGTGATCCGGGGCGCGTCGCTCGGCGAGAGGCGTGCCAGGTCGGCGGCAATCAGCGCGGACATGCGCATGGCATTGATGGGGCTCAACCAGGCGTAAGGCGAGGGGCCCGCTTCGGCGTTACGGGCGCCGGCCCAGGGCACATCGTTCGCGGGCACGCGTGTGACGGCCACGCCGGGCTTGAGGCCGTCCCATGAATGCGATGCATCGATTTCGACGATCCGCAGGTTGTGCCGACGGGCCGTCGCGTACAGCGGGTCGGCGCGCCACAGGCTGCTCAGGGTGACCACGGCGACGGCATTCTGGAACACGGCGGGGTCCAGGCGTGACAGTGCGTTGGCCTGGCTTTCCATGGGCGTGGCGGCGTCCAGCGGTACACGTACGACCTCGATGTGTGTACCTTCGCCGAGCGCCGAGGTGAGCGCATACACCGCCGGCAGGGCGACCAGCACTCGTTGCTGGTCGACCTGCGCAAAAGCCGACGGCGCGACGCCCGCCAGCAATGCCAGCAGCACCAGGCAAGGCCGAACAAATGAGTTGAACCGTGTCATACGCTGGCCCCTCTGAATTGCGGCGCGGTGCCGCGAATGATGGTGGTAAACACGAACACCAGGGCCGCGACGATCACGATGGCGCCGCCCGTGGGGACGGGAATATGGAACTGCATCGGTGCCAGGATTCCGACCACGCAGGAAAAGGTCGCAATCACCACGGCCCACGTGACCAGGCCCGGCAGAGAGCGGCTGATGTTGCGGGCGGCCGCTGCCGGTATCAGCAGCAGGGCCTCGACCAGCACGGCGCCGATGATCTTCAGGCAGGCGACCGTGACCAGGGTGACCAGCACCACGAACAGGTACTCGACGCTGCGCACCTTCACGCCGCGCGCATGGGCCAGGCTTGGATTGAGGCTGGAGAGCAGCATGCCGTTGTACAGCGGCAGCCCGATCAGGGTGCAAATCACTGTCACGCCCAGCAGGACGTTCATGTCGGTGTGGTCAACGGCCAGGATCGAGCCGAACAGCACACCCTCCATCACATGGGTGTTGATTTTCGCTGACACGAACAGCAGCAACGAAGCACCGACCGCCAGGGAGATGGAGAGGAACACGCCGATCAACGTGTCATTGGCCAGGGTGGTGCGGTGCTGCGTGTACTTGAGGGTCAGGGCAAAAAGCAGGCAGAAGCCGAACATCGAGAAGTACGGCGAAGTGTAGGATTCGCCGATCAGCACGCCGATGGCCACGCCGGTCATCGCTGCATTGCCCACGGACTGGCTGAAGAACGCCATCCGTTTGATCATTACCATCGAACCCAGCACACCCAGCAACGGCCCGATCAGCACCGAGCACATCAACGCATTGATCACGAACTCGTATTCGAACGGTTGCGGCAACAGGTGGCTCGCGGCAAGCGCCTGGAGGTGGTCTCGGATAAAGTCGTAAAAGGCATTCATCGAATGACCTCCAGTCGGCTGTCGATCTGGTCGGCGGGGCCGTGATACAGCACCCGCTGGTTGATAACGGTCACCGATTGCGCGATGCGCTTGACCTGCTCGAGGTCGTGGTTGATCCACAGGATGGTCACCCCACGGCCGTTCAGTTCGGCCACCAGCGCCTCCACCAGGCGCACACCGGCCTCGTCGATCCCGGCGGTCGGTTCATCGAGGATCAACAGCCACGGCGCCGGGCTGATCGCCTGGGCCAGCAGCACGCGCTGACGCTGGCCGCCGGACAGGCTGCCAAACGGCTTTTTACCCATCCCCGCCATGCCGGTACGCTCCAGGGCCTGGGCATTGGCCGCCTTGGCCGCGCGGCTTGCGCCCAGGAAGGCGGGGCGGCGTTGACCCAGCAGGGCCATGAGATCGTTGACCGTCATCGGCACGTTGCGGTCGAAGTCGGGCAGTTGCGGGACATATCCCAGGGGCGTGGTGAATGGGCCCTCGAGCCGGATCGCGCCCGAATGCGGCATCTGGCCCAGCAGCGCACGCACCAGTGAGGTCTTGCCGCCGCCGTTGGGGCCTACCAGGCAATGCAACGCGCCGGCTTCGATGCGTATGTTCACCTGATCGAGCACCTGCGTGCCGCCCAGGCGCAGGGAGACGTTGTCGAACACAATGGCGGGGCCGCGCATCGCGTGTTCCTCTCTCAGCGCGTTCATTGCTGGGTGTACTTAACGGCTTGCGCCAGGGTCTCGAGGTTTTCGCGCATCGCCACCTCGAACTCGTCCGCGCTGTAGGTATCGCCGGTGATATGGGACAGGGCGAACACCTTCACGCCGGTGGCCGCTTCGATGGGTTTGGCCAGGTCCAGGGAGAAGTTCTTCTCGGCGAACAGCACTTTGACGTTGGCCTTCTTGATCGCCCCGATGGTGTTGGCCAGTTGGCGTGCCGTTGGCGCGACGCCGTGGCGCGGCTCGATCACGGCGCTAACGAACAGGCCGAACTCCTGCATCATGTAGTCGTAGCCGGCATGGGTCGTCGCGCAGCGGAACGAAGACAGGTCCAGTGCGGCGAAGCGTGTCATGAAGCCTGCGCGCAGCGCGCGGATACGGCCGGCATACGCCAGGGCGTTTTTTCGATACGCGGTAGCGTTGTCCGGGTCCAGTTCACCCAACCGGCGCGCGATCTCGAACACCTGTTGTATCGCCGCCGTGGTGGAGACGAACGTGTGCGGATTGACCACCTTCACGCCTTCCTGGTCGCCGCCGATGGGAATCAGCGCCACCGTGGCATTGGCCTGGATAATCGGCAGGTTTTCCGTACGGCCGGCGGCCTTGATGATCTGCGAGGCCCACTCATCGTGGCCGATGCCGTTGACCACCAGCACATCGATATTCATTGCGCGGGTGATGTCATCGGGCTGCGGCTGGTAATTGTGCGGGTTGGCCTCTGCCGGGATCAGGGCAATGACCTCTGCCCGATCGCCGACGATATTGGCCACAAAGCTGTAGTAGGGATGCAGCGTGATGCCGACCCTGAGCTTCTTCGCCGACGCAAGAGCCGGGGCGGCGAGCGCGATGGCGGGTATCAATACCAACAGCGCGATGCAACGGCGCCACAAGGCGCGGTGTTTCGTGGCAACAGTCATGGCTGGGTTCCTTTAACGCGTTCGATTTCGCTGGCGCCGTCGTACGGGATGACTTGCCGCCATCCCTCGCCGACCAGGGATTCAGGCTTGACGATGGCGGGGTAGGGCGCGTTCGGGTCACGGTGGACCCAGATCGTCGCCTGGTTGGCCCACATCACACCGGCATGGGCATGCCCGATGATCAGCAGGTAAGCGCTCTGGCCCGGCGCGTGGCCGGCTGAGCCGTAATAGACCGTCGCACCCTGGCCCAGGGTGGCTTTGGACACGTCGCTGACGGTTGGGTCCGCCACCGTGGCATCGTCCTCAGCGCCCTTGTGAGCCAGGTGGGTGCCGGGCAGAACCAACTGCCAATGCACCTCGCCATTGGCCTTCCAGAAGGCATCCTGGTAGAAGGGCGGCAGCAACAATTCCTGGGCACGCTCCAGGCTGACCCAGCCGCCGGTGTCGTTGTTGTCCCAGATGATTTCTTCACCGGCCGGCAGCAATGCGCTGTGAATGGCCTGATCGACCGCACCCAGGCCATCGAAGGAACGCACCTGCCAGCTCAACGGGGTGGGCGGGCCGACACGTTCGGGGCGCAGCAGCACATAGCCTGCCACGCTGGTGATGACGGCCAGGGTCGCCAGCACCAGGGCCAGCGACTCCCATCCGCCGGAGCGTGGGCGCACCTGCGTGATTGCAGCGCTCGGGCGCGCCATCAGAGAAACGCAATCCAGCGGCCGAGGAAGACCACGCCGGCCCACAACAGCAACGAGCTGAAGCCGGCGACACGCGCCTGACGGGGCGGCGGCAGCGTGGTGTCCCATTCGGCAATGCGGCGAAAGGCGCCCAGATGGAAAACCGCCATGTTGATACCTGCCAGCATCAACAGGCCCATTTTGAAAAGGAACGCGGTGTTCTGCACATACGTCGTGCCATTGGCGCAGAACATCAGCAGACCGGTGATCACGCAGGTCACGAATGCCACCCAGGTGTAGGGCAGCAAATCCTGAATCAGCTTTAATGCGCCGCGCCGGTGGGCGGTCACGCCAAGCAGGCGCAAGTCCACCACGGCGATGGTGCCGTAGACGATGGCAATGCCGATGACGTGCACCGATTCAAGCATCGGAAAAGCCGAGCCTGATTCGCGAATTAACGTCGCGACCGAGGTGTCCTGGACAGCTTGCAGCAGGGGTTGGATATCCATGGCGAGTACCTGAGAACTTGGTTGAAAACGCTTAGATCGTGTAGGCGATCCAGCGACCGCAGATGATCACGACGCACCACAGGCCGATCGACAGCCAGGCAAATGCCTTGACCGGACGTGACGCGTCGTCCTGGTCTGCAGGGCCTGCGGGGCGCAGCAGGGGGCGACGTAGCAGCCAGGTCAGGCCGAACGCCGTCACCACCAGGACCATCTTCAGCCAGAATGTGGAGTTGACGAGCACCCGGTCGGGCTCGGCGATGATCATCACCAACCCGGTACACAGCAGGACGATCAGCGCATTGCGCATCCACGGGTAGTAACGGCGTACGACGCCGCGCAAGGGCTCATCGCCGGCGAACACCCCCGCCAGGCGTAGATCGGAAATCAGCGCCGAGCCGAAGAGCACGGTGATGGCGATGATATGAATGCTCTGCACGGTGGGGATCACCCACAGGATGTCGCGGATCGCAGTGCTCAACGGTGACGCGTAGATCCAGGCAATGATGAGTGAAGATGACATCGGCTTTTCTTCCGCAGTGGGTTAGAAATCTTGAGGGGTTGCGATCGGATGCAGGCCCGCCGCATCCTCCGGCAGCAAGTACCCTTCCTTGATCGAAACGGCTTTGGCGTCTTCGAATTTCTGTGCGTAGCGGCTGAAGTTTCCATAGCGCTTGCCCAGCACTTCTTTGGAATACGGCACCTTGGTGTCGTAGATCAGCCCGCAGCCGGTCTCTTGATCGGTGAGGTAGCTGGCGCTGGGCACCTGGACCCACGGCGGGCGCACCCCGCCTTGCAGGTTGCCGGTAGCGGGCGCACGGGCGACCGCCTTGCCGTCACGTATCACCCGAGGCGCTTTGGGCATCGGTTTACCGTCACGCACCCATTGGTCCATGCCATCGAGCAGTGCCGAGACCACCAATTCAACCGGTTCGTCATACAGCGTCCGGCAGCGTGGGTCGTCGCCCTTGCCGACGTCGGCAGCGAGCTGTTCGGTGTGCTCGGTGCCAAGGTCGGCCAGGCGCAGGTGGGGCATACCGGTGACTTCGTAGTAGCGCAGTTGCGGGGAGTCGGTGTCCGGGGGCGTGGGGATGCCTTCGATCACGTCGTGCAGCAGTTCGGACTGGCTGAAGACCGTCACGAACGGCACGCCTTCGGGCATCTGGCGGGGCACTCGGATCACGTCGCCGCCCACTTCTCCGTAGGCCATGCGGCCGGTCATGTAGGCGTCGATCAGCGGTGTGTCGTCGGGCATGCGCCATTGCTGGTGACGGCCCTGGTCGAGATAGTCCATCCAGACTTGCGCGGTGACGGCCCAGCTATTCACATAGACGCGCTGCACGTCGAGGCCTTCCAGCGGGCTCTGTGCACCGTTGGTTTTAAGCAGCAACGCCAGTTGCGCGCCGATGCCCTGGGACTGCGGCACAAACGGATCGGGCGCGGCGCCACGCGTGAAGTGTGCCGGGTCGTAGTAGGTGCCCAGCGGCGCATAGCGGGCAAAGTCGAAGCGGCGCATGAACTCGAAGTTCACGATGCGCCCGTACTGGGCGATCTGCTCGGCTTCGGCCGCCGGGGTATCGGAGATGAACTTGGGGTCCACCTGCGGCTTGTTCACATTCAGCGTGTACCCGACATAGGCGTAGCCGCGCCGCAGCAGGTAGTCGCGGGTCAGGATCCAGCCCGCGGCACGTTCGCCAAACCAACTGAACGGCTCGATCACCACCGTGCCATTGAAGCGCGCCGGGTCCGCTGGTTTGCGCACCAGAATGCGCGTGGTGTAAGGCGCTTCCAGCACGGTTTTGCCGGCGGCGGTGATGGCCGGGGCAACGCCTTGAAGGTAGAACTCTTGCTCGATGTAGCCGTAGTGATCGAGGTCACTGTATTCGGTGCCCGGGCGTGTCGCCGACGACAGCGGCGCCTTGTCGGACGGCGGTACCGCGATCGCCGTGGGCATGTGCGGGACCTCGGCGAGGGCGTTCGCTGCGATGAACAGCGACAGCACCACGCAGAGGCTCAGGGGTGTCAGGCGTTCCATTCGTAAAGCTCCAGCAGGAGATGGGGGGTGGTTTCACTCAAGGCTCAGGGATGCCTTGCCCTCGCTGTCGATCACGATCTGGTTGTTCTCGCACACGTACTCCTGGATGGCGTAGTTGGAGCGCTTGTACTCAAACGTGAAGCGATATGGGGTATTGAGTACCTGCGGGTCTTCGATCAGGACCTGGTTTTCCAGGTGATCGGGGCCGCGCAACCGGATGCGTTCAGTGATCTTCATCGCCGGCCCATGGGGCACGTCGTAGAAAAGTACATCGGTGCGCACGCGCTGGGTCTCGACCACCAGCGTGTCGCCTTCCCAGTGGCCACGTGAATGACCTTGATACAGCGGGTCGAGCTTTTCTATTGGCGGCATGGCCTGGTTCAACAGAATCCGCCGCACCTGCTGCAGGTACTCGCCGAGGACGATCACTTGCTTGTCGTCGTGAATGATCTGGATCGGGAAGAGGGCTGCCATCATGGTCGGCATGCCTTCAGGCAGGCACTTGGAACTGGTGGTGGCAATCGGCGTCCCGGCTTCGTTGGCCACCGCCTGTTTTTTCTTGAGCTCAACGTACTCGGCGGCGTAGGGCGCCTTGAGGTCCATTGGGCCACCGGGATGCACGGGGTCGTCCGGGTTCTCGCCGAACCAGTCATCCGGGGTTCTTTCCCAGGTACCGCTGATGTCTGGCCGCTTGGCTACGCTGTGCTTGTCGGTTTGGGGTTTCGACGCTGTCGCGGCGCTGCTCATCCCGGTGAAGGTGACGAGCACCACCCCGAGGAAAATCATCGCTGTGCGGGAAGTGAGTGCTGATTTCATTGAAATGTCTCCACGTTGCTGGTTTGCCCAGTTCTGTTATTGCCGCATTCGCGAGAGGTTGGGTTCAGCCGCCACCCGAGAGCACCACGTCACCGATCTTGATCTCCACCAGCAGCCCGCCGGGTTCACCGTTCTTCAACGGTTTGAAGGAGACTTCGGCGTTATCGCCAGCCTTGATCGAGTCGGCTGTCCAGCCCGTGCGCTTGAGCGCGTTGACACTGCCCGTCTCGATCTTGAAGCGCTGGGCCGGCGGGCCGGGGGCATCAACGTAGATCGTGATGTGCGGGTTGGTCCAGGCGAAGCGCTCGACCACGCCCTTGATCGTGAGCGTCTGGGTCTGGTCGAACAGCGCGAAAGAGTGGTGGGCACTGGCAACAGGCGGCAAGGCACTGCAGGCGATGAGGGTCAGAAGACAGAGCCCCTGACGGAACAACGGGAAACGTGACGAAGGGGTCATGACGGGCGCCTCGATTTTTATGGTTCTTATGGGCCCAGCATAGGGCGCTCGCGCCCACAGGCCATATCCCAAAACGGCAACCATTGAATCCGTTGAGGGCGTGCCTGCACCGTTCAGGCTCCGCGCGACGACAGTCCCTTCGCAGGGTGCTGATTTGGGTTACCGCATGCCTGCGCCAAGCCGGAACACTCCTGTCTCGCCTCACAACAATAAAAACAGGAGAGACGTCATGCGCATGCGCCCTTACGCGCCAATGCTGTCGCTGGTTGCACTCTGTGCAGTCGGCTGGCAGGCAAACGCCTACACGCTTTACAACGAAGAGGGCGGTGGAACCGTCTTGAATGCCGACCTGGGTGCTGCATTTGGCTGGTATGGCAGCACCCATAACTACCTGGGCGATCCAGACAAACAACCCGGCGGCATGCATTGGCAGGAGGGTTACGTTAAATACGGACTCAACGGCTCCACGGACAAGATCGTGGCCGGTTCGGTCTATGGTGGCTTCAGCCTGCTAAGCAGCGGGTCATGGGGCGATGGAGACATCGGGGCGACCACGGCGGGCGACGAGCGACGCACCGCTGTGGAAGACGCGTTCCTGGGCTGGCGATCGGGCGACCTGCTACCCGCCCTCGGCAAGGATGGCGTGGATTTCTCTTTCGGACGTCAGATTGTCACGGTGGACGGCTTTCTGATCACCGACGATGGATTCGACGCAGGTAACGCGTTCAGCCCCATCGAGGGCGTGCGTGATGGCCGGTTCGACCGGGGTGGCGCCTTTTACCTGGGCCAACGCCTGGCGTTCGGCAACACAGCGGTACTCAAGCTGGGCGGCAAGGAAGGGTTGCACGGCAGCGTGATCTGGTTGAAGTCCGATAACCCCGGGCAGTCCAAGACCGAACTGGCAGTGGGGACCATCGATTACACCACACCCTTTGGTTCTATCGGTTCGACCTACGTGCACGGCCTGGATGTGGAGGAGAAATACGCCTTCGCAGATCGGGCTGAGCGCAAGGGCATGAACGTCTACAGCATTCGTGGGCAGGGCAATGCCGGGATCGAGAACGCCGATTTTGCGTTCGAAGTGGCCCGTCAGGAAAAGCGTTCGGGCTCGCAGCGGGCGATGTTCTTCGACGCGGGTTACACCTTTGTCGACAAGCCATGGCAACCGACCGTCAGCTATCGTTATTCGCGCTACTCCGAAGGCTGGGACTTCCTGTTCCAGGGCGGTTATCGCAAGCGCCTGCAGGGCGAAGTCGGGCTTAATTATGCGGGCTCCGTGACCTCGAATATGGAGATCCACGACGTGCTCCTTTCGGTCAAGCCGACCGAGAAGTTGACCCTTAATGCGATGGCGTTCAACTATCACCAGCTTTCCCGTCGCCATGAGCTGGACTTCGCAGCGCAGGAGGTCGATTTTTTTGTGGATTGGGCGGTCACGGAGAACATCATGCTGTCGCCGCTGATTGGCTTCTACAAACCGGAGAAGTGGCTGGGCAACGGTGGCCGGCAGAGCGGCGACGCCTCCACCAACACCTACATGCAGTTCATTGTGTGGGCGACGTTCTGAGTCGTCATTGAGGGCTGGTGCAGTCCGGGCAGGCGTTGACGTTTAGCGTCAACGCCTCCTTGCGTTCATGCCCATGGCTTCTCGTATCAGCTCAACCCTGCGGCGCGGCAATAGCTGCGCCGCTGCGGTCCTGCAAACCCCCTCCCAGAGACTTGTACAGTGCGACTGTGTTGACGATATCGTCACGTCGCAACTCCAACAGCGCTTGGCGTGCGGCGTAGAGCAGACGCTGTGCGTCCAGCAGCTCCAGCCTGCCATCCAGCCCCGCCTGATAGCGCAGGGTTGACAGCCCAAGGCGGCGTTCCGCGGTCTTTACGGCACGTAGTTGCGCTTCGATTTGTCTATCGAATGTCGCTGTACCGGCCAAGGCGTCCGCGACCTCCCGAAAAGCCGTCTGAAGGGTGCGCTCATAGAGGGCAATGGCTTCGGATTTACGGACCTTGGCCAGGTCCAGTTCGGCGCGCAGCTGCCCGGCCTGGAACAGCGGCTGGGTCACCTGAGGCACGAATCTCCAGACCTGCCGCGAGGGGTCGAACAAGTCGCCGATTGATGAGCTGGCATAACCAAAAGAGGCGGTCAGTGAAATTCGCGGAAAGAACGCCGCACGCGCGGCGCCGATATTGGCGTTGCTGGCGATAAGGTGTTGTTCGGCCTGGCGCACATCGGGACGCGTCAAGAGCACGTCAGCCCGCAGTTCGGCGGGCAGTCGTGCGATGACGGGTTGCCGTTCCAGCGGCAGTGCCGAAGGCAGATCGTTGGGCAGCTCGCCACCGACAATCAATTGCAGGGCGTTGCCGGCCTTGGCAAGTGTACGCTGACGTGCCTGCAAGTCGGCTTCGGCCAGTGCGACCTGGTTTTCGGCCTGGGCGACGTCCAGCTCACTGTTCTGCATCGACGTCTTCATCAGGCGAGCCAGTTCCAGGGACACTCGCCAATCCGCGAGTGTGCGCTCGGCCAATTGGCACTGCTCACGGGCCAGTTGCTGTGCGAAATACGTCTCGGCAACGGCACTCACCAGGATGATCTGAGCGGCTTCACGGCCATTTTCACTGGCGAAGTAGCGTGCCAGCGCGGCATCGGAAAGTGCCCGTACACGTCCGAACAGATCCAGCTCGAACGCATTGATGCCCACGTTCACCCCCACCTGCTGAGTGACTTGGCGATTTTCGCTGCCCTGGCCGCTCACGCCTGCGGCCCGCTCGCGAGTGGCGCTTGCATCGGCGGACACGGAAGGAAAACGTCCGGCGATTTGAATCTGTGACATGGCCCGGGCGGCTTCGACATTCAGCGTAGCCAGACGCAGATCACGGTTGTTCTGCAGCGCCAGGTCAATCAACCGCTGCAAACGCAGATCGCCGAACATCGTTCGCCAGCCCAGGGCTGCAGCCGTCAACGAAGCGCCTGACTTCATCGCGGCCCCTTCCTGCAGTGGAAAGTGCGAAGGAACGGGCAGTGCCGGACTGTCCAGCTTGGGCGTCAGCACACAGGCGGACAGGCAGCCAGCCAGGGACAAGCAAACCAACAGGCGCATGTTTAATTTTCCGGGGTCATGGTTGAGGTGCTTTTGGAGCGGCGTGCACGCCATGCCTCGAAGCGTTCCTGGCTGCCGATTACGAAGACGAAGAACGCGGGCACAAAGAACACCGCCAGCAAGGTGCCACTGAGCATTCCGCCGAATACGCCAGTGCCGATCGCATGCTGGGTTTCCGCGCTGGCGCCCGAGGCGAGCATCAGGGGGACAACGCCGAGAGTGAAGGCCATGGACGTCATCAGAATCGGGCGCAGGCGTAGCCGAGAGGCGGTGACTGCCGCGTCGATCAACGTTCGGCCTTCAGCATGCAACTGGCGCGCGAACTCTACGATCAAGATGGCATTTTTCGCCGACAAACCAATGATTGTGATCATCCCGACTTTGAAAAATACATCGTTGGGCAAGCCTCGCAGCATCACTGCGGCGACTGCCCCGAGCAGGCCCAATGGCACCACCAGCACCACTGAAAGAGGAATCGACCAGCTTTCGTACAATGCGGCGAGCACCAGGAAAACCACCAACGCTGACAACAACATCAACAACGGCGCCTGCGCCGCCGACTGTTTTTCCTGTAGCGATTGGCCTGTCCACGCCACGGCGAAGCCCTGGGGCAATCGCGCGACCAGGCGCTCCATTTGCGCCATCGCCGCTCCGCTTGAGACACCCTCGGCAGCGCCACCGGTAATGCGCACCGCCGGGAAACCCTGGAAGCGCATCATTTGCTGGGGGGACTCGGTCCACACCGGCGTCACCACTTCGCGCAACGGCACCATGCCATTTGTCGAGTTGCGTACACGCAGGCTCAATACGTCTTCCAATTGCATACGCGCAGCGGCATCGGCTTGCAAAATGACGGATTGCAGGCGTCCTGCGTTGGGAAAGTCGTTGACGTAGAGCGAGCCCATGGCCGAAGACAACGTGCTGTTCACGGCGGCGAACGACAGGCCCATTGATTCGGCCTTCTGCCGATCAATCTCCAGCCGGACGCTCTCGCCAGGCGGCAGGCCATCGGCGTAAACGCCGCTGACGAGCTTGTCCTGCGCGGCCAGTTTCAGCAGTTGCGCCTGGGCCGCCAGGAGCGCTTGCTCTCCACGATTTGCCCGATCCTGTAGAAAAAAGGTGTAGCCGGACGACGTGCCCAGGTCATCTATCGGAGGTGGCATCAGGCTCATCGTGGTGCCTTCGACACTGTCGGTCATCGCGCTCTGGGCCAGCGCGGCCTCATTGCTCGCTGTCGCACCATTGCGTTGATTCCAGTCCTTGAGCATGGTGAACGCCATGGCCGTGTTGGGGCCGGAACCTGCGAAGCTGAAGCCCTGCACCACCAGGTTGGCGGCAAGCGCCGGACGTGACGCCACATGGGCTTCGAACGCCTTGACCACATCCAATGTGCGCTCGCTGGTTGCGCCGGTTGGCAACTGGATCGATGTCATGAAATAACCCTGATCTTCCTCAGGCAGAAACGAGGAGGGCAACTGCGCCATGGCAACGGTCAATACGGCGCATATCGCCGCAAAAATCAGCATCATCCTGCCGCTGCGGCCGACCATTTGGCCAACGCGCTCGCTGTAGCGGCCTGTGAGTCGCTCGAAGGCTCGGTTGAACGCACCGAAAAAGCCGCGCTTGTCGTAATGACCAGGCGTGACCGGGCGCAGCAGCGTTGCGCAAAGCGCGGGTGTCAGGGTCAACGCCAGCAGCGCCGAGAACAGGATCGATACCACCATGGACAGGGTGAATTGCTGGTAGATGACGCCGACGGACCCGCTGCCGAACGCCATGGGTATGAACACCGCCGTGAGCACCAGGGTGATCCCGATCACCGCACCGCTGATTTCCTTCATGGCCTGGGACGTCGCCGCTCTTGGCGATAACCCCTGGGTAGCCATCAGGCGCTCCACGTTTTCCACCACGACGATGGCATCATCGACAATGATGCCAATGGCCAGCACCATGCCAAACATGGTCAATGCGTTGATCGAGAACCCCGCCAGCAACATCACGGCGAAGGTGCCGAGCAGGGCGATGGGTGCAACGATGGCGGGAATCAACGTGTAGCGTACTTTTTGCAGGAACAGGTACATCACCAGAAACACCAGGACCATGGCTTCGAGCAAGGTATACACGACCTTCTCGATAGAGACCTTGACGAAGGGTGCTGTGTCGAAGGGGATGGAGTACGACATGCCTGTCGGCATGCTGGGTGCCAGCTCGGCCAATCTGTCGCGCACCGCCTGGGCGGTGCGCACGGCGTTTGCGCCTGGCGCGAGCTGAATGGCGGCGCTGGTCGCGACCTTGCCGTTTTCTCGATTGGAGAATGCGTAGGATTGCGCACCCAGCTCGACACGCGCTACGTCGCCAATCAGCACTTTTGAACCGTCCACATTGGCACGCAGTACGATAGCCGCAAACTGCTCCGGGGTTGATAGCTGCCCTTGCACGGTCAACGGGATCGTCAGGCGCTGGCCGGGCAGTGTGGGTTCGTCACCCAATCGACCCGGGGCGATCTGCGCATTCTGCTGCTCGACTGCCTGGGCCACATCACTCATGGTCAAGCCGAACGCCGTCAGCTTGGCGGGCTCCACCCAGATACGCATGGCCTGCTCAGCGCCGAATAACTGCACGCGACCCACGCCTTTGATCCGTCTCAGCTCCTGCACCACGTTGCGCGCCAGGTAATCGTTGAGGGCGAGTTCACCGAAGCGCAAGTCGGGCGATGTCATGCCGATCATCATCAGAAAACCCGACGCCGCCGACTCGACCTGCATGCCGTTCTGACGCACCACCTGCGGCAGGCGTGTTTCCACCGCTTTGACGCGATTTTGTACATCGATCTGGGCCATTTCGGGGTTGGTGCCAGGCACAAAAGTGGCGCTGATCTGCGCGGTGCCCGATGCGTCGACAGCGGATTCGAAGTACAGCAGATTCTTCACGCCTGATAGTTCACGTTCAATCAGGCTGACGACCGAGTCGTTAAGCGTTTGCGGCGAAGCCCCCGGATAACTGGCCGTCAGGCTGACTGACGGAGGCGCTACCGAGGGGTAACGCGCGATCGGCAGTTGCGGAATGGCAATAAGGCCGAACAATACAATGAACAACGCGATCACCCAGGCGAACACCGGGCGATTGATGAAAAACTGAGACATGACGGGGTTCTCTGCCTAACGCGCAGTGGCGTTGAGTGGGAGCGCAGCGGCATTTGCCTGCCAGGAGGCGGCGCTGACTTGCGCGTTTTCGGTCAGGCGCTCCAGACCCTCGATGACAACGAGCTGTCCAGCGCTGAGCCCGGACACCACGCGGTAGCGGCGATCGACCAGTTCCCCCAGTTCGATTGCGACAGCGTGTGCCTGCTCCTTGGCATCTATCACCCACACGCGTGCCTGGCCGCCGCTACGCAGTACGGCTTGCTGCGGTACGCTCAGCGCCTGCGGATAATCGGCCAGTGGCACCCGCGCTTGTACAAACAGGCCTGGCAGCAGCTGGCGATGGGGGTTGTCGACCAGTATGCGGAGCAACACGTCTCCGGTACCCGCATCTACGTTGATCCCGGAGAACAGGATGCTGCCGTTGAGGCCGGTGGGGTTGCCGGAACTGTCGAGAATCTCTACGGGCAAGCCAGGCGCGCGTTGACCGTCCTGGGCGCTGAGTGATTCGCGCAGCGAGCGCAGTGTCGATGCGGTTTGACGAACATCGACATACACTTGGTCAATCTGCTGGATTCTCGCCATCGGTGCGCTGTCAGTTGATGATACAAGCGCGCCTTCGCTCACCAGGGTCTGGTCAATGCGTCCGGCAATCGGCGCGTCGACTGTCGCGAACCTCAGGTCCAGCCGGCGTCGAGCCAGGGTTGCCTTGGACTGGGCGACATCCGCCTCAGCCTGATCGCGCAGTGATATGGCGTCGTCGTAGACTTGGCGGCTGACTGCCTCGGCGTGCATCAAAGGCGAAAGCCGTTCGGCCTGGATGCGTGCGCGTTTCAATGCGGCCTGCGCTTTGAGCACCAGCGCTGCAGCGCTATCGACTTCGGCTTTGAAGGGGGCCGGGTTAATCTGAAACAAGGCCGTGCCGGCAGTCACTTCAACGCCCTGATCAAATAGACGCTTGTGCACGATGCCGCTGATCTGCGCGCGAATGTCGGCAGTGCGAACTGCCGAAACACGGCCAGGCAGTACCTCGCTGACTTTTATGGAAGCGGGTTCAAGGGGCATTACGGAAACCTGTGGGATAGGCACGTCGTCGGCGACTTGCCCCTCGGGGTGACACCCGGTTAAGGCGAACATAAAAAGCCCGATCCATAAGGGACACGGTCGCCTGGATCTAAAAGACATACCTGAATAACCTCATTAAAAATATTGCCAGGCTCAAGGCCGTGGCGCTCGAATGGAATGTTCAACTAAAAGAGTTGGGATTCATTCGACGTTATGTGTAGGTAGTGTGGATTTTGAAACTAACGTGGCGGGCGGTAATGATGTTCGGAGTATCCGAAAACAGTAGCGTGGTTAAATCTCCATCAAAACTCCATCGTTTCTCCACACGGTCTTGGCATTGTTCATGGAGCATGCGTTATATATAAAGAGCCCCTGAAAACCTGGCGCTGAATCGATCTGGCTGTTGGCAATAACGGTTGAGTCAGGGTGCGCAGAGGCAAGTTGGCACAGGTCGATAGAATGAAATTTGATGGTTTTAATCAGCGGCTTAGACAGGCGATTGGCGGTGAAACAATCTATTCATTCGCGAAGAAAAGTGGTATTTCCGAACCCTTGTTGCGCAAATATTTGAGTGGTGAATCTGTCCCGAGTCTGGAAAAAGCCTGGAAAATGGCCGTCACGGCCAATGTCTCGCTTGATTGGTTGGCGGGGAAGGGAGCCCCGCACGTTATCCAGCAATCAAGCAGTACGGTATCCCTGGATCACCACTCACAACGTTTGAGCATTCCTCCTGGTGACGGCGCTGTCAAAGAATTTGGCGGGTTCAGCGCACGCTTGAAAAAAGCGCTGGGCGATGAAACACCCCACGCATTTTCAAATAAATGCGCAATCGCTAACAGTTCGCTATACAGTTATCTAAAAGGACGGGTTGTACCTAATATTGAAAGGGCCTGGAAAATGGCTGTCGTCGCCAACGTATCACTTGATTGGTTGGCGGGTGGGGGCTGTAAGGAGAGTCAGCCCGATCAAAATGGAGCAGGCAGTGGGGATAATGACGCCTACGTCTATATTCCACTTTACGAGCCTGTTTTGCGTGGCCGTAAGGGTCCAGGGAATCTCAGCGCAAACGTTCTCACCCACCTTGCGTTCCCCGCCGACTCATTGCACAAACAGAAACTGTGCCCGCAGCAGCTTTTAGCGATTCCAGTAATGGGTGATTCGATGGCTGGAATATTGAATGCGGGCGATATCGTAATGATTGACCTGGAACGCAACCAGCTCGATGCCGATGCCCTCTATGTGATTCGTTTGAACGACCAGTTGTATGCCAAGCGGCTGCAGCGACTTTCGGACGGTTCGGCATGCATCATTAATGAAAACAAGGCATACCGTGATGTGCTCGTAACAAAGGCTCAGGTCAATGATATTGACATTATGGGCCGTGTGATATGGACCTCCAGCTGGATGTAGGCGCTCAATATCGGGAAGCCTGCGTAGCGGCGTTGGCGCACAAGCGACATGCCGCAGGCAGAAGCGAGTGCGTTATTCCGCATCAGCGGGAAAAGGGCTATGGAAGCGTTTGCGCTGGCTGCGATCAACGCCAAAATGTACCAACATCCTTTGTCCTATACGTACGGAAGCGGGCACCGCCTGATCGAGCACCAATATGCATTCGACGGTACGCAGATTACCGCGTGTCTGCGGATCGTCCTCAAGCGTGCTATTACCAAACACAGGGCTGACACGCAGTACATGGGCAGATATGGCCGGTAGTCCGCTGCCGGTATCATCGGTGACTTGTGCCTTCATACCCGGGACAACGATGCCGATAAATGACTCGTTCAACTCGGCCCGTATGATGCGCTCTGTAGTGGGCAATAATATGAATGCGGGTCCTGATGACGCGGAGAGAGACGCGCCCAGTTGAACAAAACTACGAACAATCTGCGCATCCGCGGGTGAAACAATATTGCGCTGTTCCAGTTCATAGCGCGCACTGGCCAGTTTTCTCCTGGTGACGGCTGCGTCCGCGTCATTATCTTCAATTCGATCGTGCAACTGCTGCGCAGCCTCACGCGCATCGTCAGCACTCTGTTGATCGCCGGCCCCGACGCTTGCAGCGGTCGTCAACCGTTTGGCCTTTAGATCAGCGGCCTTGAAGTGTCTGGCCAATTGCTTGGCGCGAACCTCGAGTTGTTGTTGCTCGGCCTGCGCCGCACTGACGGCCAGTTGCGCAAGTTCGCTGTCCAGGGAGGCCAGCAATTGGCCTTTACGTACCTGATCGCCCTCGCTTACCCGGATTTTTTTCACGACGCCCTCTCGCTGCGTGCCAAGCTTCAAGACCCCGCCTTCAACATCGAGACGGCCGCGCGCGATGGCCAGGTAGGGAGGGGCGGCAGGCACTGCGCCTGAAGAGGTGTCTTCCATACCGCAGCCGGTAAGACACAGGGCGAGAACCAGTGCCAGCAATGGCCGAAACGAACCCGGATTCATAAAACATGTTCCTTTTTACTGGCGATGTTGATTGCGTGGGAGAAAGAGGCGTGGTCAGCCAGGATTCGACCGTCTTCAATGGTCAAGACACGGTCGCTATGATTTATCACTCGTGGGTCATGGCTTACGCACAACACCGTTGTGCCTCGATTGCGCGCAATCCTGTGCAGTATGTCGATAATGATCTGGCCGTTGGCCGCATCCAATGCGCTGGTGGGTTCGTCGGCGAACAGCAGTTCAGGTTCCTTTGCCACGGCTCGCGCAATGGCGACGCGCTGCTTTTCACCGCCGGACAACTCGGAAGGACGCAGGTGCATGCGCGGCCCCAGGCCAACGTCTTCCAAGGCTTGGGTAGCACGTCTGGTGACGTCCTTGGCCGAGAGACCTAGGTAGCTCAGGGGCAGCTCGACCTGTTGCAGCGCATTCAAGGCAGGAAACAAATTGAAACCCTGGAAAATAAATCCCGTGTGTTGCAGGCGAAATTTTTCCAGCTCATGGGTATCGAGTTTCCCAAGGTCATGCCCCAGCGCAGTAACGCGGCCTTGTTCCGGCCGTTGCAAGCCGCTGAGAATTGCCAGTAACGTACTCTTGCCACAGCCGGACGGTCCTGAGATCAACGTCAGCTCGCCTGGCCTTATCGCCAGATTGACATCATGCAGCACAGCCGTAGTCACGCCACCCGCTATAAAGGATTTGCGAATATTGCTTGCCTGAAGTGTGGCTGGAATTGCTGATCTTAACGGTTTCATAAGGCCTATCTCAGAAGACTCGCCGGATCGGCTTGACGTAAGGTTCGAATGGCTGCCAGTCCGGATACCAGCGCCAGAATCATGCTTAGCAGCAGGCAAGCGCCCACCGCAGCGGGTGAAATTTCCACGGGAACGTTGAAATGCCAGGCGATGGCGAACAATCCGCAAGCCAGGATGCTGCTGCCCAGCAGGCCGATCGCCCCGACCCAGAACGCTTGCTCCATCACCACTTTGCGCAGCGCGTTTACGCCGACGCCAAGCGCGTTCAAGGTCGCGTATTCACGGATGGAACCGGCCACGGCGGCCACCAGGGTTTGGCTGGTAATCACCGCACCGACCAAAAATACGATGGCGGCCATGAACAACACCCCAGCCCCGGCCCCGGTATCGAAAATCCAATACATCTGTGAGCGATGAGCAAATTGCTCTGCAGTCCAGACCGCGTAGCTGCCGAACGCCGTCGCCCCTTCGAGACGACCGGCAACCGCATCCGCCTGGGCCGGATCGCGCACTTTGGCCACCAGGTAGGTGGTGCGGTCACTGGCGATGGCGGTATCGAGTAGCCGGGCGGTGGACGACGACGTCAGCACGTTCACACCCCCCAACGCCCGCAAGCCGCCGGTGATGCCCACGACGTGTACGCGACGGCCGTTAATGGTGGCCACGTCCCCCAGATTGACGCCCAGGGTGACCAGGTCGGCGCGGTCGACGATGACGGCTCCCGGCTCGTTCAAAAGCGCGCGTAGCGGCGTAGCCAGTAGTTGCTGAAACATCAATCCACGTGGCCCAGCCTCAATACCAGAGACAAATACCGAGACACCGCCGGTATCGCGTGCGCCTCGCCAATCGGCATCCAGCCATTGAAATTGCTCAACCCTGGTGATGTCGGGATCCATGCGCAGACGCATCTCCACGCCGGCGTCTATTGTTCGGCCCAGGTTGACGCTTTGAGTGCCTGGGAATCCCACCCAGACATCGGCGGCGGAGCGGGTGATATAGACGCTGGCGCTACTGAAGATTCCCGTCACCAGACCCACTTGGAGCAATTGCAGCAATCCGGCAAAACCCACCGCAATAATCGCGGGAAGGAACCGGCGCCATTCGTAGAGGAGCGTTTGACGCGCAAGGGCAACCATCAGTCAATGTCCTTCAGGGTATCTGCCGGCAATGGCGCACCGCCTAATGCTTTGTACAGCGTGATGTAGGCCAAACCTCGCTCGGCATTGGCGCGAGCCACCTGTTGCAGGGCGTTCAGCTTCTCAATCCGGGCATCGTCGATGTCCAGTTCACTCAGCAAACCCAATCGGGCGCGTTGCTCCAGCGCGTCAAGGTAAGCTTGAGATTCGGTTAACGCGTGCAGGGACGACTGTTCATACACACGCAACTGCTCGAGGTCTCCCAACGCGGTTTCCGCTTCAGCGACGCCCTGTAATACGGATTGTTGATAGGCCAGGACCGCGGCCTGCAGTTGATGGTCCTTGGCCTGTGCATTGGCCAATCGCTGACCCCAGTCGAACAATGGGATACTTATCCCAGGTCCGGCCGAGAAGATGCTGTCGCCACTGCGCGTTCGTTTGCGGTTGCTGGCAATATTGACTGACCACTGCAATGACGCACCTAAACTGATACGGGGATAGATATCGGCCCGACTCATACCCAGTTCGCCCGCGGCAATGAGTACCTGAGCTTCGGCAATACTGATCTCAGGCCGCGTTCGCAACAGGTCAGCCGGTAAGCTGGTCAGTTGCCAAGGCCCCAGTTTGGGTGGGGGGCCGGGCTGCAGCCACGCCGCATCCGGCTCGTTTTGTCCGACCAGTAGCGCTAACTGTTGCGCGCTTCGGTTTATGGTTTGTCGTGGTGCATTCAGCGCAATTGCGCAACGCGCCAGTTCGGCCCGAGCCTTTGCAATTTCGGTAGAGGCGGTGAGATTCAGGTGCTCGCGAACAAGCAATAATTCCAGCTTTTTACGTTGCACTTGCTCAATGGCGCTCAAGGTGGCTTCAAGCTGCTGCGCCGCGCGCAGTTCAATCCAACGACTGCTCACTTCTGCGACCAATGACACGCGTACCGTGCGTAAGTCGCCCGTCATCAGCGCTTCATGGCCATGGGCAAGACGATCGGCACTCTGTTTCGCCCCAAACAACGGGAGTTCCCATTGTGCGTCGAGCCCCAGGAGCAAGTAAGAGGTGCTGGTGTCGGGGCTGACGGCATCGGTGGTTTTTATTCCCAGTGCGGGCAAGTAGGGCGACTGCGCGCGCTGACTGAGTATTCGTGTTGCCCGTAATCGCTCTGTTGCCTCGGCAACATCCAGGTTTTTCTGTAAGGCGCGAATCACCAATGCGTCCAGCTCGGGATCACCGAACGCATGCCACCATTGCTTGAACTCCGGGTGTGCAGGCGCGGTATAGGCGCGTGAATTACGCCATGCATCAGGCGGCGCCGGGTTCAGCGGAGGCAGCGGCGCCACGGAGCAACCGGCAAGCACCAATAGCACTATTAGCGAAAGAGCCAACCTAGTCCTACCTGTTCTAAGTCTGATAAAAGGCTTGATGTTCTTCACCTGGTAGTAAATGGCTGTTCGAGGCTTTAGGGGCATGTGGTTAATTGCAAGAACCGCATCGTAGGCTGCGGTTCTGTATGGTTATTTTATTTTTTCAATAAGGATGGACCTTCTGAGCGCAGAGGTAGGGTTTTGCCCGCATGCTGATAGTTGGGTTTTAAACGTCATATTTGGAAATGGCGGATACCCCGCAGCGGATGCAATGGTACTCACCCAATGTGTGCTTTTGCCCAAGGGTTGATGGAGAGTTTGTGGAGAAACTGCTTTTGATTAGCGAGACGGTGTAGTGATATGGGTATTACGGGAAACCGGCATGGAGCCGCGTCAGAAAAAAGTGAGCCATAAATTGTCTGAAGAATTTCCAGAATTCTCGCTCAGGAGAATCAAGCTGAGAAAAGTCCGTCCTGAGGATGTTGCCTCTGTTTACGCGGGACTGTCGGATCCCCGTGTGGTCGCGCACTACGGTGTTTCCTATACAAGCCTGGCTGCTACCGATGAGCAGATGAGGTGGTTTGAGCACATAGTCGTGCAGAAGACAGGAATGTGGTGGGCTATCGCCCTGAAGACCGATGACTCAATGATCGGAGCATGCGGGCTGAATGATTGGTGCCACAAGCACCGCAAGGCTGAAATCGGCTATTGGTTGATGCCAGAGCACTGGCGACAAGGCCTTTTGACTGAAGCTCTGCCGTCAGTTGTGCGGTACGGCTTGCGCGATATGGGACTCCATCGTATCCACGCAGACGTAGAGCCCGATAACGAGCCCAGCTGCGCGCTTTTGAAAAAATTTGGATTTCACCTCGAAGGAACGCTTCGTGATGTTGAGCTGAAGGATGGCAAGTTTTTAAGCCTCCACCAGTTCAGCTTGCTTGCATCAGACGCGGGTGCAGGGCGGTTCCTGCGTTAATTGGCGAGACGGCTTATGGTGGGTGAAATTGGGTTTGCCTAAAAAGCCCCGCAAAAAGGGCGGGGCATTACCATTTTCATTTACCGAGTTTTTTACGCACGTCGGCGACCATTGGGCCAACAGCCTTCACTGCATCCTTGAGCTGTTGCTCAGTCACGCCAAACTCTTTCGTCCAGTGTTTCAGCTCCCAGGCTTCGGAGGTGTTTACTCGAGCACGGTCTTGCGGGCCACGGTCGTTCAGTCAGACATATTCAGCTCCCTGCGGGTTGACCTGGAAACGTCCAGGTGTCTCTCGATAGAGCGTTGGTAGAGGTGGGTAGTTCGGTCGGAATACAGCGATGGGGATTTCGTTCGGCAGAACGCCGCGGCGGACCCATCTTTCCTGGCCATGATTCGATCAATCACAACCTTAAGCTCAGCCGTTATCTCAATTCTCCTTTTTGCATGCGTCTTGCCTTGCTTTACGGACACCCCGTTGTCGCGGATGTCTCGCTCATCCATTTTCACGGTGTCAGCGATGCGCCGCCCGGTCAGGTGGAACAAATCGAGCGCATCCCGTAGCGGCTGTTCAGCGTGCTTATACACCAGGCATAAGGGATCCGCGCAGGCTGGCGTGATTCGTTTAAGTAGGTGATATGCTTTGCTGCTTTTCAAACAAGGAGGTGGTGATGGCCGGTAAAAAGCTTGAAGCGTTCCGCGAGTGGTTCACGCCGCGTAAGCGGTTATGGGCAGGTGTGTCTTTCCTTGTGGTCGGTGCATTCGGGCCGTTTTTCTATCCAAGTACAAATGGTTATTGGGCTTGCTTGATTGGTCCTGGGGCCATACTTCTCGGCAGCACATGGAATCCCAATCCTCACGATAAGCGCTGAACTCCTCGCCGGCTGGCGCTGTTCAGTGACACGGCGTATTACGGGTGACCGGCATGGAGCCGGCCCACGGAGGCGAAAATGAAGCTTGGTTTTGAAGAGTTTAGCGGCGTCAAATATTGGCTGTCTGCCTCCAAGAAGGGCGATAACCCATGGCGCGGCGAGGTAAATGTGCGAATAAAGGTAGGAGCCGAATATGGACAAAAAACCATCGCTGCGCCTGAAGCCTTCCGAACCGGAGAGGAAGCCATGGACGGCGCGAGACAGATGTTGCAGGCGCTTTGCTTGAGTGGCTCCCTCCGCAGTATGCTGCCAAGCGCCTACGAAGTGATTGAAGGGGAAAACGGTTCCAAACCGTTATCCTGATTTAGCCAGCTCCGCGCTTGAGCTGACCAGTCAGCTGCATGGGCAGGTTACGCAGTGTCAGCGTTCCGCCGGCCTCGTATCTTAGACCTTCGCTTTGATGAAACCGTAGAAGTTCTTCGGCCGGTCTTCGTCGATAAGGCCCGACAGCTCGCCGAACGTGATCGGTTCCTCGATCTTGGCCTTGGCCTGGACCATGGAATAGTTCATCAGGGTGGCCGTCTTCGCGCGCGCCGCCTCATCGACTATGTCCTCGCTCTCAACAAAATCACTGAAAGCCTTCAATAGCTTGCGGGTTTCGCCCGGGCCGTAGATGCCTTCCTGGCAGCCGATGACATCGCCAAAGTATTCGTCGAACTTGCGGACCTGCTTGCCCCTGAGGTAGGAGATATATTGCAGTGACCGCGAGTTGTTCGCTATTCGCTGATATTGATCCTCGCGGCCAGTCAGATGTGGTCCAGGTCCAGGCGCTTTACTGTTATCAGGGCCAGTTCCTCGGTCATGGTCACCGCTTCGGTTTCCTGCACCAGAGCGATGACCAGGTAATCGGTCATGCCTTGCTGGTAATGGCAGAAGAGCGCGTGTCCACCGGTGGAAAGCTTCGATTCTTCCATTAGTTTGGTCAGGTGTTCGACCGCGGTCGTGCTGAACGCCAAGAAGGTGGATTCGCCGGCCAGGTACTTGCTCAGCCAGCCGCTGAGTGGGTAGTCGCCCGACTCAACTTGCCCCCCCCCAAGCCTTGCTGGCGGTGGCGTTGTAGTTTTCGTTGAACTGTTGCATCAGGTCGTCACTGGACTGGCTTTCAACCTACTCAATTGAGGCCAGATGCAGCACCGCGGGGTTACCGTCGGGCTTTTTGTCGATTTTGTGGATTGCAGTGTGGTGTACGGGCATCTCGACCACCTCAAATAATCGCCGCTATCCGTTCATGTGTTCAGAGCGTAGTGGTGGTGGTGGTGGCGTTTTGATTGTGCCCCTCGGCTTTGACTGCTAATGTCGAGTTCACACCAGTTAGAAATCAAGGAGGGTGGTTTTGGACATCTGGCAAACTGACAAGCTAATTCTATTTATTGCTTTTGTTATTCCTGGCTTTTTAAGTATTAAGTTTTATCAATTGATATTTCCGGGAACAATCAGAAATGCTTCAGACCAAATTATCGATGCAATCGCATATAGCTGCATAAATTATGCTTTGCTCTTTTGGGCGATAGTTTATGTAGAGGGTACAGGCTTTAGGCAAATTCACCCTTCGCTATACTACATGTTTTACGTTTTTGTTCTGTTTGTTTTCCCTTTTTTTCTAGTACTGGCTTGGAAGTGGCTTCGAACGCACGAAAGGTTTAAAGGTACCGCGCCGCATCCGACGCCCAAGCCTTGGGATTTCATTTTTAAGCAAGCGAAGCCCTTTTGGATTATTGTCTATCTAAAAAATGGAAATAAGGTAGGAGGAAAGTATTCGGGAAAATCTTTTGCTTCCAGTTTTCCAGCAGATGAGCAGATTTATTTGGAAGAGGCTTGGCTAGTATCCGATGCAGGACTGCTTGATAGAGCAGTAAAGCAAAGTGCAGGCGTGCTAGTTATGGCGTCTGAGATTTCTTATGTGGAATTCTTCCACTATAACTAAGGTGGCATCATGTCTGATAAAGAACTAACTAATAATGGATATCAACCTAAACCAAGTGACAGAATTGATCGTGGCTATCAGCCAATTTTAGAAAAACCCGATACAGCGCCTGCTACTGGAGGGTATCAACCTACTAGTACTGGCGACAGCCCTGCGAACGTTCCATCCCCTCCGAAGGAGCGATAATCTCGTCACCCGGGTCTTTACGTAACTCGTTTACACTCATGCAATAAAACTGCCGCGCCACGTTTTCACTAATCACGATTTCGTGGCGCGGCTAACGCAAGAACCCGATCAGTTCGCTGTCTCCATTCAAGTCCATCTTCATAATGGCTATCTGCAAAACCTCGCTGATTATCGGCACCTGGCCGCAAAGCCGTATGCGCTCTATGGCTTGTTCGATGGCCGGCCGTGCCTTGTGTCGCAATTCCTTTTCTTGCGGCGAGTAGCTTCGCGGATGTATTTCACGTTCAAGGTTTTCAGTTCCTAAGTAGTGATGGCCTTGCCGATGGTTCAACTGCTGAGGCGAGCCAATCCACGCGCTCCTGCTTCTGCCGACAAATCTGCAGTGTGGCGACATGATCGTCATGCACGTCGGCAGAGCGGTCCACCCAAACCACGCCGGGATATACCTTGGGACAGATCCGGCATTGCCTGGCGAAGAGTCGGGCGTTTTCGGCCCGGGACCCTTCATGCTGCACCATCTGTACGGTGGGCCGTCGGAAATTATCGTCTATGGAGGCCCTTGGTACGACCGAACGCGCCTGATCCCCAAGTATAGGAGAGCCGTGATGAAAGATTTTTAACCGACCGCGACTAATCTAAAGTCTCTATATCAAAGCATTGTTATTTTTCGATGGAAGTCTACTTGCTGTCCTGAAGTGCGCGAATTCATCAGGTCTTTAAATGCAAAAATATGATTTGCTGGGATGACGTATCCAAGATTTATCATGTGACTAACTTCTGCGAAACCATCAAGGGAGCTTGGAATATCCCTGATTACTATTTTGCCTTTGCTGGTGTATGTTGGTCCTGCATAAAGTATTCCTATTAGTGTGTTAGGGCGTCTTTTCAACGTAACAAGACCGTTGTTGTTAGTAATGAGGTTGTTTTCTTTAAGCACCACTGGACTGCCACTTGATCCAGGGAAGCAAGCACAGTCAATTACAAAATGCCTACGCCCGTCAAAATCAATTTTTGGATCGCTAGCCAGTGTTCCCTGTCTGATAATAGGAAGGTTGTGTTTCTCGTCAGAGAGGCCGGTTGGGTATCCAACCATTACGACGGTTTCAGCCAAGTCAAGACCACCTAGTACCTCCAAGGAAACGAGGTCAACTTCTGAAAACATATTTCCATAACCCGAGTATCCTGAATCTGTCAGATTTTGTAGAACCGCCGCTATGTTGATAGCTGCGAGATCAATATCGTCGTCAGGATGCTCAAATACGAGAAAGTTTAAACCCTCTTTAAGAATATACTCCGCGACGCCGATTTTTTTGGTGTGATCTGAAGGGGAGGAAAGAGATATTTTTATTGAGATCGTTAATGCCCCTTTAATTACATGCTTGTTCGTGATAAGCATAGGAGCGAATTCATCTTGCCCCATTTTCATGGCGAACATAAACCCAGTACCACGAGATGTACCATTTTTATTGGTGGTCTCAATAAGTGCAGTAGTACTGTCTAAGATGTTTTTGTTAGCGGTGATTCCATTCATTTATTAAAGTATCCTTGGAGTTTTTTTGTGGTAGAGGTTCTTATGCTGGTAGGTCTTACAAGACATCAAATCTATGACCAACGGGGAAGAACATTCGTTGACGGGCATTTTGTTGACTTCGAAACGAAGCTAGGAACCTTTCGCGCTTTAGCCGCGAAATACTTAAAGTGCAATTTAAAGAAGTTCTTCCTTCCGATGCTGAGCACGCTCGATTCACGCTGGGCACCGCTCATAA
Source organism: Pseudomonas orientalis (assembly GCF_002934065.1). Taxonomy (NCBI): domain Bacteria; kingdom Pseudomonadati; phylum Pseudomonadota; class Gammaproteobacteria; order Pseudomonadales; family Pseudomonadaceae; genus Pseudomonas; species Pseudomonas orientalis. The sequence goes on along the minus strand of NZ_CP018049.1, from coordinate 3,004,461 downwards.
CGAGTTACCTCTGAAGAGGATTGGGTGCGAAACCCTGCTCTACTGCCGGCGAAGGGGTGCTGGCAGATAGCGTAAAACTACTACGCCTTCAGCGACTCTCGATACTGGCATTCCATCCACACTGGATGCCTGGCCAGTGACAATCATGGAAAGATTTCTGGAACGTATTTCAGGCAGGTGATAATTTGCCTGAGCAGCGAAAAGGAGATGCTAAATGTCGATGTATGAAGAAGATGAAGCCCACTGGTGGGATTCGGCGTTCAGTGAGGCTGTTCAGGAATATCTGAATGGTGCGGGCTGTTCTGGCTTGGAATGGCATGAAGTTCCTAACGAAATTCTCGCAGAAGCTGAGTGTGAGGCATTGAAGGTTGTCGGTCCGAAGCCTAAGGATTAGCGCAAGTCAAAGCCCAGCCCCGCGCTGGGCTTTTTGCATCTGGAAATATTGAAATCAAATACCATTGGAGCGGAAACGCATGGAAGTGAGTAGCACTCAAAACGAGTACCGAAAGCCAGACAACTTGGCCGGATTGGGACGTCGGCTTGGAGGGCAGTGGATTGACTCGTTAATTACCCTCTTTGCGCTATTTCTCGTCGGACGCGCGGCTGAGTTTGTTGGTTTTTCTCCAGACTTGGTCGCGGTCTTGGCTTTCGGCACTGCTGCGGGGTATTACCTATTCTCCGACGCAATGCCCAACGGTCAAAGCGTGGGTAAAAAACTGTTGGGGATGTCAGTAATTGACGAGCGCAGCCACCTTAATTGCAATCTATATCAATCCTTTATGCGAAACATCACTACGCCCATTCTGAGCATTTTTGACTGGATATTTATTTTCTTTGGCTCACGGAAGCGCTTAGGAGACATGCTCGCATCCACCATAGTAGTCCGACTTAAGCAGCTGTAACTGTTGGAGGCCTGCCAAACCAAAGATAAAAAGCAGTTCGCGACTGTCTGTGATGAGCGATCAATCCAAGCCGTCTAAGGGCGGCTTTTTCATAGTTGGAGAAAACAATGGCTGCGCTTGCAGGTATCGGTCTTGTCGCTGGCGGCGTAATCCAAATGCTCAGCCCCCAAGCCGGCGGCCTGAAGACCAGCGCCGCGCCCTAGGACACCCCCAGCAGGGTTGGGAGACAGGTCGGCAGGACGCCGAAAGAAGGTAATTGCGCAGCGAATTCTAAAATTACGGAGCAAAAACGATAAGGGCCTGCCCAGGTTTCCCCGGCAAGCCCTTGATATCTATGGTGCCCGAACCCGGAATCGAACCGGGACGCCCTTACGAGCGGGGGATTTTAAGTCCCATGCGTCTACCAGTTTCGCCATTCGGGCGGTAGCGCGGTGCAGCAGGGTTGCGAATATATAGATCCAGACGCTTCGGTGCAACCTCGATGCATCCTTTCCTGCACAAACACAGGTCTGAAAAAACCTGCCAGATCAGTGATCTACGCTGCGGGGCAGGCTCCGCTCAGTCAATCAGCGCGAGCAGGTCGGTATCACCCACGTCCACGCCGGCCTGACTCAATAATGTGGTGACCTGGCCGCGATGATGGGTCTGATGGTTGAAGAAGTGCATCAGCAGGCCGAAAAACGGTTTTTCAGACGCTACGCCGCCCATGGTGTGATAACTCAATCGCAGGTCCAGGTGGGCGTCGCGCAAGCTGTGGGCCCAATCGAGGATGAGTTGGTCCAGCCAGGCCCGATGGGTCGAGAGTTCACGGATGTCTGCGAACGCCAATTGCCTGAGGTCGCCGGGTGTGGCGATGGCGTTCAAGGGCGCCAACGCGCTGAATTCCGCCGGGTGCTGGGTAAAGCGTTTGAGCCAGACGGTGTCGCCCAGTGCCAGGTGATTGAGGGTGCCGAGGATCGAGCCGAAAAATGCCTGGCGGTCCGCAGTCAACGCCGCGTCTGTGAGGGTGCCGGCAGCCTCATAGACCTTGCGATTCATCCATTGATTGTAGTTGGCCATCAACCCGATGTGCTCGATGCGATTCACCTGGGTTCTCCCTTGAGGTTGTTGTGGCGCCATCATAAAGCTTGCCCGCCCGGCGGTCATGGTGTTCCATCAAGGGCGGACTAAGGTTGATTAACGCCACTACGTACCTGGGAGGGCGACACCATGAATACCGGCGATTTACTGGAGCAATTGTTGCGCGGCGCAGGGCAGGGCGGCGCTTCTTCGAGCGGCGGTTTGGGCGGGGTGCTTGGAGGACTGCTCAAGGGCAACCGCGCCGGTAATGCTTCGGGCGGCGGCCTCGGCGATTTGTTGGGTGGGCTCGGCGGCATGCTGGGCGGTGGCGCGGCTACGCGTCCAACACAAGGGCGCGCGGGTGGGATGAACTATGCCGCGTTGGCGTCTCTCGGGATGATGGCCTACAAAGCGTATCAGGCCTGGCAGAGCCAGCAGGCGAGCCAGGCACAACCAGCGTTCCAGACGGCCGATCAGCTCTCGGGCGCGCAAGTCGAAGCGCACAGCCATGCAGTGCTGCGCGCACTGATCGCTGCCGCCAAGGCCGACGGCCACATTGATGAAAAAGAGCAGCAGCTGATTTCCAATGAGCTGGGCAAACATACTGACGACCCGCAATTGCAACAGTGGCTCGACGCTGAAGTCGCCAAGCCGCTGGATGCTGCGGATTTCGCCGAGTTTGCCGCAGACCCGGCGGTGGCGGCCGAGGTGTATCTGGCCAGTGTCCTGTTGGTCGATGACCAACAGGATGCAGAGCGCAATTACCTGGACGACCTGGCGGGGCAGCTGGAAATCGATCCGCAGTTGCAACTGCACCTGGAGCAGCAGGCCAAGGCCTAAAATCTCGGTTGTTCTGCGCCTGCAGAAACTGGGCGAGGGCGTGAGGCGGCTTGTCATGGGCCACTTCGTTGTAGCCTTTGTAACTTCAAATACTCTGTGCCGCCAGGACTGCCAAATAAATCAATACCACCCCACAAGTGCCATAGCTGATGCGCTGCCAAGTCGGCGAAGCATTCTTGCGCAGCAAGTTGACCAGCGCGGCGGTCAGAAAGCAGGACAGCACCGACGCGAGCATAAAGCCTGCAAAAAACATCAGCGTTTGCCCATGGCTCGGGGTAGCGCCGACGATGCCCGCCAATGCGCTGCCCAGGGCGCCCCAATAAACGATGTTCTTCGGATTGGCCAAAGAGATCGCCGCACCCACGGCCAGTGCGTTTTTTGCCGAACTGGCGGGTGCGCTTTCGACTTGCGGCAGTTGCCAGGCATCGATCAGGCTGCGGATGCCCAGCCAGGCCAGGTAAAGCGCGCAGATCACCGTCAGCGGCACGCGCACCGCGTCATGCTGAATCAACAGCGCGATGCCCGTCAGCCCGATCACCGCCCAGACCGCATCGCCCACCAGCGAGCCAACCTGCACCAGCAAGGCCGGCGTGAAACCGTGGAGCAAACCACGGCGCAGGGTCTCGGCGAGCACCGCGCCGGGAGAGAGGCAAAACACAAAGCCGAAAACCAGCGCGTAGAAAAAGATTGTCAGCATGCCCGCGTCCTTTCGAGAAAGTGCGAAAGCATACGTCAGTCCGAGGGCAGGGAACCATGCAGAATTGAATGTGTGCCAGGGAGCGCTTGCGATGAGTCGCCTCGGTCCACATGTGGGAGGGGGCTAGCCCGCGAGAGGTAGGCCCAGTGGATTGACCCACCGCTATCGGGGGCAAGCCCCCTCCCACATTTCTATCGAGGTCGGCTTGGGAAATTGCCCCCGTTCAAACGCATGAACAGAAGCGTTCCTTATAAACTCAGGCGCAAGGCGAGGGCGGCGAGGGTGATCAATAGCACCGGCACGGTCAGCACAATCCCGACCTTGAAGTAGTAGCCCCAGGTGATGGTGATGCCCTTGCGTGCCAGGATATGCAGCCACAGCAGGGTGGCGAGGCTGCCGATAGGGGTGATTTTCGGGCCCAGGTCGCTGCCGATCACGTTGGCGTAGATCATCGCGTCCTTGACCACGCCCACGGCATGGCTGGACTCGATGGACAGCGCGCCGATCAACACCGTTGGCAGGTTGTTCATCGCCGAGGACAACAGCGCGGTCAGCACACCGGTGCCCATGGCCGCGCCCCACACGCCGTGGGCGGCGAAGGTGTCGAGCCAGGTGGCCAGGTAATCGGTCAGGCCGGCGTTACGCAAGCCGTACACCACCAGGTACATGCCCAGGGAAAAGACCACGATTTGCCATGGCGCGTCTTTCAAGACCTTGCGCGTGGAAATCGTGTGGCCCTTGGCGGCGATCACGAGCAACAGCACGGCGCAGACCGCGGAAATCGCGCTGATGGGAATGCCCAGGGGCTCCAGTGCGAAGCAGCCGACCAGCAGAATACCCAGCACCCACCAGCCGGCACGAAATGTCGCACGGTCGTGGATGGCACTGTCGGGTTGTTCCAGGTCGGCCGGGTCGTAGCTCTGCGGAATATCGCGGCGGAAAAACCACAGCAGCACCGCCAGGGTCGCGGCGACGCTGACCAGGTTCACCGGCACCATCACGGCGGCATATTCGTTGAAGCCGATCTTGAAATAATCCGCCGAGACGATATTCACCAGGTTCGACACCACCAGCGGCAGGCTCGCCGTGTCGGCGATAAAGCCTGCACCCATGACGAATGCCAGCGTCGCCGCCGGAGAAAAACGCAGGGCCAGCAGCATCGACATCACAATCGGAGTGAGGATCAACGCCGCGCCGTCATTGGCGAACAGCGCCGACACCAGTGCGCCGAGCAGCACCATATAGGCAAACAGGCGCCGGCCTCGGCCACGCCCCCAGCGCGCCACATGCAGCGCGGTCCAGGCAAAGAACCCGGCTTCATCCAGCAACAGGCTGATGATGATCAAGGCGACAAAAGTACCGGTAGCGTTCCAGATGATGTGCCACACCACCGGGATGTCCGCCAGGCTGATTACCCCGCAGGCCAGGGCCAGGATCGCGCCCAGGCTGGCGCTCCAGCCCACGCCCAGGCCCTTGGGTTGCCAGATGACCAGCACGATGGTGACAAGGAAAATCGCAATTGCGACAAGCATGAATTAACGCTCCGATGGCTCAGCAGCAGGTGCTGGCCGGTTATGGTCTGTCGCCCAGTGCATCCGGACGCGGCGCGTCGTTCTGCCAGCAGGGCCGGCTGTCATCCAAGGCATGGATCAGTTCGCCTACGTAAAGTTCGCGCACGCGCAGGATTAATAGCGTCAGCCGTGCCCGGGCGGCAGCGGCCAGCATTTGAACAGGATTGCGGATAAAGGGCCACGTAGGTCAAATCCTGATTTCGGTTGACGTGGATCAACTGCCCGATGATCGACCACAAGTGATTGAAATTAAAATGAAACATCAATGTCCTAAAGTGCCCGCCCATTGCTGATGAAGGAAGCTCCCGCGTGACCCGAGCCACTCGTAACCTGCGCAAAACCCTGGATTCCGTCGCGGATAATAACGAAACCGCGGCGTTTGACCTGATGCGTGCCGTCGAAAAACTCGGCGATGAAGTGCTGCGCCAGCGCCTGCTCAACACCATCCACCGGTTGAACCAGGACGCCTACGAACTGCGCGAAGCGCGCGACTCGGTGGAGATGGTTTCGGTAAAACTGGCCTGAGCAAGATCGTTCAAGACAAGCGCCCGAGTGTGCCGGCATGCTGACCGACTGTTTGTCGATGAGCTCCGTCCATGCCTGCTGCCCTCCCTTATGACGCGTTCACACGTGGCGCGATTGCTGTCATTCCGTTATCCCTGGCCTGCGCCCCCTGGGGGTTGCTCGCCGGCTCCATGGCCATCGATGCGCAGTTCACGCCGCTGCAAGCCCAGGGTCTGTCCGCCATCGTGTTTGCCGGCGCGGCCCAACTGGTGGCGATCGGCATGGTCAAAAGCGGCGCCAGCCTGATCTCCATCGTGCTGACCACCTTGCTGCTGACTTCCCAGCATTTGCTCTACGGCATGCACATGCGCCCGACGCTGTCCTCGCTCAACACCCGCTGGCGCATGAGCCTGGGTTTTCTGTTGACCGACGAGTTCTTTGCCCTGGTCAACCACTATGACCGCCAGACCTTCAATCGCTGGTATGCCCTGGGTGTGGGCCTCACGTTCTATATCATCTGGAACCTGTTTACCCTGGCCGGCATTGTGCTGGGCAAAAGCATTCCCGGCCTCGACCAACTGGGGCTGGAGTTTTCGATTGCCGCGACCTTTATCGCGCTGATCACGCCGGTAGTGCGCGACGTGCCGACGGTGGTCTGCGTCGCCGTCTCGCTGTTGTGTTCGGTGTGGCTCAGTTACCTGCACTGGGAATCGGCGGTGGTGGCCTCGGGTATATTGGGGATGAATGCAGGGTTCGCCTGCAAACGCCTGGGAGTCGGGCCGCGATGATCTACCTGATGATTGTGGCAATGGCGCTGGTGGTGTTTTTCAACCGCTACCTGTTTATCGAGCCACGCCTGCCGGTACGGCTCAATCGGGGCACGCGTGAGTTCCTCGGGTTTGCCGTACCGGGCATGCTCACCGCGATTTGCGGGCCGATTATTTTCATCAAAGACCACCAGCTCAACCTGAGCCTGAGTAACCCCTACTTGCTGGCCGGGGTTTGCGCCGTGGGGTTGATGCTGTGGACGCGCAGTGTGCTGGTCACCGTGCTGTCGAGCATGGCGCTGTTCTATCTGTTGCGCTGGTGGTTGTGAACCGCGGGCGAAAAAAAGCCCGCGGGAGGGCGGGCAGAAGGGAGACTTCTAAAAATGAGCGTGACCACTATAAATGGCCGGCTTTGCCTTTACCGTGAAACAAAGTTCATGGGCGCGTCAGTTGGCGGCGGCGCAATGGTAGAGTCACGGTTTTTCCAAGGAAGCACAGGCATGTACAAAGTGGTGATAGGCGCATTGGTACTGGCGACGCTGGCCGGTTGCGCGGGTTCGAAGATGAAGGAGGCGCGTGCGGGCAGCCCGTACAAGACCATGGCGTCGGACAAGGCCACCCTGGTGGTCGCCCAATGCATTCAATACGGCTGGCAGGACGAAGGCGTGTTCGGCGTCGATGCGGGGGGCTTCAAGGAAGCCACCGAGGCCGGGGGCTTTACGGTGTACACCACGGGCGGTGATTACTTTGTGGATGTGCTGAGCACGGGCGCAGGTTCTACCGTCAAGTATTACGCCGCAGAGGACACGATGCCCGCCAAACGTCGTCTGGCTGCGCTCGCCACTTGTCTGTAATACCTTGCCTTAGTCATATTCAGAAACGCCCGGCGGGACAGCCGTCGGGCATTGGCTTATTATTCACCGGCTCGCCCGACGTGATGGCTCTTTACCGGTACACGGATGTCGAGGCTTAAACGTCGGGCGGGCACCTTTTTTTCCAAATTTTAATGGTCAGCGTGGCATGAATCCCAACTGCCAGCGCCGGGGAATCGCCAGGGTCGCCAGGCCCAGTAGCCCCGCAAGTGCACCACTGACCCAGAGCGCGCGCAGCCCGATCTGCTGTTCCAGCAGCGCCCCGATCACCGCGCCGATAAACATCCCCGCCCACGGCACCAGCTGCATGCGCCAGCCATTGCGGCGTTCGCCCATCAACCAGCGGCCCAGCCCGCGACCGAAACGTGAGAGTGCCCCGGTGACATAGGTGAGCCCCACGGGCACGCCATTGACTTGCTCGACAGCCGCGTTAAGCATGCCCATGGCGATAATCGCCGCCAACAGCGCGGGCAGCGTATCGGACCATGGCAGCAGTGCCGCACCACAGAGCAGGGCGCCGATACTGAGCAGCAGGGGCAGCGCGTGGCGCTTGCTCAAGCGGCTGACAATAACCCCCAGCGCGTTGCCGATGATGAACGTGGCAACCAGCAATACCAGGCGTGCGGTAAGCCCTCCGTCGCCTGCACTGATCGCGACCGCCAGGCGCGTGGTGTTGCCGCTCATGAACGAGACAAAATCGCCGCTGGCCATGAAACCAATGGCATCGGTCATGCCGGCAAGTACCGACAAACCCGCCACCAGCAGCAGGCCCACGCGCCCACGCCAGCGTTGTCGATGGGCGAGCGCGGCATTGGCGTAAGGCTTGACGGGTGAAGGCAGCATCGGCCGGTTTCCAGTGAGATTATCCGGCCATTACCCTAGGACGCTTTGCCACGGCGCGCAATCAGATCACACAGGCTCCAGGCGCCACCCGCTGCTATACCAGCTCAAGTAATGGCTGGGTTGGATCGCCTGCAGGAACGCCTCGTCGTGGGACACCGCCATCAGCGCGCCAGTAAATCCCTGCAAGGCCTGCTCAAAGGCCACCACCGTCTCCAGGTCCAGGTGATTGGTCGGTTCGTCCAACAGCAACAGTTGCGCCGGTGCCTCGCGCCATAAAGCGATCGCCATCGCCGCTTTCAACCGCTCGCCACCGCTGAGTTGCCCGGCGGGTTGGGTCACGCGCCGGGCATCCAGCTGCAGCAAGGCCAGGCGTGTGCGCAATTCGGCTTCCATCAGCGGCGTGTCGAGCAGGTTGAGCTGTTCGAGGATGCTGCGTTGGTCGTCCAGCAGCGTCAGGTGCTGGTCGATATAGGCGCAGGGCACCGTGACCGCGCAGGTGCCACTGACGGCGTGCCATTGCCCGGCAAGCAACTTGAGCAAAGTGGATTTGCCGCAACCGTTCGGCCCACGCACTGCCACGCGCACCGGTCCGGTCAGGTCCAGGGTCACGTAGGTCGAAGGTGCACGCGAGTCCAGCCAGGGCAACTGCGCCTGGTGCAGGCTGACCACCTGGCGACCGTTTGCCAGCGCCGAACCGGGCAGGGCGAGCAAGGTCGGCGTCTCGTCCACCACACGTGCGTAGGCCTGGCGCACCTGCGCATCGAGGGTGTCTTTGTGATCGCGATGGGCGCTGCCCCGTGCACTGACGATTTGCGTGGCGGCGCTCTTCCAGCGCGCCCTGGTAAAGCGGTCGACGTTGGCGGTCTCTGCCCGTTTGCGTGAGCGCGCCGCGTGGCGCTGCAGGCTGTCATGGGCCTTTTGCAAGCGTTGACGTTCGCGGCTGCGCTGCTCGCGGGCGTATTCCCACGCTGCGGTAGCCGCCTGCTGTTGGGTGTTGCGTTGCTCAAGATAGGCGGCGTAGTTGCCGCCGTAAGCCTGCACACCGAGGGGCGACAGTTCGATGATCCAGCCCATGGTGTTGAGCAACTGCCGGTCATGGCTGACCACCACCAGACCACCGCGCCAGGCGGCCAATTGCTGCAGCAGCCAGGCCCGCCCGCCACTGTCGAGGTGGTTGCTGGGCTCATCGAGGATCAGCAACGGCGGCGCCGCGAGCAAAGCACCGATCAGCGCCACCCTGGCCAGCTGTCCACCGCTGAGTTGATCGACTTGAGACGCGGCGCTGAGCGATGGCAACCCCGCCGTATCCAGGGCCGTGCGCAGACGTTCGGCAAGGTCCCAGCGCTCATCGATCAGCGCCAGGTCGCCGGCCAGACCCACGCCCTGATTCATGCGTTCAAGGGCGGCCAGGCACTGGGCGGTACCGGTCAGGTCCGCGACGCTCGCGCCGGGTCGCACCACCACGTTCTGAGGCACATACACCACATGGGCCGAGGCCTTCAGCGTACCGGAGGTGGGCTGCAGGATGCCGGCCATCAATTGCGCGAGGATACTTTTGCCGCGCCCGTTGCGCCCGACGATTCCGGTGGGGGTCCGGTCGATGGACAGATTGAGGTCTTCCAGCACGGTTTCGCCATTGGCGAACTGGAAACACAGGTGTTGCAGGGAAATCAATGCGGGCGGCCGGTTGACGTGAGTCATCAGCACCTCCAGGAAAATGTCGAACAGGCCAACGTGCGCGCCAGGCGGCTCGTTGCAGATACATTTTTTGAAGGCTTAGTTGTTCACGTCGGCAATCATCCCGAGAGTGTTAGGGCTTCGCAGGCTAACCCGCCTTGGCGGGCTTGGGCAAGTCTGCGACCAGTTGCTCAAGGAACATCGCCAGGGCGACTTCCTCGGCTTTGAGGCCCTTGCGCACCCGTGGCTTGGGCAGCTTCGACAGCTCGCCCAGGCTGAAATGCTCAAGCACCGCCGGGTGGATATAGCACTTGCGACACACCGCCGGCGTATTGCCCAGTTGCCTCGCGACGTCCTTGACCATCGCCACCACATGGCGCTTGGCGTCGGACTCCGGTTGCCACGCCAATTCGCGCAGCACCGCCAGCGCCATGGCCGTGCCGGCCCAGGTGCGGTAGTCCTTGGCGGTGAAATCCTCGCCGGTCAGGCTGTGCAGGTACGCGTTGACGTCCTGGGAGCTGACGGTATGGCGTTCACCGTTTTCGTCCAGGTACTGGAACAGGTTTTGCCCGGGCAGTTCCATGCACCGCTTGACCACACTGGCCAGGCGCCGGTCCTTGACGCTGATCTGGTGCTCCACGCCGCTCTTGCCGCGAAACTGGAATTTTATCTCGCTGCCCTTGATGTCCACGTGACGGTTGCGCAGGGTGGTCAGGCCGTAGGATTTGTTGTCGCGGGCGTACTGGGTATTGCCGACGCGGATCAGCGTGGCATCAAGCAACATCACCACCGTGGCCAGCACCTTGTCGCGGGTGAATCCGGGCTGGGCGATCTGTGCTTCCAATTGTTTGCGCAACTTGGGCAAGGCCGCGCCGAACGCCTGCAGACGTGCGTACTTGTCGCTGTCACGCACCTCGCGCCAGCGCGCATGGTAGCGGTACTGCTTGCGACCACGGGCGTCGCGGCCGGTGGCTTGCAGGTGGCCACGCGGGTCGGCGCAGATCCACACATCGGTGTAGGCGGGCGGCACCGCCAGCGCATTCAAGCGCTTGATCTCATCGGCATCGGTGATGCGCTCGCCGTCGGGACGGAAATACTGGAACTTGCCGCGCAGCTTTTTGCGGCGGATGCCGGGTTGGCTGTCGTCAACATAGTGCAGGTCGCGGGGCAGATCGGCGGGCAGCGAAGAGTCGGGCATGGTGCGGGTTCCTTGGCAACGGATCAGGCCGGTATGTCTGATTGACCGCGTCGCCCTGCGGTCGTGCCAAATGGTTTAGGCGAGCACCGCCACCGCCTTGATGTGCGCCCACAGCACTTGCCCCGGCTGCACATCCAGCTGGTCACGCGAGAACCGCGTGATGCGCGCCAGCAACGGTGTGCCGGCGGCATCCAGGCGCACCAGTGCATGGGCGCTGTTATCCGCTGCGACGTCCTGGATGACCGTCACCGGCAGGCGATTGAGGATGCTGCTGTGCGTGTGCGCCTGGTGGCTGAGGCTTACGTCCCGTGCCTGAATCTTCACCCGCAGCTGTTTGCCCAGGGCCATCGGCGTATGGGCTACGCGTATCTGCGAGAGGCAATCGGGCAGTTGCAGGGTGAGCAACTGATAGTGCTCGTCATAGGCAATCACACGGCCAGTGACGACCACACCGGCATCGTCGCCCCGCGCCAGCGGCAGGTCGAGCCGCGCCAGGGTTTCGCCGATGGGGCCGCTGGCCAGGGCCTTGCCGTCGCCGAGCAGGACGAGGTGATCGGCCAGGCGCGCCACTTCGTCCTGGGCATGGCTGACGTACAGCACCGGGATATCCAGTTCGTCGTGCAGGCGTTCGAGGTAAGGCAGGATTTCGTTTTTGCGCTGGCTGTCGAGGGCCGCCAAGGGTTCATCCATCAGCAGCAAGCGGGGACTGGTGAGCAGGGCGCGGGCGATGCCGACGCGCTGGCGTTCACCACCGGACAAGTGCTGCGGGTCCCGCTCCAGCAAGTGAGCGATACCCAGCAGCTCAGTGGCCTGGGCCATTTCCACGCGCCGCTGCGCACGTGGGATGCGCTTGAGGCCGAACGCCAGATTGGCCTGCACCGACAGATGGGGAAACAGGCTCGCCTCCTGAAAAACGTAGCCCAGGGCGCGTTTGTGCGGCGGCACGAACAGCCCGTTACGGCTGTCTTGCCAAACCTCGTCGTTGACCTGCACAACTCCCTCATCGGCGCGCTCCAGGCCGGCGATACAGCGCAGGCAGGTGGTCTTGCCGGAGCCGGAAGGGCCGAAAAGGGCGGTGACGCCACGGCCCGGCAATTGCAGCTCCACGTCCAGCGCGAAGCCTGTGTACTTCAGGTGCAGGCGTACCTCAATCATCGCGATCAGCTCCAGCCCATTTTGGTTTTACGGCTGGAGTAGAGCGCCAGCAATACAAGGAACGCGAACACCACCATCGCCCCGGCCAGCCAGTGGGCCTGGGCATATTCCATGGCTTCGACGTGGTCGTAGATCTGCACCGAGACCACCCGGGTCTTGTCCGGGATATTGCCGCCGATCATCAGCACCACGCCGAACTCGCCGACGGTATGGGCGAAGCCGAGAATCGACGCGGTAATGAAGCCCGGTCGAGCCAACGGCAGGATCACCGTGAAAAACGTATCCCACGGGCCCGCACGCAAGGTCGCCGCCACTTCCAGCGGGCGCGTGCCGATGGCCGAGAACGCGTTTTGCAACGGTTGCACCACGAAGGGCATGGAGTAGATCACCGAGCCGATCACCAGCCCGGCGAAGCTGAAAGTCAGAGTGCCCAGGCCCAGCCACTGGGTGAATTGGCCGACGTAGCCATTGGGCCCCATGGTCAACAGCAGATAGAAGCCGATGACCGTCGGCGGCAGCACCAACGGCAGCGCGACGACTGCACCGACGGGCCCGCGCCACCAGGAACGGGTGCGCGACAGCCACAGGGCGATTGGTGTACCGATCAGCAGCAGGATCACCGTGGTCAGCGAGGCCAGTTTGACCGTCAACCAGATCGCGGAAAAATCAGCATTCGTGAGCGGCATTTACAGTTCATAACCGTAAGACTTGATTACCGCAGCGGCCTTCGGGCCTTTCAAATAATCGACCAGAGCCTTGGCGGCGGCGCTGTCCTTGCCTTTGGTGAGGATCACCGCGTCTTGTTTGATCGGGTCATGCAGGGACGACGGCACGATCCACGCCGAACCGCTGGAAACTTTACCGTTCTTGTAAATCTGCGACAGCGCCACGAATCCCAACTCGGCGTTGCCGGTGGACACGAACTGATAGGCCTGGGTGATGTTCTGGCCTTCGACGATCTTGTCCCTGACCTGGTCGGTCAAGCCTTCTTTGGCCAGCACTTGAGTGGCGGCCAGGCCGTAAGGCGCGGCTTTCGGGTTGGCGATGGACAGGTGCTTGAACGCATTGTGCTTGAGCACTTCACCCTGGGCATCCACGTAGCCTTCTTTCACCGACCACAGGGCCAGGGTGCCGACCGCGTAGGTAAAGCGCGAGCCCTTGACAGTATCGCCTTCGGTCTCGAGTTTTTGCGGGGTGGTGTCGTCGGCACTGAGGAACACCTGGAACGGCGCGCCATTCTTGATCTGGGTATAGAACTGCCCGGTGGCGCCAAAGGACGCGACCAGCTTGTGACCGGTGTCTTTCTCGAAGTCGGCGGCAATCGCCTGGATCGGCGCGGTAAAGTTGGCGGCGACGGCCACCTGTACCTCATCGGCCTGCGCCGAACCCAGGGCGAAGACGGCAAGCAGGGGGACCAGGCGCGCGGCGCGGATCATCATGAAGCAACTCCTTGAAGGTGTACGGCCGATTGCCGCTATGTACGAGAATATATAGCGGTTAGCAGGTGCGGGTACAGTGCGAAGTTACTCAAGGTGTCCGGGGGGGCTAGCGCAGTTTGGCCAATGTCTGCTCAGCCAGTTGGCGAGTCAGGTCGTAAGTTGAACGTTCGTTACCCAGACGCAAAGCCTGGCCTGCCCACAGGTTGCTGAAACCCGCTTCGTCCCTGGCCTTCAGTGGCATCAATGCACCACCGGCCCGTGGAAATGCCGGTGCGGCGGGGTTGATCGCGCCCAACTCGCGCACCACACGGTTGACTATGCCCCGCGCCGGGCGACCGGTGAACAGATTGGTGAGGGCTGTTTCGCTGGCCTGGGCATGCCGCAGGGCATAATGATGGGAAGCGCTGACGCTGGCTTCGGGGGTGAACAGGTACGCCGTACCGAGCTGCACCGCCGAGGCGCCCAGGGCAAAGGCCGCGAGCATCCCGCGCGAATCCGCGACACCACCGGCTGCTATCACCGGCACGCTGACGGCGTCGACGACCTGCGGCAGCAGCGCCATCAAGCCAATCTGGCTGTTGAGGTCGTCACTGAGAAACATACCGCGGTGCCCGCCGGCCTCAATGCCCATTGCGATAATCGCATCACAGCCGTGCTGTTCAAGCCAGATCGCTTCCTCAACCGTCGTCGCCGATGAAAGCACCTTGGCACCGGTGGCTTTTACCCGGTCCAGCAAGGCTTTTTCCGGCAGGCCAAAGTGAAAGCTGACGACTTCGGGGCGAAAGGTTTCGATCACCTCACACGCCGCTTCATTGAAGGGCGCACGATTGGAGACCGGGGTTGGTGCATCAAAATCGGCGCTCAGCTCGCGGTAGTAGGGCTCCAGCAGCGCTTTCCAGCGCCGCTCGTGTTCCTCGTTCGCTGCGGGCGCCTGGTGGCAGAAGAAGTTGACATTGACCGGGCGGGTGCCGGCCTGGCGAATGGCAGTCAACGCCTCACGCAGTTGCTCGATGCTCAGCGCAGCGGCAGGCATGGAGCCCAGTGCGCCGGCCTGGCTGGCGGCAATCACCATGGCGGTGGTGGTCGCGCCCGCCATGGGGGCCTGGATGATGGGCAGTTCGATGCCCAGCAGGTCGAGAATGCGCGTGTCTGGCCAGGTGCTCATGGGGTGCGTCTCCAGCGTCAGTGAGGCTTTTCGCTGTTTTAGCAGGCCCCTTGGCACCCGGCCACTCTGTTTTATTCACTGGACGAGGGCAGTGCTTTATGCAGCCGGGTCAGTCCGAGGTTTCCCGCGCCAGCAGCGTGCGCTTGCGCTCTACGCCCCAGCGGTAGCCGGACAGCGCGCCGTCGCTGCGCACCACGCGATGGCAGGGGATCGCCACTGCCAGGTGGTTGGCGCCACAGGCCTGGGCCACTGCGCGAAATGCCGTCGGCGCGCCGATACGCTGGGCAATCTGCGCGTAGCTGGCCGTGCTGCCCACCGGAATATCGCGCAGCGCCTGCCAAACCCGTTCCTGGAAGGCCGTGCCGCGTAGATCCAGCGGCAGGTCCAGGCCCAGGGCGGGCGCTTCGATAAAGCCCACGACCTGGGCGATCAAGTGTTCGAAATCCCGATCCGCGCCGACCAGTTCGGCGTTGGGGAATTGGTCCTGCAGGTCGCGCACCAGCGTTTCCGGATCGTCACCCAGCAAAATCGCACACACACCGCGTTGACTCTGCGCCACCAGAATCGCCCCCAGCGAGCATTGGCCCACGGCAAAGCGAATCAGGTTGTTGGCACCGCCGGCTTTGTACTCCCGTGGCTTCATGCCCAGCACCTGGTCAGCCGCCGCGTAAAAGCGGCTGTTGGAATTGAAGCCGGCGTCGTACAGCGTATCGGTGACCGACTGCTGCGCCTTGAGCCCATCACGCACCTTGCGCGAGCGCAGGGCACCGGCGTAGCCCTTGGGGGTGAGGCCGGTGACGGCTTTGAACACGCGATGGAAATGGAACGAACTCAAGCCGGCCTGGCGGGCGAGGGCCTCCAGGCTGGGCGGCGTTTCGGCCTGTTCTATCTGGCGACACGCGTCGGCAACCAGCTTTGCATGGTGGGCGGCCAGTTGAGTCTGGTCGCCGGCGGCGCGGCGGCTGGGACGATAACCGGCGGCTTCGGCTTGTGCGGGGGTGTCGAAGAATTCGATATTTTCCGGACGCGGCAACCGTGAGGCGCTGCTGGGGCGGCAGTACACGCCGGTGGTTTTCACACCGTAGACAAACAGTCCATCGGCCTTGGCGTCGCGGGCAACGATGGCGGCCCAGCGTGGGTCCTGTGGGTTGTTCATGGCCTGCACTCTGGTGGGGTGATCGGCAGATTAACCCTGCGGTTCGCGCTCGACACTCCGAAGCTTGCGGTCAAATCAGCCGGCGGTGCGAAAGGTCAGGTTGATGCGTTGCGCTCCCATGATCGGGTGCACGCCTTCGCGGATTGGCATTACCCCATGATAGCGCAGGCGATCGACACCGCCCCAGACCACCACATCACCGTGGAACAGCGAGACTTTTTGCGTCTTGTCACTGCGCTGATGGCCGCCGAACAGGAAAATCGCCGGCAGGCCGAGGGACACCGACACCACTGGCGCGTCATAGCGCCGCTCGTTCTTGTCCTGATGGAGCGACATTTTGGCGCCGGGTACGTAGCGGTTGATCAGGCAGGCATCCGGCGAGAAATCGCTGAAACCCGCCGCGTTTGCTGCCGAGATGGCCAATTCGCGCAGCGCGTCGGGCATTGCCGGCCAGGGTTGCTGGCTGCGCGGGTCGAGGGCGCTGTAGCGGTAGCCGCGCGTGTCGGTGGTCCAGCCCAGCGCGCCACAACTGCTCAGCGCGGCCGACATGGTAAAGCCGCCGGGCGTGACCATTTGCCGAAACGGCGACTGGGCCAGGACACGCCGCAATTCGGGCAATAAACGCTCAATCCAGGGCAGGGCGTAACCTCCCAGGACGTAAGACTCTTCGCCAATCTGTTCGCGCCTTGCAGGTTGCTGCAAGGCCTCATCGGCGAACAGGTCAGCGGTAGGCCCGGCCATGGCTTACAGCGCCTTGCTCACGTTGATGTCAGTAATCTCGTCGCTGGCATCGTGGATTTTCGCCAGGGCTTGCCGGGCCTCCTCGACGCTGTTGCTGGTCAGTTGGGCAAATTCGAAGCGACGTTCGCCGTTGAGCTTGTACTTGATGACGTATTTGGTGGTGTTCACAGCTTTTTTCCTTACGGTGTTCAGGTCAGCTCAGCTTGGTGCTGGTGCGACGAACGATGCGAATCTTGTGGGACAGCGCCGGCTTGCGGGTAACGCTGATGGCGCGGCGCGTAACCACATCCAGGGTAATGTTCCAGAACCCGGTGCTGGGTGCGGTGATTTTCGCCGGGAATTTGTCGAACGCGCCACCGTGGTAGGTATGGCGGCCACCGTTCTTGAAACTGCGAAAATTCGCGTCGCTCATCAGACGAATATTACAGGTCTGCGAGCATTCGATGACGACAATGTCTCCCTCGTTAAGGTGCTCACGCTGATGGATGAATTTCATGGGTGTCTCCAAAAGGGCTTTTTCTGAAAAATCAGAACGATACGTAGGTTAAGATGGAGTTTATCAGCCCCAGCGCGTTTATTATCGGGCCGTCGTCGACGACTTCGACAATTTAAAACAGTTATTTACCGAGTTTTCAGAGATAAATCCTACATTCGCGGGAGAAATTCCCTATGCCCGCTGTCGTAGGGTCTTTATCGGAGGTTTTAGTATGAAGTGGAGTGTGTTGGTGCTGGCTTTGGCAATAGGTGGGTGTGCTTCGGTTGCCGATATCAAGCAGACCCCACCCACATTGGTGGTCATTTCCGGGAAAAAACCGCAGGAATATGCGGCGTGCGTGGTACGCAAGTTGGAGGCGACGCGTCGTCCGCCACAGATCGAACCCCATAAGGAAGGTATTCAGGTGATCGTGCCGCAGAAGTTCTCGGCCGATCCGTCAGCGATTTTCGAAATCGAGGACCGCTCCAGCGGCAGCAGCATCAAGCTCTATGAAAGCATGTCCAACGTGCCGATTCGGCCGGGCGATGTGAAGAAAGCCGGGGAGGATTGCATTTCCGGTTAAGCCAGGGCGTATTACCACGAACTGAATCCGATAAAGCCCCACCCTGTAGGAACGCGTCTGTCCGCTCCTACAGGGTGGGGCTTTTTTTGTGCTTTTTTTGGTGTTGTAGCAGAAGGCTAATTCCCCTACCATCTGTGCGGTTATGCATTTATTGCCTAAGCTTATAACTATAAACATGGAGCGGTGATGATGTCTCTGGAGCGAGCACTGGTGGGAGGCGCGTTATGGTTGCTGTTGGGCAACGCTTACGCGCTCGACGGTAACAAGATTTTTTCCGAGGGCGGTTCGCAGCCCGGCGCGATGCCCTGTGTGGCCTGTCATGGCGCCGATGGGCTGGGAATGGCCGCGGCGGGTTTCCCCCGGTTGGCGGGGCTGCCCGCCCAATACGTGCGCAGGCAATTGGCAGGCTACGCCAACGGGGCGCGCAGCAATCCAGTCATGCAGCCGTTGGCAAGCGCGCTCACCGATGCCGAAATCGCTGCGCTGAGCGATGCGGTGGCTGCGATGCCTGCCCCCCTGATCGCTGCGGTACCCCGTAGCGAAATGCCTGCCAACCCGATACAGAAGCTGGCCCTGCAAGGTGCGTGGGACCGCCAGGTCCCCGCGTGCGTCAGTTGTCACGGCCCCGCCGGTGTTGGCGTGGGAGATGCGTTCCCACCCCTGGCCGGCCAGCCCGCTGCTTATCTGGCGGCGCAATTGAGTGCCTGGCAGAACGGCACGCGGCGCAACGATCCCAATGACCTGATGGGTCATATCGCCAAAGCCCTGACGCCGGATGAGGTGCAGGGCGTGGCCCATTACTTCGCCTCATTGCCTGTGGAGGCCAAGCCATGAAGGCGATCATATTGATGGGAATGCTGTTTGCACTGCCCGCCCAGGCGACAACGATCGCCATGGAAGATCAGTCCCAATTGCAGGCCGCGAAGCATCCCAGCGCCCCAGCCTTTGAACCGCCCCAGGAAAGCGAACTGCCGGACAATGCCTATGGCAAGCTGGTCAGGCAGGGTTACGGGTTATTCGTGGACACCAAGCGCCTGGCGCCGCAATTTGTCGGCAATGGGCTCAATTGCAGCAATTGCCATCTGGACCAAGGCCGCATGGCCAACTCGGCGCCGTTGTGGGGCGCGTATCCCATGTACCCGGCGTACCGCAAGAAGAACGACAAGGTCAATACTTTTGCCGAGCGCTTACAGGGCTGCTTTCAGTTCAGCATGAACGGCGGTACCCCACCGGCGGCGGACAGTCCCGAGATTACCGCGCTGTCGGTATACGCCTACTGGCTTTCCAGCAAGGCGCCCTTGGGTGTCGAACTACCGGGGCGCGGCTATCCCGATGTAGCGCAGCCCGCCAACGGCTACGACCTGGCCCGAGGCGCAGAGGTGTACAAAGGACAATGCGCGATATGCCACGGTGCCCAAGGGCAGGGGCAGAAAGTCGGCGAGGGGTATGTCATGCCGCCGTTGTGGGGTCAGGATTCTTACAACTGGGGGGCTGGCATGCACCGGATCAACACGGCCGCGTCGTTCATCAAGCACAATATGCCGCTGGGCAAGATTGGCAGCTTGAGCGATCAGCAGGCATGGGATGTTGCGGCATACATCAACAGCCACGAGCGCCCTCAGGACCCGAGACTGGTTGAGGGGTCGATCGAGAATACCCGTATCAAGTTTCACGCCAATGATGGGGTCAATCTCTATGGCCAGACGGTGGATGGCGTGTTGATCGGGCAAGGCATCCGTTAGACTGTCGGCCACTGCCTAAAGAAATGCCGCTCAAACCCTGGGTCTGAGCGGCAGCGCCCTGCCTGGAACGTCCCATTATGAAGCGAGAACACGTCAAAGCCCGCCATGCCGAAGGTCAGATCACGGCGACCCATGTCATCCAGAACCCTGCCGACCTGGGCGAGTGGATCGTATTTTTCAAGAAAAGTGACGGCCGCAGTTACTTCCTGGTGGACGACCAGGATGAGGTCGAGTCATTCCCGCGCCTGGATGACTTGATCGAAACCCTGCGCGGCCTGGGCATCAAGTTCGCCGAAGTTCACCTGTAGGGCTACGCCTTACTTGCATACCACCAGGACGCTACGGCTTTTGAAATTGCCCACGTCCTTGCCCAGGGTCTGTTCGCTTTCCTTGAGGGCAGGGGTGCCGTCGGTACCGACGATACGGTAGCCGGTGCCCGCGCAGGAGGCGTCGGCCTTCTCGTAGCAACTGGCCCACGAGTTGGCTTCGCCGGAGCAGTCGATGGTCAGGCCTTGTTCACCATTTTTCAGGTAAGTGTCGGATGTGGTGGTGCAGCCGGCCAGCGCCAATACCGCAGTGAGTGCCAGGATCTTGTTCATAGAGAGTTGTCTTCGAAGGTGTTGAGGGGGAGCGCTGACACTGTCGTGGGGCGTTGACGGAAGATTATAGCGAACTGCCATCTAGGTACAGCCAAACACAAAAAAGCCCCGCTTTGCGGTAATGCCGTTCAGTTAAGGCTTTTTGTAGGAGCGAGGGGGGGCGCCTAGCTCTTGCTCGCGAAAAACCACAGGCGCCGCGTCCAATCAGGAAACACGCGTTATCGTTGACGTTTTTCGCGAGCAAGCTCGCTCCTACAGAGGGCGATGTACGCTTAACTGAACAGCATTACCGCTTTGCGGGGCTTTTGCTGCAACGCCGCGTGGCTTACTTGCCCTTTGGCCGCTTGCTCGACGCGTGACCGGCTTCGTCCACGAACACTTCGGCCACCGCAATTGCCATGCTTTCGGTCTGGAAAACGCCTGCGACGCTGTCGCCATGGAAGTTGATCAAGTGCCAGCCGTCCGCACGCTGGGTGATCAGGTAGCCGTTTACGCCTTTTGGTTCTGACATCTAATTAGCAATCTCGTAAGCTGATTCAAGGGTGCAATGATAGCCGCAAATACCCCGCCGTTGCCCAAGTAATTCCAGCGCGGTGCCGGTCTTGGAAAAGCGTGCTACAAAGGATCAGGCCTTTTGAAAAATCAACGCTTGAGCACCGGCCAGCCTGCCGGTTGAAAGATCAGCGGAACTTACGCCGACATTTTTTCTCTATGATGACATCGCGGCGCCAGCAGGACCCATTGTAAGGTGACTGCGGCCTGATTAGACTGCGCCGAATTCCGTACGTACAGCCCTTTGTAAGGACTCATATGATCAAGAAATGCTTGTTCCCAGCAGCCGGTTACGGCACTCGCTTCCTGCCAGCGACCAAAGCCATGCCCAAAGAGATGCTGCCGGTGGTGAACAAGCCACTGATTCAGTACGGCGTCGAAGAGGCACTGGATGCCGGCTTGAATGAAATCTCCATCGTGACCGGCCGCGGTAAGCGCGCACTGGAAGACCACTTCGACATCAGCTATGAGTTGGAAAACCAGATCAAAGGCACCGACAAGGAAAAATACCTGGTCGGTATCCGCAAGCTGCTCGACGAATGCTCGTTCTCCTACACCCGTCAGACCCAGATGAAAGGCCTGGGCCACGCCATCCTCACCGGTCGCCCGCTGATCGGTGACGAACCGTTCGCCGTGGTACTGGCCGATGACCTGTGCGTGAACCTGGAAGGCGACGGTGTGCTGACCCAGATGGTCAAGCTCTACCAGAAATACCGCTGCACCATCGTCGCGGTAATGGAAGTCAACCCGGCGGAAACCAACAAGTATGGCGTGATCGCCGGCGACGATATTGGTGATGGCCTGATCCGCGTACGTGACATGGTCGAGAAGCCAGCGCCGGAAGATGCACCGTCGAACCTGGCGATCATCGGCCGCTACATCCTGACCCCGGACATCTTCAAGCTGATCGAAGAAACCGAGCCAGGCAAGGGCGGCGAGATCCAGATCACCGACGCGCTGCTCAAGCAGGCCAAAGACGGCTGTGTGATTGCCTACAAGTTCAAGGGCCAGCGTTTCGACTGCGGCGGCGCTGAAGGCTACATCGAGGCGACCAACTTCTGCTACGAGCACTTCTACAAGACTGGCAAGGCGTACTGATTTCACGCTTGCCGATCTGTTTCAACTGAAAGCCACCTTCGGGTGGCTTTTTCGTTTTTCAGCCCCATGTAAGTCGGTATGCTGGTGTCCTGCCGAGGAGAATGAAATGGCCTACGATTTTGACCTGTATGTAATTGGCGCCGGTTCCGGCGGTGTTCGCGCGGCGCGCTTTGCCGCGGGCTTTGGCGCCAAGGTGGCCGTGGCGGAAAGCCGCTACCTGGGTGGTACCTGTGTGAATGTCGGCTGCGTGCCGAAAAAACTGCTGGTGTACGGCGCGCATTTTGCCGAAGACTTCGAACAGGCCAGCGGTTTTGGCTGGTCGTTGGGTGAGGCGAATTTTGACTGGGCGACCCTGATCGCCAACAAAGACCGCGAGATCAACCGTCTCAACGGTATCTATCGCAACCTGCTGGTCAACAGCGGTGTGACCCTGCACGAAGGGCATGCGCGCCTGGTCGATCCGCATCAGGTGGAGATCAATGGCGAGCGCTTCACCGCCAAGCATGTCCTGATTGCTACGGGCGGCTGGCCGCAGATCCCGGACATTCCAGGTCGCGAGCACGCCATTGGCTCCAACGAAGCGTTCTTTCTCAAAGAACTGCCAAAGCGCGTGCTGGTGGTGGGCGGTGGCTATATCGCCGTGGAGTTCGCAGGCATTTTCCATGGTTTGGGCGCGCAGACGTCGTTGCTGTATCGCGGCGACCTGTTCCTGCGCGGCTTCGATGGCGCGGTGCGCAAGCATTTGCAGGAAGAGCTGACCAAGCGCGGCCTGGACCTGCAATTCAATGCCGACATCGAACGCATCGACAAACAAGCCGATGGCAGTCTCAAGGCCACCTTGAAAGACGGTCGGGTGCTGGAAGCCGACTGCGTGTTCTACGCCACCGGCCGGCGCCCGATGCTGGACAACCTGGGCCTGGAAAATACCGGTGTCACCCTCGATGAGCGTGGCTTCGTCAGCGTGGACGAGCTGTATCAAACCAGCGAGCCGTCGATCCTGGCCATTGGCGATGTGATCGGCCGCGTCCAATTGACGCCGGTCGCCCTGGCCGAAGGCATGGCGGTGGCGCGTCGCCTGTTCAAGCCCGAGCAGTACCGTCCGGTGGATTACGCGATGATCCCGACAGCTGTGTTCAGCTTGCCGAATATCGGTACGGTGGGCCTTACGGAAGAGGAGGCGAGGAAGAACGGCCACAAGGTGCAGATCTTCGAAAGCCGCTTCCGGCCCATGAAGCTGACCCTGACGGACTGCCAGGAGAAGACCCTGATGAAGCTGGTGGTCGACGCCGACACCGACAAAGTGCTGGGCTGCCACATGGTCGGGCCCGATGCCGGCGAAATCGTGCAGGGCCTGGCGATCGCGCTCAAGGCGGGCGCGACCAAACAGCATTTCGACGAGACCATTGGCGTGCATCCGACGGCGGCCGAAGAGTTCGTCACCATGCGCACGCCTGTGGCGGGCTGATCAGGCTTCGGGCGTTGCCTCTGGCGTCGTTGCAACGACGGCGGCCAGGCGCAACGCTTCAATACTGGCCTGGGCTTTGAGAAGGTCCAGCTCCAGCGCCTTGTTGGCCTGCTGATGCTCAGTCAGCGCTGCCTGGCGTGACTGACTTTCCAGCAGCGCCACCCGCAGACGCTCCTGAAGCAGTGTGCGCTCGCTGTCGACCTGGCTGATCTTCTCGTTCAACTCAAGTTGCAAGGCCTGGTCTTTGCGCCGTTGCTCCTGCACTGCGTTCAGCTCCTTCGCGGTCACCCGGTGTTCGATCAACAAGCGTTCGTTGTCTCGATGCAATTGGGTGATTTCGTCCTGACGCACCAGCGCACTCTGCTGGGCCTGGCGCAGCTCGGCTTGTACCTGCTGCAACTGACCTTCATGACGGCGCTGCTCCTGTTCACGCTGCTCCTTGACCGCATTGCGGTAATGCTCAAGGGCATCGCGGGCATGCAGGTGCTTGTCTTCCAGGGAGCGAATCTGCTCGTCCTTGTCCTTGATCCTCAATTCGTAATCGCTGCACGCCTGGCTGAGCCCGGCGTTGCGCGTTTGCTCGGTCTGCAGGCTGGTGCCGGCGGTTTGCAGGGCGGCGCTTTCCTCGGCGAGGGCGGCGGCCTGGATATCGAACTGCTGTTGCAACTGATCATGGGCTCCTTGCAACGCTTCAAGCTGAGTGAGCAGGGCGCTTTTGTGCTGCTCAAACTGCGCCAGGGCGAGGTCGATGGGCTCCTGGGCCTTCTCTTTCAGGCGCTGGGCGAGCCGTGCCACCAACTCCCCAAGCTCATCATCAATGGGGGCTTCGGTAATGGTCTGGCGGGTTTCGCTTTCGTCCAGCTCCTTGAGGTAGCGGTGAATGGTGGTTTTCGAGCCGGTATTGCCCATTTCGATGCGCACGGCGTCGATGCTGGGGTTTTCGCCACGGGCGAGGATCGCCAGGCGTGCCGTCTGAACGACTGCTTTGTTTATGCCACCACGAGCCATGGGGTCTCCTTCGATTTCGTACTGTGGTACAGGGTATGTATTTACATACTATATCACAGCTAAAAAATGCTTTAAATTCATGATTTAACAGATGGGATATTGGCGTATTATCCCGTGTGATAAGCATTTTTAACGCCGATATGGGCGTGAGCAGTACGCATAGGCCCCGCCATGAGTGATCTTGATCGTTACCTCAACGCCGCGACCCGCGACAACACGCGCCGCAGCTATCGCGCAGCCATCGAGCATTTCGAAGTCAGTTGGGGTGGGTTCCTGCCCGCCACCAGCGACAGCGTGGCGCGCTATCTGGTCGCGCATGCGGGCGTGCTGGCCGTCAACACCCTGAAGTTGCGCCTCTCTGCACTGGCGCAGTGGCACACCAGCCAGGGGTTTGCCGATCCGACCAAGGCACCGGTGGTGCGCAAGGTGCTCAAGGGCATCCGCGCCTTGCACCCGGCGCGGGAGCGGCAGGCCGAGCCGTTGCAGCTCAAGCACCTGGAGCAGGTGGTGGCGTCGCTTGAGCTTGAGGCCAGGGAGGCCGGCGATGATCAGGACAGGCCTCGATTGCTACGCGCCAAACGCGACACTGCGCTGATTCTGCTGGGGTTTTGGCGTGGCTTTCGCAGCGATGAACTCTGTCGCTTGAGCATCGAGCATGTCCAGGCAGTGCCTGAGGCCGTCATCAGCCTGTATTTGCCGCGCAGCAAAAGTGACCGCGACAACCTCGGCAAGACCTACCACACACCCGCACTGCTGCGCCTGTGCCCGGTACAGGCCTACAGTGAATGGCTGAGCGCCTCGGCATTGGTGCGCGGCCCGGTGTTTCGCGGGATCGATCGCTGGGGCAATCTGGGGGAGGAGGGGCTGCACCCCAACAGCGTAATTCCATTGCTGCGCCAGGCGCTGGAACGCGCGGGCATCCCCGCCGAGCAATACACCAGCCATTCCCTGCGACGCGGCTTCGCTACCTGGGCCCATCGCAGTGGATGGGATTTGAAGTCGTTGATGAGTTACGTCGGGTGGAGCGACATGAAATCGGCCATGCGCTATGTTGAAGCGACGCCCTTTCTCGGCATGACCTTGGCGACCCAGCCGTTGCTATGAGTTTTCTTCTATTAATACAGTCATCTGATAGAGAAACCCAATCATCAGCATCAGGTTTGCCAATGAGCCATCGTTGCCAAGAGTGGGTAGGATTCGTCCCATCAACTTATTAAGCCTTTCTACAAACCTGACGGAGAGTCAACGATGCCTATCATCAACAGCCAAGTAAAACCGTTTAAAGCCACCGCGTTCAAAAACGGCAGCTTCCTCGATGTGACCGACGCTGACCTGAAAGGCAAGTGGTCTGTGGTGTTCTTCTACCCAGCCGACTTCACCTTCGTTTGCCCAACCGAACTGGAAGACCTGGCTGACAACTACGCCGAATTCCAGAAACTGGGCGTAGAAATCTACAGCGTGTCCACCGACACCCACTTTGCCCACGCCGCCTGGCACAACACTTCGCCAGCCATCGGCAAGATCCAGTACACCATGATCGGCGACCCGACCCTGACCATCTCGCGCAACTTCGACGTGCTGATCGAAGAAGCTGGCCTGGCAGACCGCGGTACTTTCGTGATCAACCCGGAAGGCCAGATCAAGATCGTTGAACTGAACGACGGCGGCGTTGGCCGTGACGCCTCTGAGCTGCTGCGCAAGATCAAGGCTGCCCAGTACGTTGCTGCCCACCCGGGCGAAGTGTGCCCAGCCAAGTGGAAAGAAGGCGAGGCCACCCTGGCTCCGTCCCTGGACCTGGTCGGCAAGATCTAAGTCTGTGAAGTCTCAAGGGCGGGTATCCGCACCTACCCAGTAAGCTGCAACCGCCCTCAAAAACGCCCGGGCGAGATTCGCTCGGGCGTTTTTTTTACCCAGAATTAAAGGAAATCGCCCGTATGTTGGACGCCACTCTTAAAACTCAGTTGAAGTCATACCTGGAGCGGGTTACCCAGCCGATCGAGATCGTCGCCTCCCTCGATGACGGCGCGAAATCCCAGGAAATGCTCGCTCTTTTGCAGGACGTAGCCAGCCTCTCCACGCTGATTACCCTGCACAGCGATGGCAATGATGCGCGCAAGCCGTCGTTCTCCATCAACCGCCCGGGTGCCGAGATCAGCCTGCGTTTCGCCGGCATCCCCATGGGCCATGAATTCACGTCCCTGGTGCTGGCCCTGCTGCAAGTCGGTGGCCACCCATCCAAGGCCAGTGTCGAAGTGATTGAACAGATCCGTGCCTTGAAAGGCGAGTTCAGCTTCGAGACTTACTTTTCGCTGTCGTGCCAGAACTGCCCGGACGTGGTCCAGGCGCTGAACCTGATGGCCGTGCTCAACCCCAACATCCGCCACGTAGCCATCGACGGCGCGCTGTTCCAGGCTGAAGTCGATGAGCGCCAGATCATGGCGGTGCCCAGTGTCTACCTTAACGGTGTGAACTTCGGCCAGGGCCGCATGGGCCTGGAGGAAATCCTCGCCAAGCTCGACACCAGCGGTATCGAAAAGGCCGCCGAGAAAATCAGCGCCAAGGATGCCTTTGATGTATTGGTCGTCGGCGGTGGTCCGGCCGGTTCATCGGCTGCGATCTACGCGGCGCGTAAAGGCATTCGCACCGGTGTGGCCGCCGAGCGCTTTGGTGGCCAGGTGCTTGACACCCTGTCCATCGAGAACTTTATCTCGGTCCAGGAAACCGAAGGCCCGAAACTGGCCAGTGCCCTGGAAGCCCATGTACGTCAGTACGACGTCGACATCATGAACCTGCAGCGTGCCAGCAGCCTGGTGCCGGCGAAAAGCGCCGGCGAGCTGCACGAAATCCACTTCGAAAGCGGTGCGACGCTCAAGTCCAAGACCGTGATCCTGGCCACCGGTGCACGCTGGCGTGAAATGGGCGTGCCGGGCGAGCAGGAATACAAGGCCAAGGGCGTGTGCTTTTGCCCGCATTGCGATGGTCCGTTGTTCAAGGGCAAGCGCGTGGCGGTGATTGGTGGCGGTAACTCCGGCGTCGAAGCTGCCATCGACCTGGCCGGTATCGTCAGCCATGTCACCTTGCTGGAGTTCGACAACAAACTGCGCGCCGACGCTGTGTTGCAGCGCAAGCTGTACAGCCTGCCGAACGTTGATGTGATCACCAGCGCCTTGACCAGTGAAGTCAAAGGCGATGGTCAGAAAGTCACCGGCCTTGTCTACAAGGATCGCGACAGCGGCGAGTTCAAGACCCTCGACCTGGAAGGCATCTTTGTGCAAATCGGTCTGTTGCCCAACACCGACTGGCTCAAAGGCACTGTAGAACTGACGCCTCGCGGCGAGATCATCGTCGATGCGCGTGGCGAGACCTCATTGCCGGGTGTATTCGCCGCCGGTGACGTGACGACTGTGCCGTACAAGCAGATCGTGATTGCCGTGGGCGAGGGCGCCAAGGCTTCCCTGAGCGCGTTCGACCACCTGATCCGCACGTCCGCCCCTGCGTAAAATCCGAAGCGCAAATAAAAAACCCCATGAGTGATCATGGGGTTTTCTCGTTCTCGTTCCCACGCTCCGCGTGGGAATGCCCACCGTGACGCTCTGCGTCACACGGCGTTACATCGGTGCTGGCTGAATGATTTCAACCCAGTACGCATCCGGGTCCTTGATAAAGGCCAGGCTTTTCATGCGACCATCGCTCAGGCGCTTCTGGAAATCGCAGCCCAGGGCTTCGAAGCGTTCGCACGCTGCGACGATATCCGGCACCGAGATGCAGATATGGCCAAAGCCACGAGGGTCGGTGTTGCCGTTGTGGTAGGCGAAATCGGCATCGTTTTCGGTGCCGTGGTTGTGGGTCAGTTCCAGGATGCCAGGGATCGACTTCATCCACTGGGTGCGCTCGGCGGCGTCAGCCGGGATCTGTGCCTTGTCCACGAGAGCCAGGAAATACAGGCTGAATTCGGCTTCCGGGAAATCGCGTTTTTCAACCAGGGAAAATCCCAGTACGCGGGTGTAGAAATCCAGCGACTTGGTGATGTCCTTGACCCGCAGCATGGTGTGGTTGAACACGAAGTTCGCGGTGGCGGTATCAGGTTGGGCAGTCACGCCGGGAAAGGTGTTCAGTTCGTGCAGGCTCATGGGCCCTCCAGAAAAAATGGGGCAAAGCGGTCCCTTGGCTTGCGGCAAGCATCCGTGCAGCGGGGCCATGATACGCAAGGCCTGACGGTCACGCCAAATGAAAAAGCTTACGCAGCCCTTGCGAGCTGTGGGCCTGGGGCCGCAAACTTTGGTGCTGGAACCCTGGATGTTTTTGCAATGATCGAGTTTCGTAAGCCGCTGCTGAGTACCTTGTGTTTATTGCTGGCGAGCCCGCTCGCGTTGGCGGCCGACCCCAAGATTCATTGGCCCAGCGGCTGGCAGGTGGAGGAGGTTGAACCCGACGCCAACGCCGCCGCCAAGAGCCAGAGCGTGACCCGGCAACGTGCGATCAAGAATGATGAAAATGGCCAGACCTTGATGGTGATGGAGCTGACCGGTACGCCAATTGAGGCCGGGCACAAGGTTAATCTTCAAGGCGTCTTGCTGGAGATGCGCAAGTCTATTCAAAAAGATTTTGCCCAGGGCGGTTATCAAAGCGTGTGTACCAAAATGCACGCCGCTACATTGAGCCGCCTTGACGCGCTGGAAACTACCTGCGTGATTACCGAGAACGGCCGGCATGTGCTGTCGCAGACACTAGTGGCGGCGGTGGATGCGGATAAAGCCTACGTGTTTTCATACGCAGGCCAGGCGCAAGCGTACGAGGCCAGTAAGGAGGAAGTCAGTTCAGTGCGTGACAGCCTCACACTTTGAATGGGTGTATGCGAACGAATGTGAACTTTAATTTAAGTTCGTTTGCGAACCTGTAAACGAAAAAGCCCCGTCTGAGCGGGGCTTTCCATTAGCGCATGTTAATCAACCGCGAAGCCAGGAATCTACAGTGGCTGCGCCGTACTCTTCTTTCCAGGCTTTCAGGCCACGATGGTTGCCGCCTTTGGTCTCGATCAGCTCGCCGGTGTGCGGGTTCTGGTAGACCTTGACCACGCGAGCGCGGCGCTGTTTCGGCGCGGCGGCGGGTGAGACGCCCCGTCTGGCCGGGTTTGGATCAAGGATGGAGATCACGTCGCGCAGGCTCTTGTCGTAACTGCCCATCAGTTTTTTAAGTTTTTCTTCAAATTCGATTTCTTTCTTCAGCCCGGCGTCGTTCTTCAGGGATTCCAGCTGGGCAAGCTGCTCTTGAAGGGCTTTTTCTGCGGCGCGAAATTCGGCGAGTCTGGACAAAATCTGTACTCCAATAGTGTAGTTAGCTGATATCTACTGCGAAGAAAGCCTTAAGCCAAGAGGATTAAGCTAACTCAACGAAACACCTGGCTTTGAGTGTATCGCCGGCACGAAAAATTGTAGTAGTTAATCCACTTCGAGTAAATCATGTCCTTTATCTAAATAACGTTCCTTCATCTGGGGCCGTCGATGCTATTCAATGGCGGGACAACGACTTAATGAACTCATCACCCGGTAACGGACGGCCGAACAGGTAGCCTTGCAAAAAATCCACGCCTTTTGCGACAAGGTAATCACACTGTTGCGCGGTTTCCACGCCCTCGGCCACGATGCCCAGATCGAGCTTGGCGGACAGTTCTATGATGCTGTCCAGAATATGTCGTGAGAGTGCATCCGCATCGATCATGGCGACGAAGCTTTGATCAATCTTCAAGTAGTCCACATTGAAGTTGCGCAAATAACCCAGGCTGGAATGCCCGGTGCCGAAGTCGTCGATGGCGATCATCACCCCCAGTTGGTGCAGCGCGTCGAACAGGCGTTGTGTGATATCGGTGGGCTCGATCAACTCGCGCTCGGTCAATTCCAGTACCAGGGTGATCTGGCCGGGCGGGAAGGCCGCCAGGAATGCTCGGCAGTCGTCCACCAGCTCCAGGTCCTGGCAATGACGCGCGGTGATGTTCACGCCGATATGAAAGCCGGGGCTGAAGCGCTCGGCATGCGGTGCCAATTGCGCGGCAGTCTGGCGGAGCAGGGCGCGCGTCATGGGCACGATCAGTCCGCAGTGTTCGGCCAGGGGAATGAACAGATCCGGTCGTACCAGGCCCTCTTTCGGGTGTTGCCAGCGCATCAGCACTTCGCAGCCGGCCCATTGGCGCGTATCTCCGCGCACCACCGGTTGGAAATACGCAATGAATTCGTTGGCGTCCAGGGCACGTTGCAACTCGTGGGTGGGCGCTGAAGAGCGCTTCTGCAGCCAGTGGGCAAGGATGCCGGCCAGCGCTCCAAAAAAAACCACCAGACTGAATACGGCCGGATAACGCGCCTGCATGTAACGCCAGACCTCCCCCTTGGGCATACCCACGTCGACGCTGTATTGATAGCGGCTGGAGGCCAGGAAATGAGGCGCTACGGCAAATTCCGGTGGCGCGCCAGCATGGACCTTGCCGTCGGCGCCCAGCCAATTGGGACCAACCTTCAATACCAGGGAAGCGTAGCGGCTGATCAGACGTAGCGCATTGGTGAGGTGGTAACCGTCTATCGAGGCGAACGCACCTCGATCGCCGTCGACCAATCGGTACACCAGCAGTGCGGTATCCGGCGTGACAGGGTTGCCGTTCATCAACCAAAGACGCCCGCCGACGTAGTCTTCGGGATTGACCGGCGACTCATACCTACTGCCGAATAATGAACTGCAATAGATGTTTTTCTGCCAGGACAAGGTGGTGGCGCGTACGAATGGCCGGCGCGTCACCTGTTCACGCAGGGCTAGCTTCGCCGCGTTGTCACACGGCGAACCGGCCAGCGGCAACAGGTCCTGAGCCGCGAGGGCGGTGTTGTCGAGCATCAAGTCGAATTGACGCACCGCTTCCCGGGCCGTTTGCGCGGTACTTTGCTCAAGCGTGCGCTCGGCTTGCCAATACAGAATCACGACCCCCAGCAAAACGGGGAGCAGACCGCAGACGGTGCTGAAGAAATAACGGGCAATTCGGCTTCGTAGGCCTTTGGAGGTCAGGGGCATAGAGCAGCGGCCATGCAGAAAAGAAGGGGGCTATGCCGATGATAGATGGCATTGCCACAAGGCGCTCAGTAAAACGTCACACGCCCGCCTGGCGATGAAAACCTTTGCGCGCGGCAAGGCAATGGAGGTTTGATAAAGTACGGACAAATACAGTTACGCTGTGTAGAATCCATTTACGCATACAAGAATATGGACTTGCGCTCACGCAAGCCTGGCCGTCAGAGACCGATGACACCATGAAGCAGCTCGGTTCACCCCTCATCTTTGGTGACTTCCTCGCCCGCAGTGTGCGAGGCCTTTCCTGTGCGCCACCCGCCGACCTCATCCTTGCTCGCAAATAACCACATAGCTAGTAAATAACTAGTTGTTACCTCAAGCATGATGAGGCACCCCACATGACCGACCAATACGAAAACCCGATGGGCCTGATGGGCTTTGAATTCATTGAGTTCGCATCGCCGACCCCGGGCACCCTGGAGCCGATCTTCGAGATCATGGGCTTCACCAAGGTGGCGACCCACCGCTCCAAGAACGTGCACCTGTATCGCCAGGGCGAGATCAACCTGATCCTCAACAATGAGCCAAACAGTCTGGCCTCCTACTTTGCCGCCGAACACGGGCCGTCCGTCTGCGGCATGGCGTTTCGGGTGAGGAACTCGCAGCAAGCCTACAAGCGCGCCCTGGAACTGGGGGCGCAGCCGATTCATATCGAAACCGGTCCGATGGAGTTGAATCTGCCAGCGATCAAGGGCATCGGCGGGGCGCCGTTATACCTGATCGACCGTTTTGGCGAAGGCAACTCGATCTATGACATCGACTTCGTCTACCTCGACGGCGTAGACCGCAACCCGCAAGGCGCCGGCCTGAAGGTCATCGATCACCTGACCCACAACGTCTACCGCGGCCGCATGGCCTACTGGGCCGGCTTCTACGAGAAACTGTTCAACTTCCGAGAAGCGCGCTATTTCGACATCAAGGGCGAGTACACCGGCCTGACCTCCAAGGCCATGAGCGCGCCGGATGGCATGATCCGCATCCCGTTGAACGAAGAGTCGTCCAAGGGTGCAGGCCAGATCGAAGAGTTTCTGATGCAGTTCAACGGCGAGGGCATCCAGCACGTGGCGTTCCTCACCGACGACCTGGTCACGACCTGGGACGCGCTGAAGAAGATCGGCATGCGCTTCATGACCGCGCCGCCGGACACTTACTACGAAATGCTCGAAGGCCGCCTGCCCAACCATGGCGAACCGGTGGACCAGCTGCAGGCACGCGGCATTTTGCTGGACGGCTCGTCGATCGAAGGCGACAAGCGCCTGTTGTTGCAGATCTTCTCGGAAACCCTGATGGGCCCAGTGTTCTTCGAGTTCATTCAGCGCAAAGGCGACGATGGGTTCGGCGAAGGCAACTTCAAGGCGCTGTTCGAATCGATCGAACGCGATCAGGTCCGTCGCGGTGTATTGACCGCCGACTGAGCAATACAAAGCCCGGCTTTGGCCGGGCTTTTTTTTGCCTGGGATTCAGGCTTTGCGCTGGCGCACCAAATGCTTGAACCCTTCATACACCAGCACCATCACCGCCAGCCAGATCGGGATATAGGTCAGCCACTGTCCGCCCTTGATACCTTCACCCAGCAGTAGCGCCACCGCGAGCAACAACACTGGCTCCACATAGCTGAGCAGGCCGAACAGGCTGAAGGCCAGCAACCGGCTGGCGATGATATAGCTCACCAGCGCCGACGCACTGATCAAGCCCAGCATGGGAATCAGCGCGTACAGCTTGGGCTGCACATCCAGTACCGCGAAGCCCTGCTCGCCGCTCTGCACGAACCACCAGGCCACCGGCAACATCAGCGCCATGTCCAGCCACAGGCCGCCCAGATGGTCGGTGCCCAGGTACTTGCGCACCACGAAGTACACCGGGTAACCGATGATCACCACCAGCGTTGCCCAGGAAAAACCGCCGGCCTGGTACAGCTCGTTGAGCACACCCAGCGTGGCAAACGCCACGGCGATCTGCTGCAAGCGCGACAACTGCTCGCCGTAGACCAGGCGTCCGGTCAGCACCATGGTCAGCGGCAACAGGAAGTACCCCACCGACACGTCCAGGCTGCGCCCATTGAGCGGTGCCCACATGAACAGCCACAACTGCACGCCGAGCAGCGCGGACGACACCAGTACGCCGCCGATCAAGCGCGGCCTGGCCACCAGCATGCGCAGCAGCTCCCACACCCGTCGCCATTCACCGCTGACCAACATGAAGACGGTCATGCAGGGCACGGTCAGCAACATGCGCCAGCCAAAAATTTCCAGGCCACTCAAGGGTGTGAGCAGCGATGTGAAGTAATACATCACGGCAAACAACACCGAGGCCGATACCGATAACACAACACCTTTAGACACGCAGTCCTCGCGAAAGCCGATTGAGATAAACAGGAAGAATCGAGAGGGAGATTATGGTGCTTTTGGCGGCTCAGGTGCGCTGTTTTGGGGCGCAAGACGTAAAAAGGCTGGAAATGGTCGTTTTGTCCGCTTGGCTCGAGCGCTCCCACAGGGGGCACCGAGCCTGCGAGTCTCAAGGGCTGCCTACGAGCGTACCGTACGCCCCGAGACAAAGTGACTCACATCATTGAACCCAGGCGTGGATGAGTGCCCAGGGGTCACCAGCGAATCGATGAATGCCTCATCTTCAGCGCTGATCTTCACCTCGAGTGCGCCGGTATAGGCATCCCACTGCGCCTCGGTGCGCGGGCCGACAATCGCCGAACTCACCGCCGCGCTATTCAACACCCAGGCAATCGCAAACTCGACCATGCCCACGCCACGTCCCTGGGTGTATTGCTGGATCTGCTGGGCGATGCGCAGCGATTCCACCCTCCATTCGGTTTCCAGAATGCGTTTATCCTGGCGTGCAGCGCGGCTGCCGGGCTCAGGTTTCAGGTCGGGTGCGTACTTGCCGCTGAGCACACCACGCGCCAACGGGCTGTACGGCACCACGCCCAGGCCATAGGCGGCAGCGGCGGTGATCTGCTCGACTTCGGCCTGGCGATTGACGATGTTGTAAAGCGGTTGACTGATGATCGGCCGGTCAACGCCCAGGCGCTCGGCCACGCGTATGACCTCGGCGACACGCCAGCCGCGATAGTTGGACAAGCCCCAGTAGCGGACTTTGCCCTGGCGGATAAGATCGCCGATCGCTGATACCGTGACCTCCAGCGGTGTGTCGTGGTCCTCGCGGTGCAGGTAGTAGACGTCCAGGTAGTCGGTGTCCAGGCGGCGCAGGCTTGCCTCCAGCGCATTGAACATCCGCTTGCGGCTCAGCCCATTGCGGTTGGGTACGCCATCCGTCGGGCCGAACCCGACCTTGGACGCCACCACCCAGTCCTGACGGTTGCGCGCGATGGCCTCGCCGACGATCTCCTCGGACCGCCCGCCGGTGTAGACGTCGGCGGTGTCGATAAAGTTGATGCCTTGATCCCAGGCCTTGTCGATGATGCGCAGCGAGTCTTCAGTGCTGGTCTGTTCGCCAAACATCATGGTGCCCAGCGTCAATGCGCTGACCTTCAAGCCGGACTGACCCAATGTGCGGTAAATCATGCAAATCTCCTCCATGGCAGGCAAATATGTGTCATGCAATACCAGACACGCACGCTCTGGAACAAGCCCTGTACGTATTTCTTCATTCGCTCAGCAACGTCTGGCAGCGCGCCTGTAAAAAACGCTGCAGCACTTTCACCCGCTCCGATACCTGCAGGCGATGGGGACACATCAGGTTGAACGGCGCCGGTTCGCCTTGCCACGTATCGAACAATGCCACCAGCCGGCCGGCGGCAAGGTCGCCCACTACATCGAGTCGAGCTTTGTAGGCGATGCCGTGCCCGGCCAGGGCCCAACGGCGCACGATTTCGCCGTCGTCGCTGAGATAGTCGCCGTTGACCTCGACCTCTTCAACGTGCGCGCCCTGGCGAAAGCGCCAGGTCTTGCTGACTTGGCCCTGGCGCATGTAACGCAACGCGCTGTGCTGTGACAGCTGTGTGGGATGCAGCGGTGTGCCGTGGCGCGCCAGGTAGGCGGGGCTCGCGCAGGCAATGCGATGGTGGTCGGGGGCGATCGGCAGGGCGACGAGGCTGGAGTCCTGGGGCACGCCAAAGCGCAGGGCAATGTCGACCGTGTCCCGAAACAGATCGGCGTTGCTGTCGTTGAGCATCAGTTGCAGGCGAATATGCGGGTGTTCGGCCTTGAACGCGTCCAGCCAGCCCAGCACCACGTTGCGCCCGAAATCCGACGGCGCCGCCACTTGCAGCAAACCGGTCAGGCCCTGGCTGTGCTGCTTGAGCGCCTGTTCACCCTCGGTCAATGCGGCCAGCGCAACGCGCACGCTGTCCAGATAACGCCGGCCTTCCTCGGTCAGCCGCATGCTGCGCGTGGACCGGGCGAACAGGCGCAGGCCAAGGCGGGTTTCCAGGCGCTTGAGGGCGATACTGGCCGCCGCCGGGGTCAAGCCAAGCCCGCGCGCTACTGCAGACAGGCTGCCTGTGTCGGCGGTGCGCACGAACACTTCAAGATCCAGGATCGAACTCATTTGTAAAATTCCTTTAAAGATCTTGTCGTTTTACCGGGATTTTTCTCCGATTATCAAGCGTGGAAGATGAACGCTCACTTCTTAATCAGGATT
Source organism: Pseudomonas orientalis (assembly GCF_002934065.1). Classification (NCBI taxonomy): domain Bacteria; kingdom Pseudomonadati; phylum Pseudomonadota; class Gammaproteobacteria; order Pseudomonadales; family Pseudomonadaceae; genus Pseudomonas; species Pseudomonas orientalis. The sequence goes on along the minus strand of NZ_CP018049.1, from coordinate 2,968,632 downwards.
TTTTTCCATGATGACGTCTCTGAGCGGCAAAACCATCATCGTGATCGGCGGCAGCAGCGGTATCGGCGCAGCCGTCGCCAACGCGGCCGTCGAGCGCGGTGCAAACGTGGTGGTGGCGGGGCGCCGCCTGACCTCGGCGGTTCACGACGGCGTGCGCAGCGAGCCGGTGGATGTGAGCGACAGCGCCTCGTTGCAACGCCTGTTCGAAAGCGTGGGGCGCTTCGATCATCTGGTCTACACCTCCGGTCCCTCGGTTAATGCCAGGACGCTGATCGACACCGACCTGGACGAAGCCCAGGGTAATTTCAATGTGAAACTCTGGGGGGCATTGCGCGCGATTCAACAGGCGCTGCCGTTTCTGCATGAGCATGGCAGCATCAGCCTGACCTCCGGCCAGTTGGGGCGCAAACTGGTGCCGGGGCAGTTCATCAAGATCGGTATCAATGCCGCCACCGAAGCGCTGGGCAAGCAGTTGGCCAAGGAACTGGCGCCGCGCCGGGTCAATGTGATCAGCCCCGGTGTGATTGATACACCGGCTTACGCCGGGCTTGGCGAAGAGCAGCGCCTGGCGATGTTCGCCAAGGTGGGTGGGGCCCTGCCGGTGGGGCGCGTGGGGCAGGCGCAGGAAGTGGCGGCGGGGTATGTGTTGGCGATGGAGAACGGCTTTATGACTGGTGCCGTGATCGATATCGATGGCGGCGGACAGTTGTAACCGCGCTCCCACAGGGGCATAGGTATCTACACAACATGGGTATGACGCCGACATGTGGCGAGGGAGCTGGCTCCCGGCGGCCTGTAACCCACGGTTACCAATCTGATACACCTCGGTCCAAATGTGGGAGGGGGCTTACCCCCGATGGCGGCCTCAGGGCCGACCAGGATGTTGGATCAGACCGAGTACATATCCGTTTCTGCGGTCACGGCCGCTTAGGGTCCCGCTTTTACAGCGGGTCACTTTTGGAAAAGCGCCCCAAAAGTAACCAAAAGGGCTCTTGCCCCACCACTCGGCACCTCGCTTAGGCTCGGTGTTCCCTCTCTCCGGCTTGAATCCGTGAGCCGCCGCAATGGGCCATCCATGGCCCAGTGCGGCTAACCCGGCGTCCTGCCGGGTTGCCCACGGATTCAAGCCTGCGTTCGGCCAGCGTGGTTTAACGGGGCGCCTAAGATCAAGATCAAAAGCCAGATCAAGATCAAGAGCGACTCGCTGCGCATCGTGGTTACGGTTGAGCGCTACAGAGTTGTTTAGATACCCAGGGCCAAATGGGCGCGCTTTAGACCTTCAAGGTGCGCGTCATCCGCAACGCCAACACACTGCCAGCAACGATCACTGCGGCAAGCAGATAAAGCGCCACATCCGTGGACCCGGTTGCATCTTTCACGAAGCCTACGATGTACGGGCTGAGAAAGCCGGCCATCTGGCCCATGGAGTTGATCAACGCCAGCCCACCGGCCGCGGCGCCCGCGCTGAGCATGGCGGTGGGCACCGGCCAGAACATCGGCAGGCCGGTGAGGGCGCCCATGGTGGCGAGGGTCAGGCCGAGGATGGCGATCACCGGGGTGGTGGCGAAATTCACCGCGATAACCAGGCCGATCGCGCCCATCAGCATCGGCACCACCAGGTGCCAACGACGCTCCTTGCGCAAATCGGCCGAGCGGCCCACCAGCAACATGAACACCGCGGCCAGCAGGTAGGGGATCGCACTGAGCCAGCCAATCACCAGGTTATCGCTGAAACCCAGGCTCTTGATGATCGATGGCAGCCAGAAGTTGATCGCATAGACGCCGCTCTGGATACAGAAGTAGATCAGGCCGAACGCCCAGATCGCCGGGTTCTTGAACACTTGCGCCAGGGAGTCGGTGGTGGTTTTCGGTTTGTTGGCCAGGTCGGTGGCCTGGTCAGCTTCCAGCAGCGCGCGCTCGTGGGGCTTGAGCCACTTGGCGTTGGCGAAGCTGTCGCTGAGCAGGAAGTAGGCGAGGGCGCCGAGGATCACGGTGGGGATGCCTTGCAGCAGGAACATCCACTGCCATCCGGCAAGGCCGCCCTGGCCGGCCGCGAAGTGGTTGAGAATCCAGCCGGAGAACGGGCTGCCGAGCAGGCCGGACACCGGAATCGCCGACATGAACAGCGCCATGATCCGACCCCGGCGAAAGGTTGGAAACCACTGCGAGAGGTACAGCACCACGCCCGGAAAGAAGCCCGCTTCAGCGGCACCGGTCAACAGGCGCAAGGTGTAGAAATGCGTCGGCGTGGTCACGAACAGCAGGCACGTGGACAACGTGCCCCACACGATCATCATCAGCGCAATCCAGCGCCTTGGTCCGAACCGGGTCAGCGCCAGGTTGCTCGGCACGCCACACAGCACATAGCCGATAAAGAAGATTCCGGCACCCAGGCCGTACACGGTTTCGCTGAATTTCAACGCATCGAGCATCTGCAACTTGGCAAAGCCAACGTTCACCCGGTCAAGGTAGTTGAACAGGTAGCAGATAAAGATGAAGGGGATCAGGCGCAGGGTTACGCGCTTGTAGATGGCGTTTTTATCGTCATCGGTGGCCAGTGCTGCAGCGGCGCTCTGTGACATGGCGAGTCTCTCTTTATTATGATTTTTAGCGATGCGAGGGTAACGTTGATCGCTTGAACAGTCTCGGCGAGGCGATGGGCGCCTGTCTTTGTGCTCGCGCACAGTCAAGCCTGCTTTGCGCTGTGCCGCTGACCAACCCGCTTGCGAAGGAAAATAGCCCATGTTCGAGCTGGATCACGAACTGGCCCAGGATATCGTCGATCGCACCATGGCGATCCTGCCCTACAACGTCAACGTAATGGACAGCCAGGGCCTGATCCTTGGCAGCGGCGAGCCGGAACGCATCAACACCCGCCACGAGGGCGCGCAGCTGGTGCTGGCCAACGGGCGCGTGGTGGAAATCGACGGGCAGACCGCCAAGCACCTCAAAGGCGTGTTGCCGGGCATCAACCTGCCGCTGATGCATGACCAGCGCCTGATCGGCGTACTGGGGATCACCGGCGAACCGGACGGGTTGCGCACCTACGCCGAACTGGTGCGCATGACCGCCGAAATGCTGGTCAGCCAGCGTCATCAGCAGGCCGAGCAGCAATGGCGACGCCAGCGCTGTGATGACTTGCTGGCATTGCTGCTGGCCGACACGGGCGACTCGCCGCGCCTGGTCGACGAAGCGCAACAGTTGGGCCTCAAGCCGCAACTGGCGCGCACGCCGTACCTGTTCGAACTGGGCGCGGGGCAGTCGGCGGAGGCCTTGAGCGCCTGGTTGATGTCGCGTTATCCGGACAGCTGGTGCGTGAGTTCCGCGCAGTTTTCCCTGCTATGGTGCCGTCCCGCTGCCCTGCAAGTCGACGACCCACGCCTGCTGGAAAAGCTCGATGGCCTGGGCTGGAATATTCTTCGGGTTGCCGTAGGCGGGCAAGCGCAAGGGCTGGCCGGCCTGCGCCGCTGCTATCGCCGCGTCGGTGACTTGCTGGCCTACGGTCGCGATATCCTGCCGCACGCGCGCCTGTTGATCCTCAACCGCTATCGCCTGCCGGTGATGCTCTGGCGCCACCGCAACGACGACGCCCTGGACGAATTGCTCAACCCGCTGCGCAAAGTACTGGCCAAGGACAGCAACGGCCAACTGCTGGCCACGCTGCGCAGTTGGTGCGAGCACGACGGGCAAAGCCAGGCCTGCGCCGATGCCCTGGGGATTCACCGCAACAGCCTGCGCTACCGTATGGAAAGAATCGCCGAACTGAGCGGCGTCGACCCGCTGACCCTGGACGGCATGCTTGCGTTGTACCTGGGCGTGCAGTTATTACCCCAGGCTTTGTAAAATTGAACAACAAACCTCATTCGCACTTGTGCATCGGACCGGCGTCAGCAGCGGTGCCAACTGTCAGCATGGGCGTTATAAAAACGGAGAATGCCCATGAAAATCATCATCGCCCCCGACTCGTTCAAGGACAGCCTGAGTGCCGAACGGGTCGCCCAGGCCATTGCCGAGGGCCTGGTTCAGGTCTGGCCTGAAGCAGCGCTGGTGCAATGCCCGATGGCGGACGGCGGTGAAGGCACGGTCGCGGCGGTGCTCGCCGCGTGTAATGGCCAGTTGCGCAGCCAGACCGTGCGCGGGCCACTGGGTGCTGCGGTGCAGGCGCATTGGGGATGGTTAGCCGACAGCCACACCGCGATCATCGAAATGGCTGAAGCCAGTGGCCTGCAGTTGGTTGCGCCGGGGCAGCGCGATGCCTGCTCCAGCAGTACCTATGGCACCGGCGAGCTGATCCGCGCTGCCCTCGACCTGGGCGCCCGACGCATTATTCTGGCGATTGGCGGCAGTGCGACCAATGATGGCGGCGCGGGCGCGATGCAAGCGCTCGGCGTGCAGCTATTCGATGCCCAGAATCAGCCACTGGTACCGGGAGGGCTGGCGCTGGGTGGTCTGGCCCGCATCAGCCTGGAAAATCTGGATTCGCGTCTGGCCCAGATCCGCTTTGAAATCGCGGCGGATGTGAACAACCCGCTGTGCGGTCCCCAGGGTGCCTCAGCGATTTTCGGCCCGCAAAAAGGCGCCACGCCCGAGCAGGTTCAACAGTTGGACGTCGCTCTCGGCCATTTTGCCGACCGCTGCGCACAAGTGCTGCCCAGGGATGTGCGCGACGAACCCGGCAGCGGCGCCGCCGGTGGCCTGGGGTTTGCCGCCAAGGCGTTTCTGGGTGCGCAGTTCCGCGCCGGCGTTGAGGTGGTGGCCGAGTTGGTCGGGCTGGACGCCGCAGTGCGCGGCGCCGACCTGGTCATCACCGGCGAAGGCCGCTTCGACGCCCAGACCCTGCGCGGTAAAACCCCGTTTGGCGTGGCGCGTATCGCCCGTCACCACAAGGTGCCGGTAATCGTGATCGCAGGAACGCTGGGGGAGGGCTACGAGCAGATGTACGACCATGGCGTGGATGCCGCGTTTGCGTTGCCGTCGGGGCCGATGAGCCTGGAACAGGCGTGCAGCGAGGCGGCGCGACTGTTGCGTGAGCGCGCGGCGGATATCGCCCGGCTATGGCAAACAGCGCTACGAGGCTGAACCTGGGATCAGGGTGATTCGTAGCAGATCGAAAAGCGGTCAGGTTTGCGTCCATAGGCCAGGAAGTCCCCGACATTCTTGTTCACGCAGGCATTGGTCCCGGAGAAAGACACGCCGTGTCGGTAGGCCCCCTTGAGCAGCGTCATGTGCGCGGCCGGCACGCTTCTGAAGGCTTTGAGGGCGCCTGCTGCGGGCGTCTGATCATCATATTCGGCCTGAACCATAAAGAGACCGTTGACCTGCGCCAGCTTGCGCTGCGGTACGCCATCAAGCGGTTTGCCGCGCCAATCGGCGCAATGCCTCGCCGGGAAGAAACTGCCGCCCACCGGATACTCGATGGCGTACTGGTTTTCCTTTTCGGTCCAGAATGCTTCGTCTGCGGACGCTGAATCGTTGCATAACACGGTGCTGCGGACGGACTCTCGGGGCGTGAGTTTCAAGGGACCAAGCGCCAGACCATTCCATGGCGACGGGTGGCGGGTGACTTCGAGCAGGCGTGCAAATGCCTGTTTCGCCGCCTCATTTACGACAGGGTCGGGGCTGAATCGATGGGCTTGGAGTTTGGCCAGCAGCTTGGCGTCTGGCAGGCCGGGTGATTCGCGCAACCACCGGCTGAGTGCACGGGCAGCCATCAGGTATTCAGGCACGCTGTAGTACTCGTTGTCTGAACGCAGCGCCGCTCTGACTTGAGACAACAGGTCGAGAAAAATCGCGCCTATGGCCTTAGGGTCGCTGCCCATCTGGTAGCGCCGTGGATCGTCGGCGGCGCGCTGCGCAACAAAACGCGCGAACACGCGGTCTTTTTCCGGTGCTTGAACCAACGAGGCGTCCTGGAATGTGGCGGTCCAGTCCGTACTCGAGTCGAGCACCATACGCCCGACCTGTTTCGGAAACAGGCCGGCGTACCAGGCACCCAGCCATGTGCCGTATGAATTGCCGAAGTAGTTGAGCTGGGGTTCGTTGAGCTCCATACGCACCAGCTCCATGTCCCGCGCCGTTTGTTCGGTATTGATATAAGGTGCCAGGCGCTGGCTGGCGCAGCCCCGGGCCAGTACGCCAGCGTTATGCCGGATAGCCTCGATGTTGGCGGGACTGCGATCTTCGGTCATGTCGTTTTGCGCAACGATTTCCTCATCGGATTGGCACACCAGTTGCGATTGCGGGTCGCTGCCCATTCCGCGAGGTGTCATTCCGATCACATCAAAGGCGTTGATCAAGCGCCGATAGGCCTCGCCTTGTGGCTGGTCAGCGTAGCCTTTCCATATGGACGCCAGAAGCACAGCGAATCCGTCGGCCTCGGCGCCGGGACCGCCCGGATTGGTAAACACGGCACCTTCGCGCTCAGCGGGCAGCAGGGCTGAAACGCGGGTGACATCCAGCTTGAGACTGCCGAGTGTAGGGTGCATGTGGTCCAGCGGCACGGTGGCGATGCCACATTGCGTTCTGGCGACCACCTCCGGGTCCAGCCCGGTGAAGGGCCGGTCGTCACAATCCGGCAGCCAGCGGATACCCCACTCAGGCGGTTGTCTGGTCGCACAAGCGCTGCCCCCCAATAGCACCGCGACGAAAAAGCAGGCTGACAGCATTCGTTGTTTTATCAATTGGCAGACACTCGGGTGCGTGGTTGGACGCGCCCGAGTTTTGCAAGTAAAGCTTGCCGTGAATGTAGGATCGTGCCGGTTGTTCGGTCAGCAACTTCTGGCACTACTGACCTGGCTTGAGCCGGTTTAATGCTCCAGCGCAAACGCCACCGCAGCCCGCGCATGCAGTTCGGTGGTGTCCAGCAGCGGCAGGTTACTGTGCTCGGGCTTGATCAGCAGGCTGATTTCCGTGCAACCGAGGATCACCGCCTGGGCACCACGCGATGCCAGGGACTCGATGACCCGCTGATAGATTGCGCGCGATCTGGCACTGATCACGCCCACACACAACTCTTCATAGATGATCCGGTGTACCTCCTTGCGTTCGTCTGTGTCCGGCACCAGCACGGTCAGGCCTTGTGCGATCAGGCGGGACTTGAGGAAGTCCTGTTCCATGGTGAACGCAGTGCCGAGCAAGCCCACGGTCAAGGTGCCGGCTTGCAAGGCCGCAGCCCCGGCCGCATCGGCGATATGCAGGAAGGGAATCGTCAGCGCCGCTTCGATACGTGACGCCACCCGATGCATGGTGTTGGTACACAGCACCACACACTCGGCGCCGCCGGCCTGCAGGCGGCGCGCGGCGTCTTCCAGGATCAGCGCAGCATCATCCCAGCGCCCGGCATGCTGGGCCTGTTCCACCGGACCGAAATCCACGCTGTACATCAACAGTTGCGCCGAACGCAGTGGGCCGAGCCGGTCGCGTACATGCTGGTTGATGATGCGGTAATACTCGGCACTGGACTCCCAGCTCATGCCGCCGATAAGGCCGATGGTGCGCATGTGATGCTCCGGACAGGGGAATGTGACTTCACCATACCCACCGAAAGCGGATTAGTCATAGGCAGTTGCCGGCCAATTCACCGGAGCAGTTCAGCATGGGTTCAAGCGGGCTCGCTCTCGCCTGTTGCAGGCGCCAATGCTCACGAGGACGATAGGTTTTTCCTACTACCCAAGGCTACTGTTGCCTGGGGGATGATCAGACAATCACCGCATCCTGGGCGGGTGGTTTTCGATAAGGTCCGACCTTATTGAACGTTCATCCAAGAGGAGCGCAGCATGACACCGCCACATCGCGAGGGGGACCCCGGCCCCAACCCGAGAGAACATCTACCGCCGCAGCTCTTCACCATCCCCGAGATTCAGTTTCCTTTCGCCGCACCGTCACCGCGCTGCGACAGCGAACGGTTGCGCGCCCATGCCCTCGCCTGGGCGCAGCGATACGGCTTGATCGGCCGCCGTGGTGCGCATCGTTTGAGCACTACTGCGCTGCTCGATCTGGGCGTGGCGCTATGCGGCGGGGCGCCCACGCACCGCGCCGAGATTCTGGTGTGCTGGTACCTGTGGGCGCTTACGCTGGATGACCGTATCGATGACGGCCCCTGGGCGGAAAACGGAGCGTTGGAGTGTTTCATCACTTCGGTGCAGGCCTTGACCGAGAGCGACGGTGAATCTGGCGAAAGCAGCCGATTCGAGGACCCGATGCTCGCGGTTCTGGTCGATGATCTCTGGCCGAAAACCCGGTGCTGGGGGGACGAGAGCTGGCGGGACAGACTTGTGCGACATCTGAGCGGGCATTTGCGCGCGCAGGCCACGCTGGTGCGCGTGCGGGAAAACGACACGGTGCTCACGCTGGCAGAATATCTGCCGTTGCGCCGGCATTCATTCGGCGCACTGTTCTTCTTTGACCTCATCGACGGTGCCGAGACGCTCGACCCATACAAGCCCGCCGCGCAGGCTCAAGCGTGGGACACCTTGCGCGAGCACGCTGCCGATCTGATTGCCTGGACAAACGATATCCATTCGATCGCCAAAGATGTGGTGTGTGGTGAGCGCTTTAACCTGGTGTCGATCCTCGCGGACACCACCGGCGTGGGTTGGCCCGCCGCGCTCGAATCCGCCCACCGGATGGTGAACACGGCCGTTGCGCAGTTCACTGCGGCCGCCGCCCAGTGTGCAAGTCACCCGCCAGGCGCGGCGACCGACCCGGACCGCCTGCGTCAGGTTGTGCGGGCGGCAGGCGACTGGCACTGCAGCGTCTCTCGCTATCATCTGCACGCCGCCGATTCCGGGACAACGAGCAATCGGCAGGTGGACCTGGAACTCACCCCTCCAACGCTGAAATCCCGGCAGTTCGAAATCGACCCCTACCCGTTGTATGAGCAATTGCGTACCAGGCTGCCGCTCGCTTACGACGAACCCACCGACGTGTGGCTGCTCAGCCGCCATGTGGATGTCAAGGCGGCCCTGACCCATCCGGGCGTCAGCAACAATAACTACAACTGGCAGATCGGGCCGCTGTTGGGTCACACCCTTGTCACCATGGACGGCTGCGAACACGCCCAGCACCGCGCGTTGCTCAGCCCTTCGTTTCGTGGCAAGGCCCTCGCTGCACTGGAAGCATCCGTCATTTCGGTCACCACGGACCTGCTGGCGCGCATGCATGGCCGATCTCAGGTTGACCTGGTTGCCGATTTCACCGCAGCGCTGCCGGTGCGGGTGATGGCGCATGCGCTGGGGCTCCCGGCTCAAACCCGCGAAGAGGTGGAGCGGCTCAAGCGCTGGTGTGCCATCGGCTTCGCCTACATGGGCAACTATCGACAGGACCCGGCACTGCTGACTGGCGGGTTGTCCAACCGAGACAGTTTCTATGACTTTATTCAGCCACACATCGACGCTCGCCGTGCCGAACCCGCAAACGATCTGATCTCCCAGCTCCTGGCGGCACGGATTGACGGTCAGCCGTTGTCGGAGACGTTCGTGCGCGCTTACTGCGCAATCCTGATGACGGCGGGCAGCGAAACCAGTCACGGTGCCCTGGCGAACCTGATTGTCAACCTGCTGAGCGAACCTGGCGTCAAAGCGGCGGTGATTGCCGATCCGCAACTGATGGATAATGCGCTCGCCGAAACCTTGCGCCGCAACCCGCCGTTGCAACTGGTACTGCGCGAGGCTCGTGAAACGCTGCAACTGCCCTCGGGAACGATCCCGGCCGGCGCGACGCTGGCCTGTCTGATTGGCTCGGCCAACCGTGATCCGGACCAGTTCAGTAACCCGGATACCTTTGACATGTCGCGCACCGAGCAGGCCACCAGTCATTTCGCCTTCGGCGCCGGGCGGCACTTCTGCCTGGGTTCCCTGCTGGCACGGATGGAGATCACCACCGGCGCCCGCATGCTGCTGCAAGCCTTCCCCAACGTGCGCTGGGCGCCGGGGTACACGCCTGTAGAGCGCGGCTTCCTCAATCGCTGCCCGGATCGACTGGAGGTCGTACTGTGACCACCACCGTCGATTCCGACAAGCCCGGCTACACCAGCAGCTACCTCGCGGACCAGCATGCTGGCCAGTTGGCACGGCTGCGCACCCTGGAGCGTGCGTTTGACCCGTTGAGCCAGGCGGTTTTCGATCAATTGGATCTACCGGACAATCCGGTCATCCTCGATCTCGGCGCCGGGGCCGGATCGCTTGCCGCCTGGCTGAGCCGGCGATATCCCGAAGCGAGCGTCACCGCCACGGACATCGACATCCGATTCCTCGCCGATATTCCCGGCATTCGGGTGCTTGCCCATAACGCCGCGACCGATGACTTCCCGGCGGCCTCCTTTGACGTGGTGCATGCCCGTGCGCTTCTGTGTCACCTCACCGAGCGCGAAGACCTGCTGGCGCGGGCCATCACCTGGCTGCGCCCGGGTGGCTGGCTGGTGATCGAGGACGTGAGCCTGGAACCGAGCCTGAAAACCGCCAACCCATTGTTTCGCAAATTGGCCCAAGCCGGGGTCACTCTCCTGGAGCAGTCCATAGGGTCCGACATGCTCTGGGCCACCCAGCTCCCGGCCCGGCTACGTGATCGGGGCCTGGCCAACGTGAGGCATCGCATGCTTGAAGGCTGTATCGGCGATAACAGTCCCGCCGATACCTTCTGGGCCGTAACCACCGCACAAGCCGGGCCTGCGTTGCTCAAGCTCGGGCTGCTCGAACAGGGCGACCTGGATGCCATGGCAACTCTACGTGCCGATCCCGCGTTCAGCGAGCCTGCCTTGACCTTCATCAGCGCGTGGGGGCAAGTCCTCTAACCTGGGGCGCCGCCTTCGCATACCACCAAGGAATATAGAATGGCCACTGAGGTCGTCTTAGTCGATGCGCAAGATATACAAGTGGGGGTGTACGACAAACGTGATGCCCATCTGGGAATGGGCCGGCTTCATCGTGCCTTTTCGGTGCATTTGATCGACAGTCAAGGGCGTCATCTGCTTCAGCGTCGTGCGGCAGGCAAAATGCTGTGGCCCGGTTTCTGGTCGAATGCCTGCTGCAGTCATCCGGCACCTGGCGAATCGATCCCGGATGCCGCGTCGCGCCGTTTGCGCGAAGAGTTGGGCGTCAGGGCTTGCTGCCGCGCGCTGTACAGTTTCGAGTATCACGCCAGCTTTGGTTCGATTGGCGCGGAGCACGAGTTATGCCATGTGCTGGTTGCCCGGTCTGACACGGTGGTTTCACCCGAGCCTGACGAAGTCAGCGACATCCAATGGCTGACCCGGGATGAAATATCAGCCTGGCTGGCTGATCCGCAGGCGCAATTGACCCCCTGGTTTCGGATGCAGTGGCATCGTCTTCTGGCGCAACATCCTTCGTTCGATACTCCCTCAGGCCCGAGGTGACCTGCCTGTAGCCGACAGCAGCCTCGTTGGCGAGCCGAGCACAATGACCTTTAGCCCGTACGCCTTGGCGCTGCATCTGCCATGATCGGGTTTCGCAACCTGGCTCACTCAAGGAAATCCGCAATGGACGATGTACAGCAACTGGGCGAGATGCTTCGTCGTTACGCCGAGAGCGAGGCGCATAAAAAGCAGCAATTCGATACACAGTCGGCGCGTTGGGCACACAAGCTTGGCGAGTTGTTCGAGCACATCGAACAGTGGCTGGAACCGGTCAAGAGCGCCGGTTTGCTGGAGGTGCGTCGTGAAGCCTATGTCGCCAGCGGGCCGAGCGTTCCAGTGGAAACATCGACCTTCAAAACCGAGAAGTTGAACGTGCTGATCACGGGTAAAAGCGTGGAGTTCGTGCCGGAGGTGATGGGGACGGACGGGTATATCCGCGTGGCGGTAATGGGCTTGACCGCGGCCCGGCACGGCAGCGTCTCGCTGGTACTGCCTGGGGATAAAAATGATTGGCTCTGGAAGAAAACCAATGGCCTCAAGGACCCGGATACCTTCGGCTTCGACGCCAATTTCCTGGCGGCGCAGTTGCAGAGCCTGATCCCCCGCGAACGCGGCTGAGGACCGTTCGCTGAAATAACCGGCCCCGTTGTGCCAGATTGGCTATACCTACAGCTCAATCTATCGACGGGGAGCTTCAATGATGAACCTAAGGTTAATGGTCAGCGCGCTGTGCATTGCCTCGATCGGCATGGCGGGTTGTGCCAGCAAGGTCACCCAACCGGACGAATATTCGGGCTTTCTGTCGGACTACAGCCGGCTCAAACAAGCCAAGTCGCCCTCCGGAGCCGAGGTGATGCGCTGGGTCGATCCCACATTGGACCTGAGTCGCTACAACTCGATGTACATCGAGCCCACGCAGTTCTATCCCAAGCCTCAAGCCACCCCCCGCATTCCTAACAGCACCTTGCGCGGCATCAGCGACTATTACAACCAGGCGCTCAAGCGTGAACTGGCCGGTTCACTGCCGCTGGCCAATGGCCCCGGCCCAGGCGTGATTGTGGTGCGCGCGGCGATTACGGCTGTCAGCAGCAAAACAGAAGGCCTCAAGCCTTATGAATTCATTCCTGTGGCGTTGGTCGCTGCGGCGGTGAGCACCGGCACCGGGATTCGTGACCAGGAAACCTCCCTGGGCACGGAGGCGCAGTTCCTCGATGGCGCCAGCGGCAAAGTGATTGCCCAAGTGGTGCGCAAAGGCACTGGAAAGCCGTTGGAGAACGACACTCAAGTGATGAAGGCTGACGATGTGAAAAGTGTTATCGATGGATGGGCGTCCGACCTGCATCAGTCTTATCTGAAGCTTAAATAGTACTGACGCGTATGGCGCGGCGGGCTGCATAGGTGAATCGCTGCCCGCCGTGCATTCACTTGAGCGGTGTCAGCGGCGGCAACTTCCATTGGCCACTGGTGACTTCGGGCTTGGGCAGGTAAATACGCAGCACTGCGAAGAACGGCCCGGTCGGGGCGGGCAGCCAGTTGCTCTGTTCGGCCTTCGGGGGCTCATGATGCTGCAGGGCCAGGGTCAGGCCACCGTCGGCGTCCAGCTTGAGACCGGGCAGCATGCGTGAGTTGATCAGGTAACGTTTCTTGTGGTTTGGCACCAGCAATTTGGTCTTGGCGTCGTACATTGTCAGCGACCAGAACGCATCGGCCGGCGGCAGTTGGTCCTTGGCAAAATGGACGGTGTAGCTGCGGCGTGCGCCGTTGGCCGGTTTGCCTTCGCTATCATCGAACCAGGTGAAGTAAGCGGCTTCGTCGGTGGAGTTGCCGAACATACCCAGGTTGGCGCCAGCATAACGGTAGAAGTAATTGTTTTTCAGGCGGTCACGGCTGCCGTACAACTCGCCGCTGGGGACTTGATGGGTATCGATCTTGTCTTTCTTGAAGGTGGCGAACTCAGCCTTGGCATCGGCAATCCCGTCTTCCAATGCTTTGCGCTGTTCGGCGCTCAGTTGGTTCAGCTTGAAAGGCGCGCCGGGGGCGATGCCGATGGTGGCGAAGCGTGCCAGCAGGTCTTTTTCACTGTCCTGGGGCGCGGCAAAAGCCAGCATGAAGTTCAGGTAGCGGAACAGCTGCGGGCTGTCGCTCATGTTCGCCATCGGCTTGGGCCACTCGATTTTCGGCGCGTTGGCCGGGGCCGCCTGCTTCACGTAGCTGCTCAGCGATTGCACTTTATAGCCGTTCTGGATTTGCTTGACCCTGCCCAGGTCTTTTTCATCGAACAGCTGTGTGCGATACAGGGCGTAGGCGATATTGCTCTCGCTGTAGACCACGCGGTCGATGTCGACCGGCTGCTGACCCTTCCAGTCAGGCCCCGCGATCATGTAGTGACCGCCGTTGTTGCCGGTGCTGCGCGTGCCCAGGTAGGCGATGTTCTGGGTATAGAGGTCGAGCAATTGCACCGAGTAGTAACGGTTGTCTTCGACCTTGGGCAGGGTCAGCACCAGGGGTTCCCTGCGCAGGTCCATCCAGACGAAGGAGTAGGGCGTGTCCGAGTTCGGGGTCGTGAACGCGGTGTCCTTGGGGGTGAAGACCTGCGCGGTGTTGCCGATGCGATTGAACGGCGCCTTAAAATTGGCCCCGCCTTTGTCCACAGCCTGGGTGTAGAGCGTCTTGTACATCTCCACCACGGGATAGCCGTACAAGTAGGCTTCCTTGGCAATGGCCCGGGCCTGGGCAGGAGTCGCCGTGAAGTCGGCCCAGGCGCCGCTGCTCAGGAGTATCGAAAGGCTCGCCAACACCAGGCGCGCAGGTTGTCCAATCATGTTGTAGCGTCCTTCCAGAGATCTTTTGACTGACGAGGAAATGCAGGCGCTGAGTTTCCTGTTTTCTTTGCCGCACGTCACGTTAAAACCTGCAAAAGAACGCGGGATGTTCAGGGCAACATCGATTTGACTTTATCGCGCAATTGGTCGATCGAGAACGGCTTGCCAATCACCTGCATACCGGCGGGCACATCGATGTTCTCGGCATAACCGCTGGCGAACAGGATGGGCAGGGTGGGGCGCAGTTCGCGCACTTGGGCTGCCAGTTGCTTGCCGTCCATGTCCGGCAAGCCGACATCCGTCATCATCAGGTCGATATGAGTGTCCTCGGCCTTGACGAATTCGAGCGCCTCTGCAGCATCGGCAGCCTCAAGCACCGTGAACTCCAACTCCTCAAGCACATCGACGATCAGCATGCGCACGATAGCGTCGTCTTCGACAACAAGGATGGTGGAGACAATTGCGGACATAGAAGGCTTTCCCAAAAAAAGACGAGTGTTTAACGCTGGCCAGTCTGACAGGCCTGTACTTGAGTAAGCGCGGGCTATCCACAAGTTCCCAGGGCGTTAAAACAATGCAGTACAAAAGACCAGGCAGAATAGCCTGTTCTGCTGTAGGAATCTGTACAAAAACGTCCCAGAAAAATGGTCTTGATCGTCACTTTGGGGCAAACTCCCGGTTTTTCCGCACTTGGCCAAGGCATGCCCATGAATCCCGCGTCGTCAGTTGATGAAAAGAGCTTCCGCAAACTCCTGAGCCGTAACGTGGCCCTGCCACTGGGTGTGGGTGTGCTCAGCGCGGTGTTTTTCGTGGTGCTGATCACCTACCTGCTGTCGGTGATTCGGTGGGTGGAGCACACCGATCGGGTGCTCAACAACCTCAATGAATCGTCCAAACTGACGGTCGACCTGGAAACCGGCATGCGCGGTTTCCTGATCACCGGCGACGAGCATTTTCTCGACCCCTATGAAGTGGCCAAGCCAAGGATCATTGCCGACCTGCGCAATTTGCAGGAACTGGTTGCCGACAATCCGCAGCAGGTCGACCGTCTCAAGCGCCTGGAAGCGCTGCAAGTGGAATGGAACAAGTACGCGCAGTCGATGATTGAATTGCAGCGCAGCAGCGGCGATTACCGTGGCGCGGTCAAGGCGGGCCGGGGCAAGCGCCTGACCGACGAGATTCGCAAGGAATATGACGACGCGGTAACGATGGAACAGCAGTTCCGTATTACCCGCAACGAAGAGGTCACGCGCACCACAGTGGTCAGCGTTACGCTGTACCTGGTGTTTGTGCTCGGGCTAAGCGGCGTTCTCGCGTATATCGGTCGGAAGAATTTACTCGAACTTTCAAACAGTTACAGCGCAAACCTCGCGTCGCAAAAGAAGATTGCCAAACACCTGGAGCAGCAGGCCTGGCTGCGCAATGGCCAAACCGAACTGGCCGAACAGGTGCTCGGCCAACTGACCTTGAACCTGCTGGGCCGCAACATCCTGCAGTTCTTCGCTCAATACATGGGCTCAGCCGTGGGGGCGTTGTATGTGCGCGAAGAGCACGGTGGCCTGCGGCGGGTCGCCACCTACGGCTTCTCCCGCGAACAGGCGCAGCTGGAACAGTCGATCTACAGCGACGAAGGCATCGTAGGGCAGGCCGCCCAGCTCGATCGCCTGATCCGCCTGGACGATGTACCGGTGGACTACTTCAAGGTCAGCTCGGGGCTGGGCGAGGGCACCACCCGCAGCGTACTGGTGGTGCCGACCAGCGACGACGACCGCGTCAACGGCGTGATCGAACTGGGCTTCCTGCGCCCGTTGGAAGAACGCGACGTCGAGCTGCTGGAGCTGATCGCCGACAATATCGGTACGTCCATCGAAGCCGCGCGTTATCGCCAGCGTTTGCAGGAAGTCCTCGCCGAGACCCAGCAGCTCAACGAAGAGCTGCAAGTGCAGCAGGAAGAACTCAAGACCGCCAACGAAGAGCTTGAGGAACAGTCACGCATCCTCAAGGAGTCCCAGGCGCACCTGGAAACCCAGCAGGCGGAGCTTGAGCAGACCAACGAGCAACTGGCCGAACAGACCCAGACCCTGGCCGAACAGCGCGACGCCATGGACCGCAAGAACGTCGAACTCAACCGGGTCCAGCTGGAACTGGAAGACCGTGCCGATGAGTTGCAACGCTCCAGCAAGTACAAGTCCGAATTCCTGGCCAACATGTCCCACGAGCTTCGCACGCCGCTTAACAGCTCACTGATCCTGGCCAAGTTGCTGGCCGAGAACCCCCAGGAAAACCTCAGTGCCGAACAGGTCAAGTTTGCCGAGTCGATCTATTCGGCCGGCAATGACCTGCTCAACCTGATCAACGACATTCTCGACATTTCCAAGGTAGAAGCCGGCAAGTTAGAAGTGCGTCCGGAAAATTCCAGCGTCGAGCGCCTGGTGGACGGCCTGCGCGGCATGTTCGAACCGCTGGCCAGGGACCGCAAGCTGGGCTTCCAGATCGATGTGCAGGCAGGTTCACCGACCCTGCTGTTCACCGACCGCCAGCGTCTGGAGCAGATCCTCAAGAATCTGCTGTCCAACGCCATCAAGTTCACTGAACAGGGCCAGGTCAGCCTGTCGGTATCCCGGGCGCCGGGGGAGGGCATCGCCTTTACCGTGCGCGACTCAGGCATAGGTATCGCCCAGGACCAACAGGAAAGCATCTTCGAAGCCTTCCGCCAGGCCGATGGCACCACCAATCGCCGTTACGGCGGCACCGGCCTGGGCCTGTCCATTTCCCGTGACCTGGCAACCTTGCTGGGTGGCTACATCAGCGTAACCAGCGAACCGGGCAAGGGCAGCATCTTCACGCTGGTTTTGCCGGAGCAGTATGTCGAACGCGGCGAAGATGCCGCGCCGATCGAAGCCCCACGCCAAGCCGTGGCGGTACCGGCGCCGATGCCCGTCAAGGTTGCGTCGCTGCCGGCGGCCGATGCCGAACCGATCCCGCGCTTTGCCGATGACCGCGACAAAGCGCCATTCACCACCCGCACCATCCTGGTGGTGGAAGATGAGCCGAATTTCGCGCGCATCCTCTTCGACCTGGCCCACGAACTGGGCTACAACTGCCTGGTCGCCCACGGTGCCGACGAAGGCTACAGCCTGGCCGAAGAATTCATCCCCGACGCGATCCTGCTGGACATGCGCCTGCCGGATCATTCCGGCTTGACGGTGCTGCAACGTCTGAAGGAGCACGCCAATACCCGGCACATTCCGGTGCATGTGATCTCCGTGGAAGACCGCGTCGAAGCCGCCATGCACATGGGCGCCATCGGTTACGCGGTCAAACCCACCACCCGTGAAGAGCTCAAGGACGTGTTCGCGCGCCTGGAAGCCAAGTTGACGCAAAAGGTCAAGCGGGTACTGCTGGTGGAGGACGACGACCTGCAACGTGACAGCATCGCCCGTCTGATCGGCGACGATGACATTGAAATCACCGATGTCGGCTACGCCCAGGCGGCGCTGGACCTGCTGCGCACCAACGTCTACGACTGCATGATCATCGACCTCAAGCTGCCGGACATGCTCGGTAACGAGCTGCTCAAGCGCATGGCCACCGAGGATATCTGCTCGTTCCCGCCGGTGATCGTGTATACCGGGCGCAACCTGACACGCGACGAAGAAGCCGAGCTGCGCAAGTATTCGCGCTCGATCATCATCAAGGGCGCGCGGTCCCCGGAGCGCCTGCTCGATGAGGTCACACTCTTTCTGCACAAAGTCGAATCCCAGCTGTCCCATGACCGCCAGAAGATGCTCAAGACCGCGCGCAGCCGTGACAAGGTGTTCGAAGGGCGCAAGATCCTGCTGGTGGACGACGATGTGCGCAATATCTTTGCCCTGACCAGTGCCCTGGAGCATAAAGGCGCCGTGGTGGTGATCGGGCGCAATGGCCGTGAAGCCATCGACAAGCTCAATGAGGTCGATGATATCGACCTGGTGCTGATGGACGTGATGATGCCGGAGATGGATGGCTACGAAGCGACCGCGCTGATCCGTCAGGACCCGCGCTGGAAAAAGCTGCCGATCATTGCCGTTACCGCCAAGGCCATGAAAGATGACCAGGAGCGTTGCCTGGCGGCAGGTTCCAACGATTACCTGGCCAAACCGATTGATCTGGACCGTCTGTTCTCGTTGATTCGCGTGTGGTTACCCAAGATGGAACGCATTTAAGTGGAGCGAAGTTTCTTGGACAAAAGCAGCGACATTGAGCTGCGCCTGTTGATCGAGGCGATTTACCTCAAGTACAGCTACGACTTTCGCGATTACTCCGGCGCGTCGGTCAAGCGGCGCGTGGCCCATGCCTTGCGCCAGTTCGACTGTGCGACCATTTCCGCGCTGCAGGAGCGCGTGCTGCACGACCCGGCGGCGTTCATGCAATTGCTGCAGTTCCTGACCATCCCGGTGAGCGAGATGTTTCGCGACCCGTCGCACTTTCTGGCGATTCGCCGGGAAGTCGTGCCGTTGCTCAAGACCTACCCGTCGATCAAGATCTGGATCGCCGGCTGCAGCACCGGCGAGGAGGTCTATTCAATGGCGATCCTGCTGCGCGAAGAAGGCTTGCTCGAGCGCACCATCATCTACGCCACCGACATCAACCCGGCCTCGCTGGACAAAGCCAAGCAGGGCATCTTCTCCCTGGAGAACGTGCGCGCCTACACCGCCAACTATCAGCAGGCCGGCGGCCAACGCTCATTTGCCGACTACTACACCGCAGCTTACGATAATGCGATCTTCGACAAGACCTTGCGCGAGAACGTCACGTTCGCCGACCACAGCCTGGCTACCGACAGTGTATTCTCAGAAACTCAATTAATTTCGTGCCGCAACGTACTGATTTACTTCAATAAAAACTTGCAAGACAGGGCGTTTGGGTTGTTTCATGAGTCGCTGTGTCATCGCGGCTTCTTGGTGTTGGGCAGCAAGGAAACCCTGGATTTTTCAGCCTACAGCAAGCAATTCGAACCCTTGGTCAAACAGGAACGGATCTACCGCAAATCATGAGCGATGCCGCCAGCCCCCCGATTCACGGGATTGAAGCCATCGTCGTCGGCGCTTCCGCCGGCGGCGTGGAGGCGTTGCTGAGTATTTTTGGCGCGTTGCCGGACACGTTCGGCCTGCCGATCATTGCGGTGCTGCACCTGCCGGATGAACGTCGCAGCCAGTTGGCCGAAGTCTTCGCGCGGCGCTTGCGCATTCCGGTCAAGGAGGCGCGGGACAAGGAGTCGATCGAGGCGGGCACCCTGTATTTCGCCGGTCCCGGCTATCATCTGTCGGTGGAACAGGACCGCAGCTTGTCGTTGAGTCAGGAGGACCGCGTGCACCATTCCCGGCCGGCCATCGATTTTCTCTTCACCTCGGCCGCCGATGCCTACGCAAGAGGCCTGCTCGCGATCCTGCTGACCGGCGCCAACCAGGACGGCGCGCGCGGGTTGGCTTATGTCAAGCAATCGGGCGGCACGACCGTTGTACAAGACCCCGTCGAGGCCCGGATTGCCGTGATGCCCCTGGCCGCGCTGGCGCTGCACACACCCGACCATATTCTTTCCTTGAGCCGCATTGGCTCATTGCTGGCTTCCCTGGAACCCTCCCCATGTTAAGTACTGTCCAGGCCAAACTGCTGATCGTCGACGATCTGCCGGAAAACCTGCTGGCCCTCGAAGCGCTGATCAAGCGCGAAGACCGCCAGGTATTCAAGGCATTGAGTGCCGACGAAGCATTGTCCCTGTTGCTGGAACATGAATTCGCCATGGCGATCCTCGACGTGCAGATGCCTGGCATGAACGGTTTCGAGCTGGCCGAACTGATGCGCGGCACCGAAAAGACCAAGAACATCCCGATTGTGTTTGTCAGTGCCGCCGGCCGCGAACTCAATTACGCCTTCAAGGGTTATGAAAGCGGCGCGGTGGACTTCCTGCACAAGCCGCTGGATATCCACGCGGTGAAAAGCAAGGTCAACGTATTCGTTGACCTGTACCGCCAGAGCAAGGCGATGAAGCTGCAGGTTGAAGCCCTGGAGCGCAGCCGCCGCGAGCAGGAGCTGCTGCTCACGCGCCTGCAGGCCACCCAGGCCGAGCTGGAGCAGGCAGTGCGCATGCGCGATGACTTCATGTCGATCGTCGCCCACGAAGTGCGTACGCCACTGAACGGGCTGATCCTGGAAACCCAGCTGCGCAAAATGCACCTGGCCCGGGACAACGCGGCGGCGTTCACCCTGGACAAGATGCACGCGATGGTCGACCGCGATGAACGCCAGATCAAGAGCCTGATCCGCCTGATCGAAGACATGCTCGATGTGTCGCGTATCCGCACCGGCAAACTGTCGATACGCCCGGCGCGCTTCGACCTGGCGCAACTGGTGCGCAACCTGGTGCATAACTTCGAGCCGCAGGTCGCCGCCGCCGAATCGTCGATGCAATTTCTGGCTGACGAGCCGGTCGAGGGTAATTGGGATGAGTTTCGCATCGAGCAGGTCGTCACCAACCTGCTGACCAATGCCTTGCGCTACGGCGCCAAGAGCCCGATCGAAGTGCGGGTGTATGCAGAACATGGCGAGGCCTGCGTGGAAGTGCGCGACCATGGCATCGGCATCAGCGAGGAGAACCAGAAGCGCATTTTCCAGCAATTCGAGCGGGTTTCCGTCAGCCATGCGGCTGCTGGCCTGGGCCTGGGGCTATTCATCTCCGAACAGATCGTCGCGGCCCATGGCGGCACCATCGAGGTTGAAAGCCAGATAGGCGAGGGCGCGTTGTTTCGGGTCTGTCTGCCACTGCAGGCAACGGCATGAAATCAATCGTCAGCTCGACGCAACCTCTACGTGACCCCATGGTCGTAACACCAGCTACCGACTGGACAAAGGCTTCCCATGAGTGAAGATGCACAAGATGTCGTACTGATCGTCGAAGACGACGAATCCATTATGTTTGTGCTGGGTGAATACCTGGCCGGCCTGGGTTATCGGGTATTGAAGGCGGTTAATGGCAAAGAGGCCTTTGAAATCCTCGCGACCAAGCCGCACCTGGACTTGATGGTCACGGATTACCGGCTGCCTGGCGGCATTTCCGGCGTGCAGATCGCTGAACCTGCGCTCAAGGTGAGGCCGGAATTGAAGGTGATCTTTATCAGTGGCTATCCGCAGGAAATCCTCGACTGCAACAGCCCGATTACGCGTAATGCACCGATTCTGGCCAAGCCGTTTGACCTGGATACGCTGCAGGAGCATATCCAGCGGTTATTGGCCTGATTTCGCCGCACCCTATGTCGTGTAATCAGGCTGCCACTTTCTATGCTTGTTTCGCGGCATAACCGGGATTGGAAATAAAGCTGCCAGATGAGTCGAATGCGCCAATAATGCGGTGGCCTGGAATATTGCTGCCGTAGTTGATCTCCCAGGGCTTTAAACTGACCGCCGTACTCGTCGGGTGTTCAACCGCGTGCCGGTTGGCGTATAAATGAAAGCCCTCCATATTGCGGCCATCCACAACATAGGTGTGGCCACCCTTATCCCCGCCATAATAATAAGCGCCGGCGCCACTGTTGTTGTAATACACCGAAGTTGAAATCCCGCGTCCGTCGGGGTCGAGAGCGTCATGCCCTCCGCCAAACCCGCCACGCGTACCGCTGACTTCCCGCACATCACTGATAGGCGTACGTAAAGTAAATCCGGTTTCAAATATTCCGGGTTCGGCATCTGCTGCGGCGACTTTGAATGGCGGGCGCATATCCCCACGAAAAACCAAGCCTGAATAGATATTTTTTTTATGTCCTCCCACATTGGTCAAGTTGACATGACTATTAACAATGGACTGCACGTCATCGGGCGTGGCCTGCGGTTTTATTTTGATCGGGTGACGCACAACATTGACCGGTGGTGCCAAATACCGGATCGGTTGTGTATTCGGATTGAGAAGGGGCGCCTCATAGAATGACTTGATATCCGAGCTCTTTACGTTAACTACGCGCTGCCAGGCATCATTATGGTCAAATACCTTAAACTCAAGATTATGCTGGTCAACGCTGTGGGTTTTATAGTTCTTGCCCAGTTGTTTATCAGTGAATACCCTGTGCAATGCTCCCTCCATGGCCTCGGCATTGGAGAATTTTGCAAGCCCATGATTGGGATCATAAAAATAGAAAGACTTACCGGAGGCATCGATTTTTACGCCTGCGGCCATGGCATGACCGGGAGAGTCGATCATGATGGACTTTGAAGTGGTCGCTTCACCCAAATTCGTGACCATGTTTCGATATGAACGCTGCTCAAAAGGCTGATTTGCCCGAAACAAGGTCGGCAGGTCGATTTTATTTTGCAGAGTGTTCAGACGTTGCATGAATTCTCTGGACTCGGGGGCCTTGGGAAAAGCGGCGGCGTCCATCATGTTTTGCAATAACTGAGCTTCCTTTCCTTCTGCAACGGCACTCGCCATAACGCGTGAAAGCGCGGCACTTTGCCCCTTGGATAGCTGGCCTGTCTGGCTAAGATAAACAACTTGCGGCATGGGCTGGAAAGTACCGAAGTGAGGGTCAACGCAATCAAAGAACCTGGCTGAGCCTTTTCGACCAAATTTAATAGCTATGTCGTCGTAGTGCTTAACCAGAACCCCGACTTGCTGGGCGGTGATATCGTCCCTGGCGGCAAGTTTCATCAGGTCTTCGAGAGTGGTTGAAGCCGTCAGCCCAGGGACATTTGATGGCAGACCAAACTTGTAGCCCTGTTCAAACGGAGTCGCGTCCATGGCGTCACGGTATTTGGCGACAGTACGTTTCCAGGTTGCGACAACAGCATTATCGATTTCCCTGACCGGATCGCTTGCTCGCGTCCAAGTATTTAATTGCTTGCCGTTCAAACGCATGGAAGGAATGAAATCAGTCAACGGAGGGCCGTAGGGTTGGCGGGTAACAGGATTGTACGCGTACCAATTATCGTTTTTGAAAACCGAAGGTCCTTCCATGAATTCATTGTTGTATTTGAACGTGCCGACTGCCGAAGCGTCGATGTTTTTCACTCCCTTGAACAAATCGCCGATGTCCGAGCCCTGGGTGAGCATTTTGTACTCGAAAACCAGGCCTCTTTTCAAATGGTTGGATACCTTGGATAACGCGCCGCCGATACCGTCCAGCGGGTTGAGTACACCAAGGGCCGCACGCCCGACAGTCTGTGCCGTCTTAACGCCTGCGGCAAATGTTGACGTGCCAGCTTTTAACGCTTTAATACCTTTACCAGCAGCCCCTAAACCGACCACTACGCTAAGCACATCCAATGCGAGGTCGACCAGCCCTTCAATGACATTCCCTTCTTGAAAATTTTTGATGGCAGAATAGAAAGGAACAAGGTTGAGGGTCAGGTTCGCAAAATTTTCGTAGAAGTGCTTCCTGCTTTCGAAGGTCGACAGCCCCTTGGCCTGCTCTTTATAACCGTAAGTATCTGCATTTTTCACCAACGCAGCGGCGATGTAGGCTGACCGTTCGCTGGCAAAACTAGTGGGAATGGCAGTCCTGAGTGGCTTTTCGTCAATGATGGACGATGCGAAGTCGCCCGCAGGTGTGAGGGTGGGAAATTCATGGTAAGTATAGCCAGCGCGCATATCCTGACGATCCTTCTTGAACCCTGGAACTGCCTCAGTCAAGTCATGCCGTTGAGTAATTTTGTTTTTCGCTAAGTCAACTTCGTATACCCGACGGTGTCCGTCGTTTACCACGCCCAACATGACCGCCTGATTGCTTGGAACCTGTGTTTTCTTGACCCCGCGAAAGTTATCCACGTTGATCTCGATATCCTTGAACACGTCAAGCTTACCGAACTCAATGTTCCTGCGATCCCAGAGGGGGAGCGTAGAAATGAGGTGCTTCACTTGTGCAGCAATGGCCGCCTCCATATTTTTTGCGTAATCGTCGAATACTTGATCGAACATAAGGTTGATCGGCGGTAAGGCATTGGTGCGGTGAATCAGGCTGGTGGGCAGTCGCGCATCCTTTGACGACCAACCTTCGACAAGATCTCTACTTGTGCCGCTTTGCAGGTAGAGATCTATCAGCGAGTGAAAACCCTTGTCATCTTTGGTGGAATAGAAACATTCAAGTTCGTAGTCAATATCGTCGCCATACTCTTTGCGCAAATTGTCCTTGGCCATCTCATGTCGCGAGGGCATCGGGGTTGAGAAGGTTGCCGATGCACCGCCGATCTCATTCATCATTTCTGAGAAGGCCAGGCGCACTGTATCCATCTGGGCTGTGGTGTATTGGTACTGGGCGTTGAAAGGAATCAGGCCCTGCGCGATGCCCCAGTCTTTCAACGCATTGGTTTGAGCTTGATATTCGATTGCCTGCTCCTCCAGGCTGTCGGGAGGCTGGGTCGCCAGGCTCATCACTTGGCCATAGCTCATCAAGGCAGTCGAACCGGGAGCCACGGCCTCTAACCGCGCTACAGCGACCTGCAGACTGACCCAGGAGTGGCAACTGGACGTGACGCGATCAGGGATATCTTTAACCAGATAAGCTGGCGCCCGCCGTGACAACAGAAGATGCGCTGCGGCTTCGGCACATTCACCGCTCGCTTTGCCCTGGATTTGCAAGTGAGCAGCTAACTTCTCGGTCATTTTGGAAATCGGCGCGCCGTAATACGCCGGTTTGTCCAGTTGGAAGCCCGCAATCGTATTGCGTGTACCTGTTCCGTCGACTACGGACTCTTTGTCGAGCGAAGCGTGAAGCGCGGCAAGTAACCAGTCGGCGTTCGAGTCGGGCGTCGGGACCGCCCCGAATTCCCTTTGCAGGTCCTCGCTGATCGCCTTGCCCGAGCGTGAAGATACGATTTCTTCGAGCATTCTGCGGGGGTGCGAAAGAGCCGTTTTGTCCCAGTTTTGGTTGCGCGTCAGTATTTTAAACACCCCGTGCTCCTCGACGCCCGGCAATGTTTGCAGAGGATGGAAATAAAGCTTTGCCTGATCCTGATGGCTGAGCGGAACTGGCCAGGATAGTGCGCCGCTGAAATTACCGTTTGGAGGGCCGGCTGGTATCGCGGCAGTCACGTTTATACCAAGCTCTTTAAATTCTTCAAAACTGGCAGGTACTGGCCAGCCGTTGTCCACGATAAAGCGCATCAGACTGACTTTTTCGCCGGACGCCAGACCGTTTTCCTGCCGATAGGAAGATTTGGAGTCGATCGGCATCATGGTTTCCCTTAGGGTTCGCTCTACGAGGCCCTTGATACGCTTTTTGTGTTGCGTCGGGTTTCGGTAATTGCGGTGGGACTTCGGTAACCGGGTGTCACGTTCCGCGCGAGCGTTGTCGTCCTCAATGTTTTCTAAGAATCTTCCATCAGGCGCGTTACGAAACACATATAAATTATTGATATCCGCCGCTTGTTTCTGACTCTCCAAGACGTCGTCTGCATTGAGTCGACTGTGTACCGTCTCGCTGAAAGCAATACTTTGCCTCAGCTGGGAGGCACGCTCGACGGCGCTCTCTTTGGTGGAAGGGATGGTTTCTCCATAAAAACTGGCCACTTGAGATAAGAAGACGGATCTTCCGTTATCCATATCGACGTAGAAAGAACCATTTGCCAACCGCTCAGTGGCTTGCATGATGAGGGGCCATGACAAAGGCAACGTATGAAAATTCTTTAGCGTGGACTCCCCGAAATATTTCGTCGAAGGCTCAGGCGTCACCAGCCTGTGCAGGCTGGCCGCGACGCCACCTGACGCGGGCGGTGCGGGCTTGACGCTCAGGGCTGCGTAACCGGGCTTGCCTGCTCGCGGTGGGAATAGCTTGACGGGCTTGGACAAATCGACATTTTGCGATTTCGCCCAGCGAGTGAAGTCTGGGCCATCGAGAAGCGCTTTGAGTTGTTGACGATATTGACCATATGTCGACTGCGACGGTATTGGGCCAATGACTTCGTGCCCTGGATTTTGCTGACCTCGCTGCGCACTTTGCATTAACGCGTTTGCATATAAAAGAGCAAGTTCATGGTCACCCTGTGCTTGCGCCGACCGATCGCTCGGCGCCATCTGGGTGGGGGAAGGTGTGTCGACGGGTTGGTCTTCGCGTAAAGAACTGGAGACGAAATTCGGGTTAGTGCGATTTACAGTCAGCGTCATGAAGAGCCTCACTCGGGATGCCAGAGAATAGCCAGGCCCTTTTTCCAGGGTATGCGTAGTATCTTGGTGTCCTGAACGTCAGCTCGATTCCAACTTTTCCCCACGTTTGCGTAAGCAGATTAGTATGAAGCAGGCCAGCCGGTGCCGCGGAAGGTTCACACTTTCACGCCCGAATCATCTCCCGCACCTTGGCTGTCAGCAAATCGAACGTAAACGGCTTGGTAATCAACTGCATCCCCGGGTCCAGAAAACCTCCCCGCACAGCCGCGTGTTCTGCGTATCCGGTGATGAACAGCACCTTGAGGTCCGGACGGATCTGCCGTCCGATTTCCGCCAATTGCCGGCCGTTCATGCCGGGCAGCCCGACATCACTGATCAGCAGGTCGATACGCTGCTCTGACTCGATGATCGGAACCGCCGTGTTCGCATCACCGGCTTCGACAAAGCTATAGCCCAACTCTTTGAGTACCGCGCTGACGAGCACCCGCACAGCCGGGTCGTCTTCAACGATCAGCACCGTTTCACCGTCATTAGCGAACGGCAGCATGGCCGGGTTCACCACGGCATCAGCGACGATCTCTCCCACAAAGCGGGGCAGGAACAAGCTGACGGTGGTGCCTATACCGACTTCGCTGTGCAGGGTGACGTGCCCACGGGACTGACGGGCAAAACCGTAGATCATCGACAAGCCCAGGCCGGTGCCCTGGCCAATCGGTTTGGTGGTGAAGAACGGGTCGAACACCCGGCCCATGACGCTTTCCGGAATGCCGCAACCGGTGTCACTCACGCTCAGCTCAACGTAATCGCCAGGGCTCAAGGTGCCATAGGCGGCGGTGAAAACACTGTCGAGGTGGCGGTTGGTGGTTTCCACCGTAAGGCTGCCGCCGCTGGGCATCGCATCACGGGCGTTGATCACCAGGTTGAGCAGGGCGCTTTCCAGTTGATTGGGGTCGGCCTCGGCGGTCCACAGGCTGTCGCTGAGGCGCATGTGCAGGCAGATGCTTTCATTGATACTGCGTTGCAGCAATTCGCCCATGGAGGTGACCAATTGGTTGATCTCCACGGGCTTTGGGTCCAGCGACTGCCTGCGCGAGAACGCCAGCAGGCGGTGGGTGAGGCCGGCGGCCCGGTTGGCCGAGGTGACGCCCAGGTCGATCAGGCCGTCCAGATCGTCCAGCTTGCCCCGCGCTACACGTCGTCGCAGCAATTCCAGGCTCCCGATGATGCCGGTCAGCATGTTGTTGAAGTCATGGGCGATGCCGCCGGTCAATTGGCCGACGGCCTCCATTTTCTGCGACTGGCGCAAGGCTTCTTCATTGCTGCGCAGTTGCGCGGTACGCTCTTCCACCTGCTGCTCGAGGGACTCCAGGGTGCGTTGCAGGCGCAACTCGCTGGCACTCAGGTCGAGCAGGCGGTCCCGTGCTTCGTACTGCCGCCGCCGCCCGCGCAGGGCGGCGCTGACCAGGCTGATCAGGGTCACGGGATGGAACGGACGCTCAAGGAAGGTGACATTGCCCAGCAACCCACTCAGGTGCGACGAGCCGTTTTGCTCGCTGCCGCCGTGATGGGTCATCAGCACAATCGGCAGGTCGGACCAGGCCGGTTGCTGGTGCAGGTACTCCAGCAGGGGGGCCAGATCCACGCCACGCAAGGCTTCAGCCGCAACGATGAGCAGGCCGGCACCCTCGTTCAACGCTTCACACAAATCGATGAGATTGCCGACGACCATACCCTGATAACCGGCTTCGTTGAGCATCATCAGCGCCAACGAGCTGTCGCGGCCCAAAGGCGCGAGGATAATGGCGCGTTCAAACACCGGAGACAGAGACGTCACACTCCCTCTTCCTTGAGCAGAGGCGAGCCAGCGCCCATATAGATCGGAATGCCGCGCAGCACACCCTGGAAATTATCCAGAGGTTCGCCGACCGTCATGCCATTGCTGCTGATGCGGTATTCGCGAATCGTCGATTCGTGGGTACCGGTGCGTTTCTTGATAATGGAAATGGCCCGGCGCACCTTGCCCAGCGCTTCGAAGTAACGCAGCAGGATCACGGTATCGGCCAGGTAAGTGATGTCGACAGGGGTTTGCATATCACCGACCAGGCCATGCTGGGCGACGGTCATGAAGGTCGCGGCGCCACGCCGGTTGAGGTACAGCAGCAGTTCGTGCATATGCAGGATCAGTGCGTTCTCTTCCGGCATGGCTGCCTGGTAACCGTTGATACTGTCGATCACTACGGTTTTGATGCCGCCTTCGTCCACGCAGCGACGTACCCGGTGTGAGAACTCACCAGGCGACAGCTCGGCCGCGTCGACCTGTTCGATCAGCAGGTTACCGGTGGCTTGCAGCGCAGCCAGGTCGATGCCCATGTTCTTCATGCGCTCGAACAGCAGGCCCATCTCTTCGTCAAAGATGAACAGCGCGGCTTTTTCGCCACGCGCTACCGCAGCAGCGGCGAAAACCATGGAAATCAGCGATTTACCGGTGCCGGCCGGGCCAAGGATCAGGCTGCTGGAGCCGGTCTCGACGCCGCCGCCCATCAAGGCATCGAGTTCGGCGATACCGCTGCTCATGGTCTGGCGCGTGTAGCCGCCACGATGTTCGGCGGCCACCAGGCGTGGGAACACGTGCACACCGTCGCCCATGATCGTGAAGTCATGAAAGCCGCCACGGTATTTCTGTCCCCGGTACTTCACTACCCGCACACGGCGACGTTCGGCACCGTAGCTGGGCGTCAGTTCTTCCAGGCGAATCACGCCATGGGCCACACTGTGCACGGTTTTGTCGAGGGATTCGGTAGTCAGGTCGTCGAGCAGCAGCACCGTGGCGTCATAGCGCACGAAGTAGTGCTTGATCGCCAGAATCTGCCGGCGATAGCGCAGGGAGCTTTGCGCCAGCAGGCGGATCTCCGACAGGCTGTCGACCACGACGCGGGTGGGCTTGACGCGTTCGACCACTTCGAAAATCTGCCGCGTGGCTTCGCCCAGTTCCAGGTCCGAGGAGTACAGCAGGCTCTGCTGATGCTCGGCGTTGAGCAGGCTTTCCGGCGGGGTCAACTCGAAGATATGAATGTTGTCGTCCAGGTCCCAGCCATGAGACTTGGCACCTTGGCGCAGCTCACGTTCGGTTTCGGACAAGGTGATATACAGCGACTTTTCACCGTTTTTCGCGCCTGCCTGCAAGAAGTGCAGGGCCACGGTGGTTTTACCCGTGCCGGGCTCGCCCTCCAGGAGGAACAAATGGCTGCGCGATAGCCCCCCGGAAAGAATGTCATCCAGACCATCGATGCCGGTGGCTGCCTTTTCACTCAAAAGCGAATTTGATGTAGACAAGAAGTGCCCTCAGGTCACGTACGTGTTCGGGGCACGCCGTTGGGCGCGCCATATTCACTTGACCCTATCGGCCTGTGGCGGTTCAACGTTTTGGATTATTTGTAGGCAACCTGGTGACTTTTTCCACATTTTTGGAGGGCCGTCACAGACCCTGTTGCAGCGCCGGGTCATCCGGGTTCTGCTGCTCCAGCTGTGCCAGCAGTACCTGGACGTTCTGCAACTGGCCGCTTTCTTTCCAATAATTGACCAGCAGCACACGCGCTTTTCGATTGGCCGGGTGGCGCTGGACGATGTCCTCCAGTTGCCGCTGGGCCGCCTCCAGTTCCTCCTGGTCGTGCAGCGTGGTGGCCAGGTCGTAGCGGTAATCCTGATTGTCCGGTTCGAGTTCTACCGCCTTGGATAGGCCGAGCAGGGCATAGGGGCGCTCGCCATGGTGCAGCAGCCACATGCCAAGGGCGTGTTGCAGGTAGGCCGATTCCGGATGCGCCGCCAATTGCTGCGCGAGCAACTGCCGCGATTCGTCGGTCTTGCCCTGTTTGTCCAGTAACTCGATCTGCGCCACCACCGCCTGCAGATTGTCCGGTTGCAGGCGCATGGCCTGTTGCAGCGCATGTTGTGCATCCGGCAGCAGCGCGCTGTGAATATAAAGGCGCGCCAGTTGAATCCAGCTTTCGGCGGTCTCGGGCTGGGCCTTGAGGGTTTTGGCAAATTCGTCGAGCACTTGCTGCAGCGGGCCGAAATACAGGCCCAGGGTGTCCGGCGACAGGCCGAGCAGGGCGTTGGCGGCGGCAAAGCGTACTTGCTGTTCGGGGTCGTCCAGTACAGGGCCGAGCAGCAAGGTGCGCTGGCCGGTCGGCACCAGGCCGACAATGCTGTGGATCGCCGCTTCACGCACCACGGGCGAGGCATCGGCCAGGTCTTTATCCGCCAGCTTCAGCGCTTGGGGGCTGGGGTAGTTGGGGAGCTCGGCATGCAGCGCGGCGCGCCGCTCGGGTGACAGGTCCGGCCGTCCCAGCTGTTGATACAACACCCGCGCCGCCCCCGGCTCGCCATTGCGCGCCTGCTTCAGGGCCTTGGAGTAACCCTGGGCAATCGCCGGGGGCGCGGTCACGGGCGTTGTGCGCGAGAAAAACCAGGTGATCAATACAATCGACAACAGGGCGCACAGGCCGATGATGGAGTAACGGCGTGACTTTGACATGCAGGCGTCCGAAGGCAGGGTACGGGTACAAAGTCGCAAGCTTCGGCCAGTGCAGGGCGAGTGTCAAACCGGATTGGCCAAACCAGTCAGCCATGTTGGCGGCTTTGACCATTGCTGGTGGCAGCGCTGTGGAGCGACTATTTGCAGGCGATTGACCTGGTTTGGAAGTGTCCTTAAAACAAAAAAACACACAAGGAACCGAAGCGATGCGTGATTACCTGGCCGCCACCACCGAATTCGATTACCAGCACACCGTCGACATGACGCTGGCCGGCAACCTGCAGGCCCTCAACGCCTGTGTGGAATGCTGTGACCGTCATGCACTGCCCGGGCGTATTGCGCTGTTCTGGGAGGGCAAGGACGGGCGCAGCGCCACGGTCACCTTTACCGACTTGCAGGACCAGGCCGCACGCTTTGCCAATTTCCTGCTGGGGCAGGGCATCAAGCGTGGTGACAAAGTCGCCGGTTTGTTGCCGCGCACGGCCGAACTGCTGGTGGTGGTCCTGGCCACCTGGCGTATCGGCGCGGTCTATCAACCCTTGTTCACCGCGTTCGGGCCCAAGGCCATCGAGCATCGCCTGAACAGTTCCGGCGCCGCCCTGGTTGTCACCGATGAGGTGAATCGGCCCAAGCTCGCGGACGTGGAGGGCTGCCCGACCATCGTGACGGTCACCGGTGCCAAAGGCGAAGGCCTGGTGCGCGGCGATTTCAGCTTCTGGGCCGAACTGCCCCAATATTCCAATACCTGCGAGCCCGTACTGCTGGGGGCGGACGAGCCCTTTTTGCTCATGTTCACCTCAGGCACCACCGGCCCGTCCAAAGCCCTGTCGGTACCGCTCAAGGCGATTGTCGCATTCCAGGCCTATACCCGCGACGCGGTGGACCTGCGCCCCGAAGACGCATTCTGGAACGTGGCCGATCCGGGCTGGGCCTACGGCATCTATTTTGGCGTGACCGGGCCGCTGTCCATGGGGCATCCGATTACCTTCTACGATGGCCCCTTCACCCTGGAAAGCACCTGCCGGGTCATCAACAAGTACGGCATCACCAACCTGACCGGTTCGCCCACCGCGTATCGCCTATTGATTGCCGGCGGCGAGCAGTTCGCCCGTTCGATCAAGGGCCGGTTGCGCATCGTCAGCAGCGCCGGCGAGCCCTTGAACCCCGAGGTGATTCGCTGGTTCGCCGACAACCTCGGCGTGACCATTCACGACCACTACGGACAAACCGAGCTGGGCATGGTGCTGTGCAATCACCACGGCCTGGCGCATCCGGTGCATGTCGGCGCGGCAGGGTTCGCTTCGCCCGGGCATCGCATCGTGGTACTGGATGACGACTACCAGGAATTGCCTGCCGGTCAGCCCGGCATTCTCGCCATCGACCGTGAGCAATCGCCGATGTGCTGGTTCGCAGGCTACGACGGTGTGAAAACCAAAGCCTTTGTCGGCAAGTACTACCTCAGCGGCGATACCGTGGAGCTCAACCCGGACGGCAGCATCAGTTTTGTCGGGCGCAGTGATGACGTGATTACCACCTCCGGCTACCGCGTGGGGCCGTTCGACGTGGAAAGCGCGCTGGTCGAACACCCGGCCGTGATCGAGGCCGCCGTGGTCGGCAAGCCGTGCCCGGAGCGCACCGAACTGGTGAAAGCCTTTGTGGTGATCAACGAGCAGTACCGCGCCACCCCGGAGCTCGCCGAAGAGTTGCGCCTGCACGTGCGCCAGCGCCTGGCGGCGCATGCGTATCCGCGAGAAATCGAATTCGTCAGCGACCTGCCCAAGACTCCCAGCGGCAAGCTGCAACGCTTTATTTTGCGTAATCAGGAAATAGCCAAGGCCCAGGCGGCCGTGGCGTGATCCGTTCAAAAGGAAACAGTGATGCAGATTGAAAACAAGGTATTCCTGGTCAGCGGCGGTGCGTCGGGCCTCGGTGCGGCCACTGCTGAGATGCTGATCGCGGCAGGCGCCAAGGTCATGCTGGTGGACCTCAACGCCGACGCCGTTGCCGCCAACGCCAGGCAACTGGGCGACAACGCCCGCAGCGCCGTGGCGGACATCAGCCAGGAAGCGGCGGCCGAAGCCGCCGTCCACGCCACGGTCGCCGCCTTTGGTGGTTTGCACGGGCTGGTCAACTGCGCCGGTGTGGTGCGTGGCGAGAAGATTCTCGGCAAGGACGGCCCGCACGCCCTGACCAGCTTCGCCCAGGTGATCAACGTCAACCTGATCGGCAGCTTCAACCTGTTGCGCCTGGCCGCTGCGGCGATTGCTGAAACCGACGCGGATGCCGATGGCGAACGCGGCGTCATCATCAATACTGCCTCGGTGGCGGCGTTCGACGGGCAGATCGGCCAGGCCGCGTATGCCGCCTCCAAGGGCGCGATTGCCAGCCTTACCTTGCCGGCCGCGCGCGAATTGGCACGTTTCGGTATCCGCGTGATGACCATCGCCCCCGGCATCTTTGAAACTCCGATGATGGCCGGCATGACCCCGCAGGTACGCGAGGCCCTGGCCGCCGGCGTGCCGTTCCCGCCACGCCTGGGCAAACCCGTCGAATATGCGGCCCTGCTGCGGCATATCATTGAAAACAGCATGCTCAATGGCGAGGTGATCCGTCTCGACGGCGCCTTGCGCATGGCAGCCAGGTAAGGAGGCATCTTCATGAATGACCCTATCGTTATTGTCAGCGCCGTGCGCACGCCCATGGGCGGGTTTCAGGGCGACCTCAAGGGCCTGACCGCACCGCAACTGGGCGCCGCTGCAATTCGTGCGGCGGTCGAGCGCGCCGGTATCGCCACCGACGCCGTCGACGAAGTGTTGTTTGGCTGTGTACTGCCCGCAGGCCTCGGCCAGGCGCCGGCACGCCAGGCAGCGTTGGGCGCCGGGCTGGACAAATCCACCCGTTGCACCACCCTCAACAAGATGTGCGGCTCGGGCATGCAAGCGACGATCATGGCTCACGATGCCTTGCGCGCCGGCAGTGTCGACGTGGTGATCGCCGGCGGCATGGAGAGCATGTCCAACGCGCCGTACCTGCTCGACCGCGCGCGCAGCGGCTATCGCATGGGGCACGGCAAGGTCCTTGACCACATGTTCCTCGACGGCCTGGAAGACGCCTACGACAAGGGCCGCCTGATGGGCACCTTTGCCGAAGACTGCGCCGAGCATAACGGGTTTACCCGCCAAGCCCAGGACGCCTTTGCGATTGCCTCCCTGACGCGTGCGCAGGAAGCCATCACCCACGGCAGTTTTGCCGCTGAAATCGTCCCGGTGCAGGTCACTGTCGGCAAAGAGCAGAAAACCATCCTGCATGACGAACAGCCGCCCAAGGCCAGGCTGGACAAGATCGCCAGCCTGAAGCCGGCTTTCCGCGAAGGCGGCACGGTCACCGCAGCCAACTCCAGCTCGATCTCCGATGGCGCGGCGGCGCTG
The DNA here is from genome assembly GCF_002934065.1 of Pseudomonas orientalis. Lineage (NCBI taxonomy): Bacteria > Pseudomonadati > Pseudomonadota > Gammaproteobacteria > Pseudomonadales > Pseudomonadaceae > Pseudomonas > Pseudomonas orientalis. Next base: position 2,934,350 of record NZ_CP018049.1, on the reverse strand, counting down.
CTGTTGATGCGCGAATCCGAGGCAAGCCAGCGCGGCCTCAAACCCCTGGCGGTAATTCATGGGCATGCGGCGTTTGCCGATGAGCCGGGGCTGTTTCCGGTCGCGCCTGTTGGGGCGATCCGCAAGTTGATGGGCAAAACCGGCTGGAGCCTGGAGGATGTCGACTTGTTCGAGATCAACGAAGCGTTCGCGGTGGTCAGCCTGGTCACCATGAGCAAACTGGAAATTCCCCACGACAAGGTCAATGTGCACGGCGGCGCCTGTGCCCTGGGCCATCCGATCGGTGCCTCGGGCGCGCGCATCCTGGTGACCCTGCTCTCGGCCCTGCGCCAGAAAGGCCTCAAGCGCGGCGTTGCGGCGATCTGCATCGGCGGCGGTGAAGCCACCGCGATGGCCGTTGAATGCCTGTATTAAGGACTGACCATGCTGCCTAATGACGAACACCTGCAAATCGGCGACGCGGCCCGGCAATTTGCCCAGGAACGCTTAAAACCGTTTGCCGCCGAATGGGACCGCGACCATCGCTTTCCCCGGGAGGCCATCGGTGAGATGGCCGAACTGGGCTTTTTTGGCATGCTGGTGCCGGAACAATGGGGTGGCTGCGACACGGGTTACCTGGCCTACGCCATGGCCCTGGAAGAAATCGCCGCCGGCGATGGCGCCTGCTCGACCATCATGAGCGTGCACAACTCGGTAGGTTGCGTACCGATCCTCAAGTTCGGCAACGACCGCCAGAAAGAACAGTTCCTCAAACCCCTGGCCAGTGGCGCCATGCTTGGAGCCTTTGCGCTGACCGAACCCCAGGCCGGTTCCGACGCCAGCAGCCTTAAAACCCGCGCGCGCCTTGAAGGCGATCACTACGTGCTCAACGGCTGCAAACAATTCATCACCTCGGGGCAGAACGCCGGCGTGGTGATCGTGTTCGCGGTGACCGACCCGGCGGGGGGCAAGCGCGGCATCACTGCGTTTATCGTGCCCACCGATTCGCCGGGCTACAGCGTGGCGCGGGTCGAGGACAAGTTGGGGCAGCACGCGTCGGATACCTGCCAGATCCTGTTTGAAGACTTGAAGGTGCCGCTTGCCAACCGCTTGGGCGAGGAGGGTGAGGGCTACCGGATCGCCCTGGCCAACCTGGAAGGCGGACGGGTGGGTATCGCCGCGCAAGCGGTGGGCATGGCCCGCGCGGCATTTGAAGCGGCCCGCGACTACGCCCGTGAGCGTGAAAGCTTCGGCAAGGCCCTGGTCGAACACCAGGCCGTGGCCTTTCGCCTGGCGGACATGGCCACGCAAATTGCCGTGGCCCGGCAGATGGTGCACTACGCGGCAGCCTTGCGCGACAGCGGCAAGCCGGCGCTGGTCGAGGCGTCCATGGCCAAGCTGTTCGCGTCCGAAATGGCCGAGAAAGTCTGCTCGGCCGCCTTGCAAACCCTGGGCGGTTACGGTTACCTGAGCGACTTCCCGCTGGAGCGGATCTACCGCGATGTGCGGGTCTGCCAGATTTACGAAGGCACCAGCGATATCCAGCGCATGGTCATCTCACGCAATCTTTAAGGAGCCGATACATGAGTTATGAAACCATTTTGCTCGAAGTCCAGGGCCGCGTTGGGCTGATTACCCTCAACCGTCCGCAGGCGCTGAACGCCTTGAACGCCCAACTGGTCAGCGAGTTGAACCAGGCGCTGGACGGCCTGGAAGCCGACCCGCAGATCGGCTGCATCGTGCTGACCGGCTCGAAGAAAGCCTTTGCGGCGGGTGCCGACATCAAGGAAATGGCCGAGCTGACCTACCCGCAGATCTACCTGGACGACCTGTTCAGCGACAGCGACCGCGTGGCCAACCGCCGCAAGCCGATCATTGCCGCCGTGAACGGTTTTGCCCTGGGCGGCGGCTGCGAACTGGCCCTGATGTGCGACTTTATCCTGGCCGGTGACGGCGCCAAATTCGGCCAGCCGGAGATCAACCTTGGCGTACTGCCTGGCATGGGCGGCACCCAGCGTCTTACGCGGGCGGTGGGCAAGGCCAAGGCCATGGAAATGTGCCTGACCGGGCGCTTCATCGACGCGGTGGAAGCAGAACGCTGCGGCATCGTCGCGCGCATCGTGCCCGCCGACGAACTGCTGGACGAAGCCTTGAAAGTCGCCACCCTGATCGCCGGTAAATCGGTGCCGATCAGCATGATGGTCAAGGAAAGCGTAAACCGCGCATTTGAAGTGAGCCTGTCCGAAGGCGTGCGTTTCGAGCGCCGCGTATTCCATGCAGCATTCGCGACCCAGGACCAGAAAGAAGGGATGGCAGCGTTCGTGGCCAAGCGCACGCCGGCGTTCAAGGACAAATAACGAGATTCTCACCTTCCATGGAGATCCAAATGTGGGAGGGGGCTTGCTCCCGATGCGGTGTGACAGTCCCCAAGATATTGACTGATCCGCCGCCATCGGGGGCAAGCCCCCTCCCACAATTTTGCCCGCGGTGTATTAGGCAGAGCGGGTAGCTCTGCATGATCGGCCAGGCGCCGATATCCAATGCAGGTAATCCAGATTTCAACAACACAGCAGATCCAATGTGGGAGGGGGCTTGCCCCCGATTGCGGTGTGACAGTCAACCAGGATATTGACTGATCCGCCGCCATCGAGAGCAAGCCCCCTCCCACAGTTTTGCCCCTATGTTGTCAGTCAGAGCGGGTGGTTCTGCATGATCGGCCAGGCGCCGATATTCAATGCAGGTAATCCAGATTTCAACAACACAGCAGATCCAATGTGGGAGGGGGCTTGCCCCCGATTGCGGTGTGACAGTCAACCAGGATATTGACTGATCCGCCGCCATCGAGAGCAAGCCCCCTCCCACAGTTTTACCCCTGTGTGTCAGTCAGAGTGGGTAGTGCTTCAGTTCCCTTGCAATGACCATGCGCTGAATCTCGCTGGTGCCTTCGTAAATCTGCGTGATCCGCGCATCCCGGTAGTAGCGCTCCACCGGGTAGTCTTCCAGATACCCATACCCGCCATGAATCTGCATCGCCTTGGAGCAAACCTTTTCGGCCATTTCCGAGGCGAACAGCTTGGCCTGGGATGCTTCGGACAGGCATGGCTTGCCGGCGCTGCGCAGGCGTGCGGCGTGCAGGATCAACAGGCGTGCCGCGTTCAACTGGGTTTGCATATCGGCCAGCAGGTTGGCCACGCTCTGGTGTTCGATGATCGCCTTGTCGAACTGCACCCGATCCCGGGCATAGGTCAGCGCCGCTTCAAAGGCGGCGCGTGCGATGCCCAGGGCCTGGGCGGCGATGCCGATACGCCCACCCTCCAGGTTGGACAGGGCGATGGCCAGGCCTTTGCCGCGCTCGCCGAGCAGGTTGGCTTCGGGCACCGCGCATTGGTTGAAGGTCACGGCGCAGGTGTCCGACGCTCGGATACCCATCTTGTGTTCTGTGCGATCGACCACGAAGCCCGCAGTATCAGTGGGCACCAGGAACGCCGAAATACCCTTCTTGCCCAGCTCCGGGTCGGTCACGGCAAACACAATCGCCAACTGGGCGCGCTTGCCGTTGCTGACAAACTGCTTGGCACCGTTGATCACCCACTGGCCGTCGCGCAGTTCGGCACGGGTGCGCAGGTTGTGAGCTTCGGAGCCGGCCTGGGGCTCGGTCAGGCAGAAGCAGCCGATGGCCTGGCCGCTGGCGAGTGCGGCCAACCAAGTGTGCTTCTGTGCCTCTGTGCCGTAGTTGAGGACCGGGCCGCAACCCACTGAATTATGGATACTCATCAAGGCCCCAGTGGCACCGTCACCGGCGGAGATCTCCTCCACGGCCAGGGCATACGCCACATAATCCACGTAGGTACCGCCCCATTCTTCCGGGACCACCATACCGAGCAGGCCCAGTTCGCCCATCTTGGCAACCAGCGCGTCGTCAATCCAGCCAGCCTTTTCCCAGGCCTGGGCATGGGGCGCGATTTCACCACGAGCAAAATCACGTGCCATGTCGCGGATCATCACTTGTTCTTCTGTGTATTCAAGATCTTGCATGGCTTAATTCTCAATCTGCACGAAGTCACGAAAAAAGCTTTCGACATGGCTGGCGTCCAACTCATGAACCGTTGGCGGATTCCACTGCGGTTTTTTGTCCTTATCGATGATCAGGGCGCGAACCCCTTCGATCAGATCGCCACGCACGAACCACTGGCGGTCCAGGTGCAGCTCCAGGGCAAAGCACTGCTCCAGCCGCAGGTGGCGCCCACGGCGCAGCATCTGCAGCGTCACGGCCATCGCCAGGGGCGAGCGGGTTTGCATCAGGTCGGCGGTGGTCAGGGCCCAGTCGTGGCTGTCGGCGACGGTGACTTGCTGCAGTTGCTCGACGATGCTCGGCACGTCCGGCAACGCGAAGAAATGGTCGATCGCAGGACGCAGGGCTGCCAGCGGCGGATCAGGTAATTGCTGCACGGCCAGCCGGGCGAGCACGCCTTGCAGGTCCTTGAGGGGAGAATCGCGCCATTGCAGGCTGTCGAGCTTTTGCGCAAGCTCGGTCAGTCTGGCGCTGTCCAGGTACCAGTCCGCCAGGCCGCAATACAGGGCGTCCGCCGCACGGATCTGCACCCCGGTGACGCCAAGGTAGACTCCCAGCTCCCCGGGGATGCGCGACAGGAAATAGCTCCCACCCACATCCGGAAAATACCCGATGGCTACTTCCGGCATCGCCAGGCGGCTGCGCTCGGTCACCACGCGCAGGTCGGCGCCTTGTACCAGGCCCATGCCACCGCCGAGTACAAAGCCGTCCATCAATGCCAGGACCGGCTTGGGGTAATGGTGGAGGGCCAGGTCGAGCGCGTATTCCTCCACGAAGAAGTCTTCATGCAGAGTGTCGCCACCTTTGAAACTGTCGTACAGGGAACGGATATCGCCGCCGGCACAAAAGGCCTTGTCGCCGGAGCCGCGCAGCACAACGGCGTATACCAGCGGGTCATCGGCCCAGGCCTGTAGCTCAATAGTCATCAGCCGCACCATGTCCAGGGTGATGGCGTTCAAACCGGCGGGGCGGTTGAGGGTGAGGTAACCGATACGGTTACGCACTTCACTCAGTACGGCTTCCTGCTGAATATGGGGGGGGCTTGCTTCGGAGGTCACCTGAGCAGTCATCACTAACTCCCTGCTTTTATTGTTCTTTATCAGAATGTTCGGGGGCAAACTATCGCGTGATCGTACCAGCGCAAATTTGTCGCGTACAACCCGGAATCATGCAGGTCGTTGTTGCATTTATGCAGCGCGCATCAAACCACCCGGCTGGCCAGGACTTCGCCGATGCTGCGGCGCCGCGCGTGGCCTTCGGCGGTATGAATCAATGCCTCCAGCGCCGTGGGCTCGACGTCGAAAAACTGTTCCATATCGGCCAATGCCAGCTTGAGGTCGGCTGCAGTGATGGCCGGGTCGGTCACGGGCGCACTGCCGATCACCACCGGCACCGGTTCGGCAGGCGCCTTGGGATAGCGCGTGCGGGTGGCATTGTTGTAGGCCAGCGCGCACGTCAGCAGGGCACTTGCGCCGAGCATGACCGGTGCCAGCTCATGCCAGCCCAGGGCAATGGAGGCAGGGTCGGCCAGTACCAGCGTCATGGCCAGGCCACCGGCCGGCGGGTGCAGGCAGCGCAGCCAGCAGATCAGCACGACGGTCATGCCCGCCGCCAGGCAAGCGCTGCCCAAGGTTCGCCCCAATACTCGCGCCACCAGCAAGGCCACGATGCCCGCGCACAGATAACTGCCCATGATCGACCAGGGTTGCGCCAGTGCTCCCGACGACACGGCGAACAGCAGCACCGCCGACGCGCCCAGCGGGCCAAGCAGGTGCAGGGCCACGTCCATGCCAAATACCTGGGCGCACACCCAGACACTGAGCATTGTGCCCAAGGCCATGCCGATTGCGGCACGGCTCCATTCAGAGGGACGGGTATTGATGGCGGCAGGTAACCAGCGAGCGAGCATTGAAAAGGGATCCTGAAACGGGGGCGAAAAAAAGGCTTGCCTGGTTTCCCGGGAAAGCCCTTTGAAGGTTCCAACATTGATTGGGGGAAGGAACAGTTCCAGTTTGCCGAGTACGTCGCAGCGGCGCCAATGCATATTAATGATGTTTGAATGCAAAAATTATGTATTCAAGGCGTGTCGCCAAGCGGAATCCGACCGTTACCCTGATGGCTTGGCAGGCTGATCTTGCCCAGTACGCGGCTGTCGACCTCCTCGTTGAACAGGCGTTTTTGCAGGTTCTCCTGCATGCCTGGCTCGTCGGCCAGCGGGCCCTTCAATGCCACCAGTGCATTGCGTAGCCCCATCAGCCGATCCAGTCTCGGTGCCGCTACAGCTAAGCCATCCTCTCGCATGACATTGCCCTCCTTGTTGTTATGCAGGTTCGCTGACCGCAGCGGTTCAAGACAGCCCCGATGCAGGTGGTAAATAATTAATACACTTGGCAAGCGAGTCTACAGTCGGGTTCCGGGCGCCGGAAGGCAAAGTGCAGCGGCCCTTACGCAAAGCTCTGTAGGTGTTTTCTCGGTGATTTTGATGAAAAACGCCCACTGCTCGATAAGTGGGCGTTATTTCTTACGAAGTCCTTGGAAACACGATCAGGGATAGGTGTTTTTTTCCAGGTGCAGCAACACATACGGGGTCTTATCGAACGCCCCGGTAAGCGTCGGCGTAAGCGAACGCAAGCGCGGGTCAGTCAGGCTTTCGAAGTCAGCCTGGCTCATCACCAGCCAGGCCGGCGCCTGAACAGGCTGGAGCTCGACGGGCAGTTGAGTAAACAGGGGGACCTTGTCGCAATTGAAGTTCACCATGAACTTAATGGCCTTTGCGTCTTTGCCTAACGCATGCAGCACCAACGGCGCCGGTTGTTGCAGGATCAGGTCCTTGGCCGCCAGGGTAAACGTGCGGGTGTCGTAAAGGCTGCGCTCCAGGGGTTCGACTACCAGGATGTAAGTCGACCAGACCGCCACTACTGCGGCGAATGCCGGACCGACCGCGCGCAGTCGAACCTTTAACAGCGCCAGCAACGCCAACCCCTGAAGCACCGCCAGCATGCCGAAGATCAGCCCGAGATCGGCCAGCAATTGCGGGTAACGCCGGCGCGCCGCGATCAGCCCGACCGACAACAGCGCGGGTGCCAGCGTCCACAGCACCAGCATCAAGCCACGTAACCCGCTGAACAGACGGCCCTGGACAACTTGGAACGGATACGCGGCAATGATCGCGGCCATCGGCAGCATCGGCAGGATATAACGCGCCTTTTTTGCCTGGGGCACCGACAAGCCCAGCATCACCAATGCGCCCGCTGCCGCGCAGTACAGCACCAGTTTCAATGCCGGGTCTGGTGCTTGGCGGCCGCGGCTCACTACGGCCAGCAACACCAGAAGCGCCACCGGGTAGGCCAGCGCGTAGTTGCCCAGGGAGCTGGTGAAGTAATACAGCACGCCGCCGGAGCCTTCGCTGCCATCCATGCGCCCGAGAAACTGCATGCGAATCACGTCATGCATGAAGTCCTCGCCACCGCTGAGCTTGGCCAGCAGCAGCAACAGGCCGATACACGCCGCCAGTAACGCCAGCGCCAACAGCCCGAAGCTGAACAATTGCCGCCATTGACGGTTGATCAGGTAGTAGCTGCATAGCACCCCGGTAGGGATTACCAGGCCAATCGGCCCGCGAATCGCAAACCCGAGCATCAACAGCGCAAACACCCAGTGCAGGCGTTTGGCCGCAGAGCAATGATCACGGGCATAACCCAGGTAAAACACCGCCAGGGTCACGGCCGCCAGCATCTGGTCCAGAGAGACGGCCCGGGTTTCGCTGATAAAGGTGCTGCTGAGCAGCAACATGGCGACGCTCAGCAGGCCCCAGCGCAGGGAATAGGGCGCGGTGAGTCGATACACCAGCACCACGATGCACGCCGAGGCGACGGCGCTGGGCAGCCAGGCGGTGAGGCTGGTGACCTGGCCCAATGGCAGGGACAACAGCCAGGTCAGCAGGGTCGAGGTGGCCAGGTAGTCCGCATACGGCTGGCCGTAGGTGGTGGGAAAGAAGCTCGGCCCATGGCGCAGCATCTCCTGGGCAAACACCACGAAGCGCGAGTCGAAACCGATAATCGCCTGGTGCCAGTTGCCGGCGATGAACAACAGCAGTGCCAGGAACCCCAGACCCAGTGACTGTAGACGGATCGTCGGGTTGAGCTGGGGCGGGTGAGCCTTGTTCACGTATCAGCCTGCCTTGGCCTGTGGCACCCAGTTTTGCTGAGGGATCGGCAACTCGCACGAGTCGCCACGACCGATCGGAAAGTACTTGAAGCCTTTACGCGTGAGGCGCTCGCCGTCGTACAGGTTGCGCCCGTCAAAGATCACCGGGGTTTTCAGGCGCTGATGGATCAGGTCGAAGTCCGGCGCCTTGAATTGCTGCCACTCAGTGCAGACGATCAGCGCATCGGCGCCGCCCAGGGTGGACTCCGGCGTGCCCATCAGCATCAACCTGGGGTCGTCGCCATAGATGCGCTGGGTTTCCTGCATGGCTTCAGGGTCGAATGCACGTACATTGGCGCCAGCCTCCCAGAGCGCTTCCATCAGCACGCGGCTCGGCGCGTCGCGCATGTCGTCGGTATTGGGCTTGAAGGCCAGGCCCCACAAGGCGAAGGTCTTGCCGCGCAGGTCACCCTTGAAGAACGCGTTGATGCGCTCGAACAACTTGCCTTTCTGACGCTGGTTGATCGCTTCCACGGCTTCGAGCAGATCGCTGGAACAGTTGGCTTGTTTGGCGCTGTGGATCAGGGCGCGCATGTCTTTGGGAAAGCACGAGCCGCCATAGCCGCAACCCGGGTAAATGAAGTGGTAGCCGATGCGCGAGTCGGCACCAATCCCCAGGCGTACGGCTTCGATGTCGGCGCCCAGGTGTTCGGCCAGCTCGGCGATCTGGTTGATGAAGCTGATCTTGGTGGCAAGCATGCAGTTGGCGGCGTACTTGGTCAGTTCGGCGCTGCGTACGTCCATGAAAATGATACGGTCATGGTTGCGGTTGAACGGCGCGTACAGGTCGCGCATCACCTCGCGTACTTCTTCACGCTCGCAGCCGATGATGATGCGGTCCGGGCGGCGACAGTCGGCCACGGCCGAGCCTTCCTTGAGAAATTCCGGGTTGGAGACGATATCGAATTGCAGCTCACGGCCGGCGGCGCGCAGATTCTTGCGCATATGGTCGCGCAGGGTGTCGCCGGTGCCCACGGGCACGGTGGATTTCTCCACCAGGATCACCGGCGCCACGCGATGGCGGGCGACTGCATCACCCACCGACAGCACGTATTTGAGGTCGGCCGAACCGTCTTCATCCGACGGCGTGCCCACCGCAATGAACAACACTTCACCGTGCTCGACTGCAAGTTTTTCGTCGTAGGTGAAATGCAGGCGTCCGCTTTCCAGGTTTTCCTTGACCATGGCCGCCAGGCCCGGCTCGAAGATGGTCACGTGGCCCTTCTGCAGCGACTCGACCTTGCGCTGGTCAACGTCCATGCAAATAACATCGTGACCGACTTCGGCTAATACCGTGGCCTGTACCAGGCCGACGTAACCACTACCAAATACACTGATTTTCATGGGGTATTCCTGGGACTTGAGGTGCTAGCACGACGAGAGTTGATAACCAGTACGCCGAGGATGACCAACGCCACCCCCAGGGTTTTCGAAAGCGAAAAGTGTTCGTTGAAGACCGGCAGGCTGGCCGCCAGCAGGTACACCAGCGCATAGCTGATGCTGAGCAGCGAATACGCACGCCCGAGGGGCAAGTGCTTCAGCGCGCCGAGCCAGCAGAGCATCGACAGCGCATAGGCGATGATCGCCAGGATCACCACGCCCAGGGCGTTCAGGTCGATGCTGGCGCTGCTCAAGGCATCCAGCCACCGATCCGGCAGCGGCAGACGCGTCATGCTCCAGCGCATGCCCAATTGGGCGGCGCTGACCAGGCCGACGCTGCCCAGGGCCAGGGCGAAACCGCGTGTCCGGCTCATACCTGACGCCCCAACAACACCACACCGGCAATGACCAGCACCACGCCCAGCCAGTGGCGGCCATCGATGGGCTCGGCAAACACAAAGCGTGCCATCAGCGTGACCAGCACAAAATTCAGGCTGAGCATCGGGTAGGCAATGCCCACTTCCAGACGCTGCAGCACCAGCAACCACACCAGCAAGCCAAGGCCCAGGCACACCAGCGCCGACCACAACCAGGGTGAGCGCAACTTCAGCGCCCAACCGTCGGGCACGTCACGCCAGCTTTCCACGGCAAACTTCTGCGATACCTGGCCCATGCAGGTGAGCAGGCAGGCAGTGAGCAATAGAAGCAAGGTGATCATGGCGCGACCTGCGGGAAAATCAGAATCACGATATTGCCTTGGGCATACCGCTGGCCGTCCGGAGGCAGCAGTGCGAGTTCTTCCTTCTCGCCCTGGCTGTTGACGCGCATCACCACGCCCACCGCACCGCTGCGGCGGGTTTGCGCCATCCAGGCCTGGATTTGATTGCGGTCAACCAGGCGCTGGGCGGTATCGGCGTAGGCCAGCCCGTATTTCACCTCGCCGGAGGTGTTGTAGAGGGTGATGTCGGGCCGTTTCAGCCGCCAGGCCAGCGCTGCGGACGCACCCAGGTCGTTGCTCAGCAGCGCAACGGAGGGCTTGAGTTCTTCGGCGTGATCGATGATGAACTGGTCCGGCGTCTTGTTATAAACCACCGAATGGGGCAGGGCGGCGGGCAACAAGACCACCAGCAAACCACTGCCGATCAGCGGCGCGGCCCACAGTTTCACCGGGCGTAACGCCTGCAGCAGGTTGGCCAGGATCCAGCCGAACACGCCGATAAATACCAGTACCAGGCTCAGGGTTTCCTCACCGGGTTCGTACAGCGGCTTTTTCCATTGGAACCAGATGAGCGCCAACAGCACGAGCACACCGATCGCCAGGTTCAACCAACCGTTAATGCGCAATACACGGCCACGGCCTTGAGCGAGCTTGTCACTCAGGGTCGACCCCATCAGCAATGCCAGGGGCAACAGGCACGGCATGATGTAGGAGGGCAGCTTACCCTTGGCCAGGCTGAAGAAGGCCAGGGGCATCAACAGCCACAGCAGCAGGAGCGCGGTTTTCGGCAGGCGCTTGTCCGACCATGCCTGCTTGAGCGTGGACGGCAGCAGGGCGACCCACGGCAACGTGAAGGCGACCAGCAATGGCAAGTAGTACCAGAACGGTTCGGCATGCTGGGCATCCTCACCGGCAAAGCGCTGGATATGCTCATGCCAGAAGAAGAAGTGCCAGTAATCCGGCTCTTGCAGGTGCACGGCCAGTGCCCAGGGCAAGCTGATCAGGATCGCCGCCGCCACCGCCACCGGCCCGAACTTGAACAATTCAACCGAACGTTTCTGCCAGAGGGCGTAGGGCAGGGCGATCAGCACCGGCAGCAACCACGCCAGGAAGCCCTTGGTCATGAAGCCCATGCCGCAGGCCAGGCCCAGCAAGGCCCAGGACCACAGTCGAGCACGGCGGGTAGTGCTGTCGAAGCAGAACCACAAGGCAGCGCCTGTCAGGTTGACCCAAAAGGTGAATTGCGGGTCCAGGTTGGCGTAGCCGCCGAGCATCGCCACGCTGACGAAACTCATATAGAGCACGCAGCTCACCAGGCTTTTCTGCGGGTCGTTCCACAAGCGGCGTGACACCAGATAAACCAGCAGAATGCTCAACCCGGTGCTCAAGGCCGAGGCAAAACGCACACCGAACAGGTTCTGCCCGAAGATCGCCTGGCCCAGCGCGATCATCCAGTAGCCGGCGGCGGGTTTTTCGAAGTAGCGAATGCCCATGAAGTGCGGCGCGGCCCACTTGCCGGTCAGCAGCATTTCCTGGCTGATCTGCGCATAGCGGGTTTCATCGGGAATCCACAGCCCGTGGGTCGCCAGCGGTAACAGGTAAACCACCCCGAACGCCAACAGGAGCAGGGGCAATGCCCAGCGGCGGATCATGCCTGCTGCACTCCGAGCCAACCCTCGCGGCCGCTCAATGCGCCGCGCATCAGCTGTTGCTGGGGCAGGGTGGTCACATCCGCAGGCAACAAGTCGCCCAGAGGCTTGAAATCGATGCCGCGCTGCGCTGCCTGGGCAAGCAACAGGCGAAAATCATTGGCCATCAGAATCCCTTCTACTTCCGCGTGGATCGTGTAGACGTTCAGCTTCGATGCGCTGAACCGGTCCAGGATGAAACGGTTGAAGTCCTTGGCAGCCACCACCGGCCCGACGACTTCGTCGAAGGTCGGCAGGTCTACCGGAATTTGTGGGGTGCCCGCGCTGCCATCGGCCAGGGTCGGTCGAAACAGGCTGGTGCCCCGGCAATCGCTGTTGTAGCGAAAATTGAAGGCTTGTTTGGCTTGCACCACGCGCTCATCGGCGCGCCAACCGGCGGCCGCTGAACAGTCGATACGTTCACCGAGGATGTCGCTCAGGGTGTCCACGCCACGTCGAATCTGCTCGATCAGTTGTGCGTCGCTCCAACGCCCGGTATTGGCCTGCCAGCCGTGGTGATCCCAGGCGTGCAGGCCGACTTCATGCCCGGCGGCCTTGGCCTGGCGCATCAGATGCCCCAGGTCGCGGCCAATCGGTTTGCCCGGCCAGGCGGTGCCGGCCAGCAAAATGTCCCAGCCATACAGGCCGGCGGCATTGGAACGGAGCATTTTCCACAGGAACTGCGGGCGGATCAGGCGCCACAAGTGGCGACCCATGTTGTCCGGCCCGACGCTGAAGAAAAACGTCGCCTTGATCCCGGCCTCGTCCAGGGACTCGAGCAGCCGCGGCACACCTTCACGGGTGCCACGGTAGGTGTCGACGTCGATGCGAAGACCTGCCTGCATTATTTTTTATCCGCTATTTCAAGCATGGCTTCCCGCAGGAAGAAATCCAGCGTGTTACCGATGGTCTCGCTCATTTCCACGCTCGGTTCCCAGTTCAGCAGGCGCTTGGCGTTTTCGATGCTTGGCTTGCGGTGGGCCACGTCCTGGTAACCGGTGCCGTAGAACGCCTTGCTTTCCACATCGCGGAAACCGGCGAACGGTGGAAAGTTGTGGCGCAGCGGGTGGGCTTCGAACTGACGCAGCAGCTCCTCGCCCAACTGGCGGATGCTGGCTTCGTTTTCCGGGTTGCCGATGTTGATGATCTGGCCGTCGCAGACACCGTTTTCGTTATCGATGATGCGCGCCAGGGCTTCGATGCCGTCGGCGATGTCGGTGAAGCAACGCTTCTGCTCACCCCCGTCGAACAGGCGGATCGGCGTGCCTTCCACCAGGTTCAGGATCAACTGGGTGATGGCACGGGAGCTGCCGATACGCGCCGAGTCCAGACGATCAAGGCGCGGGCCCATCCAGTTGAACGGACGGAACAGGGTGAATTTCAGGCCCTTGTCGCCGTAGGCCCAGATCACACGGTCGAGCAGCTGCTTGGAGACCGAGTAGATCCAGCGTTGCTTGTTGACCGGGCCGACGACCAGGTTGGAGGTGTCTTCGTCGAAGTACTGGTCCTGGCACATGCCATAGACTTCGGAGGTCGACGGGAAGATCACGCGCTTGTTGTACTTGACGCAGTAACGCACCAGCTTGAGGTTTTCTTCGAAGTCCAGCTCGAACACGCGCAGCGGGTTGCGGGTGTATTCGATCGGCGTAGCGATGGCTACCAGTGGCAACACCACGTCGCATTTCTTGATGTGGTACTCGATCCACTCGGTGTGGATGCTGATATCACCTTCCACGTAATGGAAGTTGGGGTGGCTGCGCAGGCGCTCGATGGCGTCGGAGCCGATGTCCAGGCCGTAGACTTCGTAACGGTCGTCGCGCAGCAGGCGCTCGGACAGGTGATTACCGATAAAGCCGTTCACCCCCAGGATCAACACACGGGTGCGGCGTGGCTTGCGGCCCGACTCGGCGCCGCGCAGCACGGAACCGTCCACCAGGCCCAGTTCATCGGCCAGGGAAGGGCCGGCCAGGTACAGACCGTTGTCGTTGCGCTGGCCGAACTTGACCACCAGCGAGTCTTCACCACAGGCGACGCGCAGCGGGTTGACGCTGATCACGCGGCCCGGCGCCAAACCTTCGTTGCCTTTGACCACCTCGGCCTGCCATACGATGAGTTTGTGCTCGCCGACCGCGCAAAAGGCGCCGGGGTAAGGCTGCGTCACGGCGCGGACCAGGTTGAACAGTTGTTCGGCGGGGTTTTTCCAGTCGATCTTGCCATCGGCGGCGGTACGGCGACCAAAGCAGGTGGCCTGGCTTTCGTCCTGGACGGTTTCGCTCAGTTTGCCCAGCGCCAGTTGCGGCAGGGCGTCGCGCAGCAGGTTGCTGGCGGCATCACGCAGTTTGGCGTGCAGGCTCAGGCCGGTGTCGCTGCGCTCGATGCTGACTTTCTGCTGGGCCAGGATCGCACCGGCATCGGCACGCTTGACCATGCGGTGCAGGGTCACGCCGGTTTCGGTTTCACCGTTGACCAGCACCCAGTTGGCCGGTGCACGGCCACGGTATTTGGGCAGCAGCGAACCATGCAGGTTGAACGCGCCGTGGCGGGCGGTGGCCAGCAGGGGCTCGCTCAACAGGTTGCGGTAGTAGAAAGAGAAGATGAAATCCGGGTTCAGCTTGGCAATGCGCTCGACCCACAGCGGGTGGTTGGCGTCTTCCGGGGCGTGCACCGGGATACCGTTGCGGGCACACAGCTGGGCGACCGAGCCGTAGAAAGTGTTTTCCTTGGGGTCATCGGCATGGGTGAACACCGCGGCGATGTCGTAACCCGCTTCGAGCAGGGCTTCAATACCGGCACAGCCAATATCGTGGTAGGCGAAGACAACGGCTTTTGAACTCATGACTGGACCTGATCGGAAGAAGAAGTAGAAGTATGGGAAGACACCAGGCCATCAACGACGACCACGGGAGCCGGTGCTGCCGGTTGGTTGCGCAGCACTTTTTCAATGAAGAAACGCGGGCGGGCGCGTACATCGCTGTACATGCGGCCCAGGTATTCGCCCAGCAGGCCCATGCCGATGAACTGGCCACCGGTGAACACGAAGAGCACGGCGAACAGCACAAACAGGCCGTCGCCCGCCCAATCGGCACCGAAGGCCAGGCGCATGACGATCAGCGCAAAGGCAAACAGCACGCCCAACGCCGCCAGACTGAAACCGACGATGGACAGCAGGCGCAACGGCGTGGTGGTCATGCAGGTGAGCAGGTCGAACATCAGGCTGATCAGGCGCATGGCGCTGTATTTGGATTCGCCGTGTTCGCGCTCGGCGTGGTGCACCAGGATTTCCGTGGTGTGACGGGCAAAGCCGTTGGCCAGGATCGGAATAAAGGTGCTGCGCTCGCGGCACGCAAGCATCGCGTCGACAATGGTGCGGCGGTAGGCGCGCAGCATGCAGCCGTAGTCAGTCATGGCCACGCCGGTGGAGCGCTGCACGGCCAGGTTGATCAGGCGCGAAGGCCAGCGGCGGAAGGCGGAATCCTGGCGATTGTTGCGCACCGTGGCGACCACGTCGTAGCCCAGGGCGGCCTGTTCCACCAGGCGCGGGATTTCTTCCGGCGGGTTTTGCAGGTCGGCATCGAGGGTAATCACCACTTCGCCGCGGCATTGTTCGAAACCGGCCATGATTGCGGCATGCTGGCCATAGTTGCGGTTGAGGATCACCGCGACCACGTTGCTGCCATCTTCAGCGGCGGCGTCTTCGAGCAACTGCGCCGAATCGTCGCGGCTACCGTCATCCACCAGGATGATTTCGTATTCGTAGGCCAGCTGTTTGCAGGCTGCCGTGGTGCGCCGCAGCAATTCGGGCAGACTCTCTTGTTCGTTATAGACCGGGATAACGATCGATACGCAATGAATAGGGTAGGGTTTCAAAGATTCATGACCTCGGCTGAAGCAACTTGGAGCGCGAAAACAGCAGCGATTATTGGGCAAAATTACAGCCCGCAGAGTACAAAACGGCGCTAAAGATAAAGCGGAATCAACAGCTTAGTCGATTAACCCCGGATTGCTCTGAAGTGTTGCCTACAAGGTTAAGCGCAAAAATGTTCAACGAATATGAAAGGCGGATGAAAAACTCGTTTATTTGACAGGTAGACAGCCAGGGTTCAGCTATGTCGCCAAGGTGTTAAACCTTGTAATTTTCAGGTGGATAGGAGCGGGCCGCCGGGTATTTGGTTCACATCGACGGCTCCCGTGCATCCATTCAACAAACTTCTCTGCATTGCCCTTCAAGTGCCGGTAAAGTAAGCCATCTCTTGCCAGGGTACTCGGATGAATAGCGTGCAGCTTTTACGCGGCCAGTTACGGCCGGTGTTGATGGGGTTGTTGGTGTGCGTGGCCTGTGTCACGACGGTGCGGGCCGACGAGGCCGTGACACTGGCGAACCTTGATCAGGTACCCGAGGGGGTTGAGGTGCGCGGCAAGCAAGTCGCCGCCTATACCTGGGACGACCGTCAAGGCAAGAACCTGCTGGTGCTGGCCGAACAGGTCGGCGAGCGGGACGACGATGGCACCCAGTCGGCCTTTGTCTACGCAGCCCAGTATCTGCTGACGGGCGAGCATCCCAAGCGCGTATGGATGCTCTACGACGACGTGCGCCAGTGCCAGTTCGACGCCGGCCTGCACTTTGACAAGGCGGCCACCCAGGTCACCGACCTGCTGGGTGACGGCAATACCCAGGCGACTGTTGGCTACTCGCGCACCTGCACCAGCGATGTCAGCCCGAATGAATTCAAGCTGATCATGCATGTCGGCAAGTCAGAGAAGTATCGCCTGCGCGGCGTCGACCGCTACGGCGCAGCCTGGTGGGACGAGGATGCCGGTGCCTTGCGCGGCATGCCGTTGCCGACCGATTGCAGCGTGGCCGCGCAGCAGGCTTTGGTCAGCCAGTACAAGGAGCAGGGCACGGAGTTGCCGTTGCCTGGCTGCTACGGTGACGAGAAGGATTTTGCCAAGGCGCCGGACAGTTACCTGACCTTCATGCGCCGGCACTGGTTCGCACTGATGCAGAAACAGGACGCCGATTGGGGCCAATCCCAGACTCAACCTCAGCCCTCCGCCGAGGAAGAGGATGTGGCGCCCTGATTTGATGGCACGGCCGAAACTGCGCTAGACTCGGTACTCGCCAATTCAATAAATATCAAGATTAATCAATGGATTGCTCGTGATATTTAATCCAAAGGCTGATCTACCTTGACTGAGTCCATTCGCAACCCTCTGACCCTCTATCTCACCCGTCTTGCACCCTCCAGCCAACTGACCATGCGTTACGTGCTGCAGGACGCCGCCGACCGTCTGGGCTTCGAAGACGTCAACCTGGACGACATCGACTGGCACCTGCTGCAACCCGAACAGGTGATTGCCCTGGTCGCCGCGTTGCGCGAGGACGGTTATGCGCCGAACACCTCGTCCCTGTATGTGAATGCCGTGCGCGGGGTGATGAATGAAGCGTGGCGGATGAGCCTGATCAGCCAGGAACATCTGTTGAAGATGCGTTCGGTCAAGGCCGCGTCCGGCACCCGCCTGGGGCAGGGACGCAACCTGCGCCGCACGTTGATCCGCGAAATGATGGAAGTCTGCGCCGCCGACCCACGCCCCCAGGGCCTGCGCGACGCCGCCGTCATCGGCATGCTGTACGGCTCGGGCATGCGCAAATCGGAGTCGGTCAACCTTGACCTGGCGCAGGTCGATTTTGCGCAACGCAGCTTGCGCGTGATCGGCAAGGGCAACAAAGAGCTGGTCAAATACGCGCCGGACTGGGCATTCGCCAAGCTGCAGGCCTGGCTGGAGTTCCGTCGCGGGCAACTCAAGGAAGGCGAAGAGGACGACGCGTTCCTGTTCAACCGCATTCGACGCGGCAGTCATATCACCCGGGAACGTATCACCAAGCACGCGATTTACTACATCGCCCGCCAGCGTGGGGACCAAGTGGGCGTAAAGATCATGCCCCATGACTTCCGTCGCTCATTCATCACGCGGGTGATCGAGGAACATGACCTGTCGATTGCGCAAAAGCTGGCCCATCACACCAATATCCAGACCACCGCCAGCTATGACGTACGTGACGACAACGAGCGGCGGCGGGCGGTGGACCGCTTTGATTTGTAGGCGTGACGCGGCGATCAGACGCTCGCCAGGTGCGGCGGCAAGCGGCGCAGCGTCCACAGCACGGTAAGCATGGCGGCGGTCGCGCACAGCGCGATGCCCACCAGCATCGGCGCGGGCGTATGGTCGGCAAACAGGCCCACCAGGGTCATGGAGACAGCGGCGGTGACCATCTGAATCGCGCCCAGCAGGGCCGATGCCGAACCTGCCACCGCGCCATGGTCTTCCAGCGACAACACGCCGGCGGCGGGTAATAACAGGCCGAGAAAACCGAAGCCGATAAACAGCAGGGTCATCATCAAGACCATGTGATTGCCCCACAGTGTCGTGGCCGCCAGCAGCGCCATCACGGCCGCCACGGCAACCACCGACCAGCGAATCAGCGGTGGCAGGCCAAAGCGCGCACTCAGGCGTGCCGTCAGTTGGCTCATGGCAAAGAATGACGCCGCATTCACTGCAAAGCACAGGCTGAATTGCGTCGGTGTCAGGCCGAAGTATTCGATGTACACGAAGGGCGCGCTGCCGATAAACACGAAGAACGTGGCCAGGCCAAAGCCGCTAACTACCGACAACCCGGTGAACACCGGATCACGGAGGAGGGCGCCGTAGCTGCCGAATGCACTGCCCAGGGTCTTGCCCAGACGCCGCTCCGCCGGATGGGTTTCCGGCAGTTGCACGATCGTCATCACCAGACACAGCAGCGCCACCACCGCCAACGCGGCAAATACCTCGCGCCAGCTCCACAGCGAAATCACCAGGCTGCCGGCCAATGGCGCAAGGATCGGCGAAACGCTCATCACCAGCATCAACAAGGCCATCAAGCGCGCCGCTTCATGGCCGGTGTACAGGTCGCGGACAATCGCCCGTGGAATCACCATCCCCGCGCATGCGCCAAAGGCCTGCACCGCGCGAAAGCCGATCAGCACTTCGATGCTGGGGGCCAACGCACAGCCGATGCTGCCCACGGTAAAGATCACCAACCCTGCATAGATCGGCAATTTACGCCCAAAGACATCGCTGATCGGGCCGTAGAACAGCTGGCATATGCCGATGATCATGAAGAACACGGTCAGGCTCATCTGCACGGCGGCCGGCGACGCGTTGAGACTGGCGCCAAGGGTCGGCAGCGCCGGCAGGTAACTGTCGATGGCAAACGGTCCGACGGCGGTGATCAAGCCCAACAGCAGGGCGAGGCGGGCGATGGTACGAGGCATGGACAGATCCGGGCAGAGCAAAAAAAGACGCCCAGCTTAAGGGATTCGCGCAGATCCGCAAACTTAGGCTTCACTAACGGGTGGCGGTGCCGATAACGGTACTAATGACGCGCTCGAACGGTTGGTTTCCCAACCGGCGGTCCAGGTACGGGGATACCAGATGACGATCAAACTACGCTTGATGCTGTTGATTGCGACCGGGCTGCTCACCGCCTTGATCATGAGTTTGGCCGGCTACCTGGGAAACTCCCGAATGGGTGCTGCGGTGCAGGACAATGAAGTCAGCATGACGGTGCTGCGCAACCATATGGAAGCCGACATGATGCACGACGCCCTGCGTGCCGATGTGTTGTCCGCCATGCTGGTGGGGTTGGGCAAAAGCACCAGCACGCCGGCCGACGTCAGTGCCTCGCTCAAGGAGCATGCCGAGCACTTCCGGCAGATGCTGGCAGATAATTTCAAGCTGCCGTTGGACGACTCCATCAAGGCCAGCCTGGAAAAAATCAAACCCAGCCTGGAAACCTACGTAAGCGCCGGCGAGCGCATCGTCGCGCTGGCTCTGGCCGATCCCGAGGCCGCGCGTGGGGAGCTTGGGACCTTCAATGCGGCGTTCAGCCAGTTGGAGGACCAAATGGCCGCGCTGAGTGAACTGATCGAGACCAATACCCTGCACACCAGCAGCGGCACCCGGCAAGCCATCAGTAACGCCAACTGGATCCTGGGCGTGGTCCTGGGCGCCAGCCTTTTGCTGCTGCTGGCCCAGGGACGCTGGGTGATCCTGAGCATCATGGGACCATTGCGCACCGCCAGCCGCATTGCCGACAGCATCGCCCACGGCAACTTGAGCGAACCGATTGTCGAGCCGCGCAACCAGGACGAAGCCAGTACGCTGATTCGCAGCCTCGCCACCATGCAGCGCGATTTGCGCGGCATGATCGACGTGGTGCGCAGCAATGCCCATGACGTCAACGGTGTAAGCGAACGCCTGAGCCAGGGCTGTCATGAGGTGGCGGGCAGCAGCCAGCAGCAAAGCGAGGCCGCCAGCACCATGGCCGCCGCCGCGAGTGAAATGACCGCCAGCATCGAAGAAATCACCCGTCATGCCGGGCACGCGCTGGACATGGCCAACCAGGCTGAAACCCTGGCCAAGGACGGCGGACGGATCATTCATCAGGTGGTCAGCGATATGGACGGCATCGCACGCTCGGCCCAGCAATCGGCCCAAGTGATCCGCACCCTGGACAAAGAGTCCGAAGCAATCTTCAGCATAATCCAGGTGATCAAGGGCATCGCCGACCAGACCAACTTGCTGGCCCTCAACGCCGCCATCGAAGCCGCCCGCGCCGGTGAGCAAGGCCGCGGCTTTGCGGTGGTCGCCGATGAAGTACGCAGCCTGGCGGGACGCACCAGCGCATCGACCCAGGAAATCGCCAGCATGGTCGGGCGTATCCAGCAGAACACTCGTGAAGCCGTGACCAGCATGGAGGAGGGCGTTGCTCAAGTGGACAAGGGCATGGCCGTCACGGCCGACGTGGAACGCGCGATCCGCGAGATCCTCCAGGCCACGCTCAATACCACTGAGCTGGTGAATGATATCTCCCGCACCATCAGTGAACAGAGCCTGGCCAGCAACGAAATTGCCCATCAGGTGGAGATGATCGCCGGCATGTCGCAAAGCAACAGCCGCGTTATTGGTGATACCGCCTCGACCACCGATGAATTGGCCGGCTTGGCCGGCAAATTGTCGCAGTCCGTGGATCGTTTCAGACTCTAACGCAGGCATATTTCTGGCCGGCTCCTGGTGAGCCGGTTTTTTTTGCGTGAAATGATCATTCAGCAACGGCTCAAGGTCGCGTCCCGGCGCTTGATGCCCGACCATCGTCCGTGCCTGTTCGTACGACGCTTTGAATCGTTCGCGCAAAAAAAAGATTGAATATTCACACCTTATGTTATTTAAATAACAAAACAAGAGCGGCATGGCCTGCCTCGTCCGGTCGTAACAAGGTGGAATAGCAATGAGTAAGATCGCAGTCATCGGCAGCAACATGGTGGATTTGATTACCTATATCGACCGCATGCCGGTTCAGGGCGAAACCCTTGAAGCGCCTGGCTTTGCCATGGGTTGCGGCGGCAAGGGGGCCAACCAGGCGGTGGCTGCCGCCAAGCTTGGGGCTGATGTCCTGATGCTGAGCAAGGTCGGCGACGATATGTTTGCCGACAACACAGTGGCCAACTTCCAGCGCTTTGGTATCGACACCCGTTATGTGCAGCGCGTGCCTGGCGTTTCCAGCGGCGTCGCGCCGATTTTTGTTCGAGCCGACTCTCACAACAGCATTTTGATCGTCAAGGGTGCCAATGCGCATTTGCTGCCAGCGGACATCGAGGCGGCTGCCGCCGACCTTCGCGAATGCACGCTGATTGTGCTGCAGTTGGAGATCAATCTTGACACGGTCTACCACGCCATCGAATTCGCTCACAGGCACGGTATCGCGGTACTCCTCAACCCTGCACCGGCCCTGGCCGGTTTGAGTCGTGAGCACCTGGCGCACCTTGACTTCCTGATCCCCAACGAATCGGAACTGGCGCTGATCAG
Organism: Pseudomonas orientalis; assembly: GCF_002934065.1. NCBI lineage: Bacteria > Pseudomonadati > Pseudomonadota > Gammaproteobacteria > Pseudomonadales > Pseudomonadaceae > Pseudomonas > Pseudomonas orientalis. The sequence continues at coordinate 2,912,401 of NZ_CP018049.1, read as the reverse complement.
CGGCCACATTGTGGACTCGCCGCAATCGGCCCAGACCGCCGCCCGTAGCCTGGTGACCCGCGGCATCCGCCACGTGATCGTGACCCTCGGCGAGCACGGGGCGCTGTACGTGGGGGAGGAGGGCGAGTTCCAGGTGCCAGGGGTACGGGTTGAAGCCCGCGATACCACCGGTGCCGGGGATGCCTTTATCGGATGTTTCATTCACCACTGGAACCGCGACCGCCATATTCGTCAGGCCATGGAGCAGGCGGTGGCGTATTCCGCCTGCTCGGTCATGGGGCTGGGTACGCAGAGTTCCTATCCCGACAGTGAAACGTTCAATCGCTTTGAGCAACAGCGCTGACACCCTCACCCCAGCCCGGAGAACAATAATGAACAAACCTGCGCTGCAACAGACACCCGATGGTTTCTACCTGAACCGCACGCCCTGGTTCGCCTTTATCCTGCTGTGCAGCATCTTTGCCCTATGGGCGGCGGCCGCGAGCATGAACGACGTGCTGATCGCCCACTTCAAGAAAGCGTTTTTGCTGAGTGATTTCCAGACGGCCTTCGTGCAATCGGCGTTTTACCTGGGCTACTTTTTTGTGGCGATTCCGGCCGCGATGGTGGTTCGGCGTTTCAGCTACAAGAGCACGATTCTGATCGGACTGTTGCTGTACATGTTGGGTTGCCTGTTGTTTTTCCCGGCCGCGTCCACGGCCAAGTACGGCATGTTCCTGCTGGCGCTGTTTGTGATCGCCGCCGGCCTGTCGTTCCTGGAAACCGCCTGCAACACCTACTCGACACTGATGGGGCCCCGGGAAACCGGGACCCGGCGCTTGAATATTTCGCAGACCTTTCACCCGTTCGGCGCCATGGCCGGGGTGTATGTGGGCAGTTTCGTGATGTTCAAGGACACCGACGCCACCACTGAACAGCTGGCTCGGATGAGCGCTTCCGAGGCAGCGGTGCAGCAGTTGCAAATGATCCAGTCCACGCTGTTGCCCTACAAGTGGATGATTGCAGTGCTGGTGCTGATATTTATCCTGATCGCCATTACGCGGTTCCCTGCGTGCAAGGGCAACAAGCCCGCCGGCAGCAAGCCTGGCAGCCTGGGTCAAAGCCTGGGGCGGCTGTGGCGTAATCCGCGCTTTACCTTTGGCGTATTGGCGCAGTTTCTCTATGTGGGCGCACAGGTTGGCGTATGGAGCTTCACCATTCGCCTGGCCATGCAAATGGGCGGTATGAATGAACGCAGCGCCTCGTGGTTTCTGCTGACCACTTTTGCCGCCTACTTTGTCGGCAAGCTGATCGCCAACCTGTTGATGCGGCGCCTGCACCCCGCCAAGGTACTCGCGATCTACGGGGTGCTGTGCATCGTGCTGCTGGCCTACACCATTCTGGTGCCGAACATTTCGGCGGTGTATGCCGCGGTTGGCGTAAGTATCTTCCTCGGCCCCTGCTGGCCGACCATCTACGGCCTGACCATCGATGGCCTGGGTGAAGACACCGGCGTCGGCGGTTCATTGCTGGTGATGAGCATCGTCGGCGGCGGGGTGATCCCGATCTTCCAGGGCCTGTTGTCCGACGCCAGCGGCGGCAACATGCAACTGGCTTACAGCGTGCCGTTGCTGTGTTTCATTGTGATTGTGATTTATGCGCTCAAGTGCATGCGCCAATCCGACACCTTACCGGTGGGCGCGACCAGGGCGGTGGCCTCATGAATACACGTATCGCGCTGTACCCTGCGGTGTTTGCCGAGCAGGAGAGGATCCTCCTGCAATCGTCGGCCTTCAAGGTCAGTGCCTGGGCCTACCAGTCCGGCGTGCTGGCCGTGAGCCTGAACAATAGCCGTGGGCGACTGGTGATCCTGCCTTTTCAAGGGCAGATGATCTGGTCCGCCGTGTTCGACGGTTGCGACTTGACCATGAGTAACCTGTTCGAGCAACCTCGGCCCAGCCCCACAGTAATCGATACTTACGGCTGCTTCATGTTTCACAGTGGCCTGCTGCGCAACGGCTGCCCGGCGCCGGATGACACGCACGCCTTGCACGGTGAAATGCCCTGCGCGCCCATGGACACGGCCTGGTTGGAGGTGGGCGAGGGCGTTTTACGCCTGGGAGGCTCGTATGAATATGCCAAGGGGTTCGGCGATCGCTACCGAGCGAGCCCCAGCGTGACGCTGCGCGCCGACTCGGCCGTGTTCGATATCGACATGCAGGTGACGAACCTGGCCGGCAAGCCCATGGACCTGATGTACATGGCCCACATGAACTACGCGTACGTGGACGGCGCCCGCTTTGTCGAGCCATTGGGCACGCAGCGCCAGCGTCTGCGCACCAGCGTGCCGGACCATGTCAAGCCGACGCCGGCATGGAGCGCCTACATGGCGCAGTTGGCCGAGCAGCCTGCGCAATTGGCCTGCCTGGAGCGGCCGGCATTGTACGACCCCGAGATCGTGTTTTTCTTCGACGAGGTTGGCACAGACGCCACGGGCCAGGCGCATTTTCTGCTGGATCATCCCAGCGGTGCAGCGTTCTACACCCGCTACCGTCCCGAGCAATTTGCGCATGCCGCACGCTGGATCCTGCACACGCCGGATCAGCAAGTGGCAGCGTTCGTGTTGCCGTCCACCTGCGAGCCAGAGGGCTACAACGCCGAGAAAGCCAAAGGCCATGTGCGTCTGCTGGCGGCCGGAGCCAGCGCTTCATTCAGTGTCAGTACCGGGTATTTGAGTGTGCAGGAACGGCAGCGGTTGTTGGATTAAACCAACAATTGCGCGCCATTGGCCTGAATGACGTCCTTATAGTTGCGGGGGATTTTCTTGTCGCTGACCACGTACTGAAAATCCTCAAGCGCGGCGAAGTGCGCGGTGCGCACTGTGTCGAACTTACTGAAATCGGCGAGCAATACGCGTTGCTGAGCCTGGCGCATGACCTTTTGCTTGACCTCGACTTCATTGAAGTTGAAGCACGTTACGCCAAACGCCTGGCTGACGCCGGCGGCGGTCACAAAGGCCCACGTCAGGCGCACGCTATCGAGGATGCTGCTTTCGGCGCTGCTCTCGAAGACCTGGTTCTTGCGGTGAAAAGTGCCGCCGCACAAGACGATGTGGCAATTGGCTTTGTTCTGCAGCTTGAGCAGCACGTTCAATGAGCTGCAGACCGCCGTGAACTCCAGCGCATCGGGGATGAAATCAACGACAAAAGGCGAGGTGGTGCCACAGTCGAAAAATACCGTATCACCGGCGTGGATCAACGAAGCGGCGAGTTTGCCGATGCGGCGTTTTTCCTCGACGTGGCGCGTGTCCTGCTCGGCTACCCGGTACTCTCCGCTGTCATTGCCGAGCCGGGTGATATAGCCCCCCAGCAGCCGCAGGTGATCGCTGAAGTGGTTGAGATCGCGGCGCAGGGTCATCTCGGAAACGTCCAGCAGCGCGGCCATTTCCTTTAAGTGGATGGCGTTCTGGTCCTGCAGCGCTTGTTGAATAAGCTTCAATCGCTCGGCTTTTCTACTGTCCACGAGTCTTCCTGGGCTTGATTATTGGTGTTAAATAAGTAACATTAATTGTTAATATTGTAACGAAATTATGTGAGTGCTGGAACAAGCGCCTCACAATCATTGGCAACATACAGGCAAGGGCCCATTAAATGAACAGTCTCCCACCCGCCGCATTGGCCAAGTACATCGATCACACGTTATTGGCGCCCGACGCCTCCCATGCACAGATCCGCACCTTGTGCGAGGAAGCCCGCGAGCATGGCTTTTATTCGGTGTGCCTCAATTCCGCGCAGGTGCCTTACGCCGCTTCGTGCCTGACCGACGACAGGGTGGTGATTTGCGCCGTGGTCGGCTTTCCACTGGGCGCCGGATTGAGCGATACCAAGGCTTTCGAAGCCCAACGGGCGATTGCCGCCGGGGCAGGGGAGATCGACATGGTGCTCAATATCGGCTGGTTGAAGGACGGGCTGCTGGACGCCGTGCGCGAAGACATCGCACGGGTCCTCCAGGCTTGCGGCGCCGTGCCGTTGAAGGTCATCCTGGAAACCTGCTTGCTGGACGACAAGCAGAAGGTTCAAGCCTGCGAGATCTGCCGTGACCTGGGTGTGGCCTTCGTCAAGACGTCCACCGGGTTCAGTCGAAGCGGCGCTACGGTCGAAGACGTGGCACTGATGCGTAGAACAGTGGGTACCGGGGTTGGGGTGAAGGCATCCGGCGGCGTGCGCGATTATCCGACGGCATTGAAGATGATTGAAGCCGGGGCCACACGCTTGGGCAGCAGCTCAGGGATTGCGATTGTAGGTGGTGCGATGACGGCAGCGAGTGGTTATTGAAGCGTTTTGTGGTGGGTAAGGACAGGTGCCACATATAATAACTAAACTAAATAGTCATTTAGTTGAGTTATGTTCAAAACTTGGGATGTGAGGGCCGTAGTGAGCGTGGAAGCGATAGTGGGAAACATCAGGGATAAATGGATGAATTTCATAGGGAGCAACACTGAGCTAAACGATTTTTGGCTGCAGTACGTCGCCGCGTTCCTGGTCTGGGTGGCCGTGACAGGGATTATCTACAGGATAATCCGTTCGGAGAAAAATTTCGGTGCCCTCAATATAGCGCGTAAGCATATGATTTACGGCGCGTTTATGGTGGTTTTTTCTGTGGCGCCAGGCACGTATATCTGGTACGCGTTCATCGATTTCAAGCACGACCAGCAGCTTAAAGCTGCGGATACGGTTGCTGCATCGCTGGTAAGTTGGTCGCGTGCTTGTGAAAAAACCAAACAGACCAATGTCCCATGCGCAGAGCCGCCCGACATCCAAAGCATGCTTGAACCAGTCTTCGACACGATAACCCAATCCATGAGTTTTCTTGCAGGCCTGATGGGACTTTTGGGCGGAGCACTAGGCGTTAATCTAATTACCGACGGGCTCTTGCGGCGTGAAAAGCCGATTCTGTGTTCAGGCCAATTCAGTGGGACACGCATCCGCAAAACGATAACGCTGGAAGTGAACGGGAAGGTCCTTCAGCACGAAACCATAGTGGATTATCCGGACAAGCGTTAACCACAAGGGGGGCCACGTGCACGACGGCGAATTTCTCGCCTCAGAGAAATTCGGCCTGGCCGTTTTGAGTGAAAGGCAGCTGCAGGGATAGCCATGAGTGGCACATGTTAGTACGCATAATGTATATTATGTTAAACGAGGTGCTATGTCAGATATGTTCATAAGCTACGTAAGTCACTGATTCGACCAATTCGTATTTGACGCCTACTCTCTCAACGGGCCATGTCCATAGTGTTCATGACGAGTCCTTGAATGAGGTGGCTTTCGATGAAACTGATTCAGTGCAGGTTCTCTTCAGGTCAAAGTGAATCGCCCCGGGTTTTCTAGACACTCTCAAGGCTCGCTGCGTAACGCTTTTCAAACTCTACCGGTGACAGCTGATTGTTGAAACTGTGGCGTCGTTTTGGGTTGTAAAACATCTCGATGTAATCGAACACATCATCTCGAGCATCCTGGCGTGTAGTGTAGATTTTACGCTTGATCCGTTCCCGCTTCAGCAACTGGAAAAAGCTCTCCGCCACAGCGTTGTCGTGGCAATTACCTCGACGACTCATGCTGGCTACCAGGTTGTTAGCTTTCAAGAAGCTTCGCCAGTCTGAGCTGCTGTACTGACTGCCTTGATCCGAGTGGATCATCACCTCTTGCTTCGGCTTACGTCTCCAAACCGCCATCAGCAGTGCATCAATGGCTACGTCGCTGGTCATCTGCGACTTCATTGACCAACCAATGATCTGGCGTGAAAACAGATCGAGCACCACGGCCAAATACAGCCAGCCTTCATATGTTCGGATGTAGGTAATGTCTGTGACCCAAACTTTGTTGGGTTCTCTGACATCGAATTGGCGCTTCAGTAAGTTCGGTGAGGCAACGGCTGGCTTACCGCCGTATTTTCCAGGCCTCCGTCGATACCCAGTCTGAGAACGTAAACCTTCAAGGCGCATCAACCTAGCCACCCGGTGACGGCCACAGCTCTCACCAACCTCTCGCAGGTCATCATGGATCTTTCGATAGCCATAAACGCCACCGCTTTCCAGCCAGGAGTGTTTGATCAATCCAAGCAGTCGCTGATCGTCCTTGGCTCGCGCAGATTTTGGTTCTGATAGCCACGCGTAGTAGCCGCTGGGATGAACCTTGAGCGTCAGGCAAAGCCGTCGAATCGCGTAATGACCCGCTTGCTGCTTAATAAAGGCGTACTTCAGCCGCACTCCTTGGCAAAGTACGCGGCGGCCTTTTTTAAGATGTCTCGCTCCTCCGTCACCCGTTTCAGCTCGGCACGTAGACGACGAACCTCAGCGCTCTGATCATCCTCCTCAACGCGCTGTTCCTGAGGCTTGGTGTAGCGCTTAACCCAGGCATAGAGGCTGTGCACAGACACACCCAATCGTGCAGCCACCTCCGAGACAGGAAGCTGCTTTTCGGTCACTTGCTTGACCGCCTGGATTTTGAATTCTTCGGGATAACGCTGGTTGCTCATGGCACCTCCTAATGGGCCTCATTTTAAGGCTTGGAGGTGTCTACGAAACTAGGGGCGATTCAAAGACTACCGCTGCTTGTACAAGCTGGTGATGCGACGCCGTTGCCCATACTCATTCCGTTCATCTACGTCCAACTCAAACTCAGGCACCGCGCTTACAACACGGCTGCGGCGCACCTGCGCGCGATCCAGGCTTTCTACGCTTATGCCAAAAGCCGAGATCTGGATATCGATGAGACCATCTTGGCCTGCGACTTTGAAGCGATTCTGGCTTTGCTGGACGGTTACGCTATTTGGCTCCAAAGTGGCCGTCATGCCGATAATCTGATCGCCCGAATCGGCAAAGCTGGCACTGTACTTTGTCAGCAGATCAGTTCACGAACACGTGACCAGTACCTGCGCCTGCTGAAAAAATACTTGTCTTGGTGCGTCACCCGTTACATCCCGCGCGTCCGTCAGAATTCAGCCACACAGGCTGACATCAACGTGGTATTTGCCGATGTTGCCGACGTCATTGAGCGACGCTTTGAGAGCCATATCATCAATGCTCGTCCCGATCGCACTCGTTACCGCAGCCTGACAGATACACAACTACAGATCGTTCGCACACTGATTCGCCCTGGCGCTGCGGCGAATCCGTTCCCGGAACGTTTGCAACTGCGTAACTGGCTAATGATTGAATTGCTCTTGGAGACCGGCATCCGTCGCGGAGAGCTTCTGAAGCTCTACACCACGGATATCAATAAAGGTTCTCAGCACGCCTATGTCAGCATCAATGATCGCGAAAATGATCCCCGCGACCCGCGCGTTGAAGAGCCTGCGCTCAAAACACATGGGCGGACCGTAGGCATCTCCGCACAGTTGTATGAGGTCTACGAGCGCTATATCCAGCGCGACCGGCGCCCTCTGCGTGACGGTAAACCGATGAAATTGCTGTATCACTATTTGTTCATCTCGGATCGTGGCCGCCCGCTGTCGATCCGCGCGTTGTCTAACGTTCTTGATCGGCTGTTTCTGACTATTGAGCTGGCTCATCCAGGATTGTTGCCTACACTTTCTGCGCATGACTTTCGCCACACCTTTGCAGACCACTTTTTGGCTTACCTGGTCGAAAAGCGTGGGCATGACCTCGAGCGGGCCACGGACGAACTACGGCGAGTCTGCGGTTGGTCTGAGACCTCGACTATGCCACGCCGTTATGCAGGTCGTTATCTAGCCGAGTCGGCCAACCTCCACAATGCCCAGCGCACCTCGGCAGCCTGGAGCCGACTTGACAGTTAAGGAGGTTCGCCGTGACCAAATCAGCCGATCAAGAACACGCGTCACCGCCCTCCTCTTTGCCAGCTTACGTGTTCAGGGGGCCCGCTCACGTTGCGATTCGAACTCGCACTAATGACCAACCACGCTACGTCGATACCCGGCTAAAGGTGTGGACATGGTACGACGGTGGAGTCGCGCTGAAAATTGATTGGGTCGAGCTAGCCTTAGCTCCAGAGCTTACTGAAATAGCCAAAGGCTTTATGGCTTATTCGTTAGAGAAGTATGCTCCCCAAACAGCATTCATGTTTGCTAGGTTTCTTGTCTACTTATCAAGCACCAACCTCGCCCAACACTTTCCTTGGGGTCAGCAAAACTTTATTGCCAAATTAGAAGACTTTAAACAAGTTAGGCACAACCTAATTGGGCTTCGCAGATTTTATCGCTGGGCAATGGATAGAGGAATTAATGGATTCGATCCAATTACATATTTAAAAATCAAGGAGGTAAAATCAGATCGGGTTGACCCCTATGCTCGAATTTTTCTCTCGCAGTCTGGGTTAGAACTTGACGAGGAAGTTCGATTGCTCAAACGCATTGAACGAGAACCTAAATCTGACTCTTGGGAGGATGTTCAGCTTAATATAGTGCTTCACTTGGGTTTCGAACTCGCACCTCGGTCGATTCAATTTCATTCACTTGACATTGCTGACTTTGAGTTTATTGAGAACGCAGGTCACGAGAAGTATTATACCCTGTGGTTACCCATGGCCAAAAAAGTCGGCCAGCGCAGACCTGAGCGGCGCCCCCGCAAGATAACCACCCGCCTGGGTGAGAAAATCTCACGCCACGTTTTAGAAATTCAACGCCGTTTTGGTAGCGACTGTGAACCATTATTTGTCAATCCTTGTGGAAGGCGTCTCTCGGTTATTGAAATCGGTACAGGCCTCAAATACGAGCTGCGTGAAGCTGGGATAGATAGGCCGAATCAGGTATCCATGTTGTTGCGCCATCACCTCGGGCAAGGCTTGGCGGATCAGGGTACTCCAGCAGACATGATTGCCGAACTGCTCGGTCACAACAGCACGGTTGCAGCGCGTGCTTACGTAACGGCCACCCCTAACATTGCCCGGATCAAAGAGAAAGCACTGGGTAAGAGCCCGGCCTATCAACGCATCATGCGCAGCTTATTAACTGGGAAAATCGTCCAACGCCGCGATGCAACTCCTGAAGCAGCCGTCCGCGGCGTCATTGATACGCAATACATAGGCGATATTGGTGCATGCGCCCTGCCCGTTCATACCCACTGTCCCTACAACCCTATATACGCGTGCTACACCTGCAAGAAGTTCCACCCCTTTGCTGACGGCCGCCACGAGCAGGTAAAGGATGCGCTCCAGCGGGAGGCCCAACGGTTCATTGATATGGCAGAACAAGCCGGTGATCTGAGTCACAACCGGCCCCTCGCCCAGCATCAGACAACCATCCTGGCAGTAAGCGCTACGATCGAACGCTGCCGGCAGCACACGGAGGGTGCCGAAGATGACGCTGTCTAGGGCAAGGCTGAGCCTCGAAAGCTTTGTTGCACAGGAGCAAGCGATTTTTCGGTCATTACCGATTTCAACACCATGGGCGGAATCATTCTGGGGTATCGGAAATTGGTTGCCGCAAAGGGATGTTAACAAACATGCACTTACGTTTGAGACGCACCGACAAGCCCTGGAAAAGACAGGTTATCCTGCACCGCCGAAGGGCCCACTCCCCTTTGCTTTCCAAGACTTTAGCAAGGCTCTAATTGTGTATTTACAACGCACCAGAAGCCTGAAGTTTTCGATGGTGGCTGCATACAATATTGCTGTTCGACGGCTGTACAACACCCTGTTTGAGCGCGGTGTATCCGACCCCACACTCCTGACGCGAGGCGATTTCGACCGCGTCGTAGGCTTTCTCCGTGAGAGCGGCTACAAGAATATCTACGACGCGATCTCTCACCTCCAAGTAATAGCGAATACGATTGATAATCTCCAATTAACCGAGTTCGCCATCCACTTTGAGCATGATGCAAAACCAGAAAAACGCCGACACGATTACATTTCATTGCACGACCCTGATCGTGCGGTAAAACAGCGTAAATCTGATGATAGATTACCTTCTCGTGAGGCGATGGAGGCATATGCACTATGTTCGAACAACCCACTTAGTGACGGCGAAGAAATTTTGCTGCGAGTGATCGACTTATTGATAGCGACTGGGCAACGAGGTAACGAAGTAGCCGTAATACCCTATGATTGTTGGGTCGAAAGGCCGATCAAAGGGACGACAGGAGAAGTAGTTGTCGATGCACATGGCAAGCCTCTGGTCGAATGCGGGATTAGGTACTTCGCGGAAAAGCAATTTCAGTCCCGTGTTCATTGGCTGGCTGAAAGCGACATTCCTCTAGCCAGGCGCGCAGTAGAGCGATTAAAAACGCTAACCAATGAACAACGAGAAATTGCCGCCTGGCAAGAACTCCACCCAGGACGTATTTGGAGCTACCCCCCTCAGTCAGTGATCTCCGATGCAAAGGTCTTGGACTGGCTAGGTTTTAGCGAAGCAAGAAGCGCAAGCAGAAATCTATACCTTTTCCTCACACGCAACGGTGTCCATCCATTTGACGATGAACCGGATGAAAAGCAAGGAAGGTCGTTAAAGCGACGTTACGTCGCCGGGGAGATTGAGCGACTGATCGTCCCGAGGATCCGTGGGCACGCGGCATTGACAGAAAATGTCGGGGGACAAGTTCGTATCGTACTTAGAACCAGCGAAACGCTTGCGATCGCTTTCGACGGCCAATTTCGTTTCGGTGGACGTGAGGCGAATGTGTTTCGTGCGGTCCCGCGTCGGGTCACCCTCGGGGATATCAATCACGCATTAGGTGACGATGAAAAATATACGTCCATTTTTTCGCGTCGTTCATTAACCGAATCCGATGGAACTCCGATTAGGCTAACAAGCCACCAACCTAGACACTGGCGGAACACAATTTACCACTTGACCGGTATGAGCGATGTTCAGCAAGCATTGGCTCTGGGGCGAAAACGCCTCGACCAGAATGTTTATTACCAACACACGAGCATTGAAGAAAACACCGCTGCCCATCATGAGTTTCTGGCGTTCAATAGCTATCACGAGCGCCTCGACTTTCTACATACAGCCATAAGAGGTAAGCGAATTCATGGCGCTTTGACCGATAGTTACCATGCTTTGCTATCAGATAAAGGTACAACAACTGCGGAAGCATTCCTCACCGTACACGCCACGGCGCTGCATGTGACCCCTTTCGGAGGTTGTATCCACGATTTCTCCCAGGCCCCCTGCCCTAAGCATCTTCAATGCTGGAATGGCTGCTCGCATCTACATCTGATGGGCACTCCATCGGAGCGGGTCAACCTTGAAAAACAAGCCAAGAATCTGACGAAGGCAATATCCATCATGCGCGACGCAGGCACCGGGGAGGCAGGCAGCGATGTATGGCTAGCAGACCAGGAAAACAAGCTCAAGAATTTAAAATCTGTCCTTGCACGCGATACCAATGGAGGTGTGCAACGCGTGTTTCCAAACGGGCGTCCAATCACGGTTGTGGACTCGGACAAACGACACAGTTCGGTATCAGATGACTAGGGGCAACTATGGCACGACGACAGACATTGAGGGGCGGCACTCTTGACGAAGCAATAGACGCTCTCCTCGCCCAGATGATTAGCTCAGGAGTGGAGATCGCTCCCATTTCCCGACCGGAGGTGCAGCGCCGGTTGGGCCTGACAAGCCGAGCTACGCTAGGAGGTGACCGTGGAGAAAGAATTGAGGCCGCCCGTATTGTTCAAATGAGAGAAAGCGGGAGGGATCCGGATGGTGCCCGCCGGCGCAGGAGTCTAGAAGAGCGTATTGCAAGTCTTCAAGCGGAAAACGCAGCGTTGGCAAGACAGCGAGACAACCTTTTCGAGGCTCTGTCAGTAATAGCACACAACTGCCTTATGAGCGGTTTGGACGTAGAGTCAGTAATGGCACCTTTGAGAAACACCCGATAAATCAGACTCAATAGTCTTCATAACGACTACAAATTACGGCATGGTAGTCTGCCTAGAGCGCTAGACAGGGCTGCGTCAGCTCTGACGACTACACATTACGGTAAATGTCTCCTGACTACTTCGTATCAGACGCGAAGCGTTGACATGTGCGCCAACCGCTCGTAGAGTTTGGCCGTTAGCCCCTGAGGCACTTGAGTTTTATCTCCCCTTGAGGGATCTGCAAAGCCCGGTTAGTGACCGGGCTTTTGCCTTTGTGTGTCTGTTCTGCGGGCTGCGTACTGGCGTGATCAACAGGCGTAAGTTTGAAGGAAGAGCATTCAGGCGACCGTTTGTCCCCCAAGATGTATTGGCGCTTTACTGGTTAATGCCTGTTGACTGGGCCTTATCGCTGGCGTGTATTCGATGGCCTACTACTCGCTTTTTATTAGGACTCTACCGTCGACCAAAGACACAAGCCCCACCTCGGTGGTCACCCTAAGAAACTCGTAAATCGTCCGGACCTTGTCCACAAAAACTTCGTCTGCGCTGAGCAGGATGTGAGCGCGGGATCCGATTGCCGCATGAGCAGCATCGCTGATGGCGGCAACATATCTGGATCCACGCTTGAGCTTGCTGTCGGTCTTGTAGCCAATGACGTTCAGCAAGTTGTAAATGGCCGTAACTTTTTCATGCACGTGCATGTCTCGGCTGTACAGAGGCGTGGCGGCGATGCCGAGGAAGTTTTCGATCGAGTAGCCCCGATCGCGGTAGCCATCAAGGTCCTGATAGGCCTGCCATATTTTCTCAATGACGCGGGGAGGCTTTATGTTGTTGAGTTCCTTCGGACCCAATCCAACCGAGGCCCGGTAATTTTTCACTCCCGATTGATCTCTCTCATCGCTGATGTGTTTCCTCATCTCGGCGGCGGCCATCACAGAAACTTGTTCGTACTGGGACTTTAGGATTTTGAGGTATTGCTCGATGGGCGCGCGCAGATGAGGGTGGGTATGGTCGAGTTGGGCAAGAGGGGCAGACAGACTTTTGATTAAGCCATCGAACGCGTCGATCTGCTCAGAGGCTATTTCGGTGAAAGTCGAGTCGCTGCGGCCCCCGTAGAGCTTGAGTGTGGTTTGATGAGCTGCCGCCAACATGATGTCGTAGACCGGCTCCGCCTGGAGATAATTGTCATAGGCTTGGACGGGAGGAACCTCATGGAGGATCATTTCCCCGGTAGGCTCGAAGCTATCGTTGACCTGATACCTGAAGTGCATTGCGTTCAGGAAGTCGAGGGCTGCCAGGAATTTATCAGGCTGGCCGCTGCGCTTGATCTCACGCAGCGTCTCGTCCGAGTAGATGACCTGAAACCGGTCAAGTAACGATGTAAAGAATGCAGGGTCGTGGCCTTTGACAGCCATGGTCAGTACGTTTTGATCTATATAAACGGTTGTCTTGCCCACATAGGGTGGCAGACAGGGGCTTGCATTCATTCTCATTGTCTCTGAGGTTGCGCAGGAGATGAGTGCCAAAAATTCAAGACGAATAACTTCCACCTTATCGGAGGCTAACAAAAGCGCGAGTTTTCACGGAGTTGGATCAACACTATCGACGGTGTCTCTGGGTACTATCTGATGAACGTTCCAGCCTTGATCGATCAACATCTGGCGACTCTGCTCAAACGCTTCACCTTCTCCCAGTGATCGCCTGCTAATCGCCAAACACAGCAGGTGTGTTGGCCTGGTCATGGCGACATACATCGCCAGAAGGCGCCTCCTCTGGCGAATCTTCACAGACTTGCCGCCATGACACTGTTGCCCCAGCATCCAGGGCATCAGGCTGTTGAGTACATGGCCATAGTTATACGTTTCCAGAACCAGTGTCGCGGTATGTGTTTGGCCCTTAGCCGAATGAACGGAGCCAAGCTTGATGTCGACCGTTCTTTGCTCGTGCACGCATCGATACGTATTTATTGACGGCGCGACGGTTTCCTCTTGGATAGTCTCCTGAGCGTCTTCTACCCAACCCAGATAGTCCTTTCCAGCCTCCGATAGCTCGTTGGTAGCCGCGAGTACCTTCGCAAGTGATGAGAAGCGATGTCCCAGTACCTTCCAGTGACGCTGGCTGATCGTTTCGGAGCTGAACAAAACCTCGACTACCAGGTGTTGGTACTGTTGCAGATCATCAGGCTTGATCAATAGCTGTTGTACCTGGACGTGCTGCCGCGCTCCAGGCTTGATCCTCATACGAGGATCAGACAGGTTCGCCAGGTGGATCAACGCACGAGCCATCTCCTCCACCGCCTGATGCGCCGTTTCCCCTTTAGTAAGGTGATGCCTGGCTAAACGTAGTCGCTCCACAAGTGTGGGTGGCTTGTAACCTGAGCCACCGGCGTTGCGGTCGTACTTCCCCCAGTAATGCGCCACTGTTTTGGGGTAATGCTCGTCCTGGTCTTCCGGGTCTATGCCCTTGTGCGTAAAGCCTAGAGCAGTGATGGTCGCTTTCTGAAGCAGATCTATAGGAAGGTGCTGCAGTACGTGGCGACCATAAGCATCGAGCACCTCGCCGCAATCTCCATCCGGGAAAACGAAAATGGTATGAGGTAGCCGTTGCTCATTCCCCTTCGCGCGAAGCCCTCTAAGGCGCTGCGCGACGGGATGAAACGCAAAAGGATTAGCGAGCAGCGCGATTGATTCGTCGAATCGAAAACTGCTGGCGATGTCCAGCGATTGTTTGACATCTGGGAAATCGTTGCCTTTGGAGCTTGCTTCAGAGTCGAAAATTGCCTGGTTAGGATCGCCCACTCGTGTCACGCAGATGCCCCCATCTTCCCGTGGAAAAATGGTACTGAGGTATTCGTTCTGAAGATCAGACGTGTCCTGCATTTCGTCAACAAGTACACAGGGGAAACGGTGCCGGAGGGATGCGCCAACGCCCGGTCGTTCGGTTAGTTGTGCCTTGCCCAGAACGAAGATCTCGTCATAGCAAAAGTAACCACGCTTGGCGGCCTCACCCATCGCAGCTGCCATGATTTTATAGCTGTCAGCATCCGGACCACAGGGAAAGTTATTGCCTGTGAGCGGGTCGGTGAAGTCGGTGCTGGTCAGCCTGAGACTCTCAGCTTTGAATTTGCTACGCTCGAAATATCCACGGACTTTTTTTCTATCAGCGAGCGTCATGCAATTGAAGCGCATGCGATGCGTCAGCTCATCATCGATGGCTGTGAACCGAAACCCGGCAGATAGCAGCCATGGCGTGGCGAGAAATCGGCTGACAAAACCGTGGATCGTATCTATGTAGTGTGGGTAGCTGAGCAGCCGCTGTCCCATTTCGGTGTTCCCGAGCCGGTGCTCAATTTCGTGACGCGCAACATTCGTATGGGATAGGACACAGATACCGCGGGTACGGCTAGTCCACTTGCGCGCGAGAATAGCAAGCTTCGCGACGACCATCGTCGTTTTGCCGCTCCCAGGACATGCGGAGACATCCAGCGTCTCACGCGATCGTAGGAACTCGATTCGAGGCGCATCGAGCTCCTTGAGCTTCATGAGTTCAACGACCCAGGCAACGTCATCCTCCGTAATCTCGGACACCAAATCTCGAAACGCGGTCATGATCAATCTCCGGACGGTTCTTGAGTTAACTCGAGACGCGTTGTCACGTAGGTAATCGCCTCGGTTAGATACCCTGGCAGCCAACCCATAATCTGCTCGTGGCTGAGCACTTGGCGCTGCAGGCAATCCTCCAACAAGTCGACCAGATATTGTGCAGTGATGGCTTTGGATGCAGTCCTAGACGTGAACAGGCTGTAAATGTGTGAGCAGAGATGGGCATGGGTGTCCGTTGACTGGCGAAGCTGCTCAAACTCTGCTTCTGCCGCCTCGACGACCTCCTTAACTTTTTTCCGCTCCATGTTCAGCGCGTCATCATTTGCCGCGAGCCTGGCGGCTACTAAAAGCTCCTTCGCAAGGCCCGCGTATGCCAGGTCGTATTCGAGTGTCCAGTGATTCGCGATGAAGGTTTGAACGTTCTGGGCATCGTCGCTTTTGAGGTTTGTGCGACGAGCCGCTAGGGCTTCATCACGGGTTTTCTCATCATCCCCGAAATGCCTCATGGCTTTCCACCGACGGTGCTTCCCGTTCCACCTGGGATCGTTGTCATCGTCCACCAGTCCCAGGATTGCCGGAGCGCAGTCAGGCATCACATCCATGTCTGCGACTCTGGCGACAGGGATATTGAGCGTACCCTCCTCCGGTATCGCCCGTTGCAGTATGCGAGAGTATCGACCGAGCCCGGTGCCGCCCACATTCACCACGGAAACCCCGTGCCGGGTGAAATCCCGGCCCATGATCTTCGCCAGTGCCGGCAGCAGGATAGCCTCCCCATCCCCCTCAACGATGAGCACACCTCGTGCAAAGAACAGGTTGGCTTTGGTGACGTCCAGGAACCGCGCCAGAAACCGGTAATCGGTTGCATCGAGGTTAGTTTGCTTCTCCGCGAGCGAGTAGGCCTTGTGCCGATGCATGAGCACGAGGTTATTCAATGCGATCTTGGAACTCAGATTGGGGCTGTGAGTGGTCAGGATGATCTGCACGGGGCGCTGCTGATTGATCTCTTCCAGGTTGGGCTCTTCCAGCTTGCATGCCATTGGTTTGGCCGCAGCTTCCAAAAATTCCATAAGCCGCAGTTGCCGCTGAGGATGCAGGTGCGCCTCCGGTTCCTCGATCAGCAGCAAAGGCAGCCCGTCAGGCTCTCTACCCAGAAGTAGCAGCTCGCAGGCCATGAACAGCAGGTTGTTGGAACCAAGTCCGTAGGAACCCTTCGTATCACCAGATTGCTGATCTAGTAGCCCGAGTTCCAGGCGCTCAAGGATCTGGCGCAAGCGCGATGACTCCGACCCGCCCTCTACAAAGTTGATGTGGCTGTGCAGATCATCGCCCTCCAACCCTAGGTGGGAGAGGTAGTTATCGTTGATCGTGTCCTGGGCCTTCTTCACGCCCCCGTGCAGGTTGACCAGGTGACGCAGATACTCCGCCAAACCCGCAAGGCTCAGGCTGGCAGGATTGAGGTCTGCAAGAGGTTGGTCAGCGTTAAAATCAGCACCGTGCTTGATGTGAGGAAAGTTTTTCAGAACCTGGGACAGTCGAGACCCACGGCCAGGCGACATCTCGCGCTCAGCATCGCGCAGCGGTCGCAGATACGCGGCGGCTAGCAACTGACGCACATTGACGTCTAAGCTTGGCCCTCCTCCGCCATGGCCGCTACGGACCGCGATATCAACCCAGCGACGAGCCAACTGATCGTCATTCAGTCGGCGTGCAGTCCAGTGCACATACACCGCAGCTTCTTGCTTGTTAAACGTGACGTACTCCGATAACGCGCCTTGCTCGGCAGTCGAGAGAGCGGAGAACTTTGCTACGATCTTGATCTGATGGGCTTGTTGACCATTCTCAGGGAAATGGAAGTCGTCAGGCTGCAAGCGTACGTACTCCCCATCCCGGGTCTGCAGCACCAACCGCAATGCGTCAATTACGGACGACTTGCCCGCATCATTCTCGCCTACCAGCGCTGTGACGCCATTGTTGAAGCGAATTACCAACCCCTGCCGTCCAGCTCCAAACTGCCGGAAATTCTGAATCGTGAGCGCTGACAAATACATCCGTGTTTTCCTGTCGCAAAAGGTTTTGGCACGATACGCGCATGCAATAGCACGCGGGCTTTAGCGAGTGGCCTCAGCATGGTGGGCACCTCTTAGGTGCCTTTGCCTTCACTTCCTTGGGGGAGTTCTGCCACAGCTTTCGATTTTTTTGGGGGCCGAGGCTTGGCTGCTTTCGCCTTGTTGAACTCGATGTCCTTTCGCACTTTCGCTGCCTGCGAGGCATTGGAGACATCCAGTACCACCACTGACGTTGTAGCAGCTAGTTCGGCTGGCAGCAGATCTTTCAGTGCCGCCTTCAACGCTTCAGGTTTTTCGGGTTTTATGCCTGCTGGAGGCGGCGTCACACCAAGCGCATTACCGAACCAGAAGATCACATAAATGCCTTGACCTTCGGTACTGTTCGCCAAGGTGTAGGTCTGAAGCTGACCGATATGCCCATACCAGAGATGTGTATGACTCGTCCGTTTCGCTTCGACCGGCACGGTAAATGGGCCGTGGGTAACAAGCAGGTCCGCCCGCGTTCCGCCGGATGACGCCGCTTCAGGGGACACCTCGAAGCTACCAAAAAAGCCAAGTTTGTCTCTGAGCTTGCCGGCCAGCACGTCTCGGCAATCGTTCTCGACCTTGGGCTTGTTGTTGTCCCAAAAAAGCCTCCACAGGTTATGTGGAGAAGGCTGCAACTCGGCAGCGACTTCCTCAAGGATCAACAGCACCAAGGCCTTCAGGTCCTGCGCATTGATAGGGCCTCTGCCGCTGAGCACCTTTGCCAGATCTGTCGGGGAGAGTAGCTTCTGTGTTTGCGATCGGACATCTCGCCTGTAGAGCTCAAGCTCGTGCCTGATGGTATCAATCCAACGTGTACCTTCAGCATCAGTGAGCAGTTCCAAAAGGATCGTCTCGACGCCTGGCTCATACGACGACGAAACGGCTTTCAATACTTTCACGGTGTCCGGCCACACGCGCTCAAAGTGCCCCTGCATCAAAGGGGTGCGCTGGAACAGGAACTGCAACAGGAGGCGGCTGACGGCCAGCGTGGACGTCGGCGTCCGCCAATAGCTGCAGTTGGGGTATCCGTCGAAGATCACCCGGTGAATGGCAGCGTCCTCCGCCTCGTTTAGGGCAAGTGTGAATTCATTGCTGAAAACACCCGACTGCAGGCAGACGGCAAAGTATGCCCAGCGCAGGCGGTCAGCGCCGCGCCGATCGCTACCCGTGATCAAAGCATCAGTACCGTCGCCCTGGTTCGACCAATGGGACAGCACATCAGTCAACAGCGGCGTCAGTGCTGTTGCTTCAATATTCAGCTCAGCCAGCCGAAGCACGCTGTCTAGAAGACTTCCACTCAGCGTATCAGGCTGCTCCAATGCCACCTGAGCGGCCCACAAATGTAACGGGGACTGCGCTCGATGCTCTCGCAGCTTGTACAAAAGCGTATTCCAACTGGCGTCTCGCTTATGGGCGAGCTGACAAAAATAAGCAGTATCGTTTATAAGCGATCGATTGAGTTGATCAATGCAGCACGCCTCTAAGCATTCCTTTAGATAGGCATCCCGCATCGACACTGTGGCGGAAAGGACCTGGAGAATTCGTCCCGCAGGTTCCTCGGAGAAATCCTGCCCGCCCGCCAGGTGTATGGACGCAGATGCGGCTGTGATGGCCCCGCTAGCCCCTCGGTCATCTTCATGCTCGCCATTCGACCAAACACGGGCGAGCCCCTCAAGGATGGACTGAGCCAGCGGCCCACCGAACACCTCCCGGAGCGCTTCGACCCCGCTTGCATGACGGCCCGTGATCGGGCGACTACCGCAATAGACTTCTGCTCCCCAATACAAGGCCGCGTCGACCTCGCCTGCGACCACCGAGGGTAACTGCGACTGCCATTCGGCTATTTGACGGACTAACCACTGCTCGACGCTATCCTGTTGGTGCGCTTGCCGCTCAGATTCTTCTTCGACGTGTAGCCGCACGTATTGCATGCCGGCGTCAGCAGCAGCACCCGGGCTCTCGTGGAGTACCGGGATCAGCCAGTCCGGTACAGGCTCCCCTCGTTCCAGCGACCAGATACCCACCTGTCTGCCGACGTATGCTGAACCGACGCTGGACATCAGTGGATCGGAGTTCAGCATCAGGCGCACCAGCGTCTCGCTAGGCTTCAAGCCAATCGCTCGCAGTCCGAGGGCAAGCGACCCGCTATCGGCTACGTCCTGGTCCGCAATCAAAAGCAACGCGTGCAATACCTCCTCGGAGGTGGGTCGAGCGATCAACCATTCTCCGGCAGCCTTCTTGAAGGTTGACTCGGCCCCAGTGATCAAACCGGTAGCGACCATCATGTGCGCGAATTCTTTCGCGGTTACGCCCTCGTGCGACAAGGCCGCGAGGCACAGCACCGAGGCGAATTTGTGCTCTAAGGCACCCATGCCAGCCTGAAGCCGCCAGCGCTTCGGTGTATCCAAAATCAGGGGGCGCCACAAATCTGCAGCCACATGCCAGGCGATGTCCCTGATCGCGTAGGTGCTCTCCATGCGTCCATCTTCCGGCGCAGCTCGCGGAAGAAGTGCATTATTGGCTCTTTGCAGGCTAGCCAGAACCCGCTCCACGTCGCCGACCGCCAACTGTTGCGCAGGGATCGCACAAAAAAGTTGTGCGATGCTGCGCAAGTGACCGCGCGACGCTTCCCCGGGGCTACAGAGCTCGTCGATCCGCCCCCAAATGTCATCCACTGAGGTCACTGCATTATGTAACCAGGCATCAATGGCCTGCTCGCGGCACCATTGCACGTCACTCTGGCGTAACGCGACGCTCCAGCAGGCATCAGCGGTGGAGGCGAGCGCCGGCCCGGTCGACAAAGTCTCCAGCAACATGCTGAGTCGGTGTGTGGACACCTCTGTTTGCAGCAGCTCAATCACGAGCGGCGCAAGGTCCGGGGTAACAAGTCCCACGGAGCAGATACGCGCCGGTCCCCACTGCTCCGGAGTCCAGCGAAAAAACGGATCGCGTTCCCCAACCTCCTGCAGTACGGTGACGCGGGAGGCAACGGGAAGTGTGGCCGCATCGCCATGCAGTAACAGCGTTTCCGGGTCGCGCTGGACCAGCCGTTGGGCGTGGTGTAGTGCGCCCTCGTTGACCAGGTGACAGGTGAACCAGGCATACAGCGCCTTCAGACCCTCGGATGGCAATCCATCGACCGACACCAACAGTGCAACCGCGCGTTCGATATGTAGTCTTACGCCCCCGAGGGCGCCTGTCACCAAGCGAGCCAGGTAGCGCGCGGCCAAAAACTCCTGGATGCTGCGATGAAAGGGCAGGAAGTCTTCGCCCTTCTTCATGAACAGCGCGGTGTCCAGGACGGTCTCGCGAGCGATCGGGTCAAGCCCCGCGTCATGCACCGACAGCATGGTGTCTGGGACAGGAGCAGATCGCTGCAAGCCATGCTTTCCGGCCAGGAGCAGGGTCAGAAAGACGCGCCCGGCATGGTCTAGGACGACATCGGGCGCAGGTTCGCCGTCTTGCCGGTCTTCTGCCTTGGAGGGGTTGTGTTCGGTAGCGAAATGGCGTGCACCGGACTCGTACAGTTCGAAACGGGTGAGCGACGGCAACCGTTCGGGCTTCACACTCATGAGAAACTTCAGCCCCAGCGGGGATAGCACGAAGGGCGTCGATCGCAGCGTCTGCAGCGTGGAGAGGAGCGTGATGGGCTCTGAGCAGCCAAACGCTGTGAGCACTGCGACTGCTTCCTCCTCACTGAGAGGCTGCAACTGAGCCACGACGGGGGCCTCGTCAAGGGCTGCCAGCCCCTGACCGAACGCTCTGCTGAGCTTTCCACCCTCGTTCCAGTCCTCCGCTCGACAACTCACTCGCCATCGCATCGACGGTAGCTCTTCTAAGCACTTTGCAATCTCAATGGCGTTCTGTATGGGGACTTCATCGAGAGCATCGATAAACACCGCCGTGGCATCGGAAAGATCTTTGCGGCGAAACCAAAAGGCAGAAATGCACGATTCACCCGCTCGCTCCGCAAAATGCTCGAACGCCACAGTCTTGCCCATGCCAGGCGCGCCCAACAATACAACATAGGGGGCCTCGGCCAGATCACTTAGACGCTGGGCGCCTGCGTACTCGTCAGGGCCTGATGATATAGAGATGAGCCGATCAAGCGGGGCGATTGACATTACGAAGCAGCACCGAGCGACAAGGGGGTGGCCATCATACGGGATGGCCAGATGACTCCACTACTCTTGACTAGCGGGGTTTGGCTGCAATCCTTAATGTACAAGCCACGAAGAAACAGCCTTACAACGTTTCGCCCTATGGCAGTAAATGGTAGATGTATAGCTGATGTCGGCTTCTGGCTGTTCTCTACTGGTCACGGCAGGCGGAAGGCGGCAAGAACTGAGCGCGTGCGCTCATGCTCCTCCGACATCAAGAGCGCGGCAGCCTTTTTTAAATTTCAGTCCTCTTGTAGCTGTTCGCGACATTTGTTTTCGTACAGAGCCTGGAGCTATGAATCGAGATGAGCTGACTTGTGGAGAACGCGTCGCTCAGTTCATCTACCCTTACCGTAATTCAGATTCGTCCACATCGTCCACATCATCCGCCTCAACTACATCATCGGAATCCAGGGAATTACGGCACTGATCAACGAGTGCTGCAAGCTTTGACTGAAAGGTCTCGAGGTTGGATAGGATCACGCGCAGCTCGTCCTTAGGAGCAGGCCCGTCTTTCTCTTCCTCAGCTAACGGTCCTGTTGGCTCTTCCAGTTCAGTGTCAACGTCATCGTCGATAAATTTTGAATAGAAGGCTTCTAGGTCGAAGCCTTCTGAAGCTGGGATGACTAACAGTTTCTTCCACCGTCCCAATTGGTCAGCCAGGAATCGTTCATCTTCCGTTAGTGCATCCCATTCAGCATCCTCGATGGATCGAACCTCTACTGGACGGGCCAACAAGAGTCCGCTCATGACGATCTGTGTGAGCACACCGAACATTTCATGAAGCAGGTCATCTTTCGAACGAGTGCGTCGAAACCGTGCCCAAGGATTTGCCGTAGGCCGCATTGCAGTCAGCAATTCTATCGCGGCCATCTGACCACCCATTGGGTCAACCGATGCCGGTAGAGAGCGGCGGTTTGCCCAAAGCTTGATTATCAATTCCGCAGCTTGCTTTTTTGCTGTCTGTCGAACCTCCCCTTCACCGTTCTCAGCGAGATCCATAAGTTCTGCAAGATGATGAGCCATCCAGCGAGACGCCAACTCACTACGCGTTTCGTTTTCAAGCTGATGGACAATCGCTCTCCCAAGATCCAATACGCCCTTCGGCGGTATAGAGCTGCCCTTCTCCGTCGAGTCTGTAGACCCGAGCGTACGTGGCCTCGGGATTCTGCTCTTCCGAGTCAGAGCCTCGTCGACTGCTGCGTCCTTCACGTCTGACCTCCATCACGATGACAAGCTCTAGCCCCTCATTCTGTAGGAGCGCTACTAACTGATTACGCTCGGTCAGCAATCTGCCTCCCGAGCTCGAAGGGTACGATTGGTAGTGGTCTTCGTCCGATTCACGGTCACCCCAAACTTCGTAGCGAAACATTGCTGCCTGACCGGGTAACGACCAGGCATTCCCGCCATCCGGATCGCATTCCAGTCCGTATTCGCCGATTATCCAGCTCGCTGGCATCCAGCCCACGAGCGTTGCGTTGCCTCGCAAAGGATCTTGACTATCGATTCCGCCATCTGAATACGGTCGGCTTAGCCAGGGAATCATCTGATAATCGCCGTCATCGCCGTCGTAAGCGTCCTCACTCTCGGTCGGGATCGAATAATCCCACGTGCTCTCCATCGTCTGTAAGGCGCGTACCAAAGATCCGCCAAGTTCCTTCTCAACCAGAGCGCTTGAAATAGAAAGTGACTCAACGCGATCGGCATTAACAAGCCGCCATTCACCGCCGACAAGGATGTGGCCAGGGCAATCGGTCGCTATCAACTCTCCCCGCATGCTGAGCTCGTAGACCTGCTCCACCCAAACAGCTAGCGATTCCTCGGATTTCCGCCAGAAGTCAGACCGCAGTGGAACAGGCCCCAAGAGGTCTGCCGACCAGCACGGCGGTTGGGTTAGCATTTGACGTTCGACGCGATTAGGCAGCGAACTCCAGTCCGAGTGTTCTCCCTCAGCGAGCGGCTCGGTTTGTAGCAGCTCGCCAAGGGAACACCATAGCGCGTGCCATTCGAGATGGGTGCTCAAGTGCTCGAGTGTCGGACTCGCACCATGATCATTGCGCGTGAGAGCCCAGTCATGAGATGAGATACGTCCCTGCTGACGTTCTGCCTCGTACGATCGAATTTCGCCAGGATAACCCCAGCGATCAATAATCCAGTTCTCTGCCGTAGTCAGCAGCAGATCTTGGGAAACATTGGCAAAGCTATCAAGCATCGGATCGTACCAATAAGGCACCGTATCCATAGGGTCGAACTGAAAGCGGCGTTCGGGTTCCCCGGAGCCGTTACGGACCCGAGATGGCCTGCGGCTCGTCCCCGGCAGAGGTGTCAACGCTGATCGCCCGATAGCATTCAATTGTTCTATTTGGGAAGGATCAAGCGCAAGGGCGCCCGCGTCTACCAGTTTGAGGCAAGCATCGCGCGCAAATGAGACAAGAAGAAGATGTGGAAAAGTCTGATCCAACGCGATGGCGAGCAGTAGTGCTCCCGCCTGAGCACCTATTTCTGACAGCTCAGCTGCAATTCGATCCCAGGCAATCACAAACCACAGCCGCGCGGCAATCCAGAAGAAGTCGAGACGAGATGACCGAAAGATTGACTCATCCCGACGGCCGTATTCATCGATTAACGCTTTCAGCTCTTCGACAGCATCAAGTCTGGCCAAACGCCGTATCCCGTGAGCTGCGCGCCATCGCACTCGCATATCATGGTCGCCCAAGCATGCATAGAGGAAACGCGCCACCGATGCGGGAACGTTTACAGGTACATCCCGCGGTTGCCAGGTTTGGTCTCGATCTTCGGGCGAGACACGTTCGGCAAGACGGTTTGCGTACCATACGCCAATGACTGACGATGAGTGCGGATCCAGATGCCCTGCAATTAGCCCCGCCAGAGCAAAGACTTGTTCTCCGTCGAACATTTGCCCATGCTGCTCCACACCACGCAAAAGCAAATTTGCTACTCCATCAGGGGCCAAACCAGTCCACTTCAATGCTTTTGGGAGAGACGTTTCGCTGTGTCCGATGTATCTGGCAAAATCGGGAAGGCGCTCAACGATAACTTCGGGCAATTCCGATGCAGCCCATCTTCGAATGGCCGGTGTATTCCATCGATCAAGCATCAGCAGCATCGTTTCGACCACGCTCGCACCATCTCGAACCTTTAGGTCTCGTAAGACCTTGAGAAAAGCCAAGCGGTCACGTATCTCAACGCGTTCCGCAGCAGTTGCAATCAGATCCGATAGCGAAACATATCTATCTGCAGTACGTGCAGTCTGAAGCGCAGATTTCAATGCATTGGCAAAGTCCTCGCCGTTGAGCAGGTTCTCCCGGGTCCAAGTCGTTGTGGAGCGAACTTCACACTCTGTTGCCGCTACTTTCGTGATAACGGGCAGAGAAGAGGCTGTCTCCTCCAGACTTTCAAGAAATGCCTGTCGCTCACGGAGTGCCCTGCTCCATTGCCCCGACCACTTCACCATCCCACGGCTATTGAGCAGCTTGCTGTTATCACGTTCGTTGTGGCGGACTAATGCGTTCCACGCCGCTTCCTCAAGATAAGATCCTGAGTTAACGCAGTTGGCGACGTGGTCCAATGCTGCATCAGCGATTGCATGATTGCCGTGCAGCATCAACTCCAATGCCATTGCCGAAGCTGGGGCTAGTGTCCCCTGGGTGAGTCCAGAGTTGAGGACCGGCGCCAGTGTTTGTGAAAAGTCGACGAGATTGGCATCTTGCCACTTCGCCGTGTTTGCGAGCGCGAGAGGAAGGTCTAAAGCCGCAACAGTTTCCATGACCTCTTTCCAGGGCAGGTTCTCATCGCCGTCTAGACGGACGGCAGCATCAACCAGCACCTCACAAAGATCACGGGCGGCGACTCTCCTGTCCTCGACGTCACCAGTGCCTCGCTTGAAAAGCTGGCCGAGCAAGCGTAGTTGCGCCACGATTTCCCGATCGAGTTGGCTGGCGGCCTCAATTGCATCATGAAAAACAGCATTAGCATCGTCGGGACTGAACGGCAGGAGCAGGCGTGAGTAGGTTAGAAGCGCTTGGGATTTGTCTCGGGCGCCAATGCGTTGAGTGCACATAACAGAAGCCGCTGTGTCAATATCCACGACAAGTGCGGTCTGCAGTTCTGGGCGCAGCA
This sequence comes from Pseudomonas orientalis, assembly GCF_002934065.1. NCBI lineage: Bacteria > Pseudomonadati > Pseudomonadota > Gammaproteobacteria > Pseudomonadales > Pseudomonadaceae > Pseudomonas > Pseudomonas orientalis. The sequence continues at coordinate 2,886,584 of NZ_CP018049.1, read as the reverse complement.
TCATACGCTCAGCAAACTCTATATCCGGCTGTAAATCGGAGGCTCCCCACCTACCATGAATTCGCTTGGCGATGCGTAGAACGAACTCCGCGTCTAATTTACGGCCCACGAGCAATAGCGCGCCACGAGCGGCTGCCATGGCAAGCGCGCTGGCACTGTGATCGCGCGCGAGACGCCATGTGTTGCTCTCTTTGCGCCTCGTCGCTTGTTCCAGAACATTAGCGATTGTGTCGTCATTCTTCCCGGACATCGCTAATGCGGTCGCCGCATAGACGGGATACAGCATATTGGTCAGCTCGTTTAGCTTACGATCTGCCTCTTCTTGGTGATAGGTGTCACGGCCGCGCTCCTTTTTCTCCGCGGGCTCGGGCCTGGATTCGTAGAGGTCGTCAGGTTTCAACTTCCCGCCGGTCCGGGCCGCTCGGAGTGCGTGCGCTCGAAAGAGCAGATCCATATGACTTGTGTTACTGATATGAACCTTGTCGATTCTCCGGTTGTCAGGCAAGAGCACTACATCCAAGAAACCATCTACAGCAGTCGCAGATAGCGGGTCCGCAGCAAGAAGCTCACAAGATGTCATGGCAACATCCATCATCCATGACCACAAGCTTTCCAGCAGACTGCGTGCATCCTGACGCTTGGGAGATAACATCCAGCGCTTGCAAAAGGCTCTCAGGCTGCTCGCGAGCCTTGTGGTATCCAAGGGAGCACCGGACACCACCAAGGGTACGAGTACAAAAAGCTCTTCCCAGGGTTTGAGATGACGTGTGTCCAGTATTCCCTGAAGCAGACCCGAGCCATCTTGCGCAATCAGCCGCGGGATCAGGCAGCGCGCCACCAGCAGCCGAACCCGCTTCGGCTTCCATTTCCACAGCGACTGCAAAGCAGACTCTGGCCCATTACTGCGAAGCGCTGTTTCGATGCTGGCCGCAACGTCTGCAACTTCAAGCCGCCAGTCGCAATGCTGGGCCTTTTGAATGAGGGCTTTACGTGCAGCCATCCAAGCTTCGATCAATCGCTGCCCCTCATGCAACGAAATTCGATCACCGTTGAGCGAGTCAATCACTTGTTTGTGAAGCAGGAAAGCGCCGTGGTAGCCGATTTGTTTCGGATCGGTAAGGACGAGCCTCCCTGCAGTGTCAGAAGCGAATCGCACCGCAAGGTCTGGATTATTAGACAGGAGTGCCCGTAGCGCACGCTCAGTCTTGAGCCCTTCGCCTCCGATGAGCATGAAACGCAGCGCGCGTTCACTATCGCCCGCCTTCCGACAGAAGGAGATAGCTAACCGTAAGCGCGTAAGTTCCGCTTCTCGCCGCTTCACCGGATCATCAATTGCAGCCGGCGAAGGCTCGCGCTCAACGAGATCAAGCAGCTTATTGCCCAAGCCAGACGCAGCGAGTAGACCTGCCACGTGCTGCGCAGCGTAAGAATCGCTTTCGCAGCGGCTCATCAGCCAATCAGCAGCGTTCTGGGTTACTTCGCTTAGCATTGACTCCCCCGCTTCGCGGACGAAGTGCTCGAAGTCTTCGTCCGCAAAGGCGACAGTGTTTTCAGTGAGCCGAATCGCTGGCGCCATGTCGGTGCAGATGTCAATCAGCGCTGGCACCTGGATACCAATAATCGCGCTGAGATCTTCTATCGGTACCGGCCGCGCAAGAGCAATGAGCCCCGCACAAAACCTTGGAAGGTCTGTTGCGATTCCGCTTTTCCCCAGGGCTCGCTCAAACTGCTCGCGAAATACTTGGTCCAGAGACCGGCCTGCGGGCAAGAGGCGGTCAATCGCTTTTTCGGGAGGGGCATCGCCCAGATCCATAGCATAAGCTTGGACTCTGGGTACTCCCATGGTCAGCCTGTGAAACGCATCGATCCAATCATCTGTTGCAGCCCACTTCCGCCGTACATTGATTTCAGTTTCACCACGGGTAAACGGCTCGATCTCTGAAAGGCTATAACTAGACGGTAGGGCAAGTTCAGCGAGACGGCCTGTCCTTGCCGTAACGATGAACCGGACATTGGGCGGCAAGTCGCCGAGTTCTAAGAAGTCGTGTACAAAGCAAGCCTCAGGCGGCTTGCGTGTTGTCGCAGCCGTAACGGCATTGTCGGCGGCGTCAACGGCAATGACGATCAGCGCGTCTGGATATTCAGACGCGTGCGCCTGGGCTGCGTGGCCTAGGCGATTCGAGAACAGGCGCGGAGGGTCTGATAGCTGGTGACGGCTAAGCAAAATGGGCAGCCGCAGCCTCGTGGCAAGCTCATTGGATAGCTGTAAAAACGCGTCCACATGTCGATGACGCAAAGTAGCGGCATCTAGATAGGTGCCACCTCCATAACAATCGTAAGTCACCATGATTGAATGAGGCGGGAGCACCGCCTCAATTTGCTGGAGCGCAGTCGTCTTGCCGACCCCTCCAGGACCATGTAGACAGACTCGCTGTTTGCCGGCAGCGATCTCGCTCGCAATGTCAGCGACGCTGCTCCGTGGCACCGGTGCATCAACTCGTTCAAGGACAGGTGGGCAAGGGAACAATGCGCCCATCGTAGAGACACCGAGTTCGAGTAAAACTGACTCCTTCGTTATTAACTCGCCCGCGAATTCGGGACGCATGCGCTGACGAATGAACTGGCGAAGATTAGAGACTGGCGCTTGTAACTCGAGATCGGTCCATCCAGAAATATCAGCGAGCAACTTTTTCTCAATCGCGAAGCGCGATCCTGCTCCACCATTGAATCGAAGCGCCTTTGCAAATTCGGGCAGCACAGATTTGGACAGTCCGGCGGCGAACGCCATTTTTCGCTCGTCTGGCTCATCCTTTCCAGGTCGTTTTCGTGGAGCAGATACGCTACCTGTTGCGAGCTTTGCTGTAACAGTTTTTAACTCAGCCGCGATCGGCTGGTTGGTTACCAGTGATACTTCAACTGTTCCTTTTGGCTCCAGGACTTGTATCCCAGCCCAGGCTTTTGCCAAGCGATTCAGGACGCTGTCCTCGCGCTTATCGCCGCTCACCATACGTGCGACGGTCCACGAACTGCGAGGATTCGCGGCGGAATACTTCAGTTGCTCCAGCAATATACGATCAGCTTCCTTTGCGTCGCTGCCGCCTTCGTACAACGCGCAATCCACGCCATCCCACGTAGAAGGGGATGACCCAGCTTCGTCACTTGGAGCAATCCCTTCTACAGTTAACGCTTGAAGCGGATCACGGTCGTCTAGAAGGCGGATAGCATGCCGGGCGGCCCATAACTCGTGGAAGTCGTCGCCGGTGTTGGAACCTCGAGCTCCTCTGAAATCACTCACTTGCGTTCCTTGCATCCATCAGTTGATCGCCCAACACCCACAACCGGTGCGGTCGCAGATGGGTAGTTTGTTGATCAGCATTTTCCTCACACGCTTGAGCAACCGTCAATGCCTCACAGCACTGTGACATCATTGCAGAGCCCCCCTACACGGCAAAATGCCCAGCCACGGAGTACTTCTTACGAGTCGCAGGTGTTCATACCCAGAGTACAGCGCGCGGCCTTGATCCGCGCATCGGGTATTTCGGTGATTTGCGCCATTACGCCTGGAGCCATTGCTGCTAGTGTGTTAATCGCCACCCTGCCCGCTGCCGCTGTCTATCGGAAACCAGGGGCGATTCAGACGTACCTCCTTTGGAGATCACCTTCCAGTACCCGCTGGGTATCGTATGAACCTTATTCGCCCCAGGCAACCAACCCATATTCCGCTCGTAGGCTATCGAAAAGGCGGGAGGCCATCACTATGATGGGCATTAGGCTTTTGAGCTCAACAGCACGTATGGGGGCATGGTATGGAAGAATTCATCAAGCAACACCAGGACGTTTGGGGTGACGATCCCAGCGTGCTCTTGGATCAGTATGATTACCAGCCTGAGCTCACCAAAAAGCTCGATGGCCTTGACGCGAGGCAGTTGACCGAGCAGACACTGCTGGAAATCGTGTTATGGAAACTGGATCGCTATCCGCAACTCGATACTTCACTGCTGAAAGAGCTCAAGGCTGTAGGCCACCTTAAAGCGAAGCAGCACAGAGAAGCCAAGGATGTGCTCGGCAAGCTACTCGTATCCTCAGGGATCCGCCTGCCCATGGCTTCCACTATCCTTCGATTCGTTAACCCAGATGTGTTCCAGATCATTGACGAGCGAGCCTTTCGGATGCTCCGTCCTACTCACAAAAGCTACCCAGATAAGCCCGTCGTAAAGACAAGGCTCAGCGCCTACGTTGAAAAATCGTCAGCGATCTATTTCGACTACTTGGACGCCATGCATGAGGTCGTTTGCGAAAGGCTGCCATTTCGCCTGGCTGACCGAATCTTGTACCAACTGGATATCGAGCGCGACAACAAGATCCGTCAGAAGAAGTCGCCTGTGAAGTGACAGGATTGCCACTTCGCACATTGGTCGCACTAGATGCTGAATCAGTGACCGGTCAGCTGCCCATGTAGGTGGCTACCCTTCAAAACCTTCAGGAAACACACCACCAATCATGTGTTATGTCAGATATCTTCTTGAGCAGCTTAAAGGGGGGATTCGACTGCGACGTTTTTTGCGATGTTTCCTCGCATAAACTCTTGCCGATTAACCCGTCTAATCCCCTCTCTTGCGTTCGCTTACTGTCCTCCCAACGACAAACAACGGGAGATCAGAATGCATGAGCGAACACTCGGAAACAGCTCGCTCACAGTGTCGGCCCAACAATCATGAACACACATCGATGAACACATCTTTCTACTCATCGACCGCTTAGCTAGCTCTGACAGCTTTTTGTGGACTCATGAACATCTGACATCGCCCACTTGTTAATCATGTGCTATGTCAGATATGTTCATAAGCCACGTAGTGCGTTCACAAGCGCTGGGTTCCTGATTGACACGTCAGACAATTCTGACCGCCCCATCACCAGCACTATCGCCCTGGAGTCGACTGCGAACGCTGGAGCAACCGAAATTGGATTTTTCGCACTCGCCTTTGTAGCCGGCTTCGCTGGCCGGTGCGATACTGATCCACCTGTCGCGCGCCCCGGGCGAACTTGACGATCAAGATCGATTCCTTGCCATCCTACGCTCGTTTACATGACGGTTGAGGTGATCGAGCCTATGATCGCCTCTGCATCGCATCCGCAACGGGCTGGAGGATATTGGCGCCAGCCCAGCGCAGGCCAAAGACGTTGATCAGTTCATTGCTCAAAAGGGAGTTAGACCATGTCCACTACGTCGATGACTACCCTAGACCGCACTTCGAGATGTTGCGCGTCGACGCTCTTTCAATACTAGGACTACACCGGGGTAATGGCGGCCTCGCATTACATAATCTGTGTTGCCCAAGTTAGGGAAAACGAACGCGAAATCCTGATATTTCGCGTCTTTCCCTAAGCACCCCATTGTCTTTTCCAGCCAGGGTTTCAGGAAACCTTCAACTTTCTTTGCGCAGATATCACCTAGCGTACCTCCCTCGGGAGTTATCTCGCCGAGCGGGATCATGGGGACCACAAAAGTTGCCGCAAAGCGGTAATCCGCCTCCCCGACCTGCACATCACCAATATCTTTCCAAGCGGCGTCCATCGCTTTGTAGGCGTATGAATAGCCATCGGATCGTGCCCCGATCGGCTGGTTGGCTTGTTTCGCTTCGAAGACGAAACTCGCTTCGGGCGAACTGACAAACAAGTCGCAACGTCCATTTCTGAGTTTGTCGCCGTGATCTACTCCCGGCTCCAGTTTCCTTAAGCGTTTCGATGTGGCGAATTCTTCCATCGCGACCCATCCATCCATAGTCCAGGCGGCACCGGCCAATGTGCTGAGAATGGCGCGCTCGTTGTAGCTCCAAGGGTTATCCGGAAACTGACTCGTGTAGCGCTCGACCGCAGAGATCCATGCATTGAGCAAATCGACCAACTGTGGGGATTGCAGGTAAGTGTTAACTCGCTTCCATGTTTTACTTTTTTTCACTACAGCCTCATTGCCAATCCTTGGAATAAAAAATCTGAGCGTTAAATCTGCATGATGGCGCGTGGCACGGCCTTCCTGCAGAGGCCTCAAGATAGCGCGGCCCCAAATCAGGGTCCACTGCTGCCGAGCTCAAATTAGCGCCGCTCGCCATTACCCCAAACTAAGACTCCCAGCGACGAAACAACACGCTCGCGTTAACCCCACCAAAACCGAACCCGTTTGAGAGTGCATTCATGATTGGCATCTCCCGGGACTTGAGGCTGACCAGGTCAAGCCCATCAGCCGCTTCATCGGCATGATCCAGGTTCAGCGTGGGAGGCACGATCTGGTCACGAAGCGCCAAGACGGTAAAGATCGCTTCAATCCCTCCGGCCGCGCCCAGAAGATGCCCGGTGGCAGACTTGGTCGAGCTGATTGCCACGCCAGAGCCACTCCCGAACACCGAGCGAATGGCTGCCAGCTCACCCTTGTCTCCGACTTGCGTGGAAGTCGCATGCGCATTGATATGTTGCACGTCGCCAGGACTGACAGCCGCCTGACGCAGTGCCTGTTCCATGGCGCGGCGTGCGCCGCTGCCATCTTCCGGGCCCGCCGTTAGGTGGTAGGCATCGGCACTGGTGCCATAACCCACCAGCTCGGCCAGGGGCTTGGCGCCACGCGCCAGGGCATGTTCCAGTGACTCGATCACCAGCAACCCCGCGCCTTCGGACATCACGAAGCCGTCGCGCTCCCGATCAAAAGGCCGTGAAGCCTGCTGCGGATGTTCGGCAAAACCGGTGGACAGCGCACGGGCCGCGGCAAAACAGCCCAGGGTCACACGGTCGATCGCCGCTTCGGTACCACCGCACAGGGCGATGTCCGCCTCGCCACTTCTGATGAGCCTGGCCGCATCGCCGATGGCCTGTACGCCGGCGGCACAGGCCGTTACCGGGGCGCCGAGCGGCCCTTTGAAACCGTATCGGATGGACACGTGCCCCGCCGCCATGTTGGCCAGAAAAGACGGTGCGGTGAATGGCGATAATCTGCGCGGGCCACGCGTGTCGGTGGTCCGTACCGCATCGGCAATCGCACCAAACCCGCCCACTCCGGATGAGATGACTGTAGCGGTCCTTTCCTGGTCTGCCTCATCGGTCGGGCGCCAGCCGGCCTGCTCAAGCGCCTCGTGCGCCGCCACAAGCGCAAACTCGATGAAGCGATCCATCTTCTTGCGGTCCTTGGCCGAAATAATGCGCTCCGGGTCATACCCCGCGATAGCGTCTTCCTGCAGGGACGGCACCTGACCGCCGACTGCAACACCGGTGCCCTCGGTAACCTCGCCCGGTAACTGGCGGATGCCGGAACGCCCCGCCAACAACCGCTTCCAGACCTCCTCAACGCCGCACCCCAGGGGCCCGACAATGCCGACGCCCGTGACTACGATTCGCTTTTGTCCGTTGAGATTATCCATTGACCCCTCTTCATTTATCAGTCGAAAGTGCTTGGGTGGGTTTCGCTGCCTGAGTGCTGCTTTCAGGCTCAGGGCGGATCTTGAACCAGATGGCGTACATCGCCGGCAGGAACACCAGCGTCATGATGGTTCCGACCAACGTGCCTCCAATCAGTGTGTAGGCCAAAGTCCCCCAGAAAACGGAATGGGTCAGCGGTATGAACGCCAGGATGGCCGCCATCGCTGTCAGCAAGACCGGGCGGGCCCGTTGTACCGTGGCTTCGACCACCGCATGAAAAGGATCCAGCCCTTCTTGTTCGTTGTGATGAATTTGCCCGATCAGAATCAGCGTATTGCGCATCAGGATGCCTGACAGCGCGATCAGTCCGACCAGTGCGTTGATACCGAAGGGTTGTTGGAAGATTAATAATATTGGCACTACGCCAATCAACCCCAGCGGTGAGGTGAGGAACACCATGATCATCGCGGAGATTGAACGAACCTGCAAAATGATGACCAGCAACGTCATGGCAATCATGATCGGGAATAGCGGCAACATTGCTTTACCGGCCTTGCCTGACTCCTCGATTGCACCCGCTTGCTCGATCCGATACCCATCAGGCAGTTTGTCGATGATCGGTTGCAGCTCCTTCACAATCGCGCTCGACACATCCGGCGGCTGCAGCTCCTCGGCAATGTCGCCGCGTACGGTGATGGTCGGCGTACGGTCACGACGCCGAAGGATCGGGTCCTCCATGCGTACATCGACTTTCCCCACCTGAGACAATGGAATCCGCTGCCCCGCCGTGCCTGCCAGCGTAAAGCCTTCTATCTTGGCGGGATCGAGGCGGATATTGCCTGCCGCGCGCCCGACCACCTGCACTGAACGGATGTCCTCGCGAACTGCCGTAATCGGTACGCCCGCCAGCAGGAACTGCAGTTGCTGCGCCACCGCGCTTGACGTCAACCCCACGGCCTGCAAGCGGTCCTGGTCCAGGTTGAAGTGCAACGTCGGCGTCAGCGGCCCCCAGTCGGTGTTGACGGTTCTCATCATCGGACTGGCCTGCAACACATCCTGAACCTGGCCGGCGATTTCGCGAAGTCTTACCGGATCAGGCCCCATCACTCGATACGCAACCGGAAATGGCGAGTACGGACCAAACACCAGTTGCGTGACCCGGACCCGCGCTTCTGGCGCAAGGCCTTCGGCAGCCGCCTCGCGCAGACGCAACTTGAGGGCTTCACGAGCCTCCTGACTGTCCGTCAGCACCACGATTTTCGCGAACGACGGATCCGGCAGTTCCGGCGCCATCGCCAGATAGAAGCGCGGCGCTCCTTGCCCGATATAGGCCGTGACAATTTTTGCTTCATCCTGCTTTTGTAGCCAAGCTTCTATCTTGGCGCTGGTGGCGCTGGTCTGCTCAATGGAGGTTCCATAGGGCATTTGCACCTCAATCAGCACCTCGGGACGGTCCGAGGTCGGGAAGAACTGCTTCTTGACCAGCCCCATACCGAGGATCGACACCACAAACAATATGATGACGGTACCGGCCACCAGCCATTTGCGCGCAATGACCTGCGTCAACACCCGGCGAAAGCGATTGTAATGACGGGTGTTGTAGATGGCGGCATGACCACCTTCGACCGTCTTGATGTCCGGCAGCATCTTCACGCCCAGATACGGGGTGAAGACCACGGCCACCACCCACGAGGCGATGAGCGCGATGCCGACAATCCAGAACATGTTGCTGGTGTACTCCCCGGCTGTCGACTGCGCGAAGCCGTTGGGCATAAAGCCGATCGCCGTCACCAGGGTGCCGGACAGCATCGGCGCGGCCGTATGGCTCCAGGCATACGCGGACGCCTTGATGCGGTCATAGCCCTCCTCCATTTTCACCACCATCATTTCGATAGCGATGATGGCGTCGTCCACCAGCAGGCCGAGCGCCAGAATCAACGAGCCGAGGGTAATCCGGTCAAAGTTCTTTCCGGTGGCTTCCATCACCACAAACACCACGGCCAGGGTCAACGGCACGGCGGCCGCCACGACAACGCCGACACGCCAGCCCATGCTGAGAAAGCACACCAGCATTACCACAAGCAGTGCGACGAAAAACTTGACCATGAACTCGCCGACGGCCGAGTCGATATTCACCGATTGATCGGTGACTTTCGAAAGCGCCATGCCCAGCGGCATGCCTTCGTTGATCTTGGCGGTTTCCGCGTCCAGGGCTTTGCCGAGATCAAGACCGTTCCAGCCCTCGCGCATCACGATGCCCAATAGCAAGGCGTCTTCACCGTTGTTACGTACGAGAAACGTCCGGGGATCTTCATATCCACGTTCAATTGTCGCCACATCCGAGAGCTTGAGCGTGCGTTCCTGGAGCGTAATGGGCGTGTCCCGTATTTTCTGCAGCTTGTCGAAGGCGCCATCCAGGCGAAGAAAGATTTCGGGACCTTGCGTTTCAATGGAGCCTGCTGGCGTAAGCACATTTTGATTGTTCAGCGCGGCAAAGATGTCCTGAGGGGACACGCCCAGAGTGGCCAGCCGATCATGGGAAAACGAGACAAAGATACGCTCGGGCTGCTCCCCGATAATATTGACCTTCTTCACACCCGGCACATGCAACAGGCGCTGGCGCAGCGACTCGGCATCACGCACCAGCAGGCGCTGTGGCTCACCTTTGGCCTTCAGGGCAAACAGGGCGAATGTCACGTCCGAGAATTCATCGTTGACCATCGGCCCGATGACACCGGCCGGCAACTTGATTGCCTCATCATCGAGCTTTTTACGCGCCTGATAGAACTCTTCCTGCACCTGCGAGGGTGGCGTGCCATCGAGCAACGACAGCATCGTGAACGCCAGGCCCGGCCGCGTATAGGTTTCCGAACGGTCGTACCACTTCAGTTCCTGCAGGCGTTTTTCAAGGGGTTCTGCAACCTGATCCTGCATCTCCTGCGCGGTCGCCCCCGGCCAGGCGGTGATGACCGTCAACTGCTTGACCGTAAAGGGAGGGTCCTCCGCACGCCCCAACTGAAAGAACGACAGGATGCCCGCAATGGCTATCAGGAAGATCAAAAATACAGTGATCGAACGCTCGCGCACGGCGAGCGCCGACAGGTTGAAACGACCCTCGCTCATGGACGCGTCCCCGCAACCGTGGCGTCATCCTGTTGAGCCAGCCGCACCGCTTCGCCATCGCGCAGCAGGTGTGCGCCCAAGGCAACCACAGGCTCACCGACCTTGAGATCGCCTGCAACGCTGGCCGAATCGTCGCTCAAACCCAGGACCTGGACAGGTCGCCAGGTCACCTTTGCGGGTGTCCCGGCGATAACCCACACCCCTGCCCCCTTGCCTGGGTTGTAAATGGCCGCGACGGGCACTTGCAACACCGGCCCTTGCGCCGCGTCTTCGGCAATCCTGAGGGTGACGGTCGAACCAATCGGTGCGTTCGCCAGCGCGCCCTCCAGCACATACCGCGCCTCGAAGGTGCGAGTCATGCGGTCCGCCGAGTCCGAAAGCAGCCTGAGCTTTGCGGTCACAGCACCGCTGGCGTTGCCATAAAGTGTCGCCTGGGCGGTCGACCCGGCTGCCGGGCGTAACGTTTCAGGCAAGTGCACGATAGCCTCGCGCTGCCCTGCCCTCGCCAGCCGCACCACCGGTTGCCCCGGGCTGACGACTTGCCCAGGCTCGGCGAGCGTCTCCACCACGACGCCGTCGGTATCGGCGACCAACACCGCGTAACCCGAAGCATTGCGGGCGACGTCAGCCTGCGCTTGCGCGGCGCCCAGTTGCGCCTTCGCGGTATCGGCCGCCGCTTTGATCTGGTCATAGGCCGATGCAGAGATCGCGCCTGCAGCGACCAGGTCACGGTAGCGCGCTTCGTCATCCGCGGTCTGCTTGGCTCGGGCTTTCGCGGCAATGACTGACTCTTGTTGTGCCCGCGCCTGTAAACCCAGGTCAATCGGGTCGAGGCGCATGAGCGGCTGGCCACGCTTGACGGTCTGGCCGGTGTCAACCAGACGCTCAAGGATCTTGCCGGACACCCGAAAGCCCAAATCGCCCTGAGTACGGGCAGCGACCACCCCGGTGAATGAACGCGAGATCGCGGAGGAACCCTGAACGGCTGCCGACCTCACCAGCGGGGCTTGCGTGCGCGGATCTTCAGCGGTGGATGAGTCGCCACATGCCGTCAGGACAAGAGGCAACAAGCAAGCGGCAATAGGGACAGGTCGAAGCCGGCGCATAGATTCCCGTGACTCAATAATAGAATGGAAATCATAGTTTTCAGCTTGTGACTATTTTTGTCAATCGTCACAGTCTGCGGATGACACTTCTGTATAAGCCCTGTTGACCTTGTTGATTAGCGTGAATTGACAAGTAGTGACTATAAAGTACGATGGTCACAAGACATTTGACTCAAGGAATCTCAATGCCCTCCCCTCGCCCCCTCGTTTTTTTGGTGAGCGCCAGCCTGATCGCCGGTTGCGCGGTCGGTCCGGACTACCAACGTCCGAACCCTGCGCTTCCCGAGCGATATATGGGCCAGGCCGCTATTGAACACAGGCCGGGTGCCACGCAGGCCAGCCTGGTCGCATGGTGGAGAAGCTTTGGGGATCCCCAGCTAGCCGACTTCGTCTCTAGAGCACTTGCGCAGAACCTGGACCTGGCACAAGCGGCGGCGCGCGTCACGCAAGCGCGGGCAGGACTGGGCGCTGCCAATGCCGCTTTACTGCCCTCGGGAAACATCAGTGGTCAGGCCGCGCGTTCCTATCAGTCCGTCGAGACGCCACTGGGCCAGGTATTGAATTCAACCCCTGGCTTTGATCGATACGCAAGCGCCTACGAGCTCAACTTTGATGCAAGCTGGGAGGTGGATGTGTTTGGCGGCCTGCGACGCGGGCGCGAGGCCGCACTGGCCGAGTACCAGGCCTCCGAGGCCGGCGCTGCCGCCACACGCCTGGCCATCGCGGCGCAGACGGCTGATATCTATATCACGGTCCGGGGATTGCAGGCCCGGCTGGACATTGCCAACCGACAAGTGAAAACCCAGGAGCACCTGTTGGAAAAAGTCCAACTGCTCTACGGCAAAGGCCTCGCCGCCAGCTATGAGGTTCGCCAAACGGAGGGCGCGCTGGCGCAAGTCCAGGCGACCGTACCGGCCCTGCAGACCGGCCTGGATGCCGCCATGAACGCGCTCGATGTGATCCTCGGCACACCTCCAGGCACGCATCGAACGCAGCTGGCGAACCAGGGCGCGATCCCTCTGGCGCCACAAGTGAACGACACGGGAACACCCGCCGATTTGCTGCGCCGCCGGCCAGATCTGATTGTGGCGGAGCGCCGCCTTGCGGCCTCCAACGCACGCATTGGAGAGGCCACCGCGGAGTATTACCCGAAGTTTTCACTTGGCGCATTGCTCGGCAGCGCCACGGCCATATCCGGCGGCAACCTGTTTACCGGCGATGCCAGCCAGTCGGCCGGCGTCCTGGGGCTGCGCTGGAGGCTCTTCGATTTCGGTCGCATAAACGCCCGGATTGATCAAACCAAGGGGCAGGAAGCTGAAGCGCTCGCCGCTTACCGTCAGTCGGTACTGCGCGCCACCGAGGATGTCGAAAACGCCTTCTCCGCCCTGGTGAATCGGGAAGCTCAGGCAACCACCCTCACCACAGGCGAGGACGCTCTGACACAGGCCCGCCAATCGTCGTTCACGGCCTACGAAAAGGGTACAGCCAGCCTGATCGATGTTCTGCACGCCGACGAGACCCTGCTACGGGCATCCGACGCACGCGCGCAAGCTCAAACAGAATCGGCGCGGGCGGCGGTCGCCGCCTTCAGAGCGCTCGGCGGTGGCTGGCAAGAAGCGCCTGAGCGCCAGCCTGTGGCGACTCGACAAGGCGGACTCATTCCTCCTGATGTCGGGTAGCGCTCAAAACAACCGGAAGCAGTGCCCCACTTCCGGCCGATGTATGGAACAGCCGCCAATCAGAACCGATAACTGACCGATGCCCCAAGACCACTTGCGCTGTTTTTATACTTGGAACTGTATGCGCCCCTGGTCGCAGAGACGTGGTTGATCTGGACACTCTCTTCCCACAGGTAAGAATAAGCGACATCGATCGTAACGTTATCTGCCGGAGTCCAGCCTGCCCCGACGCTGAACACCTTACGGTCACCCGTAGGGATGCGCGGCCCACGATCGGTGTTATTGGTGGGTGACTGATCGACCGAAAAGCCGGAACGAAGCACCCACTGGTCATTGAGCTTGTACGCCGCGCCGATCGCGTGAGCCCAGGTATCGTGCCAGTTCTGCTGTTCGGTGACGGAACCCAGTTGAGCATTCAACACAGCAGGCAATCCCCTGGTCTCGCTGGTCAATTCCTTGAAACGACTCCACCGAGTCCAGGTGCTCCCTGCGTACAGGGTCCAGTCGTCATCCAGTTGATGAGTCAACGACATATCCACGGATTCTGGCGTGTCCACTTCCAACGAGGCGTCATAGCTGCGGCCGTTCACCCCCAGCACACTGAAGAGCCCGTCAGTGACCTTGGTCCTGGCATCCAGGCGGTAGCTGACCTTGGAATGGTAGGTCACCCCCAGACGTGTTCGGTCCGTAGCCTGCACCAAAATACCGACGTTGAAACCCAGAGCCGTGTCATCACCCGTACTTTTGAGCTTCCCATCATTGCGGCCGGGGCTAAGCGAGTTGGGCACCATTGCAGACAGCTCGCCGCTGATGCGGTTGATGGTGGGACCGAACCCGATCGACACTTTATCGTTGAAGGCATAGCTGACGGTGGGCTGAAATGTAAGGGTCGTCACCTCGCTTTTGTTGGCGTAGTAGCGGCCGGCAAAACCGCTGCCATAATCGGTCATCAGACCAAACGGCACATAGAACCCCACGCCGAATGCCCAATGCTCATCAATCGGCTTGACGTAGTACCCCATCGGCACCGTGGTCACCGGCACCATGTCGCCGTCTTCCTGGCCACCGAATGTACCGCGCGTGTGGCTTATATCGGACTTCGCGAACAGCGTCGCGCCGCCCACGCTGACCTGCTCGCTTTTCAAGCGCGCCATGCCCGCCGGATTACCGAAGACTGTGGTCGCATCCTCGGCAGAAGAAGAACGACCGGCGAACCCGGAGCCCATCCCACTGATGCTCTGTTCGTTGAGCGCAAAACCGCTGGCCAACACATTGGAAGAAGCAAGCACGACAGCCAGCCCAAGCGGACTTTTGAGGAGGATTTTTTTCATTATTAGCGCTCTTCGTTCAACATCGAAAGGAATCAGCAGGAGGGGTTCTGTAAGTGCCCCCTTTTAGACTGACACGCCATGCTTATTCAAGTGACTAATTATGTCAATGGTCACGGTCCGTGCGAATATTTTCTGCACGGATTCATCAATGGCTGAACGCGAGACTAGAGATGCGCTATTTGGGCTTTCGCATAAGGATTGCAAGGCGGGCACAGCCAGGCGTCATGGCATGAGGCTACGCAATATCAGGTTTGAGGTGAGGGTCGGGGCTGTCTCAACGAAGTCGAGATTGTATTGAAGCAGCAAAGGGTTGACGAAAGGCCGCAATGCAAAATGTATGGAGTCCACGGTTTCATCTAACGGTGTCTTGCGTTCAAATTCGCCGCTTTCCCGCCCTTCACGCACGATTTGCAGCACGAAGCACTTGATCTGGGCGTCGTATACCTGCGAACTCGGCCAGCTCTCCGATGCCGCAAACGCCGCGATATCGTAGAGTTTTCGATCATTGAAGAACAGGCTTACACCCGTGGAAATCAACGTTTTGACCAGGCGTCGAAAGCGCTCTGTCGACGAAATGCCCTCGGCGTCCATTGCCTGCTCGACAGCCGCAACAATCTCAGCCAGGCAGTTGGCGCAGATAGCTTCCCCAATCGCTTGCTTGGAATCAAAGAACTTGTAGATGTAAGCCTTGGAAAAACCAATAGCTTTAGCCAGGTCGGAGACCGTGGTTTTGCTGTAGCCATACTGGCTGAAATGCGCATTGGCGGCAGCGACAATCTGATCGCGAATGTCATGATCGGCTGGGCCGCGAACGCCGCGCGAGGAAATAGAGGGTTGGTTCATGGCTGTAGCTTACGCACCCACGTCGGGATTGACAATCTAGTGACCCCATTTCGAAAAGGTCACGAAAGGTTGTTAAATCACATCAAGGGGCGCGCATACGGATCAGATTCAGTTGAACCTCCGTCACTTGGACGGACTCCCAAACCTGAATCCAGGAGAAACCTATGACCCATACAGCTTTGGTTGTGGGCGCCAGCGGCATCGTCGGCAGCGCCATCACTCAGTTACTCATCGACAACAACTGGCAGGTCGCCGCGCTGTCCAGGCACCCGTCGCAGGCACCAGGCGTGATCCCGGTCGCGGCAGACCTTCAGGACCCTGCTTCGCTGGAACAGGCGCTGGCGGGTTTGAAACCCACACACGTGTTCATTACTACATGGTCACGGCAAGCCACCGAGGCCGAGAACATTCGCGTAAATGCCGCCATGGTGCGCAACGTGCTGACCGCCACTCGGCCGGCCAGGAGCGTCGAGCACGTAGCGTTGGTGACTGGCCTGAAACACTACCTCGGCCCATTCGAAGCCTATGGTAAAGGCAGCCTTCCGCACACACCGTTTCGCGAAGACCAGCCTCGTCTGGATATCGAAAACTTCTACTACGCCCAGGAAGACGAACTCTTCGCTGCGGCTGAACAGGACGGCTTCACTTGGAGCGTTCATCGCCCGCATACCGTCACCGGGGTTGCCGTGGGCAACGCGATGAACATGGCAACCACCCTCGCCGTCTATGCCTCGATTTGCAAAAAAACCAATCGTCCCTTTGTATTTCCCGGTTCACGCGTACAGTGGGACAGCCTCACCGATATGACGGACGCCCGGCAGTTGGCCAGACAACAATTGTGGGCGGCCACCACGCCGGCTGCGGCCAATCAGGCATTCAACGTCACCAACGGCGATGTGTTTCGCTGGAAATGGATGTGGAGCCGCATTGCCGACTACTTCGACTTGTCCGCTGCCGATTATCCCCCTTCACCCTCCCCCCTTGAGCAACAGATGGCTGACGACCAGGCCGTATGGACGCAAATAGTCGCGGAACGTGGGCTGAAAGAATCCGATATCAGCCGCCTGATATCCCCATGGCATACCGATGCAGACCTGGGTCGACCCATCGAAGTTGTCACGGATATGTCGAAGAGCCGTGCCCTGGGCTTCACCGCCTACCAGGCGAGCGATCAAGCGTTTTTCGACGTGTTCGACCGACTACGCGAGAGACGCTTGATACCCTAGGTCGCTGCAGAGCAGCCAGTCTGATCAGCGAGTAATCATCCCGGCAGCTTGTTCGGTGGCTTCCGTCGTGCGAGTTGCCAGCTTGCGAACTTCGTCGGCAACCACCGCGAAGCCACGACCTGCCTCGCCCGCGCGCGCGGCCTCGATCGCCGCGTTCAGTGCCAGGAGGTTGGTCTGGCTGGCAATGCTCTGAATCGTCCCAACGATCTGCGACAATTGAGCGATGTTTTCTTCAAGCGTGCGTTGATGCTTGACCTCTGCTTGTCGCAGAGCCTCCTGCTCATGCTGCAAATGGACATCCACCAGTGCACCGACTACCCGAAGCGGTAAGCCTGCCGGGTCGCGCCGAGTCTGACCTCTGGCTCTGAACCATCGATACTCGCCGCTCTTCATTTTCAAGCGGTACTCGATATCAA
Organism: Pseudomonas orientalis; assembly: GCF_002934065.1. Lineage (NCBI taxonomy): Bacteria > Pseudomonadati > Pseudomonadota > Gammaproteobacteria > Pseudomonadales > Pseudomonadaceae > Pseudomonas > Pseudomonas orientalis. The sequence continues at coordinate 2,869,456 of NZ_CP018049.1, read as the reverse complement.
AGGGCGTTTTACCGGATCGGTCATTCAGGTGAGCACCAAAAGCGTTGAGGCTTCGCTCCTTATCGTCCGGGTGCAGCCTGGATGCCCAGCTGTCCAGGACATCCGGGAACTCCTCCACGGTTTCAAATCCGAGCAGTCGCCGGAACTGGGGAGACCACCAGAAAGGGTTCTTTGGATTTACCGGGTCTCCCGCGATGACTTCCATATCCCACAACCCGTCCGAGAGCATCTCCCTGGCCAGTTCAAATCGGGTGATAATGACGTCGTGCTCCTGGTCTCGCTCAAGCTGGTCATGGATATCACGCAGCGAACCCGCTACACGTATAGGCATCCCGCGATCATCCCGCAGCGTTTCTCCCTGGGCATAGAACCAACGGTATGAACCGTCCTTCATCGCCAGCCGATTTTTCACTTTGTAGGGTGTATTGCCGGACTTATCGTTCAGATGGCGGGCAAACGCATCAAGCGTGGCCTGTTTGTCCTGCGGATGCAGGCGATCGGCCCAACTGGCCAACACATTCGGGAAATCGCGCTCGTCTCTGAACCCCAGCAGGTTGCGCAATTGCTGCGACCACCAGAAACGATTTTTAGGATTCACCGGGTCGCCAGCCACGACCTCCATATCCCAAAGCCCCTCGCTGGAGGCTCGGTTCACAAGGTCAAACCTGATTTCATGGGCTGATGCAGACGACGCTGCCTCGGAAAGCATCTCACGGGCTGCTTCCAATTCACGCTCAAGCTCATCTATACGAGACTTGGAGTCGCGATCGAGTGAGTCAAACACCCTCCAGGCATCGAGAACTGCAGCGCTTTCAGCGCACCCGTCTACCTGTGGCGGTACACCGCGAGTGATTGCAGCTACCAGTTGTTGAATCGCGCGGCGATCACGGCGCAGGTTGAAGAAGATAGTCATGACGATTGGACTCATAAATATTACGGGCCCGATCCATGGCACCTTGCCAGCTATATCGTCATGAATGAAAAAAACTGTACATGTTTTTCAATTTGTACACGTTTTTCTCACGATTCCAGGCCTTGGTTGGCTCCCACCAATGGCCGACACTCCCTTCTTTATTGATGAGTATCCGCCTCCTCAGCGGGATAAAACTCGCCCTCCTTCCCCATTTCTTTCAGCCGCTCACGCACAATTGCCTCAACGCTGGCCACGGCGGCTTGATCGTCAGGGTTGATCAGCTGCAAGCACAGACGTCGGATATTCTGATCGTGGGTGCCCTCGCTCATCATTTCGTGGGTGAAGGTTTGTTCGCCGCGCCACAGGCATAGTTGGGTATGCGTCCCGCCGAGCCATATTTCGTTGATGGATTCAAGGTCGGTGGTAGTCAGTTTATCGACGGTGATTGTCTTATCCATTGCGCTGTACCTTAACCATGAGTTGAGACAGGTAGACTTAAAGGTGTAGTGGGTCGTTCCAAATGATAGGTAGGTCAGCGTCGGACCAGCGCAGTGCAAGACCTGGCGTGCAACGCAGGTACGGCTAACAGACTCTGGAGGTAGCATGGTGGATGGAAATCGAATTGCAGAGGTCGTTCAAGACTTTGAATCGTCAATTTGGCGCAAAGCTAATTGGCTGAATAAACCGAACCGTTACCAAACCTTCACTGACGGTTCCCTGGAGGTAGTGACCGACGTCCAAACCGACTTTTGGCGCGAAACGCACTACGGATTCATACGCGATAGCGGGCATTTCCTGGGATTTGCTACTTCAGCAGCCTTTACGGCCCAGGTCAGAGTCAACGCTGACTTTCGCGAGTTGTACGATCAAGCAGGCATTATGGTCCGGCTCGATGAGAGGACTTGGCTCAAGGCAGGCATAGAAAACAATGACGGAACGCCGATGATCAGCAGCGTGCTGACCCAAGGCCAGTCGGACTGGGCGCCTGGCTGCTTCCCCGGCAACCCGAACGATTTTTGGCTTCGCATCACCGTTTCCGAGGGTGTGCTGCGCTTGCAGTATTCAACAGATGGGGTGACTTGGCCATTGCTCAGGCTTGCGCCCTTTCCAGAAGCGAAAATCTATACGGTCGGCCCCATGTGCTGCACACCGCAGCGCCAGGGTTTGAAGGTCAAGTTTTCTGAGTGGTCTTTAAGCCAGCCTCTCGGGCGAGATCTGCATGATTTGAGCTAGGCGTCAGCGCCAAAAAATCTACGCCGGACAGTGGAACGACTGCGCGCTTGTTCCACGGATGGCAGAACTCATCCCATCCCTGTCACTACCTTGTCCCCCTGTCCGACACCCACGCCTACTTACCCTACAAGATCTTGTAGTCGCTAAGCCGCCACAAGTCCTCTATAAAAATCCGCACTCCCCCTCCCCTAAGGAACACCCTGCCATGCACATGGAAGAGCATACGCTGAGCGCGATGAGCGACGAGCTCAAAATCATGCTGGGCCGCTTTCGGCATGAACAATTCATCGAGAAACTGGGCTGGCGATTACCTATCCCGCCGGATCAGGTCGGTTATGAATGGGATCAATACGACACCGAACACGCCCGCTACCTTCTGGCGTTCAACGAACACCGCTCGATCGTAGGCTGCGCCCGTCTGATACCTACGGTATTCCCCAATTTGCTGGAGGGCGTCTTCAGCCATACCTGCACAGGCACATCGCCCAAGCATCCGGCCATCTGGGAAATGACACGTTTCACCACCCGCGAACCGCAATTGGCGATGCCCTTGTTCTGGAAAACTCTCCAGACTGCGAGCCTGGCGGGCGCCGATGCCATCGTCGGCATCGTCAACAGCACGATGGAGCGCTACTACAAGATCAACGGAGTCAACTACGAACGCCTGGGGCCGGTCATCACGCACCAGGACGAAAAAATTCTCGCCATCAAGCTCTCCGCCCACCGTGAACACCACCGTGGCGCCCGCTTACCTTCAGCCTTCATGTCCGAGGCGTTATTGAGGCAGAGCGCTTGAAAACGGCCGAGTCGTCCTGCTGGTCGACTCGGCTCAACGGATGAACCTCAGATATAACCCAGCGCGACGGCGTAAGACACTGCCTGCACGCGGTTGCTGGCGCCGATCTTGCGCTGGATGTTGCGGTGATGGTAGTTCACGGTGTCGGCGCAAACGCCCATGATCACGCCAATTTCCTCAGAGGTCTTGCCATCCGCGGTCCAGCGCAACACATCACATTCGCGCTCGCTGAACGTCACATCGGTGTTGAACACACGCACATCAGTCTCCAACGCGGAAATCTTCTCCAGGGCCGCCGCGGCAAACGCTTTGGTCACTGGCTTCAATGCTTCGAATTCCTGAAGGCTGATGGCGTTATCCTTGCGAGCCAGGCTCAACACGCCGACACGTCCCTGGCTGTTGAACGAAGGCTGGGCCAGGCCATGGCATAGATGCGAGTCGTTGGCTTCAGACCACAGGTCCGGGCAGTCCCGGAACAACTCACTGCTCCACAAAATGGGGGCCGACGAGACCTTACTGTGTTTCACCGTGGGGTCGATCTTCGCGTAGTTGGCGGATTGATAGCGCTGTAGCCAGTGCTCGGGATAATTGCCGTACATATAGGTCTTGGGCCGCATGAACGGTGTCACGCTGCACATGCCATAGGCGAAGAAATCAAAGCGCAGTTCCCGCAAAGCCCTCAATGCAACAACCGTGAACTCCTCCATATTTAGGGTTTGTGCAAAGATACTGTAAAAATAAGCATCCCATCCCAACAGCTGTCCTAATTCCATTTTGAACACCTATAACGCTCCAAGGAGTCGTGAGACTAAACCAACCTGAGCACCTGTCAACCGGCAAAATCAACTGCTATAGACTGCTTCGCACTAGCGAACTATTTTTTATATCTAACCTAACTAACTAGCCAAAGGCCACTGTTTCTCAGTCGACGAATGACCTCTCGCGTTCATAATAATGCAACAGCTCCCAGCGTGTCGCCCGGGCTGAGCCACTACAAGATCTCGTAGTTCCAACGCCGGGAAGGGCGGGTGTATAAACAACACCGCACTGAATGACCAGGAATGTGCAACCGTTAAAAACTGTTCAACTTCATCGCACCTTAACTAATTATTTAATTGATTTTTATAGATCCCCTCAACTAAGGAGAGCACCGCCATGCCTGCTTCGCTTTCATCTGGCGGCTTTAATGATCAGCTTGAGCTTCGCCGGAAAAACCGTGCAACTGTAGATCAGTACATGCGCACCAACGGCGAGGATCGTCTGCGCCGGCATGAGTTGTTCACTCCGGATGGCAGTGGAGGCTCCTGGAACACCGAAACCGGTGAACCCCTTGTTTTTAAAGGCCACGCCAAACTGGCCGCGCTCGGCGTGTGGCTGCACCGGTGCTTCCCGGACTGGCAGTGGCACAACGTGCGGGTGTTCGAGACCGACAACCCCAATCACTTCTGGGTCGAGAGTGACGGTCGCGGCACCACTCGAGTCCCTGGTTATCCAGAGGGTCATTGCGAAAACCATTACATCCATTCCTTCGAACTGGACAACGGCAAGATCACGCAGAACCGTGAATTCATGAACCCGTTTGAACAACTTCGCGCCTTGGGCATCCCGGTGCCAAGGATCAAGCGTGAAGGTATCCCCGCTTCATAAAACCCTCTATTCATTGGAGATTGAACATGCCAGATAGCGCCGTGCAACAACTCACCCCTGACGACACTGAACTGCGCCGCAAGAACCGCGCCACGGTTGAACAATACATGCGCACCAAAGGCCAGGACCGCCTGCGTCGACATGAACTATTTACCGAAGACGGTTCAGGCGGCTTATGGACCACGGACACCGGTGCCCCCATTGTCATCAGTGGCAAAAACAAATTGGCCGAACATGCTGTCTGGTCACTCAAATGCTTTCCGGATTGGGAATGGTACAACGTCAAGGTATTTGAAACCGATGACCCCAACCATATCTGGGTCGAGTGTGATGGCCACGGCAAGATTCTCTTTCCTGGTTACCCGCAAGGTTATTACGAGAACCACTTCCTGCACTCATTCGAACTGGAAAACGGCAAAGTAAAACGCAATCGCGAGTTCATGAACGTTTTTCAACAATTACGTGCCTTGGGTATTCCGGTGCCGCATATCAAGCGTGAAGGCATTCCTGTCTGATCTTTTGGGAGAGTGATCGCATCATGGAAGACTTACTGAAACGGGTTCAAAAGTGTGAAGCGTTCCAGCAGCCTCAATGGAGCGAACCTTCACAACTGCATGATGCGCAGGCCTACCTCAGGGACAGCGCGTCACTGATTCGCGTCGAAGACATTCTGGTTTTGCGCGCCACCCTGGCCAGGGTCGCGGCTGGCGAAGCGATGGTCATCCAGTGCGGTGACTGCGCCGAGGACATGGATGAAAGCGCTCCCGATCATGTGATCCGCAAAGCCGCGATGTTGGACATTCTGGCCGGCGCGTTCCGGCTGGTGACCCGGCAACCGGTGGTCCGGGTGGGACGGATCGCGGGGCAGTTCGCCAAGCCGCGCTCCAACCACAGTGAACGCATTGGCGATGTCGAGCTGCCGGTGTACCGCGGCGACATGGTCAACGGGCGCGAGGCCGTCCACGGCCATCGCCAGCACGATGCGCAACGCCTGGTACGCGGCTATCGCGCCGCCCAGGACATCATGGGGCACCTGGGATGGAAGGAGCCGTCCGGCGAGCTGCAGCTCACCGGCGCCCCCGCCTGGACCAGTCACGAGATGCTGGTGCTCGACTACGAACTGCCGCAAGTGCGCCAGGATGAACAGGGCCGGATATTTCTGGGCTCAACCCACTGGCCGTGGATCGGCGAACGCACCCGTCAGTTGACGGGCGCTCACGTCGCGCTGCTCAGCGAAGTGCTCAACCCGGTGGCCTGCAAGGTCGGCCCGGATATCACCCGGGATCAATTACTGAGTCTGTGCGAGCGCCTGGACCCCAGGCGCGAACCCGGACGGCTGACCCTGATTGCCCGCATGGGCGCCCACAAGGTTGCCGAGCGCCTGCCACCGCTGGTTGAGGCAGTGCGCCACGCCGGCCACAAGGTGATCTGGCTCAGCGACCCGATGCACGGCAACACCATCGTCGCGCCCTGCGGCAACAAGACCCGCATGGTGCAGACCATCACCGAGGAAATCAGTGCCTTCAAACAGGCCGTGATCTCGGCCGGTGGCGTGGCCGCCGGCCTGCATCTGGAAACCACCCCCGATGACGTCAGCGAGTGCGCCTCCGATGCTGCCGGCCTGAGCCAGGTGGCCAGCCGCTACAAAAGCCTGTGCGACCCGCGCCTGAACCCAGGGCAAGCCATTGCTGCGGTGATGGCCTGGCAGGCCTGCCCTCCTCCCTCTTTTGCATCCCTTTGACTGGAGTTCGTCGCCATGACCGGCATTCCATCGATCATCCCTTACGCTCTGCCTACCACCCACGACCTGCCTTCCAATCTTGCGCAATGGCACATCGACCCCGAACGCGCCGTGCTGTTGGTGCACGACATGCAGCGCTACTTCCTGCGGCCCTTGCCGGAGGCCCTGCGCGACGAAGTCGTGGGCAATGCCGCCCGCGTTCGCCAGTGGGCGGCCGACAACGGCGTGCCGGTGGCCTACACCGCCCAGCCGGGCAGCATGAACGAGGAACAACGCGGGCTGCTCAAGGATTTCTGGGGCCCGGGCATGAAGGCCAGCCCGGCCGACCGCGAGGTCGTCGACGCCCTCACCCCCCAACCCGGTGACTGGCTGCTGACCAAGTGGCGCTATAGCGCGTTCTTCAACTCCGACTTGCTGCAACGCATGCACGCCAGCGGGCGCGATCAGTTGATCCTGTGTGGCGTATACGCACATGTCGGGGTATTGATTTCCAGCGTGGATGCGTATTCCAACGATATCCAACCTTTCCTCGTTGTCGACGCTATCGCCGACTTCAGCAAGGAGCACCACTGGATGGCCATGGAATATGCCGCCAGCCGTTGCGCCATGGTCATCACCACCGATGAGGTGGTGCTATGAGCCAAGCCGCCGCGCGCCTCATGGAACGCATCCTGCAACCGACGCCTGAACCGTTTGCCCTGCTGTACCGCCCCGAATCCAGCGGTCCCGGACTGCTGAATGTGCTGATTGGCGAAATGTCGCAGCCACGGGTGCTGGCCGATATCGACCTGCCCGCCCCCTCGATCGGCGCGCCTCGCCTGGATGTGCTGACGCTGATTCCCTACCGCCAGATCGCCGAACGCGGCTTCGAGGCGGTGGACGATCAGTCGCCGCTGCTGGCGATGACGATTACCGAGCAGCAATCCATCGGCATCGAGCAATTGCTGGGGTTGCTGCCCAACGTGCCGATCCAGTTGAACAACGAACGCTTCGACCTCAGCGACGCCCGCTATGCCGAGATCGTCAGCCAGGTGATCGACAATGAAATCGGCTCCGGGGAAGGCGCCAACTTCGTGATCAAGCGCACTTTTCTGGCGGAGATCAGCGAGTACGGCCCGGCCAGTGCGCTGTCGTTCTTTCGTCATTTGCTGGAGCGCGAGAAAGGGGTTTATTGGACATTCATCATTCACACCGGCAGTCGCACCTTCGTCGGCGCATCCCCCGAACGCCACATCAGCGTCAAGGATGGGCTGGCTGTGATGAACCCCATCAGCGGCACTTACCGCTATCCGCCCGCCGGCCCCAACCTGGCAGAGGTCATGGACTTCCTGGCCGACCGCAAGGAAGCCGATGAGCTGTATATGGTGGTCGATGAAGAGCTGAAAATGATGGCGCGTATTTGTGAAGACGGTGGGCACGTCCTCGGCCCTTACCTGAAGGAGATGACGCACCTGGCGCACACCGAGTACTTCATCGAAGGCAAGACCCGTCGCGATGTGCGCGACATCCTCCATGAAACCCTGTTCGCCCCGACCGTCACCGGCAGCCCGCTGGAAAGCGCCTGCCGCGTGATCCGGCGCTATGAGCCGCAAGGCCGCGCGTATTACAGCGGCATGGCTGCGCTGATCGGCAGCGACGGCAAAGGCGGACGTTCCCTGGACTCGGCGATCCTGATTCGCACCGCCGATATCGATGACAGCGGACAGATACGGATCAGCGTCGGTTCGACCATCGTGCGCCACTCCCAACCGATGACCGAAGCCGCCGAAAGCCGGGCCAAGGCGGCTGGCCTGATCGCTGCGCTGAAAAACCAGCCGGCCTCGCGCTTCGGCGACCACCTGCAGGTGCGCGCTGCATTGGCCAACCGCAACGCCTACGTCTCGGATTTCTGGTTGATGGACAGCCAGCAACGGCAACAGACCCAGGCCGACTTCAGCGGCCGTCAGGTGCTGATCGTCGACGCCGAAGACACGTTCACCTCGATGATCGCCAAACAGCTGCGGGCGCTGGGCCTGGTGGTGACGGTGCGCAGCTTCAGCGACGAGTACCGCTTCGACGGTTACGACCTGGTGATCATGGGCCCTGGCCCTGGCAACCCGAGCGATGTGCAACTGCCGAAAATCAATCATCTGCACGTGGCCATCCGTTCCCTGCTCAGCCAGCAGCGACCGTTCCTCGCCGTGTGCCTGAGCCATCAGGTGCTGAGCCTGTGTTTGGGCCTGGAGTTGCAACGCAGGGACATTCCCAACCAGGGCGTGCAAAAACAGATCGATCTGTTCGGCAACGCCGAGCGGGTGGGTTTCTACAACACCTTCGCGGCCCGCAGTGCCAGTGACCGCCTGGACGTCGACGGCATCGGCAGCGTCGAGATCAGTCGCGACAGCGAGACCGGCGAGGTCCATGCGCTGCGTGGGCCGTCGTTTGCCTCCATGCAGTTTCATGCCGAGTCGCTGCTGACCCAGGAAGGCCCGCGCATCATCGCCGATCTGCTGCGGCACGCCCTCATCCACACCACGGTCGACAGCAGCGTTTCGGCCGCCGGGAGATAAACCATGCATAACTACGTCATCATCGACGCCTTCGCCAGCGTCCCGCTGGAAGGCAATCCGGTCGCGGTGTTCTTTGACGCCGATGATTTGCCGCCCGCGCAAATGCAGCGCATTGCCCGGGAAATGAACCTCTCGGAGACCACCTTTGTGCTCAAGCCACGCAATGGTGGGGATGCGCTGATCCGGATCTTCACACCGGTAAACGAGCTGCCCTTCGCCGGGCATCCGTTACTGGGGACGGCCATCGCCCTGGGCGCGCATACCGACAACCACCGGCTGTACCTGGAAACCCGCATGGGCACCATCGCCTTTGAACTGGAACGCCAGAACGGCAGTGTCATCGCCGCCAGCATGGACCAGCCGATCCCGACCTGGACGGCCCTGGGCCGCGACGCTGAACTGCTCGAGGCCCTGGGCATCAGCGCCTCGACCTTTCCCATCGAGATCTATCACAACGGGCCGCGCCACGTGTTTATCGGCCTGCCAAGCATTGAAGCCTTGTCGGCCCTGCACCCCGACCACCGGGCACTGTCCAGCTTCCACGACATGGCGATCAACTGCTTTGCCGGCGCCGGACGGCATTGGCGCAGCCGGATGTTTTCACCGGCCTACGGCGTTGTCGAAGATGCGGCCACCGGCTCTGCGGCCGGGCCATTGGCGATTCATCTGGCGCGCCATGGCCAGATAGAGTTCGGCCAGACAGTGGAGATCTTACAGGGCGTGGAAATCGGCCGCCCGTCACTGATGTTCGCCAAAGCCGAGGGCCGCGCCGAGCAACTGACGCGGGTCGAGGTATCAGGCAATGGCGTCACGTTCGGACGGGGGAGCATCGTGCTATGAACAGCTCACTGCAAGGCCAGCCGCTGCTGGGTAAAGGTATGTCGGAATCTCTCACCGGCACCCTGGATGCACCGTTCCCCGAATACCAGACACTGCCCGCCGACCCCATGAGCGTGCTGCACAATTGGCTCGAGCGTGCGCGCCGCGTCGGCATCCGCGAACCCAGGGCACTGGCGCTGGCCACCGCCGACAGCCAGGGCCGGCCCTCCACGCGGATCGTGGTCATCAGCGAAATCAGTGACGCCGGCGTGTTGTTCAGCACCCATGCCGGCAGCCAGAAAGGCCGTGAACTGAGCCACAACCCGTGGGCGTCGGGCGTGCTGTATTGGCGCGAAACCAGTCAGCAAATCATCCTCAATGGCCAGGCCGTGCGCTTGCCGGACGCCAAGGCTGACGAGGCGTGGCTCAAGCGCCCATATGCCACGCACCCAATGTCGTCGGTGTCTCACCAGAGCGAGGAACTGCAGGATGTGCAGGCCATGCGCAACGCCGCCAGGCAACTGGCCGACGTGCCAGGCCCGCTGCCGCGTCCCGTGGGGTATTGCGTGTTCGAGTTGCGACTTGAATCGCTGGAGTTCTGGGGCAATGGGCGCGAACGCTTGCATGAGCGGCTGCGGTACGACCGTAGCGAGACAGGCTGGAGCGCGCGGCGTTTGCAGCCCTGAGTCGATTCGACCCAGCCACTGGGTGGGCGCCGGACTAGCGCCCACCCAACACATTATTTATCTCGGAAACTACCCGCCTCGTCGCCTCCTCGATCGACCCTTCATTACGGCATAAAACCCAACCCTGATCGGCAACTGCTCGTTCAAACGCTTGGGTGCAGGCGGCATGTTCTTCCAGGGTGTGCAGCACCGTACTGTTGAGTCCCCGCCGGCGTGCCGCTGCTCTCGCCCATGAGGTCTGCGCGTCGGTGACGACCCCGACATGCAGGTCCGGCACTTGCACGTGACGGTCGATGTTCAGTTGCAGAATCTGCGCAAACGGAATCAGCCGGCGAAAGGCCGCGTCAGACGGATACCAGCGGTCAATCAGAATAATGCTGTCAGAGGGCTGTTCAGGCAGCACGTGCCGGGAAATCCAGGCACGGCTGTCCGCGAACCGCTCACACACTGCCCACTCCAGTGCAGGGTTGGGATTTCGGACAAGTCGGTTGACCAGCGCCATGGTTTCACCCCGGTGGGGATCGCTGTTTTTCTCACAAAGCCGGATCACCTTCTTATGATCGGCCCTCAGCGCTGCCGTCACGCTCTCCAGCAGGGTAGTCTTGCCGGTGCCCTTGGGCCCGTCCAGTGAAACGAACAGCGGGCGACTCATCACTCTCTCGCCATCCTGTTCCGAAACATCAAGCATAGCATCGCAACTGGCTTATCCAGCCATCCCTTGCGGGCTTTCCGGCAACGGCGTCTCGAACCTCAACGCCCAGGCCGCGATCAGACGCTGCGGCGTCTGGCAGGTTTTGCGCTTGAGTACGAAGTTGCGGCACTTTTGCGCAAACTGTTGGCGGTCTTGCACCATGTCCAACTGCATCTGTGCCAGCTCCTGTTCACGGCAGCGTTCAACCTGTTCGATATCCAGCGTGGCTTTACGTGTGCGTGCGTGCAGGTATCGCTCATCGGTCAGCGCGTCGCTGGCCTGTTGCAAAAGCCATAGGCCGAATGCGTGCGGGCAACGCGGTCCGATGTCCTGGACCATGCCGTGTTGCCGGGCCTGAAGGGCACTGACGGGCAGGCATTCTTCGCTGAGCCTGTGCGCGACTTCAGCGCCGACGGCCCGTGGCAGGCTGTAGGTCCAGTATTCGGAGCCATACAACCCCATGCTTTTGTAATGAGGGTTCAGGACGACGCCTTCGCGTGCCAATACGATATCAGCCGCCAGCGCGAGCATGACGCCGCCCGCGCCCGCACTGCCGGTCAACCCACTGATCACCAGTTGCCTGGCCGTCAGCAGCTCCCGGCAGACATCGTCGATGGCTTGAATGTTGGCCCAGGCTTCCAGCCCCGGCACCTTGGCAGCCTGGATGACATTAAGGTGAACGCCGTTGGAAAAGCTGCCGCGACCGCCCTTGATCAACAGCACCTGGGTGTCTCGCCCCTTGGCCCAGCGCAACGCAGCGACCAGCCGCTGGCATTGTTCAGTGCTCATGGCGCCGTTGTAGAACTCAAACGTGAGTTCGCCGACATGACCGAACTCCCGGTAGCGAATCGGTTGATAGGCCTGGGGATTGAACGCCTGGTGGGCGATGGAACTATCGAGCACCGGAACGCCGGCCAGGTCCTCGGCCAGGACATGCCGCGCCGGCCGCTTGAAGGTCTCCTCCCCTGGCTGGGCCTTGCGCTTGAGCGAGCCGATCCAGAGGCTGTGATCCCCGGTAGCCACCAGCACGGCGTCGTCCTGTATTGCAAGGATTTCTCCGGGCGTGCCCTGGCGTGGATCCAAGTGCGCGTCGTACAGGTAATACTGCCCGCCCTTGAGGCTTGCCAGCACACCGGGCTGGCCATCGGCGGCGTCGATGCTGCGCTTGATGAAGGCTGCGCAATCGAACCAACTGAAGGTGCGGTCAGCCTGGGTCATGTTCGGCTGCAAACGCCCGATAACGCTGGCGTGCGTGTAGTCGAGAGGGTCCGGAACGAAGCCCTTGGCGAATTTTTCCACCACGTCGCGGATGCACACCATCGCGGCGTCACTTACCGGGCCATTGTACAACTCGGATTTGCGCACATCGGCGGGCATGTCGAACTCACAGGTCGACCAGATCGGCCCGGCATCCATTTCCTCGACCGCCTGCAGCGCCGTGACGCCCCAGCGCCCGACCTGCCGGGTGATGGCCCAGTCCAGCGCACTGGCACCACGGTCGCCGACAATGCCCGGATGGATGATCACCACCGGGCGCAGCGGGTGGCTCCACAGTTGCTGTGGCACGCGGTCCTTCAGAAACGGGCAGATCACCAGGTCAGCGCCCGAGTCCTCGACCTGACGACACACCGAGGCGTCATCCGTAAACACCACGACACTGGGGGCATGACCCGCCTGGCGCAACTCCAGCCAGGCCCGTTGGGTCAAACCGTTGAAGGCCGATGATAATAAAAGGATCTTGACTGATCGCATGGCTGACTCTTCCCTGAGAGGTGCGACCAGGGAGGCTCGTTGAACCGTCCCTGGTCTTCGATGGAGGCCCGAGGTTACAGGGCGGGTGAACAAGGACACCTGATCAGGATCAATGATGAGCGCTCTGTTGACGATGTCTTAGCTGACCTTGATGACGACTTTGCCGAAAGGGCCGCGCGCCAGGTGCTCATAAGCTTCACGCGCCTGTTCGAAGGGGTAGACGTGGTCGATCACCGGACGGATGTGATGGGTGTTCAGGAACGCGTTCATCCGGTCGAATGACGAACGTGGAGCCACCGCAATGCCACGCAGGGTGGTTTGGCGGAAGATCAGCGGCATCAAGTTCAGGTTAGCCGTTTGCCCGGTCAGGAAGCCAATCTGGGCAATGCGGCCACCCACTTTGGTTGCCTGGATGGAGTCGTTGATACCTTCGCCGCCAGCGACTTCCAGAAGCAGGTCTACGCCCATACCGTCGGTGAGTTTCAATACTTCAGCCGCCCAGTCAGGTGTTTTACGGTAGTTGACGCCAGCCATCGCGCCCAGCTTGATGACCGCATCGAGGTTTTCATCGCGGCTGGAGGTGACGATGACCTTGGCACCCAGGGCCATGGCGATTTGCGCGGCAAAGATGGACACGCCACCGGTGCCCTGGACAAGTACAGTCTGGCCAGCTTCAACCCGGCCGAAATCCACCAGCGAGTACCATGCGGTCAAGGCTGCGATGGGGAGGGTCGAGGCTTCTTCGTCACTCATGTCATCGGGGGCACGCACTGCGCTGTCTTCATGGATGATCATGAATTCAGCCAGCCCACCCGTCAGTGGTGAGCCTATGCAGTAGTCTGGTTCGTCGTGGGCCGGCATGCCGTCGATCCAGCGCGAGTACAGGTGCGAGTTGACACGGTCGCCTACTGCGAATCGGCTTACGCCCTCGCCCACTGCCACGACTGTGCCCGCCGCGTCGCTGACAGGAATCAGCGGCTTGGGAACCTTATGCGGCTCATAGATCCCGTCCACGATCGCCTTGTCGCGAAAGTTGAGGGAGACCGCGCCGACCCGGACCAGCAGCTCTCCGGCCTTGGGGGTGGGCGTTTGGGTCTCGCCCTGTTTGAGATGTTCAAGACCAAAATCCTGCAGCAGCCAAGCTTTCATATTCTTACTCCAAGCAATGAGGGGCGCGCCGACAAATTCGGCTGTGCCCAAGCTGGAGGCATTGTTTCTTTCTACGCGCGCTGGATAAACCGCCCTTGAAGCACAAGATTGTTATCAATCCAATTACAATCGAGCTCACTCACGTAACGGTTTAAATAAAGGCCTGGCAATGAACATGATCGAGGCGATGGAAATCTACGTGGCGGTGGTTGAGCAAGGCAGCTATACCCGCGCTGCCGAGTCGCTGAGGCTTCACCGGCCCGCGCTGTCCAAAGCGATTCAGAATCTGGAACAGGAACTTAACGTCCAGCTTTTGCATCGCACGACCCGCAGGATCCACGTGACGCCTGAAGGGGAGGAGTTCTATGGTCGATGCAAGCAACTGCTGGCCGATCTGTCTGACACGGTGGCGTGGTTTTCACCGGATCGACCTGCCCGGGGAAAGCTCAGGGTGGATGTTCCGGTGACCCTCGCCAAGGCGTTCATCATCCCTTCCCTTCCAACGTTCCGGGCTCTGTATCCGGAAATCGAGTTGATTCTCGGGTCCTCGGATCACCAGGTTGACTTGATCGCGCAGGGCGTGGACTGTGCCGTGCGACTAGGCGAACTTGACTCGTCGAGCCTGATTGCCAAAAGAATCGGCACCGTGTCCATGGTCACCTGCGCCGCGCCCTCCTACTTGCAACAGTACGGCACCCCCACCACCTTCGAAGCGTTATCCGATCACCTTGCGGTCAACTTCCTGATTGATCATCGCCAGCAAATCATGCCCTGGAGGTTTCAAGCCGGGGGTGAAAGCCTGACGGTGACATTGAAAAGCGGCATCGTTGTCGATGACTCCCAAGCCTTCCTCAGCTGCGGCTTGGCGGGGTTGGGTATCCTGCAAGGCTTGCGTCCCTCGCTGCAGCCTCATATCGAGTCGGGCGAACTGATTGAGATTTTGCCGGATCTGCACAGCATCTCCAAACCGGTCTCGCTGCTTCTCACCGACCGCAAATACCGTTCGCCCAAAGTGCGTGCGTTCATGGATTGGCTCGTCGCTGTTTTTGCCGATCAGGGGCTCAGTTAGCCAGGCCACTGCTCCCGCATTGCCGAACTCAGTCTATCGGACCGATGTTGATCGTGCGATCGGCGCCCAGCCCCTCGACCTTGGCGAGGACTTCGCTGGGCGTGCGCGCGGAAAACGTCAGCACATAGCCCATGCCGCTGCCGTCCTCCTCCACCGAGGTGACCCACAACTCGACCTCGTCCGCCGCCAGGCCTATGGTGTTGCCGATGGAGCGGTTGCGTGCTTCGGAATCGGTGTCGCCCCCTGGGTAGTCGTTCATCTGCAAAACCTCCTATGTGGTGAAGACGCTCTTTTCAACATAGACGGCCGACATCCCGCAGGGTTCGTTTTTTTGCCTCACGTACGCAGATCCACCGTTCATCACCCACACCGCGTTTTTTTTAAAGCTCGCGGGTTTTGGCTGATCCAAACCAAGTGTGGACTGTTCAATCATGACTGACGATCGGAGGACTCATGAACCACGCCACCCCGGATTTGCCATGCGCCTGCCCAGGCTGCATGTGCCAGGTGAGCGACGCCGCCCACCATCAACGCGACGGTAAAGCCTACTGCAGCCAGGCATGCGCCGACCGGCATCCAGGCGGACAGCCGTGCCCGAATGCCGAATGCCATTGCGAGTCGAGTGTGAAGGTGCTGGACCGCGCAGTCAGCGATAGCCAGCTCGACGAGGCGATCGAAGAAAACCTTTCCGGCCAGCGATCCCATTTCGCCCTGAGTACTACTCTGTCTGTCCAGGCGGACGGACGGCCGAGTAAAAATGCGGAAGAGCTGGGTAGCCTCTTCCGCATTTTGTCAGGGTGCTGATGTCCAACTCGCTCAGCCCATTTTTTCTCCCCAGCGAGTGAACCCGGGGGTTGCCAGGTCCATGGCAGGGCACGACTCTGTGGGCAGCAGCGCTTTTTTGCTCGCGACGCATCCGCACAAGCCACACACGCGCCCATCATCGCTACTGAGCAGGCCGTAAATCAAACGTTTGGGCGGCGCCTGCAGGTGTTCACAGGCCTGGCAGGCTGCGATGCGACGTGCGTACACCTTTTCATCAACGCGCTTGAGACCGGCAGCGGCCCATCTGGCAATGGCTTTCACCGCCGACGCGACCAGCTCTGTATCAGAGTACTCCGCAGGCGTATCCGTGACAGCCGGGGCTCTTTCGAGCAAGTAACGAATGGTCTCGGTTGACCCCCTGCTGCCGACCAATTTGCGCGCATAGACGGGGTCCGCCAGAGCGGCTCTGAGTACCACCGGCTGCACCGCTTCATCCAGGCCCAGAAACGCTCCGAAGGCCTGGCAAGCATCGCTGGTAGTCTGGACAGTGACCGCCGGGGTCATGAGGGCACCGCCGTGCCTTGACCGCCAGGTGTGATTGTCGACCAATCGACGGTACCGCACGCCGCACACGCGGGAATCGGCTGGCCGGCCATGGCGGCGCTGATGGTGTCGAGGCGACAGTCGTTCGACGGATAGGCCCGCCCTGCCTTGTCCAGATCCGGTGAAACTTGCGGAATAAACGAGTAAAGCAACTTGAACTGATCTACCGATTTGGTGATGAAATTGCCGTACAACTCGCCGAACCATAGCTTGCGCAAGGCAATCTTCGCCCCGTAGTAATCTGCCTCGCCCTCACAGGTGACGCCGAGCGGCGAGCCGTCAGGTGTGCCGTATAAATGCCCTACTTCGTGTGCAATCGCCAGGCAGATACCCTCGTACTCAAAGCCGGCAATGCGCAGCAGGCCACCATTGAGCAGTATGGTTTTTTCACCTTCAGTCACGTAGGAATGGGCGTTGACAATCGAGTTATACCAACTGATGTGGAATGTGATATCAGGGTAAAGCGAGCGGAACTGGTCGAGCACATAATCGCCCATTTGATGGTAGTAGGTGTCGCCGATAGGGTGCTTTGGAGCGAACTTTTTCAACGCAGATGCCTGGCTTGGTGGCAGGAAATCAGCGGCGTGATCCGGCGCCACAACGATCTGAGCCGGGGTAAAGACATGGCCGGTAGCCGTACGAAGCGTAATCGCGTTCAATGCCTGCGCTGCTGGTTTACCGACACTCAGAACAGTCGCTTGGGTACGTGCGGGGTTATTGGCCTGCCATTCATCGGACCCGACCTCGTGGCGCGTATTGACCGTTGTCGGGCCCGGCAGATCGGAGAACACCTGTATGGCAAAATCCCCGGAAACGACACCGTTGGTCAGTACCAGATGATTGGTGTAGTCGTTGTCAGGGGGCGTCATCGACGTCGCAAACTCATAGAACGACCCCGAGTAGCTGCCCCATTGGATATCGACAACCTGAGCCGGCTGCCCGCCCTGGTCATATAACTGATCCGTAAGCTGCAAGCACTCAGCCACGATCAGGTGTTTGTCCGGGTAGATGAGGAACGGATGGTCACGGGTCACCACAATCTCACGGGGCGCCTGCTCTCCAGCCAGTAAATACTGGATATACAGCGTATGCTCGGTCAACCCAGGCGTGGCGAACGATGCCTGTCCCACCACCTGCTCCGACCAGCTCAGATCTATCCCGGCCGCGAGCACGATGGTGGTGTCAGCCACGATATCCTGCACTTTGACGGTGCCCGTCGGCGTCGCGACGGGGGTGTCGACTGCCAGACAGGAGCAGACGCACCAGCATTGGGTCGATGTGCCAGGGGGAATCAGCACAATTTTGTTCCCCGCCTGATAATCAAGATCGTGGCAATCGCCATCGATCATGTTTTTGTTGTTGCCGCAGTAGTTGTTAGCACACTGTTGAAGCGACATAGGTATCTCCCTTTACACTATTGAGTAGTAACTCTGCATGTAGTACATCGCATCGCTTTTGATCGCCTTGTAGTTGCTGACAACAAGGGCGCCATAGAGCGCGTTTTGGGACATCTGCGACAGCAACACATCAAGCTCCGAGCTGATGGTGGCCAGCGGTGTGGGGTCGTTGGATTGCAGGGGCACGGAGTCGATCATCAGCGCATTGGTCGCGATGCTCTGGGCATCGGGACGCTGAATATCGGGAGGAAGGGATTCGGCTTCGCCAGGATCGGAGGCCAATGGCACCCGATTGACGTATGTCACACGGTGAAGCACGCGCCACACCAGGTTTGGATACGCCAGAGCTTGCTTGAGCGCGAATGCATCGGGATCGTAGGAACCGGCATAAGCGCCCTGCCGGTTGAGCCAGTTCTGGTCGACGATTGAATGAAAGTCCTCGAAATTTTTCTTTCTGGGCGCCAGGTAAAAGGACATGAAGCGATACTGATTGACCTTGCCTGGGCATGCCGCATCGTCGAAGGCAACCGGGTATTCGCCCGGTGGGGGCGTTGGAACCGAATCCGGCGCCCGCTTGTTGAGGAACCCTTCGCCTGGCATTGAGACGGCAAGCCCGAACGACGTGGCCTCACGACGACTCTTCATCGACTTGGTGGATACACGGCTTCCAAACAGCACTTCCACCGAGTCCGCCGGCCCGACGTTGAAGCTGGCCTCGAGGTAGAAACCGTCTTTGGAAACCTGCTCGTACGTACCGGCCCCGGAGTCCTCCCGCACGGCACTGAACTGCTCTTCTTCCGAATACAGTCCACCGTCGGAATTCCACACATAGGTATTGACCAGGCTTCGGCGCGCCACCTGTGCCTTCCAATCGTCCCATGACAGCGCCGTATTGCCGGGTAAATTAAGCAATAGATTGTCGAGGCTCCTCGACTCGTCGCGAATGTCGCTGCCTTGGCCCAATGATGTGGCGTCGAACTGTTGGTAATACGCTTCCAGTTGTTGCTGTTCGCGTGCGATCAGCGTCTTGAGCGCATAGGCCTCCAGCGGCTTGAAGTAGCTGCCCCGCTCGCCTGCCGATAGAAACGGGTAATCCTTGTCACGTTGGAACCCGACGTAGCCATCCAGCGTGCCGTTCTTCACGTAGAGCGGATCGATCTTGAACATGATGATGTTTGTATCTGCCGGAATGTCCGGATTTGGCATCATCGAATAGGAAACCAGCGCACCGCTTGAAATTGAGCGTAACGCGTACAAATCCGCCGTCTCCGAGCGCACGAGAGCGAACCCCTTATTGTTCGGGACATAGATCCGCTTGACGTTCGGGTCGAAGTTATAGGTATTGGTTTCCCAGGTACCGAACACCTCGATGGTCTTTTCGCTGGTGGAAGTCGACTGGGTCGACATGCTGGCGTCATTCGACCAGGCTGTGCTGGAGTCCAGCGCAGTCGCCCAACCCCCTGACGTTTCGGCGCCGAAGACCAGGGACTCCACGCCGATGCCCACGCTTTCAGCCGCTAGAAAATGCAGGCCCACTCGGCCTTGCATGCTGGTCGATGTGCCGATTTCGCGCGACGCCGAGTAGGCATAGGTGACGTCATTGGATTCGGTCAGGGTGACGGTACTGGCGGCGAGGTATTTGTAGGGCGTGATCGGACTGTCAACCGTCAGGTTCTCGGACGGCAACGGTGGCGCGCCCTCGATGTAGCCGATCAAGTTGGGCTTGGTCTGTACCTGGCCGACGTACTGCATCAACAGCTCAGCGACTTCATAGTCCTTCGAGAGGCTCAAGGTGCCGCTGCGTATGGCCGCATAAGCCCGACTCATGACCCCGCTCGGCGTTCCCGACGCGTCCATGATCAACTGACCATATTCAGCCGCTGCGGGGGCGGACTCGGCCGTTGCATTACTCGGCTTGGCGACGCCGCCGATGGCATTGAGAATCTGCGGGGCTTCGTTGGAAACCGGAGCCATGGAGACCTGCCAGTCCGGGTCGTCCACACCGTTCCATATGCCGTTGGCACCATAGCCGGTTCGATCGGAAAAAATTTGACCCGAGCCTGCGGAAAATGGCCAGTAACCTACAAGCCCGGACTCGACACCACTCAGCGGTCGGTTCAGGTTCGCGCAGATTTGTTGCCCGGAGCGCTGGGTCTTCCATACCCGAAGCTCATTGATACTGCCGGGGTAGTAAGAGGTGACCGCGATGTTGTAAAGCATGGCGCCAATCGAGCATTGCGTGGCACCGAAGCTCTGCGGTTCCAGCGAGTAGGGCTGTGTGTCGGCTTCGACGCCATTGATGTAGATGTGCCAGCCGGAACGGAACTGTGTGGGCACCCACATCGCGTTCACTGATTCGTCACGTTCGCGTCGCGAATGACCGCATTGTTCTGGCTTTTACTGTCGAACCCGACGTGTCCTGCCCCGGTCTCAAACTCCCAGTCACTGACCAGTCCCATCAGGTTCGATTGCAGATCCGCGACCGCGTAATACTGTATTTCCCAAGTCATGCGGCCCACACGCCATAACCGAACCGCATCCATCACGCCCTGGAAGTAGGAGGCCTTCGCCCCGCTCCCCAGCTGCATGCGGTCTTCGGTCAGGGCGGGGGTATTGGAAACGGGATTGGACACAACCGGGGTGCCATCGATCAATAACCGATGGGCGAACTGGCCCTTGTCAATCTGGATATAGCTGGCCGATACCAGGGTGCCGTTACTCACACCACAGATGTCCATGGCGGCAGTGCCGAAACGGTCGGCAAACGTCCAGCAGCCAACCAGACCGGGTTCACCGCCGCTCAGTGGCGTTCGTATGTAATGGCGCACCGTGCTGATATCGAGTGCCACGTTCCACAGGCTTACATCGTTGACGACAGCGTTGAGCGAGTTCGTGCTGGCCGTGCCGCCCACGGTATAGGCCACGCCGGCAGCCGTTGGTGTGCCCGAAGGTGCATTGGTGGTAGCCGCCGTGGCCATCAGCAGGCCATCCACATACAGCACGAGGGTGCTGGCGTCGTAAGTGCCGCTCAAATGTGTCCATTGATCGTAGGCCAACGGGGCGGAAGACGCGGCATTGACCCCGTTTATGGAAAAAACCGGACAGTTGTCGGCAAGGATCAGGGTGAATACGACAGGGTCATCACCGTTAACCGTCTGCATGATGATTTGAGTTTGCAGGGGCGTCGGCGGCTGGATCAGTTTGATCCAGAGTTGCACTGTCATCGTTGTGGTCAGCGGCGTGGTCAACGCAGGAATAGAGACGTAGCCATCGGTTGCGGCGATGAACTGAACCGCACCGACTTTTTCGCTTGCCACATCATACACACCCGCAACGTGGTGCCACTTGTCGGTATCGAGCGCAGCCGAGGCCTTGACGGTGACCAGTTTCTTGGCCGTGCCGTTGTTGGTCGTTACTCCAAAGGCGGGCTTGCCGTCGCTGTCGACGTAGAGCTCCCATTGCACATCGCCCTCGTCCGCTTTGGAGGCGATGGTTTGGCGAATAGCGTTCGAATCCAGCTTGATCCAGCCTTCCACCGTCAGCGCATCGCCAGTATTGAGGCTGTCGTCGTTGCCAATATCCAGATAGCGCTCGCCCGACAATGCTATGCCGTAGTCGCTGCGGTAACTGGCGGCAACGTGTGTCCATGCGGACAAGGGTATGGACGGTTTTGAAGCCTGCACCATGAGGTCGTTGCCGGCATAGACCTGGCCATCGCCGGTCAAGCCAAACGCGTACTGTGCCTGGGCAGGGCCCGCATTGAACAGCAGGATGACTGAACGAGAACTGGGGCTGATAGTAAAGGCAGCGGGATTGACCCAGGTTTCCACGCACATGTCCCTGGTCAATGCCAGCTCACCCGTATAGGTCGCCATGGCATTGCTGTCCAGGACCGTAATCATCGAACCCGGCTGCGCCAGTGCCAGGCACGCTTGCGGCGGATCGTTCACCCACCAGGTGTCCGTACCCGCCCTCACAAGAGGCAGCGGCTCGCTCGCCGGCGAGTCCTGAATCAGGGCGACATAGCCGTTATTGGCGTCTGCGTCGGGCGCGACGGCGAACAGGCATGAGCCCCGGTTCGGTGCCGGAACAGGCCCCGATTGCTGGCCTGATGCGGTTACCGTGACTGCGCTGTAGTCATATTGCAAGGTGCCCTGGGGGGCTGGCGCCGAGCCATTTGTGGCCTGCACGGCGTTGCCATTGATAACGCCACAAAATGCCGAGATCGCTCTGGGTACCGCTGGCCACACTTCGGTGTAACCGGTATAGCTTTTCAATGTCACGGTCGCGTGTGCAGCGTCGGCACCTGCTGCTATTTGAACGCGCTGCGGGCTCGGCGCCGTGCTGTTCATCGCACTGCCCGTCTGGCGGGCGGCAAAGCGCACTGTGCCGACCTGGGAGTTGGTACTGAGCGTCGGGTCTTGCGCCAGCCATGCCGCTGCAAAAGTCGCTCTGGAGGTTACCGTGCTCAAGTGCGCCGCCATTTGCGTGGCGCCGGTGGCGGCACTGAAGTACAGGTGCACCTGACTGTCGGCACCCGCCATTAACGACGCACGCACTGTGCTTTTGGCAAAAGGAAGTATGGCAGTAC
Source organism: Pseudomonas orientalis (assembly GCF_002934065.1). Taxonomy (NCBI): domain Bacteria; kingdom Pseudomonadati; phylum Pseudomonadota; class Gammaproteobacteria; order Pseudomonadales; family Pseudomonadaceae; genus Pseudomonas; species Pseudomonas orientalis. Next base: position 2,847,055 of record NZ_CP018049.1, on the reverse strand, counting down.
AGACAGTCAATCCGTCTGCACTCCACGCAACGGGTGCGTAGGACTGAGCCGTCGGCGCCTGCGAAGCGCTCCAGAGGGCCCCCTCAAGGGTGCCGTCGGCCGCCGTACCCGTCGATGCCGCATTGGCAAATGTCGGCCAGATGTCGCTGCCGACAGGTTCGACAAGTGGCCAATAACCGGCAAGGTCAGCCCACTGCGTATCGCTCGATGTCACACTGGTACACATCCGAGAGAGGATCTGCGTCTGGTTCAGCGACGTTTTCCAGATACGCAACTCGGCGATGTCGCCGCTGAACCCGCTCGCTCCCCCAAGGGCATAGCCACTTGAGAATACCGCAACCGACGCGGCGGTACCTTTTAAGGTGAACGGTGTTCCGTTGACGTAAATAATCGCTTGGCTGGCATCCCACGTACACGCCAGATGGACCAGAAAGCCGGGTTCCAGCATCGGCCCGCAGGCCGTGACGGTGGTTGTCCCGAATACGCTGAACGTAGGAGCGCCCGCCTCCAGCGTAATCGCAAAGCGAATGCTCTCGCCTGTGCCGCTCTGCAGCACCACATCCGACCCCTGGCTGAACGTCAATGGCTTGAACCAGCACTCCACTGTCAGGGCGCCGGCCGTCAGTACGGGCAGTGGTGGAAGGGTTGCCGATGAGGCGGCAAAGCGATCGAAATGCAGCGCACTCTTCACCGTCGCAACCGCCGCCACGGGCAGCGCGACCAGGGGCGGCGTCCCCGTACCGGCTATCTTGGGAAGGTAACCGGAAAGATCAATTGCGAAATCGATGGTCGCGATGGAAAAATCTGCACCGGTGGGCACTGCCAGCATCAGGCGTGCTTCTTTCTTCAGCAAGTCGTAGCGGCCGTATTCGTCTTTGAGCCGTTCCTGTTTGGCATAAACCGTTGCGCAAGGCGGCCCACTGAATGAAGTACCGCTCAACACCAGCGCGCAATCCGGAACAACGCTGCCATTGATCATTGGCGCATGGGTGAGATCGAACAGGCCGTCGGATGTACGCGCAAAAGAAAAGCAGTTCATGGCCTGGGACGTGGCGCTGTAGACAAATATCTGCCACCGGTCAGTGCCGGGCAACCCTGATGGCGTCAAGGCGACCGTGAACCAACCCTGGGTCACGCCGCTGATCGGCGTCAGCTCGGTTGTCGCCTCGATGAACGTATCGCCCTCCATGTCGGTAGAGCCGAAGGTGTCTTTTTTGTCCGCTGGAATATCAATCTTCTTGCTACGGCGATAGCGTACTTCCCAAGTGTTAGTCAGCGCATTAAGCACGTCATCGAAAACAAACCGATCGACAAGCAATGTACCGCTGGAAGACTGGCGGAAGATGTAGACGTGCTGATTATCCGACAACGCCTGAAAAGGTTCGTCAGATGCGGGTACAGGATTGGGTTTGAAGTCGAGCGTAATCACCGAACGTCCGACGGGGCGCAGGGTCGTGGGAAAAACCAGGCGTTTGAAGTTGGTCCACTGGCCCGAGCCGTCGGAGCCTGCGTCGGGCAGCAACACCGTAAACCCGATATGCCATGCCCCATCGTCAGACTGGATCGAGGACAGCACAATGACATGACCTTGGTGAACCACTGAAACCGCGTATTTGCAGGCTCCTGCAGTGGTGTCAGCCAAGGTAGACGACTCAGCAACGGATCGCTGGGCGAGGCCCGCAGCCCTGGACGCACGGGATTGGCGCTCCTCGGCTGCGATCAGTCGACCACCATCGATACGTTTGGGCGTGCGCGCACCTGATCTCATTGGAGTTCCTTTCCGCGTATGTCGAGTCCATGACCTTATTCACTTCGATGCTGACCTGAAGAACCTGTCAGCAAACCGAAACAGCAGTTTGTGCAAGTTTTTCGATGCGGCGAATCAGGGCTGTCGATCACACTGGCGGTTCATCGTGAAACGCTCAGTGCGTCAAGTTCCGGGAGTCTAGGTTGGGTCATCAGGCTGTCAAGGCGGGGGCAGCGTGCGGTGCAACAGGTCTTTGCGCCCGGCAGATGTCGCGCATGGCGCCTAAGCTCATGTAAAACCACGGGCTTCTGCGCTGGAGAAATCCGAGCAGATCGCCGATAGTGGCACTTTGGAATACCGCCTATGCCGAAATGATTGGTGCACGACCCTGCGAGCTCCGTTTCCCTGCCCACCACGGAGGCCACACTTGGACTATTTCGCCGCCCTGACCGCCTTCGTCGAAGCCGCCGAAGGCAACAACTTTTCCCGCGCCGCCGAGCGCCTGGGCATCAAGGCCTCCACCGTTTCACGCTACGTGAAGGACCTTGAGCAGGACCTGGGCATCGCGCTGTTCAATCGTTCCACACGCACCCTGTACTTGACCGAAGGCGGCCAGACGTTCCTGACGCACGCCCGCCGAGTGCTCGATGAACTGGAACACGCCAAGGCGGCGACGTCGGCGCTGAACCAACACCCGCGCGGGTTATTGAAGCTCAACCTGCCGCCGGCCTTTGCCCGTCATCATATCCTTCCGGCCTTGAACGACTTTCGCCTGCGCTACCCGCAAATCAGCGTTGAGCTGGTGCTGGATAACGCCCAGGTCAACCTGATTCATGCCGGCGTCGATCTGGCCATCCGCATCGGCCTGCTGGCCGACTCCACCTTGAAAGCGCGCAAACTCTGCGACGGCCACTACCGCCTGGTGGTCAGCCCGGCATTCGCCCTGCAGCACCCGCCGCCTTCGACGCCCACCGATCTTGCCGGTGTGCCTGCGGTACTGGGTACAAGTGCCGTGAGCGATATGACCTTTGTCCACGACGACCGAACATCGTCGTTGGTACATGGCGATTGCATCCGGATCAATGACCTGGACGCGCAACTGATCGCCGCGCGCCAGGGATTGGGCTTTGCGCTGTTGCCGGACTGGCTGGTGGCGCGCAGTCTCAAGGCCGGCGAGCTGGTGGTGTGGCTGCCGCAGTGGCGCATCCAGGGCGTCGAGCAGGCGTTTGCCGTGTGGTTCGTCTACCCGCCCAAGCGCATCGTGTCGTCCAAGGTCCGGTGCTTTATCGACTTTATCGTTGAACGCCTGGGCGAGACACCGGACTGGACCTGACTCAACTGAAGCGAATATCCAGGGCGCGCAGGTAGGTTTGCAGCCCTGCGTCCTGGATCGGGATCAGGAACGCTTCGGTGTCGGATTCGTTGAAGTGCGCATGCCAATACCCGGGCGGCGTCACGAAGGCGAGGCCGGGCGTCCAGTCGACCCGCACCGGGTTGCGAATCTGCCCGCCCGGCTCCAGCTCCGTTCCCACCAGGGAGTAGCAACCCGGCGGGCAATCAATGATGAAATCCAGGGCAATCGACTGATGCCGATGGGGCTTTTGCACCGAGCCGGCCGGCAGAATTCCATACATCGCCCACAGCACATGGGTCACGGTGCGGGTCTGGGGGAAGTTGCGGTTACCCAGCAGGATACTGATGCGACTGCGATCCTGGGCGCGCGGATCATCGGCCGCTTCACGCAACTTGGCGTTGGCCAGTGCCGCCGGGTACAGGGTCGGGGTGAATCGATCGGCGTTGGCTGCAACGCCCAGGTAACGCAGCAGCGGTTCATCGTGCACATAGTAGAGACGCGCATCCTCGCTGGCGCTGAACTGCGCCGCCTGCAAGCCGGGCAGCGCGATAAAGCAGCCCTTTGACCATTCAATCGAGAACTGGCCCTGAACCACCCGGCCCTCCCCGGCGATCACGTAGAACACCTGCGAAGTGGCGTTGGACCGCAGGTTGAGCGTATCGCCGCGATTAAGCCGCATGAAGTTCGCGCACAGCCCCGGACCGGTCGCCGGGCCTTCACAACCCAGGGCGTCGCTGAGGTCCAGCGGTACCACGCGCGACGGGCCGCTGTCGTACAGCGAGGCGGGAAAGCTGTGGTAGGGAATGCGCGGGATGAGATTGGCGCTGATGGGATTGGCCGCCTTGCTGTACTCGAAGTATTCGGCGTCCACTTGGTTGACAGCGCTCAGGGCGGGATCGAATTCACGGTTCATCAGGCTCACCTCAGTCCGGGGCTGGTTGCGCAGCACGGTTGAATGCTGCGCGGATGACTCGACTATAGGCGTGGCGCGCCCACGGATTAATCCCTGGATCCGCACAGCAGTTATGCCAAATGGGGCGGTGACTGTTGCGCGTTCACTGCACCTGACTTAACGCCGCGCAAACGGCGCAATGTCCAACCCCAGACTTTCGCGCAACGTCGTCCCTTCATACGCGGTCCGGTAAACGCCGCGCTCCTGCAGCAACGGTATGACCTCCCGGGTAAATCGAGCAAATTGCTCGGGGTGGCCGATGTAGATATTGAACCCATCCACGGCGCGGGCCTGCAGCCAATCCGCCATTTTCTGCGCAACCGTGTCGGCCGTGCCTGTGAAGGCTCCCGGACGCAGTTGCCGACCAAACTCCACCGCCTGGCGCAGTGTGAAGCCTTTCTCGCGGGCCTGGTCGGCAATGCGCTTGGCAGCGGTGAAAAAGCTGCTGCGCGCAGCTTCCAGGCTTTCTTGAGGAAATGGCGCATCGAGGTCGTACTGGCTGAAGTCATGCCAGCCGAAATTACGCCCGAACTCTTTCAGTGCCAGCTCGAAACTATGGTCGACCTGATGATAATGCTGCTCGATTTCGCGGGCGTGTGCATCGGTGTCGCCGACATACACCTCGGCCCCCGGCATGATCAACAGCTGTTCCGGGTCACGGCCTGAGGCCACTGCCCTGCCCTTTATATCCCGGTAAAACGCCTGGCCCTGCTCGATGCTGGCGGCATGGGTGAAGATGACGTCGGCTGTCGCGGCGCCCAGGTCGCGGCCTTGCTGGGAGTCCCCGGCCTGGAATATCACCGGCTGGCCCTGGGGTGAGCGCTGGATATTCAGCGGGCCGACCACTGAAAAGTGTTCACCCTGATGATTGAGGCTGTGCAGTTTACTCGGGTCGAGAAATTGCCCGGTGGCACGGTCGCGCACGAAGGCGTCGTCCTCGTAGGAGTTCCACAGCCCTTGCACCACCTGCACGTGCTCGGCTGCGCGGCTGTAGCGCGTGGTGTAGTCGTAATGCTCGTCACGGCTGTAATTGCCGGCGGTGCCGGCGTCGCCGCTGGTCACCACGTTCCAGCCGGCCCGGCCTTTGCTGATCAAGTCCAGGGAGGCCAGGCGCCGCGCAACGTTATAGGGCGCGTTGTACGAAGTCGTCAGCGTACCGACCAGGCCGATATGCCGCGTGCTGACGGCCAGTGCCGACAACAACGTCAGCGGCTCCAGGCGATTGAGGTAATGGGACGGCGAGCCCGGGGTGATGAATTGGCTGTCGACGATGAAGATCAAGTCGAACAGCGCCGCCTCGGCCTGACGTGCGATATCGATATACCAGTCGATGTTGACGCTGGCGTCGGCGGGCAGTTGCGGATCCAGCCACAGGTTGTGGCGGCCCGGCCCACCGCTGCCCATGGTCAAGGCGCCCAGTTTGAGCTGTCGTTGGGTCATGTCTGAGGAAGTCCTTGGGGTAGTCAGGGCTGTGTTTGCGCGACGGCCGGCTGCAGGGCCGCGCTGAAGGAGGGGTCGAACAGGCTGGCGGCCGGGAACGACTTGACCAGGCCCTGGCTGGCGAAAAAGTCCAGGGTCTTCTGCGCTTCAACGGGCGCCTGGGCGTTCAGCGGTTCGACGGTGGTACGCGCCCGGGCAAACCAGACGCGCGCGATATCAGCGTCGGCGCGGGTGCGTTTGGCCCAGGCGTCGGCGTAGGCATTGGTGTTGGCCGGGCTCTGCCGTGCCCAGTCGCGGGCTTTTTTCAGGCGCTGAAGAAAGTCGCTGATGGGCGCACGCTTGCTCTCGACCGCCTTGGCGTTGGCGGCGATAAAACTCTGCGCCGGAATCAACCCCTCGGCCGTTGCCAGTACCCGCGCACCTTGGCGTTCCTGCTGGGTGACATAGGGTTCCCAGGTGGCGATGACGTCGACCGAACCGCCCTCCAGCGCATGGGATGCGTCCAGTGCACTGAGGTAGCGCAACTCCAGTGAGCCCGGGGCGACGCCGGCCTCGTCTAATGCGCTCAGCAGCAGTTGCTGGCTCCACGAACCTTTCCAGATGGCGGCGCGTTTGCCGGCAAGGTCCGCCAGGCTGTGGATCGGCGAATCCTGCTTCACCAGAATGGCCACGCCCGCCAGGTTTTGCCGGCTGACGGCAATCACCTTGATCGGCGCGCCCAATGCGCCCAGGAACAACACAGGCGCATCGCCGAGCAGGCCGATATCCAGGCTGCCGACATTGAGCGCTTCGGCCACCGGCGATCCGGCGGTAAATTGCTTCCATTCCAGTGTGTAGGGCAGGTCCTCGAGCACTCCCGCCGCCTCCATCGCAGCCTGGGCGTTGTAGCTCTGATCGCCCACCACCAGCGTTTGCGCGTGGGCGCTCAGGCAGATCAATGCGGTAGCCAGCCCGGCCGCCATTTTTGTCAGGTAACGCACGTTCGTCTCCAGATGCCGTGTGAGGCACGTCAGGGCGATCCGCGCGTGCGGTCTCGGTGATAGTCGTGGGGCTACGATGAGGTTATAAGAGCGCGCTGTAAAATATCTTTAGCGCATAACCTAATTCTGTAAAATGCAGATATTGCATTTTAACCACGCATCCCGGTTGCCCCATCCGTCTGTGCTGAACGCTCAAACGTCATAAACCCCTGCCCGTCGCCGTGGTAATCTCGCACCACCACGAATAGACATTGATCGTCACTTGACGATGACCAAAGCCAGGAAAGAACATGCCCAAGATTTCTCACTCAGCGCTGCGCCGCAACTTCCGTGAACTGCTTGCCAAGCCTATCTGTGTCGAAACCGCCTCGGTTTTCGACCCCATGTCCGCGCGTATCGCGGCTGACCTGGGCTTTGAGGTCGGTATCCTCGGCGGCTCCGTCGCCTCCCTGCAGGTACTGGCGGCACCCGACTTTGCGTTGATTACCCTGAGTGAGTTCGTCGAGCAGGCCACCCGTATCGGCCGTGTCGCACAGTTGCCGTTCATTGCCGACGCCGACCACGGCTACGGCAACGCCCTCAACGTGATGCGCACGGTTGAAGAACTGGAACGCGCCGGCGTTGCGGCGCTGACCATCGAAGACACCCTGCTGCCTGCGCAGTTCGGGCGTAAGTCCACGGATCTGATCTCCGTCGAGGAAGGCATCGGCAAGGTCAAGGCGGCCCTCGAAGCGCGGGTCGACCCTGAACTGTCGATCATTGCGCGCACCAATGCCGGTGTACTGCCCACCGAAGACGTGATCGCCCGCACCCAGGCCTATGAAAAGGCCGGCGCCGACGGGATCTGCATGGTCGGCGTCAAAGACTTCGACCACCTGGAAAAAATCGCCGAAAACCTTAAGGTCCCGCTGATGCTGGTGACCTACGGCAACCCGCAGTTGCATGACAGTGAACGCCTGGCGAGTCTTGGCGTGCGCATCGTGGTGGCCGGGCATGGCGCCTACTTTGCCGCGATCAAGGCCACTTACGACAGCCTGCGCGCGCAACGCCAGCTCACCCACAGCACGTCGAACCTCAGTGCCACGGAGTTGACCCACACCTACACATTGCCGGAAAGCTATGTGGCGTGGGCTGAAGAATTCATGGATGTGAAAGAGTAACGACCGCGCCGGTGCTGGTCCTGGCGATCAGCACCGGGGGCGCGCTGCTAATGGATCGGCGTTATCCGACCCAACCCACTGCGGCCTTGGGAATAACTTCCGACTCGTCCAGTTTGGACGCAAACATGCTCACCGCCTGCACCGCATCACTGGTGCTGGTGCGGATCTGCAAAATCACCGATCCGGCCTGATCGGCCAGGTTCACGCCGCGCTGCGCGCCTTCCTGGGTGGCGTTCATGCTGCTCACGGCATCCCGGGTTTCGGTCAGGATCATGCCGATCATCTCAGCGATTTCCGCGGTGGAGCGGCTGGTACGCCCCGCCAGTTGCCGGACCTCATCGGCCACCACCGCAAAGCCGCGTCCCTGATCACCGGCGCGTGCAGCCTCGATGGCCGCGTTTAGCGCCAACAGGTTGGTCTGGTCGGCAATCCCGCGAATGGTGTTGACGATCGCGGTGATCTGCTCGGAGCGATCGCCCAACTGCCCTACCAGCCGCGCCGAGGCGCCGATATTATCGGCAATGCGGCGCATCTCGGTGGCAGTGTCCTGGATGACCTGAGTGCCGTGCTCGGCAAAGCGTTCGGTCTCCGATGAAATATGATATGCCCGCGACGCTCCCCGCGAGTCCTCCTCGAACTTCTCGACGCGCTCGGTGATATCGCTGGCGAACTTGACGATCTTGATCAACTTGCCGTCGCCGTCGTAGACCGGGTTGTAACTGGCCTCCAGCCACACGACCCGGCCGTGTTTGCCGAGTCGTTTGAACTGACCGGTGAAAAACTCACCGTTGTTCAAACGTCGCCAGAAATCGGCGTATTCACTGCTGTTGATCAGGCTCGGCTCGCAAAACAAACGGTGGTGCTTGCCTTTGAGTTCCGCCAGCGAATAGCCCATCACCTGCTGGAAGTTGGCATTGGCGTCCAGTACCTGGCCGCTCAAATCGAACTCGATGACCGCCATCGCCCGGTCCAGTGCGGCGAGTTTGCTGCGGGTGGCGGCTTCCTGCTCGACCTTGGCGGTGACATCCAGCGCGTATTTGACCACCTTCAGCACCTGCCCGCGCTCATCCAACAGCGGGTTATAGCTGGCCTCCAGCCAAATGGTCGCGCCGCTGCTATGCATGCGTTTGAAGGTGCCGGAGACAAACTTGCCGGCGCGCAGGTCGCTCCACAACTGAGCGTAGGCCGGGCTGCCGGTGAGGGCGGGAAAGCAAAAATCGCGATGGGTCTTACCGGCCAATTGGTCGCGGGTATAGCCCAGGGTATTCAGAAAGTTATCGTTGGCACGCAACACCTTGCCGTTGAGATCGAACTCGACGACGGCCATGGAGCGTTCGAGTGCAGCAATCAGTCCTTTGTACTCATCGACTTCGACCGTCCTGGCCGCCAGTTCTTGTTTGAGTTTCGTGTTGAACATGATGTTGCCCTCAGCGTGCAGAGAATCAGTCTCTAACACGCTATCGGCGCGGCTTTGAGCGACTTTACCTCGCGCAGGATTTTCTTTTTTGACGTCAAAAAACTACTGACGGCTACCGTGACCCGCAGGTCCTCAATGGGTAGACTGCGCGGCAACGTTTACGCCCTACGCGAGAGGTTTTCATGGCAAACCACGATCTGCAGTTCACCCCTGATCCGGATGCAGGGTCCATCTCATCCGACGTGATCGGTTTCAACGGCATCCTGGTGTCCACCCAGATCCCGACCCACGCCGACGGCAGCCTGGAACTGGGCGATATCACGGCGCAAAGCGAATGCACCCTGCAAGCCCTGAAAGTCGCCCTGGAAAAAGCCGGCAGCTCCATGGACCGGGTGATGCACCTGACCATCTACCTCACCGACATGGCTGACCGCGCTGCGTTCAACGACGTGTACACGCGCTTTTTCGCCAAGCCCTGGCCGGTACGAGCTGCGGTGGGCGTTGCCGAACTGGCGGTCAAAGGCATGCGGGTTGAAGTCACCGCGATGGCCGCCAAGGCCTGATACCCGGGGATACTGTTGATCGTTCCCACGCTCTGCGTGGGAATGCCGCCTGGGATGCTCCGCGTCCCGCCAACAAAATGTGGGAGGGGGCTTGCCCCCGATGGGGGTGTTTCAGCTGAACAGTTTTCGACTGACGCACCGCTATCGGGGGCAAGCCCCCTCCCACATTGGTGACATGCTGCCCTCACAGCCCTGTGGTAGATGCCGCTCAGGCATTTCACAGCTACAATGCGCGCCTCGACCGTGACAAGCCTGACTAAAAAACTATGTCCTTGCCCAAGCATCACCTGGAATTGCTCAGCCCTGCCCGCGACGTGGCCATCGCGCGCGAGGCTATCTTGCATGGCGCCGACGCCATTTATATCGGCGGGCCGAGCTTCGGCGCCCGTCATAACGCGTGTAACGAGGTGAGCGATATCGCTCAACTGGTGGAATTCGCCCGCCGTTACCATGCCCGCGTGTTCACCACCCTCAACACTATCCTGCATGACAACGAACTGGAGCCGGCCCGCAAGCTGATCCACCAGCTCTATGACGCCGGTGTGGACGCGCTGATCGTGCAAGACCTGGGCGTGATGGAGCTGGATATTCCGCCCATCGAGCTGCACGCCAGCACCCAGACCGATATTCGCACCCTGGGCCGGGCAAAGTTTCTCGACCAGGCCGGTTTCTCGCAGTTGGTGCTCGCCCGCGAGCTGAACCTGCAAGAGATCCGCGCCATCGCCGATGAGACCGACGCCGCCATCGAGTTCTTCATCCATGGCGCCCTGTGCGTGGCGTTCTCCGGGCAGTGCAATATCTCCCACGCGCAGAACGGCCGCAGCGCCAACCGCGGCGACTGCTCCCAGGCGTGCCGCCTGCCGTACACCTTGAAAGACGATCAGGGCCGCGTCGTTGCCTTTGAAAAACACCTGCTGTCGATGAAGGACAACAACCAGAGCGCCAACCTGCACGCGCTGGTCGAAGCCGGCGTGCGTTCGTTCAAGATCGAAGGCCGCTACAAGGACATGGGCTATGTGAAGAACATCACCGCCTACTACCGCCAGCGTCTGGACGAAATCCTCGAAGACCGCCCGGACCTGGCTCGCGCTTCCAGCGGGCGTACCGCGCACTTCTTCCTGCCCGATCCGGAAAAAACCTTCCACCGTGGCAGTACCGACTACTTTGTCAGCGACCGCAAGATCGACATCGGTGCCTTCGATACCCCAACCTTCACCGGCCTGCCGGTGGGTGTGGTGGAAAAAGCCGGCAAGCGCGATTTGCAAGTGGTCACCCACGAGCCGCTGTCCAACGGCGACGGTCTCAATGTGCTGGTCAAGCGTGAAGTGGTGGGGTTTCGTGCCAACATCGCAGAACCCAAGGGCGAATTCGAGGAAGACGGCGAGAAGCGCTACCGCTACCGCGTCGAACCCAACGAAATGCCAGCCGGCCTGCATCAGTTGCGCCCCAACCACCCGCTCAACCGCAACCTGGACCATAACTGGCAACAGGCACTGCTCAAGACCTCGGCCGAACGCCGTATCGGCCTGTCCTGGGTGGCGCGCCTGCGTGAAGCACAGTTGGACGTCACCGCCACCAGCGAAGAAGGCATCAGCGCCAGTGTCGCCCTGCCCGGCCCGTTCGGCGTGGCCAACAAGCCGGAACAGGCCCTGGACACCCTGCGCGACCTGCTGGGCCAGCTCGGCACCACCGAGTACCACGCCACCCGCATCGAGCTGGACGCGCCGCAGGCGTTCTTCATCCCCAACTCGCAACTCAAGGCGCTGCGCCGTGAAGTGATCGAGGCACTGACCGCCGCTCGCGTGGCCGCACACCCACGTGGCGGGCGCAAGGCCGAGACCACGCCGCCGCCGGTGTACCCGGATGCGCACCTGTCGTTCCTGGCCAACGTCTACAACCAGAAAGCCCGCGACTTCTACCACCGTCACGGGGTGAAGCTGATCGATGCGGCCTTCGAAGCCCATGAAGAAACCGGCGAAGTGCCGGTGATGATCACCAAGCACTGCCTGCGGTTCTCGTTCAACCTGTGCCCCAAACAGGCCAAGGGTGTGACGGGCGTGAAAACCAAGGTGGCGCCGATGCAGTTGATCCATGGCGACGAGGTCCTGACGCTGAAGTTCGACTGCAAACCGTGCGAGATGCACGTGGTCGGCAAGATCAAGGGGCACATCCTCGGATTGCCGCAGCCGGGCAGCGCCGTCGAGCATTTCAACCCGGAAAACATCATCTTTCAGGGCACGCACTGACCCTCTGTAGGAGCGAGCTTGCTCGCGAAAAACGTTAACGATAACGCAGCGCATCGGGTTAACACGCGGCGTCCTTACGTTCTTCGCGAGCAAGCTCGCTCCTACTGAGGTTACGGGGCCACCACCAGCCCCGCTGCAACCCCGCCGCCGCCAGCAGAATCGCCGCCACACCCAGCCACTGCAGCCACCCCAGGCGATGCCCGAACGCGATCCAGTCGACGAAAATCGCCGCAATCGGGTAGATGAACGACAACGCGCCGGTCATTGCGGTCGGCAGCTTCTGTATCGCCCCGTACAACAACACATACATCAACCCCGTGTGCACCAGACCCAGGGTCGCCAGCGCCGCCCAGGCATCGGTCGACGCGGGCAAACGGTCCCAGGGCACCAGCGGTGCCAGCAGCACGGCACCGGTGGTCACCTGGATCAACGCCATCAAATGCGGCGGCACCGCCTTGAGCCGCTTGATGATCAACGCGGCAACCGCGTACAAAAAAGCCGCGCCCAGGGCCAGTGCGACGCCTGCCAGATAGTCGCCGCCGCTCGGCTGCGCCCCGTGGGCCGTGACAATGGCCAACATGCCCAGAAACGCCACGCTCAGCCAGGTGATTTTGCGCAGGGTGATCGGCTCACCGAGAAACACCGCCGCCAGTATCACCAAGATGAACGGTTGCACGTTGTACACCGCCGTACTGATAGCGATGGAAGCGCGCGAGTAGGATTCGAACAGCAGCAACCAGTTGCCGACAATAGCCACGCCACTGAGCACGGCCAGCCCGAACCTGGCCCAACTGAGCAGGTCCAGCCTCAGGTAACCGAGCCAGGCGCACACCAGCAACAACGCCAGCGCACCGATAACGCAGCGCCAGAACACCACCTCAATCACCGATACGCCGGACACCAGCACAAACCAGCCGATGGTGCCGGAAATCAGCATGGCGGCGATCATTCCCCACATTCCGCGACGGACAGCGGTATCCATAATTGACGCTCCTCAAGTGAGGCTCAATTATGGCAATCTGACACATAGCCGCTCCAGCGAATAAAAAAGGCCGCAGCCCAGAATCACCTTCATTTATTAGGCAAAACCCATGATTGATACCATCGACCAGCAACTGATCGCCGCTTTGATGGATGACTCACGCCTGTCCCTCAAGGCCCTGGCCGGCATCACCGGGCTGTCTTCGCCGAGTGTCGGCGAACGCTTGCGCCGCCTGGAGGAACGCGGCGTGCTGACCCACTACACCGTCGACATCGACCCCAAACACTTTGGTTACCTGCTGCAAGCCATCGTGCGCATCCGTCCCCTGCCCGGCAAGTTGCAGGAAGTGGAACGCCAGATCCAGGCGATTCCCGAATTCACTGAATGCGACAAAGTTACCGGCGAAGACTGCTTCATCGCCCGCCTGCATGTGCGCACCATGGATCAGTTGGACAGCCTGTTGGACCGAATCAACGGGTACGCCGAAACCAACACCGCCATCGTCAAGAAAACCCCGGTGAAGCGGCGGTTGCCGCCGTTGAACGACTGACCGACAGCACACCGCACAAACCTGTGGGAGGGGGCTTGCCACGATAGCGGAGTGTCAATCAGCACATCGGCGACTGACACACTGCCATCGGGGGCAAGCCCCCTCCCACAGTAAATTGCGCTATGGCTCCGGACCTGGGGCGCTGCAGATGGCAGTCTCACAGCCGACAGCTATCTAACTGATGCGCTGCGATCCAAATGTGGGAGGGGGCTTGCCCCCGATGGCGGAGTGTCAATCAGCACATCGGCGACTGACACACTGCCATCGGGAGCAAGCCCCCTCCCACAGTAAATTGCGCTATGGCTCCGGACCTGTGGCGCTGCTGCTGGCAGTCTCACAGCCGACAGCTATCTAACTGATGCGCTGCGATCCAAATGTGGGAGGGGGCTTGCTCCCGATGGCGGAGTGTCAATCAGCACATCGGCGACTGACACACTGCTATCGGGGGCAAGCCCCCTCCCACAGTAAATTGCGCTATGGCTCCGGACCTGTGGCGCTGCTGCTGGCAGTCTCACAGCCGACAGCTATCTAACTGATGCGCTGCGATCCAAATGTGGGAGGGGCTTGCTCCCGATGGCAGTGTGTCAGTCAGCACATCGGAGACTGACACACTGCCATCGGGAGCAAGCCCCCTCCCACATTAGTTCTGCTCCAGTCGTGGATTCAGTCTTGAAGGGCTTTCGCTGCAGCAAGCAACCCCTGGAACTTGCGATAGCGCGCCGCCAACACCGGCTGCTGCCGCTCATCAGGCACATACCGCATCTTCACCGGCATACCCGCCGCCAGCAGATCCGCGCCCTGCCCGATGGCCATGAATCCCAGCTTCGCCGCCCCGATGCACGCACTCAATTCGCTGCCGTGCAGCGTAAAGACTTCCCTTTGCAGAATATTCGCCAGCAGCTGCGCCCAATACTCACTGCGCGCCCCTCCGCCTACGAGCGCAAAGGACTTGACCTCGGCACCGGTCGACTGCACCGCGCGCCAGGCGTCGAGCAGGCCGAAACCCACGCCTTCCATCACCGCGTAGCCGAGCATCGCCGGCGTGCAGTCGTGGCCGAGGCCCATGAAGCCGCCGCGCAGCAAGGGGTCGTTATGGGGCGTGCGCTCGCCCGCCAGGTACGGCAGGAACAACGGTGTGGACAACGGTACCCCCTGCTCGATGGGCAATTGCGCCTGCACCTGGTCCAACAGCGTTTGCTCATCCGACAGGCCCGTCAGGCGCGTTACCCAGCGCAGGCAACTGGCGCCGGCCAGCATCGCGCCCATGGTGTACCAGCGCTCGGGCAGCGCATGGCAGAAGCTGTGCACCGCACTGGACGGGTTGCCGGCGGCGTGGTCGGTAATCGCGACAATCGCCGCGCTGGTGCCCAGGGTGATAAAGCCGTCTCCGACATCGATCGCACCGATACCGACCGCCGCCACCGGGTTATCCCCGCCGCCACCGGCGATGACCACCTGCGCCGACAACCCGAGCCCGACCGCCGTTACACAGGCACTCGCGCTGCCGCCTTCCACCAGCCTGGGCATTTGCGCAGGCGCCAGGCCGGTGGCGCGCAGCATCGGGGTAAACCATTCACGCTGCGCCACATTCAGCCACAGGGTGCCGGCGGCATCCGACATCTCGCTGATGCGCTCGCCACACAGGCGCAGTCGCAGGTAATCCTTGGGCGACAGCACGCAGTCAATTGCCTTGAACACTTCAGGCTCATGCCGTTGCAACCATAGGAGCTTGGGTGCAGTCAGCCCGGCCATGGGCAAACTGCCGGTGACGTCGGCAAACTTCGGCCCCAGCTGTTCGGCTTCGGCGACCGCACGGGAGTCGTCCCACAGGATGGCCGGATACAACACGCGGTTGTCATCCCCGAGTAGAACCGCTCCGTGCATCTGCCCGGACAGCCCGATACAGGCCACACGGGCAAACGCTGCATGCTGACGCAATTGGTCCAAGGCCTGTAGGCAGGCCTGCCACCAGTCTTCAGGTGCCTGTTCGGACCAACCGCTGTGGCGCCGCGACACAATCAAGCGCACGCCGGCGTGGGCCAGCACGGCACCGCCGGTGTCCATGAGGATGGCCTTGAGTTCAGAGGTGCCAAGATCAATACCGAGGGAAACAGGACCGTTCATACGTGGGTAATTCCAATCAATCACAGCCGCAGGAATTGCGTAATTGCAGGGTCGGCGCCAGTCGTACACTCTGGGGCGGCGAGCCGGGAGAAGCCATGCGTTGCAGCAATAAGTCCACCGCACGTGCGCCGAGGGCCTGGACCGGCTGTGCGATCAGGCTCAGGCGCGGCAGGAAAAAATCCGCCCATTCGAAATCATCGAACCCGACCAGGGCCATTTGCTCCGGCACGTCGATGTGGGCGTCACGCAGGGCCTGCATGGCGCCCAGGGTCATCAGGTTGTTGCCGGCCATGATGGCGGTCGGCGGCGCGGCCAGGCTCAGCAACTGCACGGTGGCCTGGCGTGCCGGCTCGGTGTTGGAGCCGCCATTGACCAGCAACTGCGGATCGAACCCCAGCCCCGCCGCCTGCAACGCGGCCTGGTAACCCGCCACCCGCTCATCGGTGGTACTGAACCCCGTGCGCCCGGCGATGAAGCCGATGCGGCGGTGCCCATGGGCAATCAGGTGCGCGATCAGCGCCTGGGTGGCCTGGCGGTTCTCCACCCCAACCTGATCGAACTGCTCACTCATCATGCGATCCACCAGCACCGCGGGAATTGCATTGGCGCGCAGATAATCCAGGGCCAGCGAGCCGTTCGACGGCGCCAGCACAATGCCGTCGACCCGCCGCTGATGCAGCGCGGTGACCACCCGCAATTCCTGCTCCGGGTCGTCGTGGGTGTCGACAAACAGCATCATGTAGCCATGCCTGGCGCACGCGGTTTCAATCGCGTGCACCGTCTCGCTGAAATAATGGTTGGACAGCGCCGAGATCGCCACGCCAATCGTATTGGTGCTCGACCGCGCCAGTGAACGCGCCAGGGTGTTGGGCGCGTAGCCCAGCACCTGGATCGCCTGCTGCACTGCCTGCACCGTGGCCGGGCTGACCTTGCGCGTACCGTTGAGCACATGGGACACCGTCGACGTCGACACCCGGGCCCTGCGTGCCACGTCATCCATGGTGACCATGGCGCTATCCCCTCGGGTCAAGACTTCAGTGTTTGCTCGACCAGCCGCTGTAGCTGCCCACGTTGTCGCGGGTGATCAGCTTGGGCGTGAGCAAGGTCACCGCTTGCGCGGGGGCTTTGTCGTTGAGCAGGTCATTGCCCACATCCACGGCGGTCTGGGCCATGGCCCACGGGTCCTGGCTGGCTGAGGCCTGGATCTGGGTGTCGGTCTTCAGCGCGTTTTCGATATCCGGCGCGCCGTCCACCGAGGTGATAATGATGCCGCTGCGCTTAAGTTGCTTGGCCGCCAGGTCGCTGCCAATGGCTTGCGGGTCGTTGATCGCGAACAGCCCGTCGATTTTCGGGAAGCGCGTGAGGTAACCCTGCATCGCGTTCAAGCCGCCTTCACGCGAGCCCTTGGCATCCTGGTCATCCGACAGCAGCTTGATATCCGGCGCGGTGGCCAGTGCGGCCTTGCAGCCTTTGACGCGGTCGGTTACGGCGGTCACTTGCGGGCCGTTCTGGATAATCACATTGCCTTTGCCCGAGAGTTTATCCACCAGGTATTGGCAGGCCAGCTTGCCGGCTTCGACGTTGTCGGTCTGCACCGTGGCGTTCACGCCCTTGGCATCCACATCCACCGCTACCACGACAATCCCGGCATCCCGCGCTTTCTTGATCGCCGAGGCCATGGCGGACGGGTCGACGGCATTGATCAGGATCAGGTCGACCTTGGAGGAAATAAAGTTGTCGATCTGCGAAAACTGCTTGCTCAAATCATAGTCGGCCGACACAGAAGTGACCTTGACGTTGGGGTTCAGCGCCTTGGCCCGCGCCGTGGCGCCATCGGCCAGCGTGACGAAATACGGGTTGCCCAGCGAGCCCATGCTGATGCCCAGGGCCTTGAGTTCACGGGCTTGCACGGCCTGGGACATCAGGGCAGCCAAGGCAATCAGCGGGAAAATACGTTTGACGTTCATGCGGGTCTCTCTCTTGTGATTGTTGTAGGAGCCAACTCAGGTACGCGCGCCGGACTGGCGATAGCGATCCAGCGCCACCGCGCCGATGATCACGATGCCCTTGATGATGTACTGCCAGATATCCGACACCCCCAGCAGCACCAGGCCATTGGTGAGCACCGCAATGATCAGCGCGCCGATCAGGGTGCCGCCGATGGTGCCGACGCCGCCGGTAAAGCTGGTGCCACCGAGAATCACGGCGGCAATCGCATCCAGTTCATAGGACTGCCCCAGTTGCAGGCCATTGGCGGCGAACAGGCGCGAGGCGCTCATCACCGCGCCGAGCCCGGCCAGCGCGCCGGACATGGCGTAGACGAACAACAGCACCTTCCACACCTTGATCCCCGACAATCGCGCCGCTTCCGGGTTGCCGCCCACCGAATAGATCTGCACGCCCATCACCGTGCGGCGCAGGATGAACCACGACAGCGCCACCACCGCCACGGCAATCACCACCAGCCAGGGCACACCGAGGATCGAGTCATTGCCGATAAAGGCAAACGGCAAGTCGGGGTTGAACACGGTCTTGTCGTCGGCCAAAAGCCTTGCCAGGCCACGCATGGCGGTGAGCGCGCCGAGGGTGACGATGAACGGCGGCAACCGCATGAAGGCGATCAACCCACCGTTGACCAAGCCCAGCAACAGGCCAAAACCAATCCCGGCGGCGATGCCGAACATGCCGAACTGCGGCGACATCGACGCCTGCAACGCCACCACCGCCGACGCCGCCAGGATCGCGCCCACCGACAGGTCGATGCCCGCCGTGAGGATCACGAAGGTCATGCCGGCCGCCAGCACCACATTCACCGAGGCCTGCTGGGTGATGATCGACAGGTTCTGCAGGGTCATGAAGTTCTCGCTGGCCAGGGCGAAGCCCACCAGCAGCAACACCAGCACCGGCAACATGCCCACCGTGCGCATCAGCTCACGCACGCGTTCGGCCTTGCCCACGGTTGTTGCGCTATTGAATTCAGCCATTGGCAGCCACCTGATCGCCACCGGTGGCGAGGTCGATAATACGTTCCTGGGAGATGACGTGACCGGAGGCCCCGCCGACTTCAGCCACCAACTGGCCTTCGCGCATGATCAGCACACGGTCGCAGGTGCCGATGATTTCCGGCAGCTCGCTGGAGATCACCACGATGCCGACACCGGCCTGGGCCAATTGATTGATGATGCGGTAAATCTCGGATTTGGAGCCGATGTCCACGCCACGGGTGGGCTCATCCAGAATCAGCACATGGGGCTTGACCTCCAGCAGCCGCGCCAGCAACACCTTCTGCTGGTTGCCGCCGGACAGCGCGCCCACAGTGACCTTGCCCGAGGCCACGCGAATCGACAGCGACTTGATCGCGTCATTGGCGCGCTGTGCGCCATGGGCGCGATCGAGCACGCCACCGGCTCGCGCATCCGGCACGCAGGCGCACACATTGATGTTGTCGGCCACGCTCATGTCCAGGAACAGGCCCTGGGCCTTGCGGTCTTCGGTGAGGTACACCACGCCGGCACCAATGGCGTCTGCCGGGGTGCGCAGGTGCGTCACCGTCTTGCCCACCACTTCCAGGGTGCCGCTGGTGCGCGGGTCGGCGCCGAAGATCAGCCGCGCCAGCTCCGTGCGCCCTGCCCCCACCAGCCCGGCAATGCCCAGCACTTCACCGGCATGCAGATCGAAACTGCAGTGGCGCACGCGCTTGCCATCGGCCATATCGCGCACGCGCATCACCACGTTGCCGGGGTTATAGGCAGCGTGTTCCTTTTTGTAGAAGCCTGACAGGTCGCGACCCACCATCATTTTCACCAGCACATCGGCCGACAGCGCCGCGCGGGTCAACTCGCCGATATATTGGCCGTCGCGCAGCACCGAGACGCGGTCCGACAGCTCGTAGATTTCGGCCATGCGATGGCTGATGTAGATGATTGCCAGGCCCTGGCTGCGCAGTTGTTTGATCAGCGCGAACAGACGGTCGGTTTCACGGGAGGACAGCGGCGTGGTCGGTTCGTCCATCACCAGGATCCTGGCGTGGGCATGCAGGGCACGGGCGATTTCGACCAACTGGCGCTCGGCAATCGACAGGCTGCTGACCTGGGTGGCGCCGGTGAATTCGGCGCCCAGGCGTTGCAGCACCTCCACGCAACCGGCCTGCATGCCCTTGCGGTCGATGGTCCAGCCTCGGCGCAGTTCGCGGCCCAGGTAGATATTCTCGGCCACGCTCAGGTTCGGGCATAGGCTCAGTTCCTGGTAGATCACGGCGATGCCCAGGGCCTTGGCGGTAGCGGGAGTGAAGCTGGCGACGGGTTGGCCGTCGATGCGGATAACGCCGCCGGGATCGGCTTGGTAGGCGCCGGAGAGGACTTTCATCAGCGTGGACTTGCCGGCGCCGTTCTCCCCCATCAAGGCGTGAATTTCGCCGGGGTAGACCTTCAGGCCGACACTTTTGAGCACGCGCAAACCGTTGAAGGTTTTGCTGATGCCCTGCATCTCAAGCAAGGGTTCGAGGCTCATGGATGAGCTCCTGGATTTATTGTTTTTGTTGTCGAGTGCTGCCGACTCTAGTTTAGATACATTTGCTTACGCAAGCGCTTGCGTTGCCAATTATCCGCAAGGTGAAACGTTTCATCAGCGAAAAAACACGTAAATCATTGAAATGCGGACGCTATTGCGTCAAAAGGCCGGCCTCGGCCATCAAAACGCCATAATCTCTGCTATTGTCCAACAAACTCATGTCCTCATCGTCGCGTTCGCGCGGTCTTCTGTGAACATGTTCTGCGCCATCGCCCTGTGCCGATGGCAGGCCTGACGTTCACGGATTACCTGGCAATGGACACCCCCCTACCCGACCCGCCCCAATCACGCGCCGAAAAAATCGTCGAGTTCAAGCGCCAGAAAACCTTGCTCAAGACCGGCGCGCTGCAGGATGCGATCTTCAACAGCGCCTATTTCTCCAGCATCGCCACTGACGAAAAAGGCGTGATCCAGATCTTCAACGTCGGCGCCGAACGCATGCTCGGCTACGCCGCCGCCGATGTGCTCAACCGCATCACCCCCGCCGACATCTCCGACCCGGCCGAACTGATTACCCGCGCCGCCGCTCTGAGCCTGGAGCTCGATACGCCGATCACGCCGGGGTTCGAAGCCCTGGTCTTCAAGGCCTCCCGCGGCATCGAAGACATCTACGAGCTGACCTACATCCGCAAGGACGGCAGTCGCTTGTCGGCCATGGTCTCGGTAACGGCGCTGCGCAATCGGCATGACACGATCATCGGTTACCTGCTGATCGGCACCGACAACACCGCGCGCAAGCAGGAAGAAGCCGAGCGCAAAGGCTTCGAACGCGCCCTGGAAGAAAAGAACCTGGAGTTGGAGCATGCCAACCACATGAAGTCGGAATTTCTCGCCACCATGTCCCATGAACTGCGCACACCGCTGAACGCGGTGATCGGTTTTTCCGAAGCGCTCAAGGACGGGCTGGTGGGCGACATGAGCGAGATCCAGCGCGAATACATCGGCGATATCTTCACCAGCGGCCAGCATCTGCTGGCGTTGATCAACGACATCCTCGACCTGTCCAAGGTCGAGGCCGGGATGATGGACCTCGAACTGGAACCCGTGGAACTGGCCGGCCTGTTGGCCAACAGCCTGTTGATCGTGCGTGAAAAGGCCGCCCTGCAGCGCATCCAGTTGACGCTGGACAACCCGCAGGATTTTGGCTGGCTGCAACTGGACCTGCGCAAGACCAAGCAGATCGTCTACAACCTGCTGGCCAATGCGGTGAAGTTCAGTGAGCACGGCAGCACCGTGACCCTGGTGGTGCGTGAAGTCGGGCGTGACCAGGTCGGCCGGGTCCCCGGCGATTGGCCGGTGCAGGGTTTTGCCCTGCCGCCCGGCAGCCACCCGGCATTCCTCGAGCTGAGCGTGAGCGACACCGGTATCGGCATCGCCCCGGATGACATGGGCAAGTTGTTCAAGGCCTTCAGCCAGATCGACAGCAGCCTGGCGCGCAAATTCGAAGGCACCGGCCTGGGGCTGGCGATGGTCAAGCAATTGACCGAGCTGCACGGCGGCAGCGTGGCCGTGGCCAGCCGCGAAGGCCTGGGCGCGCGTTTCGTGGTGTGGCTGCCGCTGCACCGCATTCCGGAGGCCGCATGGCCGATATCCTGATCATCGAAGACAACGAAGCGAATATGCGCCTGGCGCGCCTGCTGCTGGTCAGCGCCGGGCACAACGTGCAGTGGGCGGCGGATGCCGAAAGCGGGCTGACCCTGGCCCGCGTACAACAACCGGCGCTGATTCTGATGGACATCCAGTTGCCAGGCATGGACGGCCTGGCCGCGACCCGCTTGCTCAAGCAAGACCCGCTCACCGCGCACATCCCGGTGATCGCCCTTACCGCCATGGCCATGAAGGAAGATCGGGAAAAAACCCGCCTGGCCGGTTGCGACGCTTACGTCACCAAGCCCCTGCGCTACAAGGAGCTGTACCAGGTGATCGACACGCTGCTGAACCCGACCATCACACCTCTCGCATGAGTCCTCTCCATGGCCAGCTCACCCGCAACCCTATTGATCGTCGACGATGAACCCCAGGTCCGCAAACTCCTGGAAACCCTGCTGCAACATGAGGGTTACCAGACCCTGAGCGCGAGCAACGGTGAAGAGGCTTTGCAACTGGTGGCGCAGCAGCCGCCCGACCTGATCCTGCTGGACATCATGATGCCTGGCATGGACGGCTACGAAGTGGCCACCCAGCTCAAGGGCAACCCCGTCACGGCGAATATCCCGATCATCATGCTGTCGGCCTTGAGCGAATCCAGCGCGCGGGTCAGCGGCCTGGAAACCGGCGCCGAGGAGTTCATCAGCAAGCCGGTCGAACGCGTCGAGCTGTGGCTGCGGGTGCGCAACCTGCTGCGACTCAAGGCCCATGGCGATGAGCTCAAGCAACACAGCCTGAGGCTGGAGCAGCAATTGCAACAGCGCGGCGGCGATCACGCCCAGATGAACGTGCACGACCTGGCCCGGCAAGACCTGGAGAACGACCTGCGCCAGGCGGTCGAACAACACGCGTTTGCCCTGCACTACCAGCCCAAGGTCGAACTGGCCAACGGCGAAGTCTGCGGCCTGGAAGTCTTGCTGCGCTGGGATCGGCCAGGCTACGGCGCGGTATCGCCGGCGGTGTTCGTGCCGATCCTGGAAAACCTCGGCCTGATCGTGCCCGTGGGACGCTGCGTAATTGAGAGCGTGTGCCAACAGATCGCCGCCTGGCAATTGAACGGCCTCGGTGCGATTGAAGTGTCGGTCAACGTCTCGGGGCATCAGTTGATCGAGGGCGACCTGATTGCCGATATCGAGCACATCCTGGTCGAAACCGGGGTTGACGCCCACTGGCTGGAGGTGGAACTCACCGAAGGCTCGCTGATGGAAAACACCGAACACACCATCGCCGCCCTGCAACGCCTGCGCGCCATGGGCGTGAAGATCGCCATCGACGATTTCGGCACCGGTTATTCGAGCCTGGCGTACCTGCGTCGCTTCCCCATCGACACGCTGAAGATCGACATCGCGTTTATCCGCGAAGTCACCACCAACCCGCAGGATGCGGCAATTACCCGCACGATCATCGAACTGGCTCACAGCTTGAAGCTGCGCGTCGTGGCCGAAGGGGTGGAAACCCAGGCGCAGCTGGCCTTCCTGAAAGAGGCCGGCTGCGATCAGATCCAGGGCTATCTGTTCAGCCGACCCTTGCCGGTGGAGACCCTGGAGCGTTTGTTGCAGGATCGCATCAAATGAGCGTGAAACCGTCACCGGCTTGAGTGGCAACGCGATGCAATCACATTGAACCTGAACCCTGCCGCGGCCCTCAAAACCTGCACAAACCACGGCCCCCGGTGCTCGTTCGATGACATTTATTCTATGGTTGGCCGTACTGGGCGCCGTATTGCTGACCCTCGCCCTCACGTCCTCCTACCTGCGCTGGATGCCGGTGACCACCTCGGCGGTGTGCCTGCTGTTGGGCGTTGCCATCGGCCCGCTGGGTGTGGACCTGCTGGACCTGGACATCAAGGGCTCAGCCCGCTGGATGGAGCACCTGACTGAAGTCGCGGTGCTGTTTTCGCTGTTCGTCAGCGGCTTGAAACTGCGCCTGCCGCTCAGGCACCGCACCTGGCGCATCGCCTTTGGCATGGCCGGGCCGGTGATGCTGTTGACCATCTTCGGCGCCTGCCTGGCGCTGCATTACCTGTTCCAGCTGTCGTGGGGCGTGTCGCTGTTGGTGGGCGCGATGCTGGCGCCCACCGACCCGGTACTGGCCGGCCTGGTTCAGGTCAATAATGCCCAGGACTACGACCCGCTGCGTTTCGGCCTGTCCGGCGAAGCCGGCTTGAACGACGGCACCGCGTTTCCCTTTGTGATCTTCGGCCTGCTGTTCATGCAGCATGGCGGTTTCGATGGCGACTGGTTCGGTGGCTGGGTGCTGAAAAACCTGCTGTGGGCAGTGCCGGCCGGGCTGTTGACGGGTTACTGGATGGGGCGTGGCATCGGTCGTTTGACCTTGCGCCTGCGCCTGATCAATGCCGACAGCACCTTGTCACCCAATGACTACCTGACCCTGGCGCTGATCGCCCTGGCCTATGTCAGCGCTGAAGCCATCGGTGGCTATGGCTTCCTGTCGGTATTCGCGGCGGGCCTGGGGCTGCGCCAGGCCGAGTTCAAGTCCACCGGTTACGCCCAGACACCCGCCGAGCATCTGGCGCAACCGGTGGTGGGCCACCTGGAGATCGAGCCTGAACAGGCCCTGCATGGCGATGTGAGTCAATTGCAGGATACGCAAATCGCGGCCGGCGTAATGATGGGCGACATGCTCGCCTTCGGCAGCCTGGTGGAGCGTTCCATGGAAGTGTTCCTGGTGACCGTGCTGGGCATCGTGCTGGTCAGCCATTGGGATTGGCGCGCACTGGCGCTGGCCGCGCTGCTGTTTTGCGTAATTCGCCCGCTCAGCGTGTTCGCCATGCCGTGGGGCAGCCTGATGGACCGTCGCCAACGTAGCTTGGTCAGTTGGTTCGGCATTCGCGGAATCGGCAGCATCTACTACCTGTTCTATGCCCTCAACCACGGGCTGATCGGCACCAGCAGCGCCGTGGCGGTGAACCTTACGCTTTCGGTGATTGCGTTGAGCATCATGGTGCATGGCTTGAGCACCCAGCCGATGCTGGTGTGGTATGAACGGCGCACCGCGCAGAAACAGTGAATCCTGGGGCGCGCCGCCGGATCAGTTCTGATCTTCGGTATTGCCGACGTCCGCCGCTTCATCCAGATCGTTGAGCGGCACCTCGGCATCGTCCATCAATGAGCCCGGGTCTTCATTGCCCGGATCGTTGAGTTCTTCTTCCAGTTCTTTTGACATGACTGCCTCCTCTAACCGCCCTGGGTGTCGATATCGGCATCGGTTTCAGGCTTGTGCTCAGGCTCAGGCTTGAAGTCCGGACTGTAGTCGTTTTCCTTGGCCTTCGGGTCGGTTGTTGGCGTCGGATCCTTGGGGGCATCGGCGGCGGTGCCGGGAGCCGGCTCGCCAATGTCTATCGCTGGGTCATTGCGATCAGTGGTCTGGGGATCGTTATCTATCGTCATGGCACACCTCTTTGCAGGCCGGTGGGGAGTCTGTACCCCGTAAAGCTAAGGCGCTGCGTTGATGGGCGAAGTTCCGTTCGATTGCTCAGCGCAACGGGTTATCGACTTGGATGTAGAAGGCATAGAAGCCCAATACCAGCCAGAACCCCATGAACAACCAGGGTGCGCGCATGGAAAACAGCAGCGACTTGCGATAGCCCTTGTGGGTCGACTCCCTTTCGGAAAACAACGGCGATTCATCGTAGGCCATGCCCATCACCGGCTCACTGCGCAGCAACTCGCTTTGCTTGTAGTGCCAGTGATCGATGATCTCGTAGGCGGCGCGGATGCCCGGCCAGGCGTTGAGTGAGCTGAGAATACCCAAGGCGGCGAGAATCACCGGCACCACCAGGGTGAACAACTTGCCCCACTCCGGGTTCAGGTTGCCCATTCCGGAGACAAAGGCAATCACCAGGAATGACTGTGCTGTGAGGTAGGCGTCGGTGCGGTTGGCCAGGATGCTGGTTTCGTACTGGATCTCGCGACGATAAAAGTCGAGCCGGTCCTTGGGCGAACCGAAGATCTTGGCGTTGTGCTCGCTGTGATCGGTCAACGCCGCTTCCGGGGTGTTGGGCGAAATGATTCTGGGCACGATAGGGCTCCCTGCGGTTTCAAGGCTCATTAGAAGAAGCGGGCCGGGGCGAAGTTCAAGTTCGTCGCGCACCAAATCAGAGCACCCTGCGCCCCCCGTAGGAGCGAGCTTGCTCGCGAAGATCGTCAACGATGACGCGCCAATCTGCTTGAACCCATTGCTAATGCGCTCTTCGCGAGCAAGCTCGCTCCTACAGAGGATTTACCGGTAGTGACTGCGGTTTCCGGCACAGGCCTTGCTTAATCCATTCATCCGCCGGTAAACAGGAGCATTCGTTACCCCCCGACCCAGAGCCGACTCCATAAGAAAGTAAGGACCAGGCCTGTTGGCACCCTTAGCCACAGGCTCATAAGAAAAGCGTTTTTAGCGGCAGTGCCACCCAAGCAAGCTGCCAACCAAGCAAGGCTGGGCACTGACAAGGTACTGGAATGGCTCGATCTTTCTTCGATGAAATGAATGATGCAGACGGCGCCTGCCGTGCGCATTATCAGGATTTCTCCCGCTGGCTGGCCAATACGCCGCCGGAACTGCTGGCCCAGCGTCGCCGTGAAGCGGATTTGCTGTTCCACCGCGCCGGGATCACCTTCACCCTGTACGGCGACGAGCAAGACACCGAGCGCCTGATCCCCTTCGACATCATCCCGCGCAGTATTCCCGCCAGCGAATGGAGCGTGATCGAGCGCGGCTGCATCCAGCGGGTCACCGCGTTGAACATGTTTCTCGCCGATATCTACCACAACCAGCGCATCATCAAGGCCGGGATCATCCCGGCGGACCAGGTGCTGGGCAATGAGGGCTATCAGAAGTCGATGGTCGGGCTGGACCTGCACCGCGACATTTACTCGCACATCTCCGGCGTCGACCTGGTGCGCGACGGCGACGGCACCTACTATGTACTCGAAGACAACCTGCGCACCCCCAGCGGCGTCAGCTACATGCTCGAAGACCGCAAGATGATGATGCGCCTGTTCCCGGAAGTGTTCGCCAGGCAGCGCATCGCGCCAGTGGACCACTACCCCAACCTGCTGCTCAAGACCCTGAAAAGCGCCAGCCGCCTGGACAACCCCAACGTGGTGGTCCTTACCCCAGGGCGCTTCAACAGCGCCTTCTTCGAGCATGCCTTCCTGGCCCGGGAAATGGGCGTGGAGCTGGTGGAAGGCGCCGACCTGTTCGTGCACGAACTCAAGGTATTCATGCGCACCACCGACGGCCCCAAGGCGGTTGATGTGATCTACCGGCGCATCGATGACGCGTTTCTCGACCCGCAGGCGTTCAACCCCGACTCGATGCTCGGCGTGCCCGGCCTGGTGGCCGCCTATTGTGCGGGCAATGTGGTACTGGCCAACGCCATCGGCACCGGCGTGGCCGACGACAAGTCGATCTACCCCTATGTACCGGAAATGATCCGTTTCTATCTGGATGAAGAACCCATCCTGCAGAACGTGCCTACCTTCCAGTGCCGCAAGCCGGATGAACTGTCCCATGTGCTCGCCAACCTTGCGCACCTGGTGGTCAAGGAAACCCAGGGTTCGGGCGGCTACGGCATGCTGGTGGGCCCGGCGTCCACCGCTGCCGAGATCGAGGACTTTCGCCAGCGCATCAAGGCGCGGCCCCATGCCTACATCGCTCAACCGACCCTGAGCCTGTCCACCTGCCCGACCTTCGTCGAAAACGGCATCGCGCCGCGGCATATCGACCTGCGCCCGTTCGTTCTGTCAGGCAAGGAAACCCGCCTGGTGCCCGGCGGCCTGACCCGTGTAGCGCTCAAGGAAGGCTCGCTGATCGTCAACTCGTCGCAAGGCGGCGGAACCAAGGACACCTGGGTGGTGGAGGGCTGAGTATGTTGAGTAGAACCGCCGCAGATCTGTATTGGATGTCCCGCTATCTTGAGCGCGCCGAGAACCTGGCGCGCATGCTGGAAGTCAGTTATTCGCTGTCGTTGATGCCCCAGGCCGGGCGCAGCGATGGGCTCGATGAACTGGCGATGTCGCTGCTCTGCAGTGGCACCCTGGACAGTTACCTTGAGCGCCATCAGCAACTGGACGCCGAACGCATGCTGCACTTCTTCGCCCTGGATGAAGAAAACCCGGCCAGTATCTACAACTGCCTGCGCGCTGCCCGGGGCAATGCCCATGCGGTGCGCGGGCGCATCACTGCCGACATGTGGGAAAACCTCAACGCCACCTGGCTGGAAATGCGCAGCATTGCCGCGGGCGGCCTGGCGCGGCACGGCATCAGCCATTTCTGTGACTGGGTCAAGCAACGCTCGCACCTGTTTCGCGGTGCAACCTCCGGCACCATCATGCGCAATGACGCCTATCGATTCATTCGCCTGGGCACCTTCGTCGAACGTGCGGACAACACCCTGCGCCTGCTGGATGCGCGCTATGAGATGTTTGGTGAAGAGTCCGAAGAAGTCAGCGACGTGTCGGCACGCGGCTATTACCAGTGGAGCGCCCTGCTGCGCGCGCTGTCCTCGTTCGAAGCCTATACCGAGCTGTACCCGAATGCCTTGAACGCCCGCTCGGTGTCCGAGCTGCTGCTGTTGCGCAGCGACGTGCCGCGTTCACTGCATGCGTGCATCGAGGAACTGAGCCACATCCTCGCCGACCTGCCCGGCAGTTACGGCCGCACGGCGCAGCGCCTGGCGGCCGAATTCGAGGCACGCCTGCGCTACACCGGCATCGATGAGATTCTGGAAGACGGGCTGCACACCCGGCTGACCGACTTCATCGACACCGTGCGCGAACTGGCGCGGGCGATACAAAGCTCCTACCTGGAAGTGGTCTAAGCCCCAACACAGTACCAATGTGGGAGGGGGCTTGCCCCCGATAGCGGTGGGTCAGCTACACATAACCGGCTGATAGACCGCCATCGGGGGCAAGCCCCCTCCCACATTTGAATGGCGGTGAGTCCCTCAGGTCGTTGGCGACCACCATTTGGGCAACAATTGCCTCACCCGCGCCTCACCAAAGCGATCATCAATCAACATCACCACGCCCCGGTCGTGTTGACTGCGGATCACCCTCCCCGCCGCCTGCACCACTTTCTGGATACCGGGATACAAATAGGTGTAGTCATAGCCCGCACCGAAGATCGCGCCCATGCGCGCTTTCATCTGTTCATTCACCGGATTGAGCTGCGGCAGGCCCAGGGTGGCGATGAACGCCCCGATCAGGCGCGCACCGGGCAAGTCGATGCCTTCGCCAAAGGCGCCACCGAGTACCGCAAACCCCACGCCCTGGCTGTGCGGGGTGAACTGGTCCAGAAAGGCCTGGCGTTCAGCTTCGGCCATCCCCCGCGACTGCAGCCACAGCGCAATCTGCGGGTGCCGCTCGGCCAGCAGCTGCGCGACTTGTTGCAGGTAATCGAAGCTGGAGAAAAACGCCAGGTAGTTGCCCGGCTGCGTGGCGAACTGCCGGGCGATCAGTTCCACGATGGGTTCCAGCGACGCCTGGCGGTGCACGAACCGCGTGGAGATGCGGTCGACGATGCTCACCTGCAGTTGCTCGGCCTTGAACGGCGATTCGACGTCGACCCAGGCGGTGTCCGGCGGCAACCCGAGCAAGTCGGCGTAGTAGTGGCGCGGGCTGAGGGTCGCGGAAAACAGCACGCTGCTGCGCGCGGCCGTCAACCTGGGGCGGATGAACTCGGCCGGCACCACGTTGCGCAGGCACAGGGTCGAGCTGCTGCGCTTGGCGCTGAACTGGCGTTTGCTGATATCGAAGATGAAGTGTTCATTGAACAGCTCGGCCACCTTGTTAAATTGCAGCGCCTCGAAGTAGAAGGCCTGCAAGTCGCCACTGAGGGCTTCGGGATGGTCGTTGAAATAGTCGCCCATGGCGCTGGCACATTGGCTCAGGGCCTGGAGCAGCTTGTCGGGTTTGGCCGCGTACGCCTGATACGGCGCCAGTTGGTCCTTGTGCAGCGCATTCCACTCACGGTTCAGGCGCTGCAAGGGCTTTTTCAGCGGCTCGGGGGCGCTGTCGCGCAGCGTCTTGAGGCTGTACTGGTCGAGGCTGGCGCTGTACATCGACCGCGCGCGCTCGACCAAGTTATGCGCCTCGTCGACCAGCACCGCGACGCGCCACTGATTGAGCTGCGCAAGCCCGAAGAGCATGGCGCCGAAGTCGAAATAGTAGTTGTAGTCGGCAACCACCACGTCGGTCCAGCGCGCCATTTCCTGGCTCAGGTAATACGGGCAGACGTCGTGGGCCAGGGCCACCTCCCGCAGGTGACGCTGATCAAGCAGACGCACCCTGGCTGCCGCCTGGCGGGCGGCGGGCAAGCGATCGTAAAAGCCCCTGGCCAGCGGGCACGAGTCACCGTGGCAGGCTTTGTCCAGGTGCTCGCAGGCCTTGTCCCGGGCCACCAGTTCCAGCACCTGCAGGGACAGCGCGGGGCTGCTGTCGTAAAGGACTTGGGCGGCATCCAGCGCCAGCTTGCGGCCCGGGGTCTTGGCGGTGAGGAAAAACACCTTGTCCAACTGCTGCGGCGCCAGGGCCTTGAGCATCGGGAACAGCGTGCCGACGGTCTTGCCGATGCCGGTCGGCGCCTGGGCCATCAGGCAACGGCCGGTGCTCACCGCCTTGTAGACCGATTCGGCCAGCGAACGCTGACCGCTGCGAAACTCGGCATGGGGAAACGCCAGGCCTTGGGCGTCGCGGTTGCGCGCCTCACGGTGTTGCATCTGCTGGTGGGCCCAGTCAAGAAACAGCGCGCATTGCTGGTTGAAGAAGCGCTCAAGGTCCGGCGCGGCAAAGCGCTGCTTGAGCAGGGTCTCGCCCTCGCCGACGATATCGAAATACACCAGCGCCAGCTCGATCTCATCAAGCCCCAGCTTCTGGCACATCAGCCAGCCATAGACCTTGGCCTGGGCCCAATGCAATTGCCGATGGTTGGCGGGCTGGGCCTTAAGGTCGCCGCGATAGGTTTTTACTTCTTCGAGGCGGTTGCTGTCCGGGTCATAGCCGTCCGCCCTGCCCCGCACCTTGAGTTGCTCGTACTCGCCCTCGAGCGCGACTTCGTTCTGGTAATGCGCGCTGCGCCGCGACGCCACCGTGCGATGGCCGACGATGCCTTCCTGGGCACTGGGCGACGGGGTAAAGCGCAGGTCCAGGTCACCGACCTTGGCGGTAAATTCGCACAACGCGCGCACCGCGACGCTGTAGCTCAAGCGGGCTCTGCCCAGCGCACATAGCAGACCGTGACCGGCATCTGGTACTCGCCGCAGAACTCCAGCCAGCGCAGTTGGTTGTCCTGCAGGCGGTCGCCAGGGCCCTTGACCTCGATCATGCGGTAGGTCTTCTGCGCCGGCCAGAACTGGATCAGGTCGGGCATCCCGGTGCGGTTGGCACGGATATCCAGCAGCAGCCGCTCGAACCAGTAGCGCAAGTGTTCGGCCGGCAGACATGTCAGGGCCTGCTCAAGCAGCTCTTCGCTGAGCAGGTTCCAGAACACAAAGGGCGATTGAATGCCCCATTTGTCCACGTAACGCTGGCGAATGGTGGTCTTGTAGCGCTCGTCCCGCAGTTGCTCAAAGCACGTGCTGAATAACTCGGTTCGGCGTTGATGAAAGTCCTCACTGTGCAAGTCGGCAGGCCCGCGCTGGAACGGGTGGAAAAACGCGCCCGGCAGCGGCGCGAAGATCACGTCCCAGCACAGCAGGCCGAACAGCGAATTGATCAGGCCGTTTTCCACGTAATGCACCGGCGCGTCCGGCTCGCTCAGGTGGGCCTGCACACAATATTCCACCGACATCAGCGGTTGCGGCGGCGTCAGTGCCAGGTCCAGGCGCGTGACGACTCGCGGCTTGGCCTTGGGCACTTTGGGCTCACCCAGCTTGCGCCGCAGACGCGGCACTACGCGCAGCAGGTGTTGTTGCTCGGCGGCGCTTTGCGGTGCCTGTTGCGCCGCCACGGCCAATGCCAGGGCCTGTGCATAGGCCTCCTGGCGCTCCAGCACGCGGATCAGCCGCGCACGCGCGCCGGGATAGGCGCAGCCAGCATAGATCTGCTCGGCCACGCTCAACTCAGCGCTGCGCTCGCAGTATTGGCCGATCTGGAACAGCAGTTTGGCGCGGCGTTTTTCCAGCCAGGGGTTGTCGGTGTGCAGCGTGGCAATGTGCGCCAACACCGTTTCCAGCGCCTGGCCCGCCTCGAAAGCCTGCTGGCACTGGTGCAGGAACAAAAAGCCCTCGACGTCGGCACGGCTGCGCAACCCTCGGGACTCGGCGCAGAACGCAACCTTCTCGTAGGTGTAGATGCCCAGGTCCGCCAGCACGAACTCCGACCAGTCCTGATATAGGTTGCCGAAAAACATCAGGCGCAGGCGGTCGCACAACGGCATCACCGTCAGGCTATAGAGCACGTCTTGCAGGTCGGGGCACCAAAGGGCGAAGCTGCGGCTTTCATTGAACTGCGCCGCCAATGGCGCCAGCCAGTCGGTTTTGCGGCCCCTGGGGTGCTCGATCCAGGGTTTGAACGCCGCAAGCAACTCACTTTTTTGCAGCAAGCCGAACAGCTCTTCAAAGCCCAACGGGCATTGGTCCTCCACCCAACCGGATGCCAGCAGTGGCTGCATGGCCGCGTGCGGACAGCCGATTTCCAGGTAGTTAAGCTTTGCCCCACGAAAATGCACGCCCTTGCGCATGACCATGCGCACCAATAACGCTTGTGACGCCTGGGGCAACCTGTCGAATTGCTGAATGAACTGCAATTCGTCCGGGTCGAGCAGATCGGCATAGCGCTGCTCCAACCACATCAGCACTTGGCGGAAGTTGTGCAGGTAATACAAGGGGTCTTCGAGGGGGTGGCTCATGGCACAACGCGGTCAACTACTGGTTATGCATACAGAGTGACGCTGCAAACGGTTTGTTGCAATCAGTAATAGATAAATGGCGCCTGCAACTTTTTGAAAAAAAGCGATCAGATGAGGGAGCTGATCGCGTAACATTTATGCCTCGCAGCCAGACGCTGCGGGACTTTTCAGGGTTAAAGGTAAGGGTAATGAACATGAAGAATTTGGGTCTTCCACTGGTTGCACTCACTTTTCTGGTACTGGCCGGTTGCTCCACGCAAACGGTGGTCACGTTGCAAAACGGCACACAGTATCTGACCAAGGACACACCCAACGCCAAGACCGCCGACGGCTTCTACGAATTCACCGACATCGCCGGCAAGAGTATTCGTATCAAGGCCGATGATGTGGCGACGGTGCGCAAGGAACAATAATTTCAGGCTGGCCTATATCAAATGTGGGAGGGGGCTTGCCCCCGATAGCGGTGTATCAGCCTGCTTATAGGTAGCTGACCCACCGCTATCGGGGGCAAGTCGAATCGTCGCACCGCCCCTCCCACAGTTTTAACCGCATTCCAATAGTCAGCCGATCATAATCCCCTCCCCCGACACACTGCTCACCCCCACCAGCGTCACCGAGTCGGCACCGAAGCTGATCACGGTATCCCCGCCGACCAGCTTGGCATGATCGCGATAATCCGCGCTGCCCTGCACGTCCGTGAAGACCAGCTTGTCCGTCGCCTGGTAGCCCACCACGCGATCATTGCCAAAGTGCCCGCTGAACAGGAAGGTGTTATGCCCGCTGCTGTCGCGGATCGTGTCATTGCCTTTGCCGCCCTCGATAAAGTCCACGCCCTTGCCGCCCTGGATCAGGTCGTCGCCGTGACTGCCGATGATGAATGTGTCACCCTTGTGCGCCTCGGCATTGCGGTTGAGGTCTTGCACCCAGGTGGTGGCCCGCGCGGGGTCGGACAGGTTGGCGACGATCACCGTGGAGTCGCGGGTCATCTGCTCATAGAAGCCGGAGTCGAGAATGCGCGTCATGCCATCACCGTAGCCGGTGGGCAAGTGCGACACCCAGGTCGGCAGGTTGAGGATGGAAAACGGCAGCACGTTCCACAGCGATGACGCGTAGTGGTCGTTGAAACTGACGATATTGTCGGTGGTGGACTCATGGGGGTTGTCGTGCACGCCCAGGGACGACGGGTTGAACGATGCGCCATCCAGCGCACGGAACACCGGGTCATTTTCGTAGCCCACGTTCAGCACCTTGTCACCGGCGCTCTGGGTCGGCGAAGCATAGGCCACATAGTTGGCGTCCTTGTAGAAGCCCGACCATTTGCTGTCGCTCAAGTCAGCCATGCTGTTGACCGCCAGCCCACCGAGGCTGTGACCGCTGACCAGTACGTCCTGGCCGTTGAGGCCATGGGCACCGGCAAACTCGGCGACGTTCTTGAGCAAGCCGCCGAAGGCTTCGCCGACGTAGTTTTTCGCGTAGTCCTTGGGCCCGAACGCGGCGAGCAGGTCGCTGATCACATCGCCGATGGCGTCACTGATCAGGTGTTCCCGCGGCCCCGACGTGCCGCGAAAACCGATGCCGATTTCCTGCAGCGTGCCGGCGTCATCGTATTTGCCCAGCACTTCGACCTGGGCCGAGGCGTAGCCGGGTTTCTCGCCAAAAAATGTCCCCCGCGCGTCCACCTTGCCGGTGTAACCCAGGGCGCTTGCGCTGATCGGCGTCCACCCAGCCGCGTGCACCGCGTCAAGGGCGGCTTTTTCCGAGTCCGGGTTCCAGGGGATGCCGCCAATCACCCCCTGGGCATCGGTGCCGCCGATCAAGGCGCTCACCAGCGTGGCCGGCAAGCCCAGGCCCAGGCCATTGTTCTGGTAACCCACGGCAAACCCGTGATCCAGGTTGTGGTAGGCATACAACGTGATCGCCAGCGCATCGGCGAACAGCGCTTTGGAGCCCTCGGTCCCGAGGTTTTTGTAGTCAAAAATACCCATGGCACTGCCTCTCTGTTGTTGGATTTGTCGAGAAAGCGAAAACACCTTTTGTCCATCACCCGCTGTAGGAGCGAGCTTGCTCGCGAAGATCGTCAACGATGACGCGCTCTACCTGAACAACCGCGCCGCACTTGAGTTTTTCGCGAGCAAGCTCGTTCCTACAGTGGTTTTTAACGCGTCAGAACGCCCAGTCCAGGCTCAAACCGACGCCATGCACTTTCTCCTTGCTGGCCAGCAAACCGTTGTAGTCGAAGTTCACCCGCGCATCCTTGCTCAACGCCAGGCTCACCCGTGCCCCGACCAGGGCGGCATCGCGCACCATCGGCGCGCTTTCCACCGCGAACGAAGGGCCGCCGGAGGCAAACGCCAGGTGCTGTTCGGCGTCCGTGCTGCTCAGGTTGTGCTGCCAGCCCAGGGTGCCGGACACTTCCAGTTGCTGATGATCATCGACGTTGAAGGTTTTCAAGGCACG
Organism: Pseudomonas orientalis; assembly: GCF_002934065.1. Lineage (NCBI taxonomy): Bacteria > Pseudomonadati > Pseudomonadota > Gammaproteobacteria > Pseudomonadales > Pseudomonadaceae > Pseudomonas > Pseudomonas orientalis. The sequence continues at coordinate 2,812,007 of NZ_CP018049.1, read as the reverse complement.
CACACCCAGGGTGCTCAGCACCAGGTCGCGGCTGTCGTCGCCACTTTTCAGCGCAGCGGCATCGCCCTTCTCTTTGAAGCTGTCGGTGTCCAGGTGCACGTAGGCCAGGTTGGCGAATGGCTCAAGCGCCAGGGGTTGCAGGTTGATGCGGTACGCCGCCTCGGTGAACACCTGGGTGCTGTGGGCATCGACCTTGGCTTTCTGCTTGCCGCTGACATCGCCGTATTGCAGGTCACGCTTCACATCGGCGCGGTGCCAGCTGTAGGTTGCGCCGCCACTCAGGCGCCAGGCGCCGATTTCATGCCCGGCATAGGCACCAAAGTGGTAACTGTCGACCGAGGCACGGCTATGGGTGTCGCTGCCCATGTTCAGCGACGTATCGCTGTAGCCGGCCACCAGGCCGATGCGCGTTGCGTCGTCGAGGGCACCGTCCACGCCGGCCAGCATGCCGCCGATGGACGTGGTGTAGCCCGCCGTGTCGCTGCGGCTGTCGGTCTTGCCCCAGGCCCCCAGCGCTTTTACCCACACATTGCCACGACTGTCGATGGCATGGCTGGTCGCGCCCATTTCACCGTTGCGCAGCCGCTCGCCGACCGCTTCGCGCACGTAGCGGCTGTCATTGACCAACGCAGTCTCCAGGGCTGGATAGACTTCGCCACTCAGTTGCTGGAACGCGCCCTGTGCCGAGGCCGCCGTTGGGGCCAGCAACAGGCTTTCATACACGCCGTTGCCTGCGCCCAATTGCTCGGCGGCTGCGGCGACGGCGCGCTGGTTTGGCGTCGCGGCCACGCTGGCGAAGCTGTTGGTGCGAGCCACATCCAGCTGCACACCGCCCGCCGCGTAGTTCAACGTGCCGCCGATGAACAGGTAGTCCGGCAGTACCGCACCGAAGCGGCCGGTAATACCGCCCGCTGCTTGCAGGATGTTGTACTGGCGGCCGATCAGGCTTTGCGCCTGGGTCGCGCTGAGCAAGGTCGGGCTGTTTTCCAGGGCCAGGGTCACGGTACCGCCATTGAGCGTGGCGGTGCCGCCGGCGACGATGCGGTCGCTGCTCGTGGGCGACAGCTCTACCGCGTAAGTCGAGCCCGCATCGAAGGTGACATTACCCGCCACGTTCAGCGTACCGATGGAGTTGCCCGGCGCCACAGTGCCGCCGCTTCTCGCGGTCAGCGAGCCGATACGCCCCGAGCCACCGACCACGCCGCTCTGGCCGACGGTCACGTCGGAGGTGAGCGAGCCGTTGATCGCCAGCAAGCCCTGGTTGACCAGGGTCGGGCCGCTGTAGGTGTTGGCGCCGGTCAGCACCAGGGTGCCAATGCCCTGCTTGGTCAGGCCGCCATGCCCGGCGATGTCATTGCTCCACACATCCAGCCCGCAATGGATGTCGGTGCACACGCGCTGGGTCGGTTTGCCGGCATCCACCACCGCGCCAATGCCCGGCAGGTCGGCGACGAACTGGCCACTGCCATAGGCGCCGTCGATGCGAAACTCGGCCGGAATATCCTCGGCGGTAACGAACATCCCCGGACCGTTGATCGCCTTGCCCAGGTTGATCATGCCCCAGCCATACAGCGAGTCGATGCCCGGCGCACCAAGGTCGGTGGCGGTGGTCTTGAGCAGCGTGGAGATCTGGTCGCCGCTCATGTACGGGAAACGCTCCATCAGCACCGCCGCACTGCCGGCCACATGAGGCGCGGCCATGGAGGTGCCGTTGAAGTTGGCGTAGTCGTTGGTGAGGTTGTCCAGGTTGGTGCCGTTGATGATCGAACTGAAAATCTTCGTACCCGGCGCCGCTACGCAGAAACTCGCCGCATAGCCACAGCGCGAGGAGAAGGTGCTGATCACGTAGGGGTTGGCGCTCGTGGTGTCCGGGTTCTGCTGCAGGGCCGCCACCGACAGCCAGTTCGGCGCAATCTGCGGCACGAAATACGCCAGGCCCGAGATCGCATCCGGGTTGTTGCGGTTGTAGTCGTTACCGGCGGCAAAGATGGTCAGTACACCGCTGCGGGCCGCGTCGATCGCACCTTGATAGGCACCACCGGCAATCGTGCCGAGGATCGGCCGGATGTTGTTGAACTGCGCCTGGGCTTCATTGACCGTGAAGTTGGGGAACGCCGGATCGCGCCCGCCCTTGGCGTACTGATCGCCGATGCCGATGCCCCAGCTGTTATTGATAATGCGCGCGCCGCTGGCGACCAGCGCATCCCAACCGGCTTTGTACACCGCGCCATCGTTGCCCAGGATGATCCCGTCTTCCGGGCCGGGGTCGCCGTTTTCGGCGCTGATGATTTGCGCGTTGAACGCCACGCCATGCATCGGCCCGCCATCGCGGTTACCCGCCGCAATGCCGCCGACGTGGGTGCCGTGATTGCCCAGCTTGCCGTTGGAGCCCAGGGACGGCGTGCCGTCATAGCGAAACGCATCACCGGCCTTCACCGGGATGTACGGATCGGTGTACTGGCGGATGCCCTCGGTGACGATCGTCACCACTTTGCCCGGGCTGGCGAACTCCGGATGCTGGGCGTACACCGGCTGGTCGAAGATGCCCAGCTTGACGCCCTTGCCGGTGTAGCCGGCGGCGTACGCGGTGTCGGCGTGCACGGCGCCCAGGCCCCAGTCGGCCTTGAACTCGTTACTGCGCCAACTGGCGGCATCGCCCGGCTTGCCGGTTTCCATATAGGGTGCGGCCTGGGCGGTTTGCATGCTTGCGAGGCCGCTGGCCAGGCAGCACAGCAACGCGCCGTATGGCACGCGGCTCAACGCCTTGAGCGGATAGCCCGGCCCTGTGTGGAGGGCAATGGTGAACCCTGACTTGCGTTTTTTCACGGTGACCTTCCTTAGTTTTCTTATTGCCAGTAGGTGAATCACTTTCCCTGTGGGAGGGGGCTTGCCCCCGATAGCGGAATGTCAGTCGCCGGATGTACCGGCTGACCCACCCTCATCGGGGGCAAGCCCCCTCCCACATTTGATCGGTGGTGTGCCTTTAGAACTGCCAGTTCAGGCTCAGCCCCACGCCCTGGGTTTTCTCGCGCCCGCCCAATTGGCCGTTGTAATCCAGGTTGACCCGTGTCGACGGGCTCAGCGCCAGGCTCGCCTGCAGCCCTACCAACGCGGCGTCGCGCAGCAACGGTGCGCTGCGCACGGCAAATGACGGCCCGCCGGCGACAAACGCCAGGTGTTCCTCGGATTCCACCGCCGTCAGGCTGTGCTGCCAGCCCAGCGACCCGGACAGTTCCAGTTGTTGATGGTCGTTCAACACCAGGGTTTTCAGTGCGCGCACGCCAAGGGTGCCGAGCACCGCATCACGTCGGTCACTGCCGCGTTCCAGGGCCGCCGCAGCGCCTTTTTCGTGGAACGAATCGCTGTCCAGGTGCACGTAGGCCAGGTTGGCGAAAGGTTCCAGTGCCAGCGGTTGCAGGTGAATGCGGTACGCGGCTTCGGTGAACAGCTGCGCGGTGCGGGCCTCAAGCTTGGTCTTTTGCTTGCCGCTGACCTCGCCGTATTGCAGGTCACGCTTCACATCGCCGCGATGCCAGCTGTAGGCGCCGCCGACACTCAGGCGCCAGTCGCCCAGCTCACGCCCGGCATAGGCACCGAAGTGGTAGCTGTCGATGGACGCCGAGGAATGGGTGCCGCCGCCCATGTTCAATGAGCTGTCGCTGTAGCCGGCGACCACACCGACGCGGGTCTGTTCGTCCAGTGCGCCGTCGACACCCGCCAGCAAACCGCCGAGGGAGGTGGTGGAACCCGCCGTTTCACTGCGCGCATCCGACTTGCCCCAGGCGCCCAGGGCCTTGAACCACAGGTTGCGTTCACCGGCCACCGGCACATGGCGCAGGCGCTCGCCCACCGCGTCGCGCAACTGGCGGCTGTCGTTGATCAACATCGCGCCCACGGCCGGGTAGATTTCACCGGACAGTTGCTGCAAGCCCTGTTGCGCGGTGGCAATCGAGTCGGACTGCAGCAGGCTTTCGTACACCGGGTTGCCGGCCCCCAACTGCTCGGCGGCCGTGGCGACGGCGCGCTGATTGCGGGTGGCGCCGACGCTGGCGAAGCTGGCGTCATTGCGCCCCACCGCCAGTTGCACGCCGTTGGCGGCGTAATCCAGCGTGCCGCCGAGGAACAGATAGTTCGGCAGCACCTGGCCGAACTGGCCCTGGATACCGCCGGCCGCCTCGAGAATCGAGTATTGCCGGCCGATCAGGCTCTGGGCCTGGCTCTGGCTCAATAACGTCGGGCTGTTTTCCAGGGCCAGGGTGACGGTACCGCCCCCCAGCACGGCCTTGCCGCCGGCGACGATGCGGTCGCTGCGGGTGGGGGTGAGTTCCACCGCGTAGGTGGAGCCTGCGCCAAGATTCACATCCCCGGCTACTTGCAAGGTGCCCACCGAATTACCCGGCGCCACGCGTCCGCCGCTGTTGACCGATAGCGCGCCGATCCGCCCGGAGCCGCCTAGGGTGCCGCTGTCGTTGACCGTTACGGCCGAGGTCAACGCGCCGTTCACCGCCAGCAGGCCGCCGTTGACCAGGGTTGAGCCGCGATAGGTGCTGTCGCCGCTGAGCACCAGGCTGCCCGCGCCGGATTTGATCAGGCTGCCTTCGTACACGCGGTTCGCCGCCGCCTGATCACGCGCGCTGCCCACGGCGTAGTCGGCCTGGTCCTGCTGGCTGGCGCTGGCGCTCACGCCGTTCTGCCAGCCTTTGTCGAGCAGGGTTTGCTGCCAGGCGCTGTGTTCAGCGCGGTCTTCGGCCTGGCGCTGGAGCAAGGCCTGGTCGGAGATGCCATTGCTCCACACATCGCCCTGCCCGGCCGCGAGGTTCACGTTCATTGCGCCGAGCAACTGCCCCGGCCCGTGCATCGCCCGGCCGAGGTCCGGCACGCCCCAGCCGACGATGGCGTTGGGGGCCTGGGTGATTGAGCCGTCAAGCTGCGTGGCGGTGGTCAACAGTACCTGCAGCGCCTGTTCGTTGGTCATGTAGGGATAGCGCTCCATCACCAGCGCCAGGGCGCCGGTGGCATGGGGCGCGGACATCGAGGTGCCGGATTTCACCCCATAACCACCGTCCGGGATGGTGCTGTTGATCAGCGCACCCGGGGTGGAGATGCACCAGTATTTGGCGATGCCGCACTTGTTGTACTTCTGGTTGTTGGCCTTATCCAGCCCCGACACTGCCAGCCAGTGACCTTCCAGTTCCGGCTGGAAATACGGCAGCGCCGAGCGCACGCTGGCATTCGCATAGCCGCTGTTGCCGGCGCTGAACACGTTGATCACGCCGGCCTTGGCCACATCCGCCGCCGCGTCCAGCCAGGTGCCGCGGTTGTAGTGCTGAGCGTAGGCCGCGTGCAGGTCACCGAGGGTCTGGTAGCTGACGTCCTTGGGTTGGCTGCCCCAGCTGTTGTTGATGGCGCGCACGCCGGAGTCCACCAGGGCGCTGTACACCGTCTTGAAATACTTGGGGTCCGGGGTCGGGCCGAACAGGAAGCTGTCGTTGGCGTTGGTGTTGCCGACGTAGACCTGTGCGTTGTACGCCACCCCATGCATGCCCACGCCGTCGCGCGCCGCGCCCATGGTGCCGGTGACGTGGGTACCGTGGGAGTCGTTGTTCGGGTTGAGCGCGCCCGTGGTGCTGAAGGCACTGCCATCGACGTACGTGCCGCTGGCGGTCACCGGGTGGAAGCGCTCTTTGGACGCTTCGGGGTGATTGGCATCGAAACCCGAGTCCAGCGCGCCGATTTTCACGCCCTTGCCGCTGATTCCGGCGGCATAGGCTTCATCGGCCTTCATGCGCCCCAGGCCCCAATCGCTCTGGTATTCGGCGGAACGCCAGCTGGCGGGGTTACCCGCTTGGCCGGTCTCGGTGTATTGCGCCTGCGCCGCAACGGACAACAGCAGCAATGAGCCTGCGGTGAAGGGTTTGAACCGTGGTGAATCGGTGATCATCCGTACACTCCTGTTTTATTGTTATGGCGTGCCCCTACCGCGTTCGCTCCGGGCCGAAGGCTTCGTCCACCTTGGCCAGGTCGGTGTCGCGCAGGTTGCCCGCGTAGTAATGCAATTTGGTCCAGGCCATCAGGTAGTCGTACCGCGCCTGGGCCAGATCGCGCCGGGTGCTGTAGAGCTGCTGCTCGGCGTTCAACGCATCGAGGTTGACCCGCTCGCCGCCGAGGATGCTTTGCTTGGTCGATACCACCAGTGCCTCGGCGGAGGTCAGTGCCTTCTGATAGGCGCGCAGCTTGCTCACCCCCGACAGGCATGCGCTGAACTGGCGACGCAGTTCGATCAGGGTTTCGCGGGTCTTGCCTTCCAGTTCGTACTCGGCCTGTTCCATGGCGCGGCTGGCCTGGCGCGTGGAGGCCGAGATAGCGCCACCGGCATACAGCGGCAGGCTGACCTCGACGCCGATGGTGTTGGTGTCGTAGCGCTGGTTATAGGTGTTGCCGCTGTCCGATTCCTGCTTGCGCGAACTGGCGTAGGCGGTAATTTTCGGCAAATGCCCGGCGCGGTTGCGCTCCACTTCATAGCGCGCCACTTCCAGGGATTGGCGCTGCGAGGCCAGCACCGGGTTGTTGGTCAGCGCCAGTTCGTGCCAGGTGGCGTAGTTGGCCGGGCTCAGGCTGAACGCGGCGAAGCTCTGATTGAGCGGTGCCAGGTCGTCGATATTGACGCTTTGCACACCGATCAGCGCGCCCAGTTCGCGCAGGGAAGCATCCTGCTCATCCAGGGCCTGGATCTCTTCGGCGGTGGCCAGTTCATAGCGCGATTCAGCTTCCAGGATGTCCGTGCGCGTGCCCTCGCCTGCCTTGAACAAATGCTCGTTCTGCTGGAACTGCTGCTCGAAGGCTTTCTTCTTGGCGCGGGCAATGTCGATCTGGTCCTGGGCGAACAACGCCTGGGTGTAATAGCTCAACACCCGCACCAGCAGGGCCTGGCTCTTGTCGCGAAAGCTCTCGTCGGCAAACAGCGCCTGGGCCACGCCCTTGCGGTAGTTGGCGTAGGCTTCGTAGTCGAACAGCGGCTGTTGCAGGCTGAAGGTGGAACCGTAGCTGTTGTAGTTGCGGTCGTCGCGATAGCTGCCGCCGCGCCCGTCGGGCAGGTGCGCTTCGGAATTGTTGCGGCCCTTGTTGTAGTTGTACGACAGCCTTGGCAACAAGCCCGCGCGGCCGATGGTGCGGTTTTCCAGGCCGGCGTCGCGCTCCTTGATCGCGCCGAGGAACACCGGGTCGTTGCGCAGGGCTTGCTCGTACACATCGAACGGGCCCATGGCGGCGTGCGCGCCGGCACAGCTGAACAGCAAGGCGAAGAACACCGGTTTCATGCTCATTCCTCGGTCAACGCGGAGCCGGCGCGATCCAGCAGCGGCTTGAACAGATAATTGAGCAACGAACGTTCGCCGGTGCGCACGAACATCTCGGCGGGCATGCCCGGCTTGATCACCAGGCCGTGAAGTTTTTCCAGCGCCGCCTCGCTGACAGTGGTGCGCAGCACGTAATACGGCGCGCCGGTTTTTTCATCGAGCATCTGGTCGGCAGAAATCAGGCTCACTTCCCCCGGGACACGTGGGGTGCGGCTCTGGTTGAAGGCGGTGAAGAGGATGTCCACCGGCAAGTGCGTGCCGACCTTGTCCACCAGATGTACCGGCAAGTGCCCTTCCACTTCCAGGCGCGTGCCTTGCGGCACGATCTCCAGCAAGGTTTCCCCGGCGCGCACCACGGCGCCCTCGGTGTGTACGCCAAGGTTGACCGCGATGCCATCGGCCGGTGCGTTGATTTCGCTGTGCTGCAGGTCGAACCCGGCGGAGGTGAGTTGCTGCTCCAGGGTCAGGCTGCGCAGTTGCGCGTCGGCCAGTTGGCTGCGCACTTCCTTCTGATATTCCTCGCCGTGCTGCTGCAATTTGAGGCGCGATTCGACAATGCCCTGTTCGACGCGGCCACTCTCGCCGGCGTTTTGCGCCAGGTCCTGCTGCACCTGGGACAACTGGCGCTGGTAGTCCATCAGGCGGTTGCGCGGGATGTAGCCGTTGTCGGCCAGCGGTTGCAGACTGCTCAGCTGGTCGCGCAGGGATTGCGCCTGGGCGGTCAAGTCGCTGCGGGCACGGCGCATACCGCTCAACTGCGACGTGGCGCCGTCGATGCTCGCCCGAATGCCAGCCTGCTCACGGGCAAAGGCTTCGCGGCGGCTGCTGAACAGTTGGCGCTGGCCTTCAAGTACCAGCGCCAGGGCCGGGTCGGGGTTGTCGCTCAGTTGCGCGGGGAAGCTGACGCCGGGCAGATTGTCACGTTCACTCTGCCAGCGTGCGGCGCTGGCCCAGGCCATACGGTACTGGGCTTGCAGCGATTGCACGTCGGCCTGGTGCTGGGTCTGGTCAAGGCGAAACAGCGGCTGGCCTTGTTTCACCACCTCGCCTTCGCGCACCAGAATCCGGCTGACCACGCCGGGGCTGAGGGTCTGCACGGCCTTGCGCTTGCCCGACACTACCACCGTGCCTTGCACCGGGATGCCTTGATCCAGCGGCGCCAGGCTGGCCCAGAGGAAGAAACCGCCGGCGCCGACCACGGTCAGCAGCCAGCCCATGCGCACGAAGAAGCGCGCGTCGTGTTGTTCGTAAATCATGCCAGTATCCTTACTGCTTGACGCAAAACGTGTAGGAGCGAGCTTGCTCGCGAAAAACCCACAGGCACTGTGTGTATCCAATCGGAGCGCGTCATCGTTGACGACTTTCGCGAGCCAGCTCGCTCCTACCGCCGGTTTTTTCCCTCGGTGCCTCGTGCTGGCCGGACAACGCGCGCAGCACGTCCTGGCTCGGTCCGAACGCCTGCAGCTGGCCTTCGCTGAGCACCAGCAACTTGTCGGCCTGGGCCAAGGCGGAGGAACGGTGCGTCACCAGCACCACGCTGCTGCCCTGGGCCTTCATCTGCACGATGGCGCTGGCCAGTGCCGCTTCGCCGACGGTGTCGAGGTTGGAGTTGGGTTCATCCAGCACGATCAGGCGCGGCCCGCCATACAGGGCGCGGGCCAGGGCAACGCGTTGCTTCTGCCCGCCGGACAGACCGCCGCCGTTGTCGCCCAGAACGGTGTCGTAGCCCTGGGGCAGGCGCAGGATCAATTCGTGCACCCCGGCCTGTTGCGCGGCCTTGACCACCCGCTCCGGGTCTGCCTCGCGAAAACGCGCGATGTTGTCAGCGATGCTGCCGCTGAACAGTTCGATGTCTTGGGGCAGGTAACCGATATGCGGGCCAAGATCATCGCGGTTCCAGCGGTGAATATCCGCGCCGTCCAGGCGCACGGTGCCGGCCAGGGTCGGCCATACGCCCACCAGCACCCGGGCCAGGGTGGACTTGCCCGAGCCCGAGGCGCCAAGCACACCCAGCACTTCGCCGGCGCCCAGGTTGAAGCTGACGTGGTGCAGGGTCGCCAGGCGTCGACCGGGCGGGCCGGCGCTGACCTGCTCGAAGCTGACCTGGCCCTTGGGCGCCGGCAAGGCCATCTGCTCCGCTTGCGGGGGAAATTCGCGCAGCAATTCGTCGAGGCGCTGGTAGGCCAGCTTGGCTGAACTCCACTGCTTCCACACTGCAATCAGTTGGTCGATAGGGCTGAGTACCCGGCCCATCAATATGGAGCCGGCGATCATCATCCCGGCGGTCATATCGCCCTTGATCACCAGGAAAGCGCCCAGGCCCAACACCAAAGATTGCAGGCACAGCCGCAAGGATTTGCTCAGGGAGGTGATCACCGAGCCGGTGTCGCTGGCCTGGTTCTGCAAGCCGAGGAACTGCGAATGCACCGCGAACCAGCGCTGGCGCAACGCACCGAGCATGCCCATGGCCTGGATGGTTTCGGCATTGTGCAAATGGCTGGTGGCCAACTGCGTCGACTGCTGGGAAAACCCGCTTGCGTCACCCAGCGGCTTTTTGGTCAGGTACTCGTTCAGGCAGGCCAGGCCGATCAGCAGCACCGCTCCCGCCGTGGCCAGTACGCCAAGCCACACGTTGAACAGGAAAATCACGAACAGGTAGATGGGAAACCAGGGTGCGTCGAAAAACGCGAACAGCGCAGGCCCGGTAATGAACTGGCGAATATGGGTCAGATCGCCTAGGGATTGCCCGGCATGCCCCTGCCCGCGTTGCAGGTTGCGTTCGAATGCGGCTTTGTAGACGCGCAAGTTGAAACGTCGCTCCAATTGGCTGCCGATGCGGATCACCACAAAACTGCGGATCACTTCCAACAGGCCAATAAAGGCAAAGAACCCGACGACCATCAGTGTCAACATCACCAGCGTCGTTTCATTCTGGGAGGACAGCACGCGGTCGTACACTTGGAGCATGTAAATCGATGGCACCAGCATCAACAGGTTAATCAAGGCGGTAAAACAGCCAACGCTGATCAAGATGCTTTTGTATTCACCCAGCGCCTTGAACAAGGGCGCAACACTATGGGGCTTGGCCATATCTTTTTATCTTCCCTGAATCCGGATGGCGCGCAAATAGTTGCCCGACCCCTGAATAAGGAGCGGTCAACTAACAAATGAAGTTATAAGCTTATAACTGGAAACTAAGGCGTGCGCCGCAATGCAACTACGCCACCGGATTTAGTGCGGCCCTCATATTCGCCTTCCTTCTGGCGATTCAAGTGCGTGATCCCGCTGCCTTCGGCATTCATCAGCCAGATACCGTCCGGGGTGGGCGACCAGGTCAGGGGCTTTTCACCCAGCCATTGCGCCACACACGCCACATCGCCGCCCAGGCTGTTGGCCTGCTCTTGCAGGTCCAGCGCACACACCTGGTCACCCAGGTGCAGCTGCCAATGCCCCGCCAGCTGCGCGGTACTGGGTAAAACAAGACTGCTCGCCATTGCATGGGCTCCTGCCGACACGATCAAAAGGGTCAACCACTTGGAAAAACGCTGCATCGTTTGGCTCCATCCTGGAACGCGGCGCCGAAGCGCCGCGCCTTACATCACGCCACGATGTCGCTGGCAGCCGCCTGGCCCACGGTGGTGACGAGGAAATCCGCCACGCCGTGCCCGGAGAAGTCCACCGCCAACGTACCCAGGTTTGTACCTGAGGCGTAGGACAGAACCGCGTCGCCGGCATGCCCGGTGAAGGCATTGACGAAGGTCACGCCCGCCCCCTTGGTGATACCGGACAAATCGATCTTGTCCGAACCCGAGGTGAAGTCAAAGATCTTGTCCGCAGCCCCTGGCTTGGAGTCGGAACTGGCACCGTACACGAATGTGTCGCTGCCGGCGCCGCCCCACAGTTGGTCCGCACCGCCACCGCCGTAGATGAGGTCGTTGCCGGCCCCGCCCTTGATCAGGTTAGCGGCCTGGTTACCAATGATCAGGTCGTTGCCCGCGCCGCCGAACGCGTTCTCGACGGTGACGCCCTTGGCAATGGACACGTTGCCCACCAGGCCGCCAACGTCGGAGAACGAGGTCGCATTGAGGTTGATCTTCTGGTTCTGGGTAAACCCGGAGAAGTCCAGGGTGTCGTTGCCGCCACCGTCCCATACCGAGAACACCAGCTTGTCGGCATTGGATGTGGCGCTGAGAAAATCACGCCCGGTGTTGGAGTTGAAACCGTAGGTGGTGTCACCGGCGCGGGTGTTGAGGTTGGCACCGTAGAGCTTCTGGATCGCGGCGATGTCGTCGATCAGCGGACCGGAAGCGTACGCCTCGACCCCGCCTTTGCTGAAGTTCTGGTTGGTGTTGCTCTCGCTCCAGTAACTCATGAGGCTATAGCCACGCGTGTCCTGTCCATAGGTCGCGTCGTTATAGGTCGGGTTGCCATTCCCGGCGTTGTAGTCGCCAGGGTGAGCCAGGCCCAGGGTGTGGCCGATTTCGTGGGTCAGGGTTTGCCGGCCATAGTTGTTCAGGTCCGGCGCCTTGTTCTGCGTGTAGCTGTTGTTGGTCAGGTACCACGAGGTGCCGTCGTAGCCTGCACCGGTGCCGGGCAGGTAAGCGAACGCCGCCGCGCCGTCCTGGCCACCGCTGTAGTTGCCGAAGGTCATATGCCCGTCGCCGCCGGAGGCCTTTTCGGTAAAGGTCACGTTGGCCACATCCGACCAGGATTGCATGGCCAGCGCGGCCTGTGCTTTCTGCTGGGCGTTGAATTGGCTGAAGCCCGAGATGCCATGTTTGTTCATGGTGCTCTGGGTAGCCGAGGTGAGGAAGGTGTAGGTCAGATCGATCTTGCCGTTGCCATCAAAGTCCCGGTACGCGGCGCCATCCCGCAGCAGCTGGGTGGCTGCCTGGTCCACGCTGTAGGACGGTTTGCCATTGACCGTGAGGTTGCCGCCACGGTCATACAAATGGCTGAAGCTATCGATTTGCGAGTAAGCAGTGCTGGCTTGCGCGGCAGATACAATAGCCTTGTCTTTTACTTTTGACATAAACGTACTTCCTTGTTTGCAAGTGCATCAGTCTTTGTTCGATAGGAACCTCGCGGGCGAGGATAGTCCTATCACTCACCTCTTTTGAAGGCGTAAGAAAACTGACACAACTTGAAATCTTTCGTCTACAAATATTTCAGCAGGTACAAAGAGACCTCGCTTCAACTTGAGGAAGTCACGTGCAACGTTTGTTGGGGACTGTCGCGGTTGCGTGGCTGAATAGCGCCAAGCGATATTTAAATATTAAATATAAGTAAAGCCGCTGTAGTTGGTTGATCGACTTGAATAATGGATCCAATACATTGTCACGGTGTCAATGGCGAGATTAAAGAGCCACTACTTTTACTATTACATGACGCTGTCCCCTTTTACCGGGGCATACTTGGCGACGACCACGAAACGCGATCGAGTAGTGGCCTTTTGCCGAGTTCGCAGCAGGACATGATCCAGATCAATATCAGCTGAAAGAACCGCCGAACGGACCTGAAAAAGTCGCCTCTCACTTGCGAACGAATGCTATTTTGAAGGCTCGACACCAAGACTATTGAAGGTCCTGGCCCCTGCCGCGAGCTAAAGGAAGCGCTCAATGAACAAGGTGGGCAACATGAACAAAGTGACATTTCCCAACGCGTGCCAGCTGATGCGCTGGCATTTTCATCCGATGGGCTTCGAGGGGAGTATGGACGCCCCCGGGAGTATGGTGGCCCGTCTGTTTGATCGGGCCAGCGGCGAGACATTGATCGCTATCGCCGGCATTCCCTGCGCCACCGTGATGAATGCTGCCGATGTGGAGCGCATCATCGAGGCGGTGGAGGCTGAGCTTGATAGTTTTGTGCCGCCGTTGCTGTTGCGGGCCTGATCGATTGCGGCTAACCGATGAGATCCAATTGTGTGAGGGGGCTTGCTCCTGATGGCGTTGGGTCAGTCACTGCAAGGTCGAATGACAAATCGCTATCGGGGGCAAGCCCCCTCCCACATTTGGATCGCATTGAGGCCGATTAACCGCGCTGATCGTCGAAGAACGCTTTCTTGCCGTCTACCCGCTCCGACGCCCTTGGCACATTCACCGCCTGGCCTTCAGGCTTTTCCACATACCAGTAGCAGTGGCTTACCGCGCGCGTGATGCCGACGTAGGCCAGGCGCAGCACTTCGTCTTTTTGTGCATTGTCGTACGCCTCGCTGTCGCCGTCCTTGCCCAGCCCCGCCATGCGGTAGACCTGGTTCTTGTAAGGCGAGCTGGTGAGGTGCTGGCAGTCACCCAGTAAAAACACCGTGTCCGCCTGCAGGCCCTTGGCGCTGTGATAGGTCAGCTGTTTGAGCCTTCGTGCTTGGGGCGGCAAGCTTGAATCCAGATTAACTACGACCTGAATATGCTCCTGTATCAACAGCTTATCGCTGCTTTTTCGATATAGCATCAAGATCGTATCGCCCTGCTGGTAACGCTCGCGCAATTGCCGCGCCAGTGCCGCTTCGTCGCGCTGCCGTACTGTCACGGGCACCAGCGGCTTTGGCTCGCCACTGGCCTTGGCCTTTTTGCCGGGAATGGCCGGAGCACTGCGTACGATGTGCTCGGCAGCATCGATGATGTGTTGATGGCTGCGGTAGTTCTCGTTCAGCATCACCCGCGTTGTAGTCGGTGATGCAAACTCCTGGTTGAATTCCATGAAGTACTTGGGCGAACTGCCACGCCAGCCATAGATCGACTGCCAATCGTCCCCCACGCACAACAGTGATGAACGCTGCGCGCCCCGCCCGACATGCATGGCCGGGCCGCGGCTGCGGATTTCACGCAAGCTGGCGCGGATCCACGAAACGATCTGCGGCGATACGTCCTGAAACTCGTCGATCATCAGGTGCGACATCGGCCGCAGCAGCGGATCGCTTAGCAGCTTGAGGTTTTCCGGGGTGTTTTCGCCGAACAGCGAAAACATGCGGTTATAGGTCATGATCGGCGGCGATTGATCAAGCAAGTGATCTTCCAGGGCTTTCCAGAAAATGCCCAGGGCCTCGAAGAACAAGCGGTCCGGGTCATATTTGGCAAAGCTCATGCGGCCCACGGCGCTGGGCACATCCAACCCGAGGTTCTCGATAAAGCCGGCGGCCATTACAAAGCAGTCCAACAGCGGCGCTGAAGCAAGCTCACCCTTGACCTTGTAATCAAACCCGGGCCCGGCCGTAGCGTCGCCTGCAAGGCTACTTAACAGTCTATTTGAAGACTCATAACTCTCCAGCCATATCAAAGGCTTGCGGCAGAAAGCTTGAAAAAGTGTGCGCTTTACCGCCCACTCCGCACGCACCGAAAGCTTTGAGTTGGGCCGGCTGATCAGGGCGTTTTCCCGGGAATCGAAGCCAAGCACCACCCAGGCGTCCAACTCGGGGATATAGCCATGGCAATGAAATGTCGACCCGTTGATGTCGAAGGTCTGCCGGCTCGGCTCGATGCCCTTGATCGGCCACGCGCCTGCGCGAAACCACAGATCCTCGATGACGTCGCAGAGTTCTTCATCGCGCTTGGCCGCCAGTTCCGTCACCGCCACGCGCTTGTGTACATCCGGGTGATCACGCTCCAACTCCTTGAGCTGCAACCCCTGGCGGGCCAACGGCGCGATCAGCTCACGAAAGCGTGCGTGGCTGCCGTGCAAGCGGTGGTAGCAGGCGTTCATCTGTTGGCGCTGGGCGTCGTTGATCCGCAGGTCGAACGGGTTGCTATCGGCGTCCTCGAACCCGGCACTGAGATTCTCGAATGCCTGCAGTCGCTCAAAGCCCGGCAGGCTGCGCACCATCGGCAGGATGCGTGAGTGAAAGGTGCGCACCACTGCCTGGGCTTCTTTCTGCTCAAGGGGTTGGCCCCACAGGCTGAGAATCTGCATGAGCTTTTGGATAAAGTCTTTGCGCGATTCGCGGGTGAACGTCACCACGGTCATCGAACTCAGCTCGAAGCCCAGGTAGTGGGTGAGCAGCAGGATGCGCAGCACCAGGGAGGTCGACTTGCCCGCGCCTGCGCCGGCAATCACTGAGGTCGAGGGCGTGTCGCTGAAGATCATCTTCCACTGCGCAGTGCTCGGCTGGGCGTGGGCCGGCAGCAAGCGTGCAACGTCGGCCTTGATGCGCTTTTTGATGTCGGCGGTCAGGGGCAATCGCCAGTCGTCGAACAGGTTGTCGTCAATGCCGGGAGCACGGGGTTCGTCGGAGCGGAAATCGCGAATCAGCAGGACTTGCCGGCCCTCTTCCAAACCGTCCGCCTTGCCCTCGCGGTAGCCATACTCCACACCGGCTTCATGCCCGCTGCGAAAACCGTCGGCTTGACCATGCAACCAGGAGAACCGGTGCTGGGCGCGCAAGCGCGTGAGGCCGTGTCCGAACAGGCGCGCGGCAAGCCGTTTTAACAGCGGCATTTCCGCTAACGGGCGCAATTCAGGGGGCAGATCGGGCTGTGGACGCGGCACGCGGACTCCTGCGATGAGCTGGGTTTTGACAGTGCGCCATGGTCGCCGGAATTGGCGCAGAGTTCCAGCCAAATGCTTTGCTGTCATGCAGTTAGGCGATGAAGTGAAAGTTATTGCCCTTATTTTCCATCGAATCAATCGATAGGAATCAGGCATTTTTTACGCTTTTTATCGATCATGCGCTGTTGGATCATAGGGCCATCAACAGGAGACGATCATGCTTGAACTTCGACCCTTCAACACCCTGGGCGGCGCCCACCACGGCTGGCTCGACGCCCATCATCATTTTTCGTTTGCCGAATACCATGACCCCGAGCGCATGCACTGGGGCAACCTGCGGGTGTGGAATGACGACATCATTGCCCCAGGCACCGGCTTCCCGCAGCACTCGCACCGCGACATGGAGATCATCACCTACGTGCGTGAAGGCGCCATCAGTCATGCCGACAACCTTGGCAACAAGGGCCGCACCGAGGCTGGCGATGTGCAGGTAATGAGCGCCGGCACCGGGATCGCCCACAGCGAGTACAACCTGGAAGCCACGCCGACCAAGATCTTCCAGATATGGATCATCCCGAACCAGGCCGGGTTACCGCCGTCCTGGGGCGCCAAGCCGTTTCCACAGGGTGTTCGCGAAGGTTTCGTGACCCTGGCCAGCGGCAAGGCCGGCGACACTGAAAGCCTGCGCATTCGCGCCGATGCACGCCTGGTGGCGGCTAACCTGAAGGCCGGCGAAACGGCCGAATATCGGCTGGACAGCGGGCGCCGAGCGTACCTGGTGCCGGCAACGGGCGTGATTGAAGTCAATGGCTTGCGTGCGCAAGCTCGAGATGGGGTGGCGGTTGCCGATGAGCAGGTGTTGCGGGTGACGGCGATTGAAGACAGTGAGATCGTGCTGGTCGATCTGGCCTGATCTGAAGTCTTGTCAGGGATCTAATGTGGGAGGGGGCTTGCTCCCGATAGCGGTGTGTCAATCGTGCATTCGATACTGATCGACCGCTATCGGGGGCAAGCCCCCTCCCACATTTTTGATCTCAGGGTGTCAGTTACTCGGAGATCGCTCCATCTACCAGCACCTGAGCCTCTTGCACCAGCTGCTTGAGGTGATCTTCGCCGATAAAGCTCTCGGCGTAGATCTTGTAGATGTCCTCGGTGCCGGATGGACGTGCGGCGAACCAGCCGTTTTCGGTCATGACTTTCAAGCCGCCGATGGCCTGGTTGTTGCCGGGCGCGTGACTGAGGATCTGCTGGATGCTTTCCCCGGCCAGTTGCGTGGAGGTGACCTGCTCCGGCGACAATTTACCCAGCAGGGCTTTTTGTGCCGGCGTGGCCTTGGCATCGACGCGGATGGCGAACGGCTCACCGAGGGCGTCGGTCAGGCCACGGTAGAGCTGGCTCGGGTCCTGGCCTTTGCGCGAAGTCATCTCGGCGGCGAGCAGGGCCGGGATCAGGCCGTCCTTGTCGGTGCTCCAGACGCTACCGTCCTTGCGCAGGAACGAGGCCCCGGCGCTTTCTTCGCCGCCGAATCCCAGCGAGCCTTCAAACAAACCGTCGGCAAACCACTTGAAGCCCACCGGCACTTCGTACAAACGCCGGCCCATACGCGCGGCGACGCGATCGATCAGGCCACTGCTGACCACGGTTTTGCCCACGGCCGCATCGGCGCGCCAATCCGGACGGTTCTGAAACAGGTAATCGATGGACACCGCCAGGTAGTTGTTCGGCGCGAGCAACCCGCCGGACGGAGTCACGATGCCATGACGATCGTGGTCAGGGTCGCAGGCAAACGCCACATCGAAGCGCTCCTTGAGGCCGATCAGGCCTTGCATGGCGTAGCTCGAAGACGGGTCCATGCGGATCTGTCCGTCCCAGTCGACGCTCATGAAGCGGAAGGTCGCGTCGACTTCCATGTTCACCACGTCCAGGTTGAGCCGGTAGTGTTCGGCAATCGCCGACCAGTAGCGCACCCCTGCTCCACCCAGCGGATCGACGCCCAGGCGCAAACCGGCGCTGCGGATGGCATCCATGTCGATCACATTGACCAGGTCAGCCACGTAGCTGTTGAGGTAATCATGGCGGTGGGTGGTATCGGCCTTGAGCGCCTGGGCGTGCGTGACGCGCTTGACCCCGGCGAGCTTGTTGGCCAGCAGTTCGTTGGCCTTGGCTTCGATCCACTTGGTGACATGGGTGTCTGCCGGGCCACCGTTAGGCGGGTTGTATTTGTAGCCGCCACTTTGCGGCGGGTTGTGGGACGGCGTGATGACAATACCGTCGGCCAGGCCACGTGTGCGGCCACGGTTGTAGCAGATGATCGCATGGGAAATTGCCGGCGTCGGCGTGTATTCGTCGCCTTCGGCGAGCATCACGTTCACACCGTTGGCGGCGAATACTTCCAACGCACTGGCGCCAGCCGGCGTCGACAGTGCGTGGGTGTCCAGGCCGACGAACAGCGGACCGTCGATGCCCTGGGCCTCTCGGTACAGGCAGATAGCCTGGCTGATCGCGAGCACATGCCATTCATTGAAGCTCAACTCGAACGAACTGCCACGGTGACCGGAGGTACCGAACGCCACGCGTTGGGTGGAGATCGCTGCATCAGGCTGGCCGGTGTAATAGGCCGTGACCAGTCGCGGGATATCCACCAGCAACTGGGCTGGTGCCGGCTTGCCCGCAAAAGGACTGATAGTCATGCATAAACCTCGGAGAAAATAAGAGTTCGGAAAAATGACAGTTTACGGGGACTTGGACTACTGCGCGACGGTATCGATCCCATGATCAATACAGAAATTTCATACACCTCAAACCTTCGACTGCTGCAGTGCCCCGGCCAACGTATCCAGGGCGATATCCAGGTTCGGATGACCGCTGAATGCGTGACTCAGGCGCATATGCTGCTGATGCAGGCCGCTGAGGCTGAACAGCTCACCGGGGGCGATCACCACCTGTTGCGTCACCATGCGCTGGAACACTTGATGCATATCCACCGCCACCGTCGACTGCAACCAGAAACTGGCGCCGGCACCCGGCATTCGGTAGCTCACCCGGCCCTCCAGACGCTCATCCAGGCGTTGGCTCATGGCGTGCGCTTGCTCGCGCAGCCGCTGGCGTAATGTCTGCAAATGCTCGTCAAACCGCCCATTTTCGTACAAGCGGGCGATGGCCCGCTGGCGGATCGACGACATCCGGAATGCACGCAACAGAAATTGGCGCTGCAATTCGCTGCTCAGTTGCCGCGACAGCACAAAGCCGAACGGTGCTTCCGGGCCGAGGATCTTTTCGAGTGACGAAAACACCATCAGTCGCTCCGGGTTGACCAGGTGTCGCAGGGCCGTTGGGCACGGCACGAAGCTGAGCTCACCAAAGGAGTCATTCTCCAGCAGCCAGCAACCGAATCGATCCAGCAGATGGGCCACCTGCAACTGCTCCTGTACCGACAACACGCTGCCTGACGGCATGCTTACCACCGACGAGAGCAGCACCAGATGCACCGGCTCGTGGCGCAGCAAGTGTTCAAATGTCGTCAAATCGAAGCGGCCATCGGCGTGCCAAGGCAATTCGATCACCCGCACGCCGGCGCCCTGCAACAGGCGCAAGACCCGATAATCGCAGGGTGACTCGACGACCACTACCGTGCCCTTGAGGCCCAGGGCGTCAATCACGATCTCCAGGACACCGCGCAGGTCCGCGCCGATATACACCTCGTCCGCCTGCCAGCAGCGCGTGGGCGACGAGGTATAGCGTGCCGCCAGCGCCGCGCGCAGCTCCCAGACGCCAGCCGGTTGCGAGCGGGTTTGCAGATGGTGCGGATAACGACGAATCAATTGGCGCTCCAGCGTGAGCAGTGCGCCATCCAGTGAGCCCAGCAGTGCCGGTTCATCGCCACTGAGCACCACCATGGCCGGCCGCCGCGTTGCCGCATACAGGCGCTCGAGCAGGTCGGCATCATTTGTCATTTGCGCATGGGTGGCTACGGGCCAGGCAAAGTAGCCGGACTTGGCCACCGAGTAGATCCGGCCCTCTTTCTCCAATATCGAGTAAGCGTACTGAATCGTCGAGATCGACACCTTCAACCGGATCGACAGTTGCCGCAGGGAAGGCAGCTTTACCGGTGTTTCAAGACTGACTTCATTGATCAGGTTGATCATGTAGCGGTACACCGCCTGATAGGCAAAATCCGCCTGTCGTTCTCCTCGCAGCTTCATGAGCATCCACCCGGGTGTGCACGTAACGGCACGCTTAACGTCCCGACAACTGTGCAATCTGCGCCTGCGCCCGCATTCCGCGCCGCTTGCGCGCCTGGGTGGCGCGGCCCGCCCGTTGCGGCCGTTTGCGGTACAAGTGCTGCAGAAGAGCCAATGGCAAACCACTGGTATCAATCAGCCATTGCTGCAACATATCCGCAGCGGGCTTGCCCTGCAGCGCCTTGTGCAATTCAGGAAGCCCTACCAGCATGCCGGGGTGGCATTGACGCAGGTAACCCTCCAGGCGTTCGCCGTGATGAATGAAGGGTGAGAACAACAGGCAAGTCAGTTGGCCCTCGTCCAGGCCAAAGAATCCCCTGGCGCAGGTGGTCGACAACACGCGCCCATCGTGGCTGCCCATCTCGTCGATCAGGCTCTCCGGGATTTTTCGACGGCCCATCGCATCCCTCGCCTGGCGCACAAACGCTTCGACGCCCTCCTCGTAGGACAACGCCCGCAGGCACTGGGCCTGCAGCCCATGCAGATGGGCCATGAGCAATGGGTTGGGATAGTCAGGATGACTGAAGTGAAAGTCGAATGGATCCGGCTTGTGCGCCAGGAACTCGGTGAGCAGCGGTGCCGAGGCGATATCGACCTCCTCGAGCAGGTCGGCCACCCCGATATAGGCCAGATGGCGATGTCCGCCACGGCCAGGGTGGTCGGCCTCCACATATTGCTCGCCATAGAGATCGCGGTAGCAACCGGTACTCCACTCCTGCATGCGCGCAAACAGGATATTGAGCGACGCGTGCCGGCGCGGCGGCACGGTGACGCCCGCGCCCAGGGCCGCGCGCTTGAGCCAGGCCAGGTATTGGCTTTGCTTGCGCGGCGAGTCGCCGCTGACCACGGCGTGTACGCCGCCATTCCATGTGCTGGCGCGTTGGCAGAAATCCCCCAGGGCCAGGTAAGTATCGTTGCACAGCGTGGCGCGCACATCTCCGGACGTCAGGTGCCCGATCATCAGCATATTGCGCTGGCTGACCTCACGACCGACGCTGGATGCGGGCCGCTGATGGTGGAAAGGTTGCACCTCCTGGTTTTCCACCATCAACAGCTCCACGCGAGGATCATCGTGGAAAAACAGCGCGCTGTAGCCCTCATTCAGGCTGTCGAGTGTCGCCTGGGTCATTCCGGCATGCCGCAGCGTCGCTACCCGCAAGTGAAACGTCTTGGGCGCACGGCCAGCGATGCTCAACTGCGCCGCCCGCAGCAGTGCCAGGGTATAACTGCTGACCTCGCCGCCGCCGTGGGCGATCAACACTTTGTAGTCAGCCACTTGTTCCATACCGCCCGCCGCCACCACTATGCGCTGGATCAACAATTGAAGTGCAGTCCTTTCGGCACGAGTGAAGTGCCCCATCAAACGTTGCAGAACTTGCTGGTACACATAGTTCATGGCTTGTTCGTGAATTGCGCTCATCGTTCTACTACCTGAGTTGAAATATCAGTTTCAAAGCAACTTTTTAATGTCGTTGCCTGGCCCATTACATCTGTAGGTTTGTCTTCCGCTGGAGGGCACAGAGATGATTAAACACTAGCACCTGGCAACAAAATCACCGGGACAGGCACCTGAGCCATGTACAACCAAACCCGTGCACAGACGCGGCAATCCAGGGCTTCGTGTGGTCACGCCGCATACCCTAGGAATATTCTGACAATTTCCTACAGCGCTTTAACTAATAAACTAGCGAAACTTCCGACAAATATTAAATCACTCATTTAATCCTGCTTCGTGCAACAAGATTGGATATTCCGAGTGCTTTTCGGCCGCCAGGGTATCGCTTGGTTAGTTCGCTGATGCAAGACAGTAATGTGCAATAGCTAATCATTGCTCAATCCTTGAGATGATGGTGAAGCGACAATTATCGGCGCTCAAATAATGATTAATAGATACAGAACAACGCAGGAAAGCAGTTCAGATGACCCGCCGCGCGAACTTCAGTAACGCCCACATGACAACGCCGCGCTGGATTTCAGGGCGGCGTAAGGACCAAAGGCATTGTTTACAGGGCGCGGCGCCCTCGGTGTGGTTCAACCCTGGCGTTGGTTAAGCCCTGACAAATGGCGCATCTGCCCTATACGCGCAGACACTGGAGTATTCATTTGCGAATACTCCTACAGCTCAAACAGCTTCAACCTGCAACGCAACCCGTTCGCGGCACGGGCATTCGTCCATGTAGCGATGGGCTTCGACGAACTGGCTGAACGGAAACACCGTGGTTTTCAGCGGCACCAGCACCCGGTCGGCAGTCAGTTGGTTGATATCACGCAAGGCACGCTGCAACGCGACCTGGTCCTGAATGATGCCCAGCTCCGGCTTGCCGGTGAAGTTGCCGATGCAATGCACGAAGAACTGAATATTCTTCTGGAACGCCGCGCATGCCGGGAATGGCGTCTGATTGCCGCCTTGCAGGCCGTACAACACCAGGCTGCCGCGTGGCGCCAGCACATCACCGAGCAGCGACATCTGTGGCCCGCCGAGGCCGTCGAACACCACATCGACGCCACGATCACCGGTGATTTTGTTGATTTGCATGAGCAGGTCCTGCTCTTCGGTGACGATCACTTTTTCCGCCCCAAGGGACAGCAGATATTCGCGCTCGGCGCTGTCCTTGGTCGCGGCAATCACTCGTACACCCAGCGCTTTGCCCAGTTGCACAAACGAAGGCCCGGCGCAGTGGCTGGCATCGGTGACCAGGGCGAACTGCCCGGGCTTGACCCGTGCCAGGTCCATGTAGGCAAAATAGGCAATCAGCAGCGGCGTGTAATGCACGCTGGCCTCGATGGGGCTCAAGACATCCGGGTAACGGGTCAGGGCCGAACGCGGCAGGACGATCTGCTCACCATATACCGGGTAATCGTTAGGGCTTTCGGCGGGGAAACTGGCGACCTTGTCGCCCACCGCCAGGTCGTCCACGCCCTCGCCCAAGGCGACCACCACACCCGCCATTTCATGACCTAGGCCGGACGGCAGACGCGCATGGGATGACGCCAGGTTCTGGCGCCATAGAATGTCATACCAGCTGATACCAATCGCGTCGACACGCACCTGCACTTCGCCCGGTGCGGGCTGCGCGGCTGCATGCTCTTCGCATTTGAGCACCTCGGCCGGACCAAACTTGTGAAAACGAATCGTGCGGGACATCGCAAACCTCGTCAAAGTAACCTCTAATGCCATGAACTCTATCTGGGCTTTACGGGTAAGGCCACCGGTCGCCATTAATAGTCGACATGCCTGTCATTGATTCGCATGTGAGGAATAGACCTCAGCTAACGTAGGAAAACTCAATTATCCGGTGCAGAGTACCAGCCTTTCCCCGTAAGATTCATGCCGGTCATGCTTCGGAGTGGAACCTCGGAGGTTCTTGATGGCCGCTCTCGTCAAGTTAGCTGACTCTTCCAGGACACAAGATGAACCGTAACGACCTGCGTCGTGTCGACCTTAACCTCTTGATCGTATTCGAAACCTTGATGCACGAGCGCAGTGTGACCCGCGCCGCCGAGAAACTGTTTCTCGGCCAGCCAGCCATCAGCGCGGCCCTGTCACGCCTGCGCGGGCTGTTTGACGACCCGTTGTTCGTACGCACTGGACGTAGCATGGAGCCGACGGCCCGCGCCGTGGAAATCTTCGCCCTGCTCTCCCCGGCGCTGGACTCGATCTCCACCGCCGTCAGCCGCGCCGCCGAGTTCGACCCGGCCACCAGCAACGCGGTGTTCCGCATCGGCCTGTCCGACGACGTGGAATTCGCGCTGCTGCCGCAACTGCTCAAACGCCTGCGCGCCGAAGCCCCTGGCATCGTGCTGGTGGTGCGTCGCGTCAACTACATCCTGATGCCCGGCCTGCTGGCTTCTGGCGAGATTTCCATCGGCGTCAGCTACACCGCCGACCTGCCGGCCAACGCCAAGCGCAAGGTACTGCGCCGCAGCCTGCCCAAACTGCTGCGCGCCGACAGCGTGCCCGGCTCCTTGAGCCTGGACGACTTCTGCGCAAGACCCCATGCCTTGGTGTCGTTCGCCGGTGACCTGAGCGGTTTTATCGACGAAGAACTGGAAAAACTCGGGCGCAAACGCCACGTGGTGCTGGCCGTTCCGCAGTTCAACGGCCTGGGGACCCTACTGGCAGGCACCGATATCCTCGCCACCGTGCCCGATTACGCAGCCGACGCGCTGACCTCGGCCGGTGGCCTGCGCGCCGAAGACCCGCCGCTGCCGGTACGCTCGTTCGAACTGCACATGGCCTGGCGCGGGTCGCAGGATAATGATCCGGGGGAGCGGTGGTTGAGGTCGCGAATTCAGATGTTTTTTGGCGACCCTGAGAGTCTTTAGACGTCGTCTGGCAGGCTGTTCGGCTGATCATTTCTGCCTTTCCACAAACCATGGAGCTCCATTCATTTCCGGTGGATTGCTACATTGGGGGCACATCTGAGGGCATGCGTTGGATGGTTTGAAAAGGATGCCCCCAACCTAAGGCCAAGCAGGCTATTGATGAGGATAGGTCTGACCGGACTCTCTGCGAGTTGCTATACCGGCCTGAGATTTTCAGCGAAACGGTGAACATGCAGCCGATGAACATTTGATGATTCTTCGCATTCACACTGAATAGATGCGTGCAAATGTAAAAAATTATGATGGCATAATGCCTCGGAAAGCGGCAATATCCATACGTTCCCAACGGATTTTAAGGAGCGGTTCCGATGACATGGCCAGTCACGCTGAAGCTCGATATCTCAGCCTACCCGCTCAGCGTGGTGCAACGCGCCGCTTATTCACTGGCCGACACTGTCGCAATCCAGATCGGTATTGAAGCCAATCAAATTAGCCTCACGGCCCACCCCGCTGAAGCAAGGTTAACGCTTTCCCCGGAGCAGGCTCACTCACTGATCCTCCAGCACCTGAACGACTTCGCCCTGCGCGACCATATCAACCGCGAAACAGCAGGGTTACGTGAAATCCTGGCCCGAGCCGCGCTCGCTGGATGTGGGATTTCCCAGTGACACTGATTGCGACAGACGCCAAGCACTACCGCTTGCTGCCTTTTCGATTCATGCGCATGAACACGGGACAAGACCGTGACATCCTACTCACCTCCGATACCGGTGAGTACATGCACGTGAACGACGCGCAATTACGAGCCCTCAGTTACTTCGACGTTCAAGCAAGTACGCCTTTTTACAAGGACCTGCTGGCCCGCCACTTCATCTACGAACCAGGTCGCCACGACCCGTTCCCGGAAATGGCCGCGCAGTATCGCAGCCGCAAAGACTTCCTCTTCCAGGGCCCTGCACTGCACTTGTTCGTGGTTACATTGCGCTGCAACCACACCTGCCAGTACTGCCAGGTGTCGCGGGCCCCTCTGGGCGGATCCGGCCACGACCTGTCGGAAGCGGATGCACAGGCGGCGGTCGATCGCCTGTTCGAATCGAACGCTCCCGCCCTGACTGTGGAGTTTCAGGGTGGCGAACCGCTTCTGGCCTTCGAGCGCGTCCGCCAGATTGTCGAATGGGTCGTTGAACGGAACGTGGTCGAACAACGGGATATCCAGTTCGTCATTACCACCACGCTGCACCACCTGACGGAGGAAATACTCGACTTCGCAGAACAAAATCGCATCCAGTTTTCGACCTCGCTCGATGGGCCGGCGCCCTTGCACAATGCCAACCGCCCTACCCCGTCACGAGACTCCTACGAACGCACTGTAAAAGGCATCCAGTGGGTCCGTGAGCGCCTTGGCCATGATGCAGTTTCCGCGCTGACCACGCTGACTTCAAGAAGCCTCGAACAACCTGAAGCGATCATCGATGAGTATGTAAGCCAGGGCTTCTCCAGCATCTCACTTCGGCCTCTGAGCCCTTATGGATTTGCCACCAAGAGTGCCCATCGACTTGATTACCCTATTGAGCGATACCTGGCCTTCTACAAGAAGGCACTGGCCTATTTGCTGCATATCAACCAACAGGGCGTATACCTCTCAGAGAGTTATGCGAGCTTGTTGCTGAAGAATATCCTGACACCCTTCTCCTCCGGCTATGTAGACCTGCGCTCCCCCGCTGGCGCAGGCACTGCGGCGCTGGTCTACAACTATGACGGTGACGTCTATCCCTCGGACGAAGCCCGAATGTTGCTGGAGATGGGTGAAGACGGCTTGAGGCTCGGCACCGTGCAGCAACCCTTGTCTGAATTACTCGCATCGCCCGTTATGAATGCGTTGCTCGCCAGTGGTGTAGCAGAGGCGCTGCCGGGATGCTCCGATTGCGCACTTGTCCCGTACTGTGGTGCTGACCCCGTCGAACACTATGCCCGCCAAGCTGACCCGATCGGACACCGAGTGTTCAGCAGCTTCTGCAAGAAGAACATGGGGCTGCTGAAGCATCTTTTCGGCCTGCTTTGCGATGGCGACGACAACGTGCAGAGGGTGCTGCTGTCTTGGTTGAACAGGCGCTCTTACAACGATGTCCGGTTCCCGGGTTACAGGGGCTGATGGCGATGCTGCGCAAAGATACCCACTTCGAAATCCTTCACCTGAATGAGCCGAAACTGCTCAAGGTCATCACTCTGGATGAGTTCATCGAACAAGGCCTGGCTGTTTGTGCTGGAAGCGCTGAGTTCGGTGACCTGCTGCTTTGGCTGCCAAACGAAGAACGGCTACGGAGCCCGCATCTGCTCTCATTACCAGTGGGTGGATTCCTGATCCCGGAGCCATTGATCGGCGACTTCGACAGCGCGCGGCCACACCTGCACACCCCTAAAGATGCGAATGTCGTGCAGCCCGGCGATGTCATTGCCATCACACCAGGCAACGCGATGGTGCGAGTGCTCTATCGACGAAGCTCAGACAACAACCTGCTGTTCATGACCGATCGTTGCAACAGCCTCTGTCTGATGTGCTCGCAGCCGCCCAAAGATATCGATGACCGTTGGCACATCGAGGAGAACCTACGGCTGATCGACCTGATGGACCCGGGCGAGGAAAATCTGGGAATCAGCGGCGGAGAACCAACGCTTTATCGCGACGGTCTGCTCGAAATCCTGGCCAAGTGCAGAGCCGTTTTGCCGCAGAAATCTATTCATGTGCTCAGCAACGGGCGTCTGTTCCAAGACCCGAGCTGGATCGCAGCGCTCTCTGCCATCGGCCACCCTCAGTTGAGCTGGGGCATCCCGCTGTATGCTGACAATGCCGAAGACCATGACCATGTGGTGCAGGCTCCAGGCGCGTTCAGCGAAACCCTGCAAGGTCTTTACAACCTAGCGCGGGCCAACCAGATCATCGAGATACGCGTGGTGCTCAATCGCCTGACCACGCCACGCTTGCCCGAGCTCGCCCACTACGTGTTCAGGAACTTGCCCTTCGTGCGGCATGTTGCGCTAATGGGTATCGAAAGTACCGGCCTCGCCAGGAAGAACTACGAAGAACTATGGGTTGACCCGCTGGACTATCAAGAGTCGTTGAGCCAGGCCGTGTATTTCCTTTTTAACCGCGGAGTGCCGGTTTCGATCTACAACTTGCCCCTGTGCCTGATCCCGGCCCACCTCTCGCGTTTCGCCCGCCAGAGCATCTCGGACTGGAAGAATCTGTTCATCGATACCTGCCAACAATGCGCTGCCGTCAAACATTGCTCTGGCTTCTTCAAATCCCAAACCGACCGCTGGCAGAGCCGCGGCGTACAACTACTATCGACCGAGGCCTTTAGCGCCTATGCAGGGAGCGCACAGTGAAATTGCTCGACCGCTGGAAAGTCCTGATCAGTGGGATCAGCTTGCTGCCAATGGCAGGTACCACCCTGGCACAGGCGGGCCATCTGTCGCTCGCCGATGCGAACTGGCAACCCAACGACAAGCTACAGCCCCCGGTATTTGCCGATACGCTCAATGCGCCAGACACCGTCAACATCTATGCGGCACATCGCTCGCACAGTTCACACCGGTCCCACAGCTCGCATAGTTCTCACTACAGCGGCTCGGGTGGCTATAGCGCACCTCGCTACTACAGCCCACCCGCTGCCAGTACCCGAAGCTACAGCGCGCCGAGCTCTTCGAGCAGCACCTCAAGCAGCAACAGCCTTTATCAGTCGTCTGGCACTACCAGCGGGATAAGTTCGAGCACTTCAAAGAACCGCGCGACCAATGAGCAGAAAAGCAACCTGGTCACCCGTGTGCAGACCGCACTGATGGTGCGCCAGTATTACCAAGGCACCATTGATGGTGTGATGGGCAAGGCGACACGTGGTGCGTTAATGGCTTTTCAGATGGACAGCGGGCTGACCGTGAATGGCCGGATGGATACGGCATCGCTGAATGCGTTGGGTATCAAGATTCCATAAGTTGTTGGCGCTGATGCGATTTTGACGCAGGCTACCGGAATTCATTGACCCACCCGAGTACTCAAGAAATGATTACCTTGCGGGTGATTTCGGAGGCTGCGTGTGGGTCAGTCAAAATCAGCAACCTGGGTCAAAATCGCATCAGCGCCGACAATCATGGGCCTATCTTGCACCGCAAATAGGTCGATTGGCTGGAGATGCAGCAAGTCGTCACCAGCCACCGTCGCTGCCACCGACCGACACGGATCTGACTACTCTTAGATAAGCCGATGCTCGCGCAGAAACCTCACCTCCCCGCTGAAATTTAGGAATGTGCATGACTGCTGCCATCAGTGATTCAACAGCTCAAATCGCGTTTTCAATGTTTGAAAACAAAGGCGTCTACGCAGTGCTTCTTGGCTCGGGGGTATCACGCTCGGCGGGAATACCGACCGGCTGGGAAATCACCATGGAGCTGGTGAAACGATGGGGCATAGTGTCTGGTGCCGGCGAACAGGAAGATTGGCTCGCGTGGTACGTAGGTCAAACAGGAGAGCAGCCCAATTACTCCACGTTGCTCGAACGCCTGGCGACAACCCAGACTGAACGGCGAGCGATCATTCAAGGCTTTCTGGAACCTAGCGAAGACGAGTTAGAGGATGGCCTTAAACTGCCTACCCCCGCACATCGAGCGATCGCTGCGATGGTCAAAGCGGGTTATGTGCGCGTGATCATCACGACGAACTTCGACCGACTCATGGAAAATGCACTGCGCGATGTCGGCGTTGAGCCAACTGTCGTCAGCTCAGAAGACACCCTCGGAGGAGCGGAGCCACTCACTCATGCGTCCTGCTACATCCTGAAGATCCATGGTGATTACAAGGATGCCAGGATCCTCAATACCGATGGGGAGCTGGGGAAG
This sequence comes from Pseudomonas orientalis, assembly GCF_002934065.1. Classification (NCBI taxonomy): domain Bacteria; kingdom Pseudomonadati; phylum Pseudomonadota; class Gammaproteobacteria; order Pseudomonadales; family Pseudomonadaceae; genus Pseudomonas; species Pseudomonas orientalis. Next base: position 2,782,714 of record NZ_CP018049.1, on the reverse strand, counting down.
TATCCGCCAGCGTTCAATACGTTGCTTGACCGCATCATCGATGAGTTTGGGCTGATCGTCGCGGGCTGGTCAGGTGAGTGGGATCATGCGCTGAGGGCGGCGTTTTTGAGGGCGCCCTCCCGTCGCTACCCGACCTACTGGCTTTCGCGAGGAAAATTGAGCGAGCGTGGCCAAGAGCTCATCACTCAGCGGCGCGCCAACGTCGTGACGGGCCTGGATGCCGACACCTTCTTCGATGGGCTGAACCTCAAACTGGAAACCATCCAGCAATCCCGCCTGCAGAACCCAGCCGGCATCGAGCTGACTCTCGCTATGGCCAAACGCTTTATGGCCAGACCCGAACACAGGATTCAGCTCGATGATTTAGTGACAAGCCAGGCTCATCAAGCGATCAGCCATCTGGCTCCTCTATTCACAGAACGACCTCAGGGCAGCACGTCCAAGGACTTTACCGATCTGGTTGAGATATACGAAGCGGCCATCGAGCCACTAGCACGCCTTTGTGCAGTGTTAGGGCGATGGGGTGCAGGTGTTGAGCATTCGATCGTTTTGGATGCGATCAAGGGCCTGCACACTGCGTCTCAGGTCGAGCAGTCAGGCTGGGTAGCTGGACTTGCATTGAAGAGTTACCCGATAGCACTTGTTACCTATGCGTATGGCATGGGACTTGTACGGGCCAATCGCCTGAGCGAGCTAAACGAGCTGTTTAACACGACCCTTATCAACCGGCGCGAAATGCCTTCCCCTGTGGGAGTTGATCTATCACCGTTCTACGTTGAGCGAGCCAATGGCCTGCTTGAATTATGGAGGAGCTTCGAAGACCAAAGTAGAGCTCTTACCCCCTTGTGCAACCGACTCCATGACCGTCTTGCGCCTCGGTGGGCGCCTGACTTCGCAGGTCTGCAGGATCACGGGCTGCTTTACGAACGGTTTGAGTTTTTCAGTTTCCTGTTCTTATGCGAGCAACGCGGAGTCAGTGAAGAATCGCTCGCGGATGCGGTGAAAAACCACGATTTCAAGAGAATCGCATTGGGCCGGCTTTCCTGGCATTCAGAGACCATCAACCGCTTCGCTCACGAATATGCGGCCGAAGAGTACAGGGCCCCGCTGCTGGCAGCAGGGTTCGCACTTGGGTCGCAAAGCTACCTGGAGCAAATGCTTGAAGGACTGAAGCGGCTGTCCAGGTACTGACGCCTCACGCATTCCAATTAATGCAAATACGATTCAAATGGGGTACATGCGTTTGCTGCTGAAAACCTAGGACAAGTTTGGATTCTGGCAGCGGGCATCGAGGGAGGGTGATTTATGCGTTCTTCATCGGGTCACTGCCACTCCTGAACACCTCACCAGAAGAGGTGAGCGTTTTGGTGACCGCGCTACTGCCCCCCGAGCTCATGGCTTACTACGTGTACCTGCTCATAGCATTCGCTATCGTCAGCATCTTCACGCTTAGGGTGACGTTTCGATCCTTTCACCTCATTGGAAGGTCGCGGGAAGTGCACACGTTCTTCATCAACGTAGGAGGTAGCTTGCTGACTGCCTGTAGGGCTGCGTTGGGGGCGATGATTGGTGATCTGCTTGTATGGTGATACCGAGCAGTTGATGACGTGAGTGCAGGAGGAGTACATGCAGTGATCAACTACGCCTCCTTGACCCTGATGTTCTGCATTGGCCTTGCGTGGACAGATGAGACCCGCATACCGTTAGTAGCTACAAATGATGGTGGCTGCTAGCAACTCCAGCACAAATGCCTGGCGCGCGGTCATCACGTGGGTTAACCCAACGACAGACTGAGAAGCTCTGATGACCAAAAACCTCTGTCCCTGCAAGCCCGAGTTTTCGGCCAATGGCTACTTTTTGGCCTGCGACGGTACCAAAATCAAGAATGCTAACAGAGAGAAAACGCTGAATAGCAATCTGCTCCGGCGCATTCCTAGCTGGGAGGAATACCTGAGCTTTGATGGCGCCCATTGCCACCAGCTATGGGCGAAGCTTGATGATCATTGGCGATGCCCGTGCTGCGAACGGACACGATACCAATTGCTACGTTGGACGATGCTTTACCCGAACAAACCGCACAGGCGAGAAGGCTGGGCTGTAGGTCTCCATACTCACCATGACCATGGAACCGACCCTTACGTACGAAAACCGCTTCCTGGAGAACCTCATCGGATCACCACATTTGCTCCCGTCATCATCTGCGAGCAATGCAACAGTGCTGACGGCACGGTTAAGAGACGCCTAGGCCTTCCACATTCCTTTACATTTGCGCCACTTGAGATCCGTCAGTTCGTGTGGCCAACGCCTCACGGCAAGCACATCATTCATTACGAGCGAGCCAAAACGATCTACGACCATGTCACGACTCGAGCACCGTTGTTTTTTGGCTAACAGGTTCAACTGAAGGGCATCCAATCAGCAGTCAAACCAAGCCCACGTCTGTACTTCGCAGCCAAGCTGCCCGTAAGATTGACATCGCACCTATCCGAGTAGGAGTGACCCTTTTGCCGAACGTGTTCTTTTCTTATTGCCATGCTGACGAGGCGCTGCGCGACCAGCTGGAAAAGCAGCTTTCGATGCTCAAGCGCCAAGGCGTCATTGAGACTTGGCACGACCGCAGAATCGGAGCAGGTCAAGAGATCGATGTTGCCATTGATGATCACATCAACAGCGACGAAATTATCCTGTTGCTGGTAAGCCCCGATTTCATCGCTTCCGACTATTGCTACAACATCGAGATGGCTCGCGCGATGGAGCGCCATGCCGCTAAAGAAGCGACTGTCATTCCTGTGATTCTTCGCCCATGCGATTGGCATCATGCCCCCTTCGGCAAGCTGCTTGGTACGCCCCAAGATGGTAAGCCAGTGACCCTTTGGCCTGATCGGGACGAAGCATTTTTGCAGGTTGCGAAGGAGGTTCGGAAGGCCGCCGAGCGACGCAGCCGTGGCCAACCGAACACTGCTCCGCGAGCTGAACGCAACGATTTCAATGGAGGTTCAGCGCCCTCCCTTATCGCCCCGGCTGGCCCTAGGTCGAGTAACCTTCGAATGGCTAAGAGCTTCACCCAGCTGGACAAAGACCGCTTCTTGCTCGACAGCTTCGAGTACATCGCCCGCTATTTCGAGAACTCGTTGCTGGAGCTCCAAGCGCGCAACTCAGGGTATGAAGGGGTGTTCCGTCGGATAGATGCAAATCGCTTTTCTGCGAATATCTACAAGGACGGCCACGACGTTGCAAAAGCGGCAGTGTTTACCGGCGGCCAGATGGGCGCCGGTATCTACTACAGCCATGGAGACTCGTTTGGCGGCGGCTCGTACAACGAGGCGCTCACCGTAAATACGGACGACCAATCCATGTACCTGAAGACCTTCGGCATGGCGTTCCACACTCGGCAAGACCAGAAGCTTTCCCAAGAAGGCGGTGCCGAGACGCTTTGGGGCCTTCTCATCGCACCGCTACAACGCAATCGGTAAATCATTGCTGGGTGCGAATTAGCCAGAACCCAGGGGGCACCTGGCCTTGACGCTAAATAGAGACATCAATCAAGCAACCCCCACTCTCTCAAAAAATAGCGTTTCATCCCAGCAAACGGCTTATCGTCCGAAGCATGCAATCGAACACGCGCCAGCAGATCTTTTCTTTTTTCAACAGTAAAGTTTGCACCCTGAAAAACAAGCGCTAAAGTTTCAAGCTCATAATACGCATTCCACCTGAGCCTTAGTAACTCTTCTCTATTCAGCCCCAACATATCAACAGCTGCATCCACTACCCTAGTTGATCTAGCAGTAGAGTTTGATACCAACCATACTTCCTTTGTGGCCGGCTTCGGGTCCCACGAAAAGTCCAGCTCCGGATCGTTCAAGTAGGGATTTAGAAGATTCGCATCTTCGACCAAAAACAACCCAGACACATCTAGATCACTCGAAGTCACCGGATCAGGACAAAGACTTTTTATCAACTGGGCAAGCGCATTAGAGTCAGTTGGCAAAATAGTCGGAACTACTGGAGAGGGAAGTTTAGGCCCGGAAACAAAAAAATTATCCCCCTTATAGACCTGATTGCACACCTGACAGCTGAACGTATAGTTATCATAACAATAAGCCAACCACCAATACTCACTTTTCGGCCGAAAATGCTCGACATCACCATGAGCTACAACCGCTGTATCCGCCTCACAATATGCACATTTACTGTGAGACTCTTTTTTTAATTGCGGCTTGGCCTTACGCCAAACCTGACGGTTCTTGAACTTAAAACTTACTTTCCCAGTAGCGCCATCCGAATAATAATAACCCAGTAACTTGCTCAATTTTTTCTGGAGGTATGACCCCGTATAACCTTCTAGTCCTTTTCTGGTTCTAATGCGGACAATTTTAATCATCCCTAGCCCTCCAGGCTTTTAACAACCGCCCGTATTTTTGAGGCAGACACAGAGGGACGCTTTTTGCCACGACTGATAGACGAGCTTATTTGATCCAGAAGTTTTTTTTGAGCCAACGCGTACTCAGGGATCACATCCCAATCCGGAGCATCCTTCAGAACCTTTTCCATTCGATGAAGCTGTTGTTGCTCGACAGTGCTTAAGGGGGCGGATCTGGCACTCAGTTCCCGAACCACAGTGCGGGCTTTTTCCACCTCCACGGAATCCAAAGTTTCCAATCCGAACATGGGGCTCATTAGCAACTGGTGCAGCATCATTTTTCGAGGTTCACCCTGGAACGGAACCAAACAGGGGGCATTGGTTTGCCCGTCTCGACGAATCACATAGAGTTCACCTTCCCCGCTTTGTTGAGCTGTCAACGCTGAGTGTGTCGTAGCAATGAACTGGAAATTTGGCAACGTCGTGGAGAGAAAATCCACCAGACGACGACGCCACACTGGATGGAGATGCAAATCCAGCTCATCAATGAGCAACACCCCCCGAGCTAGCAGGGGATCTTTCCGATCGGGAAAAGCTTCAGTCACTCTAAAAAGAAGATCCCCGCACCACGCAGCCATGTTCTGATATCCATCAGATAGCTGACTCAAAGGTACTTCACCGTCTACAGTTTTAAAAATAATTTGCCTCAGGTCTCTATCAATACGCGCAAATTCCATACCTGGAAGGAGTTGATTCAATGCCTGGCTCACCGCACCAATTGATTTTCTACCTTTGCGATAGTCAAGATCCATTGCCCATTGCTCCAAGGATATAAGCGAGGCGTCAGGAGAAAACATAGTAGCCAAGCCTTGGGCGCGAGGATTACGTGATCGCTCCTCAGGAAAAGTTGATCTAGAATTTGCCAAAGTTGGTCTTCGTGAAACGCCGTAACCGAGCACAAAATAATTTCGCTCTGCCTTAAACAAGGCATTATCCAACGCCTCTAGAGACGCATGATTCCGATTGAAAATACTTCGAATTCCATCACCTCGGTGAATCTCTAAAGCAATTTCACGAACCTCACCTTTCGCGGTAACTAATGTGCCTTCAATTCTGCACTTTTTGGCACCATTACGGATCCAGATGTCTGGCTCCCCCAAAAGCTCTGGCAAAGCATCACTCCCGGAAAGCAGTAATGCGATAGCACGTAGCACAGAGCTCTTTCCGCACCCGTTTTCACCCAACAAAAGAGTCCAACGCCTTGCTTTACTTCTAGGCGATCGAAAGTCAAGCTCGATAGACTTTATTGAGCGTACATCATGAAGTGCAACTCGTACTAAAAACATCTGTCCCCCTTCCAGTGCGTGCCTCTTCAGTTTACACAAGTTTCAACTGACTCATTGAGCATTTCATGATAGCCGCTTTGGACTCTCACTCTCGCACAACGGAACACATAGCTTTCTGTTGACAGTGTACCAGTACAATCAGCGCGCGCCTCTCCGAATCGTCCTCCACAAGCCGATGACTAACAGATGCTCAATGGCGTGTTCTGGATGTTTTGCTCCGGTGCGACCTGGCGAGTCATGCCTGAGCGATACGGCCCTTGGTCTACTGTTTATCAGCGGTTTAGACACTGGTGTAGCCAGGGCATCTTCGACAAGATGCTCAAGCGCCTACACGTCAAACTCAACACTCAAGGTCTGATCGACCTGGGCACCTAGTGTATTGACTCAACGGCATTCAACCAGGTCGAAAACACAATCAGGCCATGGGCGCTTGGGTCTTCGAACTGGCTCTTCGCAGGATCACTGCGCAGTGGTAAACGGGCGGCGGCGATCATGAGCCTGATCCAGTCGGCGCGCATGAGTGGGCACCCCTACCACCTTGGTATTCCCCCCGGGGATCCCCCAGTAGTCGTTGAGCTTTTTTAGCAGCACCAGCAACACGGCTGTTTCTGCCAGCGCCTTCTCTTTGCGATGAAGTTCGCTCTCAAGCTGCTGGATACGTTTCTTGTCCTTGCGTATCTGCTCGCGCTCTTCCTTGCTCAGGACTTTCTCGGGCTGCATGCCGCGGATGAAGGACTGCCTGTTGGCGCTGATGCGATTTTGACGCAGGCTACCGGAATTCATTGACCCACCCGAGTACTCAAGAAATGATTACCTTGCGGGTGATTTCGGAGGCTGCGTGTGGGTCAGTCAAAATCAGCAACCTGGGTCAAAATCGCATCAGCGCCGACACGAATAGGTCTCCTGGGAACTCGCCGGGCTGCTGCCGACGCATTGCAGCATAAAAATACTGCAACGCAACGCCGAAGCAGGATGAGGACTGTCACAAGAACATTAAATACTGACTTCAGGGCGCACACTGAAAGCTAGCCAAAGCCACACTGGTGTTTATCAGGAATCGCCATTCACGATCGCTAGCACAGCCGATGCAAGTGGGGGCACAAATGGGGGCACAACTCTTTTTTTTCGACCTTAAATAACCGTCCTAGAGCCATGTCAAAATGTTCTTCGGCTTGCCTGAGAGTCTCTAGTGTGGTGTTTCAGAAGTACCACTGAAAAATCACTTGCCTAGCGCTCGTGCTGCACGAGCGACTGAGGCGAGAATATCTTCTGCCTTCTTATGCCACCGAAACGGCTTCGGATTCTGGTTGTACGTTTCCAGGTAATACTCAATCGAAGCTTCTAGATCTTTGACGCTAACGTGTGCTTGCCGCTTGATCCATTTCTCGCTCAGCGTTGAGAAAAAGCGCTCGACCAAATTCAGCCACGAGGCCGACGTCGGTGTGAAGTGGATGTTGTAGCGTGGAAGCGCCGCAAGCCAGGCTCTGACTTTGTCGGTCTTGTGCGTTGCGTAGTTATCCATGATCAGATGAATCGGCATTTCAGCAGGTACCGACGCATCGATCTCTTTCAGAAAGGCAAGAAACTCTATGCTGCGATGTTGACGCCTCAAGCGGCCGATGACCTCACCGGTTGCTACATCTAGAGCAGCGAACAGAGAGGTCGTACCGTGTCGTTTGTAATCGTGCGTGCGAGTTGCAGGGTTGCCCGGCGATAGGGGTAAACCAGGTTGCGTGTGGTTCAAGGCTTGAATCTCACTCTTCTCATCAACGCATAGCACCAAGGCTCTCTCGGGCGGATTCAAGTACAGCCCAAGGATGTCGTGGACCTTGTCGACAAACAACGGATCGGTGGAGAGCTTGAAGGTTTTTTCCAGATGCGGCTTGATCCCGAACGCGTGCTGATACGCATGATGCTGGCAGGAGAAAGGCCCGTCTCGCGGCTCATGCGGCGCGTACTCCAGTGACTGGAGTCGTCGGGCTTACCTTGCAATATCTGATTTACTACTTGTTGAACCTGCTCATCCGAAATCGTGCGTGGCCGGCCAGAGCGCGGCTCATCGTTCAAACCCAACAATCCCAACTTAGCGAAACGCTGCCGCCACCGCGATACGACATCCTTGCTGGTACCCAAGCGCTGTGCAATGTCATTGCCAGATTCGCCGGCTGCACAAGCGAGGACTATTTCGGCCCGCAGACGTGCATCCTGGGGCCTTTACGGAGTTTGACCCGACGTAGCAGCTCCGCATTTTCAGTTTCAGATAGGGTAATGACAGTCGCTGGTCGGCCCATGTCGATACACAACTCTTGATGAGTGGGTTTCTACAGAGCCTAGTCCAAATTTTCAGCGTTACTTCTGAAACACCACACTAAGTGTCTGGCTCGAAAATAAGCTGTTCACTTTTGACGGCGAATTGGGCGCTCGCCAAAAGTGAACGTATTTCCGAGACAGGACACTAGCAGCGGGCTTTTTGCCAGGCGTCCGAGCATGCCATCACGTCGAGGTTGATGAAGTCGGCCAACGACTGGTAGGCCTCGCGCATTTCTTCACGGGTCATCGGTTGCTTCAGCTTGCCTTCGGTCCATTGGCAGATTCTCTGCAGTTGTTCGTCATCGAAGCGAACCTCTGCTGGGCCATAATCATTGGAGCCAACAAACAGCAAAGGTACGAGAACCCTGTCTTGAGAGAGGTCATGCTCAGCGAGGTTGAACAGTCTCAAGTCGACATCCGCTCTCAACGAGAGACGTTCAAAAGCCTTGCCTGGGTTCATGTAGTACCGTGAATTTCCGCCGGATGAATGCAGCGCCTTATTAAGAAAGTACGCCAATGATTCCTTATCCAAAGGTTCTTGATAGTCAGTGGCGAACTGAAAATAGATCCTGCCGATTGTACTACCATCTTCAAGCCCGATCATGTCTCGGTAATGTTCAGACGGTGGGCAGTAGATGACTTTTGCCGAAATCGAATGCCCTGGGACTTTTAACCACTCTCTAAATATCAGGTCCCCCATGGCTTCAAATTCATAAGGAAGTATACGCAGGCTTTCCAGGTGATCAACCGCATCCACATAGTAATCCTCAACCCAGAGTTTCCACGTTGGCCGACTATAAAACTGCTCTATAGTCGCTGGCTGACGGCCCGGCCTAAAACCCTGCCACGTATCCCTGAACTTTTCGGACAACACCCCCCAGCGCGGACCATAATAGGCCTCCATTTCCTTCAGGAAGATCGAGTAGTCTATTTTAGTGCAGTCAAGCTGCTTGAATAATTGCTCCTTCAGCCCCTGTGCCAGATCAAACTCAACGGTGTGATAAAGCGCCTCAAGCACCGCTCGCCTAAAAGCTTCTCGTGCTTTTTTCGACAATGTGTCGCGATTAAAATCCAGCCATGTTCCCGCACCACCGGAAACGAGATTGACTTCAACATTGACGAGAGGGAATGAAATGGAGTCGGTATCAAAGTGCTGCCCGCGATAAGCTGCGTAAAAAGTTTCCTCTTCCTGCTGCGTAGCAACAGGAAGAGGCTTGTAACGAATCTTGAGTTGCGTATCTTTCATGTCGATGAATCGCCATCCCTCGGCTTTGCCAGACTTACCTCCCGCATAGACATCCGCGATATCGAACCGTCCTCCTTTCGTTACCAAGGTGCCGTCTATTTTTATCAGTGGATCATTTGCAAACTCCACTACCTTGTCGAAAAGTTTTCCCGCCTCATAGGGAAATGACTCATCCAGCAAGGGGTCTCGCTTGCGTGCGATCCTGGCGGCTACCGTGTCCCTGTCTTCGCCGTCAGACCACCAGTGCTGTGTGAACGCATCCAGCTTGAACCTCAAGGTCATCTCGGTCCCGTAGGGTTCAGCGATATCTTCAGGCAGCTTTCTCAGCAGTACGAGCCCACGGTTGGGGCCCGAAGGCTTGTGCATGACGATGTCGAATATTTCGTTATTGACGACATTTTTGGTGCGCACATTTATCTCGTTGCACAAGATGAATGCGCTGTGCAGGCCGATACCGAACGCTCCGGAAGGTTTCGCCCACTCCGGCATTTGCCAAATTTCCCTCTGGCGCTGCTGATTCCGTTGCGAGCCGCCAATGCTCAGCATGAACTCCAGGTCGTTTCGGGTGATACCGGTACCTTTGTCTCTGATGCGCAACTGCCACGTCGTCAATGCAGAGTCGGCATCCTGCTCGGTATCGAGTTCTTCCAGCGTGACTGTCACCGCATGCGCATTAAAGACTGTTTTCAGCTTCTCGCACCCTGGTTGTTTCCAGTCCAGTGCAGGATCATTCCTATGGGTCAGCCAGACTTTCAGCAAGGTCGCGTCCACCGCATTCTGCAACAGCTCACGGATACACGCGTACTTGCTGCCATAAAGGTTCTTGCCCTCAAGCAGTTCGGTGACCTTTTCTGAGTCCAGTGAGAACGCCGGCCTTACGCCATCCTTCAGAATCTGCAAGTTTCCTTTCAACCGCACAGTAATCGGCCCCAGCATGGGCAACAACCCAAGCTTCCTGCTCGGCACAATATCCCGCCAGTTGTTGCGCTGGTTGCTGACCTCCTCCTCCAGCCAGCTGAACCATTTGAACGCTTCCATGTAGCCATCCACCGTCTCGCACTCGGCCACCAGCTCGATACGCTCGGGGTCGAGGCGCAAGTGGCGCATGCCGGCGTGCTTGTCTTCGTGGGCCTTGCTCAGCGCCGGGCGGTGTTCGCCGGCGATGCCCTGCATTACCGGGCAGAAGCGGTTGTCGTCTAGGTCGAGCAAGTCGCCCATACGCAGCAGGCAGGCGACGAAGCGTGGGTGGCAGTCATCTTTGCCCAGGCCGGCCTCACGGAATGGCAGGCCCTCGGGGGCCAGCAGGTCCTTGAAAGCGGCACCGTGCATTTGGCAGATACGCCCAAGTACTCGGATGAGCCTGGCCGGGATCAGTTCGGTGCGTGGCGAGCTCAGCCCGATCGAGGTCATCGGCGAACGCACAATCTCGGCCGCACGGTCAGCGTGTTGCCTGCGGAACCATTCGGCCAGCAGTTCGCGCAGTTTGCCCAGCATCTCCACCGGGCTTTCGCAATCGAATATCAGCCCGGTGTCCGAACGGGACTTGAACGCGCGTGCAATGGCGTTCAGCTCGTGGTAGGGCTGAGCACATATCCCGTCGATATATGCTGCGAACCCTGGTTCGGCGATGGCCTTCTGCAGGTCGGCATGGGGTACTACCATGCCGATGTCGTGCCAGTAGGCCGCTTCCAGAATCAACCAGGTATCCGTGGCGGACAGCAGCCTGATGTTGTCGCCTAGCAGCCGCTCGATGTTGATCAGGATCTGCTTGCTGTGGGACTCATCATGTCGACTGTAGTGCGGGAACAGCCCACCGATGCTCTGCAAGGCCTTGGGTATCAGCTTCTTGTCGAAGTCCCACTGACTGGCCAGCAGGCTCAGTGCCGAATGTTTGCCCGCTTTTTCCTTCAGGTGCTTTACCAGCAGATCTGCCATGAAACATCGCTCTCCGGTCTGTCGTCTTGCAACCCAGGCGCTTACAGCCTCTGGATCCAAAAGCGCTACTTTATCTGCATAATGGCGCATTGGCATATAGCTCGTAGGTGGGCTGCCGCATCACACAAGTCCGTCACCACAGGCAACCGCGCCTGGCTGTATATGCAAACGGAGCAGGACTGCGACACACTGGCTATTGAAGTCGCCAGCGTCAGAAACTGCCTGCCGACACTGTGGCAGGTCCTACTGGCCACCAGCGAACTACCCGCGCAAACACCACCCAGCGGGTGTTCGGCGATGCCGGCACCGAGGGCTTGTGCGCCCCCTCCCAGGCGGCACTGGCGCGCCTGACGCAGTTGGCGGCCTTTTTTACTGAGCGGGCGGACGACCCGGGCGCAACCTACTGTCGCCAGTTGCAAGGGGCGGTGCTGTGGTTCGGCCAACTGCTCGCGCGCGATTTTGATGGCGCCCCATGCCTGTTCAACGCCGACCTCGACGAGGTCTCTTGGCTGGTAGATAACGACCCTGACGGTTTTAACCGGGCCGTGCGCCAGGAATGCAACGAACGCTGGCTGGCATTGTGCGAAGGCCGAGACAGCGTATATGCCCCTCGCTCAGAACGTCGAGCGCATCGACGCGGACCCCAGGGTTTCCCCGGAAGCTGATTTCGATCTTTTCTTCGCCAGTCAAAGGGAGATGCAGCGCTGATAGCTTACCGGCAACGTACCGAGCGCGAATTACATTGCCAAGGCCAGGGCAGCAAGGGAAGCGCTCAACGACCGAGATGCGCTCGCTGCTTCTCGCCAAGCCTTGGAGATGCTGAGCGAGAAAGTTTGGCGGTGGCTTGGAAGTCATGGCCAAGGCGTGTTGAATCTGATGTTGGCTGGCGTCGGTGCCGAGCCTGCGTTGAGAAATCTATGCGAAGCGTTGGTCAAGAAATTGGGAGATGCCCAGATGTTCCACCATGCGAACAGAGAGCCACTTCTTGCTGCGTATAGCCGCATTTTGGGTATTCCAGTCAATAATCTTGTCTGGACCTACCTGAACAAAGGCACTCATGAGGAGGCAGACCGCGATGACTTTGACGGGGAACTTGTCGAGGTCGTTGTCCAAACTCTTGAGGAGCTAGACCGCCTAGATCTGCGAGGCGGACGCTAGCATTCGTTGCGGCGTACGCTTGATCTCGGCTGGGAGTAATTGACTTCAACTATCGGGGCGAGTGCACAGGCACGCTCCTTTATCAATAGACTTCTCCCAACACAGATATTACGGCAAGCAGCGTAAGCAGCTAGCCGTAATATCTGTCGCTGAGCTATGACACACCGGACACCGAATGTGATTTGGTGTCCTACCAGGCGCTTAGTGCCCTGCCCTAGGCGACCAATCATCCAGGCATCCCCCGTGCAAGCCGAGTTTGACATACATTGAAAGCCATCGCCGACCACCCTGCTCCGCCTCAGAGATCGCCAATCTCGATCGCCCGCATATCCCGCGCTACTGGGGGCAAAACTGGGGGCACATTAGAATTTTTTCCGCCTGAAAACACCGTCCTAGAGCCAAGTCAAAATGTTTTTTGGCGACCCCGAGAGTCTCTAGGCGTCGTAAGACAGTCTGTTTATTTGATCATTTCTGCCTTTCCCAGCTTCTGCCCGCAGAGACTGCCTATCGTTCGGCCCGTAAGGCGGGCAGAGAAAGGTAAAGCGCTCGATGCGATTGCTTGCCCGATCTGACGTGGCGCAAACGCAAAAAAGTCCACACCCGCAGGGACGTGGACTGTTTGAATCAGCGGTTACTGCTTGGCGTGTTTCACCTGCACTTCAGGCATTGCCGAGGAGTGGTGGTTGAGGATTTTCCATTGATCGCCAACCTGCTCGTAGACGAAGGTGTAGCGTGCCTGCACGTGGCGGATCTTGCCGTTCGCCTCGGTCAGGGTGAAGGTGTAGACCCCGCTGTCCATCGCCACGTTAGTACCCAGTTGGCGGATCTCACGGTAGTTGATCTGGCCTACCGGCTTGAGCATCAGGAAATGGTTGAAGTAGTCCGTGATCTGCTCCGGCGTGACACGCACCTGGTTGGACACCGTCGGCTGCAACACCGCGCCCGGCGCATACAAGTCAACCACTGTCTTGACGTTACCGGTCTGCAAGGCGCTGTTCCAACGGTCAAACAACCCGGCAATTTCACGGTCTTTCGCATTGGCAGGCGCCTGGACCACTTCGCGGTAGACATAGGGTGACGTTTCGGCAGCCTGCACGAAGGGGGCGCTCAAGGCGAAAAGCACGGCGATCGACACGGTTTTGAAGTTCATTGGGATGCTCCTGTTGTGGATGAGCACACTTTGCCAATCGCCTGCCTGCCCGCCATCGGCCAACCGGAGTTGTTTAACTATGCCATTTGGCAGATGGCGCCCCGCCCGCTCAACGAGGTTTAATAGCCCGCCTCGCGCCCGCGAGCCTGTGACACCGGAGCCCAAGCATGCAAAACACGCCACACGATCCCGGTAGTGCCTTGGCGATCCGCGCGCATTATCGACAATCCGAAAGTCGCACCGCGCGTTTGCGGTTGCTGGTGGATACGGGGCAGGCATTGCCGCAACTGGCGCCTGATGCCATGCGCGAACGCGTGTTGGCGCGGGCATGCGCGTTCCTTGCAATGGACCACGGGCTGATTCAGGAGTGGGATGCCGAGGGATGCGCCACTGTCACAGCACGCCATGGCACCCAGCATCGATTAAGCAGCCTCAGCGCCGTCGCCGATCGCCGCTTACGCACACCGTGCTGGCTGGAGCTGCCGGGAAGCGCCCTGCCCAGTGTGTTGCAAGTGCCGCTGCGCGGCGGTGATGGTGATGCCTTTGGCGTACTGATACTGGGCAACAGGGTCAGCCTGCGCGCGCCAGACCATGAAGACAGTGAATCCCTGCAACTGCTCGCCACGCTGCTGGCCGCGCACCTGCAAAACGAACAATTGCTGAGCACCCTCAAAACGCGGGACAGGACGCTGTCCGACCTGGTCAACCGACTGCTGCGCGCCCAGGAAGACGAGCGCAAACGGGTGGCTTACGACCTGCATGACGGCCTGGCGCAAACCCTCGCCGGTTTGCATCAGCGTCTGCAAGGGTTCGCCGGCCGTTGCCCAGCGCTGCCCGGCACACTGAACGCGGACCTGCAGGCGATTCTGACACTGGCCCAACACTCGGTAGGTGAAGGCCGGCAACTGATCGCCGGCCTACGCCCGACGGTGCTGGATGATTTCGGCTTGTTCAAGGCGCTCGACAAAGAGGCCGACCGCCTGCGCGAAGCCGCTGTCAGCGTGCAATGGGCCACCGCCTACGAGGGGCGCTTGCCCAGCCAGGTGGAAATTGCCTTGTTCAGGATCGGCCAGGAAGCCATCAACAATGTCCTTAAACATGCGCAGGCCAGCCATGTGCAACTGGCGTTGGAGTTGCGCGAGGACCACGCTTCACTGCAGGTAAACGACAACGGCAAAGGCTTTACCCCAGGCCAGCAACTGGACAACAAGGACGCCCAGCACCTGGGCCTCGCCACCATGCACGAACGCGCCAGCCTGCTGGGTGGCCAGCTCAATTGCGCCAGCGCGATCCACTGCGGCACGCAACTGCACGCCCGCGTACCGGCCTATCTGAATGGAACACTGCAATGAATGCCGTATTGCGTCTGGTGCTGGCGGATGATCATGAAGTCACGCGTACGGGCTTCGTCGCGTTGCTGGCCGGCCATCCGCAGTTCGAAGTGGTCGGCCAGGCCCGTGATGGCCAACAAGCGGTGGAGCTGTGCGAACAGTTGCTGCCTGACATCGTTATTCTCGATATTCGTATGCCGGTGCTCAATGGGCTCGGCGCCGCCCGCCTGCTGCAACAGCGCCTGCCGGCCATCAAGGTAGTGATTTTCACCATGGATGACAGCCCCGACCATCTGGAAGCCGCGATGAATGCCGGCGCGGTGGGCTACCTGCTCAAGGACGCCAGCCGTAACGAGGTGATCGATGCCTTGCAACGGGTCGCCGCCGGTGAAGAAGCGCTCAACAGTGCGGTGAGCGCTCGCCTGCTGCGACGCATGACCGAGCGCAACGCCAATGGCGTGACGGCAACGGAAAACCTGACCCCACGGGAGCGTCAGGTGCTAGGGCTGGTCGCGAACGGAATGAGCAACCGGAAAATCGGTGAACACCTGGGGATTACCACCGGCACCGCTAAAGCCCACGTCGAACGGGTGATCGGCAAACTCGGTGCGGCCGATCGCACCCAGGCCGCCGTGCGGGGTATCGCGCTTGGCCTGGTAACCCAGGCATGAGGGTGTTCTACGCCAGGCGATGGGCCGACTTGCCCCTGCGCGGCAAGGCGCTGGTGGTGATTTCACTGCCGCTGGTGGTGCTGTTGTTGTCGTTGGTGCTGATCTACATCACCGAGCGTCAGACAGCCCGCGCTGAAGAGGACGTTCGCCGCGTGCTGCGGGTGCAAGGCGATATCCGCGCCGTGCACACCCTGCTGGCCGAAGCCGCCGCCAGCGTGCGCGGATACCTGCTGACTCGCCGCGATGACTTCCTGCCGGGCTACCTCAACGCCAAGCCGCAGATTGAGTCAGCTCTGCGTCGACTCGACGGCGATGTTCGCGATCAACGGGTGCGTGAGCAACTCGCGTCGATCACGCCGCTGATCAACAGCAAAATCGATGGGCTGGAGGACATGCTCAACGACCCGACGACAAGCCCTGAGTCGATTACCAGCATTCTCGTCAGCAACAAACACATCCTGGATGCCTTGCGTCAGCACATCGGCACCATGCTCACCCTTGAGGACTCTTTGCTGGCTGAGCGCACGACGGCCGCGGCCGAGACGCGCCAGCGGCTGCTGCTGTCCACTTGGCTGGCGGCCATTTGCGGGCTGTTTGGCGCAATCGTCGCGGTGCTGTTTCTGTCCAAGGGCATTGTCGCCCGGGTGCAGCAAGTACAAGGCAACGCGCAACGCCTGGCCCTGGGGCAACCGCTGCGGCCGCAGCCACCGGAAAACGACGAGATCGGCCAATTGGGTACGCGGTTGGTGGAGGCCGGCTTGCTGCTGGCCGAGCGCGAGCGTGCGTTGCGCGAGAATGAAGAGCGCTTGCGGCTGATCATCGATGGGGTCAAGGACTACGGGATCTTTGCCCTCGATATTGCGGGCTATGTCACCAGCTGGAACGCCGGTGCGGAGCGGATCAAGGGCTACACCGAACAGGAAATCATCGGTCAGCATTTTTCGCTGTTCTACCTGCCACAGGAATGCCCGCAACACCCGGCCATGGCGCTGGATGAAGCCACCCGCAAGGGGCATTACATGGAAGAAGGCTGGCGCCTGCGCCAGGACGGCACACGCTTCTGGGCCAGCGTGGTGATCACGGCGCAGTTCGATGCGACCGGAGCCTTGCGCGGTTTCTCGAAGATCACACGCGACATTACCGACCGTCGCGCGGCGGAGATTGCGCTGGGCACCGCCCGCGAAGAAGCCGAACGTGCCAGCCGGGCCAAGAGCGAGTTTCTCTCACGCATGAGCCATGAACTGCGCACCCCACTCAACTCGATCCTGGGCTTTGCGCAACTGCTGGACCTGGATTCGGCGGCAGGGCAAAAAGCGCAAGTCGGTCACATCCTGCGCGCAGGCCAACACCTGCTGACGCTGATCAACGAAGTGTTGGACATTGCCAAGATCGAGGCGGGACGCTTGCCGTTGAACATCGAACCGATCCCTTTGGCGGGTACGCTGCAAGAAGCCCTGGCGCTGGTGTCCCCCATGGCCGCCGACGCGGGCATCCAGTTGCAGGCGCTGCCCACCCTGGCGGCGGATATCGGCATCGTTGCCGATCGACAGCGCCTGACCCAGGTGCTGCTGAACCTGCTGTCCAACGCCATTAAGTACAACCGGCCTCAGGGCCAGGTGAGCATTGAAGTCAAGATCGAGGGGCAACGCATCGGCGTGTCCGTCTGCGATACCGGCAAGGGCATCGCGGCCAATCACATCGGGCAGCTGTTCAAGCCGTTCGAGCGCCTGGGGGCCGACCCGAACGTCGAAGGTAGCGGCCTGGGCCTGGCACTGAGCAAAAGCCTGCTGGAAAAGATGAAGGGCGGACTGAGCGTGCACAGCCAACCCGACATCGGCTCACGCTTCACCCTGGAACTGCCCTTCGTGCGCGTACAGACGTCCGGCGACCTGGCCGCAGCCGTAATCGATACCACGCCGGTGCGCCCTGCCCCGGCGCTGCAGGGCAAGGTGGTGTATATCGAAGACAATCTCTCCAGCCTGGCGCTGATCGAAACCTTGTTGCACCGCCGGCCGGGAATAAAACTGCTGTCCAGCATGCAAGGCCAACTGGGCCTGGACCTGGCCGCACAGCATGCGCCCCGGTTGATTTTACTGGACGTGTCACTGCCGGACATCGACGGCCTCACCGTACTGCAGCGCTTGCGCCGGTCTGCGATCACCCGGCACACACCGGTGCTGATGATCACCGCCGATACCAGCGACCTCACCCGCCAGGCCCTGCACGACGCCGGTGCAACGGCGATATTGAATAAGCCGATTAACGTCCCCGCGTTTCTTTCCCACCTCGACCAGTACTTTCCGGAGCCCATGTGAACCTCGACCAGCGCATTCTGATCATCGACGACCAACGCCCGAATCTCGATCTGGTGGAGCAATTGCTGGCGCGCGAAGGGCTGAGCAACGTACTGAGCAGCACTGAGCCATTGCGCACACTTGAGCTGTTCAACAGTTTCGAACCGGACTTGGTGATTCTTGACCTGCACATGCCCGAGCTCGATGGCTTTGCCGTGCTGGAACAACTTAACCGGCGCATCCCCAACGGCGAATACCTGCCGATCCTCGTGCTGACCGCCGATGCCACCCGCGACACCCGCCTGCGCGCCCTGGCGCTCGGCGCCAGGGATTTCATCAGCAAGCCCCTGGATGCGCTGGAAACCATGCTGCGGGTGTGGAACCTGCTGGAAACCCGCGTGCTTTATAAAACCTTGCGCACGCTGGTGCCGGCAGATCAGATTGAGTTGTTGCAACGGCGCGGCTCAAAGGACGGCACCGGGCCCACCCACGCGACGACGGCCCCCACCGCTATCCGACGCTGCTAGACGCGGATTCGCTTGATATCGCGTTGCGGCGGCTCGCCAAGCAGGCCCACCAGGCGCCGCACGCAAGATAACAGGCACCAGGATTGCGAGGCAGGGTTGGGACGGACGAAAACCGATTAAAAACGGCCGGCTGACAGCGCCCGGCTGAACCTCAGCTGAAGGCAATGCTTATCGGACTTAAACCGTTTGATAAATACCCGCGCCTGTTCAGATCATGGCGAGCCCGTATTGAGCCCTCAGGAATACGCCGTTGACCTTCCCGATTCAGCCGTTTCTTTCAGCCTTGGTGCTAGCAACCGCTGTGCTGGTCGCGCAGCCGTCTCTGGCGGCAAGCCATGCCGAGGGTTTTGCCAAAGACGTGACCGGAGGTGGCCCGCTTGCGGCCGTGCACCCCGCCACGCCGGCCGAACTGAAAAAGGCGTTGTGTGCACGCTTCGACACGCGCGGCAACTGCACCGATGACACACCGCGTGTCATCGCCCTGGACCATAGGTTTGATTTCCGCGGTTCGGTGGTGTCCGACGGCAGCGCCCAGGTCACAGAGGCCGGGTGCATGGCCAACGCCTGCCCCCACGGCGGCGGGCAATGGGCAATCGACGGTGCCAACCACTTCTGCCAATCGAGACCGCCGGCCACGGTGACGTATGACAAGGCCGGGTTGCAGCGCCTGAAAATCGGTTCGAACAAGACCCTGCTGGGCGTGGGCGTCCACGCCGGCATTCAGGGCATGGGCTTGTTTATCGGGAACGGCGCGCACAATGTCATCGTGCGCAACCTGGTGCTGTCGGACATCAACCCCCGTGTGGTCTGGGGCGGCGACGCACTCACACTGGACGATGCCGACGGCGTATGGATCGACCACAACACCTTTGCGCGTATCGGTCGGCAGATGATCGTCACCGGTTGGGGCAGCGCGTCCCATGTGACGATCTCCAGCAACGAATTCGACGGCCGCACGCCCTACTCTGCAACCTGCGATGGTCATCATTACTGGGTATGGCTGTTTCTTGGGCATCACGACACCCTGACCCTGCTTGACAACTATGTGCATGACACGTCCGGACGCGCGCCCCATTCCGGCGGCATGGGGAATGCCGAGGTACGCGCGCAGCTGGTCAACAACGTGTTTGCCCATCTGACGTACCAGGGCGCGATCATGTCGCGTACCGCCAGCTCCTATCTACTGGCGGAAGGCAATGACTTCGAAGACGTGTCCCACCCGCTGTTTAACGATACCCGGCAACCGGGCCGCGCGTACGCCCTCTTCGCGCCTCTTCCGCCGTCGGCCGACGATTCCTGCCAGGTAGCGCTGGGCAGGCCATGTATTGCCAACCGGCAGCGCCAGAGTGGTGATGACTATCGGCCTCAGGATGCTGCTGCGCTGGAGGCGTTCAAGGCCTACCGTCAGTACCTTGTTGCACCGCAGCCAGCCGACATTGCGCGGATTGAAGTGCTGCGCGATGCGGGTGCCGGTCACCTCATTCCTCTCCTTCATCGTTCAATACTCCCTCCTTGATTACGCAACAGATTCAGGACCCCATCGGCAAATCTTTCCGGAGCCTCTTGAGGCACGTTATGACCAACGCCTTCCAGAATCTCCCGGCGATACGGCCCGATAAAATAACGAGCGAATGGATCGTCCCTGGCAGGTGGATCGACCGCATCAGCGCCCCCTCCAGAACCAGTGAAGGCACCGAGATCTTTGGTTGCGCAGCAAGCCGAGACGCTATGTTCCGGTAGGCTGGATCGCCTTCAACCAATCCGAAACGATGACGATACGAGTGTATTACCACCTCAACAAAGTCGTGGTTCTCAAACGCTGCGGCGGTCGTATCAAACGCCTCCTGGGCGAATCCCCAGGTTGGCGCCTATTGCCGCCTGTTCTCCAGAGCGCATTGTCTGCTCATTCAGAAATCTGGTTTGGCCATAACCACGAAGGTAAGGCGTGAGACATCGCTTCCCAGCCGAGGCAAGGATCCTGGCGACCTCATCGTAGGCATGCACGTCATAGGGGAAGCCGTGCAGCAACACGATGGGAGGTCCGTCTACCGGACCGACCTCCAGGTAGGCGATTTCCAGAACACCGGCTCTAACCGTTTTCATCATTCCCTCCCATATAGCTTGCGCGATGACCCGCTCCTCCCGATCGTCAACGCAGACCGCTGCCCGGTGCTTTTACTGTAGCCGAGCGACGTTCTGATCGATGCGCCCTTGGATAGTGCGCAATGTTTCTCGAGTAATCACCTCTGGGTACAGATCCTCGGCAATGCTCGCAAACCGGCTCGCCACCTCACAAATACCGTCAATCATTCTGGCGGCAACCTGCGGGGGCACCTCGGCTTCCTCGGCAAGCCGAAGCATGTGCGTGCGGGAAATCGACAGGGCTTCCCCCATCACATCCATCTGGTGATACCCGCCCGGTCCCTCGCAGAACGTCACATCGTATGCCGGCGACAATTTCCACTGACCGTCTTGCGACATGATGTAGGCAAAGTTCTTGGGATGATCGTCTCGGTTGTTGAATGCAACGTTGAAGACGGCACGTTTAAAGGCGACCGCCATCTCTCGCACGTCGTTGGTACACATTTGTGTTGCGCGCAGGAAGTTGACGTAGTCCAACACGCCCGGCGAGCGGTAATCGGCCCCGGTAAAGGCCGCAAGGCTTTGCATGGGTATGCGCAGGCCATCCCGGCGGTCAAATCGCTTACTGGCAAATGCCGCCAACCCATCAGGCAGACTGAAATACTGCGTTTCCGGGGTTTCGATACCGCACATGCGCAAGCACTCGGCGTAGGCCATTTCGATGGCGCACACCTCGGCATGTTCTTCCTTGGCCGGAAACTTGACCAACCATGCTTCAAAGCCCGGCGTGACGGCCGTAGTAAACCCGCCGGTTTCGGGATCGCGATAAATGAGAGCCTTAGGCCTTGCACCTTGAGGCGAGCCGCCCACCAGCAGCAACGTGTGCAGGAACTCGCCACCGTCGCCATGAAGCACTTCCTGCACCTGAGCAGCAAGCTGTTCCAGCGGAAAGTGGACTTCCGATGCTTGACCTTCAGGTACCACGGGCTCAAACGTCATGGCCCCCATTGCATTGCTGCCGACGTAGGCCAATCGTTCCAGTGCGCCGATGCGCGCCGTGGTGAGCCCGCGGCGCCTGAACATTCGGTCCATCAGCAACATGCCCCACCCATCCGGCAGGGAATCGTAAACAGGCCCCGGCAGGTGCAGTTGGTGGTCTGGAAAATCTCGGCGCAACGCAGGCCCTTCCAGCGCCAGCCTGTAGGAGGACAGTTCCAGGCCCCTTTGCCTGGCTTCATTGCTGTACTCAAACACGATCATCGGGCGACCGGTCAGGGCAGTCGTGGAGACCAGCGTGCCCCATTGCCACCGCTCACCAAAGCCCTCGTAGAAGACGTTAACCTGCTCAAGCATTGTCGGACTTCCTCTTTATACGCAGGCGCTTGGCGCTGTTTTCGTAGCGCCGAATATCCTCGATGCTGTCCAGCTTTGGCAGGAAGAGGCCTTCAAGTTCTCTGGTTCGGCCAAGCGCCATCGCCACCCGAATGATGTTCTCGAATCCGACATTGCGTCCTGCTTCAAGGTTGGACACTGTGTTGGCGCCGATGCCGGCACGCCCGGCCAGGTCGGCTTGTGTCATGCCCAACGCCAGGCGCTCTGTGCGCAGGCGGTCGCACAGGCGCTTGACGACCTCGCTCGGCTTGCTGAAGCTTAAATCCAACATGGTGTGTGCCCAGCCAGTCTGTTCCCGTTAATGCCTGAAATTATAGAATTAACACGAGCTTCTATCCAACTGCATAGCCACCTTATTTTGGGTCTTATGGCTTATTTTCCCAGATTACACACAATTTATTGGATTTAAGCTGCTTGAACCGATAGCGCGGCCCATGTCGTTTGGAGTCCGGGCAAACACCGAGACCTGTTCCAGACAGGTGCAGTGCGCCGGATAGCAGGCATATTCAACACTCTTTGATTTCCTTCCAGGATTGGGCAACCTGCTCGGCACTGGCGGCGTTGACTCGGGTCAGATCGACGGGATAGTCGACACCCGGGTTTTCGACAAACCGCGTCGCCGTGAACTGGCCTTTCAGGTCAGTTAAAGCGTCAACCGCCAAAAGCTTTCTACGCCCGCGCATCATCGCCATTAAACTTGCAAACGCTTCAGTTCTCCCTTCATCTGCCGCTATTGCTATATCAATTTGTCGCCGCCCCGGCGCGTGACTTATCGTTGCAAAACGCTCTACAGTTCGGCAGGCAGACACGCTTGGGTGAGCGCCTGCTGTCGAATCCCTCGGGTCTTGCCGGCGATATCGCGGCAACGAGCTGGCGAAAAACATAAGAGAACCTGGCGAATGAACAATGGCCACTACGAGCGGCGGACAGCGGCGGCGTCCGATTCGTTGCCGCATATTCTGCTGATCGACGATGTCCCTGAAGATATCCGTGCCACGCTCATCCTGCTCAAGACCCAACCCTGGCGCGTTTCGGTGGCCAGCGACGCCCATCAGGGCTACCAACGGGCGCTCGCCCTGCGTCCGGACCTGATCGTGCTGGATGTCCACATGCCACATATGAACGGCTTCAGCCTGTGCAGGCTGTTACGCGAGGCGCCGGCCACCCGGCATACCCCGATTCTGTTCCTGTCATCGGCCAATACGTCATTGGAGCGCCTCGAAGGGCTGGCCGTGGGCGCGGTGGACTACATCCCCAAGTCCTACGCGCCCGAGGAAGTCCTGGCGCGCATCCGGATTCATCTGCAATTGACCTGGCGAGCGCCGCCGCCCGTTCAGGAACACCTGGCCGAGCCAGCACCGCAGGGCGATGAAATCGTGTTGCGGGCGGCCATGCGCTTGATTGAACAGCAACTGGACGATGTGCCCTCCCTGCCCTGCCTTGCGCAGAAAGTCGGCACCCATGAAAAACGCCTCTCCGCGATTTTCCGTGAGCACCTGGGGCTGACCGTGTTCGCCTACATTCGCGATGCGAGGCTGCGTCGTGGCCAGGCACTGCTCTGCGAAAGCGCCATGAGTGTGCAGGACGTCGCCGAACTGGTGGGCTTTCGCAATGCGTGCAACTTCACCACCGCATTCCGCCAGCGCATCGGCATGACGCCCAGTCAGTTCCGCCAGCACTCCCTGGGCGGCGAGCAAGCCTGATGCGGCTTCTACAGTTCCTGTTGCTGACGCTGGCATTGTTATCCGCCGGCCTGCTGCGCGCCGCCCCCATTGACATCTGCCAGGCTGAGCACCTGGAGCTGATGCCCACGCTGCGCATCTTCGAGGACACCCAGGCCCGCTTGAGCGTGGACGACGTTGCTCGACTGCCCGAAACGCGTCTTGCCGCCCCAAGTCCAGGCTGGCCGACCCAGGGCTATAGCCGCTCCGCGTTCTGGTTGCGCGTGCAGCTCACCAACGCCAGCGACGTGGCGTGTTCGCGCCTGCTGGTGGTAGGGGCGCCGCGCCTGGAGGACATCCGCGTCTACCAACGCGCCGATGGACACTGGAGCGATGCACGCGCCGGTAGCGCTTATCCCTTGACCGAATGGCCCCAGCCCGCCGCACGTCAGCCTGCGTTCTCGGTCTCGCTGGCCGCGCGGGAAAACGTCACGGTACTTATCCGAGTGACAAGCCGTTTCCAAATGCTGCTGGAGCCGCAACTGTGGTCCGAATCTGCGCTGCTGCGCAGTCAGCAACAGACCTACCTGAGCGACGGACTCACCCTCGGCATTGTTCTGCTGGTCGTCCCGTTCGGCCTGATCGTCGGCTGGATCCTGCGCTCTCGATTGCTGACGGTGAACGCGGGCGCGGTGCTCAGCTACATCCTGCTGACCTGCATCCTCAATGGCTACCTGGTCTACTGGCCCGCCGCGCTGGACTGGACACGCGAGTTACTGACCTGCGCCAGCGCGGTCTCGTTTGTCCTGTTTCTGACCTACATGCGTGTGCTGCTGCAGGTGTCCCGCCTGCCCAGAGCCATTGGCTGGAGCTACTGGGTGCCCCTGTCGGGCTGCATCCTGGGCCGGCTCTGGTGGCTGAACGTCGATCCAGTCCAGGGCGCACAAATAATCCAATGGTCGCTGATGAGCTTTTATGCGGTGCTGCTCGCCACGTTATGCATGGCCTGGCGCAGACGCCTGAGTTACAGCCCGATGGCCTGGCTGGTGCCGGGGCTTTTGCTGGGCCAGTTGCTGATGCGGATTTTCTTGCCTCAGGAGCAGTTGCCCTGGCAGTCGCCGCAAAGCAAATACAGCTTATCGTCCACGCTGGCAGGCGTGGCGTTGCTGGTGTGTACCTTGATCATGGAAGTCGCGCGCAGCCGCGGCCGTGAAAAGCACGCGCTGTCCAGCCTCGAACACCAACGCCAGGCCGAGCACGAACGCCTGGAAAGCACCGTCGCGCTGCGCACCGCGCAGTTGCGCGAATCCCTGGCGGCGCGCAGCGCCCTGATGGCGCGGATCAGCCACGACCTGCGCTCGCCGCTGGTGCGCATCATCGACTATGCGCGTCTGCTGCACGCCGGGCCGAACCGCAATTATCCAGCCACGATCGAACGCAATGCCCGCCAGCAACTGGAACTGATCGATGAGTTGCTCGAATTTTCCCGTGGTGAGCTGGAGCAGGTGCAACTGACCCTCGCGCCAGGTTACCTGTACGGCTTCCTCAAGGAGATCGCCAATGAGGCCGGCTTTCTCGCCGCGCGTCAGGGCAACACCTTCGAAGCGGTGCTGGCGGATGACCTGCCGCCGCTGGTCGAGGCCGACTTCAAACGTCTTCGACAAATTCTCATGAACCTGCTGGCGAACGCGGCAAAGTTCACCCGCGATGGCCAGATCCGTTTCGAAGTGAGCGCTCACCCGGGAGCGACGGCTGAGGGCGTGGAGTTGCGCTTTTGCGTGATCGACACCGGTATCGGCATCGATCCACACGAGTTCGAACATCTGCTGCAACCGTTCCGCCGTGGCCGCAATGCGCAGCACCATGAGGGCAGCGGGCTGGGCTTGTCGATTGTGACGCAATTGCTGGCGCGCATGGGCAGCCGGCTCGAACCACACGGCACTGTACGGGGCGGCAGCCATTTGAGTTTCAGCCTACGGCTCAAATGCGCCGGGGAGCAGGATCTGGAGCTCGGCATCATCGACAACAACGCCGCGCCGCTCGACGGCCGGGGCAAACATGTTCTGCTGGTAGATGACGTAGAGCAGAACAGCGAATGGCTGTATGACCTGCTGGCCGGCTATGGCTTTGACGTGAGCATGGCGTCGAACGCCGAGCACGCTTTGGCGTGCCTGGCCGGACAATCGGTCGACCTGCTGATCAGCGACCAGATGATGCCCGGCATGGACGGCTGGGAGCTGCTGCGGCAGGTGCGCAATCGCTGGAGCCACCTTCCCGTGTTGCTGTATTCGGCGGTCCCGCCACGCAGGCCGCTGGATTATCCGGACGCTCTGGCCTTTGACGGGGCACTGCTCAAGCCCGCCGACAGCCGAGAGTTGCTGGCCTGGGTCAAGACGCTGGCCTGCCCGGACACGGTGCGTCGCGAGATGGCCCGGGAGGTTTAGCATGCCGGGTCCAGGTTATCGGCTGCTCTGGCTCGGCTGCCTTGTGACATTGCCTTGGGCGCCGGCCAATGCCGGACAAGAGGCACCCGGCCCTCTCACGCTCGATGAATCAACCGTCACCGCCCGGCGCCGCGAGGAAGCGGTGCAAGACGTACCGATCCCGATCAGCGTTCTCTACGGCGATCAATTGGACGAGGCCGGCCTGCATCGGCTTCAGGACATCCAACAGCGGGTACCCGGCCTGGTGGTGTCCGGTCATGACGCGCGCTTCGCCGGGTTCGGACTGCGCGGCCTGGGCGCGACCCCCTACAATGATGGCCTGGAAGGCAGCGTCGGCACTTACGTCGATGGCGTTTACCAGGCGCGCCAGGGCATGGCCTTCACCGAGTTGATGGACATCGAGCGCATCGAAGTCCTGCGCGGGCCGCAAGGCACCTTGTTCGGCAAGAACACCACCGCCGGCGCGCTGAGCATCATCACCCGCCCGCCAACCTTTGCACCCGAAGCCAACCTCGAAGCCAGCCACGGCGAGCACGGTCTGCGCGACTATCGCGGCGTGATTTCCGGGCCGCTGCAGGATGACGTACTGGCCGGGCGCCTGAACGTTTTCAACCGTTCGGTCGATGGCGCCGTGCGCAACCTGCAAGATGGTACCCGCCTCGGTGACGCCGACAGCCAGGGCCTGCGCGGGCAATTGCTGTGGACGCCCGACCCGGATTTCAGCGCGCGCCTGATCGCTGACCATGCCGAGCACAACGAAGCCGGCAATGTACTGTTGGCCAATCACTACAGCGCCCAGACTCGCCAGCGCGCCAGGTTCCTTGGCTATCCGCTGGCGGAACCTTCGCCTTACCGGCGCGAGACACGCATCGACGCACCGGGCCGTCCGCAGACCCTGCAGAATGGGGTCTCATTGGAGTTGAACCGGGACCTGGACGCGACCACGCGCTTTACCAGCATCACCGCCTACCGCGACTGGGACTACCGCGCCACCCGCGACGGCGACAGCACGGCGCTGGCGGTGGCCGAGTCCGCAACCGCGCTGAGACACCGCCAGTTCAGCCAGGAATGGCGTCTGTCCGGCACCGCCGGCTCGTCCATCGACTATGTCGTCGGGCTCTATTACCTGCGTCAGCAGCTCGACCGCAAGATCGACGTCGAATTCGGCAAGGACGCCGCGCCATGGTTCGTCGGCGACCAGCTGGCATCGCTGAAAAAAAACTATGGCATTACCTTCACCGCGCCAAACCAAGTGCCGTCCATGCTGCTGGAGGGCGCCCGGCAACGCTACGACGGCGAGCAGAAAAGCGAAAGCCGCGCCCTTTTCGGCCAGGTTTCCTGGCGTCCGATCGATCCGCTTGAACTCACCGGCGGCCTGCGCTACAGCCAGGAGCTCAAGAACGGCTGGGTCTCCCGCGACGTCAGTAACCTCGCCCCGCTGAATGGGTTACCGCCGGCTTTCCAGGCGGGCGCGCAATTGCTGCGTGGGATCGCACTGGGCGGTGGTTATTACCGCGACGATTCGATTGAAGAAAACAGCCTGTCCAGCCTGCTCAGCACCAGCTACCGCTTCAACGATGCGGTGATGGGCTATGCCAGCGTGTCGCGGGGCTACAAGGCCGGCGGGATCAACTTCGACGTGGTCGGCCCGTTCACTGCTCCCACGTTCGAGCCGGAGCGCGCCACGTCCCTTGAACTGGGGGTGAAGACGCGCTTCTGGGAGGACCGCGCCATGCTCGACCTCGCCGTCTACCAGACCGATGTCGACAACTACCAGGCGCTCACCTACAGCCCGCCGACCTCGCTGTTTGCGCCACCGCTGCGGGACAACCTGATCAACGTCGGCAAGGTCCGCCTGCGCGGCATCGAACTGGACTCGGCCTGGCAACTCGGCCCCCCGCTCACCGCACGCCTGGGCCTGGCCTGGAGCGATGCGCGCTATCGCAGCTTCCCCAACGCCCCGTGTCCGCCGGCCTCGGGCCAATGGACCTGCGACCTCAGCGGCGAGCGCCTCTACAACGCGCCGCAATGGAGCTTGAGCGGCGGCCTCGACTACACCCATCCGCTGGCGTATGGGCTGCAGGCCTACAGCGGTATCGACTACAGCTTCAGGAGCGGCTACTACGGCACCCTCGAAGGCGGCGAAGGCAGCTATCAACCCAGCTACGGGCTCACCGACCTGCGTCTTGGGTTGCGCAGCCAGGACCGTGCCTGGGAAGTGGAAGGCTGGGTGCGCAACGTGTTCGACCGCCAGTACATCACCGCCGTGTACTCGTTGCTCGGCGCCGGTGACTACGGCGTCATGACGGGCAGCGAACGCACCCTGGGCACCACCGTCAGGCTCCGCTACTGACCCATAGGTATCTACATAACGCTGTAGCGCCCAACGCTAACCACGATGCGCAGCGAGCCGCTCTTGATCTGGCTTTTGATCTTGATCTCAGGCGGCCCGTTAAACCACGCTGGCCGAACGCAGGCTTGAATCCGTGGGCAACCCGGCAGGACGCCGGGTTAGCCGCACTGGGCCATGGATGGCCCATTGCGGCGGCCCACGGATTCAAGCCTGCGTTCGGACACACCGAGCCTAGGCGAGGTGCCGAGTGGTGGGGCAAGAGCGTTTTGCTTACTTTTGCGCTTTTCAAAAGTGAGCCGCTGTAAAAGCGGAGCCCATAGCAGCCGTGACCGCAGAAACGGATATGTACTCAACCCAATCCAACATCCCGGCCAGCCCGGAGGCCGCCATCGGGGGCAAGCCCCCTCCCACATTTGGATTTGTGGGGTATCAGTAAGATAGTCATAGGCGGCCAGGCCCAACGGGGAGCAAGCTCG
The DNA here is from genome assembly GCF_002934065.1 of Pseudomonas orientalis. Classification (NCBI taxonomy): domain Bacteria; kingdom Pseudomonadati; phylum Pseudomonadota; class Gammaproteobacteria; order Pseudomonadales; family Pseudomonadaceae; genus Pseudomonas; species Pseudomonas orientalis. Next base: position 2,753,978 of record NZ_CP018049.1, on the reverse strand, counting down.
GCGTCACGCCAACGTTGTGTAGATACCTATGTCCCGATAGCCGAAACACACCGCACCGGACAAAACGCCAGACGATTACCACCGGCCTTTTTCGACAGGTACATCGCCTGGTCCGCCTTGCTGATCAGGCCATCGACCTGCGCCCCATGCTCCGGGTAAAACGCCACGCCGATACTCGCGGCAATCTCCACCGTCTGCGTGCCAATCAAAATCGGCGCGTTGGCCGCCTGCAGCATTCGCTGGAGCAAAGGCTCGCTGTCTTCCACCGCCTGCAACCCCACCAGCCCTGCCACAAACTCATCGCCACCGAGCCGCGCCAAGGTATCGCCTTCACGCAACGTCGCGTTGATCCGCGCCGCGACAATCTGCAACACCCGATCGCCCCAATCGTGGCCGTAACTGTCGTTAAGCGCCTTGAACCCATCAAGGTCAATGAACGCGATCGCCACTTTCTGCCGGTCAATGCGCGCCTTGCCCAGCGCCTGGCGCATCCGCTCGGCCAACAGCAACCGATTGGGCAGTTGCGTGAGCGCGTCATACCGGGCATCACGTTCCAGCAACCGCAGGCGCTGCTTCATCTGCGTCATATCGCTGAACAGCGCCACATAGTGCTGAACATTGCCGTGACGGTCATGCACCGCACTGATGCTGATGCGCGAGGTCATCTGCCGTCCATCCTTGTGGCTGCTCTGGATCTCACCGGACCAATGCCCGTGGAAATCCAGCGCGTTCTTCATCGGCGCATAAAACGTCGCCAACCGACGCACCATGGGATGGGCATTCAACGCTCGCCCCAGCACTTCGTCCCGCCCATAGCCGGTGAGCCGGCTGAAGGCCTCGTTCACGGCGATGACGCGGCCGAACGGGTCGACCAGGATGATGCCGTCGCGGGCATGGCTGAACACAGTGGCGGCCAACTCAGGGCACAAAGTGCTGATGCGACGGTCGAGTGCGGCTTCGTCACTGGTGATCGGACAGGATGTGGAGTCGAAGCCTCGTCGGGCCAGATGCGTGGCCAGAAAAGAGAGCGACTTATGCAGTCGGGTCAGTGCCTTCGCAGCGAGCGCGCAGTTAAGGCAGTGGCTACGGATGAAGGTGCGCAGGTTCATGGCGGGACGCGGTGCTCGTTGCTGCGGTGGGGTTGAGTGCAGGGATTATCAAGACGCAGGCCTGCCGGGGCCTTTGCCCGACCGGACACAAGCTTTGCGGGAGGGGATGCAGTGAAAAAAATTCCCGGGTTTCAGCCGGGACAGGCCGCCACAGGTTTTTACTGCCTAACGTTTGAGCGTCAGTGCAACCTTCAGTCGAAGATCCCTCTCGGCAAAGGGCTTACGCAGAACCGGACAGTCGGCGAACTCTTCGGGCAGTCCGCTGACGCCGTAGCCCGTACTGAACAAAAAGGGGATATTGCGTGAGCGCAGAATCCTGGCGGCCGGAAAAACGCGCTCTCCCGCCAGGTTCACGTCCAGGATCGCCACGTCTACGTCCACCACATCGGCCACTTGCAGCGCCTTCGCAAGGTGGGCCACGGAGGCGACCACCGTGCACCCCAGGTCTTCGAGCATTTCCTCGATCAGCATCGCAATGGCGCCTTCGTCTTCAACCAGAAGCACCCTGATTCCTGTGAACGAGGTCATGGCTTGTTCTCGGCAACCATGAAGGAGAGATGACAGTGAACGCCTTCACGGGCGAAGTTGAGTTTAAAAGAGCCGTTCAAATCGCGCTCGATGCAGCGCTTCATCAACCGCGAGCCCAGCCCTTCGCGCGCAGGCGTTGACACCGTGGGGCCGCCCTGTTCGCGCCAGTCCAGGATCAGCAGCGCTCCGTTCGGCTGGGGTTGCACGCTCCAGTCCACGCACAGGGCCCCCGTCTCGGTGGACATCGCGCCATATTTAAGGGCATTGATTGCCAATTCATTGAGCGTCATGGTGAGGCTCAAGGCAACGCGGGTGTCAACCTCGATGGCATCACCGGTGATCCTGATGCGGCCGGGCTCGGCGCCCAATACCGGCATTAACACCTCTTGGGCCAGCACGCCCAGCGGAGTCAGGCCCCAATGCCGCTTCGTCAGCAGGTCGTGGGCACGCGACAACGCAAGCAGCCGGCCTTCGAAGCGGGTATACCCGTCCTTGGCATCCAGCGCATTGCGCGCCGTCTGCGCCGCCAGGGACTGGACCGTGGCCAGGGTGTTCTTGACCCGATGGTTAAGCTCGTCAATCAGGTTTTTCTGCCGGTCTTCCGCCTGCTTTCGCTCGGTGATATCCACGAGCATGTTGATGGCGCCGATCAGGTTTCCGTTTCCATCGTGCAGCGGGGTCGGGTAAGGCGCAAAGGGCACGCGGGTGCCATCCGGACGCTCCGCAATCGCCTCGACCCCGCGTATGGAACGGTTTTCCTTGAGCGCCACGGCCATCGGGCATTGGTCGTGAGGAAGGTAGGTGCCATCGGTGTTGAACAGTTTCCAGGTTACGCACCACTGGTCGCCCAATTGCGGCGTGCGCCCCGACAACTCGACTGCCGCGCGATTGTAGAAGGTGATGCACCCCTCGGCGTCGGTGGTGTAGACGGCCGCCGGCAGCGCCTCCAGCAGATTGCGCATGTGCCGCTCGCTTTCCTGGCGCTCGGTTTCGGCGGCATGCACGCGGGTCACATCAATAGTGAAGCAACGGGTGTTGAAGAATTTGCCGTCTTCAAATCGCCCATTGGAGGTGATCGCGACGTGTTTGATGCTACCGTCCCTGGCCCGCAGACGCGCCGGGTAACTGTTGAGGCAATCACCGCTGCCGAGCTTGTTGAGGATGTCGTCGATGACCGGCTCATCCACATGAAATTCGTTGATGGGGCGACCGATGTACTCGTCTGCGCAATAGCCCAGCAGCGCCAACTCCGCTTTGTTGGCCCGCAGGATAATGCCCTCGCCGCTGACGATATGCAGGCCCACGGCGCTGTTTTCGAAAAAGTCTTCGAGATCGGAACTCTTGCGTCGCAATTCTTCGGCGATGGCGTGGTGCAGCGAGACGTCCTGAAAGCAATTGATCGCGCCCTGGATTTCTCCATGCCGGTCTCTGAGCGTGCGGATATTCATCAGCGCCACGAACCGCGAGCCATCCGGGCGCTCAATCATGACTTCCTGGTTACGCGCACACAGGCCCGCATTGAGCGTCGAAGCCATCGGGCATTCGTCAACGGCTAACGGCGTGCCGCCTGGGGTGTAGAGCCGATAAGAGCCGCAAAAACGGTCGCCCTGCTCACCCAGGGCCGGTGTTCTTCCCCACAGATTGACCGCCTCGCTGTTGAACCTGACGAGCCACCCTTCGCGATCGCAGAGATAAATGGCCCCCGGAATGGCGTTGAGCGCGTGGGTCTCCATGGCGATCAGGCTCTCGTACTCACTGGGTACCCCTGTGTCTTTGGGGACCCCCTCCACGTTCAACATACTTCGTCCTCTGTGCACCTGTGCTGATACGCGTCTGCCATCGACGTCTTCGCTGCCCCCTGAGTGTATGCCTGAGACTGCATTCCATCCTGGAAAATTTCAATTGAATGATCAATCGGCAAATTTTCAGCCCGTTCCTGGCTATCGCCAGCAACACGCCCAGACAGCGCCATAGACGAGGACGTTTTGTTATGTGATCAACCCCGCCACGCCCGCGGCATAACGTCGCAGCAGACAGCGCTTGGAAAATCCCGCACACGCCGTAGAATCCCGCGCTCGCTTTCAGGCGAGCGCCTGTTTCGCTGTTCGATTTTCTTGAGGTCTTTATGTCTGCGCGTTTGCTGGCCATGGCGCTGGCGCCCCTGTTGGGGCTGTTCATTGTTGCGCTGGGCAACGGCTTTCTTTCATCCCTGACGACCCTCCGACTCGACGCGGCTGGCGCATCGGCCACGATGATCGGGATCGTGTCATCGGCCTATTTCATCGGCCTGACGCTGGGCGCCGTCTTCAATGACCGGCTGATTCTGCGCATCGGGCATATCCGCGCCTACGGCAGCTTTGCCTCGCTGATCGCGGTGACCATCCTGCTGCAGGGCCTGTTCTACGACACCTGGGGCTGGTTCGCGCTGCGCCTCGTCAACGGCTGGGCCACGGTCGGGGTGTTTCTGGTGATCGAAAGCTGGCTGCTGCTGGCCGGCGACGCCAAGATTCGCGGGCGCTTGCTCGCGCTGTACATGATCGTGCTGTATGGCGCAGGCGTGCTGGGCCAGGCGGCGCTGGGCAGAATCGCCGGCCTGAGCGAGAGCGCACCGTTCATGGTGGCCGGCATGCTCGCGTCGTTGTCGGTATTGCCGATTGTGATCCTGCCCCGGGTATCGCCCCTGCTGGATCAGGTTGAACCGCTCAAACCACGGCAATTGCTGGGCGTGACGCCGACCGGGCTGGTCGGCTGTTTCGGCTCGGGGGTCAGCATCGCGGCGATCTACACCTTGCTGCCGCTGTACCTGCAGCGCGCCGGACTCAATGTGGGCGAAGTCGGCAGCATGATGGCCTGGACGATCCTCGGCGCCATGCTCCTGCAATACCCGGTCGGACGCTGGTCCGACCACAAGGATCGCTTGCAGGTGCTGACCATTCTGGCGGTGGCATGCAGCGCATTGTCCTTGCTGATCGTACTGCTGCCCCTCTCGTCGATGCTGCTGGCGGCGCTGCTGTTCCTGCTCGGCGGCGCGGTATTTGCGCTGTACCCGGTCGCCGTCAGCCATGCCGCCGACCGCGCGCCTGCCGACGCCTTGGTGCCGATGATCCAGGGGCTGTTGCTGATCAACTCGCTGGGCTCGGCCATCAGCCCGATGATGATTTCGCCGGTGATGAATTCGTTCGGCGCCAACGGCCTGTTCTGGGTATTTGCGCTGGTGAACCTGTGCATGGTCACCTTCTTCCTGTGGCGACGCGGCAAACGCCCCGTCCCGGCCAACCCCGCGCCGTTTGCGGCAGCGGCAACGTTCTCGCCGACGGGCGCCGAACTGCGGGTCACCGAGGATCTGCGCCAGGCGGTGCAGGAACACCCACCCATGATGGATGCATTGAGCGGTGAGCCCGCTCAGCCCCAGTCCTGATGTCCTCCGGTTGTCCCGGCCCGCGCGACCGGGACAATCCACGGCTTAAGCAGTGTTCAGGAAGCATCGATCCAGATGGTTTTCAGCTCCGTGTACTGGTCGTGCGCCCAGATGGACTTGTCCCGCCCACCGAAGCCTGACTCCTTGTAACCGCCGAAGGGCGTGGACGCGTCCCCCTCGCCGAAGCAGTTCACCGTCACAATGCCGGCTCGAATGCCCCGTGACAGCTTGAGTGCATTGCGCAGGTTGCCGGTATACGCGGACGCCGCCAAGCCATACGCCGTATCGTTGGCCAGTTCGATGGCTTCATCGAGGGTGTTGAAGGTGGTGACACTCAGCACCGGACCGAAAATTTCCTCCTGGAACAAACGACTGTTGCGCCCTACCCCATCCAGGATGGTCGGTTCCACGAAGATATCGTCGCAGGTATTGCCCCCCGCCAGGACCGTCAGGTGTTCGTCCCTGGCGTGCTCGATGTAGGAGCGTACCTTGTCAAAATGCGCTTTGCTGATCATCGAGCCCAGGCGATTGTCCGGGTCGAGCGGGTCACCCATCTTCCACTCCTTCAGGTGCACCTGAATGCGCTCGAGCAGCGCGTCCTTGATGTCGGCCTGTACGATCAGGCGCGAGGAGGCCGAGCAGTTTTCGCCCATGTTCCAGAAGGCGCCGTTCACCACGTGCTGCGCGACCTGATCAATGTCCTCGGCATCGTTCATCACCACCGCCGGGTTTTTGCCGCCGCACTCCAGCACGATGCGCTTGAGGTTGGATTCGCTGGAGTACTTGAGGAAAATCCGCCCGGTGTCGGTCGAACCGGTAAAACTGACCATGGCCACATCGCCATGGCGTCCCAATGGCTCACCGGCCTCCTGGCCGCCGCCGGGCACCACATTGAACACGCCTGCGGGAATGCCGGCCTGGTACGCCAGCTCCGCCACGCGCAGCGCACTCAAGGTGGTTTCCTTGGCCGGCTTGACCACGATCGAGCAGCCAGCTGCCAACGACGGGCCGATTTTCCAGGCGAGCATCAACAGCGGGAAATTCCATGGCAGCACCAGGCCCACCACACCGATAGGCTCACGCACGACCATTGTCACGGCACCGGACCCCACCGGCGCGGTGGCGTCGTAGATCTTGTCGATCAGTTCAGCATGCCAGCGCAACGTGTGGATCGTCTCCGGCACATCCACATTCTGGCACTCGCGGACAGGTTTGCCGCTCTCCAGGCTTTCGAGTACCGCCAGTTCATGGGCGTTGTCTTCCAGCAGTTGGGCAAAACGCAGCAGGATGCTTTTGCGCGCGGCCGGTGAAAGGCCTTGCCAGCGTGCGTCCTCGAATGCTGCCTTGGCCGCGGCCACAGCCGCGTCTACATCCTGGCTGTCGCACGCGGCGATCTCGGCCAGTACGTCGCCAGTGGCCGGATTGAGGGTGGTGAACGTGCGACCGGATTTCGCAGCGCGGAACTGGCCGTTGATAAATGCCTGGGTGCGAAATTCAAGCTTGCCCGCCAGTTCACGGTAGGCCTCCTTACTCAGCAAGTCGGCCATTTCAGGCACCTCCCACGATATGCGCAACGTTTTGCTTGAGCGTGTGGATCACGCCCTTGAGCTCATGTTTTTCGGATTCTTCCAACGCCTGCAACGGCGCACGTACCCCACCGGCGCGCAGGCCGCTCAGCTCACTGCCGTGTTTGATCGATTGCACAAACTTGCCGCCTTCGAGGAAGTCCATCAGCGGCAGCAAGGCCGCCATGATGCGGCGACCCTTGTCGAAATCCTTTTCGATCACACAGGCTTCATACAGCGCGACATGTTCGCGGGGAATGAAGTTGGAACCGGCGCACACCCAACTGCGCGCGCCCCAGGCGAAGAATTCCAGGGCCTGGTCATCCCAGCCGCACGAGATCTGCACCGCAGGATGGGCGCAAGCCAGGCGATGCAGCCGGCTCATTTCCCCGGAGCTTTCCTTGATCGCTGCGATATTGCTGCACTGCGCAATCGCTGCAAAGAACTCGTCCCCCATGGACACGCCCATGCGCGCCGGGTAGTTGTAGAGCATGATGGGCAGGCCAGCAGCCTCATCCACCGCCAGCACATGGGCGGCGATTTCCTTCTGGGTGGGCAACGCGTAAGGCGGCGACCCCACCAGGATCGCATCTGCCTTGAGCGCCCTGGCGTGTTCGGCGAAGTACACCGAATCTTCGGTTCTGATACCTCCCGTACCGACCACCAGCGGCAAACGCCCTTGCAGCACACCCTTGGCACGCTCAGCCACCGCCAGGCGTTCGGCAGGTGTATGGGCGTAATACTCACCCGTCGAACCGCCGATAATAATGCCGTGTACCTTGGACTCGACCAGGTATTCAAGCACTTCATCAAAGGCCGAATAGTCAACCTGGCCATCCGAAGACAGCGGGGTAATCGCGGGGGTAAAAATGCCGTCAAAGTTCATGATTCGTCTCCAGTGGTTTCAATGGTTGATACGGGGGCACTCCCCTTCACCTCGTCTCAGCTCTCTCGACCGGCGCGGTACTGCCCCCATTTAAGGTTTGCGTTCACACCGAAAGAGAGAAACGGCTCGGGTGGATTGATGTTGGGTCCGGGCGCGCTCAACAGAAAGTCAATGCGCTCATCACGCTGGCCGGCCAGCCAGTCCGCCAGCAGTTGTCCCGTCACGGTGCCGCGGGTCACGCCCAAACCGTTGCATCCGAGTGCGCCGTACACGTTGGGCGCCAACTCACCAAAAAAACCGTTGTGGTTTCGCGTCATGGCCAGTGCGCCACCCCAGGTGTATTCAAAATTGACGGCGGGCAGCATGGGGAAACGTTTATCGAACGACGCTTTATGACGCCTGACGAATCGCTCGTTATAGCGACTGTCACTGCGACCGTCCGGATTGAAGCTGAAGCTGTTTCTGATCAGTAGGCGGTTATCCGGTGTACGTCTTACCGTTGTGCCAAACGGGTCAGCCGGAATCGCGCCCCAGAACGGTTTACCGCCCAGTTGCACTTGTTCTTCATGGGTCAGTGGGCGGGTGATACTGCCGTAGGTATAGATAGGCAGCATGCGACCCTGGAGAAAACCGAAACGCATGCCGAACGAATTATTCGCCAGGATCAACTTGTCCGCGGTGATGCTGCCATTGGCATGTTTCAACACCGTTTTAGCCGCGTACTCGACTTCCAGAATCGGGGCGTGCTCATACAAGGTCACGTTAGCCGGCAAATGCTCGGCCAGGCCCTTGACCAGCGCCGATGGCTGAAGCAGGACGGCGCCCGGTGTGTACAGGGCCTTGCGGTAGAAGCACGTGCCCAGATGATCGGGCAGTTCATTCTGCTCGATCATCTGATAGGGCTGGTCCAGCTTGTCCAGCCCACGCCGATAGGCTTCGAGTACCGCGATACCCCGGTCCTCCACCGCCGCCTGGTACTTGCCGCAGGCTTTCATCTGGCAGTCGATGCCATGCTGATCGACCAGGTCGCGCAGGATGGATTGCCCTGCCAGATTCAGCTTCAGGCTGGCCCTGGCCAGGGCGATATCACCGATATAATCCTCGGCGCCAATATCATGTGGCAGATCAATGGCAAAGCCTGCGTTCCTGCCGGAGGGCCCCAGTCCCACTTCCTGAGCTTCAACCAGCACCACTTCATCATTGGGAAAATTCAACGCAAGTTGTCGCGCGGCGGCCAGCCCGGTAAACCCCGCGCCGATAACGACCCAGCGGGCGTTACGGTGCCCTCGATGGGCAGGTTTGGGCTCACGTGGTCGGCTCAGATGAAACCAACCACAACTATTATCATCGGCGGGCAGCGAGGTAACTTTCATAAGAGCGAGACCATAAAGTTTAACTTCTAGCCCGACACAAACAGCGCGCAGAGCGGCGTTAATTTGAAACCTTCAATACAGACTTAAAAACCGGCCGCAATGGCGTAGCGTTCCGAGCTGCCGACATCGCTTGAGTAATAGTTCTCCCTGAATGTCATCGGCGGCAGTCCGAACAAATCCTTGAAGCGTTTATAGAAGTGCGGGTAGCTGACAAAGCCGGTGGCCAGTGCCACGTCCGTCATGGAGCGATTGCTTTGAATAATCAGTTGCCTGGCGCGGGTAAGACGCAGCTCCAGGTAGTAGCGGTTGGGCGCCGCGTTCAAGTAGCGCGCAAACCTTCTTTCCAACTGCCGGCGGGATACCCCGACGTGGCTGGCGATCTCGTCAATTTCCATGGGCTCTTCAATGTGGTTTTCCATCAGCGAGACCGCAATGTTCAGCGGGCGCGGAACGGCCCTTGCCTGGCTGACGGCGCTGAGCGGCCTGTCGCTGAACGTCTGCTGCCTGGGTTGATGCACACGCTTGATTTCATCCGCCACAGCCATATCCCGCGCGCAGCCGAGCGTTTGCATGATTGCCAGGATCATATCCAGCGCAGATGAGGCGCCCGCGCACGTCGCGCGGCGCTGGGCAAAGGTGTAGTGCGCGTCGACCGTATTCACTTGGGGGAAATACTCATTGATCAATGCACAGCTGTCGGCGTGGCAGGCACATTCCTGGCCGTCGAGCAGGCCCGCATCGGCCAGATAAAACGCGCTGTTCCATATGCCGGCGACGATGGCTCTCGCGCCTGCCGCCTTTCTTAAAGTACGGCGAACGGTGGCGTTGGTGGACAGCCGCACGCGTTGCCCACCGACGACAATCACAGCCTCGTGGTTGATTTTCTCAACGCTCAATCGCTGCGAGGACAGCCGTACACCGATATCGCTCTCCACCCATCCGCCCGCAACCGAATACATCGATACTGTGTAGAGGGTATGACTGTTGATTAGATTGCCGGTGGCCAGCGCGTCCATCGCTGTCGAGAGTGCGGTCAACGAAAAGTGGTCGAGCAGGATGAACGCCACGCGCACGACTTTTTCATGACCTGCCACGTCGCTCGTTTGCCGAAATCCGATGTTCTGGAACTTCAACGCGCTTTGAAAGTTATCCATTATCTTCGCCACCTGATCACTGTATGACCTGAAACAAACGCAGCCGGTCCCGCCTACGGCCAGCTTGAATCCAGCTGACCGCAGTTTTCCCTGGTTTGGTTATTGCTTGGCTGCAGCGCGCGCGTCACTCAACCAGGCATCGTATTGCGCCTGGTGAGCCTTGATCCATTCGGCGGCATGTCGCTTGATATCCGCCAGTGACTTTTCACCCTTCTGCATGCGCAGGTTCTGCGCACTTTCGTCATCCGTGGTGATACTGACTTCTGACAGAAACTTGCGCGCCACCGGATTTTTTTCGGCAAACTCCTTGTTCATGACCGCGTTAACGGTGTCCACCGGGAAGCCAAGATTTTTGCCTTGATAAAAGGTGTCTTTATTGTCCTTGCCGTCGGGCAACGCGGTGAAAGGCACTGGCAACCACACCACATCGCGCCCTTCCACCAGCACGCTGGAAATCCATTGCGGCACCCAGGTGAAATACAACACGGGCTTGCCTTGCTGGAATCTTGCGATGGTGTCTGCCATCAATGCAAAGTAGGAACCGCGGTTGTCCACCACCGTTGCCCCCAGGCCATAGGCTTTCATGTGGTATTCAACCATTACCTCGCAGCCCCAGCCGGGGTTGCAGCCGGTCATGTCCGCTTTGCCATCGCCATTGGCGTCGAACAGTTTTGCGATTTCCGGTTTCTTCAAATCCGAGAGGTCCTTGATGTTGTAGGCCTCGGCGGTTTTCTTATCGATCATGTAGCCCTGCAACACGCCCTTCATGACCTGCCCGACTTTCGCCATCGTGTCGTCGCCACCGGCTTTCTGATAGAACGCCGCGTGCAGGTTTTCCCACTCGTGCACAGTGAAATCGGCGTCGCCATACGACAGCGCCAGGAACATCGCCGGATAATCGACTTCCTTGGGCGCCTTCACGTCATAACCAAGGTCCTTGAGCCCTGCAACGGCCACCTCACCGCGAAAACGCTCTTCGGCAATCGTTGGGAAAATAGGCGTAATGGAAACACCCTCACCCGGTTTGTTGGCATCAGCGGCGTACGCTGCCGAACAGGCCGTCGCGCCCAGCAAAGCAGCCATAACCGTCGCGACTACCGTGTGCTTGAAGTTTGCAAGTTTCATATTTCACCACGCTTGAATTTATAGTAGGTGAGCAGAGGGGCTTAGTGAGTCACTGGGTGCACTACGCTTTTTTTCTTCTTGAGTTTCATCAGCAGGCCAACCGGGCCGGTTTCATACCAGCGCTGGCCTGTCGCCAGATCGCTGCTGCGTTCACCCATCGCCTGGGTCAAGCGATCAAGAAAGACTGCCAGCAGTACCAGGCCCGCCCCGCCGACGCTGGCCAGCCCCATGTCCAGGCGGCCAATGCCGCTCAACACCATCAAGCCCAGGCCCCCCACGGAGATCATCGACGCAACGACTACCATGGACAGGGACAGCATCAACGTCTGGTTCAGCCCCGCCATCATGGTCGGTGCTGCGAGGGGCAACTGGACCTTCAGAAGCATCTGTGTGGCGGTGCAACCGAATGCGCGGGCGGCTTCGACCTTGTCGGCGGGAACCTGGCGAATGCCCAGGTTGGTCAGGCGCACCAAGGGCGCAACAGAGAAGATAATGGTGACAATGACCCCCGGCACGTTACCGATCCCGAACAACATCACCACCGGCACCAGATACACAAAGGCGGGCAATGTCTGCATCGCATCCAGCACCGGGCGAACGATGACTTCCATTCGGTCGCTACGGGCACAGAGGATGCCAAGGGGAATACCGATCACGGCGCAGAACAGCAGGGATGTCAGCACCAGGGCCAGAGTGACCATCGCATCGGCCCATACGCCGATCAGACCCAAACCGGTCAGCGTGGCGATACTGAAGATAGCGATTCGCTTGCCGCCAATCTGCCAGCTGATCAGGCCAGCGATAATAATGAATATTGTGGGCGGCACCGAAAGCAGGCCCCACTGAATACCGTCGAGTACCTGATCGACCGGCCATCTGATCGACCTGAACACTTCCCGAAAGTTATGCACCAGGTAAGTAAGTGCGGCTTCCACCCACGTGCCCAATGGAACAGTGAAACGTTGGAACGGATCCAGATAGTTAAAGTCCGACATGATGTTTCCTCACCCTCAGAACTTGAATCTGCTCTGATTATTCAAGTTAACTGTTATTCAGGCAGCTCAGCAGATGGCCTTGGGAAATCGAGCCTTTGTACAGGCCAATCTCATCCACCACCGGCATAGGCGTCGCCGACGCGGCGACGATATGCAGAATGTCTCGCAGCGACGCTTCGGCTTTCAGAGGGGTATGCCGACCGGGCTCGTAGACGATGCTGGCGTCCTGTTGAGCAATATCGCCGGCCTTGAGGATTCGACTGGTATCGAAGCCGTTGAAGAAATCACGCACGTACTGATTGATCGGATTGCACAGCAGCTCACGCGGAGTACCGATCTGTACCACGCGGCCGCCTTCCATGATTGCGATGCGATGCCCGATACGTACCGCTTCTTCGATGTCGTGGGAAATAAAGATGATGGTGCGGTTTTGCTCGGCCTGCAGCTTGATCAGCTCACCCTGCATCTCACTGCGGATCATCGGGTCGAGCGCGGAAAACGCCTCGTCCATCAGCAGGATCGCGGGGTCGTTGGCCAACGCCCTGGCGAGGCCGACACGTTGCTGCATGCCGCCGGACAGCTGATGGGGAAAGCTGAATTCCTGGCCCTCGAGACCGACCTGCGCCAACGCGCCCATGGCCCGGCAGTAGCGTTCCTTCTCGCTGACGCCGCTGATTTCCAGGCCGAAACTGACGTTATCAATGACGCTCATGTGCGGCATCAGTGCAAAGGATTGAAAGACCATACCCATGTCTTTCCTGCGCACTTGCAGAAGATCCTTGTCCGCCAGGCCGGTAATTTCCTTGCCGTTCAGAAAGATCGAACCACTGGTGGGTTCAATCAAGCGGTTGAACAAACGGACCATGGTTGATTTGCCGGAACCCGACAGACCCATAATCACAAAGATCTCGCCGCGGCGGACGGAGAAGTTCGCATCAAAGACGCCAATGGCTTGCCCGGTTCTCTTGAACACCTCCTCTTTGGAGGCGCCCTCGGCCAGCATCTTCATTGCCAGGTCCGGTTGAGTGCCAAAAACCTTATAAACATTTTTGACGCAAATAATTTCGTCGGAATCAGTCATACCTGCCCCCTTCGTGTTCAGCACTATTCGCATTAAGCGATGTACAAACGATCGAAAATAGTTTTAAACGGCAGCGGTAATGAAGAGAGAGTTTCACGACGGGTTTCCTTTTATTATTTTTGGCCCCTAAGGAAAGAGGGATGTTTCAAATCTAGTGGCAACCCCCCTTCAATTCCAACTACATTTACAGGGACGATTGGATAACGTCGGGTTATGGATCCCTCTCAGGGTCCGTTCGGATGGCGGGGCACGACGCGTTATGTCTCAAAAACGACCCGTAGCGCTCTGTTACGGTCTGGCTTCAGTTACTCTCGCGTCGCTTCGCCGGGGAGCGACTGCGTGAGGAGAGCGTAAAGATGTCAAAGCATGTCGAACCTGACAGCATTCTGCTGAAAATGCCGTCCTTGAGGGCTGTGAAAGCGTTTGTGGCGGCGGCCAAATACGAAAGTTTCACCCTCGGCGCTGAGGCGCTCTGTGTATCGCAGGCCGCTATCAGCCGGCAGATTCGGGAACTGGAAGACTACCTGGGCGCACAGTTGTTCACTCGGGTAGGACGCGCTGTCGAACTGACGTCCGCCGGCGCGTTGTTTTTTGATGCCGCCCAGCTGTCGTTCGTGAACATCGCGCAGGCGGCAGAGCGCATCCGCAGCAGCCAGTCCTGCAAGAAAATGCTTACGGTCTGCTGTTCCCCTGCCTTTTCCGCCCTGTGGTTGTCGGCCCATCTGCCGGAGTTCATCGAGAAGAACCCCGGCATCGAGCTGAACCTGATCACCACGCAAAACTTCCTGACCATGGAGCCAGGGGTCCAACCCGACGTTTTCATCACCAAGATGGCGCGCATCAGGGACGACTATAAAAGCTACCCGTTGTGCCATGACGTTATCTACCCCGTGTGCAGCCCACAGTTTCTCGAGCAACACCCGCAAATCGCCAGTATCGAAGGCCTGAGAAACTCGACCTTGCTGAACCTGAGCCCTTACGGCCGGTCCCAGGTGGCCGAGCACGTGGACTGGGGCGTCTGGTTTGCGTTCCAGTCGATTGACCTCGATGAGCGCCCGCCAGGCAGCCCGCAAATCTTCAATGCCAACGACTACAACCTGCTGATCAGCATGGTGCTGACCCACCAGGGCGTCGCCCTGGGGTGGAACCATCTGGTCGAGCGGCTGGTGGAGCGCGGCGTGCTGGTGCGACCGATCCCGCAGCAGGTTCAACTGCGCAACAGTTCGCACTACCTGAGCTGCGGGGAGAACGCCGACAACGAAGCTGAACTGCGCCTGTTTCGTGAGTGGATCCTGTCCAAGTTTCCCCGCTGACACTGCCTGCCCGGGCGGCCTGTGCGCCGTTTTTGTTATCGATTGCCCTGCGAAAATGTGACTGGAACGCCGAGCCCTTGGTGGGTCATCGTGCAGCACACGATCATAGTTTTTGTAAGGAATGCCGCGGATGCCACTGTTCGAATTTTGCCGTGATTTCGAGTTCCTGCAAGCGCCCGCCAACACCCAGACCATCCTGAAAAACAGTTTGCTGGATATCGTCGGGGTCATGGCCGGTGCAGCCTCCAATGACACCAGCAAGATGATGCGCGGCTATGCGTGCCTTCACTACCCGGGTGGCCCCTACACCAGTCGGCTGCTGTTCGATGGCCGGCGTATCAGTATGCTCGGCGCGGCCTGGGCTGGCGGTTTTTCCGCGGACAGCCTGGACGCCCACGAAGGCCATTTCAAATCCAAAGGGCACGCCGGCGCAACCGTGGTACCGGCATTACTGGCCCTGGCCGATGCGTTGCACCACAACGGCCAGCCCATCGATGGATACAAATTTTTGTCGGCGCTTTGCATTGGCTATGAAACCGCGCTGCGTGCCGGCACCGCATTGATGGCGACCTCCCCTACCTACCACGCCTCCGGCGGCTTTTCGGCCATCGGGGTAGTGTGTGCCGGTGCCCGGTTGCTGGGGCTTGATGAGCAGACCTTTCGGCATGCACTGGGCATTGCCGAATATTTCAGCGCACGCTGTCCAATGATGCGGGTGGTGCTGTCGCCTACGATGTTGCGTGATGCCCATGGTGCAGGCGCCTACGTCGGCTTGAATGCATTATTGTTGGCCCAGGCGGGAATGACCGGCGCCCCCGCTGAAACGGTGGAAGACCCAAGCGTCGCCGCGCACTGGGCCGACATAGGGCAACGCTGGGAAATCGATAGCCAGTACTTCAAGCCCTGGCCTGTGTGCCGATGGGCGCAACCGGCCTTGACGGCCATGCTTGAAATACAGCGCCAGCATCCAGGCTTGAGCGCCGGGGCCATTCAGAGGATGCGTGTGGAGACCTTCTACGAGTCAATGTGTTTGCAGGGGCATACCCCAGGCAACGCGGATCAAGCCCAGTACGCACTGGCGTTTCCACTCGCAGCACTGATTGTCAGAGGCAGGCTGGGGCCTGATGAAGTCACGGGCGACTCAATCACCGCACCCGATATTCTGTCACTGAGTTCGCGCATCGAAATCGTGGAAGCAGCAGATATCTCGGCACGATTCCCGGATGAAATTCTCTCCAGAATTACTCTTTCTCTAAACGATGGCACTGTTATCGTCAGCCCTGTGACAGCAGCAAAAGGTGATCCGCATACGGCAATGACAAGCGTGGAACTGGAGCAGAAATTCAGTTTATTCAGCCAGCATCTAGGCCTTGAAAAAAGTCATGCGGTGAAGAAGGCTATTCATTCACTTGACCAGTCGCCCTCAGCCATCGTCACGTTGGAACCGCTCTTTTCCAGCGTTGCGCATTCCGACGAAGCCTGTGATCGATAACCTGAAATTATTGATTGCCCCCACCAAATGTCGTTTGCGAGCGCTGCAATGGGCCCTATAGGCTGTCCTCTATCTAACAACAATATAAGGTTGCTGCAGCCCTTAAGTTGCAACCGATGCCGAACTTCCAGAGTGCTGTAACAGTCGCCATAAAAGGTGAGCGCTCACGTTATTTATCCCGGGAGGATAAGATGGATAAACAGACCGTTTTTGACCTGATTGCTCAACGTAAACCATGGCACTCACTCCCAGGGGCGCTCTATAGCAACGAAGACGTGTACCGCCAGGACTTGGAACAGATCTGGCACAAGGACTGGATCTTCGCCGGGCATACCTTTGAACTGGAAAAACCAGGTCAGTACTTCACCCTCCAAGTGGGTGATTACCCCGTGGCCGTGGTGCGTAGCAAAGATGGCCAGGTTCGCGCCTTTCACAATGCCTGCCGCCACCGGGGCGCAAAGATCTGCGAAGCCGATCACGGCAAAGTTGCCAAGATGGTGTGCCCTTACCACAAGTGGACCTATGAACTGGACGGCAACCTGCTGTTCGCCGGCAACATGGGGCAGGACTTCGACAAGTCCGAATACAGCCTCAAAAGTGTGCACTGCGAAATCGTCAACACCTTTATCTATGTGTGTGTCGCCAGCAAAGCCCCGGACTTCGACGCCTTCCGAAGCGCCGTAACGCCCTTTGTCGCACCGCACAACCTCGATGACTGCAAAGTGGCTTTCGAGTCCACGATCATTGAGAACGGCAACTGGAAACTGGTCTTCGAAAACAACCGTGAGTGCTATCACTGTGACGGTTCCCACCCGGAACTGCTGCAGTCGTTCGTGGACAACCTATCCGTGGGCGGCACCAGCGGCGAAGACGACCCGGAACTCTGCGCCTACTGGAACAAATGCGAAACAGCCGGTTTGCCGAGCCGCCTGGTCATGGACATCAAGGGCCAGTTCCGCATGACCCGCATTCCGTTATCCAAGGGCGCGGTCAGCTACACCATGGACGGCAAGCCAGCGGTCAGCAGCCGCCTGGATAACACCGGCGAAGCGGATATCGGCGCGCTTTTGTACTTCAACTACCCATCTACGTGGAACCACTTCCTGGGCGACCACGCCCTGAGCTTCCGGGTGCTGCCGATCAGCGCGACGCAAACTCAGGTCACCACCAAATGGCTGGTGCTCAAGACGGCCGTGGAAGGCGTGGACTACGACATCGACCGCCTGACCAAGGTCTGGATCGCCACCAACGATCAGGATCGCACCCTGGTGGAAGGCACCCAGCGCGGCGTGACCTCGCCATCTTATGAACCCGGCCCGTATTCCGAAACCGCCGAGACCGGCGTATGTCAGTTTGATGACTGGTACTGCGCTACCATGATGGAAAGGATCAAAGGGCCGATTCCGTTAAAGTCTGTTGGTTAGGCACTCGGCCTCATGTGTAGGGCGGTCAATCTGCTTACCTGAGGCTGAGAGCTTCATTGCACAGACCACAACAGTGCTTTGCCATCAACCAAGTTGATAGCTCCCTAACTAAAGTCGCACACTAGGGGGTTGTCCCCGGCGCTTATATCATTCCGAATGATAGTTACCTTTGCTTCATTCGATTCGTGACATACCGTCTCCCCGCGCATGATCCGCCCATCTCAAATACATTGGCGGATGCACCTCATGGAACAGTCACTCAAACATTTGCGCTTCCCCCTGGCGATATTGGCCGTGGTGGTGATGAGCGCGTGCGGTAAAACCCCGGAACAAGCGGCCGCCATGCCTGCTGCCAAAGTCAGCGTGGCCAAGGTGCTGGAACAACCGGTCAACGAGTGGGATGAATTCACCGGGCGCCTGGAAGCTCCGGAAACCGTACAGATTCGTCCGCGGGTTTCTGGCCAGATTGACCAAGTCGCTTTCACCGAAGGCGCTTTGGTCAAGAAAGGCGACCTGCTGTTCCAGATCGACCCGCGCCCGTTCCAGGCCGAAGTGCGCCGCCTTGAAGCCCAGCTTGCTCAGACCAAGGCCGCCGCCACCCGCAGCGAAAACGAAGCACAGCGCGGCGAACGCCTGCGCCAGAGCAATGCGATCTCGGCGGAACTGGCCGACTCGCGCGCCACCGCCGCCCAGGAAGCCCGCGCCGCCATGGCCGGGATCCAGGCGCAGTTGGACCTGGCCAAGTTGAACCTGAGCTTTACCCGCGTGACATCGCCCATCAGCGGTCGCGTCAGCCGTGCCGAGATCACCGCCGGTAACCTGGTCACCGCCGATACCACCGCGCTGACCAGCGTGGTCTCCACCGACAAGGTCTACGCCTACTTCGATGCCGATGAGCGTGTGTTCCTCAAGTACACCGAGCTGGCCCGCCAAGGCCGTCGTGGCGCGACCACGCCGGTGTACCTGGGCCTGTCAAATGAAACCGGCAACCCGCACCTGGGCCAGATGAACTTCGTCGACAACCAGGTCAACCCGGCCACCGGCACCATTCGTGGGCGTGCGGTGTTCGACAACAGCAAGGGCGAATACACCCCTGGCCTGTATGCGCGCCTGAAGCTGGTGGGCAGCGGCACCTACTCCGCCGTGCTGATCAACGACGAAGCCGTGGGCACCGACCTGGGCAAGAAGTTCGTGCTGGTGATGGAAGGTGACAAGCCGGCCTATCGCGCCGTGGAGCTGGGTCCGAAGATCGAAGGCTTGCGCATCGTGCGCAGCGGCTTGAACAAGGACGACACCATCATCGTCAAGGGCCTGCAGCGCGTGCGCCCGGGCTCGCCGGTGGCGCCGGAAACCATTCCGATGGCCAGCCAGGAAACCCTCGCCGCCTTGGCCCAACAACGACAAGCGCTTGAAGCCAGCAACCTGGAGCAAGTGGCGCCGGAAAAACCCGCGCCCAAGCTCGCAAGCGTCGCGACTCCACGCGGTTAAGGGATACGACTCAAGATGAATTTTTCCAAGTTCTTCATTTCGCGGCCGATCTTCGCAGCGGTGCTGTCGCTGTTGATCCTGATCGCTGGCGCAATCTCGCTGTTCCAACTGCCGATCAGTGAATACCCGGAAGTGGTGCCGCCGACCGTGGTGGTACGCGCCAACTTCCCCGGCGCCAACCCCAAAGTCATCGGCGAAACCGTGGCCGCGCCGCTGGAGCAGGCCATCACCGGCGTCGAGAACATGCTGTACATGTCCTCGCAATCCACTGCCGACGGCAAGCTGACCCTGACCATCACCTTCGCCCTGGGCACCGACCTGGACAACGCGCAGGTGCAAGTGCAGAACCGGGTGACGCGCACCCAGCCAAAACTGCCCGAGGAAGTGACCCGCATCGGTATCACCGTGGACAAGGCCTCTCCCGACCTGACCATGGTGGTGCACTTGACCTCACCGGATCAGCGTTACGACATGCTGTACCTGTCCAACTACGCGATCCTCAATATCAAGGATGAGCTGGCCCGCCTGGGCGGCGTCGGCGACGTGCAGTTGTTCGGCATGGGCGACTATTCCCTGCGCGTGTGGCTCGACCCGAACAAGACCGCTTCGCGCAACCTGACCGCGACCGATGTGGTCACAGCGATCCGCGAGCAGAACCGTCAGGTAGCCGCCGGTGCCCTGGGCGCGCAGCCTGCGCCGAGTGACACCAGCTTCCAGTTGTCGGTCAATACCCAAGGCCGCCTGGTCACCGAGGAAGAGTTCGAGAACATTGTGATTCGCGCCGGCGCCAACGGTGAAATCACGCGGCTCAAGGACATCGCCCGCGTCGAGCTGGGTTCCAGCCAATACGCACTGCGTTCGCTGATCGATAACCAACCGGCCGTGGCGATTCCTATTTTCCAGCGCCCCGGTTCCAATGCCATCGACATCTCCAACGATGTGCGCGCCAAAATGGCCGAGCTGAAAAAGAGCTTTCCGGCGGGGATGGATTACCGCATCGCCTATGACCCGACGATCTTCGTGCGCGGCTCCATCGAAGCGGTGGTGCACACCCTGTTCGAAGCGCTGATCCTGGTCGTGCTGGTGGTGATCCTGTTCCTGCAGACCTGGCGCGCCTCGATCATTCCGCTGGTGGCGGTGCCGGTCTCCCTGATCGGTACGTTTGCGGTGATGCACCTGTTCGGCTTCTCGCTCAACGCGCTGTCCCTGTTCGGCCTGGTACTGGCCATCGGGATCGTGGTGGACGATGCCATCGTGGTGGTGGAGAACGTCGAGCGTAATATCGAGCTGGGCCTGGAGCCGTTCCCGGCCACTGAAAAGGCCATGAGCGAAGTGACCGGCCCGATCATCGCCACGGCGCTGGTGCTGTGCGCGGTGTTCATCCCGGCCGCCTTTATCAGCGGCTTGACCGGACAGTTCTACAAACAGTTCGCCTTGACCATTGCGATCTCGACGGTGATCTCGGCGTTCAACTCCCTGACGCTGTCCCCTGCCCTGGCCGCTGTGCTGCTGCGTGCCCACGATGCGCCGAAGGATCGTTTCTCCAGGTTCCTCGACAAGATCTTCGGTGGCTGGTTGTTCCGTCCGTTCAACCGCTTCTTCGAAAAGGCCAGCCATGGCTACGTGGGGACCGTCCGCCGGGTGATTCGCGGCAGCGGCATTGCCCTGTTCGTGTATGCCGGCCTGATGGTGCTGACGTTCTTCGGCTTTGCCCACACCCCGACCGGTTTCGTACCGGCCCAGGACAAGCAGTACCTGGTGGCCTTCGCCCAACTGCCCGACGCCGCGAGCCTTGATCGCACCGAAAGCGTGATGAAGCGCATGTCGGAGATCGCCCTGAAACAACCTGGTGTGGAAGCCGCGATTGCCTTCCCAGGCCTGTCGATCAACGGTTTCACCAACAGCCCAAACAGCGGCATCGTGTTCGTGACCTTGAAACCCTTCGACGAGCGTAAGGACGCGAGCATGTCCGCCGGTGCGATTGCCGGTGCACTGAACGGTCAATACGCCAATATCGAAGAAGCCTACATGGCGATCTTCCCGCCGCCGCCGGTACAAGGCCTGGGCACCATCGGCGGGTTCCGCCTGCAGATCGAAGACCGTGGCAACCTCGGCTATGACGAGCTGTACAAAGAAGTGCAGAACGTCATCGCCAAGAGCCACAACGTGCCCGAGCTGTTCGGCCTGTTCACCAGCTACACGGTGAACGTGCCGCAAGTCGACGCGGCCATCGACCGTGAAAAGGCCAAGACCCATGGCGTGGCGATCAGCGACATCTTCGACACGCTGCAGGTCTACCTGGGCTCGTTGTATGCCAACGACTTCAACCGCTTCGGACGCACCTATCAGGTCAACGTGCAGGCCGAGCAGCAGTTCCGCCAGGACGCCGACCAGATCGGCCAGTTGAAAGTGCGCAACAACAAGGGCGAGATGATCCCGCTGGCGACCTTTATCAAGGTCAGCGACACCTCGGGCCCCGACCGCGTGATGCACTACAACGGCTTTATCACCGCTGAAATCAACGGCAACGCCGCACCGGGCTACAGCTCCGGCCAGGCCCAGATAGCCATTGAAAAGCTGTTGAAAGATGAACTGCCCAACGGCATGACCTATGAGTGGACCGACCTGACCTATCAGCAAATCCTCTCGGGCAATACCGCGCTGTTCGTGTTCCCGCTCTGCGTACTGCTGGCGTTCCTGGTACTGGCCGCCCAATACGAAAGCTGGAGCCTGCCGCTGGCGGTGATCCTGATCGTACCGATGACGCTGCTGTCGGCCATCACCGGGGTGATTCTGTCGGGCAGCGACAACAACATCTTCACCCAGATCGGCCTGATCGTACTGGTGGGCCTGGCCTGCAAGAACGCGATCCTGATCGTCGAGTTTGCCAAGGATAAACAGCAGGAAGGCCTCGACCCGCTGGCGGCGGTACTGGAAGCCTGCCGCCTGCGTCTGCGGCCGATCCTGATGACTTCCTTCGCCTTCATCATGGGTGTGGTGCCGCTGGTGCTGTCCAGCGGTGCCGGTGCCGAGATGCGCCATGCCATGGGTGTGGCGGTGTTCTCCGGGATGATCGGGGTGACCTTCTTCGGTCTGTTGCTGACGCCCGTGTTCTACGTACTGATCCGGCGTTATGTGGAGCGCCAGGAAGCGCGCAAAGCGGCCAAGGCCTTGAAGCTGGAGACACAGCAATGAGTGTGAAAATATTCCTGCCGAGCTTGCTGGTACTGGCGCTCGCCGCCTGTGCCGTAGGCCCGGACTACAAGACCCAACAGCTGGAGGCGGCCAATATCACGGCCGCCGCCGACAGCAAAAGCTACGACCATGGCAAATACGAAGGCATCTGGTGGCAGCAGTTCGAAGACCCGACGCTTAACCAGCTGGTGACCCAGTCGTTGAGCGGCAACCGTGATTTACGCGTAGCGTTTGCCCGCCTGCGGGCGGCACGTGCGATTCGCGATGACGCGGCCAACGACATCATGCCGGTGGTCACCTCCCGCGCCAGCAGTGAAGTGGGCAAAGGCCAGATTCCGGGCCAGACCACCAAACGTGTCAACAGCGAGCGCTATGACCTGGGCCTGGACATGGCCTGGGAAGTCGACCTGTTCGGGCGCATCCGCCGCAACCTGGAAGCCAGCGACGCCGACCAGCAAGTGGCCGAAGCCGACCTGTACCAACTGCAAGTCACCATGATTGCCGAACTGGTGGACGCCTACGGCCAACTGCGCGGTGCGCAACTGCGAGAACGCATCGCCCTGGACAACCTGAAGAACCAGCAGGACTCGCGCTCCATCACCGTGAGCCTGCGCGATGCCGGTGTGGGTGATCAGCTTGACGTGGAACGCGCCGATGCGCGCCTGGCGGCGGTGGAAGCCAGCGTGCCGCAACTGCAGGCCGAGCAAGTGCGCGAGCGTAACCGCATCGCCACCCTCCTCGGCCAGCGCCCGGACAAACTGAGCGTGGACCTGAGCCCCAAAGACCTGCCGGCGATTGCCAAGGCATTACCGATCGGCGATCCGGGGCAACTGCTGCAACGACGCCCGGACATCCTCAGCGCCGAACGCAAACTGGCCGCCGCCACCGCGCGGATCGGCGTAGCCAAGGCCGACCTGTTTCCACGGGTCAGCCTCAGCGGCTTCCTCGGCTTCACCGCCGGGCGCGGCTCGCAGATCGGTTCGGCCGCCGCGAATGCCTGGTCCCTGGGCCCGAGCATCACCTGGGCCGCATTCGACCTGGGCAGCGTGCGCGCCCGCTTGCGCGGTGCGAATGCCGAAGCCGACGGCGCCCTGGCAACCTATGAGCAGCAAGTGCTGCTGGCCCTGGAAGAATCCGAAAACGCCTTCAGCGACTACGGCAAGCGCCAGCAACGCCTGGTCTCGCTGATCCGCCAAAGCGAATCCAGCCGCGCCGCCGCCGACCTCGCGGCGATCCGCTACCGCGAAGGCACCGTGGACTTCCTGGTCCTGCTCGACGCCCAACGCGAACGCCTGGCCGCCGAAGACGCCCAGGCCCAGGCCGAAGTGGACCTGTATCGCGGCATAGTGGCGATCTACAAGGCGTTGGGTGGCGGCTGGCAGCCGGACACGGTGGTCGCCGGCAACAAGTGATGTAAAGAGCTCCTTTGGTTGGTCGCATCCAGCCAATTTTTAGCCCTGCGATCCATTCGGTCGCGGGGCTTTTTTTTGCCCGGTTATCAGTGAGTCAAACAGTTTTCGCCTGTTGGTAATCCTTATCCGTCAGACACTTCCCAAAGTTCCAAATGACTTAAATATCATTCAAAAGAGGTCGATAACCGGACGTACCCTTCATCCTATAAGGAGACGAACATGGACATGAGAGTGACAATACCTAATGTACTTTCCAAACAGACGGATGCGGTCGTCATCAAGAACCCGGAAAAGGTCACGAATGCGTTCACCATTACGGAGGAGTCAAACGCCGTTGACGAACTGCGAATGTGGCAGCAAGACGAACTGGCGGATTTGAAAGCGTTTTTGAAGAAGTATGATATGACGTCTATCAGCACCGATGAGCTTAAGCAGGTGGGGCGGCGGTTGTTCGATAGTAAAGTAATCGATGAGCAGGCTTTCCTGATTTTCATATCCGGAGATGGCGCCTCTGACGCCACCGGCCGACAAACGAACACGCATGTGAAATTCAATGCAATTGCGCTGTTTGACGAAAAGCTGGAGGACTACCTTGCATTTGTAAAAAGCAACCCGGACGTAGGGCGCTCACAGGGCATTCCGGAATATATACAGGGCATGTTTGACGCCAATCGTGCCATTAATGCCCTGGCGTATTTCGCAAACTCGTCAAAACATGATTTGTCGGTGGAGGAGCGGGCCTGATGATGAAGCATCAGGAAGGTAGCAGCGTGCCAGCGCTCTGACACACTGCTATCACTGCCGCCTAGCGTCCGTATCTGACAGTTCCTGAAAAGACCTTCGAGCCGGTATCAGGATTGTGCGCCCTGACTCGATATGTACCCAGAGGCCCCAGCCAAGACACACTAGGAGACAAAGGATTGGCCGCAACCTTCGTCCAAGAGGAGCCGACTTCACGCTCGATGGATATCTGGGGAGCTCTCCCCGCACCCGCCGCTGAAATCATTGCCTCAATATTCGCATTAGAACATCCATTATTGCCCGTTATTGCGAACGGCCCATGTACGGTAACTTCAGTTTCCGGCTCTACTGTTCCGCTAAAACTCTCCGAGATATTCAAGCACAGTGCCGACGCCTGAACCGAGGCCAGCATCAACGCGGCAAAGGGTAACGCAACGAAACGATTCATAAGTTCACCATCAAGTTATTGATTGGAGACGTAACATATGAAGGTCATCACACCACGCTTTAATGGGTATCCAGCAAAACCCTCACAGTTAATAACGCGACCCGTACGGCCTGAATCGTCCGACTTCATCCATCTACCGAGTAGGATCACGGTTAAAACTGTGCACGATTTTTTATTCCGGATATGCCAGCCGCTTCCTAAAAACAATAAGGAAGGCTCTGTCATACCCAAGTGAAAGAAACTGTAAGTTGCTTCCTAGTCCCGCACCGGCGCTACATTCCAGGCGTTATCTCATTCAGAATCAAACTCCGATAATGCCCCGGATTCGACCCCGACCATTTACGGAACGCCTTATAGAAAGAACTGGCATCGGCAAACCCCAGTCGCTCGGCAATCTGGGCGAAGCTGATCTGCGGCTCAGCCAGCCACACAATCGCCAACTCCTTGCGCACGCTGTCCTTGAGGCCCTGATAGGTCTGCCCTTCTTCTGCCAAGCGGCGGCGCAGGGTGGACGCGGAGATGCACAGGGTGGCGGCAAGGCCGTCCGTCTCCGGCCAGGTGTGCGGGGGCATATGGCGCAGGTCATGCTTGATGCGGCTGGCCAAGCTTTGCGGGTCGCGGTATTTGACCAGGATATTGGCTGGCGCCTGGCCGAGAAAGCGTTGCAGTTCCTGCGGCGTACGCTTGATCGACAAGTCCAGGCACTCGGCCGAAAAGATCATACGGGTGCGTGGGCGATCAAAACGCAGGTTGTCGGAAAACATCACCTGGTAATCATCACAAAAATCCGGGCGGGCGCAGCGCAGTTCGATGGCCAGGATCGGAATGCGCCGTCCGGCCAGCCAGCAGGCAACGCCGTGCACGATCATCCAATAGGTGAAATAGGTGAACGCGCGCTTGGACTCATCGGGTTCGAGCAGGACGATCTCCGCCAGGCTCTGTTGACGCACCAACTGGGCAGGCATGCGCTCGAGCATCAGCGACAGAAAACCCAAACCGGTTTCCAGGCCGGCCATCAGGCTCGGTTGTGCCATGGCGGCGCGGCACAGAAACGCCAGGCTGCCGCTTTTGAGCTTGCGCGGGTCCATGCCAAAAAACTCGTCATCCCTGCGCCGCGCCAGCAAACGCCACAGGCGCGCATAGGCCGTGGCCGGGACACGGGCATTGGGCTGCTCAAGCAACGCAGGATCAATCCCGACTTTGCTCAATGCCTCGACAGTGGCCGCACCAGGCGCACAGCTTTGCAGCAAGGCTTCGCGCACAAGGTGGATGGAGATGGTGTCTTTTTCCGACATGGGATGTTGAGTTATCCGACTGCAAACCAGGTGGCCTGCATCATAAGGGCGGTTGCGCTTCGCCACCACCGTTCAGCCGAGGTTCAGCAAAGGTCAATATTTCTTGTTTAGCAATGAGTATCATTATGTTACAACTTAGCTTCCTATCTAGTTACGCCGTGGTGCCCGATGCTCGTTCCTTTTTTAATCATGCTGCGCGAAGGCATTGAGGCGGCGTTGATCGTTGGCATCATCGCCAGTTACCTGCAACAGACCGGGCGCGGCCAGTGGATGCCCGCCGTGTGGATCGGTGTATTTCTCGCCGCTGCCCTGTCCTTGCTGGTGGGCGGTGGGCTGGAACTGGTCAGCGCCGAATTCCCGCAGAAACAGCAGGAATTGTTCGAAGGCATCGTCGGACTGGTCGCGGTGGGCATCCTCAGTTCCATGGTGTTCTGGATGCGCAAGGTGGCGCGCTCCATCAAGCACTCGCTGCATGAGTCCCTTGACCATGCCTTGGCCGGCTCCCGGCATCAAGTGTTTGCGCTGATCGCCATGGTGTTTTTCGCGGTGGCGCGCGAAGGCCTGGAGACGGTGTTCTTTCTGCTCGCCGTGTTCCAGCAGAGCGAAGGCCCCGGCGCGCCGATGGGCGCCCTGCTCGGCCTGATCCTCGCGATTGTCGTGGGCTTTTTGATCTATTCCGGCAGCATGCGCCTGAACCTCGGCGCGTTTTTCCGCTGGACCGGGCTGTTCATTCTCGTGGTGGCGGCCGGCATTCTCGCCAACTCGGTGCAGGCCCTTCATGAAGCGGGCGTGTGGAATCACCTGCAAACCGTGCTGTTCGATTTCAGCGCCTCGCTGCCGATGGACAGCCCGCTCGGCTCAGTGCTCGCCGGTATGTTCGGCTATCAGGAAGCACCGACCGTCAGCACGCTCGGCGCTTATCTGATCTACCTGGTGGTGGCGCTGGTGATGTTCTTCCTGCCCGCGCCGTCCGCCAAGCCTGTCACGCCCACTTCTTCCGTCTCCAGCCAGTAAGGACCGTCCCTTGTCCAGCCCAACTCCTCAACCGGCCCCGCCGTCCCGCGCGCTGCGCTGGGCCCTGGCCGGCTCAGTGGTGGTGATGATCGCCGCCGCCGGCCTGTTCTATTACGCCTCGCAGTTGGCTGCCGGCAAGCGCCAGGCCAACCACAATGAAATCGCGGTGACCATCCACGGCCACGCCTGCGAGCCCAACGCTCTGACGGTGCCGGCCGGGCGCGCGAGCTTTCGCATCATCAACCGCTCCGATCGCGCAGTGGAATGGGAAATTCTCGACGGCGTGCTGGTCGTCGAAGAGCGGGAGAATATTGCCCCAGGCTTGAGCCAGGTGATCAACGCCAACCTGCTGCCCGGCGACTACGCCATCACGTGCGGCCTGCTGAGTAACCCGCGCGGCACCTTGCATGTGACGCCCACGGCTGAATCCGACGCCCAGGCCAAGGCCAAGCCGTCGATGGTGGCGTTTATAGGGCCGCTGTCGGAGTTCCGCGTGTACCTGAGCGGCCAAGGCAGTGCACTGGTCAAGGCTGTGACGGCGTTGCAGCAGGCAATCGATGCCGGCGACCTCGCCCAGGCCCAGGCCTTGTATGTACCCGCCCGCGAAGCCTACCAACGCCTGGCACCAGCCTCGCAACGTTTGGCCGAGCTGGACAACGCGATCAACGCCCGCGCCGACTACTTCGAAAAACGCGAGCAGGACCCGGCCTTCAGCGGCTTCCACCGCCTGGAATACAGCCTGTTCCAGCAGCGCAGCCTCGATGGCCTGGCGCCCGTTGCGCAGCGTTTGGTCGACGACGTCACCACGCTCAAGCAACAGCTGCTCGCGCAATCGCTGCCGCCGGAGCAACTGGTGAACATTGTGGTGCGCAACCTCAATAGCCTCGCCGATGTCCGTGCCGCCAGCGGTGAAGAAGAACGCTACAGCCATATCGACCTCAACGGTTTCGCCGCCAACCTGCAGGTGGCGCACAAAGTGGTCGACCTGATGCGCCCACTGTTGACCCAGTCGGCGGCCGACCTGCTGCCGACCATCGACAGCGCACTGGCGCAAATGGATGCCGAACTGGCCGGCTTCAAGGTCGGCAGCCGCTACAGCACGTACGACAGCGTCACGGCGGATCAGCGCAAGCAGATCGCCGACAAGGCCAAGGCACTGGCCGCCGCACTCGATGGAATCGACCCCGCCCTCGGCCTTTCCGGCCTGCAGTGAGACGAACGCACACATGAGTGATCCACAGCAATTCAACCTTCAGCGTCGCCGTGTCCTGCTCGGCATGGCGGCCACCGGCGCGGCCATTGCCGGCAGCACCCTGACCTGCCCGGCCATGGCTGCGGCCGCCGAACAAGTCACCACCGCGCCGCGCAGCGACAAGACCCAGGACCACCACGCGTTCTTCGGCCGGCACCAGAGCGGTATCGTCACCCCGCGCCCGGCCTGCGGCATGGTGGTGGCATTCGATGTGCTGGCCGGCGACCGCGAAGACCTGGAACGTCTGTTTCGTACCTTGAACGAGCGCATCGCGTTCCTGATGAGCGGCGGCACCGTGCCGCAGGTCGACCCGAAACTGCCGCCCACCGACTCCGGCATCCTCGGCCCGGTGGTCACCCCGGATAACCTGACCATCACGGTGTCCGTCGGCGAGTCATTGTTCGATGAGCGCTTCGGCCTCGCTGCAGCCAAACCCAAGCGCCTGATTCGCATGGTCGGCTTTCCCAACGATGCTCTGGAACCGGCACAGTGTCACGGCGACCTCAGCCTGCAGTTCAGCTCCAATACACCGGACACCAATATCCACGCCCTGCGCGACATCGTGAAGAACCTGCCGGACCTGTTGCTGGTGCGCTGGAAACAGGAAGGCAGCGTACCGCCCCAGGCGCCGGCCAAACCCGGCGAGCCTGCGCAAAGTGCGCGCAATTTCCTGGGTTTTCGTGACGGCTCGGCCAACCCCGACTCCAACGACGCCAAGGCCATGGACCGCATCGTCTGGGTCCAGCCCGGCAGCGACGAACCGGCCTGGGCCGCCCATGGCAGCTACCAGGCGGTGCGCATCATCCGCAACTTCGTCGAACGCTGGGACCGTACCCCGCTGCAGGAACAGGAAAGCATCATTGGCCGCGTCAAAACCACCGGCGCGCCGATGGGAGGCGACAAAGAGTCCCAAGTGCCCGATTACAGCAAGGACCCGGAAGGCAAGTTGACCAAGCTCGATGCCCACATCCGCCTGGCCAACCCGCGCACGCCCCAGACCCAGGCCAACCTGATCCTGCGCCGGCCGTTCAACTACTCCAACGGCGTGAATAAAAACGGTCAACTGGACATGGGGCTGCTGTTCATCTGCTACCAGGCTGACCTGGAGAAAGGCTTTATCAGCGTGCAGACCCGGCTCAATGGCGAGCCCCTGGAGGAATACCTCAAGCCGGTCGGCGGCGGTTATTTCTTCACCCTGCCGGGCGTCACGGGCGCTGAGGACTTCATCGGGCGCTCGCTGCTCGCGGCAACGCCCCTTCAAACTACTGCCAAAACCTAAAACAAACTCAGAGCGGATACCGTCCCATGAAAAAGTCGACCCTCGCGTTGTCGTTGCTGATCACCCTTTCGCCACTGGCCGCGTTCGCCGCCACGGCACCACTTGACCTGGTAGGGCCGGTGTCCGACTACAAGATCTACGTCACCGAAGAGATCGGTGAACTGGTCACCCAGACCCAGGCCTTCACCGCCGCCGTGAAAAAAGGCGACCTGGCCACCGCGAAAAAACTCTACGCGCCG
This sequence comes from Pseudomonas orientalis, assembly GCF_002934065.1. Lineage (NCBI taxonomy): Bacteria > Pseudomonadati > Pseudomonadota > Gammaproteobacteria > Pseudomonadales > Pseudomonadaceae > Pseudomonas > Pseudomonas orientalis. The sequence goes on along the minus strand of NZ_CP018049.1, from coordinate 2,724,152 downwards.
ACGCGGGTGCACTATGAGTCCATCGAACCGATTGCCGAGCTGTTCAGCGACCTCGACGCCTCCATCGACTCACGGGTCGACGACCACGAAAAAGGCGTAAAGGCCGAAGACTTCACCGGCTTTCACCGCATCGAATACAGCCTGTTTTCCGAGAACACCACCCAGGGCCTCGACGCCCTCACCGACAAGCTCAACAGCGACGTGCTGGACCTCAAGACCCGCGTGGACGGCCTGACCTTCCCACCGGAAAAAGTCGTCGGCGGTGCCGCAGCGCTGCTTGAAGAAGTGGCCGCCACCAAGATCTCCGGCGAAGAAGACCGCTACAGCCACACCGACCTGTATGACTTCCAGGGCAATATCGACGGCGCGAAGAAAATCGTTGACCTGTTCCGTGGCCAGATCGAAAAGCAAGACAAGGCATTCCTGGCCAAGGTTGACAAGAACTTTGCCACCGTGGACAAGATCCTCGCCAAGTACAAGACCCCGGACGGCGGGTTTCAGACCTACGACAAGGTCAAGGATAACGACCGCAAGGCCCTGGTGGGTCCGGTCAACACCCTGGCCGAAGACCTGTCGATGCTGCGCGGCAAGTTGGGCCTGAACTAATCGGGCCTGAGCCAGGCCGCCCGCGCAAAAAAAACACCCAGGCCCCGTCGGGAGCCTGGGTGTTTTTTATGGGCCGGGTGAGTTTACAGAATCCGGTACAGCAACCGCTCGATACGCACCCTGCTCACCCGCCGCAGGAACTTGCCCACCGCCGCCGGATAATCCACCAGCGTCTGCAATTGCTGGTAACCGGCAATGCGCGTGGCGTGCTGGAAAATATGCGCCAGCTCCTGCGCTCGCGGCGCCAACCATTCGCCCTTGGGATCGTCGATCAGCAAGGCGTTTTCCAGGTCGAGCCGAAAAGCCCTGGGGTTGAGGTTGTTGCCGGTCAGCAAGGTGTAACGCTCGTCGACCCACATGCCCTTGAGGTGGTAGCTGTGGTCACCGTCACGCCACAGGTGCAGGTTCAACTGGCCGCTGTCGATCATCGGCTGGTGGCGCTTGGCAAAGCGACGCAGGCTGATCTCATACAGATAAGGCAAGGCTGCGATCACCTTGAAAGGTTCGCTGGGCGGAATGTAGAAGTCGTTGGCGGTCTTGTCGCCGACGATGATGTCGATCTTCACGCCGCGCGCCAGAGCCCGGTTGATCTCTCGAGTCACCGGCAGCGGCAGGTTGAAATACGGCGTGCAGATCGTCAGTTGCTGCTGGGCACTGGCGATCAGTTCCAGGATCACCCGGCTGAGCGGGTTGTTCTTGCCCACACCGAGCAGCGGGCTGACCTGCAAGTGCCCGTTGGGCAACTGCCCGGCGCTGGTGTCATACGTCGCATGCTTGAGGCGGCTGCGCAGGTCACCGATGTCGTTGCGCAGGCTGCGGGTGGTGGGCGGGTTGGGCAGGTCGAGGCGATGCACCGCCTTGGACGCCACCAGGCCATGCTCCACCAGGTGCTGCATGGAATCGGCCAGCGGCTGGCTATGGATCAGGTGATAACGGTCGAAGCGGTACTTGTCGAACTTGTGCAGGTACACATTGTTCAGGCTGGCGCCGCTGTACAACACCGTGTCGTCGATCACAAAGCCCTTGAGGTGCAATACGCCGAACAACTCGCGGGTTTGCACCGGCACGCCGTACACCGGCACTTCAGTGGCATGGCTCTGGGTCATGGCCTGGTACCAGGCGCTGTTGCCCGGCTGCTTGCCCGCGCCAATCAGCCCACGCTGGGCGCGCAGCCAGTCGACCATCACCACGATGTCCAACTCCGGCCGTGCGGCCTTGGCGGCGTGCAGTGCGTCGTAGATCTCCTGTCCCGCTTCATCCTGCTGCAAGTACAACGCAACAATGTAGATGCGCCGCGTGGCCTGGGGGATTTTCTCCAGCAGGCAGCGCCGATAGGCATCGGCGCCGGACAGCACCTCGATGGCATCGGTGGACAGTGGGAAACCGCGCAGTTTAGGCAACAGGGAGCGTTTGAAGAACGACGGCATAAGGCTCGCAAAGGGTCGAATCCGAAGAGGCCCAAAGCTTACACCATGAGGATGCTCAGGTCTCGTCAGGGCGAACCGAAAAAGCCCCTTGACCAAGAAGAACGATCGTTCTACTGTCCAGGACATGAACCATCTGACCTCTAACGAAACACGCGATGTTATTCTCGACGTTACCGAGAAGCTGATTTATCGCCATGGCATCGCGGCCACCGGTATGGACTTGTTGGTGAAAACCGCCGGCGTCTCGAGGAAAAGCATCTACCGTTATTTCGCCAACAAGGATGAACTGGTGATTGCCGCCCTGCAGCGCCGCGATGAACGCTGGATGCACTGGCTGCGCACGCAAGTGGAGCGCAGCGACGACAGCGGTGAGCGTCTGCTGACGCTGTTCAGCGCGTTGAACAGCTGGTTCGGCTCGGCGGATTTCCGCGGCTGCGCCTTTATCAATACCAGTGGTGAGACCGGCAACGCGCAGGCCCCGGTACGCCTGCTGGCCAAGGCACACAAGCAAAGACTGTTCGAGTACGTACTCGAACTGTGTCACGCACATGGCACCCCCGACCCGGAGCGGCAAGCCGCACGACTGCTGATCCTGATCGATGGCGCTATTACCGTCGCCCTGGTGATGGGTGATTCAACCGCTGCCGATAATGCGCAGGATATGGCGCGAATATTATTGGCACTTTGAACCCCACCCTTGGCAACTTTCGATCCGCTCTACTGTTTTCAGGAGTTGCTCTATGTCCACTGACGCAGCAGTACGCCCGCCCCTGCCGCCCTTTAACCGCGAATCGGCCATCGAAAAAGTGCGCCTGGCCGAAGACGGCTGGAATTCCCGCGACCCGCACCGGGTTTCACTGGCGTATACGCTGGACACCCAATGGCGCAATCGCGCCGAGTTTGTCCACAACCGCGAACAAGCCAAGGGTTTTCTCACGCGTAAATGGGCCAGGGAACTGGACTATCGACTGATCAAGGAGTTATGGGCGTTCACCGACAATCGCATTGCCGTGCGCTATGCCTATGAATGGCACGATGACTCCGGCAACTGGTTTCGCTCGTACGGTAATGAGAATTGGGAGTTCGATGGGTACGGCCTGATGGCCCGCCGGTTTGCGTGCATCAACGATCTGCCGATCAAGGAAAGCGAGCGCAAGTTCCACTGGCCATTGGGGCGGCGTCCGGATGATCACCCGGGGTTATCCGAGCTGGGCCTGTAAGCCTGTGTTCGGGCGCACCGAGCCTGAGCGAGGTGCCGTTGCGTAGCCTGCCGGTATTGCCTGGGCGTGAAACCTGTCGACGCCTTGAACTGGCGGGTGAACGCGCTGTGGTCGGTGTAGCCGCACTGCAATGCCACATCGGTAATCGGCAGTTCGGTATGCAGCAATCGATGGGCATGTTCCAGCCGCACCTTCTGAATCATTTGTCGGGGCGTGAGGTGGAATACGCGCTTGCAGTAACGTTCCAACTGCGCCACGGAGATGCCGGCAATGCGCGTCAGCTCCCCGAGGGTGACACGGCGGTTGAAGTGGGCGCGGATATGCTCGTCCACTGCCGCCAGGCGCTGGTAGGCGGGGTGGGTCTGGCTGGCCGATTGCAAGTCTAGCGAGATGCCGGCCAGGCCGATGATCGCACCGCCGTCATTATACAGCGGCCATTTGTGCGTGAGGCACCAGCCCGGTTCGCGGCTGCCGTAAAGGTGAAGCTCAAGCTGGTCTTCCAGCACCAGACCCTGTTGCAGCACCCGCCGGTCCTGCTCGGTATAGCCCGGTCCCAGTTGCGCCGGGAACACTTCGGCGCTGGTCTTGCCCAGCAGTGGTTGCAGGTGCCGCAGGCCGCAGCGCTGTACCAAAGTGCGGTTGGCGAGCACGTAGCGGGCCTCGATGTCCTTGATGAAAATCGCGGCGTTGGGGATCACGTCCAGCAACGGCAAGAGCTGCGCCGCGCCTGTCAGCAACTGCTCGATGCTGTGGGGACGACTGCCCTGCAAGAGACTTGCAAACACGTGCTGCACCATGACTTCATCGCCCGTTTCTGACCTCGACGCCGAGCAGATTGCCCCAGGCCCGACACACTGTCGAGCGCTGAAAACTGTGCTCAATTCGTCATCTATCCCGACGCAAACCATCAATCGCCGCCCGCTCATGGGGTTCACGATAGCGCCACTGCATGCCTATCCAATAACTCACAAGAAGGCGCCGCTATGTCAGGCCAAGGTAAGTTCAAGAAACAGCTGTCACTGATGGACCTCACCTTTATCGGGCTGGGCGCCATCTTCGGTTCGGGTTGGTTGTTCGCCGCCAGTCATGTCTCTGCAATCGCCGGTCCCGCCGGGATAATCTCCTGGCTGATCGGCGGGTTCGCGGTGCTGCTGTTGGGCATCGTCTACTGTGAACTCGGCGCCGCCCTGCCCCGCGCCGGTGGCGTGGTGCGTTACCCGGTGTATTCCCATGGCCCGCTGCTGGGCTACCTGATGGGCTTTATCACACTGATCGCGTTTTCCAGCCTGGTGGCGATCGAGGTGGTCGCCTCGCGCCAATACGCTGCGGCGTGGTTTCCCGAATTGACCAAGGCCGGCTCCAGCAACCCCACGCCCCTGGGCTGGCTGGTGCAGTTCGCGCTGTTGTGCCTGTTCTTTGTCCTCAACTACCGCAGCGTGAAGACCTTCGCCATCGCCAATAACTTGGTGAGCGTGTTCAAGTTCATCGTGCCGCTGCTGGTGATCGGTGTGCTGTTCACCTTCTTCAAACCGGCCAACTTGCAGATGCATGGTTTTGCGCCATTCGGGCTGTCGGGGATCGAGATGGCGGTGTCAGCCGGCGGGGTGATCTTTGCCTATCTGGGGCTGACGCCGATCATTTCGGTGGCCAGCGAAGTGAAGAACCCGCAACGTACCATCCCGATTGCGTTGATTCTTTCGGTACTGCTGTCGACCACGATCTACGTGCTGCTGCAAACCGCCTTCCTGGGTGGCGTGCCCACGGACATGCTCGCCGATGGCTGGACGGGGATCAGCAAGGAATTGGCGTTGCCCTATCGCGATATCGCCCTGGCACTCGGCGTGGGCTGGCTGGCCTACCTGGTAGTGGCCGATGCGGTGATCTCCCCGAGCGGCTGCGGCAATATTTATATGAACGCCACCCCGCGCGTGGTGTATGGCTGGGCGCAGACTGGCACCTTTTTCAAGATCTTCACCCATATCGATGAAAAGTCCGGCATCCCACGCCCGGCCTTGTGGCTGACCTTTGGCCTGTCGGTATTCTGGACCCTGCCGTTCCCGTCCTGGGAAGCGCTGATCAACGTGGTCTCGGCCGCACTCATCCTGAGTTACGCGGTGGCCCCGGTCACCGTCGCCGCGCTGCGCCGCACGGCCCCACAGTTGGCGCGCCCGTTCCGGGTCAAGGGCATGGCGGTACTTGGCCCACTGTCGTTCATCATCGCCGCGCTGATTGTGTACTGGTCGGGCTGGAGCACGGTGTCCTGGTTGCTCGGCCTGCAGATCCTGATGTTCGCGGTGTACCTGCTGTGCGCACGCTGGGTGCCCACCGCGCACGTGAATCTCAAGCAACAAGTGCGCTCGTCGGCCTGGCTGATCGGGTTCTATGCGCTGACCATCCTGCTCTCCAAGCTCGGCAGTTTCGGCGGCATCGGCCTTATCAGCCATCCATTCGACACCGTCGTCGTGGCGGTCTGCGCCCTGGGCATCTACTACTGGGGCGCCGCCACCGGCGTACCGGCCCATCTGGTGCGCCTGGAAAGCGAAGACGATGAAAGTGAAGTCGTCCGTGACGATCACTACAACTCCCCATTGTCTCCGGCCACCCACTGATGGAGCCTTGCATGAAACGCCTGCACGTTATCGACTCCCACACCGGCGGCGAACCCACGCGCCTGATCATGAATGGCTTCCCCACACTGGCCGGCGCCACCATCGGCGATCAGCTTGACGACCTGCGCAGCCACCACGATCAATGGCGCCGCGCCTGCCTGCTGGAACCCCGCGGCAACGACGTGCTGGTGGGGGCGCTGTACTGCGCGCCGGTCACCCCGGGCGCGACCTGTGGCGTGATCTTCTTCAACAACGCCGGCTACCTCGGCATGTGCGGCCACGGCACGATCGGCCTGGTTGCTTCGCTGCACTACCTGGGGCTGATCGAACCGGGCGTGCATACCCTCGACACACCGGTCGGCCCGGTGGCGGCCACGCTGCACGCCGACGGCGCGGTGACCCTGCGCAACGTCCCCGCCTATCGCTATCGCCGGCACGTCACGGTGCAGGTGCCCGACCATGGCGCGGTGGCGGGTGATATTGCCTGGGGCGGCAACTGGTTTTTCCTGGTGTCCGATCACGGCCAGGCGCTGCAGATGAACAATGTCGACGCCCTCACCGACTACACCTGGGCCATGCTCAAGGCGCTTGAAGCCCAAGGCATCCACGGCGAAGACGGGGCGCTGATCGACCACATCGAACTGTTCGCCGATGACGCCAAGGCCGACAGCCGCAACTTCGTGATGTGCCCCGGCAAGGCCTATGACCGCTCGCCCTGCGGCACCGGCACCAGCGCCAAGCTCGCCTGCCTGGCGGCCGACGGCAAACTCGGCCCCGGTGAGCCCTGGGTCCAGGCCAGCATCACCGGCAGCCAATTCCAGGCCCGCTACGAATGGGACGGCGAGCGCGTACGCCCGTTCATCACCGGCCGCGCCCACATGACCGCCGACAGCATCTTGCTGATCGACGAGCAGGACCCGTTTGCCTGGGGCATCTGAGCCCTTCCCCCTATTCAATACCAAGGAGTCAGCACCATGAGCGACAACATCTTCTCCGGCTGCATGCCCGCCCTGATGACGCCGTGCACCCCCGCGCGCAAACCGGACTTCGACGCCCTGGTGGCCAAGGGTCGCGAACTGATCGATATCGGCATGAGCGCCGTGGTGTATTGCGGTTCCATGGGCGACTGGCCGCTGCTCACCGAAGCCGAGCGCCAGGAAGGCGTGGCGCGCCTGGTGGCCGCTGGTGTACCGACCATCGTGGGCACCGGCGCGGTCAACAGCCGTGAGGCCGTGGCCCATGCCGCGCATGCGGCCAAGGTCGGCGCGCATGGCTTGATGGTGATTCCGCGTGTGCTGTCCCGTGGCGCCTCGGCCACCGCACAAAAGGCCCACTTCGCAGCGATCCTCAAGGCGGCGCCCGACCTGCCGGCGGTGATCTACAACAGCCCGTACTACGGTTTCGCCACCCGCGCCGAGCTGTTCTTCGAACTGCGCCGCGAGCATCCGAACCTGATCGGCTTCAAGGAGTTCGGCGGCGCCGCCGACCTGCGTTATGCGGCGGAAAACATTACCGCCCAGGACGACGATGTGACCTTGATGGTGGGTGTGGATACCCAGGTGGTGCACGGCTTCGTCAATTGCAATGCCACCGGCGCCATCACCGGGATTGGCAACGCGCTGCCACGGGAAGTGCTGCAACTGGTGGCGCTGAGCAAGCAAGCCGCCAGGGGCGATGCCAAGGCCCGGCGCCAGGCCCGCGAGCTGGAAGCCGCGCTGGCGGTGCTGTCCTCGTTCGACGAAGGCTGCGACCTGGTGCTGTATTACAAGCACTTGATGGTGCTAAACGGTGACCAGGGCTATGCCCTGCACTTCAACGAAACCGATGTGCTCAGCGACGCTCAACGCCGCTACGCCGAGCAGCAGTACGCACTGTTCCGCCAGTGGTACGCCAACTGGTCGGCCGAGCAGAACGTCGCTTGATCCCTGTGGCGCGAGAGAGCTTGCTCCCCCGTGCCACGCTAACTCCGTTTCCAGGATGATCCCATGACTCTGACGGGCAAGATGCTGATCGATCAGCAATCCGTTTCCGGTACTCGCGAGGCGATCCGGGCCATCAATCCCGCTACCGGCACGCCGCTGGAACCTGCCTATGCCGGCGGTGATCGCCAACAGGTCGAGCTGGCCTGCGCACTGGCATGGTCCGCATTTGATACTTACCGCGAAACGTCCTTGGCCACTCGCGCTACGTTTCTCGAGACCATCGCCGACAACATAGAAGCCCTGGGTGACGCGGTGATCGAACGCGCTGTCGCCGAAACCGGCCTGCCCCGTGCGCGTATCCAGGGCGAACGCGGCCGCACCTGCGGGCAGTTGCGTGCCTTCGCCCGCACCGTGCGCCTGGGCGAATGGCTGGACGTGCGGGTGGACCCCGCGCAACCCGAGCGCCAGCCCATGCCCCGTGCAGACCTGCGCCAGCGCCACATTGCCCTGGGTCCGGTGGCGGTGTTTGGCGCCAGCAACTTTCCCCTGGCCTTCTCGGTGGCCGGCGGCGATAGCGCGTCAGCACTTGCTGCCGGTTGCCCGGTGATCGTCAAGGCCCACCCGGCCCACCCCGGCACCAGTGAGCTGGTGGGCCGCGCCATCACCCAGGCGGTGCAACACTGCGGCTTGCCACACGGGGTGTTTTCGTTGCTCTACGACGCCGGGCATGAGGTGGGTACCGCGCTGGTGACAGACCCGCGTATCAAGGCGGTGGGCTTTACCGGTTCGCGCAGCGGCGGCATCGCCTTGTGCCGTGCGGCCCAGGCACGTCCCGAGCCGATCCCGGTGTATGCGGAAATGAGTTCGATCAATCCGGTGTACCTGTTTCCAGCCGCGCTGCAAGCCCGGGGCGCAGCGCTGGCCGAGGCTTTTGTCGCCTCACTGATCCAGGGTGCCGGCCAGTTCTGCACCAACCCAGGCCTGGTGATCGCGGTGCAAGGCGATGCCCTGGAGCGCTTTATCGACAGCGCCAGTGACGCGCTGCAGCGTTGCCCGGCCCAGACCATGCTCACTCCCGGCATCTTCAAGGCCTACGAAAACGGCGTCGGGAGCTTGGCCAAGCATGCGCGCGTCGTCGCAAAGGGCTTATTGCCAACCGGACCGAACCAGGGCCAGGCCCATCTGTTCGTGACCCAGGCCCAGGCCTTTCTGAGCAACCCACACTTGCAAGCCGAAGTCTTCGGCGCGGCCGCGCTGGTAGTGCAATGCAACGATGCCGAACAGGTGCGTCAAGTGTCCGAACACCTTGAAGGCCAACTCACCGCCACCCTGCAGTTGGATGACGCTGACCTGCCGCAGGCACAGGCCTTGTTGCCGGTGCTGGAGCGTAAGGCCGGTCGCCTGCTGGTCAACGGCTGGCCGACCGGCGTGGAAGTGTGCGACGCCATGGTGCATGGCGGACCGTTCCCGGCCACCTCGGATGCGCGCAGCACCTCGGTGGGTATGGCGGCGATCCGGCGCTTCCTGCGCCCGGTGTGCTACCAGAATTGCCCGGACGCGTTGCTGCCCAGCGCCTTGCAGCAGGGCAACCCATTGCTGCTGCGCCGCTTGCTCGACGGCCGCAGAGAGGCATAAGCGATGACCACCCCCCATTCAGCCGACATTGTCGTGGTCGGCGCCGGCATCATCGGCGTTGCCTGTGCCTTGCAACTGGCGCGACAAGGCCGGCGGGTGCTGGTGATCGATGCGCAGCCGCCCGGCATGGGCGCCTCCTACGGCAACGCCGGGCACCTGGCCACCGAGCAGGTGTTTCCCATCGCCGACCTGTCGATCCTCAAGCGCCTGCCGGCCATGCTGCTCGATCCCATGGGCCCGCTGCGCCTGGACTGGACCTACCTGCACCGCGCCCTGCCCTGGTTTATCCGCCTCCTGCTGAACCTGCGGCCGGCACGCTACCGGCGCACCGTCGCCGGCATTCGCGCGTTGAATGAAGCCAGCCTGGCCGCGTGGCAGCAGTTGTTGCGATCTATAGGGCAACCGCAGTTGCTGCGCGAAGACGGTTCGCTGCTGGTGTTTGAGCGCGCCGAGTCCCGCGCAGCACTGGATGCCTTGCAGCAACGCATGATGGCGCAAGGCGTGCCGGTTGCGTTCTGGTCAGCTGAAGCGGTGCACGCGGCGGCGCCGCAGTTGAGCGAGGCGATACGGGGCGGTCTGTTTTTTCCCGCTACGGGGCATTTTCTCGACCCGTACCGCGCAGTTGGCGAGTTGGTGAACGCCGCCAAGACCCTGGGAGTGACATTCCTGCAACAGCGCGTCGTGGATGGCCGCGTTGAAGGTAACGGCGTTTCATTGATGACCGATAAAGGCCCAGTAACAGCGCGCCAGGTCCTGATCACCTGCGGCGCACACTCGGCGGCGCTGACTGCCGCCCTCACCGGCAAACGCGTGCCGCTGGACACCGAGCGTGGCTATCATCTGATGCTGCCCCACGAACACCAGCGCCTGCCCTTCGCCGTCACCTCGCTGGAGCGCAAATTCATCATGACGCCCCTGGCCAATGGCTTGCGCCTGGCCGGCACCGTGGAATTCGCCGGCCTGGAGCGCCCGGCGAACATGCAGCGGGCGTGGCAGTTGCATCGCTTGGCCAACGGGCTGTTCCACCAGCCCTTGAATGCTGACGAAGCCACGCCATGGATGGGGTTCCGGCCGTCGCTGCCCGACTCATTGCCGATCATTGATCGGGTGTGCGATGGCAAGGTGTTGCTTGCGTTCGGTCATCAGCATTTGGGGTTGACCCAGGCGGCGGTGACGGCGGAAAAAATCGCCGCGCTGGCAGGCGGCGCGCAAGTGCCTGGATTGCAGGCGTATCGATTGGAACGGTTTTGATAAAGCCCCTAACAGGACTGATTCGAGGAGGCCGCGAATAATGCATCGGCGGTCTCCTGGATATCGTCGTGCAGGCATAGCTTGCCCAGCCAACCGATGGGAATATCATGGACGCCATAATGTGCACCCGCCAACTGCCCCACGATAGCGGCGGTCGTGTCGGCGTCGTCACCCAGGTTGGCCGCGGCGAGTACCGCTTCGGCAAAACTGGTGGTGTGCTCGAAACACCAGAACGCGGCTTCCAGCGAGGCGACCGCATAACCTGAACCTTTAATGTCTGCCCGAGCCTTGTCGCGATACTCACCACGGGCGATGGCCATGACCTTGGGCGCCGAGAACGCGCTATCTTTCAAGCGCAGCACTTCGTTCTTCGACACACCGCTCAAGGCCCTGCTCATGGCCTCGGCCAGCACCAGGCAGCATTCGATAGCCTCTTGGGCGGCGTGCGTGGTACGCGAACTGAGCGCGCTGAATCGGCGGACGTTTGCAAGGTCTGGAAAGTAAAACAGCACCACAGGCGCGAGTCGCATCATCGAACCATTACCGGCCGAATAGGGGTCCGTAGAGCCGGAAAACGCCTCGCCATTATTTTCAAATGACGCCAGTGCCTCACGAACCGTCATGCCGATATCGAAGCATTCGCCGGTTGAGCTCAAGTAGCCCCACTTCCACCAGTTCAGATAACGTCCCATCTGATCGGCTGCGTCAAAACCCTCCTTGCGCAGCAGGCTCTCGGCCAGGCACAGCGCCATGGAAGTGTCATCAGTCCACTGGCCGGGCTGAAGGTTGAACGGACCGCCGCCGACCATATCGGTGACGGGCGAAAAGGTGCCCCGAGGCATGAACTCGACGGTGGTGCCGACCGCATCGCCACAGGCAAGCCCGAGCAAGCTGCCGCGATAACGGTCCAGAAGCGTAATGTCCATTGGTCCTCCCTGAGAAAACGTTGCAATGCGCAGATTATTTGACCAACCTTTTTTCTTTCGATGGCCGATAGCCGAAATACGCGCTGTAACATTTGCTGAAATGACTCGGCGACACGAACCCGCACGCCACCAGCACGTCGACTTGCGATAGCTCGGTGTGCTGCAACAGGCGCCGCGCTTCGGTGACGCGCAATTCCATGTAATAGCGTTGCGGCGTGGTGCCCAATTGTTCCTTGAACAGGCGCTCCAGCTGGCGGCGCGAGCGGCCGGCGTAAACGGCGAGCTGGTCGAGCTCAAGCGGCTCTTCCAGGTTGGCGTCCATCAACTTGACCACTTCGCGCAGCGGTGCGCTGACGCAGACGTTTTCGGTCGGTTTGATACGCCGGTAGCGCGACTCTTCGAAGGCGAGGATGTCTTCGATGCCTTCGACCAGCGCCTTGCCGTGCAGGCTCTTGATCCAGTCCAGGGCCATATGGAAGGCACCCGAGGGGCTTGAAGCAGTGAGGCGGTCGCGGTCTATCACATAGGGCTCGCTGGTCACCTGCGCGGCCTTGCACACCTCCGCCAGCGCCGGACGATGCTCCGGGTGGATGGCGCAACGATAGCCCTGCAACAACCCGGCGCGGCCGAGAAACCATGAGCCGTTCCACAGGCCGGCAAGCCCGACACCCTGTTCGGCAGCGGCGCGCAGGATATGGATGAAGTCTTCACTGGCCTTGAGTTCGGTGCGAAATCCACCGCAGATCACCAGCAGGTCCAGGTCCGGCAACACCACCGGCTCCAGGCGCGCATCGGGACGGATGACCAAGCCCAGGTCGCTGATGATCTCATGCTCGTCCCAACCGAACGTGCGTGTGGCGAACAGCTCGGGGCGCAGCAGGTTGGCGGTGACCAGCGTATCGAGGGTCTGGGTGAAGGCCGGCAACGAGAAGTGTTCGAGCAGCAGGAAGCCGATGCGGGTGGCCGCGACCGTTTGCTGGGGATTGTCATTGAGGTAGCGCAGGTTCTTACCCTTCATGCCACCGCTGAACTGGCGTCTTTCCATCGAGGGTTGGCCCACTCTTATTGTTGATGCAGTGGGCGCTATCTTAGGGGCAAACGCGGTGGCTGTCTCACTCCCGGCGGCTGATCAGCAAAAACCTATAGCGCCTGAAACCTGCGATCCAGGCGCTGGCGCGCCATCTGATACGGTTTTTTCCGCGCCATCTGCCTCTGTATCGAAAACCGCCCGAAGCGGACAATGGCGCCATCCGACATTCCTGTCGTCCCCCTTCCCTTTGGAGGCCTTATGACCAAGATGGCTATTTTCCTGTTCGGTTTTCTGGTGTTGACCATCGGCATCGGCTTGCTGGCGACCATATCCCCGGTCTAGTGGGCGTCACCCCACAAAAAGCATCGGATACAGCGACAGCACCAGCAAACCCGCCATGGTCCAGTTGAACGCCCGCAACCAGCGCGGCTCGCGCAATACACTGCGCAAGCCACTGCCGCAGCCGACCCACACGCACACACTCGGCAGGTTGACCACGGCAAACACCAGCGCAATCACCAGCACGTTGGTCACGTAGCCCTCAGCCGGCGTATAGGTCGTGATCGCACCCAGTGCCATGATCCACGCCTTGGGGTTGACCCACTGGAACGCCGCGGCGCCGAGGAAGGTCATCGGCTTGCCCTGTTCGTCATCGCTGTCCGCCATGCCGCCGGCGTTGGCGATCTTCCAGGCCAGGTACAGCAGATAGGCAGCGCCGACATAGCGCAACAGCGTGTAAGCCCAGGGAAACAGCTTGAACACTTCGCCCAGGCCCAGCCCCACACAAATCACCAGCACCATGAAGCCGATACTGATCCCCAGCGCATGGGGCATCGAACGGCGAAAGCCGAAATTCACGCCAGAGGCCAGCAACATGGTGTTGTTGGGTCCCGGGGTGATTGAAGACACGAAAGCGAACAGCACAAAGGCCGACAAAAGACTGGTGGACATGAACATGGCGTGGCATCCAAGCGGGGTTGATGTCCTGCGACAGTAGAGGGTTGCGCGGCCTATCGCCCCATACAGCTGGCACTGGATCGAGGAATACACTTTGACGACATGGGTTTCACGAAGCTTTCACAGATGGACGCCTAAAGTTATCCCAGCTCCTACATGAACACCTTTTAGCCCGCTCCCCCATCGCGGGCTTTTCTTTGCCTGTGATTTTCTCCCCGTAACCAGGATGGACGCTTGATAGACGATCTCGGCGGTCCCAGGACTGCGCAACAGGAACTGTTCTACGACCTTGAGGATGCCAGCGCCGTGATCGGCTGGTCGGTGGTTGAACTGAAGGCCATGGCGGCCACCGGCAATGCGGGCAAGCAAGCGGCGCTGCTGGTGAAAATAGGCGCCCTGCTGGCCGTCCAGCAGAAACGTCTTGAAGCCTATGCGCATGAAGTCAAAGAACAGCGAATCAGTCGATCTGAAGCGGCTGGGTGAGACCAGCCGCAGCGCTGCATTGGGCCAATCAGCGGTGTTGCGTTGAATGCTGACCGCCATCAGCATGTTGTTTTTTTACACGCTTTCGCGCCCTGAGTTCGTATTGGTGGTGGACAAACCAGATCACCAGAAGTAAAGCCGTCACGCCAAAAACCAGGGTTAAAAGCTCTAGCGCGGTACCTTCGTGTGAAAACATTTTTCGTTCCTCATCCTGAAGCCGTGTGACCGGAAAACAGTCACACCGAAATTGTTTGTAACAATACAAACAATTTCAGGGTAGTCGGCTGAAGCGTTCGTGACAACCGTTTAAAGGCTGGAACCCTTGATCCAGACACGTCATTCGTCGAAAACCACGGACTCTGGATTTGAAAAAACGATGGCAGGCTCGTTCTGCACCGCAAAAAAACCCGGCCAGGCCGGGTTCATTAGCTTGAATCAATCACTAGTTATCCGGATGCTCACTCGCCACCGAATCGGCCGCGTCCACATCCGACATATCCTCCTCCAGCGGCGCTTCGTCGTCCGGCGGTAGCGGAATGTTGTCCTCATCACGCTTAGGGTCGTGACCGGTTTCGTTATCGGTGCTACGAGTCACGTCCTGCTGAGACAGGTTCCCCGGGGCATTCTCGTTGATATGCATGCTGGTTCTCCGTTCCTACGCTCGGGATATCCGCGCTTGATATTCAGAGACGGCATGGCAGGCAGAGTGCCGGGTGGCAGACGAATGGTGATCCCATGTGGGAGGGGGCTTGCCCCCGATGGCGGCGTGTCAGTCAATATAGGTATTTCTGACCCACCGCTATCGAGGCCAAACCCTAAATGTAGGAGCGAGCTTGCTCGCGAAAAACTCACAGGCACCGCGCTCATTCAGGAAGCACGCATTATCGTTGACGTTTTTCGCGAGCAAGCTCGCTCCTACAGACGGCGGTGATTTTCTCAGTCCTGATCCTTGAGCGGATAAGATTTCCACTTTTTCACAGACAATAAAAAACCCCGTAGACGTTAATCTACGGGGTTTTCAAGAGTGGAGGCCGAGGTCGGAATCGAACCGGCGTAGGCGGATTTGCAATCCGCTGCATAACCATTTTGCTACTCGGCCTCAAACGATCAATGCCTGTGTTGCCGGCACTTATCGCATACAAACTTGAGTGGGCTCTGTGAAGCGCGCCTCTACTCTGCAACTTATCCAACACACCTAACTCATTGAATACATTAAAGTTTTTAATGATTCATTGCGTTCGATGGGCGCCATTATGTACTTATTTGCTTTTGCCCGCAACCCCTTGATTTCAAAAATATTTCGCATTGGCATCAAGGGGTTGCGTGCCCGCCCTACTCCTTCACCCGTTGCGTCTGGTACTGCGGGTCGGCATTGATCTGGGCTTCGGTGAAGGGCAGTGGACGCAGCTGTTTCTCGGAGAACGCCTGGGTCTGATCCTTGGCGTGATCTGAATCCGGGTTGCTGGACTCGGAGAACGCCAGTACGCCTACAGCCTGGGGGCCCTTGTCGTCGAAGGTGACGATTTGCAAATAGCTGGTGCCGCTGACGACTTCGCGTTTGCCGTCGGCGCGGGGCACGGTTTGCATGGCGTTGTAGATGCCCAGTTCCTGCGGGCCGCCATGGATAGGGGTTTGGCCGGAGACCTGGATGTCGCCCCAGCGCTTCACGCCGAGTTTGTCGACAGCGGCGCTGGAAGCGAGCATGGCTTCGCGCAGGGCTTTGGCCACGGGCGCGCGGTCGATGGCCAGGCCCTTGGGGGTGATCAGCGGGTGGGCCGGGTCGAAGGCGACGCGCCAGGCATCGGGAATCTGCTGCAGGTGCTCCACCAGGTTGATGAAATGCACCAGGCCCAGGCCGCTGTCGAGATTGGCGCGCTGGTCCCAGGTTTTCAGGCGGGTGCACAGGGGCTGCAGCGCGGCGGCATCGTTGCCCAGGTGCTTGGCGCAGAACGCCAACAGGTCCGGCATGACTTGGCTTGCCAGGTACACCTCGTTGTCCATGACCATGTTTTGCAGGGCGCTGACGGTGATCGGTTGTTTCTCCAGGGATTGCAGGCGTTGCAGGGCAAAACGCGCACGGGGCCCGAGGCCGATGTTGTCCTGGCTGATCACCGGGGAGAAGCCGGTAAGCGGCGCCTTGGGGTTGGCCATCCAGGCCGAATCGTTGGAGTGCTGCACATAGTCGCTGCGTTGCAGTTGCGGCAACTGGGCGGCCGGGAAGATCCCCGCTTGCGCAGCCTGGGGGTCGATATCCCAGGCGCAGGCGCTGCGGCTGCCGTCGAGCATGATCATTTGCAGGCCTGCACGCGGGTCGCTGCACAGCGCGAGCTTGGCGGCACTGACGTTGGGCACCACCGACAGGTTCATGTACAGGCTCTGGCCCTGGTCATCGGCGGCCAGGGTGTTGACCCACGGGATGCCTTGCAGGGTATGCACCGAGGTTTGCAGCGCCTGGAGGCTGTCGGCGCGGTTCATCGCGTACCACTGTTGCAGCACGCGGTCGTTGCCGAGGTTGGCATC
This sequence comes from Pseudomonas orientalis, assembly GCF_002934065.1. Lineage (NCBI taxonomy): Bacteria > Pseudomonadati > Pseudomonadota > Gammaproteobacteria > Pseudomonadales > Pseudomonadaceae > Pseudomonas > Pseudomonas orientalis. The sequence goes on along the minus strand of NZ_CP018049.1, from coordinate 2,707,566 downwards.
GCGCAGGCTGTAGGCGTAGTGATTGTCCCAGTCCAGCTTGCCGGGCCATTGCACCACGGGGCCGAACTGCGAACTGTAGACCGTATGGGTGACATCCTTGAGGCTGCCATCGGCCTGTTTGGCCTGCACGATCAGCGTGGTTTTATCCAGGGGCAAGGACTTGCCATCGAGCAGGTAGCGGGTGGAATCCTTGGGGTCGAGGGTCAGGCGGTACAGGGTGAAATGCTTGGAAGTGTCCACCGTGTGCGTCCACGCCACATGCTGGTTGAAGCCGATATTCACCACCGGCAGGCCGGGCAGGGCCGCGCCCATTACATCCAGCTGGCCGGGAATGGTCAGGTGCATCTGGTAAAAACGCATGCCGCCCACCCAGGGGAAATGCGGGTTGGCCAGCAACATGCCACGCCCATTGAAGGAGCGATCCCGGCCGACGGCCACGGCGTTGCTGCCCCGGTCTAGGGTAAAACGCTGTTGATGGGCAGCGGCCAGTTCGAATGCCCTTACGCTTGGCTGTACAGAGGCAACGGCTTGCGGAGGTGTCGCCCCAACCAAGGCTTCGGCGAACTGCCCGACGCCACCTTCCACCAGCAGCCTGCGGGTCAGCTTGACCAGGTCTTCCTTGACCAGTGGACGCACCCACGCCGCCTGACACTGCGCCGGTGCGCCCTGCTCTTTCAGATAACGATTGAAGCCTGCCACATAGCCTTCGATGCGCTGGCGCATCTGCGGCGTTTGCGCGCTCCAGAATGCCTCGACCGCGCTCGGCGTGTTCAGCCAGGTAAAGAACACATCGCTGGCAAGGTTGTTGCGCTCTTCCAGGGTGGCCTGCTCGGGACCGAAGAACTTCGAGCGCTGGCCGTTCACCGTAACGATTTCATTGGCCAGCAGGCACAGGTTGTCCTGGGCATAGGCGTAACCGATGCCGAAACCCAGGCCGCGTTCGTCGTTGGCACGGATATGCGGCACGCCATAAGTGGTACGCCGAATCTCCGCCGACGCCTGCGCCACCTGCTCGCGCGCCGATGCCGCCAGGCTCAAACCCAGTAACATCCCTGCCACGCATACCCTGGACAACCCATTGGAAATAATCACGCCGACTCCACCGTCAATTGAACATCCCTCGATAGGGACAACTGCCCCACCGTTAGGACGCAACCCACCGGGAATAATTTAGCCGCGCGATGGGTTTATTCCGGGTGAGCGCAGTGTGACAAACCCGATACCGACACATTTTCTACATCCTGCACTTCATGATTTTGCCCGTTCGTTCGTCTTATTGAATAAGAGCACCATCATTTTCCTGATCAGGCTCTGATAAGGAGTTTTTGCATGTACAACCCACAAGCGCCCACGGATGGACACTCATCAACCGCCGAGGCCACGTTCGGTAACGGTCCACAAGGGTTCGGCAAGACGCCGGAACAGCAGGGCAACCAGCGCATACGCCATTTGCTCAAGTGTTTCGGCCTGCGTACCAGCCTGATTCGGCTGAAGGTCATCGACGCCCTGCTCACTGCTGCCGGCAACCAGCGCACCCTGGGCGTGCGCGGTGTGCACAGCCATTTATTGGAGCTGGGCATCCCGTTGTCGTTTCTCAGCGTGCGCGAGGTGCTCAAGCGCCTGTGCAGCGAGGGCGTGATCACCCTCAATGCCGACAAGAGCTACAGCCTCCATGAAGAGGCTGCCAAAGTGCTTGAAGGACGCGTCTGAATCAGGCTCATCAGAAGTGGGGCTTGACCTTGCGACGCATGATGCCGTTGATCACGACCACCACCACGGCAATCGCAATCGCCAGGTACTGGAAGGTTTTTTCGCTGATCACGCCCATGTTCTGCAGGTAGGACAGACCGAACATCGAGGCCAGAACGGCCAGGGCAATCAGGATCGAATATTTCAGACGTTGCTTTTGGGTCATGACGAGTTCCTGCACCTTTAAGAATGTATCCACTGTGTATCGCCGCGCATGCCAAGCACATACCCGGAAACGGGGATGGACCGGGGACTGCGAGGTCTCATGTTACAGGCGATGAAAAGCTTTGGCTCGTTCCGCGCCCGTTCGATCTTGTGAATACCCCGGAGGATGTAGAAATGCTGCGCCGAATCGCCCTGCTGATCCCCTTGCTGATCATGTTGACCCTGAGCGGCTGCTTCTTTTTCCCGCGTGGGGGTGGCGGCTGGCATGACCATCATTATGGCGGCGGCCCAGGATACGAGCGCCGCTGACTGCGTCGGCCGCGCGCTTGCCTTACCGGCAAACGAGCGGCACATTTTTATAAATTTCTTTCCCCGCATCTGTCGGAACCATCCAAGGTCCGCATCTCACATACTGCGAGCCCACCAAGGAAAGATTCCCCCCAATTGTCGTCAGGAAGCATGGGCCAACGCTGTTGGAGTACACCCCTTGCCTATAGGTATCGCCCACCCCCGCCTGCGCCGGGACGTTGCTGCTCGCGACATACACACGCCTGATACAAGACCTGTCAGCGCATCGTCGCAAACGCCAACGCCTGCTCACGTGGCGGGCATCAGCCCCGTCAGCGCGATTCGTACAGCCCTGCTGAACGGCGTGCACATCACCGATCAGCGCCTGCTGCTCAACCAATATCAGGTACTGAGTGAGAAGATCCAGGCGCTGATAGATCGGCAACCGAGCATCGACCAGCAGGGGCCTTCGAGCATTGCGCGATTCTGGACCGAACCCCGTGCTGACGCAGACAACCTCGCGTCCGCGCAGGATGAACTGCTGGGCACCCATCGGGAAATGCTGTCCACGCTGGCGGCCTTGCGGGTGGAAGACGGCACGCTGAAACCGGCTGCCAAGACGCTGATTGACACGGCCATTGAGCACCCTACCCTGGCAGCGCGCGAACGAGCCATGAAAGAGGGCGAGCGGCCGGGGGTGTATCCGCTCAGGCTCGATACGCCGCAGCCCACCGGCACCCTGCTGGCAGGCGCCTTTATCATCACCAGCAGCGACGGCTCATCCGCGCTGCGTCGCTTCGACACGGCCGATGCGGACAGGACATTACCGCCCAGCGAACAACAAGGCCTGGCAGTGCTGTATACCCCCCGCGATGGTTTTGAGGCGTTCGACAGCCCAGGCAAGGCGTTTGAAACCCTGCGCCAACGCATCAGCGATGAACCCGACAGCGCCCGACAGTTGATGCAGAGCCTGCCACTGACAGTCGAAGAGAGCTTGGCATGCGACTGGAAAAATCAGCTCAGCCAAACCCTGGTTCCGGTCGCCGACGATGTCATTGCAACAGGCCTGCCGCAGCTGCTGGAACGCCAACAGCAGCAGGCCCAAAACCTTTTGCACACGCAAAACCAGGCGCAAGGCGTCAGGACGATTGCCGAGCCCCTGCGCCTTCCGCAAACCCTGGACAACCTTGCGCAAACCGCCGAACTGGCGGCGCATTTCGACGGCACCCATGCGCTGTGGGCGCGCACCGACCTGCTGCTCGATCACCTGGACCAGGCAAGTGGCAGCGAGGTCTTCGCTCGGAAGCTGGAGAATCGGAAAAACTGGAAGTACCTGGCACAAAAACTCAACGACGCCGTTGAACAACTGCCGGAAAACCCATCGGCGCGGGAAGTATCAGCGTACTTGAAACAAACGCCGATGAATGTTTCCCCAAGCTCCGCTCACTACTTACCCTACATACTGGAACCCGGTAAATCCGTCAGTCTTGAAACATTCATCGGCGAAAATGGCCTTGCAATACCAACGAGCCGCGATGCCTTGCTGTCATTGGCGCAAACCGCCTCAGCACGAGCCCGGCAACACCCGTTCGGTAACTTCGCTGGCGCTTTGTCCTGGCCGGTACCCTTGCGTCTTGAAGACCAGCCAGCGCTGCGCGCCGCCGCCATCGAACACTTCAGCCGCACCAACGACGAACAGGAAAGCCCCCGGCTCGGCGTGCTGGACTGCCTGCTGAGGCGCCAGCCACTGTCTGTCGAAACGCTGGAAGACCCGGTCAAAACCCTGGAAACCCTTGTGAATTCCACGGCTGGTCAAGCGCTGGGGCTGGCCATGCAAACCGAGATGAATGGCATTGCCACCGAAAACAGCGTTAACGATTACACCTTGGCGGTCATCCATCTGGGACTCGATCCGGAGTCCATCACCACCCCCCATCGCAACCGCCCGGCCGACTTCGATCTGGCGCAAAGAGGCCACTGGTTCCAGCCGCCTTCCACCCTCGTTGCGGCGCTGCGCCAGCACTTGATCGACAACGAAAGAACATCGCCTGCCCTGGCCAAAACCGCCGCGCATGTGCTGCTGATGCGCACAGCGCCGCAATTTCTGGTTAAAGATATTCCCGAGCATGTACTTTACGGCAGCCAGGCCTGGGCGAATCTGTGCATCGCCACTGCCGCGATCGAGGCCCAGGCACCTGGAAGGGTAGCCAACATGACCTTCGCCGAAGTGATGATCATGGCAAGCACTCTCAGTCCGGCTCCCGCATCCGCACAAAAAGCAGCATTGCTGGACTGGGGGGTGGCCAATAATATCCTCGAAGCCAAAGACGACGCGCTGTACAGCCAGGATGAAGTCAGCCAGGCACAAGCGGCCTTCACCCATCAGCAAGCGAAACTGCAAGAAGCCTGCGCGTTATCGGACACGCCGATGCCCGACCGCGAACAGATGGCGCGGGCGCTACTGGAAAAGACATTCGGGCAAAGCACATCGATCGATGAAAAACTTTACTCCAGACTTTCCAACAGCCTGCCCCCCAAACCCGGCAAGCCTTATTCGCTGCTTGAGATCGTCATGGAAGGGGTGGTCATGGATGGGCGCTGGGGTATCAAAAAAGGCGCCAGCGGGGTTGATATCGATACGCTTATCGCCTTCACCAAAAGCCCGGACTTCAACGTTCCACGGGCCTTCAACGAAGCCTTTGCAAAGGCCACCGCTCAGCATAAAACCGTCAAAAAACTTTCTGTTCTCAATGCGCTCAGTCAACTTGCGCCCGAGGATAAAAAAAACCTCAGCACGGGGAAACTCAAGTATTACCAGGAGAAAAGCTACAGAGTCAGTCTCCTTCCGTTCACCGATCCCATGTTGTTTCATACCAGCCCGAAAATACTGGTGACGGCGGAGAAAGACGGCAAGGTGTCCAAGTATGAGTTCGATACTGAGAAAGGCGTCATTCACAACATCAACCACCGAACCGTGCCGCGTGCTCCGGAATATGTCTCGGATGAAGTCAGTAAGGTGGAGGAGTTTTTCCCGGATATCGACAAAAGCAAGGTGGTCGATGGCATGCGGACGTTCGTCAGTTACCTGCCGACCAATCCCTTGCTCACCTGGGTCGACACGGACAACTACAAGCGCGACAGCCTCGACGAGGAGCAGTCCGGCATGGCCTCTGCGCCTTATATGTTTACCAGCCCGCGCAGCCATCACATCGCCGAGTCGATTCTTGGGGCACTGGACCTCGACAACCCTGCACGGGGTAAAGCCGCCGCCGGGACCACGTCTGCAGAGCGCCGAGCTGAACAGACCAGAACGTTGAGAAATGCCTTTCTGGACTTGATTCCCTTGCGTTCAGCCATCGTCAATTTCAACGACGGCAACTACAGTGAAGGCATCAACGATGTCGCCTTCGATATGTTCGGCTTCATCACCGCAGGCGTTGGTGCCGCCGCCAAAGCAGGAAAAGTGCTGGGAACGACTGCTTCCACCCTGAGCAAGGCGCTCAAAGTCACCAAAATCATGATTCCCCCCTTGCTCAAGGAGCTCAATCCGTTCAACGGCGCGGGCGAATTGTTCCTGGGGGCCGGCAAATTGGCCTATGAGGGCGCAAGCGCTACGCGAGATGGCCTGCGCACCCTCAGGGGAACGGCTGGTCAACCGGCGCTGGTCGCCGCCAGCGCACGCTATGACGCTGCCGCCACAGGGGCGGCCAACGTGGCGGGCACCACGGTGAACGCCAGCGCCGTCAAACACAATGAGCAGTGGTATGCGTTCGACGCCACCCACATGCAGCCCTACGGCCCGCCTTTGGAGGACTTCAAACCATCCCATACGCTGATGCCCCCGTCTCCCGACGCGCGCCGCTCTTCCAAAGCACGCGCCGACGTCCATCGACACCATCGGGTGAATCCGTACAAAAATCCCGGCCAGGTTTCACTCTCGCAAGGGCGGCGAAATGGGGTTGCCCCACAAACGGGCGCTATCGTTCATAAAACCGATCATTTACCGCCCACCACGCAGGAGTACGTCGACGCCATCAGGGGCGCCCCCAACGAAGCGCATTTCACCCCGAGCCGCAGGCAACCCACGCAGGACCGCTTCGAACTGGAGATGAATCGAAGCCATGCAGCGCTGCAGACACACCTTGCGCTGCCCCGCCCTACCCTCCCTCAAACCAAACCCTACGAGGCCGTGTCCGACCTGATCGAAAAAGCCCTGGACAGCTCGGATATCGTGATATTTGGCGAAAACCACCGACACCTGGCCACGTTCCGCACACTGGATGAGCACATCGCCCTGTTCAAGCGCAAAAACGTCAAGGTCATCGGTATCGAGGGCGTCGTTTACGATAGCAAGATGCGACTCAAGGACGATGGCATGGGCCATACGGGACCAGGACACCGGCCTGACGACCCGGCGCTGAATTTGCAGACGCTGATCAAGAAATTTCAGGACAACGGCATCGAGGTAGTGCCACTCGACCACTTTTACCTGACTCGCCATCGGCATGATCGAAGTGCCTTCACCGCCTTGAGCGAAACGGAGCGCAACACACGCCGGCTCAAGGAAATGAACTATTACGCCTCCCGCGAACTGCTACGGCACAAGCATAAAGGCAAAGTCATTGCCTTGGTCGGGCGTCAGCACATCAATACCACCCAGGGCATTACGGGTCTGGCAGAAGCTACCGGAGGGCTGGGCATCGGGGTGTATGAACGAGCGGGCCTGAAGGTCGGCTACGGCACCCACTCCACGGACGCGCGGCCGGGTCCGCAGGGCACGATGACTTCCCGTAACGACATAACCGGAGACCTGCAAATCTTCGCGCCTGAGTGAACCGGCTCATGCGTCTAACGAGGGCCTGCGTAGCACGCAGGCCCTCAAGGTTTCAACCGGCGTGCACCCAGCGCTGGTGCAACCACCGTGCAAACCCGTCCAGCGCAAAGCCCAACAGCCCGATCAGCAGCACCATCGCCATCAGTTCCGAGTACGCCAGCCGATCACGGGTATCGAGGATGTAATAGCCCAGCCCCGCACTGACCCCAAGCATTTCGCACGGCACCAGCACAATCCATAGAATGCCGATGGCCAGGCGCACGCCCGTCAGCACATGCCCCACCACGCCGGGAATGATCACCCGCCGCAACGTCTCCCACCGCGTGGCGCTCAGACTCCTGCTCAACTGCAGCCAGCGCGGGTCGAGATGACGCACACCGGCCGCCGTGTTGAGCATGATCGGCCACACGGCGGCAAACGCCAGCAGGAAGTAAATCGGCTGGTCGCCCACCCCCATCAGCATCACCACAATGGGCATCCAGGACAGCGGCGAGATCATGCGCAAAAACTGGAACGCCGGGGTGGTCGCCGCCTCCAGGTTACGCGAACTGCCCACCAGCAGCCCCAGCGGCACGCCCACCAGCAGGGCCAGAAACAAGCCGATAAAAATGCGTTTGAGGCTCACGGCAATATGCAGGTACAGCTCGCCGCGCCCCAGCAGTTCCCACAGGCTGCTGAACGTGGCCGCCAAGGAAAAGCGCGAGGACAATCCATCCACATCGCCAAATACCTTGACGCCCAGCCACCAGAGCACCAGCAAACCCGCCAAGCCACCCAAGCCGAGCAACCAGCCCGGCCACGCTACGGTTTTGCCGCTGCTCACACGCCAATCTCCTCGTTGCGCGCATAACCGTCGGGCAAGCCGAAGGTCTTCATGCCGCCGACGGCTTCGATAGCGTTGCGGACAAAACGGTCATCCACCAGGTCGCTGGCGACGAAGGCCGGGTCCAGCTCGGCGAGGAATTGTTTGTCGCCCTCGATCAAGGTGTCTTTCAGACGGCGTACCAGTTCCTCGGTGTAGCTGGGGAACGGGTAAGGTTGGAAGTCGATACGGTGCTCGTCCCAGTTGGCGTGGCGGATCGCGCCATCGGCCAGGTACCCGGCGCGATCGGCGGCTGCAGGCGCCAGCACTTTGCTCAACACCGGCTCGGCATGCGGCGTGTAGCGGTTCGGGCCGTCCTTGGACAACAGCTTCACCGCTTCTTCGCGGTTGTCGCGAGTCCAGACCTGGGCCTTGACGATGGCATTCACCACTTTCTGCGACCATTCCGGGCGCTGGGTCAGGTCATGCTCATGCATGAACACCACACAGCACGCATGGTTGCGCCAGACGTCGCCGGTGAAGCGCTGCACGCGACCGACCTTCAGGTTCTCCGCCAGAGCGTTGAACGGCTCGGCGACGATATAACCGTCGATGCGCTTGCTGGCCAATGCCGGCGGCATGTCCGAAGGCGGCAGCACGATCAGGTTGACTTCATTGGCGCCGATCGCGCCGCCCGCCGCACGCGCTACCGGCGTCAGCCCGTTGTCACGGAACAACTGCTGCACCACCACGTTATGAATCGAATACCAGAACGGAATCGCCACCGACTTGCCGCCCAACTGCTTCACGTCGGTGATGCCCGGCGCCACGGTCAGGCCCGAACCGCCCACGTGGTTCCAGGCCACCACCTTGGCCGGCACCTTGCTGCCATAGCGCGCCCATACGGTCATGGGCGACAACAGGTGAATCACGTTGACCTGGCCTGAGATAAACGCTTCGATCACCTGGGCCCAACTGCGCAGCAACACTGGACGTTCGGCCTTGATGCCTTCGGCGTCGAACAGCCCGTTATTGTGCGCGACCAACAGCGGCGTGGCGTCGGTGATCGGCAGGTAGCCGATGCGTACCGGCGCGTCGGGCTCGCTGGCGGCACGCGCCTGCAGGCTGCTGAGCAGCGGCAAGGCGCCGGCGGCGCTGAGCACCGCAGAGAGTTTGAGAAAGTCACGGCGCGAGTGGGTCAGATCATCCAGACACATGGCTAGGCTCCAGCAGTTCGAGGGGGTTGGGTTGAGGGCGGCTCGCCTGCCGTAGGGTTTTAAGAATGTCGATGCGCAGCGCGCCGATGGCGTCGACCTGTTCCTCACGCGGTTGCGGCAGATCGATTCGCCATTCGCCCAGGGTGCGTGCCGGGCGGTTACCCAGCAGCAGGATACGGTCGGACAACAGCAAGGCCTCATCGATGTCATGGGTGATCAACACCGCCGCCGAGCCCTGTTGGCGATTGACCCTGAGCAACAGGTGCTGCATGTCCGCGCGGGTCACTTCATCCAGGGCGCCGAAGGGCTCGTCCAGCAGCAACACCTGTGGCTGGCGGGCCAGGCAGCGGGCCAACGCGGTGCGCTGGGCCATGCCACCGGACAACTGCGCAGGGAACTGATGACGGGCATGTTCCAGGCCGACAGCGGCAATCGCGTGGTCGACACGCTGGCGGCGTTCGTCGCCGCTCAACTGCGGTTGGCGGGCGAAATCCAGGCCGAAGGCGACGTTCTTTTCCAGGTTCAGCCACGGCAGCAGGCTGGGGTCCTGAAACGCCACCGCCACCCGTGGATGTGGGCCGTTCAAAGGCTCACCCAGCACGCGTACGCTACCGCCCTGGGGCGCCTGCAAACCGGCCAGCACCCGCAACAGACTGGACTTGCCCACGCCGCTGGGGCCGAGGATCGACACCACTTCACCGGGCTGCAACTGCAGGTCGAAGCCTTGCAATACCGGGCCGCCGGCATACCCCAGGCACACATCCCGGGCCGTCATCACCGTCGCGCTCATAGGTTGGCCTGGCGCTGCAATTCGGTGCGCAGTTGCACCAGGCTCGGCGTGACGATCGGCACAAACGCCGATTCGCGCCAGCGCCGGGCAAAGCCGCTGCCATGGGCGGTGAGGTAAGCCTTGCCACCGCTGGCCTGCAACTCCAGCTGCACAGCGCTGGCGGCGGTTTCCGCCAGGGCAATGCGCAGCTTGAACAACGGCACCGGTTCGGCGGCGAACCGCCCGGTCAACAGGCCCTTCTTGAGTTCAGTGACCAGGTGATCGAGGGTCACCCGCAGCGCTTCGAGTTCTTCACGTAACACCGTGCGCGAAGCGCCCAAGTGATGGGCCACCTCCGCCAGGGAGCGCCGCGCCAGCCCGATCGACAGTCCACATTGCAAACCCAGGAACGCCGGGCGCACGGCGGGCAGGAACTGGCGCGCGTCCTCGTGCAGCAGCCAGTCGCGGCTCAGCTCCACGCCCTCCAGGCCAAGGGCAGCGGTATTGCTCGACTGCAACCCGAGCAACTCCAGATCGTGGGAGCGCTGCAAACCGGCCACGGAATCCGGGATGGCCAGGATAAACGGCGCGCCGCCACCGGCGTGTTCAATGGCCGCAGCGGCAACGAAACCGTTCCTGCGCAGGTTGGTCACCCAATGCAGGCGGCCGTTGAGGGTCCAGCCGTGATCAGTGGGCTCGGCGCTGATCTGCAGCGTCTCGATGCCGGACAGAAACTTCATCGCATTCGAAAGCCCCGTGGCACCGGCCAGCTTGCCGCTGATCAAGTCCGGCAGCAGTTGCTCGCGCAGCCGCGCATTGGGGCTTTGCAGCAGGTATTCGATAAAGGAGCGCTGGCCCCAGCAGACGAACGCCGCCGCCAGGGAATGGCTCGCAATATTGGCGATGGCTTCCATCGCCCCCGCCACATCGCCGCCCAGGCCGCCGAGGGCTTTGGGCACACCGATGCGCAATACATTGGCCTCTGCCAGCCGCGGCAGCACTTCCTGTGGATCGCAACTGCCCACGTCCAGGGCCTGCGCTTGAACATCGAGCCAACGGCTCAAGATCGGGTCAAGCATGGGTGTTTCTCCTTGTTTGCAACAGGTGGATCAGCAGCGATTCAGTTGGCCGGCTTTTCCCAACGGTAGTGCGCCAGCTCCGGGTTCAACGGTGTACGCGCAAACACGTTGGCGAAATTGCACAGCGTCGCCAGGCTGACTCCCAGAATCACTTCCAGCGCCTGCCCTTCGCTGTAGCCGGCGGCGCGGAACGCGTCATAGCCGGCATCGCTGACATCGCCACGGGTGGCAATCACCTCACGGGTGAACGCGGCGAGTGTCTCATAGCGCGCATCGGGCAATTCACCGCGCTGGCGCAGCGCCTCGATGACGTTTTCCGGCAGTTTGGCCTTGTTACGCGCCACCGCGGTGTGCCCGGCAACGCAAAAGTCGCAACCGTGGTTGGTAGCGGCGATCAGTTGCACCACTTCACGATCAGCCAGGCTTAAGGTTGACTTGGCGTTCAGGGCGGAGACGGTGATATAGGTTTCCAGTGCCGCTGGCGCATTGGCCAGTACGGCGAGCAGATTCGGAATGAACCCCGAGCCTTTCAGCGCGGTTTCCAGGAAGGGCCTGGCGGCCTCCGGCGCGTTTTCAGGGGTGAGCAGCGGGACACGGGACATGGCGTGGTCTCCTGATGAGTGAATAACGCCAGTCTGTTGGTTATAAAAAAACCCCTCAATAGGCTAAAGTCGCGATTACTTGCTCCAGAGTCTTTTCATTAGATGAATTCGTCCAGTGCACTTGTCGATTGGTTATTAGACAGCCTCGAACTCAACACCAGCCTGTTTCACGTGGGCCGCTACTGCGGCGACTGGCACGCGAGCACCCATGGCCTGGCCCGGGCAAGTTTTCATCTGATTGTGCAAGGCGAGTGCTGCCTGCATATCGACAGCCAACCGGCTGAGTACCTGAACAATGGCGATGCCGTGTTCCTGCTGCGTGACCTCGAATACCGGCTGTCCGGTGCGGACAGCGCAGCAGGCGCGCAAGAATGCCCGCGCCGTCCGATGCTGCCTCTGGACAGCAGTGCCACCGATGGGGTGGGTCTGGTCTGCGGCTTCTTTCATTTCCAGTCGGGGCTCTCGGCGATGATTGTCGACAGCCTGCCCGCCTGGATCATCCTGCGCGCCGGCGACCCGTCGTTGACCGCCGCGCGCAATCTGTTCGCACTGATCCTGCAGGAATGCGAACGCCTGCCCGCGCCCTCCCAGGCCTTGCTCGAACGCCTGTGCCATCTGCTGTTTCTGTATGTGCTGCGCCAACAAGTGCTCGATAACAGCAAACTGGGCGGCCTGGCGGCACTCGGCCGGCAACCGGCATTTTCCCGTTTGCTGGAACAGTTGATTGCACGCCCGCAGGAGAACTGGACGCTGGAAAGCATGGCCGCCTGCACCGGGCTGTCGCGCTCGGCGTTTTTCAAACGCTTCAATGAGCTGTGCGGACAGTCACCCGGCCAGGTGTTGTTGATGATGCGCATGCGCCACGCCTGTCAGTTGTTCAAGACGAACCAGACCGTGGCGGATGTGTCCCTGGCGGTGGGTTATCAATCGGTGGCGGCGTTTACCCGGGCCTTTCATAAAGTCACCGGGCAACAACCGGGGGCCTACCGCCGGGCGCAGACCTAGCGGCGCAACCCATTGCCCGGCTGCGCGCACAGCGCCACCAGCCAGTCGACAAACACCCTCACCCGCTGGGACAGCTGACGATGCGGCGGGTACAGCGCCGTCAGCGCCATCTTCGGTACAGCCACCTGCGGCAGCACCTCCACCAGCGTGCCCTCGGCCAGTTGCTTCAGCGCATGATAATGCGGCGCCTGGATCAGCCCGTAGCCGGCCTCACAGGCGGCGAAATAGCCGTCGGAACTGTTCACCGCAACCACCTTCGCCAGGTTGACCGTGCGCAGTTCACCGCCGACTTGGAATTCCAGGCCAAAGCGCTTGCCGCTGGCGCTGGAGACATACTCGATCATCTGGTGCCGTGCCAGCTCGTCGAGGCTTGCGGGCATGCCCATGCGTTGCAGATACGCGGGGCTGGCCAGGGTCAACTGGTCCATCATTGCCAGCGGACGCGCCACCAGCGAGTCGTCCAGCGCCAGGCCACCGCGCAGTACGCAATCGACCCCCTCGCGAATCAAATCCACCGGACGATCGTTGAGCCCGATATCCAGCTCGATCTGCGGATAGAGCGCGGTGAACGTCGGCAGCGCCGGAATCACGATCAGACGACCAATGCCCGACGGCATATCAATGCTCAGCGTGCCTCGCGGGTTTTGTCGGCGGGAGGAAAACACCGCCTCGGTTTCCTCAAGATCCGTCAGCAACTGCACGCAGCGCTGGTAATACGCCGCGCCGTCCAGGGTCGGGCTGACCTGGCGCGTGGTGCGTTGCAGCAGTTGCACGCCCAGATGCGCCTCCAGTTGCTTGATCAGGATCGTCACCGAGGCGCGCGGCAGTTGCAGGCTGTCCGCCGCCCTGGCGAAACCGCCCAACTCCACAATCCGGGTGAATACGCGCATGGCATTGAAACGGTCCACGGTAAGCTCCCGGCAATTATTTAGATTTTCCAAACAGTGATAGTGCTTTTAGCCGGTTTATCCAGGTTTTGTCGAGCGTGACAATGGATGCCTCATCCACAGGAGCCTCACCATGCGCACTCGTCAACTCGGCCACAACGGCCCCCACGTCTCCTCCATCGGCCTCGGCTGCATGGGTATGAGCGATTTCTACGCACCGGGCACCGACTCCTCGGAGGCCATCGCCACCTTGCACCGGGCGCTGGAGTTGGGCGTCAATTTTCTCGACACCGCCGACATGTACGGCCCCCACACCAATGAACAGCTGATCGGCAAGGCCATCGCCGGCAAGCGCGACCAGGTGTTCCTGGCCAGCAAGTTCGGCATCCTGCGCGACCCGGCGAACCCGGCGCTGCGTGGCGTGAACGGGCGCCCCGAGTACGTGCGCGCGTCCATCGACGGCACGCTGCAACGCCTGGGCATTGACACCCTGGACCTGTACTACCAGCACCGCATCGACCCCGAGGTGGCCATCGAAGAAACCGTCGGCGCGATGGCCGAGCTGGTGCAACAGGGCAAGGTGCGTTACCTGGGCCTCAGCGAAGCGTCCGCCGCCACGCTGGAACGGGCGCACAAGGTCCACCCCATCAGCGCCCTGCAAAGCGAATATTCATTGTGGAGCCGCGATCAGGAAGACAATGGCTGCCTCGCCGCCTGCCAGCGCCTGGGCATCGCCTTCGTGCCTTACAGCCCGCTGGGCCGGGGTTTTCTGACCGGTGCATTGAAGCGCCCGGAGGATTTCGGCGCCGAGGACTATCGCCGCTTCAACCCGCGTTTCCAGGGTGAGAATTTTGCGAAGAATCTGCAACTGGTCGAGCAGGTGCAAGCGCTGGCGGCGGACAAAGGCGTGACGGCGGGCCAACTGGCGCTGGCCTGGGTGTTGGCGCAAGGCGACTACATCGTGCCGATCCCCGGCACCAAGCAACGTAAATACCTGGAGGAGAATGTGGCCGCCGTGTCGATCAGCCTGACCGCGACCGAACGGGCGGCGCTGGCAGCGATCTTCCCGGCGCACGCCACAGCGGGCATGCGCTACCCCGAGGACGTAATGGCCATGCTGGAGATCTGAGCAGGCGGCGCCGCCCGACGGCGCCGGCACTTTCTTGCACGCACGTACCTAAAGCTCCCCCGGTCCGGGCCGATAGCCCTACGAAGCTCTAACAAAGCCGCGTCGACAATAACGCTTCGTAAGGACGACCCCATGCCCCCACTGCGCTCCATCCAAGCCCGCTATACCCTGTTTCTGGTGTTGTTCGTTCTGGTGTTATTGGTGTTGACCGTCGTGGGTATCGGCCAGTTGGTCGCGCCCAAGCTGCAATACACCGAAGAGCAGGTAGTACTCAACCGCATCGGCGAGGTGGCCGAACAGATCCAGGGCGAACTGAACAAGGTTCAGGCCCAGCAACGCACCATCACCCAGACTATTCCCTTGCTCGACAGCGATGCCATCGACAAGGTCCTGCCCGGCCTGGTGGATCAATATGGCGAGCTGAAAGTGTTCGGCGGCGGTATCTGGCCGCTGCCCAACCAGCGCACGCCCGGACGTAACAAGCACAGCACATTCTGGCACCGTGACGCCTCGGGCAAGCTGGCGGTCAACACCTTCTGGAACAGTGACCCCGCACCCAACTATTACGACCAGAGCTGGTACAAGGGCGGCCTCGCCTCACCCCGTGGCCAATGCGCCTGGGCCGCGGCCTACAAGGACGATGCCAGCCAGGAGCCGCGCACCAACTGCGCCATGGCGATCCAGCGTGACGGCGCCGCCTATGGCGTGGCGACCATCGACGTGACCCTGGGTTTCTTCAATGACCTGGTGGCCAGCAAGGAAAAAGACATCGGCGGGCAGATGCTGATCGTCGAAGGCGACGGCAAGATCATCAGCAACAGCTCGCGCATCAGCGGCCCGATCGTGCTGAAGAATATCAGCGAGCTGACCGGCACGTCGGCGTTCGCCGCCCAGGTCAGCACCGCCCTCGCCCATCGCGACCAGGCCCTGCAACGCGCCGAGTTCGACAACCAGGGCGTGGCCAGCACCTTCTACATGCGCCCGATCGAGGGGACGCCGTGGTTCCTGGCGACCGCCCTGCCCACTTCGTTGATCACCGCCCAGCGCAATGATGTGCTCGGCACCCTGGCCCTGTTGCAAGTACCGATGGTGATCCTGCTGGTACTGCTGGCGGCGTATGCGATTCGCCAACTGGTCCAGCGCATGAAAGCGCTAAAGGGCAATATCGACGCGCTGTCGGCCGGTGATGCCGACCTCACGCGGCGCATCACCATCCGCGCCGAAGACGAACTCGGCGCCATCGGCCACTCGGTGAACCACTTTATCGTCTATCTGCAAAACATGATCGGCGAAGTGACCCAGGCCACCGGCGCCATGGCCTCGGGCCTTGAGCAGTTGCAGCACACCTCGGCGCACACCAACCAGATCCTGTTGCGCCACGCCTCGGAGACGGACCAGACGGTGACCGCCATCACCGAGATGAGCTCCACCGCCGACACGGTCGCGCAAAACGCCGCAGAAACGGCGGCCTTTACCCAGCGCGCCAACGAGCATGCCGACCGTTCACGGGTGGTGGTGGGCGAAGCGTCCACCAGCGTCAGCGCCCTGATCGGTGAAGTGGCCAGCGCGACCCACACCGTCGAGAACATGCGCCAGGATGCCGCGCGCATCACCGAAACCCTCGGCGTGATCGGCGCCATCGCCGGCCAGACCAACCTGCTGGCGCTCAACGCCGCGATCGAAGCGGCGAGGGCCGGCGAGCAAGGGCGCGGGTTTGCCGTAGTGGCCGATGAGGTACGCGCACTGGCCGCACGCACCCAGGCCAGTACCTCGCAGATCAACGAGATGCTGGCGCGCTTGACCACGGGCGTCAGCTCGTCGGTAGCCGCCATGGAAAACACTCAAGCCAGTTGCCAGTCGGCGGCGGATGCCACGGCGCGGGTGAACACCGGCCTAGATGAAATGGCCGGCTCGGTCAGCCATATCAACAACCTCAGCACCCAGATCGCGACGGCCGCCGAGCAGCAGAGCGCAGTGACCGAAGAGATCAACCGCAGCATGGTGCAGATCCGACAAATGGTTGAAGAGCTGGTACAAAGCGGTCACGCCACCGAAACCAATACCCAAAGCCTGCTGGAGGCCAATGGCCGGGTGATTGCCTTGATGGGACGCTTCAAAGTGCGCTGATCCGGGCCGGAAAACTCCCGTGCACAGCGCGGGAGTCGGACTATTCTGACAACTTCTGGTTTAACACTCGTCACACAGGAGGTGTGTCATGCCCGCGACTGAGCAGTCGATCCGCCTGGAGCGCATCAGCCAGGAGCGGTTCATCCTGGCACCGGTCGAGACCGTCTACGACTATGTGACCCAGCCCGACCGCTGGCACGAATGGCACCCCTCCTCCCTGAGCGCCGATACCGGCACGCGCGGCTCGCTGCCGGCCGGCGCGCGCTTTACCGAAGTTATCGACCTGCTGGGCATCCGCGTGCCGATGAGTTATCGCGTGCAAATCGCCTGTTACCCCAGCGAGTTCAAGACCGTGTTCACCTCGCTGGCGGTGGACGGCAGCATTCATTTCGTCCTGCATGTGCAACAGGGCGGCACGCTGTTCAAACGTATATTGACCTATGAGACCGAACTGCTACTGCCGACCTTGCATGAACGCCTGATCGCACTCTCGGGCATTGCGCTGGACCGCCTCAAGGATCGCCTGGAAACCTTCAGCGGTTGAACGCTCTATCGCTTAACTGACCCGTTTCAGGGAAAATGCCCGACCCAATGCTTTTTGTAGGAGCGAGCTTGCTCGCGAAAAACGTCAACGATAACGCGTGCTTCCTGATTGAACGCGGCGCCTGTGAGTTTTTCGCGAGCAAGCTCGCTCCTACGGGGCCGTATACGCTTAACTGAACAGCCTTCCGGTCCAATGCCGCGACTTTTCCGAGACCCACCATGAAATCCCCTGTGCAACGAGTCCCTGCGCCATGTTGACGGCGTACCTGGGACTGTTCGTGGCCGCCTTTGGCGCGGCGACGTTGCTGCCCTTGCAGTCGGAAGCCGTGCTCGTCGGGCTGTTGCTCAGTGGGCATTACAGCGTGTGGCTGCTGTTGGGCATCGCCACGCTGGGCAATGTGCTGGGTTCGCTGGTCAATTGGCTGCTGGGGCGTTCGGCGGAGCGCTTCCAGGGGCGGCGCTGGTTTCCGCTCAGTAAACGGCAACTGGACAAGGCGCGCAGCCACTATGCGCGCTGGGGACATTGGACCCTGCTGCTCAGTTGGGTGCCGATCATTGGCGACCCGCTGACCCTGGTGGCCGGTGTCATGCGCGAACCGCTGTGGCGCTTCCTGTTGCTGGTGACCCTGGCCAAGGCGCTGCGCTACGCCGTGCTGGCCGCCATCACCCTGCACTGGCTGTTAATCCCCCGTTAATCTTGCCCAAACAGCATCCGGAACGTCTTTCCCGGAGCTTATGACCATGCCTTTGATCCGTGACCTGTGCGTCGCCGGCCTGCTCACGGCCAGCGCCGCGCCGGTGTTTGCCGCCACCTACGGCCCTGAACTCGAGGGTTTCCAGTACCCCTACCCGGTTGAGCGCTTCCACTTCGAGTCCCAGGGTAACAGCCTGCAAATGGGCTATATGGATGTTCCGGCCAAAGGCAAAGCCAACGGGCGCAGCGTGGTGCTGATGCACGGCAAAAACTTCTGCGGCGCCACCTGGGAGGCGTCGATCAAGGCCTTGAGCGACGCCGGTTACCGCGTGATCGCGCCGGACCAGATCGGCTTTTGCACCTCCAGCAAGCCCGAGCATTACCAGTACAGCTTCCAGCAACTGGCGCTCAACACCCACCAGTTGCTGGAAAAGCTCGGGATCCAGAAGGCCACGCTGCTCGGCCACTCCACCGGCGGCATGCTGGCCACGCGCTATGCCTTGATGTACCCGGCACAGACTGAGCAACTCGCCCTGGTCAACCCCATCGGCCTGGAAGACTGGAAGGCCCTGGGCGTACCCCACCAGAGCGTGGACCAGTGGTATCAACGCGAGCTGAAGCTGAGCGCCGACGGCGTGCGCAAATACGAGCGCGACACCTATTACGCCGGACGCTGGAAGCCCGAATACGAGCGCTGGGTGGACATGCTCGCCGGCCTGAACCAGGGCCCGGGGCACACTCGGGTGGCCTGGAACTCGGCGTTGATTTACGACATGATCTTCACCCAGCCGGTGTACTACGAGTTCAAGAACGTGCAAGTGCCCACCCTGCTGCTGATCGGCACCAGCGACACCACCGCCATCGGCAAGGACCTGGCGCCGCCGGCGGTCAAGGCGCGGATCGGCAATTATCAAGTGTTGGGCAAACAGGTGGCCAAGCTGATTCCCCATGCCACCCTGGTGGAGTTTCCCGGCCTGGGCCATGCGCCCCAGATGGAAGAACCGGCGCGGTTTCATACCGCGCTGTTGCAGGGTTTGAAGGCCCTTTAACCTTTTTCGGGGTACGCGTGCATGTCGCTACAGATCGCAGTGATCGATGATTGGCAGCAAGTGGCCAGTGGCGTGGTGGATTGGTCGGTACTCGAGCCCCTGGGCCAGGTGCACTTTCTGCACGGCTACCCCGCCGACACCGCGACCATGGTCGAGCGCCTGCAAGGGTTCGACGTTATTTGCGTCATGCGCGAACGTTCGCGGTTCGACCAGGCCCTGCTGCAGGGCCTGCCCAGGCTCAAGTTGCTGGTGACCGGTGGCATGCGCAACGCCGCCCTCGATATCCCTGCCGCCAAGGCGCTGGGGATCCAGGTGTGCGGTACCGACAGTTACAAGCAGGCTGCGCCGGAGCTGACCTGGGCGCTGATCATGGCCTCCACGCGCAACCTGCTGGCCGAAGCCAACGCCCTGCGCGCAGGCGAGTGGCAGGTCGGCCTGGGCGGCGATCTGTATGGCAAGACGCTGGGTATTCTGGGGCTGGGCAGCATCGGGCAAAAAGTCGCGCAATTTGCCCAGGTATTCGGCATGCGCGTGATTGCCTGGAGCGAAAACCTTACGCCGCAACGGGCGGCTGAGTCGGGAGCGACCTGGGTCAGCAAGCGCGAGCTGTTCGAGCAGGCTGACATTCTGACCATTCACCTGGTCCTCAGCGAGCGCAGCCGCGGCCTTGTCGATGCGCAGGCGTTGGGCTGGATGAAGCCCGGCGCGCGCCTGGTGAACACGGCGCGCGGGGCGATTGTGGATGAGCAGGCACTGGTGGATGCGCTGAGCAATGGGCGACTGGCCGGCGCGGCGCTGGACGTGTATAGCCAGGAGCCACTACCGCATGACCACCCGTTCCGCTCCTTGCCCAATGTGCTGGCCACGCCCCATGTCGGTTATGTCAGCGAGCAAAACTACCGACAGTTCTACCAGCAGATGATCGAGGATATTCAAGCCTGGGCCAACGGCGCGCCCCTTCGAGCGCTCGGCTGACGCACCAATAAAGTGCATGTATTGAATGACAATGCCCAAGTGCACAATGTTGGCATACGCTGTTGATTTGTGTGGGAGGGGGCTTGCCCCCGATGGCCATAAGTATCTACACAATTTTGGTGCGACACCGCACCTGTGGCGAGGGGCTAACGCGTATCTACCTGACGCTCCGAGATCCAAATGTGGGAGGGGGCTTGCCCCCGATGGCGGTCTCAGGGCCGGCCAAGATGTTGGATCAGACCGAGTACATATCCGTTTCTGCGGTAACGGCTGCTATGGGTTCCGCTTTTACAGCGGCTCACTTTTGAAAAGCGCAAAAGTAAGCAAAACGCTCTTGCCCCACCACTCGGCACCTCGCTCATGCTCGGTGTGCCCGAACGCAGGCTTGAATCCGTGGGCCGCCGCAATGGGCCATCCCTGGCCCAGTGCGGCTAACCCGGCGTCCTGCCGGGTTACCCACGGATTCAAGCCTGCGTTCGGCCAGCGTGGTTTAACGGGGCGCCTGAGATCAAGATCAGAAGCAGATCAAGATCAAGAGCGACTCGCTTCGCATCGTGGTTACGGTTGGGCGCTACAGAGTTGTGTAGATACCTATGCCCAATAGCGGTGACCCACCGCCATCGGGGGCAAGCCCCCTCCCACATTTGGATCGGGGCCTCAGCAAGCATAAGGTTAAACGTTTTTTGTCCTACAAAAATGCCTTTTAAACCCGACAGGCTCCAGGATCTGGCCTAGACTCATGACCGATGGGTCCCTTCCAAAACAAAAACCCCGCAAAAAAACTAAACTTTTCAACTCGGCCCTTGGTCAAGTTTTAAGGCAAGGCGAGCACTCCGCGATTCACGCTACATGCCCGTCCATCCAATCTTTTTAGTTATCCGTGCAACTGGCATACGCCTTGCCAGATTGTCGTGCGCTTGTGCGCTTGGCCGCAGGAAGCGGTCATCGAGCCAATGGCAGCGGGCCATTAGCTAACCAACACGTTGGAGAGAATTATGATCAGTGCCGCAGCAAGTATTCAGGGAGAGCGTGTTAGTCAGCCAGTTGGCGGGTCGACCTCTTTGGTTGTCGACCTCAACACGGTGCGGCCGGTGTCCAGTCATAACCCCAACCGAAAGAAAGTGCTGTTTGTGACTTCCGAGTTCGCCGACCTGGTGAAAACCGGCGGCCTGGGCGATGTGTCGGCGGCCCTGCCCCGCGCCATGGCTCACTTGCACGATGTGCGCGTGCTGATTCCCGGCTATCCGCAAGTGATGGAAAGCGACAACCCGATTCACATCATCGGCGAGCTGGGTGGCCACGCCGCGCTGCCGCCGTGCAAGATCGGGCGCATGGACCTCAAGGATGGCCTGGTTATCTACGTGCTGATCTGCCCCGAGCTGTATGAACGCGAAGGCACACCCTACGGCGCCAACAATGGCCGCGACTGGCCGGACAATCACATCCGCTTTGCCCGCCTGGGCCTGGCCGCCGCCGACATGGCCGCCAACCTGGCGCAAATCCACTGGTGCCCGGATCTGGTGCACGCCCACGACTGGCCTGCGGGCCTGGCTCCGGCGTATATGCACTGGCGTGGTTCACGCACACCGACCCTGTTCACCATTCATAACCTTGCCTATCAGGGCGTGGTGAGCCTGGGTTGCACCCCCGAACTGGGCATTCCTCCCCATGCGTTGCAACAGGAAGGCATGGAGTTCTACGGCAAGATGTCGTTTCTCAAGGCCGGCATGGCGTATTCCAGCCATATCACCACCGTCAGCGCCACCTACGCCCAGGAAATCACCACGCCGGAATTCGGCTGCGGCCTGGATGGTTTCCTCGCCAGCAAGACCCAGCAAGGCCTGCTCAGCGGGATTCCCAACGGCATTGACGAAAGCTGGGAAACCTCGACCGACACGCACCTGACCCACAACTTCAATATCGGTGACTGGGAAGGCAAGGCCATCAACGCCGCCCATGTGCGCGAGTTGTTCGGCCTGCATGACTCCACCGGCCCATTGTTTGCCGTGGTCTCGCGCCTGGTCTACCAGAAAGGCCTGGACCTGACCGAAGCGGTCGCCAGTTTCATCGTCGAAAACGGCGGCCAGATCGCGATCATCGGACGTGGCGAGCCGGAAGAGGAACAGGCCATGCGCGAACTGGCGCTGCGCTTCCCTGGCCAGGTCGGTGTGCGCATCGGCTTCAACGAAACCGACGCCCGCCGCATGTTTGCCGGCAGCGACTTCCTGCTGATGCCTTCGCGGTATGAGCCCTGCGGCCTGAGCCAGATGTATGCGCAGCGTTTCGGCTCGTTGCCGGTGGCGCGCAATACCGGTGGCTTGGCCGACACCATTGAAGACGGCGTGACCGGTTTTCTGTTCAACGAATCCACCGTCGACAGCTACAAGGCCGCCCTGGAGCGCGCGTTCAAGGTGTTCTCCTTCCCCGGCCTGCTCAACGCCATGCGCAGCCGCGCCATGACCCAACCGTTCAACTGGTCGCAGGCGGTGGAACCCTACGCCGAGCTGTACGAACAACTGGTGGTTAAAGCACTGGGGAAATCGACTAAATAATCAAGAGAGGTCTTCATAGATGCCGTTACGGACTCTGGAAACCTGGCCCCACGGCGCACTGATGCTGGACGCGCAACACACGCGTTTTGCCTTGTGGGCGCCAGACGCGTTTTATGTCAGCGTTGAATTGCAGGAAGGGAAATCCATCGCCATGCTGCCCCAGGCAGATGGCTGGTTCGAAGTGGAAATAGCCTGCCCCGCCGGGACACTTTATCGCTTCAATATCGACGGGGAACGGGAGGTTCCCGACCCCGCCTCCAGGGCCCAGGCCCTGGATGTGCATGGTTGGAGCCGCGTGGTCGACCCACTTGCCTATCAATGGCAGCACAGCCACTGGCAGGGCCGCCCCTGGCACGAGGCAGTCATCTACGAACTGCACGTCGGCGCCATGGGCGGTTACGCCGAAGTCGAGAAGCACTTGCCGCGCCTGGCCGAACTGGGCGTGACCGCGATCGAACTGATGCCCCTCGCGCAATTCCCCGGTGAGCGCAACTGGGGCTACGACGGCGTACTGCCTTACGCCCCTCAAGCCACCTACGGCTCCCCCGAACAACTCAAGCACCTGATCGACAGCGCCCACGGGCACGGACTGGCGGTGATTCTCGACGTGGTCTACAACCACTTCGGTCCCGATGGCAACTACCTGGGCCAATACGCCAAGGGTTTCTTCCAGGAAGACGTGCACACGCCATGGGGCGCGGGGATTGATTTCGAGCGCCGCGAAGTGCGGGATTTCTTCCTCGATAACGCACTCATGTGGCTGTTGGAATACCGCTTTGACGGCCTGCGCCTGGATGCCGTGCACGCCATCGACAACCCCGGCTTCCTCCAGGAGCTGGCGCAGCGGGTACGCCAGCAGGTCGACACCGGTCGCCACGTGTGGCTGGTGCTGGAAAATGAGCTGAATCAGGCCGGCCTGCTCAAACATGATTTCGACGCGCAATGGAACGATGACTTCCATAACGTACTGCACGTGCTGCTCACTGGCGAAACCGCTGCCTACTACAGCGACTTCGCCGAACAGCCCACGGCCAAACTGGCGCGCTGCCTGGGTGAAGGCTTTATCTATCAGGGCCAGACCACCCGCCACGGCCATGCACGCGGCGAACCCAGCGGCGAATTGCCGCCCACCGCGTTCGTGGCGTTTTTACAGAACCACGATCAGATCGGCAACCGCGCCCTGGGCGAACGCCTGCACCAGCTGTGCCCGCCCCAGGCGCTGAAGGCGGCGACCGCACTGTTGCTGTTGTCGCCGATGATCCCGCTGATGTTCATGGGCGATGAGGTCAAGGCTGCCGAGCCTTTTCTGTTCTTCACCGACCATCACGGCGAACTGGCAGAGGCCGTGCGTGAGGGCAGACGCAACGAGTTTGCCGATTTCGCCGCATTTCATGACCCCGAGCAGCGCGAACGCATCCCTGACCCCAACGCCTTGACGACGTTCCTGCAATCCAGGCCAACCCTGGCGGAAAACGAGCACTCTCAGTTCTATCGTCACTTGCTGAGCCTGCGCCATCAATATGTGGTGCCCCATCTGCCCGGCAGCGTGGCCCTGGGCGCGCAGGTGCTGGCTGACGGCGCCGTCACCGCGCGCTGGCGCCTGGGTAATGGCAGCGTGCTGCAAATCGATCTGAACCTGAGCGCCGAGCCCGTCGACCAGCAGGCTTCGTCTCACGTGATTTTTCAAACGCCTGCCGACCCTGCGGCGGCGCAGCTGCCGCCCTTCAGCGCACGCGCGTCCTTATCCCCTGCTGGAGAACAGTTTTGAGCGAAGCGAATCTGGAAATACTCGCCAGCCGCGCAGGTCTGGCCGTCGATTGGATCGATGCCAACGGTCGCCAGCAACATGTGAAGCCCGACGCCCTGCGCGCCGTACTCAAGGGGCTGGGTCACCCGGCCGGTACCGAGGCGCAGATCGAGGCCAGTCTGCAGGAATTGGAACAGGTACAGCAGGATAAGCATCTGCCCCCGCTGATGACCGTCGACAGCGGAGAAGGCCTGGACCTGGCACGTTTCTTTGCACCGGACACGCCGTGCCGCGTGCAGTTGGAAACGGGTGAAAGCCTGGAACTGCGCCTGGACGGGGATGCCGTGCTGCCCGGCGTGATCGCCCTCGGCTACCATCAGGCGCATATCGACGGCCAGACCTTCACCCTCGCCGTCGCCCCCGTGCAGTGCTACAGCGTCGCCGAAGCGGTGGACACCAACCCCGCCCGCGCCTGGGGCCTCAGCGCCCAGCTCTACTCGCTGCGCCGCCTCGGCGACGGTGGCTTCGGTGACACCCTGGCCCTTGAGCACCTGGCCCGCTCGGCCGCCGAACGCGGGGCCGATGCCCTGGCGATCAGCCCGATGCATGCCATGTTCAGCGCCGACACCGAGCGCTACAGCCCCTACTCGCCTTCCAGCCGGCTGTTTCTCAACAGCCTGTATGCCTCACCGGGATGCATCCTGGGCGAACGGGAAGTGCGCAATGCGATCGAGGCCACAGGCCTGGCCGAGGAACTGCATGACTTGGAACAGCTCACGCTGATCGACTGGCCTGCCGCCGCCAAGGCCAAGCAGCGTCTGCTGCGCGCCCTGTATGACGACTTCCGCCACGGCCACCATCCGCAACATGCCGACTTCCAGAGCTTCCGCCAGACAGGCGGCGAAGCCCTGGAAAACCACTGCCGTTTCGAAGCGGTGCAAGCGTTGCGCGCCGCTGCCGGAGAAGACCTCGACTGGCGCCAATGGCCAGAGGACTGGCGTACACCGCAGAGCCCGGCGCTGGCACAGTTCGCCGAAGAACAGCGTGATGAAATCGGCTATTTCGCCTTCACCCAGTGGCTGATCGCGCGCAGTTTGCAGCGTGCGCAACAGGCCGCGCGTGGCAGCGGCATGGGCATCGGCCTGATCGCCGACCTGGCGGTGGGGGCCGACGGCGGTGGCAGCCAGGCGTGGAGTCGCCAGGATGAATTGCTGGCGGACCTCACTGTTGGCGCGCCACCGGACATTCTCAACCGTGCGGGCCAGGGTTGGGGTATTTCCGCGTTTTCTCCCGAGGGGCTCAAACGCAACGGGTTCCGTGCCTTTATTGAAATGCTGCGGGCCAACTTCGCCCACGCCGGCGGCCTGCGGATCGACCATGTGATGGGCCTGCAACGCCTGTGGGTCATCCCTAACGGGGCTTCGCCGCGCGAAGGCGCCTACCTGTATTACCCGGTGGACGACATGCTGCGGCTGTTGGCCCTCGAATCCCATCGCCACCAGGCCATCGTGCTCGGTGAAGACCTCGGCACCGTGCCTGACGGCTTGCGTGAAAAGCTCAGCAGCCGGGCAATTCTGGGCATGCGCGTGCTGCTGTTCGAGCAAAATCATGACGGTCAGTTCAGGCCTATCCTCGACTGGCCCGACAACGCCCTGGCCACCACCAGCACCCACGACTTGCCGACCCTCAACGGCTGGTGGCACAGCCGCGACATCGAATGGAATATCGAGCTGGGCCTGATCGATGCGCCGACCGTGGATCAATGGAGCGAACACCGGCTGCGCGAACGCCAGGCATTGCGCCAGGCCTTGAGCCAGGACCCGCAGAACTTCGTCGATGAGATCCGCAACGACACCGACCACATGATCGATGCCAGCGTGCGCTACCTTGGCCACACCCGTGCGCCGCTGTTGCTGCTGCCCCTGGAGGATGCGCTGGGCCTGGAAGAACAACCCAATCTGCCCGGCACCACCGACACCCACCCCAATTGGCGCCGCCGCCTGCCCGGCGAAGCGTCCAGCCTGCTCGACAATGCCGGCGCCGCGCGCCGCCTCGAGCTGCTGGCCGTCGCGCGCAACCAAGCCTATGAGCGTGACCGATGAAAGCACTGCCCCTGCGCGCCACTCAGCGCCTGCAATTTCATAAAGGCTTCACCCTGGATGATGCGGTGCCGTTGGTGCCGTATTTCGCCCGACTGGGCATCAGCCACCTGTACGCCTCGCCCCTGCTCAAGGCGCGGGCCGGATCGATGCATGGCTATGACGTGGTCGACCCCACCTGTGTCAACCCGGAACTGGGCGGCGACGCCGCGTTGCAGCGTCTGGTTGCCGCGTTGCGCGAACACGACATGGGCCTGATCCTCGACATCGTCTCCAACCATATGGCCGTGGGCGGCGCCGACAACCCCTGGTGGCTGGACCTGCTGGAATGGGGACGCTTGAGTCCGTACAGCGAATTCTTCGATATTCAATGGCATTCCCCCGACCCCCTGCTCAAGGGCCAGCTGTTGATGCCGTTCCTGGGCAGCGATTACGGCGAAGCGCTGCAGAGCGGCAGCCTGGTGCTGAAGTTCGACGCGGCGCAGGGTGCGTTTTACGTCGAGCACTACGAACATCGCTTCCCGATCTGCCCAAGGGACTATGCGCTGATCCTGGGCAACGAAGAGCCGCTCAAGCCGCTGGCCGAGCGCTTCGCCGCCCTGGCGTACCAGGATGACGCCTACGCCGAAGCCGGCTGGCTGAAACAGGCACTGGCCGAGCGGGCCAGTGAGGTATTGCCCGCCATCGAACAGCGCCTCGCCGCGTTCGACGGACGTACGCCTGAGGGCTTCGAGCGCCTGCATCGACTGCTGGAGGAGCAGACCTACCGCCTCGCCAGTTGGCGCACGGCGGCGGACGACATCAACTGGCGGCGCTTTTTCGACGTCAACGAATTGGGCGGCCTGCGCGTGGAGCGTACGGCGGTATTCGAGGCCACCCACGGCAAGATTTTCGAGTTGATCAGCGCAGGCCTGATCGATGGCCTGCGCATCGACCATATCGACGGCCTGGCCGACCCACGCGGTTATTGCCGCAAGCTGCGGCGCCGGGTGGATGCATTGTCGCCGCAGCGGCATTTGCCGATCTTCGTGGAGAAAATCCTCGGTGAAGGCGAGACCCTGCGCGAAGACTGGCAAGTGGACGGCACCACCGGCTACGAATTCATGAACCAACTGTCATTGATGCAGCATCACCCGGACGGCTTCGCGCCGCTGGCCGAGTTGTGGTCGCGCCACAGCGAACGGCCGTCGGCGTTTATGGACGAAGCACGGTTGGCGCGCCAGCAAATCCTCAACGGTTCGTTGGGCGGCGACTTCGAAAGCGTCGCCCAGGCGCTGCTGCAAGTGGCCCGCGACGACGTGATGACCCGCGACCTGACCCTGGGCGCGATCCGCCGGGCGTTGCAGGAACTGATCGTGCATTTTCCGGTGTACCGCACCTACATCAGTGCTCGCGGGCGCAGCGCAGCCGACGACAAGGTCTTCCAACAGGCCATGGAGGGCGCGCGCAGTACCCTGAACGAGGGCGACTGGCCGGTGCTCGATCACCTGGAGAAATGGCTGGGTGGTCAACCGTGGCGCAATCGCCCGCTGGGCCGCGAGCGCAAGATGCTCAAGCATGCCTGTGTGCGCTTCCAGCAACTGACCTCGCCCGCCGCGGCCAAGGCCGTGGAAGACACGGCGTTCTATCGCTCGGCCGTGTTGCTGTCGCGTAACGACGTGGGTTTCAGCACCGAGCAGTTCAGCGCGCCGTTGGCCGATTTTCATGGGGCCAACCAGCAGCGCTTGAAGACGTTTCCGCATAACTTGCTGGCCACCGCCACCCACGACCATAAACGTGGCGAAGACACCCGCGCGCGCCTGGCGGTGTTGAGCGAATGCGCGCCCTGGTATGCCGAACAGGTGGAACACTGGCGCAGCCTGGCCGCGCCGTTGCGCGAGACGCCTGACAGCCCATCGGCCGGCGACGAACTGATCCTTTATCAAGTGCTGCTCGGCAGTTGGCCGCTGGAGCCGAACCCCGACCTTGAGGCGTATCAACAACGCCTCTGGCAGTGGCAACAGAAAGCGCTGCGCGAAGCCAAGCTGCAAAGCAGCTGGAGCGCGCCGAACGAGGCGTACGAGCGCGGCGTCGAGACGTTTCTGCAGCGCGTATTGCTCAGTGAAACCGGCAAGCCCTTGCGCGACGCGCTTGCCGACGCGGCCCAGGCCATCGCCCCCGCCGGCGCCTTGAATGGGCTGGCGCAGACTTTGCTTCACCTGAGCGTGCCCGGTGTACCGGACGTGTACCAGGGCGATGAGTTCTGGGACTTCAGTCTGGTCGACCCGGACAACCGGCGTCCGGTGGACTTCCAGGCGCGGCAACGCGCACTGGATAACCCGGCGGACATCGGTGAACTGCTGTCCAGCTGGCGCGACGGGCGTATCAAGCAGGCGGTGATCGCGCAGGTACTGGTCTTGCGCAAGGCCAACGTCGAGCTGTTCAGCGACGGCGCCTACACCGCCCTGGAGGTGGTTGGGCCACAGGCCGATCATGTCGTTGCGTTCTGCCGCGAACTGCAGGGCAAACACGTGCTGGTGGTGGTGCCACGCTGGTCCCGGCGCCTGCTCGAAAATGCGCTGCAGCCCCTGATTCCTGCCCAGGTTTGGGGCGATACACGGGTGAAATTACCGTTCGCCGCCACAACACAAAACTGGAAGGGACTTTTTCAAACAAGCGCAGTCACACCAGACAAGGAGCTGTTGATCAGCGCTGCCCTGGGGGATTTCCCGGTCAATGTCTTTATCAATACCGATATTCAAGAAAGCTGAACATTTTCTGAGGAGTGTGTGATGAGTAATGAAGACAAACGCATCCGCGAACTGGCCCATCAGATCTGGGAGTCCGAAGGCAAACCCCACGGTGAAGATGCTCGTCACTGGGAAATGGCGCGCAAGCTGGCCGAAGCCGAGGCATTGACGCCAAGCAAGCCCAAGCCGGCCGCCAAGCCCAAGACCGCGCCCAAGCCTGCACCCAAAGCCAAGCCTGCGGCGCCTGCCGCCGCCAAGCCTGCGCCAAAGAAGCCCGCAGCACCGAAAAAGCCCAAACCCTAAGCTTATCGATCGCCGCGCCCCCTGAGAACATTGCCGTCAGGGGGCCTTTATCTATCTACGTCATACGCTGAATAACTGTCAGTACGGCCGCGTTCGGCCCGAAAAAAGAACCCTTGCAGGAGCAACACCATGAGCCAACCCGATAAAGCCTCAACCACGCCGGACCATGAGCCGTCGCGGATTCGTGAAGGCCTGCCCTTCCCGCTTGGCGCCACCTGGGACGGCCTGGGCGTCAACTTTGCGCTGTTTTCCGCCAACGCCACCAAGGTCGAACTGTGCCTGTTCGACGATGCCGGTGAAGTGGAACTGGAACGCATCGAGTTGCCCGAATACACCGACGAGATTTTCCACGGCTACCTGCCCGACGCCCACCCCGGGCTGATTTACGGCTACCGTGTGTATGGCCCTTACGACCCGGAAAACGGCCATCGCTTCAACCACAACAAATTGCTGATCGACCCCTATGCCAAGCAACTGGTGGGCGAACTCAAATGGTCCGAAGCGCTGTTTGGCTACACCATCGGCCACCCCGATGACGACCTCAGCTTCGACGAGCGCGACAGCGCGCCCTTCGTGCCCAAGTGCAAGGTCATCGACCCGGCACACACCTGGGGCAACGACCAGCCGGTGCGCGTGCCATGGGACCGTACGATCATCTATGAAACCCACCTGCGCGGCATCAGCATGCGCCATCCTTCGGTCGGCGAATCCGTGCGCGGCACCTGCGCGGGGCTGATGGAAGATGACGTGCTCAAGCATATCCGCCAGTTGGGGGTGTCTTCGGTCGAGCTGTTGCCCGTGCATGCCTTCGTCAACGACCAGCATCTGCTGGAAAAAGGCATGACCAACTACTGGGGCTACAACAGCATCGCGTTTTTTGCCCCCGACCCGCGCTACCTGGCGAGCGGCAAGATCGCCGAGTTCAAGGAGATGGTCGCGCACCTGCATGAGCAGAAGCTCGAAGTGATCCTCGACGTGGTCTACAACCACACCGCCGAAGGCAACGAGCGCGGCCCTACCCTGTCCATGCGCGGCATCGACAACGCCTCGTACTACCGGCTGATGCCCGACGAAAAGCGCTTCTACATCAATGATTCCGGCACGGGCAACACCCTGGACCTGAGTCACCCGTGCGTGCTGCAGATGGTCACCGACTCCCTGCGTTACTGGGCGACCGAGATGCACGTCGATGGTTTCCGCTTCGACCTGGCCACGATCCTCGGCCGCTATCGCGACGGCTTTGACGAACGTCACAGCTTCCTCGTGGCATGCCGCCAGGACCCTATCCTGCGCCAGCTCAAACTGATCGCCGAACCCTGGGACTGCGGCCCCGGCGGCTATCAGGTGGGCAACTTCCCGCCGGGCTGGGCGGAATGGAACGACCGTTTCCGCGACACTGTGCGTGCTTTCTGGAAAGGCGACGACGGCCAGTTGGCGGACTTCGCCGGACGCATGACCGCATCGGGCGAGATGTTCAACCACCGTGGGCGCCGGCCTTACAGCTCGGTGAACTTCATCACGGCTCATGACGGGTTCACCCTGCATGACCTGGTGTCCTACAACGACAAGCACAACGAAGCCAACGACGAGAACAACCAGGACGGCAGCAATAACAACCTGTCGTGGAACCACGGCGCCGAAGGCCCTACCGACGACCCGGAAATCAACGCGCTGCGCCTGCGCCAGATGCGCAACTTCTTCGCCACCCTGCTGCTGGCCCAAGGTACGCCGATGATTGTGGCCGGGGACGAGTTCGCCCGCACCCAGCATGGCAACAACAACGCCTACTGCCAGGACAGCGAGATCGGTTGGGTCAACTGGGACCTGGACGACGACGGCAAGGCCCTGCTCAAGTTCGTCAAACGCTTGATCAAGCTGCGCCTGGCGTACCCGATCCTGCGCCGTGGGCGCTTCCTGGTCGGCGACTACAATGAAGATATCGGCGTAAAAGACGTCACCTGGCTGGCGCCGGATGGCAATGAAATGACCACCGAGCAGTGGGAAGACAGCAATGGCCGCTGCCTGGGCATGCTGATGGATGGCCGCGCCCAGGAAACCGGGATTCGCCGTGCCGGCGCCGACGCGACGTTGTTGCTGGTGGTCAATGCCCATCACGACATGGTC
Source organism: Pseudomonas orientalis (assembly GCF_002934065.1). Lineage (NCBI taxonomy): Bacteria > Pseudomonadati > Pseudomonadota > Gammaproteobacteria > Pseudomonadales > Pseudomonadaceae > Pseudomonas > Pseudomonas orientalis. The sequence goes on along the minus strand of NZ_CP018049.1, from coordinate 2,676,098 downwards.
AATTTCCGTCTGCCACCGGTGCCCCAGGGCGAGTACTGGAATTGCCTGCTCGATACCAACGACCCGGCAGTGCGTGGCCAGGAGCGCTTTGAATTTGAGCACGAGTACGCCGCCACCGGCCGCTCGCTGCTACTGTTTGAACTGCATCACGACGACGAGGTGTGACATGGCGTTGCACGGATTCCTTTCCGGCTACCGGGGCTATGCCAATACGCAAGCCCTGGGTAATGCCTTAAAGGACCTTCAGGAAGAAGGCCTGGACCAGCTGCCCTTGCCCGGCAGCGGCCAGACGCTGGAGCGTTACAGCGGGCTGGCGCAAGTCGCCGGCCATGACCTGCGCTTGTGCAAACTGTTCGAAGGCCACACCGACGCCCTGGCGATCATTGCCGAGCTCGACAGCCCGCTGCCGCCGTTGGGCAGCACCTGGGGGATGTGGGCCGCCGAGCCGCCGAGCGCCAGGGCGCGGGTGCGGCGTGACGGCCAACGGCTGATCGTCGATGGGCGTAAAGCCTGGTGCTCCGGGGCCTCCGTTGTCTCGCACGGGTTGTTGACCGCGTGGGATGAAGAAGATCGCCAGCAGTTGGTTGCCGTGGCAATGGACCAGCCCGGCGTCACCGTCACCGATGAAGGGTGGAGTGCGGTGGGCATGGCGGCCACAGGCAGCGTAGAGATCGTCTTCAACGAGGCACGCGGCCTTGCGGTGGGCGGCCCGGGCGACTACCTGGCGCGACCGGGCTTCTGGCATGGCGGCATCGGCATTGCGGCGTGCTGGTATGGCGCGGCGCAGCGCCTGGCCGAAGTGCTGCGCGAGCAGTGCGCCAAGCATCCCGAGCCCCACGCCCTGGCCCATCTGGGCGCGGTGGACAGCGCACTCAACAGTGCGGCCTGCGTGCTGCGCGCCAGCGCCGAGCAGGTCGACCGGGCACCGACCGCCGATGCCCGGCTGCTGGCCCAACAAGTGCGCGCGTGCGTCGAGGAAACCGTCGAGCAGGTGATCCATCATGTCGGGCGCGCCGTGGGGGCCGGGCCTTACTGCAAGGACCCGCACTTTGCCCAATTGATGGCGGACTTGCCGGTGTATGTACGTCAAAGTCATGCCGAACGCGACCTGGCCGCCCTGGGCGAACAGGTGGCGGGCGAGCCGTCAGGGAGGTGGCAATTATGAAACCCAACCCGATTGTTGGCCAGGGCACGCCGCTGCATTATTGGCAAACGTCGTCGCGCCTGGCTGAACTGCCGCATATCAGCGTCGAGCAACTGGTACCGCAGGGGCGACGCGCGGTGATCATCGCCCCGCACCCGGACGATGAAGTGCTCGGCAGCGGCGGTTTGCTGCAGGGCCTGGCTGCCCTGGACCGGCCCATTCAGTTGATCTCGGTCACAGACGGCAGCGCCAGCCATCCGGGCTCCGAACTGTGGCCGGTGCAACGCCTGAGCGTGGTGCGCCCGCAGGAATCGGCGCAGGCCCTGCACCGCCTGGGCTTGCCGCTGCACAGTTTGAAGTGGCTGCGCGCCGGGTTTACCGACAGCAAGGTTGCCGAGCGCGAGGAAGAACTGGCCGCCTTCATCCAGCGCTACCTCAAGCCCGACGACGTGGTGTTCGCCACTTGGCGTGAAGACGGGCATTGCGACCATGAGGCTGTCGGCCGCGCCAGCGCGAAAGCCGCTCGGGCAGTGGGCGCTACCTTGTACGAACTGCCTGTATGGACCTGGCACTGGGCGACCGCCGAAGATGGCATGGTGCCTTGGGACCGTGCGCGCAAGATCCCGCTGACGCCCGAACGTGTGGCGCGCAAACGCCATGCCATCCACGCCTTCGCCAGCCAGTTGGAGGGCGACCCGCAGGTCGGTCTGCCGCCCGTGCTCGCGCCCTATGTGGTGGAGCGTTTGCTGCAACCTTTTGAAGTGGTGTTCGTTTGAGTGTGACAAGCCCCTATTTTGACCAGATGTTCGCCGGCAACGACGACCCCTGGGCGTTTCGTCAACGTTGGTATGAGCGACGCAAACGTGCATTGACCGTGGCAGTCCTGACCCGGGCGCGCTACGCCTCGGTGTTCGAACCCGGCTGCGCCAATGGCGAGCTGAGCGCCGAACTGGCGCCGCGTTGTGATCGCTTGCTGTGCTGCGACACGGCGAGCGCGGCGGTGGAGCTGGCGAAAAAACGGCTCGCCGGGTTTTCCAACGTGCAGATCGAGCAACGCTGGTTGCCTGAACAATGGCCGGCGGGGCAATTCGAGCTGATCGTATTGAGTGAGTTCTGTTACTACCTTGACGCCGTTGATCTCGAGCGCCTGGCTGACCGCTGCCTCGAGGCCTTGGCGGAGGACGGCCAACTGCTGGCTTGCCATTGGCGACCGCGCATCGACGGTTGCCCGCAAACCGCCGAACAGGTGCACGCACTGCTTGAGCGACGACTGGGTCTGCACGCGGTGGTCCGCCACCACGAAGACGATTTTCTGCTCGACCTGTGGGGTCGTGACGAGGCTTCGGTGGCAAGCCTTGAGGGGCTGCGATGATCGGTATCCTGATTCCGGTGCACAACGAAGAAGCGCTCTTGGGCGAATGTTTGAGGGCCGCGGCCATCGCCGCCAACCATCCCGGGTTGCAAGGTGAAGCGGTGCAAATCCTGGTTGTGCTCGACAGTTGCAACGATGGCAGTGCGGCGATTGCCCGCGCCCACGGGGTGCACAGCCTGCCGGTGCAGGCACGCAATGTCGGGCATGCTCGCGGGGCAGGCGCGCGGCATCTGCTGGACCTGGGGGCGCGCTGGATTGCCTGTACGGACGCCGACAGCCGCGTCGCCCCGGACTGGCTGGTGGCGCAACTGGCGCTGGGCTGCGACGCCGTCTGCGGCACCGTGACCGTGGACGCCTGGAGCGAAGGCTTCGACGCGGCGGCGCAGATTCGCTATCACCAGGCCTACGAAGCCCGCGACGGGCACCGGCATATCCACGGCGCCAACCTGGGCGTCAGTGCCAGCGCCTATTTGCAGGCCGGTGGCTTTGAACCGCTGGCCTGTCATGAGGATGTGCAATTGGTGCGCAACCTGGAGCGCTGCGGCGCGTCCATCGCCTGGAGCCATTCCCCGCAAGTGATCACCAGCGCACGCCTGGATTGCCGCGCCCAGGGTGGGTTCGGTGACTACTTGAAGGGCTTGCTGCAGGTTTCGTAAAAATACGACGCTGCGCCCATTTATCCTTGTCTATGCTTAGAACGTCTCGCACAGCGCTTCAGGATCGGAGCGCCGCGCACTCGCCACAGCGGAGTCTGAGGTGAGCACAAGAGCGTCGACCGACAAGGATGTGACACCCCATGAAAACTGCCTCGTTAAATGAGGGCCGTCGCGGCCCCGCGCAAATCTGGAACAGCGCGCCACAGTTGGCGCAGATTCCCGTTATCACCTTGGCCAGCCTCGTACCGCCGAATGCCCGTGTGGTGGTTATCGCGCCCCACCCGGGCGATGAAGTACTCATCTGCGGGGGCTTGCTGCAAATGCTCAGCACCCGCCAACACCCCTTGAAATTGATTTCCATCACCGATGGCAGCGCCAGCCACCCCGGCTCCCGGCTCTGGTCGGCCGGTCGCCTGAGTGTGATTCGGCCCCAGGAAAGCGCCGAGGCCCTGCGCCGCCTGGGTGTGCCGTTGCACAGCCTGAAATGGATTCGTGGCGGGTTTTGCGATAATGCCCTGGCTAATCAGGAGCAACCGATGAGCCAGTTCATCGCCCGCTACCTGATGCCAGGCGACGTGGTCTTTACCACGTGGCGCCATGATGGCGACGATGATCACGAAGCCGTTGGCCGTGCCAGCGCCAACGCCTGCGGTCAGGTGGGCGCGCACCTGTATGAACTGCCCATGTGGGCCTGGCACTGGCCCGTGCGCGAGGGCTCGGTGATGCCCTGGCAGCGGGCGCACAAGTTGTGCCTGGGCACCTGGAGCGTGGCGCACAAACTCCACGCGGTGCATGCCTATGCCAGCCAGCTCACGGGCGACCCCGCGATCGGCCTGGCGCCGATGCTCGCCCGGGTGTTGTTGGAGCGCATGCGTGAGCCTTACGAAGTCTTGTTCATCCAGCCATAGGAGGCAGAATGCCACCCTCCTCCGTGTGAAAAATTCGTTAACTGATTCATGCCGTAGGCTTTTTCCCACAGGTCTGATCTGCCACACTGATGCGAATAATTATCAACAGATTTATTATTCGCCACGGATGGCATTCCGGGAGAGCTACATTCATGTCTGTGCAACACCATGCCGGCAAAGGTTTTTCACCGAACTTGATAGCCATGGCTATCTGTTTGACGACTTCCCACGCGGCCTTTGCCGCCGATGCGCTGGTCGCCCCCATTGAGCTCGGCGCCACGGAGGTTTCCGGCCAGCAGCTTGGCGAAACCACAGAAGGGTCCGAGTCGTACACCACAGGTTCCATGAGCACCGCCACCAAGCTGCCGCTGACCCTGCGCGAAACCCCACAGGCCGTCACCGTGATTACGCGTCAGCGCATGGATGACCAGGCGATGACCAGCATCAACGATGTGGTCAACGCCACGCCGGGATTGTTCCTCAACTACTCCAACGGCCCCGGCCGGCAGGCCTATACCGCGCGCGGTTTCAACGTCGACAACCTCATGTATGACGGCATTCCCAGTGGCTATAACGGCGTTAACGTGGGCGCTCAGCCGAATCTGGCGATGTTCGACCGCGTCGAGGTGGTACGCGGCGCTACCGGCCTGGTGACCGGCGCCGGCAACCCATCGGCGGCCATCAACCTGATTCGCAAGCGGCCCCTGGACGAGCAGAAAGTCACTTTGACCGGCGCCGCCGGCAGCTGGGACGACTACCGTGGCGAGCTCGACGCCTCCAGCCCCCTCAATGACAGCGGCACCTGGCGTGGCCGGGTGGTCACCTCCTACCGCGACGCCAACAGTTTCATCGACAAGGCCGAGCAGGATCACGGCCTGTTCTATGCCGTGACCGAAGCCGACCTGAGCGAGGACACGCGCCTGACCCTCGGCTATTCCAATCAGAAAGACAAGACCAACTACTTCTGGGGCTCGTCGATGATCGGCCTGGATGGGCATCACCTGGACCTGTCGCGTTCCTATAATCCCGGTACCGACTGGGAGAACAAGGACCAGGAGATCAACACCGTATTCGTCGAACTGCGCCAGCAACTGGCCAACGACTGGAAACTGCAGGTCAATGCCAACTACGCCGAACAAAACGCGCTGTTCTCAGGTTCCTACCAGTCGCGCTGGGTCGACAACACCTTGGCCCGCACGGTGTACCAGGCCGCCTTCGATGAAAACCAGGCCGGCCTCGACGCCTTTGCCAGCGGGCCGTTCCAGGCATTCGGGCGCACCCATGAACTGGTGGTCGGCGCCAGCAAACGCATCTATGACATGACCACCCACAACTACAGCCCGTACGATCTGAATTGGCCGATCAATGCCGGCAAACCGAACTTTACCCGCACCAGCAACCAACGCGACGTCACCACCCAGGACGGTGTCTACGTCACCACGCGCCTGAGCCTGGCCGACCCGCTCAAGCTGATCCTGGGCGGGCGCCTGGACTGGTACGACTATGACAACCGCGATGGCGACGGCGACTATAAGGTCACCCGCAACCTCACCCGCTACGCTGGCCTGATCTACGAGCTGAACGACCAGCACTCGGTGTATGCCAGCTACAGCGACATCTTCACGCCGCAAAGTGAAAAAAGCACTGCCGCCACGCCGCTCAAGCCCATCGTCGGCAAGAATTATGAAGTGGGCATAAAGGGCGAATACCTGGGCGGCGCGCTGAATGCCAGCGTGGCGCTGTTCCGTGTCGACCAGGAAAACCGCGCGGTGCAGATCGTTGTGCCGGACTGCCCGCAGGCGTCCTGCTATCAAGCCTCGGGCGAGATTCGCAGCCAGGGGATCGACTTCGAACTGCAGGGCGCGTTGACCGATAACTGGCAGGTCGGCGGTGGCTACACCTACGCGCGCACCCACACCCTCAAGGACGACGCCAACCCGCAGAAAGTCAACAAGCAGTTCGACACCGACACCCCGGAGCACCTGTTCAAGGTCACCACCCGCTACAACTTCCAGGGCCCGCTGGAAAAACTCCGCGTGGGCGGCAATGTGTCCTGGCAGAGCCGTATGTACAACGACATCCAGCTGGCGGACGGCAGCACCTATCGGCTCAAGCAAGGCGGCTACGCCGTCACCGACCTGATGGCCGGGTACCGGGTCAACCAGCACCTGGACCTGCAGCTCAACGCCAACAATATCTTCGACCGGCACTACTACCAGTCCATCTCCGAGTCCGTCAGCTATGGCGGCGACTCCTATGGTAGCCCGCGCAACATGATGCTGACAGCCAAGTACAGCTTCTGATTGACGTTGCGACCACGGCCGCCTGTTCGGGCGGCCGTTCTTAAAGTCTCCCTGCGACGTGCCGATAACCGATTGCAGGATCTTATGCCCGTATCCGCCTGGCTCTTCACCAGCGCCGCGCGTGGCACGCCGCGTGCTTGATTCCTGGTCAACCCACATGGAGTAAACGTGAATGCCTTTCCGCACACGCTTTCTGGAACACTACCGCAAGGCCGACCGCATCATGCTGGCGCTGATCTGGCTGATGTTCCTGTTTTCCCTCGGGCTGGCGTTCTGGCATGACACCTTTACCCAGGCGGTGATCGTCGGTGGCGGCACCGGCGTGGTGCTGACCGCGCTGTATCGCGCCATCGGCGGCAACCGTGTGATGCGCTGCGCACTCGGCGCCGGCCTGATGGTGATGGCAGCCTTGCACATCAACCAGGCGCAGGGCGTCATCGAAGCGCACTTCGGTATCTTCGCGCTGCTCGCCGTGCTGACGTTCTACCGTGACTGGCTGCCGATCCTGGTGGCGGCACTGACCATCGCCGTGCATCACCTCGTGTTCCACGCCCTGCAGCACCAAGGCTGGCCGGTGTTTGTGATGGAACACCACGGCGGCTGGACCATGATCTTCGTCCACGCCTTCTATGTGGTGATGGAATCCGTCGCCCTGCTCTACCTCGCCGTGCACAGCCACGCCGAGGCGGTCGAAAGCCAGGAAATGCTGGAAAAAATGCTCGCCGTCACCTCGCAGTTCAGCGAAGAAACGGCCAAGGGTGAGGACAAGGAGCGCGTGTCCCTGGCCAAGCGCTTCGACCACTTCCTGCAGCAGCTCACTCACCTGATCGACGGCGTCGCACGCGACTCCCATGGCCTGGGCCAACTCGGCCAGGAACTGGCCACCGCCAGCGGCACCCTGGAACAAGGCGCGCGGCACCAACTGGCGCAAATCAATGAAATGACCGGCTCTATGCAACGCATGGAAGACGCCACGGGACACATCACTGTGCACGTCGAACAGGCCGTGGAGCATGCCGGCCAGGCCAGCCAGCAGATTGAGCGTGGTCAGCAAAGCGTGGGCCGTGCCCAGCATGAAATCACGCAACTGGCCTCGCGCATCAATGGCACGCAATCGACCGTACAATCGCTGGCCGTGCAGGCGGAGCAAATCGGTTCGGTGCTGGAGGTGATCAGCAGCATCGCCAACCAGACCAACCTGCTGGCCCTCAATGCCGCCATCGAAGCCGCCCGCGCCGGCGAGCAAGGCCGTGGCTTTGCGGTGGTCGCCGACGAGGTGCGCAGTCTGGCCCAGCGCACCGCCCTCTCCACCCAGGAAATCAGGACCATCATCGAAGGCCTGCAGCAAGGCAGCCGCCAGGCCGTCGAAGCCATGCACGACAGCCGCCAGGGTGTGGAGCGTTGCGTGGAAGACAGCCAAGTGGCCGTCGACATGCTGCGCGCGGTAGGCGAGGACATTGCGCATATCGACCAACTCAATGGCCGCATCGTCACCACCACCCGCGAGCAGAGCTCGGCGAACCTGGAAATTGTCGAGCGCCTGCAATCGGTACAGCACATCGCGCAAAACACCGCCGACGACGTGGAAACCCTGGCCCGCAGCAGCGAACGCCTGCCACCGATCGCCGTACGCCTGGATGCGCTGGGGCGCAGGTTTCATCCCTGATTCAATGCCCGAGCGGTCGAGCCATGGCCAGGCTCGACCGCGCTCACAGGCAGCGGATCAAGCGGTTGTTTTGGTGACCGACTCGCTCACGAAGTCCTGATACGTGCGCAACGGGCGCCCGATGATCGCCTCAAGCCGCGCCACGGCGCCCTCCGCTGCCTGCATGCCGAACGCCTGGATACCTTCCATCATCAGGCGCATGTCATACGCCAGCCAGGCCGGACCGTAGGCGGCCAACTGTGTTTCAAACGCGGCTACGTCATCGCCACCGTAGGCAATCTCACGGCCCAGGGCAGAACTCCAGAGTTTGACCACATCGGCCCCCGTAAGCGCTTGCGGCCCAACCAGCTCCAGCGTCACCCGCTCCAGCGCAGTGGCGGACCGGTCGCGGCGCAGCAGCTCTGCAACGGCAATATCGGCAATGTCCCGCGTATCGATCATGGCCACACCGGCCGCGCCGATGGGCATCGGGTACACCGAATAGTCCTCAATCGTCTGCTGGACCATGCGATCGTTTTGCATGAAGTACGCCGGGCGCAGCACCGTCGCCGGGATGTCGAGGCTGTCGATCATGCGCTCAACGGTGTGCTTGCCGGTGAAATGCGGCACCTGGGTGAAAGTGTCGGCATGGATCACCGACAGGTAAACGATCCGCTCGATGCCGGCCTCCCGAGCGAGGTTCAGCGCGATGAGTGCTTGCGTCACCTCGTCGGGCGTCACGGCATTGAGCAAAAACAGGGTACGCACCGAGGCCAGCGCGGCGCGCATGGACGCGACATCAGTGAGGTCGCCGACCACTTGGGTGACGCCGGCCGGGAATTCCCGTTTACCTGTTTGGCGCACCAGGGCTTTGACCTGGGCGCCTTGCGCGGCAAGGCCCTGGGTGACGAGTGAACCTAGGGTGCCGGTGGCGCCGATGACGAGAATGCTCATGATTGAAACTCCTGCTGGTGAATCAGTGGGTTTGGGGTCGAGTGCAAAGTAAGCCGTTGCATAACGAAAACGAAGACCACAGAATCCGGACACCTTGTCTCAAAAACGGAACACCATGAACCTCAACGCGCTGATCGACTTCATTCAGGTCGCCACCCACCAAGGCCTGGGCAAGGCCAGCCGGGCGAACGGTGTGTCCAAGGCCACCCTGTCGCGCCGCATCGCGGACCTGGAAGAGCAACTGGGTGTGCGACTGATTGAGCGCAGTGCGCGCGGGCTGAAACTGACCGAAGCCGGCGAGCTGCTGATGGCGCGAACCCAAGGCCCGCTGGGTGAGGTGACTGAAGCCATGACCACGGCACGCGAGGGCGTTTCGACGCCACGCGGTCGTTTGCGCGTGGCGGCGCCAATCCTGTTCTCCCAATTGGCAATGGGCGCGATTGGCGCACGCTTCTGTGCAGCCTATCCGGACGTCGCCATTGAGGTGGTGGCGGAAGACCGCCAGGTGGATCTGGTGGAAGAACAATTCGACGTCGCCATTCGCATCAACCCGAGCCCGGACAGCGACCTGGTCGGCAGATGCTTCGCCACAGACCGCCTGGTGGTAGTGGCCGCGCCCGAAATACCCAGGCCGCAGCCCGGTGCGATCAGGCCCGTGGCCGGCATCGTCACACCGGGGTTCACACCGACCCATTGGCACCTGGACGGAGGGCAGCTGATTCTGGAGCCGATCCCCAGGCTGCAATTTTCTTCGTTACTGATGGTGCGCGATGCAGCCATCGCCGGTGGCGGCGTGGCCCTTATTCCCCTGTCCATCGCAGGAGCGCCGTTGGCCAGGGGCGAACTGGTGCAATGGGGCACAGTGGCCGGAGTCGAGCCGCAGCTCTGGGTGTTGCACACTTCAAGGCGCTTGGCCGCGCCCAAAGTGCGCGCCTTCGTCGACTTCATGTGCGCGCAATATCCGGATATGGCGCTGGTGCTGCGCGATTGAGCACTTCGGCGCGTGGCACATTCATGCGTTGCGGTACAGGCCAGACGGCGCGGGGTGACCCGTCTGATACACCTCGGTCCAAATGTGGGAGGGGGCTTGCTCCCGATAGCGGTGGATCAGTGAAAGATTCATCAACTGACACACCCCCATCGGCAGCAAGCCCCCTCCCACATTTGGGCCCAGGTGTGTCCGTTGGATACCTGTCGGCTGCCAAGCGGCTGCAGGGCAATGACGGCCCTGCACATCATCGCCTTCCAGCCGTGCACGACGAAACTCTTGAATCATCCCTTGGTCGATGCTTTCAAGAGGCCGACAGTGCCTCTGTTGCCTTGTGTGTGTATGAGTGAATGCCTGCGGAGACGGCCATGAAAGAAGCCATAAACGATTTGCCCGGCCCTATAAAACGACAGGCTGACAGAATTCTGCGCGAGATCGAACTGGCGGGATCGATGATCCTTGCCGTCAAAGGCGGTGCCAAAGCCCAGGGGTTTGTGCTGGGCATCACCTGCTGTGAAGGGCTCACTTCTGAGCGCTGCGAGGCGTTGGCCAGTCATTTTGACAGCGTGGTGGAACAACGGCTGCGGTCGCTGACTTTGGGGCTGTAATGTCCAATGTCTCCCTGTCGCAGGCCGAGCTTTAAAAGCGACGAACAACCTCCTACACTGCCGGGAATTTCCTACACCTGCGCAGCTTCGCTTTTCTGCCCGCCTCCCTTCAGGATTACAGACATGCGCCTGCCCGACTTCATTCTGGAAAACCTAGAGCCGATTCTGCAGGCCTGGGAAGATTTCGCCAGGACCATCGACACACCGGGCGAGGAACTCGACAGCGTCGCGCTGCGCGACCATGCCGAGCAGATGTTGCTGGCCATCGTCAGCGACCTGCGCACCAAGCAGACCCGGCGCGAGCAAATCGCCAAGGCCCAGGGCCAGGCTCCGGCGGATGAACAGGAAACCGCGGCGGAAACCCATGCAATGACGCGGCTGATGGCCGGGTTCACCATCGATCAGATGGTCTCGGAATACCGCGCGCTGCGCACCAGTGTGGTCAGCCAGTGGATGCGCCAGGTCAAGGACGGCACACCGATCAACGTCGACGACATGACCCGCTTCCACGAAGCCATTGACCAGGCCCTGGCCGAGTCCATCGCAAGCTATTCACGGGCGGTCGAGGCCTCGCGCAACATGTTCCTGGGCATCCTCGGCCACGACTTGCGCACCCCACTCGGCGCAATCCTGCTGGGTGCCGACGTGCTGCGCCGCTCTCAGGACGCCGGGGCCCGGGCGACCAAGATCGCCAATCAGGTCTACACCAGCGTGCGCCGCGCAAGCCAGATCGTCGGCGACCTGCTCGACCTGACCCGCTGCCAGATGGGGCCGGGGATCCCGGTCAAGACAGCCGATATCAACCTCTCACCGCTGTGTCAGCGTGTGGTCGAGGAAATCCGTGCGTTTCATCCCGAGGCCATCGTGATGTTCGACGCGAACGCAGCCGTTTCAGGCAAATTTGACGGCGGTCGGATGGAGCAGGTGTTTTCGAACATCATCAGCAATGCGGTGCAGCATGGAGACACCACACGGCCTATCCAGATCGAACTGGGCACACAGGAAGACTTCGCGGTATTCACCGTGCACAACAGTGGCGAAGCGATACCCGAGGACGTGCTCCCGTTCATCTTCAACCCCATGGGCCGTTTCTCCCAGCGTACCGCAATCAACCACGGCCCCACCGAGGGCCTGGGCCTGGGCCTGTTTATCGCCTCGGAAATCGTCGCCTCCCACGGTGGGTCGATTGAGGTCAGCTCCGACACGGAACAGGGCACGGTGTTTCAGGTGCGAGTGCCGCTTGATAGGCAAGAGCCTGGGGTTGCCTGAAAACAGTCACGCACCTTTGCGGCGAGGGAGCTTGCTCCCGTGGCGGCCTCACAGCCGAAGGCTATCCGCTTGGTCTCATTCCAGCTGCGGCAACCCATACCTCAACTCCACCAGTGTGACACCGCCCCTCTCAAGCGTGCGCTCTGTCCCGGTTTCCTCAACACATCCTGCCCTGCGATAAAATCGGATAGCCCTTTCATTACCTGCCAGGACCCAAAGCGTTAAGCGCTCGAATCCTTGCTCCATCAAGTCCTGCACGCCCGCGCGCCACAACGCCAGCCCGACGCCCGTCTGCCAATACGCAGCTAAAACATACAGCGCCATGACCTCACCGGCATCAGCCCCAGCGGCATCGGCATCACGGCTGGCGCCGACCGATATCCAACCGACAGTCTGCTGGTCGAGTTCCGCGACCCAGACGTTCGACTCGCCCGATGCGATCAAGCGGCTCCAATGCACCTCCCGCTGAGCCAGCGTTGTAGCCAGCCCGCTCAAGTAATGGTCAGGCATCAGATCACGATAGGCTTCTTGCCAACTGCTGATATGCACCTGGGCGATAGCGCTTGCGTCGGAGGGTAACGCTCTGCGGATCATGGATTTACTCCATCCTTGGACACTGAATGCTGTCGTCTGACTATGCACGCATTTCTATGACGAAATTAGTTTCGCCATGGGGAGTCCGTCCGCTTGATAGCGTCTGCTTTCGGCGCACGGATTGCCGCACAGCCCCAACAGCCCTTATTCTCGACACTCCCGCCCGACCCAATCCGGAGCCGCCATGGACCTAGCCACCCTCGCCCTCTTCCTGCCCGCCTGTTTCGCCCTGAACATGGCACCCGGCCCCAACAACCTGCTGTCGGTGAGCAACGCCACCCGTTACGGCTACCGCACCTCCTGCCTCGCCGGTATCGGCCGCTTGCTGGCCTTCGCCGGCATGATCGCCCTCGCCTCCGCCGGGCTGGCGGTGGTGTTGCAAACGTCGGAATTGTTGTTCTACGGGATCAAGCTGCTCGGCGCGGCGTACCTGTTTTACCTGGCCTATCAGCTGTGGCGCGCAGACCCGCAGGCAGAAGCGGACATCGCCGCCAGCAAGACGGGCTTATGGGCTCTGGCACGGCAGGAGTTTCTGGTGGCGGCGGGCAACCCCAAAGCCATCCTGATCTTCACCGCCTTCCTGCCGCAGTTCGTGGTACCCGGGCAACCCATCACCGCGCAATTCGCGTTGTTGGGCGCTATGTTCCTGGCTCTGGAATGGATCGCCATCAGCGCCTACGCCTACATGGGCCTGCACATGCGCCGTTGGTTCGCCGAGCCGAGCGGCAAGCGGCTCTTCAATCGTTGCTGCGCGGGGCTGTTGTCGGCGGCGGCCACGGTTTTGTTGGCGGCGCGTCGGGCGTGAATCCCGCGCCTGCCTGCGCAAGCAGTGCAGGCGCCCGACCGCGCTACTCCTTGGTCAAATCAACCAACGGCGTCTGCCGCACTTCAGTTTCCCGCCCGGCCTGAATTTCGCTGACCTGCTTCAAGGCCTTGTCCACAGCCGCCTTATCCGCCAGCAAGCTGTAGCTGATGCGGAACTGCTTGTGTGCCTTGGGCTCGAGGGTGGGTACCAGGTTCAGTGGCCGCTGATAACGGCGGTTGTAGGAAAAACTCGTGCCCGGCTCCAGCCCCGTGACATAGCCCTGCCCTTGGGTATCGGTGTTCTTCCACAGGGAAAATACCGGCAGCGTCTGCGTATTGAAACCGACCGACACGCCCAGGCTGCCGGCCTTGTTATGCAGCACAGTCAAAGTATCGCCGTTGGCATCGGCATAGGGCACCACGTTGTACACGGTTTCGTCGTAATCCTTGGTGGGGGCGCGGTAGGTTTGCCAGTCGGCCAATTCGCCCTTGGCCTTGTCGTTGAACGGCGACACCTGCTTCACCGGCGCGGCGAACCGCGCGCCCTGCTCCAGAAACGGGGTGCTGAAGTTACTGTGATACAGCGCCTGGTATTCCTTCGCATAGTCACCGTTGTTGGTCAGCGTGTCGTTGAGCGCGAACACAACGCTGCCGGGCTCGGTGACCAGTTCGGTCGCCACGGAAAAATCGACCTTCTTGAACGCCTGCTCTTTCAGCTCACCGCGCAGAGTGATGGCGTACGGCGGTTTTTCATCAATGTGCAGGGTGACTTTATTCGCAGGAATATTCGCCGCCCGACCATGCAGGGTCAGCAATTCGCCATTGTCGATGCCCGGGTGACCGACCCATTCGTAGCCGCAACGGGTGACCAGCTCGTTGAAACCTTCCAACCAGCCCAGCCCGCCGCGGCCAGTGAGCTCGATAAAGGAAGGATTGACCACTTCCTTGACCGGTGAATCCCATCCCATGCGCACATCGCCGACCGAAGCCTGCAACACGTTCATACCGCGAGTCGGCACCACCGAGAGCTTCATCGTGCCGTTATCGATGTCGACAATGCTCACGCCCTCCTGCCGACCACCGTGCAAGGTACGCAGGGTCACGCTGAAGGGTTTGTCGGTTTGCACGCCAAGTTGCTGGCTGGTGACCTGCCAGTTCTGCGCGGCTTTGTCGGTGTCGAGGAGGACGTAATCCCAGGCCATGGCGTGGGAAGCGGCAGAGAGTGCGCTGAGGGCGACAACGAGTTTGAGTGGGGTCATGGCGGTAGCCTTTTTTGGAGTTGTGGACGTTTTATAAACTCGATGAAACGTTTCAGCAAGCTTAAAAGGCGGGATAACGTGCGTAGATGTAAAAAGGGAGTTGGAGGAAGTTGGAAAATCGAGTCGGTGGTGTTGCAAGCAGGTGCGACCAAGAAAAGCGGGTTGAGCGGTGTGAGCTTCGGCATATTCGTGTTGAGAACACTGCCCTTTTGGGGGGAGGTGAAAACCGGCTGAGTTGTGCTTTCGGGCGTTGCGCTGTTGATGCGGGCAAGCTTGAGTCGGCTGAATTGTAATATCGTAGGCTGTGCCATTTACTAATTGGAATAGGAGAACAGTGCGATGGACATGAGCGGTGGTGGAGAAATCATGACCTACGTGAATGGAGCGATAGCGTTAGTGGCGTTGTGCTTGAGCATACGTAACCGAAAAACTCAGAAAGCGATGTATCGGCTGACCCGGTCCACGCACTGGAGCAGCACGAACGATTTTCATGTGATCAGCGCCGAGCAACTAGATGACTCGGTTTTAGTTAAGTTGGTTTTCTTCAACCCCGGGTCGGTGTCAGCAGTGATACAAAGCTTAGCTGTTTACGAAATCCCCCGCCCAATCTGCTGGTTGCCACGCCGATTTGATTGGTTACGCAGGAAACGTCTAGAACTTGCAAAATGGTGGCCCACCACAGACGAAGAGGAAAAAATACCTCGCTTATTTGCAGAGAGATATCAGGAGCTGATGGTTAAAGAAAGTCGAGTGATACTGGTGAGACTCCCTGGGATGATCAATCGGCTTACCCATGCGTTTGAACTGAAAACCAATCATGGTGTTATCACGACGTGGTATGCCCTTGATTTCATAGAAAAGGGCTTTGCCTTTCAATCCCATCGAAATTTCAAATACTGATAAACGGGCGGCCGTATTTGCTTGGGAAGGCTGCCGGGTCGATGGTTATAAATGCGTGTATGAAGTGAGGAATTTAACTTGCGGAGCGCTGAGTATTAGTTAGTTTGCTAGAAGCAGTCTGCACACTAAGGTCCACCCCTGGCCGATACCCGACAAGTTCATAGTTTTGTGATCCGCACGACATGGCTCGCATGAGCATCTTCTATGCGACTGAAGCCGCAGCGCAGGTAAAAAGCGCTCCCCTCCAAGGTATCGGTGTAGAGACGCACACGCTCAAAATGCAACGCGGCGTGGGCAAGCAATGCGTTAACCAATCTGCGGCCAACCTGTTGCCCGCGTGACGCAGGCGCCACATACACACGTCGCAGCCTTCCTGTACGGTCATGGGTGAACGGATCAACCGACAGGCCTCCAATGCCCACAAGTTGCTGGTTCAGATAAGCCGCCATGAGGCATTCGCCAGGCGCATCAAAGCGATGGGTGCCTGACTGCCATTCTGAAGTCAGTCGGGTGAGAAACCTGAAGCCTTCTGCAACTGCCGCTTTTTCCAGGTCGAGGATTTGGGGCGGCAGATGCGTGATCCGTTGAATCTCCATTGAGTTCAATCTTCTCTGATCGGGCGCGAAACCCTTCTGAGGTCTCTGGGGATATTGACTTGGGCCGTGGGCACGCCAGTGGCAGCTATCGACCCAGCCGGTGTGAAAACGCAGACGTCAAATCACAGTTTTGCTGCTTATAAAAAGCGGCACACATTTGAAGCCGGCCTTGACTATAAACTCCGTGACATAAGGTATTGCTCTTTCCCCCAAGCCTCAAAGCGCTCCAATACTTTCCAGCCAAGCTTGGTGTAATAACTGCTCTGGTTGTGCGTGTGCAAGTACAAGGTAGTGAACCCAGCGTCTCGTGCATGGGCACAGATGCCTTCGATTAACTGCACTGCGAGCCCCCTCTTTCGAGCTTCAGGTGTGACGAACACACACGCAAGCCAAGGACCTAGATCCGGCCGGTCAGACAGGTCATTACTGGCAAGCGTAGCGCCACCTAGCAACTGGTCTCGTTCGGTTGCGATCAGACACTTCCAACTGCCATCACGCTGCCCATCAAAGAACTCGTGTTGCCAACTCGAAAGAGATTGCTGCGTAAACTCATAATTGAATTCCCGATAAAGCCATTCGGCCATAACGTCGCACTTGTCCATTTGTTTATCGAGCCAATCCACTCGCAGCATCTGAAACGCTCCTTATATATTCGTCACGCCGGTAGGATTCTGGACAATCATACAGCCGTCTGCCTGCGGCACAGACTATGTCGAAGCCATATCCATACTGGTTTCCCTGCTCACCCTCATACTGGCTTGGCCCAACGTTGCCGGCAGGGCTTGTAATGGACCTGGCCGGAGCATGGGCTACGCATGGTTACGGTGCAGGTGCCGGCAACTTCTGACACCACTTGATAGAACGTAGCGCTTGCTCGGCAGGCACAAGCGCGTAGCGCGAGTAATACATTGTTCCACCGAAGCGCCCCTCGTCGATTTCGCCCAAGGTCTGCCCGTCCGTGTAGGCCGAAGTGCTGAGCTGGTCTGCGATGTAATACACCTTTCCATTCTCGACGGTGATATCGAAACGCTTGTTAACCATACCGCTTATTATCGGTGGCGAGGTGGAAGCGACGCTGTGCTTGCCGGCGGGAATGTCGGCTTTGAAAAAACTCCCGGAGGGCAAGCTGCCAATGGCGCGACCATCGACCAGAATGGTCGGAGCGACCCCGTTACCGATGCTGGCGGGCGTGCGATAAAAGTACACCATGGCCTCATCCGGACGGGGTTCTGCCGGTGATGTGAAGAATGGTTGGCCTGTGAGGTCCGGACCGCTGATGCAGCCGGTCAGTGAGGCCAGGCCTGCGAACAGGCCGGCCCAGAGGAGCGTACAGCGCTTCATGGCATGAAATTCCTTGAAAGTAGATCAATGGGCGTCGGGGCCGATGACGGTCACCAGTACCGGATTCAGAGCGTGCACAGCCCTTTACCGAAGTCAGTGGCATCAGAACTCGGCCACGGCGCAAAACCGCTCTTTGCCGTCATATTCACGATATTCCGATCCTTGAGCATCGGGTACTTGCGCTTGAGCGCCTGCACAGTGCTCTCGGCATTGTTCACGTTGGACAGGCAAAAACGCAGGGCATCGGAGCGCAGGTCGCCGATATAGAGGGTTTCCCCGGCCTTCACCGAGAAAACCGCAGGCACAGGGCGCGGCATCGATTTTCCCGCGTAATACACGTAATGCCACCGCGTGTACTCATACTCACCAGGCGGCACTTCATACATGAAGTAATGGCCCAGCACAGAGGGTGATGGCTGATCATCTTCATTGCCCAGCGTCGTCAGCCGTATTGCGGTACCGGGAGCTCCTTGTTGCTTGATCTCAACCACCAGCCCATGGGGCTGCATCATCGGAAAACTCTCACCAATCGAACCCACGATGATCGCCTTACTCGGGTCCGGTGCGTGCTGGCCGTCGTAGCGTGACGTCGCGCACCCGGACAGAAGGGTTGCGCAGAGCGCGACCGCGCCCCAGACGAGATATTTACTGCTGACTTTCCCTAGCATTGGTCTTTTTTCCGATCAGTAATCTTGCAGTTTGTAGAGCCCAGCCGAGCGAACCAAACGTTCGCACACCTGATACTTCGTTGTTGGATCGGCCGAACCTATTGTCCAGCTACCCGCACCTTGATAACAACCCACTGTTGGCCCACTCCTGTAGGAGCGAGCTTGCTCGCGAAAAACTCAAACGATAACGCAGCGCCTGAAGGCAAAATCCGATTCCCTCGCCGCGGCTTGCTCCATTGCCTACGCGTGCGTCAGAATCCGCCGGCTTGTGTGCTGGGGTGGCCGTCTCTAAGGTGGCTCGGTCGCTGAATTGTTCAGTGATTCGGGTTTAGTAGCCTGAGCTTGGGTATCTATTAGTGCATGAGTTTCATCAGTCAGACAGTGCGTCTGTGCTTGATGGTGGCTGTGCGTAGGGCGTCTTCGGGCGCGCCGGCTTTAGATATCCACCGGTCTACTAACCTGCGTACAGCTGCCACCCACTGTTTAGTAGCGGAAAGGTGGTGGCATCACTCAGGATGTCTACTCATGTCAAAAGCAGATTCAAGTGCCCTCTTCAACGTTGCCCCCAACGCCAGCAACGAAACCCTCATCACCAACAGCTACGAAACCTTCACCAGCGTCAGCACCCTGCTGCTCGACCTGTCCGAAGCCCTCAACGGCAAACACCGCGACATCGCCCTCGCCATCCACCAACTGAGCGAACTGGGCGTACTCCTCACCGCCAGACTTCTTGACCGCGAAGTGCCCTGCCCTGGCTGATGATTAACCCTTCGACTCAATAGCTAGATAACTCGCCGCATCGTCGTAAGCCACGTACAACGACTCGGCGATTTGTTTTTTGATCACCTTGGTGGACTCCAGCCCCAGCACAAAACCCTCTGCGATGACGAAAGCGGCGATTGCTTTCGGCCAGAAGCGGACGCTCATGATGAGGTCACAAATTGCCGTTCGTATGGCGTGCTCCGAGCACCGATGCGTTCGCCGGAACACCTGTGGAGTCTGATTAAGAGCGCCCTGATATGTTCGTAAAGAATCGACCATCACTGCAGCACAGGCGAGATAGAGTCCTTGCCAACTTACAGCTGGAATCTAACAATACGCCAACCGCTCGCTTAGGCCAGCAAAGCCGCCCCTACTCTATTGTCAGGCCTCATGAACGACATATCTAAAAATTTCAAAGAACGATTCGTCGCCTCTCTTCCAGAGACTCCAGCAGATCTCGACCTTCATTTTGATGAGTTCGTTTTGTTTGACCCTGAGTCCCTTCCCGACCGACTCGCAGGAGAAGATTCAAGCCTTCTGGCGGCACAGGGGCTGCCGCGTGATGCCGCGCCGTTTCTTTCGTTCTATGCCTACTCACTGAATCGCCCCTAGTTTCATAGACGCCTTCAAGCTTCAAGGAAGGGCTGCTAACCTTGCGTAACTGTCCGCTTTTGGCCGGTTTCTGCCGTTCGTGAAGGACAACAATCGGCAAACCTGTTACCCAGAGTTAACCCCCCGGTATCTGGTACACAACCGAATCATATTTCTCCGTCATTCGCCTCTCAATGACGACTCCCCCCAAAGCTTCGGCAATACGTCGACTCGCACGATTCTGCGTCGCAACAGGGTAGATGAAGTGCTTTGCCGCCACCCGCTTGCTAGCCCACTGAACAACCGCCCGCACCGCTTCACCACCAAAGCCCAGCCCGTGTTTATCTTCACGTATCCAGATACCCAACTCCGGTGTTTCACTGCCGGTATGGTGCAGCCCGACCAAGCCGGTAAAACGGGCATTCACCAGTTCCCTGACCGTGAACACGATGTCACTGCCATCCGCTATCGCAGGCAGCCACTGCTCCCAGACTTGCGCGTACTCTTCTAGCGAGGCAGGCGGCTCCCAGGACATGTAGCGAGTCAGAGACGGTGTGAGACAAGGGAAAGACTCAGCAGCGTCCTGCTCGCAGAAGGGCTCAATACTAAGGCGTTGCGAGAGAATGCGGATTGGGTGGGTGTCGACTGGCATTGCAATTTCCTTCCTGGGGTCCATTACTCCATTTATGCCGTGAACATACCATGCGGGTCGCTTCATCAGTATCAGGCTCTCTATACTGAGCCCCCAGGATGGTAGTTGGAGCACACCCTATGCCCGTCACACCCAATCAAAATTCCCCCATCATTTTGGTCCCCGCTCAACAAAGCGACTTGGATAATCTGGTAGCCATTCGAATTGAGGCCATGCGCGAAAGTCTGGAGCGTGTTGGGCGGTTTGATCCGGTCCGTGCGCGGGAGCGGTTTCTTAGCGGTTTTGAAGCTCGCTGCACACGTTACATCGAGGTATCTGGAGAGAGGGTGGGTTTCGTAGTGGTCAAACATCACCACAATGAACTCTTGCTAGACCACTTGTATGTAAGGCCGAGCGCGCAAGGATCAGGAGTGGGGTCTGCTGTTCTCACGCAGATTTTCAAAGAGGCGGATGCAGCTGCGCTTCCTATCAAAGTGGGTGCTCTCAAGAAAAGCGCTTCCAATCGCTTTTATACCCGCCATGGCTTCCAGTTCATCGAAAGCAGTGAGTTCGACAATTATTATGTTCGTCAGAATGTGAATTCGTTATTCATCCGATGTGTCAAAAACACAACCCTTGGCTTAAAGAAATCTGGCCACCTGCCGTTATAGAGGTTGAGTCTCGCTGTCTTTTCGATACAAGACGACGCGCAAGGACAAGAGTCATAGTGATTATCAAATTAAAGGCATATTCATGAGATTCGCTAACCTGTTCGGGGCAGCAACTCTATTCGCCTCTATGATTGCATCTGCCCAGGCAGGCATAATCGTCACCGTCAAGGTAAAGAACTCTACAACCGGTCCAGCCGCCTACACTTTCGAGTACTTTTCAGGGAGTGTAGCCCCCTCCCCAAGTACGATTCTGCCGTCTGCAACGACCACATTTGCCTTGACCAGTGTGGCGGATACGGTTTATGGAGTATCACCATGGATATGTCGATTAAATCGTATCAAGCAAGCACACAGGCAAAAGTGTCTACACAAGAGAAGCCGCCTTCGTCCAACCCTGTAAATTTACCTTCAGGGGATGTCGCCCTCAAGACGACGGAGACCGTCACAATCTCCGATTCTGCACGGGCACTGTACGCATTAAGTAAGGCTGATGATAAACAAGCCTCTATGTCCAATAAGGATTTAAAAGGACAATATGCAAAAGGTCAGAGCGATATGTACAATTTCGGGCAGCGGATTGCTGGCGGGAATCTTAATAATGAGGACCTGCTTCCCAAAACAGCCGACCCTGCCCGTTTGGCGTTAGGCCAGCAGTCACTGGATTACGCAATTGGGCTTTCTAAACTCCCCCCGGAAAAACTTCCAAACCCATTTGAAGGTATGGCTCGAAACGGGCTAAGCAATATTGTTTATGATGGTTCAGGAACCTATACGGATGCCGAACGATATGCCGCCTATGGGGAGCTTAGTAAGCAGGATGAAACCTATTTTTCCAAGTTTTACGCCAATATCACGAACGGCGGTGACAACAGTGAAATCTTCAAAGGCATCATGGACTATTTCGATGATCTTCCAGCCGTCGAGAAAGCGGCCTACCCTGATGGCTTTAAGGACAGTATAAAAAGTCTTTACCAAGAGCAGTTAGAACAATCGGGGCCGCTCGCCCTTCTCAGGCAATCGACTGAAAACGACGCTGATAAATTGGCACCGAGCGTCTTCAACAAGGCACAATCACCGGAGAAGATGTTACAAGCCGTCTTGGAAAAAGCGATTGCTCTTTCGACGGCCTGACCATTCCAAGGCAACCAATGTGTCACTGCACGGATCAATCAGGGACGTCAGCATGGTGGGATATCCGACAGTATCAGCGGCTTGCCTGGGTACGCCACAACACAGGCCAATACACCTGATCCAGCCCCATGCACGGGATCATTTCAGCCGCATGCGTCAGCGCGAAACCGTTACCATCGTAACGCCAGCGCAGCGTAGTGCCACAATTGCCCATACTCATCGCCCTTACCTGACTGCTTAGTTCACCCGTGGCCGGATCAAACTCTACGAAGCCCTGGGGCTCTCTTTCCGGCAGGTTTGGCACTTCAGCGATCAGCGCCGCACGCGCCTGCTCCGGGTGGTCCAGGGGCGCCTGGTAAATAGTGTAGAAACAGTTGTAGGCCCCACAGCCGGTTTCGATGATCACTAGCGCTTGATCTGAACTCAAGGCATACGCGTTGGCTTTTGGCGCGACACCTTCATTCAGATCTTCCTGCCAGTCCTTGCGCGTGGCGACCACCACGGCATCCGTGATCTCTTTTGCTTTGTCCGGCGTCAGCGCGGCAGGTGCCTGCCAACTTGGCGCTGGCGGAGCGGCAGCGGCTTGCGGCACGCTGCCAGCGGGCGCCGGCCCCTTGGAGATCAGTGCGTCCTGCGTGCCGACCCGCCCCTGAACCGAGTCCATCAGCAACAGCGCCGCACTCATCCCGCTTAGCGATGCGTACGATTTATCCTCCTTGAACGGCAGTACCAGGTAGTTCCCGTTGCGCAATTCTGTGATCAGGGCTTGGGCTGACTTACCGTTCAGCGCAAACACCTCGGGTGTATCGCCTTCTTTCAGTTCGCCAGGCTCAAATTGAGACTTCAGCGGTTCGTCATCAAGTGTTGGCTGGCCGAGGGGTTTCGTGTAGCTGAACACCCCGACATGCAAGGCGCCCTGCGGGCCGGCTTCACGTGTGATTCGTACGCTGAACGTTGAAAAACCAGTGTCATCGCGCTGCTGCACGGCACTGATGGCCGTGCATGTTCGTGTGTTATCGCAGCCGATAATCCAGTCCTTGATTTCGCGCTCCAACGGCACCTTCTCGGCCGCGTGGACGCAGCCAATGCCTGCAGCCAAAAGGAATATGAAAGTGCTTCGTATCATCAGACAGACGCCTTTGAACCAGTAAAAGCCTATTAGGACAGAATTATTTGCTCATACCTATTGCATGGCCGTCAGTCACAACAGAATTGCCGTAATGAACAATCGGCAATAAAAAAAGGGGGCAGACTTTAAACACATGAAAAACTGATATGTCGCAGCGTTACCTCCATCGTAGATAATCCCGCGCAACCTGATCCCGATTAGAATCACACTGTCGATCATAGGTCGTAAACGCATGAGCGCTCTGAACTATCTGATAAGTCAAATCTACGAGCAGGCCAAAAATGGAGACTGGGACAGCGTTATGTCGCAGTGGATGCAAGAGCCTTTGCTCGGCCGGCTTTGCAGCCTGTACCAGGCGCCCTCCTCCGGCTGGACATTATTGCACCAAGCCGCTTATTTCGGGCACGAGGCTGCATGCATTGAACTCATTCGCCTTGGTGGTTCAGCTGCCAGGCAGAGCGCCAAAGGGAAGTCCGCAATTGAGGTGGCTCGGGAGCATGGACACAGTGAACTCGCTGTTCTACTGGATCGGTCAAGCTTTGAGGATCGCTCCTTGTGGTCAGTTCCGTCCAACCCAGCTCTGCTGCCCAGCAGTAACCTTTTCCAGGAGGCGAATGAGCATCGAGCGAGTACGTTGATGCTCGTTGCCTATGCGGGAGGAGTGGTACAAATTCCCAGCGAAGCCAGGTATTACGCAGATTCGTTTGGGCGCCCGCTGATTGGATGGCATGGCACATTCGATCCTCCCTGCGGAATGGACGGTGAATCGATGCTGCGTATGTGAAATGCCCTGTCTATCGGCCTTGCCCATCGCATACATGCGGGGCCATACAAACGTACAAACGGGGTCAGACCACCACTATCTGAAGTGTGGTCCGCCCCTGATTTCATGACCCGGATTTCACCGTACAACCACTCAGGAATCGCTCCGAGTGCCCTGGCGCAGCGCATCAAGCTGTCGTTGTGCGTGGGCGGCTTGGCAATAGGCGTTGAGGATGTGTGCAACCTGGTCGCAATCCAGGGTAACGCCCTCATGCATCAGGCCGGCAGATTGGATGCGGATCTGCGGCTGGGGCTTTTTCAGGGCCAGGGCCTGGTTGCCGAACAGTTGTCGCGCGGAGCGATGAACAGGCAGGGGCGCATCGGGCCGCAACATCAGTTTCTGCACCGTCAGCCAGCCTTCCTCACCGGCGCAGACGTCGACAATGTCCACCAGATTCAACGGTGCGCTCAGGGTGTCTACAAACAGCTGGCGGCGGGTCAAGCGCATAAACGCGTGTTGCCCGGCGTTGCGGTGCTGCCAAGTGATCAATACAAACACCACCGCCATCACCGCGGCACACACGGCCAGGCCGGTGGCCCCGCGATTCAGGGCGTACCCCAGCAAGCCCAGGGCAATCAGCAAAAACAGCGGGCCGCGCACCTTGTACCGGCGCGAGTTGGTGAATTCGGTCTGTTCGGGGACGCGCTGGATAACCTGCTCGAGTTCGGCCATCGCACGCTCGCGCTGGGCGTCGCGGGATTCGGCATATTCCTGGCTGAGTGAACTGGCGAGATCCGACAGCGGATCGAAGGGTTGGGTCATGGGTCATTCTCCTTGAGCGTTTGGTATCTGCGGTGATCCGGGCTGCGCGGCAGCCGGCGGCGCCGTACGGGTGAGTTGGCTGAACCAGTGTCGGTCGTGCTCGGTGGGCACGCGGGTGGCCTCGGCCAGCAGCGCCTCATCCAGCGTTACGCCCAGTTGCTGGAGGCGTAATGCCGTCGGCGGGTGTGTATCGAAAGGGTGCGCGATGGCGTGGTCCAGCGCCGCCTCGTTCAGGCGCAGCGGCGTGTGGCTCAGGTGGTCGGCCAGCGCCTGGATCAGGTTGGAGTGACGCTCGGCGAGCAGCGTGGCGATTTCACCGTCCAACGCGATCACCCGTAACAGCGCCTGGCAGAACAGACGCTCACCGCCGATATTGCCGCCCACCCGATCCGCGACCAATTCCTGAGCGCGTCCCCAGTGATGCACCGCCAGTTGAAAGTAATGCAGGAAACGTTGCGTCATCCAGATCGCCGGGCGCTCGATCCACGCCGGGTCGGCATCCTCGGCACGGATAAACGCAAAGTGCAGGCACATCAGGCTGAATTGCGCACCGATCTGGCTGCCGCGCTCGGTGTCGCGGCGGCTGAAATGGCCCAGCTCATGACCGATGATCGACGCGGTCTCGGCCTGGCTCAGGGTCGAGAGGTAGGTCAGCGGCAGGTACAGGGTACGCCCGCAGAGCAAGTCGCAGGCCGGTTGCAGGGCCACATTGACGCTGGTGACGAAAAACGATTGGTCGATGCCCACCACGATATGGTCGGGCACCGGCGCGCAGGTGGCGGTGGCCAGTTGTTCAATCCACGCCCACAAGGCCGGGGCCTTGTCACGCCCGATCCCTTGCCCCAGAAGCGCCGAGGACGGGCTATCCAGGGCATGCCATCGCTGGCGCAGACGCCCGATCAACAAACATCCCGCCCACAGCACCGCAATCAGCGGCACCGCCACCACCAGCATGAACGCGCCACCGGCCTTGAAGTGGTCCCAGCCCCAGCTCAGTTCATACACCAGGCTCAGGGCCAACGCGCCCACCAACAGCCCGGTGTACGCCACCAGCCAATGCCCCAAGGCACGCCAGCAGAGGAACAGGCGGTCGTAGAGAAAATCCCTGGACTTCAGCGCGCGCCAGGCATCCAGCCTCAGCTTGAGCCACGTCGCAGGTCCGGCCACCAACGCGGCGAGGGCCAGCCAGTAGGCCAGCCCCGCCAGCACCTGACGCACGCGCAGCCAGACGTAGTGGCTGCCCATACCCTGTGCTTCGCGCAGCACGTCATCGACCCGCCCGCCTTGCACACTGGCCCAGCCCATCAGTACCAGCGGCAGCAGCAACATCGTCAGCGGCCACGACCCCCGCGCGAAACGGCCCATGGCTCAGTTGGCCTGCAAATAGTCGGTCAGGAAAGCCTGTGCATTGCCTTGGCTGGACAGGAACTCGTCATAGCCGACGTTCAGCGCCTGCGACTCGCCAGGCAAGTACAGCTCGCCCCAACCTTGTTGCAGCACCAACACCACGAATTTCCGGCCGTCCACGGTGGTGAAATAGCGGGTGTCCTTGCTGGTCTTTTCCACGGCCATTTTCTGGATCTTCATGTTCCAGTCGTGGTCCACACCCTCCAACTGCACCAGCGCCTGATTGTCATTGCGCGCACCGATGCGCAGGGTCCAGACTTTCACGCCGCCTTCGCCAGCATAGGCCAGCACTTTTTCCGCGACTTCCGGGCGGTTTTCAGCCTGGGCGAGGCCCGCGATCACGGCCAGAACCAGGCCCAGCAGCGCTGCCCACTTGCGATACATCAACATTTATGGCTTCCTCGACAGTTCAAAGCCGAGCATTGAAATCAAAGCGCCGGCGCCTGCCAAGCGGTCCGGCCGTGGCGCACAACAATAAGGCCGTGGGTCACAACAACTGATCGGGCTACCCGATGTCGATATCATGCAACGCTGCCCACCCGCTCTGACGGACGCTTTTACCAATGGACCGCCGCAACCCCTATCTGGACACCCACTTCTGCTTCGATCACCCAGAGGCCCTGGACGAGGCCGGTGTATTCGATGCCAGCGCGCGGCAGGTCATCGGCAGCGCGATCGGCCATTACCGCGCTCAGACGGTGCGATCGCACCTGCAGTATTTCGACTGCGATTTGCAGTTCCCCGAACCGTTACGTATCCACAAGGTGCTGCCCGACAGCGTATGCATCGTGCAGGTACTGGGTGGGCAATGGCAGCATCGGGTAGACGGTCGGCTAAATGAATACACCCCCGGCGCGCCTCATGTGCTGGGCTTGAGCGAAAGCATGGAAGCCATGGACCAGATGCCCGCCGGCAGCCGTGCGCGCATGGCCGGGCTGCGCATCGGCGGCGACTACCTACGCGAACTGGCCGAAGAAGACCCGTCACTGCAATCGCTGGCCAGGCTGCTCGACGATGGCATGCACTTTTCAGAACTGCACGGCTGTCGTGTCGTCGGGCGTTTGTTCGAGCGCCTTTATCACTCGCCCTACCAGGGGACGTTGGAGCGGCTGAATCAGGAAAGCCTGAGCCTGGCCGTGCTGGTCGAGCTGGCGACGCACCTGGCGCCACAGCCGGCCAACCCTGAGACCGCGTTGCGCAGCCATTCGGACCTGGCCCACGAAGCACGCTTCAAGCTCGACGCCAACCTGATGAACCCACCCGGCACTCTGGCGCTGGCACGGGAACTGGGCGTGGGTGAAACCACCCTGAGACGCGCCTTCAGCCGGGTGTACGGCCAGTCGATGCTCGATTACGTGCGCCAACAGCGCCTGGAACTGGCCCGCAACCTGCTGCGCCAGCGCAAATGGCACGTCGCACAGATTGCCCACCGCCTGGGCTACGCCAACCCTGCCAATTTCAACCATGCGTATAAGGCGTATTTCGGCTATCCGCCAGGGGCGGAGTTCTGACGCTCGGTACGCCTGCTGTGCCGTTGAAGTAGGCAATCACCTGGATTACATTCGCTTAAAAATCTGGGTTAAATTATTTAAACCCTGTGATTTATGCATGCGCTATCGACTCGATAGAAATTCCATTGTGTTGTCTCGTTCAGCTTTTGATTATTATAAAAACCCAGCCTCCACCCTAAAAAACATCATTTACCAGGACCATAAAATAAAAATTATAGTTATGGGTTTTTCTTCAGATACAGTAATTGCACCAACCCTGCTTGGACAACCAATTAATAATTTTCGAGAACTTTATGGACGCATTACGTAGAACCAGGCTTTCCTCGCGACTCATTTCTGCATTTTTAGTGTGCGCAATGATCACCTTAGGAGTGGGATTCTTAGGCTATTCAGGTATCACTAAACAAAAAGAAGCAATAGAAGGCATTGTGAGTAATAATTTAATTTCCGTTTATAATACAGCTAATGCCCGAGCAAGTGTTTTTTCGTATTCCAGGTCTTTACACGCTGCTCTACTCTATAAGTACGCAAAAGAAGATCTTAAATTTGACGCTGCTGTTCAATCCATGTCTGAAAACGAGAAAGAGGCTGACCGACTTTTCAAGGAGTACCGACAGACTTCTCTCGCTGATGACGAGCGTGCGGCAGGTGATCAGTTCGAAAAGAACTGGCCAGCCTATTTGCAGAATGCACGCACAGCAATCGAATTAGCTAAAGCAGGTGATATTGATGGCGCTACCAAGTTTTTCCAAGAGAAAGTCTCGCCGGCATTCAAGGGAGTCAGTGATAATCTTCAAGTTATTATTGCTTCCAACTATCGCCAAAGCGGAGAGGTAGCAGATGCAGCAAAGGCAGAGACAACAAGTGCTTACTGGATATTGGGTACAGGAGTAGTAATTGCCTTCCTAGCAGCCATCGCTTTGGGACTGATTATCACACGTTCGATCACTCGACCTCTATCCATCGCGTTACGAAGCGCTGAAGAAGTGGCTGATGGTGACCTTTCTAAAAAAATTGTAATCAGTGGACGAGATGAAGTCAGTGTACTGCTGAGCGCACTCGATAAAATGCAGAATAACCTACGAACTACGGTAAGCGAAATTGGCAGCGCTGCTGACCAATTGGCCTCTGCATCTGAAGAACTAAACGCGGTTACTGAAGAAAGCTCACGCGGCTTGACGCGGCAGAATGATGAGATTCAGCAAGCTGCGACGGCGGTGAACGAAATGACTGCGGCGGTGGATGAAGTAGCCAGAAATGCGGCGGGGGCCTCTGAAGCCTCAGAGCAAACTAGCCGCAATGCGGTAGAAGGTCGTGATCAGGTACGCAGAGCTGTTAATTCAGTTGGATTGATGGCGGATGAGATTTCAAATTCAACTTCCAAGGTTGAGGTGCTTGCCACCCGCATCAACGAGATCACTAAAGTTCTTGATGTGATCAGAGCCATTGCCGAGCAGACTAACCTCTTGGCCTTGAACGCAGCCATCGAAGCGGCCAGGGCGGGGGAGCAAGGGCGTGGGTTCGCTGTTGTAGCGGATGAGGTGCGCGCGCTTGCCCATCGGACCCAAGCATCGACGGCGGACATCGAGTCGATGATGCAACAGGTGCGTTCTGGAGCTGATGAAGCCGTCTTCGCGATGAATAAAAGTAAAGAGCTGGCAGCCGATACGCGGGCGCAGTCCGTTGAGGCTGGCCAGGCTCTTGACCGAATAACTGAGGGTGTTTCTACCATCAGTGAAAGGAACCTTGTAATCGCAAGTGCCGCTGAAGAACAGGCGCAGGTTGCACGTGAGGTTGATCGTAACTTGGTCAACATTCAGGATCTTTCCACACAAACTGCAGCCGGAGCACATCAAACCAATGCCTCTAGCTACGAACTGTCGCGTTTGGCTACATCGTTTGGCGTGTTAATCAGTCGCTTTAAAGTTTGAGTAATGAGCGGTCCTTTCTGTTCCGTACATACTCGTCTCGGATAAGCCCCACTAACCGGTAAATTGCTGCCTGTCGTAAAGGGCCGGTAGCGGTCGCTTGCATGCGTCCGCTTAATCCGTGATTCAGCTACGTGTGTCGCGGTCCCATTCGATGTCGCCCTAGCTATGGAGCGCGAACGGGGTTTCCGGGATTTAGTTGCCGAAGACTGCTGGAATGAATGGCAGCGAACACGACTCTTATTGAAAAATGATCCAGCTGCATCGCACTAATACTGAGTCATAAAAGTAGCCTATGGCAGCGCAGTGATTTCGAAATGCACAGGCGTACTGAACTAAAAAACATCCAGCGCTCTACAAAGCCCTGCCTTCTCAACAGTCTCGTTTTCAGGTTTCCCCGTTGCATTCAAGCGTTGCAACGCGACCAGGCACTGGCCACTCTCCAACAGGATCAGCTCATAGTCCTCACCCACCTTCGGGGTGAAGCGAAAGCTCTGCCGGCAACTATAGGAATAGCCGCCGGAGGCGTAGCCTTCACTCTGGAAGTTCATGGCGAAAGGTTTGTCCGCCGGCACTTTCAACTCGGTACGCGCCAGCGCTTGCCCTTGCACACGGCGCTTGCTCTCGGGCATGCCCAGGCTGCGACCATTATTTTGATCGGCAAAGCCGGATTCGGAAACGGCCATCACCCCGGCGCCGGGAACGCGCCAGTCGATGCAGTCGCGGCTCGGTACGCCACGCGCCATGCCATTGGTGATGATGCGCAAGCGCGCGGTATCACCTGAGGCGGGTTCAACATAGGCCGTGGAGTAAGCACGGATGTTGGCAATGTTGCCGCAGCCGCTCATGGCTAAGGCCAGGCCTGCGATCAGAATCGTTCTCATGGAAATCCCTTTTTTATGGTTCAACGGCAGTGATATGGACTCTCACTGCGCAGTTCTTCGCCGGTCCTGGCGTCACGAATGATCACCATAGCCCCCCGAGCTTACCGACATATACCAACTATCCGCCAAGCGATACAGCCAGGGATATCGTCAACCCCCATGCCGCTCCACCAAAAAATCCACAAACGCCCTCACCCGCGCCGGCATCGCCGTGCCTCCCACAAACACCGCATGAATCGGCTCCACATCCCCCGGGTTATAAGCCTCAAGCAACGGCACCAGGTCGCCGCGTTCAAGATCCTGCGCCACGCTGAACGTCCCTACCCGCGCAATCCCCGCCCCCAGCTTCGCCAATTGCGCCAAGGCCTCGCCGCTGTTCCCCTCAATCGTCCCCGCCACCTTCAGCGAAAACTCGCGCCCGTCCATGCGAAACGGCCAGTCGGGAGCCGCCCGGCGGAAGTTGAAGCGCAGGCAGTTGTGCTCAAGTAGATCATGCGGTGTCACCGGGGTGTCGTGCCGGGCCAGGTAGTCCGGGGAAGCGACGATGACTTGGCCGGTGGAGCCGATGTGCCGGGCGGTCAAGGGGCTGTCGGGGAGTGGGCCGAAGCGGATGGCCACGTCTGCCTGGCCGCCGAGGATGTCCACCACTTCATCGCCGAGCATCAGGTCGACCACGATGGCGGGATAGCGGACGCTGAAGGCGGCGATCAGTGGGACGATGGTCATCCGGCCATGGGCCAGCGCGGCACTGACCCTGAGGCGCCCGCGCGGGGCGCCCTGGTCGGTGATGGCGGCTTCGACTTCGGCCATGTCCGCGAGGATGCGCCGGGCGCCGCGCAGGTAGGCTTCGCCTTCGGCGGTGAAGGTGATGGCGCGGGTGGTGCGCAGCAGTAGCCGGGTGCCGATGCGCTGTTCGGTGCGGGTGATGATGCGGCTGATGGACGAAGGCGTCAGCCCCAGGGCGCGCGCCGCGCCGGACAGGCTGCCGTGTTCGGCGACCAGGGTGAACACTTCCATCTCGCCTGAGCGGCCGCCCATGTCCATTTTTGCCTCCTGCGCAAAGGTGTAGTTCCCAATCGAGGGCTACTGCTGGAAAAGCCTGGATTGTAGCATTCGACACACAGATGAGGAGTCACCCATGCGTATCAATCCACCCCTTGTAGCGTTGTCCGTCGGTGCCTTTGGCATCGGGGTCACCGAGTTTGCACCCATGGGCATGTTGCCCGGTATTGCCGCCGATCTTGGCGTTTCCATTCCCGCCGCCGGGCTGTTGGTGAGCGCCTACGCCATGGGCGTGCTGATCGGTGCGCCGATCATGACGCTGGCGACGGCCAGGGTGCCGCGCCGCTATCTGCTGATCGGGCTGATGGCGATTTTCACCTTGGGTAATTTGCTGTCGGCGCTGGCGACCAATTACCAGACCTTGATGATTGCCAGGCTGGTGACGTCGCTCAATCACGGGGCGTTCTTCGGCATTGGCGCGATCGTGGCGGCGAGTGTGGTAGCGCCGGAAAAACGCGCGGGTGCGGTCGCGGCGATGTTCATGGGGCTGACGCTGGCAACCATTGGCGGTGTGCCCCTGGCAACCTGGTTTGGCGAGAACTTTGGGTGGCGTACCGCGTTCTGGGGCATCAGCGGGTTGGGTGCGGTGGTGATGGCGGCGCTATGGTGGGCATTGCCGAATGCGCCCGCGCCGAAAGGCGGCAGCCTGATGGCGGAGATTCGTGTGCTGGGTCGCGGGCCGGTGCTGGCGGCATTGGCGCTGACGGTGGTGGGTTCCAGTGCGATGTTCACGGTGTTCACTTACATCGCGCCGATTTTGCGGGATGTCACCCACGCGTCGACTAACTTCGTCACTGGCATGCTCGTGCTGTTCGGTATCGGGCTGACCCTGGGCAACGTTTGGGGCGGCAAGTCTGCGGACCGCTCGGTGGACCGCACGCTCATCACGTCGCTGGTGGTGTTGATTGCCGTGCTGCTGGCTTTCTCGGTGCTGATGCAATGGCCGCTGCCTGCCGCGCTGTCGATCCTGCTGTGGGGCGCCGCCAGCTTTGCCCTGGTGCCGCCGTTGCAGATGCGCGTGATGGAGGCGGCTAAAGCTGCACCCAACCTGGCCTCGGCAATGAATATCGGTGCCTTCAATTTCGGCAACGCGATTGGCGCGGCAGTGGGCGGCGCGGTGATCAACGCCGGGCTCGGCTATCCGGCCATTTCTTTGGCCGGTGCGTTGATGGCAGGGCTGGGTTTGCTGATGGTGCTCGGGTTGGGGTGGCGTTCGCGGCGTAAGGGTTCACGCACTTGCGCAGGCATCCATTTGCCGACAATAGTGGATGAGCGCGTTTAACCGAAGAGAGTAGCCCATGACCCGCGACCAACTCGCCAGCTTCTACAAACGCTATATCGATTGTCTGAATCGCCAGGATTGGCGGCACCTGGGTGATTTTGTCCATTCGGATGTCACCTACAACGCAAGCCCGGTCGGCCTGGCGGGTTACCGGGCGATGCTGGAGCGGGACTTCCGGGAAATTCCCGACCTGGTGTTCCGCATTCAGTTGCTGGTTGCCGACCCGCCGACAGTCGCCAGTCGGCTGAACTTTCGGGCCAGCCCCAGGGGTGAATTTTTCGGCCTGCCGATCAATGGCAGGACGGTGGTGTTCGACGAGAACGTGTTCTATGAATGCGTCGACGGGAAATTTGCTCACGTCTGGTCGGTGATTGACAAGGCCGCGATCGCCCAGCAGTTGTGAGAAAACACGCGCCGGCTTTGTGGGAGCGCTCGAGCCTTGGCGAGGCCGCGATGGCGGTGGGTCAGGTGACCTGAATGCCAGCAGTGCCGCCGCCATCGCGGCCTCGCCAAGGCTCGTGCGCTCCCACAGTTGATCTGCATCGCAATCCCGATTTTGCGCTGTCCCATCGCTCATGCGCCAAAAAAAGTCATGCATCGGACCGCCCGGTTGCGAGCCTGGCGATACCGGCCTATGTTTCAAGCCATGCTGTGATTTGCTGTGCCCCGCCCTGTGCCCATCCCGCAACCCAGGTGACGACATGCCTACCCTCTCCCGCCCCGCCGTACTTGAACTGATTGGTAACACGCCGCTGGTCAAGGTCAGCCGCTTCGATACCGGGCCTTGCACGCTGTTTCTCAAGCTTGAATCGCAAAACCCCGGCGGTTCCATCAAGGACCGTATCGGCCTGGCCATGATCGACGCCGCCGAGCGCGACGGCCGCCTGTGCCCTGGCGGCACCATTATCGAAGCCACCGCCGGCAACACCGGCCTGGGCCTGGCGCTGGTCGGTCGGGCCAAGGGCTATCGGGTGGTGCTGGTGGTGCCGGACAAGATGTCCACGGAAAAAGTGCTGCACCTCAAGGCCATGGGCGCCGAGGTGCATATCACCCGTTCCGATGTGGGCAAGGGCCATCCCGAGTATTATCAGGACGTGGCCGCGCGCCTGGCCAAGGATATTCCGGGCTCGTTCTTTGCCGACCAGTTCAACAACCCGGCCAACCCGCTGGCCCATGAAACCAGCACCGCACCGGAGATCTGGGCGCAGACCCAGCATGATGTCGATGCGATTGTGGTGGGCGTCGGCTCGGCCGGCACCCTCACCGGCCTGACCCGCTTTTTCAAGCGCGTGCAGCCCGAACTGGCCATGGTGCTCGCCGATCCGGTGGGTTCGGTGATGGCCGAGTACAGCCGCAGCGGTCGGCTTGAAACTCCGGGTTCCTGGGCCGTGGAGGGCATCGGCGAGGATTTCATTCCGTCGATTGCCGACCTGTCCAGCGTGCGCCACGCCTACTCCATCAGCGATGAAGAAAGCTTCGACCATGCCCGCCAATTGCTCAAGGCCGAGGGCATTCTTGGCGGTTCGTCCACCGGTACCCTGCTCGCCGCCGCGCTGCGCTATTGCCGCGAGCAAACCGAGCCCAAGCGCGTGGTGACGTTCGTGTGCGACACCGGCACGCGCTACCTGTCCAAGGTCTACAACGACCAATGGATGAACGACGCAGGGCTGTTGCAGTACAAGCAGTACGGCGACCTGCGCGACCTGATCGCCCGTCGCTTCGAAGATGGCCGGGTGATCAGCGTCAGCCCTGACGATACCCTGCTCACCGCCTTCCAGCGCATGCGCCTGGCGGATGTCTCGCAACTGCCGGTATTGATCGACGGCAAGCAACTGGCGGGCGTTATCGATGAGTCCGATCTGCTGCTGGGCCTGCATCAGGACGCCGCGCACTTTTCCATGAGCGTGGCCAGCGCCATGACCCGCACCCCGCGCACCCTGGCTCCCAGTGCCAGCCTTGCGGACCTGCAGGCGGAGCTGGATCGCGGCCTCGTCGCCATTATTGCCGACGCCTCGGGCTTCCATGGCCTGATCACCCGCGTCGACCTGCTCAACCATCTACGGAGATCCCTTGCATGAGCCAGCCCGATAAAAGCGCGTTCGCCACCCGTGTGATCCATGCCGGACAGTCCCCCGACCCGACCACGGGCGCGCTGATGCCGCCGATCTATGCCAACTCCACCTACCTGCAAGACAGCCCTGGCGTGCACAAAGGCTTCGACTACGGCCGCTCCCACAACCCCACGCGCTTTGCGCTGGAGCGTTGCGTGGCCGACCTTGAAGGCGGCACTCAGGCCTTCGCGTTTGCCTCGGGGCTGGCGGCGATTTCCACGGTGCTGGAGTTGCTCGATGCCGGTGCGCACATCGTCTCCGGCAATGACCTGTACGGCGGCAGCTTCCGCCTGTTCGACAAGGTGCGCCAGCGCAGCGCCGGCCACCGGTTCAGCTACGTAGACCTGAGTGATTTATCGGCCTTCGAAGCGGCGCTGCAAGACGACACGCGCATGGTCTGGGTCGAAACGCCGAGCAACCCGCTGCTCAGCCTCACCGACCTCAGCGCCATTGCCCGCGTGTGCCGTGCGCGCGGCATTCTGTGCGTGGCCGACAACACCTTCGCCAGCCCGTGGATCCAGCGCCCGCTGGAGCTGGGGTGCGATATCGTCGTGCACTCCACCACCAAGTACCTGAACGGCCACTCGGACGTGATCGGCGGCATCGCCGTTGTTGGCGACAACCCGGAATTGGCCGAACGCCTGGGCTTTCTGCAAAATTCGGTGGGCGCCATCGCCGGGCCCTTCGATGCATTCCTCACCCTGCGCGGCGTGAAAACCCTGGCCCTGCGCATGGAGCGCCATTGCAGCAACGCGCTGGAACTGGCGACCTGGCTGGAACAGCAGTCGCAGGTGGCGCGGGTGCACTACCCAGGCTTGAAATCCCACCCGCAGCACGATCTGGCCAAACGGCAGATGCGCGGGTTTGGCGGGATGATTTCGGTGGACCTGAACAGCGACCTGGCGGGCGCCACACGCTTTCTGGAAAACGTAAAAATCTTCGCCCTGGCCGAGAGTCTGGGTGGCGTGGAAAGCCTGATCGAACATCCGGCGATCATGACCCACGCGAGCATCCCGGCAGCGACGCGGGCGCAGTTGGGGATTGGTGATGGGTTGGTGCGTTTGTCGGTGGGGGTTGAGGATGTGGAAGATCTGCGCGCAGATTTGGCCCAAGCCCTGGCACACATCTAAAGTCAGGCATCAATCAAATGTGGGAGGGGGCTTGCTCCCGATGGCGGTGTGTCAGTCAGCTTACTGGCAACTGACCCACCGCTATCGGGGGCAAGCCCCTCCCACATTGGTTGTGGTAATCAGCTAACGTTAGGCGGCGCGGGCGGATCTGGCCACAGGCCCACACATCTAACTTCAAACACCAATCAAACTGTGGGAGGGGGCTGGCCCCCGATGGCGGTGGATCAGTCAGCTTGTTGGCAGCTGACCCACCGCTATCGGGGGCAAGCCCCCTCCCACACTGGTTGTGCTAATCGGCCCGAGGTTAGGCGGCGCGGGCAGATCTGGCCCCAGGCCCTGGTACACATCTAAAGTCAGAAATCGATCAAATGTGGGAGGGGGCTTGCCCCCGATGGCGGTGTATCAGCCAGCTTGTTGGCAACTGACCCACCGCTATCGGGGGCAAGCCCCCTCCCACATTGGTTGTGCTAATCAGGCCTGGGTGATGTTGGCCCGTGCGCTGTGCAGCTTCTTGTAGCTGTCGATCAAGCGCAAATGCCGGTCCAGCCCTTCCAGCTTCATGCTGGTCGGTGTCAGCCCGTAGAAGCGCACACTGCCCTCGACCGAGCCGATCACTGCGTCCATGCGCTCATTGCCGAACATGCGCCGGAAGTTGGCTTCGTAGTCGGCCAGTTCCAGGTCGTCGTCCAGTTCCATTTCCAGCACCGCATTCATCGCCTGGTAGAACAGCCCACGCTCGACGGTGTTGTCGTTGTACTGCAGGAACATTTCCACGCATTCCTTGGCCTCTTCATACTGCTTCAACGCCAGGAAGATCAGCAGTTTCAATTCCAGGATGGTCAGTTGCCCCCACGCGGTGTTGTCGTCGAACTCGATGCCGATCAGGGTGGTGATGTCGGTGTAGTCGTCCAGCTCGCTTTCGATCAGACGCTCGACCAAGGCCTGCAATGCGCCCTCATCAAGGCGGTGCAGGTTGAGGATGTCTTCGCGGAAAAACAGCGCCTTGTTGGTGTTGTCCCAGATCAGGTCGTCCACCGGGTAGATTTCCGAATAATCCGGCACCAGGATGCGGCAGGCCGTGGCGCCCAGGTGTTGGTAAACCGCCATGTACGACTCTTTGCCCATGCCTTCCAGGATGCCGAACAGCGTCGCGGCCTCCTGGACATTGGAGTCTTCGCCATGGCCGGAGAAGTCCCACTCGACGAACTCGTAGTCCGACCGGGCGCTGAAGAAGCGCCACGACACCACACCGCTGGAGTCGATAAAGTGCTCGACGAAGTTGTTCGGCTCGGTGACCGCCTGGCCTTCGAAGGTCGGCTGCGGCAAGTCGTTCAAACCTTCGAAACTGCGACCTTGCAGCAGTTCGGTGAGGCTGCGCTCCAGCGCCACTTCAAAGCTTGGGTGCGCGCCGAACGAGGCGAATACACCGCCGGTGCGCGGGTTCATCAGGGTCACGCACATCACCGGGAATTCACCGCCCAGGGACGCATCCTTGACCAGCACCGGGAAGCCCTGGGCCTCCAGGCCTTCAATACCGGCGAGGATGCCAGGGTATTTGGCCAACACGTCGGCGGGTACGTCCGGCAGGGCAAACTCGCCTTCGATGATTTCGCGCTTCACCGCCCGCTCGAAAATCTCCGACAGGCACTGCACCTGGGCTTCGGCCAAGGTGTTGCCGGCGCTCATGCCGTTGCTCAGGTAGAGGTTTTCGATCAGGTTGGAGGGGAAATACACCACCTCGCCATCGGACTGACGCACAAACGGCAGCGAGACAATGCCCCGCGCTTCGTTACCCGAGTTGGTGTCGAACAGGTGCGAACCGCGCAGCTCGCCTTCGCGGTCGTAGACCTTGCGGCAGTAGGCGTCGAGGATCTCGCTCGGCAGTTCGTCGTTCGGGCCCGGCTGGAACCAGCGCTCATCCGGGTAATGCACGAACGGTGCATTGGCCAGCTCTTCGCCCCAGAACTGATCGTTGTAGAAGAAGTTGCAGTTGAGCCGCTCGATAAACTCGCCCAGTGCCGACGCCAGCGCGCCCTCCTTGGTCGCGCCCTTGCCGTTGGTGAAACACATCGGCGAGTGGGCATCGCGCACATGCAGCGACCAGACATTGGGCACGATATTGCGCCACGAGGCGATCTCGATCTTCATGCCCAGGCGCGCGAGGATCGCCGACATATTGGCAATGGTCTGCTCCAGCGGCAGGTCTTTGCCGGCGATGTAAGTGCCCGCCTCCGACGTCGAGTTCGGCATCAACAACGCCTGGGCGTCGGCGTCGAGGTTGTCCACTTGCTCGATCACAAACTCCGGTCCGGCCTGCACTACTTTTTTCACGGTGCAACGGTCGATGGAACGCAGGATGCCCTGGCGGTCCTTGTCGGAAATGTCCGCCGGCAGCTCGACCTGGATCTTGAAGATCTGGTTGTAGCGGTTTTCCGGGTCGACGATGTTGTTCTGCGACAGGCGAATATTCTCGGTGGGAATATTGCGCGTGGCGCAGTACAGCTTCACGAAGTACGCCGCACACAACGCCGACGAAGCCAGGAAATAATCGAATGGCCCCGGCGCCGAACCGTCGCCCTTGTAGCGAATCGGCTGGTCGGCAATCACCGTGAAATCATCGAACTTGGCTTCAAGCCGAAGGTTGTCGAGAAAGTTGACCTTAATTTCCATGCGGGCACACCAGAATAACGGGCTAAACAAAATGGCCGCCATTATGAAGATTTTCACCGGGAAGTCGCAGGGTTTTGCGCATGGGCTGCTGATCGGTAGCGCAATGCCAACAGCCTGCGGCCGCTGCCATCGCGTTGCGTCAGGCTAGGGCTGGCTTGAGCTCAGGCGTTGCGCCAGGCTCTTGCGGTTGATCGCCAGCTCGCTGCTGACGTCCGGCCCGTGGTAGACCATGGACGTTTCATGGTGCACAAAATCGCCCGAGCGTGCAGCGCTCAGCCAATTGAATGAACCGACACACAGCAGCTCTTCATCGGCCATTACCAGTTTGCTGTGTACCTTGTT
This sequence comes from Pseudomonas orientalis, assembly GCF_002934065.1. Taxonomy (NCBI): domain Bacteria; kingdom Pseudomonadati; phylum Pseudomonadota; class Gammaproteobacteria; order Pseudomonadales; family Pseudomonadaceae; genus Pseudomonas; species Pseudomonas orientalis. The sequence continues at coordinate 2,637,262 of NZ_CP018049.1, read as the reverse complement.
GACCACCTGCACCTGCACTGCATGGTGTTTCAGTGCTGCAATCGCATCCTGGAAATGAACGGCCTTGGACGGGTTACCTTCGGTGTTGAAACGCAGGTCGGTATAGACCGTCACCGGCACGCCTCGCTGCACAGTGTCGCCCATTGCATCCAGGGCACCGCTTTCGCGCATCCCGCGCAACTTGACCCATGGCGTGACAATCTGCACTTGCTGGCGTGCGGTTTCCAGGGTTTGCAACAGGAACCGATCATGCTCGGCAAATTCATGCAGGTGGCTCAAGCCGGTGCGCACCGTGAGCAAATCCGCCCTGGGTTGGAAATCGAATCTGAGCTCATTTTCCGGACTGTTCAGCAGGTACTGCGCCAGCCTCCCGCGCGGCTTGCTGGCGGGTATCTGGCTGAACAGGTCCATGTCACCGAACACCAGGAAACTGTCTTTGGCGCGGGAAACGGCTACGTTCAGCATGCTGTCGCGGCGGTCGATAAAAGGACCGTCGGCGTGCTTGGAGTAGACTGCGGAAAAAATCACCACCGGCCGTTCGGCGCCCTGGAAAGAGTGCACGGTACCAACGGTGAGTTCACCGTCGCCTTTGCCGGTACGAATACCCAATGCGCTGCACGCGTCAGTGATTGCCTGGGTCTGGGCGCCGAACGGCGTGATCACTCCGAGGATTTCCCAGAGTTCCTTGCCGTAGCGCTGGGTGAGCTGCTGTTCATGGGCCTTGATCCACGCCGCGATGGTCTGGGCTTCCAGCAGGTTATGGCGGCTGCCGCCCTGCTTCTGCTGGCAGATTCCGTCGATATGCAAGTAACCCAGCCCCGGCAGTCCGCCCTCGGGTTTGGCGCCCCGCCGTGGTTGCAGCTTGCCCTTGTAGCAGAGCGCGTTGCAGTAATCGATGATCGAGTCGTAACAACGACGGTGTTCGTACAAGTAAAGGCCGCGCGCCAGGTCGCGGTCGTAATGATAGCGGCTGGTGGACTGCGCAATCGCCATGACGCTGCCACTTGCGGCGCTGCGGCCGCTGTCACAAAAGGCCTCGTACTCGTCGTCCACGCGGCTGCGCGACAACAGGCCGGCGGCGAGCAGATTGCCGATATCCACCGCAGGCAGCACCGACCAGATGGGTTCGATCTGCTGGGTGTCGCCAATTACCAGCGCTTGGCGCGCCAGGGCGAACGACGGCGCCGCCACCTCGGGCAGTACCTGACCGGCTTCGTCCACGATCAGCAGGTCGATGAAGTTCAGCGCGTAATCGCCGACCAGTCCATTGCCATCGTGGCGCTGGCAAGACAGCTCTGCGGGCAGCCGGTAAAACGTCGCGACGACGCAGGGCGTGAGCTTCATCCAGCGGCGCCAGTTTTTCTCCAGCGTCTTGCGGCCGGTTTTATTGCGGCTTTTGAGAATCAGCGGCAGCTCGTCGATGACTTCCAGCAGCCACCGCCCCTCCCAGTAATGCGTGGTCAGCAGGAACGTCTCGAAGCGCAACGAGGTGTCCGCCCAACCGTCGCAGTCTTCCAGGGTCACCTGGGCGGCGGGCTTGCCGGCTGCCTGGGGTAACCGGCCAATCACCGCCTGCCAGTTCAACAGTTCACGCTGTTCGTCACGCAGCACTTGCTCCACACGTTCGCGCTGGGTTTCGAGGGTTTTCAGGCGTTGTGCGTGATGCGCCACCGCGGCGGTCAACCGGCGCTCTATGTCATGCACATCGGTAGCGTCCTGCAGCGGTGCGTCAGCCTCATCAATGTGCAGTCTGGCCAGGCGCAGGCGCTTGGCGGCAATCGGGCCGAACCAGCCGAACAGCGTATACAGCAATGACTCATGGGCCAGGTAATGCCTGAAGTCTTTCAGGCGTGCCTTGGAATTCTCCAGTTGCTCGGACTGCGCTCGCAATTGCGCTGCAAGAGCCGTGACCGCCGCCTGTGGATCATCGCCCAGCAAGGCCTTGATGGCGTCGCGCGCCACCCGCAATCGGGCCCACCCCTGCTCGATATCACTGAGCTGCTGCAGGCGCAGGCGAATCCGGGCCTGAAGCGCGTCTACGGTGCCCTTGAGCGTGAGCTGCGACTGTCCCGCAAAAGCGATGGCGGCGCATTCCAGATAAGCTTGCTGCGCTTTATCGACATAGTCCTGCGTCTCCAGCGCCAGGTAAAAGCTCTTGGTCTGGTAGGTGCGGGCCATTTGCGCTTCCGCCGAGGCCTTCGGAAAGTAGGCGCCAAAGCTGCTGATATCGGGAAGCCAGCGCCCTGCAAAGGGCCCGGTACCTTCCGAGAAGTCCTTACCGAAGGCCTTGATGATGTTGGTGACCGCCTGATTGTTGGTAGAGCTGGCGACGATCACCGGCGGCTCGCCGCCCTCGGCTGCGGCCCTGGCCCAAAGCGACGCGACCACCGACAATAGCAACGTAGTCTTGCCGGTGCCCGGCGGCCCGTTGACCGCAAGGATATCCCCGGTGTCGCCCGCCAGCAGGTGCGCAAGGCTGTCGCGCTGGGCCGGCGCCAGCGCGTATTCGTCACCGGCATGCCCGCCTCGCCCGGCGAACAGGCTGTTGGCCGCAAGGCAGGCCTCATCGGGCGTGGGTTCACGTTGCGCAAACCGCTCGAACAACGGCGCCTCAGGTTTGCCAAGGCGCAGGTGATCGTAAAGCGCAACGATATTGCGACTGAAGCCGTCGGCCTTCTGCTCCTTGAACACGTAGCAATAGCTGGCCGGGTCGAAACCATCATCCGCGCCATTCCAGGCGTTGCACACCGTTTGGAACATCGTCTTGCAGTAGCGCAGGTAGGTGAGCCACTTGTCGCGATAGTCGTCTGGCTGCACCTCTGCGCTAGGGGCTGGCACTTCGAACTGCGGCGCGTCGTGCGCGGTTAAAAACCTGTCCAAGTCATGTTGGGCGCCGATGGTGAAATTGTCGCGGTCCAACGGCTCCAGAATATCGCGGGGGACCAGCGTGGGCCCGGTTGGATAGATGAGACCGTCACGGGTGACGGACACCCGGCAAATGATCGGTGTGATAAAGGCCGGCAGCCCTCTGCGCGCCATGCGGTGTTCCTTGCGCGAGGCGTACACAAAGGGGCGTAGCGTGACATCTACGTGGAGCCGCTGCGGCGGTTCGTCGGCGAACAGAAGGTCCACCTGCTCGACCGGCACACACCCGGCAGCCAATGCGGTCAGAGGTACGACCGAGTAGGTTTTGACATGGCTGGGAGACAAGGCGCCATTGCCGTTTTCCGCGTCGGCCAACGAGTTTCGCCAGTAGTTGGCAAGCTTCAGAGAATAGTCGTTCATCGTCCTGATTCGGTGCAGACCGTGACTCACTGTTACGGTCGGTGGCTGGAAGGTCAAAACCGAGGGTAGCGGTTCCGTGCGCAGGTGGGCAATCACCCGTGTCTCAGGTTATCGGGCTTCAGCGCGGCTGCCTGCGGTACATCCCGGTCAGATAATCCTGCGCGTCCGGCGCCGAGTTGTGATTGATCACGGCAAAGTTCTTCACCAGTTGGATGTGATACGGCCCGTTGGATTTGGGCGCCAGAGGTTCGCGCACGATGATCAGGTTGTCGGTTTCCATCGGCACCCGGTGCTGCGCCGTGATGATCACATTGGCGGTGCCGGCGTCCTTGAGCGTTATGCTCAATTCGGCGATTTCCCGGCCCTGCGCGTCGCGCTCGGGCAGGATATTCAGGTTTAGGTCACCGTCGCGGCCCAGGTAGTCATCGCGCATCTGGTAATGGCCGCTGCGCTGGTCGCGGGGCACATCGCCGAGTTTCTTGTATTCCGGTTCGCGGTCATCGGAGCGCAGGTCGATGGCCAGTTCGCGCGGGCTGCCCTTGGCGTCGCTGACCCAGGTGCCACTGTAGAGATAAGGTGCAACGGTCTGCCGGGTGATGCGCCAGATGCCGGTTTGATGGCCGTCATCGGCATACTCGTGCAGGTAGACAAACGGCTTGCCATCGTACTCGTCCTGGTCACCCACCAGCTTGATCGGGTTGCCGCTGCCGCTTTTGGTATAACGCAGCTCGCCAATCAGCACTGCGCCCTGCTGCTGATACCAGATCTGCACCGGGATCTTGCCGTTGAGCGTACCGACCAGGTACTGCGGGTCTTCGTTGACAGGCCCTTCAAGCCGTGGAGTCTCCACCCACTGGCCGTCTTTCCATTCGCCGGTGGTGCGCAGCATATAGCCGCTGGGCATGCTGGAGTTCTCGCCAAATTCGGTGGGCGGGACCTGCTCCTGGGTGTAGGCGCTGAGCCGCACCAAGTGGCCGTCGCGCATCTGCAAGCGACTGGCACGGGTCCAGCAGCAGCCTCGGTCGGATTGGGAATGGATAATGCCGTCGCTCGGGGTCACCGAAAACATGCCGCCGAAGGTTTCGTTGGCCAGTTCCGACAACGGGCCGTTGCGCCGCCATTGGGTTTGCTGCGGGTCCTGCAGGTAGACATCGTAGTGGTACTGACTGTCGTCATCGTCGCTGCTGCCGTTGCGGATCGCCATATCCTGGCGGCCATCGGCGTCGATATCCACGAAGTACAGCAAGCCGTACTGCCCCATCAAACGATAGGCATCGGTCTTGCCGTTCTGGTCCAGCGGCAGATTGCCGGCCGGGGTGTGCAACTGCTGCAGGATGTCGAGGGTGGTTTTGTCGCGCAGGGTAATCAGTGCCGGCGCCAGTTGTTGCAGGTCTTGGGGCGCGTCGGGGAACAGGACTTCCACCAGGTAGTGACCGCTGGGGTCGTTGAGCGAAAACGAACGCGGCTCAGCCAGGGCAACGGCCGAAAAGATCATGAACAGGCATACGGCGCTGACGAGCGAACGCATTCAAAGCATCCTTGCTGAAAATCGGGGCCCGCAGTGTAAAGGCAAATGCTGGCTGCATCGAACAAATCGCTGTTCTGCAACGCATAGCGGCCCACCTTCCGTTGGCAGGCCCTCAGCGTATAGGCAGTTTTTTCAGTTTTGCAGATCGCCCTCCTGCACCATTGCTCGCCAAGTCTTGACGCTGGCGCGCTCGTTCATCCGGGCATGCCAGGCATGCAGCGCCTCACATTCGGCAGGCACGGGCAGCTTGACCAACGAAGCAAAAATCAGACCGCCCAGAAGGGCAATGTCGGCCATCGAAAACGCCTCGCCCGCCACGAACGGCCGGGTTTTAAGGATAGCGTCGAAGTGGCGCATGCCCCTTACCGCCTTGTCCCCCATACGCTCGCCCCATTCAGCGTTCTGGTACAGCTCGACCTCAGGCCCCAGCCCCGGTGTGGCGTGATGGAAATAAACGCTGACCGCATCCATCAACTCGATTTCCGCGCGCCGCGTCATCATATGGATGAGGCCTTGCTCCTTGGGCGTCTTGCCGGTGAGCAACGGGTTGGCGTCCAACACGTCGAGGTATTGGGTGATGGCGGTGCACTCGGCGATCAGGGTGCCGTCCTGCAAGGCCAGCACCGGCAAGGTTCCGGAGTAGTTCAGGGCCAGGAAAGCCGGCTGTTTGTGCTTGCCTTCCCAGAGATTGATGGAGACGAATTCGGTGTGTGCCAGCAGCCCTTTTTCGGCCAGGGCGATGCGGACACGCGCCGGGTAAGGCCCGTTATACCAGTCGTAAATTTTAAGCGCCGGGTCTTGGACGCTATCGGAATGTGTGTATTGAGAAGTCATGATTTAGCTGCCTACCTGTCAAGTGGTAGGTAAAGATTGCTAGCTTTATCCGCCGCTGTCAACCACTACCTGTCAGTTGGCAGGTAAAATAATTTACGCGTAGAATCCACGCTGTCACCCACCACCGAGGACTCAATACGTGAGCGAAAACGCCCGGGAAGCCATTCTGGAAGCCGCCAAAATCGCCGCGCAGCATTTCGGCTACAGCGGCATCAACTTTCGCAGCATCGGCGAAACGGTGGGGATCAAGAACGCCAGTATCTATTACCACTTCCCCAGCAAGGCCGAGCTTGGCGCGGCGGTCGCCAAACGCTATTGGGAAGACACCGCCGGCGTGCTCGAAGCGATCCACCGCGAAACCCCTGACCCGCGCGACAGCCTGCGGCGCTACCCAGGCATTTTTCGGACCTCACTCGAAAACGGCAACCGGCTGTGCCTGTCCAGCTTTATGGCGGCCGAATACCAGGACTTGCCCGATGCCGTTAAAAAAGAAATCGTCACGTTCGCCGATATCAACGTGGCTTGGCTGGCCGCACGCCTCACTGAGCTGGAACTGGGCGATGCAGACAACTGCCAGCGCCGCGCCCGTGCGATCTACACCGCCATCGCCGGCGCACAGTTAATTGCGCGCACGCGCGCGGATATCGGTTTGTTTGATGAACTGGTCGAGAGCTATCAGGAGGCGGGGTTGCTGCCGGCGTGACGGGTTGCCAGGCATCAATCACTCAAGGCCCAGCGTGAAAAACCCCGGCATCTATCAGCAGCTCAACCAACCCTTGCGGCCATACAGTGTCATGAGTCGAACGAAGCGCCTGAGCTGACCACCAGCGGTGATCGGCCATGACCAAGGCTTCCTGTTCAGTCCAGTCGGCATTGGAGACCGCCTCACTCGTCGCATGCACCACGAAATATCGCTCGATGGCCCGCACCGTTTCGCCACTCGGCAGCATCAAGGGGAAGGTGCGTTCTGCTACATGAGATTGAACACGGCTGACCGTAAGGCCGGTTTCCTCGCGCAGCTCGCGAATCGCTGCAGCCTCGAAGGTTTCGCCCGCTTCAACGCCTCCGCCCGGCGTGGCCCAGTAGTTTCGACCAGCCAAGGCGCCTTCCTTATGCACGAACCTGAACAGCAGTACCTCGTTCAAGGGACTTATTACCAATAGGCGTGCTGCCTTGCGCTCGCGCATTTGATTGATTCCTTTCTGATTACGACTGTCACGGTGGCGATGGAGCTTGCTCGTGCTGGACGGCGCAGCTGTCCCATTCCTGGTTTATCCCGGCTGCGCAGCCATCCACTCAACAAAAGCCTCAAGCCGCTGCAAAAATGCCGCGCCCTCGGCGCTCGGGTTTCTGGCCTCAAAGAGAAAATATGCGATTTGCGCGACCCTGCCTGGATAACGCTGGGTGAACAGCGCCACATGCTCCTCCAGCGTCTGGGGCCACATCAGTACGTCGGGTGAACGCAGCGTATGTGTGGAACGGATTAACTTGCGCGCGGCTTCGCGCTGCAAGCGCAGGCGCTGTGATGTGTTCGCGGCGTGCAGGATAGTCACGCGATAGCGGGACAACACCTGCGCAAAATCACCGTTGAGCGCCAGGGCGATGTCTCGGCTTGGCCGGAATGGCTCGAACCGCAAACCGAGGTCATCGCCCCACACGCATCGGCACTGATGCTTGAGCCAGAAGCCCCAGCGATTGTGGTTCTCCGGCGCCAATACCTGCGCGCGATGGCCGATGTCGAAATCGATTTTGGTGACGCAGGAATGCCGTTGCTCCAGCGCCAGCCGCGCCAGCTCGAGTTGTTCGAGCACCGCGGCCTGGGGCGGATCACGCAGGACCAGGGTGAGATCGAGGTCGGACGCTTCGGCACTGGCATCACCCCGGGCGACACTGCCGTAAAGGTAGATGCCATCCAGCCCGAATGCGGGCTGCGAAAGCGTGGCCAGCACATCCGCCAGTAAAGACTCGAACTCGGGCTGCACGGGGACGGCGCTGACGCTGACAACATAGCCGTTGGCGTCAACACCGATAGGACGCTCAGCGCTCACAGCCGATGCACCTCGATTACCAACCCCTCCTCCTCACTTGGCACACAAAAGTGGCGAGTAATCAGGTCGAATTCGGCATCGGTGGCGGCGAAATCATGCGCGCCGCTGGCGTTGCGCGCGTGCAGTCGCGCACGGCAGGCAGCGTCATCCAGTTCCAGGTAATGCAGGCAATGCGCTGCCTGGGCGGCCTGGGCCAGGCCGAGCAGCCATTCGCGATTGGCCAGGGTATTGGCCGGAAAATCCAGCACCACATTGACGCCTGATACCAGCAAGTCGATCACCAGCGGCCCCACCACGCCGCGAATCTGCCGGGCACAAGTCAGGTAATCGGCAATCGTCTGGATCTGGCCGGGATACAGCGTAGCAAGCCAGTGGTCTTCGCTGAGCAGGACAGCGGCGTGATCGGTGGCAAGGCGGCCGGCAAGGGTGGATTTGCCGGACGCGATCTTGCCGCAGAGCAGGTGCAGGGTAGCCATGGGACGGTTCCTTTTGTCAGGCCGTGAAGCATGCCATCTTTCACGCCGATTGGCTCTGCCAATACCCATGGAACGCCAGGGCCGCGACGTTCTTGTCCTTGGCTTCGAGCATGATGTCGAAGCGATCCAGAAACTGCAGCGCGTAGTCGTTGGTCCAGCGGTTCCACATTTGCGCGCTGTGGCCGTAGAGGTCGCGCTTGGAGACCACTTTCAACAGGGCCGTCATTTCCAGTTTGTGCTCGGCATCGAACCCCAGTTCTTGCAGGCTTTCCTGAGGCTGGGAGTAATGCAGGGTCGGGCGCACGCCGCGCCAGCTGTCGATCACCCTGGCGACGCGGGGCGAGTCGGGGTCGATGTACTCGTCCTCGTTGATCCAGCAATGGTGAATATCCAGCACCACCGGCGCCAGGTCGGCGACTTGCAGGCAATGGTCCAGGCCGTAAGTCTTCTCGTCATTCTCGAAGGTGATGCAGTTACGCGCCACTTCGGACAGGCGCGCCCACACTGCGCGGGTTCCGGCCACACCCAGGCGACCGGCGATATGCACGTTGCACTTGAGGTCCTGGAAGCGGCGGCCGTAGCCCATCATGCGGATCATGTCGGCGTGGTATTCGAACTCGGCCAGGCTGTTTTCCACCACACCGGGGTTTTCCGAGCCCAGCACACAGTACTGGCCAGGATGAAACGACAGGCGGATATCCGAGGCCCGCGCCAGCTCGCCGATGGCGGCAAAGCCCTCCTGCAACTGACGCTGGATGGCGGGGTCCTGATAGTGCCCAGCGACTTTCGGATGACTGTAGAACGGCAACAGATCGCTGCTCAGGCGCAACATGCGCAAGGTCGGCGGCAGTTCGGCGACGTAAGCCAGCAGGCGCAGTTGCGCGGCGAGGTTGTGCGTGACCACCTCGACCAGTTTGTCCCGCGCCACCTGCGGCGCGACGCTGTCCATCCAGCGCAGCGTGGTGGTACGCGGATTGAATGGACCTTCGATCAGCTTCAGGGCGCTGGCGGAGGGGAGTCGTTCGGGATGCTTGTATTGGCATGCAAAGCCGATGCGGGGGTGGGTCATGGGAGCGCCTGGTGATATGCAATCGGGAAGATTATAGAGGCTTAGGCGATGAATGCCGGCGGGGGTTCATTCGGTCAATTCGGTTGAATCCTGCACGCAGAGCGGGGTCACTTATTGCAGGACAACATCGCAACAACGACGTTAGAGAGGTGGTTATGAACCTTGCAATGACACTTTTCAGCCTGTTCGCTGGTTGGCTGGCTATTGTGATGTCTATGATGTGGGGCGTGCTGCGGGTGCTGCGCTGGCACCATGATTGACACCCCGGATGGCCGCTATTTCGTGCTCAAGGGCCGACTCTGGCGGCGCACAAATCCGGCGCTGGATGAGCCCGAACGCCAGCGCTGGGTGAATGCGTTGATGGTTGCGCGTCGGGCCGTCAAGGCGGCCAAGGCAGGTGGTGACTCAAGGCAGCTCAGGCACGCGCGCGATGAAGTGCAGCGCGCCAAGGTCGCACTCGGTGAGCGCGGGCCGGTGTGGTGGGCGGATGGCAGCCCCGACTTCAATCGCTACAAGGTGGCGAACACCCCCTACGCCGACTGGTTCGATAAACATTCGGACACGAACCGTCAGTGAACTTTCTCACACGCGCCACGCTCATTTCCTATGCAAAATCATCGCACGCCTGCCGCCAGGCGTGCCGAACGATAAGGAGCTGCACCGCCCATGACTACCCTCCCCACCTATCGCTGCACGCCCGGCCCGCTGCATGCGACCTTGCTCGCCGGCAGCGTGCCGCTGTTCCTGGGCGCTCTGCTCAGTGACATTGCCTACGGCCAGACCTACCAGATTCAATGGGCCAACTTCGCCTCCTGGCTGATCGCCGGTGCGTTGGTGTTCAGTGGATTTGCCCTGTTGTTCGCGCTGGTCAATCTGCTGCGCGCCGACCGCAAGGCCGGGCGCCCTGCGGCCTACTTTCTCCTGTTGCTGGCCGCCTGGGTGCTGGGGCTGATCAATGCCTTCCAGCATGCCAAGGATGCCTACGCCATGATGCCGACCGGCCTGGTGCTGTCGGTGGTCGTCACGCTGCTGGCGATGCTGGCGACATGGATCGGCCTGACTAACCTGCGTTCGGGAGCTGCCCAATGAAAACCACGCGCACATTGACCCTGTTAAGCGCAGCGCTGTTGCTGACTGCCTGCGGCGGCGAAGGCGACAAGACCCAGGCCCACGGCCCCGACCCCAAGCTACCGGCGCAACAAAGCAGCCTGCTGCCGAGCATGAAGATCGCCGAGCCTGCCGCCTGGGGCGATCAGAAGCCCAAGGTGCCGCAGGGTTACAGCATCACCGCCATCGCCACCGACCTGGCCATCCCGCGCCAGACCCTGGTCCTGCCCAACGGCGATATCCTCGTTGCCGAAGGCCGTGGCGGCAGTGCGGCCAAGCTCAAGCCCAAGGACGTGATCGCCAGCCTGATCAAGGCCGAGGGCAATACCAAGGTCAAGAGCGGCAACCGCATCACCCTGTTGCGCGACGCTGACGGCGACGGCACCTACGAACTCAAGACCGTGTTCGCCGACAACCTCAACGCGCCCTATGGCCTGGCGTACGCCGACGGCAAACTGTACGTGGCCAACCAGGATGCGCTGGTGCGCTTCGACTACGCCGACGGCCAGACAAAGGCCAGCGGCGCCCCGACCAAAGTCACCGACCTGCCGGCGCAGATCAATCATCACTGGACCAAATCCCTGGCCGTGAGCGAGGACGGACGCCAGCTCTACGTCGGGATCGGCTCCAACAGCAACATCACCGAGCGCGGCATGGAAGTGGAAATCGACCGCGCAATGGTCTGGCAGATCGATGCCGCAACAGGCGCGCACAGGCCCTACGCAACCGGCCTGCGCAACCCGACGGCACTGACCATCCAGCCGGGCTCGGGGCAGTTGTGGACCGTGGTCAACGAGCGCGATGAACTGGGCCCGGACCTGGTGCCGGACTACCTCAGCTCGGTACGCGAGGGCGCCTTCTACGGCTGGCCCTACAGCTACTGGGGCCAGAACGTCGACCCTCGTGCGCAACCGCAGAACCCGGCCAAGGTCGCCTCGGCGGTCAAGCCGGATTACAGCCTGGGTTCTCACGTAGCCGCACTCGGCGTGGATTTCTCCATCCCGGCCATGGGCGAAAAATTCGCCGACGGCGTATTCGTTGGCGAACACGGCAGCTGGAACCGCGACAATCCGGTGGGCTACAAGGTGATCTTCGTGCCGTTCAGCAACGGCAAACCGGCCGGCGAGCCGGTCGACTTCGCCACCGGCTTTCGCGGTGACGACGGCAAGACCCGTGGGCGTCCGGTGGGCGTGACAGTCGATCCGAAAGGTGCGCTGATCATCGCCGATGATTTGGCCAACACGGTGTGGCGCGTTACGCGCAATCAATAAAAGGGACTGACAGGGGCCATCGCGCCTAATGCCAGTCAGTTAAGGCTTTTTGTAGGAGCGAGCTTGCTCGCGAAAAACTCACAGGCACCGCGTTCATTCAGAAAATACGCGATATCCTAGACGTTCTTCGCGAGCAAGCTCGCTCCTACAGAGGGCGGTGTACGCTTAACTGACTGGCATTAACCATCGCGCCCCTGTCAGCCGTCACTCTGCAACTGCGCCTCGAGCCAGGCCAGCAATGCCACGACCTCATCCCGATTACCTGCCCCTTGCTGCCTGTATACCGAAATAGCCTCTGGCAAAAATACGCTTTCGGCACAGGGCCTGACCAATGCCCCACTTTCTATCAGCCTGCTTGCGGTACGACGCCAGCCCATGGCGATACCGTGCCCTTCCACAGCGGCCTGCAACATCAGTGGGTAGCTGTCGAACGTGATGCCGCGCGCATCACGGGCCAATGACTGGCCGAACACCTTCAGCCACTCATCCCACTCCATCAGATGCGGAGGTTCGCTGCTGTGGTGCAAAAACGTGCAGGTCGACAATTCAGCCAGCGCCAGCGGTTGTTCCGGGCACAGGTAAGCGGGACTGCACACCGGGAACACTTCATCGGAGGCGGTAAACATCAGCGCATGGGCGCCACTGGCGCGCCGGGTACTTTGCAGGGCGACATCGAAAGGGTCATTGAACTGCGTGATCGGCCGCGTGCAGGTCACCACTTGGATTTCAATCTGCGGGTATTGCTGGTGGAACGTCGCCAAACGCGGCATCAACCAATAAAACGCCTCGCACAGCTGACACAGCAGCACCACCCGATTGCGCCGCGGGGACGCCCTCAGGCTGGCCGCGCCCTCACTGATGCTTTGCAACGCAAGGCTGACCACCCGCCCCAACTCGCGCCCCTCTTGAGTCAGGAACACTGCACGGTTGCGTCGGCAAAACAGCTTTACCCCCAGATTGTCTTCCAGGCCGCGTATCTGCCGGCTGACAGCCGCCTGGGTGATGTGCAACTCATCGGCCGCCCGGGAAAAACTTTCCAGGCGCGCTGCGGCTTCAAACGGCAACAGACTGGCAAGAGGCGGTAGGGTTTTTCCAAGTAGATTCATAATCTCAGGTTATGTACTCAGGACCGAGAACTCGTTTGTAGCACACCCGCGTGGCTGGGCACCATGGACCCCATCACTTCATGGACCCGCCTGATGCGCACTACCCACACCTCTTTAGTTGCCGGCGTGATATTCGCCATCGTCGCCACGCTCGGCTGGGCGCTGAATTTCATTGCGCCCTATGTCACGGGCGCCTACAGCGTCTACGACCTGATGAGCGTGCGCTTCCTGATGGCAGGTGGATTGGGGGTAGCCGGGGTAATCCTGTGCCGCGCGCAACTGCGTGCGCTGAGCCCCGGCCAATGCCTGCTCGCGGCAGTGCTGGGCGCATGGGGCTGCCTGGGTTATGGCGTATGCATCGCTGCGGGCGTGATATTCGGCGGCCCGGTATTGACGCCGGCTTTTGTAGGAATGGTCCCGGTGCTGCTGGCGCTGATCGGCAATGCCGGCCATAAGACCCTGCGCTGGCGCCTATTGGTGATGCCATTGGGCTGTATCACGGTGGGGCTGTTGCTGACCAATATCAGCAGCCTCCACCAGGCCTCGCTAAGCCGCCAATCCTGGCTGGCCGGGCTGTTTTTTTCCTTGGGCGCGGTAGCCTTATGGTTGGGCTTCAGCGTGATCAACCAGAAGCAGATGGCGCACCTGCCCGCCAACGTGACAGGCTTGTGGACCGCCCTGATGCTGACGGGCGCAGGCGTCGCAGCGCTGTTGATCCTCCCATGGACATACGCGACGGGCCTGTTGCGCTTGCCAACCCTGGGCGCTGGCTGGAGCCAGGCATGGGCGCTGTATGCCTGGAGCCTGGTGATTGCCGTGATGTCCACCGTCGTCGGTGCCTGGGCCTGGAATGCGGCAACGCGGCGCCTGCCCATGGTGCTCAGTGGTCAATTGATTGCCCTAGAGTCCTTGTTTGCCACGCTGCTCGGCCTCTGGTTTCATCAGCGTTGGCCGACCCCCATGGAAACAGCAGGCCTGGCCGCAGTGCTGCTCGGCGTAGTGATGTCAGTTCGGATCATTCTGGCCGATGAAACGTTTCCAGGCAGCGCTACAGATCAGTGATTTCCTTGTGGCGCGGCACCAGCGCCTTCATCACGCTCCACGCCACCAGGTACGCCAGGGCACAGATTGCGAACATGATCATGTAGCCGGTGTGGATGTCATTGACGGACTTGTAGTAGTCAAAGACCCAGCCGCCGATCTTGGTCATCACCACACCGCCCAGGCCGCCGGCCATGCCGCCGATACCGACCACCGACGCGACGGTCTTCTGCGGGAACATGTCCGACACCGTGGTGAAAATATTGCACGACCACGCCTGGTGCGCCGAGGCCCCCACGCCGATCAGCAAGACCGGAACCCAGAAGCTGATGTAGCCCAGCGGTTGCGCCAGCAACACCACCAGCGGGAACAGCGCGATCACCAGCATGGCTTTCATGCGGCCGTCATAGGGCGCATCGCCCCGCGCCATGAAATAGCTGGGAAACCAGCCGCCACCGATGCTGCCGACCATGGTCATGCTGTACAGCACGGCCAGCGGCATCACGATATCGGCGCCCTTCATGCCGTACTGCGCCGACAGGAACGTGGGCAGCCAGAACAGGAAGAACCACCACACGCCGTCGGTCATGAACTTGCCGAAGGCAAAGGCCCAGGTCTGGCGATAGGTCAGCAACTTGAACCATGAGACTTTTTTCGCGGTTGTGCCCGCAGGGGCTTGCGCGAACGGTTGTACGGTCTGATCACTGCGGATGTAGGCCAGCTCTTCGGCCGACAGACGCTTTTGCTGCTCCGGTTTCTCGTACACGGCAGCCCAGACCGCCACCCACACGAAACCCAGCATGCCGATTACCATGAAGGCCGCTTCCCAGCCCCACATACCGGCGATCAAGGGCACACAGATCGGTGCCAGAATCGCGCCCACGTTGGCCCCCGAGTTGAAGATGCCGGTGGCAAAGGAGCGTTCTTTCTTGGGGAAATACTCGGCCGTGGCCTTGATCGCGATGGGAAAGTTGCCCGCCTCGCCAATCGCCAGCACCGCGCGTGACAGCATGAACCCGGCAATCGACACCGGAATCACCGCCAGGCCGATGGCCGTGCTGACGGCCGCAATGCCCTCACCCATTTGCACCGAGAACGCATGCATGATCGCGCCGGTGGACCAGATGCCGATTGCCACGATGTAAGCGGCCTTGGTGCCGATCCTGTCGACAAAGCGCCCGGCGAACAGCATGGAAATCGCGTAGACAAACTGGAACACCGCCGCGATGTTGGCGTAATCGGTATTGCTCCAGCCAAATTGCGTCGACAACTGCGGCGCCAGCAGGCTGAGCACCTGACGGTCGAGGTAGTTGACGGTCGTGGCAAAAAACAGCATCGCGCAGATCGTCCAGCGATAGCTGCCGACCGCCTGGCCGACACGATGGGCACTGATGGGCTCGTTCAGATTCATGGCATCACTTTTTATTTTTGTTAGGTAGGACATATGTAACGTCATATGTCGTCGTACAACTGCGACTTTTATATCGGGCTGTTCTGACGGTGTCAATCTGAAAGATTAAAGACAGCCAGGGTCTACAGGAGAGGATGGAATGTCAGGCAGGGCCAGTTGTAGGATGACAGGCGCTAAATACCAAACTGGGGGCTTGACCGGGCACATCGTCCAGCAGACCGAACGGCTGCATGCCGATTTTTTCCAGTACCCGGATTGACGCCGCATGATCCGGTCGTACCAGGCCAAACACTTCCGGCAGACCCAGTGTGTCGAACGCCAATGCCAAGGCATCGCGTCCGACCTCGGTGGCATAGCCCTGCCCCCAGGCTTCCACAGCGAATCGATAACCGAGGTTGATGCGCCGCACGGTCAGATAGTCGAGCGGTGCAATGCCGCCGAAACCGATGATCTGCTCGGGGCTCTCACGCCGCGCAATCGCCCACCAGCCGTAGCCCTCGCTGGACCATTGCTCGATCCATCGGCCCAGCAGGCGCCGGGCGTCCTCGATACCGGCCATGGGGCCGGCAGGATTGAACAGGTTGGTCTGGGGATCGCCGAAAATGGCGAATAACCGCTCCAGGTCTTCTGGAACAGGTGCCCGGTAGACGAGGCGTGACACGCTGTCTGGCATCAGGTGGCTCCACTGGGGTAAAAAACTAATGGTTCTCAAACCCACCCAGCATAGGCACACAACTCTGCAGCGCCAAACCGCAACCACGATGCGCAGCGAGTCGCTCTTGATCTTGATCTGCTTTTGATCTCAGGCGCCCCGTTAAACCACGCTGGCCGAACGCAGGCTTGAATCCGTGGGTAACCCGGCAGGACGCCGGGTTAGCCGCACTGGGCCATGGATGGCCCATTGCGGCGGCCCACGGATTCAAGCCGGAGAGAGGGCACACCGAGCCCAGGCGAGGTGCCGAGTGGTGGGGCAAGAGCGTTTTGCTTACTTTTGCGCTTTTCAAAAGTGAGCCGCTGTAAAAGCGGAACCCATAGCAGCCGTGACCGCAGAAACGGATATGTACTCGATCTGATCCAACATCCTGGTCGGCCCTGAGGCCGCCATCGGGGGCAAGCCCCCTCCCACATTTGGGTCAGGATCGACACAACATCCTGGTCGGCTCTGAGGCCGTCATCGGGGGTAAGCCACCTCCCACATTTGGGTCAGGATCGACACAACATCCTGGTCGGCTCTGAGGCCGTCATCGGGGGCAAGCCCCCTCCCACATTGACCGAGGCGTGTCATTTGGGTAGCAGGATAGGCCATCCCGAAATTGAGTTACCCCTACTTATCTTGGTCGGCCAGACGGGTGTTCCCATCCCACCCCCCACCCAACGCCGCAATCAGTTGCACGCTCGCCACCAACCGCGACTGCAGCAAGTTCAGTACCGTGCGCTCGTTACTCAGGGCCGTTGCCTGCACGGTAACCACGTCCAGATAGGCAATCAGCCCCGCCTTGTACTGGTTCTCGGTCAACCGCAACGACTCGCGAGCAGACTCCAGCGCCTCGTTGCTGACCACCGCTTCGTCGGCCAACACCTTGAGCTGCACCATGTAATTTTCCACTTCGCGGAACCCATCCAGTACGGTCTGACGGTACTTGGCCACGGTTTCGTCATAGCTGGCCACGCTGCGGTCGACTTCCGCCGAGCGCTGGCCGCCGTCGAACAGCGTCATGGCCAACTTCGGGCCCACCGACCAGAAACGGTTCGGCAGGCTGATCCAGTCTTCATAGGTGCTGCTGGAATAGCCCCCCGCCAGGCTCAAGGTCAAGTCAGGATAATAGGCGGCCTTGGCCACACCAATATTGGCGTTGGCTGCAATCACCGAACGTTCCGCCGACGCGATATCCGGGCGGCGTTCCAACAGGTGCGACGGCAGGCCGACAGGAATCTGCGGCAGCGCCGGGATGTCCTGGCTGACGGCCAGGCTGAAATTGGCCGGCGCTTCACCGATCAGTACCGCAATCGCGTTTTCCAGCTGGGCACGCTGCCAGATCAGGTCGATCAGGCTGGCCTGGGTGGTCTTGAGCTGGGTTCGCGCCTGAGCGATGGCGTCCTTGCCGGCGACACCGGCGCGGTACTGGTTTTCGGTCATCTGCTGCGAGCGCTGGTAGGTGTCCAGCGTGGCTTGCAGCAAACGCGTCTGTTCATCCATGACGCGCAACTGCAGGTAGCTCTGCACCAGTTCCGACTGCTGGCTCAAGCGCATCGCCGCCAGGTCCGCCGAGCTGGCCTCGGCGCTGGCTTCGTTGGCTTCCAGGCCACGGCGCAATTTGCCCCAGACGTCGGCTTCCCAGCTCACGCCCAACTGCGCGTTAAGGGTGTCGCGAATACCGCTGCTGGAACTGCTCAGGCTGGCGCTGCTGCTGCCGGTGCCCTGGCTGGCGCGGGTTTTACCGACGCTCAGGTCGACGCTGGGATAAAACGCCCCGCGAGCACTGCGCACCAGTGCCTGGGCCTGACGGAAACGCGCCTCGGCCTGGGCGACGGTCTGGTTGGCGCTGTTGAGGCGCGCCACCAGGTCGTTCAGTTGGCGGTCGCCGTACAGCTCCCACCACGCGCCCCGGGCCAGGGAGTCGCTCGGGTTGGCCTGGCGCCAGCCCTGGGCTTGCTTGAATTGTGCCGGTTCGACCACGGGTGGACGCTGGTAATCGGGGCCGATGGCGCAGGCGCTGAGCAACAACGCCAACCCCACTGTAGGAGCGAGCTTGCTCGCGAAGACCGTCAACGATAACGCGCCGCGCTTGGAAGAACGCGGTGTCTGCACGTTTTTCGCGAGCAAGCTCGCTCCTACAGTTGGGTTCGCGTTGGTTGAATCATTCATAGCGCAGTGTCCAGGGCAGCATCGGTACGCACGCCGCGCCAGGCGTTGAAGCGGTGGCGCGCGCGGTCTAGATAGAGGTAAACCACCGGGGTGGTGTAAAGGGTCAGGATCTGGCTGAACACCAGGCCGCCAATGATGGTCAGGCCCAGGGGCTGGCGCATTTCCGCGCCATCGCCGGCGCCGAGCAGCAGCGGCAAGGCGCCGAGGATCGCCGCCAGGGTGGTCATCAGGATCGGTCGCAGGCGCAGCAGGCAGGCGCTGCGAATCGACTCCAGCGGGCTCATGCCGTCATGCCGCTCAAGCTGCAGCGCCAGGTCGATCATCAGGATCGCGTTTTTCTTCACCACCCCGATCAGCAGGAACAGCCCCAACAACGAGATCAGGCTGAACTCACCGCCCAGCAGGTAGATGGACAGCAACGCGCCGACGCCGGCCGACGGCAAGGTCGACAGAATCGTCAGCGGGTGGATATAGCTTTCATACAGAACGCCCAGCACCAGGTACACCGCCACCAGCGCGCCGAGAATCATGAACGGCTGGCCCTTCTGGGTCGCGGCGAACGCGTCGGCGGTGCCGGCCATCTTGGCGATCACGTCTTCCGGCAGGCCGACCTTGGCAATCGCGCGCTCGATGGCGGCAGTGCCCTGCTCCACCGTCACGCCTGGCGCCATGTCGAACGCGATGTTTTCCGAGGCGAACTGGCCTTCATGGCTGACGCGGTCATCGGCCAGGCTGTTTTCATAATGGGCAATGGTCGACAGCGGCACGCGCGCACCATCGGCGGTAATCACCTGCACCTGGTTGAGGGTAATCGGGTCCTGGGCATATTTGGGATTGACCTCCATGACCACCTGATACTGGTTGAGGCTGTCGTAGATCGTGGAAATCTGCCGCTGACTGTAGGCGTTGTTGAGCACCGAAGTGACCATGGCCATGTCGATCCCCAGACGCTTGGCCTGGTCGCGGTCGACGATCAGGGTGACCTGGGCCGCGCCGCGTCCTTCGCGGGCGTCGATGGCGGTCAGTTGCGGCAGCTCGCGCATCGCGGCCACCACTTTGGGGTACCACAGGCGCAACGCGGCCAGGTCACCGCTTTGCAGGATGTAGGAATACTGCGCGCTGGTCTGGTCGCGGCCGCCGCCGAACTGGAGGTCCTGGTCGGCCATCAGGAACAGACGCCCGCCCGGTACCAGCGGCACCTCTTTGCGCAGGCGCTCGATGACCGCCTGGGCCGAGATTTTGCGCTCGGCAATCGGCTTGAGGCGCACCAGCATCACCGCGTTGTTGGTGCCGCTGTTGCCGCCGATAAAGCCGGCCACGCTGAGCACCGCCGGGTCCTTGAGCACGGCCTGGCGGAAGATTTCCATTTTCGGCTGCATCACGTTGAATGACAGCCCGTCATCCCCGCGCACAAAACCGATCAACTGACCGGTGTCCTGCTGGGGCATGAAGGTCTTCGGCACCACCACGTACAGCGCGATGTTCACCCCCACGGTCAGCAACAGGCTGAGCAGGGTCAGGCGTCGATGGCGCAGCACCCAGTCCAGACTCGTGGCATAGGCGGCGACCATGCGCTCGTTGATGCGGTGGCTCCAGCGCTGCAGGCCGGTCATCTGCCCTTTGACATGGGGCTTGAGCCAGCGCGCGCAGAGCATCGGGGTCAGGGTCAGCGACACGATCAGCGAAACGATGATCGCCGCCGACAAGGTGATGGAGAATTCACGGAACAGGTTGGTGACGATCCCGCCCATGAACAGGATGGAGAGAAACACCGCCACCAGCGACACGTTCATCGACAGCAAGGTAAAGCCGACTTCCTGGGCGCCCAGGTACGCGGCCTTCATCGGCGGCACGCCCTCGTCGATATGCCGGGAGATGTTCTCCAGCACCACGATGGCATCGTCCACCACCAGGCCGGTCGCCAGGATCAGCGCCATCAGCGAGAAGTTGTTCAGCGAAAACCCGTACAGGTACATCACCGCAAAGGTGCCCACCAGCGACACCGGCACCGCCAGGGTGGGTATCAACGAGGCGCGGAAGTTGCCCAGGAACAGGTACACCACCAGCACCACCAGGGCCACGGCGATCAGCAGGGTCATCTCGGCTTCGTGCAAGGTGGCGGTGATGACCGGCGAACGGTCCATGGCCAGGTTGAGCTTGACGCTGGACGGCAGCACCGCCTGCAACGCCGGCAACTGCGCCTTGATCTGGCGCACGGTTTCAATGATGTTGGCGCCGGACTGGCGGTTGATCACCAGCAACACCGCCGAATCGTTGTTGAAAAACCCGCTGTTGTAGCGGTCTTCCACGCCGTCGCTGATCTTCGCCACGTCGCTCAGGCGCAGCGCCGCGCCGTTCTGGTAGCGAATCAGCAGCGGCTCGTAGTCCTTGGCTTTTTCCAACTGATCGTTGGCCTGGATCTGCCAGTTGCGCTCGCTGTCTTCCAGGGAGCCCTTGGGCCGGCGCTGGTTGGCGTTGGCGATGGTATTGCGCACGTCATCCAGAGCCACGCCATACTGATCGAGGGCCTTGGGCTCCAGCTCGATGCGCACGGCCGGCAGGGAACTGCCGCCAATCTGCACTTCGCCCACGCCCGGCACCTGGGACAGGCTCTGGGACAGAATGGTCGAGGCCAGGTCGTACAGCTGGCCCTTCTGCAACACGTCGGACGTCAGCGACAGCACCATGATCGGCGCCTGGGACGGGTTGATCTTCTTGTAGGTGGGCATGCTGCGCATGCCGCTGGGCAGCAGGTTGCGCGACGCATTGATCGCCGCCTGCACTTCCCGCGCCGCGCCGTTGATATCGCGGTCGGAATCGAAGGCCAGAATCACCCGCGTGGAGCCCTGGCTCGATGAACTGCTCATGGTGGTGATGCCGGCAATCGCGCCGAACGAGCGCTCCAGCGGCGTGGCCACGGTAGACGCCATCACCTCGGGGCTGGCGCCCGGCAAGCTGGCCGACACCACAATCACCGGGAAGTCGATCTGCGGCAACGGCGACACCGGCAGCAAATTGAAGCTGACGCCACCGAGCAACATGATCGCCAGGCTCAGCAGCATGGTGGCTACCGGCCGGCGAATGAAAGGTCCGGACAGGTTCATGGTTCAACCGGCTCCAGGCTTTGCGGCTCTTTACGCCAGCGCCGGCCAAGACGGTCGAAATACAGGTAAATCACCGGCGTGGTGAACAGCGTCAACACCTGGCTCACCAGCAACCCGCCGACCATCACCAGGCCCAGAGGCTGGCGCAATTCCGCACCGGAGCCACTGGCCAGCATCAACGGCACCGCACCGAACAAGGCCGCCAGGGTGGTCATCAGGATCGGCCGGAAGCGCAGCAGCGCCGCCTGGTAGATGGCGGTCTGCGGGTCCAGGCCCTGGTTGCGCTCGGCGTCGAGGGCGAAGTCGATCATCATGATCGCGTTCTTCTTGACGATACCGATCAGCAGGATGATGCCGATGATCGCGATCATGCCCAGGTCATTGCCGCTGAGCAGCAAGGCCAGCAAGGCACCCACCGCCGCCGAGGGCAAGGTCGAAAGAATGGTGATCGGATGGATATAACTTTCGTAGAGCACGCCGAGCACGATGTACATGGTGACCACCGCCGCCAGGATCAGCAGCAAGGTGCTCGACAGCGAGGCCTCGAACGCCTGGGCCGCGCCCTGGAACTGGGTCTGCACGCCGACCGGCATGCCGATGTCCTTCTGGGTCTGGTTGATCAGCTCCACGCCTTTGCCCAGCGCGACCCCGGGGGCCAGGTTGAACGACATCATCACCGCCGGGAATTGGCCGATATGAGCAATCGCCAACTGCGCCTGGCGCTGCTCCACATGGGCCAGGCTGGACAGCCGCACCTGGCCGCCGTCGGTGGTCTTCACATGGATCTGGTTGAGCGCGGCCGGGCCGAGGGTTTCGCCGGACTGGGCCTGCAACACCACGCGATACTGGCCGGCCTGGGTGTAGATGGTGGAAATCTGCCGCTGGCCAAAGGCGTCATAGAGCGCATCGGTGATGGTCGAGACGCTGACGCCCAGGCGCGAGGCGGCATCGCGGTCGATTACCAGGTACACCTGCAGGCCCTTGTCCTGCAGGTCGCTGGCGACGTCAGTGAGTTCCGGCAACTGGCCGAGGGCATGCACCAGCTTGTCGCTCCACAGCGCCAGCAACTCGGCATCCGGTGAGGACATGCTGAACTGGTACTGGGTACGGCTGACGCGGTCTTCGATGGTCAGGTCCTGCACCGGCTGCATGAACAGGCGGATGCCCACCAGCTTGTCGATGGCCGGTTGCAGGCGCGCGATCACCTGCACCGCGCTCAAGTCGCGCACGCCATGGGCCTTGAGGTTGATCAGCAAGCGACCGCTGTTGAGGGTGGCGTTATCACCGTCCACGCCAATGTAGGAGGACAGGCTTTCCACCGCCGGATCGGCCAGAATGATCTTTGCCAGTTCCTGCTGGCGCTGGCTCATCGCGGCAAACGAAATCGACTGCGGCGCTTCGGAAATGCCCTGGATCACCCCGGTATCCTGCACCGGAAAGAAGCCCTTGGGCACCACCAGATACAGCACCACCGTAAGGCCCAGGGTGGCGATGGCCACCAGCAGGGTCAGCGGCTGGTGCCTGAGCACCCATTGCAGCTTGCGCCCGTAGGCGTCGATCAACCAATCGATCCAGGCGCCGCTGGCCTTGTAGAAACGCCCCTGCTCCTCTTCCTTCGGCTCACGCTTGAGCAGGCGCGCGCACATCATCGGCGTGAGCGTGAGGGACACCACCAGGGAAATCAGGATCGCCACCGCCAGGGTAATGGCAAACTCGCGAAACAGGCGCCCGACCACGTCGGCCATAAACAGCAGCGGGATCAGCACGGCGATCAGCGACAGGGTCAGGGAAATCAGGGTGAAACCAATCTGTTTGGCGCCCTTGAGCGCGGCGGCCATGGGCGTCTCGCCCTCCTCGATATAGCGCGAGATGTTCTCCAGCATCACGATGGCGTCGTCCACCACGAACCCGGTGGCAATGGTCAGGGCCATCAACGTCAGGTTGTTGACCGAGAACCCCGCCAGGTACATCACGCCAAAGGTGCCGACCAGCGACAGCGGTACGGCGATGGAGGGAATGATCGTGGCGCTGACCCGGCGCAGGAACAGGAACGTCACCATCACCACCAGGGCGATGGCGATCAGCAATTCGTGCTGCACATCCTTGACCGACGCGCGGATGGTCTGGGTGCGATCGGTGAGCACCGTCACGTCCAGGCCTGCCGGCAGGTTGTCGGTGATGCTCGGCAGCAGGGCCTTGATACGGTCCACCACTTCGATCACGTTGGCGCCCGGCTGGCGCTGGATATTGAGCAGCACGGCCTGGTTTTCGTTGGCCCAGGCGGCAAGGCGCTCGTTTTCAGCGCCGTCGACGATCTGCGCCACGTCCTTGAGGCGCAACGGCGCGCCGTTGTTGTAGGCCAGGATCAGTTCGGCATATTGCTCGGGGGATACCAACTGGTCGTTGGCATCGAGCATCGACACCCGGGTGGGCCCGTCGAAGTTGCCCTTGGGCTGGTTGACGTTGGACGCGGCGATCAAGGTGCGCACATCCGACAGGTTCAGGCCATTGGCCGCCAGGGCCTCGGGGTTGACTTTGATGCGCACGGCCTGGCGCTGGCCGCCGGCGATGCTGACCATGCCGACGCCGCTGATCTGCGCGATCTTTTGCGCCATGCGCGTGTCGACCAGGTCATTGAGCTTGGGCAGCAGCATGGTCTTGGACGTGATCGCCAGGGTCAGCACCGGGGTGTCCGCCGGGTTGACCTTGTTGTACACCGGCGGCGCCGGCAAATCCTTGGGCAGCAGGTTGGTGGCGGCGTTGATCGCGGCCTGCACCTGCTGCTCGGCCACATCCATATTGATGTCGAGGTTGAAGCGCAGGGTCAGTACCGACGCCCCGCCCGAGCTGGTGGAGGCCATCTGGGTCAGGCCGGGCATCTGCCCGAACTGGCGCTCCAACGGCGCGGTGACCGCACTGGTCATCACGTCGGGGCTGGCGCCGGGGTACAGCGTCATCACCCGAATGGTCGGGTAATCCACCTGGGGCAAGGCCGAAACCGGCAACAGGCGATAAGCGATGAGGCCGGCCAGCACGATGGCGAGCATGCTCAGCGTGGTGGCGACCGGCCGCAGGATAAACAGGCGCGACAGGTTCATGCGCCGACCTTTTGCGCCTTGCCGGCGTCAGTACCGGTCTCCCCTTTCGCCGCAGGCTTGCCTTGCAGGTGTTCGGTCGGCGTGGTCGGCACTTCGTTGCTGTCGTTGACCACTTCGATTTCGCTGCCGTCCTTGAGACGGTCGGTACCTTCCATGACCACCCGATCACCCGCCGCCAGGCCTTGCTTGATCACGGTGTTGTCGCCATCGGTATCACCCACCACCAGCGGCTGGACCTTGACCTTGTTGTCGCCATCGAGCTTGTAGACAAAAGTGCCGCTGTTACCGAACTGGATCGCGGCGGACGGTGCCAGCACCACGTTGTGCAAGGTGTCGGCCAGCAAGTGCACATTGACGAACTGGTTGGGAAACAGCGCCTGATCCTTGTTATCGAAGCGCGCCTTGAATTTCAGGGTGCCGGTGGTCACGTCGATCTGGTTGTCCAGGCTCTGCAGCACGCCCACCGCCTGCTTTTTCGTGTCGCCACGGTCCCAGGCTTCCACCGGCAGCTTATTGCCGGCGTGATAACGGGTGAGGACGGTGTCCAGGGTGTTTTCCGGCAGGGTGAAGGCCACGCTGATCGGCTGGGTCTGGGTGATCACCGCGAGGGCTGTGGTGTCGTTGGCGGCGACCAGGTTGCCGACGTCGAGCTGACGCAAGCCGACGCGACCGGCAATCGGCGCGCGGATCTTGGTGAATTCAAGGTTGAGCTTGGCATCGTCGACCGCACCCTGGTTGGTCTTGACCGTGCCCTGGTATTGCAGGACAAGCGCTTCGGCGGTGTCCAGGGTTTGCTTGGCGATGCTGTCCTGGGCGTACAGGCCGCGATAGCGTTGCACATCGACCTGGGCGTTTTTCAACTGCGCCTGGTTCTGCAGCAACGTGCCCTGGGCCTGGAGCAAGGCGTTCTGGTAGCTGCGCGGGTCGATCTCGGCGAGCAAATCGCCGGCCTTGACCATTTGCCCCTCTTCAAAGGCGATCTTCACCAGCTCGCCGCCCACCCGGCTGCGCACATTGATGGTGTTGAGCGCGGTCACCGTGCCCAGGGCCTTGTAGTACACCGGGAACTCCCCCAATACCGCCGGCGCCACGCGCACCGGCACCGGGCCGGTGGAGCCGCCGAACCCTGGGCGCGCCATGCCGGTCTTGCCGGTGTGCCCGGCCGGGGCGTCCTTATGGGCCGCGCCGCCGGGCCAGAATTTCCAGCACAGGCCGGCGATAACCAGCAGCACGAGCAGGCCGAACAGCCAGCGGCGGGAGTTGCGGGGGGAGGATTGCATGGAGTGATCAACCATTGGGCGCGAGAGCTTCTTCTTTGGGAGGCTGAAAGATAAGCACTGGAGCGCATTTAGAAAAGCGCCTTTACCGGCTATTTACCTTGGGCTTACAACTTTTAAAATTCGGGTCCTGGTCTGCGGGCTGTTTCGCTAAGCTGCTGACACCCAAATAAAAACGGCCTGGACTAGGCCAGGCCGCAAGCTTGCATCATACGTGTGACTGCCTTACGACAGTCACGCGTAGAAACAGTTACTTCAAAACAGCCAGGGCTGCTTCGTAGTTTGGCTCCTGGCCGATTTCGGCAACCAGTTCGCTGTGCAGCACCTTGTCGTTCTCATCCAGCACCACAACGGCGCGAGCGGTGAGGCTGCGCAGCGGGCCTTCAACGATGTCTACGCCGTAATCCTGGGAGAACGCGGCGCTGCGGAAGTCCGACAGGCTCTTGACGTTGTCCAGGCCTTCGGAGCCGCAGAAACGCGCCTGGGCGAATGGCAGGTCCGAGGAAATGCACAACACCACGGTATTGTTCAGGTCGTTGGCCTGGGCATTGAATTTGCGGACCGAGGTCGCGCAGGTCGGGGTGTCGACGCTTGGGAAGATGTTCAACACTTTGCGCTTGCCGGCGAAGCTCGCCAGGGTCGCGTCCGACAGGTCGCCGGCGGTCAGGGTGAACTCGGGCGCCTGGGTGCCGACTTGTGGCAATTCGCCTTCAACCTGGACCGGGTTGCCTTTAAGGGTGACTTGAGCCATGAACGGAATCCTTATGCTGGGTTTTGGTTAAACGAATTCGAGAGGCCGAAGTTAACCACAAAGTGCCGACGCTACCTACCGCCAGACACAAATTGTCATGTCGCCGGGTTGTGGTTTAATTGCGCGCTTTTCGCCTGTCCCTCAAGGAAACCGCTGTTGATGAATCAGCCTGCCACCAAAGTCCTGGTCATTGGTTACGTCTGGCCGGAGCCCCGCTCCTCGGCTGCGGGCGGGCATATGATGCAAATCCTTGAGAGTTTTCTTGCGCAAGGTTGGGCCATTACCTTCAGCAGCCCGGCGACCATTGGCGAACACAAGGCTGACTTGCCGGCCCTCGGCATCGCTGAATGCGCCATTGAACTGAATAACAGCAGCTTCGATGATTTTGTTCGCGAACTGGCCCCGGACATCGTGCTGTTCGACCGTTTCATGATGGAAGAGCAGTTCGGCTGGCGCGTTGAAAAGTGCTGCCCCGACGCTCTGCGCGTACTGGAGACTTCCGACCTGCAAAGCCTGCGGGACGCCCGGCACCAGCGCTTCAAGGCGCACGTAAAGATCAATTCTGACAGCGACGACTTCAGCGCCCTGTTCGCGCCGGCGCTGGAGGACGAATTCCAGGGCATGGCCGATACCGACCTGGCCAAACGCGAAATCGCCGCGATTTACCGCTGTGACATCAGCCTGATGATTTCCGAGGTGGAAATCCGCCTGCTCACCGAACAGTTCAAGGTACCGGCCGCCCTGCTCCACTGGTGCCCGCTGATGATGAAGCCGCCCACCGCCGCTTTTGCGCCCTTTGAAGACCGCGCGCACTTTCTCAGCATCGGCAACTTTCGCCATGCGCCCAACTGGGACGCGGTGCTGTGGATGAAGCACAGCCTGTGGCCGCTGATCCGCCAGCAATTGCCGGGCGCGCAGTTGCATATCTACGGCGCCTATACGCCGCCCAAGGCCACTGCCCTGCACAACCCGGCCCAGGGTTTTCATGTAATGAACTGGGCCGAGGACGCGCTGCAGGTGATGACGGCGGCGCGTATCTGCCTGGCGCCGCTGCGCTTTGGCGCGGGGATCAAGGGCAAACTGGCGGACGCGATGCTGTGTGGCACGCCGACTATCACCACGCCCATCGGTGCCGAAGCCATGGGCGACGAACACCCTTGGCCGGGCGCCGTCGAACACAGCGCCTATGCCCTGGCCGGCGCCGCCGTGAGCCTCTATCAGGACCGCGAACGCTGGACCCGGGCCCAGGAACGCGGTCGTACACTGCTTGCCCGGCGCTACGACCAATCGGTCCACGGGCCAGCGCTGGTGGCCTGCCTGGAACACTGCCGCAGCCAGCTGGTCGCGCATCGCCGGGATAATTTCACCGGCAGCATGCTGCGCCACCATGCGCATAAAAGTACGCAGTACATGTCCCAATGGATCGAGGCAA
Organism: Pseudomonas orientalis; assembly: GCF_002934065.1. Classification (NCBI taxonomy): domain Bacteria; kingdom Pseudomonadati; phylum Pseudomonadota; class Gammaproteobacteria; order Pseudomonadales; family Pseudomonadaceae; genus Pseudomonas; species Pseudomonas orientalis. Next base: position 2,609,558 of record NZ_CP018049.1, on the reverse strand, counting down.
AAAACCGCAGCCTTTAAACGCCCGAAGCTGGCAGGGTTACGCGCAACGAGGCATTATCCTACGCGGCACCCACAATAAAGCGACGGCAACATGACCCGAGCAACGCGCATCACCGACCCTTCCTACGAGCTGATGGACGACCATAACGGCCTGTCCATCATCTACCGCCAGCACGGTTTTCCCTGCCCGCTGGTGCGCTGGCACTTCCACAAGGAATACGAGCTGCACCTGATCGTCGCGAGCTCGGGCAAAGTGTTCATCGGCGACTACATCGGCAACTTCTATCCCGAAAGCCTGTTCCTGACAGGCCCCAATCTGCCGCATAACTGGATCAGCCAGGTGGAGGCCGATGAGACCGTCCCCAAGCGCGACATGCTGGTGAACTTTACCGACGAGTTGCTGGAGAACGGCAGTCAGATATTCACCGAACTCAGAAGCCTGGCGCCGTTGCTCGAACGCGCCCAGCACGGCATCGAATTCCGCTGCAAAACCACCATCGCGCAAGCCATGGAGCTGATGCAGCGCATCGAAGACACTCAGGGCATGGCGCGGCTGGGGCACTTCTTTATCTTGCTGCAAGCGTTGAGCGCCTGCGAGGACTACCACCTGCTGTCGGGCGCCACTACCCCCCAACTGGCTGATGAACACAGCATCGACCGCACCAACCGCGCGGTGGACTACATCTTCGCCCACTACGCCCGCGAGCTGCCGCTGGAAGAAGTCGCGGAGTACCTGGGGATGAAGCCAACGTATTTCTCCCGCGTGTTCAAACAGGCCACGGGGCGCACGTTCATTGAGTTCGTCAACCGACTGCGCATCAGCAAGTCCTGCGAACTGTTGGCCGATGGCGACAAGGCGGTGACGGATGTGTGCTTTGAGTCGGGCTTCAATAACATTTCCAACTTCAATCGGCGCTTTCAGCAGCTCAAGGGCATGACCCCGTCGCACTATCGGCGGCTGGCCGTGCAACGGTTGACCGAGCGGAACCAGGCCTGAGCCTTCACTCAACCACTCGTCGCTTCTGTCAACTTTGACAGCTATCCGCTCTGCTGCCAGGGGTGTGTGATTTCCTTGCCCGGTTTCATCACTGTACAAGGAGCGCTCACTATGAAAGAACCAACGTCATCCAACCTGCCCATTACCCTGTGTGAATCCCCGCCCCACGAGCCCGCATCGCCCTCCCCCGTCAACATTGATCCGCCTTATGTCAACGGCGCACTGCGGCCGAATCTGGATGCTGAGGTAGGATTGGGCATTCGACAGATCGATCCGTGGTTGATTGTGAATTTCGAAAAATGGTTCAACTTCAATGTCGGGGATATCTATAAATTTTTCTGCGGCAGTACCAGCTACGCCCTGGGTGCAGGCGAGGTCTACCCGGAAGATTTGTACAAGGACCGTGTGCAGTTGGTCATTCCCGCATCGCTGGTGCCCGAAGGCACGATTTATCCCTGCTTCGGTGAAGTGACCAGAGTGGCCAGCGACACGCCCAGCACATCCCCACCTCAGACGTGGTTCACCAAAACCACGCGGCCAGGTGGCCGCAGCATCTACCCATGGTTCCACTCGAACCTGGTGATACACCTGCCTGATGATCTCAAGGACAAGACGTTAGACCCCGTGCGTGCCGAGGCGGGTGTGGACTTGACCTGTGACGTTTATCCGTTCTGCACGGTAGGCGACACCATTGAAGTGTGGTGGAACGGTATCGCTGTTTTTCAAAAAATCGATCAGCAACACGTTCTTGGCACCAAGCCGATCATCGTGCATGTACCTAAAGAAACGATTATTTCAGGGGGCAGCGGCGCAGTTTCCATTCTCTTCCGGGTGTTTGACCGCGTACTCAACTATTCCGGGGAAGACCCCCAGTGGTCGAAGGTGGTCAAGCTGGAGGCCGACCTTGAACCCGGCCTGCTTGATCCGCCGCACTTCGTGGTGGGCGGTAAGTCAGTCGACGAGCTGAATTTCGACACCCAGGGAGACGAGGTGTTTAGCGCGGAAATGGTCGTTCCGCGTACGCTACCCGCGCTCTACACTGGTGGTCCGTCCACACCTACACCAACAGGCGCGCTGATCCACGTCAAACTGACCCAGTTCTACCGCGATGGCTCATCCAACGTCGTGACGCTGCCGGCATTTGCTGCGCGTATCGGCCTCTCGTCCTCCATCGTGTTGGACAACAAGTACCTCGAAGACGTGATCGATGGACAATTGCGCATCGAATATACCCTGACGACGTCCAGTGGCGTGTTTCTGCGCGATTCTCGACGCTTGGGTATTCGCGTGTTCGGCACGAAAAAAATGATGCCGCCAATGCGAATCGAGCAAGACGAGGGCGGCCTGATTGACCCGGAACACCCTTTCATCAAAGCCATTTTCCCGGTCTACAGCCCTTACGCAGCCAACAACAGCGTGACCTTTCGCATGGAAGCACCGCGACCTGGTGGTGGACTGATTGAATACGAAGAAACCGTAAAAGCAGGTGCGCCGCCGCCACCTGACCGCTATCGCACCGTACTGCAGGAGGACTTTGCGCCCTTCATCGGCGTGGGACCGGTCAAGGTCTACTACCTCGTCAATGACCATCAAATGCGCACGCTTGGCCCAGGCGTACAGACGGTGCGCAAGTCCGAAGTATTGGAAGTCATATTCGGATCGGTCGTCGCTGAGTTGCCTGCGCCGCTATTGCAGTATGTCGACGTGTTCGACAACCTGGACCCTGCCAGCGTGATCGGAGGTCAGCTCAAGCTGACGCTGCCCTACATACGCACGGTCCCTGGGGACAAGTTCCTCTGGACATGGCTGGGCGCCAACGCCAGCGGAACCACTGGAGGGGAAGTCGAGCTCTTTTCCGATACGGCCGGCAAACCGGTGGTGGAACTGGTGGACGAAGCGTTCGTCATTGCCAATGACAATAAGGAAATCCGCCTCAGCTACACCTTGGTTCCCAAGGACGGCAGCCGACGTTATTCGCAGCGCCGCACCATTACCGTGGGCCAGGCGCTGACCCTCAAGCGTCCCGAGGTCTCGCAGGCCACGCGCTATCCCGACCAATTGGCGGCGGTGGCCGCCATAAACGGCGCGACTGTCGTCGTCGATTACCCGCAGATGCTGCCGTCCCACCAGGTTCGCTGCTGCTGGACCGGCATTGCGGGCATCGGCACTTATTGCGATACCCAATACGGCAGCTCTTCGAAAGTCCTGCACTTTCATATCGACCCGGAGGTGGTGGGCGCCAACATCCGGGCCCAGGGACACGTCATCCAGGTGCAGTACTTCGTTATGCGGGGCGAGCACGAGACCCCTTCGCCGGTGCTGGCCCTGGAGTTGTTGCCACCGCCACTGCCTGAACCCTATATAGAAGGCCACTCCTATGATGGCGTGCTGAATCTCGGTTCATTGAACGGTACCGAACGCGCGATTGAAGACCACTGGCACTTCAGTCATCGGTTCCAGCGAATGTGGTTCGAGATGTCCGGCACCTACGCTGACGGTTATCCCTTCTACCACGCCTTTTACACAGCAGACCTGGTGACACAGGACGGCGAATTGAACGGTATTCGTCCGCCGGCACCGTTCGCTGAATTGCGCAAGCTCAAGGACGGTTCCCCACTGATCATGCGCTTCGGGGTAACGTTCGACCGCAGCGCCGAGCTGGCCAATGCAGTCTGGTTCAAGGAGCGGCGCTATACCATTCAGGCCTTGCCCGCGCAGTTCCCGGTGCCGACGCTGATCGAGGCAACCGGCTCCGGCACACTGGTCACCCTGGCCCCCTTGAACGCACAGTACGGGGCGCATGTGCAGGTGTCCTACAGCCCGATGTATACCAGCGACGTCATCTTCGTGGAGATCGTGGGTAAAACTGCTGCCGGCTCGGCAGTGATCGGGCCGAAGTATGGCGAAACCGATGGCAGCGTCAACGTCGACGTGCCCGCTCCAGTGATCGCCGCGAATATCGGCAACACGCCTACGCAGTTCACGATCAGGTATACGGTGACACGAGGGGGGGAAACCCGGCCCTCGGTACTGCTCACGGTCAATCTTGAAAGCTTGCCGGTGACCGAACTGAAAAAAACCGTGATTCGTATCGATCAAGCCTCTGCCAGTGGCGTGATCGATGTGGATGCCCTGCCCGGCAACGCCACCGCAAGGGTGACGACCTTCCCATTCATTGCCCCACACCTGCCCGTATGGCTGTATTTGTACGGTGTCAGAGCCGACGGTACGCCGCATAACCTGCCCCTGATGAATGGTTCCATCAAGGCCGAGGTCGACGCAGCCTGGATCAGCCAGGGTTATCACCTGGAAACCGTATTGATCGACTACCTGCGAGACCTTGGCAATCGCAGCCAAGTGACCCTGCAATTCAAAGCGGCGCTCAATGGCGTAAGGGATGAATTGCAAGCGATTGAATTTCCACCCACCCGTTACACGCTGCAAAGCGCGATGATCAAGGAGTGCACGACGTTCAATGACAATTACATGAACTACTGGCTCAGTGAATGGCCGGACGCCGGCATTCGACGCGAGTCCAATGGCAACTATTTCTGGCAGTCGACACCGACTACCGGCAGGGGCGTCAGTCTGTACAAAGTGCTGACGCCTGCTACCGAGGGCTACTATCGCGTCAGCTTCCGCTACAGGATCAACAAGTTTGCCGCGATTGGGGCGCCGACCTTTGTCGAGATTCACCTGGGCACGTTGAAATGGACGCAAAACGTGCCCACGTTGAATACCTGGCTCAGCGTCAATGTGCCGCTCGGTTATTTGCCCGGCAAACCGTTCGAGGCCTCCGTTTCGGTCAGAAACCCGACCACCGGCGGGGTGTATGACATCGATGATATCTGTATCACACAGACGCCGTATCCGACCGTGATGTAGATGTAAAAAAGGGATCGGTACCTGGGTACCGATCCCTTTTCAATGCCTTGGTGTGGCGTGAAAATGTCAGGACAGGCAGTCCCGTCAGGGTCTCACACAGGATTGCTTGGACTCATCGAACTCTAACCCGGTCGGGCAGTTATAGGCATATTGAATCCACCGTTGAATGCTGTTGTTATAGACACACCGATGGAATCCACCTACCACATTCGTGCTTTTAAAATAGCCTGCTTTGGTACATAACGGTTCTCGTGAATCCAACGCCGATCCGGTGCTACACGCACTGAGAAAACCTGCAATCATCAGGCCTAATAGCGCTTTATTGGTTTTGAGGTTTACACGTAAAAGGTTCATGAACATCTCCAGTTGGGTGTATGCCTGGCCATTAACCCCCCGTTGTTTTTCTGCGTCTACTGTCAGAATTAACAGGTGAACGCTTTATGACGCTGCGCAAGCGTTGTACCCATGCAGTGCAAAAAAGTATCAGTCCCAGTGCTCCCAAGGATTTGTCACCGGCGCATTTGAGGGCTGTAATCAACGCACACTCTTCCTGACTCCCTGTGGGAAGACACAACAACAATAACCGTCCTTCTGTAGCCCCCTTGGGCGCGGAAATGGAGTGCGCGATGAAGTTCACAGCAAAAGCTCTGCTTGTCTCTACCTGCATGATGACCTGCATGACCCTCAGCGCCGTCAGCCTTGGCGCGCAAACTTTGACCATAGCCACTGTCAACAACAGCGACATGATCCGCATGCAAAAGCTCTCGAAAACCTTTGAGGCCGAGCATCCCGAGATCAAGCTGAACTGGGTGGTGCTTGAAGAAAACGTGCTGCGCCAACGCCTGACCACCGACATCGCCACCCAGGGCGGCCAGTTCGACGTACTGACCATCGGCATGTACGAAGCGGCACTGTGGGGCGCCAAGGGTTGGCTCGAGCCGATGAAGGACCTGCCTGCTTCCTACGACCTCGACGATGTGTTCCCCTCGGTGCGTGACGGCTTGTCCGTCAAGGGCTCGCTGTACGCCCTGCCGTTCTACGCCGAAAGCTCGATCACCTATTACCGCACCGACCTGTTCAAGGACGCCGGGCTGAGCATGCCCGAGCACCCGACCTGGAGCCAGATCGGCGAATTCGCGGCCAAACTCACCGACAAATCCAAAGAGCAATACGGCCTGTGCCTGCGCGGGAAAGCCGGTTGGGGCGAGAACATGGCGCTGATCACCACCCTGGCCAACGGCTACGGCGCGCGCTGGTTCGATGAGAAGTGGCAACCTGAATTCAACGGCCCCGAGTGGAAGGACGCGCTGAATTTCTACGTCGACAACATGAAGAAATCCGGCCCGCCGGGTGCCTCCAGCAACGGCTTCAACGAGAACCTGGCGCTGTTCAACAGCGGCAAATGCGCGATCTGGGTGGACGCCAGCGTGGCCGGCTCGTTTGTCACCGACAAAACCCAGAGCAAGGTGGCCGAGCACGTCGGGTTTACCTTCGCCCCGCACGAGAAGACCGACAAGGGCACTTCGTGGCTGTACTCCTGGAGCCTGGCGATTCCGACCAGTTCCAAGGCCAAGGACGCCGCCAAGGTGTTCACCAGTTGGGCCACCTCCAAGGAATATGGCGCTTTGGTCGCCAAGACCGACGGCGTCGCCAACGTCCCGCCAGGCACGCGCAAGTCCACCTACAGCGACGAGTACATGAAGGCCGCGCCGTTCGCCAAGGTGACCCTGGAATCGCTGAAAGTGGCGGACCCGACCAAGCCCACCGAGAAGCCTGTGCCCTACATCGGTATCCAGTTGGTGACCATTCCCGAGTTCCAGGCGATTGGTACCCAGGTCGGCAAGTTCTTCTCCGGTGCGTTGACCGGTCAGCAGACCGTGGATGCCGCGTTGACCGCGGCGCAGACCACCACCGAGCGTGAAATGAAGCGGGCTGGTTACCCCAAATAACCCAGCCTCACCACCGTCAAATGTGGGAGGGGGCTTGCCCCCGATAGCAGTGGATCAGCCAACTGATTCATCACCTGATACACCGCTATCGGGGGCAAGCCCCCTCCCACACTGACCGCGCTCCGATTCGTATCCGACTGGTCTTGATCCTATGAATACACCCGTCAAAAACCGCCTGGCCAACCCCGGCTGGTTCCTCGTCAGCCCCTCGGTGGCCCTGTTGCTGCTGTGGATGATCGTGCCGCTGGGCATGACCCTGTACTTTTCGCTGATCCGCTACAACCTGCTCTACCCCGGCGAAAACCAGTTCGTGGGGTTGGAAAACTTCACCTACTTCGTCACCGACTCGGGCTTTCTGCCCGGCGCCACCAACACCCTGTTGCTGGTGGGCAGCGTGCTGTTGATCAGCGTGGTGTTCGGCGTCTTGATCAGTGCGCTGCTGGAGGCCAGTGAGTTCCTGGGCCGCGGCATCGTGCGGGTAATGCTGATTTCGCCATTTTTCATCATGCCCACCGTCGGTGCGTTGATCTGGAAGAACCTGATTTTCCACCCGGTGTCGGGGATTCTCGCCGCCGTGTGGAAGTTCTTCGGCGCCGAGCCCGTGGACTGGCTGGCGCACTACCCGTTGCTGTCGATCATCATCATTGTGTCGTGGCAGTGGCTGCCCTTTGCGATCCTGCTGCTGATGACCGCCATGCAGTCTCTGGACCAGGAACAAAAGGAAGCCGCGCGCCTGGACGGTGCCGGCGCCATCGCGATCTTCTGGCACCTGACCCTGCCCCATCTGGCCCGTCCGATTGCCGTGGTGGTGATGATCGAAACCATCTTCCTGCTGTCGGTGTTCGCCGAAATCTTCACCACCACCAACGGCGGCCCCGGCTACGCCTCGACCAACCTCGCCTACCTGATCTACAACCAGGCGCTGGTGCAGTTCGACGTGGGCATGGCCTCGGCCGGCGGCTTGATTGCCGTGGTCATCGCCAATATCGCGGCGATCATCCTGGTGCAGATGATCGGCAAAAACCTGACTGACAAGCCTTGAGGGCCGCGCCATGACGCTTCAACAATCCCGCCGCCTGCAAAGCCTGTTGCTCGGCACCCTGGCCTGGGCCATCGCGATCCTGATCTTCTTCCCGATCTTCTGGATGGTGCTGACCAGCTTCAAGACCGAAATCGACGCGTTCGCCACGCCGCCGCAGTTCATCTTCACGCCGACGCTGGAGAACTACCTGCACATCAATGAGCGCAGCAACTACTTCAGTTATGCGTGGAACTCGGTGGTGATCTCCTTCAGCGCCACCGCCTTGTGCCTGCTGATCTCTGTGCCGGCCGCCTACTCCATGGCGTTCTACGAAACCCAGCGCACCAAGGGCACGCTGCTGTGGATGCTGTCGACCAAGATGCTGCCGCCGGTGGGCGTGCTGATGCCGATCTACCTGCTGGCCAAGAGCTTTGGCCTGCTCGACACGCGCATTGCGCTGATCATCATCTACACCCTGATCAACCTGCCGATCGTGGTGTGGATGGTGTACACCTACTTCAAGGACATCCCCAAGGACATCCTCGAAGCCGCCCGCCTGGACGGCGCCACGCTGTGGCAGGAAATGGTCCGCGTGCTGCTGCCGATCGCCAAGGGCGGCCTGGCGTCGACCGTGCTGCTGTCGCTGATCCTGTGCTGGAACGAAGCGTTCTGGTCGCTGAACCTGACGTCCTCCAGCGCCGCGCCGCTGACTGCGCTGATCGCCTCCTACTCCAGTCCCGAAGGCTTGTTCTGGGCCAAGTTGTCCGCCGTGTCGACCCTGGCCTGCGCGCCGATTCTGATCTTCGGCTGGATCAGCCAGAAGCAGTTGGTACGCGGTTTGTCCTTTGGCGCCGTCAAATAATAATTCCAAGCGGAGGGCCCATCATGGCCAACCTGAAAATCAAGAATCTGCAAAAAGGCTTCGAAGGCTTTTCCATCATCAAGGGCATCGACCTGGAAGTGAACGACAAGGAATTCGTGGTGTTCGTCGGCCCGTCGGGCTGCGGCAAATCCACCCTGCTGCGGCTGATCGCCGGCCTGGAAGAAGTGACTGAGGGCACCATTGAACTGGATGGCCGCGACATCACCGAAGTGACCCCGGCCAAGCGCGACCTGGCGATGGTGTTCCAGACCTACGCGCTGTACCCGCACATGAGCGTGCGCAAGAACATGTCGTTTGCCCTGGACCTGGCCGGTGTCGACAAGAAAATCGTCGAGAGCAAGGTCAATGAAGCGGCGCGCATTCTGGAGCTGGGCCCGCTGCTGGAGCGCAAGCCCAAGCAGCTCTCCGGCGGCCAGCGCCAGCGCGTGGCGATTGGTCGGGCGATTGTGCGTAACCCGAAAATTTTCCTGTTCGACGAACCGCTGTCCAACCTCGACGCTGCCCTGCGCGTGCAGATGCGCCTGGAACTGGCGCGCCTGCATAAAGAGCTGCAGGCGACCATGATCTACGTGACCCACGACCAGGTCGAAGCCATGACCCTGGCCGACAAAGTCGTGGTACTCAACAGCGGTCGCATCGAACAGGTCGGCTCGCCGCTGGAGCTGTACCACCAGCCGGCCAATTTGTTCGTGGCGGGTTTTCTCGGCACGCCGAAGATGGGTTTCCTCAAGGGCAAGGTCACGCGTGTCGAAGGCCAGGGCTGTGACGTGCAGCTCGACGCCGGCACCCTGATCAGTCTGCCGCTCAGCGGCGCCAGCTTGAGCGTGGGCAGCGCGGTGACCCTGGGCATTCGCCCCGAGCACCTGGAAATCGCCGCGCCGGGCCAGACCACCCTGACCGTCACCGCCGACGTCGGCGAGCGCCTGGGCAGCGACACCTTCTGCCATGTCATCACCGCCAACGGCGAGCCGCTGACCATGCGCATCCGTGGCGACATGGCCAGCCAATACGGCGAAACGCTGCACCTGCACCTGGACCCGGCGCACTGCCATCTCTTCGACACCGACGGCGTGGCCGTCACCCGCCCCCTGCGCGCCGCCGCCTGATTTCGCGAGTATTACGTCATGAAGCTGAATAAACACACCCTCACCCAGTTGGCCGCCGACGTGAAACTGCCCACCTATGCCATCGCCAGCACATCGCAAGGCATCGCGCATATCGGCGTCGGCGGTTTCCATCGGGCGCACCAGGCGTTTTACACCGACGCGCTGATGAACAGCGGCGAAGGCCTGGACTGGAGCATCTGCGGCGTGGGCCTGCGCGCCGAAGACCGCAAGGCCCGCGACGACCTGGCCGGCCAGGATTATCTGTTCACCCTGTATGAACTGGGCGACACCAACGACACCGAAGTGCGCGTGATCGGCTCGATCAGCGACATGCTGCTGGCCGAAGACGGCGCCCAGGCGCTGATCGATAAACTGGCCGAGCCGGCCATCCGTATCGTGTCGCTGACCATCACCGAAGGCGGCTACTGCATCGACGACAGCAACGGCGAGTTCATGGCCCACCTGCCGCAGATCCAGCATGACCTGGCGCATCCGAACGCACCGACAACCGTGTTCGGTTTTCTCTGCGCCGCCCTGACCCAGCGCCGCGCCGCCGGCACCCCGGCGTTCACGGTGATGTCCTGCGATAACCTGCCCCACAACGGCGCCGTCACGCGCAAGGCGCTGCTGGCGTTCGCCGCGCTGCACAATGCCGAGCTGCATGACTGGATCCAGGCCAATGTGAGCTTCCCGAATGCCATGGTCGACCGCATCACGCCGATGACCAGCACTGCCCACCGCCTGCAATTGCATGACGAGCACGGCATTGACGATGCCTGGCCGGTGGTGTGCGAGCCTTTTGTGCAATGGGTGCTGGAAGACAAATTCGTCAACGGGCGCCCGGCCTGGGAAAAGGTCGGCGTGCAGTTCACCGCTGACGTGACGCCTTACGAGGAAATGAAGATCGGCCTGCTCAACGGCAGCCACCTGGCCCTGACGTACCTGGGGTTTCTCAAGGGCTACCGGTTCGTGCACGAAACCATGAACGACCCGCTGTTTGTCGCCTACATGCGCGCCTACATGGACCTGGACGTCACACCGGACCTGGCGCCGGTGCCGGGCATCGACCTGACCGATTACAAGCAGACCCTGGTGGACCGCTTCTCCAACCAGGCGATTGCCGACCAACTGGAGCGGGTGTGTTCGGATGGTTCGTCGAAGTTTCCCAAGTTCACCGTGCCCACCCTCAACCGCTTGATTGCCGATGGGCGTGAGACCGAGCGCGCGGCGCTGGTGGTCGCAGCCTGGGCGTTGTACTTGAAGGGCGTGGATGAGAACGGCGTGAGCTACAAAATCCCGGATCCGCGTGCCGAGTTCTGCCAGGCGATGGTGAGTGACGACGCGCTGATCAGCCAGCGTTTGCTGGGGGTGGAAGAGATTTTTGGTACGGCTATTCCCAACTCACCCGAGTTTGTGGCAGCGTTCGAGCGGTGTTATGCAGGTTTGCGCGATCACGGCGTCACTGAAACCCTGAAGCGGTTACTGAAGAAACCGGCTTAAAACTGTGGGAGGGGGCTTGCCCCCGATGAGGGTGTGTCAGTTAATAAATCGTTCACTGACCCACTGCTATCGGGGGCAAGCCCCCTCCCACATTGACCGCATTGACAACTCCAACAATAAAACTGCTGAGCACTCAATCATGACCCAGCAAAACCTGTTCCTCGGCATCGACTGCGGCACTCAGGGCACCAAGGCCATCGTCCTCGACGCGTCCAGCGGCAAGGTTCTGGGCCTGGGCGCCGCCGCGCACACCCTGCTCAGCGGCGCCAACGGCCGGCGTGAGCAACACACCCAGGAATGGCTGGACGCCTTCACCCAAGCTTTCCACCGCGCCTTGCAACAGGCCGGGGTGGACGGCCAGGACATCCTCGGCATCGGCGTGTCCGGCCAGCAACATGGCCTGGTTCTGCTCGACGCCCAGGGCCAGGTGCTGCGCCCGGCCAAGCTATGGTGCGACACCGAGACCGCCGCCGAAAACGAGCGCCTGTTGCAGCACCTGGGCGGCGAAAGCGGCTCGCTGGAGCGCCTGGGCGTGGTCATTGCGCCGGGCTACACCGTGTCGAAACTGCTGTGGACCCGCGAACAGCATCCGGACCTGTTTGCGCGCATCGCCCATATCCTGTTGCCCCATGACTACCTCAACTACTGGCTCACCGGGCGCGCCGTCGCCGAATACGGCGATGCTTCAGGCACCGGCTATTTCGACGTGCGCCGCCGTGAATGGGACGTGGCGCTGCTGCAGCACATCGACCCCAGCGGGCGCCTGCAAGCGGCGCTGCCCGAGCTGATCGCCGCCGACCAGGCGGTGGGCACAATCCTGCCAGGCATCGCCGAGCGCCTGGGCATCAACCCCCAGGCCATCGTCGCCAGCGGCGGCGGTGACAACATGATGGGCGCCATCGGCACCGGCAATATCGCACCGGGCGTGATCACCATGAGCCTGGGCTCATCGGGCACCGTCTACGCGTTTGCCGACCAGCCCAACGTCAGCCCCCAGGCGTCGGTCGCCACCTTCTGCTCCTCCAGCGGCGGCTGGTTGCCGTTGATCTGCACCATGAACCTGACCAACGCCACCGGCGTGGTGCGCGAGCTGTTCGAGCTGGACTTGAACACCTTCAACGCCCTGGTCGAACAGGCCCCCATCGGCGCGGACGGGGTGAGCATGCTGCCGTTCCTCAACGGCGAACGGGTGCCCGCCCTGCCCCAGGCCACCGGCAGCCTGCACGGCCTGACCATGACCAACCTGACCCGCGCCAACCTGTGCCGCGCGGTGGTCGAAGGCACCACCTTCGGTTTGCGTTACGGCCTGGACCTGCTGCGCCAGACCGGCTTGCAGAGCCTGGGCATCCGCTTGATCGGCGGCGGTTCGAAAAGCCCGCTGTGGCGGCAGATGGTTGCCGATATCATGAACACCGAAGTGGTGTGTACCGAACAAAGCGAGGCCGCAGCCCTGGGCGCGGCGATCCAGGCGGCGTGGTGCCAGTCCGGCGAATCCCTGGCCAGCCTGTGCGACAAATGCGTGAGCCTTGACCCGGCCAGCCGCACCCTGCCGGTGCCGGCCAATGTCAGGGCCTATCAACAGGCCTACGAGCGCTATCAACAGCTTGTGGCAACCCTTTAAGAGCGAGCGACTATGTATCTGGTGTGCGGTGAAGCGCTGTTTGATTTTTTTTGCGAGGAGGATGTCGATGGGCAGGCCGCCAAGCTCAATTACAAGGCCATTGCCGGCGGTTCGCCGTTCAACGTCGCGGTGGGTCTGCGCCGCCTGGGTATCGAGTCCGGGTTCTTTGCCGGGATCTCCAATGATTACCTGGGCCGGCGCTTGCTGCAGGTGCTCAAGGACGAAGGCGTGAGCGAAGACTTCGTGGTGCCATTCGAGGCCCCGACCACCCTGGCCATGGTGGCCGTGGGCGCCAATGGTTCACCGCAATACAGCTTTCGCGGCGAAGGCTGCGCCGATCGGCAGTTGCAGTTGAGCCATCTGCCGCCCCTGGGCGATGAGATTCGCGGGCTGCATGTGGGCTCGTTTTCGCTGGTGGTACAGCCGATTGGCGACACGCTGCTGAACCTGGTCAAGCGCGAAAGCGGCAAGCGCCTGATCAGCCTCGACCCCAACGTACGGCTGAACCCGCAGCCAGACATCCAATTGTGGCGCGACCGCGTGACGGAGCTGGTCAAGCATGCGGACCTGATCAAGGTCAGCGATGAAGACCTGCACCTGCTGTACCCCGAGCAGTCCCCGGAAAGCGTGCTGCAAGGCTGGCTGCAGCACCGCTGCCAGTTGGTATTCCTCACCCGTGGCGGCGATGGCGCCAGTGTGTTCAGTCGCCGGCATGGCAACTGGTCGCAACCGGCCGTCGACATCGTGATGGCGGACACGGTCGGCGCCGGCGACACCTTCCAGGCGGCGTTGATTGCGTGGTTGACCGAGCAGCAATTGGATTCGGTTGAGGGGCTCCAACAGCTCAGCCGCGAACAGATCGACGCCATGCTCGGCTTTGCGATTCGCGCCGCGGCGCTGACCTGCACGCGCACCGGGCCGGACCTGCCCTACCGCAGCCAGTTGGGCTGACCGCCCCACAGGCCATGCCCTGCGTGGCCTGTTACCTTTTATCCGAAAATCTTGCCATCCACGAGGCCTGTGCTACACCGAAGAACAGCAGTAATAAAAACAAAACGTAGGACGCGTCATGACCAAGGCATCTGGTTTCCCAACCCGAGCCGTTATAGCTGTCGGCATACTTTCACTGCAGTACTTCACTCCCCAGCCCGCGCACGCCGCGTGCGCTTTCAGCCCCGGACCCGGTGACGACGCATACGTTTGCGACAGCGGCGCCAGTAACGGCGGGCTCTCCGATCTTCAAGGCAACAACCGTCTGACGCTGCCTGCCGGTGGTACGGGAATCATCAACGGCCCTGTCACGTTCGGCGCGGGCGCCGATCGCATCCTGATCGATGCCGGCAGTATCCTGGGTGCTGTGCAACAAGGCGCCGGCATCGATGACTTCGTCATGAACGGCGGGCGGATTGCTTCCCTGGCCCAGGGTGATGGCCTTGATACCTTCCTGATGATCGACGGCGTCATCGAACGGGAATTCGTCGACGGTGACGTGGCGCGGCAAACCGGCGGCACGATTGGCCGGGTCGACATGAAACTGGACGATAACGTCTACGAGATGACCGGCGGCGAGATCCTCGGCAACCTGGTCACCGGGTTCGAAAAGGACAGGGTCGACATCTCGGGAACAGCCAGCGTAGGCGGCAATATCAGCACCAGTGGCGGCGATGACATCATCCGGGTGAGCGGCGGCGTGATCAAAGGTGAAATCCGCGCCAGTTTCGGCAACGACACATTCACCTGGAGCAATGGCGGTGAGGTCCAGTCTTCAGTCTTGATGGGCGATGGTGACGATAACGCCCTGCTCAGCGGTCTCACTGAAAGCCGGTTGGCCGCCACGCCGTCGATTGACGGCGGCCTGGGCAATGATCAATTGACGTTCGATAACAGCACTTCCAGTACGCCCACCCGCTATGTCGGCTGGGAAACGGTCAATCTCAACAACGCCTCGCGCTTTGATCTGGCCAGGGACTTTTTCCTCGGTGACAGTGCGAGCAACACCGGTACGTTCAACATCGATGGCAGCAGTACCCTGGCAGTGAGCCAGGGCGCAATCCGCCCCTACACGGCGGGCCAGCTGGCGACGCTGAACAATGCCGGCACTATCGACATGACCACCGACAACAGCGCGAACAGTTCATTGACGGTGCATGGCAACTATGTGGGCAATAACGGCCAGCTGTGGCTGCAAAGCGTCCTCGGTGATGACAACTCCGCGACCGACAAGCTGGTGGTGTCCGACGGAATTATCGGCGGTCACACGCAACTGGGCGTCACCAATCTGGGCGGTGCAGGCGGGCTGACTCAGAACAGTGGCATCGAGGTGGTCCAGGCCCTCAACGGTACGACCAGCAGCGCAGATGCCTTTGCGTTGAAGGGCTCGGTGTCTGCCGGCGCCTATGAATATCGGCTGTTCAAAGGCGGCGTGACCGCCGGCACGGAAAACAACTGGTACCTGCGCTCGTCGGTGGTGGCCGTGCAGCCACCCGTCGTGCCTCCGGTACCGCCCACCCCGCCGGTGGTGGTGCCTGTTGCACCGGTTACACCGACACCTCCCGTCGTCGACCCCGATGAACCAGCGGTGGAGCCGCCGACCGCGCAACCGGTCGCGCCGATCGAGCCTGCGGCGCCACCGCCGAGCCAGGTCGCGGCAGCCGCTTCACCGCAATCTGCCGCCGGCAGCCCGGCGCTGCCAACGGCCGTGGTCGGTGCAGAGCCCATCCCGCTGTATCGCCTGGAGGTGCCGGTGTACTCGGTGGTGGTCCCGGCCGCGCAAGTCATGACCCGGATGGCCCTGGGCACCTTTCATGAGCGCCAGGGCGAGCAAAGCCTGCTCACTGAAACGGGCGCGGTTGCGGCCGGCTGGGCGCGGGCTTATGGCGGTGACTTGAACAAGAGTTGGTCGGGCACCGTATCGCCGAGCTTTGACGGCAACATCAAGGGCTATCAGGTGGGGCATGACCTCTACGCTGCGCAAACCAGCGGCGGGCAATTGCAGCGCTTCGGCCTGTTCATCGGGCAGAGTCGCTTGCGCGGCGACGCGAAGGGCTTTGCCGAAGGCTTTCAGGACCGGCGCTCTGGACGGGTCAAACTCGATGGAGATAACGTCGGCGCCTACGGGACCCTCACCGACCCCAAAGGCTGGTACATCGACCTGGTCGCCATGGGCACACGCCTGGACGGTGAAAACAAATCCGAGCGTGGCGTGCGGATGAACACCAAGGGCCATGCCCTGGCGCTGTCCGCCGAAGCGGGTTATCCGATCAGCGTCTCCAAACATTGGGTGGTGGAACCGCAAGTCCAGGTGATACGCCAGACCATCGACGTGGACAACCAGAACGATGGTATCTCCAAGGTATCGTTCGATTCCCAGGAGTACTGGACCAGCCGCCTTGGCGCCCGCGTCAAGGGCCGCTACCTGATGGGCAATACGCCCGTCGAGCCGTACGTGCGCGCCAACGTCTGGCATGCGTTCGGCGGTCGCGACACGGTGACTTACGATGATGTGGACCGCATCAAGAGCGATCACAAGTCGTCCACCGCTGATGTCGGTCTGGGAGTTGTCGCCCAATTGTGCTCAGCGGTGAGCGTCTACCTGACAGCGGACTATACCGCCAATCTTGATGGCAACGCCCAGCGGGGTATGGGCGGCACCGCAGGGGTGCGGATGCGCTGGTGACGAACGTGTAATCCGGGGGCCTGGTCATTCCAGGCCCACAGGTTAACGCTGGACCAGCACAACACTAAAAACCCCGCCCTCCTGCTCGCCGCAGGACCGGCGCATGGCTCTGCTTGAGGTCCTCACGAAGCTCGGTGATCAGGTTGCAAATGGCGCGACTGCTATCGAGTCTGTCAGCGTTGATGCCTTTGACCTCCAACTCCACGCGATCACGGTCGCGATCGTCGTACACCTTGATCGTCAGTGACGCATCTTCGGCTTTGGTGCATTCACACCGCTTGGGCAGGAAACTTCCTTCAATAATGCTGCGAAGCTCTAGTTCCGAAAGCATGGCTAACCTCTCCTTGTTTGAGACTGCCAACAGTTTTTATAGGGGTCCGGCAGGCACTTGCCTGCCACGTCTTGCCGGCCTTGGAAGACGCCTTCAACTAATGAGCCTACTCGGCAAAATCCATTGCGGTTGTAACCTTTCTTCATAAGCTCAGCGCTTGCTTATACGCCGTACATACGCCAGCTCACATCATCGTCGAACCGCGCCGATTAAACGTTTAACCGAGGGTCTCGCGTCGGACGCGACTGGCGTGGCCGTTTTTTCGGCAACATATGGCAAACAATCAACCCGCCCACCAGCCGTCGAGCGGGACTTTCGAAAAACATACGAAACATATACGCTTCGTATATAAATCCCCCACAGTGAAGCTTATGGGCATCGTCAAGATCACCGACCAACTGCACGAACAACTGCGCCTGGCCAGCGCTGCGATGGACCGTTCCATCAACGCCCAGGCCGAGTTCTGGATCAAGATCGGCCTGCTTGCCGAGCTCAACCCTCAGTTGCCCTACAACGACCTGATCAACAAATTGTTGCTGGACAAACCCGACCTGATCAGGGGGCGCAGCCAATGATCAAGACGCCGCAACAGCTTGCGCTGATGCGCGAGTCCGGGCGCCTGCTGGCCCAGGTGTTCAGCATGCTCGATGGCTTTGTCGCCGCCGGCCGCTCCACCCTGGAACTGGACAACGCCGTCGAAACCTTCATCCGCCAGGTGTTGCAGGCCCGCCCGGCCAGCCTCGGGCAATATGACTACCCCTTCAGCATCAATACATCGATCAATGAAGTGGTGTGTCACGGCATGCCGAGCGCGAAGCAAATCCTTAAGGATGGCGACATCATCAACATCGACATTACCCTGGAAAAAGGCGGCTTTATCGCCGACTCCAGCAAGATGTACATGATCGGCACGGTGACGCCCAAGGCGCGACGCCTGGTAGAAATGACCTTCGAAGCGATGTGGGCCGGCATCCGCCAGGTCAAGCCCGGCGCGCGCCTGGGTGACATCGGCCATGCGATCCAATGCCATGCGCAGGCCAACGGCTACAGCGTGGTGCGTGAATACTGCGGCCATGGCATCGGCCGGGACATGCACGAAGAACCGCAAATCCTGCACTTTGGCAACCCCGGCACCGGGCTGGAACTGCGCGAAGGCATGGTGTTCACCATCGAGCCGATGCTCAACCAGGGCAGCGCCAAAGTACGCAGCCTCAAGGATGGCTGGACGGTGGTGACCAGGGACAACAGCCTGTCGGCGCAGTGGGAACATACGGTCGCGGTGACGGCGGATGGCTTTGAGGTGTTGACCCTGCAACCAACCGCCTGACCCGATCGTTCCTACGCTCCGCGTGGGAATGCCGCCCTGGACGCTCTTGAAGTCGTGACGCAGAGCGTCACAGGATGCATTCCCACGCAGAGCGTGGGAACGATCAACCGGCTCAGGCCACCTGCTTGACGGAGGCCTCGGCTTCCAGCTCACGCACCAGCGGCAACACGCGCTTGCCGAAGTACTCCACTTCTTCCTGGAAATGCAGGAAACCAGCCAGCACCAGGTCCACGCCCACGGCCTTGAGCGCGACGATGCGCTCGGCGATCTGCTGTGGTGTGCCGATCAGGTTGGTCTTGAAGCCGTCGTTGTACTGCACCAGATCTTCAAAGCTGGACTTGGCCCAATTGCCCTCGCCTTCCGGTGACGCTTTGCCCGCTTGCCTGGCGGCATCACCAAAGGCGTTGACCGCTTCCGGGTCGGCTTTGTCGATAATGTCCGCCAGCACGGCCCGCGCTTCTTCTTCAGTGTCGCGAGCGATCACGAAGGCGTTGACGCCGATCTTTACCGAATGATTATTGGCGGCGGCCTTGGCACGGATATCGTCGACCTGGGCCTTGATGCCTTCGGGGGTGTTGCCGTTGGTGAAGTACCAGTCCGACACTCGCGCCGCCATGTCGCGCGCGGCCCTTGAACTGCCGCCCTGGAACACTTCGGGCTGGCCCAGTGGCTTGGGCCTGAGGGTGTAATTGTTGAAACGGTAAAAGTCACCCTTGAAGGTGAAATCGTCCTGTGTCCACACACCTTTCAAGGCGCGAATGAATTCTTCGGAGCGACGATAGCGCTCATCGTGCTCCAGCCACGGTTCGCCGATGGCCTGGAACTCGCCCTTGAACCAGCCACTGACGATATTCACCGCGATGCGACCGTTGGTGAGCTGGTCGATGGTCGCCAACTGCTTGGCCGCCAGCGCCGGTTGCCAGGGACCCGGCAGGATCGCCGCAATCACCTTGAGGGTGGTGGTCGCCGCGAGCAGCGCGTGGCTGAACGCCACTGACTCGTGTTGGTTCTCGGCGCCGTAGCCGGCGGTGAAGCGAATCTGGGTCAGGCCATATTCGAAGCCGGCGGCTTCGGCCAATTGCGCCAGTTTACGGTTGTAGTCGATGCCCCAGTGGGTGCGCTGTTCGATCTTGCTGACCACCAGCCCACCGCTGACGTTGGGCACCCAATAGGCAAATTTCACGGCATCTTGACTCATCGGGGGGTACCTCGCACAAAGGAATGTAGGAGGGCTTGAGCAGCAAGCGTGCCAGCCATGGATAGATGCCCTGGCCTTGGGGGTTGTGGCGCAAAACCTGGGGTGACGCGAGGCTGCGCGACTGTCTTGGATGGATGCGTTTTGTGCAAACACTGTTGCTGGAGCAACAACGACTGGCGGTCCCTCGCCGTAAACACGGGCCGCTGCGCCCGGCACGGACTGTGCAAACCCCCAGGGACTTGATCACAGCCCAGGAGCCGCACCCATGACCGAGCAACACGTCATCAACCCGCTGTCCACCGGCGTCGACTACCCCGCCCTGGCCGAACGTTTCCGTCCCATCTTCCAGCGCATCGCCGACGGCGCGGTGGAACGCGAACACAGCCGCACCCTGCCCCATGAGCCGATCCGCTGGTTGAAGGAAGCCGGTTTTGGCGCGGTGCGGGTGCCGGTGGAATATGGCGGCGGCGGCGCGTCGCTGCCGCAGCTGTTCGAACTGCTGATCGAACTCGCCGCCGCCGATTCCAACGTGCCCCAGACCCTGCGCGGGCACTTTGCGTTTGCCGAGGACCGCCTGAACGCGCCGCCGAGTGCGGGTCGCGACCTGTGGTTCAAGCGCTTTGTCGACGGCGACATCGTCGGCTGCGCCTGGACTGAAATCGGCAACGTGGCCATCGGTGATGTGATCACCCAGGTCAGCCCCGACGGTGACAACTGGAAACTCAACGGTGAAAAGTTCTACAGCACCGGCAGCATTTTCTCCGACTGGATCGATGTATACGCCCAACGCAGCGACACCGGCGGCGACGTCATCGCCGCCACCCGCACGCGCCAGCCCGGGGTGGTGCAAAGCGATGACTGGGACGGCTTTGGCCAACGCACCACCGGCAGCGGCACCACGCGCTTTACCGATGCCGTGGTCGAGGGGCAAAACGTGATCGACTTTGCCACCCGTTTCAAATACCAGACCGCGTTTTATCAACTGGTGCTGCTCGCCACCCTGGCCGGCATCGGCCGTGCGGCGCTCAATGACGTCGCCCAGCAGGTACGCACGCGCACACGCATCTACAGCCACGGCAATGCCCCGCATGTCAGCCAGGACGCGCAGGTGCAACAAGTGGTAGGCGAAGTCGCCGCGCTCGTGTATGCAGCCCGTGCCAGCGCATTGCAGGCCGCACTGCCGGCGCAACGGGCCTATCTGGCACGCTTCGGTGGCGATGAGGTGGCCGAACGCGAAGCCAACGTGGCCGCCGAGATCGAGTCGGCAACGGCCCAGGTGGTGGTGTCGGAATTGATCCAGCGGGCCACAAGCCAACTGTTCAACGCCCTGGGCGCCTCGGATGTGCGTCAAGGCAAGGCCCTGGACCGTCACTGGCGCAATGCGCGAACAGTCTCATCGCACAACCCGCTGATCTACAAAGCACGGATCGTCGGCGACTGGGTAATCAATGGCACCGAGCCACCGTTTGTCTGGCAGATCGGCAACGGCCCGGCCAAGGCCTAAGGCCCGTAGGAGCGAGCTTGCTCGCGAAAAACTCACAGGCACCGCGTTCATTAGCAGCCGTAACCGCAGAAACGGATATGTACTCGGTCCGACCCAACACCCTGGTCGGCCCAGAGGCCGCCATCGGGGGCAAGCCCCCTCCCACATTTGGACCGAGGTGTGTCAGATGGATACCCGTCGGATGAGAGGCCGACAAAGCCCCACATCGGGACCGCCGTCCATCCTAGAACGCCAGTTTGTAACCCACCGCCATCAACATCACCGCCAGGCACGGACGCAGCACTGCATCCGGAATCCTGCCGGTCATGTGACTGCCCAGATAAATCCCCGGCAGCGAACCCATCAGCAGAAACCCCAACAGATGCCAATCCATATTGCCCATGCTCGCATGACCCAACCCCGCCACCAGCGTCAGCGGCACCGCATGGGCGATCTCGGTGCCCACCAGACGGCGCGTGGCGAGAAACGGATACAGAATAAACAGCGCCACGGTCCCCAGCGCGCCGGCGCCGATGGACGTCAGCGCCACCATCGTGCCGAGCACCGCGCCCGTCACCACCGTCAGCGCATTCAGATTGCGCGGGCGCATGTGGTAGTCGTCACCGGCATGGCGCTGGGCGAACGCGAGCAAGCGTTGCTTGAACAGGATCGCCAGTGCCGTCAACAGCAGCACCACGCCCAGCGCCTGCTTGATCACCGCATTCATCGCGCTGGGGTCGGTGTGCAGGCTGGCGAGAAACCACAGGGTCAGCAACACCGCCGGCACGCTGCCCAGGGTGAGCCAGCCGGTAATGGTCCAGTCGATGTTCCTGTTCCTGCTGTGCACCAGCACCCCACCGGACTTGGTGATGGCGGCATACAATAGGTCAGTGCCCACGGCAGTGGCCGGATTGATGCCGAACCACAACAGGATCGGCGTCATCAACGAGCCCCCACCGACGCCCGTCATGCCCACGATAAAACCTACAATCAGGCCGGCAACCACGAAACCCACATTACCCACATCCATTACAACTACCTGCGGCCTTATAAATTTCTGGCGGCAGGATAGCGATTTTTCTTATAACGACTTATACCAATATGATCTGACTTTATGCCTTTTAAGCCAGATAAGGACGACCCAAGCGATGGCCGCGCGTCAAACTGCCTTGATCAATCGACGGTGGGCAACCACACGCGAAACCGCGCCCCACCCAGCGGTGAAGCCTCGGCGGTCAAGGTGCCGCCCTGGGCTTCCAGGGCGCGTCGGCTGATGGCCAGGCCCAGGCCGAAACCACCGGTGGCGCGGTCGCGGCTACGGTCCAGGCGATAGAACGGCTCGAAGATGCGTTCGCGCTGGTCCGGCGGGATGCCGATACCGTCATCATCCACGCGAATTTCACAGCCCTTGGGGCACACCTTGACGCCGACCTGGATGCGCTTGTCGCAATACCGCGTGGCGTTACGCAACAGGTTCTGCAGGGCGCGGGCGGTCAGGCGCGGGTCGAGGCTGAAGCGTTCCACGGCGCAGTCGAGCGCCACATCGATGACGATGTCGGGGTTTTCCAGTTCATCGTCGACACTGCCCAATACGCTGTCGATAAATTCATCCAGCACCACCTCCACGCGCTCGGGCAACTGCGCCGGGTTTTGCAGGCGGCTGTAGGACAGCAATTCCAGCACCAGCTCATCCAGCTCGCGAATATGCGCCACCAGGCCCTGCAAGCGTTCCCGGCTGGCCGCAGGCAAATCTTCCGATAGCGCCAGGGCCAGGCCGAAATCCAGGCGAGTCAGCGGTGTGCGCAGCTCGTGGGACACCGCGTTAAGCAGGTCGCGCTGCTGGTTCAACAGATGCTCAATGTCATTGGCCATGGCGTCGAACACCGCCGCCAGGCTGCCGATGCTGGAACTGGGCGGAATCTGCGTGCGTTCGCCCAGGTTGCCCTTGCCCAACTGCGCGGCGGTGCTTTTCAGACGCTCCAGGTCGCGCCAATGGGGCCGCAACCACACCAGCAGACAGGCCAGCAGCGCGGCGCCGACCAGCACGTTCATCGACCAGTACAGCAGGTTCATGTCAAGCGGGTCCGGCGGGATGATCAGTTTGACCGCGAACTGCTCGTTGATCGGCGAGCTGACTTCCTCCATCCAGCCCCACTCACCCAGGCGGATCACCGGTTTGCCCTGCTCGAGCAAGCGCTCCTCGGCCGGCGTGTAGCGCGCGTCCTGGCGCAGCAGCAATTGCACCTTCAACGGCGCGAAGTCGCGGCTCAGTTGCTCGGTGACCTGCGACCAGCGTTCCACCGGCGCGCGCAGGTATTGCTTGACGATAAGCGTTTGCAGGCCACGGGACTGTTCGACGTTGTAGTCCATGTAGCGGTGTTCGAACAGCTGGATCACCAGCTTGGGGATCAGGAAAATCGCCGCACTGTAGGTGACGATGGTGATCAGGTAGAGGCGCAACAGGACACGAAACATGGCTCAGCATTCCCACTCGGAACGGCTGAACAGGTAGCCCTTGCCCCACACCGTCTTGATCTTGCGCGCTTCACCGGCGTGGTCGTCGAACTTGCGGCGCAGCTTGGAGATGGCCACGTCCACCGAGCGGTCGGTGCCGTTGAACTCGATACCGCGCAGACGCTGCAGGATCTGGTCGCGGCTGAGCACTTCCCCGGCATGCCGCGCCAGCACCACCAGCAGGTTGTACTCGCCGCTGGACAACTCCACCGCCTGCTCGCGCCAGGTGACGCTGCGCTCGGACAGGTCGATGCACAGATTGCCCATGATGATGCGGTCGCTGGCCACCTGCGGTTCCGACAAACTGCTGCGGCGCAGCAAGGTGCGCACACGGGCGAGCAGCACGCGGGGTTCACAGGGTTTGGTCACATAATCGTCGGCGCCCATTTCCAGGCCCAGCACCTGATCGTGGCTGTCGTCACGGGCCGTGAGCATCAGGATCGGCAGGCCCGCGGAGTCCGCGCGCAGCAGACGGCAGACCTGCAGGCCGTCGAGGCCGGGCAGCATCAGGTCGAGGATCACCAGGTCCGGCGGGTTCAGCCGCGCCCGTTCACGGACCAGGTCACCACGGCTGAGCACGCTGACGTGGTAGCCATTGCGCTCCAGATAGCTGGCAATCAGCTCGGAGAGTGCGGCGTCGTCTTCCACCAGGAGGATGTTGGGCATGAAGGTGTTTCCAGAAAATACAGTGAGGTGTCGTACACACATCCAATGTGGGAGGGGGCTTGCCCCCGATAGCGGTGTGTCAGCTGGTCAAAAGTCGACTGGCACCCTGTCATCGAGGGCAAGCCCCCTCCCACATTTGATCTTCATTGTAAGCAAGGTTGTGCAAGGATATACGCCCTCAGCGCCCCGCGCCCCGACCCTTACATTTCTTCACACACGACCTACACAGCTTCACAGCACCACGGCGCAGGTGACTTTAGGATGCGCCAGTCAATATTGGGATAAGAGCATGTCGAAGAATCTGTTTGCGCCGTTTTGCCTGTTGGCCCTCACATTGGCGCTGAGCGCGTGTGACAAGTCCACAGCCGAGGCGCCGGAAATGCCCCTGGCCAAAGTGCGAATCGAGACGCTGCAAGCCAAGCCGCTGTCCATCACCAGCGAATTGAGCGGGCGCATTGCCGCGCCGCGCATTGCCGAAGTGCGCGCCCGGGTTGCCGGGGTGGTGATGCAACGCGTGTTCAATGAAGGCCATGACGTGAAACAGGGCGAGGTGCTGTTTCGCATCGACCCGGCGCCGTTCAAGGCCGACCTCGACAGCGCCCAGGCCAACCTGAGCAAAGCCGAGGCCAACGCCTTCCAGGCGCGCCTGCAGGAGCAGCGCTACAGCCAGTTGGTCGAAGGCAATGCCATCAGCGGCCAGGAATACGACAACGCCCGCGCCGCCCTGCGCCAGACCAACGCCGAAGTCGCCGCCAACAAGGCCGCCGTGGAGCGCGCCAAATTGAACCTGGGCTACGCCACCGTGACCGCGCCGATTTCCGGGCGCATCGGCCGTGCCCTGGTGACCGAAGGCGCGCTGGTCGGCCAGAACGAAGCCACGCCGCTGGCGGTCATCCAGCAGTTGGACCCGATCCACGCCGACCTGACCCAGTCGACCCGCGAGCTCAATGACCTGCGCCGGGCCTTTCGTGCCGGCAGCTTGAAGCAGGTCGGCCAGGACCAGGCCAAGGCCACCCTGATCCAGGACGACGGCAGCCTGTACCCGTTGCCGGGCAAGCTGCTGTTCGCCGAAATCAGCGTCGACCCGGGCACCGGGCAGATCATCCTGCGCAGCGAGTTCCCCAACCCGGACCTCGACCTGCTGCCCGGCAGCTTTGTGCGGGTGCGTCTGGAACAGGCGGTCGACAAGCAAGGCCTGAGCGTGCCGCAACGCGCCATCACCCGCGACAGCGCCGGCATCCCCATGGTGCTGTTGCTGGACGGCGAGCAAACCGTGCGCCAGCAGCCGGTGGAGTTGGGCGCGGTGATCGAGGATCGCTGGATCGTCAGCAGCGGCCTCAAGCCCGGTGACCGCATTGTCGTCGAAGGCCTGCAACATGCACGCCCCGGTGAAAAAGTTGAAGTGGACGACAGCCCGCTCGTGAAGGAATAACCCGCCATGCCGCAGTTCTTTATCGACCGCCCGATTTTTGCCTGGGTGGTGGCCTTGTTCATTTTGCTGGCCGGCTTCCTGGCGATCCCGCAATTGCCGGTGGCCCAATACCCCAACGTCGCGCCGCCCAAGGTGGAAATCTACGCGGTGTACCCTGGCGCTTCGGCCCAGACCCTGGATGAAAGCGTGGTCAGCCTGATCGAGCAGGAGCTCAACGGCGCCGATCACCTGCTGTATTTCGAGTCCCAGAGCAGCCTGGGTTCGGCGACCATTACCGCCACGTTCCAACCGGGCACCAACCCGGAAATGGCCCAGGTGGATGTGCAGAACCGTCTCAAGGCGGTGGAGCCGCGCCTGCCCCAGGCGGTGACGCAACAAGGCTTGCAGGTGGAGAAGGTGTCCGCCGGCTTCCTGCTGCTGGTGACACTGACGTCCAACGACGGCAAGCTCGATGACGTGGCGCTCAGCGATTACCTGGCGCGCAACGTGATGAACGAACTAAAGCGCCTGGACGGGGTGGGCAAGGCCCAGCTGTATGGCGCCGAGCGCGCCATGCGCATCTGGATCGACCCGCAGAAGCTGATCGGCTTCAACCTCACGCCGGCGGACGTCAACGCGGCGATCAGCGCGCAGAACGCCCAGGTCTCGGCGGGCAGCATCGGTGATCTGCCGGGCACCAACACCCAGGAAATCACCGCGGCGATTCTGGTCAAGGGCCAATTGTCGACGCCGGCAGAGTTCGCCGACATCGTGCTCAAGGCCAACCCTGACGGCTCCACCGTGCGCATCGGCGATGTGGCGCGGGTGGAAGTCGGCAGCCAGGAATACCAATTCTCCACGCGCCTGAACGGCAAGCCGTCCACCGCCGTCAGCGTGCAGCTGTCGCCCGGCGCCAACGCGCTGAACACCGCGACCCTGGTGCGGGCGAAGATGGACGAGCTGTCGCGCTATTTCCCGGCCAATGTTGAATACAAGATCCCCTATGACACCTCGCCGTTCGTCAAAGTCTCGATTACCAAGGTGGTCTACACCTTGCTCGAGGCGATGGCGCTGGTGTTCGCGGTGATGTTCCTGTTCCTGCAGAACGTGCGCTACACCCTGATCCCTACGCTGGTGGTGCCGATTGCACTGATGGGCACCTTTGCCACCATGCTGTTGCTGGGGTTTTCGATCAACGTGCTGACCATGTTCGGCATGGTGCTGGCGATCGGTATCCTGGTGGACGATGCGATTGTGGTGGTGGAGAACGTCGAGCGGATCATGGCGACTGAGGGCCTGTCGCCCAAGGACGCTACGAAAAAGGCGATGGGCCAGATCACCGGCGCCATCGTCGGTATCACCCTGGTACTGGTGGCGGTCTTCCTGCCGATGGCGTTCATGCCAGGCTCGGTGGGGGTGATCTACCAGCAGTTCTCACTGTCGATGGCCACCTCGATCCTGTTCTCGGCGTTTCTGGCCCTGACCTTGACCCCGGCGCTGTGCGCCACCTTGCTCAAGCCGATTGCCCAGGGCGAGCACCATGCCAAGGGCGGCTTCTTCGGCTGGTTCAATCGTCGCTTCGAACAGCTCACCGACCGCTACGAAGGCTGGGTGGCCTATGCCCTCAAGCGCAGCGGCCGCTACCTGCTGATCTATCTGGTGCTGCTGGTGGGCCTGGGGCTGTTGTTCAGTCGTCTGCCCTCCTCGTTCCTGCCGGTGGAAGACCAGGGCTACACCATCACCGATATTCAACTGCCGCCGGGCGCGAGCAAGAACCGCACGGTGCAGGTGGCCGAGCGGATCGAGGCGCACAACGCCACGGAACCGGGGGTGGGCGATACCACCATGATCATGGGCTTCAGCTTCTCCGGCTCCGGGCAGAACGCGGCGCTGGCGTTTACCACGCTCAAGGACTGGTCCGAGCGCGGCAGCGATGATTCGGCCTCCTCGATTGCCGACCGCGCCAACATGGCCTTCAGCGAGCTCAAGGATGCGATTGCCTATGCGGTGCTGCCCCCTCCGGTAGACGGCCTCGGCACCTCCAGCGGTTTCGAGTTCCGCTTGCAGGACCGTGGCGGCGTCGGCCACGCGGGGTTGATGGCCGCGCGAACCGAGTTGCTGGAAGCGGCCGCGAAAAGCCCGATCCTGGCCAACGTGCGCGAAAGCGCTCTGGCCGAAGCCCCGCAGGTACAGCTGGAAGTGGACCGCAAGCAGGCCAATGCGCTGGGCGTGGCGTTTGCCGATGTCGGCAATGTATTGTCGTCGGCCATCGGTTCGGCCTACATCAACGACTTCCCCAACCAGGGTCGCATGCAGCGCGTGGTGGTGCAGGCCGAAGGCGACCAGCGCAGCCAGGTGGCGGACTTGATGAAGATCAACGTGCGCAACAACGCCGGGAAAATGGTACCGCTGTCGGCGTTTGTCGAAGCCAGATGGACCCAGGGCCCTACGCAACTGACGCGCTACAACGGCTATCCCGCCATCGCCATCAGCGGCGAAGCGGCGCCAGGGCACAGCACCGGCGAAGCGATGGACGAAATCCAGCGTCTGGTCAGTCAACTGCCTGCAGGTTTAGGCCAGGAATGGACCGGATTATCCTTGCAGGAGCGCCTGTCCGGCTCCCAGGCTCCGATTCTGCTGGGCCTGTCGCTGCTGATCGTGTTCCTGTGCCTGGCGGCCTTGTACGAGAGCTGGTCGATCCCGACCTCGGTATTGCTGGTGGTGCCGCTGGGCGTGCTCGGGGCGGTGCTGGCGGTGAGCTTGCGCGGCATGCCCAACGATGTGTTCTTCAAGGTCGGCTTGATCACCATCATCGGTCTGTCGGCGAAGAACGCGATCCTGATCATCGAGTTCGCCAAAGACCTGTATGAACAGGGTGAGGACTTGATCGACGCCACCTTGAAGGCCGCGCGCCTGCGCCTGCGCCCGATCATCATGACGTCGCTGGCGTTCATCCTCGGCGTGGTGCCGCTGGCGATTGCCACCGGTGCCAGCTCGGCGAGCCAGCAGGCCATCGGTACCGGGGTGATTGGCGGGATGATCACGGCAACGCTGGCGGTGGTGTTTGTGCCGGTGTTTTTTGTGGTGGTGATGAAGTTGGTGCGCAAGCGCGACAAAGACGCTTAGTCCAGCCAAGCGCGGTAAAAACATGTGGGAGGGGGCCAGTCAGTCAAGGCTATTTGTAGGAGCTAGGCGGGCGCCTAGCTCTTGCTCGCGAAAAACTCACACGCGCCGCGTTCATTCAGGAAGCACGCGTTATCGTTGACGTTTTTCGCGAGCAAGCTCGCTCCTACAGGCATCAGGGCAAGCCCCCTCCAACAGGATCAGTTACAGTCTGCTCAACCATCGCCAGCTGTGAGCAATCATGCCCTTCCTCGCCCGCACCCACCCTCGCCTCTCATCCGCCGCCGTGCTGGGCCTTGCCGTGGGCATCCTGGTGCCGGCCGAGACGTTGGCCAGCAAAATCCTGATCGGCTGGAACGCCGGCGTCTGGACCTACCTGGTGCTGATGCTGTGGCTGACCGTTCGCGCCAAGGCCGAGGACGTCAAGCGCATCGCCGAAATCGAAGACGAAAATGCCGGCCTGGTGCTGTTCATGGTGTGCATCGCCGCCATCGCCAGCCTGGCAACCATCACCTTCGAACTGGCCGGCAGCAAGGACCTGGCAACCACCGAGCGTCTGTTGCATTACGGCTTCACCGGGTTGACCGTGATCGGTTCGTGGCTGCTGATCGGGGTGATCTTCAGCGTGCACTACGCCAGGCTCTATTACACTTGGAACGGCAAGGAACCGGCCCTGCGCTTTGCCGAAGGCTTGCTCACGCCCAATTACTGGGATTTCCTGTACTTCTCCTTCACCATCGGCGTGGCAGTGCAGACCTCGGATGTGGGCGTCGCCACCCGTGGCCTGCGCAAGGTCGTGCTGGGGCAGTCGTTGATCGGCTTTCTGTTCAATACCGCGATTCTGGGGTTCTCGATCAATATCGCCGCGGGCCTGTTTGGCTGAGCTGCACAAACCTTCTAGACGTCAGGCCGCCTTCGGGCGCTAATGGCAGCACTCATTCATTCCCGGTGTTTTATGGCCGCGCACAACTGGATCGACCTGTCCCAGGACGCCGACACCGGCATCGAGACCCTGCGTGCGCATTTCGAGGGCCACGCCTACGACCCGCACTGGCACGACAGCTACCTGATCGGCGTCACCGAGCAGGGCGTGCAGCAATTCAACTGCCGGCGCATGCGCCACAACAGCGTGCCCGGCCAGGTATTCCTGGTGGAACCCGGCGAGTTGCATGACGGCGACGCGCCCACCCCGGACGGCTTCACCTATCACATGCTCTACCTCGACCCGCACTGGTTGGCGCGTGAAGTGAGCGCGGTGTTCGAAGAGGCGCCGCTGGACAGCCAGTTGAGTTTCGCCAGCACCTTGACCAGCGATCCGCGCCTGGCCCTGGCCACCAGCCAAGCCTTTCAAACCTTGCACAGCGCAGAGCTGCGCATCATGCGGCAACGTGCCATGGACCACTTGCTGGAGCGCCTCACCGGCCAACTCTACTGGCGCACCCGCTACCACGAAGACCCGCGCTTGCCGCAAGTGGCGTACAAGGCCCGGGAATACCTGCATGCCCATTTGCACGCCGACGTTGGCATGGACGAACTGGCCCTGGCCTGCGGTGTCGACCGCTTCCGCCTCAGTCGCGCCTTCAAGAGCGCGTTCGGCCTGCCGCCTCACGCCTACCTGGTGCAGCTGCGCCTGGCGCGCGCCCGGCATTTGCTGGCCAAGGGCGAGCAACCGGCGGATGTGGCGATTGCTCTGGGCTTTGCCGACCAGAGCCATCTGGGCCGCTGGTTTGTGCGCGCCTACGGCCTCACGCCCGCCGCGTACCGCAAGCGCTGCTCAAATCTTCCAGACAGGTAGCGTTCAGGCCTGTGAAGATCGACTCCACCGATCGATTGTTGGGAGTCGCCCGCCATGTTGCCGTTTATCCTGTTTGCCTTTGTCGCCTCCATTACCCCCGGTCCTACCAATATCCTGGTGCTGAGCAACAGTGCACGGTATGGCTTCAGGGCCGCACTGCCGATCATCCTCGGCGCCTGCCTGGGGGCAGCAGGCATTGTGCTGTTGGTGGGCTGCGGTGTGGGCCAGTCACTGGTGCATTTGCCCAAGGTACAAAGTGCGATGCAGTGGGCCGGCGTGGCCTGGCTGAGCTATCTCGCCTGGCAGATTTTCAGCGCGCCGGTGGAGGCCGTGGAGGTACAGTCAGCGCAAAAGCGACTGGGTTTCAGCGGTGCCGCCAGCCTGCAATTGATCAACCCCAAGACCTGGATGATGGCGCTGGCAGTGGTCAGTGTATTTGCCGGTAACGGTGCAGAACGCCAGAGCCAGGTAATCGCCCTGTCGATGGTTTTTTTCCTGATTTCTGTGCCCTGCCTGGCAACCTGGGCCGTGCTGGGTGCGGGCTCAAGCCAGTTCCTGCGTTCGCCAAGAGCCATGCAACGCTTCAACCGCTGCATGGCCCTGCTTCTGCTGGTTTCGGCCTGGCTGAGTGTATTGATTTGAACGAAAAAAAAGGGGAAGCCATTGCTTCCCCCTTGTTCAATTGAACGACAACGTCAGAAGTCGTACCGCACGCCAAAGTTGACGCCCCAAGGCTGGTCGATTTTCTTGCCCTGGCTGGTTTCGATGTCGGCATGCAACTTGACGTTCTCCGATACGGCCATGGCCACACCGGCCGCCAGCTCGATGCGCGAGCCGGACAGGTCGTTGTTGAAGCTCTGGTCGTTGATGAACACTTTGTTGCTCTGGTCAAACTCGTGGGCCACCGCAGTACGCAAGTAAGGTTGCAGGATACCGCCGCTGTCCAGTTGGATGTTCTTGCCCGCGGTCACACCGAGCTTGCCGACCACCGAGCTGGAACGATCACCCTTGGCGTGCAACCCATTGGTCAGGTCGTAGCTTTGCGCCTGGGTGATGGTGGCCGACAATTGCCCGTAAGGCTCGACGAAAAAGCCGTCGTCCAGCTTGATATGGCGACCGAATTCAGCCGAGGCGCCCACGGCGTTTTGCTCGTAGTTGCCTTTGGCTTTCTTGCCATCGCTCATGGTCACATTGTTATCGGTGTGCAACCGGTTGAGCTTGGCCACACCGTCGAAGTACAGACCACTTTCAGCGTCCATCCAAGTGGCATAGCCGCCCACGTAGTAGCTCTTGACCTCACCGCTGCTGCCACGGTTCAGACTCAGGTCGGACACGCTGTGACCGGCCATCACACCGGCAATCCACTGGCCGTCCCCACCGGACAACGGCGCATCGGCACCGATGGTAAAGCCCTTCTGGTTTTGTGTGTAGCCCGCGCCGTTGTCGTTGGCCGCCACATCGAACTTGTTGCCGTAGCTGCGCATCCACATACCGTTGCCCGCGCCTTCGCTGAAGCGCAATTCACCCATGCGCGTACGCAGGATGCTCATTTCGCCATACAGCACGGTCGGCGCACTGTTGAACAAGGCCAGCACCGAGTGGGCGGTGGTACTGGTGCCGCGACGGGACGGGTCGAGCAGCCAGTCAGTACCTTCTTTCTTCAAGCCGTAATCGTAGGCGCCAATATCAACGGTGCCGCCCGCCAGGGCGAACTGCGCATCACCGCCTTCGGTGTGCACTACCTTGATCGGCTCGCCTTTGGCCAGCTCGGAACCTGTGGCCGCCAACAGCAGGCTGTGGTTGCCTTCGGCCTTGCCCTGCACGTTGAGGAAATCAGTCTGGTTGGTGGAAAAGTCAGTGTGCATGATGAAGGTGCCGTTACCGTCCAGGCTCTTCACATCCAGTTGGTAAAACGCGTTAGGCGCGCCGAATTCCACGGCGCCACCGCCCATTTTCAAGGCGTCGACATTGCTGTTGCCGACCAACACCCACTTGGACGCTTCGTTCACGCTCAATTCGGCGACGTTCTTCAACTGGCCGGTCAGAAAGGCGCCGTTATTGAGCTGCACTTTTGCCTGGCTGCCGTCTTCGACCACCACGTCGCCGAACAGCGAGCTGCTGTCCACGTTCAGGTTGGCAGTGGAGCCACCGGTGACTTCCAGGAGATTGCCATTGCCGCCGATCAGGTTGGAGCCATTGCGGACCTGGATGTCGGCGTTGCTGCCCTGCCGGGTGAAAATGGCTGCGCCGCTTTTGCCTTCAACACTCGAACCGTCCAGCACCAGCCTGTTGCCCAGTACACCGGAGGAGCCGTCGATGCCCATTTGCACGCCGTTTTGCCCGCCGACAATCTGGCTGTTGGTGGCATAGGCCTGACCGCTGAACAGGGCAATCCCCACACCGGTCGCACCGGTGGCCTGAACCTTGGTATCGACCAGGTCAAGTACGCTGTAGGCGCTGGCACTGGCGCCGCGCTGCGTGCCGGTGATGGTGGAGTTGACCACTTTGATCTTGGAGCCCTCTTTGGACCCGTCTTGCCGGCCGGCGACCAGCCCGCTGCCGTTTTTGTTGAGGATGTTGCTGTTGGTGATAAATACATTGCTGTCGCTGGCCTGCACGGCGGCATTGGCGGTGCTACGCGCAATGACATCAGAACCGTCGATACGAACAGTGGACGTATAGGCAGTAATGTCCTGGGTAGAACTGCCCGGGTCGAGTGTCAAGGTTGCGGACTGACTGGAAATGTTCTTGGTGACGGCCCCCTTGACCGTAAAGCCGGAGCCTGGCTTTAACTCAAACGCGTCCGGGGTTGGCCCAGGCACGACGAAATCGTCAGGCTTGGTGATGACACGGGCATCGGCGGCATGGGCTACAAGCATCAACAACGTGACAGCGTTGGCTTTCAACGCCAGACTTAAAGGCGATGGTTTGAAATTGAATACAATTGACATTGAATGGACCTCTGGGTTGGCATTCCTTCACGGAAAAGTCCGGCCGGTTCCAAAGTACGCGGGAGCCAGCCGATCGAGCGGTGCCAAGGTATCCAGAGCGGTTACCATTTTATGTAGGATTAATCTTAAGTAGCCGTATGAACTGGGGTTTGAGAGCGAAGTCAGAACAGTTTTTTTCGAGAAAAAAAAACCTAAGAGCGGGATCATCGCTCTTAGGTCTTAATGACTAAACACAACTAAGCGGGTACAGGAGTTCCATCACAGAAAGTGCCAGGCGTCCCTGCCGCGCCAGCTCTATGACCGCGCGCTCGATGCAGAGCTTCGTCGGAATCCAAGGTGCCACCACTCATTGGGATGCTGTACCAGAGTCTCATCGAGCCCATCAGGCGTGCAGCAGCATTCGGTTGAATGGTTTTGAAGACGGTCGCGTAAGGCCCCAAATTCACTTCGAACCCGAGGTTGATATCAGTTTCCGTCCGGATGGTTCTGCTGGCCAAGCCAACAGCAGCGTCTACGGGCGTTGCTCCGACGTCATCGCTGTAGCCCTGCGAATGCAACGTCACCACCATATCGATTCGAAACTCATTGCTGGGCGGAATGAACACCACCAGGTTGCCAGGGGGCGGCCCGACGGGCCTGAAACTGTCACAGTTGATGAAGCCGGCCGGGTTGAGGTTTCTCACCACCGGAGGGTCCAGTGAGATCACGATCGCAGTCACATTGACGGGTGTGATAGGCGACTGCTGCGTATTGGTAGTGCCCGCCGATCCAATGGTGTAATACGCCAATTTGGTCCCGTTTTTACCTTCGAAGATGTCGGCCCACGGAATACTCATATCGACGTCCTGGTTAGCGACACCACCGGTGATCAAGCGGGACTCAACCATCTTGCCGTTATAAAAAAGCTTGAGCTCAAAATCGCTGGCGTCAGGTGTCGGGGGGTCAGTCCACAGTCTGATCCGCGCGATGGCAGCTCTGGACGCATGCGCCGGGGTCAATTGGTTGTCATCCGGCCCTTCACTGCCGTCCTGTCGCACGCCTATCACGCGTACCGGATTGAGCTTGGTGTTGATCGGATCGGGACCCTCCGGGGTTGGGCCTACGACAAACAGGTCCAGGTCGGTCGTCGCCGTCAAGCCCGCGGGGTAACTGACCGAGCGACGCTTGACCACATAGGAAACCGTCAATGGCAACTCGCCTACCGTGGCCCCATAGAGTGCGACCAGCGTCGCGTAATCGACATGCACCGGAATCGGAAAAATTGCGCTTGCGACCGGAAAATCGGGCAAGGTTTGCCTGCCCAGGGGGGTGGTGAGGGTGATACTCAGCACATCGTCCGCGCGCAGCACATTATCGTATTGGGCAATACGCACTATCGCGCCGTTAAGTGCCGCTACATCAGCACGGTTGAGCAAACCATCGCCGGGAACCGCCAAGTCAATGGTAGGCACCTTGAAATTGCCGGGTTTGGGAAACAGGCTCACATCCAGGTCAAACGCGCCAGACAACCTCGACTCATTGCCCGCCGCGTCCACAATCACATAGCGCAAATTATGCAAGCCATTCGGATGGCCTTGAACCACCGAAAGCGGCAGGGGCAAGCTGAGGTCTGCGGGGATCGTCCAAAACGGGTTCGTGTCACCGGCTGTCGGCAAATACGGCTCATCCAAATCAGCAAAGTAAAGCAGTGCCTTGTCGCCTGGCGCTTTACCTTGCCCCACATAATCGGGAAATTTGAAGATTGCCGTCTGATTGGGCTTGCTCGAGAAGTAATCAGCATCCACGCTGTCGGGTAAATCAACAGGAGGGATGGGCGCAGGGATGGTCCCCACAAAACTTGCATAGGGCGGCTCAAGATCGATGATGAGCAATTGCGGGTTGGACTCGGTGCTGTTGCCAACACTGGAAACATCTATTTTATATTTCAGCTTATTGATACCGACAGGGCGCCGCCCGCGGACAAGATTGATTTCAAGCCCGGTGGCCGGAACGTTCGCAGCCGGAACGATGATAGGGTTTGCCCAATCCGCCCCATCATTGGGCTGCACCCACAGCGAATAGGTATCAGGGTTCATCGGATCGGTACTGAAATCATCCGGCCGCGGAAGGGTCACCATCATGTCTTCGGCGAGAGCGACCGATTTGGTGATCAACCCGGGAAAATTGGGCACCTCCCCCTCCAGCTCGGCGTCCGGCAAAGCTAACACGCCGGGGTTGGCTTTGCGTTCATTTTGGAAATTGCGAATAGCTTCCAGCGTTTGCCTTTTCATAATATCTCCAGGATTATTCAAATAAGCGTAACTTCCAGGCGCGAGCATCCGCGCCTTACAACATTGCGAATATTTCTAACACTCGTTCAATCACAGCAGCCTCAACTTCAGCCCATAAAAAACGCGGCAATTGCTTTAACTTATTCAGGCAGGACGAGGGTTGCTTGCCCCGTCGCGGAACAGTTAATAATGTCACCCGCCTTACAATAGCCGCCGGCGGAATAATTTAAATCGATACGAATTCTTCTGGGCACGGACTCGCCGATCAATACGCCATGACGCCTGACTTGATAAAACACTTGCGCGGAACCAAAGTCGTGCATCGGCACAACTTTCTCTTCATAGGGCTCCACCGTAAAGTCCAACCCATTGATCAAATCATAATCGCTGTGAAAGGATTTACTCTCGGCATAGCGAGACTCTTCAATCACCGGCCCCTCCCAATTATTCGTGTGGTATCCAGCCCAAAAAAACCTCACGACATCATCAAGTTCAAAGCCTTGATCATGGGCTATGTGCCAATGCACGCCATAAAACACTTCGGGCTTCGAGCAACAGGCTAAATAACCAGCTCCGCCTACCAGGGTATGTTTCAGTATCGGCGCTGGAAATGAGATCAGCGTGCCAGTGTTGACATTGACGAAGGTGTTTTCAGACTGTTGCTCATTCACACCATTACTGGTGGTGTAGTACACGGGCAAGGCAGGATGAATAAAACCCGCCATGACCGCCCAGGGAATGACCGTGGAAAACACCAGCTGGCCTTCTACATCCCCCGCTTGAACGGTGTAGGAAGCGACCGGCCCCACACCGTTCCAGAAGAACCGCAGGACTTGCCCAGGCTCCGGCTTTTCATACAGGAAGACACGGGCCCGCGCGCCGGCCGGGTTGTCATCATGGTTGACCACATTCGGGAGGTTGGACACCAGTCCGCGAACCTCTGCCAGGGGTAAATCCGGATTCAGCAGTGCCGGGGCATTGGCGTGGTCCTGCCCGGCGATGGTCAGGTTCACATTCACGCGAATGGCAAACGAAGGAAAAGGGGAAAAGGTGCCGCGAATAATCTCATAGCGTACCGGCACCGTTTCCGGCGCCAGCGTATCCGTCAGCGGCCCGCGCAACACCGGCCACGGAATCGGCACATCGGTGGGGAAGCCGTCAACGGGATGGAGCGATGTGGGCCGGCCCTTCCAATACACCACAACCTGATCCCCGGGAGCCCAGCCGGTATAGCTGCCGATCCGCACAAAAATCCCGGCCCTGGCATCTTCGCGATTGATCAACAAGTCGCTGTAACGCTCAGGAGGATAGATTTCGGGAAGCGGCAGATCAGAAGGCAAAGGGATCAGGCCCAGTTGAAACGGAAGGCCCGCACTGCGATCACTGTAATTGCCGGCCTTGTCAAAAATGCGAAAAAAGATATAAGCGGCACCATTGTCCAGACGACGAAATACGTCGGCGGGCAGATACGCGATCAGGGGCTCGCCACTCGATACCCACTCGTACAGGCCGTCCTCACGCGCGACTGGTGGGTTGGGCAGATTGGAGGTGTAGAAGTGAAGGACGTCGCCATCGCTACGTCCCCTGTAAGGCAGCACACGAAACGCAACGAGAGGGTTGGCGAGCAGATACGCCTCGTCCATCACCGGTGACGGCGGCACCACGAACTCCAGATGATCCGCAGGGTCCAACAACTGCGGCTCATCCATGTCCACGGTGAGTGTGCGTTTAGGGTCCAGAACAGTCTCCCCGAGAAATGAGTCGGTGACTGAGTAATAGAGCTCAACGGGGCCCGATAAGGCGCGCAGTACAACCAGCGGAATGAACATTTGGTGGTAGATCGGTAGCGGCGGTGGCGGCGCATTGATCGTCAGGAAGTCCTTATAGACCACCGTACCGCCCCGTGACCAAAACAGAGTCAGGGTATGGGGCGTGTCCAGCGGTTCCGGTGGCGGCCCCCACTGGGGAATAAGCACTTTAAGATCTGCAAGCATCAGCGCCGCCGGAATCAGGCCCTCTGGATCCAGCGGATCCACCCCGGGAATAATCATCGGGGCCAATGCCAGAGGCCCGTTGTCATACAGCCTGGAGCTGTCGGCGCTGATCGCTGATTCGTAGGTATCGGACATGAACATTTCCTCAACATTGCAGCCGGGAACAACCAGCAATCACCGTAAAAGCTGGCCTGGGGTGGAAGAAATTAAAGCCTCAATCACACCCGTTCGATACTGTCAGAACTCACAGGTGTGGCTATCCATTCGTCGGATTCAAGCCGGTCAAACACGCAGATCCATCAGGTTTTTTCTTGACGACTCGCACGGTGTGGTGTCTTCTGAAACCGGTTTCAGCCTGTATCGATTTTTTATTCCAATAAGAAAGGCCCGCCACCGTGACTTCTTTTTCCGCCGCCCAGCGCAGCCGTGTGACCATGCTCGATGTGGCCGAACGTGCCGGCGTATCCAAAGCCAGCGTGTCGCGTTTTATCGGCGACGACCGCGCCCTGCTCTCGGACGCCATTGCCCTGCGTATCGAGCAGGCCATCGCTGAACTCGGTTACCGCCCCAACCAGATGGCCCGCGGTCTCAAACGCGGGCGCACGCGCCTGATCGGGATGCTGGTGGCCGATATCCGCAACCCCTATTCCATCGCGGTGATGCACGGCGTTGAAACCGCCTGTCGCCAGCACGGCTACAGCCTGGTGGTGTGCAACACCGACCGCGATGACGAGCAAGAGCGCCAGCACCTGGCGGCGCTGCGTTCGTACAACATTGAAGGGCTGATCGTGAACACCCTCGGCCATCACCTCGACCAACTGCT
The DNA here is from genome assembly GCF_002934065.1 of Pseudomonas orientalis. Taxonomy (NCBI): domain Bacteria; kingdom Pseudomonadati; phylum Pseudomonadota; class Gammaproteobacteria; order Pseudomonadales; family Pseudomonadaceae; genus Pseudomonas; species Pseudomonas orientalis. The sequence goes on along the minus strand of NZ_CP018049.1, from coordinate 2,571,035 downwards.
GGAACTGCAACGGGAAATGCCCCTGGTGCTGGTGGACCGCAAGGTCGAGCCGCTGCACAGCGACCTGGTCGGCCTGGACAATCCGGCGGCGGTGCGCATGGCGGTGGAGCACTTGGAGCAACAGGGGTACCGCGACGTGCTGCTGGTGAGCGAAGCCACCGATGGCACCAGCTCGCGCCTGGAGCGCCTGGAGAGTTTCAAGGCCGAGATTGCCCGGCGCCCGGCGTTGACCGGTGCCATGGTTGAACTGGATGGCGAGCTGGAAAGCCGCCTGCGAACCTTTCTGGCCAAGCCCGGCCCCAAGGCGCTGTTTTGCGCCAACGGTGTTGCTGCGCTGGCCTGCACCCGCGCGCTGAAAAACCTGGGCAGCAACCTGTTCGATGATGTCGGCCTGATCGCCCTGGATGACCTGGAGTGGTATCCGCTGGTGGGCAACGGCATCACCGCCCTCGCCCAGCCCACTGAGGCGATTGGCGCCACCGCGTTTGACTGTCTGCTCAAGCGCCTGCGTGGCGACACAGCCCCCACCCGCACCCTGGATTTCCTGCCCCAACTGATCATCCGAGGCTCCACCCAACTCCCTGTAGGAGCGAGCTTGCTCGCGAAAATCGCTAACGGTAACGCCGCGACTCTGGTTTAACGCGGCGCTCTCTGGTTTTTCGCGAGCAAGCTCGCTCCTACAGAGTCGTACGTTCTTTCAAGAAAAAATGAAACCGGTTTCAGAGGTAAACAATAATGCATGAATATCCCGTCTCCATCAGTCTTTCCAGCTACGGCGCCGATTTGGTCCGTGAGCAGGGCCAATTGAGTTTTGTCGCGCTGTTGAGTGCCGCTGGTGCCCGGCGCATCGAATGGCGTGAAGAACTGCTCACCACCGAACAGCCCGACACACTGGCCCGGGCCGCCGCGGAGCAAGGCCTGGAGTCGGTGTTTTCCTCGCCCCTGGAACTCTGGGTGGCCGGGCGTGCCCAGCCCAATCCAGACCTCGCCGCCACTCTCGACCGCGCCCAGGCCTTCGGCTCGCGCTGGCTGAAAGTGTCCCTGGGTTACTTCACTGACACCAACGACCTGGAGAGCCTGCAGGCCCTGCTTGATCGCCACCCGGTCAAGCTGCTGGTGGAAAACGACCAGACCCTGCACGGCGGCCGCATCGAGCCGATGCAGCGGTTTTTCACCGAGGTCGAACGCCTGGGCCTGCCCGTCAGGATGACCTTCGACATCGGCAACTGGCAGTGGCAGGACCAGTCCGCCCTCACCGCCGCACGCCTGCTGGGCCGGCATGTGGACTACCTGCACTGCAAGGCCGTCGCGCGTCGCCCGGACGGCAAGCTGGTGGCCCTGCCGCCCGGCGCCACCGACCTGCATCTGTGGGAACAACTGCTCACGCACATGACTCAAGGTATTACCCGGGCGGTGGAATTTCCGCTGCAGGGCGATGACCTGGTCGACGTCACCGCGCAACAGGTCGCCACCCTCGCCCGCCTGGGCCAACCCCGCGTGGAGAATGCCCATGTCTGAGATCGATATCCTGTCGTTTGGCGAAACCATGGCGATGTTCGTCGCCGAGCAGACCGGCGATCTGGCCCAGGTCGGTCAGTTCCACAAACGCATTGCGGGCGCCGACAGTAATGTCGCGATTGGCCTGTCGCGCCTGGGCTTCAATGTCGCGTGGCTGAGTCGGGTGGGTAACGACTCACTCGGGCGCTTCGTGGTCGACACCTTGACCCATGAGGGTCTCGATTGCAGCCATGTGGCGGTCGACCCGCTGCACCCCACCGGTTTTCAACTCAAGTCCCGCGAAGAATCCGGCGCCGACCCTGAGGTGGAGTACTTCCGCAAAGGCTCGGCGGCCAGTCATTTGTCGATGTCGGACATCAGCCCGGCCCTGCTGCAGGCGCGCCATCTGCATGCCACCGGGATTCCTCCGGCGTTGTCCGAGGCCACCCGCCAATTGTCGGTGGAGCTGATGACGCAGATGCGCAAGGCCGGGCGCAGCGTTTCATTCGACCCGAACCTGCGCCCGTCCCTGTGGAGCAGCCAGGCGCAGATGATCCGCGAAGTCAACGCCCTGGCCGGCCTGGCGGACTGGGTATTACCCGGCCTCGGCGAAGGCCGCCTGCTCACCGGCTTCGATGACCCGGCGGATATTGCCGCGTTCTACCTCGACCAGGGCGCCGAAGCCGTGGCGATCAAGCTCGGGCCCGATGGCGCCTATTACCGTACCCAGATGGACCAGGGCTTTGTCGCCGCCGTGCGCGTCGACACGGTGGTCGACACCGTGGGCGCCGGCGATGGGTTTGCCGTGGGCATGATCAGCGCCCTGCTGGAAAACGCCAGCTTTCCCGAGGCGGTACAACGCGGCAACTGGATCGGCAGCCGCGCCGTCCAGAGTCGCGGCGATATGGAAGGGCTGCCCACCCGTGCCGAATTACCCAACCGATCCGTTGCTTGACCCACTACCTGTTGCCACAACTACAACAAGCTCAGGAGCCACCTTATGGAAACCGTGAAACTCGCCACCCGTCGTTGGTGGTACATCATGCCCATCGTGTTCATCACTTACAGCCTGGCCTACCTGGACCGCGCCAACTATGGTTTCGCCGCCGCCTCCGGCATGGCCGAAGACCTGATGATCACGCCCGGCATGTCGTCCCTGCTCGGCGCGCTGTTTTTCCTTGGCTACTTTTTCTTCCAGGTGCCGGGCGCGATCTACGCGCAGAAGCGCAGCGTCAAGAAACTGATTTTCGTCAGCCTGATCCTGTGGGGCGGCCTGGCCACCCTGACGGGCGTCGTGTCCAACGCCTACATGCTGATCGTGATTCGCTTCATGCTCGGGGTGGTCGAAGCGGCGGTAATGCCGGCGATGCTGGTGTACCTGTGTCACTGGTTCACTCGCGCCGAACGCTCGCGGGCCAATACCTTTCTGATTCTCGGCAACCCGGTGACCATGCTGTGGATGTCGGTGGTCTCGGGCTACCTGGTGCAGCATTTCAGCTGGCGCTGGATGTTTATCATCGAGGGCTTGCCGGCGGTGCTCTGGGCATTTATCTGGTGGAAACTGGCCGACGAGCGCCCCAAGGATGCCAAGTGGCTGAGCGACAGCGAAAAGCAAAGCCTGGAAAGCGCCCTCGCCGCCGAGCAGGTGGGTATCAAGGCGGTGAAGAATTACGCCGAAGCCTTCCGCTCGCCCAAGGTGATCATCCTCGCGCTGCAGTTCTTCTGCTGGAGCATTGGCGTGTATGGCTTCGTATTGTGGTTGCCATCGATCCTCAAGGCCGGCTTGAAAATGGACATGGTCGAAGCCGGCTGGCTGTCGGCGCTGCCTTATCTTGCCGCCGTGATCGGCATGCTGGTGGTCTCGTGGGGCTCGGACAAGCTGCAAAAGCGTAAACGCTTCGTGTGGCCGCCGCTGTTGATTGCCTCCGTGGCCTTTTATGCGTCTTACGCCCTTGGCGCCGAACACTTCTGGTGGTCCTACACACTGCTGGTGATCGCGGGCGCGTGCATGTATGCGCCGTATGGCCCGTTCTTCGCCATCGTCCCGGAAATCCTCCCGGCCAACGTCGCCGGTGGCGCCATGGCGCTGATCAACAGCATGGGCGCGCTCGGGTCGTTCGGCGGGTCGTACCTGGTGGGTTACCTCAATAGCAGCACCGGTTCGCCCGGCGCCTCGTACCTGCTGATGAGCGGTGCATTGCTGCTGTCGGTGGTGCTGACGATTTTCCTCAAGCCCGGCGCCAGTGACCGTGAACGCGCGCCGATGCCTCCCCTCGAGTTGAAGGTGAAAGCTCAATGAAAAAGTCTGTGGTTCTCTATAAAAAACTCTCTGCGCCGTTGATGGCGCGCCTGCATGAGCAGGCCGACGTGACGCTGATCGACGCGCTGGACGAGACCGGCCTGGCCCAACTGCGCGACGCCTTGCCGGGCGCCCACGGGCTGCTGGGCGCAAGCCTGCGCCTGGATGCCGGGCTACTCGACCTGGCGCCGAAACTGGAGGCGGTGGCGAGTGTCTCGGTGGGCGTCGATAACTACGATATCGACTACCTCACCCAGCGCGGGATCCTGCTCAGCAACACGCCGGACGTGCTCACCGAAACCACCGCCGATACCGGCTTTGCGCTGATCCTGGCGACTGCCCGGCGCGTGGTGGAACTGGCCGATCTGGTGCGCGCCGGCCAATGGAACAAGAACATCGGCCCATCGCATTTCGGCAGCGACGTGCACGGCAAGACCCTGGGCATCATCGGCATGGGACGCATCGGCGAAGCCCTGGCCCAGCGCGGGCACTGTGGCTTCGGCATGCCGGTGATCTACCACAGCCATTCGCCCAAGCCTGCGGTAGAAGCCCGCTTTGGCGCGCAGTACCGCAGCCTGCAGGATTTGCTCAAGGAAGCCGATTTCGTCTGCCTGACCTTGCCGCTCACCGCCGAGACCGAGAAGTTGATCGGTGCCGAGGAGTTCGCGCTGATGGGTCCGGAGACGATCTTCATCAACATTTCACGGGGCAAGGTGGTCGACGAAGCGGCGCTGGTCGAGGCCTTGCAGCAGCGCACCATTCGCGCGGCCGGCCTGGATGTGTTCGAGAAAGAACCGCTCGATCACGCGTCCCCGCTGCTGCGCTTGAACAATGTGGTGGCCACGCCGCACATCGGCTCGGCGACCCATGAGACGCGCGAAGCGATGGCCAGGTGTGCGGTGGATAATCTGTTGCAGGCGTTGGCCGGAGAGCGGCCACAGAATCTGGTGAACGCGGCCGCCTGGAAACAATAGCGACCTGATAACAGGGATCAAATGTGTGAGGGGCGGTGCGATGATTCGACTTGCCCACGATGGCGGCCTTAGGGCCGACCAGGATTTTGTGTCGATCCCGGCCCAAATGTGGGAGGGGGCTTGCCCCCGATAGCGGCCTCAGAGCCGACCAGGATGTTGGATCAGATCGAGTACATATCCGTTTCTGCGGTCACGGCCACTTAGGGTTCCGCCCTGACGGCGGCTCACTTTTGAAAAGCGCAAAAGTAAGCAAAACGCTCTTGCCCCACCACTCGGCACCTCGCTTAGGCTCGGCGTGCCCTCACTCCGGCTTGAATCCGTGGGCCGCCGCAATGGGCCATCCATGGCCCAGTGCGGCTAACCCGGCGTCCTGCCGGGTTGCCCACGGATTCAAGCCTGCGTTCGGCCAGCGTGGTTTAACGGGGCGCCTAAGATCAAAGGCAGATCAAGATCAAGAGCGGCTCGCTTCGCATCGTGGTAACGGTTGAGCGCTACAGAGTTGTGTAGATACCTATGCCCCTATTGCAGTGTGTCAGCCAGTTAATTTTTAGCTGCCCCACCGCCATCGGGGGCAAGTCGAATCGTCGCACCGCCCCTCCCACATTTGAACCGTATTTCAGATTTTAGATAACGAACTTCGCCACCATCGCGTTCAGATCCACCGCCAAGCGTGACAGCTCATGGCTGGCCGCACTCGTTTGATTGGCGCCCGCCGCCGATTGCGTCGCCAGGTCGCGGATATTCACCAGGTTGCGATCCACCTCGCGCGACACCTGGGCCTGTTCTTCGGACGCACTGGCGATCACCAGGTTGCGTTCGTTGATCAGGCTGATCGACTGGGTGATCTGCTCCAGTGCAACACCGGCGGCGCGCGCCATTTCCAGAGTACTCTGGGTGCGCTGGTTGCTCTGCTGCATTGATTGCACGGCTTCACCGGTGCCGTTCTGGATACCGGCGACCATTTTTTCGATTTCCTGGGTCGACTGGGCCGTACGATGGGCCAGCGCGCGCACCTCGTCGGCCACCACCGCAAAACCACGCCCGGCTTCACCGGCGCGTGCCGCTTCGATCGCGGCGTTGAGCGCCAGCAGGTTGGTCTGCTCGGCAATCGCGCGTATCACATCGAGGACCTTACCGATGTCCCGCCCTTGCGCCGCCAGCCCCTCGATCATGGCCGCCGTGTTTTGCACATCCCGGGTCATGGTCTGGATCGCGCCGACCGTCTCCACTACCCGGTCGCGGCCTTCCCGCGCGGCCTGGTTGGATTGGCCGGAGGCTTCGGAGGTGGACACCGCATTGCGCGCCACCTCCTCCACCGCCGCCGTCATTTCATTGACCGCCGTGGCCGCCTGGTCGATTTCATTGTTCTGTTGCTGCAGGCCTTTGGAGGCTTCCTCGGTGACTGCGCTCAGTTCTTCGGCAGCCGACGCCAACTGCGTGGCCGAGCCTGCAATGTGCTGGATGGTCTGGCGCAGGTTGGCCTGCATGGCCGACAAGGCATTGATCAGGCGCGCCGGTTCGTCCTTGCCGTCGTCCTCGATGGCTGCGGTCAGGTTGCCGCCGGCGATGCCCTCAGCCGCTTGCACGGCCTTGCGCAACGGCGTGACGATGCTGCGGGTCAGCAGCCAGGCCAGCAACACCGTCAGCAGCGCGGCGGCGACCGACACCACGATGACGCCGGTAATGGCGGCCTCGTAACTGTGTTCGGCGTGGGTATCGGCAGCCTTGGCGCCGGCGGCGTTGAGGGCGATCAGTTTGTTCAACTGCTCGCCCATCTGGTCGGTGCCTTCCTTGATACGGCTGTTGATCAGGGCGCGCATTTCATCGACCTTGTCTTGCCTGGACAGGGCAATCATGTCGGCCTGAGCCTTGACGTAGTTGTCCAGGGTCGTCGCAAATGCCTTGTACAGCACCGCCTCCTCGGCCCCTGCCGGCAACGCTGCGTAGTTGCTTTGCGCCGCCCTGACCTTGTCGACCAGCACGCCGATGCGGGTTTCGGCTTCCTGCAGGGCGGCCGGCTCACGGTTGACCAGCACGCGAAAGGACAGGATGCGCATGCGCAACACGTTTTCCGTCATATGCCCCAGGTACGTCACGCTGGGCAACTGATTGGTGCTCATATCCAGCGAAGCCTGGCGCATCAGGGTCATGCGGTTGACCGCAAACACCCCCAAAATGACCACCAGGACTGCGATAAAGGCGAACCCGAGAAATGCGCGAGGGGCAATGTTCAGATGACGGAGGGACATAAGGGGGGGCTCTCAGAAGTGATGTTGCCAGCGTCTGCCGCGAATCGATCCGTCAGCGCCAACGCACTGCCCAGACCTTGGCCGCCCGTTTTAGAATGGTTAGGTGGGCCTATACGGGGTATCGGCTGATGTCGAAGTTTTATGCAGGGCGCTTTATAAATAATTTATTACACTTCTGACGACTGGCCGTTTCTGGCATCCTGCGCCTCCCTTTTCCGACCCGAGCCCTCATTTTGTCTGACGCTCAAGCCCCTCGCCCGCGCTATAAATCCGACCTGATCTACGGCCTCGAAGACCGTCCGCATTTCACGGCGGCAATATTTGCCGCCTTGCAGCATGTGCTGGCGAGCTTCGTCGGCATCATCACCCCGACCCTGATCGTCGGTGGCGTGCTGGGCCTGGAGAGCGAAGTGCCGTATCTGGTGAGCATGGCGCTGTTCGTCTCGGGGCTCGGCACCTTCGTGCAGGCGCGCACGTTCGGCCCCATCGGCTCGGGCCTGTTATGCCTGCAGGGCACCAGTTTTTCCTTTATCAGCGTGATTTTGAGCGCCGGGTTCATGGTCAAGGCCCGCGGCGGCGGTACCGATGAAATCCTCTCGACGATCTTTGGCATCTGTTTTTTCGCAGCCTTTATCGAAGTGGTGCTCAGCCAGTTCATCGGCAAGTTGCGCAAGTTGATTACCCCGGTGGTCACCGGCACCATCATCACCTTGATGGGGTTGTCGTTGATCAAGGTCGCGGTGACCGACATGGCCGGTGGTTTCGGCGCCAGCGACCTGGGCGCGGCGAGCAATATGGGCCTGGCGGCGCTGGTGCTGCTGACCATCGTGGTGCTCAACCGCTTCGACAACCCGTTCCTGCGCCTGGGTTCGATCGTGATCGGCCTGACCCTGGGTTTTGTCGTGGCCTGGTGGCTGGGCCGTGTCGACATGGCCGCCCTGCCCCAGGTGCCGCTGATCAGCGTGCCGGTGCCGTTCAAGTATGGCTTCTCGTTCGATTGGGTGGCGTTCATCCCGGTGGCGGTGATCTTCCTGATTTCGCCCCTGGAAGCCGCCGGTGACCTGACCGCCAACTCGATGATTTCCCAGCAGCCGGTCAAAGGCCCGCGGTATATCAAACGCATCAAGTCCGGCCTGCTCGCCGACGGCCTCAACTCGGCGATGGCGGCCACCTTCAACAGCCTGCCCATGGTGACGTTCGCCCAGAACAACGGCGTGATCCAACTGACCGGCGTGGCCAGCCGCTACGTGGCCTACTTCATCGCCGGCCTGCTGGTACTGCTGGGGCTGTTCCCGATGATCGGCGCGGTGCTGCAACTGATGCCCAAACCCGTGCTGGGCGGCGCGACCCTGATCATGTTCGGCACCGTGGCCGTGGCCGGCATCAAGATCCTCGCCGAAGCCGGGTTGCACCGACGCAACGTACTGATCGTAGCGATTTCCCTGGGGATGGGCCTGGGCGTTGCGGCCGTGCCCGAAGTGCTGCGCGACTTGCCCAAGGCACTGCATAACATCTTTGAGTCGCCGATCACCGTGGGGGCGTTCTGTGCCATCCTGCTGAACATTTTCCTGCCCGAAGCGTTCATAGAGCTGGAAGAAGATGAATTCGATCCGGAGTCCTCGACCCTCAAGGTCATGCAGGACCCTGACGTTACGAAACAGTAGGGGCACGTTCAGATGCGCAAGCTCATGGTTGTATCGTTGTTGTTGCTGACCTTGAGCGCCTGCGCGCTGTTGCCCCAGCGCGATCCGGTCAACATCAACGTGGTCGGCATCGAACCGCTGCAAAGCCAGGACCTGGAAGTGCGCTTCGCCGTCAAACTGCGGGTGCAAAACCCCAATGAAACGGCGATCGACTACAACGGCGTGGCGCTGGATTTGGAAGTCAATGGCCGGCCGCTGGCGTCCGGGGTGAGTGATCAGGCGGGCAGCATCCCGCGTTTCTCCGAGACCGTGCTGATGGTACCGGTGAGCGTTTCGGCGTTTTCGGTGTTACGCCAGACCCTGGGCCTGAGCCAGACCCAGAGCCTGAATAATCTGCCGTATGTACTGCGCGGCAAGCTGGCGGGTGGGTTGTTTGGGACCATGCGCTTTGTCGAGCGCGGCACCCTGGATTTGCCCAACACCGCAACCTGGTGAACTGCGGGCAACAAACGCTGAAGATCAAATGTGGGAGGGGGCTTGCCCCCGATGAGCATAGGTATCTACACAACTCTGTAGCGGCTAACGCTGAAACGCTAACCACGATGCGCAGCGAGTCGCTCTTGATCTGCTTTTGATCTCAGGCGCCCCGTTAAACCACGCTGGCCGAACGCAGGCGAGGTGCCGAGTGGTGGCAAGAGCGTTTTGCTTACTTTTGCGTTTTTCAAAAGTGAGCCGCTGTAAAAGCGGAACCCATAGCAGCCGTTACCGCAGAAACGGATATGTACTCGGTCCAATCCAGCATCCTGGTCGGCCCTGAGGCCGCCATCGGGGGGCAAGCCCCCTCCCACATTTTTAACCGCGTTCAGTCAGTGATATAGCGCACGCCCGGCTTCGCGCGCTCGTCCACGGTCAACTCAAAAACATCCGGCCGGGCGTAATGCCCCACCACGTCATAGTCATAGCGTGTCCGCACCAACTCATCGGTATCGATCCGCGCCGTCAACAGCCCCGCTTCACCCACCAGTGGTCCGGCAAGGATGTCGCCCATCGGCCCGACAATCACGCTGCCACCGGCAATCAACGGACGATCCGCCGGCCAATTGGCAACGTCTACGCCCAACGCCTCGGGCGAGGCCTGCACCTGGCAGGCGCTCACCACAAAGCAGCGCCCTTCATGGGCCACGTGGCGCATGCTCACCTGCCACATCTCGCGTTCATCCACGGTGGGTGCGCACCACACCTGCACGCCTTTGGCATACATGGCGGTGCGCAGCAGCGGCATCATGTTTTCCCAGCACACCGCGCCGCCAATGCGCCCTACCGCCGTGTCGACTACCGGTAAGGTGGAGCCATCGCCCTTGCCCCAGATCAGTCGTTCGGTGCCGGTGGGCATCAGTTTGCGGTGTTTGGCCACCAGCCCGCCCATGGGCTCGAAATACAACACGGTGCAATACAAAGTGCTGCCACTGCGCTCGATCACGCCGAGCACCAGACTGGCGCCGGTGCGCGCGGACAACCCGGCCAGTGCGTCAGTCTCTACGCCGGGTACATCGATAGCATTGGCAAAATAGCGCGCAAAGGCTTCACGACCCTCGGGCAAGCGATACCCCAATTGAGTACCGAACCCTTCACCTTTGGGATAGCCGCCCAGCAGCGCCTCAGGCATTACCACCAACTGCGCGCTGCTGCGCTGGATGTCGCCCTCGTAGGCCAGTATCTGTTCCAGGGTTTCGGCCTTGCCGCCCGGCAGCGAGCCAATTTGTAAAGCAGCCACGGTAGAAACAGGCATCACGATCACTCCGAATCAATGGGGTTGCCCATTCTCCCGCCAGGCACGATCATGAATAAAGCCCACCTCAGTGCTAAATGATATGAGCCAGATAAATATCGCCCAGGTTGACCTGAACCTGCTCAAAACCTTTGAAGCCCTGCATGACGAGTCCAGCGCCAGCCGCGCAGCGTTGCGCCTGGGGGTCACCCAATCGGCAATCAGCGCCGGTCTGCGGCGTTTGCGCGAGCTTTACGACGATCAGTTATTTGTGCGCACGGGACGTGGACTGGCACCGACGACGCGCGCCAATCAATTGAAACCGCTGATCAGCGAAGCGTTGGACCGCTGTCGGCAGAGCCTGGCGATGATCAACCCGCAGAGCCCGACCTATCAAGGCCGCTGCGTGGTGCTGGGGCTGTCGGACGACTTTGAGATTGCCTACGGCCGTCGACTGATGGACAGCGTCGCCCAGCACCTGCCAAAGCTGCGGGTGATTTTCCGCCAGACCCACAGCCAGATTGTCGCCGATGCCCTGCTCGACCGCAGCCTGGACCTGGCCATTACCGCCGGCGGTTTTGCCGAGCGGCGCCTGAGCCGGCAAGTGCTCGGCGAAGGTGACTACCGCTGCCTGGTGGACCCGGACAGCCTGGCGCCTGAACAGCAACAGATCGACCTGAGAGAGTTCGTCGCGCGCGAGCACGTGCTGGTGTCGTCGGGCGGATTTATCGGCATTACCGATGAGGGTCTGGCGGCGCACGGCTTGCGCCGCCAGGTGTGTGCGTCCACCAGCCACTTTGCCGCGCTGGCGTTTCTGCTCAAGGGCAGCACGGCGGTGGCGACGATCCCCGGACATGCCGCCGAGGCCATCGCCCGCCTGACCGGCTTGCGCGTATTGCCCTGCCCGCTGGCATTGCCGCGCTACCCGGTGGAGCTGGGCTGGCGCACCCAGTCCCAGCTTGACCCCTTGTTGTTGAAGGTGCGTGAGGCGATCAAGGCGTGCTTTATTTAGCCGCCGCCATCAGCTTGTTGACTTCACTGCGCACCATGTTGGAAAACTCCGGCGGCGACATGCCGTCAAGTTCGGCACGCACCCATTCGGCCCATTTGCCCTTGCGCTTGGCGCGCTCACCGAACAACCGGGCGGCTTCGCCCTTGGCCTTGCCCAGGTTGGTTTGCCACAGGTCGTAGAGACGGGACTTTTCATCTTCCAGCTCGGCGCGTTCGGCGAGGGTCTTGTTGGCGAGATTGAAGCTCATGGTGAATTACCTGCTGCACAAATAAAGGACATCTTACACTGAAGGTCCAAGGGACCCGATTTGGATTTTGCCGCAAATGGGCGGGCAGCAAAATAACTGCAACTTTTGCCGGCGCCCGACACTCCATTGTTCACTGCCACATTCACTTGCAAGGAGTCACACATGGCCCGCAAAACCGCCGCCCAATCCGTCGAAGATCAAATCAAGGATCAAGCCTTCAGCGAACTGACTTCACTGATCGAAGAATCCGACAAACTGCTCAAGAGCAGCGCATCCCTGGTAGGCGAGGAAGGTGAAACCCTGCGCGAGCAGGTCGCCATCAAACTCAAGCAGGCCCTGGAATCGGTGTCCAATGTACGTGAGCGCAGCAAGCCGGTCGTGGATGCCACCGAAACCTACATCGGCGGGCACCCCTGGCAGACCGTGGCCATTTCCGCAGGCTTTGGCCTGGTGGTAGGCCTGCTGCTCGGTCGTCGTAACTGATCAGTGAGGGCTGCGCCCATGGCGCAGCCCTTGTTCAATCCGCAGCCCACTCATGAAGCTGGCGCAGCTCCTGTGCCCCCAGTTCTATTCCTGCCTCCTGCGACTTCGCCCGCGCGCGATGGCGTCGATCCCCCGGTAACCGCCGCAACCCGGCCGCATGCATCTGCCGCACCAGTTCCTGGCTGCGCTCGGCAAAGCTTTGCCCGGCGGTCTTGCTCGGATCGATCACAATCAGTAACTGGCCGGTCCAGGGCGTACGCGCCCCCGGATGGTCGGCCCAATTGAATTCGAACGAAAAATTACCGCCGGTCAGCGCCGCCGCCAGCAGCTCGACCATCATCGACAACGCCGAGCCCTTGTGCCCGCCAAACGGCAACAGTGCGCCGCCTTCCAGAATCGCTTTCGGGTCCTGGGTCGGCTGGCCCAGGCTGTCCACGCCCATGCCGGGCGGCAGACGTTCACCTTTGCGCGCAGCGATCTGCACATCACCATGGGCGATGGCGCTGGTGGCCAGGTCGAACACAATCGGTGCGCCATCTGCCTGAGGCGCCGCGAATGCGATGGGATTGGTGCCGAACAGTGGACGATCCGCCCCATGGGGCACCACACACGTCATGCTGTTGACCACGCTGAGCGCCACCAGCCCTTCTTCGGCAAAAGGCTCGACGTCCGGCCATAACGCGGCAAAGTGATGGGAATTATGGATCGCCAGCAACGCAATGCCGGCGCTGCGAGCCTTGCTCACCAGCAACCCACGCGCCGCAGCCAGGGCCGGCTGGGCGAACCCATTGCCGGCATCGACCCGTACGAAGCCTGAGGCCACGTCGCTGACGGTGGGCACCGCAGCGCCGTTGACCCAGCCGCTGGCCAGGGTCGACAGGTAACCTGGGATGCGAAAAATACCGTGACTGTGAGCGCCATCACGTTCGGCGCTCGCGCAGTTCTGTGCAAGGATCGCCGCCACTTCCGGCGAGGTGCCGTGCCTGACAAAAATACGCTGGAGCAACCCCACCAACTCCGTGAAGCTGATGAACGCCGTGACAACTGCTGGAGACTGCGCAGACATTTGTAGCTCCATTTTTATGATTGGAAGGGGCAACGAATGGACATCCAGACCGTCGATTAAACACCACCCACTGCGCTGGCTGTCAACTGACGGTGCGACTCAATAATTACCCCCGCCTGCCAAGGCTGCCCGCCTACCCTGTGTGTCCCTATTCACGCTGGAGACAGGCGATGACCCGCGTCACCCCGCCGTATTTTTTTGACGAATTCCTGCTGCCCGTCAATCGCTCGGTACTGAGCGAACGCGAACGCGCTCTGGGGCTTACCGTCAAGGACCTGGAATGGCTGCACGGCGTGTATTACGCCAGTGATGCCAGTCGCCAGGATACGCGCCTGCAACGCCATCCCATGCGCGTCGAAAACCTGTTGATCAATACGATGGGCCACGCTGCGATTCCACTTGCCGGCGCGTTTGTGATGAGCCCGACGCCGGACGGTGCCAAGGCCCTGCTGTACACGCCGTATGGCGGTATCGAGGTGTTTGACAGCCATGCCGCGCTGCTCGGAGAGGTCAGCCTGGCGTTGGCTGATGCGGTACAGCGCATCGATTTGCTCAGCTTTCTGTCGATTGCCCAGCGCAACAGTCTTTCGGCGGCTACCGCCCTGACCCTGACGACTTCGCCGGTGCTGGGTCCGGTCATGGAAAGCCAGGAACAAGCCTTGCAGGCCTGCCAACGAGCAAACGTACAATCAATGCTTGAGCAGTTGCAGAAAACCCCGACCCTGTCCGACATGCTCGACACACTGCTCGGGATCATGGCGCATCGTTATTTCCCGGGCCTGGATCAACGGGAAACGCGCGTAAACTGCTTTAGCCGTAGCCCGACGGATACCGACCGACGCTGGACTGACTCCCTGGCGCTACGTGAAGCGTTCCTGCGGTTTTATGTGAAACATGCCTGGCCCCTGGGGCAAACCTGCGAATTCATCAATCCCAAGCATGTCACCACCCACTTCAACCAGACCCAGTTGCAGCAAGACGGTGAGCGATGGGAAACGCTCATCGAGCAGACCTCCGGTACGCTGTCCAAACTGCTCGCCAGCCTGCTGCAAACCTACTGGAACGAAGACATCGACAGCGGCACCTCACGCCTTGATCTGTTCGCGCAAGTGTTGGCGGACAAGTTCCGCCTCGACGTGCTGCTCAAACGCCAGACTGGCATCCTCAGTGCCGATGAAAGCCATATGCTTCAGGCTCTGTTACTCAGCGACCAGGGCGCGCGCAGCGCCTACGCCGCCAACCTGAGCGTGGAAAAAGTGCGCGTCTATGCGCCTTACCAGCACTACGTGGAACTGGCCAGTACCCTGATGCTGCATGAAAACCATGCCTACCTCTACACCCAGTCCCGTGGTTTACAGGTGCTTCAAGACCTGGACGACCTCAAAGACACGCTATTGACCATGCTCACGGCCGCCGGACACGAAGATGAACTGCTCAACTTCCTGTCCTTGGATGAGCGCGACACTTTTATCGGCCTGGACCCGATAAACGTTGCCGCACGCCCCGTCATCGGGCATGTGTTCATCGGCATGATCGAAGATATCGCCGCCAAGCAGATCAGTAATATGAACCATGCCCTGAGCCTCTATCGCAGCAGCGCCGGCCAGGTGGACCTGGATGCATTGCTCGATTACGCCCTGGATATTCGCACCATGCTCGACAGTCGCCTGGCCGACCTGGACACCGATGGGCGCTGGACGATACATCCCGTCAGCAGCGGCAATGGCCGCCCCTCCACCGTGCAGGCCGAGCGCGCCAAGCTGCACATGCAACGCCTGCAAGCTGCCGAGGACGGGTTGAACCTCGAACGCTTGAACCACCCTACATTGCGCAGCATGGTCGCCCTGGCCCTGAACATGGAGCTGCAAACGCGACAACTGGACGTGAGGGCCGATGATGTCTTTATCAACACTTACCCCTCCAGTGCCCAGCAACGCGAAGAACGCCCGCCCGTATCGTCCCTGAGTATGGTTGAACACGTTATCGAGCGCCTGGGCCGGAATAGCGAGCCACTTCCCGTGTCTTCCAGGACTGGTTTTTATCAAAAAAACGACCCGCGCGTCGCCCTGAAGCTCAATAACATCACCCTCAAAACCTTTAACAGCATGATCGAGCGGGTATTGAAGGTGTTCGCCAACCACGAGCTGCGTGACGTGCCACGCCTGTTCCTGAACAACACCCGCGATAAACACGCGCACTCGATGCTGCTGGGCTTGCGCAGCGAGGCCGAACTGCGCTTGCTGGGTAAAACCCTGCCGGCCGGTAGCCATGCCATTCTTGATACGGTGCTGCGTAACGACAGTCTGGTGCGCCTGACCCGTCATGGGATCAACGGGTTTCTCCCGGATGCCTATGCGCTGGCATTGCAACAGGGCACGTCCGACGCCTTGCTGCCGCTGGCTAATCTGTTTGTGCTGACCGAGCGTGGCGGCCTCGACTCCAGGAACTCGGGCCAGGCGATCCTGTGGACGCCCCGGCGTGGTCATGAAGTCTTCCCCTCAATTTCGGCGCTGCGCGAGGTACTCGCCCAGCGCCTGGCGCATCCGATCGAGCGGCTGACGCTGCTGGAGACTCTGCGATTGTCCCAACGCGTGCCTCATCAGGCGTATCGCCTGGCCCCGCTGCAACGCATTGACGATAACCTGCTGGACAATCGCCTGAAGACCTACGACGACACTGTCATGGACGCGGTCGATCATTTACTGGCCATGGATTTGCCGGCGCGCGCCGTGCAGGACCGCCTGGATGCGATCCTGCAAACCCCTGCGCCTACCAACCTGGCACGGGCCAAAGCGCTGGCTGACGCAATGATCACCCAGCAACTGCTGCCCGTGTGGCTGGCAATGGCACCTGCCAAAGCGCAGATTTACCATGCTGAACTGCTTGAGCAATACCGCAACAGCGCCCCGGAAGAGGAGGACTACCTGCATGGCATCCCGACCATTCGCGAGCACACATATTCCGCCCTGCTGAAGCTGCTCCAGGCTCGCTTTCCCAAGCACACCATCAGCCCCGATGACGTACTGATTCCCGTGCATCAGGCCCTCGATATCCACACCTGCAGCCTGACCGACTTCGCCTTGCGCCACTGGCCGAACCTGAACAAGCACACCATTATCCCGCGGTCGCGTACCGCCACGCCGCTGCCAGATACCCTGGATGCCACTGCAGTGATCCAACTGGTGCGCCAGCTGGACTTGAAATCGGTCTACCAAAAGCTGTTGCAAACCGAGCTGGACACCCGCACAGAGGCAGCGCGCCAACGTCGGCGCCGGTTCTGCCGTCAATTGCCCTGGCAGGTGTTGCAATACGCCCACGAGCAGCATCTGCAGGAACGCCTGTCAGCCGAAGCCCTGGGTTGGGTCCAGCAGGCATTCGATATGCCTGATGCCCTGGCACGTGCGGCGCTGGACGGCGCGTCGGTGCTTTTTCGGCCCGTGGAACTTGTGGCGACCGCAGGTGCCACGGCCGCGAAAGTGCTGGGGCTGTACCTGATCAGCAGCGAACCTGAAAAATCCGGCCCGGTGGTGTTATATGCGCCCTACAGCGAAAACCATGTGCTCAGGCAATATGACAGCGAGCAAGCGCTGCTGGAGGAAGTGCAAAGACCGGGAGAACTGCAGGACTGGGTGATCCAGCACCTGGAAGATCCGCACCAGGCCGTTTACCGCCACTTGCTGAAAAACAACCCTCATCGCCCCTCGGATATCAGCCTTGCTTCATCTGCGGTGACCGGCAATCTGCTGCATTTCCTGTTCAGCGAGAACACGCTGATCCTGCTTAAAATGCTCGCCTGCCAATTCGAGGAAGGCGCCAAACTGCTCTGGGATAAAGCGGTCGACCTGTTAGGCAAGGGCATTCCGATGGCGGCGCACTTCCTGGCGGGCAAACTCGCCTATCCGCTGGTGGTGTGGCGCAGCTACACGCTGGTCAAGCGCTCGATGGAAGCGCTGCAACTGCATCAGTGGAGGGCCGCGATGAAGGACTTCATCCTGGCCGTGGTGCAAATGGCCGCGTTGTACAGTGAGCTCGACGGCAGCGAAACCCCGCCGCCCGGTGACGCTGAGGTCGTTGACCTGTCGCCGGGCGAACTGCCCAAGAGCACAGTCCCGGGCCTGCGGGACGTCACCGCCATTTCGCGAACGCGGCTGCAGCGCTTCGAGGACCATGACGTCGCCCTGGAGGGCCTGGCATTGGCTACCTCGACCCAGGTCTACGAGGACAAGGCGAACGCCAAAGTCTATGTACCGCTGGCAGGCAAAGTGTATCCGGTGACGAAAACCAAGGAACATTGGCGCCTCGGCAACGACGATCAGCAGGGCCCCTACGTAGGTCGCAATTCACAGGGCCAATGGGTGTTGGACCTGAGCCTGCACAAACCCCGCTTCGGGCAGGCCTGGACGCGTCAGAAAACGCAACGGGCACAACGGCGCGAGATCAATATTCAAGCGCAGGGCATAAAGGCGATTGCCGCAGTATCGAGCTGGAAAGCCCAGGCCATCGACGAAGCGTTGAATGTGGCGACGTACTACGCCGTCAACTGCAAGCGCAACCTCCAGCATTTTGCGCAACTGATCACCCCTGATAGCCGAGTGGGCCTGTTTCTATGCGACCTGTTCGGCACTATCAACCTGACCCCGGAACAGGTCAGGAAAATCGAAACTCTCATCGACGGTGTACTGGATGAGTTGAGCGACCCCACCTTGATCGGCCCTGACTCAATGCGCCTTGTCAGCGGCGAAAGCCTGAAGGACCCCACGAATGATTACGCAATGGTGCTGGTCGATGACATTGAGCGCAAAGTGTTTTTGTTCGAGCGTTTCTTCGATCCGGACATGACTGAATACGCCAACATCTTGAACGCCCCCTTCGACATGTTCGCTCACGCCAGAGCGTCGACGATGATTCACGAGCTGACGCACTTGAGGTTCAAGACCGTAGACATTGCCTATCTGCGCAGCATGGAACCGTTCCGCGACCTCATCGATACAGCCAAGCCTGGCGCTCAGGCAGTAAGGACGCGCCAGAATGATTTGCAAACGACCGCACTGTCCACGTTGACGCCGGCCAGCATGCTGTTCAAGACGTGGGATGACATATCCAATACCTGGGAGGATTACGGTGTTTTCACCGCCACCCACTACCTCAAGCGCAAAGTCCTGAAGATTACTGGTGCCAAGACACTGAATGAGGCACGTCAAATCTTCATGAGCAATGTCGACAAACGCATTGACGTCATTCTGTCCAACGCTGACTCAGTCACTTACCTGATTACGCACCTGGGGCGCATGCTGGATGTGGGGGCCTGAGCAGGCCCCCAGCGGGCGGATCAGTCTTTCTGATCACGCAGGATATTGCCCGAAGCGCCGTCGATGCGGGCTTCGTAGACGGTGCCATCGGATTTGCGGCCTTTGACTTCCCAATAGCCGTTGTCGTCCGCTTCAGCGGCGTAGACTTCGATATAGCCCGCCTTGGTCTTCGCCACTTCAATGGCTTTTTCAATGGTAATCCAGCCCGCACCCGGCTTGTCTGCCAGAGCAGCGCCGGCGCTCAGCAAGGCGGTGGTGGCACACAGGGCAGCTAAGGTTTTCTTCAACATGTTGGTACTCCATAGTTGACGACAGGTTATTTCCTGAATTTTTAGGCGCGCTCAAACAAGAATAAGTTCCAATTGATGTGCAATCGCCATGATGCTGTTCTCGCTACGTGCTTCGCAGGGTTAGAATGCGGGAAATCAGGATGAGTCAATGAGCGAACAGTCCCTTTCAGAAGCCGAGTACGACGCCATTACCGACGCCGCCGCGCATTGGTGCATGCGCCTGCATGCCGAGGATTGCTCGGCCGCTGAGCGCCAGGCATTTGAAAAATGGCACGACGCTCATCCGCTGCATGCGTTCGAATACGCGGCGATGCTGGAAATCTGGGACGTGGCCGATCATCTGCCGCGCAACATGCCGGCGCCGGTCGTGTTGCCGTTCAAGCCGCGCAAGCGCTGGCGCACCTACGCGGTCGCCGCCGCCCTATGCCTGGGTGCCTTGCCACTGGCCGCCTTGACCGGCTGGGAAGCCGGCTGGCTGCCCAGCGCCTATAAACACTACGAAGCAACCAACGGCTTGCGCAAGGTCACCCTTGCTGATGGCAGCCAGGTGGAATTGAACCTGGGCACCGAACTGGTCTATAGCGATTACAAGGACCGGCGTCAGGCCAGCTTGAAAAAGGGCGAAGCGTTTTTCAAGGTCACCCATGACGGCGATCATCCCTTTATCGTGCAGGCTGGCGAGGGCCAGGTGCGAGTGACGGGCACCCAGTTCAATGTCTGGACCTATGCGGACCAGGTGCGAGTGATGTTGCTTGAAGGCTCTGTGCAGATCGCCAGCGACTCGGTGCATGGCAGCGTGCCGCTGACCCCGGGGATGCAGGCCAGTTACCAACGGGGCGACGCCACTCCGCGCGTGGCGGCGATCAAGCCCGATGACACGGCCCTGGCATGGCGTACGGGCAAACTGGTGCTCGACAACCTGGCCCTGGCCGATGCGCTGCCGCTGATCAACCGCTACCTCGACAAACCGGTGATGCTGGCGGACGCAGGCACCGGGAGCATTCGCATTGGCGGTATTTATAACCTCAGTGAAGTCAATAACCTCATCCCCTCCCTGCCCAAGGTTCTACCGGTCTACCTGACCCAGAATCAGGACGGCAACCCGGTACTCAACTCCATTCCGCGTAAAACCCCCAAAGGCTGAGCCTGCGCCTGCCGCGTGACCTGTCCATTTTTGAAACACCCAACTGTCTTGAATCGCCCGGCGGGGACGGATTCATCGTTTTGTCATGGACACTGTTTCATCACTGATACAGCTGGCGCGAGCGACCGGGCATACGACGCCGGGCGAGGACTGTTTCAGGGTTGAAACACCGCAACCGACGAATCCGCCGGTAAAAACCATAACCTGCTGAATTTAAAGTAAAAACAAAAAACGGCACGCCTTCTGCTCTGTCCCTGACAACGCTGTTTAGGGTCAGCGTGAATAATAAGGATTGCCACCGTGAACACATTCACTCATGCCTCGATAAACGCACTGCTGATCAGTTGCGTGCTCAGTGCCGGCGTCAGCCTGCCGAGCCAGGCGGGTGACGGCGTGATCGTGACAGGGCGCGCCGTACAAGGGCATATGTACGGGCGCACCTCGCTCCCGGACCCCTACCCCAACACGGCCAACGCCAACCCCAGCAAAGAAGTGATCAGCGCCATGTCCGGCGAACTCAGCGACCGGGACATCGGCGGCATCAGCAGCGGTTCGAGCCTTGCGCGCTCGGTGCAGCCCGACGGCAATCTGTCCGGCCTGGGCGCCACGCACACCGGCATGTCGACCCTGAGCAGCGGCGCTGCCGCCGGCCATGGCGCCGGCGCCGGCAACGCAATGGGTGGGCAGATCAGCGATTCGATCCAGCGCGGCATGGCCCCCTTGAACAACCTCGGCAGCATGATGGGGGGCAAGTGATGAGGCACTTCCTGTTGATAGTCGCCCTGCTGGGCAGCGCGACGGCCCTGGCCGACAACGCCGCCGTGATCAATGGCAGCGGCAAACAGTACGAGGGTGTCTTGTCGATCAACCAGGCCGCCGGCAATCAACAGCAAATGTCCAACAGCCGCGCGATTGTCCTCGGTGGCCAGGCCACCACCGCCAATATCCAGAAGCTCGACGGCAACGTCGATCCGTCCCTGAACGCCAAAGCGGCGATCCTGGGCACCTCCTTTACCAACGGCAACGGCGTACTGGGCATCAATCAGTCGGCCGGAGCCAATAACCAATCGATCAATGCGGTGCGGATCAGCCTGAACCCTGGCCCGCAAAGCATCGATGACAGCGTCCTGTTGCAACAGAACACGACGACGCTGGCAAGCGACTCAGGGTCCACCTCCACCACTGGCAGCCGCCAGGTCGTCACCAGCGACCAGGCCTTCACCGGCAGCCGAGGAGTGATTCAGGTGAACCAGAGTGCCGGGGTGGGGAACCGAGTGGCTAACACCCTGGGCATCACTATCAAGTAAGCGCTTGATAGACCTCAGTTAACCGTACCAACACTTAACCCAACTAATTAGAAGCAAGGAGAAACACCATGAAACCTCAAATGGCGCTCAAACCACTGGTTTTCGCTCTCGCCGCGCTCATGGCTGCCGCTGCTCAAGCGGGTGGTGGCTGGCACCCAGCCCCTCAACCCACTGGCACCGTCGCCTCCGTGGTCACCGATGTGCAAAAAAGCCAGGGCAACAAATTCGAGGACAGCAACACCGAAAACAACGCCTCGGCCGACAACTCGGTGACCGGCAACAGCGGTAACGTGGGCGTCAACGTACAGTCGGGCTCCGGCAACCAGGCGGATAACGCCGGTGCCATCTCCAGTGCCAAAGGCGACTTTGCCACCGTGTTCGCCGTGATCGATGTGGATCAAGCCAGCACCAATAACAACTTCGTCAACAAAGGCACGCAGAACAACGCGTCCCTGGACGGCTCCGTCAACGGCAACTCCGGCAACGTGGGTTACAACGGCCAGGCCGGTCAAGGCAACGAAGGTAAAAACAACCTGGCAATCACCACCGCTGACGGCAAGAACATCGCCGCCGCCTCCAACACCGAGCAGAACTCGCTCAACAACAGCTACCTCAATACCGCCGTCAGCAGCTATGGCTACGGCAAGCCTCAATACGTGTCCAATAACTCCAGCCTTGACAACTCGGTTAACCGCAACTCCGGCAACGTGGGTGTAAACCTGCAATCGGGTGCGGGCAACCAGGGCAGCAACAGCCTGTCGATCGGTCAAGGTTGCAACGTTTGCTCCAGCGGCGTGCGCTTCTGATCCAACGGGGCCTTGGCAACAAGGCCCTTTCTTACTCCAGTGTCCAGCAGGTCAGTCGATCATGCGCTTCGCGACCCTCACCCTCCTGATGTTGCTCACCGGCCCTACTTGGGCGGGCACCATGGCGATCTCCGCCATGCCCGGCGGTGCGGTGATTTTCAAGAAGGTCGAGAGCATCCGTGAACGCCGGTTCGCCAACCTGGTGGAACAGAAAACCGATTTCAGCTGTGGTGCTGCGGCACTTGCCACCATCCTGCGCCAGGCCTATTGGCTGGACGTCGACGAAGACCACCTCATCAAGGGCATGCTGGTCAATGCCGACCAGGACCTGGTGCGTACCCAGGGTTTTTCCATGCTGGACATGAAGCGCTACCTGGAAAGCATCGGCATGCGCGCCCGGGGCTACAAGATCGCCCCCGACACCCTGGTCACCGTGAAAATTCCGGTGGTGGTGTTGCTGGAAATCCGTGGCTACAAGCACTTCGTGGTGATGCAACGGGCCGACAAGGACTGGGTGTATGTCGGCGACCCGGTGCTGGGGCACAAGCGCTATTCGCGGGATGACTTCGTCAAGGGCTGGAATGGCATCGTGTTCGCCGTATTGGGTGAAGGCTACGACAAGGCCAACGTCCTGCTCGACCCGCCTGCCCCCCTGACCGCCAAGAATCAGCTGAACGAGTTCCGGCCCGTAGGCGACGCCGAACTGATGGATTTCGGTTTTATCCAGAGCGACTTCTTCTAGAAGCGCAATAAGGGGCAGGACGCTCCAGGAGCAAAAGATGAACACTTCCCGTTGGCTGACGGTTTTGTGTCTGGCAGCCTCGATGCCCGCTTATGCTTCATCGGGCTTCAAACCGATCGAACTCAAGGACGCGGAAATGGCCGAGCTGCGCGGCCGCTATGTGATGCCGGGGCGAATCGTCAGCTTCGGCATTGTCATGAGCAGCACCTGGACCAATGCGGTCGGCGACAGCATTACCGGCAAGGCCAGCATGCAGTTGGACAAGACCACCATCACCCCGCAGTTCTACGTGCAAACCACGGGTGCAGCGGGTTCCGGAACGCCCACTGCCGGCGGCGGGAATGTGATCGGCGGAGCCGGCCTGGCCAACGGCCAGGGCGTGACCCAAAGCGTGCGCGCCGCCGGTGATGGCAACACCGCCTACAACCATGTCGGCATCAACGTCACCCAGGACGGCTTTGCCCCTGCCAACGCCGTGCAGTCCGGCCAGGTATTGGTCGCCGGTGGCACCGTCACCGGCGACAGCAACGCCGGTCATGTCAGCGTGTCGGCCAGCAATGGCGGCCTGCAAATGGCAATCCAGGCCAACCATAACCAGGGCAACAGCCTGCAGCAGATCGGCGGAGGAAATGTGCTGCAAGGCACGGTTCTGACCGGCAATACCAACTTCGTCAACAACATGACCCAACTCAACGTCGTGATGAACAATAACGGTTTGAACAACGGTGCATTGAACTGCAATCTGGACCAGCTCAAAGGCCTCCGCACGCTCGGTTATTGAACTACGCTGACCCTCGACACTTACGCATTGGAAAAGGACGGCTTATTTCATGCATCGATCGTTATCGCTCCGCGCGGTGATCTGTTTAAGTACGCTCTTGCCCGCATCTATGCTGTACGCAGCGCCGGATGCCGATATCGAAACCCTCAAGCGGGAACTCCTGGAACTCAAGCAACGCTACGACGTGCAGCAAAAGGCCCTGGCCGTGCTGGAACAACGCGTACGCCAAGTAGAGGACCAACCGGACACGCCAGCACCCAGGCGCCTGGCCAAATCCCCCGCCGACTTCAAAAAAGGCGGTACGACCGTCGCAGGTACCGGTGCGGCGGCGGCATCAGGTGGCGCGGCAGGCGGAAGCTCCTACGGCCAGTCGCTCAAGGACGACTCGGCCCCGGCACAAAGCGTCAGTAACCTGTACAACGAAGCCAGCGGCTTTTTCGGCAATGGCAAGTTCAGTGTGGAGACCGGCATCACCTATGCCCGCTACGACGCCCGCCAGTTGACCCTCAATGGTTTCCTGGCGCTGGACTCGATCTTCCTTGGCAACATCAACCTGGACCGGATCAAATCCGACAGTTGGACCCTGGACCTGACCGGCCGCTACAACCTCGATAACCGTTGGCAGTTCGACCTCAACGTGCCGGTGGTCTACCGCGAATCGACCTACCAGTCCGGCGGCGCCGGCAACGATGCCACGGCCACATCCGAAGCTTCGGTGACCCGCGACCCCACCATTGGCGACGTCAATTTCGGCGTGGCGTACAAGTTCCTCGATGAAACCCCTACCCTGCCGGATGCCGTGGTGTCGGTACGGGTGAAGGCGCCTACGGGTAAAGAGCCGTTTGGCATCAAACTGGTCAGGCAACCGAGCAACGACAACCTCTACCTGCCGGAAAGCCTGCCGACGGGCAACGGCGTGTGGTCGGTCACACCAGGCATTTCCCTGGTCAAGACCTTCGACCCTGCGGTGTTGTTCGGCTCGCTCTCGTACACCCACAACTTCGAAGACTCGTTCGATGACATCAGCAGTGAGGTCAACCAGAAGGTGGGGGGCAAGGTGCGCCTGGGCGACAGCTTTCAGTTCGGTGTCGGCGTAGCCTTTGCCTTGAACGAAAAAATGAGCATGTCGTTCTCGGTGTCCGACCTGGTGCAGCGCAAAAGCAAGCTCAAGCCGGACGGCGGTGACTGGCAGTCGGTGGTCTCCAGCGATGCGAATGCGGGCTACTTCAACGTCGGCATGACGATTGCGGCCTCGGATAACCTGACCATCGTGCCGAACCTGGCGATCGGGATGACCGATGACGCGCCGGACTTCACGTTCAGCCTGAAATTCCCGTATTACTTCTGATCGAAAGGCGAGCGCTTTTAAATGTGGGGTTTGCCCTAATGCCAATCAGTTAAGGCTTTTTGTAGGAGCGAGCAAGCTCGCTCCTACAGAGGGCGTGTACGCTTAACTGACTGGTATTGGGGCGTGCCTCCGATGAGCAGGTATCTACACAACTCTGTAGCGCTCAACCGTAACCACGATGCGAAGCGAGTCGCTCTTGATCTTGATCTGCTTTTGATCTTAGGCGCCCCGTTAAACCACGCTGGCCGAACGCAGGCTTGAATCCGTGGGTAACCCGGCAGGACGCCGGGTTAGCCGCACTGGGCCAGGGATGGCCCATTGCGGCGGCCCACGGATTCAAGCCTGCGTTCGGACACACCGAGCCTAAGCGAGGTGCCGAGTGGTGGGGCAAGAGCGTTTTGCTTACTTTTGCGCTTTTCAAAAGTGAGCCGCTGTAAAAGCGGAACCATTAGCAGCCGTTACCGCAGAAACGGATATGTACTCGGTCTGATCCAAGATACTGGCTGACTCTAAGGCCGCTATCGGGGGCAAGCCCCCTCCCACATTTGGACCGGGATCGACACAAAATCCCGGTCGGCCCAGAGGCCATCATCGGGAGCAAGCCCTCTCCCACATTTTGATTTGCATGCACCCTTTGAAAAAAACCTAGCGGATCTGGTGTTTGTGCAGCAACCGGTAGAACGTCGGCCGGGAAACGCCCAGCACCCGGGCCGCGATGCTCAGGTTGTCGCTGTGCCGGTGAAGTACGTCGCACAATGCCTGGCGTTCGGCGCGGTGCTTGTAATCTTCCAGTGTCGCCATCGGCGGCGACACGGCCTGCGGGCCTTGCAATCCCAGGTCAACCGCCTCGATCTGGCGCCCTTCAGCCAGGACCAGGCCACGGCGCACACGGTTGGCCAATTCACGCACATTGCCCGGCCACGGGTGTCGTCCCATCGCCACCAAGGCCTCTTCGCTGAAGCTGCGCGGGCGGCGGCCGGTTTCCTGGCTATAGAAACGCGAAAAGTGATTGGCCAGCATCGCCACGTCGCCGTGACGTTCGCGCAGGGGCGCGGTGACGACTTGCAGCACGTTCAGCCGGTAATACAGGTCCTCGCGAAAGGTGCCCTTCTCGACGGCGGCCTCGAGGTCAACGTGGGTGGCAGCCAGTACCCGCACATCCACCGGGATGGGCTGGCTGCCGCCCACGCGTTCGATCTGTTTCTCCTGGAGAAACCGCAACAGATTGGCTTGCAACTCCATGGGCAGATCGCCGATTTCATCAAGGAACAGCGTGCCACCGTGGGCAGCCTCGATGCGTCCGACCTTGCGCTGATGCGCACCGGTGAAGGCGCCCTTTTCATGGCCGAAGAGTTCCGACTGGATCAGGTGTTCAGGAATCGCTCCGCAGTTGATCGCCACGAACGGCTTGGCGTGTCGCTGGGACTGCCGGTGCAGCATCTTGGCCACCAGTTCCTTGCCGGTGCCGCTGTCTCCCCGTATCAGTACCGGCGATTCAGTGGGCGCCAGCTTCGACAGCAATTTGCGCAGTTCGCGAATGGGCCGGCTATCGCCCAGCAACTCATGCTCAGGCCCACCCACCGGGGTGTTGCCCTTGCCGCGCAGGCGCGCCATGCCGAAGGCGCGACCCAGGGTGACCTGCACCCGCGACACATCGAACGGCAAGGTGTGGAAATCAAAAAACCATTCGCAGACGAAATCCCCGACGTTCTGCAGGCGTAGCACGTCCTGGCTGAGTACCGCGATCCATTCGGTGCCGCTACGACCAATCAGCTCCTTGACCGCCTCAGGCCGTTCCAGATGACAAGGCTGCAATCGCAACAGGCCGACATCGCAGGACCGCTCACCCACATCTTCGAGGGTACAGCTGTCGACTTCCCATCCGACCGTGCGCAAGCCGGGCAGCAACCCGTGACAATCCTCGCAAGGGTCGACGACCAACAAGCGGCGTTGCGCAGAAGTCACAACCATGACTATTCCTTGGCGTCATTTTTTATTAATAGAAACAATAGTTTGTAGCGACCAGACAGCAACATATCAAAATATTGACGCTGTGCTTGTACCCTTTCGCTATAAGTGCGAGCAAAAAGCCATCAACCCGTGAAAAGTTGCCGACTGACCAAACGTTAGTTCCGCTTTTAAAACAGCCGCTTAGATGACTTCAGTCAGGGAAAGTTAAAATTTCTTGTCCTGGCATGTGACCCGCCCCCCACCATCGTGCATCAGTACAAGTAACCCACCGTACGGTCAGCCCAACCGCCGGTATTCACTTGAATGGGCATAGAGAGAGACGACACACATGAACGCTCCGCTGCGCATCAACGAAGCTCTTTTGATTGCAGACCGTGCCTTCCAGCCCTTCCAGTGCGTGGCCTGGCACGACGGTCATGGCGCCCTCAGCCTGAGCGTCATCGACCGCACCAACACCCGTATCGGCAGCCAACAGCTGTCATCGACCACTTACACTGACCCGGCGCAATTGGAAGACTTGCTGTTGCAGGCCCGTGCCGAGCTCGACAAAAGTGGCTACCGGTTGCAGCAATGGGCAATGCCCAAGTAAGTGAGGCGGGAACTTCCGATCACTGCATTACAGTGATCGGAAGTTGCACTTACTTATCGTGCGTTGAGTATAAATCGCTCGAACGCTTCGGCAGCACCGTCCTCGACATTGCTGCCGGTGACAACGCTGGCCTGACGCTTGACGGTTTCTTCCGCCTGGCCCATGGCAATCGATAACCCGGCCACCTGGAACATCGCCGGATCGTTGCCGCCGTCGCCAATGGCTGCCGTTTGCGCAAGCGGCACCTCAAGGTGCGCCGCCAGGGTCTTCAGGGCCTCGCCTTTATTGGCCAGCATCGCCGTCACATCCAGATAAACCGGTTGGGAACGTGACACCTGGGCCAGGCCCTTCACCTTCGGCTGCAACTGCGCTTCCAGCTCCACCAGCAACTGCGTGTTATTGCTCGCGGCGACGATCTTGTCGACCCGGTCCAGGTAGGGCTCGAAACTCTCCACCACCACCGGCCCATATCCCAGGCCGTCGGCTTCGCGCTGCTCCATCGGCCCTGGCGAGTCACGGCGCAGCCAGTCGCCATCGGCGAACACCCAGACTTCCACATCCGGTTCGGCCGAGAACAGTGCCAGGGTCACCAACGCCGCTTCCGCCGGCAGATGGTGGGCCACCAGGATGCTGCCATCGGGGTTGATCAACGTACCGCCGTTGAACCCCGCCACCGGCACGTCGATACCGAAGGTCTCGATCAGGTGCATCATGGCCTTGGGCGGGCGCCCGCTGGCCAGGCTGAAAAACACCCCGGCCTCACGCAACGCGCGAATCGCATCGGCTGTGCGCGGGCTGAGGCTGTGATCCGGATGCAGCAAGGTGCCGTCCACATCACTGAGGATAAAACGGATGGGATGAATCGCTGCATCACTCATCCGAGGCTATGCCAGGCACGGCCATCACGGGCCAGCAATGCATCCGACGCCGCCGGGCCATCTTCGCCGGCCTTGTAGGTCTGGATGCCATCGTCTTCTTTCCAGGCATCCAGGAACGGCTGCACGGCGCGCCAGCCGTTCTCGATATTGTCGGCGCGCTGGAACAGGGTCTGGTCGCCGGTCATGCAGTCGTAGATCAGGGTTTCGTAACCCGTCGACGGCTGCATCTCGAAGAAGTCCTTGTAGTCGAACCCCAACTCGATATTGGCCATTTCCAGGGTCGGCCCGGGCTTTTTGGCCAGCAGGTCGAACCACATGCCTTCGTTCGGCTGGATCTGGATCTTCAGGTACGTGGGCTTGAGCTCATCGACGTCGGTGTCGCGAAACTGCGCGTAAGGCGCCTGCTTGAAGCAGATCACGATCTCGGTATCGCGGATACTCATGCGCTTGCCGGTGCGCAAGTAGAACGGCACGCCGACCCAGCGCCAGTTGTCGATCATCACCTTGAGCGCAACGAAGGTCTCGGTGCTGCTGTCAGGCGCGACATTGGCTTCTTCGCGATAGCCCGGCAGTTGCTTGCCGGCGATTTCACCGGCGGTGTACTGGCCGCGCACGGAGTTGGCCCGCGCATCTTCCAGGGACCAGGGCCGGATGGCACCGACCACCTTGGCCTTCTCACCGCGCACCGCGTCGGCACCGAAGGCTGCCGGTGGCTCCATCGCGACCATGGCCAGCAACTGGAACAGGTGGTTGGGTACCATGTCCCGCAGCGTGCCGGTCTTTTCGAAGAAATTGCCCCGGGTTTCCACGCCGACGGTTTCTGCGGCGGTGATTTGCACGTGGTCGATGTAATGGTTGTTCCAGAACGCCTCGAACAGCACGTTGGAAAAACGGCTGATCAGGATGTTCTGCACCGTTTCCTTGCCCAGGTAATGGTCGATGCGATAGATCTGCTTCTCGCTCATCACCTTGAGCAGGCACGCATTCAACGCTTCGGCGCTGGCCAGGTCGGAACCGAACGGTTTCTCGATGACCACGCGGCGAAACCCCTCCTGCGTCTCATCGAGCAACCCGGCACTGCCCAGGCGCTGCACCACTTCACTGAAGAAGCGCGGTGCTGTCGCGAGGTAGAACACCGCATTGGCGCTGCCGCTGTCGGCAATTTTCTGCGCGATATCGGCGTAGGTGCTGTCGTCGAGGAAGTCACCCTCGACGTAGCTGATGCCTTTGGCCAACTGGGCCCACAACTGCGGGTCCAGCCCATTGTCGGCATTGCCCCGGACCTTGCCGGCGGCTTCGGTGCGAATGAAGTCCTCGAGTTTCTTGGCAAAGTCAGCGTCGCTGATGGCGTTGTGATCAACGCCTACAATGCGCAGGCCATCGCCCAGCAGCCCGTCGCGGCTCAGGTTGTACAGCGCCGGCATCAGCAGGCGCTTGACCAGGTCGCCATGGGCGCCAAACAGAAACAAGGTAGTGGGTGGAGCGGGTTCGGCCTTGGGTTTCTTGCCGTTGGCGGTCATTTTTTGGAAGTCTCCACGTGGCCGCCAAAGCCGAAGCGCATGGCCGAGAGCATTTTGTCACCGTAGGTGCTCTGCTGGCGCGAACGGAAACGGGCGAACAGCGACGTCGACAGCACCGGTACCGGCACCGCCTGCTCCATGGCCGCTTCGATGGTCCAACGGCCTTCGCCGCTGTCGGCCACGGAACCGGAATAGCCGTCCAGCTTCGGATCGGTCGCCAGGGCATCGGCGGTCAGGTCCAGCAGCCACGACGACACTACGCTGCCACGGCGCCAGACTTCGGCAATGTCCGCCACGTTCAGGTCGAAGCGTTGGTCTTCGGGCAGGTTGTCCGAGTTCTTGGTCTTGAGAATGTCAAAACCTTCGGCAAACGCCTGCATCATGCCGTATTCGATGCCGTTGTGGATCATCTTGACGAAGTGGCCGGAGCCCGCCGGGCCGGCATGAATATAGCCGTGCTCGGCACGCGGGTCGGCGGAGGCCGAACGGTCCTTGGTGCGTGGGATGCTGCCGATGCCAGGCGCCAGGCTCTTGAAGATCGGATCCAGGCGCTGCACGGTTTCGACATCGCCACCGATCATCATGCAGTAGCCACGTTCCAGCCCCCACACGCCGCCGGAAGTGCCGACGTCGACGTAGTGCAGGCCTTTTTCCGCCAGGGCCTTGCCGCGACGCACGTCGTCCTTGTAATTGGTGTTGCCGCCATCAATGATCACGTCACCGCTTTCCAGCAGCCCGCTCAGTTCATTGATGGTGTCTTCGGTGGGAGCGCCCGCCGGTAACATTACCCACACAGCGCGAGGCTTTTGCAGGCCGGCCACCAGGGCTTTCAAGTCGGCGACGCCGGTGGCGCCCTCCTCGCTCAGGCCTTTGACAAAGGCTTCGTTACGGTCATATACAACGGTGGTATGCCCATTGAGCATCAGGCGCCGCGCAATGTTACCGCCCATGCGGCCTAGTCCGATAATCCCCAGTTGCATGTGCTGATGCTCCTAACTGCTAAAAAATGTGTGACATAGTTTATAGCGCAATGAGGCTAATGAGGGTTAGTCCAGAGCGGATCCGCGTAGTTTCATGCTAAAAAAGTTGCCAGCATTTCACCATCACGGTGGCAAAAGTCACACGACCACCAAAAATAAAAAAGTTCCCTTGATGTGAAAAAGAATTCAAACTTGCCACGACTGCTGCCGCTCACCTGTTTCGGCGGCGCGATCTACCCGGCTATTTGCGAGGCAAGCAATGAGCACAGCACAGATGACCCGACCGCCACAGACCCTCTACGTCAGCATCCGCCGCGATGAATTGCGTCAGTTGAAGGACGAGCGCGATCAGTTGCAACAGGAAGTCCTGCGCCTGCGTTCCCACCTCCAGGCCCAGCTGGAGCTGCCGTCCGGCGCCAAGCCCGCACTCTGCTGAACGCCTTTGGTTAGTTTGTAAGGTAATACCTACAGAAAACTCACAAAGTTTTCACACGCCTGTCCCGATACTCCCGCCCGCGATGCCGCTCATGTTCTGAGCGGCCCGATGTTGCGCGCGTGTGCGCGACGATCATTTTCTGATGGGGCGCTGGATGGCGATGTTCAAACGCAGCACGACGACTGCGAAAGGTTTTGATTGGGCCGGCCTTGGCTGGTTATTCCTGTTTTTCTGGTATTTCTCGGGTATTACCCAACTGCTTATCCAACTGACCGGTACGTCCGGCTTCAGTGGTTTCCGCCAGGCATTCTTCATGAGTGCACTGTGGCTGGCGCCGATGCTGCTGTTCCCCCGGCAAACGCGGGTACTGGCCGCCGTGATCGGCGTGGTGCTGTGGGCCTGCTCCATGGCGAGCCTGGGTTACTTCTTTATTTACCAGCAGGAATTTTCCCAGAGCGTGATCTTCATCATGTTCGAGTCGAACATTTCTGAAGCGGGCGAATACGCCACCCAGTATTTTGCCTGGTGGATCGTGCTGGCGTTCATTGCCCACACCGCGTTCGCGGTGTTCCTGTGGACACGCTTGCGCCCGGTGTACTTGCCGCGCGGCCAGTCGATCGTGGCGGCCATCGCCATCGTATTGGCGATTGTCGGCTACCCGCTGGTCAAGCAGATCGCCACCAGCGAGACCCTGGAATTGGCCATCGACCGCTTCGAAACCCGCATCGAACCGGCCGTGCCCTGGCAGATGATCGTCGCCTACCGCCGTTACACCGAACAGTTGGACAACATGCAAGGCATGCTGACCAGTGCCAGCCAGATCCCACCCTTGAAGAACCTCAAGGACAGCATGGCCGGCCAGCCGTCCACGCTGGTGCTGGTGATCGGCGAGTCCACCAACCGCCAGCGCATGAGCCTCTATGGCTATCCGCGCAACACCACGCCGGAACTGGACAAGCTGCGCGACCAACTGGCGGTGTTCGACAATGTCATCACCCCGCGCCCCTACACCATCGAAGCGTTGCAGCAGGTGCTGACCTTCGCCGACGAAGAAAACCCTGACCTGTACCTCAAGACGCCGTCGATCGTCAGCGTGATGAAACAGGCCGGCTACAAGACGTTCTGGATCACCAACCAGCAGACCATGACCAAGCGCAACACCATGCTCACGACCTTTTCCGAACAGGCCGACGAGCAGGTGTACCTGAACAACAACCGCAACCAGAACGCCCGCCAATACGACGGCGACGTGCTTGCGCCGTTTTCCAAGGCGCTGGCCGATACCGCCGAACGCAAGTTCATCGTAGTGCACTTGCTGGGCACCCACATGAGCTACCAGTACCGCTATCCGCAGACGTTCGACAAGTTCACTGATCGCCAGGGTGTGCCGCCAGGCGTCAGCGACGCCCAGTTGCCGACCTATAACAGCTATGACAACGCCGTGCTGTACAACGACTTCGTGGTGTCGAGCCTGATCAAGGACTACGCCAAGACCGACCCCAACGGCTTTTTGCTATACCTGTCGGACCACGGCGAAGACGTGTTCGACTCTGTCGGCCATGACACCCTGGGCCGCAACGAAGGCAAGCCGACCGCGCCGATGTACACCATTCCCTTTATGGCCTACGCCTCACCCAAGTGGCGCGAAAGCCACGACTGGAGCTTCGCCGGCGACCTGCAGCGGCCTTACAGCAGCTCGCAGCTGATCCACACCTGGGCGGACCTGGCCGGTTTGAGCTTCGACGAACTGGACCGCAGCAAAAGCCTGGTCAGTGACAGCTTCAAGCCGCGTCCCCTGCTGATCGGCAACCCGTACGAAACCAAGCAGAAAGCCTTGATCGACTTCAGTCTGATCAAACCGAAAAAGACCGACAGCACCGAGGTGGTGATCAAGTAACTCAGAGGCTTGTAACAGAAAGATAACAATCATTCTCGTTTAAGCCTAAAGTTCCCCGTCTCCTTTCGTCTTTGAGCCATACCCGCCCTTTCCGGGGCGGCCTCAAAGACGACAAGGAGTTCGCCGCGATGCTCGCGCCCTTTACCCGCTCCATCACCCTTACCCTGGGCCTGTTCAGCCTTGCACCAAGCGCTGAACTGCTGGCCGAAACCGACCCCGAACACACCCCCGCCAGAGCCCTCGAACTGGGCGCCACCCGCGTCACCGCCGACGGCCTGGGCGCGACCACCGAGCACACCGGCGCCTACACCACGGGCTCGATGAGCACCGCCACGCGCCTGAACCTGTCCGTCAAGGAAACCCCGCAATCGATCTCGGTGATCACGCGCCAGCAGATGGATGATTTCAACCTCAACACCCTGACCGACGTGTTGCGCCAGACCACCGGCATCAACGTCCAGCACAATGACTCGGACCGGGTGTCCTATACCTCCCGTGGCTACGGCATCAACAACTTCCAGATTGACGGGATGCTCAACACCTTCGGCTACATGAAGAGCGACGCCGACACCATCATCTATGACCGTATCGAAGTAGTGCGCGGCGCCACCGGCCTGACGACCGGCGCGGGCGATCCTTCGGCCACCGTCAATATGGTACGCAAGCGCCCGACCGCCCAATGGCAGGCGAAAACCGGCATCAGTGGCGCCACCCATGACAACTATTACAGCTACCTCGACGTCGGCGGCCCGCTGGCCTTCGACGGCAAGTTGCGCGGGCGCAGCGTACTGGCCTACCGAGACAGCAAATCCTTTCGTGATAACTATGCACTGCAGCGCGCGGTCGGCTACGGCATTCTCGAGGGCGACCTGTCCGACGACACCGTGCTGGCCGTAGGTTTTGATTACCAGGACAAGCAGGTACAGGGTACGTCCTGGGGCACCGTACCCTACTGGAACAGCCAGGGCGGCAAGGCCGGGCTGTCGCGCTCCACCAATATGGCCGCGCACTGGAGCTCCTGGCCACTGACCGACAAGACCACCTTCGCCACCCTCGACCATCGCCTCGGCGGCGATTGGCACCTGAAGGCCGCCTACACCCATCGCCAGAGCGATACCGATGGCAAGGTGTACTACGGCGGCGCGGGTTTCC
Organism: Pseudomonas orientalis; assembly: GCF_002934065.1. Taxonomy (NCBI): domain Bacteria; kingdom Pseudomonadati; phylum Pseudomonadota; class Gammaproteobacteria; order Pseudomonadales; family Pseudomonadaceae; genus Pseudomonas; species Pseudomonas orientalis. Next base: position 2,536,647 of record NZ_CP018049.1, on the reverse strand, counting down.
CCAATGCCGACCGCAGCGGCATGACCGCCTGGGCCAGCCATATGCGCGGCACGTCGAGAATGGAAGCCATCGACCTCAACCTGGCCGGCAGCTACGCGCTGCTGGGCCGCGAACATGCGCTGATGATGGGCTATGGCGAGGCCGCGCAACGGGACACGTCGCCCTTCATGCGCAGCAACCTGCCTGCCAGCTATTACCCCATCGCGGACTGGAAGCACATGGGCGGTATCGGCAAGTTCACCGATGAGGTCACCGACCTCAAGGGCGAGCACAGCAAGAAACAACAGAAAGCCGGCTACCTCGCCACTCGCCTGAGCCTGACCGACCGTCTGCATGCCGTACTCGGCAGCCGCTACGGCAGTTGGGAGCTGGAAAGCGCCACCCCCGAATACAACGCCAACAATCAACTGACCGCTTCCGGCAAAACCGGCCAGACCCATAACGATATGTTCACGCCCTATGCCGGGCTGCTGTACGACGTCACGCCGCAGTACACCGTCTACGCGAGCTACACCGACATCTTCAAGCCGCAAAGCGCGAAAGACGTGAACAAGAAATACCTGGAGCCGGTGGTGGGCAGTAATTATGAAGTTGGCCTCAAGGGCAGCGTGCTCAACGAACGGCTGAATCTGGCGGCCGCGTATTTCTGGAGCACCCAGGACAACGTCGCCGAGCGCGATGACTCGGTGCCGCCCAACCCGATCACTGGCGAGGAGTACTACAAGTCCGGCGGCAAGGGCAACAAGGTGAAAGGTTTCGAGCTGGAAGCGGCCGGGGAAATTGCGCCGGACTGGAACCTGACCGCAGGCTACACCTACACCCACTCGGTGAACGGCGCAGGCCAGCGCAACAATACCGGCCAGCCGTTGAACCTGCTGAAAATATCCAGCGCTTACCGCCTGCCCGGGGCCTGGCGCAACCTGACCGTGGGCGGCGCGGTGAATTGGCAGAGCGACATCTTTGACTTCGGCAACCGGCCCACGGGTGAACGCGATGACAAAGGCAACTTGATCACCACGCGATCAAAGATCGAGCAACAGGGCTACACCGTGGTCAACCTGATGTCGCGCTACCAGTTCGACGAACAGGTGACGGCGTCGATCAACGTCAATAACCTGTTTGACAAGAAATACTACGAGCGCGTCGGTTTTTACAATGGCGTGTATTGGGGCGATCCGCGCTCGGTCACGCTGGCACTTGACTGGAGGCTATAACACTTTGCCCTGCGAAGTTAACAAAGACGTTAACTTCGCAGGGCGAGTTCCGTTAATTCCCACTTAATAGGATAACGCCATAGTCGCCCCACGATCTGATCATGGAGTGACCGGACACCTATCACTCTTAATGGGAACACCGTAATGAAACTCTCCACACTGATGCTTGCCAGCCTGATGACCCTGAGCTCCGCCGCCGCCTTTGCAGAGGGCGGTTCAGAGCGCTCGAAAGAGTTCTACAACAACTTCAGCTTCATCCAGGAAACAACCCACGGCAAGGCAGAACAGCAAGTTGTGTCCGCCGATGGCAAACCGGTTAAAGCCACCACTGCCGAACCCGCTCAACCCAACAGTTGATTTAACACTGAGTTAATCCGCAAGTACCCTGTGCCAACCCGCTCCTTTGGCAAAGGTTTATTGGGCGCCATTCAATGGCGCCTTTTTTTTGAGGTACCTTTATTACAGCGGCTTGTTCCAGAACAACATGCGGCCATGGGCGGGATCAGATACCGAATCGTCAAAACCGAACTTGCGGTACGCCGACTGTGCCAGCGCATTGCCTTCGAGCACTTCCAGGGTGATCTTGCAGCAACCGCGCTGCCGGGCGATTTCCTCGACCTTCTGCAGCATCTTCTGACTCAAGCCCAAGCCACGAAACGGTTGCGCCACCACCACATCGTGGACATTGACCAGGGGCCGACAAGCGAACGTCGAAAACCCCTCGAAGCAATTGACCAGCCCGGCCGGTACACCCCCAACGAACGCCAGCACACTGAACGCATGGGGGCGCTTGGCCAGTTCCGCAGGCAGTTGCTGCAACAGATCGATCGGCAAACTGTGACCGCCGCCCATCGGGTCTTGAGCATAATGGTTGAGCAGCGAACCGATGGCCTCGGCGTGCACGGCGTTGGTATAGCTGGCTTGCAGCACCAGGATGTCTGGGGTGTCCATGTCCTTCCTCGATAACGACAACCAGGGAACCGATTCCCTTTGAAGGGGACGATTGTAAGCATGGAGTCGGTATTAGATGAAGGAGATTAACGACAAATGTCTGACAGAAAGCGCGTAGATTGCGCGCATCCAATGCCTCAAACGCGGTGAAGCCGGGGCGCTCAGGCGCCGAAACGCTGCAGCTGCATTTCGCGCAAGCGGCTCATGGTGCGACGAAAAGGAAACGCCAGGTAGCCTTCGGTATAAAGCTGTTCCAGCGGCACCTGGGCCTCGATGAACAACGGCACTTTGCGGTCGTAACATTCATCCACCAACGCGATAAAGCGCCGCACGCTGTCATCGTGCCTGGACAACTCCGGCAATTGGCGATCCCCCGCAGCCACGCGCTCGGCGCCGTCTTCGGTACCCCGGGCAATACGACCAGGGCGCTGCTGTGCGCTGAGGTTGGGCACCTCTCCCAGCAGGATGGCCTTGAAGCGATCGCACAGCAGCATGAAATCCATCGCCGCCAGAGGTTGTTCGCAGAGCTCGGCATAGCGGCACCACAGCACCGCGTCACTGGCCTGCACCGCCGCTATCGTGCGATGCCCCACGTTCACTTCCTTCTCGTCGCTGAGGGTTTGCCCGTCGCTCATCTGCCGGAACAGCGTGGCCAGTGCATCGGGCCGATTGACCCAGTAGCGCTGCAGACCCACGCCGGGATGCAGACGATGATCCTCGCCGCCGTCCACGGCCAGCACCTGCATGTGCCGATTGATTGCCGCGATACCCGGCAAGAACCGCTCACGGTTGAAACCTTCGGCGTACAGCTGCTCAGGGGGTTGGTTGGAGGTGCAGACCATCACCACGCCCTCCTCGAACATCACCTGAAACAGACGGCCGAGAATGATTGCGTCACCGATGTCATTGACGAACAACTCGTCGAAGCATAGTACGCGCACGTCCCGGCTCAATTCCCGCGCCACTGCCTGCAGCGGGTCCCGGGTCCCGGTGAGCTGGAACGAGCGCTGGTGCACCCAGCCCATGAAGTGATGAAAATGCTGGCGGCGCGCGGGCACGCGCAGGCTTTGATGGAACTGGTCCATCAGCCAGGTCTTGCCGCGCCCCACCGGCCCCCACAGGTAAACGCCGGTAATCGGCGAACCGCCCTGGTGCAACGCCTGGTGACAGGCTTGCAAGGCCTGCACCGCCCGGCGTTGAGCGTCGTCGGGCACGAAGCCTTGCTGGGCGATAGCGTGTTGATAAGCGGCGAGCGGCGAGTCGAAAGTCATTGGCGCAGTATGCCGTACAACGCAAACGTCTACCGCGCAATCTTCGTCCTCAGCCCAGTTCCGCACGCAGTTGGCGCGCCGCCGTCACCATGTGGATCAACGCCGCTTCCGTCTCCGGCCAGCCGCGGGTTTTCAGGCCGCAATCGGGGTTCACCCACAATCGCTCGGCCGGAATCCGCTTGGCCGCCTTGCGCAGCAAGTCAACCATCTGCGCCACCTCCGGCACCCGTGGCGAGTGGATGTCGTAGACGCCAGGGCCGATGTCGTTGGGGTAGGCAAAGGCTTCGAACGCATCGAGCAACGCCATGTCCGAGCGCGAGGTTTCAATGGTGATGACGTCGGCATCCATCGCCGCGATGGACTCGATCACATCGTTGAATTCGCTGTAGCACATGTGGGTGTGAATCTGGGTCTCGTCACGCACGCCGCAGGCGCACAGGCGGAACACTTCGGTGGCCCAGTCCAGGTAGTGCGGCCATTGCGCCTGACGCAACGGCAAGCCTTCGCGGAACGCGGCCTCGTCGATCTGCACGATCCTGATACCGGCGGCTTCCAGGTCCACCACCTCGTCACGCAGCGCCAGGGCCAGCTGCCGCGCCTGCACTTCACGACTCACGTCTTCCCGTGGGAACGACCACATCAGCATGGTCACCGGGCCCGTCAACATGCCCTTGAGCACCTTGCGCGTGAGGCCCTGGGCATAGCGAATCCACTCCACCGTCATCGCTTTCGGACGGCTCAGGTCGCCGTAGATCAGCGCCGGTTTCACACAGCGCGAACCGTAGCTCTGTACCCAGCCGAAACGGCTGAACGCGTAGCCGTCCAATTGCTCGGCGAAGTATTCGACCATGTCGTTACGTTCGGCTTCACCGTGCACCAGCACATCCAGGCCGAGGTTTTCCTGGACCTCGACCGCGTGCCTGATCTCGCTGTGCATTGCTTCGACGTATTCGGCTTCGCTCAACTTGCCGGCCTTGTACGACTGGCGCGCCAGGCGGATCGACGCAGTTTGCGGGAACGAACCGATGGTAGTGGTGGGAAACAGCGGCAGGTCGAGGCCGGCCCGCTGCTTCTCGATACGCTGGGCAAACGGCGATTGGCGCTGGCTGTCCCTGGCGCTGATCGCGGCAACGCGCGCTTGCACCGCGGGTTTGTGAATACGCGGCGAAGCGGCACGCGCAGCCTGTACCGCACGACTCTCAGCCAGCGCGGCCAGCACCTGCGGTGCCTCGGGCCGGTCGAGGGCCTGGGTCAGTACCGCGACTTCCGCGCACTTTTGCAAAGCGAAGGCCAGCCAGCTCTTCAACTCGACGTCCAACTGGTCTTCACGCGCCAGATCCACCGGGCTGTGCAGCAGTGAACAGGACGGCGCGACCCACAAGCGCTCACCAAGTTTGTCCTGGGCGTGTTGCAACGTCGCCAGGGCTTTTTCCAGGTCGCAGCGCCACACGTTACGGCCATTGACCACACCCAGGGACAGCACCTTATAAGCCGGCAGGCGATCAAGAATCGTCGGGTATTGCTCCGGCGCCCGTACCAGGTCGATGTGCAGGCCGTCGACCGGCAGATTGGCGGCCAGGCCGAGGTTTTCTTCCAGCCCGCCAAAGTAGGTGGCCACCAGTTTCTTCAACGGATCACGCTGGATCAGGTTGTAGGCACGCTCAAAGGCGTTCTTCCACTCCTGCGGCAAATCCAGCACCAGGATCGGCTCGTCGATCTGCACCCACTCGACACCCAGCTCCGCCAGGCGCTGGAAGATCTGGCCGTACAGCGGCAGCAGGCGGTCGAGCAGATCAAGCTTGTCAAAGTCGCCGCCCTTGGCCTTGCCTAGCCACAGGTACGTCAGCGGGCCAATCACCACCGGCTTGACGGCGTGCCCGAGGTCGCGGGCTTCCTGGACTTCTTCGAACAACTGGTCCCATCCGAGGTGGAATTGCTGATCGACGCTGAACTCCGGCACCAGGTAGTGATAGTTGGTATCGAACCACTTGGTCATCTCCAGGGCGTGAGCGCCGGCGCAGCACGCATCGCTGACGCCACGGGCCATGCCGAACAACGTCTGCAACGTGGCCTGGCCATCGGCCGGCCGGAAACGCTCCGGGATCACGCCAAACATCAGCGAGTGGGTCAGCACCTGGTCGTACCAGGCGAAATCACCGGCGGGCAACAACTCGATGCCGGCCTGTTTCTGCAGGTCCCAATGGGCCTTGCGCAAGTCACGCCCCACGGCGCGCAGGCCGGCCTCATCAAGCTCGCCCTTCCAGAACGCTTCCTGCGCTTTTTTCAGTTCACGATCGCGTCCAATGCGCGGAAATCCGAGGGAATGAGCGACTGCCATGACTTTTTATCTCCAATGCCGGTATCTATGGCGGTCATTGTCGGGAGATGGCGATAATGAGACAAACTCATTTTTCTTTAGATGAATACAAAATTCATTCATACAGACGGCAACGCAGCGCCCACCCGTAACGCCGGTAAAAGCAGAACCCATAGCAGCCGTGACTGCAGAAAACGGATATGTACTCGATCTGATCCAACATCCTGGTCGGCTCGGAGGCCGCCATCGGGGGCAAGCCCCCTCCCACATTTGGACCGGGGTCGACACAATATACCGGTCGGTTCTAAGGCCGCCGCGCTTTTGCTTTTGATCTGCTTTTGATCTTAAGCGCCCCGTTAAACCACGCTGGCACACCGAGCCTAGGCGAGGTGCCGAGTGGTGGGGCAAGAGCGTTTTGCTTACTTTTGCGCTTTTCAAAAGTGAGCCGCTGTAAAAGCGGAACCATTAGCAGCCGTTACCGCAGAAACGGATATGTACTCGGTCTGATCCAAGATACTGGCTGGCCCTGAGGCCGCCATCGGGGGCAAGTCGAATCGTCGCACCGCCCCTCCCACATTTGGACCTCGGAGCGTCAGGTAGAAACGCGTCGGCTGTCCGGCCCTCACGGGAGCAAGCTCCCTCGCCACAGGTCCGGCGCCGTACCCGAGCTGTTACATCAGCTGAATCAAAACCTCAGTCAATCAACCCATGCGCGTCATAGAACGGATACGGCCCCGGGTAATCCCCGAACACGCCGTTGTGGCTGATCAAACCCTGTTGCGCATCCCAGCGATGCAACAGATAGCCCGCCGGCTCCAGGTTGAAATGCGCGGGCGCCGCGTCCTGCAAATCCAGCACGATCTGGTGGGACGTGCCGGGGCATACACAACTGAGGCTGGCACCGAAACGGCGCTGCATCGGCCGGTGCAGATGCCCGCACAACAGGCGCTCCACCTGCGGGTGGCGTGCCACCACGCGCTCCAGGGCGGCGGCGTTGATGAAGGGTTCGCGGTCCATATGGCCGATGCCGCTGATAAACGGCGGGTGATGCAGGATCAGCAAGGTCGGCGCCTGCGGGCGCAGCGCCAGTTGCTCATCGAGCCAGTGCAATTGGCTGTCCAGCAACTGGCCGCCATGGCTGCCGGGAATGGTGGAGTCGAGGCCGATCAGACGCAGCGGATGCGTGTCTACCACCCAGTCCAGCGGGCCCTCTGCCGATAACGGCAAGTAGGCATGATCGCCAAACGCATCGAGCAACGGCCCGCGCGCGTCGTGATTGCCGGGCACCAGGTAGCACGGCATGTGCAGGCGCGCGAGTTCAGGGTGCAGCACGGCGTATTCATCGGCGCGGCCAAAGTCCACGAGGTCGCCGCTGATCACCACGATGTCAGGCCGTGGTTGGCTGGCGTTCAGGTGATCGACGGCGCGGCGCAGCGCGCCCAGGGTATCAACCACGCCATAGGTGAGGCGCTGGCCGGCCTTGAGGTGCAGGTCGCTGATCTGTGCAACGAGAAACGGATGATTCACAGTGGATTCTCACGCATTCAGGGTGAACAACATGTGCGGCGCAATCGCCAGGGCAATCGGCGCGCCGACGGCGTACAGCTGGTTGTCGCTGCTGTCGACCAGCAACGGTTGCGGGCCGCCCACGTCCACCAGCAAACGGCTCTGCGCGCCCTGGAAGAACTGCGCCAGCAGACGCCCGTGCAGGTGCCCTTCGCTCTCCATCACCCGCAGATGTTCGGGGCGGCAGTACAGCGTGTCGGGCTGGTCGGTGCCATGCCACGGCAGTTCGCCGCCGCAGACTTTCAAGCCCTTGGGCGACGACCCGCTCACGGCGAAGGCGTTGAGGTTGCCGACAAAGCCTGCGACAAAGGCATTGGCCGGTTTCTGGTAAATGTCCCGTGGGCTGGCCAGTTGTGCGATGCGTCCGTGCTCCATCACCAGGATACGGTCGCCCAGGGCCATGGCTTCGCCCTGGTCGTGGGTGACGAACACCGAGGTAATGCCAAGGCCGCGCAGCAGTTCGCTCAGCTCACCGCGCAGGCGCTCGCGCAGTTGTGCGTCGAGGGCCGCCAGGGGTTCGTCCAGCAGCAACACTTTCGGGCGTGGCGCCAGGGCGCGGGCCAGGGCGACGCGCTGGCGTTGGCCGCCGGAGAGTTCATGGATGCTGCGCTTGCCGTGCTGCTGCAACCCCACCAACTCAAGCAGTTCTTCGCAGCGCTTGTTGCGCTCTCGCGGCGCCATCCCTCGAATCTTCAAGCCGTAGACAATGTTGCCGGCCACATCCAGGTTGGGAAACAGCGCGTAATTCTGGAACACCATGCCCACATCGCGGCGCTCAATGGGCAGGCGAGTCACGTCCCGATCACCGAAAAACACCTGGCCCACGTCCGGGCGTTCCAGGCCGGCGATCAAGCGCAACGTGGTGGTTTTGCCGCAGCCGGACGGGCCGAGGATCGCCAGGGTTTCGCCGCCTTCGACGGTCAGGTCCAGGTCATGCACGGCCACGGTGCCGCCGGCGAACGCCTTGCGACAGCCTTGCAGGCCAATAGTAATAGCGGTCATCGACGCTCTCCACGGGACAAACGGGCACTGATGGCCTGCAGCGCAATCAACAGCGGCACGATCATCAGCAAGAAGATAAGGGTGTAGGCACTGGCGATTTCCAGGCGCGCCGAGGCGTAGCTGTCGGCGAGGCCCACCGGCAGGGTCTTGGTCAACGGCGTGTGGAGCATCCAGGTCAGGTTGAATTCACCCAGGCTCAGGGTGACCACCATCAGTACGCCGGCCAGGATCCCCGCCCGGCAATTGGGCACCACCACGCTGAAAAAGCGCTTGATCGGACCTGCACCGAGGCTGGCGGCAGCTTCTTCCAATACCGGCAGTTGCTGGCGCTGCATCACCGCCATCACCGGACGCACCAGGAACGGCAAGGTGAACAGCACATGGCCGACGAGGATGAATAGCCAACTGCTGCGAAAGCTGCCGAACTGGCCGTACGTCAGCAGCAGCGCCAACGCGCTGGCCAACCCTGGCATCGCTACCGGCAGCACCATCAGTTCTTCGAAGGCGCGACTGAAACGGTTGTTCATGCGCACCAGGGCATAGGCCGCCGGCACGCCGATCACGCAGACGCACACCGCGCAGGCCAGGGCCAGTTGCAGCGAGAGCCACACGGTGGGCGAATAGGCTTGCCACACCTGGATCAACCAGTCGAAGGTCAAACCGCTGGAAACGCCGACAAAGAAGTTGCGTGTCAGCCCCGCCAGCAGCGACAGCAGCACCGGCACCAACATGAAGGCGCACACCAGCAGGGTAAAGAACAGTTGCAGCACAAACAGCGATGAGCGCTTCACAGCACAGTCCCCGAATTTTTCACCAGGCGCCGCGTGAGCAGCAGCACGGCCCAGGTCACCGCGCCAAGCACCACCGACAGCGCAGCGGCGACGGCAAAGTTGGCGTAATTGGTGAACACGTTATAGATCGCCACGGGCGTGACGTTAAGCCGTGTGCCCAGGGTGAACGCCGTGCCGAACGCGCCCATGGACGTGGCAAAACAGATCGCACCGCACGACGCCAGCGCCGGCGCCAGGCCCGGCACGATCACATCGCAGACCACGCGCCAGTGCCCTGCCCCCAGTGAATGCGCGGCCTCCTCCAAGCTGCGGTCGAGGCTTTCGCAGGCAGCCATCACCGTCAGAATTACCCGGGGAATCGAGAAGTACAGGTAGCCCACGAACAGCCCCGCCAACGAGTAGGCAAAGATCCAGCGCTCACCGGCCAGTTGCAGGCCCAGGGCGGCAAACAGTCCCTGGCGCCCCGCCAGCAGGATCACCAGGAACCCCACCACCACCCCGGGAAACGCCAGCGGGAACGTGAGCAATGCCACCAGCGCCGAGCGCCCGAAGAACTGTTGCCGGGCGAGGAAGACACCGCTGATACCGCCGATCACCAGCGCGACCAGCGTCACCACCCCTGCCAGCATCAGGGTTTGCCCCAGGCTGCCCAAATACTGCGCACTGCTGAGCACCTGCCAGTAGCCGCTGCCGCTGCCATCGCGGCTTTCGGCGCCGAGCACCATCAGGTGCGCCAGCGGCAACAGCCAGAACGCGAGCAGCACTGCGAAGGCCGGGGCCAGCGCCCAGGCGGCGTGTTTTGCCGATGTCGCCACTTACTTGACCTCGTTCAGGTAACGGGCGGCGAAGGCTTCCTGCACAGCGGCCATTTTTTCGTAGTCCACGACACCGGCGCGGGCATAGTCGCTGTCCGGGAGGAACTGTGCGGCGACGTCCGCCGGCATTTTCATCGGCCGCACCGGGCGCAGGTAGGCCTTGGCCCACAGTGCCTGGCCCTCGTCCGAGAGCACGAAGTCGAGGACTTTTTCCGCGTTCGCACGGTGTGGCGCGTTGGCGACCAGACTCATGACGTAGGGCACGCTGATGCTGCCTTCCTGCGGAATCACGAAGGCGACATTGGCCTGGTCTTTGTAGCGGGCGCGGTAGGCGTTGAAGTCGTAGTCGACCAGGATCGGCAACTCGCCGGACAGTACCCGTGCGTAGGCGGTCTGCTTGGGCACGATGGGGCTGTTTTTTGCCAGTTTGCGAAAGTAGTCGATGGCCGGGGCGAAGTTGTCCAGGTCACCGCCCATGGCGCGGTTGATCGCCACCGCCGACACGTAGCCGACAAAGGCGCTGGACGGATCGAGGTAACCGACCATGCCTTTGTACTCAGGCTTGAGCAGGTCGGCCCAGCTTTGCGGCACCGGCAGACCGCCGAGTGCGTCGACGTTGACCATGATGCCCAGGGTCCCGGAATGGATCGCGAACCAATGGCCGGCGGGGTCTTTCAGGCCGGCGGGAATCTGGTCCCAGGCCTTGGGTTTGTAGGTGTCGACCACCTCGGCTTTTTGCGCCTGCAGGCCGAAGGTCACGCCGTAGTAAACGACGTCGGCCACCGGCGCGGCTTTTTCCGCCACCAACTGCGCCAGGGACTGGCCGGAGTTTTTGTTGTCCAGCGGCACCTGCACGCCGGTGCTGGCGGCGATGGCCTTGAGCTGGGTGCCCCAGTCGGCCCAGTCCGGCGGGCAGTTGTAGCAAATCGCAGTGTCGGCGGCCTGGGCCAGGCTGGCCGCACCGCACAGCAGCAGGGCTGCCAGGGTTTTACTGAGTGCGCGCATCAAGGGTCTCCTCATGGGGCTGGGTACTTTCGCCTGGCCGAATATGGCAAGGCAGGCAATGGGACGTCGGGGCGTTGCCGGCGATTTGCGCCAGCAGTTGGTCAATCACGGTGCTGGCCAGCAGCGCAATGGGCTGCACCACGCTGCACAGGGTCGGGTGCATCTGGGTGCCGAGGCTGATGCCATCGAAGCCCATCACAGACAGTTGCCCGGGCACGTTCCAGGCGTTGCGGCGCAATTCGGCAATCAGGCTGATCGCCAGGAAGTCGTTGGAACACACCAACGCCGTGGGCGCGTCGGGGCTCTTGAGAAACGGCGCGATCGCCGTGAACTCGGCCTGGGTGTGGGCCGGCATTTCGATCACCGGGCGGCTCTTGAGACCGTACGCTTCCATCGCCTCGCAATACCCCGCATGCCGCAGACGGGCACGGTCGGACTGCAACGCGGGGCCGGCGACCATGCTGATCCGGCGGTGCCCGGCGTCCAGCAGATAACGCGTGGCCAGGGCCATGCCCGCGCGGTTGTCGACCGACACGGCGCTGTAGTTGGGGTTGCTCGGCTGATGGTAGGCCAGCACGAAGGGTGTCTTTTCGGTGTTCAGGCTGCTGAGCACGGCATTGCTTTCGGCATCGGTGACCGTCAGCACCAGACCGTCGACGCGCTGGCGCAACAGTTCTTCCACCACCGTGCTTTCGCGCTCGCTGCTGTAATCGGTGGTGGCCAACACCAGGCTGTAGCCCCGAGACCGCGCGGCGCGCTCCATGGCCTGGAACTGCTCGGCGAACACCGGGTTGAGTAGGTTGGGCACCACGACGCCGATCAGTTGGGTGGTCTGCAGGCGCAACTGGCGGCCCAGCAGGTTCGGCCGGAAACCCAACTCACGGGCGGCGGCGAACACCTGCTCACGGGTCACCGGGCGCACCTGGTCCGGGGAAGCAAAAGTGCGTGCGGCGGTGGCGCGGGACACGCCAGCCAGGCGTGCTACGTCTTTCAGGTCAGTCATTGGGACTCGCTTGAGATCGATCTCATTGGCGAGGACATTAGCGAGGGAATGTGGCAGGAAGGTGGTGGAAAGATGACGGTTTGATGTCAGTGCCCCGACTGCACATCGCGCTCAATGTGGGAGGGGGCTAGCCCCCGATGGCGGCCTCTGGGCCGGCCGGGATGGGGGATTGGATTGAGTACATATCCGTTGCTGCGGTCACGGCTGCTTAGGGTTCCGCCCTGACGGCGGGTCACTTTGGAAAAGCCCCAAAGTAACCAAAGGGCTCTTGCCCCACCACTCGGCACCTCGCCCAGGCTCGGTGTGCCCACAATCCGACATTGATGTGGGGGGCCGCCGCCACGCGCCATCCATGGCGCGGGGCGGCTAAACCGGCGTCCTGCCGGTTTACCCCCCACATCAATATCGAATTGCGGCCAGCGTGGTTTGACGGGGCCTAAGATCAAAAGCAAGAGCGGCTCGCTTCGCATCGTGGATACGCGGGCTTGCGTACACCGCCGTCTGTAGGAGCGAGCTTGCTCGCGAAAAACTCACAGGCGCCGCGTTGATTCAGGAAGCACGCGTTATCGTTGACGTTTTTCGCGAGCAAGCTCGCTCCTACACAATGCAGCCGCGCCCACCCGTAACCACGATGCGAAGCGAGTCGCTTTTGATCTTGATCTGCTTTTGATCTCAGGCGCCCCGTTAAACCACGCTGGCCGAACGCAGGCTTGAATCCGTGGGTAACCCGGCAGGACGCCGGGTTAGCCGCACTGGGCCATGGATGGCCCATTGCGGCGGCCCACGGATTCAAGCCTGCGTTCGGGCACACCGAGCCCAGGCGAGGTGCCGAGTGGTGGGGCAAGAGCGTTTTGCTTACTTTTGCGCTTTTCAAAAGTGAGCCGCCGTCAGGGCGGAACCCTAAGTGGCCGTTACCTAAATAATGGATATGTACTCGGTCTGATCCAAAATACTGGCCAATCCTGAGGCCGCCATCGGGGGCAAGTCGAATCGTCGCACCGCCCCTCCCACATCAGGTCGGTGTATAACCATGGACGGTCATACTCAGGGCGTATGCTCGAAACCCGGCGCAGCAAATTCCGCCCACTAACCTTTCGATCTGTTCCAAGTGCGGGCACAATGCGTGTCCTTTTTTGGCAGGCACCGCCGCAGGCTCTCAAAAATGATCAAAACGCCGTACTACCTCATCGATAAACAGAAGCTTCTGGTCAACATGCAGAAGATTGCCTACGTGCGCGAGCAGTCCGGCGCCAAGGCTCTGCTGGCACTCAAGTGCTTTGCCACCTGGTCGGTGTTCGACCTGATGCAGCAATACATGGACGGCACCACCTCGTCGTCGCTGTATGAGTTGAAGCTCGGCCGCCAGAAGTTCGAAGGTGAGGCGCACGCCTACAGCGTGGCCTGGGCCGATGATGAAATCGAAGAGATGCTGGACAACTGCGACAAGATCATCTTCAACTCCATCAGCCAGCTGCAGCGCTTTGCCGAGCGCTCCGAGGGCAAGACCCGCGGCCTGCGGGTCAACCCGCAAGTGAGCAGTTCCGATTACCTGCTGGCCGACCCGGCGCGTCCGTTCAGCCGCCTGGGCGAATGGGACCCGGTGAAGATCGAAGGCGTGATCGAGCAGATCTCCGGTTTCATGTTCCACAACAACTGCGAGAACGGCGATTTCAGTCTGTTCGACAAAATGCTCGGCACCATCGAAGAACGCTTCGGCGCGCTGCTGCACAAGGTCCAGTGGGTCAGCCTCGGCGGCGGCATCCATTTCACCGGTGAAGGCTATGCGCTGGACGCGTTTTGCGCGCGCTTGAAAGCATTCTCCGAAAAGTACGGCGTGCAGGTGTACCTGGAACCGGGGGAAGCGGCGATCACCAACAGCGCGTCGCTGGAAGTCACCGTGCTCGACACGCTCTACAACGGCAAGAACCTGGCCGTGGTCGACAGCTCCATCGAAGCCCACTTGCTGGACCTGCTGATCTATCGCCTCAACGCCAAGCTGGCGCCAAGCGAAGGCGAACACACCGTCATGGTGTGCGGCAAATCCTGCCTGGCCGGGGACATTTTCGGCGAGTATCAATTTGATCGTCCGCTGGCCATCGGCGATCGGCTGTCGTTCATCGACACCGCGGGCTACACCATGGTCAAGAAAAACTGGTTCAACGGCCTGAAAATGCCGTCCATCGTAGTGAAACAACTCGACGGTACAGTCGAAGTGGTTCGTGAATTTGGTTACGACGACTACCTGTCCAGCCTTTCGTAAGCTGGCGGATAAAGGAGAGATAAAGCAATTGAAAAAGAACGTTCTTATCATTGGTGCAGGAGGTGTCGCCAAGGTGGTGGCCCACAAGTGCGCGCAGCACAACGACGAACTCGGTCGTATTGCTATCGCGTCGCGCAACATCTCCAAATGCCAGGCCATCATCGACAGCGTCAAGGCCAAGGGTAGCCTCAAGGTTCCCGCCGACATCCAGGCCTTCGCGCTGAACGCCCTGGACGTGGAAGCGACCAAGGCCCTGATCCGCGAGACCGAGTCGCAGATCGTCATCAACGTGGGTTCCGCGTTCCTCAACATGTCGGTACTGCGTGCCTGCATCGATACGGGCGTTGCGTACCTCGATACCGCCATTCACGAAGAGCCGGGCAAGGTCTGCGAGACCCCGCCGTGGTACGGCAACTACGAATGGAACCACCTGGAAGAATGCAAACAGAAGAACATCACCGCCATCCTGGGCGTGGGCTTCGACCCGGGTGTCGTCAACGCGTACGCCGCGCTGGCGCAGCAACAGCATTTCGACCGCATTGATTCGATCGACATCCTCGACGTCAATGCCGGCTCCCATGGCAAATACTTCGCCACCAATTTCGACCCGGAAATCAACTTCCGCGAGTTCACCGGACAGGTGTGGAGCTGGCAGAACAGCCAGTGGACCAGCAACACCATGTTCGAAGTCAAACGCACCGACGACCTGCCGGTCGTCGGCTCGCAGAACCTCTACCTCACCGGCCACGATGAAGTGCACTCGCTGTCGAAAAACCTCGACGTGCCCAACGTGCGCTTCTGGATGAGCTTCGGCGAACACTACATCAATGTGTTCACCGTGCTGAAAAACCTCGGCCTGCTCTCCGAGAAACCGGTCACCACCGCCGAAGGCCTGGAAGTGGTGCCGTTGAAAGTGGTCAAGGCCGTCCTGCCCGACCCGTCTTCGCTCGCCCCCGGCTACACCGGCAAGACCTGCATCGGTGACCTGGTCAAAGGCACCAAGGATGGCCAGCCGCGCGAGATGTTCATCTACAACGTGGCCGACCACGAGGAAGCCTTCGCCGAGACCGACAGCCAGGGCATCTCCTACACCGCCGGCGTGCCACCGGTCGCCGCCGCGCTGCTGGTAGCGCGTGGTGAGTGGGATGTGAAACACATGGCCAACGTCGAGGAACTGCCAGCCGAGCCGTTCCTGAAAGCGCTGGACGTGATGGGCTTGCCGACTCGCATCAAGGACGAGCACGGTGATCGGGCCTGGGATGTGATTGCCTGACAGGCGATAGAACAAAAAAATGCGCCCTCAGGGGCGCATTTTTTGTTGGGGCACGAATACCCAATACAGCAACGCGATTCCCTGTGGGAGGGGGCTTGCCCCCGATAGCGGTGCTTCAGATACAAATAAGCAAGCTGACCCACCGCTATCGAGGGCAAGCCTTCTCCCACATTGGATCCGGGTCTAACCCGCAGGCACCCCGCGTGCTTTTACAGGTAAACTCCCCTCCTTTCCCTCTTCTGCACGGAGTTCGCCTTGCGTCTGTTCCACACCTCCGACTGGCACCTTGGGCAAAACCTGCACGGCCAGGAACGCGACTTCGAACACGCCTGTTTCCTCGAATGGCTGCTGGGCCAGTTGAAGGCCCATCGTCCGGATGCGCTGTTGATCGCCGGCGATATTTTCGACACAGTCAACCCGCCGCTCAAGGCACAGGAGCGCCTGTATGACTTCATCATCAGCGCCCATGAACAAAACCCGACACTGACCATTGTGATGATTGCCGGTAACCACGATTCCGGTTCACGCATCGAATTGCCCGCCCCCTTGATGCGCCGCCTGCGCACCCACGCCCTGGGCCGGGTGTTGTGGCTCGATGATGGCCAGTTGGATGCCGAACGCCTGTTGATCCCGTTGCCGGATGCCAAAGGCAAGATCGCCGCCTGGTGCCTGGCGCTGCCGTTCCTGCGCCCGGCGGAGGTCACGGGCGCGCAGTTGGGCGATGATTACCTGCAGGGCATCGGCCAGGTACATGAATGGCTGATCGCCGCCGCCAACGCCAAACGCAAAAAAGGCCAGGCGCTGATTGCCATCAGCCATGCGCACATGGCCGGGGGTTCGGTGTCGGAAGACTCCGAGCGCAGCCTGATCATCGGCAATGCCGAGGCGCTGCCGGCCAACCTCTTCGATAGAAGTGTCGGCTACGTCGCCCTCGGCCATTTGCACAAGCCGCAGAAGGTGAATGGCGAAGAGCGTATCCGCTACAGCGGTTCGCCGATTCCGCTGTCTTTTTCCGAAATCGGCTACAAGCACCAGGTGCTCGACGTGACGTTCCAGGGCGAAAGGCTGGTCAGCGTCGAACCGCTGCCGATCCCGCGCTCGGTCAATCTGCAACGCCTGGAGGCCGCGCCTCTGGCAGATATCCTCAAACAGCTGGCCGACTTGCCCGATGTGGATTTGCTGGCCGAAACCCAACGTCACCCATGGCTGGAAGTCCGGGTACGCCTTGACGAACCGCAGCCGGACCTGCGCCAGCAGATCGAAAATGCCCTGCAAGGCAAGGCCGTGCGCCTGGTGCGCATCGCCGCCGAGTACGCAGGCAATGGCCCGCGCGAAGGCAATGATGAAGAGCGCCTGGTCGAACTCGACCAACTCACCCCCCAGGAATTGTTCAGCCGCGCCTGGCAGGACAGCTATGGCAGCGAAGTGGATGAACAGACCTTGAAGGACTTCGCCGTGCTGCTCCAGGAAGTGCAACAGGAGGGCGAACAGCCATGAAGATCCTCGCCATCCGCCTGAAAAACCTCGCGTCCCTGGCCGGACCGTTCGAGATCGACTTCACCGCCGAGCCGCTGGCCAGCGCCGGTCTGTTCGCCATCACCGGGCCGACCGGCGCCGGCAAGAGCACCCTGCTCGATGCGCTGTGCCTGGCGCTGTTTGGCGCGGTGCCGCGCCTGGGCGATACCGGCCAGGCCAAGATGCCGGATGCCGACAGCGACATTTCCATCGGCGACCCGCGCACCCTGCTCAGACGGGGCACCGGCGGTGGTTATGCCGAGGTGGATTTCGTCGGCGTCAGCGGCCGCCGCTACCGTGCGCGCTGGGAAGCCAATCGCGCGCGCGACAAGGCCAGCGGCAAGTTGCAGAACAGCCGCCAGATCCTGATCGACCTGGACAGCGAGCAACTGCTGGCCAGTCAGAAAACCGAATACAAGACCCAGCTGGAACTGGCCCTGGGCCTGAACTTCGAACAGTTCACCCGCGCAGTGCTGCTGGCGCAAAGCGAGTTCAGCGCCTTTCTCAAGGCCAACGACAACGAGCGCAGCGAACTGCTGGAAAAGCTCACCGACACCGCGCTGTATACCCAACTGGGCCGCCGTGCGTTCGACAAGGCCAAGGATGCCAGGGACGTTCACAAACAGTTGCAGGACCAGGCCAGCGGCGTGGTGCCTCTGGCTGCCGAAGCCCGCGCCGAGCTGGATCAACAACTGAGCCAGGCACAACAGCAACTCAAAACCCACCAGGCCCAACTCAAGCAGTTGGAGTTGCAGCACACCTGGCTCAAGGAGTTGCGCGAGTGGCAGGAGCGCCGGCAAAGCGCCGCCGAGCAGCTGCAGCAAGCCCAACAACTGTGGGACAGCCAAGGCCAGCAGCGCCAGGACCTGACGCGCCTGGACCAGCTCGCGCCGCAGCGCCATCACTTCGTGCGTCGCGCTGAACTCGACGCATTGCTGGCCCCGCTCGCCGCGCAGATTCAACAGCACCTTGAGCAACAAACCGCGCTGCACAGCCGTCAGGAACAGGCGCAACAACAGCAGGCCGCCGCTCAATCGGCCCTGGCCCAAGCCCAGCACAACCAGGCAAGCGCCGCGCCTTTGCTGCGCCAGGCCTTCGAAGAACAGACCACCCTCACCCACTTGACCAAAGAGCTGGCCAAGCGCACCGAGGAAAAGCAGCAGCACGAAAGCGCCTGCCACGAAGGCCAAGCCTTGCTCACAGGCTTGCAGGACAAACAGGCCCAAGTCGCCAAGCGCCTGCAAAGCCTGGCCACCGAACTTGAGCGCAGCGCCACCCTCGCGCCACTGAGCGACGCCTGGACGGCCTACCGCGACCGCCTGCAACAACTGATGATGATCGGCAATCGCCTGAACCAGGGCGAGGCCGAACTGCCGCAGCTTGAACAGCGCGTCAACGCCGCCGTCGAGCAATTTACCCAGCAACGCGAGGCCCTGGACCTGCTGTACCAGGAGGCCGGCGCCGAACCCCACGCGGTGGCCGAGCAAATTCAATTGCTCGCCAGCCTCCTGCAGGACAATCGCAAGCAACAACGCGCTTTCGAGGACCTCGCGCGCTTGTGGGGCAGTCAACAGCAGCTCGACACCCAGGCCGGCACCCTGGCGCAGAAACTCGCCGATGCGGCGCAGCAGCGCGAGCAACTGAACCAGACCGGCCTGCAAACCAAAGCCGAACTGACGGTGGCCGAGCAAACCCTGACGGTGACCAAGCAACTGCTGGAGCGCCAGCGCCTGGCCCGCAGTGCCAGCGTCGAGGAACTGCGCGAACAGTTGCAGGATGGCCAGCCCTGCCCGGTCTGCGGCAGCCACGAACATCCCTATCACCAGCCCGAAGCGCTGTTGCAGAGCCTGGGTCGCCACGATGAAAGCGAAGAGGCCACAGCGCAGCAAGCCGTCGACCGCCTCAAGGAAAAACTCACCGAGCTACGCGGCGAAGTGGGTGGGCTGATCGCCCAGCAAAAGGAATTTTTAGCCCAACAGGAACAGCTGGCGCTGCAGCAGCAGGCGTTGGCGCCAAGCCTTGAAGCGCACCCACTGTACGCGACGCTGTTGAATCAGGACGCGGTCAAGCGCACCGACTGGCTGGCCCAGCAACTGGCGCAACTGACGCAAAGCATCGCCCAGGACGAACAGCGCCAGGGCGCCCTGCTCAACCTGCAACAAAACGCCGGGCGTTTGCAGCAGCAATTGCAGGCCGCCCAGGACGCGAGCCAGCAGGCCCGACAATTGTTGCTCGACCAGCAGCGCGCCCTGGCCAGTGACCGCGAGCGCCTCGATACGGAGCTTGCCAGCTTCGCCAGCCTGTTGCCCGCCGCCACCCTGGAAGGCTTGCGCAGTGAGCCAGCGGCGACCTTCCTGCAACTCGACCAGCAGGTCAGCCAGCGTCTCGAACAACTGGGCCATCAGCGCGATGAGCTGGCCGAGCAGCAAGAGCGCCAGCAGGCCATCGAAAAACAACAGACCCATCAGCAGCATCGCCAGCAGCAGTCAGAAGCCCTGAATCTGCAGGTCGCGCAGCTCTGCTCCCAGCAACACGACGCCCAGGCCAAACTCAGCGACTTGCTCGGTGCGCACGAGAGCGCCGAACAGTGGCAACAGCAGTTGGACCAGGCCGTCAGCCAGGCGCGCCAAAGCGAAGCCGACGCCAGCCAGGAACTGCACGCGGTGCACACCGCGCTGGTGCAACTGGTCGCCGATCTCAAGGCCCTGCTGGAACGTCAGCAAGCGCTCGAGACGGAGCGACAAGCCCTGGACACGCGCATCACTGCGTGGCGCGCCGCGCATCCCGAGCTGGATGACCAAGGCCTGACCCGCCTGCTGGCCTTCGACGAGGCCCAGGTCACGGACCTGCGCCAGCAGTTGCACACCCGCGAAAAAGCCGTCGAACAAGCCGGTGTATTGCTGCAGGAGCGCGAACAGCGCCTGGCCGAACATCAGGCCTTGCACAACGGCAACCTGGACACCGAGCAGCTGGACAACAGCCTTGCCGCGCTCAACCAGCAACTGGCCGAGGGCGAGAAACACTGCGCCGAACTGCGCGCCCGTCAGGCCGAAGACCAGCGGCGCCAGGACGCCAACCACGCCCTGGCCGAGCAGATCGCCAAGGCCTATGACCAATGGCAGCGTTGGGCCCGCCTGAATGCGCTGATCGGTTCGGCCACCGGCGACACGTTCCGCAAAATCGCCCAGGCCTACAACCTCGACCTGCTGGTGCACCACGCCAACGTGCAATTGCGCCAGCTGGTGCGCCGCTACCGCCTTAAACGCGGCGGCAGCATGCTTGGCCTGCTGGTGATGGACACCGAGATGGGCGACGAACTGCGCTCGGTGCACTCGCTGTCGGGCGGTGAAACCTTCCTCGTCTCCCTGGCGCTCGCCCTGGGTCTGGCGTCGATGGCGTCCAGTACCTTGAAGATCGAGTCGCTGTTTATCGACGAAGGTTTCGGCAGCCTCGACCCCGAATCCCTGCAACTGGCGATGGACGCCCTGGACGGTTTGCAGGCCCAGGGGCGCAAGGTGGCGGTAATTTCCCACGTGCAGGAAATGCACGAACGCATCCCGGTGCAGATCCAGGTCAAGCGCCAGGGCAATGGCTTGAGCACCCTGGAGGTCAAGTGAGCGAGGCGCTGCTGTACTCGTTCCGGCGCTGCCCCTATGCCATGCGCGCGCGGTTGGCGTTGCGTTATTCAGGCGTACCGGTGGAGATCGTCGAGGTGAGCCTCAAGGCCAAACCCGCCGCCATGCTGGCGTTGTCGCCCAAGGGCACCGTGCCGGTGTTGAGCCTTGACGGCCGGGTCATCGAGGAAAGCCTGGAGATCATGCAATGGGCGCTGGCTCAGAACGATCCCAACGATTGGCTGCTGCAAGGCGACCCTGCGGTGCTGGCGTTGATTGCCGAGAATGACCAAGTGTTCAAACATCACTTGAATCGATACAAGTACGCCGAGCGCTACCCCGAACAACCGATGGAACATTATCGGGCCGAGGGTGAGGTGTTCCTGCAGATGCTGGAGGACTTGCTGGGGGACCATGACTACTTGCTTGCAGAGCGCATGAGTCTGGCGGACGCGGCGGTGGTGCCGTTCGTGCGACAGTTCGCCCATGTGGATCGTGAATGGTTTGCGGGGGCGCCGTATCCACGGCTTCAGGCGTGGCTGCAGCGGATTCTGGAGTCGCAGCTATTTATCGCGGTGATGGCAAAACCCTGAAACCAACATCAATCAACCTGTGGGAGGGGGCTTGCCCCCGATGGCAATGTGTCAGTCTGCTTATCTGTAGCTGACCCACCGCAATCGGGGGCAAGCCCCCTCCCACAGGTTGATCTTTGTTAGCCCTGGGTCTTGTGATCCAGCGCAGCATAGAAGTTGGCGCTTTGTTGCAGGTACTTCTGGGTATAGGCAGTGGTGCCGGATTTTTTGCCGGTGACTTCCACGCTGGCTGCCGCAGGCAGGGCAACGGTCGCGGAAACGGCGGAAGCGGCGATGATCGAGAAGAGATTGAAGTTCATGACGGTAACCCTCGTGTGCGTTGGTTTTGGTGGCCGGGAGGCCTTGGAAGCCAACTTACGCCCGAGGGTTGAAGCTTAGAAATGCTTTGAAACAGTAGCCGTCATCAATAAAATTAATAGTGAAGGTCAGGCCCCGGCTTTCGGGGCCTGTGGCTTATTGACGCACCAGGAACTTGAGGTCGCTGGGCGCATCGATCGGCAATTTCTGCACGGTTTTACCCAGCAGGCCGGTCTTGGGGTCGCGTTCAACCACCACGATTTCATTGCTTTTCTGGTTGGCGATCAGCAGGAACTTGCCGCTCGGGTCCAGGCTGAACTCGCGCGGGTGGTCGCCTTCGACCGAGCGGCGCTGGATTTCCTTGAGGTTCGCGGTGGCCGGGTCGATGCTGAACACCACAAGCTGATTGGCCGTACCACGGTTGCTGACGTAGAGGAACTTGCCGTCGCTGGAGGCATGCAGCGCAGCGCCGGCTTTATCGGATACCGGCTGGCCGGCGGCGAAATCCACCAACTGGGTCTGCGCAAGCTTGCCATCGTTGTAGTCGAAGACCGCCACCTGGGCGCTCATCTCGGTGGTCAGCCAGGCATGCTTGCCATCGGCGCTGAACAGCAAGTGGCGCGGACCGCTGCCCGGTGGCAGTTGCACGGCGGCCGGCTCGGCCGGGGTCAGCGGCAGTTCATGGTTGGCCTTGGGGTCGTAGCGGTAGGCAAACACTTTGTCCGCACCCAGGTCCTGCACGAATACATACTTGCCGTCCGGCGACGACACCACCGAATGCACGTGGTTGGAAGCCTGGCGTTCAGGGTTCACACCGCTGGCCGGGTGCCCGCTCAACTGCACCGGGGCCGACAGCTTGCCGTCGCTGTCCAGCGGCAAAATCGCCAGGCTGCCGCCCGGGTCTTCCACCACCGAATAGTTGGCGACAAACAGATAACGCCCGTCGGCGGCCACGCTGGAATGAGTCGGCTCATTGCCCAGGCTCTGCACCTGGTTGATCAGGGTGAGCTGATAATTCTGCGGATCAATGCGGTAGCTGCTGACGCGCCCGACCACATCGTCCTGGCCCGGGCCGTTTTCGTTGACCACAAACAGCTGCTTCTGGTCTTTGGAGAGCGTCAGCCAGGACGGGTTGGCGGTTTTCGCCGCCAGCACCGGCTTGCCGCTGAACTGCCCGGTGCGGCTGTCGAATTGCAGGCGGTAGATCCCTTCACTGCTGCCGGCGGTATAGCTGCCGACCAGCAGTTCATAAGTGTCGGCCGGTGCGGCCTGCACCGACATCGCGCCGACACTGCCGGCCATCAACAGGGGCCAGAATTTACGCATCATCTGCTTCGTCCTCATCGTTATTGTTGTCGCCCTGGATGGCGCTCAGGCAGACCAGACGGTGTTCACCGTCGTCATTACACAGCACCCAGCTTTGCAGGCTGTCATCAAAGGTCGCCGCCTCCAGTTGTTCTGGACTGAAGGTCCACCGCTTGAGTTCCCGACCGTCCATGCTTTCGATCAGCAACTGCCGGTCCAGCGTGAAGTCGAAGGCGTGCAGCCCGTTGATGATGAGCATGTCGCTGGTGGCAAGGGCGGTGGTCAGAGTGTCGGCAGTCATGGCAGTCAATCATTTACGAGGAAGGTCGCAATGATAGCCCAAAGCAATAATGTAGGAGCGAGCTTGCTCGCGAAGAACTCACAGACAGCGCATTTATCCAGAATGCACGCGTTATCGTTGACGTTTTTCGCGAGCAAGAACTAGGCGTCCCCCTCGCTCCTACAGTTCAGTGCGCAAACAACGAGTTGCCCTTCTGCCCCGCCAGCTTTTCCGGTTTGATCAGGAACCGCGCCAGTGCCGGCAGCAGCCACAACGCGCCGAACATGTTCCACAGCAGCATGAAGGTCAGCATCAGGCCCATGTCGGCCTGGAACTTGATCGCCGAGAAGATCCAGGTGCACACGCCGATGGCCAGGCACAGACCGGTGAACAGCACGGCTTTACCGGTGGACTTGAGCGTCTGGTAATACGCCTCTTGCAGCGGCAGGCCGGCGCGCAGGAAGCTTTCCAGGCGGCTGTAGATGTAGATGCCGTAATCCACGCCGATGCCGACGCCCAGGGCCACCACCGGCAAGGTCGCGACCTTGACGCCGATGCCCATGAACGCCATCAGCGCGTTGCCCAGCACCGAGGTCAGTACCAGCGGCAGCACAATACACAGGGTCGCCGCCCAGGAGCGGAAGGTGATCATGCACATGGTCGCCACGCACAGGTACACCAGGATCAGGATGATCAGCTCCGACTCCTTGATCACCTCGTTGGTGGCCGCCTCGATCCCGGCATTACCGGCGGCGAGGATGAATTCCAGGCCGTCCTTGTTGTTCTCCCTGGCGAAGTCCTGCACCGCATGCACCGCACGGTCCAGGGTCTCGGCCTTGTGGTCGTTGAGGAACACCAGCACCGGCGCCAGCGAGCAATTGTTGTTGTACAGGCCATCGGCGCGGGCGATGGAGTTGTTCAGCACGTCCGGGTTGCGCGACAGGGTTTCCCATTTCAGGTTGCCCTCGTTCATGCCCTTGATCATCTGCTTGGACACGGTCACCAGCGAGATCGCCGACTGCACGCCCTCGGTGTTCTGCATCTTCCACATCAACTGGTCGATGGGCGCCATGGCTTCATAGCGCGAGCAGCCTTCAGCCTTGGTCTTGACCATCACCACCAGCACGTCGGAGCTGGTGGAGTAGTTGCTGATGATGAAGTTGTTGTCTTTGTTGTAGCGCGAATCCGGGCGCAGTTCCGGCGCGCCCTGGTCGAGGTCGCCGATCTTCAGGTTCTGGCTGTACCAGAGGCCGCCGCCAAAGGCGACCAGGGCCAGCAGGATCGACACCGGGGCAACTTTGGCGCTGGCGAATTTCGATAGCAGGCGCCAGAACGGATGATCGCGGTGCGCGTCCTTTTTACTGCGTTCGATGGCGCGGTTGCTGATGCCCGCATAGGAAATCGCCACCGGCAGCAGAATCAGGTTGGTGAACACGATCACCGCCACGCCGATGGACGCGCCGATGGCCAGTTCGCGGATCACGCCGATGTCGATGATCAGCAGCGTGATAAAGCCCACGGCGTCAGCGAGGATCGCGATCATCCCCGGCAGGAACAGTTGCCGGAAGGTGCGCCGTGCGGCAGTCAAGGCGTTGTCCGCCTCGCTGGATTGCAGGGCGATGCCGTTGATCTTCTGCACGCCATGAGAGATGCCGATGGCGAAGATCAGGAACGGCACCAGCATCGAGTACGGGTCCAGCCCGAAACCGAAGAAGTGCATCAGCCCCAGTTGCCAGACCACCGCCACCAACGTCGTGCTCAACACGGCAATGGTGCTGCGCAGGCAATTGGTGAACCACAGCAGCAGAATCAGGGTGATGACGAACGCAACACCGAAGAACAGCACCACCATCACCAGGCCATCGATCAGGTCGCCGACCTTTTTCGCAAAGCCGACAATGTGGATCTTGACGTTGGGGTTCTGGGCTTCGAACTTGTCGCGGATCTTGTCTTCGAGTTCATGGGAGAACTTGCGATAGTCCAGGGCCAGCAACTTGCCCTGGTCCTGGGGGTCCGGGTAGGACTCCAGCAGCGGGATATCGACGATGCTCGACTTGAAATCGTTAGCGACCAGGCGCCCGACCTGGCCTGACTTGAGCACGTTGTTGCGCAGTTGATCGAGACTTTGCGGCGAGCCGTTGTAGCTCTGCGGGATCACTTCACCGCCGGCGAAGCCTTCCTCGGTCACTTCGGTCCAGCGTACGCTAGGGCTCCACAGCGACTTGAGGCCCGAGCGGTCGACGCCGGAGATGTAGAACACCTCGTCGTTGATCTGCCTCAGGGTCTCCATGTACTCCCTGGTGAAGATGTCGCCGTCCCTGGCCTCGACCGAAATGCGCACGGTATTGCCCAGGTTGGCCAAGTCATTGCGGTGCTCCATCATCTTTTCGATGAAGGGGTGCTTGAGGGGGATCATCTTTTCAAAGCTGGTGGAGGGGCGAATCAACGTCGCCTGCCAGAACAGGAAGACACTCACCAGCAGGCAGATGAGGATCACTGCCGGGCGATTGTTGAAGATCAGGCGCTCAAGAAAGGTCGCTTTATCGTTGTGATGACTGCTCATGCTTTCCGCCTTTTTCTTATTGTTTCGTCGGTTCGGCGCCAGCAGCTGTCGCGACGCGAACGCCGCCCTGCCCGACCAGAATCAAGTTGCCATTGCCTGCCGCCGTCACCGCTGAAAGCGAAATCCGGTCCGGGCGGTTGAATACGCTGAAGGTCTGGCCATCGTCGTGGCTGACCACCACACTGCCGCCATTACCCACCACGACGATGGAACCGTCATCGAGCAAGGTCGCCCCTGACAGCCCGAATTCGAGGGCGCCACGGGCGGCATTCAACTCGACCGGCTCCCAGGTGCCGCCAAAGTCGGTGGAACGGTAAAGGTTGCCGCGCAGGCCGTAGGCCAGCAGGGTGCGCGGCTGAGCGGTGGCGATCACGCCAAACAACGAGCCCTCGTAGGGGCCTTCGAGTTTTTCCCAGGTCTGGCCGTCATCGCTGGAGCGGAACATGCTGCCCTGCTCCCCCACGATAAACAGGCCGGCGTCCTTGATCGAGGCAATCGCATTGAGGTGGAACTGGTCTTCGTTGTCGAGGCGGTCGCTGACGTCTTCCCAGGTCTTGCCGCCATCGGTGGTCTCGATCAGCGCACCGTAGGCGCCTACGGCCAGGCCGTGATTGGCATCGTTGAACCATACGTCGAGCAGCGGTGCTTCGCGCTTGAGGTCCTGGTATTGCTGGGACCAACTGGCGCCACCGTCGCTGCTGACCAGGATCTGCGCATCATGGCCAACCGCCCAGCCGTGCTTGGCATCGACGAAAAACACCGCCGTGAGCAGTTGCCGGGTGGGGACTTTGGCCTGGGCCCAGGTGCTGCCCTGGTCATCGGAATAGAGGATGTGCCCGCGATCACCCACCGCCACCAGGCGCTGGCCGGCATGCACGACATCGATCATCAGGCCTTTGGCGGCCTTGGGGGATTCAATCGCAAAAGTGGTATCGCTGGCGGCCTGGACGACCGTCGGCAATGCGACGGCCCCAAACAGCGAGAGCGCTGTGGCCAGCAACGCAAGCTTGCGTGCGGCGCGTGGGCGGCAAACAACCCAACCCATGACAGGCTCACTCATAGACCTTTCTCCCATTTATTATTGTTAGGTCGTGTTGCCTGGCGCGGGGCTCTGAAACCTGCAATCTAGAGCGCCTGGGGCAAGCACGGGCCATCCTATCGGGCTTTCGAATCGTCTGACAATCGGTGCTACGTTATCTTTTGTTAACTGACGGCATTTGGCCACAAGCTGAATATCCCTGCATCAGCTGAAATGATGATTCGCCTGCGCATGGTGAGCGCTGCACATCAAATGAATTTTTATTCCATCTATTGAGTTTTGAGAATATTTATTCCATTAATACGCTTCCTGAAAACAATAATCCAAAGGACCACGGCGATGCGTGAACTCGGAATCGGCTTGATCGGCACAGGCTTCATGGGGCGCGCCCACGCGCTGGCGTTCAACAACGCCCGGGCGGTGTTCGAACTGCCGGTCACGCTTGCACTCGCGGCGCTGGCCGATGCCGACGCCGAGCGCGCGCAACGCTGCGCCAGTGCCTGGGGGTTTGCCCAGGCCCATGCCGACTGGCAGGCGCTGATCGACGACCCCAGGGTCGATGTGGTGGCCATCACCACGCCCAACCACCTGCATTACCCCATGGCCATGGCCGCGATTGCGGCGGGCAAGGCGGTGTATTGCGAGAAGCCGCTGGCGGTCAGCCTGGAGCAGGCCGATGCGATGCGTCGCGCGGCCAGCGCGGCAGGGGTGGTGACGCGCGTCGGCTACAACTACCAGCACAACCCGATGATCGTGCTCGCGCGACAGATGATTGCCAGCGGCGAGCTGGGCGAAATCATCAGTTTCCAGGGCGAGTTCAGCGAAGACTTCATGGCCGATCCGACCTCGCCCTGGTCATGGCGCTGTGAGGTGGAACACGCAGGCGGCGCGCTGGCGGACCTCGGCAGCCATTTGCTGTCGATGGCCCATTATCTGGTGGGCGAAGTGGTCAGCGTGTGCGCCGATACCCAGACCGTCCACGCGCAACGGCCGGCCTTCAAAGGCAGCCTCGAGCTGAAATCCATCGCCGTGGATGACCAGGTGCACGCCCTGCTGCGCTTTGCCAACGGCGCGCGCGGCACGGTCAGCAGCAGTTGGCTCAAGCACGGCTACAAAAACCACCTGAGTTTTGAAATCAGCGGCACCCTGGGCACGCTCGCGTTCGATCAGGAGCGCTTGAACGAATTGCGCCTGTGCCGCGTCGGCCAGGACGGTTTCCAGCGTCTGCTCGCCGGCCCCGCCCTGCCCGGTTATGCCGCGTTCAGCCCGGCGGCGGGGCATCAGTTGGGTTACAACGAGCTTAAGACATTGGAGGTACAGGAGCTGATCATGGCGCTGGCGGGGCAAGGCGGCGATGGCACTGATTTTGAGGCGGCGTGGGCGGTGGAGCGGTTGGCGACGGCGATTCGGATGGCGTCCAAAGAAGAACGCTGGGTCCAGGTGAACTCGATCTAAATGTGGGAGGGGGCTTGCCCCCGATGGCGGTGGGTCAGCCAGTGATTCGGTGATTGACACACCGCTATCGGGGGCAAGCCCCCTCCCACATTTGGTCTGCGTCACCTTCAGTATCAGCGCAGGGCTCGGCGTAGCACCTTGCCGACGGTGGTCTTGGGCAACTCCGTGGTGCGAAACTCCACATACCTGGGCACCTTGTACCCGGTCAGGTATTCCCGGCAATGGGCGAGTATCTGCTCCTGGGTCAGGTTCAGGTCCTTGCGTACCACGATGATCTTGACCCGCTCGCCGGTCACGCCATCTTCCACGCCAATCGCCGCCACTTCCGCCACACCTGGGTGCAGCGCCACCACGTCTTCGATTTCATTGGGGTACACGTTGAAGCCCGAGACCAGGATCATGTCCTTCTTGCGGTCCACCAGGCGGATGTAACCGCGTTCATCCATCACCCCGATATCACCGGTGGACAACCAGCCGTCAGCGTCCAGCACCTCGGCGGTTTCCTTCGGGCGCTTCCAGTAGCCCTGCATCACTTGCGGCCCGCGCACCTGCAATTCACCCGGCTCGCCGACCTCGGCCAATTCACCGTCTTCACGCATGAAACGCACCCAGGTCGACGGCAACGGCACGCCAATGCTGCCGGTGAACGCCATTTCGCGCATACGATGAATGTCGATGGGGCTGATGCTCACCACCGGTGAACATTCGGTCAGCCCGTAGCCCTCGACAATCGGCACCCCGGTGACCTCCTTCCAGCGCTTGGCCACTGCCGTGTGCGTGGCCATGCCTCCGGCGATCACCAGGCGCAGGTCGGAAAAGTCCCGCGCACAGAATTCCTTGTTCTCCAGCAGACCGTTGAACAGCGTGTTGACCCCGGCGATACCGTTGAAGCGCTCCTTGCGCAGGATCATCTGCACCCGTTTCACGTCCCGGGGATTGGCGATGAGGATATTGCGCCCGCCCAGGCACATGAACATCAGGCAGTTCACCGTCAGGGAAAAGATGTGGTACAGCGGCAGCAGGGTCACGTTGGTTTCCTGCTTGTCCTGGTCCAGCTGGTCGCCGACCCAGGCCTTGGCCTGCAACAGGTTGGCGATGATATTGCGATGGCTGAGCATCACGCCCTTGGCATCGCCGGTGGTGCCGCCGGTATATTGCAGGAAGGCCAGCTCATCGCGGTCCAGACTGACCGGCAGGTACGTCAGCGCCCGCCCCTGCTTGAGCACTTGGTTGAAACGCACAGAACCTTCCAACCTGAAAGCAGGCACCTGCTTTTGCACGCTGCGCAGGATGAAGTTCATCGCCGCGCCCTTGAAGGTACCGAGCAAATCGCCGATGGCCGCCACTACCACGCGCTTGACGCTGCTGCCGGACACGACTTTTTCCAGGGTGTGGGCGAAGTTTTCGAAGATCACCACGGTCTCGGCGCCGCTGTCCTTGAGCAGGTGCTTGAGTTCATGGGGGGTGTACAACGGATTGACGTTGACCACCACCGCGCCGGCCAGGATCGTGCCCAGAAGGCAGATCGGGTACTGCAAGCAATTGGGCATCATCAGCGCGACACGGTCGCCCTTCTTCACCCCCTGGCCCTGCAGCCAGGCGGCGAAGGCGTGGCCCTGGGTGTTCCAATCGGCGTAGGTCATTGGCGTGCCGATGCTGACATAGGCCACGCGCTCGCGGAATTTTTCCAGGTGCTCCAGGAACACTTCGCGCAATGAGGGGTAATCCTCGATGGCCGCATCGATGTCCGCCGGCACGCCGGGCAGGTAGGCGTTCAACCAGATGCGTTCGGTCTGTTCCAGGCTGATGGCGTTCATGGCAGTGTCCTTCTTGTTGTTGTGGATGAGGCTACTTTTCGACGATGGCGGTGATACCCAACCCGCCCGCCGCACAGATCGAGATCAACCCGCGACCGCCACCGCGCTCATGGATGGCCTTGGCCAGCGCCGCCAGTTGCCGGCCACCGGTGGCGGCAAACGGATGGCCGCAGCCCAGCGAACCACCGTTGACGTTCATTTTGCTGCGGTCGATAGCGCCCAGCGGCGTGTCCAGGCCCAGACGCTCGCGGCAGTAGTCCGGGTCTTCCCAGGCCTTGAGCGTGCACAGCACCTGGGCGGCGAACGCTTCATGGATCTCGAAGAAATCAAAGTCGGCAAAGCCCAGGCCTTCGCGCTTGAGCATGCGCGGTACGGCGTAGGCCGGGGCCATCAACAGGCCTTCAGTGCCGTCGACGAAATTCACCGCCGCCGTTTCGCCGGTGCGCAGGTAGGCCAGCACCGGCCAGCCATTGGCCGCGGCCCAGTCTTCACTGGCGAGCAGCACCACCGAGGCACCGTCGGTAAGGGGCGTCGAGTTGCCGGCGGTGAGCGTGCCGTTGTGGCGGTCGAAGGCCGGTGCCAGGCCGGCGAGTTTTTCCAGGCTGATGTCGGCGCGCAGGTTGTTGTCCCGTGCGAGGCCCCGATGGGGGCTGATCAGGTCGTCGAAGAAACCGCGCTGATAGGCCGCGTCGAGGCGTTGATGACTGGCAAGGGTCAACTCATCCTGGGCCAGGCGCTTGATCTGCCAACGCTTGGCCATTTCCTCGCAGTGCTCGCCCATGGACAGGCCGGTGCGTGGCTCGCCATTGCGCGGCAGCAACGGTTTGAACAACATCGACGGGCGCACCTTCAACAGGGTCTTGAGTTTATCGCCCAGGCCCTTGGCCCGATTGGCCTGGAGCAAGGTGTGGCGCAGGGATTCATTGATGCCGATGGGCGCGTCGGAGGTGGTGTCGGCGCCCCCGGCAATGCCCACTTCGATCTGGCCGAGGGCGATTTTATTGGCCACCAGCAATGCGGCCTCCAGCCCCGTGCCGCAGGCTTGCTGCACATCGTAGGCGGGCGTCTGCGCGGACAATGTCGTCGACAGCAGTGACTCACGGGCCAGGTTGAAATCGCGCGAATGCTTGATCACCGCACCGGCGGCGAACTCACCCAGGCACTGGCCGTGCAGGTTGTAGCGGTCCACCAGGCCCTGCAGTGCGGCCACCAGCAAGTCCTGATTGGTCTCATGGGCATAGACGGTATTGGAACGGGCAAACGGCAGGCGATTACCGCCGATGATCGCCACGCGTCGGCTCGGGGGCGGATTGAAGCTGTATTCACTCATGCAAGGCTCTCATTCCAGGCGATTGATCCCACATAAACAACCCGCGCATATGCGGTTTGTCGCCAGCGACATTGCGCACTTCGAACTCGCGCAGCGGGCCGGTCACAGGGTGACTCCACAGGGCGACCTGGCCGGGCAGGAAGATCGGCAACTTGAAATCGCAATGGGCCTCGGCGCGGTCCAGCCCACCCGGTGGCTGCTGGGCGGCCAGCGCCCGACCCAAGGTCCACATGCCGTGGGCGATGGCGCGGCGAAAGCCGAAAATCTTCGCGCCCATGACCGACGTATGAATCGGATTGAAGTCTCCCGAGACCTTGGCAAAACGGCGCCCCAGGTCGGCGGGCAGGACCCAGCGCTGGGTGCGCAGCAAACCCTCTTCCTGCAACGGCAGTGCATCCGCCCACAGCTCCCCGACGGGATTTTTCACCTCGCGGCGCAGGTACAGGCTGTCGCTTTCCCACACCAGGGCCTCCGCGCCGTAGGCACGGGTGGCGATGCTCAACGCCTGCCCCTTGGGATGAGCGACCCAACGCTCGCAAAATACTTCCAGGCGCAGCGCCTGACCTTCGTGCAAGCGTTGATGCTGGCGAATGCGATTGGCCAGGTGCACCATGCCGCTGGCCGGGTACGGAAAGCTGGGGCGGGTCAGCAGCATCAAGTGCAGCGGGAACGCCAGCACATGGGGATAGGACAGCGGCACGCCCTGCTCGCGGCGAAAGCCACAGGCGCGGCCATAAGCGGTGATGGCGGCGCCCGACAGTTCCACCGCCGGCCGCACCAGGCGCTCCCTGGGCAATGGCGGCGCGGCGTCGGACTTGGGCTTGCGCAAGCCGCGCACGCCGTCGAGCAATAGTTGGGCGCGCGAGGGCGGCGGGTCGATAATCTGCGTTACATAGTCCATGGCTCAGGCTCCCAGCAGGCTTTGGCCGCACACCCGCACTACCTGGCCAGTGATTCCACCCGAGGCGGGATGGGCCAGCCAGGCGATGGTCTCGGCCACGTCGATCGGTTGCCCGCCCTGGGACAGGGAATTCATGCGCCGCCCGGCTTCGCGGATCATCAGCGGAATTTTCGCGGTCATCTGCGTTTCGATAAAGCCTGGCGCCACCGCATTCACCGTTACCTGCCGCGCCGCCGCCTGCGGGGCCAGGCCCTGCACCAGACCGATCACCCCGGCCTTGGAAGTGGCGTAGTTGCTCTGCCCGAGGTTGCCGGCAATCCCGGAAATCGACGACACGCACACGATACGCCCGCCGGGGTTCAGGCCCTGGTTATCCAGCAGCGCCTGGCTGAGCTGCAACGGCGCTTCAAGATTGACCGCCAGCACACTGCGCCAGGCAGCTTCGGTCATTTTGGCAATGGTCTTGTCGCGGGTAATCCCGGCGTTGTGCACCACCACATCGAAGGCGCCGTACTGGCCGACATGCGCCAGCAATAACGCGACGGCATCTGGCGCGGTGATGTCCAGGGGCAGCGCCGAGCCGCTCACGCTGTCGGCGGCCTGTTGCAGCGCCTGCTGGGCCTGGGGCACGTCGACACACACCACATGGGCACCGTCGCGCGCCAACACCTGGGCAATGGCCAGGCCGATGCCCCGCGAGGCACCGGTGACCAGGGCGCGCCGGCCGGCGAACGGCCTGTCCCAATTAACACTCAGCGCGTCGTCCAGCGGTTTTTCCAGGCGTACCACTTGCCCCGACACATAGGCCGAACGACGCGACAGAAAGAAGCGCAGGCTGCTGTCCAGCGCGTCTTCGGCGCCAGGCGCCACGTAGATCAATTGCACGGTAATTGCCCGGCGCAGCTCCTTGGCCAGCGAGCGTGCCAACCCTTCGAGCGCGCGCTGGGCGACGGCCTGGGGCAAGTCCTGGCAGTGTTCCGGCGCAGTGCCGAGTACCACCACGCGCGCGTGTTGGCCCAGGCGCTTGGCATTGGCGTGAAAGAACCGGTAGAGCTCGTCCAGGTGCTGCGGGTCTGTCACGCCGGTGGCATCGAAAACCGCGCCCTGCACCTTCACCGTGGACGGCGCCCTGAGAGTGGCCGGGGTGGCGGCGACGGTATCGGTGCTGGTGAAGAGGCGTTGCACCTGCTCCGCCAGGCGCCCTGCCCCGGCGAGGATCACCGGGTTGGCCAGGCCCTGCTGGCCACTGCGGTGGCGTTGCAGCGGCAGAGGTTGCGGCAAGCCGACGGCCTGGGCCAGGCGACGGCCCCAGGGGGAGTTGACGAAAGAAAGGTAGCTGTCACTCATAGATAGATCCATTCACAACACAATCCTGCCGTGGAAACCCGGTCACCTGTGGGAGGGGGCTTGCCCCCGATAGCGGTGTGTCTGCCCACACAGATGCACCTGTTAGACCGCCATCGGGGGCAAGCCCCCTCCCACATTGGGACCGCATTTGGATTAATTGACCGACGCATTTTCGCTTTGGCTGGCGCGACGCTTGGCGGCGGGCTCCAATGCTTGCTTGCGCTGTTGCAGGGCCTCCAGCAAACCGAAGTCCTGCGGGAAATCGTCGACCTGGATAGCGTGGTCGGCGTATTCCACATAGCGTGCGAGCAAGGCCTCTTCGTCGTCGCTGATCAAATCCAGCGCCCGCGCCTTGACGCGCCAGTCGGTAAAGGCCACGGCGGAAATCGGCATCGGCTCAAGCAGGCCTTGCTTGATGGCGGGCTTGAGCCGTGCCTCAATCAGCTCAACCTGGGGCAACAGGCGCAGTCCCAGCTCGCCATAGGCCAGCTTGTCGATTTCCGGCCGGGGGATGTAGGAATTGGCCAGCAGCCGGTCGCGGGTCTCGCCGGGGACCTGCACCACATCGGCGACCTGGGCCAACAGGCGATCCGACGGTTTATGCAAGGGAATGCCGAACGGAAAGCTCAAACCGCGCAGCACCCCGGCAGCGACTTTCGAGGGGTAATTGTCGAGCACTTCAGCCAGGGCTTCATGGGCGCGCAGCAAGGCATCCTGGGCCGCCCAATGCACCAGCGGCAGGTCCGCCTGGGGCCGACCGTCATCCTCGAAGCGCTTGAGCACGCAGGACAGAATGTAGAGCTGCGAAAGAATATCGCCCAGGCGCCCGGTGATGCTTTCCTTGCGCTTGAGGGCACCGCCCAGCACGCCCATGGAAATGTCCGAGACCAGCGCCAGCACCACCGACAGGCGATTGGCCTGACGATAGTAGGACGCCAGCGCCGGGTCGGTCTTGGCCGGGGCAGACAGCAACCGGCCACCGGTCAATGCATGCACCGCCGCACGCACGGTGTTGGCCAATACAAAGCTCACATGGCCGAACATCGCGCTGTCGAACGCCTCCAGTGCCTTGCGCCGATCCGGCTGGCGCGCCGCTTCCATCTCGCGGAACACATAGGGATGGCAGCGGATCAGGCCCTGGCCGTAGATGATCAGGCAGCGGGTCATGATGTTCGCGCCTTCCACCGTGATGGCGATGGGGCTTTGCTGATAGGCACGGGCCAGGAAGTTGTTGGGCCCCATGCAGATGCCCTTGCCGGCGACGATGTCCATGCCATCGTTGACGATCATGCGGGCGCGCTCGGTGACGTGGTATTTGGCAATGGCCGAGATCACCGAGGGTTTCTCGCCCGCATCCAGGGACGCCACCGACACCTTGCGCACCGCATCACAGGCATACAAATGCCCGGCCATGCGTGCCAACGGCGCCTGCACCCCTTCGAACTTGCCGATGGGCAGGCCGAACTGTTTACGCATCGCCGCGTAAGCGGTGGTGCCCCGTACCGCCACTTTGCCCAGGCCGACATTGGCCGAGGGCAGCGAAATCGCCCTGCCCGCCGCCAGGCATTCCATCAGCATGCGCCAGCCGTTGCCGACTTGTTCGCGGCCGCCGATCACCCACTCCAGCGGAATGAACACATCCTTGCCGGTGGTCGGGCCGTTCTGGAACACCGCGTTCAACGGCCAATGGCGCCGACCGCTGTTCACGCCCGGATGGGAGGTGGGAATCAACGCGCAGGTAATGCCCAGGGAACCGGCGGCACCGAGCAGACCGTCCGGGTCTTCGGCGCGGAAGGCCAGGCCCAGCACCGTGGCAATCGGGCCGAGAGTGATGTAGCGCTTGTCCCAGGTCACCTTGAAGCCCAGCACCTGCTCACCTTCGTGCAGGCCTTTGCACACGATGCCCACGTCGGGAATTGCGCCGGCGTCGGAGCCGGCATACGGGCTGGTCAGCGCAAAGCATGGGATATCCTCGCCCCGCGCCAGACGCGGCAGGTAGTAGTTGCGCTGGGCGTCGGTGCCGTAATGCAGCAACAGTTCAGCGGGGCCCAGGGAATTGGGCACCATCACCGAAATGGCCGCCGCCGAACAGCGGGTTGACAGTTTCATCACCACCTGGGAGTGCGCATAGTGGGAGAAGCCCTTGCCGCCGTACTGCTTGGGAATGATCATGCCGAGAAAGCCCGCGTCCTTGGTGTACTGCCAGCCCTCGGGGGACATGTCCTGCCACACCTGAGTGGTTTCCCAGTCATTGGCGATGTCGCACAGGGTTTCCACTTCGTTGTCGAGAAACGCCTGCTCTTCGGCACTCAGGCTGGCCGGTGCGGCTTGCAACAGGCGCTGCCAGTCGGGCTTGCCGCTGAACAGCTCGGCATCCCACCACACGGTGCCGGACTCAATGGCCGCACGCTCGGTGTCGGACATCGCCGGCATGATCGTACGAAACAGCTTCAGGGCCTTGCCGGTCAACAGCACACGGCGCAGGGGTTTGATCGCCAGCACCACGCCCGGCAGCAGCACCAGCACCGCCGCGACGCTGGCACCAAATGCGGCCACCACGTTGCACAGATAGCCAACAGCCAGCCATGCCAGGCCCGCGCCCAGCCACAAGATGGCAGCAGCTTGTCGATACGCCAGGGCAATCGCTGCGGCGAAACCCACCAATAACCAGATAACCATGGGGATACCTCTACTTGATCCAGGGCATGACACTCACGGACCGCTCGGATCGAGCGGCGGCTTAGAGCCACACTACAAACTCCCAAAGACAAATTCAAATTTTGTTTTGAAATTTTTATTTAATGCTTTGGCGAGAAAATAACGGGCTGAACGGGTCAGCCTGTCACGTGTGAATAGCTATTGAAGTACGCCTACGCGACCCGTCGAACACAGGCCGCGCGCCGTTGCGCCATCAGAAGGCGTAAGTCGCTGACAGGCTGACGACCTCGCCCTTTGCGTCGGCTTTACCATCGAGCGTTGCACCACCCAGGCGATCCTGGTTGTGCGTCCGCAGCTTGGCCTTCTCGACGAATTGCCGCGAATAGGCGCCATCGATGCTCAAACCGGGAACAGCGCGGATGTTGTAGCCAAAGCCCAGGGAGGCGAATATCCGGTCTCCGTCAGGGATACGCGGGTCACGCGTAGAGTTGCGGGTGGGCGTCTGGTCGGTGGCGACACCGGCGCGGAAGGTGAAGTCGTCGGTGAATTTGTAATCGCCACCCAGCGACACCATCCAGGCATCCTTGTAGTTATAGGGAATCGACACGAGCTGCGTGCCCTCGGACTTCAATGTCAGCGCCTTGAACGACGACCATTGGGTCCACGTGACGCTGGCGCCCAGGGTGAGGCGATCATTGAACTGGTGCACCCAGTCGATGGAGGCGTTGGCGGGCACGTCCAGTTGTGTCGAAGCCTTGGCGCCGTTGACGTTGAGGTCCAGTCCCGGATAAGCCAGCGCCGGCAGGCCGCCTTCGATCAGTGACTTGTTCGCCTCGTCGGCATACAGGCTGTACTTGCCTTCGAGTTTATTCTTGATTTTCGCGTGGTAATTCAGGCCCAGGGTATCGAATTGGGTAGGCTTCCAGACCACACCGGCAAACCAGCCGACCGAGGTGTTGTCCACCTTGACCCGCATCAGCGAGGAACCGACTCCGGAAGGGAACGGGAGACCGATGTCCGGCGACAAGGCTGCTGCGGAATACAGGTCCAGATTCTGGCTTACAAAACCTTTGGTGTGCTGGACGATGGCACCGCCACCCACCGAGAACTGGTCATTGACCTTGAACGACAGGGAGCCTGTGACACCCACCGTTTCAATACGCGTATCAACGGCAAAGTCGCGACCGATCCAGTCTTGATCCCACGTGGTGCGCGCCCCCATCGGCACCACCTGACTCAGCCCGAACGCGAATCGGTCGTTGATCGGTATCACCATGAAGCCGGTTGGCAACCAGGCGGTAAACCCGCCTTGCCCACCATCGCCGGTGCGCGGCGTGGAACTCAAATCCGTAGGGTCGACCGCCGCAGGCGCGTTGCCCGCGTAGTCCGTGGCTGTGCCCTTGTATTTAACGTTGATGCGCGCGTAATCAACGGTAAATTGAGAAATCGTATGGTCGATGAACGCCATGCCGGCCGGGTTGTTGTAGGCCGCGGAAGGATCATTCTGAAACAGCGAGCCCCCGCCGAAGGCACGTCCCCATCCGGGAGCGCCGAAGGTCGGCGTCGAGAAACCGCCGGCGTTTGCGTGGCCTGTCGCCGTGATCAGGCCGCCGAGAATGGCCAGGCTCAACAACGTACGTGCCTGTTGCTTTTTATTATTCATGCTCCACTCCTTATTGTTTTTATCCTCCGAGATCGGTTGTCCCGACCTGGCCTCCCGCAGCCAGTGCCCCTTGCGAGGCACTGGCGTGTTTCAACGTGTGATCATCACGTCAAACGCTCACGGCCTTTATGGGGTAACGGTAAAGGCCGGGCTTGGTGTAGCGGTCAGAGCGGTAATTTTGCAGTTGCCAACGGTTTGTGTGCTTGGCACCTTCAACTGGTTGGTGGAGTTATTGAAGCCGACATTGATGGTCACCGGCGAAGCGGAGCAATTGTTGAGAATCTGGAAATTCACGCCCGACACCGTACCGTTGAAGGCATCAGGGCCACCGCTTGCCACGTTCAATGTCCACGGCAGGCCCAACAACTTGGGTACGCCACACAGCGAGTTGGACCCGTTGACCGTTGCGCCGGTGATCGAAGCGCTCGAGCCATCCGCCGCGACGGAACCGGTGAAGGCGATGTTGCAGGTCACCGGCAGGTTCAGGGACGCGGGCGAGGTAACGGTAATCGAGCCCGATGTGGAGAACGCCGTGCCGGCAGGCGCGATAGTGGCAGCGTTGGCCATCGACACTGCACCAAGGCTCAGGGCGAACGAAGTTGCACAA
Organism: Pseudomonas orientalis; assembly: GCF_002934065.1. Classification (NCBI taxonomy): domain Bacteria; kingdom Pseudomonadati; phylum Pseudomonadota; class Gammaproteobacteria; order Pseudomonadales; family Pseudomonadaceae; genus Pseudomonas; species Pseudomonas orientalis. Next base: position 2,498,195 of record NZ_CP018049.1, on the reverse strand, counting down.
ACGAGGGTTTTCAAGCTTTTCATTATTTTGCCTCACATGTAATGGCGAGTTATTTCGCCTGGGGTAATGGCCATGAACACGAAGTCACGGTAAAACTGCAGAACTTCGTATTCCAGCCAAATTCAGTTAAATCCGACAAACTCATTCAACAACTTTGAAATCAGGCGGCATCTTGATCGACACCGTTTTAATTGTGCAGTCATCACCAATCGGCACATTGGCGGCCTCTAACTTTCCGGTGGCATTATCCCAGGTACCTGCCGCCGTAGAGGGGCCGCACTTGCCGCCCAGGCCGAACGCATGCACATCAACGCTGATTTTGGACATCGAGCCACTTTTTGTATCTTTCGCAATCAAAATCCATGGCAGATTAATAGCTTCGACCCGGCTGCATTTGAGCCCGCCGTCGAAGGCCACCTTGTCGATATTGACTGACGCGCCATCGGCCGCCACCTTACCGGCCACCTTGATAGTGCAGTCAGCACTGATCAACGCGCCTTTGGAAAAGCTGATTGGGCCCTGGGCTGTGAACGCACTGCCGGCAGGTTCGATACGGGCGGCCAGTGCCTGATGCCAGGCGATCAGGCCCAGTGTGGCCAATACGACATTAACGGCGAACTTTATAGTCACACGAGTTACTTGCATGTTTACGCCCTTCCCTTGAAATTATTTTCGTTTGGGTAAACAACTGTCTTGCAACTAAGCTAACAAATAATCGACGTAGAAATCCTTATCGAAATACCTCGAAAAACACATTTTTATTTCTAATTAAAACGGCTTGGCGTCGCCGCTGAATTTCTCCAGATACTTCAAGCGCTGTGACGGCTGGAGATTGGTCAACGTTATATCGCCGGCATAATGATTCACTACACGATGGTCCATCCGCCGCCGCCACAAGTAAGGCACATACGCCCAGACAATCATACTGGCGTAACCGTATGGAAGTTGCGGTGATTCATCAAAGTGGCGCAACGACTGATAACTACGGGTTGGATTGGCGTGATGATCGGAATGCCGTTGTAATTGGAACAAAAAGATGTTGGTCACAATTCGGTTGCTGTTCCAGGAGTGGCGCGGCGAACAACGTTCATAACGACCGTTGGGCAATTTTTGCCGTTTGAGGCCGTAGTGCTCAACGTAATTGACCACCTCAAGCAGCGAAAAACCGTAGACCCCCTGGATAATCAAGAACGGGATCACCGCCGCGCCCAGCCAGGCAATCATTGCTCCCCAGAGCAGCACGCTGTACATCCAGGCGCTGAGCACCGCGTTTTTCCAGTGCCAGACCGGCAGCCCGAGTTTGCGCAGGCGTTCGCGCTCCAGGTTCCACGCCGAGCGCGCGCTGAACCACACCGAACGCGGCAGGAACGCCCAGAAGCTTTCCCCCAGGCGCGAGCTGGCCGGGTCTTCCGGTGTAGCGACGCGTACGTGGTGGCCCCGGTTGTGTTCGGTATAGAAATGGCCGTAGAAGGTCGGCGCCAGGGTTACCTTTGCGAGGAACACTTCCAGTGGCTTGGGCTTGTGCCCCAGCTCGTGGGCGGTGTTGATCGCAATACCGGTGGCGGCCCCGGTAGACATCGCCATGCCCAGATACGTGAAGCCACTGATCTGACCGTGCAGCTCGACGCGCGCAGTAATGAAGGCGGCGGTTTTTGCCAGCCAGTGGGAAGGATCCAGCGTGGCGGTTGCCTGCACAAGGCCGCCGCGAATGATCCAGTCAATGCCACCGGCGGCGAGCCAACCGGTAACCACCACCGAGGCGATCACAAACAGCACGCCGGTGTAGACGATCCAACGGTAATAACTTTGGGATTCGAGGTGGCTGACGGCGGATTCGGGCGGGTTGCTGACATCCTCACCCAGCAGGCCGTCGATCAGGGGGATCAAGCCGAAGATGACCAGTACGCCGACCCACCACAATTGCTGGACACCGGTGCCGATCGCCAGGGCGCCCGAGAGCAGTGGGGTTGCCAGGGGCATGATGCCGAGCCACCACAGGTACCGCTTGCCGTCGGCCCAGACGCCTGGAACAGTCAAAGCAGGATTCATGGCAACCTCCGAATGCATCCGAAGGCAGAAAAGGCAATGACGCAGCGCTGACCGCTGCGAGAAATCAACCATGCGATAAAAGGCGTTCTTTTCATTATTTTATTCGCTCTTAGGCATTTCAAAAACTGTTTCAAATTACACATTGAAATAATTTTTTTAAATAAATAGCGCGGAATCGTTAGGTCGTCAACTAGTTTATCCAGGCCTTTTTTTCGTGACCGGACAGTCTCTTTTTCAGACCTTTGGCCAAGCGTCTAGGGCAGGCGTTGACGCACTCGAACCGCGAATCGGATGGCATGATTATTTGCTCGCCACGACAAAGGAAGGATGCAACACAGTGGCGGTTTGCACAGGTCGAACCCGCTTGGCGACCTGCTCGACCAGCGCCACCACGCGCTCGGTGGCGGTAATCGGCAACATGTGCCCATGGTCTTCCACGACCTGCAGCTTCAGACCAGGCACCTTGCTGGCCAGGCCCTGGCCGTGCTTCTGGAAGTCAAGGACGTTGTCACGCGCGCCATAGACAAGGCCGATGGGCAGCGTCAACTGCGGGTAGCGCTTGACCATGTCCGGCAAGTGATCATTGACCCGGTTGATCTCGGTGGACGCCGCATAGAAGTTGTCGGGACGCATCCCCAGCAGACCACCGCCGCGCGTGGCGAAGTCCGGCGGGGCGGCATCAGGCGCGAATACGCCCTTGATTACCGAGCCCTGGGTCAAAAGGCCCACGGGCATCGTCAAGGTGCGCGACATCCAGCGCCGCAGCCAGGCGGGGCGCACCGCCAACGACAGGAATACCAACGGCAGCATGCGCTGGGGATGGGTCAAGGGCGCCACCAGAATCAAGCCTGATACCGCATGGGGATGATCAAGGGCCAAGGCCAGGGCAATCGCACCGCCCAGGGAATGCCCAAGCACCAGCGGCTTGTCCAGACCGAGGGTTTTGATAAAGGCGGCAATCTGGCGAGCCTGGGCCGGCAGATCCGCCGCCGTGCCACGCTGGCGAGTGGAGTAGCCCGACCCTGGGCGATCCACGCTGATGACGCGAAAATGCTCACGCAACTGACCGGATAACGCATAGGTCAGGTTGCGACTGCTGCCCATCAGCCCATGGATCATCACCAGCGCCGGGCCTTCGCCTTCCTCTACATAATGAAAGCGCTCGCCATCCACCTCGACACAGCGCCCGTTGATCGGAACAGCTGTTTCGATGCGCCGTGTCATCCACGCACTGAACGCCCACAACGCAACGCTTGCGCCTATTACCACACCCGCAGCGACAACCCACTCGACAGCCATAGCTCGGTCCTCTGCTTCCCTGCTGCTGGCGACCCGACCGGGATTGATCGAGGCCTCAACTTTCGTCTCTACCTTGGGCCCAACCTCTATGTGCGTCTGTCGGACAAGTCGCACGGATCGAACAAGCCCCTGGCGCAGGCGAAATTTTCAGGTAGATTATTTAAAATCTTTTTTAAAATAAATAATTCAATTTTCCTTTGCAATGGTGTTCTATCTAAAACACACAACAAAAAACGGGAGCACATCCGATGCCCAGAAAGGACAACCTATGAATGCCCACAGCGACAACGTCGACATCGTTATCATCGGCTCAGGATTCGCCGGCCTGTGCATGGCGATCAAACTCAAGGGAGCCGGGTTCACCGATTTCTTCGTCGCCGAGCAGGCCGACAGCCTGGGAGGCACGTGGCGTGACAACCACTACCCGGGCTGTGCCTGCGACGTGCAGTCCCATGTCTATTCATTTTCCTTTGCTCCCAACCCGGACTGGACGCGCCAATTTGCGCCGCAAGCGGAAATTCGCGCTTACCTGGAACACTGCGCGCGCCGTTTCGAGCTGGCGCCGCACCTGCGCTTCGGTATGGGTTTGCAGCGGGCGGTGTTCGATGATCAGCAACAGCGCTGGCAACTGACGTTCAGCGATGGCCGCCGCGTCAGCGCGCGTGTGCTGGTGTCTGGCATGGGTGGGCTGTCGCGCCCGGCACTGCCGGACATCCCAGGGCTGGACAGTTTCAAGGGCAAGCGTTTCCATTCGCAGCAGTGGGACCATGACTACAGTCTGAAGGGCAAACGCGTGGCGGTGATCGGCACCGGCGCCAGCGCTATTCAGTTCGTGCCGCAGATTGCACCGCAGGTGGCGCACCTGGACCTGTTCCAACGCACACCGCCGTGGATCATGCCCAAGCCCGACCGGCCTGTCTCAGCTGTCGAACGCTGGCTGTTCAAGCACCTGCCGTTTACCCAAAGGCTGGTGCGCGGCGCCTTTTATTGGGCACTGGAAGGCCGCGTGGTGGGCTTTGCCCTGCACCCGCGCTTGATGACGATGGTGCAGAAAATCGCCCTGCGCCATCTGCGCAAACAGGTGAGCCGCCCTTCCCTGCGAAAAGTTCTGACGCCGGATTACACCATCGGCTGCAAGCGCGTGCTGATCTCCAACGACTACTACCCGGCGTTGTCACGCAGTAACGTCGAGGTGGTGACCGACAGCGTGCTGCGCATCGAAGCCGATGGCGTGGTAACCGCCGACGGCATCAAGCACCCCGCCGATTGCCTGATCTTCGGCACCGGCTTCCAGGCCACCGATCCCCTGCCCCGTGATTGCATCATTGGGCGCAACGGCGTGGACCTGATGGATACCTGGCATGACGGCGCCCATGCCTACAAAGGCACCACGGTGCCAGGCTATCCCAACCTGTTCCTGATCGTCGGGCCCAATACGGGCCTGGGGCACAACTCGATGATCCTGATGATCGAGGCCCAGGTCACTTATATCCTTGACGCGTTGCAACAGATGCAGCGCCAGCGCATCGTCATGGTGGACGTCAAACCCGCCGTGGAGCAGGCCTACAACGAGCAACTGCAAGGCAAGCTCAAGCGCACCATCTGGAATACCGGCGGGTGTCGCAGCTGGTACCTCGACCCGCGCACCGGCAGGAACACCACACTGTGGCCCGGCTCGACGTGGCGCTTCAAGCAGGTCACGCGGCATTTTGCGCTCAAGGATTATGTAGTCAGCCGGGCACCGGTTACGTCGGTGCCGCGTCCGCAGACACCCCCTCATTGCGCCACAGAAGGCAGCCTGTCATGAAGTCATTCAACGGCCGCGTCGCGGCAATCACGGGAGCGGCCTCCGGTATGGGCCGCGCTTTGGCCCTGGCCCTGGCACGGGAAGGTTGTCACCTGGCCCTGGCCGACAAGAACGGCCAGGGGCTGGAGCACACACTGGAATTGATCAGGACGTCGACCCTGTCACCGGTCACCGTCACCACACAGGTGGTGGATGTGGCAGACCGCCAAGCCATGCTGGAGTGGGCGGCGCGTTGTGCGGCGGATCATGGCCAGGTCAACCTGATCTTCAATAATGCCGGGGTGGCGCTGTCGAGCACCGTGGAAGGCGTGGACTATGCCGACCTGGAGTGGATCATCGGCATCAATTTCTGGGGGGTGGTGCATGGCACCAAGGCGTTCCTGCCTTACCTGAAAGCCAGCGGCGACGGGCATATCGTCAACACCTCCAGCGTGTTCGGTCTGTTCGCCCAGCCTGGCATGAGCGGCTACAACGCCAGCAAGTTCGCGGTACGCGGCTTTACCGAAGCGCTGCGCCAGGAGCTGGACCTGCAACGCTGCGGCGTCTCCGCCACGTGCGTGCACCCCGGCGGTATTCGCACAGATATCTGCCGCAGCAGCCGTATCGACGCAAACATGACCGGCTTTCTGATCCACAGCGAACAACAGGCGCGCGCCGATTTCGAAAAATTGTTTATCACCGACGCCGATCAGGCCGCCAACGTGATCCTGCAAGGTGTGCGCAAAAACAGGCGCCGCGTGCTGATCGGCCGCGATGCCTATTTCCTCGACCTGCTCGCCCGTTGTCTGCCGGCGGCTTATCAAGCGCTGGTGGTGTTTGCCAGCAAGCGCATGGCCCCCAGGCCACGCACGCCCGTGTTTGAAACCAACGACGAGCCTCGCCTCTGAACAGGAGTACGCCCCATGTTGCCGATTCGCCGTGATATCCGCTTCGCCCTGCCTGCAGGACGCATCATGAACTGGCATGAACAAGGCCCGTTTGTGACGCACTTTTTCAACGCGCTGTCGCTGTTGTTTCCCCAAGGCGAGCTGTTTTTCATGGACAGCGTGCGCCATTACCGCTCGAGCATCGACGATCCGGATCTGAAGAAGGAAATCCAGGGCTTTATCGGCCAGGAAGCCATGCACAGCCGTGAACACGTGGCCTACAACGAGCTGCTGCAAGCAGCGGGCCTGCCTGCGCACCGCCTCGACCGGCGCCTGAAATTCTTCCTGGACCTGCAGAAGAAACACCTGCCACCGTCATTCAATCTGGCGGTGACCATCGCCCTTGAGCACTACACCGCGATGCTCGCGGAGATCCTGCTGAGCGACCCGTCGCGCTTTGGCGATTCACTCAAAGGCTACCGGCAGATGTGGTATTGGCACGCCCTGGAAGAAACCGAACATAAGGCAGTGGCCTACGATGTGTGGAACACGGTGATCAAGCCTGGGCCCGGGCGCTACCTATTGCGCACCGGCACCATGCTGTTTACCACGGTGCTTTTTTGGCTGGTGGTGTTCGACTTCCACGTGCGCCTGCTGATTGCCGACCGCAAGTCGGGTGGGTATCTGAAGGAGTTCTGGCGCATGCTCAAGTTTCTGTACGGCCCCAAGGGCGTGTTTCCACGCATGCTGCGGCCCTGGCTGCATTATTTCAAACCGGGATTTCATCCCTGGGATCATGACAATCGTGCCCGACTGCAGGGGATAGAAGGGTTGGTCGAGGAAATCGAACAGACCAATCGGGCCTACGAGGCCGCCTAGGCGGCCTGAAAATGTGGGAGCCCACCCGCTTCCACATTCACACCAGGGCCGCCTTGCCCGCTTGATCAAGCCAACGCGGCCCGCTCGCGCACAAACTGCGGCACCTCATCCCCCGGCAACGCCCTGCTGAAATACCATCCCTGAATAAACAACTCGGCTCCCGTATTCAGGAACGCCAGTTGCTCGGCGGTCTCGACCCCTTCCACCACCACGCCCAGGTTCAATGCCTCGCAGAAACGCAGCATGCCCGTCAGCACCTGCGCGCCCTTGGGATCGTGCTGGGCGACCACGAAGCTGCGATCGATCTTGATGAAATCGACCGGAAACTGGTGCAGGTAACTCAACGCCGAAAACCCGGTGCCAAAATCATCGATATACACCTTGGCGCCCAACGCCTGCAGTTTGCCAATGGTCTGACGGGCGGCCTGGATATCGCTGACCAGCGCGTCTTCAGTGATCTCCACCGACACCCAGCCGTGGGCCTGGGCGAGAATCTCCACCAGGCGATCGCCATAGGCCGCGTCCTTGAGCGTGAAGCTGGACACATTAATGGTGATGGGCAATTCAAACCCGGCCTTCTTCCACTTTTGATGTTGGCGCACGGCCTGGGACGCCACCCACACGTCCACGTCCGGCATCAACCGCGCCTGCGCCAGCCATTGCAGGAACTCCCAGGGCGAATGCACCGTGCCCTGAGCGTCCCGGGCCCGCATCAAGGCTTCGCAGCCGGTGCACAGGCCGGTGCGGGTGGAGACTTGTGGCTGAAATTCAAGATAGAAATCGTAATCACTGATCTGCTGGATGCGGCTCAACTCAACCGCCTGGCGGGCCAGGGTGCGATGGGATGCCAGGATCGGGTCGAACTCCAGCAACCGGCCTTTCTCCTCAAGGCCGCGAAAGGTCATGTCCAGTGACTTGAGGTACACCGTGCCGCCCTCACTGGCCTGACGATGAATCGCCCGTACATAAGGCGCATACACCAGCGTGCCCAGGCCCGTCAGCACGATCTGCAGCACCACGGCGGCGACGTCGCCATGGGTACTGAGGTAGGCATTGAGCAACACCGGCGCGGTAAACGGCACGCTCGCCACTGCCGGTGACACCCAGCCCAATTGCACCACTGCCAACGCCACCATCGCGTTCAACGCCGGCACCAATAGAAACGGGATGAACAAGCGCGGGTTGAGGATGATCGGCAAACCGAACAACAGCACTTCGCTGACATTGAATAACGACAGCGGCAAGCTGGCCATCGCCAGCAACCGCATGGACCGGCTCCTGGAAAACAGCAGGATTGCCAGGAGCAGGCACAATGCGCTGCCCGACCCGCCGATAAACGCGAAGCTGCCCAACAGGCCACTGTTGAGCAGGTAGCGGACCGGCTCGCCTGCAGCCAGCGCCGCAGCGTTGAGCGTCACGGCCTGATCCAGCACATCGAACAGCGGCTGCAGGGCGTACACGCCGTGAATGCCAAAAAACCACAACAGCGAGTTCATCAAGGTCACGAACAACCCGCTGCCGTAGGGCGCCTGTAACGCATTGAGCACCTGCGGCCCCTGCAGCTGCCCCACGTAGGGGATCTGCAGCAGCAACGACAGCACCACCACCAGTGCCAACGCGCTGATCACGCCGGGCAACACCATGTTGATCGTGCCTTTGAGGTTGTGTCCGATCAGGTCTTCATGGACCAGGCGTGTCCAGCGAACACGGTGCAGCCAGGCAATGGCGGGCACATTGATCAGCGGCGAGGCGATGGCAATGAACAGCAGAAAGGTGGCCGACGCTCGAGGGTATTCACGCAACACAAACGTAGCCACCACCACATGGGTAAGGCACAAGAAGGCGATCGGCAACTGTGGCAAGCGGTGCTGAATGGCTAGCATGTAGCCGATGGAGGCGGCGACCAGCAGCGGCATGACCGCGCTGATGCGGTCATGCAGACCTGCCAGGAAGCTGACGGTCTGAGGGCTGAACCCAAGCATCCTGGCGCATTCGGACAGGATAAGGAAACCGGCGGAGACCAGCAGGCAAGGCAGGATCCACAACAATCCCTCGCGAATCGCACGCAACGACTCGATACTGGCCAGGGCCGCCAGGCGCTGGGTAAGGAAAAGTTTGAACAGCGTTTGCGCCATGAGCCTCCCTCTGCCCGTATTCACGGGTTCTGGAGATCAGCGCCGGAATACGCGTCAACGCTACACGCCCTTATGCTCGGAGCGAAAGCTTTTTGCCATCGCCACTGGCGCTTTCGGCGAAAAACTCGGAGGCATAGGAAAATACCCACATAAAAAATCGAACTTTCTGATGTGTTCCGCTCCCTAACCCTGCCTGAGTCGGTATCATCCGCAGCTTTCCGTGTGTCGAAGGATGTTACAACCTGGCTAACGCCGGGTGTCTACTCAGGGAATACGGCCTGGATGAAAGCAGGCACAAAGGAGAGAGCTTTACCATGCACGATAAGCAGTCCAGCCCCATGCGTCCCCTGTTCGTCACCATCCTGTTGTGGTTGTGCAGTGTGGTGCTGTTATTTGTGATCAAGAATGTCATCGAACTGTTTACCGGGCCCGTCGCGGAAACCTGGATAGACCTGGCGTTGGTGCTCGTCGCCTACCTGATGTTCTTTTTATTGGCACCGGTGCAGCGCTGGATCCAGCGCAGGTCGCGCAAGCGCGCTCGGCGTCACGTCGGCAGGCACGCGCCCGACGTCGATACCCATCCCTCTCACTGAGGGCCTGGCGTTGTCGGCACCTGGCGATAACTATCAACGCGCATTGGACCGGTTCCTGCGCGAACACCCGGATGTGGCCGCCGAGCTGGACAGCCTCAACCCCCTGGCCGCCCAAGCCAGGGGGGAAAGCGTGGCGCAGTATCGTACCGAACGTCTATACGAAGCATTCGAGGCGCAGGCCGAGCGCGAAGGCCTGTTCGCCTGGGAGCTGACCCTCAAGCTGACGACCGAAAACAGCGAAGCCTTCGAAGCCCAGCGCCTTGAGGTGCATAAGGAAGTCGCACAGATGGCCGGCATGAGCTGGGCCGATTACTGCCAACTGCATGACTTGAGCGGCTGACGCGGCGGCCAGCCGTACCAGCGAGGCCGCTTGCAATCGATGGCCTCGCGCAATTCGGCCACCGTCAGGGTCCGCCGTTGCGGGTCCGCTGCCAACGCAGTGTGCAGTGCCGGCCAGCAACGCCGGGGCAACTGCGTGGGCCGTGACAGTCTGTGGCCCGGTGGGTGATCGTCACGGCGACGCCCCTGGGCCAGCTCATACAGAACACACGCCACACCATACAGGTCAGCCGCGGGCGTCAACGTGCCACCGGCGAGTAACTCAGGCGCTGCATAGGCGCGAGTCCAGGCATTCAACCGGCTGCGACTCACACTCGGCAAGTCTGCCGTGGTTTGCACAATGGACTGCCCCAGGCCGAAATCGAACAGGCGCACGCCCTCTTCTCCCACGATGACATTGGCCGGTTTGATATCGCCATGGAGCACGTTATGTTGATGGGCGTAAGCCAACGCATCCAGCAGTTGCAGGGCAATCGGTTGCAGTTCCGACCAGGGCAGTCCGTCGGGACATTCCAGCAGCAACCGGTCAAGCGTCATGCCATGCAGCAGCTCCATGGTGAAAAAAGCGATCTGGCTGCAGGTATCTACCTCAAACGAATACATCCTCACTACATGTTCGTGGCGCAGGCGACGAGACAACGCAAACTCGCTGTGCAGCAATACATGGGCATCCGGGCACGCCGATAAAGACTCGTCCAGCAGCTTGAGCGCCACACCTGAACAAGGTTCGCCGAACTGCTCCTGCAACAGATCGCGCGCGCGGTACACCACGCCCATTCCACCCCGGCCCAAGATTTGCTCAAGGTGGTAGCGCCCGACCAGCAACACCGGAGTCGATCCTGTCTTCATGACTGCACCACCACGGCGGTCAGATCGTCGCGCGCCGGAGTGTGCAGCGCGCTGGCGAACAATCTGTCCACGACCTGTCGCGGCCCGCCCGCGCTCAACGCCCGGCCCAGTTGGGCATGGCTGAGGGCCTGGTAGAGACCATCGCTGCACAGTAAAAATACATCGCCGGGGCGGGTCCTGAGCTCCAGCACCTCCAACCGCAAGGGCGAGTGCCCGCCAACCGCACGGGTCAAGGCTCTGGCATCAGGGTGAGCCCGAGCCTGGGTTGCACTCAGCCGACGCTCGTCCATAAGATGCTGCAACAGCGAATGATCCCGGGACAGCTGGTACAGGGTCTGCTCGCGCCACAGATAACAGCGGCTGTCCCCCGCCCACACACACGCCGCACGCCCGTGCTCCAGCAATAGCGTCACTACCGTGCTGCCTGTCATGGTATTGCCGGATACCCCTGGCGCCTGCCGCGCATTCGCCAGCCGCTGATTGACACCCTGCAAGCTCTGCCGGACCGCATCGACCCGCTGATCAAGACTGCCCCGCGCGGGCAACGCAGCCAGGCTGCCGATCACCCACTGGCTGGCGACATCGCCGTGCCGGTGCCCGCCCATGCCGTCCGCCACGGCCCAACAGCCCAGCTGCGGGCAATCGAGCAAGGCATCCTCATTACGCGGCCGTGATTGCCCGCGCTGTGTACGCCCGGCACTGCGCCATGTGGGGCTCACAGTTGCTCCGGCAGGCGAAAGGTGCGCCACGTGTCCATTTCAAATGGGCTGGGTGTTCGCTGGCTCGTCAGCAGGTAATGGGCGCGCAGCCCCGCCAGGTCGGCCTTGACGATCTGCGCGTTGCCACCAGTGGCAGGCTCTCGGTGCAGCAGGTCGAAAAACCGGAACAACGACCAGGCGCCGGTGTTCTTCTCGATACCCAGGGGCCGCAGTTCAGTGTCTCTCTCCAGCACGAGGCTGGCACGACCGTTGTCCGCTTCGATGGGCCAGCGAAACGCCATGGGGATGATCGGGCCGTGCCGGTATTCCAACTGCTGTCCACCCAAGCGCAAAGTCGCGCGGTTGACCGACTGATCCAGGCTGTAGGGCGCCAGGGTGAAACGCACGGCCAGCTCACCCTGCTCCTCGGTGAAGAAGCCACGTCGGATAAGCTGGGCTTTCGTCAATTGATCCAGCAGTGAGCGCGAGATGGGTAAACCCTGCCCGTCCAGTCCGCGTAACCGGTAGCGCGTACCATCGGCGCTGACAAAAGAGCGCAGGTACGCCTCGTAAAAACGCGCCAGGACACCCTGGGGTTTGAAAAACTCGCGAAAATCTTCAAGGGCCACATCACTCGTAGCGTGGGCAGTGAACGGATACCGTTGGCGAATCGTCCTGGCGTAAAGACCCTGCACCTCGCTCTGGTAGTGCTGATTGACGTGGGCATAGGCCTGGTCCAGCACATGGCGCCAGGTTTCTTCGGCAATCCCTTCGAACCAACCGGCCAGCGGAAGCGGCAGACGGGCGGCTGTTTCACGCAGGTCGCCCAGCACGTCCTGCTGGCCCTCCATGCGCCGCTTTGCCCGTAAAAACGCCGCCTGCTCAGGCGAACCCTCACGGTTTAACGCCGCCAATTGCAGGTGCAATTGGTCGAGCAGGCCCAGCCCCCGGGTCAGCTCGGCGCCGGGATTCTGCTGCTCGTCCAGCAATTGGTGCAGCGGTTCAAACCGCCGTTGCAAGGCTCGGCGCGCCGAGTCGCCCAGGCTTGCCTGCCCCTGCGCCAACGCCGCCTTGGCAATGCTGCCCAACGCGCCTGCCGGCTGGGCCGCCGTGGCCGGCAACTCCAGGCCAGGCAATAAACGGGTGTTCTCACGAAGCTGCTGCAATAACAGCAGTACCGGCGATTGCGCCGAGGTCAGCCCCGCGAGCCGTTCGGCATCCCCGCGAAGGCTGTCGGTTGGCAGCAGCCTGACACGCCCGAGGACGTCGCTCCAGGCCTGGGCGTATTCGCTGAAGTAGCGCTGTTGCAGTTCGGTCATCAGACGCTGCAAATCCTCGGCGCTCAAGTCAGTGCCTTCCCCCAGTACCCAATTATCCTGGGCGATGGCGTTCACCAGCCGGGGGCCCTGGGTCTCGAAATACTGCACGTACCTCTTGGTGTAGAAACCGGGAACAGAGGGCTCGATGGCCGCAAATACCTTGCCCTCGGCCAGGCGCAACGGCTCCAGGTCGCGCGATTGTTCGCGCAGCACCCGATACACCACATCGGCCAATGACTCTCCCCGCAGCGCGGCACGCGCCTGAGCCACCAACTCGTCATTGAGAGGTGCTGAAAACGGCTGTTCGAGCAGTCGCGCCCAATGTTCATTCAGGCGCGTCTGCACCGGCATGTCACCGGCAAACCGCAGCGACCAAAAGCTCGCCACATGCTGCGCCAGCCACGTGGTATCACGCCGCTCGCGCAGATTGAGCATCAGGTACGCACGCAGGTTGTCGAGCAGGCGTTCCCTGTCGCCGAGGCTGGCGCGTACCTGCTCTTCCAGCAGGGCCGCGGTGCGGCCCAGTAGTCGCTGCTGCAACGCCTGCTCATAGGCGCGCGTCACCCATGGACGGCTGACCTCGCCTTGATACAGGCCGGCACGCTCAATCAGCGCAGTGTCGCCTGCGGGGGGAAACACCCGGGTTGCCGCCCAGCGCGCGTCCAGCAGCGCCAGGGTCGTCAAGGTTTCATCGCTACCTGGGGCAACGGGTGCGCTGAGTGCAGCGATCCGAGCCAAACGCTGCTGGTTGATCGCGTAACTGTGCATCCACAGCCCACCGGCACACGCCAGAACCAGCGCAGCGGCACTCCCCAGCAAGCCGTTGCGCCGCCAGATGCGCTGTCGCTCGCGGCTCTGCAACGCGGCCAGATCCGCCTCGGCAAAAATCACCCGGCTGAACAGCCCCTGCACGAAATAGCTGCGCATGTCACTGGCACAGGTCAGGTAGAACCCGCGTAAACCGTTGCTGCGCTGGTAGCGATGGGCACCAAACACCCACTCGATGAACAGGCACAACTGCTCGCCCATTCGCGCCGCCTGCTGGGGAAGCTCAAGCATCTGCCTGCGACGCTCGACATTGCGCTCCTGGTGCAATCGCTCGATCAATTCAGTGTGCAAACGTTGCAGCAACTGCTCGAACGCCTGGCGAACCCGGGTCATGTCATTGCCCGCCTTATCAGCCCCCAGCGGCTGGCCCAGCACCGCGTCGACATCGTCCGCCGAGGGTGAGTCGAAGTACTCGGTGAACCCCGACAGTTGATCAGCCTGGGTCAACACCAGGTAGACAGGTACATCCACATGCAGCACCTGCTGGATTTCCTGCAGGCGCGAAAGCACATGGCGTGCCAACTGCTCCAGGTCGTGCTCGTTAGCGTTCAGAAGGCTGTCCGCCGAGAGCGTCACCACCACGCCGTTGAGCGGACGCACTCGGTTCCGCCACTTCAGCCTGTTCAACAGTGTGGTCCAGCCGGCGACATCCACCGAACGGTCGGGTTGAAGCAGGTAGCGCCCTGGCGTGTCGATGAGCACAGCGTCGTCGGCAAAGTACCAGTCACACTGCGCACTGCTGCCCGTGGCCCCTGTGTCCATCTGATCGAGCGGTGACCGCAACCCGGCGGCTTTCAATAGCTGGGTCTTGCCACTGCGCGGTTCACCGATCACCAGGTACCAGGGCAAGTCATGGCGCCAACGCGCAGTGCGCTCCGCATAGCGAGGGGACGTTTTCAACCGGTGCAGCGCTTCCCTGAAACGGCCATGGACGTGCTTGCGTTCCTCCTCCACCGCCGCCAGCGCAGGTTGGCTCGCTGGCGAATCCGGCGTTTCGCGTGCGGCGGCGCGGCGCCCATCCGCCATGACCATCGCCAACCCCCACAGCAGAAACAAAACGCTGATGGTGACCAGGCGGGCAGTCGCGCCCTGCCAGAACCGGTGGTCGTCCACAGCCAGCAGCGGCCCGACACACCACACCAGCACAGCGCAGCAAAGCACCAGTATCAGGCTCCAAACCCAGACTCTGCCCAGCACGGCGCCCACGCCCTTGAAAAATGCGTTCATTCATTGCTCCCTGCGTTTTTTACAAGGGCGTGCGGGTAAGCTCCGACGCCGAAAGTTGAAGAGGCTGCAGCGCGTTCGCCCGTTCTCGCTCCAACACCCAGCAGAAGCCCGCGTACATCGCGAGCAAACAGCACAGCGTGAAGGCAACACACCAGCGAGCAGGGATGACGCGTATGCGCCTGCTTCGCGCGCGCCCCTGCCCGGCCGGCAAGACCGGCGCCGACGACGGGTTGCCACGCACCTGCCGGATCTGTCGATACAGGCCATCGCGAACGGCCTCGAGATGCAGCATCCCCCGCTCCATCACGCGAAACTTTCCTTCGAACCCCAGGGACAGGCACAGGTACCCCAACTCAAGCATCGCGACGTTTTTTATCGGGTCACGCGCCAGGCGTTCGAGCAACTGGAAGACCTTCTCGCCGCCAAACGTCTCGTGGTGAAAGCGGCTCAAGAGGCTCATCTTCGACCAGTCGCTTCGAGCGCCCCACGCCGTGGTGACGACGGCTTCGTCAATCAGGCTGCACAACACGTAGCGCGCAGACATGACCTGAGTGTTTTCAACGCCTCCCTGCAGGGCACGGGTTTCGAATTGAGTCACCGCCGATGACAATCGATCGTTGATCGTGACGAGGTTTTCACGACCGGAGCAGCCCTTGAGCCGGACCACTTGCGACAATACCTCCCAAGCCGCGGGCACCAGCGGGTTGAGCATCGTCGTGAAGCTGTGTGCGTCCAACGCCTGGCTCGCGTAGATCATCCGATCCTGTAACTGTTCGTAGCGTGGCGGCGAGGGGAACTGTGTGAGCGGCCCTTGTGCGGGCCCATGGCCGTCGCGGTCGAGCAGGACGGTTTTTTCATCCTGCGAATATTCACTGTCCATAGCGTTCAATTCCTGATGGCCCAGAAGGTCAACTCAAGCCCGGAGAATTCGCCCCCCACATGGAAGGCGAACCCACCCGACTGCTGCAACTGCGCGATGTCGCGGGCACTCATGTCCAGCATGAAATAAGTCTTGTCGGCATGAAACGGAATCTGGCGCGGTGCTACGGGCAGTGGCTTGACCTTGATTCCCGCCAGGTGCAGGTTGACCAGCTCGCGTATGCGCTCAACGGGGCCGATTTTCAGATGCGCTGGCAGGCGTTGGCGTAATTGCTCCGAATCAGACTGCGCGGAGGCCGCCAGGATGAACGTCGCAGTGCCCAGCAATTTCAAGTCGCTTACCGGGCAAACCAGTACGCCGTACTGACGTTGTTGCAACGTCAACTCGATAGAGTGTTGTTCCAGCACGACCGACAGCACGCCACGCACCGCGTCCATCAGCCCACGGAAGCTTGCCCCCTGGTCGGCGTGCCGGTACTGCACGTCCAGCTCAGCGCGCCTGCTATCGCTGGCGAACGTTGATAACTCGCCGAGCAGGGCCAGCAGTGCAGCAAACACCGTTTCAGGGCGAACCCGGGCCTGGCTCAAGCAGTGACGCAGCGCAAGCTCGGTACGATTGATAACTTGCAGCATCAGAAAATCGCCCACCTGAGTGCCGGCGGCGGTGCGCTCCCCCCTGATCCGCGCAGCGATGGCATCGCCCCGCGACACAAGCAAGCCGATCACCTCCTTGAGACACGAGGCTACATACCCGTGGCCCTGCATAAACATAAACGTAGGCACGAACTCCGCGTCCAGACGCACGCCCCCCGCGTCGGTAGACTCCAGCACCTGTGCGACCTTGAGTTTGACGTAACCCTGTTCCCGCTGCCGCTCACCCAGCAGGAGACGCAGATCAGGCCGCGCGCACTGAATCAGACAACGCGAGCCGGTCCCGGCATTCGAATCGCCTACCTCCACTTCACAGCTGAGGTAGCGCGCCAGGACATCGCCCTGCTCCGGTTGACGGGCTTCAATCTGATTGTCGGTCGCCAGTAACAGCGCCAGGTAAACGGCCTGTTCCCCGGCATTGGCGGGCACCTGTAATACCAGCGGTTCCATGGCGGTACCGTGGTCGAACAGAGTGCCGTCCGGCAACACACCGCTGGCTTGAGTGACCACCAGCTTGCCCAGGTTGAGGTACTGCACATCCAATTCCAGCGTGAGGAATCCCCAGGCATCAGGGCCCAGCAGACGCGTCTGGTTGAGCTGCTGCTGGTAATGCCGGTCGTTGTGCTGCAAGTGCTGTGGCCGCAACAGCATGCCTTCCTGCCATATGACTTTATGTGCGTGCATATCACTGCACCTCCTTGTCGGAACTGGGTTCGGCAAGCCGGATTCCGTCCTGGTCCAGCACAAGCTCGGCACGGTTCAATTGCCGGGCGGTGAGCGGAACGAGCAGTCGCCATTGAACGTGCGGCAAGTCGCGATAGGCCGCCAGAACGCCGACAAAATGACTGTTTGGCTCGACCCTCAACTTGAGTGCCAGTCGATCGCCCGGGCGCAGTTCAACTTCCTCACTGCTCACCCAGTCCTTCGGCAAAACCTGCTCGGCGTTGTCATACAGGCTGAAGAAGTCGGCATTCTCAAAAGCAACGCCATGGCGCAGTTCAATCAACTGCAGCACCACCGGCGAGGGTCGACCCTGAAGATCCGGGTTGACGCGTTCATTGGCGCTCAGGACCAGGTCCAGTTTGGTCAACGTCGAGAACGGCGATAGGGCGCTGCAGCCAGCCAACAGGCCGAGCATGAGCGACAGAGTTGTGAGCGCGGCTCGATACATGAACATCATCCTGGATAATCGTTGTGCAGGGTTGAGATCAGGCGCACCTGTTCCTCATAGGCACTGGCGAAGTCGCTGCCCAGCGGTCGCTCGTCGAGCTGCCCGTCCGCCACCAGGCGCCGGTAGTGACGCAGGTATGCCCGCCAGTGCGCGCCGTCGGCACTCCATCGGGGGGCTGCTTCCTGAAATTCGGCGCATGCCAACAAATGGCCTGGAGCAAAAGCGGCCCGAGCGTTACGCAACGCACTTCGACAGGCGCTCAACAACGCGACCTGATGCACTTGCAGTGCACGGTGCGCCTGGGCGATTGCCTGTTCGCCAGACAGCGGGGCCACTTGCGCCATGTCCAATATCGCGGTTAACGCTGCGTCGGTATCGATACAACTGCGCAAGGGGTTGTGGGCGGTGCGCAATGCGTCGGCAGGCAGGGTTGCCAGTTCGCCCTGCAATTGCTCACAGGTGCGCAGGCTGCTTTGCAGCCGTTCTACCTCCAGCCGAAACAAGCGCGCCACCTTGATTGCCAGCGCCTCTTGGGCAGCGCTGTCAAGCCTGCTCAGGTCCAGCCCAAGCGCCGCTGCGAACGCGATCCAGAAGACCTCGTCGGGCGAGGTTGCCATCGCGACCGGCTCAACCGCCGGCATCTCTCTGACGGGCTCGACCCGGCGCGGTATCGCGACATGTTCACGGTCTGCGGCATACCGATCAGCCCACGCGCCGAGTTCGCCAACACCTGTACTCAACGCCGCCAGCTCATCCGAAGCATTATGCCGCTGGTGCTCGAGGTCCAGCGCCTGCAACGGGTCCAGCCCCAGGAACGCGTCATCGGGAATCGGTGTCCCCGTACTGATCGACTGCTCGTCGAAGGATTGAGCAGGTTCCATCAACCGCGCGCGTACCGACAACATCCCCAGTTCGAACACATCGCCATCCTCGATCAAGCGCGCCTGCCCCTTGCGCAGTCGTTCGCCACTGCCTGGCATGCCGATACCGTTGCTGCTGATATCGGTGAGAAAGTAACGTCCTTCCCGGCACCCCACCAGAGCATGGTGGCTGGAGAGCAAGCGACTGGGATCGTGGATTACCCAGTCACAGCCGGAGCCACGGCCAATCACGCCGCCGACGCCGTCAAAAACCTTGCGCACCGTGGACGCCGAACCGGCGCCTGCGGCCTCACTGACTTCAAACACGAGTTGCATGGTCAGGCTCCCTCCTCTGTTCAGCGGCCACGGATGACCGCCTGAGGCTCACCCAAAGGCCGGTATTGGGCGTCATCGAATACATAGTTGGCGTTACAACCGCCGAGCAGACACAGCACAAGCACGACGAGGTGCCGGGGACGATCAAGCATCAGGTTTCTCCTCGGTGAAAAGGCACGCCGGCATCGCCGCAGGCAATGTTCAAGCGCGCAAGCCGGTACAGCAGCGTGCGCCGTGCAACCCCCAGTTCCCGTGCGGTACGGGTTCGGTTGCCACGATTCTTGTGCAGGCAATCGAGCAGGAACACCCGCTCTACCCGCTCCATACGCTGGCGCAGCGTTACATCATCAACGGCGCGCGCCACCGCCTGGGGCAGCGACAGGTGCACCGGCAGAATCACGTTGTCGTCACACAACAGCACGGCTCGCTCCACCAGGCATTTGAGTTCACGCACGTTGCCGGGAAAGGGATGACTCGACAGTTGATCAAGCGCGATATTGGACCACTGCACAGGCGTCCTCCCCAGGCTTGCGCACGCTTTGGCGGCGAAATGCCGTGCCAGTTGCAGCACATCTCCATCCCGCTCACGCAAGGCCGGCAACTGGATGGGGAACTGGGCAAGCCGGTAATAAAGGTCTTCGCGAAAGCTGCCTGCGGCGACCATGGCAGCCAGGTCGCGGTGGGTGGCCGCGATGATGCGCACATCAACCTTGTGCGCGGCACTGGCGCCCAATGGGCGAACTTCGCCTTCCTGCAATACCCGCAATAGCTTTGCTTGCAGGGACAGCGGCATGTCGCCGATTTCATCCAGCAGTAACGTGCCGCCATGCGCCGCGTCGAACAGCCCGGCATAGTTGCGCTCGGCACCGGTGAACGCGCCTTTTCGGTAGCCGAACAGCTCACTCTCCAGCAAGCCTTCCGGGAACGCTGCGCAGTTCTGCACCACAAATGCCTTGGCCGCGCGCGGCCCTGCCAGGTGGATGGCCCGAGCCACCACTTCCTTGCCGGTACCGGTTTCGCCCCGCAGCAGGACGGTATAAGGGGTATGCAGCACCTTGCCGATCAATTGGCAGGTCTGCGCCATTGCTGCGCTGCTGCCAATCAGGCCATAAGTACCGGCCAGCGACTGTTCGTGTCCTTGCGGTGCAACAGCCGGCACCCACCGCAGGCTGCGCAACAGAGCCAATTGGTGCAAGGCGAAGCTGCCGAACTGGCCCAGCGAGCACGCGTATCCTCGTAATGGCGCCGGGTGTTGAGCGGCGCATAGGAGCACGCCCGTGACCGCATTGAGGCGGTTGAACAGCGGCACACTCAACATGGCGCGCCAAGGTGACGCGGACACCGGCAAAAAAGCCATGTCGTAGGGACTGTTTTGCCCATCTTCCACATTGACGGCAACGCCCTGGTTCACGGTGTCGCACAGCAAAGGCACCTGCAGCAGATCAATAGCTGCAGCCGCAACCTCCAACGAGGGTGTCGTGCTCAGGTGCTGGGCGATCAGATCAAGCCGACCAGTTCCTTCATCGAGCCGGTACAACTGGCTCAGTTCACAGCGGCTCATGTGTGCCGCAGCCGAAACGCACACGCTGGGCAATGAAGCGACGTCGGTGTCCAGGCCTATTCGCGTGAAACAGTCGAGCATGGTGCGGGCATGGGCAAGCGGGTCAGGCAGTTGCTCAAGGCTTTTTCCGGTCATTGGCTGAACTCACAGATGGGCTGGCCGTTGCCATCCAATCGGGCATGCACCGAGACAACCGGTGCGTCCGCGGCCATGGCGTCGAGCAGACCATCCACCATCTGCGGTAATAAATGCCGCTCGATCCACTGGTCGATGAACCGCGCACCGCTGTCGCCGTCAGCGCAACGCTCGGCCATGTGCGCAATCAATCCAGGCGTCCAGGTGAACGCCAGTTGACGTTGGTGCAGCCGTTGGCCAAGGCTCGCCAGTTTGAGTGCGGCGACTTCGTGCAGCACCTTTTCCCCAATCGGGTAATACGGTACGACACGCATGCGGGCGAGCAATGCGGGCTTGAAGTGAGCACGCAGTACTGGATAGATCGCGTCTTGCAGCACCTGGGGATCAGGTCGTTGACCGTCTGCGCAAAGCGCGTCGATACAGTCGCTTGCCAAGTTGGAAGTCATCAGCAGCACGGTGTTGCGAAAGTCGATTTCCCGCCCTTCGCCATCATTGGCACGGCCTTTGTCGAACACCTGGTAAAACAGGTTCAATACCTGCGGGTCCGCTTTTTCCACCTCGTCGAGCAGCACCACCGAATAGGGACGCTGGCGTACGGCTTCCGTTAATACCCCGCCTTCGCCATAACCGACATAACCCGGCGGCGCGCCGATCAATCGGGAAAGCGCGTGCTTCTCCTGATATTCCGACATATTGATCGTGGTAACGAACTGCTCACCGCCGTACAAGAGATCGGCCAGCGCCAGTGCCGTTTCGGTCTTGCCGACACCGCTTGGCCCCACCAGTAGAAACACCCCGACAGGCGCATCGACCTTGTCAAGCCCAGCGGCGACCGCGCGCATGGCTCGATCCAGGGCCTGCACCGCGTGTTCCTGCCCAAGCACGCGCGCGCGCAGAGCCTCGGCAAACCCCAGGACTTTTTCGTTTGGTTCCAGGGCCAACTGCTCGGTGGGAATACCGGTCCACGCGCTGATGACTTGCGCTACGCCACGCGGGCATACCTCAGGTTTAGCCGACGGCTGCTCACCCCGCTCAAGCCAGCGCCGCTCAAGTGTCAGGCGCTCGTGCTCAAGGGTTTCCAGGCGCAGCGTCAACGCCTGCAAGGCCTGTGCGTCCACCGGCAAACCGAACTCGGCGTCTCGACCCAGCGCCCGCGCCTGCCGCTGACCCTCGATCAGTTCGGTGCGTAGCGCCTGCAATGCCTGCGGCGGCATGGCCTGACGCGTGCGAACACTGGCACAGGCGGTATCCAGCACGTCCACTGCCTTGTCCGGCAGTTGTCGGCCTGCAAGATAGCGTGCACTCATACGAGCGGCCGCCACCACCGCATCATCACGCACGTACACGCCATGACTCGCTTCATAGGCAGGCACCAGTCCCCGCAGAATCGACACCGCCTGCTCGACACCGGGTTCCGCGACCAGTACCGGCTGGAACCGCCGCGCCAGGGCCGGGTCCTTTTCGATGTACTGCTTGTATTCCGACCAGGTAGTGGCGGCAATCGTACGCAGCGCGCCGCGAGCCAGCGCCGGCTTGAGCAGGTTGGCCGCGTCCAGGCCTCCCGGCTGGCCGCCAGCGCCAACCAGGGTATGGGCTTCGTCGATAAACAGGATCACCGGCTCCGGCGATGCGTTCACTTCATCGATTACCCCTTTGAGACGCCGCTCGAACTCGCCTTTGAGGCCGGCCCCTGCTTGCAGCAGGCCCATATCGAGGGTCAGCACGCGAACCGCTTTAAGGGCCTCGGGCACTTGCAAGGCGACGATCTGCAACGCAAGCCCTTCGACGATCGCGGTTTTCCCTACACCGGCCTCCCCCACAAGAATCGGGTTGTTCTTGCGCCGCCGCAGCAGAATATCGATCAACTGGCGTATTTCACGCTCACGACACAGCACAGGGTCTATCTTGCCCTCACGAGCCTGCCGGGTGAGGTCCTGGGTAAAGCGCTGCAACAGCGACTCGTTGGCAATCGGCTGATTTTCGCAGAGCCGGCTCTTCAGGAAATCCTGCAGCCTGCCCGTGTCCAGGCGGCTGAGCACGGTGTAATACCCGCTGCCAGCATGTTCCAGCGGATGCTGTAAAAGTGCCAGCAACAGCGCGCCGTGATCGACGAAACGTTGACCCAATTGCGCGTGAGCAATGACCAGCGCTTGTTGTAACCACAGCACCAAGGTCTGGGCGAATACCGGGTTGCGTGTAGCGCTCTGCTCGCTCCTGGGCTGCAAGGCCGCCTGCAGTTCGCCCACGGCAACGCCGGCATCGGACAACGCCTTGGCCATCAACCCGGCGGGATGCTCGAGCAAGGCCAGGAGCAGATCCTCCACTAGCACTTCATGGCCGCCTCTCGTCATGCAGCGCTCGGCGGCACGCGTCAGGTCACGACGGGTCTGGTCCGTCAACGTGCGGATCAGTTGTTGCAGGTCCACATTAATCATGCTCATCGATCCTTAATGAAAATGCCCGGCGAGTGTGATTGCACCCTCGGCTCGTTCATGCTCCAGCCAACTGGTCCAACCCAGACGGCACACATTGTCAGCGCCGATGTGCAGCGCCCGAATTTCGCCGGGCGCCAGCACCAGGCGCAGGTCAAATTGCAGCGCGTCCGGCGCGGTCAGACGCACCAGCGAACACGCCGGGGCATGCGCCGTTCCCGTGGGGAGAAAATCGTGAAAGCGCTGCCAACCCAACGCGGTGATATGCACCCTGAACTTGCCGCTGCGGTCGGCGATCCGGCGCCCCAGCACCAGGTCCTGGCCAAGCCCACAGTTGGCGCGGCCCAAGTCATTGCACTGCGACGGCGCAACGTCCACCGTGCGCGCGACCCACTGTTCGATGAACATCGAGGCATGTTTGAAGTAATACCGCAGGACGGTCTCGATCAGCGCAGCCGAGTGCGTTCGCAGGCTCAGAAGCCCGAGGTACGGCAGCAAGCGCTTGCAATCGAGACCCGAGGCACCCCGTATCGCGTGGCTGCCGAGGCCGATCAGCGCAAACATTTGCTGCGAAAACCCGTCACTGGCGCCCTGTTGGAAACAGGCCGGGTAACGGTATTTGCGCCAGATCGGTAACATCAGGCGGTGCAGTCGATGGTGGAACACGTCGAGGAAATCCCGTGTGGGATTACCACCCGCGCGTTCCGCCAATGCCTGCTCAGCGTAAAACGCGGGCAATGGTGAACCGGCGCCGAACAACCCCAGCACATTGATGCGCAAGCGCGCCCGCAATGTCTCGTGGTCCATGAAAAACTCCACGCGGTCAATATCGTGTCCCGCAAACCCCAGGCCCGGATTGGCCTGGAACTCCAGCAGGTCGTACAGTGCCTCCTCATCCAGCCGTGGATGGGCTTGGCGCAAGCGTGCGACCACCTGCACTACCGCCTGGAACAGCGTGTATTCGCGGATGCCACGGCAAAGCCGAGTCAACGCAGGGGTTGCTGGCCCATCTGGAACGGCCATAGGTACACGTCTCCTTGTGTGCTGATAACTCGCAACTCGTGATAGGAATTGAGGCTGGCGTACAACGCAAAGAACTGATTGAGAACCGAAGCGAACACAAACAGATCGCCCTGGCCGGCAAACCCCAGGAGGTCCACCGTCAGGTCCACCCGCAATCCGCGAATCGGCAGGCCACGGTGCAAACGGTCAACCGCTTCATGCTGGATCGAGCGCAGCGCGCCCATCTTTTTCCGGCTGATGTTCAGCGCGTGTCGATCGTGATAGCGCGGCAGATCGTAGGTTTCGAGAATCACCCTCAGCGCGTTGATATCGGTCAACGACAGATAGTTGAGCGACATGTTGCTGATCAGCTTCCAGAGATAATCCTGGTCCAGGGGCGGCGCAAAACTCGCGGTCGGCGCGCAGATATTGCCAAACGTCAACGACTCCGGGGCGTGCTCGCCGGGCTGGTTGATTTCACCGGCCCGTAACTGTCGCGGCAGGCCTGCATTGGTGCACGTCAGCTCGATCGACAGGGTTTCCGGGCCCTGCTCGCGGCGACCATCAAACCTTATCCAGGTAGCCAGCCCGTCATGCTGTACCGAAGGCCGTTGACGAATGCTGAAGCTGGGGGGCGCGCCCGTGGTCTGCAGGTCGCCGTCATGCTCGAACGACTCAAAGGGCACGTACGTCTGATGCCCCAGGCCACCGGGGCACCAACCTGTAACACGATCAACCGAAAACACACCGGCATTTCCCGGGGAGTATTCCCCGGGCAACAGGAGGTATTCGTCCTGTTTTCCGTCCAGCCGAATGGGTATCGCATCGTGATTGAACAGGTTGACGATCGGCGTGCAGTACAGCTTCACGTTGTCCAGGGTGGGACGCCCAAGCGCACGGCCCTGGCCGTGTAGCTCGAAGCGCAACAGCATGCCGTGCGCCTGTTTGAGCACCTCCTTGGGAAACCGATGGAGGGCAGCCAACCCTTCGATATCGACAAACAGGTACTTCTCGGGAAACGTGAAATATTCCTGCAGGTGGCGATAACCACAAAAGGTGTTTGGCGGGTAGGGAATCAGTGCGTGTTCCTCTGCAAAACCCACCGGCCGAACCTGGTCGGCGCTGAGACGTAGCGTGGCAGGCTGATCATCGGTTCCGTTGACCGGCGAACCGTCCTGGTCCAACAGCTGCAGCTCAATGCTGTGCAGATGGCGCAACAGGCCCAGGTACAGGCCTTGGCTGACAGAGCGTTCTCCGGCCAGGTGCAGGCGCAACGAATCGAATGCCAACGCACTGAAATTACCCGCTGCGCTCATGGTCAGGCGCAGGTCCAACCAGTCCACTGCGCCCTGGCAGGTATAGTCCAGGCTACGCAGTTGCAACGGCATGACGTCGGTGGCATAGCAGGTTTTGAAACGGCAACGTTCGCCTTTGATCGGCAGGCTTTCCACGGCGGTATCCCGCGCCACTCGAACATTGGGGCCGGCGCACTTCAATGGGTCAAATTGCAGGATGCTCAAAGCAGGCATCGGCCGCATGTAGTTGGGCCATAACAGATGCATCAAGGAATGCGTCAGCTCAGGCAGCTCGTCATCCAGCTTCTGACGCAGGCGCGCGGTCAGGAATGCAAAGCCCTCCAGCAAACGCTCCACATCCGGGTCCTGACCGGCCTCGGCGAGAAACGGTGCCAGGGCCGGGTTGCGCTCGGAAAAGCGCCGCCCGAGTTGCCGCAGGGCACTGAGTTCGCTTTGAAAATAACGATTAAAGGCCATCTGCGCAGACCTCCACTTGCCCTGCATCCGCCAGACGCGCATGGAACACGACAGATTGGGTGCCACCGTCAATGAGCAGTCCGGCGTCAATGGCAAATGCCAATGCCAACGTTTCGTGCACGCGGGGCAGCACCCTGACGCGGACATTCACCAGACGAGGTTCGTAGGCCTGGATGAAGCGCTCGATCAGCAGCCGCGACTGCGTCAGGGATTCGTGCAGGCTGAGCCGCATATCATTGAGATCAGGCAAGCCGTAATCCGGCAGTGTCTGGACGCTGCCTGCGCGGGTGCTGAGCATTTTCGTCAAATGCGCCGCGACGGACGTCACGCGGCACACACTGGCGCAGGCGTCGGGCTCAAGGCGCTCGAAGAGGCTTCTGCAGTGGCGCATTCCCTGGCTTCGACTCATTCTTTATCGAGCTTGCCGACCAGGGACAAGGTGAAGTCCGCCCCCATGTACTTGAAATGCGGGCGTACGCTCAAGCTGACGCGGTACCAGCCCGGGTCCCCCTCGACATCGCTGACGACAATGCGCGCTGCGCGCAGTGGACGCCGCCCGCGCACTTGCGCACTGGGATTCTCCTGATCCGCCACGTACTGGCGAATCCACTTGTTGAGTTCCAACTCCAGGTCGGTCCGTTCCTTCCACGAGCCCAATTGTTCACGCTGCAGAACCTTGAGGTAGTGGGCCAGGCGATTGACCACCATCATGTAAGGCAACTGGGTACCCAGCCGGTAGTTCAGTTCGGCTGCCTTGCCCTCCTCGCTGATGCCGAACGTCTTGGGTTTCTGCACGGAGCTGGCGGAAAAGAAGGCCGCGTTGTCACTGCCCTTGCGCATGGTCAGGGCGATGAACCCTTCCTGCGCCAACTCATATTCGCGCCGGTCCGAAACCAGTACCTCGGTAGGAATCTTGGTTTCAATCTCGCCCATGCTCTGGAAGTGATGCAACGGCAGGTCCTCGACCGCTCCCCCACTCTGGGGGCCGATGATGTTGGGACACCAGCGAAAACGCGCGAAGCTGTCGGTCAGGCGTGTAGCGAAGGCGTAGGCCGTATTGCCCCACAGGTAGTGTTCGTGGCTGTTGACCACAGTCTCCTGGTAGGCAAAGGTCTTGACCGGGCATTCGAGGGGGTCGTACGGCGTGCGCAGCAAAAAGCGCGGGACCGTGAGGCCGATGTAGCGCGCATCTTCGCTCTGGCGAAAACTCTGCCACTTGGCAAACTGAGGGCCTTCGAAATGATCCCGCAGATCCTTGAGGTCAGGTAGGCCGGTAAAGCTTTCCAGACCAAAAAAACCTGGCCCGGCCGCCGCAATGAACGGAGCGTGAGCCATACCGGCAACAGCAGCCACGTATTGCATGAGTTTTACATCAGGCGCGCTGGGCGACAGGAAGTAGTTGGCAATGATCGCCCCTACCGGCTGTCCGCCAAACTGGCCGTATTCCGCGCTGTAGATGTGCTTGTAGAGCCCCGACTGGGTAACTTCCGGGGAATCCTCGAAATCGTCCAGCAGGTCCTGCCGCGAGACATTCAACAGCTCTATCTTGATGTTCTCACGAAAGTTGGTGCGCTCGACCAACAGCTGCAGCCCGCGCCAGGCCGCCTCCAGGGCCTGGAAATCCGGGTGGTGCAGAATCTCATCCATCTGCCGGCTGAGCTTGGCATCGATCTCGGCGATCATCCGGTCGACCAGCCGTTTCTTGACCGGTTCTTCGCGGTTGTGGGGCTTGACCAGTTCCTCGATAAACGCCGACACACCGCGCTTGGCAATGCTGTACGCCTCGTCATCGGCACTCAGTAGCGTCTGGGCAATGATGTTGTCGAGAATGCTGCACTCGTCGGGGGCTTTTGGCAGGGGCTGCGGGTCATGCTGGGGAGTCGTCATGGTGTCAGTGTCCTTTTACTGAATAGGTTCGGCATCAGCGTTGCTCAGCCCCAACTCGGCCAGTACCCGAGCACGGGAGTCGTCATCGGCCAGTGCCTGCTCAATGGCTTTGCGAAAGCTCGGGGTGTTGCCCAGCGGGCCCTTGAGCGCCACCAATGCCTCTCGCAGCACCATCAGCTTTTGCAACTGCGGTATCTGCTCGACCAGGTTGGCGGGGTTGAAATCCTTCATCGAGTTGATCCGCACCTGGATCGCCAGATCGTCGACGTCAGCGTCTTCCTGAAGGCGATTGGGCACGCTCAATGTCAAGTTCAGGGCCTGTTTGGCCAACACCTCGTCGAAGCTGCTCCTGTCGATGCCGATAGGTTTGCGGTCCTCAAGCTTGCGCGGGTCCTCGCGTTGTGAAAAATCCCCCAGCGCCAGCAGTTTCAACGGCAGCTCGACTTCCTCCTGCGCACCACCAACGGCGGGTTTGAAAGTGATATTGATACGTTCCTTGGGTGCTACCGAACCGTCTTTGGCCATGGTGTTACTCCTTTTGATGATTTTTTATTCGAGGACCGTTTCCAGATCGAAATGGCACAGCCGGCGGTGCGTCGCCTCCCTGCTTTCGCGCACGGCGTGGCTTTGTGGCAACAGGTCATAGCAGCGATACAAAAGCCTGCCGACGTGCAGGGCGAGTTCCGGCTCCCAGCGGTCCAGGCCTGCGCGCTGTAATTCGAGGTCCAGCTGTTCCAGTTGAATCCTGCCCAGGTCAGGCTTGCCCGCCCGTATGCACAACCTGGCCAGCGCCAGTCGCCAATGAAAGCGCGCGCGGTCACTGCACGCGCTCTGCAAACCCTGCTTGAGCAGGCCCACTGCTGCCTTGAGCCCCTCCTTGCGCAAGCTCGGCATGGCCGCGTGCAAGGCGGCTTCCCAGGGTTCGCTGCCGACATCGGCGACAGCCGTGAAAGGCTCGGGTTTGTGCAGGTGGCGAATCACGTGCAGCGTGATCCACTCACAGGTCGCGGGGGCCGCAAACGGCGTACCGTCGTCAAAGCGCAATTCAGGCAGGTTCGGCAAACGTTGCAATAACAGCGCGAAGCTCATTTCCAGCTCTGTCATCGCCTGGCTCGCGTGCAAGGCTTCAAGGCATTCCCAGACCATGCGCAGGCCGTCAAACCAGAACAATGCACCCGCCAGGCTGGCCTCGAGTTCGAGCAACAGCTCGGCGTGATGGCCATGATCGAAACGATCCTGGTAACGCTTGAGCTTGTCGGAAGCCGGCGGGCGCAATGCCGTCACCCCCTCGCTGTTGGCGTCGGGATAGTTGACGAGGCTCAGCCAGGCCAGGGTGCGCCCCAGACGCAAGGCTCGCAGGTCGGTGGCATTGTGGCGCAACCACCAGCTACATAACGTTCGGGCCTGTTCCTGTAAGGCGCGCAGCGCTTTGTGAGCATCCTTTTCGTTGTTGATGGGCGATTCAGGCTTGAACAGTTGCGTGCTCGCTTGTCTGACCTGGGCAATGACGCCCGCGATGCCCGCCGGCTCCTCAGAGCCCTGGATAGCGCGAGCCAGACGCTCCGCCAGTTGACGCCGGCTCGGCAACAACAACTGGGCATCGCTGCCCAGATGCTCGTTCAACAACTCATCAAGGCGCACGAGGCGTTCATGCAGCGCCCGGAACAACGGCAACTGGTCGACAAGAGACACGTTGTGCGAGAAGAGCGAGTCGAGGCGCGCCACCAGCCAACCCAACGCGGCAGCGCGGGTGCGTGGCTTGGCGGGATACACGTGTGCCCAGTGGTGCTCACAGAGATAAACCAGCAAGACAAGACCGGCCAGCAGCCCGGGAAATGAATCACGCTGGTGCAACGCCCAGGTGAGCCAGACAGCGACGCGCAGATCCTTGGATTGCTCACGCAGCACGCGCTCACTGATCTCGCAGACCTGCTGCCAATCCGGCAGGCTCGCACCATGTATCGAGTGTGTCTTGGCGACCTCGGTTTCCAGGGTTTCAAACTCACTCGAAAAACGCACGTCGTTGCCGGCGAAATTCCCCGGCGAACAAGGGGTTCGTGCAAGTTCCTGGTAATAAGCGCAAAGCTTTTCTGAATGAACCATTTTTTGGCCGCACACAACTAAGAAGGCTGAATAGGCAAACCAGATACCGTGAAATACGTATCAGAGTGCCGCTAACCCCGCGTTCAACACGCTACGAAGTGAACAAACCTTAGCCACCTTAAAAACAACCAGCAAGCCGCAGGGCGGGACTTAAGGAATTTCCTACAACGCCCTAAAATCGTGGCCTGCGCAATGATTTGCGCACTTAATAAGCGAGAAAAGTCTTCAATTATCCGCACCTGCGCTTAATCACTCACTTACCATCACGAGCAATTAGCTGCGCACTTATGCGCAACTTCAATTACTAAAAAACCACAAAAAAACCATAACTCCCCGGCCTATTAAATTTTCCCAACTGCATCGCCTTGATTTCATTGAGGCGAGCACTTTCAGGCACGCTTTTTGTTATAGGCATTTACCCGCCCGGCAACTTTGCCGTTCGGGAGCACCTACTCAACCAGACAAGGAAACCCGTCATGCCAACACCCGCGTACCTCTCCATCACCGGTGTCAAACAAGGTTTGATCACCGCAGGTACCTTTACCCAGGACTCGGTAGGAAACATTTATCAGGAAGGCCATGAGGACCAGATTCTGGTGCAGGCGTTTGCGCATCAGGTGATCATTCCCCGGGATCCGCAATCGGGGCAGCCTACCGGCCAGCGTGCACACAAACCGCTGATGATCAGCAAGGTCTTCGACAAGTCCTCGCCCCTGCTATTCAGTGCACTGACTTCGGGAGAAGAAGTGTCGTGCCGGCTGGAATGGTTTCGTACCTCTTCGGCAGGCACCCAGGAGCACTACTTCACCGTCGAACTGGAAGGCGCGACGATTGTGGACATCCAGTCGCGCATGCCCAATTGCCAGGACCCGGACAACGCCCATTTCACCCACCTGGAGGACGTGTATTTCAGCTATCGCAAGATCGTCTGGACCCATGAAGTAGCCGGCACGTCCGGCTCTGATGACTGGCGCAATCCCGTGGCCAGCTAACAGCGGCGCAGGCGGGAACGGTCCAGGGAAGGCACCGTTCCTGCTGGGACTACACCATGGCCAGCGGGTGCTTGCGCTTGGGCGCGCCAAACACGCGATCAATGGCATCCAGGTCATGCTCGTCCAATACCAGCTTCGCAGCCGCAGCGTTTTGGCGTATGTGTTCGGGCGTCACTGCCTTGGGGATGGCAATGACACCCTCCTGACGCAAGACCCAGGCGAGGGCGACTTGCGCAGCGGTCGCCTCATGGCGGTGGGCAATCTCCTTGAGCGTCGGGCTCGCCAACAGCGCACCGCCCTGGGCAACAGGACAGTAAGCCATCAGTGGCAAATGGTGTTGTTGCCACCACGGCAACAGGTCGAATTCAATACCACGCTCTTCAATGTTGTAGAGCACCTGGTTGGTCGCACACACGGGGGATGCCAGTTCCTGCAGGTCTGCCACATCAAAATTGGAAACACCCCAACGGCCGATCTTGCCCGCTTCGCGCAAGCGCTCGAACGCCTCGACGGTTTCTTCAAGAGGGTACTGGCCGCGCCAGTGCAGCAGGTACAGATCGATGTAGTCGGTGCCCAGGCGCTGAAGGCTCGCTTCGCACGCTCGGGGCACGCCGGTGCGGCTGGCATTGTGCG
This sequence comes from Pseudomonas orientalis, assembly GCF_002934065.1. Taxonomy (NCBI): domain Bacteria; kingdom Pseudomonadati; phylum Pseudomonadota; class Gammaproteobacteria; order Pseudomonadales; family Pseudomonadaceae; genus Pseudomonas; species Pseudomonas orientalis. Next base: position 2,466,893 of record NZ_CP018049.1, on the reverse strand, counting down.
GATAGACTTTGCTCACCAAAAATACCTGGTCGCGCCTGCCCTGGATGGCCTCGCCGACCACCTTTTCCGCACCGCCTTCGCCATACATTTCAGCGGTGTCGATCAGGGTCAGGCCCTCGTCGATGCCCAGTTGCAAGGCGCCCACTTCAGCGCGGTGCCGGTCCGGGTCTTCACCCATGCGCCAGGTGCCCTGGCCAATGACAGGGACGGGAACGCCGGCCAGATCGATAGTACGCATGACAACCTCCTGATGAGTTGGCGAATTAACAGTGTGGCATTGACCGGACAAAAGGGTTCAATCGCAGTATGGTTGGCCTTTGATCAATCGCCAGGAATCACTCGCAATGCTGTTTGTTGTCATGCTCGGGGGCAAGCACCCCAGGGCCCGGATCGAAGTACACGATGTGGCGTTTGCCGTGGCGGATACGCTGCAGGCCACCTACCCGCAATTGCGCGACGCCTGGTTTGGCAGCCCCAAGGGCGTGCACATCGATTCGTGGATGGCGGTCGAGGGCGTCGACGGCTGGCAGGTCCAATTCAGCCAACTGGCGCCGCACGGCGATGCGCCGCACTTGTACTTCATCAACCTCGGCGGCTATGAGGCCAACAGCTTTGGCGAGGCCCATCACTACCTGTTGCTGGTCGCGCGCGACAAACGCGAAGCCATGAGCAAGGGCAAGCAGCACCTGTTGCGTCACTGGTCCCAGGCCCACACCGACGCGGTCATGGATATCGACGATTGTCTGCCCATCGACCTGGTGGACGGCCGCTATATCCATCTGGTCAAGGGCCCGCACGCCCCCATCGTCCAGCAGAACGACTACATCGTTTTGGCCTGAAACCCGCAGGCCACGCCGTTCTTCAGCCGGTCAGGCACGCCGGTGGAACTTTGCCGGGAAATAACCGCCTGAATCCGGTAGGCTCACCGTTTTTCACTTAAGGAGTTATTTTCCATGGCCAAAGCCACCGCCCGCCACATCCTCGTTTCCACTGAAGACAAGTGCAACGAACTCAAGACCCAGATCGAAGGCGGCGCTGATTTCGCCGAAATCGCCAAAGCCAACTCCAGCTGCCCATCCAGCCGTCAAGGCGGTGACCTGGGTTCGTTCGGCCCAGGCCAGATGGTCAAGGAATTCGACAGCGTGGTCTTCAGCGCCCCGGTCAATACCGTACAAGGCCCGGTGAAAACCCAGTTCGGTTATCACCTGCTGGAAGTCACCAGCCGCCAGGACTGATCGGTCCTTGCTGATGCTGTAAACAACGGCCCGCCATTTGGTGGGCCGTTGTGCATGTGATGACTGACGACGCTTAAGCCGTTAACGTACCGCTCTCCCTTTATGTTCATCCGCGCTCAAGGCTGATAATGCGATTGGCTTTTCCAAAACTGTTCAGCATCACCCTGGTCCTGTTTATGACCGGCACCACCGTGATCGCGGCGCCACAAGCTTCCCTCACGGTGTACGGCGAGCCGGCCAAATATCCCGACGGCTTCAGCCATTTCGACTATGCCAACCCGGATGCGCCCAAAGGCGGCAGCCTGCGCCGCTCCGCCCTGGAGATCGGGCGCTTTGATCATGTTTTGCCGTATATCGACAAAGGCATCGGTGTGTCTCAGGTTGATGGCTGGCTCTACGCGCCCCTGGCCCAGCGCTCCCTGGATGAGCCCTATACCGTCTACGGCCTGGTTGCCGAAAAAATGGAGCGCGCCGACGACGGGCTGTCGCTGCGTTTCTACCTCAACCCCAAGGCGCGTTTTGCCGATGGCAAACCCATCACCGCCGAAGACGTGCGTTACAGCTTCGATTTATTGATGACCCAAGGCAGCCTGCGTTTTCGCACGCTGTTTGCCGACGTCAAGCATGTCGAAGTCGAAGGCGAGCGCCAGGTGCGTTTCGACTTTGCCAGCAATGAAAACCGCACCCTGCCCCTGGATATCGCGACCCTGCCGGTGTTTCCCGAACATTGGTGGAAGACCCGCGACTTCGCCAATGGCGGCGGCTATGAAGCGCCCCTGGGCAGTGGCCCGTACAAGGTCAGCAAGATCGACTCCGGCAGCACCATCACCTTTACCCGCGATCCCGATTGGTGGGGCAAGGACCTGCCGGTCAGCCGTGGCCTGTACAACTTCGATCACCTGAGCCTGGAATATTTTGGCGACACCGAAGTGGCGCGCCAGGTGCTGCGCGGCGGCGCCTACGATTTCAACCGAGAGTTTTCCGCCACCGGCTACTCCATCGGCTACAACGGTCCGGCCCTGGATGATGGCCGCCTGCAGCGCGCGCACCTGGCCAAGGAAATGCCGCAACCGGCCCAGGGCTATGTGTTCAATGTGCAAAAGCCGATGTTCAAGGACCGCCGCGTGCGTCAGGCCCTGGCCATGCTATGGGATTTCGAATGGGCCAACCGGCAGATGATGCGCAACCTGTACATCCGCCAGCAGAGCTTTTTCTCCAACAGCCCGCTTGCCGCTACCCAGTTACCCAGCCGGGAAGAACTGGCGATCCTTGAACCCCTGCGCGGGCAGATTCCCGATGAAGTATTCACCCAGGTGTTCAAGGCGCCTGTCACCGATGGCAGCGGCGTGATCCGCGACAAACAGCTGCAGGCCCTGGCCCTGCTGGAGCAGGCAGGCTGGAAGCCTGACGGCGACAGGCTGGTCAATGCCGAGGGCGAGCCGCTGGAATTTACCTTCCTCAATGCCCAGGCGGGTGTGGAACGTCTGCTGCTGCCGTACAAGCGCAACCTGGCGCAAATCGGTATCACCTTGAATGTCCGCCGCATCGACTCCTCCCAATACGTCAACCGCCTGATGGCACGGGATTACGACATGATTGTCACCGGCTTTCCGGTCACGGCATCGCCGGGCATGGAGTTGTACAATTTCTTCGGTTCCGCCGCCGCGTTCGATCCGGGCGCCAACAACTACATGGTGCTGCAGGATCCGGCCGTCGACAGCCTGGTCAAGGGCCTGGTCAAGGCCGACACCCAGGCGCAGATGCTCACCTACGCCCACGCGCTGGACCGGGTGCTGCAATGGAACTACCTGTGGATTCCAAACTACTACCCGCCCGGCACTTCCGCGGCGTGGTGGAACCGCTTCGGCCGACCGGCCATCGAGGCGAAAAACGATGAAGCCCTGGAAACCTGGTGGGAAGTCAGCCCGACGCCACTGACAAACGAACAGATGCGCGCCAAGCTGGAAAAACGCGGGGGCGCGCGCTGATGTTTGCCTATATCGTGCGGCGCCTGCTGCTGATCATCCCAACCCTGGTGATCATCCTGCTGGTCAATTTCGTCATCGTGCAAGCCGCGCCGGGCGGGCCGGTCGAACAAGCCATCGCCCACCTGCAAGGCATCGGCGGCGGCGGTGTCGCAGGCGCTGCAGGCGAAGGCATCAGCGGCTCGCGGGCCAGCCGCGGCCTGGACCCGAAACTGATCAAGGACATCGAAAAGCAGTACGGCTTCGACAAGCCTGCGCCGGAACGCCTGTGGCTGATGCTCAAGAGCTACGCCCGACTGGACTTCGGCAACAGCTTCTTTCGCGGCGCAACGGTGATCGACCTGATCCTGGAAAAGATGCCTGTGACCATTTCCCTCGGTTTGTGGGCCACCTTGATTACCTACCTGGTGTCGATCCCCTTGGGGATACGCAAGGCGGTGCGCCATGGCAGCAGCTTTGATGTATGGAGCAGCACCGCCATCGTGATCGGCTACGCCATGCCGGCGTTCCTGTTCGCGATGTTCCTGATCGTGGTATTTGCCGGCGGCACCTCGCTGAACTGGTTCCCGGTGCGCGGACTAGTGTCGGAGAACTTCGAAGAACTGAGCACCGTGGGCAAGATCGCCGACTACTTCTGGCACCTGGTATTACCGGTAACGGCGCTGGTGATCGGCGGGTTCGCCACCTTGACCATTCTCACCAAAAACTCGTTCCTCAACGAAATCACCCGACAGTACGTGGTGACCGCGCGCGCCAAGGGTTTGAGCGAACGCCGTGTGCTCTACGGCCATGTGTTTCGCAACGCGATGCTGCTGGTGATTTCCGGGATTCCCCAGGCGTTCATCAGCGTGTTCTTCGCCGGTTCGCTGCTGATCGAGGTAATTTTTTCCCTCGATGGCCTGGGCCGCATGAGCTATGAGGCAGCGGTGTCGCGGGATTATCCGGTGGTGTTTGGTTCACTGTTTATCTTTACCCTGTTCGGCCTCTTGATCAAACTCATCGGTGACCTCTGCTACACCCTGGTGGACCCGCGTATCGACTTTGCCGCGAGGAACGCCTGATGCTCAATCTGTCTCCCGTGGCGCGTCGGCGGTTCGAGCGTTTCAAAAAGAACCGTCGCGGCTGGTGGTCCCTGTGGCTCTTCATCGGCCTGTTTATCCTGACGTTGGGCGGCGAGTTGATCGCCAATGACAAGCCCCTGGTGCTCAGCTTCAAGAACGAGCTGTATTTCCCCGTATTCAAGCGCTACACCGAGCAGCAGTTCGGCGGGCAACTGCCGTTCCAGGCCGACTACCGCAGTGACTACGTGCAAAAGCTGATAAAGCAGGACGGCGGCTGGATGCTGTTTCCCCCCATCCCCTTCAGCGACGACACCCCCAACTACGAATTGACCCGCCCTGCCCCCAGCCCGCCGTCGACGGTGAACTGGCTGGGCACCGATGACCAGTCGCGGGATGTGCTCGCGCGAGTCATCTTCGGCGCGCGCGTGTCGATCCTGTTTGCCCTGGCGTTGACCGCGATCAGCGCAGCCATCGGCATCGCCGCCGGCGCGTTGCAGGGTTACTACGGCGGCTGGGTGGACTTGCTGGGCCAACGCATCCTGGAGGTGTGGTCGGGCCTGCCGGTGCTGTACCTGCTGATTATTCTGTCGGGGTTCGTCGAGCCGAATTTCTGGTGGCTGCTGGGGATCATGGCGCTGTTTTCCTGGCTGGCCCTGGTGGACGTAGTGCGCGCCGAGTTCCTGCGCGGGCGCAACCTGGAATACGTCAAGGCCGCACGCGCCTTGGGCCTGGGCGACGGCAAGATCATCGCCCGGCATATCCTGCCCAATGCCATGACCGCGACCTTGAGCTACCTGCCGTTCATCCTGACCGGGGCGATTTCGACCTTGAGCGCCCTGGACTTCCTCGGCTTCGGCATGCCGGCCGGCAGTGCTTCGCTGGGGGAGTTGATCGCCCAGGGCAAGCAGAACCTGCAAGCGCCGTGGCTGGGCCTGACGGCATTTTTCACCCTGGCGCTGATCCTGTCGCTGCTGGTATTTATCGGCGAGGCGTTGCGTGATGCCTTCGACCCTCGCTCATGAGTGATCGCGTATGAACCTGATTGAAATCCGTGACCTGTGCGTAGCGTTCGGCGACCAGACCGTGGTGCGCAAGGTGAGCCTGGACGTACGCCCAGGCGAATGCCTGGCGCTGGTGGGCGAGTCGGGCTCGGGCAAATCCGTGACCGCCCATTCGATCCTGCAATTGCTGCCCGAAACCGGTGCGCACAGCACAGGCTCGGTGAAGTACCGCGGCCAGGAACTGATGGGCGCGTCACCTGCGGCCCTGCAAAAGCTGCGCGGCAACCGCATTGCCATGATCTTCCAGGAGCCGATGACCTCGCTGAACCCTCTGCACACGGTCGAAAAGCAGATCGGCGAGACCCTGCTGTTGCACAAGGGCCTGGGCGGCAAGGCGGCGCAGGCGCGCATCCTCGAACTGCTCGACCTGGTGGGGATTCAGAAGCCCCGGGAACGGCTCAAGGCCTATCCCCATCAACTCTCCGGCGGCCAGCGCCAGCGGGTGATGATCGCCATGGCCCTGGCCTGCGAGCCGGAGCTGCTGATTGCCGACGAACCCACCACCGCGCTGGACGTGACCGTGCAGCGCAAGATCCTGCTGTTGCTCAAGTCCCTGCAGCAACGCCTGGGCATGTCACTGCTGCTGATCAGCCATGACCTCAACCTGGTGCGCAGCGTTGCCCAGCGGGTGTGCGTGATGCGCGCCGGGGAGATCGTCGAGCAGGCCGATTGCCAGACGCTGTTCACGTCGCCTCAACATCCTTACAGCCGCCTGCTGCTGGACGCCGAACCGTCCGGCGATGTGTTGTGCAGTGATGAGCGCGAGACGGTCTTGCAGGTCGATGACCTGACCGTGCAGTTTCGCCTCGGCGGCGGGTTGTTTCGGCCCAAGACCTACCTGCGCGCGGTGGACGGCATCAGCCTGAGCGTGCAACGGGGCAAGACCCTGGGGATTGTCGGCGAGTCCGGCTCGGGCAAGTCCACCCTCGGCCAGGCGATTCTGCGCTTGCTGGACTCCAGCGGCAGCATCCGCTTCCAGGGCCAGGCCCTCGACCCGCTCAACCATCAGCAGATGCGGCCGTGGCGCAAGCAGATGCAGGTGGTGTTCCAGGACCCCTATGGCAGCCTCAGCCCACGCATTTCGGTGCAGCAGATCATCAGCGAAGGCCTGGAAGTGCATGCCCCGTGCAGCCTCGACGCGCGCGAAGCGCAGGTGATTCAGGTGCTCAAGGATGTAGGCCTGGACCCCGCCAGCCGCCATCGCTACCCCCATGAGTTTTCCGGCGGCCAGCGGCAACGTATCGCCATTGCGCGTGCGCTGGTGCTCAAGCCGGCGCTGATGCTGCTGGATGAACCCACCTCGGCACTGGACCGTACGGTGCAAAAACAAGTGGTGGCCTTGCTGCGCGAACTGCAGGAGAAATACGGCCTGACTTACCTGTTCATCAGCCATGACCTGGCGGTGGTGCGTGCGATGGCCCACGATATGATCGTGGTCAAGGACGGCAAGGTGGTGGAGCGCGGCGCCAGTCATGATGTCTTTGAGTCGCCGCAACACCCCTACACCAAAGAATTGCTGGCCGCTGCCCACATCCCCCTGTAGGAGCGAGCTTGCTCGCGAAGAAATTGAATGCTCCAGATTCCTCCAGAAGCGCCGCATTATCGTTGACGACCTTCGCGAGCAAGCTCGCTCCTACAGGATCCCGTACCCATGAGTACCAGCCTCAAGGATTACCAACAGGTTCGTGGCCTGGCCATCCAGTCGCTGTTCGAGATCATCGAGCAGTCCAGCGAAGGCACGGTGATTGTCGATCGCGACGCGAATATCGTCTGGATGAACGAACGCTACGCCAGGCGTTTCGGGCTGCAGAGCGCCGAGCAGGCCATCGGCCAACCCTGCGAGCAGGTGATTTCCAATAGCCTGTTGCGCCAGGTGGTGCGCAATGACCGGCCGATCCTGCTGGATATCCAGGACACGCCCAAGGGCCCGCTGGTGGTGATGCGCCTGCCGATCCACGACGAAGCGGGCGCGGTGATCGGTGCGATCGGGTTTGCGTTGTTCGATGAGCTGCGCAACCTGTCGCCGCTGATCGAGCGCTACCTGAGCCTGCAGCAGGAGCTGGCGTCCACACGTTCGCTGTTGCGCTCGCGACAAAGCAAATACAACTTCGCGCACTTTATCGGCACCAGCGCCGCCAGCCTTGACGTCAAGCGCCGCGCACGACGCAGTGCGAGCGCCGAATCGCCGGTGCTGCTGCTCGGTGAAACCGGCACCGGCAAGGAACTGCTCGCCCAGGCCATACACGGCGCGTCGCCTCGCGCCCATAAAGCGTTCGTCAGCATCAACAGCGCGGCGATTCCCCACGATCTGCTCGAAGCCGAGTTTTTCGGCACCGCGCCGGGGGCGTTTACCGGCGCCGACCGCAAGGGCCGGCCGGGCAAGTTCCAGATCGCCCAGGGTGGCACGCTGTTTCTGGATGAGATCGGCGATATGCCGATGCCCCTGCAAAGCAAGTTACTGCGGGTGCTGCAGGAAAAGGAATTCGAGCCGGTGGGTTCCAACGAGATGTTGCACAGCGATGTGCGGGTGATTGCCGCCACCTCCATGGACCTGGAGGCGGCGATCAAGCGTGGCGAATTCCGCGCAGACCTGTATTACCGCCTCAATGTCCTGCCGATCCAGGTACCGCCGTTGCGTGAACGGCTGGAGGACATCCCCGCGCTGAGCGAGGCGATTCTGGAAGAACTGCGCAGCCGCCACGAGTTGAGCCCTGAAGCGCTGACACTGTTGGCCCGGCACGCCTGGCCGGGCAATATCCGCGAGCTGCGCAATGTGCTCGAGCGGGCGGCGTTGTTGAGTGATGACCTGGTGTTGAGCGCCGGGGAAATTCGTGCGGCGATTGGTACGTTCAGCCCGGTGGCACGCGGTGCGGTGGCCACGGTTGAGGGTGAGACGTTTGCGGCGGCGCGGGCGCGGTTCGACCGACAGTTGATCGGTGAGGCCTTGCAGGCGTGCGCGGGGAATGTGGTGGAGGCCGCCAAGCGGTTGGGGCTGGGGCGGTCGACGCTGTACAAGAAAATGATCGCCCTCGGACTAACTCAGTCTCCCTGAAGAGACAGCGCTCTCAATATAAAGACAACCCAATGTGGGAGGGGGCTTGCCCCCGATAGCAGTCTGTCAGCTAGAGCACATACAACTGACACACCGCCATCGGGGGCAAGCCCCCTCCCACATTTGAGCTGTGTTTGTCTCACTATTGAGACACTCTCCGAAAATTCAACGTGAAATCCAATAAATAACCTTTTATTTCAACACGTTAAATACTTGGCACACATCTCGCTATACCTTCCCCAAAGCCCCACCCCACAACAATAACAATCCGATGGAGACACACCATGAGTGTGATCATTGCCCTGGCAGCCCTGGCGCTGCTGATGCTGGCTGCCTACCGTGGCTACAGCGTCATCCTGTTTGCCCCGATCGCCGCCCTCGGCGCGGTGTTGCTCACCGACCCGTCCGCTGTCGCCCCGGCCTTTACCGGGGTGTTCATGGAGAAGATGGTCGGCTTTATCAAACTGTATTTCCCGGTGTTCCTGCTCGGTGCGGTGTTCGGCAAGCTGATCGAGCTGTCAGGCTTTTCGCGCTCGATTGTCGCCGCTGCCATTCGTGTGCTCGGCACGCGCCAGGCGATGCTGGTGATCGTTTTGGTCTGCGCCCTGCTCACCTACGGCGGTGTGTCACTGTTCGTGGTGGTGTTTGCGGTGTACCCGTTTGCCGCGGAGATGTTCCGCCAGAGCAATATCCCCAAGCGCCTTATCCCGGCCACCATCGCCCTCGGTGCGTTTTCGTTCACCATGGACGCCCTGCCCGGCACGCCGCAGATCCAGAACATCATCCCCAGCACCTTCTTCAACACCACCGCCTGGGCGGCGCCGTGGCTCGGGCTGATCGGCACGATCTTCGTGTTCTGCGCCGGCATGCTGTACCTCGCACGCCAGCGCAACAAGGCCCAGCGCGCAGGTGAAGGCTATGGCACCGAGCTGCGCAACGAACCGGAAACCGCCGAAAACCTGACCCTGCCCAACCCCTGGGTCGCGCTGTCGCCGCTGATTCTGGTGGGAGTGATGAACCTGCTGTTCACCCACTGGATCCCGCAGTGGTACGGCAAGACCCACAGCCTCAGCCTGCCCGGCATGAGCACCCCGGTGACCACCGACATCGCCAAGCTCACGGCGATCTGGGCAGTGCAGGCGGCGTTGCTGGTGGGGATTATCGTGGTGCTGGTGTTCGGCTTCGCGGCGATCAAGAACAAGCTGGCCGACGGCAGTAAAAGTGCGGTCAGCGGTGCGCTGCTCGCCGCCATGAACACCGCGTCGGAATACGGCTTTGGTGCGGTGATCGCCTCGTTGCCGGGCTTTCTGGTGTTGGCGGACTGGCTCAAGGGCATCCCCAACCCGCTGGTCAACGAAGCTATTACCGTGACCTTGCTCGCGGGGATCACCGGGTCTGCGTCCGGCGGCATGAGCATCGCCCTGGCAGCCATGTCCGAAAGCTTTATTTCAGCGGCCCATGCGGCCAATATCCCCCTTGAAGTGCTGCACCGGGTCGCGGCCATGGCCAGCGGCGGCATGGACACCCTGCCCCACAACGGCGCGGTGATCACGCTGCTGGCGGTGACCGGGCTGACTCACCGCGAAGCCTACAAGGACATTTTCGGCATCACGATCATCAAGACCCTCGCGGTGTTCGTGGTGATCGGTACTTTCTACGCCACCGGCATTGTGTGAGGTTTTCATGACGACATTGAACGGCAAGACGGCCCTGGTCACCGGCTCCACCAGCGGCATCGGCCTGGGCATTGCCCTGAGCCTGGCCAAGGCCGGCGCCAACCTGATCCTCAACGGCTTCGGCGACGCCAGCGCGGTGATCGCCCAAGTGCAGGCGTTTGGCGGCAAGGTCGGGCATCACCCGGCGGATGTCAGCGACCCGGCGCAGATCGCCGAGATGCTGGCCTATGCCGAGCGTGAGTTCGGCGGCGTCGACATTCTGGTCAATAACGCCGGCATCCAGCACGTGGCGGCGGTGGAAGACTTTCCGGTGGAGCGTTGGGACGCGATCATCGCCATCAACCTGTCATCGGTGTTCCACGCCACCCGCCTGAGCCTGCCGGGCATGAAGGCCAGGGGCTGGGGACGCATCGTCAACATTGCCTCGGTGCATGGTCAGGTAGGCTCGGTGGGCAAGGCGGCCTATGTGGCGGCCAAGCATGGGGTCATCGGCCTGACCAAAGTCGTCGGCCTGGAAACCGCCACCAGCAACGTGACGTGCAATGCCATTTGCCCAGGTTGGGTGCTGACCCCGCTGGTGCAGAAGCAGATTGATGATCGCGTGGCCAGTGGGGTGCAGCCGCAGCAGGCGCAGCAGGATCTGCTGGCGGAGAAGCAGCCGTCGCTGGAGTTTGTGACGCCGTCGCAGTTGGGCGAGTTGGTGCTGTTTTTATGCAGCGAAGCAGGCGCTCAGGTGCGGGGTGCGGCGTGGAATATCGATGGCGGCTGGCTGGCCCAATAACCCCAGACAGTGGAGATTAATGTGGGAGGGGCTTGCCCCCGATGGCAGTGGATCAGTATCACATGTGCCAGCTGAACCACCGCCATCGGGGGCAAGCCCCCTCCCACACTGGAACTCCATTGCTTGGAAGAACGTGCATAAGAACAAGAGATCTCGCTATGTCCGACATCCTCTGGCAACCCTCCCCCGAACGCATCGCCACCACGCGCATGGACCAGTTCCGACGTTTCATCAATGCTCGCCACGACATACAGCTCAGCGACTACCCCGCCCTGCACCAATGGAGCATCGACCAGCGCGCGGACTTCTGGCAGGCCATCGTGGCGTTCTTTGACGTGCACTTTCGCAGCCCGCCCAGCGCCACGCTGATTGAAGGCGATGAAATGCCCAGCGCCCAATGGTTTCCCGGCTCGACGTTGAACTTTGCAGAGCACTTGCTGCGCCGTCGCGACGATCACCCTGCCGTGGTTGCCATCAGCGAAGACGGCCAGCGCGAACAACTGAGCTACGCCGAGCTGGCCGCCCACGTCGCCGGCCTGCAAAACAGCCTGCGCGCGGCCGGGGTCGGCCTCGGTGACCGGGTGGCCGCGTGCATGCCCAACACCTGGCAAACCCTGGTCGGCATGCTCGCCACCACCAGTCTCGGGGCGATCTGGTCGTGCTCCTCACCGGACTTCGGCACCCAAGGCGTCATCGACCGATTCGGTCAGATCGAACCCAAGGTGCTGATCACCTGCGCCGGTTATCGCTATGCCGGCAAGACCCTCGACCAGAGCGCCAAGCTCAATGAAATCCTCGCGCGGCTGCCGTCCCTGGAGCAACTGATCATCGTGCCCTACGCCCGCCCGCAGGCGCAGGTCGGCGACTACCTCACCCAGGCTCGGGTCAGGCTGTGGGACGACGTCTACCAGGCCGGCGGCGAGCCCGGGTTTGTCGCGGTGCCGTTCGATCATCCGCTGTATATCCTCTATTCCAGCGGTACTACCGGCGTGCCCAAGTGCATCATTCACGGCACTGGCGGCGTGTTGCTCACCCACCTCAAGGAACACGGCCTGCACGCCGACCTGTCCCGTGAGGACTGCCTGTTCTACTACACCACCTGCGGCTGGATGATGTGGAACTGGCTGGTGTCGGTGCTGGCGATTGGCGCTACGGCGGTGCTGTATGACGGCTCTCCGTTCCACCCCGGCCCCGAGCGCTTGATCGACCTGATCGATGCGGAAAACATCACTGTGTTCGGTACCAGCCCCAAGTTCCTCGTCACCCTGGAGAAAGCCGGGCTGCAGCCACGCCTGAGTCACCAGCTGAGCAGCCTCAAGGGCCTGATTTCCACCGGGTCGCCGTTGTCGCCCCAGAGCTACGACTATGTGTACCGCGAGATCAAGGGCGAGCTGTGCCTGTCGTCCATGTCCGGCGGCACCGATATCGTCTCCTGCTTCGTGATCGGCAACCCGGTGCTGCCGGTGCGTCGTGGCGAAATGCAGTGCAAGAGCCTGGGGATGGCCATTGAAGTGTGGGACGACCAGGGCCAGCCGCTGCTCGGCGAAAAAGGCGAACTGGTGTGTACCCGGCACTTTCCGGCCATGCCCATCGGGCTGTGGAACGATCCACAGCAGCACAAACTGCGCGCGTCGTATTTCAGCCAGTTCCCCGGCGTGTGGGCCCAGGGCGACTATGCCGAGCAACGTCCCAATGGCAGCCTGCTGATCCACGGTCGCTCCGACGCAGTGCTCAACCCTGGCGGCGTGCGCATCGGCACCGCCGAGATCTATCGCCAGGTGGAAAAAGTCCCCCAGGTACTGGAAAGCCTCGCCATCTGCCAGCGCTGGCAGGACGATGTGCGCGTGGTGCTGTTTGTGCGCCTTGACCACGGTGTGCAACTGGATGAGGCGCTGGAGCAGCAGATTCGCCAGGTGATCCGTGCCAATACCACGCCGCGCCATGTGCCGGCGAAGATCCTCGCGGTCACGGACATCCCCCGCACCATCAGCGGCAAGATCGTCGAACTGGCGGTGCGCAACGTCGTGCACGGTGAGCCGGTGAAAAACACCGATGCGCTGGCCAACCCCCAGGCGCTCGAGCAATTTCGCGACCGCCCTGAGCTGGCGGGATAGATGAAAGGTTTCAGCGCTGATGCGGCGTTTTTGAAAAAATCCGAAAATGCATGCTATTTTCCGAGGTAGCCACCCGTGGTTCTCTCTAGGGATAATAGGTGTTGTCTTTTTTTCAAAGCGTCAAGCGCAGGGCTTTTTCATGAATGGAACATCCACCGGTAGCGAGGCCGCTGCACTGATCGAGCGGCTGGACTGGGCGCAAAGCCCCCTCGGTGAGGCCAATGACTGGCCGCAAAGTCTGCGCACCGCCGTGGATATCGTGGTGCATTCGCCCATGCCGATGCTGCTGCTCTGGGGCGAGCAACTCATCCAGCTCTACAACGATGGCTTCGCCCTGCTGGCCGGCAACAAGCACCCCGACGCCCTCGGCCAGCCGGTACACACCACCTGGCCGGAACTGCAGGGCTTTGCCGCGCCGATCTACGACGCGGTGCTCGGTGGCCAGGTGCGGACCTTCAGCGAGCAATGTTTCGTGCTGCAGCGCAACCAGCGCGACACTGAAATCTGGCTCGACCTGACCTACAGCCCGGTGCGCGATGAAAGCGGCCGCGTGGCCGGCATCCTGGTCACCGCCATCGAAACCAACGAGCGGCGCAGCAAAACCCTCGAACTGCAGCAGCGTTCCGAAGACAGCCTCAAGGCCCAGCACAGCACCGAGCAGCGCCTGCAGCTGGCACTGGCGGCGACCGACGCGGTGGGCACCTGGGACTGGGACATCGGCGAAGACCGCTTTATCGCCGACGCGCATTTCGCTCACTTGCATGGCGTCGACCCGAATGACGCCGGCCTGTTGCCCATCAGCGCCTACCTGCTCGGGGTGCACCCCGAAGACCGTGGCACGGTCACGCGCAGCATCAAGCACTGCATCACCCACGGCACCGAATACGCCGAGGAATACCGCCTGCAGCAAGCCGACGGGCAGGTGCGCTGGGTGTTTGCCCGGGGCCGCTGCTACAAGGACCCGCACGGACGGCCGGCGCGGTTCCTTGGCGCCGCGCTCGACCTCACCGAGCGCAAGCACACCGAACAGGCGCTGCGTCAAAGCCAGACCGAGCTGCAACTGATCATCAACGCCATGCCGGTGTTGATCGGCTACGTCGACCACGAGCAGCGCTTTCGCCTGAACAACAGTGCCTACCTCGACTGGTACGGCCAAACGCCGCAAGAGCTGTACGGCAAGACCATCCGCGAAGTCATCGGCGACGACGTCTACGCCGGACGCGCCGACAAGATCGCCGCCGCGCTCAACGGCAAGGCGTGCAGTTTCATGACCGTCACGCCGCACCGCGACGGGCGCGCGCGCCATGCCTTGATGAAGTACCTGCCGCGCTTCAGCAACGACGGCTCGGTGAACGGTTTCTACATCTTTGTGATCGATGAGACCGAACGCAAGCTTACCGAAGAAGCCCTGCGCCATCTCAATGAGAACCTCGAAGAACGCGTGGCCCAGCGCACCCAGGCACTGGCCGAGGCCAACCAGCGGCTGCAGAATGAGATGTTCGAACGCGAACGGGCCGAAGACGCCTTGCGCCACGCGCAGAAAATGGAAGCGGTGGGCCAGCTCACGGGCGGTATCGCCCACGACTTCAACAATATGCTCACCGGTATCATCGGCAGCCTGGACCTGATGCAACGCTACATTGCCGACGGCCGCAGCGAGGACATCGGCCGCTTTGCCGATGCCGCCGTGACGTCCGCCCACCGCGCCGCCGCCCTTACCCACCGGCTGCTGGCGTTCTCACGGCGCCAATCGCTGGACCGACGCCCCACCGACCCCAACCAGCTGGTGGCGTCCCTGGAGGATCTCTTTCGCCGCACCAAGGGCGCGCATATCACCCTCAACGTGCAGCTTGGCAAAGACATCTGGCCGGTGAACACCGACGCCAGCCAACTGGAAAATGCCCTGCTCAACCTGGTGATCAACGCCCGCGACGCCATGCCCGACGGCGGCGAACTGCTGATCGAAACCGCCAACAGCTATCTGGATGGCACCGATATCACCACCCTGGAGCCGGTCAAGGCCGGCGACTATGTGATGCTCGGGGTGCGCGACAACGGCAGCGGCATGGCGCCGAAAATCCTCGCCAAGGCCTTCGACCCGTTCTTCACCACCAAACCCATCGGCCAAGGCACCGGCCTGGGCTTGTCGATGATCTACGGCTTCGCCCAACAGTCCGGGGGCCATGTGACTATCCAGAGCGAGCCCGGCCAGGGCACGTGCGTGCGCCTGTACCTGCCACGTCTGCATGGCACCGCGCTGGAAAGCAGCCTGCCGGCCAGCCTGGGCGAAGCCCCGGTGGCCCTGGCCGGGGAAGCCGTGGTGGTGGTCGAGGACGACCCGGCGGTGCGCATGCTGGTGGTCAACGTACTCGACGAACTGGGCTATACCGCTCACCAGGCGGCGGATGCCCGGGCCGCGCTGCCGCTGCTGGAGTCGGACCTGCGCGTGGATTTACTGGTGACCGACGTCGGCCTGCCGGGCATGAACGGCAGGCAACTGGCGGAAATCGCCCGCCAGCATCGTCCGGGCCTGCGCGTGCTGTTTATGACCGGTTATGCCGAGAAAGCCGCTGAACGCCAGGGCTTCCTGGAGGACGGCATGGACATGGTGGCCAAGCCATTTTCCATCGACCTGCTGGCCACCAAAATCCGCAGCATGATCGGCGTCGAGGCCTGAGTTCAGGCATAATCGCGCGCCGTCGCACACCTGGTAGAGATCAATGAAAGCCCAAGCCCGCCATATCCTGGTGAAGACCAGCGAAGAAGCCGAACAGCTCAAGCAGCGCATTGCCAAGGGCGAAGCGTTTGACGTGCTGGCCAAGAAATACTCCACCTGCCCGTCGGGCAAGCGTGGCGGTGATCTGGGAGAGGTGCGGCCCGGGCAGATGGTAGGGGTGATCGATGCGGTGATCTTCAAGAAGCCGGTGAAGGTGGTGCATGGGCCGATCAAGAGCAAGTTTGGCTATCATCTGGTGCAGGTGTTTTATCGGGATTGAGGGGGTTGGCTTTACACCGCTATCGGGGGCAAGCCCCCTCCCACAGTTAACCGCGTTTTAGCTGGAAGAATGCAGTCGAATGTGGGAGGGGGCTTGCCCCCGATCCGCTACAGGCGGCCACTCACCTCGGTATCAGCGCCCCCGGCACCTGAATCACCCGACTCGCCAGCCGATGCCCCGCCAACGCCGCCGCTTGCGGCGACCCACCCTTGAGCCGCCCGGCCAGGTACGCCGCACTGAACGAATCCCCCGCCGCCGTGGTGTCCACCACCTTCTCAACCTTCAATGCCGGCACGGCAAAACGCTCCCCCGCGCAACGAATCAAACACGCATCCGCCCCGCGCTTGAGCACCACCTCGGCAATCGCTGGATAGGCTGCAAACACCTGCTCGCTGTCCTCATAGCCAAACAGCGCGCGCTCGTCATCCTCGGTCAACAAGGCGATATCCACTTCGGCCAACACCTTGCGATAAGCCTCACGCGCCGCGTCCACATCGGCCCATAGCCGTGGCCGGTAGTTGTTATCGAACACCACCTTGCCGCCCCGGCGGCGGGTTTGTACCAGGGTGTCCAGCAAGCGTGCGCGCCCAACCTCACCCAGCACCGCCAGGGTGATGCCGCTGAAATACACCAGGTCATACTCCGGCAACGCCGCCAGGATCGGCTCGGCCGCAGGCGTGGTAAAGCAATCGCGCACGGCCGCTTCGTTGCGCCAGTAGAGAAACTTGCGCTCGCCATTGGCATCGGTCTGGATGCAATACAAGCCCGGCAGGCGTCCGGGCAGGCGCTGGACCATGCCCAGGCCAATGCCCTCGGCTTGCCACTGCGCGCACATTGAGTCGCTGAAGCTGTCATCGCCCAGGGCGGTGACGTAGTCGACGCTGCCGATATCGCCCAGTTCGCGGCGCAGGTACACGGCGGTGTTCAGGGTATCGCCGCCGAAGCTCTGGTGCAGGCTGCCATCGGCGCGCTGTTGCAGTTCGATCATGCATTCGCCGATAAGGGCGATGCGCGGTTGAGTGGTCATGGCTGATTTCTCGGTGGGGCTGATGGCCTCATCGGGGGCAAGCCCCCTCCCACATTTGGAATGCATTCCCCTGTGGGAGGGGGCTTGCCCCCGATAGGCGCGACTCGGTCTAGAAGCAGGTACGCAGGGTCTCGATCACCCGCAGTTGCTCATCCACCAGGCAACCCACCTGCCACTTGTCGAAGGTCAGGCATGGATGGGACGTACCCAACGAAATGATGTCGCCAATGCGCAGTTCAATCCCCGGCGCCACGGTCATGAACGCATGCTGGTCCATCACGGCGGTCACCTGGCACGCGCTCACATCATCGCCCTCGGCCGGCACGATGCCGGCCTTGTAGCGCTTGAGCGGCACCGGCAGACCGGCGTCGTAGGCCACGTCGCGCTTGCCCAGGGCAATCACCGCAAAGCCGGGTTCGGGCAACGATTGCACATGGGCCCAGACTTCCAGCGCCGGGCGCAGGCCTTCGTCGAGGTCGCTGCGACGGTCCAGCACACAGCATTGCGCTTGCTTGTAGATGCCATGGTCGTGGGCCACGTAGCTGCCGGGACGCAGTACGCTGAGGAAGCGCCCGGCGGCATTCTGTTGCTCGAAGGATTCGGCGATCAGGTCATACCAGGCCGAACCCGACGCGGTGACGATTGGCTTGGGCAAATCAAAGTAGCCGTTGTCTTGCAGGTCCACCGCCAGGCGCAACAGGCTCGCAGCGAAGTTACGGATGCCACTGATGGCGTGCTCGCCGTGGATTACGCCTTCGTAGCCCTCGATACCGGTCAGGGCCAGCGCAGGCTGGGCCTTGATCGCCTTGGCTAGCTCGCGCACTTCGTGCTCGCTGCGGCAGCCGCATCGACCACCGACCACGCCGTACTCGATCATCACGTTCAGGCGCAGGCCGCGGGCGGCGAAGAACAGGCCCAGGTCCGCGACGTTGTCCGGATGATCGACCATGCAATGGAAGTCGAAATCCTTGTCGGCCAGCAGGTCAGCAATCAACGCCATGTTCGGCGCGCCCACCAACTGATTGGCCATCAGCACACGGCGCACGCCACCGGCATAGGCGGCGCGGGTCTGCACGGCGTTGGCCAGGGTGATGCCCCAGGCTCCGGCAGTGATCTGACGCTGGAACAAGGCGGGCATCATGCTGGTCTTGCCGTGGGGCGCCAACTGCGCGCCGCTGTTGCTGACAAAGTCCTGCATCCAGCGGATGTTGTGCTCCAGGGCTTCGCGGTGCAGCACCAGGGCCGGCAGGCTCACGTCGCGGACCAGATGGGCGCCAATGGCGGCGGCGCCCTTTTCAACGGCATTGAAGGCAGACATGGGAAATTCCTATTCGGTGATGCGCCGGGCCAGGCTGTTGGCGCTGTCGATCAGCACCCGGCGATAATCGTGGTAGTTTTTGCTCGCATCGGCCCGAGGGGCAACGATGCACAGCGTCGCGATGCTGATGCCCTGAGAATCGCGCACCGGGGCGGCAAAGCAGTGGGTAAAGGTGTCGGCCACGCTGTCGAAGGAGAAGAACCCGTCGAGGGTGGCCTGGCGGATCTGTGCCAGGAAGGTCTCCAGGGGCAGGCGCAGGCCATCCGGCAGGATGAAATCGTCGGGGTCGATCAGGTCGATGATCTGCCGGTCGCTCAAATGCCCCAGCAACAGGCGCCCGGAAGCGGTCCAGGGGATCGGCGCGTTTTCACCGATATCCGACGAAATTCGAAAATGCCGCTGGCCTTCGCGCATCAGCGCCACGGTGTACTTGCGCCCGTTGAGCAGGCACATCTGCGCGGTTTCATGGGTCTGGCTGACGATTTCCTGCAAGGCGTGGTCGGCCTCGCGCGTCAGGTCGAAGTGGCGCAGGTGCGCCTGGCCGAGAAAATACAGCTGGCGTCCGAGGTAGACGTGACCGTCCTTGCCCACGGTTTCCAGGATGCGCCGTTCGAGCAGTGAGGCGACCAATTCATAGACCGTGGACTTGGGGCTGCCGATGCCGCTGGCGATATCATTCGGGCGCAGCGGCTGGCCGACTTCCTTGAGAAAATCGAGGATATCGAACGCACGGTCCAGGCCCTTGGCGCGGCGCTTGATGGTGTCTTCGGTCATGGCGGTTCCGGTCCGGTCGAAGTTGTTGTGTACGACAAAGTTCTCCTGTGGGAGGGGGCTTGCCCCCGATAGCGGTGTATCAGTAACAGATGTATGGACTGACACACTGCAATCGGGGGCAAGCCCCCTCCCACATTTGATCTTCAGTGGGCTTTAAGAATGGGGCCAATTTAGCCCTTTTTCTTGTAGGCCACGCAATCGATCTCAACCTTGCAATCGACCATCATGTTCGCCTGCACACAGGCCCGCGCGGGGGCGTGTTCCGGGGTGAAGTATTCGCCGAACACCTTGTTGAAACTCCAGAAGTCCCGCGGGTCTTCCAGCCACACGCCGACACGCACCACGTCTTTCAATTCGTAGCCGGCCTCTTCAAGGATCGCCACCACGTTGCGCATGGTCTGGCGGGTTTGCTCGATGATCCCGCCAGTGATGATTTCGCCGTCCACCGCAGGCACCTGGCCTGAGACGTACAACCAGCCGTCCGCTTCCACTGCGCGGGCAAAAGGACGTGGCTGGCCGCCGCCGGCTGTACTGCCGGCACCGTAACGAGTAATGCTCATAAAATAGCTCCTTGATTAAAAACGAATGTTCTTGAGAAATTCCGCCAGTCGCGGCGACTGCGGGCGTTCGAAAATATCCTTGGCGCTGCCCTGCTCTTCAATGCGCCCCTGGTTCATGAACACGATCTTGTCCGACACTTCATAGGCAAAGCGCATTTCGTGGGTGACCAGCAACATGGTCATGCCCTCCTCCGCCAGTCCCTTGATCACGCTGAGCACTTCGCCTACCAGCTCCGGGTCGAGGGCCGAGGTCACTTCGTCGAACAGCATCAGGCTGGGGTTCATGGCAATCGCCCGCGCAATCGCCACGCGCTGTTGCTGGCCGCCGGACAACTGACCGGGGAAGTGATTGCGACGCTCCAGAAGTCCCACGCGGTCGAGCCATTTTTCCGCGAGCGACACGGCCTCGTCCTTAGGCATTTTCTTAACTTTCAACAAGCCCAGAGTCACGTTCTGCAAGGCGGTCAAATGCGGGAACAGGTTGAACTGCTGGAACGCCATGCCGGTCATGGCGCGGTGCTGGGCGATCACGCGCTCGGGATGGCGCACGCGCTTGCCGGCCACGTCGCTGTAGCCGATGGACTCGCCGTCCAGGGTTATCTGCCCGCCCTGGAATTCTTCCAGCAGGTTAACGCAACGCAACAGGGTGGTCTTGCCCGAACCGCTGGAGCCGATCAGGGTCACCACGTTGCCGCGCTGCAGGCTCAGGTCGACACCCTTGAGCACTTCCACTGCCCCGTATTGCTTGCGCAGGCCACGAATATTCAGCAGCGGTTCGGTTGTTTGAAGTTGATTCATGGCAAGGCCACCCGCTTTTCAATGTAGCGCCCGAATATTTCAATGGCGTAGTTGATGACAAAGAACATAAAGCCTGCGAACAGGTAGAACTCCAGGGTCATGAAGGTGCGTGCGATGACTTGCTGGGTGCTCAGCAGCAACTCGGCCACGCCGATGACCGAGAGCAGGGTCGAGGCCTTGACGATTTCCGTGGAGGAATTGACCCAGGTCGGCAGGATCTGCCGCAGCGCCTGGGGCAACAGCACGTAGCCCAGGGACTGGTAGAACGTCAGGCCAATCGCCTTGCCCGCTTCCAGTTGCCCACGGGGAATGGCCTGCAGCGCACCGCGCACGATTTCCGCGACGTGGGAGCCACAGAACAGCGTGAGCCCGACGGCGCCGGCCTGGAACGCGCTGATCTGCCAACCGAGCGCCGGCAGCATGTAGAAACACGCCAACACCAGCACAAACACCGGCGTGCCGCGAATCAGGTCGACATACAGACGAAACGGCGCACGCATCCAGAACTTGCCGTAAGTGAGCACCATCCCGGCGCAGATACCGATCAGGGTGCCGAACAGAATCGCCAGCGCCGAGCAATAGATACTGGTCTGAAACCCTGCCCACAGCGTCTCCCGGGCAATCCACAATTCATGCAGCCAACTGGGGGATTCGTACATGGAAACCCTCCTTAACGACGGATCGCCAGACGCTGTTCCAGGTAACGGAGCAGCATGGCAATGAGGTAACAGGCAGCCACGTAGAGCGCGGTCGTGACCAGCCAGGTTTCAATCACCCGGTAGCTTTCGACGTTGATCTTGCGGGCGTAATAGGTCAGCTCCGGCACCGCAATCGCAGCGGCCAGGGAGGTGTCCTTGAACAGCGAGATAAAGTTGTTCGACAGCGCCGGCAGCACGTTGCGCAGCATCACCGGCACGGTGATATAGGCGCGGATACGCCACTCACCCAGGCCGATCGCCAAGCCGGCTTCGCGCAGGCCCTTGGGAATGTTCAACAGCCCGGCGCGGAATACTTCGGTCAGATAGGCTCCGGCATACAGCGACAGGGTAATGATGAACGACGGAATTTTATCCAGGCGAATCCCCAGCGACGGCAACGCGAAATAGATCAACAGGATCAACACCAGGATCGGCGTGTTGCGCACCACCGTCACGTACACCGAAGCGAAGATGCGCAACGCGCGGTGCCTGGAGAGCATGGCAAACGCCATCAGCAGGCCGATCACGCAGCCGATCGCGATCGACAGCAAGGCCAACTGCAGACCCAGGCCGAGGCCCGCCAGCAAGGTGTCGAAATCACGCCATACGGCGGCAAAGTTCAACTGATAGTTCATGGTCGGCACTACCTGAATGGGGCGCCATCACGCGCGCCCCGATTGTTGCGGATCACTTGAATTCCACGGGAAAACCAATCGCCGGCTCCGGCAGGTCAACGCCGAACCATTGCTTGAACGAGGCCTTGTAGGTAGGGAATTCGACGCCGGTCATGGCTTCATGCAGCGCGGTATTGACGAAGTTCAGCCAGTCCTGATCGCCACGCTTGACCGCACACGCGTAGGTCTGCGGGCTCCAGGCGTAGGTCGGGCTGCGATAGCGACCAGGGTTTTGCACCATCAGGTATTTGACCGAGGACTGGTCGGTGGCGGCGGCATCGGCGCGACCGGAATTCACGGCCTGGTACATCAGGTCGACGCTGTCGTACTGGTCGACCTTGGCCTTGGGCAGCGCCTGGTGCACCAATTCCTCGGCATACACGTTCTGCAGCACGGCCACGGTGACGCCATCGCCCGCCGCCTGCAGGTCTTCGATTTCCTTGTACTTGCTGGTGTTCGGCAGCAGCAGGCCGACGCCTTCGCGGTAGTACGGCAGGGTGAAGGCCACTTGCTGCGCACGGCTGGCGGTGACGGTGATGAACTGGCAACTCATGTCGACCTTGTCGGTCAGCAGGTTGGGAATCCGCGCGTCGGACGACTGCACCACGAACTCGACCTTGCTCGGGTCATTGAACAGGCCCTTGGCGACGATGCGGCCAATGTCGATATCGAACCCCTGCAACTTGCCATCCGCTCCCTGGAAGTGCCACGGCGCGTTGGTACTGCCTGTACCCACGATCAGGTGCCCACGTTTGAGCACATTGTCGAGTTTGCTGTCCGCCGCCTGCGCGAGGCTGGCAACGCACGCCGAGGCGGCGAAGAGAAAAACACACGCTTTGAACACGGAAGGTCGGTGATGCATGACAAGCACTCCAGGAGATGTGTATTCCGCTATACCGGAACTTGGTATGTAACAACGGAATAGACAGCAGAAAGTGTGCCATATGCTTTCAGGGAAACATACGCACGAGGGAAATTGTTTATGGATCAGCAGGATAGAGATTGAAGAACGGAGCGGCGTTGCGCCATCACCCCATCAGGCTGCTACCGGTTGCCCCACAACGGTGTTACTGCGCACCAACTGCGCACCGTTGGGCTAACCTGTAGAGCGAGCAAGCCCCTACATGGAGGAACCCCCGGATGAAATTGAGCCTTGGCCTGTTAATGCTGTGCTATCTGGTGGCCGGCAACGCGCTGGCGAGCAACGACCGCCGCGATTGCAAGGAACAACTGCGCAAACTCAAGGAAGCCTTCGACACCAACTACACCAGCCAGAATCACCATGCCTACCGCGAGGCCAAGGCATCCCGTGACAATGAGGAATACCGAAAATGCGCCAGCCAGGCGCGCAAGGCCCGGGAGCGGCTGGAGCGCCAGCCCGACCTGTGAAGGTTGACAGTAGACGGGGCTGAATCAACGGCCTAGCGTTGGCAACAACCAACGCCGTCGACAGGAGATCACCATGGGCGCCGCCACGCGAACGATATCCAGTGCCAAGGACTTCCAGCGCGTACTGAATACACCGCGCCCCGTGTTCATTCTGTTCGTCTCGGAGCACTGCCCGGCCTGCGCCAGTGCAGCCCCGTTGTTCGAAAAAGTCGCCTGGCGCCATCCGTGGATAGTCAGCATGGTGCTCGATTGCGCCCATACCCCGAGGCACCCTGACGTCACGGGCACTCCCACGCTGTTGATCTACGAACATGGCGCCAGGGTGGAGCTGCACAAGGGGTTCGGCCCCGTGGAGCAACAACAGCAGTATGTGAACAGCCTGTTCAGTCGCTTTGACCGGAGCAAGGCTGCAAGACCACCTGCGTCACCCGACGCTCTTCAACCGCGGCCACCGTCAATCGCCAGCCTTGATGTTCCAGACTATCGCCTACCACCGGCAGACGATCGAGCAGGCTCATCAGCAGGCCAGCCAGTGTCTGATAATCCTCGGTAGCCACGGCCTTGAAGCCGGTGCGCTGACCGACCTGGCTCAGGTTCAAGGCGCCACTGGCACGAAAACCGTCGCCTTCCTCGACGATATCCGGACCCTCGATTTCACTGGCGTCCGGCAATTCACCGGCGATGGACTCCAGGATGTCGGTCATGCTTAACACCCCCATAAAATCGCCGAATTCGTTGATCACAAAGGCGATGTGCGTGGATTCCTGACGCATCTGTTCCAGGGCGTTGAGGATCGAAAAGCTCTCCAGCAGGTTGATCGCACGGCGCGCCAGATGCGCAAGATTCGGCTCGTTGCCGGCCAGGTATTCCTTGAGCAATTCCTTTTTGTGCACGAAACCCAAGGGCTCATCCACCGCGCCGTTACGGATCAACGGCAGCCGCGAGTAGGACGAGTGCATCAGTTTCAGGCGGATGCTCTCGGGATCGTCCGCCAGATCGATACAGTCGACCTTGGCCCGTGGCGTCATCAGCGTGCGGATCGGGCGTTCAGCCAGTTGCAGCACACCACTGATCATCACGCGCTCGCGTCGATCGAACAACGGACCTTGCGCAGCATCCGACGCGTCCAGCAGGTCGGCCACCTCTTCACCGACCTCCTCCACCGCCAGGCCGCGACCGCCGAGCAGGCGCATCACCGCGTGGGCGGTGCGCTCACGCACCGGCAATACGCCTTGCGCCGACTTCTTGCGCCGCGAACGGGCGATCTGGTTGAACACTTCAATCAGAATCGAGAAGCCGATCGCCGCATAGAGGTAGCCTTTGGGGATATGAAAGCCCAGGCCTTCGGCAGTCAGCGCGAAGCCGATCATCATCAAAAAGCCCAGGCACAGCATGATCACCGTCGGGTGGGCGTTGACGAAGCGGGTCAGCGGTTTGCTCGCCACGATCATCAGGCCGATGGACACGATCACCGCGATCATCATCACCGCCAGCTCATCGACCATGCCCACGGCGGTAATCACCGCATCCAGGGAGAACACCGCATCGAGCACCACGATCTGCGCCACGATCGGCCAGAACATCGCATACGCCACGTTACCTTTGTGCTGGGCCACATGCCCTTCCAGACGCTCATGCAGCTCCATGGTGGCCTTGAACAACAGGAACACACCGCCAAACAGCATGATCAGGTCACGTCCGGAGAAGCTCTTGTCGAACACCTCGAACAGTGGCTGGGTCAGCGTCACCAACCAGGAAATGCTCGCCAGCAGGCCCAGGCGCATCAGCAAGGCGAGGGACAAACCGATCAGCCGCGCACGGTCGCGCTGCTCCGGCGGCAGCTTGTCCGCCAGGATCGCAATAAACACCAGGTTGTCGATGCCCAGCACCAGTTCCAGCACAATCAAGGTCGCCAGGCCGAGCCACGCCGTTGGATCCGCTAACCATTCCATCTATGGGTTCTCTGTATTCAGATTGTTCAGAATGCCGGACACGGCAAAGCGCGGTCATTGGACCGGGACAAGGTTAGTCGACGAAATACGGGGTGTTTGAGCGGGAACAACGACAGCGGGTGTCTTGGGGAAAGACGACTGGGGGGCTCCGAGAGGGCGTTCATGCAAATCCTGAAATAACAAAAGGACTTGAATCCTACAGCCCAAACACAAAATTCCCACAGAGCAAAACTATTACAAAACCTGTCGTTTCTCACCTATACAAACCCAATATGGGACGGGGCTTGCTCCCGATAGCAGGGTGTCAGTCAACAGAAAGCTGGCTGATACACCGCTATCGGGAGCAAGCCCCTCCCACATTGGGTTCACTGGTGTTTTCAGAAGCGGGTTACCAGAACCGTTGCTGGGTCAACCGGCTCCACCAGGTCAGCAACACCCGATCCACCGAACCGCTGGCCGCCAGCCCTACACGCTCCTGCAAGCTCTTACGCTCGGCATAGTGCAGATGGAACACTTCGGCGGTTTTGGCTTTGGTGGCCAGATACTCGTCGCTGGTCTGCAGTTCGTCGACCAATTGCTTGTCGAGGGCGGCAACACCCAACCACACTTCCCCGGTGGCGACCTCGTCAATCGCCAACTGCGGGCGATAACGCGAGACGAAGTTCTTGAACAGCTGGTGCGTGATATCCAGGTCTTCCTGAAACTTTTCGCGGCCCTTTTCGGTGTTTTCGCCAAACACCGTGAGGGTGCGTTTGTATTCGCCGGCGGTCAGCACTTCGAAGTCGATATCGTGCTTTTTCAACAGGCGGTTGACGTTGGGCAACTGCGCAACCACGCCGATGGAACCGAGGATGGCGAATGGGGCACTGATAATCTTTTCACCAATACACGCCATCATGTAGCCGCCGCTGGCCGCAACCTTGTCGATGCACACGGTCAGCGGCACGCCCGCCTGACGAATACGCGCCAGTTGCGACGACGCCAGGCCGTAGCTGTGCACCATGCCGCCGCCACTTTCCAGGCGCAGCACCACTTCATCCTTGGAAGTTGCCAGACTCAGCAGTGCGGTGATTTCATGGCGCAGGCTTTCGGTGGCCGAGGCCTTGATGTCACCGTCGAAATCCAGCACGAACACCCGTGGCTTGGCCTCAGGCTTGCTCTTGCCCTGCTTTTTTTCGGCCTTGCTTTCGGATTTGCGCAGGGCCTTGAGCTGGTCCTTGTCGAGCAGGGTCGATTCCAGGCGCTCGCGCAGGCTTTTGTAGAAATCGTTCAGCTTGCTGACCTGCAACTGGCCGGCGGCTTTACGACGCCCTTTGCTGCGCAGGGCCGCGAAGCTGATCAGCACCACCAGAATAGCGACCACCAGAGTGACAGTCTTCGCCAGAAAGCTCGCGTATTCGGCCAAAAAATCCATATGTCTCCTTAAGAATGCACTGCGCCGGGCGCGGATGGCCCAGCATACCGGCGCCAATGCCTGCGGACCAGTGCCCAAACCGCCACCAGCGCACCTCTAACGAGCTTTTAAAACAAGCGTATGTTTTTTCATTGACAGCTCGCGGGCATCCTCATAACCTCGCCAGACTTTCAACGTACCGGGAAAACGGACGTGGGCAGCATCTACCTGATTCGACATGGCCAGGCCTCCTTCGGTGCAGACGACTATGACGTCCTGTCGCCCGTCGGCGTGGAACAGGCCCAGATACTCGGTCGCCACCTGGCCGACCTGGGGCTGACATTCGATCGCTGCCTGTCGGGTGATCTGCGCCGTCAGCAGCACACTGCCACCGCCGCGTTCGATCAATACAGCGCCCTCGGCCTGCCGGTGCCGCCCCTGGAAATCGACAGCGCGTTCAACGAATTCGACGGCGAGGCGATCATTCGCGGCCTGCTCCCCGATCTCCTTGGCGCCGAACCCAACGCCATGCACATCCTGCGCAATGGCGCGCAGAACCGCAGCGAATTCCAGCGCATCTTCGCCCTGATTATCGAGCGCTGGCTGGCCGGCACCTACGACCCACCGGGGCTGGAAAGCTGGCAGGGGTTTGTCGAGCGTGTCGAGGCCGGCTTGCAGCGCATCCTTGAAGCAGCCGACAACGCCCACAGGATCGCAGTGTTCACCTCTGGCGGCACCATCACCGCCCTGCTCCACCTGATTACCCGAATGCCGGTCGCCCAGGCGTTCGAACTGAACTGGCAAATTGTCAACACCTCGCTCAACCAGCTCAAATTCCGTGGTCGCGAGGTGGCGCTGGCTTCCTTCAACAGTCATGCCCACTTGCAGCTGTTGAAGGCGCCGCAGTTGATCACTTTCCGATGAACTGCGGCCAACCGTGACCCCAAGGTCACTGGACTCTACCCTTAAGGATCGAAACCATGACTGACGTAGCTAAAGCCGTAGAAGCAATGAAAGCCAAATTCAACCCAAGCGCTGCCGAAGGCTTGGACCTGGTATTCGGTTTCCGTATCGACGACACCAAGAATTTCTCGCTGGTGGTCAAGGACAAGACCTGCGAACTGCAGGAAGGCGAAAACCCGGACGCCCAAGTGACCCTGGTCATGGACAGCGAAACCCTGAAAGGCATCGTCGACGGTTCCACCGACGGCATGCAGGCCTTCATGGGCGGCAAACTGCGCACCGAAGGCGACATGATGCTGGCGATGAAGCTGAGCGAGCTGTTCCCGGCCTGATAACGCCGCGCTCAAAAAAATCCCGCCTTCCGGCGTAATGTCGTTCAGTTAAGGCTTTTTGTAGGAGCGAGGGGGGCGCCTAGCTCTTGCTCGCGAAAAACCACAGGCGTCGCGTTCAATCAGGAAACACGCGTTATCGTTGACGTTTTTCGCGAGCAAGCTCGCTCCTACAGAGGGCGATGTACGCTTAACCGAACAGCATCCCGCCTTCCGGCGGGATTTTTCATTTCTGGCCCAAGCCTCGTTATCAACGCCCAGCAGCGGCTTCGACTTTTTTAAACTGCGCCACTTCTTCTGGCGAACCCGGGTTGCCGTATTCATTGAGGAACCGCCAATGGCCCGGTCTCATCTTGAATTCGCCGCTCTCCACGTCCCGGCCAACCGTCACCATGTATTGATTGCGACCTACCCGCACATAGACTTTATAAAAGTCCACAGGTTGATCTTCAGCCATAAAAAGACTGTACGCGTACCGCGCACGACGAGTCAGGTCGGGCCACTGCTGCTCCAATACAGTGCTATCGCGTCCGGAATTACCCATGGCATCGATTGCGTCTACGCTTGCCTGAACCAACGCATCATTTTCATCAATGCCCAGAACCAAAGGTTTGATCCGGGTCATTTTGCGTTTCTCGTCGGCTTCTGCACCCATCTCCTTTTCGTCATCCGTCAGCGTCACTGCGTCAAGACGGTACATGCCGTTCTTAACCCATTTAGTCGCATCGGTCGCAAAGCCGACATCGCATGCCAGGCACATTGCCCTCAGCTCCTGTGCACCGGCGCTGCCAACCGGCAGGCAGGCGAGCAACGCAGCGGCGCTGACCAGCAATGCGCCCAGCAGGTTGGCAGGGCTTGAAACGATGGCAAGGTTTGCCATGATCTACATCCTTGTAAGGGTAAGGCCGGCGAATCTACCTGATTCAAGCCTTTTGGTGGCGGGATTTTTTGCCTGCATTGTCGCAAGCAATGCAGCTCCCACAGAAAAGCGAGTCAGTGGTACGGCTTAGCTTTTCGGCTGCAGCAACAACGCCACCAACGCACTCCACCCCGTCTGATGCGACGCCCCCAGGCCACGCCCGGTTTCGCCGTGGAAATACTCATGGAACAACACCAGATCGCGACTGGCCGGGTCCGCTTCCAATTGCGCATACCCCGCCATCGAAGGACGCAGGCCGTTTTCATCGCGTAGAAACAAGCGCGTGAGGCGCTGGCCGAGGCTGTTTGCCACTTCCTCAAGGGACGCCAGATAACCGCTGCCCGTGGGGTACTCCACCGAGAAATTATCCGCGTAGTAGCGGTGAAACTCGCGCAGCGATTCGATCAGCATGTAGTTCACCGGCATCCACAACGGCCCGCGCCAGTTGGAGTTGCCGCCGTACAGGCGTGAGTCGGATTCGCCGGGCTGGTAGCTGGCGCACAGGGTGTCGCCATTCATCTTCAGCGCCAGGGGTTGCTCGGCGAAGGCCTTGGACAAGGAGCGCACCCCAAAGGCCGACAGGAACTCATTGTCATCCAGCATGCGGCGCAGCAAGTCCTTGGTGCGCTCGCCCCGCAGCAACGCCAACAGCAGACGATTGCCCTGCCCCGGCTCGTTCCAGCGCGAGACCAGTTTGGCCAGGTCCGGCCGATGACGCATGAAGCCCAGCAGCCGTTCGCGCAATCCATCCAGGCCTTCATGTTCGCGCTGCTCCAGCACCAGCACGGCAAACAACGGCATCAGCCCGACGATGGAGCGCAGGCGCACCGGTTCGCTCTGGCCGTCGGGACGGTGCAGTACGTCGTAGAAGAACAGGTCCTGCTCATCCCACAGGCCTTCGGCGCTGTCGTCGACGCGATTGATGGCGCCGGCGATATAGAGGAAATGCTCGAAGAACTTCACCGCAATGTCCACGTACACGACATTGCGCTTGGCCAGCTCCAGCCCGATGCGCATCAGGTCCAGGGCGTAGGCCGCGACCCAGGCGGTGCCGTCGGCCTGATCCAACTGGTAGCCCGCCGGCAACGCGGCCGAGCGGTCGAACAAGGCAATATTGTCCAGCCCCAGGAAACCACCCTGGAACAGGTTGCGGCCCTCGGCGTCCTTGCGGTTGACCCACCAGGAAAAGTTCAGCAGCAGCTTGTGGAAGATCCGCTCCAGAAAATCCAGGTCGCCGACACCGGTCAACGCCTTGTCCTGCTGATACACGCGCCAACTGGCCCAGGCATGCACGGGCGGGTTGGCATCGTCGAAGCGCCACTCATACGCCGGCAATTGGCCGTTGGGGTGCATGAAGCGGTCCTTTACCAGCAGTAACAGCTGTTGCTTGGCGTAGCCCGGATCGATCAGCGCCATCGCCACCGCCTGGAAGCCCTGGTCCCACGAGGCGTACCACGGGTACTCCCAGGTATCGGGCATGGAGAGGATGTCGAAGTTGGACAGGTGCCGCCAATGGGTATTGCGGTTATGCAGGCGCTCGGGCGGCGGCGCAGGCTGGGCCGGATCACCGTCGAGCCACTGGTTGACGTCGAAATAGTACAGCTGCTTGGACCACAACAAACCGGCCAGGGCCTGGCGCTGCACATTGCGTGCATCGTCATCGGCGATGCCTTGCTGCAGCGCCGCGTAAAAGTCGTCCGCCTCCTGGCGCCGCTGTTCGAACAGTTTGCGCGCGTTGACCTCGGGCGCGCCGGCAGGGGCGAAGCGCAGGTACAGGATTTTGCGTTCCTGCCCCGCCAGCTCCAGGCAGAATCGCGCGGCAACCTTGGTGCCTGCGTCCCGGCGAATCGCGCCTTGAACGCCGCCCACCACGTAGTCGTTGATGCCGTCCTTGAATGGCCCCGGCGCCGACGGCCCACCCAGCCTGGTGACATTGGTCTGGTTTTCGCAGAACAGCCATTCCACACCGTCCTGGCCCCAGGCGCTGAGCTGTCGATCATCCAGTTCATGGTGGCGGGCCAGCACGCGGTCGCCGTCCAGGCTCAAGCCGGGCCTGGGTGCGTCGAAGGTCCAGCTCCAGTCATTACGTGCCCATAGCTGGGGCAGCACCTGCAGGCGCGTGGGTTGTTCCGAACGGTTGTGCACGGTGATGCGCATGAAAATATCATCGGGTTGATGCTTGGCGTACTCAACGCTGACGTCGCAGTAGCGGTTGTCGTCGAACACACCGGTATCGAGGATTTCATACTCGGTGTCATCCAGCCCGCGACGGGCGTTTTCGGCGATCAGGTCGGCGTAGGGAAACGCCCCATGGGGATATTTGTAGAGCATGCGCATGTAGGCATGGCTCGGCACGCCATCGACGAAAAAGTACAGTTCCTTGACGTCTTCACCGTGATTGCCCTCGGCATTGTCGAGGCCGAACAGGCGTTCCTTGAGGATCGCGTCGCGCTCGTTCCACAGCGCCAGGCCCAGGCACCAGCGTTGCGCCTTGTCGCTGAAACCGGCCAGGCCATCCTCGCCCCAACGGTAGGCGCGGCTGCGTGCATGTTCATGGGGGAAATAGGCCCAGGCGTCGCCGTCGGCGCTGTAGTCCTCGCGCACGGTGCCCCATTGGCGTTCACTCAGGTACGGTCCCCACTCGCGCCAGCGCTCGGCATCCGCTGTCGCCAGGCGCTGGCCTTCGAGGGTGGCGAGAATCGGGTGTGTGGGTGTGGCCGTCATTGAGTCCTCCATCGCCTGCCGGGTGAGCAGCAGTGTAGAACCCAATGATGCCCGGATGCACATGAAGACTTAGAAGATGGCGTACGTGTAGTTAAAGATCAGGCGAGTCTGGTCCTGGTCGGCGGTGCCGGTGTTTTTGCCGTGGTAGGTACCGGTGCGCAAGGTGGTCCCAAAGCCTTTGAGGGGGCCGGCTTGCACCACGTAGTCCAAGCGCAGATCGGTTTCGTTTTCTTTCTGGTCAGGGCCGCCGGCGACCTTGGACTTGATATCGCTGCCGTTGAGGTAGGCAACCGAGGCTTTCAGGCCTGGCACGTAGGCCTTGAAGTCATACGCATACTGGCCGAAGTTGACCTGCTCGCCCGCACGGGAAAACTGCCCGACCACCGCATCGGTGAACAGGTAGAAGTCGCTGCCACCGGCGCCCTGGGCGTGGGGATCGGCAAGGCTGCCCTGGTTGACCCATACAAAACCGCCGTCATCACCCACGCCAATATGACCGAGCATCAGGCTGCTGCCGCCCAGTTGGTAGGTGAAGGCGGCGCTGTAGGTTTTGTTGTCCACTTCGTTGGCATGCCGGGCATAGCCGCCATTGTTGTTGAACTGGTAACCGCTCTCGCCGTTCTTGCCGTCGCTGCGGCTGTCGAAGTAGCGCAGGTCGGTCTTGAAGGATTGGTCGTTGCCCAGTGGCAGCACATGCACCAGGCCCGCGTAGTTCTGTGTGTAGAAGTCTTGCAGTTGCGCGTAGTAGTACTGCAACGTCAGGTTTTTCGCGACCACGTTGTCGGAAGAACCAAACGGTTTGTAGTCCACGCCACCGAATTTGAAGCTGTCGCTGTCCCGTGTACCACCGGCCACGCTCAAACCCGTGGAGTTGCTGGAGGCGCGGCCCTCGACGCGATTCAACTCACCGCCGGTAAAGGTGACATTGGGAATGTCGTTGGAAGTGAGGATGCCCCCGTCAAAGGTCTGCGGCGCCACACGGCTGTCGTTGGAAACCAGGATCGGCAACACGGGCGCAAGGCCGCCGCCGACGTGCAATTCCGTCTGGGAGATACGGAATTTCACGTTACCCGCGGCGCGACCAAAAGAATCGGCAGGCTCAGTGCCGTTGTTTTTGGTCGGGAAAAAGCTGTTGCCGTTGCCGGCAAGGCCCGGCCCTGCGGTATGCCCATCGCCACCGTCGAGGCGCAAGGCACCGAAGGCCAGGACGTCGAAACCGACGCCCAGGGTGCCTTGGGTGTAGCCGGACTTGTAGTCAAAGCGCAGCATGGTCGCGGCTTCACGCAGGTCGTTATTGCTGCCCGAGCGGTTGTCCGCGCTGTAGTACATGGTTCGTGAACTGACGGCCGCGTGGCTGTCTTCGAGAAAGCCGCTATGCCCGTTGCCGGTGCCGAGCGCGCCAAGGCCGAAGTCATCGGCATAGGCCTGTTGTGCAAGTACGGCGGTGCCGATGGACAACGCGAGTGTAGAAATTTTCATTAACGACGGCCCCTGAATATTTTTTTATGTGAGCGATGTGCGAAACGACGTTTTCATCCCTGCAAACGTGACGATTCTTTCACGCCGGCCGGGACGGGCTCCGTGAAGAATTAGTTAGGAAAAGCGCACGAATATGAAATTTCAGCGCGGCTGTTTTTTGTCATATTCACGTCATCTCATTCATTCGCAGAATGAAGTCCAGAGGATTCTTCGTTTGCAAGCCGGCGTGACGCTCAACAAAATCGGGACAAGGCCATTTTTTCCATCACACCCATCAGGAATTTTTCTATGCACGCCACCGCCCATGTCAGTCCCGACGAGATCCGCAAGGGCTTTTCCAAGGCCATGTCCGACATGTACCGGGATGAAGTTCCGTTGTACGGCGCGCTGCTGGAACTGGTGGCGCAGACCAATGAGCGCGTGCTGGAGGGCGACCAGGGCCTGGCCGAGCACCTGCACCGCACCGGCGAGATCCAGCGCCTGGGCATGGAGCGCCACGGTGCGATCCGCCTGGGCACCGCCGCCGAACTGGCGACCATCAGCCGCCTGTTTGCGGTCATGGGCATGCAACCGGTGGGCTATTACGACCTGACACCCGCTGGTGTGCCGGTGCATTCCACCGCCTTTCGCGCCGTGCATGAGCAGTCACTGCAAGCCAGCCCGTTCCGCGTGTTCACCTCGTTGCTGCGCCTGGAACTGATCGAAAGCCCCGCGCTGCGCAGCTTCGCCGAAGCCGCCCTGGCCAAGCGCTCGATCTTCACGCCTGGCGTCCTGGCGTTGATCGAACAGGCCGAAACCGACGGCGGCCTCGATGCCGACGATGCCGAGGCATTTATCCGCCAGGCGCTGGAGACCTTTCGCTGGCACCACAGCGCCACCGTCACGGCCGCGCAATATCGCCAACTCAGCGACCAGCATCGCCTGATCGCCGACGTGGTGGCCTTCAAGGGCCCGCACATCAACCATCTCACCCCGCGCACCCTGGACATCGATCAGGTACAGGCCGCCATGCCCACCAACGGCATCACCCCCAAAGCCGTGATTGAAGGCCCACCTCGGCGAAACTGCCCGATCCTGCTGCGCCAGACCAGTTTCAAGGCGCTCGACGAACCCATTGCCTTTACCGATACCCAGGGCAGCCACAGCGCGCGCTTCGGTGAAATCGAACAACGCGGCGTCGCGCTCACGCCCAAGGGCCGCGCCCTGTACGACCAGTTGCTCAATGCCGCCCGCGACGAGCTCGGCGCATTCCCCAACGAGGCCAATGCCGCGCGCTATGAGCAGTTGATGGCGCAACACTTCCAGGCATTCCCGGACAACCACGCACAGATGCGCGAGCAAGGCCTGGCCTACTTTCGCTATTTCCCCAGCGCAAAAGGCTTGGCGGCCCGCGGCCAGCCCGACCAGCCGCGCACGCTGCAGGCATTGCTCAGCGCAGGGCACGTGGAGGTGGAACCGCTGGTGTACGAAGACTTCTTGCCGGTGAGCGCTGCGGGGATCTTCCAGTCGAACCTGGGCGATGGCGCGCAGAGCAACTATGCGGCCCATTCAAACAGGATCGAGTTCGAGCGGGCGCTGGGCCGCAGCACGATTGACGAATTGCAGCTGTATGGGCAGACGCAGCAGCGTTCCGTGGATAAGT
The DNA here is from genome assembly GCF_002934065.1 of Pseudomonas orientalis. Classification (NCBI taxonomy): domain Bacteria; kingdom Pseudomonadati; phylum Pseudomonadota; class Gammaproteobacteria; order Pseudomonadales; family Pseudomonadaceae; genus Pseudomonas; species Pseudomonas orientalis. The sequence continues at coordinate 2,432,293 of NZ_CP018049.1, read as the reverse complement.
GCATGAGGATGCTGCTGGTATAAGACGCTGCTGGTAAAAACCGAAAGTGTCCACCCGGCTCAACAACGCAATCCTTGCATCGCAAAAAGCCCCAGAGCCGGGTGGACGGGGCGCATCTTAAGGAGCGAGGTTGAGCTTGTCGCTCAAACTATTCTGAACAAATCTGCCTATTCGAATGGAACAGACCTGGTGTGGCGAGGGGACTTGCCCCTCACCACCGGCTACGGGTTTCACTCAACCCAGCTTCGCGACAATTTCATCTTTGATCAACAACCGTTTCTTCTTCAGCTTTTCCACTTCTTCATCGCTGGCGCTTGCCGATTCAGCCTTAAGCACCTCCCCGTCGGCAGCGTCGTATTGCGTGAGCAGCGAGTCCAGCCGTTTGTCCCCCGCCCTGCGCTCGTGAACGACTTCCTTGCTCAACCCCAAGTCCTGATACAGGTCGTGTTTCACTGGCATGACTTACCTCCACAGTAGTTGATCAATGGCCTACCCTTTGAAGCTAGCCCATTCCCCGGGGTCTTGTCATGTTCGAGGTCAATGCGGCCCCGTTCGTCGTAACCACGGCAATGGAATCAAACCTTTGCCCTGCCCTGCCCTCCACTGTAGATAGCCACTCGAGGGAGACCGGTTTCATGAATCACACCGCAACCGCCGCCGACACGCAATGCATCAACACGATCCGCACCTTGGCCATGGATGCCGTGCAGAAGGCCAACTCGGGCCACCCCGGCACGCCCATGGGCCTGGCGCCGGTGGGTTATACGTTGTGGAGTCGTTTCCTGCGTTATCACCCGGAGCATCCCGACTGGCCCAATCGCGACCGCTTTGTGTTGTCGGTGGGGCATGCGTCGATGCTGCTGTATTCGCTGCTGCACCTGGCCGGCGTGGTGGAGATCGATGCCCACGGCAAGCGTTCAGGGCAGCCGGCGGTGAGCCTGGACGACATCAAGCAGTTCCGCCAGATGAGTTCCAGGACCCCGGGGCACCCCGAGTACCGCATGACCACCGGCGTGGAAACCACCACCGGCCCTCTCGGCCAGGGCTGCGCCAACAGCGTGGGCATGGCCATGGCCGAGCGTTGGCTGGCCAAGCGTTTCAACCGCGACGGCCAGGTGCTGTTCGATTACGACGTCTACACCCTGTGCGGTGATGGCGACATGATGGAAGGCATCAGCAGCGAAGCGGCGTCAATGGCCGGGCATTTGCAGCTCGATAACCTGTGCTGGATCTACGACAACAACACCATCAGCATCGAGGGCCACACCGAGCTGGCCTTCAGTGAAAATGTAATCAAGCGCTTCCAGGCGTATGGCTGGCACACCGTGCATGTCACCGACGCCAATGATCTGCAGGCATTGAGTGTGGCGCTGGAAACCTTCAAGGCCAATACCGGCGCACCGACCCTGATCGTGGTTGACAGCGTCATCGGCTACGGCTCGCCGCACAAACACAACACTGCCGCCGCCCATGGCGAGCCGTTGGGCGAAGACGAAATTCGCCTGACCAAGGCCGCCTATGGCTGGCCACAGGACGCCAGTTTCCTGGTGCCCGATGAGGCGCGCGCAACGTTGCGCGATGCACTCATCGAACGGGCCGAGCCGCTGTTTGCCGAGTGGAACCAGACACTGGCCTGCCTCGATCCGCAACGGGCCGATGAGCTGCAGCGCATGCGCGCCGGGGAAATGCCCGAGCAATGGCAGGCTGCCTTGCCAAGCTTTGCCGCCGATGCCAAGGGCGTCGCCAGCCGAGCGTCGGGCGGCGAGGTGCTGAACGCTTTTGCGCAAAATATCCCGTGGTTGCTGGGCGGCTCTGCGGATCTCTCGCCGTCGACCAAGACCAACCTCACCTTCGACGGCGCGGGGCGTTTCAGTGCCGACGACTACAGCGGGCGCAACCTGCACTTTGGTATTCGCGAGCATGCCATGGGCGCGATTGCCAACGGCATGGCGCTGTCCTACCTGCGGCCGTACACCTCGACGTTTCTGGTGTTCAGCGATTATATGAAACCGCCGATCCGGCTGGCGGCGATTATGGAGTTGCCGGTGATATTCGTGTTTACCCACGACTCCATCGGCGTGGGCGAAGACGGCCCGACGCATCAACCCATCGAACACCTGACTCAACTGCGCGCCACCCCGGGCTTGCTGACCCTACGCCCAGGGGATGCGAATGAAACCCTTGAGTTGTGGAAGGTGGCACTGGCGCAAACCCATCGGCCCAGTTGTGTCGTGCTGTCGCGCCAGCCGCTGCCGACCCTGGACCGCAGCCGCTACGCGTCGGCCGCAGGTGCGGCCAAGGGCGCCTATGTGTTGGCCGGTGCGGATAAGCCAGAGGTGATCCTGATCGCCACTGGCAGTGAGGTCAGCCTGGCGGTCGCGGCCTATGAACAACTCACGGGTGAAGGCATTGCCGCGCAGGTGGTGTCGATGCCCAGTTGGGAACTGTTTGAAGACCAGGACCAGGCTTACCGCGACGGCGTCTTGCCGCCGTCCGTGAAGGCCCGGGTGGTGGTGGAGCAGGCCGGCCCCCTGGGCTGGGACCGCTACGTCGGACAGACCGGCGCCAAAGTGGTGATGAACAGCTTTGGCGCGTCGGCACCCCTGGCAAAGTTGCAGGAAAAGTTCGGCTTCACGCTGGAAAACGTGGTGACGTTGGCCAAGCAGCAAATCCAGCACAACCGGCCTGAATAAACCGCGTCAATGCGCGGGGGGCTTGCTCCCTGCTGCATCTGCGCGTGGCTGGGGATCAGTTTTTATAGTCGGTATCGGTGCGTTCCAACTGCCGAATCAACGCATTCCAATGCCGCGCCACCCCAGGCCCTTCCCCACTGCTGAACACCTTGGCCTGCTGCTCGACCCTGGCCACCACTTCAGCGGGTGGAAACACCAACGCCGCATTCCCGCCCGCCTGCGCCGCAATCTGGATATTGCATGCCCGCTCAAGCCCTTGCAGTTGTTGAAACGCATGCTCCACGCTGATGCCCGCAGTCAACAGCCCGTGGTTACGCAGGATCATCACACTTTTGTCGCCCAGGTCCGACACCAACCGTTCGCGCTCGTCCAGGTCCAGGGCCACCCCTTCGTAGCCGTGATAGGCCACACGCCCGGAAAACGCGATGGAATGCTGCGAGATCGGCAGCAACCCGTCCTTCTGCGCAGACACCGCAATACCGTCGCGGGTGTGGGTGTGCAGCACCGCTTGCAAATCGTGGCGGGCGCCATGAATGGCGCTGTGGATCACATAGCCGGCGTAATTGATGCCGAGCCCGGTGGGGTCGTCGACCAGGGTGCCGTCGAGATCAACCTTGACCAGGTTGGAGGCACTGATTTCATCGAACAGCAGCCCGAACGCGTTGATCAGGAAATGCTCCTCGGGCCCCGGTACCCGGGCGGAGAAGTGCGTGTAGATATGGTCGGTCCATTTGTACAGGGCTGCCAGGCGATAGGCGGCGGCCAGTTTGACGCGCACTTCCCACTCCTCTGGCGTGACGCGCTGGCGGACGGTATTGGCGACGCTGGATAGCGAGGTAACGCTGCTCATGGCAAAACTTCCTGGATGGCCTTAAGGACTTCCAGGCCAGCCTAGGGGATGCCCAAAAATAATAAAAAGCACATTTTAATCTAAGCTAATTATTATTAATTTTCATAAAGAGGTGACAACGACAAAAGACAAATGTGGGAAGGGGCTTGCTCCCGATGGCGGTGGGTCTACCAACATCAGTGTTTGCTGAGCCGACGTCTTCGCGGGCAAGCCCCCTCCCACATTTGGACCGAGGCGTCTCAGTTGGGAAGCTTGGGACACCGTGAAGGGAGCAAGCTCCCGGGGGGTTCAGGCCGCGTTGCGAATCTTGTGCAGCGAATCGGCCACCCATTTGCCAAATGCATCCACCGGCCCCTGCAGGTTGCCAAGAAAGTGCGGATAGATCAGCCATAGATCCATGACCGGCTTGAAATCCTTCAACGGCATCACGGCCAGTTGTTCTCGGTGGGCACTGCGCTCGAGCAACGGCCGTGGTACCAGGCCCAGGCCCAGCCCATCCGCCACCAGCCCCAGTTGCAATTCAGTGCCGAAGGTTTCCAGGTTGACCCGCAAGGCCAGTCCCTGATCCGCCAGGGTGCGCTGCAAGCCGGCACGAAAGCCGCACCCGTCCGGGTTGAGAATCCAGCCGCCCTGGTACACATCGGCCAGCTTGCACGGTTTTTTCGGCAGTTGCGCCCTGGCGCACACCACCACCAGTTCCATCTTGCCGATGGACTCACCGACGACAGTGTCCGCAAAGATCTTGCCCGCCGGGAACAAGGCCACCGCCGCATCCAGCTCGCCGCGTTCGATCTTGCCCACCAATTGGCTGCCCCAGCCCGTGGCCACCTGGGCGCGCAGGTCGGCGTACTCGGTGCGCAAGTGCTTGAGCGCATCGAGCAGCACCACATCGCCGATGGTCTGCGGCACACCCAGTCGCAGCACGCCAGTGGGCGGTGCATCGGCGGCGACCAACTCGCGCAGCGCGTCCATCTCACGCAGGATCAGCCGGCACTGCTCATACACCCGGGTACCGATCAGCGTTGGCTTGAGGGGTTTGGTGTTGCGGTCGAACAACTCCACCCCCAGCGCCTGCTCGAAGTTCTGCACACGGCGGGTGATGGCCGGCTGGGTCAATTGCAACGACTCGGCGGCATGGCTGATGGACTGGCAACGAATCACTTCGACAAAGGCATCGATATCGTCAATTTTCATTTGGGTCGCACATAGAGAACAGTCATTAAGATGTGTGGCAAGCATAGTGGGCACAACCGGGTCTGGATAGCCCGCCCTGTGATCGATAACGTCTAACACTATGCAGAGCGGTTCTAAATTACATGCAGCTATAAGCTAATCATTAAAAAATAGCATATTAACCATTAACATTATGCTTAGATAAGGCCATCAACACCGCCAATGGAATGTTCATGAGCCAGGCCCGACACCCCGAGAGACTGCGCGCCTTTATTGGCGCCTTGGCTGAGCTGATCGACGGCAACCCGCGCGAAGGCGACCTGCTGCACCGCGGCGGCAAGCTGCTGGCGCAACTGGTCAGCCATGACGACTGGCTGCCCGACGAGTTCGCCCAACCCGACCCCGAGCGCTACCAGCAATTTTTGCTGCACGCCGATTCGCGCCAGCGCTTCAGCATCGTCAGCTTTGTCTGGGGCCCGGGCCAACGCACGCCGATTCACGATCATCGAGTGTGGGGGCTGATCGGCATGTTGCGTGGCGCGGAGTTTTCCCAGGGGTTTGCCCGCACGGCCGATGGCGCGCTGGTCGCCGAGGGCACGCCGGTGCACCTGCGGCCGGGCCAGGTCGAAGCGGTGTCGCCCAAGGTCGGTGATATCCATCAGGTGAGCAATGCCCACGCGGACCAGGTGTCCATCAGCATTCATGTGTACGGCGCCAACATCGGCGCGGTGCGCCGTGCGGTGTATCAAGCCGACGGCAGCGAGAAACTGTTCATCTCCGGTTATTCCAACGCCTACCTCCCGAATATCTGGGACCTGTCCAAAGAAAAGAGCCCTGCCCTATGAGCACCGTACCGACCCGCAGCTTTGCCCAGATTCGCCAGGCCCTGCTGAACCGTGAGGAAGTCGCCCTGGTAGACGTGCGCGAGGAAGCGCCGTTTGCCCAAGGCCATCCGCTGTTTGCCGCGAATATCTCGCTGTCCAAGCTGGAACTGGAGGTGTATTCGCGCATTCCACGCCGCGATACCCAGGTTACGCTGTACGACAACGCTGAAGGATTGGCCGAACGCGCCGCCGAACGCCTGGTTGCGCTGGGTTACACGCGGGTCAGCCTGCTTGAGGGTGGGCTTGAGGGTTGGCGCCAGGCCGGTGGCGAGCTGTTTATCGACGTCAATGTGCCGAGCAAAGCCTTCGGCGAACTGGTGGAACACCAGCGCCACACGCCGTCCCTGGCGGCCGAGGAGGTCCAGGCGCTGCTCGATAGCCAGGCCGACGTGGTGGTCCTCGACGCCCGGCGTTTCGATGAATACCAGACCATGAGTATCCCCACCGGCATCAGCGTGCCGGGTGCCGAGTTGGTGCTGCGTGCCCGTGAACTGGCCCCGGACCCGGCCACGCGCATTATCGTCAACTGCGCCGGGCGTACCCGCAGCATCATCGGCACCCAGTCGTTGATCAATGCCGGCGTGGCCAACCCGGTGTCGGCGCTGCGCAACGGCACCATCGGCTGGACCCTGGCCGGGCAGGCACTCGCCCATGGCCAGGCGCGCCGCTTTGCGCCGACCGCCGAGGAGCATCGGCGCAGCGCCGCCCGGCAGGCGCGCGGCGTAGCCGACAAGGCTCGCGTTGGGCGCGCAACCCTCGATGACCTGCAACGCTGGCAGCAGGATGGAACGCGCACCACCTACCTGTTCGACGTGCGCACCCCGGAAGAATTCGCAGCCGGGCACCTGCCCGGCGCCCGTTCCACACCGGGCGGGCAACTGGTGCAGGAAACCGACCACGTTGCCAGCGTGCGTGGCGCGCGCCTGGTATTGGTGGACGATGACGGTGTGCGCGCGAACATGTCGGCGTCCTGGCTCGCGCAATTGGGCTGGGAAGTCTTTGTGCTGGACGAGCTGCAAGACGCGCATTTCAGCGCACAGGGCGCCTGGGTCGCCCCGGTGCCCGCGCCGCACCAGGCCGAACTGATCAGCCCGCAGACACTGGCCGACTGGCTCGAGCATGGCGACACCGTGGTGCTGGATTTCACCGCCAGCGCCAATTACGTGAAACGTCATATCCCCGGCGCCTGGTGGGTGCTGCGCGCGCAATTGCCCGAAGCGCTGGCCAAGGTGCCCACTGCGCAGCGCTACGTACTGACCTGCGGCAGCAGCCAGTTGGCGCGCCTGGCGGTGGCCGAAGTGGAAGCCCTGACCGGCAGGCAGGTGTTCCTGTTGCAGGACGGCACCGCCGCCTGGATCGCCGCGCAACTGCCGCTGGAAGAAGGTGAACGCCGTCTTGCCTCACCGCGCATCGACCGCTACCGCCGCCCCTACGAAGGCACCGATAACCCACGGGAAGCCATGCAGGCCTACCTGGATTGGGAATTCGGCCTGGTCGAGCAATTGGCGCGCGACGCCACCCACGGTTTCTACGTGATCTGATCCACTGCTGCACCGTTCCCGGAAATCCGACCCCTTCTCCAGGCGGAGGCATGTTCCCTTACCCAACGCCTGGAGTCTGTCCCATGCTGTCTACTACCCCATTCAAGCGCCTGCTGCTGGGCGGCGCCCTGGCGCTCGGCCTGCTCGGCAACGCCCACGCCGCCGACCTGCAACCCCTGCGCGTGGCCAACCAGAAATCGACGATCAAAGCGCTGCTGGAAGCTTCGGGCGAAACCCGAAACGTACCGTACGAGATCAAATGGTCGGAATTCCCCTCGGCCTCGCCCCTGGGCGAAGCGCTGAATGCCGGCGCGGTGGATGTCGGCGCCCTGGGCGATGCGCCCTATGTGTTCGCCCTCGGCGCCGGTGCGTCGCTCAAAGTGATCAGCATCATCCACGCCGAAGGGCGTAACACCACTGCCCTGCTGGTGCCGCAGGATTCGCCGATCAAGACCGCCGCCGACCTCAAGGGCAAGAAGATCGTCACCGGGCGCGGCTCCATCGGGCACTACCTGGCGATCAAGGCCCTGGCCAGCGCAGGCCTGACCTCACAGGATGTGCAGTTCATCTTCCTGCTGCCCGCCGAATCGCGGCTGGTGCTGGACAACGGCACCGCCGACGCCTGGGCCACCTGGGACCCCTACACCACCGTGGTCACCTCGCAAAGCAACGCCCGTGTGCTGGTCAGCGGGAAACATCTGTTGAGCAACCACCTGTACTTCGCCGCCACCGAACAGGCCATTGCCGACAAACGCGTGCAACTGGACGACTTTGTCGCCCGGGTTGACCGCGCCTACGCCTGGGCCAACCGCCACCCCGACGAGTACGCCGCGGCCCAGGCCAAAATCACCGGCCTGCCGTTGGCCGTGCACATCGAAGTGGCCAAGGATACCCGTCTGTCCCCGGTACTGATCGACGACGCGGTGATCAGCGGCCTGCAAGCCACTGCCGACACCTACCAGAAAGAAGGTCTGTTGAGCCGGCATATCGACGTGTCGCAAGGCTTCGACAAACGCTTCAACGCCCTGCGCGCCCCCAATTCCCAAGCCTCACGCTAAGGAGCAGCCCATGAGCAAGCCACGTCAATTGAAACTCGGTGCCATGGTGCATGGTGTCGGCCACGGCTGGGGCGAATGGCGCCACCCGCAGGCGCAGCCCGACGCCAGTACGAATTTCGGCTTTTACAGGCAGCAGACCGAATTGGCCGAAGCCTCGCGGTTCGACTTCGTGTTCATCGCCGACAGCCTGCATATCCACGCCAAGTCCAGCCCGCACTACCTCAACCGCTTCGAACCGCTGACGATCCTGTCGGCCCTGGCCGCGCTGACCAGCCATATCGGCCTGGTCGCCACCGTGACCGTCAGCTACACCGAGCCCTACCAGGTGGCGCGCCAGCTGGCCTCGCTGGACCATATCAGCGGTGGTCGCGCCGGATGGAATGTGGTCACCTCGTGGCTGAGCGGCACCGCCGACAACTTCGGCAAGGCCGAACACCCGCCTCACGCCGTGCGCTACCGCATCGCCAAGGAACACCTGAACGTGGTCAAGGGCCTGTGGGACTCCTGGGAGGACGACGCCTTTGCCTATGACAAGCAAAGCGGCGAATTCTTCACCCCGCACAAGTTGCATGCACTCAACCACAAGGGCGAATTCTTCGCGGTCAAGGGCCCACTGAATATCGCGCGTTCGCGCCAGGGCCAGCCGGTGATTTTCCAGGCCGGCACCTCCGAAGACGGGCGCAACTTTGCCGCGCAGAACGCCGACGCGATCTTTGTGCATGCCGAGGACATCGACGAGGCCAAAGCCTACACGGCCGATTTGAAACGCCGCGCCAGGGGCTTCGGGCGTGACGCCGGCAGCCTGTCGATCTTGCCGGGTATCCGGCCGATCGTGGGACGCGATGCCGCCGAAGTGGAAAGCCGGTACCAACAGGCGTTGGAGCTGGTCAGCGTGGAAGATGCGATCGTCGCCCTCGGCCGTCCGTTCAACGACCATGACTTCAGCCAATACCCGCTCGATGCGCCGTTCCCCGAACTGGGCGACCTGGGCGCCAACAGCCAGAAAGGCGGCTCTGAACGCATCAAGCAACTGGCCAGGGACGAGGGGCTGACCCTGCGTGAAGTGGCGCTGCGGTTCTCGCGGCCCAGGCGCGATTTTGTCGGCACGCCGGAACAGGTCGCCGATACGATCCAGCGCTGGTTCGAGGCGGGTGCCAGCGATGGCTTCATCATCAACTCGGTGCTGCCCGATGGCTTGCAGTACTTCACTGAGTTGGTGGTACCGGTGTTGCAGCAGCGTGGGCTGTTCCGTACCGAGTACAGCGGGCAGACGCTGCGCGACAACCTCGGCCTGCAAGTGCCGGCCAACCGCTACAGCTCGGTTGAAGCCGCCGAAAAAGCCCTGGCCTGACACTATCCCCTGTGGGAGGGGGCTTGCCCCCGATGGCGGTATGTCAGGCGATACATACCCTGACTGAACCACCGCTATCGGGGGCAAGCCCCCTCCCACATTTTTAACCGAGTACATGCTTATGACTCAATCGTCTCTACGTGCCGTGGAAGCCGTCGATTTCGACACCACCCTCGAACGACTCAGCGCCGAGCTGGCCGGCACCGCACACCTTTATGATCAAAGCGGCGCTTTCCCCCACGCCAACTTCACGTTGCTGCACGCCCACGGCCTGATCGCGCTCACGGTGCCCAAAGCCCTCGGCGGCGGCGGTGCCGGCCTGCCTCTGGCGCGCAAGGCCATCCGTGCAATTGCCAGGGGCGAGCCCTCCACCGCGCTGATCCTGGTGATGCAATACCTGCAACACACCCGCCTGCAAGACAGCACAACCTGGCCCCGGCACTTGCGTGTGCGCGTCGCCGAAGACGCGGTACACAAGGGCGCGCTGATCAATGCCCTGCGCGTCGAACCGGACCTGGGCACACCGGCCCGGGGTGGCCTGCCGGCGACCACCGCCGTGCGCAGCGCCGAAGGCTGGCGCATCAGCGGACACAAGATCTACTCCACCGGCAGCCATGGCCTGAGCTGGTTCAGCGTGTGGGCGCGCAGCGACGATGCCGACCCGCTGGTGGGCGCCTGGCTGGTGCCCAGGGACAGCCCCGGCGTGAGCATCATCGACACTTGGGATCACCTGGGCATGCGCGCCACCTGCAGCCATGAAGTGGTGCTCGACAACGTGCTGGTACCGCTGGACCACGCGGTCAGCGTCAGCCCCTGGAGCGCGCCGCAGCCGGAGCTGGATGGCGAGGGATTTCTGTGGATGTCAGTGCTGCTGTCATCGGTGTACGACGCCGTGGCCCAGGCCGCACGGGACTGGCTGGTGCACTGGCTGGAAGAACGCCAGCCGTCGAATCTCGGTGCGGCGCTGTCGACCCTGCCGCGTTTCCAGGAGACCGTCGGCCATATCGACACCCTGTTGTTCGCCAACCGCAGCCTGCTCGATGCCGCCGCCGACGGCCACACCCCGGCCGCCAACGCAGCGCAATTGAAGTACCTGGTGACCGGCAACGCCATTCGTGCGGTCGAGCTGGCCATCGAAGCCTCGGGCAACCCCGGCCTGTCACGGCACAGCCCACTGCAACGGCATTATCGCGATGTGCTGTGCAGCCGCGTGCATACCCCGCAGAACGACGCCGTGCTGCAAGGTGTCGGCAAAGCCGTGTTCGCCCAACGTCAGAAGGACCGCACATGAGCCAGGTGATCATTGCCAGCCAGTTGGACGAAGACTACAACGACGTGATCCGCGCGCGTCTCGCCACGCTGCATCCCCAGGCCCAGGTGATCGGGGTGCCGGTCGGCGTACCGAGCGACCTGCCGCCCCAGGCGAATATCCTGCTGCTGCGGCCCATCAACGTACGCGGCTACACCGCACCGGATACGCCGCCACCAGGCTGGCCCTACGGAGCGCAATGGGTGCACCTGGTGTCATCGGGCATCGACTTCTACCCGCACTGGCTGTTCAACGGCCCGCCGGTGACCACGTCACGGGGCAGCGCGGCCGACAATCTGGCCGAGTTCGCCCTGGCGGCCATCTTTGCCGCGTCCAAGCATATGCCCGCCATCTGGGTGCAGGATTCGCAGTGGCAATTTACCGCGTTGCGCCCGCTCAAGGGCACGACCCTGGGCATTCTCGGGTTTGGCGCGATTGGCCAGCGCCTGGCGCAAAAGGCCCTGGGCCTGGGCATCCAGGTGGTAGCGCTGCGCCAGAGCGCGACGCCCTTTGGCGTCGACGGGGTGGAAGCGGCCAGGGACATCCACGACCTGTTCGCCCGTGCCGATCACCTGGTGGTGGCGGCACCGCTCACCGACGCGACGCGGCACATCATCAACCGCGACGTACTGGGCAGCGCCAGGCCGGGGCTGCACCTGATCAATATCGCGCGGGGTGGGCTGCTGGATCAGGAGGCGCTGCTGGAGGCGCTGGATAACGGCCGGATCGGGCTGGCCTCACTCGACGTGACGGAGCCTGAGCCGTTGCCGGATGGGCATCCGTTGTATACCCACCCGAGGGTGCGGTTGTCGCCGCATACGTCGGCGATTTCGACCAATAGCCAGGAAGAGATTGCCGATACGTTCCTGGCCAATCTGGAGCGGTATGTTTCGGGTATCGAACTGGCGAATCGCGCTAACGCCTGACGCCGTTCAAAAGTGGGAGGGGGCTTGCCCCCGATGGCGGTGGATCAGTCATGGATATAGAGACTGACTCACCGCTATCGGGGGCAAGCCCCCTCCCACATTGGTTCAGTGTTAACCATCATTTTATGCGGTAGTGGAAGGTGTTGCGCACCGCCGGTACGGCGACGGGCTTGCCGTCGACAACCCTGGGCTGATAGCGAAAGGTGTCCACCGCCGCCAGCGAGGGCCGGATAAACAACGGATGACAGCCGTCCAGCACCTTGGGGTTTTCCACCCGGCCCTGGGGATTGACGGTGTATTCCACCGAGCAGTCGCCTTCGATGTTCTTGTCCAGCGCGCGCTCCGGGTAGTCCGGTGCTTCCTTGCTCAGGGGCTGGTACTGGCGGCTGTCGAACGCCGGAGCAGCGGTGGGCGCGGGTACGGCGGCGCGGGCTTTTTCAGCAGCCAACCGCTCCTGGTTCAGACGTTGCTGCTCCAGCTCCCGATTGCGTTGCTCGGCGGCCAGGCGCTGCTGTTCGATGTTCTGCGCTTCAACCCGCTTTCGCGCCAGCGCGGCTTTCTCGAGTTTTTGCGCCTGGATCTGCGGGTCAACCGTTGGTTTGGCCGGTACAGGGACAGCAACAGGCTCAGGCGCTACGGGAGTGAGCGGGGCTACCGGCTCAGGCGCCGGCGCCGGCATCATCACCCACTGCGCGTGCATCACCCTCGGGGCCTCTGCCTGAGGTTTTTCCGGCGCCCAGCCCAGCATCAGCGCCGCCACTACCGCCACATGCAGCGCCACCGCCAGGCCCGCCGCCAGGCTGTTGCGCCACAGCCCGTCGCTGTGGGGCACCTGCGCCCGCGTCGCAGCGTGCATGGTCATCGCGGTCATTGGGGGGCCTCGGTCACCAGCCCCAGATGAGTGACACCCCCCTTTTGCAACACCGCCATGGCGGCCACCACGCTGCCGTACCCGGCGTTATCGTCAGCGCGGATATACACCTGGGTGTCGCTGCGCGCCGCCACCACCTGCATGACCTTGGTGCCCATCTCTTCCAGGCTCACGGCGCTGTCGGTCTGGTGCCGGGTGTCGAGTTCGTCGCCCAGGTTCCAGGAGTAACCGCCGTCCGTCTTCACCGACAGCGTGAGGATCTGCTGGCGGGTGTCGGTGGCCAGCGCCTCGGCGGCGACCTTGGGCAATTCGATTTTCACGCCCTGGGTCAACATGGGCGCGGTAACCATGAAGATCACCAGCAGCACCAGCATCACGTCGATATAGGGCACCACGTTCATCTCGGCCTTGGGCCCGTGCTTGCGTTGCGGCCTGGTCAACATCGGTCTGCTCCTGTTCAGGCGGCCACGGCCAGGTTGATCGAAGTACCGCGCAGGGCCCGGTGCAGGCGCACTTGCAGTTCGTTGCCGAAGGCGTAGTAGCGGGTGAGCAGGGTCTGGCTGCGCGCGGCAAAGCGGTTATAGGCGATCACGGCCGGAATCGCCGCAAACAGGCCAATGGCCGTGGCAATCAAGGCTTCGGCAATCCCCGGCGCCACCGTGGACAAGGTGGCTTGTTGTACCTGGGACAAGCCCAGGAACGAGTTCATGATCCCCCACACGGTGCCGAACAGGCCGATATAGGGGCTGACCGAACCCACCGTCGCAAGAAACTGCAGGCCCTTTTCCAGCTCCAGCTCCTGCTCGGTGATCGCTACCTGCAGCGCACGCTCCACGCCTTCGAGCACCGCCGGGTCATGGGTGTGCAGGTGCTGGTATTCCTGCAGGCCGGCGAGAAAGATCGGCGTCACACCGCCCTCGCCCGCCTGCACGGCGTCGCGGTACAGCGCCTGCAAGTCCGACGCGCCGCGAAAACGCGCCACGAAATCATTCAACTGCCGCTCCAGCCGCCGCAGCACGCTGCCACGCCGAATGATCAGGTACCAGCTGAGCAGGGACGCCAACAGCAGAGTCACCATCACTGCCTTGACCAACAGGCTGGCGTCGCTGATCAAGCTCCAGATCGTCATATGTTCCATCGTCGCGTGCATGGTGAAGCTCCTATTCGATTAAAAACGGATGACTACGTGATGACAGCTCAAGGCAATTTCAGCGCGCGGTTCACCTCGGCCCAGGGCACGAACTTGAAGTTCTGGGCTTGCTCGGGCATGCGCTTGCGCCCGTCCTGCACCACCAGCATGCCCTGGCTCCACGGCCCGCCCAGGTTGATGGCGGTGGCTTCCAGGCCATCGGTTTGCGAGGCGCCATCGATGCCGGCGGCGGCGTTCAAACCGACGCGAAAGGCACCGCGCACGGCGAACGGCGGTTCGGCGTCCAGCACCAGGTAGCTGTCATTGCCCTGGCTCGAGATCACCAGGTAATCCCGTGCGGCGCTCTGGTACAGCGCCAGGCCTTCGACATCCGCGTGCAATTGCGCGCCGACCCTGATCACGCTGGTCAGGGTGGCCGGTTGGTCGGCGCGGGCATCCAGTGCCCATACGCCGACGTCTTCCTCACCCAGGAACAAGCGCTGGCGTTGATCATCGGCCACGCAGCCTTCCGGCTGGCTGTCGACCTTGAACTGGCGCACCAGCTCGCCCTGCACACGCCCGGTCGGGGCACTCAGGCGGTATTGCAGGAAGGTGCCGTCCTTGCCGTTAGCAATCGCATACAGCTCGCCGCCGGCGGGCTGGAACAGGCAGATGCCGTAGATCTCCTTGAGCGGCGTCGGCACTTCGCCGGCTTCCTGCAGCTCGCCGCTCTGGCGGTCGATGCTGAACAGGCTCAGGCTGTTGCGATCGCGATTGCTGGCGACGGCGAGGTCGACGGTCTGCGTGCCCAGCTTGAAGTTGGGGCGTACGTCGACGTTGTTCAGGCGCCCGACCGCCAGTTCCTGCAGCAGCTTGCCGTTGAGGTCATAGGCGAGCAGGCCCTGCTTCTTGTTGGTGCCCAATACGCGGCTGTGCGCGGGTGTGTGCGGGTGAATCCAGATGGCCGGGTCATCCGCCGCGTCGCCCTGGCGTGCCACCGGCTCGGTCTGGCGCAGGGCGGCGACCTGCGCCAGCACCGGAGCGATCGGCACCGGCGTGGCCTGCCAGTCGAGCCGGGCCTGGTAGAGCTGGCCGCTGTCGTCATCGCGCACCAACAGTTGCCGGGCGTTGATCGCCAGCTGCTCCGGCTCCTTGAGACCCGGCAAGGTCAGGCTCGATTGCTCGGCCCAGCGTTCGCCAGTCTGCTGGAACAGATGCACGCGCGCGGTTTTCGGGTCCAGCGCCACCATCCCACCGGGCATCAGCGCCATGGCACCGGCTTCGCGCCCGGGATTGTCGAACAGCGCCACGGGCGTGCGTTTCACTTCGGCTTCCGGTTGCGCCGGGTAGGCCCACCAGCCGACGTTTGCCTCGTTCACCAGCAGACGCTCGGCCGCATCGTCCACCTGGCAGAACTGCGCCGACGGCGGCAGCGGCAGGCCACGCACACGCTGCGCCTGGGCCAGCAGCGTCGCGCCATTGCCCACCAGCCATTGCTCGCCCTTGCCCTCCTCGCCCACCAGGAACACAAACAGATTGTTCGCCGAATCGCGGTACAGGCACAGGCCGTTCACCGGGAAATCGCGGGTGGGCAGATACAGCGGCTTGCCCCAGGTGTTGCCGGCGACATCAAGGTTGATCAACACGGCCTGCTGGCGGTCGTTGTCGAGGCTGGCGACCAGCGATCGGTTGCCGGCGGTGCGGCTGTCGAGGCTGCTGAAATTGCCGTTGAATCGGGCCAGTTCGGCGCCTTTTTCGTCTAGCAGCAACAGGCCATCGCGGGTACTGGCGACTACACGGTCGGTGCGGTTGGGCAGGAATGCGACAGCCTCGGCATTCAGGCCCGGCGCCCAGGGGGTCAGGGCCAGGTCAGTGGCGAATGCATTAGCGCTGATGACCAGCGCGATCAGCAGGTACAGCCTGGAAATTCTCATGAACAGGCAAATCCTTCGAATACGGTGAAGATCCACTGTGGGAGGGGGCTTGCCCCCGATGACGGGGTGTCAGTTGATGCAGCTTTGACTGACCCACTGCTATCGGGGGCAAGCCCCCTCCCACATTGGGAATGGGTTGAATTCAAAAATGGGTGAAGGTCAGGCCCAGCTTGTAAGTGGGCCCGTACTCTTCGTACTGGCCGTTGTAGCTGCGGTGGCCGGTGTAGACGAAGTACGACTCATCCGTCAGGTTCTGTGCCTCGAAGCTCACTTGCAGGTTTTTGCTCAGCGAATAACGCGCGCTGAAATCGACGAAGGTCTGCGCATCCACATGCAGGTCATGGGCCTTGTCGTTGATCGACGCCAGTTCGTACAGGTAGGCCGATTTGTAGTTGGCCGAGAGGCGCAGGCTGAGCTTGTCGTCTTCCCAGCCCAGCATCAGGTTGCCGACGCTGTCCGACTGGTTGGGCAGGCTGATGTTGCGCTTGCGGTTGCGCCCGCTGGCACTGTCGAAGCCCTCGATGTCCGCGCTGGAGCGGCTGAAGGTGCTGTTGGCGCCGATCAGCAGGCCGTTCCACGGCGCGGGCAGCCAGTCGAATTTCTGTGAGTAGGCCAATTCCAGGCCATACAGCTTGGCGCTGTCGCCGTTGGCGAAGGTGTGGGCCTCGGCGAAGTTGATCCAGGCGCCCGTGCCGGCGACGTCGGTGTTGTAGACGAAATTCTGGATGTCCTTGTAGAACACGAACGCCGACACGGTACCGGCGCGGCCCATGAAGTGTTCGATGCCCAGGTCCAGGTTGCTCGACTCCAGGGGCTTGAGGTCCGGGTTGCCGAAGGTGGCTTCGTCATCGTCGATCACGAAACCGGGGGCCAGTTGACCAAAGGTCGGGCGCACCACGGATTTGGTCCAGGCGGCGCGTACCTGAGTGTTCTTGTCGATCTGGTAGCGCGCGTGCAGGCCCGGCAACCAGTGGTGATAACGGCGTTTGGTCTCGGTGGTGCTGAACTGGCCGTCGGTGGCGCCGGTGCCCTTGGCGTTGAATTCGGTGCCCTCGTAGCGCATCCCGGCAATGAACCGCCAGTCGTCGATGTCGACGGTGTTCATCAGGTAGCCGGCGTTGATGTCCTCGCGGATGGTGAAGTCGTTGACCCGCGATTCGGTCGGGTCGTAGAAGTCATCACGGTCGAGGCCACCGATCAACTGGCGGATATTGCCCGCGCTGATGCCTGGGCCAAAGCGGCCGAGACGGTAGTCGACGTTGCCCTTCTGGAACTGCGTGAGGTTGAGCTGCTCGTCAGTGAAGCCCTGTTCATCCAGGTCCTTGTAGGCCCAGGCTTCCAGGTCGTTGTCTTTATGGCGGCGGCTGACCTTGCCGCCGAACTTGAACTGGGACGCGTAGCCACTCAGGTCATAATCGCGGGCCAGGTCCAGGCGCAGGTTTTTCTCGGTGTCCTGGGTGTGCTGTTTCTCCCAGTCGACTTTATCGAGGCTGAAATTGCCGGCGTCGTAGAAGCCGCTGCCGATGATCGGGCGTGGCTTGGCCTTGTCGTAGAAGCCGCTGTCGGCAAAGTCACCGCCGTCAAAGGTGGCCCCGGCGATATGCGCCGGGCTGTCCTCACTGGAGCGGCTGTAGCCGGCCTGGCCGCTCAAGGTCCACAGGCCGAGCATGCGTTCGCCGCCGAATACGTAGGACTGGATCTGCTGGGTTTCTTCGCGGTTCTTGAGCTTGCGCTTGCCCTCGGCCTCGCCCAGTTCGCCCGGCGCTTGTGGTTCCGCGAATTCGAGGCTGGCGGCGTTGCGCGTTTCGGTGTCCTTGTAGCGGCTGTAGAGGGTGCGCAGGTAGTAGCTGCTCAGGTCATCGGGCGTGTAGTCGAAGTTCAGGCCGCCACCGGCGCGTTCGCGGCTGATGTCGTAGTCGCGCTGCTCGAACTCGTTGAGCCTGGCGCCGTTGCGAAAATCCCAGGCGCCGCCGGTTTCGACGTTGTCCGAGCCGAAATCACGCTTCTGCCAGCTGAGGGCCGCCGCCACGCCGAAGTTGTCGATACCCTCGCCAAGGCTGAACCGGTTGCTGGCGGCGCCGGAGAATTTCGGGCTGGTCTGGCGGGTGTTCTTGTCGTAGCCGACCTCGGTGCTGCCGGTATAGAACAGGCCCTTATGGTCGAACGCCGACAGGCTTTTTACCTCGACGGTGCCGCCGAGAGAGTTGGCGTCCATGTCCGGCGTCAGCGTCTTGATCACCGACAGCGACTGCACCAGTTCCGAGGGCAGTACGTCGAGGGCCACGGCGCGGCGCTCGCTTTCGGGCGATGGCACCAGAGTGCCGTTGATGGTCACGCTGTTGAGGTCCGGCCCCAGGCCGCGCACGCTGACAAACCGGCCTTCGCCCTGGTCCCGCTCGACGCTGATCTCCGGCAGGCGCTGCACCGCTTCGGCGACGTTTTCATCCGGCAACTGGGCCACGCCGTCGGCATGCACCACGCTCTTGATGCTGTCGGAGACGCGTTGCTCCTTGAGGGCGCTGCCAATGGCGGCGCCCTGCCCGACCACATCGACATGCTCGGTGGTGGCCGCTTCGGCGGCGTTGAGCCGCTCGCAGGCGATTGCCAGGGCCAAGGCGGTAAGCGTGAAGCTGACGAGCCCGGTGCGCTTGTACATGAAACCCTCCCCAAGAATCCGTTGGCGCCAGGCAAGGGCCCGGCAACTGGGAGGGCAAGCTAGGGGTGGGGGATGACGGTTCTGTGACAGCGTTGGGTAGCGAAGCCCGTAAATCGCGGCTTTGCGGGGACTATTGGCCTGGAATGAGCTGATATGACTTGTGACGATCCCCTGTGGGAGGGGGCTTGCCCCCGATAGCGGTCTATCAGCCAGCTTATTTGCCGCTGACACACCGCTATCGGGGGCAAGCCCCCTCCCACATTTTTGATGCTCATCGCCCGTTAATGTGAGCTGATTCGACCTCCCCCACCGTCATCCAACCGTCACATGCATCTGCTGTGCTGGCGTCCATCGCTTACCTGCCCAAGGACCCGCAGCCATGTTTCGCGTGCTCAAACCTCACCGCTGGAAACTCGCCCTGCTGCTGATCGCGGCCAACCTCGGGCTGATCCTGCACCTGGCCTGCGGCGACCTCAAAAGCGTCAGTGAATGGGTGTGGCTGGATATCGTCGGCGAAGGCGGTTCGGCGCTGCTCGCGCTGATCTGGCTGGGCCTGGTGCTCAAAAGCCGCCCCGCCGGACGGGTCACAAACTACCTGGCACTGGGTTTGTCGTGCATCTTCTTTTCCTGGTGGATCGACAGCCTCGACGAGTTCATCCGCCTGCCCGACAGTATCACCTGGGATCACTGGCTGGAATCGGGGCCGATGCCGGTGGGCATGATCCTGCTGACCATCGGCATCTACCACTGGCACCGCGAACAACTGGCGATCAGTGCGCAGATGGAAAAGCGCGAGCGCCTGTTTCGCGAACATCGGTTGTTCGACAAACTTACGCCCCTGGCCGGTGCCGACTACCTCAAACGCCAATTGGAAGACAGCCTGCAAGAGAGCCGCGACCAGCAGCAACCGTTGTCGCTGCTGGTCCTGGACCTGGACCGCTTCGCCGCCGTCAACCAGGCCTACGGGCATGCCGAAGGCGATGCGGTGTTGCAGGCGGTCAGCCATGTGCTGCTGCTCAACCTGCGCCGCCAGGATCTGTTATGCCGCCTGGCCGGCGACCGTTTTGTGGTGCTGCTGCCCAACACCGGCGAGCGCCAGGCCCAGGGGCTGGCGCAGGAGTTGCGCCAGGCGGTGCAGAGCCTGGCGCACAAAACCCGGCTACAGGGCGAGCGCCTGCAACTGGCGGCGACCACAGCGGTGGTGATGGCCCTGGACGAGCCGCCCCACGACTTGCTCAAGCGCCTGAACCTGGCGCTGGCGCGGGCCAAGCAACCCCTTGCGAAAAGCGCCTGAAATGGCCGTGAGAGCCAACTGGTATGAACGCGACAGCCGCTTCATTCCAGGCCATCACCAACCTGCCACGTTGATCGACCTGGCCCTGTCCCGGGACATCGACAGCCATCGCCTGCTGCGCGGCACCGGGCTGTTCCACGAGGACATCCTGGCCGGCAACGCACGCTTGAGCCCGCAGCAGTTGCTCGGCCTGATCGGCAACAGCCGCAAGCTGCTGGACGCCGATGACAGCAGTTTCCTGTTTGGCCAGCGCCTGCTGCCCGGCCACTACGGCGCGGCCAGCCATGCCCTGGGGCATGCGCAGAACCTGCACCAGGCGCTGGAGATCCTGATCCAGCAGCACGTGCTGCTCAGCCCGCTGGTCACGCCGCACCTGGAGCTGGATGAGCACCACGCCTACCTGTATTGGCTGGACAGTTGCGGCGCCGGCGAGCATTGGCGTTTTGTGCTGGAAGCGAGCATGACCGCGCTGGTTGCCATGAGCCAATGGCTCGGCGGCGAGCGCTTGCCGTGGGTGTGCAGCTTCAGCCATGCAGAGCCGCGGTACGTGGAGCAATACTGGGTGCACCTGGGCGAACAGACGCGCTTCGCACGCCCGCTGGACATGATGTGCCTGCCACGCGAATACCTCACGCGCGCCTGGCCTGGCGCCTCGTCCACGGCCGGCCAGGTGGCGCGCCAGCAGGCCCGCGAACAGATCCAACAGCTGGGTTTTGCCGCCAGCTTTCTCGACTGTCTATACGATTACCTGCGCGAGCACGTGCGCCAGCCGCCGAGCCTGGAACAGGCCGCGCAGGCCTTCGCCATGAGCCCGGCCACCCTCAAGCGCAAGCTGCACAAACACGACACCGGCTATCAGCAACAGGTGGACCGGGTGCGCAAGCACATGGCGTTGCACCTGTATCAGGTCAAGGGACTGAGTAACGACGAGGTGGCCGCCTACCTGAACTTCAACGATGCGGCGAACTTTCGGCGCGCGTTCAAGCGTTGGACCGGCAGTACGCCCAACCTGATCCGGCAGTTGTTCAGCAGCCGCTAGCCAAACGCTCGCGCAGGAATTCGACCAGCGCCTGCACCGGCCGCGAACTCTGCCGGTGCTGGGGGTACACCGCCGACAAGGTCAGGGCTTCGGGGGCAAACTCGTCCAGTACGCTGACCAGACGGCCATCCTTCAACGCATCGCCGACGATAAAGGTCGGCAGGTAGGTCACGCCGAGGCCGGCAATCGCGGTGTCACGCAGCAGGTCGCCGTTATTGACGCGCATGCGCCCGCTCACGTTCAGCGCTTGCAGCTTGCCCTTGAAGCGCCATTGCACCTGGCGACCGTGCCCGTAGGGCAGGCAATCGTGGTCGGCGAGGTCGTCGGGTTTTTGTGGCGTGCCGCGCAGGGCCAGGTAATCGGGGCTGGCGCAGTAGACGCGCGGGATGCTGGCAATACGCCGGGCAATCAAGGTGGAATCTTCCAGGGTGCCGATGCGCAGCACCAGATCATAGCCTTCGCCGATCAGGTCCACCGGGCGGTCGCTGAGGTCGACTTCCACCGCGACTTCCGGATAGCGCTGCAGGAACAGCGGCAGCAGGCAGCCCAAATGCGCCATGGCAAACGACAGCGGCGCGCTGAGGCGAATGGTGCCGCGCGGTTCGCTGTTCTGGCCGGCGATGCCCTGCTCCACTTGCTCGACATCACTGAGCAAACGCAAGGCCGATTCGTAGTAACTCTGGCCCAGCGGCGTGACATCCAGGCGGCGCGTGGAGCGGTTGAGCAGGCGCACGCCCAGGCGGTCTTCCAGCTGGATCAGGCGACGGCTGACGAACTGCTTGGACAGGCCCAGTTGCTCGGCAGCGGCAGTGAAACTGCCGGACTCCATGACCTGGCAGAACAGGCGCATGTCTTCGAAGGGGTTCATTGTCGCTTCTCGGTGGACGATGGGCTGTTTTATAACCGGTCAGTGGCCACACCACAAACCCAATGTAAAACACAATCAAATGTGGGAGGGGGCTTGCCCCCGATGGCGGTGGTTCAGTCGTTACACTGAGACTGACACACTGCAATCGGGGGCAAGCCCCCTCCCACAGGGATTACCGGTAACGTTGAGACCGGGTTACCTGGCGGTGAACGCCGAGTAGCTGTTCATCAGGTTGCGGTAGTTGGGGATGCGCGGCGACAGCAGGTTGGCCAGGCCTTCCATGTCGTTGCGCCAGTCAACCTGCAGCTCGCAGGCCACGGCGAACCAGTTCACCAGTTGCGCACCGGCAGCGGTCATACGCGCCCAGGCTGCTTGTTGCACGGTTTCGTTGAAGGTACCGGAAGCGTCGGTGACCACGAACACCTCGAAGCCTTCATCGAGGGCGCACAGGGTCGGGAACGCGACGCACACATCGGTCACCACACCGGCAATGATGATCTGCTTGCGGCCGGTGGCCTTGACGGCCTTGACGAACTCTTCGTTGTCCCAGGCGTTGATCTGGCCAGGGCGGGCGATGTACGGCGCGTCCGGGAACAGTGCCTTCAGTTCCGGCACCAGCGGGCCATTGGGGCCGCTTTCAAAGCTGGTGGTCAGGATGGTCGGCAGGTTGAAGAACTTCGCCACGTCGGCCAGGGCCAGCACGTTGTTCTTGAATTCGTTGGGGGAGAAATCCTGCACCAGCGAGATCAGGCCGGTCTGGTGATCGACCAGCAGGACAACCGCGTCATCTTTGTTCAAGCGTTTGTAAGTCATGGGTTAACTCCGTTGGTGTTGATTAGAAGGCAAAGCACGAGCAGCCAAACGCCCCCCAGAAACCCTGGAAGTCGCTGACCGGCACGCTGGAAAGACGGGCTTTTTCATGGCTGTGGGCATGCACGCCACAGGGGCCGCTGCACTGGTGTACTTGAGCTTGCAGCGGTGAAGTCGGCCGCCAGTGCCCCGGCACCTTGACCACCGGCGACCAGTCCGGCAGCACCGGAACCCGTGGCGGTGCGTAATCGTCGAAGTCGCCGGCGCCATACACCACCTTGCCGCCGACCACGGTCAGTACCGACTCGATCCACTTGATGGCTTCTTCGTCGACGCTGAAGAAATCCGCCGACAGCGCCGCAACGTCCGCCAATTGACCCACCTTGATCTGGCCCTTCTTGCCCTGCTCGGACGAGAACCAGGCGCTGCCGTGGGTAAACAGCTCCAGCGCGGTGAGGCGCGGCAGGCCCTCGGCGTGCAGCTCCAGGCCACCGACGGTGCGGCCGCTGACCATCCAGTACAGCGATGTCCACGGGTTGTAGCTCGACACCCGCGTGGCATCGGTGCCCGCGCCTACCGGTACGCCCTCGGCGAGCATGCGCTTGATCGGCGGCGTCGCTTCGGCGGCCTTGGCACCGTAGCGCTCAACGAAGTATTCGCCCTGGAACGCCATGCGGTCCTGGATCGCAATACCGCCGCCGAGGGCACGCACGCGCTCGATGTTTTTCGGCGTGATGGTTTCGGCGTGGTCGAAAAACCACGGCAGGCCATTGAACGGAATGTCACGGTTGACCTTCTCGAACACGTCGAGCATGCGCGAGATGGATTCGTCGTACGTGGCGTGCAGGCGGAACGGCCAGCGCTGTTCCACCAGGTGGCGCACCACCGGTTCCAGCTCCTGCTCCATGGTCAGCGGCAGGTCCGGACGTGGTTCGAGGAAGTCTTCGAAGTCGGCGGCGGAAAACACCAGCATCTCGCCGGCACCGTTGTGGCGCAGGTAGTCATCGCCCTGATGCAGGGTGACGCTGCCGGTCCAGTGCTTGAAGTCGCTGAGTTCTTCCTTGGGCTTCTGGGTGAACAGGTTGTAGGCGATGCGCACCGTCAACTGCTGGTCCTTGGCCAGTTGCTCGATCACCGCGTAATCATCGGGATAGTTCTGGAAACCGCCGCCGGCGTCGATGGCGCTGGTCAGTCCCAGGCGATTGAGTTCACGCATGAACTGGCGGGTGGAGTTGACCTGATATTCCAACGGCAGTTTCGGGCCTTTGGCCAGCGTCGAGTACAGAATCATCGCGTTGGGCCGCGCCACCAGCATGCCGGTGGGGTTGCCGTTGCTGTCACGCACGATCTCGCCGCCCGGTGGGTTCGGCGTGTCCTTGGTGTAGCCGGCCACGCGCAACGCCGCACGGTTGAGCAAGGCGCGGTCGTACAGGTGCAGCACGAATACCGGCGTGTCCGGCGCGGCCTGGTTGAGTTCTTCAAGGGTGGGCATGCGCTTTTCGGCGAACTGGAATTCGTTCCAGCCGCCCACCACGCGCACCCATTGCGGCGTGGGGGTGCGGTCGGCCTGGTCCTTGAGCATGCGCAGGGCATCGGCCAGGGACGGCACGCCTTCCCAGCGCAACTCGAGATTGTAGTTCAGCCCGCCGCGGATCAGGTGCAGGTGCGAGTCGTTGAGGCCGGGAATTACGGTACGGCCCTTGAGGTCGATGACCTGGGTGGCACTGCCGCGCAGGGCCATGGCTTCACCGTCGGTGCCCACGGCGACGAAGCGCCCGTCACGAATGGCGACGGCGCTGGCGCGTGGGTTTTCCCGGTCCACGGTGTGGAACTGGCCATTGAACAGAATCAGATCGGCGTTCATAGGGTTTCCTTTACAGAGGCTTCAAGCCAGGGAGCGAACAGGCGAGTGGCCGCCGGCATCAGCAGGTAAACCACCAGCAGCACGATGGTCAGGGTGACCAGGAAGGTGGAGACCACGTAGTTGGACAGAAACGGGTGCAAACGCAGGATCGGCCCCCAGATAAACGGCAGGAGCAGGGTTTGCGGCAGGATCACACACAGGCTGACCACCGCCTGCTTCCAGCGCGGCGGCTTGGCGGCGCCGTCGGCCTGGGGGGCGAACCAGAATTCATTGGCGGCGCCGACTTCAGTCTGGTCGCCGTCGGCCAGCATTGGCGCCGCTTCGTCGATCAGGGCCTGGCGTTGCGGGGAGTCGAGCCACAACTCCAGGGCGTCGGTGGAGCGGTAGCGCAGTACGCAGGTAAACAGGGCCATGCCGCTCTGCTGGCTGCGCACCACGTCGACGCCAAGGTGACCGGGGCGTTCACCGGCGATGCGCACGATGCGGCGCAGCCAGGCTTCGTACTCGGTTTCACGGCCGGGCTTGACCCGGTGCTTGACGACCAGCGTGACGACTTCGTCGGGGCTGGTGTTGGGTGTTGGGTCCATGATGGGTGTTTCCCCCCGGTACATTGAGCGATGGGGGGAGTTTGCCGGGCAAAAGCGGTGGAGAATTGAATGTATGTGCTGTTTGCCGCGACGCTCAGCCTGGCTTTTGGTAACCGACGCCCTGGAACGAGAACTTGAGCGCCTTACCCTCGCCGTTCACTCGAGTCACTTGCAGATCGCCTGTGATCGAATTGCGGAACCGACCATACAAGCCTTCGCTCTTGACTGAACCAACCTTGATATTGCCTTGGTCATCCGTGGTAAAGGGCGCGGAAAAACTGCCTGCGGTCGGTGCTATCTGCGAACTGCGATCGATCTCCTTACCGTAGTGCTCGACGAACCCGCTATAGCTCGTGGTCAAGCTGACCTTGCGATCGACGTAAAGGTCTTTGACGTGTTGCCTGGGCCCGAGGTGCTCGGGGTCCGTGACGTCCTGGATATACCCGCTCAACCGCTGCGGATTCTGCGGGTCTTGTTCCACCGTGAGGTTGTATTGATGGCCGAACGTGAAATCCACCGTTGTGCTGTTGCTCGCCCCCGGGCCACCGTCCGCGTCGCAACTGCCGTCTGGAGCGGTAAAGTGCGACCCGAACCCGGAAAACGGCACCTGCGCCTTGCCGTCCTCCCCTGGCTGCAGCCCGATATACCCGTCGCCAAGGGAATTACCCTGTGCATCATTAATGCCGAACTGCATCGCGTAATAAATCCCCGCAGGCTCGCTAGGGGTTCTTTGCGCGCCCGCGCCAATGCTGATTGGAAAAGTAAGGTTGCTCACCCCCTGGCCTGATCCGGGAACCGTGTAGGAAACGAGGTACATCCCATCGGGTGCTGAGGCCTCCTTCTTAATCTCCAGACGCGGATCACTCACCCTGTCCAGTTTTGACGTCTCGACAGTCACTGGCATCGCCCCCGGCGTGGAGACGACAGAGCGGGTTGAGCCCGCGACGCCAGCGCCCGTATCAGCGCTCGCGGGTATTGACTCCGGGTGCCGCGACGCCGAAGCGGGCGCGTCATGACCCGGTTGTGGTGTAACCGGTGGAATAACCTGTGGCCTCTGAGAGATATACATAGTCGCTACCCGCCCCTGCTTGAAAGTTGACCCATGGTAGGCGGGCCAACCCCAGGCGGGCAGCCGGAAAAAGCGTGCGCATCGTTAGGACTTTGCTGTACATCGAGACCGGCCAGGTGAGACCGCGTTCGGCGCCGGGGACGAACCGCTAAACCTCTGCGGCCATATGTTGCGCAATCTTGCCCCGCAACCAGCGTTCGGCCGGGTCATTGTCATGCACCCCGCTCCACACCATCGACAGCTCTGCGGCATCAATCGCGAACGGCGGGTCTTCGGCCCGCAGGCGGGTGCCCTCGGTCAATGCACACGCCGCGTAATCGGGCACGGTCGCGATAATCTGCGAACCGGCCAGCAATGCGCGCAGCCCGCTGAACTGCGGCACCGCCAGTACCACCCGTCGCGAGCGACCGATGCGCGCCAGGTCCAGGTCGATATTGCCGCTCAGGTCGCCCGAGAACGACACCATGGCATGGGGCCTGGCGCAGTAATCGTCCAGGCTCAGCGGCGCCTCGCCATCATCGCCGCGCAGCACCTTGCAGGGAATATCGCGCAGCTTCCTGCGCTTGGCGTTGGCCGGCAGTTCGGTGGTGTAGCTCACCCCTACCGAGATTTCACCGCTGGCCAGCAACGACGACATCAACAAGTAATTGGCCCGGCGCACCACCACGATGATGCCGGGTGCTTCTTCGCGCAGGTGACTGAGCAAGGGCGGAAACAGCCCGAACTCGGCGTCGTCGGACAGGCCGATGCGAAACACCGCACAACTGGTGGAGGGGTCGAAATCCTTGGCGCGGCTGACGGCGCCTGAAATGGTGTCCATGGCCGGTTGCAGCTCCTTGAGTATCGCCACCGCCCGTGGCGTGGGCTCCATGCCGCGACCGTTGCGCAGCAGCAATGGGTCATCGAACAAATCGCGCAGGCGGCCCAGTGCCGCACTCACCGCCGGCTGGCCCATAAAGAGTTTCTCGGCGACCCGGGTCAGGTTCTTCTCGAACATCAGGGCTTCGAAAATCACCAGCAGGTTCATGTCGACGCGGCGCAGGTCGTTGCGATTCATGGCGGTATCCGGACGGTTTGCAGGGGGTCAGGGAAGCATGCCCGCAACGCCTTCGATTGCATACCTGTGCTGTCTTTTCCACGCCCGCACCTGGCGAAATTAACAACGATTAACTCGTCAGCCAGGCGGTCCGGCAACAAGATGGGCGGCGTCTACACTGCATCCATTCAACGGGAACGCTCCCATCGACTGCGGATATTTGTCATGGCCCGACTCGAGCAATATGCCCCTCGTCTATCCGCCACCGGAGGCCTGTGCCCCCGGCGCGAACGCATTGCCAAACAGCTGATTCTCGCCAACCTCGGCGAAAGCCTGAGCATTACCGAGCTGGCCCAGGCTTGCGCCTTGTCGCGCAGCCACTTTTCCCGCGCCTTCAAGTGTTCCACCGGGGTCTCGCCCCAGGAATGGATTCGCCAGCAGCGCATCCTGCGCGCCAAGGAATTGATTACCGGTTCTTCCCTGAGCCTTACGCAAATCAGCCTGGAATGCGGCTTTTGCGACCAGGCGCACTTCTGTCACATGTTCACGCGTAGCGAGGGCGTGAACCCGATGACCTGGCGAAATCACCACTCGCGCTCCAAGCCCGAGGTGATCGCAGCCTAGTGGTCTTCAAGCACCTGGAATATGCTTGCCCATCCCTTACTTTTGAACCCGGGCAGCCATGAATGATTTGAGCGACCAGGCGGTGCACTTCGGCCCCTACCGCATCCATCCGCGCGAGCGCCTGGTGCTGGATGCCGGTCGCCCGCTGCGCCTGGGACGGCGGGCGGTGGACATTCTGCTGATCCTGCTGGAGCACGCCGGCAATGTGGTGAGCAAGCAGGAACTGATCGCGCGGGTCTGGCCCAGAAGCGTGGTGGAAGACGGCAACCTGCGGGTGCACATGGCCGCGTTGCGCAAGGCCCTGGGCGATGGCCAGGCGGGGCAGCGCTATATCGTCACGGTCGCCCAGCGCGGCTACAGTTTTGTCGCGCCACTGAGCATCGAACCGATGACGCTACCCACCGACGGCGCGCCCCAACGCCCAAGCCACAACCTGCCGCTGCGGCGCACGCGCATGATCGGCCGCCAGGCGCTGATCGATGCGTTGGTGCAGCAGCTGCCGCAGCAACGTTTCATCACCTTGACCGGTGCCGGCGGCATCGGCAAGACCACCGTGGCCCTGCGCGTCGCGGAGTTGCTGATCGGGCATTACCGAGATGGAATTCATCTGCTCGACCTGGCGCCGCTCAGCGCCGCCTCGATGATCCTGCCCAACCTCGCCGCCCTGCTTGGCGCCGCACCTGGCGAGAGCACGCAACTGGTCAGCTTCGCCCGCAGCCTGCAGGCACGCCAGCTGCTGCTGGTAATCGACAACTGCGAGCACCTGCTCGACGACATCGCCCTGATCAGCGAAACCCTGTTGCGCCACGCACCACACCTGCACATCCTCACCACCAGCCGCGAAGCCTTGCGCGCCGAGGGTGAAGCCGTGCAACGCCTGGAGCCGTTGAGCTGCCCGCCCGCCACTGGCAACCGCGCCCAGGCCCTGGGTTACCCGGCCATGCAATTGCTGATCGAGCGGGCCATGGCCCATCAGGACAGCTTTACCCTCAGCGATGCCGAACTGCCGCTGGCGATCGATATCTGCCAGCGCCTGGACGGCATTCCCCTGGCGATCGAACTGGTGGCGGCACAGATCGAGCGTTTTGGCTTGTCGGGGCTGCTGGTGCAGATGCAAGACAACGTCCGCCTGCTGACCCGCGGACGGCGCAGCGCCCTGCCCCGCCAGCAAACCCTGCGGGCCACGCTCGACTGGAGCTTTGACCTGCTCACCGAATGCGAAAAAATCTGCCTGCGAAGGCTCGCGGTCTTTCGTGGCGGCTTCAGCCTGGTCAGCGCGGCGGCGGTAATCGCCGGGGAACACATCGCCCCGGCCGAAGTGCAGGGTTCCATCACGCACCTGGTGGCCAAGTCGCTGCTGAACGTGGACGCCAGCGACGACGAGATGGTCTATCGTCTGCTGGATATCACCCGCACGTACGCCCTGGAAAAGCTCAGCCTCGCAGGCGAACTGCAAGCCACGCGCGAACGCCACGCCGCACGCTGCCTGGCGCTGATGGAACAGGCCCGCGGCGATTGGGAACTGATCGCCACCCAGCCCTGGATCGAGCGCTACGCACCGTTGCGCGAAGACGTGCGCGCCGCCCTCGACTGGGGCTTTGCCGACGACGCGGGGCACTTGCTGGCGATCCGCCTGACGGTCAGTGCGATGCCCCTGTGGCAAGAACTGTCACTGCTGCGCGAGCATGCCGGTTATGTGGACAAGGCGCTGGCACTGATCGATCAGGTCGAGGCGCCCTGCACGCAATTGACCCTGCAACTGCAATTGGCCCTGGGCAGCCTCTCCTATCATGCCCTGGGCGCCGCGCCGCAGACCATTGCGGCGTTTGTCGGTGCCGCACACCTGGCCGAAGAACGCCAGGACCTGGCCGGCCAGTTGCGCGCGGTCTCCGGGCATATGGCGGTGAACCTGTGCGCCGGGCGCTATGGCCAGGCGCTGGAACAGAGCCTGCAATTCGATCGCCTCGACCCGCGCACCGAGCCGCTGCTGGACCTGAGCACCCAGCGTCTGCACGCCCTGGCCCAGCATTACACCGGCAATCAGGCACTGGCCCGACACCAGGCCGAGCAGGTGCTGCAGCGCATGAGCCACAGCGGCCACGTGAACCGCTTCGCCCACGGCGTCGGCGTGCAGTATGACCAGAGCGTCGCGTCCCTGACCGTGCTGGCGCGCATCCTTTGGCTGCAAGGCTTTCCCGAACGCGCCTGGCGCACCGCGAGCCAGGCACTGGAGCTGGCGCTGCAGATCAACCACGGCACCTCGATCTGTTACACCCTGGCCCTGGCCGGTGTAGTGATCGCCCGCTACAACGGTGCCGACGACGAGGCACAGGCCATGCAACGCCTGCTGCTTGAGCAGGCGCACAAGCATTCGGTGCAACTGTTCCAGACCTGGGCCGGGCACTACGCCGGTATCCTGGGCGACCAGGATCTGCAGGGCCTGGGACTGATCGAGGACACCCTGGTCACCTTCGGCATGCGGCAGGTCGATGAGCCGGGCATGCACCGCGCGCGCAGTGGTGCGGCCGGCTGGTGTGCCCCGGAACTCCTGCGGGTGTACGCCGGGCAGGTGGCACTCCAGGGGGATACCCACGATGCTGAAGCGCTGCTGCTTGAAGCCCTTGGCCTGGCGCGCCAGCAAGGTGCCCTGGCCTGGGAGTTGCGCTGTGCGGGCTGCCTGGCGCAACGCTGGCAGCAACAAGGGCGCAGGCAAGCCGCCAGGGATTTGCTGGAGCCGATCTACGCTCGATTTACCGAAGGCTTCGCCACCCGCGACCTACTGCGCGCACGCCGCCTGCTCGACGAGTTGCAGGACAAACGGCCGGCCTGAAAACGCCCCCAGACACTGCCCATAACCTTGCTGCAAGCGCTCGACCTGAAGCGGATCACGCAGTTGCGCCAGGGCATAGCTGCGCACGCAATTGAGCAGGCGATAGCGCATCGGCCCCAGGCCAGGCTCGACGGTGAGCAGCGACAGGTTGACCAGACGCGCCAGCAGGTAAGACAAATCGACGTGTTCAAGCTCGGTACCGCTGACCAGTTCATTCAAGGTGGGCAGGGTTACCGCCATCTTGAACAGGCCCAACTGCAGGAACAGCCAGCACTCCGGCAGGCTCAGGCGCTGGTAGCTCCAGTCCAGCGCGGCAGTCAGTGAGCGATGGCGCTCCACCGCCGTGCGACGGCCACGGCTCAGCCCGTGCAGGCCGGTGCGCAATTGCCGTTGCACACCACCGATGCCCAGTGCGTCAACCTGGGCGGCCGCCAGTTCAAGGGCCAACGGGATACCGTCCAGGCGCCGACAGATATCGCGCAGCGGCGCCAATTCCTGGGGCCGCAACACGAAACTCTGCTGACTGGCGCGCGCGCGTGCAACGAACAGTTGCACCGCAGGACAGGCCATGGCCTGCTCGATACTGCCCAGCGCCGATGGGGGCGGCACGCCCAACTGCGGCACGCGAACGAGGCATTCGCCCGGCAGCAGCAAGGCCTCACGGCTGCTGACCAGCACACTGACCTCGGGCGCCCTGTGGTGCAGCCCGCGCAGCAACTTGCGACAGGCACCGAGCAGCAGGTCGGCCCCATCAAGTACCAGCAACAGCCGGCGCGCGGCCAATCGTCGGCACAGCTCATCAAGGCTGCTGGCGGAGTCCAACTGTAATAGCCTGGCCAGATGCACGAGCAGTTCATCCAAGGTCTGCAGGTCGCCCAGGTCGACCCACCACACCCCGTCGCGATAGCGTGGCAACACGCGCTCGGCCAGCGCCAGGGCCAGGGTACTTTTGCCGATGCCGGCCACACCGGTCAGGGTCAACAGCCGTTGTCCGGCCATGCGTCGCACCAGCACGCCCAGCAGCTCATCGCGACCGACCACCGGGCTGAGCCGCGCCGCCAGGTTGTGCTGTGCCGCCAGTGTCGGCAGCCCGCCGTGCACGGGCGCGGCGAAGCAATACCCGCGCTGCGGGTGATTGAGGATCAGAGATTGCACATCGAGGGCGCGACGCAACGCGGCAATGTGCACGCGCAGGTTATTGTCTTCGACGACGCTGTTGGGCCAGACCCGCTCGATCAAGGTCGCCTTGCCGATGTAGTGCCCCGGCGCTTCCAGCAACACGGCGAGGATATCCAGGGCGCGCCCGCCCAGCGGCACCGGCCAGCCGGCCTTGCTGACCAGACGCTGGTGCCGATGAAACGTATAGGGGCCAAAGCTCACCGCCGCAGCATGATTCATGTCCGTAACAGCGCTGAAACACCCGTGCTTGAGTGCCTGCGCATCCTTTTCCGTGGGCTCGGCGTTATGTTGCCAGCTAGCGGTGACAGGACAATGCTGGCACGGGGAGCGAAACGGACAATCGGGTGCCTCAGACGGACATTGTGTCGCTAACTGAACTGTTGTCGGTATTGAGTAGGGTTCAGGCCGAGCTTTTCACTGAACAGAAAGCGCATGTGCCGCACGCTGCCGAAGCCTGCGTGGAAAGCCACGGTCTTGAGCGGCAGGTCGGTGGTTTCCAGCAACTGCCGGGCACGGTCGATGCGTGCGCCTTGCAGGAACGCCATGGGCGTCATTTGCACCTCCCTGGCGAACAGGCGCGCAAAGTGACGCGCACTCATGCCGGCCAGTTCGGCCATCGACTCGATGGTAAACGGTTGGTCGAGATGGGCCAGCACATGGTGCTGCACCCGGGTGATCGCGGTTTCCTGGGGCGCCACGGCGGCGGTCATCGGGCTGAACTGGGCCTGGCCACCCTGGCGTTTCATCACCACCAGCAACACCTTGGCCACATCCACCGCCACTTGCTTGCCATGGTCCTGGGCGACAATCGACAGGGCCAGGTCGATACCGGCCGTGACGCCACCCGAGGTGATCAGGCGCCGGTCCTGCAAGTAGATGCGATCGGTCTCGACGATGGCATTGGGGAACGCCTTGATCAAGCGCTCGGTGTAATGCCAGTGAGTGGTCACGCGGTGCCCGTCGAGCAAGCCGGCGTGTCCGAGCACAAAGGCGCCGGTGCAGATCGAACCGAAACGCCGCGCCCGGGGCGCCATCGCCTTGAGCCAGGGCAGCAGCGCTGGATGGCATTCGTTATAGGCCCCTGGACCGCCAGGCACCAGCAGCACGTCATAGGCGTCCTGGGCCTGCTCCAGCAGCAGGTCGGTCTGCACCGTGACGCCATTGGAGGCGCGCAACGGCCCGGGCTCGGTGCCGATGGTGAGGATCCGGTAGTGGTCGGCCACCGGCAGGTAGCGGTTGGCAATCGAAAACACTTCAAGCGGCCCGGCCATGTCAAGCAGCAGGAAGTCCGGAAACAGCGCCATGGCCACGGTTTTCATAAGCGGGAAACGTCCATCGAGAAGAAAGGCGACAAGCATTATGGCATGCCTTTTACTGTCAACTCATAAGCGACAGTTATTCGTATTTCATCTTCTTAATGAATTACCCGTTAACCATTAACCTTCTTCTCAACGCAAGCGCCCTGCATCTCGCAGCCCGCGCTCACTTGAGGACTGGACCATGCTGACCCTTCGCAGAGCTTCCGAACGCGGCGCCGCCAATCACGGTTGGTTGAAGTCGTTCCACACCTTCTCCTTCGCCAACTACTGGAACCCCGGGGAACAGGGTTTTTCCGACCTGCTGGTGATCAATGATGACCGCGTCGCCGCCGGCAAAGGCTTCGGCCAGCACCCGCACCGTGACATGGAGATTTTCTCCTATGTGCTCGAAGGCGCCCTGGAACACAAGGACACCCTGGGCACCGGCTCGGTGATCCGCCCCGGCGATGTGCAATTGATGAGCGCCGGCAGCGGCGTGGCCCACAGCGAGTTCAACCACAGCCACCGCCTGGGCGTGCACTTCCTGCAAATCTGGATCGTGCCCAATGAAGCCGGGGCCAAGCCGCGCTATCAGCAGGAGCACTTCAGCGAGGCGCAAAAACGCGGCCGCCTGCAGTTGATCATCTCGCCGGACGGCGCCGACGGTTCGTTGAATGTTCGCCAGGATGCGCGGGTGTATGCCGGGCTGTTCGATGGCGATGAAAGCGCGCAAATGGACTTGCCGCCGGATCGCTACGCCTACATCCATGTAGCGCGCGGCAGCGTCGAGCTCAATGGCCAGCGCTTGCAGGAAGGCGACGGTGTGCGCGTACGGGACGAGCGCCAGATTCGCCTCAGCCAAGGCACTGACGCCGAGGTGCTGGTATTTGACCTGCGCCCCAATGAGCTGCCGCAGATGCCATGACGCTTGCCGTGAGGGTCCCGCGCGGACCATCGCTGGCATCGATAGTCACCATCAGCGCAATGAAGTTCTCTTAAAAACTGCGACGCGTAACATCAAACCCATGCCAAACGGCACCCGACTAAAACACTTGGAGCACACCACCATGAAACGCCAACTCTTGCTTAGCCTCGCTTTCTCGGTACTCGCTGCAAACGCTTTCGCCCACCCCGTAATCGCTGAAGGCGGCGCCGATCGCATGATTGAAACCCGTGTTGCCGAAGGTGGCGCGGATCGCTTGCAGGAACGTGGCCTGGCTGAAGGCGGTACTGACCGCTTGCAGGAACGCGGCCTGGCCGAAGGCGGTGCGGATCGTCTGCAGGAACGTGGTCTGGCTGAAGGCGGTGCGGATCGCCTGCAGGAACGTGGCCTGGCTGAAGGCGGCGCGGATCGCCTGCAGGAACGTGGCTTGGCTGAAGGTGGTGCGGATCGCCTGCAGGAACGTGGCCTGGCCGAAGGCGGTGCTGAACGCCTGCTGAGCAACCACGTATAATCCCTGCTGTTGAAGGGAACCCCAAACCGGCCTGATCAGCCGGTTTTTTTTTCGTCTTCGATTCAGGCTCTTCAAGCAGGTTTGAAAGGCTGAACGTGCGGATGTCAGGCATCTCCCTCGCCACAGGCATTCGGGTTGCCCTTACCCTTCGCGCTTGACCTTCAAATGCCGCGCATACCAGGGTCGTTGCGGCACGCGCTTGAACAGGCCCTTGAGCAGTTCCTCATCGGCGCCAAAGGTGATGCGCAGGGCGAGTTTCATGATTTCCGGGTCCATTTCCATCGAGCGCCCCTGCTGCAACCCCGGCGTGGTACTGCACCCGTGGGTGTCCGGGCCGAGCCAGGGGTCGCCGACTTCAACCCAGCGTCCCGCTGCAAACCAGGCTACGCCGTTGACCTCAAGCCGGGTGACCTCGCCCGGATGGAACCGCTCGTGGGCGCGAAACCAGTCTTCGATGCGGTCGTCGATCCAGCCGTGGAAGTGCCAGAACACCGGGTTCACGTGGGATGAAAACGGATCGCCGAGAAAGTCGTTCTCCGGTGCGTACCAGCGCGGCGCAAAATCCGCAGGATCCCTGGCAAACGGCACCGGCGCGCCGTTGGACGGGTCGCGCGGCACAGAAGCCCAGCGCATGTGCAACCAGTCGTGCAGGCCCAGCTCCATCTCCGAGCCCAATTGGCCCAGGGTCAGCCTGGCCAGGTAGCGTGGGTCGCGGTATTGGGATTCCCACACCTGGAAATTACTGTGGTAGGTCTCGGCCGCCTTGATGTCGCTGACCCACTGGGTGTAATCGGCGTCGTCCGGCGCCGACCAGCACGGCGGCAGCGCAAACCCGTCGTGGTTGTCGAAGTAACGCACGAAGCCCAACCGATCACGCTCCAGCGCCGGCTGGGGCTCGGGAAAGTGCGGCCACGACGGCAGGTCCTGCATGGAGCGGGCAGTCCCAAGCATATGGCGGTGCATGAAGAAAAAGTCGATGCCCGAGCCGTTACGGTCCTTGAGCTTGCCCCGAGCATCGCGCTCCCGGCCACGCGGCCCGGGTTGCCAGCCGATGCCGCGCAAGGCCTCGCGCTTTTCTTCGGACAGCTTGTGCCATTGGTCGCGGGTGGCATGCCACAGCTGGTGAAACAGGCGATGTTCGGGGGCAATCAGCCAGGCCAGCAGGGTCGGGTTGAGGCCGATACGCTGACGGGCTTCGGGGAACAGCTGTTTGTGGGCGATGAATCGGTTGTCGCGCTCGGTCAAAGCCAGGGGCCGTTCAAGGTCGAGGATCTGCCCACTGAGGGTGCCGCTGCCGGCATTGCCGAAGTCAGCCCAGACTTCATCGAGGGTCATCTTGAATTCATAGGCCGGGATACCCGCCGCCGAATCGCGGTCGATCAGCCGCCAGTAGAGCAAGGCGCCCTCGCCCGTCAGCAGATCGCCCAATACGCGGTAGCGCGGCTCGCCGTCGGTGCGCAGGTTCTCGGCAGTGTCCAGATAACCGCGCAAGCCACGGCCACGGGGGGCGATATCCAGCAGCAGCTCCAGGCCTTGCGACGGCAAGCCTTTGAGGCCGGCATCGCGGCCTTCCAGACGCAGACTCCACACACCGCGCAAGGCGTTCGCCAGGTGCTGGCCCTGGGTGTCGGCGAGGTCCACCGTGGCTTCGCCGGGGGTGACCGGGAATTCTTCTTCCCGTGTCAGCTCGCGATGGGCGTAAAAGGCCGCGGGCACCGCCGCGCCGGTCAGCGCCAGGCCTGCGATGAACCCACGTCGAGAGATCGTCATTGTCTACCTTAGGAAACGGCTTAATCAGAGCTAGAACGTTTGCAGCCTGGGGAAATTTACCGCCCGGGCAGCGCCCGCTAAATTTCCCCGGTCATCGCTCGTTCTTCCCTGATAGCAAAGGCCTCAACTGACTGAGATGGCAATGACAAAACCACGTTCGAAAAAGGCGCTGTATATCGGCTTGCCGCTGGCACTGGCGGTCGCTGCCGGGGCCGGCTTTCTGGTCTGGGATCATTGGTTCAAGGGCAACGCCGGCTACCCGCTGGAGGTGATCAAGCAGGCCAATGAAATGCAGGATCGCCTGTTGTCATTCGACAGCCATATCACCGTGCCCATGGATTTTGGCACCGCCGGCAATGAAGCCGACAAGGATGGCAGCGGCCAGTTCGACCTGGCCAAAGCGGCGCGCGGCCGATTATCCGGCGCGGCCCTGACCATTTTCGGCTGGCCGGAAATCTGGAACGGCCCCAACGCCCCGCACAAACCCACCGACGGTTTTGTCGAGGAAGCCCGCCATGAGCAGGAGGTGCGCTACACAATCATCTCCGGCATGGTCCGCGACTTCCCCAACCAGGTGGGCATCGCCTACACCCCGGACGACATGCGCCGCCTGCACGGCGAGGGCAAGTTCGCGATCTTTATCAGCATGCTCAACGCCTACCCGCTGGGCAATGACCTGAACCAGCTGGACCTGTGGGCGGCACGCGGCATGCGCATGTTCGGCTTCAGCTACATCGGCAATAACGCCTGGTCAGACTCGTCGCGCCCGCTGCCGTTTTTCAATGACACCACCGACGCCCTCGAGGGCCTGTCGCCCATCGGCCAGCAAGCGGTGCAGCGCCTCAATGACCTGGGGGTGATCATCGACGTGTCGCAGATGTCGACCAAGGCCCTGGAACAGGTCGCGCAGTTGAGCCGTACACCGATGGTAGCGTCCCACTCGGCCCCCCGGGCGTCGGTGGACATCCCGCGCAACCTCAGCGACAAGGAACTGCAACTGATCAAGCGCAGCGGCGGCGTGGTGCAGGTGGTGGGCTTTCCCGCCTACCTGCGCCCCCTGAGCCAGCCGACCCAGGACAAGCTCAACGCCCTGCGCGCCCGCTTCGACTTGCCGCCGCTGCCGAACCTGGCGATGGCCTTGATGCCGGGCGATGCGATCATCGCCGCGTGGCCCGAACAGCGCTTCGGCCAGTACGCCAGCGAGCTGTACGCGATTCTCGAGGAAGAACCCAAGGCGACCCTCAAGGACTGGGGCGATGCCATCGACTACACCGTGCGCAAGATCGGCATCGACCACGTCGGCATCGCGTCGGACTTCAACGACGGCGGTGGCCTGCAGGGCTGGGAGAACGTTGGCGAAGTGCGCAACGTCACCGCCGAACTGATCCAGCGCGGTTATTCCGAAGCCGATATCGCCAAGCTGTGGGGAGGCAACTTCCTGCGCGTGTGGGAGCAGGTCCAGAAAGCCGCCAAACCCTTGGTCCATCAAGAAGTCAGCCCATGACCGACCGTCGCACATTCCTCAAGCAGGCCGGCGTACTGGCCGCCAGCCTGCCGCTGGGCA
Source organism: Pseudomonas orientalis (assembly GCF_002934065.1). Classification (NCBI taxonomy): domain Bacteria; kingdom Pseudomonadati; phylum Pseudomonadota; class Gammaproteobacteria; order Pseudomonadales; family Pseudomonadaceae; genus Pseudomonas; species Pseudomonas orientalis. Next base: position 2,394,632 of record NZ_CP018049.1, on the reverse strand, counting down.
ACACGCTGATTCCCCAGGCGCTGGCCGCCGCCACGAACGACCCATGGACGGGCTTGAAACAGCTGTTCAACCAGGACCCGGATTACCTGCATTTTTCCAACTTCCTGGTAGCGTCGCACCCCAGGCCGGTGCGCGAGGCCATCGAGCGCTACAGTGCGCAGATCGACCGCAACCCCGGCCTGGCGATGGACTGGGACCTGCAGGAAACCTGGAAACGCGAAGGCCAGGTGCGTGAATGGGCGGGCCGCTACCTGAACGCCACACCGCCACAGATCGCCCTGACCGGCAGCACCTCCGAAGGGCTCGCGATGATTTATGGCGGGATCAAGGTGCGCGCCGATCAGGAAATCCTCACCACCGAGCATGAGCATTACGCGACGCAGAACGTGCTGGATTTTCGCGTGCGCAGGGAAGGCACCCAGGTACGCCGCATCCGGCTGTTCGACAGCGCCAGCGGCGTGTCCGCCGATGAAGTGCTGGGCAATATCCAGCGCAATATTCGCCCCAACACCCGCGTACTGGGCATGACCTGGGTGCAGTCGGGCAGCGGTGTCAAATTGCCGATTGGCGAAATCGGCCAGTTGGTGAATGAATACAATCGCAACCGCGACGACAACGACCGCCTGCTCTACGTGGTCGACGGCGTGCACGGTTTCGGCGTGGAAAATCTCGACTTCCCCTCCATGCACTGCGACTTCTTCATCGCCGGCACCCACAAGTGGATGTTCGGCCCGCGCGGTACCGGCCTGGTGTGCGCTCGCAGCGCCGAAAACGCCTACGTCACACCGATGGTGCCGACCTTCTCCGAAGACAAGGATTTCGCCACCACCATGACGCCCGGCGGCTACCACGCGTTCGAGCATCGCTGGGCCGCCGACGAAGCTTTCAAGCTGCACCTGCAACTGGGCAAGGCAGCGGTGCAAGCGCGTATCCACGCACTCAACACCGAGCTTAAAGCGCAACTGCTGGCGCATCCGCAGATAGAACTGGTCACGCCGCGCAGTCCAGCGCTGTCGGCAGGTTTTACCTTCTTTCGGGTCAAGGGCCAGGACTGCGATGCGGTGGCCAGCTACATGATGAAAAACCGAGTGGTGATCGACGCCGTGGACCGTGATGTCGGACCGGTGATCCGCACCTCCCCAGGCCTGCTCAACAGCTCGGATGAGATCCAGCGCTTCATGGCGTTGCTGAGCCAGCGGCTGTGACCTTTTTTATTTGAACGAGACGCTCACATGACGCCATTTCGACTCAAACCCCTGCCAGCCCTGGCACTGACCGCACTGTGCGGCACCCTGCTCCCCGGCCTGGCCCAGGCGGCGGCACCGCAACCGGGCAAAGTCTTCAAGGACTGCAAGGACTGCCCGGAAATGGTGGTACTGCCCGCCGGCACCTTCACCATGGGCACTCCGGAAGACGAAGTCGGCCGCGAGCCCGACGAAGGCCCGATGCATGAAGTGACCTTCGCCAAGCCCTTCGCCATGAGCCGCTTCCACATTACCGCTGGTGAATGGGACAGCTATATACGCCAGACCGGGGTGAAGATCGCCAATGGCGATGATCGTCCCGGCCGCGAATGCATCGCCAGCAAGCCGCGCTACCCTCAGGGGCCGCGCCAGCCGGCGGTGTGCATGGACATGGACGATATTGAAAACTACGTGGCCTGGCTGTCGAAGAAGACCGGCCAGCAGTACCACATGGTCAGCGAAGCCCAGCGCGAATACGCGGCCCGCGCTGGCACCAGCGGGCCGTTCCCCTTCCCGTTCGATGAAGGCAAGGGTTACAGCATCGCCAGGCACGCCAACACCTACGGCCCGGCGGACGGCTACAGCTACTCTTCACCGGTGGGCAGCTATCCGCCGAATGCGTTCGGCATGTATGACATGCACGGCAACGTGTATGAACGGGTTGCCGATTGTGAACACCCGAACTACATCGGTGCACCGACTGACGGCAGTGCCTGGAGGGAGCCGAACTGCCAGTCCTACCAGATTCGCGGCAATGACTGGGGCGAGGCGCCAGTGTTTTCCCGCTCCGGCAACCGCAACAACATCTACCCGCAGACGCGCGGTGACTGGATTGGTTTCCGGGTAGCGCGCGACCTCTAAGCCCTACACCAACCCAATGTGGGAGGGGGCTTGCCCCCGATGAGGACTGTCAGTGCATGCATCTGCGCCTGATACTCCGCCATCGGGGGCAAGCCCCCTCCCACATTTGAACGCCATGCGTCAGGAGGAATGTATTCACCCGCAGACGCGGCGTGACTGGATTGGTTTTTCGGGCAGTGCGCGAGCTCCAGGCCATACACCAATCCAATGTGGGAGGGGGCTTGCCCCCGATGAGGACTGTCAGTGCATGCATCTGCGCCTGATACTCCGCCATCGGGGGCAAGCCCCCTCCCACATTTGAACGCCATGCGTCAGGAGGAATGTATTCACCCGCAGAGGCGGCGTGACTGGATTGGTTTTTCGGGCAGTGCGCGAGCTCCAGGCCATACACCAATCCAATGTGGGAGAGGGCTTGCCCCCGATGAGGACTGTCAGTGCATGCATCTGCGCCTGATACTCCGCCATCGGGGGCAAGCCCCCTCCCACATTTGAACGCCATGCGTCAGGAGGAATGTATTCACCCGCAGAGGCGGCGTGACTGGATTGGTTTTTCGGGCAGTGCGCGAGCTCCAGGCCATACACCAATCCAATGTGGGAGGGGGCTTGCCCCCGATGAGGACTGTCAGTGCATACATCTGCGCCTGATACTCCGCCATCGGGGGCAAGCCCCCTCCCACATTTGAACGCCATGCGTCAGGAGGAATGTATTCACCCGCAGAGGCGGCGTGACTGGATTGGTTTTTCGGGCAGTGCGCGAGCTCCAGGCCATACACCAATCCAATGTGGGAGGGGGCTTGCCCCCGATGAGGACTGTCAGTGCATACATCTGCGCCTGATACTCCGCCATCGGGGGCAAGCCCCCTCCCACACTTTGAATTTCATACCCCTCGAAGAGTGTATTCAGCCCTTCCGGGCCAACAGCTCCAGGCCTTCATGCAACGCCGGGAACAGGCTGTTGTTGAAGTTGTTCCAGCGCAGCTCAAGGATGGTATCCTCGGGCGAAATCTCGGTCTTCAATACGTCGTGGAACACTTCGCCGGAATCAATGCCGTTATCCACATAGTGAAATGACGCGCCGGTGAGGTACAGCGGCTCCGAGGGGGTGGTGGCCCTGGTCGTCCAGTCCACCACGGTCTGCCCACGCGCGCCATACAAGGCGTTCCAGGTGGCATAGGCCCCACGGCGTTCGTACGGCGATTCGATACGCGTGATACCCGGATGGATGTTCATGATGCGCCGCGCAAACGGCGCACCTGGGCGCACCAGTTCATCGAGGATCACCAGCAGGCCATCGAGCACCACGATGTCGGCCTTCAACTCGACCAGCACGTCATGCAGGCGCCGTTCGAAATCCTGTTTGCCGGCGATATGCTCGGCGCTGCCCCGGGGCAGGCGACGATAGGTCGACGGTACGCTCAGCAACAGGTCGTTGACCAACTTGCCCTGTACGCGCAGGTCGGCCGGGTACAACCACTGGCCGCCAGGCTTGTAGGCGAAACCATAATCGGCGACCAGCGCCTGATCCCGTGGATTCTGCTCATCGTCGTCGTACACCACCCCGACCAGGTTGTAGGCATCGCCCAGCGCGGTGTCGTTGAGCGAGCCCACCAGAAACTCCAGCACCGACTTCATGTAGCGCTCGTGGTCCTTGTAGGCCACCGGCTGCCCGGCCTTGTCGGCGGCGGCATTTCTCAGGGACCAAACATACACCAGGTTCTTTTTCGTCATTGTTTCGCTCTCGCAGAAGGAATACGTACGGCGTGAATACCCGTGCGCCTACCCAACAAGAACGAACCAGCCCTCGCGCAATTTATCCAGCGCCGCCACCGCCCGGCACACTGAGCTAAATAGTCGCGCCGACACTTCGTTTGTCATGGGTAAGGGTGTGTGTGCCCAGCCCCTCTTTTCACTCTCCGGGATGTATTTATGACCGACCCCAAACGCGGCGCCTTCAAAGGCTTGCTCGCCCTGCTCCGGCCCTTTCGCACCATTGTGACGGTCTCCGTCGCCCTCGGCATGGTGGGCGGCCTGGCCATTACGTTGCTGCTGGCGACCATCAATAACGCGCTGCACTCGGCGGCCGGCATGACCCAGGGCGTGGTCCTGACCTTCGCGGCGCTGTGCGTGGTGGCGCTGCTCAGCTCGATCATTTCCGACATCGGCACCAACTACGTCGGCCAACGGATCATCGCCGCCCTGCGCAAGGACCTCGGTGAGAAGGTTTTATCGGCACCCATCGGGCAGATCGAGCGCTATCGCTCCCACCGCCTGATCCCGGTGCTGACCCACGACGTCGACACCATCAGCGACTTTTCCTTCGCGTTCACGCCGCTGGCCATCGCGGCCACAGTCACCCTCGGCTGCCTGGGCTACCTGGCCTATCTGTCGGTGCCGATGTTCCTGATGATGGTGGTGGCGATCATTATAGGCAGCGCCGTGCAGTTCATCGCCGGCGGCAAAGGTATCCAGGGCTTCGACCTGGCGCGCGGCCATGAAGATGAGTTGCAGCGTTACTACAGCGCCATAGCGTCCGGCGCCAAGGAACTGCGCATGCACCGGCCACGGCGGTTTCGCATGAACACCCATCGCATCCAGGAAACCGCCGACCGCATCAGCGATATCCAGGTGCGTTCGGTCAACATCTACATCCTCGCCAAGACATTTGGCTCGATGCTGTTCTTCGTGGTCATCGGCCTGGCCCTGGCGATGCAGGCGTACAACCCCAACCCCGACCCGACGGTGATCACCGGTTTCGTGCTGGTGCTGCTTTACATGAAAGGCCCGTTGGAACACCTGCTGGGTTACCTGCCCGTGGTCGGCAAGGCCAAGATCGCGTTCGGCCGCATCAGTGAACTGTCGGAGCGTTTTTCGTCCCCGGAACCGCACCTGTTGATGGACGACAGCGAAGCGCCGAAACCGGTGGTCAACAGCCTCGAACTGCGCGACGTAAGCTACAGCCCACCCGCGGTCGAGGGCAGCGAGCCGTTCCACCTGGGGCCGATCAACCTGAGCATCCAGCAAGGCGACATCGTGTTTATCGTCGGCGAAAACGGCAGCGGCAAAACCACCCTGATCAAACTGCTGCTGGGCCTGTACCCGCCCCAGGCCGGCGAGATTCGCCTGAACGGCGAAGCGGTCACTGATCCTGAGCGCGACGACTATCGCCAGCTGTTCACCACGGTGTTTTCCGACTACTACCTGTTTGACGACCTGGTCCAGGGCAGTGCCGCCCAGTCCCTGGACAGCGCCACCAAATACCTGGAACGCCTGGAAATCGCGCACAAGGTCAGCGTCAAGGACGGTGTGTTCAGCACCACCGACCTCTCCACCGGCCAGCGCAAGCGTCTGGCCCTGGTCAACGCCTGGCTGGAAGAACGTCCGGTGCTGGTGTTCGACGAATGGGCCGCCGACCAGGACCCGGCCTTCCGCCGGATCTTCTACACCGAGCTGCTGCCGGACCTCAAGCGCCTGGGCAAGACCATCATCGTGATCAGCCACGACGACCGTTATTTCGACATCGCCGACCAGTTGGTGCGCCTGCGCGCGGGTAAAGTCGTTGCAGAACTGGAACCGGCATAAATTTTTCCGGTTTATGCGAGTGGGAACGTCTCATATGCACTAATGAGAATTGACCGCATTAAGAACTCATCTGCCAACACTCAAAAAGAGAAAAATCCATGCCAGTACGGTTTGCCTTCAGCCCGTTGAGCAGCGCAGTCACCATGCGCCGGGCCTTGAAATTAAACGTTCTGCCCAGTGCCCTGGCTCTTGCGGTCAGCCTGCCGGTGGCGGGTTATGTTCAGGCGCAAGCGTTCGAATTGAACATTCCGGCGCAACCTTTGAGCACGGCACTTCAGGTGTTCGGTCAACAGGCTAACCTGCAGGTCCTGTACAGCCCGGATACCGTCAAAGGCAAACAGAGCAGCTCCGTCAACGGCAAGATGGAGGCAGTGGCCGCAATCGAACGCCTGCTGAGTGGCACAGGCGTCAGTTACAGCCTGCAAGGCAGTTCGGTGATCATCAACGCGCCCGGCTCAGGCACCGGTGCCTTGGAACTGGGTGCGACCCAGATTAATGCCAACCAACTGGGCACTATCACCGAAGGCTCCGGTTCCTATACACCGGGCACCATCGCCACCGCCACCAAGATGGTACTGACGCCGCGCGAAACACCGCAGTCAATTTCCGTGGTCACCCGCCAGACAATGGACGACTTCGGCCTGAACGGCATTGATGACGTGATGCGCCACACCCCAGGTATCACCGTTTCCACCTTTGACAGCGAGCGAACCAACTACTATTCCCGCGGCTTCCCGATCCAGAACTTCCAGTATGACGGTGTGCCCACTACGCGTAACGAAGGCTATTCGGCCGGCCAGACATTGAGCGACATGGCGATCTATGACCGGGTCGAAATCCTCAAGGGCACCACTGGCCTGATGACCGGCGCCGGCGGCCCCGGGGGCACCATCAACCTGGTGCGCAAGAAGCCAACCGCTGAGTTCCAGGGCCATGCGAGCCTCGGTGCAGGTTCGTGGGACAACTACCGCTCGGAGCTGGATGTAAGCGGTCCGCTGACCGACAGCGGTAACGTGCGCGGCCGCGCAGTAGTGGCGTATCAGGACAAGCATTCGTTCATCGACCACTATGAGCGCAAGACCAATGTCTACTACGGCATCCTTGAGTTCGACCTGTCGCCGGACACCCTGTTGACCGTCGGCGCCGACTATCAGAACAACGACCCCAAAGGGTCCAGCTGGTCGGGGAGCCGTTCACTGTTTGATGGGCAGGGTAACGAAATCAAATTCGACCGGGGTTACAACAACGGCCCCAAGTGGAGCAGTTGGGGCCAATACAGCCGCAGCGTATTCGCGACCCTGGAACATGCCCTGGATAACGGCTGGATCGCCAAGGCCAACTACAGCAACCAGTTGAATGGCTATAACGCGCCATTGGGTTACGCATCACCCATTTCGGGCACCACCGACAGAGCGTCAGTCTACGGCTCCAAGTTCACCGGCAAGACCATCAGCAACAACGGTGACTTCTATCTTTCCGGGCCGTTCAACCTGGGAGGACGTGAGCATCAACTGGTCGTCGGCTCTTCGGTCTCGCGCTCCCATTGGGAAGGCAATGACTATTACGGCTATGAAGCGACTTACCGGGACAGCAACGACTTCCCTCTCTATGAGTGGGACGGTGACAGCCTGGAACCGGCATGGGGCGCGGCCCATGAGAAGGACGACATTACCCGCCAGGCAGCAGTCTACTTCTCGACACGCCTGAGCCTCACCGACGACCTGTCCCTGTTGCTTGGTTCACGCTTGACCGACTACAGGGTGACCGGCACCAACGACTCGCGCGAGACCGGTAAACTCATCCCTTATGCGGGGGTGGTGTACGACCTCAACAAAAACTTCTCAGTGTATGGCAGCTATACCTCTATCTTCATGCCGCAACAGCTGCGACCGGACCGCAACAACAAAATGGTCGAGCCCGACGAAGGCGAGAACTATGAGCTGGGCGTGAAGGGTGAGTTTTATGATGGCCGCTTGAACGCCAGCCTCGCCTACTTCGAGATTCACGAGTCCAATCGCGCAGAAGAAGACACCGAGTACAACAACAACATGCCGGCCAACTCGCCCGTCGAGTGGGCCTACAAGGGCGTCCAGGCCACAACCAAGGGCTATGAAGCCGAGATTTCCGGTGAACTCTTGCCTGGCTGGCAAGTACAGGCCGGTTACACCCACAAAGTGATTCGTGATGACGATGGCAAGAAGTTCTCTACGTGGGAACCTCAGGACCAACTGAACTTCTACACCAGCTACAAGTTCACCGGTGCGCTCGACAAGCTCACACTCGGCGGCGGTGCTCGCTGGCAAGGTGAAGCCTGGCAAGATGTCTACAACCGTGGCAAGAGTGTCACCCAGCGGTTCTCCCAGGACCCATACTGGCTGGTGGACGCAATGGCGCGCTACCAGATCAGCAAAAACCTGTCCGCCACGGTCAACGTCAACAACGTGTTCGACAAGCGGTACTACACCAACATTGGCTTCTACACCTCGTCGTACGCTGGCGACCCACGCAATGTGATGCTGTCGACCCGCTGGGACTTCTGATCTGACGGGCTGAACATCCGCAACACCCAACACCCTGCGCAGGCCAAGCCTTCGCAGGGTGTTTTTTTATGGGTGAAGGTTCGTCAACCGCCGCCCGTAAAAAAGCCCCAGGTCACTGCATGTGACCTGGGGCTTTCTGGTTTTCCGGCGATTACTCCATGGCCGTCACAAAGCTGCGCACGAACTCGGCGTTGTCGATGATGCGTTCATGGTCCACGTCAATCACCACCGATCGCGCCACACACGCCCCGCCAATCGTCCTTTGCATACTGGCTTCGATCAACGCCTTGTGCTGGCCTGCACGGCTCTTCGCCGCCCACCAGCAGCTCACCGGCGCCTTGAGTGGTTTGAAATCAGCCTGCTCCATACGCTTGAACAATGCACGGTCAACCTCCCAGGAAACCTGTGCCTCACTGCCGGCCAACAGTTCTTGCTTGATGTCGCCGAAGGCTTCACCCAGGGTTGCGTCGGCCCACTCGACGAAGCGTGCCCACTGCTCGTCCTGATCAACGCGGGTCACCTGCACGTCCTGCCAGGTCGCGTGGATTGCATCGGCAAACGCCGGGAACATCACCCCGAGCAACGCCACGCGCCGTTCATTATCGCCAATCTCGCGGTCATCGGTGGTGATGGCCGCGTCCCAATATTGGGTGAGCCAGCGTGGTGGCGACGCGTCGATCCAGCCGACGAACTCCACCTGCCGCCCCGCTTGCTCCAGGCCGTAAGCGACCTCGACCGCCAGGTTGCCACCCAATGACCAGCCGGCCAGACGGAAGCCCCCCTCAGGCTGCGCCTCCAGCAACTGCGCGGTGTAATCCTCAATCATCCCGGACCAGGAGGGTACTTGTGCCCCCTGCTCGGCCAATGCCCGGCAGATCACCCCCACCACCGGCCGTTGTTCACGCAACGCCAGGGCGACGGCCTTGTAGCAGTGCACCGAACCGTAGCTGGGGTGGAACAGGTACAGCGGCGTGCCATGGGTGCGGCTGTTAAGCGGTACCAGAAGCGAACGACGCGTCGTGCCTTCCAGGCAACCGACCTGAGCGCGCACGGTCGGATTGAGCATTAACTGGCTGACCGAAAGGCCGATACCGCTGGCTTTGCGAATCCGTTCCTTGAGCATTAACACCAGCAGTGAATGGCCGCCCAACTCGAAGAAGTTGTCGTTCATACCCACCGACTCCACGCCCAGGACTTCACTCCAAACAGCAGCGACTTTGCGTTCCAGGTCAGTCTGGGGTGGCTCGAAACGCCGGGTAGACTGCGTGTCCGGCTTTGGCAATGCCTTGCGGTCCAACTTACCATTGGGGCTCAGCGGCATCTGATCCAACACCAACCATTGCGCTGGCACCATGTAATCCGGCAGATGAACCGCCAAATGCGCGCTGAGGATTTCACGCCAGTCATCACCCTGCACCTGCAACACCAGGTAACCCACCAAGTGTTTGCCGTCCACTGCCAGTACCGCCGCCTCACGCACCCAATCGTGCTCCAGCAACCGCGCTTCGATTTCTCCCAGCTCAATGCGCAAGCCACGCAGCTTGACTTGGTGGTCGATACGCCCGGCGTATTCGAGCACGCCATCCGCGCGGTAACGGGCCAAGTCGCCGGTACGGTAAAGGCGCTCGCCCTGGATGAACGGGTGGGCGATAAAACGTTCGGCAGTCAAGCCTGGCCGACGGTGATAACCGCGTGCCAGCCCCACACCGCCGAGGAACAACTCTCCCAACACGCCAGTCGGGACCGGCTCGAAATTGCTGTCCAACACATAGCAGCCCAGGTTGGCGATCGGCTTGCCGATCGGTACAGCATCACGCCCTTCGTCCAGGCAGGTCCAGTGGGTCACGTCGATGGCGGCCTCGGTCGGGCCATACAGGTTGTAGAGCCCCGCCTGCGGCAACTTGGAGAATACTTGTTGTTGCGCATCCACCGGCAACGCCTCGCCACTGCATATGACACGCTGCAGACTGGTGCAGGAGGACACGTTGGCATCGAGCAAGAACGATTGCAGCATGGACGGCACAAAATGCAGGGTCGTCACCTGTTCCCGATTGATCAGTTCAACCAGTTTGCCCGGGTCACGATGGTCACCCGGCGCCGCAACCACCAGGCGCGCACCGGTCATCAGTGGCCAGAAAAACTCCCATACCGATACGTCAAAACTGAACGGGGTTTTCTGCAACACGGTATCGCACGCATTCAGGGCATACGCCTCCTGCATCCAGCACAGGCGGTTGGTCAATGCGCAATGACGGTTGCCAGCGCCTTTGGGCTGACCGGTGGAACCGGAGGTGTAGATTACGTAGGCAAGGTTTTCGCCATCGAGCGTGATAGCCGGGTTTGCCTCGCTGTAAGCCTCCAACCCGTCGTCGCCCAGCTCCAGGGTTTCCAAGCTTTGTGGGATAGGCACTCGCTCGCGCAGGTGCGCCTGGGTCAGCAGCAATTTCACGTCGCTGTCATTGAGCATATAGGCAAGGCGCTCGCGCGGGTATTGCGGATCGAGCGGCACATAGGCGCCACCAGCCTTGAGCACCGCCAACAGGCCGACGACCATCTCGATTGAGCGCTCCATGGCCAAACCGACCAGCACGTCCGGCCCCACGCCCGCTTCAATCAAACGATGGGCCAGGCGGTTGGCGCGGCAGTTCAGTTGGGCGTAATTCAGGCGTTGCGTCCCAAATACCAGGGCGGGAGCCTGCGGCGTCAGCGCGACCTGACGTTCGATCAGCTCGTGCACGCCGCGTTGCAGTGGAAACGCGCGTGCCGTCGCATTCCAGTCGTCCACGATCAGTTTACGCTGGGCATCCGGCAAGGAGGGCAGGTCCGTCAGCCGCTCTACGTGCGCCAGTGTCAGCGCCTGTAGCAACTGCTGAAAATGCTCGGCCAGATGGGCAATATCCTGCTCACCGAATGCAGCGCGGTCATAGTTGAACTCCACGGCAAGGCTGTCGCCCATGGCGAGCAATACGGTCAAGGGATAGTGAGTCTGTTCCAGGCTGTCCATCGCACCAAAACGCAAGCCGGCCGGGGCTCCATGCTCCAGCGCTTCGGACACCGGGTAGTTCTCGAACACCAGAATGCTATCGAACAACGCTTCACCTGCCAGGCCGGCCCAGCGCTGGATGTCGAACAGTGGTGTGTGTTCCTGTTCACGCAAACGCAGGTTTTGCGCCTGCACCTGCTGCAACCAGGCAGCCACGCTCAATTGCGGGCTGGGCGTCGCTATCACCGGCAACGTATTGATGAACAGGCCGACCTGCTGCTCGATACCCGCCAACTCTGCCGGGCGCCCCGCCACTGTCGCGCCGAATGCCACGGTGTCGAGACCGGTATGGCGTTGCAACAACAGGAGCCAGGTGCTCTGCACCAACGTATTGAGGGTGACCTTATGGCGTTGGGCAAACGATTTGAGCTGCTCGGTGGCCGCCCGCCCCAGGTTTAGCCGGTGTATGCCGTTGGCCTGGGCTACGGCCTGCTCACGCCTGCCCCTCCGCGACAGCCGTGTTGGCTCCTGCAGACCGGCAAGCTGTGACTTCCAGAACGTTTCGCTGATGGCTGGATCCTGGGCCTGCAACCAGGCGATGTAGTCACGGTAACGCCCATTCGGCGCACGCGGCGACTCACCGGCGTAGTGCTGCATGACCTCGCCAAACAACTGCGAGGCACTCCAGCCATCCATCAGGATATGGTGATTGGTGTAAACCAGGTGATGAGTATCGGCACTGGTACGCACCACCACCAGGCTCAGCAAAGGTGCCTGCTCAAGCACAAAGCCTTCGGTGCGTGCGGACTCAGCCAGTGCGTCGAGGGCTTCGAGGCGATCAACTCGATGCCGCCAATCATGCTCGACCAATGGCACACGCACCGACTTATAAACCACCTGCAACGGCTGCCCGAGCTCGGTCTGCCAGACAAATGCCGTGCGCAGAATCGCGTGGTGCTCCATGGCCACCTGCCAGGCTGCCTGGAACCGTGCGACATCCAACCCTTGCACATCGACGCGCATTTGGTTGATGTAGTCGCCGGAACCCTGTCCATACAGGGATTGAAACAGCATGCCCTGTTGCATCGGTGACAAGGGGTAGATGTCTTCGACGCGGCTCAACGGCAGCGACAAGCCATCCAACTGTGCCTGACTCAAGTGTGCGAGCGGGAAGTCCGATGGCGTTGCGCCAGCGCTCTCAGGCTGGCAGCAATGTTCGATCAACGCCTTGAGCTCATCGGCATAGGCATCGGCCAATGGCTGGATACTCTGCGGCTCGAACATATCCTGGCTGAAACTCCACGTCAGGTTCAGCTCACCGCCATACACCTGGCCGTTGATTTCCAACCAGTTGCCCAAGGAGGCTTCGGGGCTTTGATCGGTCCCGACGGCATCACCGGATGGCGCGAACAACCCCTGCCCTTCTGCGTCTTCAAAGCTGGTGTCGAACTGGCCCAGGTAGTTGAAGGTAATACGCGGCTCAGGCAAACGCGCCAGGGCATCCCGCACCGGTGCTTGTCCCAGGTAGCGCAACGCACCAAAGCCCAGACCTTTGTCGGGAATTGCGCGCAACTGCTCCTTGATGGCCTTCAGCGAGTCCTCCAGGGTGTGCGCAGGCGTCAGCTTGACCGGGTAGAGGCTGGTGAACCAGCCAACCGTGCGCGTCAGGTCGATATCGTCGAACAAGTCTTCACGACCGTGCCCTTCCAGGCGGACCAGGGTCGAGGTGTGGCCGGTCCAACGCCCGATCACACGAGCCAGCGCAGTCAGCAACAGGTCGTTGATCTGGGTGCGATAGGCTGCCGGCGCATCCTGCAACAGGCGACGGGTATAAGTGGCGTCCAGATGAGTAGTCGCACTGGTCGCATGGCGGTTACTCAAGCTAGCTCCCGGCCGCGCGCCAGGCAGGCCGGCCTCGGCGTCCTGCAACCGGGCTTGCCAACCTTCCAACTCACGGGTCAACGCTTCGCCTTGGGCGTACTGCTGCAAACGCAGGGCCCAGTCGCGGGTCGAGCTGGTCTTGGCCGGCAATACTGCGGCCGCGCCACGGGCGAGCTGGCGGTAGGCGGTCTGCAGGTCTTCAAGCAGGATTCGCCACGACACGCCATCTACCACAAGATGATGGATGACCAGGAGCAAACGCTGGGAACCGTCGTTCAGTTCCACCAGAACCGCCCGCATCAAGGGGCCGTGGCCGAGGTCCAGGCTGCGCTGCGCCTCTTCGCCCAGTAGCGCGAGCTCATCAATATCATGCAGCGCGCTTTGCCAGAGTACGGCGTCAGCCTGATGTTGCTCTGCGTCTCGATAGACGCCCTGCCAGCCGCCTGCGGCCTTGAGGAACTGCGAACGCAGGGCATCGTGATGCACGATCAGCGCCTGCAAAGCCTGAGTCAGCGTCGCCGCGTCGAGACGTTCACCGGGCTGCAACACGACCGATTGGTTCCAGTGATGACGCTCAGCGATCTCATCGGCAAAGAACGCTTGCTGGATCGGTAGCAGCACCATCTCCCCACTCAAGGCGGCCTGGTTGATGTCCGGCCCTTCGACACCCTGGCGCGCAACACCGGCCAGACTCTGTACGGTCTGGTGTTGGAACAGATCCTTGGGCGTAAACCGGATACCGGACTGACGCGCTCGGCTGACCACCTGGATCGAGATGATCGAATCACCGCCCAACTCGAAGAAGTTGTCGTTCAGGCCCACTTGCGGCAGGCGCAACACATCGGCCCAGATCGCCGCAAGACGTTGCTCCAGCTCACTCTGCGGTGCCACGTAGGCTTGCTGCAACAGGCTGACGTCCGGTTGCGGCAAGCCCTTGCGGTCGAGTTTGCCGTTGGGGGTCAACGGCATCTGCGCGAGGAACATGAAGTAAGTCGGCACCATGTAATCCGGCAGACGGGTTTTCAGGGCGCGGCGCAGGCTTTCTCGGAACTCGGTTTGATTGGCCAGGCTGGCGTCTGCCGGTACTACATAGGCCACCAGTTGTTTACCGGTCGGGCCTTCCTGGGCCACCACCACGGTTTCGCCGACGCTGTCCTGTTCGCGCAGGCGCGCTTCGATTTCACCCAGTTCGATACGGAAGCCACGGATTTTCACCTGATGGTCGACACGCCCCAGGTAATCCACCACGCCGTCCGGGCGCCCACGGGTCAGGTCGCCACTGCGATACACGCGGCTGCCGGGCTTGCCGAACGGGTCCGGCACGAAACGTTCGGCGGTCAACGCCGGACGCTCCAGATAGCCCCGGGCCACGCCCTCGCCGCCCAGGTACAACTCGCCGGCCACGCCGATGGGTTGCAGGTTGAGCTGTGCATCCAGCACGTAGCCGCTGCGGTTGCCGAGCAAAGTGCCGATGGGCGCGTAGGCGGCGCCGCATGGGTCGCCCTTGCGCGCCTTCCACAGCAGCGGCGTGACTACGGTTTCCGTCGGGCCGTAGCCGTTGAACAGATAGGTCGGTTTCAGCGCACGCCAGGCCAGGTCGTAGCTGGCCTGGGCCACCGCATCACCGCCGAAGCAGTACACGCGCACCGCTGGAGGGTTGCCGTCGCGCTCGGCGTGTTCGGCCAGTTGCTGCAGGTACACCGGTGGGAACACCGCCATGGTCACGTTGTGCCGGTGCATCTGCTCATAGGTGTATTCCGGCAGCCACAGACTGTCGTCGCGGATCAATACGCTGGCGCCGTTGATCAGCGGGTGCATCCAGCCTTCGTGGGCGCCGTCGAAGGCGAATGACATAAAGTGCAGTTCGCAATCGGCCGGGCTGGTTTCATAGCGCTCGCCGGTGGCAATGATGTGCGCTACCAACGGCCCATGGGACACTGCCACGCCCTTGGGCAAACCGGTAGAACCGGAGGTATAGATCACGTAGGCCAGGTTGTCGCCGTGCAATTGGACCAGCGGCGCCACATCGCTGCAGTGCACCCATGCCTGGAGATCGTCGATGGCCAGGCTGTCCAGGCCCTCGGCAATCGGCAGTTGTTGCTGTACCGCCGAATGGGTCAGCAGCAACTTGGCACGACTGTCTTGCATCATGTACAGCAAGCGATCACGCGGGTATTCCACATCCAGCGGTACGTACACGCCTCCGGCTTTCAGCACGGCGAGGAACGCCACCATGATCTCGGCACTGCGCGGCATGGCGATGGCCACGCGCACTTCCGGGCCGACGCCACGGGCGATCAGCGCATGGGCCAGGCGATTGGCCTGGCGGTCCAGCTCGCCGTAGGTCAGCGTGTGTGCATCGAACTTCACCGCCACCGCATCGGGGTTTTGCGTCGCACGCTCGGCAAACAGTTCGTGCACCTTGCGCTCGGCCGAGAAGCCCGCGCCAGTGTTGTCCCACAGTTGCAGGATCTGCTGACGTTCAGCCAGGTCGAGCAAGTTCAATTGACCGATGCTCTGCCGTGGATCCGCCACCATGCCCTGCAGCAGGTTCAGCCAGTGACGGGCCATGCGCTCGATGGTCGAGGCGTTAAACAGGTCAGTGGCGTAACCCAGCGTTGCCCAGATGTTTTCGGCGCCTTCATGTACATCCAGGTCCAGATCGAAGTGCGCGGTGCGGCTCTCCCATTCCAGCCCTTCGACACGTAATGCAGACAATTGATGTTCGGTGCCACCCAGGCGCGCTTCAGTCTGATGGTTGAACATCACTTGAAACAGCGGATTGAGGCTCAAGCTGCGTTCGGGTTGCAGTGCCTCCACCAGTTGTTCGAACGGCAGATCCTGATGATCCTGGGCTTGCAGCGCACGTTGGCGGGCCTGCTGCAACAGTTGCAGCACTGTGGTTTGCTCGTCGATATCAGCCTTGAGCACTTGAGTGTTGACGAAGAAACCAAGCAACCGCTCAGTCTCTACCCGGTTGCGGTTGGCAATCGGCACCCCGACGCGCACGTCTTCCTGACCGCTGTAGCGGTGCATCAGCGCCTGGAAGGAGGCTAGCAACAGCATGAACATCGTCACACCTTCGCGCTGCGCCAAGCCTTTGAGGTCTACTACCAGATTGGGTGGCAGTTCCACGAACAGACGAGCGCCACGATGGCTTTGCTCGGCAGGACGAAGGTGGTCGAAAGGCAGCTCCAGCACGGGTTGCTCGCCACCCAGCAAGTCCTGCCAGTAGGCCAGTTGCCGCTCTTTTTCACCGGCATCCATCCACTCGCGCTGCCAACGAGCGTAATCGGCGTACTGAATCGGCAAGGGCGGCAGTTGCAGGTCCCGGTCCTGACTGTAGGCGCTGTACAACTGCA
This sequence comes from Pseudomonas orientalis, assembly GCF_002934065.1. Classification (NCBI taxonomy): domain Bacteria; kingdom Pseudomonadati; phylum Pseudomonadota; class Gammaproteobacteria; order Pseudomonadales; family Pseudomonadaceae; genus Pseudomonas; species Pseudomonas orientalis. Next base: position 2,378,182 of record NZ_CP018049.1, on the reverse strand, counting down.
CCAGTTCGTCGACCATGATCTGCATTGACCAACCGTCAGAGACTATATGGTGCTGGACCAGCACCAACACATGCTCGTCGTCGCTCAGGCGCAGCAGCGTGGCCCGTAGCAACGGCCCCGCCAGCAGGTTGAACGGCCGGGCAATTTCTGCCTCGACCTGTGACTTGACCTGCACTTCATCGCTCGAGACCAAGGCAATCTCGATGCGTGCCTGTGGCAGGATGACCTGCACGGTCTGCTCATCACCCTGATGCAAATGGGTGCGCAGGCTTTCATGACGCGCTACCAGCGCATCGAAGCTGCGCTGCAGCGCATTCAGGTCCAACTGCCCCTTGAGACGCAAGGCACTGGGCACGTGATAGGCCGCGCTTTCAGGGTCCAGCAGCCAGAGGAACCACTGACGCTCCTGGGCATAGGACAATACCAACGGCAGATCGCGCGAAGCCGGCACCAACGCCGGCGCTACCGCACCCTCACGCTTGCCTTCGGTGTGCAGTGCGGCTACGAACCCTTCCAGGCGTGGCTGCTCGAACAGTACCCGCAACGGCAACTCGATCCCCAGGTTATGTCGCAAGCGCGAAGCCACTTGCATAGCCAGCAATGAATGACCGCCCAGTTCGAAGAAGTGATCGCCCAGCCCGATGCGCTCGGCACCGAGAATATCAGCCCAGATCGCAGCAACCTGCTGCTCTAACTGACTGACCGGCGCCACCCACTGTTGCGCCGCCTGGCTCACCTGCGGCCGTGGCAAGGCATGACGGTCCAGCTTACCGTTGGGGCTCAACGGCAACCGTTCCAGAAACATAAAGTGCGCCGGGACCATGTAGTCCGGCAGCTCTTCACACAGGCTTGCGCGAATCTGCTCACGCAATGCCGCCAGTTCCGATGGCGGCTGCTGGGTGACCAGATAGGCAATCAATTGCTGGTCGGCGGCAATCACCAGCGCTTCGCGCACACTGTCCAGGGCGAGCAGGCGCGATTCGATTTCACCCAACTCGATACGGAAGCCACGCACCTTGACTTGGTGATCAATGCGACCGATGTATTCGATCACGCCGTCGGCACGGTAGCGGGCCAAGTCGCCGGTGCGGTACAGACGTCCGCCGCCTGCCGGATCGAAGGGATCGGGGATAAACCGCTCAGCCGTCAGCGCCGCACGATTGAAGTAACCGCGTGCCAGCAAAGGCCCGCCAATCACCAACTCACCGGCTACTCCCACAGGCACCGGATTCAGGCTCGCGTCCAGCAAGTAAATAGCGCGACCGTCCAATACGCGACCGATCGGCATCATCTGCGTAACGGTTTCGCTGCCGTCCACATAGCCTGCGCAATCCAAAGCAGTGACCGTGACGGTTGCTTCCGTGGGGCCATAGGTGTTGAGCAGGCGCACATGGCCCAGCCCGGCAGCACGCCAGGAGGCCAGCCCTTCCGGCGGCATTGCTTCACCGCCTGCATGCACCTGACGCAGGCGACCGTAGTCGCGTACGCCACGCTCGGCAAAATCACGCGCTATCAAGTGCCAATAAGCGGTAGTGAGGTCGACCACCGAAATATCATGTTCGATCAGTTGGCGATAGAACGTGTCGCTGTCCCACAACTCACCGCCGCGCACTACCACGGCGGCACCACAGCACAGCGCCGGGTAGAGCTGTTCGACAAATCCATCGAAGTTAAAAGTGCCGAACTGCAATACGCGATCAGACGCGGTCAGCTCGAACAGCTCGATAAACACTTCCACATGCCGCGCCAAGGAACCCTGGTCGATGCCAACGCCCTTGGGTCGCCCGGTCGAGCCGGACGTGAACATCAAGTACGCCAGGTTAGAGGGGAATGCGCGTGCCGCCGGATTAGTCGATGGGTACTCGGCCAGCCAATCCGGCCCGGGTTCCAGGCAAATCAGCGCCAGACCGGGGTTGATTGGCAGGCGCGCCAGCAGTGCGTCCTGGGTCAGCAATAGCTGCAAACCGCTGTCTTCGATCATGCATTGCAGGCGGTCCTGAGGGTATTGCGGGTCCAGCGGAACATAGGCGCCACCAGCCTTGAGCACCGCCAGCAACGCGACGATCATTTCCAGCGAACGGTCAACGGCCACACCGACCAGGCTGTCGGCGCCCACACCCTGCTCGATCAGTCTGTGCGCCAGGCGGTTGGCCCGCAGGTTGAGATCGGCATAGGTCATACGCCGCTCATCCATGATCAACGCGATGGCGCCGGGCTGGTTCGCCGCCTGTCGTTCGAATTTATGTACCACGTTGTTGTGAGCGGCCCGTGTCGGTTGCGGCGGATTCCACTCGTGCAGGATCTGCGCCTGTTCACGGCCACTCAGGATCGGCAAGTCGGCGACACACATATGCGCCCCATGCACCACACTGTTGAGCAAGTTCTGCCAGTGCGCGGCGAAGCGCTGCAAGGTACTGGCGTCGAAAAGCGCGGTGGCGTAAGTCAACGAAGCCAGCAGACCTTCGGCAGACTCTTCGGTGTCCAGACTCAGGTCGAAATGTGCCGTATGGCTGTCCCACGCCAGCCCCTCGACGCACAGTCCAGGCAACTGCTGGCTGTCACGATTGGCGTCGGCTGCGGACTGATGGTTGAACATCACCTGGAACAGCGGGTTGTGGCTCAGGCTACGCTCCGGCTGCAAGGCCTCGACCAATTGTTCGAATGGCAAGTCCTGATGGGCCTGTGCCCCCAGCGCCCGTTCCTTGACCTGCTGCAACAACTGGGCAAAGGTCATGTGCCCGTCGATTTGGGCCTTGAGCACCTGGGTATTGACGAAAAAGCCGATCAGTTGCTCGGTTTCCAGACGATTGCGGTTGGCGATGGGCACGCCGACACGAATATCCGACTGGCCGGTGTAGCGGTAGAGCAGCGACTGGAAGGAGGCGAGCAGCACCATGAACATCGTCACGCCCTCGCGCTGCGCCAGCGCGCGCAAGCCCTCGACCACCGAAGTCTCCAGTACCAGATCCAGGCGCGCGCCCTGATAGCTCTGCATGGCCGGGCGCGGACGATCCAGCGGCAATTCGAGTACCGGCTGCACATCGCCCAGGAGCGCACGCCAGTAGGCCAATTGGCGGTCCTTTTCACCCGCCTCCATCCAGGTGCGCTGCCACTGGGCATAGTCGGCGTATTGTATCGGCAGATCCGCCAATGTCGGCGCAAGGCCCTGGCTGTAGCCGGCATACAAGCTCACCAGCTCATCCACCATCACTTGCATCGACCAGGCATCCGACACGATATGGTGCTGAACCAGCACCAGTACGTGTTCGTTCTCGCCCAGTTGCAACAGCTTGATGCGTAGCAGCGGCCCAGCCTGCAAGTCAAAGGGCCTGGCGATTTCGCCTTCCACCAAGGCCTGCAAGCGAACGGGATCGGTCGAGCCCAGCGCTTGATAGTCGATGACCGCAGCAGCCTGCTCCAGCACGCGCTGGACGGTCTGCTCCGGGCCGGCGAAAAACACCGTGCGCAGGGTTTCATGGCGTTGAATCAAAGTATCAAAGGCCCGTTGCAGGGCGCTACGATCGAGCGTGCCCACCAGGCGCAATGCGGCCGGAATATGATAGGCCGCGCTTTGCGGCTCCAACTGCCAGAGGAACCACTGGCGCTCCTGGGCATACGACAGCAGCAACGGCTGCTCGCGATCGGCCAGGGTCATCTGTGCAATGGCTGCGCCCTGCTCACCCAGCGCCTGCACAAACGCGCCCAACACCGGCTGCTCAAACAGGCTTTTGAGTGCCACGTCGATAGCCAGCGCCTGGCGTACCCGCGACACCACGCGAGTCGCCAGCAGCGAGTGACCGCCCAGCTCGAAGAAGTGATCCTCCAGGCCGACCTGTGGCACACCCAGTACTTCGGCCCAGATCGCCGCCACTTGTCGGGCCTTCTCACCGACCGGTGCGACATAACGTTTTTGCAACAAGCTGGCGTCTGGCCTGGGCAATGCCTTGCGGTCCAGCTTACCGTTCGGCGTCAACGGCAAACGTGCCAGGAACAGCATGTGCGCCGGCACCATATAGTCCGGCAGTACCCCGCGCAATGCGACCTTGAGTGTTTCACGCAACGCTTGCTGCTCGACCTCCGATGTCGCTGCATGCGTGACCAGATACGCCAGAAGCTGGTCGTTTTCGGCCACCACCACGGCTTCACGGATAGCATGCTGCTCGCGCAGGCACGCCTCGATTTCGCCCAGCTCGATACGGAACCCCCGCACCTTGACCTGATGATCGACACGACCGATGTACTCGACCACGCCATCCCCGCGATAACGCGCCAGGTCGCCCGTGCGATACAGCCGCTCGCCACTGCGGGCGAACGGATCAGGTACAAAGCGCTCGGCGGTCAACGCCGCACGGCCGTGATACCCCCGCGCAAGGCCGACACCACCGATCAGCAGTTCACCGCTGACGCCTACCGGGCATGGCGAGAGCTCGGCATTGAGGATAAACAGGGAGGTGTTGGCAATCGGCCGACCGACAAAAGGCAACGGTTCCACCAGTGAGTGGGCCGCCGACCAGATAGTGGTCTCCGTCGGGCCATACAGATTCCATACCGTGCCCTGTTGGGCCAGCATGCGTTGGGCCAGGTCGGCCGGTAATGCCTCGCCGCCGCACAGGCACTTGATCCCGTGCAGCAAAGCGCGGCGCTCGCTGTCCATGAGCATGCGCCAAGTCGACGGGGTGGCTTGCACCACGTTAATTGCCTGGTCATCCAGCAGATTCAGGATCGCCTCAGGGTCCTGGGACACCGCCTTGTCCGCCACGACTACGGTGGCGCCCACCGACAGCGGAACGTAGAGTTCAAGGGCGAAAATATCGAAAGAGAACGTGGTCAACGACAGTAGCCGCACCTGGGCGTCAATGCTCAGGGTATCGGTCATGCCCTGGGTGAAGCTGCTCAGCGCGCCATGGCGCACCATTACGCCCTTGGGCTTGCCGGTGGAACCGGAGGTATAGATCACATAAGCCAGGTGCTCGCCGGTCAGCTCCACGTGCAGGTTGTCGCTGCTGTAGTGCGCGTCGTCCTGCTCGCTGATAAACAGCAACTGCTGGTCGGCCGCCAGCGGCAGGCGTTGGTGCAGGTCGCCGGCAGTCAATAGGACACGTGCGCAGCTGTCTTCAAGCATGAACGCCAGTCGCTCGACCGGAAACTGCGGGTCAAGCGGCACATAGGCACCCCCGGCCTTGAGCGTCGCCAGCAAGGCCAGCACCATGTCCACCGAACGATCCAGGGCCACGGCTACCAGCACGTCCGGGCCGACACCGCACGCACGCAAGCGATGGGCCAGGCGATTGGCGCGTTGGTTCAGTTCTGCGTAGCTCAGCGCCTGACCCTTGCAGATCAGCGCCGTCGCGTCCGGACGGGCCTGCGCCTGGGCTTCCAGCAGGTGATGCACCCCTGCATCCTGCGCGAATGCCTGGTGCGTCTGGTTCCAAACGTGCACCAGTTGCTGCCATTGGGCATCGTCCAGCAACGGCAGTTCACCGACCCGGCCGTTGCAGTCCTGGACCACCAGGTGCAGCAAGCGGTGCCAATGCGCGAGGAAGCGTTGCATACCCGGCGCGTCGAACAGGTCGGTGGCATAGGTCAGTGACGCCTGGATACCCTCAGCTGACTCCTGGGTGTCGAGGTTAAGGTCGAACTGCGAGGTTTTGCTTTCCCACTCCAGACCCTGCACGTGCAGGCCTTTGACGCTGCCGCCACTGCGCTGCGCGTCGGTCTGGTGGTTGAACATTACCTGGAACAATGGGTTGTAGCTCAGGCTACGCTCCGGCTGCAGCGCTTCCACCAATTGCTCGAAGGGCAAGTCTTGATGAGCCTGGGCTTGCACCGCACGCTGGCGGGTTTGTTGCAGCAGCTCGCGGAAAGTCATCTGGCCGTCGATATCGGCCTTGAGAATCTGCGTATTGACGAAAAAGCCGATCAGGCGCTCGGTTTCCACCCGGTTACGGTTGGCCACCGGCACGCCGATGCGGATGTCACCCTGGCCGCTATAGCGATGCAGCACGGCCTGCAATGATGCCAGCAGGAGCATGAAAACCGTCACGCCCTCGCGCTGTGCCAGGCTCTTGAGGCCCGCCACCAGCGACGCTTCGAGTGTCAGGTCGAGCCGCGCACCACGGTAGCTCTGCACGGCGGGCCGTGGTCGGTCCATCGGCATTTCCAGTACCGGTTGCTCGCCGCCGAGCATGTCGGTCCAGTAACCCAGTTGGCGTTCGCGCTCACCGGCCTCCATCCAACTGCGCTGCCAGAGCGCATAGTCGGCGTACTGGATCGGCAAGGCCGGCAATTGCAGGTCCTGGCCCTGAATACAGGCGGCATAGAGCTGGACCAACTCGTCGACCATCACCTGCATCGACCAGCCATCGGACACGATGTGATGCTGTACCAGCACCAGCACGTGCTCCTCGGGTGCCAGGCGCAGCAGCTTGACCCGCAACAGCGGGCCTTGCTGCAAATCGAATGGCTGGGCGATTTCAGCTTCTATGAGGTCTTTGAGTTGCCCTTCCCGGGCGTCGACCAGCGCAATTTCAACCCGCGCCTGCTCGGCAATGACTTGCAAGGCGCTGTCGCCGTCCGCCTGTAAATACGTGCGCAGGCTTTCATGGCGCATCACCAGCGTGTCAAAACCGCGCTGCAACGCAGCCACGTCCAGGTGGCCGCTCAGGCGCAGGGCCCTTGGTACGTGGTAGGCGGTGCTCTGCGGCTCCAGTTGCCACAAGAACCACTGCCGTTCCTGAGCATAAGAGAGCCGCAGCGGCTCACCTTCCTGGCGCTTGAAAACCGGGGCAATCTCAAACAGGTTGATGCCTTGCTGCTTGAGCATTACCGCCAATGCTTTCTTTTGTTGCGCCGAAAGTGAACCTACCGACTCGATTAATGCTTGCACGCCACGCCCCTCAGGAAATCAATTTATCCAAATCTTCTGCTGATAGACGTTTGAGGGCCTCCAAGGATTTAGCCAATGCGTCCTGCACCGGCGAATTATTTGCCTGTTGGGCCGCCACATAGGCACTGAAGTCGGCCAGGGTCGGGGTGGTGAAAATCGATTTGACGTCGAATTCAGCGTGCAACTGCTCGCGCAGGCGCACCACCACCTGGGTCGCCAGCAGGGAGTGCCCACCCAACTCAAAGAAATTGTCGTTCAGGCCCACCCGGTCTACTTCCAGTACCTGCGCCCAGATAGCGGCGATCTGTTGTTCCAGCTCGTTACGCGGGGCGACGTATTCCCGGGCTTGCAGATTGGCGTCCACCTCCGGCAGAGCCTTGCGATCCAGCTTGCCGTTGGGGCTCAGAGGCATGTGCTCCAATAGCACCCACTGTGCCGGGACCATGTAGTCCGGCAGATGTTGAGCCAGATGGGCACTGAACACATCACGCCAGTCATCGCCGGCATGTTGCAACACCAGGTAACCCACCAGGTATTTGCCGTCGACCGCCAGCACGGCGGCTTCACGCACCAGCTCATGCTCCAACAGGCGCGCTTCGATCTCGCCCAACTCGATACGCAGGCCGCGCAGCTTGACCTGATGGTCGATACGCCCGGCGTACTCAATCACCCCGTCTTCGCGGTAGCGCGCCAGGTCACCGGTGCGATACAGGCGCTCGCCCTTGACGAAGGGGTGTGCGACGAAGCGCTCGGCAGTCAGGGCCGGACGGCGGTGATAACCACGGGCCAGGCCGACACCGCCCAGGTAAAGCTCACCGAGCACACCGACCGGTACCGGCTCGAAGTTGCCGTCGAGAATGTAGCAGCCGAGGTTGGCAATCGGGCGGCCAATCGGCACCGCGTCACGGCCTTCTTCGACACAGGTCCAGTGGGTCACATCGATGGCGGCTTCGGTTGGGCCGTAGAGGTTGTAAAGCGCGGCTTGCGGCAGTTTGGCAAAGACTTGTTGCTGCGCATCCACCGGCAACGCCTCGCCACTGCACACAATGCGCCGCAAGCTTTGGCACGTGGACGCTGTCGAATCTTGCAGGAATGCTTGCAACATCGACGGTACGAAGTGCAGCGTGGTGACGTTCTCCTGATTGATCAGGCTGATCAGCCTGGCCGGGTCGCGGTGATCGCCAGGGGCTGCGACCACCAGGCATGAACCCATCATCAGCGGCCAGAAAAACTCCCACACCGACACGTCGAAGCTGAACGGGGTCTTTTGCAGCACGCTGTCGCCGGCCTCCAGGCCGTAGGCCTCCTGCATCCATTGCAGGCGGTTCGTCAGCGCGCAATGGCGGTTGCCGGCGCCTTTGGGCTGGCCGGTAGAGCCAGAGGTGTAGATCACGTAGGCGAGGTTTTCGCCGTCCAGGGTGATCATCGGGTTGGCATCGCTGTAGCCTTCGAAGCCGTTTTCACTCAGCAGCAGGCTATCCAACGCGTCTGGAATCGGCAGTTGCTCACGCAAATGCGCCTGGGTCAGCAGCAGTTTCACACCACTGTCTTGCAGCATGTAGGCCAGGCGCTCACGGGGGTATTCCGGGTCCAGCGGTACATAGGCGCCACCGGACTTGAGGACCGCCAGCAAGCCAACGACCATTTCTATGGAGCGCTCGACCGCCAGGCCCACCAGCACGTCCGGCCCCACGCCAGCCTCGATCAAACGATGAGCCAGGCAGTTGGCACGACGGTTCAGCGCGGCATAGCTTAGACGCTGCCCGGCAAAAACCAGGGCCGCAGCGTCTGGCGTGCGCGCCACCTGCTGCTCAATCAGTTGATGCACGCATTGCTGCAACGGGTAATCCCGCTCGGTAGCGTTCCAGTCCTGTAGCACCTGCTGACGTTCAGTCAAATCCAGCATCGTCAGGTCGCCCAGGCGTTGCTGACCGCTCTGGAGCATGGCTTGCAGCAAATTGACGAGATGACGACCAAAGGTTTGTATTGTGCTTGCAGTGAAATACGCACGGGCAAAGCTGAACTGCACCGACAGCGTGTCACCGACGTCTACCAGCACGGTCAGCGGGAAATTGGTTTGCTCGCGGGAATCGGGCAGGCCAAAACGGATACCGCTGCCACCACTTTGCTCCAGGGCCTTGGACACCGGGTAGTTTTCAAACACCAGGATGTTATCGAACAAGGCCTCACCACCCTGCCCGGCCCAGCGCTGGATATCGTACAGCCCGGTATGTTCATGCTCGCGCAAGGCCAGGTTCTGTGCCTGCACCGCTTGCAACCAGTGCGTCACGGACTGCTGATCATCCACTGCGCAGATCACCGGCAAAGTGTTGATGAACAGACCGATCTGCTGCTCTACCCCCGCCAGATCCGCCGGGCGCCCGGCCACCGTGGCGCCGAAGGTCACCACTGACTGCCCGCTATGGCGCTGCAACAGGACCAGCCACGCCGCCTGGATCAGCGTGTTGAGGGTGACCTTCTGGCTGCGCGCAAAGGTCTCAAGGCGTCCCGTCAGTTGCCGATCCAGGCTCAACAGGTGTTCGCCATGCCCGTCTACTGCCATTGGCTGATTGCTGCCCAAGCGAGTCGGTGTTTGCAGTGCACTCAACTGCTCACGCCAGAAGGCTTCGGTCGCACCCGCATCACGCTGCTGCAACCAGCCTATGTAATCGCGATAGCGCCCAACCGCTTCAGGCACCGCTACACCGGCATAACGCTGCAGGACTTCGCCGAACAGACGCGAATTGCTCCAACCATCCATCAAAATGTGATGATTGGTGTAAATCAACTCATGGCGCTGCTCATCGGTACGCACCAGCACCAGGCGTACAAGGGGCGCTTTGGTCAGGTCAAAGCCCTGACGACGCTGAGCTTGCTGCAGATTTTGCAGCGCCCGTTCAGGCTCCGGCATTGTGCGCCAGTCCAGGTGCTCGATCGGCAAGCGGGCCTCGCGGTACACCACCTGGCACGGCCATTCCAACTGACCCTCCCAGAAGAACCCGCTGCGCAGCACGTCATGGGCGTGTACCGTGGCCTCCCAGGCCCGCTGGAACCGTGCCACATCCAGGCCCTCGGCCGTCACGCGGATCTGGTTGATGTAGTCGCCGGCCGCCTGTTCGTACAAGGTATGGAACAGCATGCCCTGCTGCATGGGCGACAAGGTGTAGATGTCTTCAATGGCCTCAGCCGCCAGGGGCAAGGATTCCAGCTGCTGCTGGTTCAGGCGCGACAATGGGAAGTCGGACGCCGTCACGCCGTGGTTGCCGGGGGCGCAGCAATGCTCCACCAAGGCCATCAGTTCACGGGTAAATGCCTGGCTCAAGGCTTCGATCTGCGACGCTTCGAACATCAGCGGGCTGAACGTCCAGCCCATGTGCAGCTCTGCGCCGAATACTTGACCGTTGAGTGTCAACCAGTTACCCAGCGGTGCATCCGGGCTTTGCTCGGCACCCGCGCTTTCCGCTGCCGGCACGAACAAGCCTTCCGGCTGATCAAAGCTGCCGTCGATCTGGCCCAGATAATTGAAGGTGATGCGCGGCACCGGCAACTCACTGAACGCCTGGCGCGTGGCATCATCCCCCAGGTAGCGCAGCACGCCGAAGCCCAGGCCTTTGTTGGGCACGGCGCGCAATTGCTCCTTGATCTGCTTGATTGACGAGGCAAGCGATTCGGCCGGAGTCAGGCGCACCGGAAACAGGCTGGTGAACCAGCCCAGGGTGCGGGTCAGGTCGATGTCGTCGAACAGTTCTTCGCGGCCATGGCCTTCCAGTTGGATCAGGCTGCACGCCTGCCCGGTCCACTGGCAGATGACGCGCGCCAGGGCCGTCAGCAGCAAGTCGTTGATCTGCGTGCGATAGGCCGTGGGCGCCTGTTGCAGCAATTGCCGTGTGTGCTCGGCGTCCAGTTGGCTGACCACCGTTTGCGCCAGGTGGCCGGGACGCGCGCCTTGCGGATCAAGGCACGGCAAATCGGTAGGTACGCCCTGGAGCTGTTGCAGCCAGAAGTGTTTTTCCTGCTCCACCGCCGCGCTGCGGGCATAGCCCTGCAACCGCTCGGCCCAGGTCTTGAACGACGTGGTCTTGGCCGGCAATGTCTGTTGGCGATACAGGCTTTGCAGGTCCTCAAGCAATACCCGCCAGGACACACCGTCGACCACCAAGTGGTGCATGACCAGCAGCAGGCGCTGAGAACCGTCGGCCATGTCAGCGAGTACCGCGCGCAGCAACTGACCTTGTTGCAGGTCGAGGCTGCGCTGGGCGCGCTCGCACAGGGCTTGCAGCTCGGCGGCGTTGTGCACGCCCACTTGCCACAGCAACGTTGTGGCTGGCGCGTCATGGCGTGCGGTCCAGCCCTCAGCGTGCGGTGTGAAGCTCAGGCGCAGCACATCGTGGTGCTGGACGAGCGCCTGCAGCGCAGCTTCCAATTGGCCGCCCTGCATGGCCTGGCGTGGCGTCAGCAGCAGGGACTGGTTCCAGTGGTGCCGATCGGGCAGGTCCATCTCGAAAAACAACTGCTGGAACGGTAGCAGCAACGTCTCGCCCCGCACCGGCCCCTGATCGATCACGTGCGCAGTCTGCAATTGCGCCACGCGAGCCAGGCTGCGTACCGTCTGATGCTGGAACAGCGCCTTGGCGGTGAAATGGATACCGGCGGCACGGGCGCGGCTGACCACTTGAATAGAGATGATCGAATCACCGCCACGCTCGAAGAAATTGTCGTTCAAACCCACTTGTTCAACGCCCAGCACGTCGGCCCAGATCGCGGCGATCTGCTGCTCCAGCAGACTGTGCGGGGCTTCGTAGTGGTGCGTGGTTTCGGGTTTGGGCAGCGCTTTGCGGTCGAGCTTGCCATTGGGGCTCAGGGGCATCCGCTCCAGCAGCATCCACTGTGCGGGGATCATATAGTCCGGCAGGTGGTTGCCCAAATGGGCGCTCAGCACGTCACGCCAGTCATCGGCGGCGTTTTGCATCACCAGGTAACCCACCAGATATTTACCATCGACGGCCAGCACGGCTGTCTCGCGTACCCAGTCGTGTTCCAGCAGGCGCGCTTCGATTTCACCCAGCTCGATCCGCAGGCCGCGCAGCTTGACCTGATGGTCGATACGCCCGGCGTACTCGATCACGCCGCTTTCCCGGTAGCGTGCCAGGTCGCCGGTGCGGTACAGACGCTCGCCCTTGACGAAGGGATGGGCAACAAAGCGTTCGGCGGTGAGTGCCGGGCGGCGGTGATAACCTCGGGCCAGGCCAATACCGCCCAGGTACAGCTCGCCCCGTACACCCACCGGGACCGGCTCGAAATTGCTGTCGAGGATGTAACAGCCCAGATTGGCAATCGGGCGGCCAATCGGCACGGCGTCGCGGCCTTCATCGACGCAGACCCAGTGGGTCACATCGATGGCGGCTTCGGTCGGGCCGTACAGGTTGTAGAGTGCCGCCTGCGGCAGCTTGGCCAATACCTGGTTCTGGGCATCCACCGGCAAGGCTTCACCGCTGCACACAATGCGTCGCAGGCTTTGGCAGGTCGACACCGCCGGCTCCTGCATGAACGCCTGCAACATCGATGGCACAAAGTGCAGTGTGGTGACTTGCTGATGATTAATCAGGTGGATCAGCCTGGCCGGATCACGGTGATCACCCGGTGCCGCCATCACCAGGCGGGCGCCGGTCATCAACGGCCAGAAAAACTCCCACACCGACACGTCGAAGCTGAACGGTGTCTTTTGCAGCACCGTGTCGCGGGTGTCCAGTGTGTAGGCTTCCTGCATCCATTGCAGACGGTTGAGCAGCGCTGAATGACGGTTACCGGCGCCTTTGGGTTGGCCGGTGGAGCCCGACGTGTAGATGACGTAGGCAAGGTTTTCGCCGTCCAGGGCAATGCCTGGATCGATGTCGCTGCAGGTCTCAAATGCAGACTCGCCCAGCACCAGGGTTTGCAGCCCTGGGGGAATCGGCAATTGCTCACGCAGATGCGCCTGGGTCAGCAGCAATTTCACGCCACTGTCATCAAGCATGTAGGCCAGCCGTTCACGCGGGTATTCCGGGTCCAGCGGTACATAGGCTCCACCGGCCTTGAGCACGGCCAGCAGGCCGACCACCATTTCGATGGAACGCTCCACGGCCAGCCCCACCAGCACGTCCGGGCCCACACCGGTTGCGATCAGGCGATGAGCCAGGCGGTTGGCGCGACGGTTCAGTTCGGCATAGCTCAGGGTCAGGTCGTGGAAACACAACGCTGGCGCATCGGGCTGTGCCCGCGCCTGGGCTTCGATCAACTGATGCACCCATTGCCCTTGCGGGTAATCGCGCTCAGTGGCATTCCAATTGTTGAGGATGTGCTTGCGCTCATGGGCGTCGAGTGTTGCCAGGTCCTGCACAGGTGACGCGCTATTCGCCACGGCAGCACGCAACAGGCTCAGCCAATGCTGCGCCATGCGCGCTACCGTGGCGGCCTCAAACAGGTCGGTGGCATACGTCAAGGAAGCCCAAATGGCATCGCCGCTCTCCTGGGTATCCAGACTCAGGTCGAACTGGGCGCTGTGGCTGTCCCACTCCAGGTTGGCCACGCGCAGGCCCGGTAGCTGCCGGGTAACGACGGGTGAATTGGCCTGGTGGCTGAACATCACCTGGAACAGCGGGTTATGGCTCAGGCTGCGCTCCGGTTGCAGCGCTTCTACCAACTGCTCAAAGGGCAAATCCTGATGGGCCTGAGCCTCCAGCGCACGACGCTTGGTCTGCGCCAGTAACTGGGCGAAGCTCATCTGACCATCGACGTCGGCCTTGAGCACTTGCGTGTTGACGAAAAATCCAATCAGCGATTCGGTCTCGACACGGTTGCGGTTGGCAATCGGCACGCCAACGCGAATATCCTGCTGGCCGCTGTACCGGTACAAAAATGCCTGGAAGGATGCCAGCAGCAGCATGAACATCGTCACACCTTCACGCTGGGCCAGGCCTTTCAATCCTGCAACCAGTGAAGGCTCCAAGGCAATCTCCTGACGAGCCCCCCGAAAGCTCTGCTGCGCCGGACGCGGCTGGTCGAACGGCAATTCCAGCACCGGCTGCGTGCCGCTGAGCAGTTCGCGCCAGTACGCCAATTGACGCGCCTTCTCCCCCGCCTCCATCCAGCTACGCTGCCACAACGCGTAGTCGGCGTACTGGATCGGCAGCGGCGCTAAAGTACAGTCCTGGCCTTGACTGTAGGCGGCATAGAGTTGCATCAGTTCCTGCACCATCACGCCCATCGACCAACCGTCTGAGACGATGTGGTGCTGCACCAGCACCAGCACGTGTTCCTCTTCACTCACGGCAAGCAAGCTGACCCGCAGCAACGGCCCTTGCTGCAAGTCGAAGGGACGGGCAATTTCGGCTTCGACGCGGGCCTTGAGCTGCGTTTCGTCGACTGAGCTTTCGGCGATCTCGATCACTGCGTCATCCAGTACTTCCTGGGTGCGCTGCTCAGCGTCCAGATGCAGGCGAGTACGCAGGCTTTCATGCCGCGCCACAAGGCTCTCGAAGCAGCGTTGCAGTGCTGCCTTGTCCAAGCGGCCGCTCAGACGCAACGCGCCGGGTACGTGATAGGCGGCGCTGTCCGGGTCCAGTTGCCAGAGAAACCACTGGCGCTCCTGGGCATAGGACAGCGGCAGGCGTTGGCCGTCCTCACGGATTGCAGCAATCGGCAGTTGAGCGAAACTCATGCCCCGGCTTTGCAGACGCTGATAAAACTGCTGGCGCTGTTCCAGAGGCAAGCGAAGAAAGCGCGACACCAGGTCGATGTTAGGGTTGGAAAGCATGGTTCAAATCGCCTCTAGTTCGCTCAAAAAGTCACGAAGATCATCAAAATCTTCCACGCTGCCGGCGCGGAAAGTGGCTGCGGCCTGCACGTAGGCGCGCAGTGATTCGGTCTGGAACAGTTCCATCAGCGGGACGTCCAGGCCCAGCTCGGCCTGCACCCGCGAGGTGATCTGGATGGCCAGCAGGGAATGCCCGCCCACTTCGAAGAAGTTGTCGTTCAGGCCCACTTGCGCCAGGTGCAGCACGTCGGCCCAGATCGCGGCGATCTGCTGCTCCAGTTCGGTGTGCGGAGCCACGTACTGTTGCTGCATCTGGCTGGCGTCCGGCAACGGCAGGCCCTTGCGGTCGAGCTTGCCGTTGGGGGTCAGCGGCATCTGTGCGAGGAACACGAAGTGCGCGGGCACCATGTAGTCCGGCAGGCCGCTTTTCAGGGCGCGACGCAAGCTGTCGCGGAATTCGGCCTGGTCGGCCAGGGTGGCATCGGCCGGCACCACATAGGCCACCAACTGCTTGCCGGTCGGACCGTCCTGGGCCACCACCACGGTTTCGCCGACGCTGTCCTGTTCACGCAGGCGCGCTTCGATTTCACCCAGTTCGATACGGAAGCCACGGATCTTGACCTGATGGTCGACACGCCCCAGGTAATCCACCACGCCGTCCGGGCGCCCACGGGTCAGGTCGCCGCTGCGATACACGCGGCTGCCAGGCTTGCCGAACGGGTCCGGCACAAAACGTTCGGCGGTCAACGCCGGGCGCTCCAGATAGCCCCGGGCCACGCCCTCGCCGCCCAGGTACAACTCGCCGGCCACGCCGATGGGTTGCAGGTTGAGCTGCGCGTCCAGCACGTAGCCGCTGCGGTTGCCGAGCAAAGTGCCGATGGGCGCGTAGACGGCGCCGCATGGGTCGCCCTTGCGCGCCTTCCACAGCAGCGGCGTGACCACGGTTTCCGTCGGGCCGTAGCCGTTGAACAGATAGGTCGGTTTCAGCGCGCGCCAGGCCAGGTCGTAGCTGGCCTGGGCCACCGCATCACCGCCGAAGCAGTACACGCGCACCGCTGGAGGGTTGCCGTCGCGCTCGGCGTGTTCGGCCAGTTGCTGCAGGTACACCGGTGGGAACACCGCCATGGTCACGTTGTGCCGGTGCATCTGCTCATAGGTGTATTCCGGCAGCCACAGGCTGTCATCACGGATCAGCACGCTGGCGCCATTGATCAACGGGTGCATCCAGCCTTCATGGGCGCCGTCGAAGGCGAATGACATAAAGTGCAGTTCGCAATCGGCCGGGCGGGTTTCATAGCGCTCGCCGGTGGCGATAATGTGCGCCACCAGTGGCCCGTGGGACACCGCCACGCCCTTGGGCATGCCGGTGGAACCGGAGGTGTAGATCACGTAGGCGAGGTTGTCGCCGTCCAGCGCCACGTTCGGCGCGCGGTCACTGCAGTGCGCCCATTGCTCGCTGCAGTCAATTGCCAGGGTCTCCAGCCCATCGGGAACCGGCAGTTGCGCCAGGGCGCGGGTATGGCTGAGCAGCAGTTGCGCCCGGCTGTCCTGCATCATGTACAGCAGGCGATCACGCGGGTATTCGATATCCAGCGGCACGTACACGCCACCGGCCTTGAGCACCGCGAGGAACGCCACCATGATCTCGGCACTGCGCGGCATGGCAATCGCCACGCGCACTTCCGGGCCGACGCCACGGGCGATCAGCGCATGAGCCAGGCGGTTGGCCTGGGTGTCGAGTTCTGCGTAACTGAGGGTGTGCGCATCGAGCTTCACCGCGACAGCATGCGGGGTCTCCCGGGCACGGTCGGCGACCAGGTCATGCACCAGCCGCTGGGACGGGTAGCCGGCATCGGTGCGGTTCCACAGTTGCAGGATGTGCTGCTGCTCGTGCTGATCCAGCACGCGCAACTGGCCGATGGCTTGAGTCTGATCGGCCACCATCGCCTGCAACAGGTTCTGCCAATGCCCGGCCATGCGCGCGATGGTGGCGGGTGCAAACAGGTCGGTGGCATAGCTCAGGGAGGCATGCAGCGCCGTCGGGCTTTCTTCCACGTCCAGCGCCAGGTCGAACTGGGCCACGCCGTCATCCCAGCCCAGGACCTCGATGTGCAGGTCGGTCAGCTGCTGCAACTGACGCTCGGCGGACGTTACACGGTGGTTGAACAGCACCTGGAACAACGGGCTCAGGCTGAGGCTGCGCTCCGGATGCAGCGCTTGCACCAGTTGCTCGAACGGCAGGTCCTGATGGGCCTGGGCGTCCAGGGAGCGCTGGCGCACCTGGCGCAGCAGCTGCTCGACGCTCATCTGCCCGTGAAGGTCGGCCTTGAGCACTTGGGTGTTGACGAAGAAGCCAATCAGACCCTCGGTCTCCAGGCGGTTGCGGTTGGCAACCGGCACGCCGACGCGCACGTCTTCCTGGCCGCTGTAGCGATGCAACAGCGCCTGGTAGGACGCCAACAACACCATCGGCAAGGTGACGCCCGCGTTGCGGGCCAGGGTGCGCAGGCCTTCCAGCAGTCCTGGCGCCAGGTCGATGCCCAGGCGCGCACCGCGATGGCTTGGCAGCGCCGGGCGCGGGAAGTCGAACGGCAGCTCCAGTACCGGTTGCTCGCCGCCCAACTGCTCACGCCAATAGGCCAGTTGACGCGTTTGCTCGCCGGCCTCCATCCAGGTGCGTTGCCATACGGCATAGTCGGCGTACTGGATCGGCAACGCCGGCAGATCCGCGGTCTGACCCTGGCTGAACGCGGCGTACAGCTGCACCAGCTCTTCGACCATCAGTTGCATCGACCAGCCATCGGAGACGATGTGGTGCTGCACCAGCACCAGCACGTGGTCGTCCTCGGCCAGGCGCAACAACGTGACCCGCAACAGCGGCCCGCGCAGTAAATCGAAGGGCCGTGCGACCTCGGCGGCGACGGTGGCCTTGAGGTCGGCATACTCGCAGGCGCTCCGGTCGATAGCGATCCGGCCGACCGCTTCGATGACCTGCACCGCACCCGTGGCCTCCTGGCGCAGGTGAGTGCGCAGGCTTTCATGGCGGGCCAGCAAGGTGTCGAAACTGCGTTGCAACGCGGCTTCGTTCAATGGGCCATGCAAACGCAAGGCACTGGGGATGTGATACGCCGCGCTCTGCGGGTCCAGTTGCCAGAGGAACCATTGACGCTCCTGGGCATAGGACAACGGCAAGGGTTGCGTGCGGTCGGCCTTGAGCAGCGCCGGTGCGGTGCTGCCCTCCTCGCCCAGAGCGCGCACGAAATCGCCGAGCAAGGGCTGCTCGAACAGGGTCTTGAGCGCAACTTCCAGCGCCAGCGCCTGACGCACCCGCGACACCACCCGCGTGGCCAGCAGGGAATGCCCGCCCAGTTCGAAGAAGTGATCGTCGAGGCCGACCTGCGGCACCTCCAGCACCTCGGCCCAGATGGCCGCGACCTGTTGTTCGCGCGCGGTGACGGGCGCCAGATGGCCCTTGCGCAACTGACCGGCATCGACCTTGGGCAAGGCCTTGCGGTCGAGCTTGCCGTTGGGGGTCAGCGGCAGGCGCTCGAGGATAAGAAGGTGCGCCGGCACCATGTAGTCCGGCAGCCGCTCGCGCAGCGCGGTTTTGCAGGCCTGTGAATCCACCGCCGTGGTGGTCACCAGGTAGGCGATCAAGCGGTCGTTGTCCGCCAGCACCACGGCTTCACGCACGCCTGGGTACTCACGCAGGCAGGCTTCGATTTCACCCAGCTCGATACGGAAGCCGCGCACCTTGACCTGATGGTCGACACGGCCGATGTACTCGACCACGCCGTCCTCACGGTAACGCGCCAGGTCGCCGGTGCGGTACAGGCGTGCGCCTGGCGGGCCGAACGGGTCCGGCACAAAACGCTCGGCAGTGAGTGCCGGCCGTGCGTGATAACCCCGCGCCAGGCCGACCCCGCCGATCAGCAGCTCGCCGGCCGCGCCCTGCGGGCAGGGGGTAAGCCCGGCATTGAGGATAAACAGCGAGGTATTGGCGATAGGCCGCCCGACAAACGGCTGCGCCTCGTGCAAGCGATGGGCCGCCGACCAGATGGTGGTTTCCGTCGGCCCGTAGAGGTTCCACACCGGGCCTTGCAGATCGAGCAGGCGCTGGGCCAGGTCAGCCGGCAGCGCTTCGCCGCCGCACAGGCACTGGATGCCGCGCAGCAGGTGCGCACGCGGGCTGTCGAGCAGCATGCGCCAGGTCGACGGCGTGGCCTGCAGCACGTTGGCTGCCTGGTTGTGAGCCAGGTCGAGGATGGCTTCCGGGTCAAGGGCCATGGCCTGCTCGCTCAGCAGCACCGTCGCGCCGACACTCAGCGGCACGAAGAGCTCCAGGGCGAAGATGTCGAATGAGAACGTGGTCAACGACAACAGGCGCGCATCGCCGCCAATGGACAAGGTATCGGCCATGCCGCAGGTAAAGCTGCACAACGCCCGGTGCCGCACCATCACGCCTTTGGGCGTGCCGGTGGAGCCGGAGGTGTAGATGACGTAGGCCAGGTGCTCCGGCGTAACCTCCACCTGAGGGTTGTGCGCGTCACCGTCGCAGTCGTCGGTCAGCAGCACCTGCAGGTCCTGGGGCTGTACGAGACGACCGCGCAAATGCGCCTGGGTCAGCAGCACCCGGGCATTGCTGTCTTCGAGCATGAACGCCAGGCGCTCTGCCGGGAACTGCGGGTCGAGCGGCACGTAGGCGCCACCGGCCTTGAGGGTTGCCAGCAGGCCGACCACCATGTCCAGGGAGCGCTCCACATGCACCGCCACCAGCACGTCGGGGCCGACGCCCGCCGCGATCAACCGGTGCGCCAGGCGATTGGCCCGGCGGTTGAGTTCGGCGTAGCTCAGGCTGTCGCCATTGAAGCGCAGTGCGATGGCATCCGGCCGGGCGAGCGCTTGCGCCTCGAACACCTGGTGCACGCATTGCTCGTGCGGGTAGTCGGCGGGCGTGTGATTCCAGTCTTCAATCATTTGCTGCCACTGCGGCGCACTGAGCATCGCCAGTTCGTTGAGCGCCTGTGATTCATCGCGTACCACGGCGCGCAGCAGGTTATGCCAGTGCCCGGCCAGGCGTTCCAGGGTCGCCGGCTCGAACAGGTCGGTGGCGTACGTCAGCGACGCCCACAGGCCATCGGCGGATTCTTCGGTTTCCAGGTTCAGGTCGAACTGGGTGGTGTGAACGGCCCAGTCCAGCGGCTGCAATGCCAGGCCCGGCACGTGCACGGCGCCGGCGCGCAAGCTGTCCTGGTGGTTGAACATGACCTGGAACAGCGGGTTATGGCTCAGGCTGCGCTCGGGCTGCAAGGCTTCCACCAGCTGCTCGAATGGCAGGTCCTGATGCGCCTGGGCCTCAAGGGCGCGCTGTTTGACCTGGGCCAGCAACTGCGCGAAAGGCATTTGCCCCTGCAGCTCGGCCTGCATGACCTGGGTATTGACGAAGAAACCCACCAGCCGTTCGGTTTCCAGGCGCGTGCGGTTGGCGATCGGCACGCCGACACGGATCTCGGACTGTCCGCTGTAGCGATGCAGCACGGCCTGGAACGAGGCCAGCAACAGCATGAACAAGGTCACGTCCTGACGCTGGGCCAACGCCTTGAGTTCGGCCACCAGCGTGCTGTCCAGATGGATCTTCTGGCGCGCGCCGCGATGGCTTTGCACCGCCGGGCGCGGATGGTCCAGAGGCAGCTCCAGCACCGGGTGTTCACTGCCCAGGCGCGTGCACCAGTAATCGAGCTGGCGCTGTTTTTCCCCGGCCGCCATCCAGTCACGCTGCCATTGGGCATAGTCGGCGTACTGGACCGGCAACGCCGGCAATGGGCTGTCGCCCTGGTAGAGCGCCACCAGCTCATCGACCATCACCTGCATCGACCAACCGTCGGAGATGATGTGATGCTGAGTGATCACCAGCACATGGTGCTGCGCCGCGACTTCCAGCAATTTGACGCGCATCAGCGGGCCACTGCGCAGATCGAACGGGCGCTGAATTTCCTCGGCCACCGCCTGTTCGATCGCCGCCACCTCGACGCGCTGGCGCTCGATGGCCACTGTCAGGGCGGGATGGATGAGTTGCAGGGTCTGCTCGCCCTGCTCGACAAAGGTGGTGCGCAGCGGCTCATGGCGCTGTACCAGCGCCTGGAACGCCTGCTCCAGTGCGGCGATGTCCAGCTGACCGCGCAGGTGCAGGGCGGTGGGAACGTGATAGGCCGCGCTGGCGGGGTCCAGTTGCCAGAGGAACCATTGGCGTTCCTGGGCGAAGGACAACGCCAGCGGATGGTCGCGCTCCAGCGCCACCAACGGCTGCGCCGCGCTCACCTGCAACGCCGCGCAGGCGTCGGCAAACGCGTGCAGGGTCGGCTGTTCGAACAGCGCACGCAATGGCACTTCCAGGTTGAGCGCATGCCGTACCCGGGAGATGACCTGGGTGGCCAGCAACGAGTGGCCGCCGCGCTCGAAGAAGTGATCCTCCAGGCCGACCTGCTCAACTTGCAACACCGCCTGCCAGATCGCCGCCAGTTGGATCTGCAGTGGGCTGTGGGGCGCCACGTAGGCCTGGGTGTGCTGGTTCAGATCCGGCGCCGGCAATGCGCGGCGATCAAGCTTGCCGTTGTTGTTCAACGGCAAGGCATCGAGCACCACCCACTGCCCGGGCACCATGTAGTCCGGCAGCGACTGACGCAAACGGGCCGCCAGTGCCTGTGTGTCCAAGGCGATGCCCGCAGCGGGCACCACGTACGCCACCAACTGCGTACCGGTGGCGCTCGGCAGCGCCAATACTGCCGCCTCACGCACCTGCGGCAAGGCTTGCAGGCCGGCTTCGATTTCGCCCATTTCGATACGCAAGCCGCGAATCTTTACCTGATGGTCGATACGCCCGACGTACTCCAGCGCACCCGCTTCGTTGTAACGGGCCAGGTCGCCACTGCGATACAGTCGGGCGCCGGGGACTGCGGAAAACGGGTCAGGCAGGAAGCGCTCGGCGGTCAGCGCCGGGCGGTCGAAGTAGCGCTGGGCCAGACCGGCTTCGGCGCCGATGCACAACTCGCCTACGCCATCGGTCGCCAGCAATTGGAAACCGCTGTCGAGCACGTAGAGCGAGCGCCCTTCAATCGCGCGCCCGATCGGCACACCGAACGCGTCGCTGGCATCATCCAGTTGGCACGCGTGCACGCTGGACACCACCGTCGCCTCGGTCGGCCCATACGTGTTGACCAGCCGCACACCGCCCAACCCGGCAGCATGCCAGGCGCGCAGGCCTTCCACGGACATCGCCTCACCGCCCACATGCACCTGGCGCAGTCGGCCCAGGGAGCGTTGGTGCATGGCGCATTCCTTGGCCAGCAGGTACCAGTATGCGGCAGGCAAGTCGGCCAGGGTCACGCCCTGTTCAACGATCTCGCGCGCCAGTTGCCCGGCGTCCCACAGGTCATCGCCACGCATGATCAGCGCCGCGCCCACGCACAGCGGCGGGTAGCACTGCTCGACAAAGCCGTCGAAGCTGAAGGTTGCGAACTGCAGCACGCGGTCCTGTGCGCTCAACTGGCTGTACACCACGGCGCTGTCGCAGAACTGGCCGAGGGCGGCATGGTCGATGGCCACGCCTTTGGGCTGGCCGGTGGAGCCGGAGGTGTAGATCACATACGCCAGGTCCGCCGCCGCCGCGTGATTGGGTGGATTGGTTGCCGGGCAGTCGGCCAGTTCATCGCCCGTGGCGCTGAAGTCGACACGGGTCAGCCCGACCGGCAACGGCACATCGGTCAGCAAGCCGGTTTCGCTGAGCAGCAAGTCCAGGCGACTGTCCGCGAGCATGTAGGCCAGGCGCTCGGCCGGGTATTTAGGGTCCAGCGGTACATACGCCGCGCCGCTCTTGAGTACCGCCAGCAGGCTGACGATCAGTTGCGGACCGCGCCGCGACGCCAGGCCCACGCGCTGGCCGGGGCCCACGCCCAGTGCCAGCAGGCGATGGGCCAGGCGGTTGGCCCGGGCGTTGAGTTGGGCGTAGCTCAAGCGTTCGCTGCCGGCCTGCACCGCCAGTGCGTCCGGCGTGGCCTGGGCCTGGGCCGCGATGCGCTCATGGGCGTGTTGATGACCTCGGGCGGTGGCCGGCAACTGGCTGAGGGCAAGCACGTCGCGCTGCGCGGTGGCGTCGAGCAGGCGCAGATTGCCCAGGGGGACGTGAGCGTCGGCCAACAGTTGCGCCAGCAGATGGTGCAGGTTGTCCCCCAGCCGCGTGACCTGAGACGCGCTGAACTGCGCGCGGTCGTAGCTGAATTCCAGGCGCAGGCCAGTGCCCAGTTCGATGCCAAGGGTCAATGGGTAATGGGTGCGCTCATGGTTATGCAGCGGCCCGAAGGTCAGGCCGGCCGGCGCGCCTTGTTTCAGGGCTTCGGCCACCGGGAAGTTTTCAAACACCAGCAGCGTGTCGAACAGCGCGGCGCCTTGCTGGCCGGCCCAGCCCTGGATGTCGTAGAGCGGCACATGCTCGTGATCACGCAGGCTGAGGTTCTGCGCCTGCAACTGGCTGAGCCAACTGGCGGCGGATTGCGCCGGCGAGGCGGCGCTGATGATCGGCAAGGTATTGATGAACAGGCCCAACTGCTGCTCGATCCCCGGCAACGGCGCGGAACGCCCGGCCACGGTGGCGCCGAAAGCCACGCAAGCCTGCCCGGTGTAGCGTTGCAGCAGCAGGCTCCAGGCGCCCTGCAACAGGGTGTTGAGGGTCACTTTATGCTGGCGGGCGAACTCACCGAGGCGCTGGGTGAAGTCACTGCCCAACACGACGTGATGCTCTGCAGTCCCCGCACCGTCAACCGGCGCGCGCAGCGCCTGGGCCAACCGGGTCGGCGCCGGCAATGGCGCCAGCTCGGCTTTCCAGAATGCTTCGCCGTTGCCTTGCTGTTGCAGCCAGCCCAGATAGTCGCGAAATTGCCCGAGCGGTGCGGGCACGGCCTGGCCTGCATAATGAGCAAGCACTTCGCCGAGCAACTGGGCGTTGCTCCAGCCATCCATCAGGATGTGATGGCTGGTGAAAATCAGCTGCCAGGTCGTGCCCGCACCACGCACCAGCACCAGGCGAAACAGCGGCGCGGCATTGAGTTCGAAGCCGCGTTCACGCTCGGCGTTGGCCAGCGCATCGAAATCAGCGCGGGGGTCTTCAATCACTTGCAGTTGCAGGTCGACCTGGCGGCGAATCACTTGATGCGCGCTGTCCAGGCCCAGCCAATGGAAGCTGCTGCGCAGGATGTCGTGACGGTCCAGCGCGGCCTGCCAGGCGCGCCCGAACGCAAGCAGGTCGAGGCCGTCGATGTCCAGGCGCAGCTGGTTGATATAGGCCTGGGCCTCGGGTTCCAACAGCGTGTGGAACAGCATGCCCTGCTGCATCGGCGACAAGGGGTAAAGGTCTGCGATGGCCGGCCCGGCCACCGGCAATGCATCCAGTTGCGCCTGGGTGACGCGTGCCAGGGGGAAATCCGATGGCGTGACCTGCCCGGCCGGCGTGGCACAGCAATGTTCGATCAGGGTCTTGAGTTCAGCGGCGTATTCGTCCGCCAGGCGCTGGATGGTCGAGGGTTCGAACATCTCGCGACTGAAGCCCCACTGCAAGGCCAACTCACCGCCATACACCTGCCCTTCCACCGTCAGCCAGTTGGCCAGCGGCGCCTCGGGGTCCTGAGCCTGGCCACTGCCCTCGGCGGCCGGTACGAACAGCGCCGACTCATCGAACTGGCGGTCGAACTGGCCCAGGTAGTTGAAGGTGATGCGTGGCGCGGCCAGCCCGGCCAGGGATTCGCGCGCTTGCGGCGCGCCGAGGTAGCGCAGCAGGCCATAGCCCAGGCCCTTGTCGGGGACGGCGCGCAGTTGCTCCTTGACCGCCTTGATTGCACCGGACAGCTCGCCATCGGCTTGCAGGCGCAATGGAAACAGGCTGGTGAACCAGCCGACGGTGCGGGTCAGGTCGATGCCATCGAACAGGTCTTCGCGACCATGCCCTTCCAGCTGGATCAGCGCGGCGGGTTGACCGCTCCAACGGCTGACTACCCGTGCCAGGGCGGTGAGCAACAGGTCATTGACATGGGTGCGATAGGCCGCCGGCGCCTCTTGCAGCAATTGGCGCGTGTGCTCGGCATCGAGGCGCGTTTCAAGCTTGGCGCCCAGGCGATTTTGCAGGCCGCCCTCGGGGTGATCGCAGGGCAACTCGGCATCGATGGATTGCGCCTGCCAGTACGGCAGTTGGTGATCGAGGGCCTGCGCGTGGTCTTGCAGGCGCTGCGCCCAGTGCTGGTAGGCGCTGGTCTTTGCCGGCAATGTCTGTTCGCGATAAGCCTGTTGCAGGTCTTCCAGCAGGATGCGCCAGGACACGCCGTCCACCACCAAATGGTGCACCACCAACAGCAAGCGCTGGGTACCGTCGGCCATGTCGACCAGGGCGGCGCGCAGCAGCGGGCCGTGCTCCAGGTCCAGGCTGCGCTGGGCCTCATCGCACAGCGCGGCGAATTCGGCGTCGCTGCCGGCACGGGCCTGCCACAACACCGATGCGCCGACCTGCGCGGCGTGATGCTGTTGCCAACCCTCGCCCTGCGCCACGAAGCGCAGACGCAGGGCGTCGTGATGCCGGATCAATTGCATCACCGCCGCATCGAGTCGAGAGAACTCCAGGGTTTCACGCGGCGTCAGCAGCAATGACTGGTTCCAGTGCTGACGCGCCGGAATAGCCTGGGCGAAAAAGCCCTGCTGCACCGGCGTCAGGATGACCTCACCGCTGACCGGGCCTTGATCGATCGCATTGAGCTCATCGAAGCTCGCCACCAGCGCCAGGCTGCGCACGCTCTGGTATTGGAACAGGTCGCGCGGGCTGAGGCGGATACCGGCCTGACGGGCACGGCTGACCACCTGGATGGAAATGATCGAATCGCCGCCCAGCTCGAAAAAGTTATCGTCCAGGCCTACGGCCTCGATGCCTAACACACTGCTCCAGATCGCGGCCAAGGCTTGTTGCAGGGGGTTTTCAGGCGCGGCGAAAGCCTGCTGCGGCGCAGTGTCCGGCAGTGGCAGCGCCTTGCGATCAAGCTTGCCGTTGGCGGTCACCGGCAGCCTGGCCAGGGTGATGAAATGGGTCGGCACCATGTATTCCGGCAGGCTGTTGAGCAGCCAGGCCCTGAGGTCACCGACGGCCTCGCTTTCAAGGACCAGATAGGCCACCAGCTGCTTGCCGCCGTGTACCAGGACCACTGCCTCGCGCACCTGCGGGTGCTGCATCAGGCGCGTTTCGATCTCGCCCAGTTCGATGCGCAAGCCGCGCAGCTTGACCTGGTGGTCGAGGCGGCCGAGGTATTCGATCACCCCATCGGCGCGCTGACGCACACGGTCGCCGGTACGGTACAGGCGCTCAGCGGCCACGAAGGGGCTCGGCACAAAGCGCTCGGCGGTCAGCGCCGGGCGGCGATGGTAGCTGCGCGCCAGACCGGTGCCGCCCAGGTACAGCTCACCCGCAACACCGGCCGGTACCGGGTTGAGCTGGGCATCGAGCACGTAGGTGCCGAGGTTGGCGATCGGCCGGCCAATCGGCACGCTGTCAGCGCCTTCGTCGATGCAGGTCCAGTGGGTCACGTCGATCGCGGCTTCGGTCGGGCCGTAGAGGTTGTACAAGGCCGCATTCGCCAGCCTTGCGAACACCTGGCGCTGCGCGTCCAACGGCAAGGCTTCGCCGCTGCAGACAATGCGTTTGAGGCTGGCGCAGGCGCCTGCGCCTGGCTCATGGATGAACGCCTGCAACATGGACGGCACGAAATGCAGGGTGGTGATGGCGTGCCGCTCGATGGTCTCGATCAGGCGGGCCGGTTCACGGTGCTCTCCCGGTGCGGCGACCACCAGGCGCGCGCCGGTCATCAGCGGCCAGAAAAACTCCCACACCGAAACATCGAAGCTGAACGGCGTTTTCTGCAGTACCGCGTCGCTGGCATCGAGTGCGTAGGCCTGCTGCATCCAGCACAGGCGGTTGACCAGCGCACGATGGCTGTTACCGGCACCCTTGGGCTTGCCGGTGGAGCCGGAGGTGTAGATCACGTAGGCCAGGTTCAACCCATGGAGGGTGACGTTCGGGGACGCGCTGCTGTAGGCGTCGAGCCAGTCGGCGGGCTGGTCCAGGGCTATCACCTGGATGCCTGCGGTCGGCAGTCGCGCCAACAGGTTTTGCTGGCTGAGCAGCAGCGTGATGCCGCTGTCGTCGATCATGTAGGCCAGGCGTTCCTCGGGGTATTCCGGGTCCAGCGGGACGTAGGCGCCGCCTGCCTTGAGGATGGCCAACAGGCCCACGACCATGTCGATGGAACGCTCGACACAGATCCCCACCAGCACGTCCGGGCCGACGCCTCGCTCGCGCAGTGCATGGGCCAATTGATTGGCACGCGCGTCAAGCTGGGCATAGGTCAGGGTGACCTCACCGAATACCAGCGCCGGCGCATCCGGCGTGCGTTGGGCCTGGTCTTCAATCAGGTGATGGATCGCGCGTTCGGTCGGGTACGGCGCGGCGGTGTGGTTCCAGGCCTTGACCAATACCTGCTGCTCGTCAGCGCCCAGCATCGGCAACTCGCCGATGCGCTGTTCACCGTCCGCCACCATCGCCTGCAACAGGCTGATCCAATGGCGGGCCATGCGCTGGATGGAAGGCGCATCGAACAGGTCGTTGGCGTATGTCAGCGCGGCATGCAGGGTGCCTGATTTTTCATAGGTGTCGAGGGTAAGGTCGAACTGGGTGGTGCGGCCTTGCCACTCCACCAGCGCCAGTTCCAGGCCGGAGGCGGTACTGACGCAGGCGATATCCGCCACCACCGGCTGATGGTTGTACATCACCTGGAACAGCGGCGTATGGCTCAGGCTACGCTCGACTTTCAAGGCTTCAACCAGGCGCTCGAAAGGCAATTCCTGATGCGCCTGGGCACCCAGGGCGTGTTCCTTGATGGCTTGCAGCAGTTCGGCGACGCGGGTCTGGCCGGTCAGTTCGGTGCGCAGCACCTGGGTATTGACGAAGAAACCGATCAACCCTTCGACTTCAGTGCGATTGCGGTTGGCGATGGGCACGCCGACGCGTATATCGCCCTGCCCCGTGTAGCGATGCAGCAGCACATTGAACGCGCCGAGCAGCAGCATGAACAAGGTGACGTTGTGCTTTTGCGCGCAGGTGCGCAGTTGCGTGGCCAGCGCCGGATCGATCTCAAAGGTGTGGCGCGTGCCCTGGTAGCTGGGCATGGCCGGGCGTGGACGGTCGGTCGGCAGCTCCAGCACCGGGTGTTCATCGCCCAGGCGCGCCTGCCAGTATTGCAGCTGGCGCGCCTGCTCGCCGGCTTCCAGCCAGCGACGCTGCCAGAGGGCGTAGTCGCTGTACTGGATCGCCAGCGCCGGCAATTGCGGCGCCTCGTTGCGCTCATGGGCATCGTAAAAACGAATGAATTCGTCGATCAGCACATTCATCGACCAACCGTCGGAGACGATGTGGTGCAAGGTCAGCAGCAACACGTGCTCGTGTGCATCCAGCTTGAGCAGTTGCACGCGCAGCAGCGGGCCGTGTTCCAGGTCGAACGGCAACAGCGACTGACGCGTTGCCGCCGCGTTGACGGCCTGCTCACGGTCAGCGGGGGCCAGGTTACTGAGGTCCAGGTGCTCGACTACCCCTGACGGTTCGATTGGAACCTGGGCCAGACGCTCATCCGCCTGGCGCTGAAATACCGTGCGCAAGGTTTCGTGGCGCGCCACCAGGCTGGCGAACGCCTGGTCCAGGGCATCCAGGCTGAGCACACCCTTCAAGCGTACGGCGCCGGGCAGGTTATAGGCGCCGCTGGCCGGGTCCAACTGCCACAGAAACCACATGCGCTGCTGCGCGTAGGACAGCGCCTGGCGGTCCTCTGCCTCCACCCCTGCCGGAATCGGAAACCGGGAAAAATCCACGCCTTCTTTCTGCAGGGCCTGCAGGAACACTTGGCGTTTTTCCAGGGGCAACCCGATAAACCGGCGAGCAAGTTTCAAGGAGTCTTCAGCATTCATTTGTTGGAGTCCGGAGCAATAGGCAGGAAGCACAAAGGCACGTCGTCCCTATAAAACGAACCGGAGAGGGAAAAATTAGCGAGCAATGGGGGCTGCAAGCGAGGTGTTATCAAGGGTTACATCAATTCCGGGAAAGACACGCCGAGTCGAGCTAGCATTGACGCACACCACTTTTTGCAACTACATTTAGTTACACGCAGGAAACGCCGTGTCCAAAAATGAAAAGCTGCTCGCCAAACTGCTCGATGAGCACGTGGCATTCACCTGGTCTGAACGCGTAACGCTGTTACGCCGACTGGGCTACACACAGATTGAAGGGGCTGGAAGCCGGGTCAAATTCGATATCGGCGACCCCAGTGCACTGATTACCCTGCACAAGCCTCACCCCGGCAACGAACTGAAACACTACATTCGGCGCCAAATCATCGAACAATTGAAATCAGGAGAACTGATTCAGTGAACAACCAGCTGAAACACAAAGGCTACATCGGCTCCATCGAAGCCAGCCTCGAAGACAACTGTCTGTTCGGCAAAATCCTGTTCATCAAGGCGTTGGTGAGCTACGAAGGCAAAACCGTCGCCGAGCTGGACGCGGCCTTCAGAGAGGCGGTGGACGATTACCTCGCCACCTGCCAGGCCCTCGGGCAAACGCCGGAAAAGCCTTGCAAGGGCTCGTTCAATGTACGCGTGGGCCATGACCTGCATTTGGCGGCAGCGCTGGCGGCGACCCGCAAGAAAGTGACGTTGAACGATCTGACACGCCAGGCGCTGAATGAGTTTTTACAACATCATTGCCCGGCGATTGGCTGACTGCCCAACCGCCGATACCCCAGCACGGCCGAACCCAACACCACCAACCCCGCCGCCAGCGCCACCCAGAATCCGCTGGCGGCGCCGGAGTGGTCAATCATCCAGCCCGAGCTGGCGGCGCCAATGGCCACGCCGATGCTCAGGCCGGTGATCAGCCAGGTCATGCCTTCAGTGAGGCGGCTCGGTGGGACCACTTGCTCCACCAGCGCCATGGACACGATCAGGGTCGGGGCGAAAAACAGGCCGGAGATAAAGATCGCCACGGCCAGGCCCGGAATATCGGTTACCCACAGTAACGGCAACGTCGTCAACGCCGTGGCCACGCCGCAGAACAGAAACTGCCGAGGCAACGAGGCCTTGAGCTTGAGCGTGCCGAAAGCCAGGCCGGCCAGGCAGGAGCCGATGGCGTAGACCGACAGCACGATACTCGCCGCGGCGGGTTGACCCTGATGCTGAGCAAAGGCGACGCTGACCACATCCACCACCCCGACGATTACACCCATGGCCAGCAACAGGGTCATCAGGATCAGCACCGAAGGCGAAGCGATCAGCCAGCGTCCATGGTGGTCGTGGCGTGGGTGCACCGGCGGTTCGGTCTCGCGTTGCAGCACGAAAGTGGTCACGCCCACCGCCAGCAACAGCGCCGCCACCAAAGGCCCGGCCTCGGCAAACAGCACCACGCTCAGACCGACCGAAATGGGCGGGCCGATGATGAAGCACACCTCATCGAGCACCGACTCCAGGGCGAACGCGGTTTGCAGCCTGGGCTGGCCGCGGTACAACTCGGTCCAGCGCGCTCGCACCATGGCCGACATGTTGGGCATGCAACCGGCCAGCGCGGCGAACAGGAACAACGTCCAGTTCGGCGCCTGCAGACGCGTGCACAGCAGCACCATCAACAACGCGCCCCCACCGATCAGCGCGGCGATGGGCAGCACCCTGCCCTGGCCGTATCGATCCACCAGACGCGACACCTGCGGCGCACAAAATGCCGTGGCCAACGCGAACACCGCCGCCACCGAGCCCGCCAGGCCATAACCGCCATGCACCTGCGAGAGCATGGTGATCAGGCCGATACCGGTCATGGAGATCGGCATGCGTGCCAGCATGCCTGCCAGGACAAAAGCGCGAGCGCCGGGAACCTGGAACAACGCGGCGTAGGGATTTGCCATTGATAAAGCGCCTTCTGTCCTTAGGTGGGGCAACCTTGTATCACACCAGCCGCTTGATCTGCTTATGCCGCCATACCAGGCGGTAATAGGCTGTCTGCAACACCAGCATCGCCAGATAAGTCACCGGAAATGCCATCCACACCCCTTCCAGGCCAAAGTGCGCATTGAACAGGTACGCCACCGGCAGTTCCACGCACAGCACACAGAAAATCGAGATGGCGACCGGCATCAGCACCACGCCGCTGGCGCGCATGATCCCGCCGATCACGGCCTGGAAGCCGAACACCAGGATGCTCCACAGCATGATATGCAACAGGTGCTCGGCGTTGACGCGCGCAGCGGCGTCGGTGATGAACAGACCCAGCAGCCAATGCGACAACCCATAGCCGAGCACGATCAGGCCACCGGTGAGGCCGGTATTGATCAACAGCCCGGTGCGCAGGATCGGCCCGATGCGCTCCAGGCGCCCGGCGCCAATGGCCTGCGCGCCCAGGATCGAGGCGGTGATGGCAATCGACAGCGCCGGAAACTGCACGTAATTGACGATCTGCGTCACCGCGCCGTACGCCGCCGTTGCCTGGGAACCGTGGCCGTTGACCAGCGCCAGGATGACCAACTCGGACAACGACAGCACCACCATCTGCAAGCCGGTAGGCAAACCGATGCGCAGGACCTTGCCGAGGATCACCCGGTCCAGGCGCAGGGCTGCGAGCATCTCGCGATCCGGCGCCATCACGTGCTGCTTGTGGCGCAGGCGCAGAATCAGGAACAGCATCGCCAGGGCATTCCCCGCCAGCCCGGCGTACGCCGCACTCTGGATACCCATGGGCGGCAGGCCGATCCAGCCGCGGATCAGCGCCGGCGTCAGCAACAAGCCCACCAGGGTCGATACCATCAGCGCCAACAACGGCGAAACCGTGTCGCTGACGCCGCGCAGCAGCTGGGTATAGAGGATAAATACCAGCAGCAGCGGCATGATCAGCATCATCACCTGGGCGTAGCCCACCGCATCGTCCAGCACGTCGACGGGGGTTCCCAGGGCCTGCAGCGCGGGGCGCGCAAACAGCCCACCCAGTACGGCCGCGAGCAGGCCTATCAGAGCGCCAAGGGTCAGCGTGGCGCCGGTGATCACCTTGACCAAGCCCGTCTCCCCGGCGCCCCAGGCCTGGCCGATCAGCACCGAGGCGCCGGCACCCAGGCCAATTACCAGGGCGATGAAGAAAAACACGATGGGGAACATGCCCGACACCGCCGCCAGCGCGTGGGTACCGAGCATCTGCCCGACATAGATGCCGTTGAGCGTACCGGAGAAGCTTTGCAGAAAATTGGAGAGCACCATCGGTGCCAGAAAGAACAGGTAAACCTGCCACAACGGTCGTTGCTGGGTGACTTCCATGATGGTTTGGGCCCCTGGGTGGCAGTGGAGTGGTCAATCGCTTGAGGCTGTTGGCGCTGAACCGCCAATGGTACGCCGAGATCGATGGACCACTCCAGAGGGCAGGTAGTTGCGTGCAACGAGGCAGGTGCCAGGGGCGGCTGCTATCCGCCTGCCGGAAAGCAGCCTTTGATAGCCGCAAATATTACCCGCCGGCGGATACGGAGAAGTTACCCGCATACGCGCTGGCGTAGGGTTTGCCTGGCGCACGGGAGGATTGCTGGTCGATCATGTGGTCGATGTTGACCATATCAAAGCGTTGGTCTTCAGCACCCGGCTTGCCCTCCTCCCGAACGCCGATATCCAGCTCACGCAACAAGCCAGGACGATTGAGCAATTCCAGGGCCACTTCGCGCGCTTGCGGACTGAAGGTTCGTGTGGACGGGGTAAGACCCGCCGCCTCTTTCAGCTCATTGACATTGACGTACTTGTCATCCGCACCGGCGGTAAACTGTCTGAAATTATTTTTGACGGCATGCAGCAGCCCTTCGTCGCTCATCGTCCTGAATGTATTCGATGCATCCCCCAGGTCCTGCCGGGAGATACTGCCGTCAAGCACGCCACTGCGGCCTTGGTCCAGTGTCTTGAACAGTTGCCCTCGCTCCATCAATTCCTGCGCGACAGCAGTATCGGCCGCACTGATAGGTCGTCCATCCAGGGTATGTCCCGACGCAGCGGCGCTCAGCGATTCGTCCGTGATGCTGCCTCGCGAAGGTTCTTGCAGGGCACTGAAATGGGAAAGCACCTTGGCCGAGAACGCCTCGTCACTGTCATTGGCATAGGGTCGACCTGCGGCCATCATCGGGCTCCATGGCTGGTTACCTTGCACGCCCATATAGGACGGGGGCTGCGTCGCCTGCCAGCCTTGCATGCCTTGCGGCCCACCACTAAATGCAGGTTGCGCGTTGAACTGAGGAAAGCATTGCTGATTTATTCTCTGCTGTTGCATCGCGCCGTTATTCCCTCCGGCGAACCGATTGCCTGACAGTGCGGAATAGCCGCCTGCCTCCTGCTGAGACAACTGACCGATAGCCAGTTGCATATCCTCGCGGTTAATCAGGCCATCCTCCTGAGCGCCGTTTTGAATACCGTCAAACAGGCTTGCGAGACCGGGCCGACCCAATATATCCCTGGCCAGCAACGTCATCTGGTCATCATGACCGCCCATCCCCAATGGGCGATTGGCCACATCAGCCAGCGACTCCCGAGACGCGAACGAACTGCCAGGCGATCTGAAATATTCGAAGTTTTGCAGCAGCATGTCTGCAACGGCCGAGTGGGAATAATTGCTGGTCATTACGCCAGGCATATTCGTCGTCGCATTACCCGCTGGCGAAAATTCGTGGTTCTGCACGGGCGGAGGCGAATAGAACGGTTGGTTTAAGTAAGGATTCATCATGGCAACACCTCATGTCTTGGACGTAACAACGGCCTGGCCAAACACACAAGCGCTCGGTTCAGCTGCCTGTTGGTGGCAACTGAAACAGTGCAGTTCCAAACCAACATAGGGTTTTCGCATCAGGATTGGGCTACCCACCAAACGCCTGCAAGGCTGGCGAAGTGCAAGGTCAAACAGAGCGGTCTGCGCGCCGATCGCCGCCGCCGTGGAGCTGAACACGTAGCTTGAACAGCGAGTGGCGCATCTCGCGGTGGCGTTCGCTATTGAGCAGCAGCAATCCGCACAGCGGACATACGACACCCAACGAATAGGCCAGGGTGTGGGGATGGTACTGAAGCGTCGGTACCACCAGCATCAGACACATCGCAAAATAGCCTGCCAGGACAACACCCGCCCAATGCCGACCGCACACCATCATGACATTGGAAAACACGGCAACAGTCGCCAATGCGACAAGACTCCACCCGGACATCTGCGCTTTGAGCGACGGGTCGAACCGGCGCAGATAGGTCGCATCATCCAATACCGTCACCAGGATGCCTGACAAAATCGCCATGGCCGTCGTGCCGAGAAGCACTGGCAGGTTGCGGCGCAACACCCTGGCAATTGAATCACTCGCTCTCAATACGCTGGAAGCCATTCCCATGATCCTGAACTCATTGATAGCCCAGAGCGTAAAGAATCCTCATCCTTCAATAATGTAGGAAAAATTCCATTTCACGGCGAGACACTTCCTGATATGGCTTGCAGCCCGCGCCTACTGCGGGGCAATCGGCAACGCACGTTTATGCGCTGTCTTGCCATACGCCGCCTCGACAATCGCCCTCACCCGCTCGCTCACCGGTTCGCCCATCAAGTACGCGTCGATCTCGGCGTACGAGCAACCGTAGGCGTCCTCATCGAGTTTTCCCGGTACCAGTTCTTCAAGATCGGCAGTCGGCGGCTTTTGCGCCAGTTTTGCCGGGGCACCGAGTGCGGTTGCAAGCAGGCGCACCTGGGATTTGGTCAGGCCAGACAACGGCGCAAGGTCGCAGGCGCCATCGCCGAATTTAGTGAAGAACCCCATCAGCGCTTCAGCCGCCTGGTCGGTGCCGACCACCAGGCCATTGTGCAGGTTGGCGAGCGCATATTGCGCGATCATGCGCGCGCGGGCCTTGACATTGCCCTTGATGAAATCGCGTTGTGCGGCACTGGCTTGCGCAGCGGCCAGGCTGGTCATCAGGCCGTCGACACTGGCGGCAATGTCCAGGGTATCGACATGGTCCGGCAGGATAAAATCCAGGGAGGCCTGGGCATCGTGTTCGTCGCCCTGGGTTTTGTAGGGCAGACGCATGGCGATAAAGCGCGCGGCGTAGTCTTCGTCGCGCAGTTGCTGCACCGCCAACTGGCACAGGCGGCCTGCGAGCAACGAGTCGACGCCGCCGCTGATGCCCAGCACCAGCGCCTTGCAGCCAGAAGCGCGCAACGTGGTCTTGATGAAATCGATGCGCCGTTGAATTTCCTGGGATTCGCCGCCTGCGACCAGCGAGCGATCGACGTTCAGCGCACGGGCGATGCGTTCTTGAGTGTGCATGTCATACCTCCACGCTACCAATGTTGAATACCTGTGCCGCGTACTGCAAAAACGACGGGTCTTCGCAGACGTTCTTCACCGGGTCATCGGAGAATTTCACCACCGGCTCGCCGTGTACCCGCACCAGCTTCATCACGATGCTCAGTGGCTCCACACCGTCCACATCGCAGGCAAGGCTGGTGCCCATGCCGAAGCCGAACCGGGCCTTGCCGCGGATGTGCCGCAGGATCGGCAGGCATTTTTCGAAATTCAGACCGTCCGAGAACATAAGGTCTTTGGTCATGGGGTCGATACCGAGTTCCTTATATCTGGCCAGTACCTTGTCGGCCCACACGATGGGGTCGCCGGAGTCCTGGCGCAGGCCGTCGTAGAGCTTGGCGAAGTACAGGTCGAAATCCTTGAGGAAGAAATCGGTACTGATGCAATCGGTCAGGGCCATCCCGAGACGGCCGCGGTACTCGCGCACCCAGTTTTCCAGTGCGGCGTTCTGGCTTTCGCGCAGGCGCCCCAGTTGCTGGTGCACCATCAGCCATTGGTGGGCCATGGTGCCGATCAGCGGCAAATCGAATTCATAGGCCAGGTGCGCGTTGCTGGTACCAAGAAACTGCCCTGGGAAGTCGCGGCGCATGATGTCCACCACTTCGCGCTGGGCCTTGAATGACAGACGCCGGCGTGTGGAAAAGTCGGAGACGCGCAGGTCGGCCAGCTCGTCGCGGCTGAGGTTTTTCTCCAGCCAGTCGAACTTCTGGTAGAGCTTGCGGGTGACGTCCTCAAGGATCACGTCGGGGTACTTGTCGCGGTTGCGCAATTCACTGACCAGCGCCAGTACCGGTTGCTCGAACATGATGCAGTGCAGCATCGGGCCGATCACCCGGATGTTCAATTGCCCGTCCACTTCACTGACGTGGATATAACGCAGGTCGAAGCGAAACAGCCCGAGGAAGCGCTCGTAATCCGGCGTGAGGTATTCGCGAAAGCGCGGGTTGAACAGGAAGCGCAGCTCGCCTTCACGCATCTGCAGGCCGGCAAGCTTTTCCAGTTCGGTTCGCAACTGTGGGATCAGATGGCCGAGCTTTTCCCTGGAGCGAACGATGAAGTTGTATTCCACATCCACATTGGGGTGCTGGTGCAGCACCGCCTGCATCATGGTGAAGGTGTAGTAATCGGTGTCGAGCAAGCCCTGGATGACCGGGGACTCGGTGTCATAGGCGCTTTCCATGGTGGATCTCCTTAACGCGTGGCCATCGCGGCCAGTTCTTCGCGGGTGCGGCTGATGGCGGCACCGGCCTTGAGTAACTCGTTGACGGCCTGCACGCTGCCTTCTTCAGTGATTCCTCGGCATGCCGGCAGGTGCAGCACCACCTGCAGGCCGGCCTTGAGCAATTGCAAGGCGGTGGTCTTGACGCAGTAGTCCAGGGCCAGGCCACCGACGAGCACGCGGACGATGCCCCGGGCCTTGAGGTATTCAATGACGCCGGTGGACAGCTTGTCGTGCAGGTCGTGGTAGCAGGCGCCGTAGGGGTGCAGGTCGGGTTCGACGCCCTTCCAGACGAAGTAGTCGTAGTCATAGGGGCTGGGCAATTCAGCCAGCAAGGTGAAGCCCTCGGTACCCGGCACGCAGTGGCTGACCCAGGTGACATCGGCGTGAGCCAGGCCGGTAGGTTGCAGCATCTGGCTGTGCTGCTCGACCACCCAGGGCGCCTGCGGGCTGTGGGCGTCCTTGCTGCCGATACGGCGCCCGGCGAGGCTGGCCATGTAGTTGAGTTCGGCACCGATCAGGTCTCCTCCGGCTACGGGCAGTTCGTCGGGGCACAGCGGCGTGAAACTCTTCTGGGCATCCACATCGAATGAGGCAATGGCAGTTTTGGCGAGGGTCATGATGATTCTCCGGTGGCCTGGAAACAAAAGTACATGTCATGTACTTTCAAGGCAACAAGTATTTTCACGACTGCCTAAGATCGAGTACATGACATATCTGTCCGAAGCGTTAGACTAGGTGCCTACGTTGTAAGAAGGACGTCACATGCCATTGAGCCCCTACCTGCACACCGTCGACTTGTGCGTACTGTGTTACTCCCGTGCCTGCGGGGAATTGAAGCTGTTGCTCAACAAGCGCGATGCCGAGCCCTTTGCCGGACACTGGGCATTGCCGGGTGTGGTGGTCAATGGCGATGTGCAGGACCTGAGCCTGCAGGATGCGGTGGAGCGACTTCGCTCCTGTGACAAGGTCGGCCTCGATCTGGTCTGGAACGAACAGGTGGGCACCGTGGGCGATGCGTTTCGCGATCCGCGCTGCTGGTCATCGTCCACTTACTACCTGGGGATCGTGACCGAAGAAGTCGCTCTGGGCAGCCATCAGGCCTGGTATTCCTTGAATGCGGTCGCCGATGGCAGTATCAAGTTGCCGTTTGATCACAACAGCCTCGTGGCGGCCGTGCAGGAGCGATTGTTTTCCAAATCGCTGTACAGCAGCCTGCCGTTGATGTTCCTGGGCCGTGAGTTCAGCGCACCGGAGGCGACTACGATTTTTTCATTGGTGCTCGCCCGGCCGGTGCTCAAGACCAGTATCCGCCAGCGCTTGCTGAAACTGACCGAGGCCGGGTATCTGCGTGAAACCGGGCGCAAAAAGCAGGGTGAAGGCGGCCGGCCCCAGGCGACGGTGGACATGGTGAAGCCAGGAGAGATCTACTTCTTTGATCGCAGCTTTGCCGAGTAACCGAACAACGAATATCAACGGGGTGGGGCTCGTTGTCCGTGCCCACCGTGTTGATCGGTGCACGCCACTAGTTCATCCAGTTACCGCCATCGACGTTGTAGGTCTGCGCGACGACATAGTCAGCCTCTTTCGACGCCAGGAAGATCGCCATGCCGGTCAGGTCTTCAGCCGTGCCCATGCGTCCGTAAGGCACCTCGTCCCCTACCCGTTTCTTCTTCTCGCCCGGCGCCAGGCCTTCATGCCGGGCGAACAGTGCATCCACCCCTTCCCAGTGCTCACCGTCCACCACGCCCGGGGCGATGGCATTGACGTTGATGCCCTGCCTGATCAGGTTCAACCCCGCCGATTGCGTCAGGCTGATCACCGCCGCCTTGGTCGCGCAATACACCGCCACCAATGCCTCGCCGCGCCGCCCGGCCTGGCTGGCCATGTTGATGATCTTGCCGCCGTGGCCCTGGCGGATCATCTGCCGCGCGGCGGCCTGCAAGGTAAACAACGTACCAGCGACGTTGATCGAAAATAACCGTTCATAGCTGTCGCGGGTGATCTCGACGATGGGTGCCAGGTCGAAGAGTGCCGCGTTATTGATCAGAATATCCAGCTTGCCGGCGTGGGCGACCACGGCGGCAATGGCTGCGTCAATGGAGGCCTGGTCGGTGACGTCCATCGCCACTGCGTAAGCCTGGGGGCCCAGTTCGGCAGCGGTCTGCTCGGCGCGCTGCAGGTTGATATCGGCAATGGCGACCGTGGCGCCTTCGTGAATATAGGCCTGGGCAAACGCGCGGCCAATGCCGCGCGCCGATCCGGTGATCAGCGCGCTTTTACCTTCAAGTCGTTTCATGGCGGTGTCCTTTGCAATCATGTCGGATTCCTGCACGGCTGATTACAGCAGTTGGAGCCGACCTCTCACAAACGCACCGCACACGCTCGACCGGTACTTTTTTAACCGGCCTCAAGCGTGCAAAAAAGTATCAGTGCCCGATAGCACCGTGGGTAGCGCCGCGCCTGCCAAGGCGCGTATTTTGGCGGTTATCCAACGCACAAGAGGCAGCCCCATGCCCATCCGCGCTCCCCTGTTCGAGCAACGCCGCGCCGAACGTGAAGTGATCCTGCCCGAACCGCAGCACTGCTTTCGCTGGTTCGAGCATGACTACCCGATTGACTTGGCGCGCTGGAACCACCACCCCGAATTCGAAATCCACCTGATCCGCCACGGCAGCGGCAAGCTGGTGGCGGGCGACTATATCGGTGCATTCGGCGCCGGGCATGTGGCGCTGATCGGTCCCGACCTGCCCCACGACTGGATTGGCGACCTGGCACCCGGCGAGTACCAGCGCGGCCGTGACGTGGTGCTGCAATTCGACGGCGTCGCCCTTCTTGCTCTGCGCGAGGCCCTGCCGGAACTTGGCGACCTGCAGCCGCTGTTTGAACAGGCGCGACGCGGCCTGGAGTTCAAGCACGAAACAGCGGCGCAGGCGGCGCGGCTGATGGAAGCCATCGGCAACGCCCAGGGCCTGCAACGCCTGGTGCTGTTCCTGCAACTGCTCGACACCCTCAAGAACGCCCCGCCCCGACAGATCAAGGTCCTGGCCAGCCCGCGCTACGCACCGACCCTGGACCCGCGCAGCGCCGACCGCATCAACCAGGCCTTCGACTACCTCATGCGTGAATTAAGCGGCGAGGTGCGCGTGTCGGATATCGCCCGGCAGCTGGAAATGAGCGAACCAGGCTTCTCGCGCTTTTTCAAACGCAATACCGGCCATGGCTTTATCGAACTGATGCGCAAATTTCGCGTGCAGCACGCCTGCCGGCTATTGCTGCAAAGCGACAGGTCGGTGGCGGACATATGTTTTGAAGTGGGCTACGCCAACCTGTCCAACTTCAACCGGCATTTTCGGATCGAGATGAACCAGACGCCAAGTGAATATCGGCGTGAGACCGGCCTGCACGCGGTCAGTCACCTCGGCTGAATGACACCCAGTCATTTTCTGATCAAAGAGACGGTTATTTCCGCCTTTTCTCAGTCGATTCAGACCATTGACGAAAGTTGGTACAGCCTGTGCAAACGTTTGCGGAACCAACCTGGTCGCCAGGTTCACCCTGCCCGAGCAATCGGGTTCAAACCGCGTACGAATAGGGATTTTCAATGCACCCCACCTCAACGCCTCGTGCTTGCCTTGGTGTTTCCTTGCTACTGGCCGCCGTTACGGGACTACTCAGTGCACCCATTTTGGCGCACGACCAGCCTTCGGATGACTCGGCACAGGGCGAAACCCTCAGCCCCGAGGCCAGCCCGCCGGCGAAAAAAGGCGCTTACCTGTCGGAATGGTTCAACCAGGACCTGACCCTGATCGGCAGCAAGGACATCAGCTTCGGTCCCAAGCCCCAGGACGACGTCTACCTGGAATACGAGTATTTCGGCCGCAAGGGTCCGTTCGAGCTGTACGGCTACATCGACGTGCCAAAGATCCTCGGCATCGGTAATGGTAACGACAAAGGCGCGTGGGACCATGGCTCGCCCGTGTTCATGGAACATGAGCCGCGCATCTCCATCAACTATCTGGCCGGCCGCAGCCTGGCGATCGGGCCGTTCAAGGAATGGTATGTGGCGTTCGACTGGATCTACGACCACGGCAGCAACAAAGAGAATCGCGCCAATACCCTGTACAGCGGCCTTGGCACCGACATCGACACCCGCTCGCGGGTCAACCTGTCGGCCAACTTCTACGGGCGCTACCAGTGGGAAAACTACGGTGCCAGCAATGAATATTCCTGGGACGGCTACCGCGCGCAGATGAAATACATCGTGCCCATCGGCAAATTCGACAACGGCGCCTCGCTGACCTACATCGGTTTTACCAACTACGATTTCGGCTCGGACCTGCACAAGGACAACCCGGCGCGCACCGCCAACTCCCTGGTGGCCACCAACGTATTGCTGTACTCGTTCACCCACCTGCGCTTCACCCTGGTCGGCCGTTACTTTCATAACGGCGGCAACTGGGAGGATGGCAGCGAGTTGAATTTCGGCGAAGGCAACTTTCGCGCCCGCTCCGACGGCTGGGGTTACTACGCCGGCGTGGGCTACCAATTCTGATCAAGGAGCTGCAGATGAAAACTTTTACCCGCCTCTCGATGGCCGCAGGCCTCGCCCTGCTGTCCCACGTGGTGCTGGCGGACAGCGCTGCGCCGATCAAGCCCAAGGTGGTGCTGATCACCATGTTCGCCCCCGAGGCGCAAACCTGGATCGATCGCCTGGAGCTCAAACAGGAGGTACGCGTGCCCGGCTTGTCCGCCGAGTACCCGGCGATTCGCTGCAACACCCAGGACGTGTGCCTGCTGGTGACCGGCATGGGCCAGACCAACGCCGCCGCCTCCACCCTGGCACTGGCCCTGTCGCCCAGGTTCGACCTGCGCCAGAGCTATTTCCTGATCGCCGGGATTGCCGGTATCAGCCCCAAGCATGGCACCATCGGCACGGCCGCCTGGGCGCATTACCTGGTGGAATTCGGTACGCAGTGGGAGCTGGATTCCCGCGACGCGCCCAAGGATTGGCCGACGGGTTATATCGGCATCAACACCAAGGGCCCCAATGAAAAACCGCCGCTGGACTACAAGACCGAAGTGTTCGAGCTCAACCCAAAGCTGCAGGCCAAGGCGTTTGCCTTGTCGCACAAAGTGGAGCTGACGGAAAGCAAGGAGTCCGCCGCCTGGCGCAAGCACTACCCCGCCGCCCCGGCCAATCAGCCGCCCCAGGTCACACGCTGCGACACCCTGGCGGGCAATACCTGGTTTTCCGGCACCCGCCTGAGCGAACGCGCCGAGGTGTGGACCAAACTGCTTACGGACAACAAAGGCGAATACTGCACCACCCAGCAGGAAGACAACTCCACCTATGAAGCGCTGCTGCGCGCCAGCCGCGAAGGGCTGGTGGACATCCAGCGCCTGGCGGTGGTGCGTGCAGGCTCCGACTTTGACCGCCCGTACCCGGGCTACAGCGAAGTGGACAACCTGCTCAAGTACGCCGACCAGGGTGGGTTTGTACCGGCGTTGGAGAACCTCTACCGCACGGGCAATCCGCTGGTACAGGCGATCCTGAACAACTGGTCGGCCTGGGAAAAAGGCGTTCCAGAGGCCTGATACAGATCCAACTGTGGGAGGGGGCTTGCTCCCGATAGCGATGCATCAGCCAGTACGTGATTGGCTGATCACCGCTATCGGGGCAAGGGCCCGCCGATCAATCATCTCAGGCGTTGGCAGACGACTTGGCGCATTCGCATCCCGTTGCCGCCGCGCACGGCTCACCGTGCGCATGATGCTCGGCGCAGCCCTGGCAGCAGTAGCCCTTGCCGTCCTTCATTATCGCGTCGACACCCAGTACGCATTTGCAGTGTGGGCAGGCACAGGTTTGATCCGGCATGGTCAGACTCCTTCTTCATGGTCGTCACGGCGCGGCGAATGCCACACCTTAAACAGTGACTCCAGGCACGGCGCCAAGGTTCAGCGCCATCAGTCAGCCTGACGCGTATTGCTGCGATACATGAACACCAGGGCCAGGGCCAGGCACAGCATCGCTACGATCCGGCTACCGGACAACTCGATCGCGGGGTTGCCCAGCCAGCCGAAGTTGTCGATCAGCATGCCCATGCCCAATTGCCCCACGATCACCGCTACCGTGGCAACCGCCGTACCCACCACCGGCACGGCGCCGACCATTACCATCATGTACACCACGCCGAACAGGGCACCGGTCAACTGCCACTTGGGCACCTCCAGCAAACTGACAGCCTGGGCGGGCTCAAAGAAAAAAATCAGCAGCGAGGTGGTGAGCGCACCGACCGCAAAGGTCAGCAGGCTACTGCGCAACACCCCGACGGTCTGGCCCAGACGACCGTTGATGGCGGCCTGCACGCTCAATACCGCACCTGCGGCGACCACCACGACCAACAACACAATCAGATTCATCGCCTTACCCTCGTGCAATCAGAACAAGTGCCGCCACAATCAACGCCAGGGCTATCCAGCGCTCCACATTGACCCGCTTGCGCGCCGTGCCGAACCAGCCGAAATGGTCGATCAGCACGCTCTTGCCCACCTGGCCGGAGAGGATCGCAATCATCGTCATGGCCACACCGATATGGGGCGTGGCCAGGGTCAGCACCACCACGTACATCGGCCCCAGGAAACCGCCGATCAACTGCCAGCGCGGCAGTTGCGTGAAAGCCGGGCCCTTTTGCGGGCCGCTGAACAACAACAGCAGAAACAGGATCGCCGAGCCGACACCAAAGATGCTCAACGTGGCCCATAAATGCCCGACCTGCACCCCCAATGGTCCGAGCAAACCGGCCTCCACCGACAGGCCCATGCCTGCCAGGATGACCAACGGCAGCAACAGCAACCGAAGTATGTTGCGGTTCGGCCGCGACTGGGCCGTACCTTCGATAGAACCTGCCTGCATACATCACCCACGCTTCAAGAAGAAAACAGGGGCGCATTATCCGGTGGTCGAGCTGTGCAATAAATGGCAGCATGCAGACAACACCTTTGCGCAAAACGCACAGACCGGAGCCACCATGCAAGGTTTGAACGAGTTGAGTTTCAAGGCGCTGCGCCTGTTCGTCGCGGTGCTGGACCAAGGCAGTTTTTCCGAGGTAGCGCGCCGCGAAGGCCTTGCGCCCTCCTCGATTTCGCGGCAGATCCAACTGATGGAGCAAGCCCTCGGCCAGCAGTTGCTGTACCGCCACACCCGCGCCGTGAGCCCCACCGAAGCCGGTCGCCTGCTCGGGCGGCATGCGCGGCTGATGCTCGAACAACTGGAGACTGCCAGCCAGGCCCTGCAGGAGCAGGACAGCGAACCCAGCGGACTGGTGCGCATCAATGCGCCAATGGTGTTCGGCCAGCGCCACCTTTCGCCGTGGCTGGGGGAACTGTGCCGACGCTATCCGAAGCTGCAACTGGACATCCAGCAAACCGATACCTTCGTCGACCCGCTGCAGGACGGCACCGACCTGCTGTTTCGCATCGGCGTACTCAATGATTCCAGCATGCAGGCGCGGATCTTCGCGCCGCAACGCTTTCGTCTCGCCGCCAGCCCCGCCTACCTGGCGCGGCACGGCACGCCGCGCCATCCCGACGAACTCGTCAATCACCAATGCCTGGCCTACAAGGGCATTAAAGGCCAGGAGCGCTGGTTCTTGCGTCGCGACCAAGGCGACTGGAGCGCCTACAGCGTCAAAGGCCCGATTACCGGCAACCACGCCGACACCCTGACCCACGCCGCCGAACAGGGCCTGGGGCTGGTGGTGTTTCCCTCCTGGCTGATCGGCGAAAGCCTGCGCGCCGGTACCTTGCAGGCGGTACTGACGGAATACGAGGTGGCAACCACCCTGGAGCCCCAGCAGATCGCGGCGTTATGGCCGGGCAGCCGCAGGCTGTCGCTGAAGGTGCGGACGGTGATCGATTATTTTGTGGAGTGTTTTGGGGCGGTGCCGTATTGGGATCGGTAAGTCAGAACACCCACTGTCCAATCAACCACGCATTCGCCCCACTGATCACCGCAAACAGAAACCACGCCAGCATTCGTGTGGGCAGCCGATTAACAAACGGCCCCATCAACTGTTTGTCGCCGGTCATGCGGATCAGCGGGTATAGCGCGAAGGGCAACTGCAGGCTCAGGACCACCTGGCTCAGAATCAACAGCTTGCCGATGGCGTCGTCGCCCAT
This sequence comes from Pseudomonas orientalis, assembly GCF_002934065.1. Lineage (NCBI taxonomy): Bacteria > Pseudomonadati > Pseudomonadota > Gammaproteobacteria > Pseudomonadales > Pseudomonadaceae > Pseudomonas > Pseudomonas orientalis. The sequence continues at coordinate 2,333,636 of NZ_CP018049.1, read as the reverse complement.
CAGCCACACCCCGAGAAAGGCCGGGATCAGCGCGAGCCCACGGGTGATCAGGCGGCGCTGCCAGCACGGGATGCGCAGGTTCAGGTAACCCTCCATGATCACCTGCCCGGCGATCGTGCCGGTGAAGGTCGAACTCTGGCCGGAGGCCAGCAAGGCGATGCCGAACAGGATGCTGGCAAAAGCGCCGCCGACCAGCGGGTCAAGCAGATGATAGGCGTCCTGGATCTCCACCACGTCGGTATGGCCGGTCTTGTAGAACGCTGCCGCCGCCAGCACCAGGATGGCCGCGTTGACCATCAGCGCCAGGGCCAGCGAGCCAATGGTGTCGATGCGTGCCAGCTTGACCGCATCCTGTTTGCTGGCCAGGTCCTTGCCGATCAGGCGGGTCTGCACAATGGAGGTGTGTAGGTAGAGGTTATGCGGCATCACGGTCGCACCAAGGATGCCGATGGCCAGGTACAGCGGCGCGGCGTCGCTGATGGCCGACAGGGATGGGGTGAAACCACTGAGCACGTCCGGCCAGTAGGGTTTGATCAGCACCAGTTCGATAAAGAAGCACACACCAATGGTCGCGACCAGCGCCAGCATGATTGCTTCCAGCCGGCGGAAGCCACGGTTCTGCAAGGCCAGGATCAACAGCGTGTCGAAGGCGGTGATGACGATACCGGTGGTCAGCGATACACCGAGCAGCAGGTGAAACGCCAGGGCGCAGCCGAGCACTTCGGCGAGGTCGGTGGCAATGATGGAAATTTCCGCCAACACCCACTGTGTGCGTGCCGAGCGCTTGCTGTAGCGCTCGCGGCACAGTTGCGCCAGGTCCTTGCCGGTCGCGATACCCAGCCGCGAGCACAGGCACTGCACCGCCATCCCCGCGAGACTCGCCAGCAACACTACAAATAACAGGCTGTAGCCATAGCGCGACCCGGCTTCGATGGCAGTCGCCCAGTTGCCGGGGTCCATGTAGCCGATGGAGATCAACAGGCCGGGGCCGGCGAACATCAGGGCGCGCTTGAAAAAAGACGCTTTGGGGTCAACGGCAACGGAGCCGGCCACTTCCGGCGGGCAGAAGGGGGCGGTAGCAATTTTCGGCAGGCTGAATTTCACGCGGTATCCCAGGCAAACACACAAGTCAGGGTGCCAGCTTAGCAGTCCGACGCGACCGTGCGCATCACCGTCTCCCGGGGCAGGTCAAACGCCTCGACCACTTGCACCACCAGGTCCAGCTCCTGATTCAGCGCCTCACGTTCCAGGCGCTGGCGAATCACGCCGACCACCAGCACCGCCAAGGTCGTGATCGAATAAGCCGGCCCGGAAAACGCCCGCACGCCGCTGACCAGCAACATCGCGGCGGCCACCGCCCGGCCCACCACCGGAATCGCCGTGGCGGCGCCGCGCCGCACAATAAACCCGGTAAGTCCGGCCAATGCCGTGCCGCTCAAGGCGGTGGTGGCCGAACGGCCAATGTTGAAACGCGTGAACACGCCTTGCTCTTTTTGCATCGCGGCCTTGAGCTCGGCGTCGAACGCCTGGCGGTCGGCAGCGCTGAGTTTGTCCTGATACTGCTCGATCAGTTTTTCCGCCACCTGCGCTTCGATATCCGCCAGGGCAACGCTGGCAACGGCCTCGTCGAACTTGATGCCCAAGCGTTGCGCCACCGCTTCGGCGATCTGGCGATAGGCCACGCCGTGACCACGGGCCAGGTTCATGAAACTGTCGCCCCCCATGCGCTGCAACTCGATGGCGAGCTTGCGCGGTTCGCGCACATCGGCATCAATCGAGGCACTGCGCTTTTGGGCCATCAGCTCGGCGAGAAACTTCAACTCATCCGGTCGCGCCTGCGCCAGGATCGGAAACAGGTCCGCGTCTTCTTCGGCAAAGCGCACTTCACTGCTGCGCAGGTCGGCGCGGATCAGGCCACGGCGCTCCTGCAGCAGGTCGGTGTACTGCACCACTGTTTTCAACTGCGGCCAGTAGGCGGCATGGTCGAAGCTGGCCAGGTGAACATTGGTGACCTTGGCCTTCAGGGCAGGCGTCACCGCGATGGCATAGCGGCCTATGCAACGCTCGGTGTCCGGCTTCATCGCCAGTGCCCAGTCCTTACTGGAATGGCAATTGATCACCCGCCCCCTGAGCGGCGCCGTCACCTCTTCCCAGGGGCTCGACGTACAGATCGCCCCGCCCATCAGCAATACATTGTTCAGCGGCAGTTCATGGGCGACTTCAGGGTTGGCCAGAACACTCTTGACCAGGATCCGCGCACCCAGGGAGTGCCCGATAAGATTGATTTGTCGCACCTGCAGCGATTCGGCGTGCAGGTAGCTCGCCAGCTCAGGCAACAAGGTCCTGGCCACTTCATCAACCCGCGCCTCGACACTTTTATAATGGTCAAGAAAGTAGGCAATCGCCTTGCCCACCCCCACCGTCGCCGCGCCCAGGCCACCCCCGCCAAGCATCGAGGCGATCACCTCCTTGAACGGTGCAAACAGGTTTTCCAGAAAGTGCCCCGCCGGCCAGAACAACATCAGGTTGGTCGAGCCTTCAATGCCCGCCAGTTGTTCCTTGAAGCCAGCCAACTGCTGCCGGCTGAAAAACGCCGAATAACCGTGAACATAGAGATTGAGCACGTCCCCCTGAGGCTCGCCGCACAGGACGAACGTGGGCTTGCGGGTGCGGTGCATTTCATCCCACTGGTGCTGCATGGGCCGGTGACTCCTGATGGCAAGGGACGGCCATGGTAACAAAGCGTCGATCAAACCGAGATGAAAACGCTGGGCGTCGCTATGCAGGGATGGTTTGCACGTGACGTTGTCAGCGCCCTGTAAAATCGGGCTCTGACCCCGCACTCGTTGATCCTCGCATCAAAAATACAAGTTTCAAAATGCGAAAACGCGTTCTAATAGCGCCCTCGCCCATGAAGGCGTCAGCTGTTGATCCAAGTAGACAATGGAGTTTGCAATGCCCCATGAAGGCAACCTTTTACAAGCAGCCGTGGTGTTCCTGTTCGCCGCCGTGCTGGCCGTGCCCTTGGCCAAGCGTCTGCAACTGGGCGCGGTGCTGGGCTATCTGTTCGCCGGTGTGATCATCGGCCCCTCGGTGCTGGGCCTGATCGGCAACCCGCAAAGCGTGGCGCAGTTCTCCGAATTGGGCGTGGTGCTGTTGCTGTTCATCATCGGCCTGGAGCTTTCGCCCAAACGCTTGTGGGTAATGCGCAAGGCGGTGTTCGGCGTAGGCCTGGCCCAGGTGCTGCTCACCGGCCTGGTCATGGGTGTGGTGGCGCTGTGGCTGTTTGGCCAGTCATGGAACAGCGCGATCGTGCTGGGCCTGGGCCTGGCGTTGTCCTCCACCGCGTTCGGCCTGCAAAGCCTGGCCGAACGCAAGGAACTCAACCAGCCCCATGGGCGCCTGGCCTTTGCGATCCTGTTGTTCCAGGACATCGCGGCAATCCCCTTGATCGCCATGGTGCCGCTGCTGGCCGGCAGCGATCATCCGACCACCGAAGCCCAGGGCGTGCAGCACGTGTTGCAGATCCTGGGCAGCATTGCCGTGGTGATCATCGGCGGGCGCTACCTGTTGCGCCCGGTGTTTCGCATCGTTGCCAAGACTGGCCTGCGCGAAGTGTCCACCGCCACCGCGTTGCTGGTGGTGATCGGCACCGCCTGGTTGATGGAGCTGGTGGGCGTATCCATGGCCCTCGGCGCCTTCCTTGCCGGGCTGCTGCTGGCGGACTCCGAATACCGCCACGAACTGGAATCCCAGATCGAACCCTTCAAGGGCCTGCTGCTGGGTCTGTTCTTTATCAGCGTAGGCATGGGCGCCAACCTCAGCCTGCTGCTCAGCACACCGCTGGTGGTGATCGGGCTGACCTTGCTGTTGATCGGATTGAAACTGCCGCTGCTGTATGCCGTGGGTCGTATGGCGGGTGAGCTCAATCGTGAAAGCGCCCTGCGCCTGGGCGTGGTGCTGGCGGCCGGTGGTGAGTTTGCCTTCGTGGTGTTCAAGATCGGTCGCGACCAGGGCCTGTTCGAACCGCACCTCTACGACGTGCTGGTGCTGACCATCACCCTGTCCATGGCCGTGACCCCGCTGTTGCTGTTGATATGCCCGAAGCTGTTCAAACCCAAGGTCAAGTCGGTGGACGTGCCCGAGGAATACCGCGCCATCGAAGGCGATGCACCGCGTGTGGTGATTGCCGGCATGGGCCGGATGGGCCAGATCGTCGCGCGTATCCTGCGCGCGCAGAATGTCTCGTTCATTGCCCTGGACACGTCGGTGGAAACCATCGAACTGACCCGCAGTTTCGGCGGAATGCCGGTGTTCTACGGCGACCCGCAACGCCCGGAAATCCTGCATGCGGCCAAGGTCGAACAGGCGGAGTTCTTCGTAATCGCCATGGATGACCCGGAGATCAACATCAAGACCGCCGAACTGGTGCGCAACCTCTACCCGCACATGAAGATCATCGCCCGCGCGCGTAACCGCCAGCACGTACACCGCCTGGTGGACCTGGACGCCTCACCGGTGCGTGAAACCTTTTATTCCAGCCTGGAGATGAGCCGACGCACCCTGGTCGGCCTCGGCTTGAGCCAGGCTCAGGCCGATGCGCGCATCGACCGCTTCAAGGCCCACGACCAGCAGGTCCTCGCCGCCCAGCATGCGGTGTACGACGATGCGGCCAAAGTCATGCAGACTGCCCAGGAAGCCCGTACCGAACTGGCGCGCCTGTTCGAGATGGATCGACTGCAGGAAGAGTCCGACAAGGTGTGAGGCTGCAGGTGAACGATCTTGCGAATTTTCTGACAGAATACGCCGCAATTTCGTTCATCTCTGGAGCGCTTCATGGCCACGTTCACCAAGACTGCACTGCTGCTGGTCCTTGCGCTTACCGCCGGCAGCGTATGGGCTGCCTCCAAGGCGACCACGCAAACCATCTCCACCCTGGGCGGCAAGTTCACCTTCGACCTGCCCAAGGCCTACACCGCCGATACCCTGCCTTCCGGTAAAGCCGATGATGGCACCGCCGATACCCAGGGCACCCTGTACGCCAACGCCACCACCAAAAGCGTGGTGATCGTCGCCGAAACCGTACGTAACGATGGGGTAGCCATCAAGGACAACGACCCGCAGTTCCTCGATGGCGCCGTAGCCGACTTCGTCAAGAACCAGAGCGCCGCCCTGCCCGACTTCAAGAAGCAAAACGAGAAAAAACTCACCTACAAAGGCCTCGGCCTGCGGCAAGTCGACAGCACCGCCACCCAGGGCGGCGGCAAGACGTTGAACTCCACCTTTCTCGGCGGGTCCGGCAATCAGTTGCTGGTGATCCAGGCGATATCGCGGGCGGATGATGTGAAGGGGCATGCTGCACTGGTCAAGCAGATTACCGGCGGCAAGTAAGCCAATCTCCAATGTGGGAGGGGGCTTGCCCCCGATAGCGGTGTGTCAGTCTCAATATCTTTGACTGAAAGATCGCTATCGGGGGCAAGCCCCCTCCCACATTTTTAACCGTGTTTATCGCAGGCTCTTCTCCAGCCAAGACTTCAGGTCCTGGATTTCCGCTTCGCTGATCGTATGGTTCATCCCGGGATACCCATGAAATTCCGGCTTCAACCCAATCCCCTCGAGCACCGCATTCGCCCGCGTCCCCAACGCATAAGGCAGCGCCTGGTCCAACGTGCCATGGCCGATAAAGATCGCCAGCTTGGCCAACGCTTCATCCTGCTTGAGCTCGGCCTTGAGCACCGGCAACACACTGCCGCTCAGGGCCGCTATGCCACGCAGCAGCTCGGGCCTGCGCAAGCCCACTTCATAGGACATGATCGCCCCCTGGCTGAACCCGACCAGAAACACACGATCACTCATGGTGTGGTACTTGGCGGTGGCCTTGGCCACAAAGTCTTCAATCAGCCTGGCGCTGCTGTGCAGATCGGCGGTCACGCCATCGTAATCACCGTCACCGGGGGCCTTGGTGAACCAGCGATAGCCACGTGGCTCCACCGGCAGCGGCGCACGCACCGACAGGTAGGTCCAGGTGGAGGGCAGCGCATCCTTGATGCCGAACAGGTCTTCCTCGTTGCTGCCAAATCCATGCAGGAAAATCACCAGCGGTTGGTTGCGTGAATCGCCCTGGGTTTGCTCCAGGTACGACAGCGGCAAGTCGGTGTGCAGGTCGGCATCCGCCTGGGCGACACCGGCCAGCAGGGTCAGGGTGAGCGCGAGCAATTTGAGCATGGAAACTGTCCCTCAGGGTTTGCGCAACAAATAGGTGTCCATGATCCAGCCATTGGCGAGCCGCGCAGCCTTGCGTACCCGTTGGATATCTTGCGCCACGTCAGCCACTTTGCCGCTGATCAGGATTTCGTCCGGCGTGCCCAGGTAGGCGCCCCAATAGATGTCCAGGTCTTGATCGGCCACGCTGCGGTAGGAATCTTCGGCATCGAGCATCACCACCAGGGTGTCGGCATCACTCGCCTGCCCCGCCGCCAGGCGCCGCCCGGTGGTGATTTCGATGGATTTACCGATCCGGTTCAACGGCACTTTATGCCGGGCCGCCAGGGCCTGCACGCTGGTGATGCCGGGGATCACCTCAAACTCGAATTCACAGCGGCCGTCGGCCAGGATCGCCTGCAGGATGCGAATAGTGCTGTCGTACAACGCCGGGTCACCCCAGGCCAGAAACGCGCCCACTTCGCCGTCGGCCATTTCCTCGTTGATCATACGCTCGAAGGTTTGCTGCTTGTCGCGGTTGAGGTCCCGCACGGCGGTGGTGTAGTCGATATCACCGCGCGCGCGCTCAGGGCAATCGGCCTCGACAAAGCGATAGCCAGGCTCGGTGATGTAGGTCTCGCAGATTTCACGCCGCAGGTCGATCAGTTTGTCCTTGCTCTGGCCCTTGTCCATCAGGAAGAACACGTCGGTGCGGTTCAGCGCCTTCACGGCCTGCATCGTGATGTAGTCGGGGTTGCCGGCGCCGATGCCGATGATCAGGATGCGTTTCATGGGTTGCTCTCATTGCGGAGCGTGGATTTTGCCATGATCAGGGGGTCAGGCGTGAGTTTCCAGACGCAGGCGCCAGACTGCATTGAAGCGCAGTTCGGTGCGCGACAGCGGTTCAACGTCGATCCGGTAGAACATCGAGACTGGGCACTGCATGACGAACAGCAGCGCAGCGCGGATAACGAACGGATGGGTCACTGCCAGCACATGGCCGGGCTGACGTTCCTGGGACTTGATCCAGTCCCCGACCCGCGTGCACAACTGCTCCACCGACTCGCCGCCATGGGGTGCGGCGGCGCTGTCGGTGAGCCAGGTGTTCATCCCATCGTTGTCGAGATCGCCGATTGCCTGGCCTTTCCAGTGCCCCAGGTCCAGATCGCGCAGCGACTCTTCGATGCACGGCTGCGCACCAAATAACGCGGCCGTCTGCCGGGTTCGCGCCTCCGGCCCGCACACCAGGCGCACAGCCTTGGGGTAATGGCCTGCCAAAGACAGTTGCGCGTCTTGCCAGTCCATGAGCAGCGACTCGTCATCGGCAAAACGTGCCTGTTTCTGCGCCGCCGTGGCCGCATGGCAGATCAGGGTCAATCGGGTAGCCTGCACGCCATTCGCTCCGCCGGGATCAGGCCGCCAAGCCTGGCGCAGTTAACGCCTCAATGCAACGCCCGGCGACCGCGCCCTCAAGCCAATGCCGCCGCCGCAGGCACTGCCGCCGGGCTGGTGCTGGCCACGAAGTCCTCCTTGCGCAGCAGCACCAACGCGATCAGCGACACCACCCCGGTCGCCACATAGAAGTACCAGGGCGAGGTGATGTCACCGGTCACCTTGATCAGCCAGGTGGAGATCAGCGGCGCGCTGCCGCCAAACACCGCGACCGGCACGTTGTACGCAACGGCAATCCCGGTGGAACGGATGCGCGTGGGCAGCAGTTCGCTCATCAGCGCATAGGTAGACGAAGCGTACAGGCCGAACAGAATCGCCACCGCCATTAACGGCGCGAAGAAGGTTGCCGGCGTGGCGGTCGGTGCCATCTTGAACAGCCAGAACATCGCCAGGGTCGCCAAGGTGCCGATCACCATCAGGAACGGCTTGCGCCCGTACTTATCGGTGAAGGCGCCGCCGAACGGCATGACGAAGGCCGCCGAGAAACTGGCGACGAACACATAAAGCAAGGTGGTGCCGCTGTCGAACTTGAGAATCTTGGCCATGTAGGTCGAGGCAAAGGTCAGCACCAGGTAAAAAATCGAGCTGTGCAAGGTGATGATGAAGAACACCAGGGCAATCGCGCGCTTCCACTGCCAGACTTCACGCAGGGGTGCGCGAGAAGTTTGCCCGGCGCGTTGCAGGGCAAGGAACTCGGGGCTGTCTTCGAGCTTGAGGCGGATGTACATGGAAATGAAGCCCAGGGGCGCGGCAATCAGGAACGGCACGCGCCAGGCCCAGTCCTGCATCATGTCGGCGCCCAGCACCCAGGTCATGCCATTGGCCACGGCGCCGCCCAGCAGCAGGCCAAGCACGGCGGTGACCATCAACCAGCAGGTGGCAAAGCCGCGTCGGCCGGGACCGGCGTATTCGGAAATGAAGCTGGTGACCGTGCCGATTTCACCGCCCGCCGAGAAGCCTTGTACACAGCGCACCAGGATCAACAGAATCGGGGCGGCGATGCCCAGGGTCGCGTACGTGGGCAGCAAACCGAGCATCACCGTGGAGCCGGTCATCATCACCAGCGCCATGATCAGGGTTTTACGCCGGCCGATCTTGTCCGCCAGCGGGCCGAAGAACAGCCCGCCCAGGGGCCGGATGAAGAAGCTCAGGGCGAACGCGGCAAAACTGGCCAGCAGGCTGGTGGTGGGGTCGTCGGAGACGAAGAACGCCTGGCCGATATAGACGGCAAGAAAGCCGTAGACGCCATAGTCGTACCACTCGATCAAGTGGCCGGAGGTGGCACCGAGAAACGCGCGGCGGCGTTTGCGGACAGTGTCGTGCGCGTGATTGCCCATCGAGGGGACTCCTTGTCTGTTTGTCGATCCATGCTAAAGCGCGGCGATACTCGCTGCTTTGAGCCATTGCCGCAAGTCGGTCTTGAGGATTTTGCCGTAGCTGTTCTTGGGCAATTCGTTGCGCCACACGTATTTTTTCGGTTTTTTGAACGACGCCATGCGCGCCAGGAACCATGCCGTCAGCTCGCCTTCGTCGAGGGGCCGGCCGCTGCGCGTGACCACAAATGCCACCACTGACTCGCCCCATTGCGGGTCTGGCTCACCCACCACGCACACTTCAAACACCTCGGGATGCTGGGCCAGCACTTCCTCGACTTCGCGCGGATACACGTTGCTGCCGCCGCTGATAATCACATCCTTGGAGCGATCCGTCAGGGTCAGGTAGCCGGCGGGGTCGAGAAAGCCGATATCACCGGTCAGCAACCAGCCATCGACCAGGGCCTGGCGGGTGGCGTCGGGGTTACGCCAGTACCCCTGCATGACCGTGGCGCCTCTTACGGCAATTTCGCCGCGCGTTCCCGTGGGCAGCGGTTGGTGCCCGGTATCGAGAATGCGGATTTCCACGCAGGCTTGCGCATAACCAACGGACGCGGCCAGGGTCGCCCAGTCAGGGCGCTGGCGGTCGGCAATCAGCCCGCGGGGCAGCACGCTGATGGTCATCGGGCTCTCGCCCTGACCGTAGATCTGCACCAAACGGGCGCCGAAGGTGTCGATGGCGTCGCGCAAGTCGGCCAAATACATCGGGCCACCGCCGTAGACAATGGTCTTGATGCCTTCGCCACTGTAGCCCTGGCGCCGCGCCTGCTCGACCATGCGCTTGACCATGGTCGGCGCGGCAAACAGCGAAACACTGCCCAGCTCGGCCGCCAGGCCAAACAGCTCGGCGGCGTCAAAACCGTTGGATGCCGGCACCACATGGCGCGCGCCGCAGCGTACGTGAATGAAGTTATAGAGCCCGGCGCCGTGGGACATCGGCGCGGCATACAGCGCCGCATCGTCGGCGCTCACCGGGTCGACATCGGTGGCGTAACACAACGACATGGCGATCAGATTGCCATGGGACAGCATCACCCCCTTGGAACGCCCGGTGGTGCCGGAGGTGTAGAACAGCCAGGCGAGGTCGTGATCCTGGCGCGGCACCGGTTGCTCCAGTGTCGACCCGCCACGGTCAGGCGGCAGCACGCGGCCATCGACCTCCGTGCAGCACAGGGGCAGATCCCGCGATGAAAACACCCGGCCGCCATCGGTAAAGATCAAGCGGGCCTGGGCGTTATCGGCGATCCACGCCGCCTCGGTCGGATGCAGCTTGGCGTTGATCGGCACCGCCACCGCCCCTATCCACCAGATGGCGTAGAGCAACTCCAGGTAGTCGCAGCTGTTTTTCATCAGCACTGCCACCGCATCCCCCGGCTGCACGCCGTGTTGGTCCAGCAACTGCGCGGCGCGCTGGCGCACATGAGCGGTGAAGGTGGCGTAGTCGGCCACTTGCCGGGCGCCGTCGAACAATGCCGGGCGTTGCGGGTCGCGACGCTGGGTGTCGTGCAACCAGTTGGCAATGTTCATCACTCAGTACCGGCGCGCATGCAGGACCGAGGCGTAGTTGGCCACCGCCATGCCCCCCATGTTGAACACCAGCCCGAACTCGGCGTTGGGCACCGCCAGGCCGATCGGCTCGCCGGTCAATTGCCGGAACGCCAGGGCATGCATCGAGACGCCGGTCGCGCCGACGGGATGGCCCTTGGCCTTGAGCCCGCCGGACAGGTTCACCGGCAAGCGCCCACCGGCGCGCACCACGCCGCTGTCGAGCACACGGTGCCCCTCGCCTTTGGGCGCCAGGCCCATGGCTTCGTAGATCAGCAGCTCGGCGATGGTGAAGCAATCGTGCACCTCGGCGAAACTCAGGTCGGCCAGGGTTACGTTCGCCCCGCGCAACGCCCCATGAATCGCCCGCTGCGGACCTTCAAACGCGAGGATGTCGCGCTGGGCGATGGGCAAGGTGTCATTGACCTGGGTCATCGCGCGAATCTGCACATCGCGACGAAACGCCCGCGCCCGCTTGGGTGAAGCCAGGATGATCGCCGCCGCACCGTCGCTGATCAGCGAGCAATCGGTGAGGCGCAGCGACTCGGCCACGAACGGGTTGCTCTGGGACACGTTGTTGCAATGCTCGAAATTCATCTCCCGGTGCATCTGCGCCAACGGGTTGGCCATGGCATTGGAGTGGTTCTTGGTGGCGATCGCCGCCATCGAGCCCAGCGGGCTGTGGTAGCGCTCGGCGTATTGGCGTGCGGCGCGGCCGAACAGCTGCGGGAAACTCAGGCCGGCCTCGGCCGCGTCGTTCTGGTAACCGGCGCCGGCCAGCGCCTGGGTAACGGCGGCCGTGGAGGTGTGGGTCATTTTTTCGGCGCCCACCACCAGCACCAACTCGGCGCTGCCGGACAGGATCGCATTGACCCCGGCCTGGATCGCCGCCGAACCGGATGCGCAGGCGTTCTCACAGCGCGTGGCCGGCTTGAAGCGCAGCCCGGGGTCGGCCTGCAACAGCAACGAAGCGGCAAAGCCATCGGGCACCAGCCCGGCATTGAAGTGCCCCAGGAACAGCGCGTCGATCTGCGATGCCTCGAGGCTGGCATCGCTGAGGGCCTCACGCGTGACCTGAACAATCAGATCCTCCAGCGTGATGCCTTCCAGGCGACCAAAACGCGAATGACCAGCGGCAACGATAGACACGCAATCAACAGGCATAATCAATTTCTTCTGTGCTTGAACCGGACTTTCCCTACAATGACCCACCTCAGGGCGCGGGCCAATTCGTGTAACTACTTACATGGATAAGTAGTCCGCCAGTGAGTTGAACAACGAGGCAGGATGCCATGACCGTGTTTACCCAGCCATTGAAAGACCTCGAACGCCTGGCGTTCAAACTGTCCCCCGCTCCGCAGTTGGTCACCAGCAACCGCGTGATCCTCGACTGCAACGACGCGTTCCTGAAACTGTTCGGCTATACCCGCCAAGCGCTGGTCAATCAATTGACCTTGCTGATCTACCCGTCCCAGGCCGACTACCAAGCCATTGGCAAGCGCAGCCATGATTGGCTGCTTGACAGCGACAACGGTTTTTATTCCGACGAGCGTTTCATGCAGCATCGCAACGGCGAGGTGTTCTGGGCCAAATCCCATGGCTACACCCTCACCCCCAAGGACCCGTTCAAGCTGATGATCTGGCACTTCGAACGCCTGGACCGCAGTCACCAGGGCACAGGGGACCTCACGCCAAGGGAGCGGGAAATCGCCATGCATATTGTCAACGGACTCAAATCCAAGGAAATCGCGTTGCGTTTGGGCATATCCCATCGCACGGTGGAAGTGCACCGGGCGCGGTTGATGAGGAAATTGCAGGCCAAGACGGTGGTGGAGTTGGTATCGAAGATCATCATGGTGGCGTGAGGGGGCAAGCCCCAATACCAGCCAGGGTAGGAGCGAGCTTGCTCGCGAAAAACTCACAGGCGCCGCGTTCATTCCGGAAGCACGCGTTATCGTTGACGTTTTTCGCGAGCAAGCTCGCTCCTACAGAGGGCAAGCCCCCTCCCACATCTGGACCGGGATCGACACAAAGCGAACGGTCAAGCCACACTGGCCGCACGACTCTCCTGCTTCAAACTCTCCATATCAATCACAAACCGATATTTCACATCGCCCTTGAGCATCCGCTCATACGCCTCATTGATACCCTGGATATCAATCATCTCAATATCCGAAACAATCCCGTGCTGGGCACAAAAGTCGAGCATCTCCTGGGTTTCCTGAATCCCCCCGATCAACGAACCCGCCAGGCTGCGACGCTTGAAGATCAGGTTGAACACCGCAGGCGACGGATGCGGACTGTCAGGCGCACCGACCAGGGTCATGGTGCCGTCGCGCTTGAGCAAGCTGATAAAGGCATCCAGGTCATGCGGCGCAGCGACGGTGTTGAGGATGAAGTCCAGGCTGTTGGCAACCCTGGCCATTTCATCCGCGTTCTTCGACACCACCACCTGATCGGCGCCCAGGCGCAGGCCGTCTTCGCGCTTGTTCGGTGAAGTGGTGAACAGCGTCAAATGGGCGCCCATGGCGTGGGCAATCTTCACCGCCATATGCCCAAGCCCGCCGAGGCCGACCACCCCGACTTTCTTGCCCGGGCCGACCTTCCAGTGGTGCAGCGGCGAATAGGTGGTAATCCCGGCACACAGCAACGGCGCCACCGCCGCCAGGTGGGTGTCACCGTGGGAAATGCGCAGCACGAACGGCTCCTTGACCACGATGTTGTCAGAATAGCCGCCATAGGTGTTTTCACCGCCGAACAGCGGCCCGTTATAGGTGCCGGTGAAGCCGTTCTCGCAATACTGCTCCTCGCCCTCGGCACAGGATGCGCAGTGTTGGCAGCTGTCAACCATACAGCCGACACCGGCCAGGTCACCCACCTTGAACTTCGTTACATTGGCGCCGACCGCCGTCACACGGCCGACGATTTCATGGCCGGGCACCGAAGGATAAAGGGTGTTGTTCCACTCGTTGCGAGCGGTGTGCAGGTCGGAATGGCACACCCGCAATAAAGAATGTCGATCTGTACGTCATCCGTCCCGGGGGCGCGGCGCTCAAAGGCAAAGGGCTTGAGCGAATCCTTGGAGCCCCGAGCGGCGTAGCTGTAAGTCTTGGCCATTTCGTTCATCTGCGTGATCTGACGGAAGAGTGCGGTGGACACGCCGGGCCGCTGAAACGTTCAACCGAGCACGTCCATACAATTCGCGCTGCGCCGTGCCCCCTAACCTCACGGCTTTCGAACCTGCACAAGCGCTGGAGAGTGGGCATGCGTAACAAAGCAATCAAGGTATTCGTGGCACTGACGCTGTTGGCAAGCGCAATGATCAACTGCGCGCTGGCCGCCACCCCAGGCGTCGCCGTGGCGCCACAATATGACACCAGCCACGTGTATGTGGCGCCGGCCGATGTCGAGCGTTTCGCCCGGAGTTTCCTTGCCACGTTCGGCGGCAAAAGCACGCCCCAGGTGGTGGTGAATGTACTGCCGGTGCCGAGCAGTACCACCTCGCAATTGCTGCAGACCCCGGCGGGCACGGTATCGTTGTTCGGCTTTACCACGCCCGTACCGCACCCCTTCGGCCAGGAGCGTAACGGCTATCTGGTCAAGGACATGGACGTGGCCCTCAAGGCCGCGCGGGAGAACGGCGCCGATGTGATCGTCAGCGACTTTCCCGACCCCATCGGCCGGGACGCGGTGGTGCAGTGGCCGGGCGGCGTCAACATGCAACTCTACTGGCACACCAAGACCCCGGATTACGCGGCGTTCGAGACCATTCCGGAAAACCGCGTGTATGTCTCCAACGACAGCGCCGAGCGCTTTATCAAGGCGTTCCTCGGTTTCTCCCACGGCAAGGTCGTGAGCGACGACACGCACGCTCCCGCCGTTGATGTCGGCCAGGCGGGCGGCACTTACCGACGTGTGGAGCTCGAATCGCCCTTCGGGCGCATGACCGTGCTGGTCACCAACGGCCAACTGCCCTACCCGTTCGGCCACGACACCACCGGTTATCAGGTCAGCGACCTGGCCACGACCCTCGGCAAGGCCACAGGGTCCGGGGCCAAGGTGCTGGTGCCCGCGTTCGACAGCAAGGGTCGGCGCAGCGCACTGGTTGAATTCCCCGGCGGTTATGTCGCGGAAATTCACCAGCTCACCGCGGCAAAATGATTCGTCACACAGGCTGGAGCCTGGCCGTGCTGTGGCCGCTGCTGGTCGGCAGCGTCCATGCCGAGGATCAACCGAGCCGACCGGCGATCAAGGCCAATCGCTGGCAGGAAGACTGGTCGGTGCTCAAGGACCCGGCGCTGCGCACGCAGCCACTGGACAACCTCAAGTATATCCCGCTGTCCGGTACCGACCCGTTCACCTACCTGTCCCTGGGCGCGACCTTGCGCGAGCGCTTCGAGATGAATGACGCCAGCGGTTTCGGCGTAAAGAACGTGGCCCGTGACCGCTATTTGATCCAGCGCTTTCAGGTGCATGCCGACCTGCACTTGAATCAGCACTGGCGCGTGTTCACCCAGCTTGAAGACGTGCGCGCGTATGACAAGACCACGATCGGCGGCGCCGATCAGAACCGTGTGGATCTGCGCCTGGCCTTTGCCGAATACGTGAACACCTTCAGCAGCGGCACGTTCAAGAGCCGGATCGGCCGTCAGGATTTCGCCTTCGACTTGCAGCGCTTCATTTCGTCACGGGACGGCCCGAACGTGCGGCAGTCGTTCGATGCGTTGTGGGCCGACTGGGAAACGCCGAACTGGCGCTTTATCGGGATCGCCAGCCAACCGGTGCAGTACCAGGATGGCCGGCATTTCGACGACAAATCCAACAGCGATGCGCGCTTTCACCTGCTGCGGGTCGAGCGCCTGGTGGGCGGCACGAACGAGCTGTCGGCCTACTACGGCGTGTACGAACGCAGTGCCGCGCACTACCTGGACGCCGATGGCGACGAGACGCGCCAGTTGTTCGATGCGCGCCTGGGGGGCGAGGCACAGGGGTTCGACTGGGACATCGAAGCCATGCTTCAAGGCGGCTCGGTGGGCAGCAAGAACATCCGCGCCTGGGCCGGCGGCAGCCGCACCGGCTACACCTTTGACAGCCTGGCGTGGAAACCGCGCGTGGGCCTGCAACTGGACATTGCCTCCGGCGACCGTAAAAGCGGTGACGGCACGGTCGGCACCTTCAACCCGCTGTTCCCCAACGGCTACTATTTTTCCCTGGCGGGCTATACCGGCTACAGCAACCTGATCCACGTCAAGCCGTCGATCACCGTCAAGCCCATCGCCAGGCTCAGCGTGCAAACCGCCGTCGGCCTGTTGTGGCGGCAAACCACTGCCGATGCCGTCTACACCCAGCCCAGCGTGCCGGTCGCCGGCACCGCAGGCCAAGGTGAACGCTGGACCGGCGCCTACGGCCAGTTGAGAACCGACTACGCCTTCACGTCGAACCTGACCGGCGCGGTCGAAGCCGTGCACTACGCGGTCGGCCAGACCCTGCGCGATGCCGGCGGACACGACAGCAACTACCTGGGCATGGAACTCAAGTTCAGCTGGTAACGCCGGCAAGCACACCGATACAAGCCGCGCGTCGGCTTT
Organism: Pseudomonas orientalis; assembly: GCF_002934065.1. NCBI lineage: Bacteria > Pseudomonadati > Pseudomonadota > Gammaproteobacteria > Pseudomonadales > Pseudomonadaceae > Pseudomonas > Pseudomonas orientalis. The sequence continues at coordinate 2,317,477 of NZ_CP018049.1, read as the reverse complement.
GACGCAATAGTGGCGTGGTTTTCACCCACTCTTTTCATGCAGACAAAGGAGCTTCAGATGAGCACATTCGTTGCCAAAGACGGTACCCAGATCTATTTCAAGGACTGGGGCAGCGGCAAGCCCGTGCTGTTCAGCCACGGCTGGCCGCTGGATGCCGACATGTGGGAATACCAGATGGAATACCTGAGCAGCCGTGGCTTTCGCACTCTCGCGTTCGACCGCCGAGGCTTTGGCCGCTCGGACCAGCCGTGGACCGGCAACGACTACGACACCTTCGCCGACGATATCGCCCAGTTGATCGAACACCTGGACCTCAAGGAGGTGACCCTGGTGGGCTTCTCCATGGGTGGCGGTGATGTGGCCCGCTACATCGCGCGCCATGGCAGCGCACGGGTCGCCGGGCTGGTGCTGCTCGGCGCCGTGACGCCGATCTTCGGCCAGAAGGACGATTACCCGCAGGGCGTGCCCAACGACGTATTCGATGGCATCAAGGCCGGCCTGCTGAAGGACCGTGCGCAGTTCATCAGCGATTTCAACACGCCGTTCTTCGGGCTCAACAAGGGCCAGAAGGTCTCGGAAGGTGTACTCACCCAGACCCTGCAGATCGCCCTGCAGGCCTCGCTCAAATCCACCGTGGACTGCGTGACCGCGTTCTCGCAGACCGACTTCCGCGCGGACATGGCCAGCATCGACGTGCCGACCCTGGTCATCCACGGTGACGGTGACCAGATCGTGCCGTTCGAAACCACCGGCAAAGTCGCGGCCCAGATGATCGAGGGCGCGCAACTGAAGGTGTACAAGGACGCGCCCCACGGGTTCGCCGCCACCCACACCCAACAGCTCAATGAAGACCTGCTGGCCTTCCTCAACCGCTGAAAATCCCCTGTGGGAGGGGGCTTGCTCCCGATGAGGGTGTATCAGTCGATTCATTCAGCGACTGACACACCCTCATCGGGAGCAAGCCCCCTCCCACATTTGAATCACCTTGACTATCAGGCAAAGCGCTGCCCCAGTGTCAGTCGCCCCGGCCCGGCGATCAGGATGCTGGTAAAGATGATCATCAACAGCCAGCCAAACTGCCCTTCGAACAGCGTCCACTGCGGATGCACCACCAGCAGCGCGATCACCAGCACCGCCAGGATCGGCAGGCACGCCAGGCGCACCAGCACGCCCGCTACAATCAACAACGGGCACAGCACTTCGGCGAAAATCGCCAGCCACAAGGTGACAGACGCACCCAGGTGAAACGGGTCTTCGATCAGCTTCAGCTGTTCGCTGTAGTTGAGCAGTTTCGGCAACCCATGCACCCACAGCAAAAACAGCGCCCCGCTGACTCGCAGAAACAACAGCCCGATATCCTGATTTCTTGTTTCGTTCATACGCCACCTGTGTCCGTCGAAATGACCGACCGCCAGTGTGGTCCTGATCATGACAATGGGCTTGCAGGGGTGTGCTGACTTCGCAACCGGCGCCATTGAGGTTGCACTGCTGCTGGAAGCGGGCATCATCTGGCTGAACCGTCGACCGCTCGCCACGGTCCCACCCATACGCTCATCGTTACAGGAACCCGTCCATGACCCTGCCTCAAGAAATGACCCTGATCGAAATCACCACTCCCGGCGGCCCCGACGTGCTGCAGCCACGTCGCGCAGACGTGCCGGTGGCCGGCCCGGGCGAGATCCTGATTCGCGTGCATGCGGCCGGGGTCAACCGTCCCGACGCCCTGCAACGCGCCGGCAAATACCCGATGAAACCCGGCATGAGTCCGATTCCAGGCCTTGAAGTGGCCGGTGAAGTGGTGGCGCTGGGCGAAGGCGTGCATCAATATGCGCTTGGCGACAAGGTCTGCGCCCTGACCAATGGCGGCGGCTATGCGCAGTTCTGCACGGTGCCGGCCAGCCAGGCGTTGCCGATTCCCGAAGGCATGGACTGGATTCAAGCGGCGGCCGTGCCGGAGACCTTCTTCACTGTCTGGGCCAACCTGTTCGGCCTCGGCGGCGCCTGCAACGGCCAGCGCGCGCTGATCCACGGCGGCACCAGCGGTATCGGCACCACCGCCCTGATGCTCTGTCGGGAATTCGGTATCGAGGCATTCGCCACCGCCGGCAGCGCCGATAAATGCGCGGCGATCGCCAAGCTCGGGGCGCAGCCGATCAATTATCGCGAAGAGGATTTTGCCCAGGTCATCGCCGAGAAAACCGCAGGTAAAGGCGTCGATGTGATTCTCGACATCATGGGTGCCTCCTACCTCAACAACAACCTCAAGGCCCTGGGCATGGACGGCCACCTGGTAATACTGGGCTTCCTCGGCGGCGCCAAGGCCAATGAGGTGGACCTGCTGACCATCCTCGGCAAACGCGCGGTGATCACAGGCTCCCTATTGCGCGCCCGCACCCGCGAAGAAAAGGCCGCCATTGCCGAGCAGTTGCGTGAACACATTTGGCCGGTGCTGAGCCAGGGGCGTTGCCTGCCGATCATCGACAAGGTGTACGAATACACCGACGCCGCCCAGGCTCACGCACGGATGGAAGGTGGGGACCATATCGGCAAGATTGTGTTGCGCGTCGAATAAACCAGCCCCCTGTGGCGAGTGAGCTTGCTCCCTCTGGAGCATAGATATCCACACAACTCAGCAGCGCCCAACCGTAACCACGATGCGAAGCGAGTCGCTCTTGATCTTGATCTGCTTTTGATCTCAGGCGCCCCGTTAAACCACGCTGGCCGAACGCAGGCTTGAATCCGTGGGTAACCCGGCAGGACGCCGGGTTAGCCGCACTGGGCCAGGGATGGCCCATTGCGGCGGCCCACGGATTCAAGCCGGAGAGAGGGCACACCGAGCCTAGGCGAGGTGCCGAGTGGTGGGGCAAGAGCCCTTTTGGTTACTTTTGGGGCTCTTTTCCAAAAGTGACCCGCTGTAAAGGCGGAACCAATAGAAGCCGTTACCGCAGAAACGGATATGTACTCGGTCCAATCCAACATCCTGGTCGGCCCAGAGGCCGCCATCGCGGGCAAGCCCCCTCCCACATTTGGATTGTGGAGCATCAGTAAGGTAGTCATAGGCTGACGAGTAGCCACGGGGAGCAAGTCGAATCGTCGCACCGCCCCTCCCACATTTGGACCTCGGAGCGTCAGGTAGATACGCGTTAGCTCCCTCGCCACAGGGTAGCTGTCGAGCTCAGCCTGGTTGGACATATTCCGGATAATCCACATACCCCGCCTCGGTCCCGCCATACAACCCCTCAGCCTTCAACGCATTCAACGGCCAGCCATTGAAGATCCGCTGCGGCAGGTCCGGGTTGGCAATGAACGGCCGGCCGAATGCAATCAGGTCCGCCAGCCCGGCTTCCACCAGTGTTGCACCGCGTTCAGCGGTGTAGCGGCCGGCATAGATGATGCATCCACTGAAAGTGCTGCGCACGGCCTGGCGGAAGCTGTCCGGCAGGTCGGGAGCATTGTCCCAGTCGGCTTCGGCGATGGAGACATAAGCGATACCCGACTGCTCCAGCACCTTGATCGCTTCAATATAGGTGTGGTGCGGGTCTTCTTCCACCAGGCCGATGTAGACACGCTCCTGATCGGTGCCACTGAACAACGGCGAAAAACGCACGCCGACGCGCTCAGGGCCGACTACGCGGCACACGGCATCGACGATTTCGCGCAAAAAGCGCAGGCGATTGTCCAGCGTGCCACCGTATTCATCATCGCGCTGGTTGGAATGGGCCGAGATGAACTGGTTGACCAGGTAACCGTTGGCCGAATGAATCTCCACTCCGTCGAAGCCGGCGTCCAGGGCATTGCGCGCCGCCTGTGCGTAGTGGCCGACCAGCTCCTCGATCTCCAGCACCGTCAGGGCGCGGGGGACCGGCGGTTGTTTGAGCTCGCCGGCACCCGGTGCCGTTTCGATAAAGGCCTTGGCCTGCAGGGCCTGGATGGCCGAGGGGGCGACTGGTGCGGCGCCGTCGGGTTGCAAGGCATTGTGGGACACGCGGCCCACATGCCACAGCTGGGCAAAGATCACGCCGCCCTCGGCATGCACCGCCTCGGTGACCTTGCGCCAGCCGTCGATCTGCGCCGGCGTATAGATCCCCGGCGTCCACGCGTAACCCTGGCCGCGAGGTTCGATCTGGGTGCCCTCGCTGACCATGAACCCGGCGCTGGCGCGTTGACGGTAGTACGTGGCCATCAAGTCGGTGGCGATATCGCCCGGTTGCGCGCTGCGCTGGCGGGTCAGGGGCGGCAGCACGATGCGGTTGTTCAGGGTGTGATGCCCCAGTTTTACAGGGGTGTTCAACGGATGAGCCATGGGGATATTCCAAATTCAGGACGAGCGAAAACACTGGCGACTCTTGCGAGCCGCCACATGCATCAATCGGTGGGGTTAAGTCGGTGGGGTTAAGTTAAGCGGTGAGGTTCAACAGGGCCTTGGCCACTTCACTGGAGCTGCCGGGGTTCTGCCCCGTCACCAGCAGACCATCGACAATCACGAACGACTGCCAATCGGCGCCCTTCTCGTACTTGCCGCCCAGTTTCTTGAATTCATCTTCCACCAGGAACGGCACGACGTCAGTCAGGCCCACGGCGGCCTCTTCCGAGTTGGAGAACCCCGTGACGCGACGGCCCTTGACCAAGGGCTCGCCGTTGACCGCCTTGACGTGACGCAAGGCGCCCGGTGCATGGCAGACCAACCCGACAGGCTTGCCGGCACGCTCGAACGACTCGATCAGCGCAATGGACACCGGCGACTCGGCCAGGTCCCACAGCGGGCCGTGGCCGCCCGGGTAGAACACGGTGTCGAAGTCATCGGCGTTGACCGCGTCCAATTTCACCGTAGTGGCAAGGGCCTGCTGCGCGGCAGGGTCGGCGTTGAAGCGATGGGTCTGTTCGGTCTGGGCATCGGGCTGATCGCTGACCGGGTCCAGCGGCGGCTGGCCACCGGCAGGCGATGCCAGCACCACCTCGGCACCGGCGTCCTTGAACGCGTAATAGGGAGCGGCAAACTCTTCGAGCCAGAAGCCGGTCTTGCGGCCGGTATCGCCCAGCTGGTCGTGAGAGGTCAGTACCATTAATACTTTCATGTTCCAGTGCCTCGATCGTGGTGGATAGCAGGGGTTTCGGGATGGCCCAACAACTGTCGGGTCAGGCCCAGCGCCTCATCGAACGGCGCGGTGGTACGGGTGATCTTGCCCATGACGCTGGTTCCCAGCCACAACGCGTACAGGCGTCGGGCCAGGCTTTCAGGGGATTGCTCAATCATCAGCGAGCCGTCTTGCACGCCGTGCTGCAACGCCGTGGCGAGCAACTCGATGGTGCGTGACGTGCCGCGTTGCAACGCCAGGCGCATCGGCTCTGAAAGGTCTGACACCTCGGCGCCGAGTTTGACGGCAAGGCATTTGCCGGCGTCGGTGCAGCCGGTGTGGTTGTCGATCCAGCCCTGCCAGTAGCGCATCAGCCTGGCGTAGTGGGACACGCCCGGCTGGCTGAACAGCTGCTGCATGCCCTCGATGTAGTGATCGAAGTAGGTATCGAGCAGCACCACCCCGAACGCATCCTTGGAGGTGAAGTAGTGATAAAACGAGCCCTTGGGCACCTCGGCGGCTTGCAGGATTTCGTTCAACCCCACCGCAGAAAATCCCTTGGCGCCGACAATCGCTTGTGCACTGTCAAGAATGGTCTGCCGTGCGCTTCTGGTTTGGCTGTGCATGCTTGGCCCCTTGCGATTAGACCAGTCGTCTAGTTCGTTGGGGCAATGTTAGGGACCGGGGCGCAGGCTCACAATGTCATATCCGCAAGGATTCCGGACATTCGCCACCGGCAGTTGCCGTTTACCCGGCACGCGCCGACAATCCTCCCTCCCGCGCCCCTTGGAGAATGACGATGCACAGCGTTGCGCTGATGGTTTACCCGAACTTCCAATCCCTGAGCCTCAGCCTGGGCTCGGTGTTCGAGTGCGCCAACCTGCTGCGGGGCGAGCCGGCCTATGCCTTTCATCTGGTGTCGGAAAGCGGCGGCGCCGTCATGACGTCCCAGGGGTTTTCGGTAAACACCACGGCGATACGTCCCGAGGGCTATGACACGCTGATCGTCAGCGGCTACCTGGAGTTTCGCCTGCCGGAAGCCAATCTGCTGGAGATGGTCAAGGCGGCTTCTGCGCAATCGCGCCGCGTGGCCTCGCTGTGCATGGGCATTTTCGTGCTGGCCGAAGCCGGCTTGCTGGAAGGCAAGCGCACCACCACCCACTGGATCCACGCGCCGGCGTTTCGCAAGCGCTACCCGCACATTCGCCTGGAAGACGACAAGTTATTCGTGGTCGACGGCCAGGTGTGGACCGGCGCCGGCATGAGCGCCGGGGTCGACCTGGCACTGGCGATGGTGGAGAACGATCTGGGCAGTGACCTGGCCCGGCGCATCGCCCGCAAGCTGGTGATCGCACAGCGGCGCGGCAGTGAACAATCGCAACTGTCAGCCCTGCTCGAACTGGACCCCAAGTCCGACCGCGTACAACTGGCCCTGGCCTACGCCCGGGAAAACCTCACCCACGACCTGTCGGTGGACGCCCTGGCCGAGGTCGCCCGCCTCAGCCCGCGCCAATTCAGCCGGGTGTTTCGCGAAGAAACCGGGCAGACGCCGGCCAAGGCCATCGAAGCGCTGCGCGTGGAAGCGGCACGGGCCATGATGGAAACCAGTCGCCACCCGGTCGAAGTCGTGGCCCGCGAAACCGGGTTCGGTGATCGTGAGCGCATGCGCCAGGCGTTTCTCAGGGCGTTCGGGCAACCGCCGCAGGCGATGCAGCAGGTGCTCTGCGGGCGGGTCCAGTAATCGATCAATGCAGTGAAGCGTGGGTAATCAGGTAGCTCATCAGGTGCGGCTCATCGTCCAGCTCCAGGGTCTGCACCGGACGCGGCAGGTTATCCAGCACCGTGCGCCAGAACGCCTGGGACACTTCGTCCTGATCAAAAAAACGCACCAGCCAATTGTCCTCACCGCTGCACAGCACCTGGGTGGCGATGGCGCGGCCGATGCCTTTGCGGCGGTAGCGCTTGAGGATGAACAGGTCGGCCAGTTCCAGGGCGTTGATGCCCGGCAGTTCGCTGCCTTCGATCAGCAGGAAGCCGGCGATATAACCGTCCACCAGTAACAGATTGGCGCTCCATTGCGGGTCTTGCCAATAGCGGGTCAGGTGCTCGTCGTGGATGTAGAAACGGCCATCGGCCTCGACGTCTTCCTGTTCCCAGTCCGAAGACTCATACGCGTAGTACTGGTAGAGATTGCGGATCAGCTCGGCGTGTTCAGGGCCGGTCTGGATCAATTCAACGGTGGTTTCAGGCATGGGGCTCTCGGTGAAAAAACGCAGGGCGCCATTGTTCACAAAAGCGCTGTCCAGCGCCAATACATTGCCCAACCTTTCTATTGGCTGAACCGATTGCAGATAGCGACCGCCCAGGCCGAAATCCTGAAACATTTAGAATAAACTTTGCCGGTTATCCCTTTTTTCAAGGACTTGTATTTTGACTAACGTCTGCTCCGCCGGCCTGGATGTGGGGTTCGCCTCCCTGGATTACCTGCAGATTTTCATCCTGGGGGTGATCCAGGGCATTACCGAGCTGCTGCCGGTGTCGTCCACCGCCCATATGCGCGTAGTCCCCGCCCTGCTCGGCTGGCAAGACCCGGGCTCGGCGTTTTCCGCGGCGATGCAGTTGGCGGCGCTGGCGGCGGTGGTGAGCTATTTTTGGCGCGACGTGCAACAAGTGACCACCGGCAGCATCAGTGCCGTACGCCGGGGCGACTACAACGACCGCTGGTTCAAGCTGGCGGTGGCGATTGTGCTGGCAACAATTCCGATCTGCATCGCCGGCCTGGTGCTGTCCTCGACCTTGAACACCTGCAACTCGCCGTTGCGCGGGCTGATGGTGATCGGCATTGCCTGCGTGGTGATGGCGGTGTTGCTGGCGGCGGCTGAACTGCGCGCCCGCCACACCCGCGACGTAAGCCAGATGCGTCTGCGTGATGCGCTGATCGTCGGGGTCGCGCAGATTGGCGCGTTGATCCCCGGCGTATCGCGTTCGGGCTCGACCTTGACCGCGGCGCTGTTCCTGAACTTCAAACGCGAAGAAGCCGCACGGTTCTCGTTCCTGCTGGGCCTGCCCGCCATTGCCCTGGCCGGTTTGAAAGAACTGTGGGTGCTGCTGCACACCGACATGCCCGCCCATGCCTGGCCGCATTTGATCTTCGGCCTGGTGGTGGCGAGCATATCGGCGTTCTTCGCCATCTGGGGCCTGATGAAGTTTCTGGAACGCTTCTCCACCTGGCCGTTCGTGATCTACCGCGCGCTGCTGGGGGTGTTTTTGATCGTGGCGGTCAGCACCGGCTTGCTGGCCTGATGCTACGTTGTCGCCAGTGAGTGGTCCCACACCTGGCGAATCAGCGCCTTGAGCTTCAGCGCCTCGGCCCAGCGATCACTGAGCTCTCGGCCGTCCGCGCCGGTGATCGCGTAAGGCGGCGGGCCGAGTTCGCAGGTGAACGACAGGCTTCGCGGCGTCTCGGGGCGGGCCAGCCAATCCTCGATCCCGTAGCGCCACCATCCGGTAAATCGTTCTACCCACGGCTGATGCTGCGGGAAATCCAGCGCCACCTGCACCTGTTCACTGCTGGCCACGCGGCCATGAAAGCCCCAGCTACGGCGCAGGATGGTACGTATGTGCTCATCGTCATCGGCGTCGCCGGGCTCGGGCAATTCGCGCCCGACCACGTAGTGGGACAGATCGGCCAGCAGTTTCAAGTCAGGCATGTGCGCCAGCAGGTCGAGGGTGAACAGCAGATCACTGGTCAGTCGATAACGGTGGGTTTCCAGCAGGATCGGGAAATCCACCTGCTCGGCCAGGCGTTGCCAGCCTTCGATCAACCGTCCCGCCTCGGCCTGGGTACGCGGACGCACGTCGGCTTGCAGGGTCAGGTGGTGACAGCCATAACGGTTGATCACCTCCAGGGCACGCGCCAGGTCGTCCACCGTCTGCGGGAACAGTTGCCCTTCGATCTGCAAGCCCCGCGCAGCGGTGGCTGCATGCAGGCGCGCAACTGCGTCGGCCTGCCAGTAATGGTCGGTGACGCCATCGAAACCGGCGGCGGCGATGCGATCCAGCTGCGCCTCGATCGGGCCGGGTTCGGTTTGCATCGCCCATAAGGATTGAAATACCAGCAATTGGCGCATATCAGCCTCGCAGCCATTGTTTGAGAGAAACACCCGGATCCGCCAGGGCAACCGACGACAACGGCACACGGGCGCTGATCAGGCGTTCGCACAGCTTGATGTCCCTGGCCACGCGGTTGCCCGGCGCCCAGCCGCAGGCGCCTTGCAAATGTCCGTTGTCATCCAGATAGAACAGCAGCAGGCCGCCATCGGGCAGGTGCCGGCTGACCGTGCTCGGCGTCATCACGCCAACCGTCTGCAAGCCCCAGTCGTACTGGTCGGACCAGAACCCCGGCACGGCCTCGAAAGGTAATGCGCGGCCGAGCAGATTCAAGGCGGCATGCCGCCCCTGAGCCTCGGCGTTGCGCCAGGTTTCCTGGCGCTGGTAAAGCCCGCCAAGACGGAACTCACAGACGTCCCCCGCCGCGTAGATATTCGCCGCGCTGGTGCGCAACTGCGCGTCAACACGAATGCCCTGCCCCACGTCCAGCCCGGCCGCCGCAGCCAGTTCGATATTGGGTTGCATGCCGATACCGACCACCACCAGGTCGCACGGCAGCGTGTGCCCATCCACCAGGCGTACAGCGTCGGCCTCGATGGACGCCACGGCGACATTCACGCGCACGTCCACGCCTTGCTCGCGGTGCAACGCCAGCAGCGCGTCACTGATAATTGCGGGCAATACCCTGCCCGCCAGGCGCGGGCCGGCTTCGAGCAGCGTCACCGCGCAGCCCAGGCCGCGCGCGGTCGCCGCCACTTCCAGGCCGATAAAGCCGCCGCCGATAACCACCAGCCGAGTGCCAGGGCGTAACTGCTCGCGCAGGGCCAGGGCTTCGTCATGGGTGCGCAGGTACAGCACGTTGGACTGCGCCTGCGGCAGACGCCGCGCACGGCCGCCGGTGGCCAGCAGCAATCCGTGGTAGGGCAGCCACTGGCCATCGGCCAACTGCAGCCGATGCTGCAACGGCGCCAGCCGACTGACCGCGTTGCCCGCCAGATGCTCGATACCCAGCTCGGCCAGGCGCGCGCTGTCGCACAGGCTGCAGCCGGCCAGGTCCTGGCTGCCTTGCAACAGGCCCTTGGACAGGGGCGGTCGTTCGTACGGCACGTGGGGTTCGTCGCCGATCAGGATCAGCCGACCGCTGTAACCCTCTTCGCGCAGGGTCAACGCCGCACGGCCACCGGCATGGCCGGCGCCGACGATAATCAGGGGCGCGTCCATCGTCACGCCGTGACGGCGAGCAGCACCCGCCCCGCTTCGACCCGTACCGGGTAGGTTTGCAGATTGACGCACACCGGTGCGCCCAGGGCCTTGCCGGAGCGGTAGTCGAAGCGCCCATTGTGCTTGGGGCATTCGATCACATGGTCCATGACCAGGCCGTCGGCCAGGTGGATTTTTTCATGGGTGCACAGGCCGGCGGTGGCGAAAAACTCATTCTCGGCCGAGCGAAACACCGCATAGGTGTGCGCCCCATGGTCGAAGCGCAGCACGTCTTCTTCGTCTATGTCGCCCACGGCGCAGACGTCGATCCATTGATCGTTCATGGTTTTTATCTCTTATTAAAAGGAAACGAACTTCAGCCGGCAGAGATTTCTGCGTGCACGGAGGCAGGGGCTGATTCAGGCTGCCGTCGGATCGGACGCTGGACGAAATAGGTCGGGTCGCTGCGCTGCTTCCAGACCGTCGGGAGGATCTCCTTGTAGGCCTCCCACAAATTGGCGTAAGGCGGCGGGCAGTCGCGACGGATCTCTTCGTGCAATTGCGCCAGTGCGTGGAACGGCACCATCGGGTACATGTGGTGCTCGAGGTGGTAGTTCATGTTCATGTAGATAAAACGCAGCACGCGGTTCATGTAGATCGTGCGGCAGTTGCTGCGGTGGTCGAGCACGTCTTCGGCCAGGCCCACGTGCTGGGTAAGGCCGAACAGGTAGCCGAGCCAGGCGCCATAGATGCTTGGCAAGCCCACCAGCATCAGCGGCAGCCAGCTGTGAAGGTACAAGGCGCTGCCGATGATCACCCCATACAGGCCAACCCAGATGCGCGCGGCGCGAAACACTTTGGGCCATTCGGATTCGGGGATGAAATCCCGTTCCTGGGCACTCATCCGGCCGATGGCATGGCGCGCCACGCCACTGAAGGTCTTCCACGCCAGGGGCAGATTGAACAGGCTCAGGAACATCATCAAAAAGCTCGGCGGGCGCGGCTCGACGATCTCCGGGTCGCGGCCGACGACGATGGTGTCGGTGTGATGCCGGGCATGGCTCCAGCGCCACACATGGGGCTCGAAAATGCACATGAAGCATGCCACCTGGTACAGCGCGTCATTCATCCAACGGGTCTTGAATGCCGTGCCATGGCCGGTTTCGTGCCAGCGCGGGTTGGAAGCAGTGCCGTAGAGCACGCCATAGGCCAGGAAGAACGGCACGCAGGCCCAGGAGCCCCAGAACCAGTAGCCGCCAAAGCCGGTTGCGAACAATGCCGCGAACCAGATGGCCGTGTCGACCAGCGCCGGGCCGTCGCGGCGCTGCATCAGTTCCTTCATGCGTTTGCGCGGGACCGGCGACTGGTACCAGCGCGCCGAAACCAGGCCTTTTTCGGCGGCGCGGGCGGCCTCGGGGCCGGTCAGGCTGTAGTCGCGCCGGGCGCGGTGAGCGGTGTGTCCAGGCATTGTTATTGTTCTCCGCAAGCGTAGGGTTTCAGGTACTTTGCGAAACCAACGATAGAGTGCGGCTAAATCACCCTCAAGGCCTTGAATCCATTCCCTATCAAGCTATCATCCAGGCCCAGCGGAGCTTGATAGTTTTCTATCAAGACGCTCAAGGGGCTCGCCATGACCAACCATAAACGCCCGACCATCGCCACGGTTGCCGCCCATGCCGGCCTCAGTGTGGCCACCGTCGACCGCGTGTTGAACGCCCGCGCACCGGTCAATCCACAAACCGCCGAACAGGTGTTCCAGGCCGCCGAAGCCGTGGGTTATTTCGCCGCGCGGCTGATCGGCCAGCGCATTCGCGAACGGCGCCCGACCTACCGCTTCGGCATTCTCCTGCTGGGCACCGCCCAGGCGTTCTATGCCAACCTGGCCCAGTCCATCGGCGACGCGGCGCAGCATCACGCCACGGCCAACCTGACCTGCCAGTTCGACTACATCAACGACCGCACGCCCAGCGCCATCGTCACGCAAATAGAGCAGTTGGCCGTGCAGTGCGACGCCCTGGCGGTGGTCAGCTTCGCCCATCCGCTGATCAATGCCTGTCTTGCGCAAATCCGCGAAGCCGGCGTGCCGGTAGTGGCATTGCTTTCGGATATTCATGAGCAAGCCCGGGAACCGTATGTGGGCCAGGACAATCACGTCGTCGGACGCACCATGGGCTGGCTGTTGGCGCGCACGTGCGGTGCGCGCAAGGGCAGCGTGGGCATTCTGCTCGGCGGCCATCGTTTCCTCGGCCACCAGGCACGGGTCGAAGGCCTGCACAGCTACCTGGCCGAACACGCGCCGGGGCTCAAGCCGCTGGAACCGCTGATCAACCTGGACAACTGCGACATCACCGAAGAGGCCACCCTCGACCTGCTCAGCCGCCACACCGACCTGCGCGGGTTGTGCGTGGTGGGCGGTGGCGGTGACGGCGTGATCAACGCCCTGGCGCAACTGCCCAAGCGCCCGGCGTTGTGCTGCATCCTGCAGGAGTCCACCGAATTGTCGCGCCAGGCGCTGAGCCGCGGCTTGATCGATGTGGTGATGGATTCGCAGCCGCGCCAGACGGCGGTGGCGTTGGTGGAGTTGCTGGTGCAATTGCAGAGCGCCGAGGGGTTCGATGCAATGCGGCATCGGGTGTATATTGCGCCGCACATTGTTACCTCGGAAAATATGGGCGCCTGAGGCATGGACGGCGAATGGGGGGTTTGCTCCCGATGGCGGCCTCTCAACCGACGGGTATCCATCTGACGCACCTCGGTCCAAATGTGGGAGGGGGCTTGCCCCCGATGAGGGAGAGTCAGTGAGTACATCAGTGACTGACACACCGCCATCGGGGGCAAGCCCCCTCCCACATTTTTACCTCGGAACGTCAGGTAAATACGCGTTGACTGTCCGGCCGTCACGGGAGCAAGCCCCCTCCCACATTAGTAACCGCCCACCGGCCTGCGAAAATCTCCGGCATTCAACCCGAACCGAGTCATCTTGTTGTACAGCCCGCCCCGGGACACGTTCAACTGACGGGCGGCCAGGCGGATATTGCCGCCGGTGCTTTTGAGCGCGGCGACGATGGCATGCATTTCGTGGCTGCTCAGGTCCTGGGTGGGTTGCGGCGCATAGCCATGGGCCAGCGCACGGGGCTTGCTGTCCAGCGGCAAGTCGCCCGGCTGGATCAACTCGCCCATGGCCAGGTTGGTTGCCCGTTCGATGGCGTTTTCCAGTTCGCGCACGTTACCCGGCCAGGCATGGGCGCAAAGCAAGGCCAGCGCGTCCGGCGCGAAGCCCTGCACCGTTTTACGCAACGAGCGCGCGCAGCGCTTGAGGAAGTGCCGCGCCAGCAGCGGGATGTCTTCGCGGCGCATCCGCAGCGGCGGCACCGTCAGGTTCAGCACATTCAGGCGGTAATAAAGATCTTCGCGAAACGCGCCGTCGGCCACTGCCTGGCTGAGATTGCGGTGGGTGGCGGCGATGATGCGCACATCCACCTGGCGTGCGCTTTTTGCGCCGACCCGCGCGACTTCACCTTCCTGCAACACCCGCAACAGGCTGACCTGGGCGTCGAAGGACATGTCGCCAATCTCATCCAGGAAGATGGTGCCGCCATCGGCCAGCTCGAACTTGCCCGCCGAGCCGCCACGGGCCGAACCGGTGAACGCGCCCTCGACATGCCCGAACAGTTCACTCTGCACCAGGTCCCGTGGAATCGCACCGCAGTTGACCGCCACGAACGGACCGTGGCAACGCTCGCTGGCGTTATGGATGGCCTGTGCGAACAACTCCTTGCCGGTGCCGCTTTCCCCGAGAATCAGCGTGGTGGAATCACTGCGGCTGGCGATGCGCCCCAGGTGCAGCGCATCCTGGATCGCCCGCGAGCTGCCCTGGATGGTGTCGAAGGTATACCGCGCCTGGGTGCCGACAATGCGCCGGGTGATTTCACGGATGCGCCGGTTTTCGCGCAGCGACACGATCACCCCGCCCTGCTCCAGTGGGCACACCGAGACCAGGCAGGCGAGTTGGCTGCGGTCATGCAAGTGGAATGTGCAATCCAGGTCGCGCACAGCCTCACCCAGCGTCTCGCTCAATTCACTGCGGCCCAGGTGCTGGAAGGGACTGCCAATCAGCTCCAGTCCCACCCCGAACAACTGCCGGGCATAGCGGTTGAGCGCCTTGATGCAGCCGCGTTCATCCACCACCACGAGGCCTTCGTTGAGCACTTCAAGCACGGTCTGCTGTTCTTCCAGCAACGCCTGCAGCGCCATTTGCCGCGACACGGCTTCAGCGGCCGCCTGCACGGTGCCCAGGGTATGAAAGTGAAACCAGCCGGGTTCGGCGGTGAGCGTCAGCACGGCCAGGGTCTGGCCCTGGGCGTTCTTGATCGGCGCGGCGGCGCAGTGCATGCGGCGTTGACGCAGGCCGACCGCGAAGTTTTCTTCGGCCAGCACATACACCAGGTGATCTTCAGCCAGCGCCAGGCCGGTGCAGTTGGTGCCCTGCACCGATTCGAGCAGTCGACTGCCCACGGGGGTGATATCCAGCCCGCAGAAATGCAAGGTGGTGCCCTCGGCATCGGTGAGGTTGATATGCCCGCGTGGGTTGTACGCCAGCAAGCCCTGCATGACTTGCGCGGCGGCGTCGATCAGCACGCGGTGGCTGGCCAGCGTGGCCGTCAGGCGGTCGGCGGCGACGAAGCGGTACGCGTTGTCGGCCGGATCAATGCCGGCCTGGAGGCTGCGCAGCCAGGAGTCCCAGATCAATTGACGCACCTCGCGCGGGCGTTGCACCTGGCCGCGCAGGCAGGCCTGCCACGCCTGTTCCAACGCGGCGACCGGGCCATCGTTCAGCGCGGCGGGGCCCAGCGCCGTCAGGTAGTCGAGGTCTTGCGCACTGATCGCAGCGCTCATAAGCGGGCTCCATGTTCATGTTTTCGACATGTCAGCATAGACATGTCATTTAAATGAACACTATATTTTTTAAACTCTATAAATATCAGCTAGTTATATTCTGGCACAGCCTTTGCTCCTGCCTCTTTGCCAACCAGGATTGTCCTGAGGCCAACAATAAAAAGGGGTCACACATGAATACCAAACGCATCCGCCTGGGCTTGATCGGTGCCGGTCGCATGGGCAGCTTCCACGGCCTGACGGCCGCCCGCCACATCCCCGGCGCCTGCCTGGCCGCCATCGCCGACCCTACCCCAGGGCAAGCCGCGCGTCTGGCGGCGGAGCTGGGTGTGGACAAGGTCTACAACGACCCACAGCAACTGCTCGACGACCCGGACATCGACGGCATCCTCATCGCCGCCCCCGCCCGCAGCCATGCCGAACTGGTGATCAGCGCCGCCCGCGCCGGCAAGGGGATTTTCTGCGAGAAACCCATGGCCATCACCCTCGATGAAGCCGACCGCGCCATCGCCGCCGCCGCCGATGCCCGTGTGACCCTGCAGGTCGGCTTCAACCGGCGCTTCGCCAAGAGCTTTCGCAGCGCTCACCTTGATGTTGCCGCAGGACGCATCGGCACCCCGCAGTTACTGCGCTCACTGACCCGCGACCCGGCGCTGAAGAACCCTGGCGCCTCACCGCAATGGGTGATTTTCCTGGAAACCCTGATCCACGACTTCGACACCCTGCGCTACCTCAACCCCGGTGCCGAAGCGGTGCAGGTGCAGGTGATGGCCGACGCGCTGATCGCCCCGGAATACAAAAGCCGAGGCTTGCTCGACACCGCCGTGGTCACGATCCGCTTCGATAACGGTGCGATTGCCACCGCCGAAGCCAGCTTCCAGGCCGTATATGGCTACGATGTACGCGGTGAAGTGTTCGGCAGCGCCGGCATGCTGACCATGGGCGGCGTGCAGGCATCCGACCTCGTGCGCTACCAGGTCCAAGGCATCCAGGCCGACACCCAGCGCCTGGACACCGACCTGTTGCGCGACGCCTACATCGCCGAGCTCAACCACTTTGTCGACTGCCTGCGCAGCGGCGCCAAACCCCTGGCCAGCGGTGAAGATGCCCGCGCCGCCCTGGCGATTGCGCGCGCGTGTATCGAATCCTACGAGCAAGGCACGGCGGTGAGCCTGTGATCCCGTTCAAGCTGGCGGTCAGTGCCGAGATGGTGTTCCTGGACCTGCCGTTCGTGGAGCGGGTCAAACGCATTCATGCACTCGGTTTCAGCGCCGAAATCTGGAGTTGGACAGACAAGGACATCAACGCCCTGGCCGCGACAGGCGCGGACTTCACCTCCATGACCGGCTACATCAGCGGCACGCTCACCGACCCTGACGGTATCCGCCACTTGCTCGACAGCGCCCGCGAATCCCTGGGCATTGCCGAGCGCCTCAACTGCCCCAGCCTCAATCTGCACGGCACCGGCCTGGGTGACGGCGGACTGCCGGTGCAGCCCGTCAGCCACACCTCCGGGCGCATGTGGCTGAGCGCCTGCAAGACCCTGGAAAAGATCGCACGCCTGGGCGAGGACGCCGGCCGTGTGTTCCTGCTGGAAAACCTCAACACCGAGCTGGACCACCCCGGCACCCCGTTCGCCCGTGCCGCCGACACCCTGGCCCTGATCGAAGCGGTGGGCAGCGCGCATTTGAAGATGAACCTGGACCTGTACCACGCGCAGATCGGCGAAGGCAACCTGATCGAACTGGTCCAGCGCGCAGGCCCCGCCATCGGAGAAATCCAGGTGGCCGACGTGCCCGGACGCCAGGAGCCCGGCACCGGCGAAATCCACTATCCGGCGATTGCCAGGGCGCTGCATGCCATGGGCTACAGCGGCGTGGTCGGCCTGGAAGGCTGGGCCAGCGGCGCCAGCGACAGGGCCCTGGAGCGTTTCCGCCAGGCGTTCACCCTATAACAACAAGAGGAACACCTTATGCATCGCTATTCATTGATTGTTGCCACGCTGTTACTGCTGTTCAGCCAATGGAGTTTTGCCGCGTATCGCATCGGCGTGAGCATCGCGCGGGTCGACGATAACTTCATGACCTACGTGCGCACCGGCCTTGAAGCGGCCGCCGCGCAACAGGACGTGCAGATACAGTTCGAGGACGCCCAGGGCGACGTGGTGCGTCAGCTCAATCAGGTCGAAGGTTTCCTCAACCAGAACGTCGACGCCGTGATCGTACTGCCGGTGGACACCGCCGCCACCGCCAACATCACCCGTGCCGCCGTCGCCAGCAACACCCCGCTGGTGTACGTCAACCGTCACCCGGATGAACGCACATTGCCCAAGGGTGTGGTCACCGTGGCGTCCAACGACATTGAGGCCGGGCAATTGCAGATGCGCTATCTCGCGGAAAAACTCGGCGGCAAGGGCAACGTGGCGATCATCATGGGCGACCTGGCGCAAAACGCCACCCGCGACCGCACTGAAGGCGCCAGGCAGGTGCTCAAGGAATTTCCGGGCATCAGGATCGTTGAGCAGCAAAGCGCCGAATGGCAACGCAGCAAGGCCATGGACCTGACCAGCAACTGGTTGCTGGCGGGCACCCAGTTCGACGCGATCGTGGCCAACAACGATGAAATGGCGATTGGCGCGGCCATGGCTTTACAGCAGGCAGGCAAGGCCAAGGGCGAAGTGGCGATTGTGGGGATCGACGGCCTGCCCGATGGACTCGCGGCGATCCGGCGCGGCGTGCTCAGCGCATCGGTGTTCCAGGACCCCAAAGCCCAGGCGACCCAGGCCGTGCAGGCAGCCGTGCGGATGATCAAGGGCGAGCCGATTGAGTCGGAGGTGTGGGTGCCTTTCGAGCTGATAGAGCCCGAACAGGTGGCCGTCTTCGAACAACGCTACAAATAAATCGAAGGCAAGCCCCTCCCACACAAACAACGTATCCACGATGCGAAGCGAGCCGCTCTTGATCTGCTCTTGATCTGCTCTGCTTTTGATCTCAGGCGCCCCGTTAAACCACGCTGGCCGGAATACGCCATGGATTTGGGGGGTAAACCGGCAGGGATGCCGGTTTAGCCGCCCCGCGCCATGGATGGCGCGTGGCGGCGGCCCCCCAAATCCATGGCGGATTACGGGCACACCGAGCCTAAGCGAGGTGCCTAGTGGTGGGGCAAGAGCGTTTTGCTTACTTTTGCGCTTTTCAAAAGTGAGCCGCTGTAAAAGCGGAACCCTAAGTGGCCGTTACCTAAATAATGGATATGTACTCGGTCTGATCCAAGATACTGGCCAGCCCAGAGGCCGCCATCGGGGGCAAGCCCCCTCCCACATTTGGACCGAGGTGTGTCAGATGGATACCCGTCGGTTGAGAGGCCGCCATCGGGAGCAAGCCACCTCCCACATTGGTTTTCACTCAGTCCAGATCACGTGCATCATGGCGCTCAGCCAACTGATCGTCACCCGACACCCGATTCACCCGCCGTCCACGCTGCACCGCCGGCCGCGCATCAATCGCATCGGCCCAGCGCAACACATGCTTGTACTCATGCACCGACAGAAACTCCGCCGCCCCATACAAGCGCCCTTTCACCAACCCGCCGTACCAAGGCCAGATAGCGATATCGGCAATGGTGTATTCATCCCCGGCAATGTACTCGCTCACCGCCAGGCGCTTGTCCAGCACATCCAGCTGCCGCTTGGCCTCCATGGCAAAGCGATTGATCGGGTACTCCATCTTGCTTGGCGCATACGCATAGAAATGCCCGAAGCCGCCGCCCAGATACGGCGCGCTGCCCATCTGCCAGAACAGCCACGACAGGCACTGGGCACGGGCCGCAGGTTCGGCGGGGAAGAACGCCGCGAATTTTTCGGCCAGGTATTGCAGGATCGCGCCCGACTCGAACACGCGAATCGGCGCAGCTCCGCTGTAATCCATCAACGCCGGAATCTTCGAATTCGGGTTGGCCCCCACGAAGCCGCTGCCGAACTGATCGCCGTCGCCGATCTTGATCAGCCAGGCGTCGTATTCGGCGCCGGTGTGCCCGAGGGCCAGCAACTCTTCGAGCAGGATGGTGACCTTCTGCCCGTTGGGGGTGGCCAGGGAATACAACTGCAAGGGGTGCTTGCCCACCGGCAAGGCTTTTTCATGGGTGGCGCCGGCGATGGGCCGGTTGATACTGGCGAAGGTGCCGCCGCTTTCGGCGTCCCAGGTCCAGACCTTGGGGGGTACGTAGTCAGCCATGCTCAGTGCTCCTAGGGCGTTTGCGATCAACGAAGGGTTTCAGACTAAACCAAAGACTGATGGCGCGTCACACCCAGATCCCCTTCTTGCCCTGGAACCTGCACACGCAGTGCGATGAGTAAGGCCGCGAGCAGCATCAACACACCCGCACCGACAAACACGCCACCAATGCCACTGAAGCTGAACATCAACCCGCCACCGGCAGCGCCCGCGGCGATGGCCGACTGCACCGACGCCACCACCATGCCTCCGGCACTTTCGGCCTGATCCGGCACCGCTCGCGCGACCCAGTTCGACCACGCCACGGGCACGCCGCCAAACGCCATGCCCCATAGCGCCAGGAGCAATGCCTGGGTCGGCAGTGACGCAGGCAGCCAGACCAGCGCCAGTGCCGCAATGCCCACCAGCACCGGCATCAAGACCAGCGTTGCCCGGGGATGGCGCACCAGCAACCAACCGGCGAACAGCGTGCCGGCTAAATTCGCTACGCCGAAACCCAGCAGCATCAGCGCCAGCCCTTCCGTACCGACCCCGGTGGTGCTTTCCAGGAACGGCCGGATATAAGTAAACAGCGCGAAATGCGCGGTGTGCACCAGCACGCAGCCGAACATGCCCATGGCGATGCCGGGGCGCTGCAGCACGTGCAGCACGGTGCGCAGGCGCGCGGTGCCATTGGGCGCCAGGCGCGGCAGCGTGAACGACTGGAACGCCAGGGTTACCAGGCCGACGGCGGCCGCCGCGATAAACGCACTGCGCCAGCCGTACAGGCCACCCAGGTAGCTGCCCAGCGGCACAGCAACCACGGTGCCCAGCGCGATCCCGCTGAAAATGATCGACAGCGCACGGGGCAACGACGCCGCAGGCACCAGGCGCATCGCCACCGCCGCCGCCATGCTCCAGAAACCGCCGAGGGCGATGCCCAGCAGGATGCGCATCAACAACAGCACCGTCAGGCTGGAGGACAACGCCACCAGCAGGTTGGAGGCGATCATAAGCGTGGAAAAGCCCAGCAGCACGATGCGCCGGTCGATACCACGGGTCAGCCCGGGCACCAGCAAACCGGCAAACAGCGCGACCACCGCCGTGACGGTGACGGCTTGCCCGGCCAGCGCCTCTGTAACGCCCAGGTCCAGGGCCATCGGCGTCAACAGGCTGGCCGGCAAGTACTCAGCCGTCAGCAGGCCGAACACCCCCATCGCCAGGGAAAATACCGCCAGCCAGGCCGGCTCTGCCACAACGCCCGCAGGCGCATGGGCTGCACAATCAGTCATAACAAGTCTTCCTGCAGTCATTAACGTGACGCTCAGTCTAGGTAGCCCGATCAGGATGATCTATGATGCAGAACCTTGAATCCTTGACTGAAACCCCGAATATGACTTCAGTGGACGCTTTCACCGCTTCCTCCGACCTGATCAATGAGTTGCTGCGCGGCATGCGCCTGCGGGGTGTGCAGTACCGGCGCATTCAGGCCGGGCCTACGTTCGGCATCGGTTTTGGCGCCAAGCCGGGCCACGCCTATTTCCACTTCCTCGCGGCCGGTCGCGCCACGCTGCGCGCTGAGGACGGCAGCCTTTTCGCACTGTCGGCCGGCAACGCGGTGTTCGTCTCCCATGGCGGCGCGCACGCGTTGCTGTCCGAAGCGGATGCCGCTGTGCAGGACATCAGCCATTTCGACAGCGCACCGCTGGGGGATACCGTCTGCGCCGTGGATGCGTCACCCGATACCGTCCCCGACCGGCTGTTGTTCAGCGCATGCATGGAGTTCGAGCTTGGCAGCCTCCAGGGTCTGGGCAACCTGATGCCGGCCCTGATGCTGATTGATACCGCAGGCCAGCGTTACCCGGGGCTGATGCCGATCCTGGCGGTCATGGAACGCGAAGTGTCCACGGCGCGCGTGGGTTATGCCGGTATCCTCGCGCGCCTCGCCGATGTGGTGGCAGCGATGATCGTACGGGGCTGGGTCGAGTGCGCCTGCGGCAACGCCTCGGGCCTGGCGGCGGCGTTGCGCGACCCGCGCCTGGCCCGCGCCCTGCTCGCCCTGCACCAGCAACCGGGCCACGACTGGAGCGTGGCGGAGCTTGCCGACCAGTGTCATACCTCGCGCTCGGTATTCGCCGATCGCTTCCAGGCCGTCCTCGGCGTACCGCCACTGCGCTACGCCACGCAACTGCGCATGCGCCTGGCCAGCCAATGGCTGACCCTGGAGCGCATGCCCATCGAAACCGTGGCGCAGCGCCTCGGCTATACCTCCCAGGCGGCGTTCAGCCGTGCCTTCAAGCGCATTACCGGACAGCCGCCCGGCGCTGCCAGGCGTTCGATATGAAGGCCTGGAGCAGCACCGCTTTTCAAATGTGGGAGGGGCGGTGCGACGATTCGACTTGCCCCCGATGGCGGTGTACCAGACAACATATAAGCTGGCTGACACACCGCTATCGGGGGCAAGCCCCCTCCCACACTTCATCCTCATCGTTTGATAGTCGCGTTTCTACACCCAACCACCATCCACGATAAAGTTCTGCGCCGAACACATCGCCGAGGCGTCGGAAGCCAAAAACAGCGCCATATTGGCGATATGCTCAGGCATCACACTGCCCGGCAGGCACTGGCTGCGGGCGATCAGCTCGCGGGCGGCGTCGTCCACCCACATGGCCAGTTGCTTTTCCGTCATCACCCAACCCGGCACCAGCGTGTTGACGCGGATGCGGTGCGGCCCCAGCTCCCGAGCCAGGCCGCGGGTCATGCCATGGGCGGCGGCCTTGCTGGCGGCGTACACCGGGTAGCCGGCGGAGGCCATCATCCAGCCGACAGAGCCGAGGTTGATGATCGAGCCGCCACCGGCGTGTTTCATCATCGGTGCCACGGCCTTGGCGGCAAAGAACGCGTGCTTGAGGTTGACCGCAATCAGGCGGTCGAACATCTCCGAGTCGATTTCCTCCAAGGTATGGCGCACATCGTTCGCGGCGTTGTTGACCAGTACCGTGATCGGGCCCAGGGAGTGTTCGAAACGCCCGATCGCCGCGCGATAGCCAATCTCGTCGGTGATATCGCAGCATTCGAACTCGACGGTATGCCCCTTGGAGTTCAACAGTGCCGCCAGGCGTTCGCCCTGGCTTTGTGCGCGGTCCACGAAGGCCACCTTGGCGCCCTGGGCCGCGAAGGCCCGCACCATGAATTCGCCGATGCCGGAAGCCCCGCCGGAGATCATTACGGTCTTGCCCTTGAGGTCGGGATACAGGGCGTGCTCAGTACTCATAACGTGATGCCTCGATCAATTAGTCTTATTTTATTTTACGAAATCGGCGTTAAAGGCTATAAATTCGCTGTCCAAGTGACGAAATATCGCACATTAGTAGAACTATTCAATCCTAAAACAACAAAAGGAAGTTCGACCATGAAGCACCCTCGATACCTGCTGTCCGGCCTGGCGCTGTCCATGCTGATCGCCAGCGGCGGCGCACATGCCGCCGGCTTGAGCAGCGAACACAAACCCTTCGGCAAAACCAACGACGGCACCGCCGTCGAACAATACGTGCTGCGCAACAGCCATGGCATGCAAGCCACGGTAATTACCTACGGCGGTGTGCTGCAGTCGCTGAAGGTGCCGGACAAACACGGCAAGGTCGACGACGTGGTGCTGGGTTTTGACGACGTGCAGGGCTACCAGGCCGGCACCGCGTTTTTCGGCGCGACCATTGGCCGCTTCGGCAATCGCCTGGCCGGCGGTGCCTTTGAACTCGACGGCAAACGCTACCAGGTGCCGCTCAACGACGGCCCCAACTCGCTGCATGGCGGCGCCCAGGGCTTCGACAAGCAGGTGTGGCAAGCCAAGCCGCTCAAGGACAAGGATTCGGTCGGGGTCACCCTCACCTACCTGTCCAAGGACGGTGAAATGGGCTTCCCCGGCAACCTGAAAACCGAAGTCACCTATCGCCTGAACGACAAGAACGAACTGCACATCGACTACAAGGCCACCACCGACAAACCGACCGTGCTCAACCTGACCAACCACAGCTACTTCAACCTGGCCGGCGCGGGCAATGGCGACATCCTCAAGCAGGTCGCCACCCTGCACGCCAGCCATTACACCCCGGTGAACGCCACCCTGATCCCCACCGGCGAACTGGCGCCGGTCAAGGGCACGCCGATGGACTTCCTCAAGCCCACACCTATCGGCCAGCACATCAAGAACGACCACCCGCAGCTCAAGTTTGCCGAGCCGAAACAGGGCGGGTTTGACTTCAACTGGGCCCTGGATACCAAGGGTGACGTCAAGCAGCTGGCGGCCGAGGTGCATGACCCCGAGTCGGGTCGGCGCTTGCAGCTCTACACCAGCGAGCCTGGGGTGCAGTTCTATACCAGCAACTTCCTGGACGGTTCGATGAAGGGCAAGGGCGGCAAGGCGTACCAGCATTGGAGCGGGTTCACCCTGGAGACCCAGCATTTTCCGGATGCACCTAACCAGCCTGGTTTTGCCTCGACTCGCTTGAACCCAGGGCAAACCTATACCCAGAACACCATTTTTAAATTCACTGCCGATTAAAACTGTGGGAGGGGGCTTGCCCCCGATTGCGGTGGGTCAGCTACAGATGCATCAACTGACTCACCGCTATCGGGGGCAAGCCCCCTCCCACATTTGATCTCCAGATAACTTGGATTCAGCGTTGTTTCATGCGGTCGATGACCACGGCCAGCAGCAGGATCGAGCCGCGAATCACATACTGATAAAACGTGTCGATGTTTTTCAGGTTCATCGCATTCTCGATGATCGCCAGGATCAACACCCCGGCAATCACATGGCGGATCATGCCGATACCGCCACTCAATGACACCCCGCCCAGCACACAGGCCGAAATCACCGTCAGCTCGAAGCCCTGGCCGATCATCGGTTGGCCGGAGGTCATGCGCGAGGCCAGGATCACCCCGGCCAACGCGCCGATCAAACCGTGCACGGCGAAGATCAGGATCTTGGTGCGATCAACGTTCACGCCGGCCAGCAACGCCGCTTCCGGGTTACCGCCGATGGCCATGG
Organism: Pseudomonas orientalis; assembly: GCF_002934065.1. Taxonomy (NCBI): domain Bacteria; kingdom Pseudomonadati; phylum Pseudomonadota; class Gammaproteobacteria; order Pseudomonadales; family Pseudomonadaceae; genus Pseudomonas; species Pseudomonas orientalis. Next base: position 2,292,938 of record NZ_CP018049.1, on the reverse strand, counting down.
TGTTGCGCCCGTAGGTGGTGTAATTGAGCAACCAGCCGAAGAACAGGAAGCACACGATGGTGATCAGGATCGGCACCGGCACGCCGAACAACTGGCCGTTGCCGAACACGAAGAACTGATCCTGGGACACGCCCACCGCTTTGCCGTCGGCAAAGATATAGGCCAGGCCACGCACGATCTGCATGGTCGCCAGGGTCGTGATCAACGCGTTAACCCGCAGCTTGGCGATAACGATGCCGTTGATCAGGCCCACCATCAGGCCCATCAACAGCGCTGCGCCGATGCCCAGCATCACGCTGTCGGTATCGCGCATCACAATCGCCGCCACCACGCCGGCGCAGGCAATCACCGAGCCCACCGACAAGTCGAAATGCCCGGAAGCCAGGCAGAACAGCATGGTGCACGCAGCAATGCCCACCGTGGAAATCGCCAGGCCCAGCCCGCGCATGTTCAGCGGCGAGAGGAAGTTATCGATCAACAAGGCACACAGCACAAAGATGCCCACCGCCGCCAGCAGCATGGCCCAGTTGTCGAGCAGTGCGCGCAGATCGAGGGGTTTGCGTGCCGACGGCAACGCGTTGTTTTGAAGGGTCATGGTCGTCTCTCAGTTCGCCAGGCCGCGCGGCAAGGCCAGCTGCAGCAGGTTGGATTCAGTCGCGTTTTCGCGCAGTTGTTCACCGCGCATGGCGCCTTCGCACAGCACCAGGATGCGGTCGGAAATGCCCATGACTTCCATCAGGTCGCTGGACACTACGATCACCGCAATACCCTGGGCCGCAAGGTTGTGGATGATCTGGTAAATCTCGGCCTTGGCGCCGATATCGATACCGCGCGTGGGCTCATCCAGCAGCAGCACCTTCATCGGCATCGACAGCCAGCGGCCAAGAATGGCCTTTTGTTGGTTGCCGCCGGACAGGTACATAATTTTCTGCTCGGCGCTCGGCGTCTTGACCTTCATGGCCTTGATTTGCCCGTCGGCGTTGCCCTTTTCCCAGCCATCGCGTAGCAGCCAGCCGAACGCCGAATGCGCGCCCCGGGCACTGATGTTGATGTTTTCGGCGACGCTGGACAGCGGAATGATGCCCTCCTTCTTGCGGTCTTCCGGGCACAACAGCACACCGGCCGCGATGGCATCGCGCGGTGAACGCAATTGCAGCGGCTCACCGCACAACTCCAGGCGGCCGGCACTGGCACGCTCCAGGCCGCTGAGCAGGCGGAACAGTTCCGTGCGCCCTGCCCCCACCAACCCGAACAGGCCGAGGATCTCGCCTTTGCGCACATTGAAACTGATCGGCTCGCGCAGGCCGGGACCGAGCAGGCCGTCGACGTTCAGGGCGACGTCGCCGTGCTCGCGCGGGCGATAGTCGTAGATGTCCTGGATATCGCGGCCGACCATGCAGGTCACCAACTGATCGTGGCTCAGCGCGCTCATGTCCTCGAAGGTGCGCACGAAGCGCCCGTCCTTGAACACCGTCACCGCATTGCAGATACGGAACACTTCTTCCATGCGGTGCGACACGTAGAGCACCACTTTGCCCTCATCGCGCAGGCGCGCAATGATCGCCATCAAGCGATCGATCTCGCGCGCCGACAGGCTGCTGGTCGGTTCATCGAAGGCAATCACATGGGCGCCACGGGACAGCGCTTTGGCGATTTCCACCAGTTGGCGCTGGCCCAGGGACAGGCGCCCGAGCTTTTCCTGGGGATCGATTTCATCGGCCAGGCCCTTGAGGCACGCCAGCGCCTGCTGACGCAGCACGCCGCGGTTGACCACGCCAAAACGCGACGGCAAATGCCCGAGGAACAGGTTCTCGGCCACGGTCATTTCCGGCACCAGGTGCAGCTCCTGGTGAATCACCGCCACGCCGCTGGCAATGCTGTCGGCGGCGTTCTTGAAGGCCATGACCTGCTCGCCGATCTGCACCGTGCCGCTGCTGGGAATATAGGCACCACCCAGGATCTTCAGCAGCGTCGATTTACCCGCACCGTTCTCGCCCATCAGGGCGTGCACTTGCCCCGGGTGCGCGGTGAAGCTGATGCCATCGAGCGCCTTGACCCCAGGGAAGGTTTTGCCGATACCGTCAAAACGCAGGGCCGCAGCGGTCATTTCCACAGCCCGATCTTGGTCAATTCTTCCTGGAAATTGGCGCGGGTGATCAGGGTCACTTCGTCCATGGCGGTGTATTTGGCGGGCTCTTTACCGGTGGTGACCCACTCGTACATCGCCAGCGCGGTGTTGTAGCCCTCGATATGCGGGCTTGGCAGCATCGAGCCGAAGAAGCCGCTGTCGGCTTTCTTCAATTCGCCGATGGCGTCGGTGCCATTGATGCCGATGCCAATGACGTTGGCGGCCTTGAAGCCGGCGCTTTCAGTGGCACGTACGCCACCGAGCACGGTGTTGTCGTTCATGCCGCCGATAATCAGGTTTTTCGCGCCGCTGGGCAGCTTGACCAGGGCCGAGTTGGTGGCGTCCATGCTGCCGGGCACGTCGAGGGTTTTAAGCGCGGCGGTGAGGATATGGTCCTTGGGAATGCCGGCTTCTTCCAGGGATTTGATCGAGCCGTCGGTGCGTTTCTTGCCGGTGTCGAGTTCGTTGAAGGTGTTGATCACCGCGTAGGTGTCCTTCCAGTCCCAGCCGCGTTTTTTCGCTTCGGCGGCCATCGCGGCGCCCTGTTTCTGGCCGACTTCAAACGCGGCCATGCCCAGGTACGGCACGTCTTCCATGAAGTTGCCCTTGGCGTCGACGAAGCGGTCGTCCACGGCCATTACTTTGAGGCCGTTGACCTTGGCCTTGGCGACGATGGCCGGGCCGAGGGACACGTCCGGCGGGCAGATCACGAATCCCTTGGCGCCGTTGGCGGCCAGGCTGTCGATGGCCGAGAGGGTTTTCTCGCCATCCGGCACGGCGATCTTGATCACAGTGAAACCGTGCTCCTTGCCGGCTTTTTCGGCGAAGGCCCATTCGGTCTGGAACCAGGGTTCTTCGGCCTGTTTGACCAGGAAGCCGATCTTCACTTCTTCAGCGGCCAGCAACAGCCCGCTCAAGCTCATGGCCGAGACCGCCACAGCGGCGCAGCACAGGGAACGCAAACCACGACGACGATTCATACGGGTGACTCCTTGTTGTTGTTTTATGTTTTTGTGTAGGAGCGAGCTTGCTCGCGAAAAACCTGAGAGCACCGCGTTCATCCAGGATGAACGCGTTATCGTTGACGTTTTTCGCGAGCAAGCTCGCTCCTACAGGGTTTATCCGGCAAAGCGAGTGCAAGGTTTTCCAGGGACATCAACTTCCAGGGCCAGCACCGCACCGTCCAGGGAGTGACCCAGGGGGCTCGCGGCGCTGGTGATATACAGGGTGGTGAGATCCGCTCCACCGAAAACGCAACTGGTGGGCCGGCTGACCGGCAGTTCGATGATGCGGTCCACCTCACCGTCAGGCGCCAGGCGCAGCAGGCAACTGCCGTCCCAGCGCGCATTCCAGATATAGCCTTGAGTGTCCATGGCCGAGCCGTCCGGCCCGCCGCGTTCGTGCGGGCCGAACCACACCTGTGCGGGTGCCAGCCGGCCATCGGCGTGGATCGAATGCTGATAGAGCGTGCCATCCAGGCTGTCGCCAAAGTGCACCTGGCTACCCTCCTCGTTCCACAGCAAGGTATTGGGAATGCCCAAGCCGCTGAGCAACGGCGTGACCGTCGCATCGGCATCGATGCGAAACAGCCCGCCGGAGCGTCGCGTGATCGGCAGGTCTTCACCCTGCTCGCCAATATTGTTCTGCATGGTGCCCAGCCACAGTCGGCCCTGGGCATCGCAGCGCGCTTCATTGCCACGGTTGCCCGCTTGCGGGTCTGCCACGCACAGCAGGGTCAAGGCTTCGGTGCTCAAGTCCAGCCGGTACACACCGCTGCTCAGGGTCACCAGTGCATCGCCGCTTTCACAGGGAATGAACGCCGAGACGTGCTCGGGTAATTGCCAGACCCGCAACTGCCCGTCCATCAGGCGCAGCGCCTGCCGGGCGGCGATATCCACCCAATAAAGGGCCTGGGAAAGCACATCCCAGAATGGCCCTTCGCCCAACCGGGCACGGTGTGAGGTGACTGCGCTCAATGTCATGAAGCCTCCGGGTGACTTACAGCGATTCGCGAGACGGCGCGCCATCCACCAGCCGCTGGATACGCAGCGGGTTGGCGTTCTTCAGCGCGTCGGGCAGCAGGCTGTCAGGGTAGTTCTGGAAGCACACCGGGCGCAGGAAACGATCGATGGCCAAGGTGCCGACCGAGGTGCCACGGGCATCGGAGGTGGCCGGGTACGGCCCGCCGTGCACCATTGAATCGCAGACTTCCACGCCGGTGGGGTATCCGTTGAGCAGGATGCGCCCGACTTTCTGCTCCAGCAGCGGCGTCAGCTCGGCGAACTGTTGCAGGTCGGCCGGCTCACCAATGATCGTCGCCGTCAACTGCCCGTGCAGGCCGTGCAAGGCGGTGCTGAGCTGGGCCTGGTCGGCGACTTCGACAAACACCGTGGTGGGGCCGAAGACTTCTTCCTGCAGCACTTCGTCGCCGTCGATCAACAGGCGTACATCGGCTTTGAACAGTTGCGGCTGCGCCTGGTTGCCCGATTGCGCGTTGCCGGCCAGGTGTTCAATGCCAGGGTGGGACAGGAGTTTTTCCAGGCCCTTGCCGTAGCTGCCCAGGGTGCCGGCGTTGAGCATGGTCTGCGCCGGTTGCTCGCCGATCAGCTGCGCCACTTGTTGGGTGAATGCGCTGAATTCGGGCGAAGCGATGCCGATCACCAGGCCTGGGTTGGTGCAGAACTGACCGCAGCCTTGCACCACCGAAGCGGTCAGGTCGCGGGCCACGCTTTCGGCCCGTGCCTTGAGGGCCTGGGGCAATACAATCACCGGGTTGATGCTCGACATCTCGGCAAATACCGGGATCGGTTGCGGGCGGGCTGCGGCCATGTCGCACAGGGCACGGCCGCCCTTGAGCGAGCCGGTAAAGCCCACCGCCTGGATCGCCGGGTGCTTGACCAGCGCTTCGCCGACGCCGCCACCAAAAATCATGTTGAATACACCGGCGGGCATCTCGGTTGCTTGCGCAGCGCGAATGATTGCATCGGCGACCTGTTCAGCCGTCGCCATATGGCCGCTGTGGGCCTTGAACACCACCGGGCAGCCTGCCGCCAACGCCGCCGCGGTATCGCCACCGGCCGTGGAAAACGCCAGGGGGAAGTTGCTGGCGCCGAACACGGCGACCGGGCCGAGGCCGATGCGGTATTGGCGCAGGTCCGGGCGCGGCAGCGGCTGGCGATCAGGCAGTGCCTTATCGATACGCGCACCGTAGAAATCACCGCGACGCAGCACGGTCGCGAACAAGCGCATTTGGCCGCTGGTACGCCCGCGCTCGCCTTTGATGCGCGCTGCCGGCAGTGCGGTTTCACGGCAAACCAACTCAATGAAGTTATCGCTCAGGGCATCCAGTTCGTCGGCGATCGCATCCAGGAACTGTGCGCGGCGCGCGGCACTCAGGGCGCGGTACGCCGGGTAAGCCTGCGCGGCGGCCTTGGCGGCGGCGTCCACCTCCTCCGGGGTGGCCTGGTAGAAATCCTGGGGCAAGGCTTCGCCAGTGGTCGCGTCAACGCTTTGCAACTTGACGCTGCCGTTGGCGCTGCGCTGGCCGCCGATGAAATTGTGGCCGAGGAACTGGGTCATGAGGCTCTCCTTTAAAGGGTGATGACGTTGCCGGGTTCGAATGCCGCTTCGCTGCTGCCGACACGGTTGACCAGCGGCGCGCCGAACTCAGCCTGGCTGATCTCGAACACATCGCCGGCCTGGGTACGTATACCGTCGGCAAATGACAGCGTGGCGGTGCCGAAGAAGTGAATATGCACATCGCCAGGCTTGAGGAACTGGCGGTATTTGAAGTGGTGGTATTCGAGGTTTTCCAGGCTGTGGCACATATTGGCCTCGCCGCTGAGGAATTCGTTCCGCCAGATTTCCTCGCCGTTGCGCAGGATACGGCTGGTGCCCGACAAGTGCTGGGGCAACTCGCCCACGCGCACCTCCGGGCCATAGCTGCAACTGCGCAGTTTGGAATGGGCCAGGTACAGGTAGTTCTTGCGCTCCATGATGTGGTCGGAGAATTCGTTGCCCACCGCAAAGCCCACACGATAGGGCTTGCTGTCCGGGCCGATCACGTAAAGGCCGCCGATTTCCGGCTCTTCACCGGCGTCTTCGGCAAACGGCGGCACCGGGAAGGCTGCGCCCGGGCGCACGACGGTGCTGCCGTCGCCCTTGTAGAACCACTCCGGTTGCACGCCCGCCTGGCCGGCCGCCGGCTTGCCGCCCTCCACGCCCCATTTGAAGATGCGCATGGTGTCGGTCAAGGCGGTCTCGTCGCCGGCCTGGTGCATCTTGTCCCGCGCCGAAGCGCTGCCCAGGTGGGTTAGCCCGGTGCCGCTGATGAGCATGTGTGCAGGGTCCGGATGATCCAGCGGCGGCAGGACCTTCAGGTCGGCCAGCAGGCTCGCATAGTCATGGCTGTCGCCCAGGCCGAGGCTGTTCACCTGTTGTTCCAGGCCCACGCCCGCTTCGATGGCGGCCAGGGCCAACTCGCGCACGCTGCGCGCGGTGCGCACCTCACGCAGTTGTCTGCCCTCGACGACGCCGACGCGGCGTTCGCCGTTGCTTGACTCGAACTGAACTAAACGCATGAATTTTCTCCCAGGTTAAGGTCGTGTGGCGCCGCGGGCGCTGGCGGCGAATTGGTCAACGGGCAGCACATGCTTGCGCTCCAGCACACGGTAGACCACGCCGGTCAAGACCAGCCCGAACACCATCACCGCCGACAGGAAGTACAGGCCCGAAGCCAGGTTGCCGGTGTATTCCTTGAGCGCACCGATCACGAACGGGCCGATGTAGCCGCCGAGGTTGCCCACCGAGTTGATCAACGCAATACCCGCCGCCGCACTGGCGCCGGCGAAGAAGCGCCCCGGCAAGGTCCAGAACACCGCCGTGCAGGAAAACAGGGCGAATGCGGCCAGGCACAGCGCCGCCATTTGCAGCACCGGCGCACTCAGCCAGGCACTTGAGAACAGGCCGATGGCGCCCAGCACATAGAGCACGGCGAGATGGCCGTAACGGTCGTTCAGACGGTCGGAACTGCGCGGGATGATCAGCAGACCGATGATGCCAAAGAGGTAAGGCACGGCGGAGATGAAGCCGGTGGTGAGGTCACTGCCGCCGAACTGCTTGATCAAGGTCGGCAGCCACAGGCCCAGGCCGTAGATGCTCAAGGTCACCGGCAGGTAGAACAGCGCCAGCAGCAACACGCGCTTGTCTTTCAACGCATGCAGCGGGTTGCCGTGGCGGGTCTGGCCGTAGGCTTGCAGGTCTTTGTTCAACTCACCCGTGAGCCAGGCCTTCTCCTCCTCGCTCATCCACTTGACTTGCTTGGGGCCGTCCGGCAGGTAGCGCAGCACCGGCCAGGTCAGCAGGATCGCCGGGGTGCCGATCACGATAAACAGCCACTGCCAGCCGTGCAGGCCGAGGATGCCATCCATGCCCAGCAGGCCGCCCGACACCGGGCCGGTGATCATCATGGCGATGGGTTGGGACAGAATGAACAGCCCGAGAATCTTGCCGCGATGGCGCACCGGGAACCACTGGGTGATGTAGTACAGCACGCCCGGAAAGAACCCCGCCTCGGCCGCGCCGAGCAGAAAGCGCATCACGTAGAAGCTGTGCGGCCCCTGCACAAAGGCCATGCCGATGGTGATGGTGCCCCAGGTGATCATGATGCGCGCAAACCAGCGCCGCGCGCCGAAGCGGTCGAGCATCAGGTTGCTGGGAATCTCGAACAGGAAGTAGCCAATGAAGAACAACCCGGCGCCCAGGCCATAGGCCGCATCGCCGATGCCGACGTCGGCGCCCATGTGCAGCTTGGCGAAGCCCACGGCGGAGCGGTCCACATAGGCAATCAGGTACAGCAGGATCAGGAAGGGAATCAGTTTCAGCGTGATGCGCCGAATAAGCCGCAGTTCCTGGCTCATGGGGTCGATCTCCGATTGTTGTTTTTATAGAAGCTCGGGGGACGCCTCTCGCGAAAATCCGCCAGGGTCATACCTCAGTTGAGAAAGACTATATAGTAGGACTATTTACAAAACAACTCTTCCAAAGCTTGGTTTTTGCGCTTATGTTTAGCTACGGTTAGAACATATAGTCATACAATAAGAGAATCGATCATGTCTGATAAAAAGCCCGGCCTACGCTCCGCCCAGTGGTTTGGTACTGCCGACAAGAACGGCTTCATGTACCGCAGCTGGATGAAGAACCAGGGCATTGCCGACCATCAGTTCCATGGCAAGCCGATCATCGGCATCTGCAACACCTGGTCGGAGCTGACCCCGTGCAACGCGCATTTCCGCCAGATCGCCGAGCACGTCAAACGCGGCGTGATCGAAGCCGGTGGCTTCCCGGTGGAATTCCCGGTGTTCTCCAATGGCGAATCCAACCTGCGCCCTACCGCCATGCTCACGCGCAACCTGGCGAGCATGGACGTGGAAGAAGCGATTCGCGGCAACCCGATTGACGGCGTGGTGCTGCTGACCGGCTGCGACAAAACCACCCCCGCGCTGCTGATGGGCGCCGCCAGTTGTGATGTGCCGGCCATCGTCGTCACCGGCGGGCCGATGCTCAACGGCAAGCACAAGGGCCAGGACATCGGCTCGGGCACGGTAGTGTGGCAGCTCAGCGAACAGGTCAAGGCCGGCACCATTACCCTGGATGATTTCCTCGCAGCCGAAGGCGGCATGTCGCGCTCGGCGGGTACCTGCAACACCATGGGCACCGCGTCGACCATGGCCTGCATGGCCGAAGCGCTGGGCACCTCCCTGCCGCACAACGCGGCGATTCCGGCGGTGGATGCGCGGCGTTATGTGCTGGCGCACATGTCGGGCATGCGCGCGGTGGAGATGGTGCGCGAAGACTTGAAGCTGTCGAAGATCCTCACCAAAGAAGCGTTTGAAAACGCGATTCGCGTCAACGCGGCCATTGGCGGTTCGACCAACGCGGTGATTCACTTGAAAGCCATCGCCGGGCGCATCGGCGTCGAGCTCGACCTGGATGACTGGACGCGCATCGGCCGTGGCATGCCGACCATTGTCGATTTGCAGCCGTCGGGGCGCTTCCTGATGGAGGAGTTCTACTACGCCGGTGGCCTGCCCGCCGTGCTGCGCCGCCTGGGCGAAGCCGACCTGATCCCGCATCCGAATGCCTTGACCGTCAACGGCAAGTCGTTGGGCGAGAACACCAAGGACTCGCCGATCTACGGCCAGGACGAAGTGATCCGCACCCTCGACAACCCGATCCGCGCCGACGGCGGCATCTGCGTGTTGCGCGGCAACCTGGCGCCCCTGGGAGCGGTGCTCAAGCCATCGGCCGCCAGCGCCGAGCTGATGCAGCACCGTGGCCGCGCGGTGGTGTTCGAAAACTTCGACATGTACAAGGCACGCATCAACGACCCGGAACTGGACGTGGACGCCAACTCGATCCTGGTCATGAAAAACTGCGGGCCCAAGGGTTATCCAGGCATGGCTGAAGTCGGCAACATGGGCCTGCCGGCCAAGCTGCTGGCCCAGGGCGTGACGGACATGGTGCGTATTTCCGATGCGCGCATGAGCGGCACGGCCTACGGCACGGTGGTGCTGCACGTGGCGCCGGAAGCGGCGGCCGGCGGGCCGTTGGCCGCGGTGAAGGAAGGCGACTGGATCGAACTGGACTGCGCCAACGGCCGCCTGCACCTGGACATCCCGGACGCAGAGCTGGCGGCGCGCATGGCGGACCTGGCGCCCACTGAAAAACTCATCGTCGGCGGCTATCGCCAGCTGTACATCGACCATGTGCTGCAGGCCGACCAGGGCTGCGACTTTGACTTCCTGGTGGGCTGCCGTGGCGCCGAAGTCCCACGGCATTCCCATTAATTGGGATGCTATGATGCGGCGAATCTAAGCCAGAGCCTGCCCGTCGTTATGGATCACCAGCCGCCCAAGCCGCGCAAGAGCATGCATGCCCAGATCGTTCAGGACTTGGGCATGCACATCGTTTCCGGTCGCTTCAAGCCGGAAGAAAGACTGCCCATGGAAGCCACGCTGTGCGAGGAATACAAGGTCAGCCGTTCGGTGCTCCGCGAGGCGACGCGGGTGCTCAGCGCCAAGGGCCTGGTGTATTCCAAGCCCCGGGTGGGCGCCGTAGTGCGGCCACGCTTGAAATGGCACCTGCTCGACCCGGACGTGCTGTCCTGGTTGATGCAGTCCACGCCCCACAGTGAATTCTTCAATACCCTGGCCGGGGTGCGGCGCATTCTCGAACCGGAAATCGCCGCCATGGCCGCGACCACCGCCACCGATGAAGACATCGCCACCATCGAACACGCGTACCAGGGCATGGAAACCGCCAAGACTCACGACGAGCTGTTGCAGGCCGACCTGGACTTTCACCGCGCGATTGCCGACGCCACCCGCAACGACCTGCTCGCCTACATGTGCAACATGCTGTCGCTGCCGTTGCGTGAATCGATCAACATCACCAACCGCCGCCCGGATATCCAGGGGTTGAGCCTGCCCCGGCACAAGGCGATTCTGACCGCGATAAAAAACCGTGACGCGCTGGGCGCGCGGCATGCCTCGCTGGTGCAACTGGATGACACCCGCGTGGCGCTGGATACGGTGATGAATGTGTTGACGCCGCTGTAACGGGCCCGGAGTGTAAGTAAACGGGATCAAATGTGGGAGGGGGCTTGCCCCCGATGGCGGTGTATCAGTACCAGATAATCTGACTGACCCACCGCTATCGGGGGCAAGCCCCCTCCCACATTTGGATGTGCGTTCATATTTAGAGGTTGTAGGCGATTCCGACCTGCACCGTACGCGGCGCGCCTGGGTAGGCGTAGATATTGCCGAAGGCGCCTTCCTCATACTCACGGTTGAACAGGTTTTTCACGTCCAGATTGACGCGTACCTGTTCATTGATTTTGTAGTAACCGAGCAGATCGACCACGGTGTAGGCGTCCATCGAGAAGGTCGTATTGGCGGTCTGGCCCGCGCGCTGGTCGACGTATTTGCCGCCGGCGCCAAGGCCCAGCCCTTTCAGCGCGCCGTCCTGGAACTCGTAGACGTTGAGCAGGCTGAAGCTGTTGCGCGGGATGTTCATCAAGCGGGTGCCGGAGCGCAATGTATTGTCGCGGGTGACTTCGGCATCCACGTAAGCGTAACCGCCGATCATGCGCCACTCGGGTGTGAGGTTGCCCGCCACGTTCAGGTCGAACCCGCGGCTGCGCACCTGGCCGGCGGCGACACTGAAGGTATTGTCAACCGGGTCGGTGGTCAGCACGTTTTTCTTGTCGATCTGGTAGATCGCCGCGTCGACGCTCAGTTGGCGGTCAAGCGCTTCCCACTTGATACCCAGCTCGTAGGACTTGCCTTTCTCCGGTGCAAAACCGCCACCTTCGCGGCTTGCGCCGGTGTTGGGCTTGAACGAACGGGCGGCGTCGGCATACACCGCGACGGTGTCGGTGAGGTCGTAGATCATACCCACACGCGGGGTAACGGCGTTGTCGGCGGCCTGCCAGCTCTTGCCTGCTGGCACATAGTTTTCGTAATCATGCTCAAAGCGTTCGAAGCGCGCACCCGCCAGCACTTTCAAACGCTCGGTCAAAGCGACCTGATCCTGCACAAAGACGGCGTAGGTCTTAAGGTTTTCCTTGTCGTGGGTGGGCGTGCGGGTCAGCGCTGGACGAGGCTGGCCGTAGACCGGGTTGAAGATGTCGATCGGGTAAGTCCCCGCAGCCGCACTGGAACGCTGGATGATCGACTTGTAGTCGTAATCCTCGTATTCGACGCCCGTGAGCAAGGTGTGATCGAACGCGCCGGTGGAAAAATGCCCGGTCAGATTGAGTTGGTAGTCCTTGTCGGTCCACTCCAGCTTGCGGTAGTTGAAGTTGCGTTGCAGGGTGCGGCCATCGGCGCCCAGGCTGCCCGGCCCGTTGGCTTCGATGGCGTTGCCTTTCAAACTGCCGTCCAGCCACTGGAAGCCGCCGCCGAGGGTCCAGTTGTCGTTGAGCGCATGCTCGAAACGCAATTGCGCCATGTTGTTGTCGTTGTGCAGCTTGCCCGCGTCCTTGTCGCCCCAGAACGTATCGCGCGACGGCGTGCCGCGCTGGTTGGGAAAGCGCGTCAGACCACGGTCCAGCGGGTGATTGTTGCGCATGAAGTCGCCTTCGAAGATCACCTTGGTGTCATCGCTGGCCTGCCAGGTGATCACCGGCGCCACGCCGTAACGTTCGGTCTCGACATGGTCGCGAAAGGTGTCGCCGCCCTCGCCCACCACGTTCAGGCGATAGGCCAGGCGGCCCTCTTCGTCCAGCGGACCGGAGGCGTCCAGGGTGCCGCGCTGCATGCCCTGGTCATTGACTTGGCTGCCGAGGGTGACGCTGCGTTCGGCCAGCGGCTGCTTGGACACCACATTGAACGTGCCACCCGGATCGCCACGGCCGTAGAGCATGGTCGCAGGGCCGCGCAATACCTCCAGGCGCTCGATGGAATTGGCATCCGGCATGTTCGGGTACCCGCGGTTGATCGGGAAGCCGTTGCGGTAGAACTCACCGGTGGTAAAGCCACGCACGGTGAAGGTGGTCAGGCCCTGGCCGCCGAAGTTGTTGGCACGCCCCACGCCGCCGGCATAGTCGAGGGCATCCTGCAGGCGCGTTGCGCCAATGTCCTCAACCACCTCCTTGGACACCACGCTGATGGACTGCGGGGTTTCATGAATCGAAGTGTCGGTACGCGTCGCACTGGCTGAACGTGTGGCGTGGTAGCCCTTGACCGGTCCTTGAGCCGTCTCGAAATCCGCCGTGCCGGTCACAGTGGTCGCTTGCAACTCAAGGCTGGTTTTTTCGGTGGGGACACTATCTGCCCAACTGAACGGGGAAAACGCCTGCAGCACACAGATGGAAATCAGGGTACGACGCATGGATGTTGAACCTAGTGAATGAGCCAGATGGGGCGGCAAACCTGCCAAGAATTCGCCGCGCATCATATATCAATGCATTCTCGTTTGATATCCGTTCTCATTTGTTATTTTTCGTGTATCAGCTTTGTACGAAGTGGCGCGGATTGTCTGATGGATGAAAAACAAATGTGGGAGGGGGCTTGCCCCCGATGGCGGTGCATCAGTCAAAAATACTTAGACTGACCCACTGCTATCGGGGGCAAGCCCCCTCCCACATTTAGATGTGCGCAAAAACGCTTTCTACTGGCCTCAGCGATAGCGTTCCAACCAATGCGCATAAGGCGCCGGCAAGGTCCAGGAGGATTTGTCCACGCCCAGTTCCTTGGCCGCAAAGTACGCCCAATGCGGATCGGCCAGGTGTGCACGGCCCACCGACACCAGGTCAAGATGCCCGGCCTGCAGCGCGCCTTCGGCCAGTTGCGGCGTACCAAAGCCCCACGCCGACGTCACCGCAATACCCGCTTCGCGGCGCACACGCTCGGCGATCGGGCCCAGGAAGGCCGGGCCCCACGGGATGTTGGTGTCGGGAATGGTGAACCCGACGCTGACGCTCAGCAGGTCCAGACCACCGGCCTTGAAACGGCGAGCCAATTCGATGGACTCGGTGAGGGTCTGCTCATCGCGACCGTCGTATTCGATCACACCGAAGCGTGCGGTAAGCGGCAGGTTTTCCGGCCAGACTTCGCGCACGGCGGCCAGGGTTTCCAGGAGGAAGCGGCTGCGGTTGTCGAAGCTGCCACCGTAGGCGTCGGTGCGCTGGTTGGAGTGTTCGGAAAAAAAGCTCTGGCCCAGGTAGCCATGGGCGAAGTGCAGTTCGATCCACTCAAAACCGGCATCACGGGCGCGACGGGCGGCGTCGACGAAATCCTGCCGGACCCGGGCGATATCGTCCAGGGTCATGGCACGCGGCACCTTGGGCAGGTTCTCGCCGAACGCAATCGCCGACGGGGCGATGGTTTCCCAGCTACGGGCATCGGACGCAGGGATGTGGTCGTCGCCTTCCCATGGGCGGTTGGCGCTGGCTTTGCGACCGGCGTGGGCGATCTGGATACCCGGTACGCACCCCGCCGCCTTGATGGCCTTGACCATGGGCACGAACGCCTCGGCATGGGCATCGCTCCAGATACCGGCGCAGCCTGGAGTGATACGCCCCTCAGGCGAGACGGCGGTGGCCTCGACCACCAGCAGGCCGGCACCGCCACGGGCCATGCTGGCCAGGTGCACGTGGTGCCAGTCATTGACCATGCCGTCGTCGGCCCTGTATTGGCACATCGGTGGAATGGCAATGCGATTGCGCAGGGTGACGTCTTTGAGTTTGAACGGTTCGAATAATGCGGACATCAGATACTCCGAGGGAAAGGTGGATTGATTCGATAGTTCGATGGTAATCGAACTATGGTGTCCAGTGCCACCCCCCTGTTATGATTTGCTCCATGCGCGCATTCAAACACCCTACCCTGCAAGAACTCACGCTGGAGCGTCTGCTTTACGCCCTCAGCGACCCCGTGCGCCTGGAAATCGTGCGCTGCCTGGCCGACGTGCCCGAAGCCACCTGTGGTGAACTGGACGGTGGGCGACCCAAATCCAGCGTGTCCCACCACTTCAGGGTATTGCGCGACGCCGGCCTGGTGAACACGCGCAATGTGGGCACCACCCACATGAACTCATTGCGCCGTGATGAACTCGAGGAGCGTTTCCCCGGGTTGCTGGCCAGCGTACTGGCCCAGCGCTGAATCACGCCGGCAGCGCTTCAGGCCGCGACGGGCCGCAGCGGCGCGCCATCCAGATGCACACAGTCCTTGCCATTGCGCTTGGCGCCATACAGGTTCTTGTCGGCGATCTTGAGTACCATCGACAGTTCGTCACCTGAGGCAAAGCGCGCCATGCCGGCACTGCACGTATAGTTGTGCGGGGCCGCGACGCTGCAACGGATCGCCTGCAGCAAATCCAGCACAAACTCGCAGGCAAACGCCGGGTCATCGCCCTGCAACAGCACGCCGAACTCTTCCCCGCCGATCCTTCCAAAGCTGTAGCTGCCTGTGGCGTTTTTCAGGCAGAGCGCCATCGCGCGCAGAATTTTGTCGCCAACGTCGTGGCCATACCGGTCGTTCATCGCCTTGAAACTGTCGATGTCGAGCATGATGAAGTAGCCACCGTGGCCGCTGTCGAGCAACTTTTCGAAGCTCTGCATGAACGCGCGCCGGTTGAGGATAGACGTCAGGTAATCGGTCTCGGCCAAGGCGCGAAACTCACTTTCCACCAGCAACACCGAACGCAGGTTCTTCAGGTACGAGTAACTGAGGATAAAACCGATCGACACCGACGAGGCGCAAAATATCAACAGATAGCCTTGGGTTGCGGCATACAGCTCGGCCTGCATGGGCGACCACAGGATGAGCCACACCGACAGCGCGCCGACCAGATAGTCCTGAACGCTGATAAACAGGATGGCGCTGCCGACCACCAGCGTGACCGCCAAGGGCAAGCCATAGATACGCAATTGCGGATTCAAGTGAATCACATAGGCAAACCCCACTGACAACAGCACGATGTAGGTCACCCCCAGCAAGCGCCACAGTAGAAAGTTCGTCGTCAGCGAATGAACACGGCAAACAAGCAACAGGGCAAGGGTGACACTCAACATATACAGGTCCAACAGCGTTGCCTGCATCCAACCGATACCTGTCCAGGCAATGATGCCTATCCATTCGGCTTGCGTGACCGCAGGCGACAGTAACCTGCGCATCCTGGGTCTCAACTTCAAGTGAGCCGGCATCCTTACGCTCCCATTTCAATAGCATGCAGGCCCACCGCAAATGAAAAGGCCATGAACCGCTTTACCAGGCTGACGAAGGGTGGCAGCACTTCCAGGCGGGTCTTGGAGTGCGCTTTGAAATAGCCCTTTTCAACGCCCTCCTGAACCATTCGGATAATGTGGGTCTTGGACACCGAAAGTTGCTTGGCCAATGCAAGATAAGACGATGACCTGAACGTTGCCCGATCATTTTCCGGCGCAAAGGCATCGTTATAAATGGCCAGCATCAACAGGTGCCCGGCGTCTCTTTTCACCAGCCAGTAACACTCGGGCAGCAATACATCGACCGTCAGGTCGGCGTCGAGAATGATGGCAAAGCCCCTGAAGTAGAGGGCCAGGAAGCCGCGATCATCCAGCTCGCGCATTTTCCGGAATATCGCCCGGTCAGGGTACAGCCGCGCCAACGACTCGGTAAGCGAGTTCAACATCAAGCGTGCTTCACGGCAGGCTTCATCCGAGGGCGCATACACTCGGAAACGGCTGTCTTCCGGGTGCGGCGCCACCTCCATGAAGCCCAGCGCGCGTAATAACAGAAACATTGATTCCAGGCTGTTTTTTGAACAATACCTGCGCGTCACGCACAGGGTTTTAACTTCGGACAACAACGGTAACGGTGTGGCGAAGTACTCACTCAATAACGCAAACGACACCATCAGACGACTGTACTTAAGTGCACTCTTGTAGAAAAACGGTCGTCTGGAATAGGGCACGAGCAGCACGTGGTAATGCGCTCTCAAGCACGATTCAAAATCCTTATGACGTTCGATTGCTTGCGCGGTACTCCACATAGCCGACTTCAACGAACTGACATGCATGAAAGAGCCCTGATCATCCAACTTGATTCCTGATCTCAGCTACGAAATCCCTGCAGCCCGGCCCCAAAACAAATCACGTGGTAAACCCTGCGGTTAATGGCTTTTTGCCTCGAACGCAATGTACAGCGATTGCTGCGCAAGACGTCATCAGTACCAAAGTTGTTCCAGTTTGCCGGTGCCTCCTGCCATCGGCAGTTCGAAGACACTTCCTGTTACATCCACCCCGGCGTCGCGCTAAAACATCCAACCAGGTCTCGTTGGGCGAACCTTCATCCGCCTGCGGCGTCGTAACCTGGCATTGTCGCCAAACGCACGCGCGAGGTTCTCGTTTGAAAGCTGCCCTTCTCAAGAAATACCGCCTGATCATCAAGACCATGGGCTATGTGGGCTGGGCCCTGTTCTGGCTGTTGTTGTGGGATATCGCCGTCACGGTGGATTTCATGCTGTTCCTCAACTCCAAGATCAACCTGCCGCTGATGCCCCTGACCTTGCTGGGTTCGGCGCTGGTGGTGCTGATCAGCTTTCGTAACAGCAGCGCCTACAACCGCTGGTGGGAAGCGCGCACTTTATGGGGCTCGATGGTCAACAACTCGCGCAGCTTCGCGCGCCAGGTGCTGACCCTGCTGGACGACCCCGACAGCGAAGTGAACCCGATCAAATCGACCCTGCTGCGCCGTCATGTGGCCTATGTGAATTGCCTGGCCGCGCACCTCAAGGGCGAGCCCTGCCCGGAGGAAGTGCGCGCGTTCATCCCAGACGAGGAATTCGCACGCAATGGCGCCACCAACAACTTTGCCAACGACATCCTGACCGGCTCGGCCGCCTTGCTCGCCCGGGAATACAAGGCCGGTCATCTGGACAGCATCCGCCTGGCGCGGCTGGAGTCGACCCTGGTGGACCTGTCCAATGCCCAGGGCGGCATGGAGCGCATCGCCAACACGCCGCTGCCCTACCCCTACGTGTATTTCCCACGGCTGTTCATTTCGCTGTTCTGCCTGATCGTACCGGTGGGCCTGGTGGAATCCCTCGGTTGGTTCACCCCGTTGGCCTCTACGGTGGTGGGCTTCATGCTGCTGGCGATCGAACGCATCGGCACCGACCTGCAAAGCCCGTTTCGCTCCAGCGAACATCAGATCCAAATGGAAGCCATCTGCGAAACCATCGAGAAAAACCTGCAGTCCATGCGCCGTGACGCCCTGGCCGGCGATCAAATCGGCTGAGTCCCCGCCCTTCCCCCTCAAGTGCCGGCGCCCTCGGTCGATAAACCGAGGGTACGCATGGCCTCGGCCCCATAACAACGCATGCGACGCTTAGCACGACCGTTTCCCCCTTGCCAAAACTATAAATACCCGCGGGTGAAGTCATGAATATCAAGCAGAAGCTGACATGGGCGTTTGCGGCCATCGCGTGCGTGCCGGTCATCCTGGTCGCCGTTATTGTGGTGTTGAATGTGCGCGAAGGCGCCCTTGCCAACTTTCTCGACAGCAGCGGTCGCGAGATCCGCCAGATCGACAATGGCATGAAGCAGTTTTTCGACGGCATCAGCCAGAACGTGGAATTCGTGGCCAAGGACCCGCGCGTTGTTGCGGCCAAGGACCTGAAAAGCTACGCCGGCGCGGATGGGGCGAAAATCCCCCTCACACCGACCAATATCGAGCTGCTGGCGATATTCGACCAGTTCGCCAAAAGCCATCCCAGCACCGCCTACCTGTCCCTGGGCCTGCGCGATGGCGGCTACGCCAGCTGGCCGGACGACACCAAGCTGAACAACTACGACCCACGCGTGCGCCCGTGGTACCAGGCCGCCGTCGCTGCACCGGGCAAGACCGTGCGCACCGGTGCCTACTACTGGGCGCCGGACGATGTGGTGCTGATCGGCACCGTGCGCACCGTCGCCGATGCCACGGGCAATATCCTCGGCGTGGTCGGCCTGGACGTGTCGCTCAAGCAACTCACTGAACTGGTACGCACCATCAAGCTGGGCGACAGCGGCTACTTGATGCTGGTGGAAGACAACGGCAACGTGCTGGTAGACCCCAGCGATGCCAAGCACAACTTCAAGCCCCTGGCCGACCTGGGCCCCAACTACGCCGAACTGGCCAAGGGCGGCGACGGCGTGACTCAGGTCGACATCGACGGCGTGGCCTACATGGCCAACGTGGTCAGCTCCAAAGACCTGGGCTGGCGCTTTATCGGCCTGATCAAGCGCGATGAAGTAATGGCCGGCGCGACCCGCCTGACCTGGTTGATCGCGGCCATCGCCGCGGTATTGGCCGTCGTGTTCGCCATTGTCGGCGCCAGTTTCGCCCGCGTGATCGTGCGCCCGATTCGCGGCGTGGCCGATGGCCTGCAGGAAATCGCCGAAGGTGAAGGCGACCTCACGCGTCAGCTCAAGGTGCAAGGCAAGGACGAAACCGCCATCCTCGCCGGCTGGTTCAACCAGTTCCTGGGCATGATTGCCCAACTGGTGCAACGCATCGGCAACGCGTCCTCGGACCTGCAAACCGCCGCCGCCGACACCAGCGAAGTGGCCAGTAACATGAACCAGGCCGCCGGTCGCCAACGCGAAGCGGTGGAACTGGTGAGCACCGCCTTCAACGAGATGGTGGCAACCGCCAATGAAGTGGCCCGTTCCTGCAGCGCCGCTGCGGTGAGTGCCGACGAAGGCTATCGCGACGTACACAACGGCCAGCAGCACATCGGCGAAGCCACCGGCAGCGTGCTCAAGCTCAGCGAAGACTTGCAGAAGTCGACCCAGACCATGCAGTTGCTGGAGCAGGACAGCCAGAACATCAACACCATCCTCGACACCATCCGTTCGATTGCCGAACAGACCAACCTGTTGGCGCTCAACGCCGCGATCGAGGCGGCCCGCGCCGGCGACCAGGGCCGTGGTTTTGCGGTGGTGGCCGACGAAGTCCGCGCCCTGGCTCGACGCACCGCCGACTCCACCGGCGAGATCGACAGCCTGCTGGGCAATCTTGCCCGCCGCACCCAGGAAGTCACCCAACAGATGCAAGGCAGTTTGCTGGTGTCGCACACCAGCGTCGAGCGTATCCAGCAGGCCCGCGACAGCTTCGAAAAGATCCGTGGCTCGGTGGACTCGATTCGCGACCAGAACACCCAGATCGCCACGGCCGCCGAAGAACAGCACCAGGTGGCCGAAGAGATCAACCGGCACATCGCGCAGATCCATGCCGATGCGCAGCTGGTTGAAGAGTTTGCGCATACGGCGCAGACCGGCTCGGGGCGTTTGACCGACATTTCCGGTCAGCTCAACGGTCTGGTGGGCCGCTTCAAGTTCTGACGTCCTCTCCCAAAGCAGGCGGTGAGCCCTTCACCGCCTGATCGCTGCACCCCTTCCCCCCCTCAAGCACTGCCAGCGAGCAACTGTAGGAGCGAGCTTGCTCGCGAAAAACTTCAACGATAACGCGTGCTTCCTGAATGAACGCGGTGCCTGTGAGTTTTTCGCGAGCACGCTCGCCCCTACAGCTATTGCGCTTCTCGTATTATGGTATACCATCATACGCAGACCCTCACTTAGACGGAGCAGCCCATGAGTTTCGAAATCCGCAAGATCGTCAGCTATGTAGAAGAGACCTTTATCGAGGGCGGCAAAGCCTCCGACACGCCCGTGAAAATGGTCGGCCTGGCCGTGGTGCTGAAAAACCCCTGGCTGGGTCGTGGTTTCGTCGAAGACCTGAAGCCGGAAATTCGTGCCAACTGCTCCGACCTCGGCGCGCTGATGGTCGAGCGCCTGGTCGCCATCATCGGCGGCGCCGAGAACATCGAGGCCTACGGCAAAGCGGCCGTGGTGGGTGCCGATGGCGAGATCGAACACGCAAGCGCGATCATCCATACCCTGCGCTTCGGCAACCACTACCGTGAAGCGGTCAAGGCCAAGAGCTACCTGAGCTTCACCAACAAGCGCGGCGGCCCGGGCACCTCGATCCAGATTCCGATGATGCACAAGGACGACGAAGGCCTGCGCTCGCACTACATCACCCTGGAAATGCAGATCGAAGACGCGCCGCGCGCCGACGAAATCGTCGTGGTGCTGGGCTGCGCCGATGGCGGTCGCCTGCACCCACGGATCGGCAACCGTTATATCGACCTGGAAGAGCTGGCGGCTGAACAAGCCCAGTAAGCAACACCGGCCATGACAAAAAGCATGCAGGAGCGCTCCATGATTCGGCTCACCGCTGAACGCACCCCGGCCGGCACCAGTTACCTGGCGACCGGCCAAGGCCAGCCTGTGGTTTTGATCCACGGCGTGGGCCTGAATAAAGAAATGTGGGGCGGGCAAGTCGTTGGCCTGGCCACGAAATACCATGTGATCAGCTATGACATGCTCGGCCATGGCGCCAGCCCGCGCCCGGCCGCCGGCACGCCGTTGCTCGGCTATGCGGACCAGTTGCTGGAACTGCTCGACCACCTGCAAGTGCCCCAGGCCACGGTGATCGGGTTTTCCATGGGCGGCCTGGTCGCACGGGCGTTTGCCCTGCATTACCCCGACCGCCTCAAAAGCCTGGTGGTGCTCAACAGTGTGTTCAACCGCAGCCCCGAGCAGCGTGCCGGCGTCATCGCGCGCACGGCCCAGGCCGCCGAGCACGGCCCGGATGCGAATGCGCAAGCGGCGCTGTCGCGCTGGTTCAGCCCTGAATACCAGGCGGCCAACCCGGCGCAGATCGCCGCGCTGCGCCAGACCCTGGCGGGCAACGACCCCCAGGGCTACCTCACCACCTACGAGCTGTTTGCGACCCAGGACATGTACCGCGCCGACGACCTCAAGGGCCTGCGCGTGCCCACCCTCGTCGCCACCGGCGAACTGGACCCCGGCTCGACGCCGGAAATGGCCCGGCAACTGGCCGACTGTATTCCCGGCGCCACGGTTGCGGTGCTGGCCGAGCAACGGCATATGATGCCGGTGGAATCACCGCGCCTGGTCAACAGCCTGCTGCTGGGGTTCCTCGACACCGTGTACACCCAAAATAATCCAATAAAGGGGATCGTTGCATGACACTCGCACGCTTCCAGATGTGCATCGGCGGTGAATGGGTCGATGCCCTGTCCGGCAAGACTTTCGACAGCCTCAACCCGGCCCTGGCCGAACCGTGGGCGCAACTGCCCGATGCCGATGAAGCCGACGTGGACCGCGCCGTACAGGCCGCGCAAACGGCTTTCGAGAGCCTGGCCTGGCGCGGCCTCAGCGCCACCGCACGGGGCAAACTGCTGCGCCGCCTGGGTGACTTGATCGCACAGAACACCGAACAACTGGCGCAGTTGGAAAGTCGCGACAACGGCAAGCTGATCCGCGAGACCCGCGGCCAGGTCAGCTACCTGCCGGAGTTCTTCCACTACACCGCAGGCCTGGCCAACAAGCTCGAAGGCGGCACCTTGCCGCTGGACAAGCCGGACCTGTTCGCCTACACGGTCCACGAAGCCATGGGCGTGGTCGCCGCGATCATTCCGTGGAACAGCCCGCTGTACCTGACGGCGATCAAGCTCGCGCCGGCCCTCGCGGCAGGCAACACCATCGTGATCAAGCCCTCGGAACACGCTTCGGCGACCGTCCTGGAACTGGCGCGCCTGGCCCTCGAAGCCGGCATTCCACCGGGCGTGGTCAACGTGGTGACCGGCTACGGCCCAAGTACCGGCGCCGCCCTCACCCGTCACCCACTGGTGCGCAAAATCGCCTTCACCGGCGGCGCGGCCACCGCACGGCATGTGGTGCGCAGCAGTGCGGAGAACTTCGCCAAACTGTCGCTGGAACTGGGCGGCAAGTCACCGAATATCATTTTTGCCGACGCCGACCTCGACAGCGCCATCAACGGTGCGATTGCCGGTATCTACGCGGCGTCAGGGCAAAGTTGCGTGTCGGGTTCGCGCCTGCTGGTGCAGGATGAAATCTACGACGAGTTCGTCGAGCGCCTGGTGCAGCGCGCCGAGCGCATCCGCATCGGCAACCCTCTGGACGATGCCAGCGAAATGGGCCCCATGGCCACCGCCCAGCAACTGGCTGTGGTCGAAGGCCTGGTGGCGGATGCCATCGCCGAAGGCGCACGCCTGCGCACCGGTGGCAAACGCCCGCAGAACCTCGGTGCAGGCTGGTTCTATGAGCCGACGCTGTTCGAGTGCGACGCCAACTCAATGAAAATCATGCAGGAAGAAGTGTTCGGCCCAGTGGCTTCGGTGATTCGTTTCAAGGATGAAGCCCAAGCGCTGGCGATTGCCAACGACTCCCAGTTCGGCCTCGCCGCCGGCATCTGGACCCGCGACCTGGGCCGCGCCCATCGACTGGCCCGCGACGTGCGCTCGGGGATTATCTGGGTCAACACCTACCGCGCCGTCTCGGCCATGGCGCCCATCGGCGGCTTCAAGAACAGCGGCTACGGACGCGAAAGCGGCATCGATTCGGTGCTGGCCTACACCGAGCTGAAGACGGTGTGGATCAACCTGTCCCAGGCGCCCATGCCTGATCCCTTTGTGATGCGTTAAGAGGCCACACCCATGATCGAACCCGGCATTTACAAAGACGTCATGAGCTCGTTTCCTTCGGGCGTCACGGTGGTCACCACCCTCGACCCGGACGGCGGCATCGTCGGCATTACCGCCAGCGCATTCAGTGCGCTGTCGATCGACCCGGCCCTGGTGCTGTTCTGCCCCAACTACGCGTCGGACACCTACCCGATCCTGCGCGACAGCAAGCGCTTCGCCATCCACCTGCTGTCCGCCGGCCAGACCGCCGAAGCCTATGCCTTCGCCGGCAAAGGCAAGGAAAAGGCCAAGGGCATCGAGTGGCACTTGAGCGACTTGGGCAACCCGCTGCTGGCCAACGCCACGGCCATCATCGAGTGCGAGTTGTGGCGCGAATACGACGGCGGTGACCACGCGATCATTGTCGGCGCGGTGAAGAACCTGATCCTGCCCACACAGCCGGTCACGCCGATGATCTATCACAAAGGCAAGCTCGGCCCGCTGCCGACCCTGGCCTGAGGAGCACTGAACCATGAGCAACGACAAGTATGAACAGGGCCTTAAAATCCGTACGCAAGTCCTGGGTGAAGCCTACGTACAGCGTTCAATCGACAACGCCGACGACTTCACGCGACCGCTGCAGGAGATGGTCACCGAGTACTGCTGGGGCCATGTGTGGGGCCGGGAGGGTTTGTCGCTTAAAGAACGCAGCATGATAAACTTGGCAATGATTTCGGCCCTCAATCGGCCTCACGAACTCAAGCTGCACGTGCGTGGCGCCTTGCGCAACGGACTGAGTCGTGAACAAATACGCGAAATTCTGCTTCAGGTCGGCATTTACTGCGGGGTTCCCGCCGCCGTGGACAGCTTCAGGCTGGCCCGTGAAGCCTTCGC
The DNA here is from genome assembly GCF_002934065.1 of Pseudomonas orientalis. Classification (NCBI taxonomy): domain Bacteria; kingdom Pseudomonadati; phylum Pseudomonadota; class Gammaproteobacteria; order Pseudomonadales; family Pseudomonadaceae; genus Pseudomonas; species Pseudomonas orientalis. Next base: position 2,268,877 of record NZ_CP018049.1, on the reverse strand, counting down.
CGAAGCCGATGCCGAGGCCTCCAGTTAACCGCCACATTCAGAGCAAACCCCATGAAACGCGCGCCCCTCGACGACAGCTTCAAGGTCAATCACAACCCGGTCACCCTGCGCGAAATCGTGCTGGAGAAACTGCGCAGCGCCATCATGAATTTCCAGCTGCTGCCCGGTGACCGCCTGGTGGAGCGCGACCTGTGCGACCGCCTTGGCGTCAGCCGCACGTCGGTGCGCGAAGCCTTGCGCCACCTGGAGTCCGAAGGCCTGGTGGAATTCGCCGATGCCAAGGGCCCGCAGGTGGCGATCATCACCCTGGCCGATGCCGTCGATATCTATGAACTGCGCTGCGTGCTCGAAGGCTTGATCGTGCAGCTGTTCACCCTGCGCGCCAAGGCCAAGGACATCAAGGCCCTGGAAAAAGCCCTGGAGGAAAACCGCAAGGCCCTCAAGGAAGGCGAACTGCAGCAAGTGATCGACTCCGTGCAGGGCTTCTACGATGTGTTGCTCGAAGGCTGCGGCAACCACGTGGCCGCCACTCAGCTGCGCCAGTTGCAGGCGCGTATCAGCTATCTGCGCGCGACCTCGGTGTCCCAGCAGAACCGGCGTGGCGCCAGCAACCAGGAAATGGAGCGCATGGTCCAGGCGATCAAGAGCGGCGACCCCCTCGCCGCCCACCAGGCCTGCGTCGATCACGTACGTGCGGCGGCAGCCGTGGCCCTGGATTACCTCAAGCGCAAACAGGAAGAAACCGGCAAGCTCCCCGAGATCACCCTGCCCATCGCGCTCAAAGAACCGCGCATAGGTCACTGACCGTGCCCGGCCCCAGCTTCTGCCCGACCTGCGGCGGCCATGACCTCGGTCACCGACTGCCACCGGGCGACACCCACGAGCGCCTGATGTGCCGGGGCTGCGGCTACATCCACTACATCAACCCCAAGATCATCACCGGCTGCATCATCGAGCAGGACGGCAAATACCTGCTGTGCCAGCGCGCAATCCCCCCGCGCCCCGGCACCTGGACGCTGCCGGCGGGCTTCATGGAAGGTGGCGAAACCACCGAAGAAGCGGCGTTGCGCGAAGTCTGGGAAGAGACCGGCGTGCGCGCCGAGATCGTGTCGCCCTACTCGATTTTCAGCGTGCCGAAGATCAGCGAGGTGTACATCATCTTCCGCGCCATCGCGCTGGAGATCACCGGCCAGTTCGGCCCGGAAACCCTGGCCTACACCTTCTTCGCCCCCGAGGACATCCCCTGGGACAGCATCTACTATCCGGCGATCCGGCAGATTCTGGAGCGCTATATCGAAGAGCGCCAGGCGGGGGTATATGGCATTTACATGGGGAATGATGACAGCGGCAAGATTCACTTCATGCGCTGATCTTCAGCCTAATGTGGGAGGGGGCTCGCCCCCGATGGCGGCCTCTGGGCCGACCAGGATGTTGGATTGGACCGAGTACATATCCGTTTCTGCGGTAACGGCTGCTAATGGTTCCGCTTTTACAGCGGCTCACTTTTGAAAAGCGCAAAAGTAAGCAAAACGCTCTTGCCCCACCACTCGGCACCTCGCCTAGGCTCGGTGTGCCCGAACGCAGGCTTGAATCCGTGGGCCGCCGCAATGGGCCATCCCTGGCCCAGTGCGGCTAACCCGGCGTCCTGCCGGGTTACCCACGGATTCAAGCCTGCGTTCGGCCAGCGTGGTTTAACGGGGCGCCTAGGATCAAAAGCAGATCAAGATCAAGAGCGACTCGCTTCGCATCGTGGTTACGCGGTTGGGCGCTACAGAGTTGTGTAGATACCTATGCCTCGATGAGGGTGTGTCAGCTACAGATAAGCTGGCTGACCCACCGCCATCGGGGGCAAGCCCCCTCCCACATTTGGACCACACTGGGCCAGGTATACCTAGGGCGCCAGCCCTTCCACAATAATGATCTGCGCCTCCCCCACCCCCGCTCTGTGGCCCTTCGCCGCCTGATATTCGGCAGACTCATAGCACGCCACCGCCTGCTCATAGCTCTCAAACTCAATCACCACATTGCGCTGCCGTGCCGGCCCGCCTTCCAGTGCCTCACTGCGCCCGCCCCTGGCCAGGAAGCGCCCGCCGAACTTCGCAAACGCCGCTGGCGCGCGTTGGGTGTACTGGGTGTATTGCTCTGCATCGGACACGTCCACATGGGCAATCCAATAGGCCTTCATCGAGACATCCTCTTGTTTGGAATTTGTGGTATACCATAATACATACAACCAACAAGCAGAGCACTCCCCATGCCCTTCAACAGCATCGCCGACATCATCGAAGATTACCGCCAGGGCAAGATGGTGCTGCTGGTGGACGACGAAGACCGGGAAAACGAAGGCGACCTGCTGCTGCCTGCAGCGTGTTGCACCGCCGAGACTATCAGCTTCATGGCCCGCGAAGCCCGTGGCCTGATCTGCCTGACCCTCACCGATGAACATTGCCAACGCCTGGGCCTGGAGCAGATGGTGCCCAGCAATGGCAGCGTGTTCAGCACCGCGTTTACCGTGTCCATCGAGGCCGCCACCGGGGTGACCACCGGCATCTCCGCCGCCGACCGCGCACGCACGGTGGCGGCGGCTGTGGACAGCAACGCCGGCCCCGCCGACATTGTGCAGCCGGGGCATATCTTTCCACTGCGCGCCAGGGATGGCGGTGTGCTGACCCGCGCCGGCCACACCGAAGCCGGTTGCGACCTGGCGCGCCTGGCCGGGCACACACCGGCCTCGGTGATCGTGGAAGTGATGAACGATGACGGCACCATGGCCCGCCGCCCCGAGCTGGAAGCCTTTGCCCGCAAGCACGGGATCAAGATCGGCACCATCGCCGACCTGATCCACTACCGTCTCAGCACCGAACGCACCGTGGTACGCATCGGCGAGCGCGACCTGCCCACGGTGCACGGCACCTTTCGCCTGATCACCTTTGAAGACCGCATCGACGGCGGCGTGCACATGGCCATGGTCATGGGCCAACTGCGCCGCGATGAACCGGCGCTGGTACGTGTGCACGTGATCGACCCGCTGCGCGACCTGGTCGGCGCCGACTACAGCGGGCCGTCCAACTGGACCTTGTGGGCCGCCCTGCAACGCGTGGCGGCAGAAGGCTGCGGCGTGGTGGTGGTGCTGGCCAACCATGAATCGTCCCAGGCCTTGCTCGAACGCGTCCCGCAGTTGACCCAGGCGCCGCGTCAGTTCAGCCGTTCGCAGTCGCGGATTTACTCGGAAGTGGGTACCGGCGCGCAGATATTGCAGGACCTGGGCGTAGGTAAACTGCGCCACCTCGGGCCACCGCTCAAATACGCAGGCTTGACCGGTTACGACCTGGAAGTCGTGGAAAGCATCCCCTTCACCTGAGGCTGAAAACCCAGCGTTGGCAGATAGCCGGTATGGCAAAGTGCTTGCGCAAAGTTTGGAATACCATAATATGATATTCCATAGGCCGGACGACCTTAACCAGTTGCTCCGGACCGACTGCTCCCGATAGGCGGGCACTGCAAAGCCCCGCTCATAAACACAACAATGAGGGCGTAAACATGGTGTTGAACAAAGGTGCAACCGCGGCGCTGTTCGCGGGACTGTTGAGCGTGGCCACCCACGCGGCCATGGCAGCCGAAAGCGTCAATTTCGTCAGCTGGGGCGGCAGCACCCAGGATGCGCAGAAGCAGGCGTGGGCCGATCCTTTCAGCAAGGCCAGCGGCATCACCGTGGTCCAGGACGGCCCCACCGACTACGGCAAACTCAAGGCCATGGTCGAAAGCGGCAATGTGCAGTGGGACGTGGTGGATGTCGAAGCCGACTTCGCCCTGCGCGCCGCCGCCGAAGGCCTGCTTGAGCCCCTCGACTTCGCGGTGATCCAGCGCGACAAGATCGACCCGCGCTTCGTCTCCGACCATGGCGTCGGTTCGTTCTTCTTCTCCTTCGTGCTCGGCTACAACGAAGGCAAGCTCGGCGCCGGCAAACCGCAGGACTGGAGCGCCTTGTTCGACACCAAGACCTACCCCGGCAAACGCGCCCTCTACAAATGGCCAAGCCCAGGCGTGCTGGAACTGGCGCTGCTGGCCGACGGTGTTGCAGCCGACAAGCTCTACCCCCTTGACCTGGACCGCGCCTTCAACAAACTCGACACCATCAAGAAAGACATTGTCTGGTGGGGCGGCGGCGCGCAGTCGCAACAGTTGCTGGCCTCCGGCGAAGTCAGCATGGGCCAGTTCTGGAACGGTCGCATTCACGCCTTGCAGGAAGATGGCGCACCGGTGGGCGTGAGCTGGAAGCAGAACCTGGTGATGGCCGACATTCTCGTGGTGCCCAAAGGCTCGAAAAACAAAGCGGCGGCGATGAAGTTCCTGGCCAATGCCAGCAGTGCCAAAGGCCAGGCGGATTTCTCCAACCTGACCGCCTACGCGCCGGTGAACATCGACAGCGTGCAGCGCCTGGATTCGGTCCTGGCGCCCAATCTGCCGACCGCCTACGCCAAGGACCAGATCACCCTCGATTTCGCCTACTGGGCCAAGAACGGTCCGGCCATTGCGACACGGTGGAATGAATGGCTAGTCAAATGAAAATGACGGCAACCACGCCGGCCGGGGGCGCCCTCGGCGGTACCGTTGGCGCGAAGGCCGGGGCGCCGTCCCTGGCGCAGCGTTGGCGCGGATCGAGCAACCTGATTCCGGCGCTGCTGTTCCTTGGCCTGTTCTTCCTGGCGCCACTGATCGGCCTGCTGCTGCGCGGCGTGCTGGAGCCGGTGCCGGGCCTGGGCAACTACGAACAGCTGTTTGCCAACTCGGCGTATGCGCGGGTGTTGCTCAATACCTTTTCAGTGGCCGGCCTGGTGACCCTGTTCAGCCTGCTGCTGGGCTTTCCGCTGGCCTGGGCGATTACCCTGGTGCCGCGCGGCTGGGGCCGTTGGATCCTGAGTATCGTGCTGCTGTCGATGTGGACCAGCCTGCTCGCCCGCACCTATTCCTGGCTGGTATTGCTGCAAGCCTCGGGAGTGATCAACAAGGCGTTGATGGCCATGGGCATCATCGATCAACCGCTGGAGATGGTGCATAACCTCACCGGCGTGGTAATCGGCATGAGCTACATCATGATTCCTTTCATCGTGTTGCCGCTGCAGGCGACCATGCAGGCCATCGACCCGATGATCCTGCAGGCCGGCTCCATCTGTGGCGCCAGCCCGTGGACCAACTTCTTGCGCGTCTTCCTGCCGCTGTGCCGGCCGGGGTTGTTTTCCGGCGGGTTGATGGTGTTTGTGATGTCCCTCGGCTACTACGTCACCCCAGCCCTGCTGGGCGGTGCGCAGAACATGATGCTGCCCGAGTTCATCATCCAGCAGGTGCAATCGTTCCTCAATTGGGGCCTGGCCAGTGCCGGTGCGGCGTTGCTGATTTTGATCACGCTGGTGCTGTTCTACTTCTACCTGAAGCTTCAGCCGGAATCCCCGGTTGGCGCCAGCAACGCGAGGTAAGCCGTCATGCTCCTGACCCCCAACGCCATGAGCCGCAGGCTGCGCCTGGGCCTCTACACCACCACCGGTTTGATTGGCCTGTTCCTGCTCTTGCCGATCGTGTTTATCGTGCTGCTGTCGTTCGGCTCGTCGCAATGGCTGGTGTTCCCGCCGCCCGGCTGGACGCTGAAATGGTACGGCCAGTTCTTCTCCAACCCCGACTGGATGAACGCGGCGCTGGCCAGCCTCAAGGTGGCAGTGCTGACCACGGTGTTCGCCGTCGCGCTGGGGTTGCCTACCGCCTTTGCCTTGGTGCGCGGGCGCTTCCCCGGTCGAGAACTGCTCTATGGTTTGTTCACCCTGCCGATGATCGTGCCGCTGGTGATCATCGCCGTGGCGGTGTACGCGCTGTTCCTCAAGCTCGGCTACACCGGCACGATGTTCGCCTTTGTGGTCAGCCATGTGATCGTTGCGCTGCCGTTCACCATCATCTCGATCATCAACTCGCTGAAGCTGTTCGACCAGTCGATTGAAGACGCGGCGGTGATCTGCGGCGCCTCGCGCGTACAGGCGGTATTCAAGGTGACCTTCCCGGCGATTCGCCCAGGGATGGTGGCCGGTGCGCTGTTCGCCTTTCTCGTTTCGTGGGACGAAGTGGTGCTCAGCGTGATGATGGCCAGCCCGACGCTGCAAACCCTTCCCGTGAAAATGTGGACCACCCTGCGCCAGGACCTGACGCCTGTGATCGCCGTCGCTTCGACGTTGCTGATCGGCCTGTCGGTACTGGTCATGGTGATTGCCGCCGCCCTTCGTCGGCGCACTGAAACCCGCGCCTAAGCGCCCAGGAGCAGAACATGAGTGCAGTGATCCAAGATGTCGCGCAGAACCCCGGCCAACCCCTGGTCAGCCTGCGCAACCTGAACAAGTACTACGGCGACTTTGCCGCCGTGGACAACATCTCCCTGGACATCCAGGACGGCGAGTTCCTTACCTTCCTCGGCTCCAGCGGCTCGGGCAAGAGCACCACCCTGTCGATGCTCGCCGGCTTTGAAACGCCGAGCAGCGGCGAGGTCCTGGTGAGCGGGCAATCCCTGGTCAACGTGCCGCCGCACAAGCGCGACATCGGCATGGTGTTCCAACGCTACTCGCTGTTTCCGCACTTGTCGGTGCGCGACAACATCGCCTTCCCCCTGGCCATCCGCAAACTGGCCAGCGCCGAACGCGAGAAACGCGTCGACGCCATGCTCAAGCTGGTACAGCTGGAACCGTTCGCCCATCGCCGCCCTTCGCAACTCTCCGGCGGCCAGCAACAGCGCGTCGCCATCGCCCGCGCGCTGGTGTACGAGCCACGTATCCTGCTGATGGACGAACCCCTCGGCGCCCTCGACAAGAAATTGCGTGAAGACCTGCAGGACGAGCTGCGCCAGCTGCACCGGCGCCTGGGCATCACCATTGTCTATGTGACCCATGACCAGGAAGAAGCCATGCGCCTGTCCCAGCGCATCGCGATTTTCAGCCACGGCAAAATCGTCGGCCTGGGCAGCGGTTTCGACCTGTACCAGAACCCGCCGAACGCGTTCGTCGCCTCGTTCCTGGGCAATTCCAACTTCCTCAAGCTCAAGGCCCAGGGCAATGCGGCGGCGTCGTTCGAAGGGCAGTCGCTGTCGATCCGCATGACCAGCGGGCTGCGCACCGAGCAGGACGTATTGCTGATGGTGCGCCCGGAAAAGGCCCTGGCGCTGAGCGTCGAACAGGCCGCCGAGCAACCGTTGGCGGCGGGCTGGAATGAAGTCTCGGCGATTGTCGGGGAGGTGCTGTTTCTGGGCGAGAGCCAGACATGCGCGGTGAAGACCCTGGGCGGTACGTCGATGGCGGTCAAGGCGCTCTCGGCAGCGGGCATGCCGCTCAAGGCCGGCGACCCGGTGCGGGTGCGCTGGGCCACGGCGGATGCATGTGTGTATACGCAGTGGGCGGAGAGTGATTTGAACAAGGCGGCCGGGGCGCATTGAGCTTGCTTTGGAATGCTTCATGTGGCAGCGGCTGGGAGAGCGCCAGCTGGTTTGTAGCTGGCCGTTCCACCATCGCAGCGTCGCATCAACCTCTGTACCAAATGACCCAGATGACGGTTCCAACCACCCAGATATGACTGATGCGATAGGGCCACAGGGCCCATCTTCTGAGCGCTAAGGGAACTAATGCCAACTCGTCCTCGGTGACCAGGCCAGCTTTCACAAAACGCTTGGAATCAGACAGGAAATCAATCATAAGCCCCATGCGGTAAAACTTATCGATCCGTTGGTTCCTTTTCCAAAAACGTTTGTGCCTACGAACACATTCGTTCTCACTGAAGTAGCTTTCCAGCTCGTCCAGTTTTCTGTATTCGGCGTATAGCATCAGCCCCAGAAGGATGAACACCCCCGCCATCAGCACGATGCTATAGACAAGAAAGAGCGACATTATTAAGCCCCCTCTGATTGAAATAAAAAAACACCATCGACTTCTACGATCTCTCCACCCATGAAAGCACCAACATCTCCCAAAGAAGAACCTCCTGCATACCCTCCCGCAGCGCCACCGATAATTCCACAGGCCAACTCGGCGCGCCCCTTGGTGGCGACCGCGAAAGCTATCCGGCAAAGGCTGCCCCCAACCTTTGCACCGAAATTGCCAATCCAGGCAGCCCCCGCCACGCTACCCGCCAACCGCCCCGTCTCCACATACCTGGCCCGCCGACACTGGGCCTCCCTCCCCGTCATACACGCCTCCTCGATCTCCAATCCCGCCGCCCCAACGTCCATCGCCAGGCCCACATACATACCCTTGCCCAACCACTTCGACACCCGGGCAATCGCCGCCATCCGTTGGGCATACCCGGCAATCTCACCCTTATGCAAATAGCTTCTGGTGGAGACCCCGAGGATCTTCTTCAACGACTGAAATGGTCGGAGCGCTGGCGGCTCAAACCGCTTCCCATCAAATGGGACTTCAAGCTGCTGTAGTCGATTGTGTGGTCGTTGATATAACCCTGCGCCATGCCCTGCATCCCGCGTCCAATAGAGAGGGCATCGGAATATAAGCAAGCGAATACGGCCCGGACACACGCCGGAAAGCGAAAAGAAAAATAGAGAAGTTGCCTACGTCACCCGGAAAAACCGACTACAAAAAAACCCGGCAAGCGCCGGGTATTTGATGTGACGTGAGGGTTCAGTCCGAATAACCCAGCTTCGCCGCCCGGACCTTCTGCGTTTGCTTGCGCGTCGCCAGGCAGTAATACAACGGACACGTCACCGCCAACCCCACCAGCCACGACAAGTCCGCGCCTTCCACCAGGTTGGCCCAGGGCCCCACATACAACGACGTATTGGCAAACGGCAGTTGCACGATGATCCCGATGAAGTACGCAACGATCGCATGCAGGTTAAATCGGCCATACACCCCGCCATCCGCCTGGAAAATCGAGGCAATGTCATACACCCCGCGCTTGATGAGGTAGAAATCGATCAGGTTGATCGACGCCCAAGGCACCAGCACCAGCAACAGCGCGAGGATCAGTCCGATGAATTGCGCGATGAAGTCCGCCGACGCACCCAGCGCCACCAAGCAGCAACCGGCGAGGATCACGCCTGACAGCACCACGCGCACCTTGATGCTGGGGGTCCAGCGGCTGGCGAAGGTCTGGATCGAGGTGATGATCGAGAGCACCGCGCCGTACAGGTTCAGGGCGTTGTGGCTGATGATATTGAGCAAAAACAGCACCATCAGGATCGGCCCCAGCGCGCCGGTGGCTTGCTTGACCGCGACCATGGCTTCGGTGCCTTCCGGTGTGGCCAGCGCCGCCACCAGGCCGAAGGCGAACGACAGGATGGTGCCCAGGGTTGCGCCCAGGTAGGTGGCAATAAACGGCCGGGTGATGCCGATGTCCGCCGGCAGGTAACGCGAATAGTCGCTGGTGTAGGGCGAGAAGCTGATCTGCCAGATGATCCCGAGCGACACCGTGGCCAGCCAGCCGGCGGCGTTGAAGCCGCCACGGGTGAGGAAGTCGGCCGGCAGGTCATGGGCAAAGATGTAGACAAAACCGGCGAGCAACGCGCTGCCCATCACCCAGGTGCCGATGCGGTTCAAGGTATGGATAAAGCGGTAGCCGATCACGCCGATGGCCGTGGCGCTGAGCGCGCCGATCAGGATGCTCGCCGGCACCGGCACCGAGGGCACGATGCCGACGATGGATTTGCCGGCCAGCACAATATTGGAAATGAAAAAGCCGATGTAGATCAGCGCCGCGAAAAACACGATCAGCAGCGCGCCGTAGCGCCCGAACTGGCCACGGCTCTGCACCATCTGCGGGATGCCCATGCGCGGGCCCTGGGCCGAGGCCAGGGCAATCACCACGCCGCCCAGCAGATGCCCGAGGGCAATCGCCAGCAGCCCCCACAGCAGGTTGAGATGGAACACCTGGGCCACCATCGCACCGGTGACGATGGGCAGCGGCGCGATATTGGTACTGAACCATAACGTGAACAGATCGCGGGCCTTCCCGTGGCGCTCTGCGAGGGGGACGTAATCGACCGTGTGATGCTCGATCAGGGGGTCTTGCCGGGACATCTGAGGCATAGGAATAACTCGCGCTTGTCTGATCTTATAGTTGTTTGACGCCATCCGAAGGAAGCTCGATGGCTCCCCCTCAGACGAACACCATATTATGGTATTCCAACATTTTAACAAGACTGATCCGCTGTTTTAGCCCGCCTCTGATCCGGCAATCGCGCCCCGAGAACAACCGCCATCACGGGATAAATCCCCGTAATAAAGGACTTTGGCGGGCTCCGGACACGTTTATCGCCTGTCCAAAAAAGCCCTTGCAACTCCTGTATTACGGTATACCATCAGACCTATAAATTTAAAAAAACCGCTTCATAGCAGAGGACCATCCCATGATCGATGCCGCCATCTACAAACAAGTGATGGGTTCGTTTCCGTCCGGGGTCACCGTGATTACTACGCTGGATGACGACGGGCAAATCGTCGGCCTCACCGCCAGTGCGTTCAGCTCGCTGTCCATGGACCCGGCCCTGGTGCTCTTCTGCCCCAACTACAGCTCCGACTCCTATCCCGTACTGATCAGGAACAAACGCTTCGCCATCCATGTGCTGTCCGGCGGGCAGCAGAGCGAAGCCTATGCCTTTGCGCGCAAAGGCAAGGACAAGGCCCAGGGCATCGAGTGGACCCTGAGTGCACTGGGCAATCCGATCCTGGCCAACGCCACGGCGGTCATTGAATGCCAGCTGTGGCGCGAATACGAAGGCGGCGATCACGCCATCATGGTGGGCGCCGTCGAGAACCTGATCGTGCCGGCGCAACCGAACAACCCCCTGGTGTATTGCCACGGCAAGATGGGTACCCTGCCGGTGCCTGCCTGACACCCCGCTCAACCCGTTTTTTTGCGGAAAAATAACAATAGATCCGAGGTACGCGTCATGAAATTTTCGCTGTTCGTACACATGGAACGCTGGGATGAAAGCGTCAGCCACCGTCAGTTGTTCGAAGACTTGACCGAACTGACCCTGATGGCCGAAGCCGGTGGCTTCAGCACCGTGTGGATTGGCGAACACCACGCGATGGAATACACCATATCGCCGAGCCCGATGCCGTTGCTGGCTTACCTTGCGGCCCGGACCACCACGATTCGTCTGGGCGCCGGCACCATCATCGCGCCGTTCTGGCACCCGCTGCGGGTGGCGGGGGAATGCGCGTTGCTCGACGTGATCAGCAACGGACGCATGGAAGTGGGCCTGGCCCGTGGCGCTTACCAGGTTGAATTCGACCGCATGGCCGGCGGCATGCCCGCCTCGAGCGGCGGCCAGGCCCTGCGCGAAATGGTGCCGGTGGTGCGCGCCCTGTGGCAAGGCGACTACGCCCATGACGGCGACATCTGGAAATTCCCCACCTCCACCAGTGTGCCCAAGCCGATCCAGCAGCCCACCCCACCGATGTGGATCGCCGCCCGCGACCCCGACTCCCACAATTTTGCAGTGGCCAACGGCTGCAACGTGATGGTCACGCCGCTGATGAAAGGCGACGAAGAAGTCCTGGACCTGAAAAACAAATTCCAGGCTGCCCTGGACAACAACCCTGGCGTGCCCCGCCCGCAATTGATGGTGCTGCGCCACACCCACGTGCACGCCGCTGATGATCCCCAGGGCTGGAAAGTCGGGGCCAAGGCGATCTCGAAGTTCTATCGCACCTTCGATGCCTGGTTCGGCAACAAGAGCGTGCCGGTCAACGGTTTCCTGGAGCCAAGCCCGGAAGAGAAGTTCGCCGCGCGCCCAGAGTTCGAGCTGGAGAGCCTGCACAAAACCGCGATGATCGGCACCGCAGAAGAGATCATCCCGCGCATTCAGTACTACCAGGAACTGGGCGTGGATGAGTTCAGCTTCTGGTGCGACAACAGCCTGCCCCATGCCGAGAAAAAGAAGTCCCTGACACTGTTTATCGAGCAGGTAATGCCAGCGTTTCGCTGACCGACTGCCGGCGCCCTCTGTAGGAGCGAGCTTGCTCGCGAAAAACGTCAACGATAACGCGTGCTTCCTGAATCAACGCGGTGTCTGTGAGTTTTTCGCGAGCAAGCTCGCTCCTACAAAGGGCGGTGACCGGCATCAGGGCTTGCCCGTCCTACGTTCTTTGCCCTCGGCCCATCATCGCAGCATCTGTAACAGTCTATTGCACGAGCATAATGTACTAACCAGTTACTTATCTTGCTAAAATCGCGCCCTTGCCCTCTCTCACTCGAGTCCTTTCGACATGAAACGAGCATCGCGCGCCGCTGGCGTCTCTAGATTCCTACTCCTTGGCCTGGGCGTGATCATCGCCCTGCTTGGCCTTGCGCTCGCCGTCGGCGGCGCCAAATTGATCAGCCTGGGAGGTTCCTGGTACTTCCTGGTCGGTGGTGTGGCCATGGCCATTGCCGGGCTGATGATTGCCCGGCGCAACCCGGCGGGTGCCTGGCTGTTCGCCGCGTTCCTGGTCGGCACGGCCGTCTGGGCCGTCGCGGACGTGGGCCTGGTGTACTGGCCGCTGTTCTCGCGCCTGTTCATGTTCGCCGTGATCGGTATCGTGGTCGCGCTGGTGTATCCGTTGCTGGTCGGCAAACCGGCGCGTGGTGCGTACGGCGTCGCTGCCGTGCTGACGCTCGGCGTGGCAGTGGCGGCGGGCAATATGTTCGTCGCTCACCCAAGCGTAGCGCCAACCGGTGCAGGCCCAGGCATCACCCCGGTGGCTGCGGCCGATGCCCAGAAAGACTGGGCCCACTACGGCAACACCGAGGGCGGCAGCCGCTTCGCCGCGCTGGACCAGATCAATCGCGACAACATCGACAAGCTCAAAGTCGCCTGGACCTACCACACCGGTGACGTGGCGATCAGCGACGGCAACGGTGCCGAGGACCAACTGACGCCCCTGCAGATCGGCAACAAAGTGTTTATCTGCACCCCGCACAACAACCTCATCGCGCTCGACGCCGACACCGGCAAGGAGCTGTGGAAGAACGAGATCAATGCCCAATCGGCGGTCTGGCAGCGCTGCCGTGGCATGGCCTACTTCGACGCCACTGCGCCGATTGCCCAGCCCACCCAACAAGGCAGCTCGCCGGTCATTGCCGCCAGCGTGCCCGCCGGTGCGCAATGCCAGCGTCGTCTGCTGACCAACACCATCGATGCACGTCTGATCGCCGTGGACGCCGACACTGGCAAATTCTGCGAAGACTTCGGCACCCACGGCCAGGTGGATTTGAAGGCCGGCCTGGGTAACGTCCCGGACAGCTACTACCAACTGTCCTCGGCGCCGCTGATTGCCGGCACCACGGTGGTGGTGGGTGGTCGCGTCGCGGATAACGTGCAAACCGATATGCCGGGCGGCGTGATCCGTGGTTTCGATGTAATCAGCGGGCAGATGCGCTGGGCGTTCGACCCCGGCAACCCTGAAGACAAACACGCACCAGCCGCTGGCAGCACCTACGTGCGCAGCACCCCGAACAGCTGGGCACCGATGTCCTACGACCCGCTGATGAACACGGTCTTCCTGCCGATGGGCAGCTCGTCCACCGACATCTATGGCGTGGAGCGCACCCAGCTCAATCATAAATACGGTGCTTCGGTACTCGCGCTGGACGCCTCCACCGGCGCCGAGAAATGGGTGTACCAGACGGTCCACAATGACCTGTGGGACTTCGACCTGCCGATGCAACCCAGCCTGATCGATTTCACCCCGCCGGGCAGCGACAAGGCGGTGCCCGCCGTGGTGATCGGCACCAAGGCCGGGCAGATCTATGTACTCGACCGCGCCACCGGCAAGCCGTTGACCGACGTGCAGGAAGTGCCGGTCAAAGCCGCGAACATTCCTAACGAGCCGTACTCCCCCACCCAGCCCAAGTCCCTGGGCATGCCGCAGATCGGCGCACAGACCCTGACCGAATCGGACATGTGGGGCGCCACGCCGTATGACCAGTTGCTGTGCCGCATCGACTTCAAGGGCATGCGCTACGACGGCCTGTACACCGCGCCGGGCACCGATAAATCCCTGAGCTTCCCGGGCTCCCTGGGCGGCATGAACTGGGGCAGTATTTCCACCGACCCGGTGCACGGCTTTATCTTCGTCAACGACATGCGCCTGGGCCTGTGGATCCAGATGGTGCCGTCGCAGAACAAGGCCCTGGCCGCCTCCGGTGGCGAAGCGCTGAACACCGGCATGGGCGCCGTGCCGCTCAAGGGCACGCCGTACGCGGTGAACAAGAACCGCTTCCTGTCGGTGGCCGGCATTCCGTGCCAGGCGCCGCCGTTCGGCACCTTGACCGCCATCGACATGAAGACGCAGAAAATCGCCTGGCAAGTACCGGTAGGCACCGTTGAAGACACCGGCCCCCTGGGCATCCGCATGCACCTGCCGATCAAAGTCGGCCTGCCGACCCTCGGCGGTACGCTGTCGACCCAGGGTGGCCTGATCTTTATCGCCGGCACCCAGGACTTCTACCTGCGCGCCTTCAACAGCGGCAACGGTGATGAAATCTGGAAAGCCCGCCTGCCGGTGGGCAGCCAGGGCGGCCCGATGACCTACGTGTCGCCGAAAACCGGCAAGCAGTACATCGTCGTCACCGCCGGCGGTGCACGCCAGTCCACCGACCGTGGCGACTACGTGATCGCCTACGCCTTGCCGTAACAACCCCTTGTTAGCGCGGTGCGCCCGCACCGCGCTTTTGTGTCTGGAAAATCCTCCATGAACCCTACTTCTCATACGTGCCTTGGGCGCCTGGTGCTGGGCCTGGCCTTTGCCGCCGCCCTGCCCGTTCAAGCCGACGACACCACCCTGACCGGCGACTGGGGCGGCCTGCGCCGCGAACTCGACGACCAGGGCGTGCGCTTCAGCGGCGACTACAGCGGCGAGACCGCCTACAACGCCCACGGCGGCCAGCATCGCTCGGCGCGCTATTCACAGAATCTCAAGCTCGGTGTGCAGTTCGACCTGGGCAAACTCTACGGTCTCAACAACGGCGACCGCATCCAGCTGACCATCAACGACCGACGCGGCAACAGTGCCTCCGACGACCTGGTGGGCAACCGCCTGCCGATCCAGGAGAACTACGGTGGCCTCTACACCCGCCTCACCGAGTTGAGCTACGAACGCACGCTGTTCACCCCGGCACTTAACCTCAAGCTCGGCTACATGGCCATGGGCAATGACCTCGGCGGCCTGGACAGCGGCATCCTGTGCAACTTCATGAACGCCGGGTTCTGCGGGCACCCGTTGAACATGTCGGGCGGCAGCGGCTGGGCCAACTACCCGAATGCGCACCTGGGCGCGCGAGTGAAATACGACTTCTCGCCCAACTGGCAACTGCGCGTGGCCGCGTTCAATGTCGACCCGTCCAGCAACGGCAATTCCAGCCGCGCCTGGCACCTGGGGCCCAAACACACCACCGGCACGGTCGTGCCCATCGAGCTGATCTACAAACACACCGGCAGCCTGCCGGGTGAATACAAGCTCGGTTATTACTACGACAGCTCCGATGTCAAACGCATCGGCAGCGACAAAGAGGTCAGCGGGCGTGGCGGCCACTACCTGTTGATCGACCAGGCCGTGTGGGCCTCGCCGACGTCCCAGGGCCGCAGCCTGCATGCCTTCGGTCAATATTCGGCGGCCAGCGAGGCGGCCTCGCCGTTCAGCAAGTGGTATGGCGCGGGCGTGGTGTTGTACAAACCGTTCGAAGGCCGCCCGCGCGACACCGTCGCCCTGGGCTATGGCCGCGCCGTGCCGAACCCGCGCAGTCGCGATGTACAGGAACTGGCGGCCTTCAATGCAGGCAACCCCTACCCTGCCCTGGACAGCGCCGAGCAGTTGATCGAACTCAGTTATGGCTATCAGGCCACGCCGTGGCTGACCTTGCGTCCGGATGTGCAATACATCATCGAACCGGGGGCATTTTCCGGGAAGCATATCGACAATGCGCTGATCCTGGGTATGCAGGTCAAGGCGGTGTTCTAAGCCGCGCCCTGCTGGTACTGCCGCGGCGTACACCCGTACTCGCGGCGAAACACCGTGTGCAGGTATTGCGCCGAGGTGAACCCGCAGGTCTGCGCAATATCGGCAATCGCCAGCGCCTGGTTTTCCAGGCCCCTGGCGGCGGCGGCGAGTTTGAAGCGCAGGATCTCGTCGTGCACGCTGCACCCGCGCACCTTGCGAAAGTGCGACTCCAAGGATGAACGCGACACCCCGACATACGCCGCCACCTGCGCGGTCTTGATGCCCTGGCAGGCGTATTGACGAATGAACAGCAGGGCCTGCATCACATAGGGATTGCCCAAAGGTTGATGCAGGCTGGAGGCCTGCACGTTGATCGCGTCCGGCGGCACCAGCACCTGCGTACCCGCACAGGGTTTGCCATGCAGCATCTGATGCAGCAGCGCGGCGGCGGTGCGGCCCATGGTTTCGGTGCCCTGGATCACCGAACTGAGCGGCACCCGCGTCAGCGTGCGGGTCAGCGGGTCGTTGTCGATACCGATCAGCGCCACTTCCTCCGGCACCGCAATGCCTGCGGTCAGGCAGGCCTGCAACAGTTGCCGGGCACGGGCGTCGGTCACGGCAATAATGCCGATGGGCTTGGGCAGGCTGTGCAACCAGGCAATCTGCTGCTCCACCGCGCTGTCCCACAACGGCGCGCTGGTGCCCAGGCCGCGATAGATCTCCACCTGCAAACCATCGCGCTGCATCAAGCCGCGAAACGCCTTCTCACGCTCCTGGGCCCAGCGATTGGCCTGGGCTTCGGGCAGGCTGAAACAGGCAAACCGCGTCAGCCCGGCCTCGATCAGGTGCTCGTAGGCCAGCTTCATGAGGGCATGGTTATCGGTCGCTACATAGGGAATCCCCTTGGGGTACAGGCTGACGTCCTCATACGACCCGCCCACCGCCACCACCGGTATCCGACTCCCGGCCAACGCCTCACCAATCAGCGGGTCATCGAAATCGGCAATGATTCCATCGCCCTGCCAACGCTCGATGCCGCGCAGGCGACAGAGGAAATCCTCCTCCAGGAACAAATCCCAGGACGCACGGGTGCTGCTCAGGTAATTGCCGATACCGGCGATGATGCCACGGTCGTAGATTTTGCTGCCGTTGAAGAGCAAGGCAATGCGGTGCACGGGCGGTAGGGTTTTCATTGTTTTTGTCCTCGGGCCGGTGGAGACAGACTAGACCTGACTGCACAAAATCGCACCACCCCTTGGTGATTTTCATAATCAGCAGCCCCAGTGCCGTTGCTAGTATCCAGACACCGCCAAGAACAATAAGGAAAACCCCATGCCGTACTTCCCCGGTGTCGAGCAGGTTCGCTTCGAAGGCCCTGCCAGCGACTCTCCCCTCGCGTTTCGTCACTACGACGCCAACAAGCTGATCCTCGGCAAGCCCATGCGCGAGCACCTGCGCATGGCCGCCTGTTACTGGCACACCTTTGTGTGGCCGGGGGCGGATATGTTTGGAGTGGGCACCTTCAAGCGGCCGTGGCAGCGCAGCGGTGATCCAATGGAGCTGGCCATCGGCAAGGCGGAGGCGGCCTTCGAGTTTTTCTCCAAGCTGGGCATCGACTACTACAGTTTCCACGACACCGACGTGGCGCCTGAAGGCCGTTCGCTCAAGGAGTACCGCAACCACTTTGCGCAGATGGTCGATCACCTGGAGCGTCATCAGGAACAGACCGGCATCAAGTTGCTGTGGGGCACCGCCAATTGCTTCAGCAACCCGCGCTTTGCCGCCGGCGCCGCGAGCAATCCTGACCCTGAGGTGTTCGCCTACGCCGCCGCCCAAGTGTTCAGCGCAATGAACGCCACGCTGCGCCTCAAGGGTTCCAACTACGTGCTGTGGGGCGGCCGTGAAGGCTATGAAACCCTGCTCAACACCGACCTCAAGCGCGAGCGCGAGCAGCTTGGCCGGTTCATGCGCATGGTGGTGGAGCACAAACACAAGATCGGCTTTACCGGCGACCTGCTGATCGAGCCCAAGCCCCAGGAACCGACCAAGCATCAGTACGATTACGACAGCGCCACGGTGTTCGGCTTCCTGCACGAGTACGGCCTGGAGCACGAGATCAAGGTGAATATCGAGGCCAACCATGCGACGTTGGCCGGGCACAGCTTTCATCATGAGATCGCCACCGCCGTGTCCCTGGGAATTTTCGGCAGCATCGACGCCAACCGTGGCGACCCGCAGAACGGCTGGGATACCGACCAGTTTCCCAACAGCGTCGAGGAAATGACCCTGGCCACCTATGAAATCCTCAAGGCCGGCGGGTTCAGGAATGGCGGCTACAATTTCGATTCCAAGGTACGCCGCCAGAGCCTGGACGAGGTGGACCTGTTCCACGGCCACGTGGCGGCCATGGATGTGTTGGCCCTGGCCCTGGAGCGCGCGGCCGCCATGGTGCAGAACGACCGCCTGCAACAGTTCAAGGACCAGCGCTATGCCGGCTGGCAGCAGCCGCTGGGCAAAGCCGTACTGGCGGGCGAGTTCAGCCTGCAATCCCTGGCCGAACATGCGTTTGCCAACGAACTGGACCCGCAGGCCGTGAGTGGTCGGCAGGAGATGCTGGAAGGAATCGTGAACCGGTTTATCTACACCTGACGCCCATACCGGGGGCTGTGACATTTGCGCGACAAATCTATGCACAGAGCGCCCGAGGACGCTCTACAGTTTCAGGCGCACCACGCTGTGTCTTTTCCAACAACAATAAAAGGACGCACCACCATGAAGTCATTCAAACGTACGCTGCTCGCCACTGCCCTGGCCCTGCTCGCCCTGCCGGTGATGGCCGATTCGGCTCACCCGAAAATCGGTTTTTCCATCGACGACCTGCGCCTGGAGCGCTGGTCCCGAGACCGTGACTACTTCGTCGCGGCGGCGGAAAAACTCGATGCCAAGGTGTTCGTGCAGTCCGCCGATGCCAACGAGCAGAAGCAAATCTCGCAGATCGAAAACCTGATCTCCCGTGGCGTCGATGTGATCGTGATCGTGCCGTTCAATGCCACGGTGCTCACCAACGCGGTGGCCGAAGCCAAGAAGGCCGGGATCAAGGTGGTGTCCTATGACCGCCTGATCCTCAACGCGGACATCGATGCCTACATCTCTTTCGATAACGAAAAAGTCGGCGAAATGCAGGCCAGCGGCGTGCTGCAAGCGGCGCCCAAGGGCAATTACTTCCTGCTCGGCGGCGCGCCGACCGACAACAACGCCAAGGTGCTGCGCGAAGGCCAGATGAAGGTGCTGCAACCGGCCATCGACAAGGGCGATATCAAGATTGTCGGCCAGCAATGGGTGAAAGAGTGGAACCCCACCGAAGCCCTGAGCATCGTCGAGAACGCCCTGACCCGTAACAACAACAAAATCGACGCCATCGTCGCCTCCAACGACGCCACCGCCGGCGGTGCGATCCAGGCCCTGGCCGCGCAGAAGCTGGCGGGCAAGGTGCCGATTTCCGGCCAGGACGCGGACCTGGCGGCGATCAAGCGCGTGATCGACGGCACCCAGACCATGACCGTCTACAAACCGCTCAAGTTGATCGCCACCGAGGCGGCCAAACTCTCGGTGCAGTTGGCGCGCAATGAAAAACCCACCTACAGCTCGCAATACGACAATGGCAGCAAGCAGGTCGACACCATCCTGCTCACCCCGACGCCGCTGACCAAGGCCAATATCGACGTGCTGGAGAAGGACGGGTTCTACACCAAAGAGCAGATCGCCGGGCAATGATGACTGCCTCGATAAAACCTCGCCCCCTGTAGGAGCGAGCTTGCTCGCGAAAAACGTCAACGATAATGCGCGCTTCCTGGATAAACGCGGCGCTCTCGGGTTTTTCGCGAGCAAGCTCGCTCCTACGGGGGTGGGCGCCAGCCTATTTGTGTGAGCCTTTCCCATGTCCGACTACCTGCTGCAAATGAACGGCATCGTCAAAAGCTTCGGTGGTGTCAACGCCCTCAATGGCATCGACATCAAGGTGCGGCCCGGCGAATGTGTCGGGTTGTGCGGCGAAAACGGCGCCGGCAAATCCACCTTGATGAAGGTGCTGTCGGCGGTCTATCCGTACGGCACCTGGGAAGGAGAAATCCTCTGGGACGGGCAGCCGCTCAAAGCCCAGTCCATCAGCGAAACCGAAGCCGCCGGCATCGTCATCATCCATCAGGAACTGACCCTGGTGCCCGACCTGTCGGTGGCCGAGAACATCTTTATGGGCCACGAACTGACCCTGCCCGGTGGGCGCATGAATTACCCGGCGATGTTGCACCGCGCCGAGGCGTTGATGCGTGAACTCAAGGTGCCGGACATGAATGTGGCGCTGCCGGTGTCGCAATACGGCGGCGGCTACCAGCAACTGGTGGAGATCGCCAAGGCCCTGAACAAACAGGCGCGCCTGCTGATTCTGGACGAGCCCTCTTCGGCCCTGACCCGCTCGGAAATCGACGTGCTGCTGGACATCATCCGTGACCTCAAGGCCAAGGGCGTGGCCTGCGTGTACATTTCGCACAAGCTCGATGAGGTGGCCGCCGTGTGCGACACCATCGCCGTGATTCGTGACGGCAAGCACATCGCAACCACCGCCATGGCCGACATGGACATCGCGCAAATCATCACGCAAATGGTCGGCCGCGAGATGAGCAACCTCTACCCCACCGAACCCCATGAGGTGGGTGAGGTGATGTTCGAGGCGCGCAACGTTACCTGCTACGACGTCGACAACCCCAGGCGCAAACGCGTCGACGATGTTTCCTTCGTGCTCAGGCGTGGCGAAATCCTCGGCATTGCCGGGCTGGTGGGCGCCGGGCGCACGGAGCTGGTGTCGGCACTGTTCGGCGCCTACCCCGGGCGCTACAGCTGCGAGGTGTGGCTGGAAGGCCAGGTGATCGACACGCGCACGCCGCTCAAGTCGATCCGCGCCGGGCTGTGCATGGTGCCCGAGGACCGCAAGCGCCAGGGCATCATCCCCGACCTGGGCGTGGGCCAGAACATCACCCTGGCGGTGCTCGACACTTATGCCCACCTGACCCGCATCGACGCCGAGGCCGAACTGGGCAGCATCGACCAGCAGATCGCGCGCATGCACCTGAAAACCGCCAGCCCGTTCCTGCCGATTACCAGCCTGTCCGGCGGCAACCAGCAAAAGGCCGTGCTGGCAAAAATGCTGATGGCCAAGCCCAAGGTGCTGATCCTGGATGAGCCCACGCGCGGGGTGGATGTGGGCGCCAAGTACGAGATCTACAAACTGATGGGCGCGCTGGCGGCCGAAGGCGTGGCGATCATCATGGTGTCGTCGGAACTCGCCGAAGTGCTCGGCGTGTCCAACCGCGTGCTGGTGATCGGCGACGGCCAGTTGCGTGGCGACTTCATCAATCAGGGGCTCACCCAGGAACAGGTACTCGCCGCTGCGCTCAGCCAAAACAATAATGATCGGAAGACCGCGTAGATGAATCAGGTCAAACACCTTTTCACCCGCTACAAAATGCTCGCCCTGGTGATCGCCGTCGCGTTCATCTGGCTGTTTTTCAGCTGGCAGACCGACGGCGGTTTCCTCACGCCACGCAACCTGTCCAACCTGCTGCGGCAGATGTCCATCACCGGGATACTGGCGTGCGGCATGGTGCTGGTGATCATCAGCGGCGAAATCGATTTGTCGGTGGGTTCATTGCTGGGCTTGCTGGGCGGGCTGGCGGCGATCCTGGACGTGGTTTATCACATCCCGCTGCTGGCCAACCTGAGCCTGGTCGCGCTGTGCGGCTTGATGATCGGCCTGGCCAACGGCTATATGACGGCCTACCTGCGCATCCCGTCGTTCATTGTCGGTCTGGGCGGGATGCTGGCGTTTCGCGGGATCCTGCTGGGGATCACCGGCGGCACCACCATCGCGCCGGTGTCGCCGTCGCTGGTGTACGTGGGCCAGGGGTACTTGCCGCATTCGGTGGGCATTGGCCTGGGTGTCCTGCTGTTTGCATTGACCCTGTTCCTCACCTGGAGGCAGCGGCGTAACCGCGCACTGCACGGTTTGGCCGCGCATGCCCTGATGCGCGACGTACTGCGCGTGGTGCTGATCGGCGCAGTGCTGGCCGGGTTCGTCACCACCCTCAACAGCTACGACGGCATCCCGGTGCCGGTGTTGCTGTTGCTGGTGCTGCTCGGCGTGTTCAGCTACGTCACCAGCCAGACCGTGTTCGGCCGTCGCGTGTACGCGGTGGGCAGCAACATGGAGGCGACGCGGCTGTCGGGTATCAACGTGCAGGCGGTGAAACTGTGGATCTTCGGCATCATGGGCGTGATGTGCGCGCTGGCCGGCCTGGTCAACACCGCGCGCCTGGCCGCCGGTTCACCGTCAGCGGGGAACATGGGCGAACTGGACGCGATTGCCGCGTGCTTTATCGGCGGCACCTCAATGCGCGGCGGCTCGGGCACAGTGTATGGCGCGTTGCTCGGGGCGCTGGTGATTACCAGCCTGGATAACGGCATGTCGATGCTCGACGTGGACAGCTACTGGCAGATGATCGTCAAGGGCAGCATTTTGGTGCTGGCGGTGTGGGTGGATGTGAGTACGCGAGCGGGCCGGCGCTGACCCAGTGGCTGAACGCGGTCAAAACTGTGGGAGGGGGCTTGCCTTGATGCCAGTCAGTGAAGGCTTTTTTGTAGGAGCGAGGGGGGCGCCTAGCTCTTGCTCGCGAAAAACGTCAACGATAACGCGTGTTTTCTGAATGAACGCGGTGCCAGTGAGTTTTTCGCGAGCAAGCTCGCTCCTACAGACGGCGGCGTACGCTTAACTGACTGGCATCAGAGCTTGCCCCTCCCCCCACAGTTGATTGCATTTTTCAACATTGGGGTTGGTGGCACTTGCTGGCAGTTGCCAAGACCAGGCTCCATTGAGTGCCTGACCTGTACAAAACCCACTGCCTGAACGCGCTCAAAACTGTGGGAGGGGGCTTGCCCCCGATGGCGGTGGGTCAGTCACAGAATGATCAACTGATACACCGCTATCGGGGGCAAGCCCCCTCCCACATTGGTCTGCATTTCAACATTGGGGTTGGTGGCACTTGCTGGCAGTTGCCAAGACCAGGCTCCATTGAGTGCCTGACCTGTACAAAACCCACTGCCTGGACGCGCTCAAAACTGTGGGAGGGGGCTTGCCCCCGATGGCGGTGGGTCAGTCACAGAATGATCAACTGATACACCGCTATCGGGGGCAAGCCCCCTCCCACATTGGTCTGCATTTCAACATTGAGGTTGGTGGCACTTGCTGGCAGTTGCCAAGACCAGGCTCCATCGAATGCCTGACCTGTACAAAACCCACTGCCTGGACGCGCTCAAAACTGTGGGAGGGGGCTTGCCCCCGATGGCGGTGGGTCAGTCACAGAATGATCAACTGATACACCGCTATCGGGGGCAAGCCCCCTCCCACATTGGTCTGCATTTCAACATTGGGGTTGGTGGCACTTGCTGGCCGTTGCCAGGACCAGGCTCCATCGAATGCCTGACCTGTACAAAACCCACTGCCTGGACGCGCTCAAAACTGTGGGAGGGGGCTTGCCCCCGATGGCGGTGGGTCAGTCACAGAATGATCAACTGATACACCGCTATCGGGGGCAAGCCCCCTCCCACATTGGTCTGCATTTCAACATTGGGGTTGGTGGCACTTGCTGGCCGTTGCCAGGACCAGGCTCCATCGAATGCCTGGCCTGTACAAAACCCACTGCCTGGACGCGCTCAAAACTGTGGGAGGGGGCTTGCCCCCGATGGCGGTGGGTCAGTCACAGAATGATCAACTGATACACCGCTATCGGGGGCAAGCCCCCTCCCACATTGGTCTGCATTTCAACATTGGGGTTGGTGGCACTTGCTGGCCGTTGCCAGGACCAGGCTCCATCGAATGCCTGACCTGTACAAAACCCACTGCCTGGACGCGCTCTATTCAAACGCCTGGCGATTCTCGGGCGTGATCAGCTTGAACGGCACCCACACCACCATCGACTCCAGCACCTCGCCGCGCACCAGACGCAGCGCGGTGTCCACCGCACCGGCGGCCTGGCCGGCGGCATCCTGGAACACGCTGACCGCCATCTTGCCCTCGGCCATCAGTTTCAACCCGTCCGGTGTACCGTCAATGCCGCCGACCCAATAGTCCTTGGCCTGCTTGCCGGCCTTTTCCAGCCCCATGATCGCGCCGATCGCCATTTCATCGTTGTTGGCCGCGATGATCGAAAAATCCACACCCTGCTTGACCCAGTCAATGACAATCGTGGCAGCCTGGCTACGTTCCCAGTTACCGACCTTTTTCTGTACGACTTTCATATCCGGGTATTTGGCCACGACTTTTTCCACGTCTTCGGTGCGCATCAAGGAGGACGCGTTAGCCGGGTCGCCCACCAGAATCACCACGTTGCCTTTGTAACCGGCACGGCGCGCCAGCTCTTCCATCTGCAACGTCCCCGACTCCAGCTCGTTGGAGCCGACAAACGCGGTCTTCGCCGGCCACTGTTCCGGGTTCGGGTTGCGGTTGACGAAGACCAGCGGGATCCTGGCGTCAGAAGCCAACTGCATCATCTGCGCCGCACTTTTGCCGTCGACCATCGCGATGATGATCGCATCCACCTTGGAATTGACCAGATTGCGGAACTGGCGCATCTGCAAATCCACGCTGTCCTTGCCATTCTCCATAAAGATATCGGCGTTCATGACGCCGGCCTGTTGCTGCACCCCGTTGCGCAGCAGGGTCTGGAAGTTATCGTCGTACTTTGCCATGCCTACACCCAGCAACGGGGTGGCGGCCTGGGCGAAGCCCGGAACGAACAGCGTCGCTCCCAGGGCAAGCATCAACCATGCTTTCATGTTCTGACTCCTGGGCTCAAACGCTGAAATGATGGAGCAGCTCGCGCTGCACTTTGGCCATGTTGGACAGCTCTTGGCTGCTGATGGCGGACTGCTCGGCGCCGTTTGCCGTCAGTTGGGCCGAATCGTTGATCTGAATCACCATCCGACTGGTGTCCTGCACCGTGGCGCTCTGCTGCTCGGTGGCGGCGGCAATCTGGATGTTCATGTCGCGGATACTGTCGACCGCGCCGCTCATGGACAGCAATAAGTCACCGGCGCCCGAGGCCAGGGACACGCATTGGCTGGACTGCGCCTGGCTTTCGTTCATCACCTGCACCACCGAATGAATTTTTTCCTGCATGAGCCCGATCATGTCCTGGATTTCGCTGGTCGAGGTCTGGGTACGGCTGGCCAGCGACCGCACTTCATCGGCCACCACCGCAAACCCACGCCCTTGCTCGCCGGCACGCGCCGCTTCGATTGCCGCGTTCAGGGCCAGCAGGTTGGTCTGTTCGGCAATGGTACGAATGGCCACCACAATGCCTTCGATGTTCTGCCCGTACTTCTGCAGCTCATCGGTGACTTGCGTGGCTTTGTTCACCTGGTCGGCCTGCTGACGGATATTGACGATGGTCTCGGCCACGCGCGCCTGCACCTTGTGCGTGAGATCACTGGTGTCGTCCACCGCCTGGCGGGTGTCCTGCGCGCGCCGTGCCACCTCCTCGACCGTGCTTTCCATCTGCGTCATGGCCGAGGCGGCCGATTGCAAACGGTCCTTCTGCTCATCCACCACACGGGTGGTCTGCTCACTGTTCAAGGCGTTGCTGCCGGCGGTCACGGCCAGCGCATCGGCAGAACGGATCAGTTCACGAAAGGTTTTCTGCAGGGCCTTGGTCAGTTCGTTCAGGTAACCGCCCAACTCACCGAACTCATCTTTACGGCTGACATCGAAACTGACCCGCATGTCCCCGGCGGTGAGTGTCTTGAGCACGTCGCGAAAGGCCGCCAGCGGACGCCGCAGGCTGAAGGCCACCCACGTACCAATCGCCAACGCAGCCAGCACCGCCAGCACACACGCGATCAACAGCAAGCTGCGGCTGGTACCGATGGTGGCATTGGCCGAGTGACTGGCCTGGTTGGCGACCTCCAGGGACTGGCTGCCGAACTCGGCAATCCGGTCCAGGGTGGCTTTGAGCGCCGCGTCTACCGCCGTGCGCTGTTGCTGCACCTGCGCGGCGAGTTTTGCCTCCACCTGATAGGCCTGGAACAGGCCGTCAGCGGCGGTCAGGTCCGTGAGCAGGCGATTGACCATGACGCCGGCGATCCGCCCGACTCGCGGGTCAATCGCCGTCAGGGCCTGGGCGCGGGTGCTGATCACTTCGTCCTGCAGGTTCAGCACGCGCTGTAATTTATCGATGGCGGGCGTGACGGTATGGGCCGCGAAACCATCGTAGGATTTATTGACTTCCAGCAGCAGTTTCTCCGCGGCGGCCACCTGCTGCGGTTCGCCGGCACTGCGTGCCTGCGCGATGTAGTCGCGCAAGTAGCTGGTCAGCTGCATCGCCTGCGCACTGCTGTAGCCTTGCAGTGTGCGTGTCAGCGCCAACTGCTGCACATGCTGCAAGTGGGACGTCATCAACCCCTGCGCCTGTTCGGCGTAGGCCGCGACCTGTTGACGCTGCTGCGCCAGGTTCGCCCGCAGCGCCTCGTGCTCGCCGGTATAGGCCAGGGTGCTGTCGAGCAACTGGTTGAACTGGGCGATGCTCTCGGTGAACGGGCGCTTGCCGTCCTCGATCTGCTTGGGGTCGGTGCTGATCTGAATGGCCAGCAACGCCTGGTTGGCACGCAGGATGTGCACGTACAACTCACTGGCGGCCCGGCTCAACGGCGCCGACTGGCCGGTGATAATGCCCAGGCGACTGCTGATGGACTGGGTGTTCTGATAGCTGATCCCGGCCATGATCAGCAGCAACAGCACCAACACCGCAAACCCGCCGATCACACGCTGCAATATGGTCATGGCTACCCCTTTTTGATTGTTATTCGTTGACCTGAGCGATAACCAGGCGTGCACGCCCCGAGCTCGGGAACGCTCGGGGGGCTAGAGCCTGTATCGGCCAGCTGGGTGGGGACTTGATGAGCACCGTAAAAAAAGTGGGAGGGGGCTGCTCCCGATGGCGTTGGGTCAGTCAGCCTCTTCTGACTGACACTCAGCTATCGGGAGCAAGCCCCCTCCCACATTGGTCTGCATTTCAACATTGGGATTGGTGGCACTTGCTGGCTGTTGCCAAGACCAGGCTCCATTGAGTGCCTGACCTGTACAAAACCCACTGCCTGAACGCGCTCAAAACTGTGGGAGGGGGCTTGCCCCCGATGGCGGTGGGTCAGTCACAGATTTATCAACTGACCCACCGCTATCGGGGGCAAGCCCCCTCCCACATTGGTCTGCATTTCAACATTGGGATTGGTGGCACTTGCTGGCTGTTGCCAAGACCAGGCTCCATCGAGTGCCTGACCTGTACAAAACCCACTGCCTGAATGCGGTAGAAACTGTGGGAGGGGGCTTGCCCCCGATGGCGGTGGGTCAGTCACAGATTGATCAACTGACCCACTGCTATCGGGGGCAAGCCCCCTCCCACATTCGGGCATACAGTGCCTGCGAGACCTACTTCGACACCGGCATCGCAAACTCCGCGCCCTGCTCGATGCTCTCCGACCAGCGTTGCATGATCGATTTCTGCTTGGTGTAGAAGCGCACACCCTCGGTGCCATACGCGTGCATGTCGCCAAACAGGCTCTTCTTCCAGCCACCAA
Source organism: Pseudomonas orientalis (assembly GCF_002934065.1). Taxonomy (NCBI): domain Bacteria; kingdom Pseudomonadati; phylum Pseudomonadota; class Gammaproteobacteria; order Pseudomonadales; family Pseudomonadaceae; genus Pseudomonas; species Pseudomonas orientalis. Next base: position 2,241,236 of record NZ_CP018049.1, on the reverse strand, counting down.
AACCATGCCAGGCCATCGGCACCGGGATCGGTACGTTGATGCCGACCATGCCCACTTCGATGCGCCGCGCAAATTCGCGGGCGATGTGGCCGTCACGGGTAAAGCAGCTGACCCCGTTGCCGAACTCGTGGTCGTTGACCAGCTTCACGGCCTCCGCGAAGTCGTTGACGCGCACGCAGGCCAGCACCGGGCCGAATATTTCTTCGCGGTAGATGCTCATGTCCCGGGTCACGTGGTCGAACAGGGTGGCACCGAGCCAGAAGCCCTTTTCCAGGCCGGGTTCGGTGGGCACATAGTCACGGCCATCGAGCAGCAAGTGCGCGCCGGCTTGTACGCCCTGCTCGATATAGCCGCTGATGCGTTCCAGCGCCACCTTCGACACAATCGGCCCCATCTCGGCTTTCACATCGCGGCCGTCGGTGATGCGCAGGGTCTTGGCGCGTTCGGTCAAGGCCGCAATCACTTTGTCGCCGACATCCCCCACCAGCACCGCCACCGAAATGGCCATGCAGCGCTCGCCCGCACTGCCGTAGGCGGCGCCCATCAGCGCATCGACCGTGCGCTCGATATCCGCGTCGGGCATCACCACCATATGGTTTTTCGCCCCGCCCAGGCCTTGTACGCGCTTGCCGTGGCGGGCGCCGCTCTCGTAGATGTACTGGGCAATCGGCGTGGAACCGACAAAACTCACCGCCTTGACGTCCGGGTGTTCGATCAGCGCGTCCACCGCTTCCTTGTCGCCCTGCACCACGTTGAACACGCCCTTGGGCAAGCCCGCTTCACGCAGCAGCTCGGCCATGAACAACGAAGCGCTCGGGTCGGTGGGGCTTGGCTTGAGGATGAAGGTGTTGCCCGCCGCAATGGCAATCGGGTACATCCACATCGGTACCATCACCGGGAAGTTGAACGGGGTCACGCCGGCGACCACGCCCAGGGGCTGGCGCAGGGTCCAGTTGTCCATGCCACGGGAGACCTGGTCGGAATGTTCGCCCTTGAGCAGGTTGGGAATGCCGCAGGCGAATTCGAGGATGTCGATGCCACGGTCGACTTCGCCCTGGGCATCGGTAAAGACCTTGCCGTGTTCGGCGACGATGATGCGCGCCAGGTCGTCCTTGCGTTCACGCAGCAGGTGCAGGTATTCGAACAGCACACGGGCGCGGCGGATCGGCGGAGTGTCGGCCCAGCCGGCGAAGGCGGCCTGAGCAGCGGCGACGGCTTCGGCCACGGTCTGGCGGCTGGCCAGGGCCACGCGCGCGGTGACTTCACCGGTGGCCGGGTTGTAGACATCCTGATAGCGATCATCGCGGCTCACGCGCTGGTCGTTGATGTAATGCTCAAGGGTAGTGGACATGGCGGGCGCTCCAGGTAGTTGGCGTTGGCACCCACCTTAGGCTTTCGCTTTGTTCCGAACCAGAGCAGAATCCTGAACTTATTGTGCACACTGGCGAACAATACCCCCATGGAAAAAGCCGAGATCGAAGGGCTCTGGACCCATATCCACTGGCTGTCGGTGCTGGAAGAACAAGGCACCTACACCGCCGCCGCCGCACGCCTGGGCGTGAGCAAGTCGGCGGTGAGCCAGCGCATTTCCGACCTGGAGAAGGCCACCGGCACCCGCCTGGTCACGCGCACCACCCGCAGCGTACGGCTGACCGACGCGGGGCTGTCGTTGACCCGCGAGGTGCGCAGCGCCTATGAACACATCGCCCGCAGCTTTTCTTCGGTGCGCGACCAGGCCGGGGAAGTCCGCGGTCTGGTGCGGCTGACCGCGCCCGTGGCGTTCGCCCGGCAACAGCTGGTGCCGCACCTGCCGCAATTTTTGCAGCAATACCCGCAGGTGCGCATCCAGCTGGACGTGTCCGACGCCTTGAGTTCACTGGCCGCCGAAGGTTACGACCTGGCCGTGCGCCATGGCTTCCAGATCCCCGAGACCCATGTGGCCTGGAAGCTCTGCGACACCGCCTCGGTGCTGGTCGCCACCCGCGACTATCTGCAGCGCCATGGCGAACCCGGCACGCCGAGCGAGCTGTCGGCGCACAACTGTCTGTTCTACCCACGCGGCGCCGACCAGCCGGCCTGGACCTTCGAACGCAGCGGCACACACATCGAACGCCTGACCATCCCCATCGCCGGCAGCTTCGCCACCAACAACAGCGAAGCCCTGCGCGACGCGGCGCTCAACCACCTGGGCATCGCCCTGCTGCCGGACTTCAGCGCCCACGCGGCGCTGGCCGAGGGCAAGCTGGTGCAGGTCTTGAAGGGTTGGACGCTCAAGGGCGCGTTTGCCGATGAGATCTACCTGATTCGGCCGTACTCGCCCCATGTGCCGAAGTCAGTGAGTGCGTTGGTGGGCTTTTTAAAGGCGCAGTTGGCCGGCGGGTTCCGATTCGTCGGCTGAGGCAAAAAAAAGCCCGGCGACACACGCGGATGCGTCACCGGGCAAAGCAAGCGACCTGCTTCAGAAACGCGGCTTGAGCGTTTTCCAGTCCGGTTGATAGCGCTGCATCTGTTTTACGTCATCACGCTGACGGATACCGCAACTGAGGTATTGGTCATGCAGCTTGCCCAACTGATCGTGGTCAAGTTCCAGGCCCAGCCCCGGCGCGCGGGTGATGCTCACGCAGCCGTCGACGATAGGCAGCTTGCCGCCCTTGATCACCTCCTCATCCGGCTCCTGCCACGGGTAGTGCGTGTCACAGGCATAGTCGAGGTTGGGCACCGCGGCCGCTACATGGGCCATGGCCATCAGGCTGATGCCCAGGTGTGAGTTGGAGTGCATCGACACGCCCAGGCCAAAGGTGTGGCACATTTTCGCCAGCACTTGGGTGTCACGCAGGCCGCCCCAGTAGTGGTGGTCGGCGAGCACTATCTGCACACTGTTCAACGCCACGCTGCGGCGAAACTCGTCAAAGTCGGTCACCACCATATTGGTCGCCAGGGGCAAGCCGGTACGTGCGTGCAACTCGGCCATGCCGTCCAGGCCGGGGGTCGGGTCTTCGTAATATTGCAGGTCGTCGCCCAGCAGTTCGGCCATGCGAATCGAGGTGTGCAACGACCAGTTGCCGTTCGGGTCGATGCGCAGCGGCACACCCGGAAACGCCTTTTTAAGCGCCTTGATGCAGCGCACCTCATGCTCCGGCTCCAGCGCACCGGCCTTGAGCTTGATGCTTTTGAAGCCGTAGGTTTCAAGCATGCGCCGGGCCTGGGCGACGATCTGCGCTTCAGTCAGGGCCTCCCCCCAACTGTCGGGTTTGTAGGGCGAATCGATATGTTCGGCGTATTTGAAAAACAGGTAGGCGCTGAACGGAATCCGGTCGCGAATCGCACCGCCGAGCAGGTCCACCAGCGGCACATTCAGCGCGTGCGCCTGCAGGTCGAGAAACGCCACTTCGAACGCCGAATAGGCATTGCTTACGGCTTTGCTGGCATGGGAGCCCGGCGCCAGCTCCGCCCCGGCAATGCTCTGCGGTCTATACGCCGCCACGGTGGCCTGGACGATAGCGCGCAGGCCATTGAGGTTGAACGGGTCCAGCCCGATCAGCTGTGGCTGGACCTGTTGCTGGATCGCCAGCGCTGGCGCATCGCCATAGCTTTCGCCGAGGCCGATGTAACCGGTGTCGCTTTCAATCTCGATGATCGAGCGCAGCGCGAAAGGCTCATGGATGCCACTGGCGTTGAGCAGCGGCGGGTCGCGAAAGGCAATCGGGGTGACGGTGACGCGGACAATTTTCAAGAGACGGCTCCCTGTGGACCTGGACGCACTGTGTGATGTGCCGTGGATGAAGTGGGCGGCGTACCGCTGCGCGGTGCGGTGCGGGCAAAAAACACCAACACCGCCGCCACCAGTGAAGTGGCCGCCAGCCCGTAGAGGCCGCCCTCGATGGACCCCGTGCTCTGCTCCAGCAAACCGAACGTGGTGGGCGCCACGAAACCGCCCAGGTTGCCGACCGAATTGATCAAGGCAATCACCGCCGCCGCGACCCGCGCGTCCAGGTAGCCCTGGGGGATCGGCCAGAACAGCGCCGAAGCGGCCTTGAAGCCGATGGCGGCAAAACAGATGGCGACGAACGCAAACACCGGCCCGCCGATGGTGGACATGAACATGCCGAACGCGGCGATCACCAGCATCAGTGACACCCACGCCTGCTGGTGCTTCCACTTGCTGGCCAGCGAGGCGAAGCCGTACATGGCGACGATGGAAATCAACCAGGGAATGGAATTGAACAGGCCCACCTGGAAGTCACCCAGGTCGCCCATTTTCTTGATCATGCTCGGCAGCCAGAACGTGGCGCCGTAAATGGTCAGGGCGATGGAAAAGTAGATAAAGCAGAACAGTGCGATCTGCGTATCGGCGAGCAGTTTGAACATCGAAGGTCGCACGCCCCGGCTCGTCTCGCGCGCCTGTTGCTCGAGTGCAATGGCACTGACCAGCGCGTGTTTTTGCGCAGCGCTGAGCCACTTGGCCTGGTGCGGATGGGACTGCAGCCAGAACCACACGAAGCCGCAGAGCACGATGGAGGCGAAGCCTTCGATCAGGAACATCCATTGCCAGCCATGCAGACTCAACCCGCTGACGTTGAGCAATGCGCCCGACACCGGCCCGGAAATCACCGAGGCAATCGCCGACCCACTGAGGAAAATCGCCATGGCCTTGCCGCGCTCGCTGGCCGGCAGCCACTGGGTGAAGTAGTAAATGATGCCGGGAAAGAACCCGGCTTCGGCGGCGCCCAGGATAAAGCGCAACACGTAGAAGCTGGTTTCCCCCTGCACGAACGCCATGCCCATCGCGGCCGCGCCCCAGGTGAACATGATGCGCGTCAACCAGGCCCGCGCGCCGTAGCGTTGCAGCAGCAGGTTGGACGGTACTTCGAAGATCGCATAACCGATGAAGAACAGCCCTGCGCCCAAGCCATAGGCCGCCGCACCAATGCCCAGGTCGGTTTCCAGATGGCTGCGCACGAAGCCGATATTGACGCGGTCGATGTAGTTGACGATGAACATCACCACAAACAACGGCAGCACATGGCGCTTGACCTTGGCGGCGGCGCTCGCAAGCACGCTCGGGTCTGGCGCATTCTGGAGGGTATCCACGGGCAACTCCCTTTCATTATTTTTTTGGGGACCGCTCGATGATGGACGCCCGGTATTGTTCCCGTCTAATCTAACCTGGCATTGGATTGATACTGGAATTAGATCAATGTTCGAATTGACGCAACTGCGCTGCTTCACCACCGTGGCCACCGAGCTGAACTTTCGCCGCGCCGCCGAACGCCTGAACATGACTCAGCCGCCGCTGAGCCGGCAGATTCAGTTGCTCGAGCATCATCTGGGCGTGGACCTGTTTGTCCGCACCACCCGCAGCGTCGCGCTGACCGCCGCCGGCCGGGCGTTTTTCATCGAGGCGCAGTACCTGCTGGAACGCGCCCAGCAAGCGGCGGTCACTGCGCGGCGCTTTGCCGAGGGCGATATCGGTACGGTCAACATCAGCTTCGTCGGCAGTGCGGTGTACGAGTTCTTGCCCAAGGTGATCGCCGAGGCGCGGCTCAAGCAGCCCCACGTCAAGATCGACCTGTCCGAAATGAACACCTACCAGCAGTACGAAGCCTTGCGCGCCCGGCGCATCGACCTGGGCATTGTTCGCGCGCCGCTGCTGGAGCCCGGCTACGCCACCGAATGCCTGGTGCGCGAGCCATTTGTGCTGGCGGTGCCGAGCAGTCATCGACTGGCCCAGGCAAAGGAGGTCAGCGTGCACGACCTGGATGCGCAACCGTTCCTGATGTACGCCCATTCCGCCTATCCGCCGTTCAATGAGTTGCTCACCGGCCTGCTGCGCTCGGCCCGCGTCGCGCCGCAGTATGTGCAATGGCTGGGCTCGTCGCTGACCATCCTCGCGCTGGTCAACGCGGGCATGGGCCTGGCCCTGGTACCGCGTTGCGCCAGCAGTGTGGTGTTCAAGAACGTGGTGTTCCGCGATATCGACCTGGGCGAAGGCGCACAGAGCGAACTGCACCTGATCTGGCGCGAGCACAACGACAACCCGGCATTCACAATGCTGCTCGAGGGTATCCGCCATGCGGTGGGCGAAAACCTGCCCGACCATTGACCCAATCCTGTCGATTACTTGCCTGATCCTCTGAACTTGCAAGCTATTGCATAGATAGCCCTTGCGCGGTGGTCTAGAGTTCGACGATGGGCGACGTAACGTCGCACCACTCCTATAAGAACTTATGCAGCACCCACCGATGATCAGCAGGTAAGCCACCATGCAATTACGTATTAACCAACAGGCCTATGAGGTCGATGCCGACGGCGACACGCCTTTGCTGTGGGTAATCCGCGACGACCTGGGCCTGACCGGCACCAAGTACGGCTGCGGCCTAGCCCAGTGCGGCGCGTGTTCGGTGCTGGTGGACGGCAACGTGGTGCGCTCGTGCGTCACGCCGGTGGCCGGTGTGGTCGGTCGCGAGATCACCACCATCGAAGCCATCGAGGCCGATGAGGTGGGCAAACGCGTGGTCGAGGCCTGGGTCGAGCGCCAGGTGGCGCAATGTGGTTATTGCCAGTCCGGGCAAGTGATGGCGGCCACCGCGCTGCTCAAGCACACCCCGGCGCCCTCGAAGGCGCAGATCGACGCGGCGATGGGCAACCTGTGCCGCTGCGGCACCTACAACGCCATCCATGCCGCCATGGATGACCTGGCCGCCGGGAAGGAGACCGTCTGATGAGCACTGTCCTGCCTGACGTAACCCTCGACGCGCCGATCAACCTGTCGCGTCGGCGCTTCCTGGCGAGTACCGCCGTCGGTGCACTGGTGATCGGCTTCGGCCTGCCCCTGGGCGCATCCCGAGTGCAGGCCGCCACCGGCGCTGGCGCCGAACGCGGCACCCAGGTGCCGGCTTTCCTGGAGATCCGCCCGGACGGCAGCGTGCGCCTGCTCAGCCCCTTCATGGAAGGCGGCCAAGGCACCCACACCGCCATGGCGCAGATCATCGGCGAGGAGTTGGATGCCGACCCGGCGACGTTCACCGTTGAAGCCGCGCCGCCCGGCGAGGCCTATGTGGTGATGGAAAATGGCCTGCGCATTACCGGCGGCAGCATGTCGGTGCGCATGAGTTACCCGACCATGCGCCGCCTCGGCGCCCTCGCCCGTGCCATGTTGCTGCAGGCCGCTGCCGAGCACCTGAATGTACCGGTCGCACAACTGACCACCCAGCCCGGCCGCGTGCTGCACGCCGCGTCGGGCCGCTCGCTGGGTTACGGCGAGTTGGCCGGGCGCGCCCTGGACATGCCCGTGCCGGACCCTGCCGGCATCACCCTGCGCGACCCGAGCCAGTTCCGCTGGATCGGCAAGCCGGTCAAACGCCTGGATGCCTATGACAAATCCACAGGCAAGGCGCAATACAGCATCGACCTGAAAGTCGATGGCATGCTCCACGCCGCCGTGCAGCACGCGCCGCGCCTGGGCATGACCGTGGGCAGCCTGCGCAACCAGGCTCAGGTCGAGGCCATGAAGGGCGTGCATTCGGTGCACACCTTGCCCGGCGCCGTGGCAGTGGTGGCCGAACGCTGGTGGCACGCCAAGCGCGCCGTTGAAGCGATCCAGGTGGACTGGCGCGAAGCCGCCGCCGACTCCAGCGTACGCGTGATGCCAGCGGACTTTTCCAGCGACAAATACCGTGACTTTCTCGCCACTCAGGAAGGCCCGGCCCGCGACGAAGAAAATGCAGGCGACGTAGCCGCCACGCTGGCCAGCGCCAAGACCCGCGTCGATGCCACCTATCACAACCAATACCTCAATCATGCCCAGCTTGAGCCGCCCTCGGCGCTGGCGCGCTACAACCCCGACGGCACGCTGGAGGTGTGGCTGCCGAACCAGGCGCCGGATATGTTCCGTGCCGACATCGCCAAGCGCACCGGCCTGGCCATCGAACAAATCACCCTGCACTCCCCGCTGCTGGGCGGTTTTTTCGGTCGGCACTTCCTGTATGAGTCGGCCAATCCGTATCCGCAAGCCATCGCCTTGACCAAGGCCGTCGGTCGTCCGATCAAGCTGATCTGGAGCCGTGAGGAAGAATTTGTGCGCGATGTGCTGCGCCCGGTCGCGGTGGTCAAGTTCCGCGCAGCGCTGGATGACCAGGGCCTGCCGCTGGCCATCGAAGCGGTCAGCGCCACCGAAGGCCCGACCGAAGCGATTGCCGGCAAACAGGGCGACAAGCTCGACCCCACGGCCCTCGAAGGCCTGTCGGGCAAGAGCTATGCGATCCCCAACAAGCGCATCGCGCAGATCTATGTCAAAGGCCCGGCTATGCTTGGCTACTGGCGATCGGTGGGCAATTCGTTGAACGACTTCTTCTACGAAGCGTTTCTTGATGAACTGGCCGACAAAGGCGGCCATGACCCCTACGAACTGCGCCTGCACCTGCTGCGCGACAATGCGCGGCTGACCACGCTGCTGCAAGCGGTGGGCGAATTGTCCGGCGGCTGGAAGCGCGGGCCGTTCACTGCCGAAGACGGCAGCCGCCGTGCCCGTGGCGTGGCCATGGCTTCGCCCTTTGGCTCCCACGCGGCAGTGATTGCCGAGGTGTCGATCGAGAACGGCCAGGTCAAGGTGCATGACATCTGGCAGGCCATCGACCCCGGCAGCATCGTCAACCCGGCGATCATTGAAGCCCAGGTCAATGGCGCCGTGGCCCTGGGCCTGTCGCAAACCTTGCTGGAGGAGGCGGTGTACGTGGACGGCATGCCACGGGCGCGCAACTACGACCTTTATCCGATCCTGCCGCCGTCGCGGATGGCGCGGGTGCACGTGAAGATCGTCGAGAGCGGCGAAAAGATGGGGGGCATCGGCGAACCGCCGTTACCGGCCGTGGCACCGGCGGTCGCCAATGCGGTAGCCCGGTTGACCGGCCAGCGCATCCGCAGCCTGCCATTGAGCCGCTACACCTTCAGTTAACCCACAGGGAACGCCCATGAACAACCGCCGATTCGCAAGAACCGCAGGCTGGCTGGCGCTGCCCTGCCTGGTCGTCGCGGGCCTCTTGGCCTGGTACGTCACCCGCGAGCCCGCCTCGCCGTTCGAACAGGAACACGCCACCGGCCTGGACCCGGCACTGGCCAGTCGCGGTGAGTACGTCGCCCGTGTGAGCGACTGCGTGGCCTGCCACAGCCTGGCGGGCAAAGCGCCGTTTGCCGGTGGCCTGGAGATGGCCACGCCGCTGGGGGCCATCCATGCCACCAACATCACCCCCGACCGCGACCATGGCATCGGCCGCTACAGCCTCGCCGACTTCGACCGCGCCGTGCGCCACGGCGTGGCACCGGGCGGGCGCCGCCTGTACCCGGCGATGCCCTACCCGTCCTACGTGAAGCTCAGCGACGACGACGTGAAAGCGCTGTACGCGTTCTTCATGAAAGGCGTGCAGCCGGCCGACCAGGCGAACATCCCCAGTGATATTCCCTGGCCGCTGAACATGCGCTGGCCCATCGCGCTGTGGAATGGTGTATTCGCACCCACTGCGCCCTATGCGGCCAACCCCGGCCAGGACGCGTTGTGGAACCGTGGTGCTTATATCGTGCAGGGCCCCGGCCACTGCGGCAGTTGCCACACGCCGCGCGGCCTGGCGTTCAACGAGAAGGCCCTGGACCAGTCCGGCGCGCCCTTCCTCGCCGGCGCCCTGCTCGACGGCTGGTACGCGCCCAGCCTGCGCCAGGACCCCAACACCGGATTGGGCCGCTGGAGCGAGGCGCAGATCGTGCAGTTCCTCAAGACCGGGCGCAACCAGCATGCGGTGGTCTACGGTTCGATGACCGAAGCGTTCAACAACTCCACGCAGTTCATGGCCGATGACGATCTTGCCGCCATCGCCCGCTACCTCAAGTCCTTGCCCGGCGACCCGCAGCGTGACGGCACGCCCTGGCAGTATCAGGTGGCCGATACGCGTCAGGACATCCCCGGCGCCCACACCTACGCGACCCGCTGCGCCTCCTGCCATGGCCTGGACGGCAAGGGCCAGCCGGAGTGGATGCCGCCGCTGGCGGGCGCCACTTCGGCGTTGGCCAGGGAAAGCGCCTCGGCGATCAACATCACCCTCAACGGCTCACAACGGGTGGTGGCCGCCGGGCTGCCGGACGCCTACCGCATGCCGGCGTTCCGTGAGCAATTGTCTGATCAGGAGATCGCCGAGGTGCTGACCTACGTGCGCGGTACGTGGGGCAACAGGGGTGAAGCGGTCGACGCCCAGGCAGTCAGCAAATTGCGCGGGCATACCGACCCGGCCAGCGCCAGCCCGATCATTTTGCATATGCGTTGATAGACACCGATCCAATGTGGGAGGGGGCTTGCTCCCGATAGCGGTGTGACAGTCGACCAAAATATTGACTGATCCACCGCCATCGGGGGCAAGCCCCCTCCCACAGGTTTCTCGTGTAGCAGTTAGAGCTGGCAGTCTGCATGATCCGCCAGGCACCAGCGTTCAAGGACAAGTAACCCAGACTTACATCACACAGCAGATTCAACTGTGGGAGGGGGCTTGCTCCCCATAGCGGTGTGACAGTCGACCAAAATATTGACTGATCCACCGCCATCGGGGGCAAGCCCCCTCCCACAGGTTTCTCGTGTAGCAGTTAGAGCTGGCAGTCTGCATGATCCGCCAGGCACCAGCGTTCAAGGACAAGTAACCCAGACTTACATCACACAGCAGATTCAACTGTGGGAGGGGGCTTGCCCCCGATAGCGGTGGGTCAGTCACCTCTTCATTGACTGACACCCTGCCAACGGGGGCAAGCCCCCTCCCACCTTTTGCTCCAGGCGCCTACTTGCTCTCGCCCGCCTTGCCTTCCTGCATCTGCACCGAAGATTTGCGGCCGCCGGTATTGTCCTTGGTGGTGTTATCGGAATTGTCGAAACAGCCGTGCAGCAGGAACACGCTGCAAAGGCTCAAGCACATATAAAACTTCTTCATGGAAACCACCTGATGAGTGAAGGAAATAGTCGTCAACCCTTGGTGTATGTGGCCAGTATCGGAGCACGAACGTTCCACGCAGGGGTAGTGAGACTGACGAATGGTTCGCTATTAACTTGCCAGCATTTACGCACGGCATATTTGCGCTAACCTTCATCCGCCAAGGCCTGTTATCCGGTGATCCCATGGACACGTTGAGCAAAGCGGAAATCGAGCGCGCGCTGTCACAGCGGCTGCGCAATTGCCGTGTCACCTGCACGATCACTCCGGACAGCAACCTGTCCATCACGGTGCTCGCGCCCGACGCCAATCAATTCACCATTGCCAATATCAACCGCGCCCGCTACCACGGCGAGTCAGGCATCAACCGGCTGGTGCGGGAGATCCTGGAAGACATGGTGGTGTCCCGAAAAACATACCGCCTCTCATCCGTGGGCTAAATGCGGGGACAAGAACAGAGCGAGGCTTCCCATGCCGGATACCCCTGCTACACCATCGCTGCACTGCACCATCGATTACCTTCAAGACACGCTGTTTGGCGTAAAGCCGCTTTCCTGCGAGAGCCAGGTCCGGATTACCGAGGACGGCGAGCGCGTAACGCTGCGTATTCTGCCGCCCTGGCCGGAAACATTGGCGAAGGCCCACACGGTTACGATCAAGGGAGAAGGTCGCACCTATCATGGCGTCCTGCTGGAAGCCCAGGCATCCGACGCCGATGAACTGGTGTTGAAAATCGAACGCCAGCCGCAACGGCCAGGGGCAACTGATCGCTAACCCCGCTCTCCCGCCAACGCACGTTGGTGAAAAGGCGCCAGCCACTTCAGCGCGTGCAGGGCCGCATCAAGCTGCACCTGCTCGCGCGACCCCATGAAGCGTTCCTTGCGACTGAAGATACTCAGCCGGTCGCCGATTCGATAAGCCCAGGCAAAACAGATAGTCCCGGCCGGAATCCCGTCCATGTCATCCGGGCCAAGCAGGCCGGTGGTGGCGACGGCGACCTGCGCCGTACTGTCACGCAATGCGCCTTCGGCCATCTCGCGGGCGACTTCGCAACTGGTGAGGTTGAAGGTGTCGATTGTGTACGCACGTACGCCCAGCAAGCGCTGTTTGGCCTGCGGCGAATAAACGACGTAACCACTTTCGATGCACGCCCCACCGCCCGCCACCTCTGACAGCAGCGTGATGATTTTGCCCGCCGTGCACGACTCGGCGCTGGTGAGGGTCATCTGGTGTTGTTTCAGGTAGTCGATAGTAGAAGCAGCGATGTCCATGGTGATTCTCCTGCATTCAAAACGTGGCCAGGTAGTCTGCCAATGTCAGCGCACAGGCCTCGATCGCGCCATCCACAATCAACTCATAGCCGTGGGTATTCTCGGTTGGAATCGCCAGGCAACCGCCGCGTGCCGAGGTGCCGTTACTCATGACGGCGCTGGCATCCGAGGCAAAATCCACCAGCAATGCATATTGCGGCGTATAGCCGCTGCGTTGTGCGGCAGCCGCCAGGCCGGTGACCACCGAGCGGGTGTAATAGCCTTTGAGGTCACCGGTATTGATGATCGGATCGACACTCAGGCGCGTGCCGTACTCGCTCATCACCGGGCCGACCTCCACCGCGATGGTGGTATCGCCCGGCAGTGTCCGCGCCGCATACATCGCGCCGGCATTGCACTCTTCCTCCAGGGTGGTGAAGATAAAATACACATCGCATGCCAGTTCCTGCCGGCGCTGATCCAGGTACTGCGCGCTGTGGAGTACGGCGGCGATGGGCGCGCGGTCGTCGAGAAAATGCGCGGCTGTCGCATCCCCCACCCGAAACGGCGCACGCCAATGGCGGCTCAGCGTGACGCGGCTGCCGGGACGCACACCGTAGTCACGCAAGGTCTGCACCGAGCACCGGGTGATCACATGCACGTCGTTCCAGTGCACGTCCCCTGACAGTACATCGGCGCCCTGGGGCGCATTGCCGGTTGCATGCATTGAGCCAAAGGACAGCACCCCCGGAATGAATTGATGATCGCCGAGTATGTCCACCGGGCACATGCCGAAATTCACCGGATTGGCGCCGCCCAACGCGGTCACCCGCAAGGTGCCATCGGTGTCGACATGCTTGACCACCATGGCGATTTCATCCATGTGCGCCATGATCTTCACTGCGCGCCGGGGCGCGCCATCGTCCTGCGCGCCTTTGACCAGGCCGATGACATTGCCGGCAGGGTCCACCCAGGTTTCGTCGCACAGCGGACGCAGGCGCTCCAGACAAATGGCGCGCACCTCATCCTCCTGGCCACCAGGGCCACGGGCGAGCAACAACTGCTCAAGCAAGTGGGGAATGGCGTGGGTTTCGGTCAAGGCGGTGTGGTCAGGCCGGGCATCGTTTGGCATCCGGGACGGTCTCCATTCGTGCGATTGAGCAATTATAAAAATGACCCGGCACATCGAGCGGTTGTTCCACAATTTTTTCGTTGGCACGCAAGCGCCTCAATCGGTTTGAACACCCACTTCGGCACGCTTTCTAGATGGGTTCTACAACCGCTCATGGAGGGAGTCCCAATGAAACTCACCCGCCTGCAACCTACGCTGCATTCGCTGTGCCTGACGATGTCCATTGCCGCGCTGACCGCCTGCGCCGGCAACGACTCGGCCTCCAACGTTGTCGCGCCCGGCGCGGCCAAATCACCCACCACGCGCAGCCTCGACGCCGGCGCCGCCCTGCTGCAATCGCGCCCGCCCATCGACGCGCTGAATGCCTACCTGGACGGTTTTCACTTCTACAACGGCCATCCCGACGTACAGATGGAAGCCCATCACTACTGCGCCATTCTCAACGAGGAGGTGATCCAGTGCGTGATCTACGACGGCAACCGTAAGGACGCCAAGTTGATGGGCGTGGAATACATCATCAGCGAACAGTTATTCAGCACACTCCCCACAGCGGAAAAGGCGCTGTGGCACAGCCACGTGCATGAGGTGAAATCGGGCCAATTGGTCGCCCCCGGCATCCCTGAAGTGGCCGAACACGCACTGATGGAAAAACTGGTGCACACCTACGGCAAGACCTGGCACACCTGGCATACCGACCTGCACAAGCGCCTGCCGCTGGGCGTTCCTCAGTTGATGATGGGGTTCACCGCCGACGGCCAGGCCGATGCGAAGATGGTCGCCGAGCGGGATCAGCGGCTGGGCATCGACAGTACCGAGAAAAAGACCGATCGCGCCGACATTCCCGCCCCGCCGATTGCACCCGGTGCGGACGCCTGGCGCCAGGGCAACATCATCCAGATCGTCGACCCCACCCAGACCGACCACCAGCACTGACGGCAGCAGCCGGTCATTTTGATTGAACGATCATTTGCCGGCGATTGCCTCACTAGAACCGGGGCGCACGTGTGCCCTTCGCACGAGGAGTCCGTATATGTCCTATGACCATCAAGGCACCGTCAGCCTCATCACTGCTTCGCGCCATCTGGGCACCGAAGATGATGAAGTGCTGAATGAGAACGCTGATATCAAAATGACCAGCAGCGGCAAGCCCACCATTGTTCGCGTGGATTTTTCCTCACCGCTGCAATGGCCCGGCCATCCCAACTTCGTCACGGTCAATTTGCCCGACGGCACGTCCGTTGGCGGTGTAATCGTGGCGCTGGAGCGCCCGGCCGATGGGCCAGGCTGGGTCACCTTCACGGTGGACGACTGAGCCTGCGCGCACGTCATCGCATTGTCCGACAAGTTCTTTGAATTTTTTTTGACGTCAAATATCTGTACTTCATGAGCATAGGGAGTCCTCATGAACAAGAGCGAATTATTCACGATCAACTATCAGCTTCACGGCAAGCCCAGGTCCTTTATCGTGCGCGCGGCGCGCATGAATAATGCTGAAGCATGGCACTGGGCCAGTTGCGATGCCGGCGTGGCGGTCATCCCCAGGTTCGGGCAAAACAACCTCAAGCGCGTCTCCAAGCCGATGGCGGAAAAATACGGCATTACGGACGTGCGCTGGTGCGGTGCGGCAGCGATTCAGTGGGCGGAGAGCGTTACATCATGAACAGTCAGGTGCTGGGCTTTACCAAGCGGCAGGCGGTGGACGACGAGGTGGCGCAAAACACGCAGATGTTTTTCGAAGCGGATCGACTCGATGCCCTGGCGTATAAAATCATCGAATCCTACAGCGGCGATGCGGCCACTTGGGCACGCTTCACCGAGGCAAAGAAGGTGGCAGACGCACAGCGTACCGCCGCTTATCGAGAGTGGATGCGCATTCACCGCGCGAGGAAGAAGTAAACCAAAGTCCGAAAGCACTGAATACCCAATGTGGGAGGGGGCTTGCCCCCGATGGCGATCTGTCAGTTATAAAGCGTTGACTGATACACCGCTATCGGGGGCAAGCCCCCTCCCACATTGGATTTGCACAGTACTCCGCATCGTCAGCAGCCCCCGCCCGAGTCGCATTCACCGCACGAAGATGAAGTAAACCAATAATCCGAAAGCACCGAATATCCACTGTGGGAGGGGGCTTGCCCCCGATGGCGATCTGTCAGTTATAAAAATTTGACTGATACACCGCTATCGGGGGCAAGCCCCCTCCCACATTTTAGACTTGCACAATACTCGGCATCTTCAGCAGCCCCCACCTGAGTCAGCGGGGGCGCACGCTCAAAGAATCGGCTTGCCCCCGGTCACGCCATAGCGCTCGCCGGAGATATAACTGCCCTCATCGGACGCCAGCAGCACATAAATCGGCGCCACTTCCACCGGTTGACCGGGACGACCCAGCGGCGTGTTGCTGCCGAACTCCTTGACCATGTCGTCAGTCATCGTCGACACGATCAACGGCGTCCAGATCGGCCCCGGTGCCACGCTGTTCACGCGGATCCCGCGCTCACCGAGCATCTGCGCCAGGCCTGCAGTGAAGTTGGCAATCGCGCCCTTGGTCGCCGCATAAGGTAGCAGTGACGGATTGGGCATATCGGAATTGACCGAGGTGGTGTTGATGATCGAACTGCCCTCGGCCATGTGCGGCAACGCTGCCTTGCAGATCCGGAACATCGCGGTGATGTTGACGTTGAAGGTTTTCACCCAGTCTTCGTCGGGAATGTCTTCCAACGATTTATAGGTCATCTGGAACGCCGCGTTGTTGACCAGCACGTCGATACGCCCGAACTGCTTGACCGTGTCATTGACGATGGCGCTGCACTGTGCCGCCTCGCCCAGGTCGCCGGGCAACAGCAGGCACTGACGCCCCGCCGCTTCGACCCAGCGCGCGGTCTCTTTCGCGTCCTCATGCTCATCCAGGTACGACACCGCAACGTCGGCACCTTCGCGGGCAAAGGCAATCGCCACCGCACGCCCGATACCGCTGTCGGCGCCGGTGATCAGGGCAATCTTGTTGGCCATCCGGCCCGAGCCTTTGTAGCTTTGCTCACCGCAATCGGGCATCGGCTCCATCTTGCGCTGGTCGCCGGGGACGGGCTGCTGCTGTGGCTTGAAGGGTGGTTTCGGGTAGTGGGTCATCGGGTTTCCCTCCTGTGTGTGGATAGTGTTGCGAGGGGTCGAAGGGCGCGATAGTTCAGAGCGATTTTCAGAAAATCTGATGACCGTTCCGGGCGCTGCACCCTATGGGTCATTCATAAGGGATCACCGAGATCTTGCCGTTGCGCTCAAGGATTGCAAAGCGGATCTGCCTGATCTCGAGAATGCCCTGGGACGAGCGCGCCGCCTCGAGGATATCGTCCTCATCCAGGCGTGCGCGCTTGAGGCGTTCATGGAGCACTCGGCCCTGTTCGACCACGACGGTCGGCCCGCCGTCGAGCAGGCGTGAGAACCACAGCGAACGCTGCTTGACCAATGAAAAGCCGATGTCGATGGCGATCAGCGTGACGATGACCAGCACCGCATTGGTCAGCGAAAAGTCATCCCCCAACAGGGCCTGCTGGGTGGCTTCACCGATCACCATCAACAGCACCAGGTCGAAGGTGGTGAGTTCCGCGAGGGAGCGCCTGCCGGCGATTTTGAACAGCACCAGCAACACCAGGTAAATCGCCGCTGCGCGCAGGACGGAGTCCATGACTGCCCCCTAGGGATAAATGAACTGAGACAAGGCCACGGTTGCGCCGTTGCCCAGCGAGACCTGGGTGTCGAAGCTGCCGACGCCGTCACTGCGCAAGGTCAGATACAGCGTCGCCCGCCCTTGATCGTCGCTCAGGGTCCACAGCTTCACGCCCTCGCCCGCCGTGCTGGCCTTCAGAGGCTGGGGCTGGAGCATTTCCACGTTGAAGCCCTGCAACAGCTCGCCGTTGATCGCGACTTCCAGTGGGGTGCGTGCGGGACCTTGCAGATGGATCACCAGTGCGTCTGAGGAACCATTGCGCAGGAAGCGCTGGTATTCGACGCGTACGTGGCCGTCGGCGCTGCGCACCTGGCTGGTGCTCAGTGGCCCTTTGGAAAACAGCCCCGCCAGCGTCAGCCCGATCAGGAGGACCAGCCCATACCAGCCCAGCCGCTCGAAGCGCCAGACCTTGCGCTGCAACGCCATATCCTCGCGTACCGGATAGTCGCGACTGTGCAGGTCGTCAGGCCCTGACTCGCTCATGTCCCGCCCTCTTTCAGCCCTTGCTGTGCTCCGGCGAAGACGGCCCCTTGGTCACGCCGCGCGGGCCGGACACGGCCCATATCACTGCTCCCAGGAACGGCAGCAGGACCACCACGGCGCTCCAGCCGGCCTTGCTCCCCGAAGAGTTTTCGCTACGCCATACGCTGTTGAGGACCCACAGGTCGAGCAACAGCAGGATGATCATCAAGCCAATCCAGAAATACATGGTGTCCATGGTGCACCTCCCAGTTATGAAACATTAGGTTTACCGGACGCGCACAGGGTTCAGAATTTTTCGACGGGCAGGCGCTGAATCTAAAGAAACGATAGTTGCGACGGAACTGAATCGTTGAATTGATCAATATTTCCGAGGCAACCAAATTGATACCGTCGCTTTTCACATCGGTCACAGCCTTATCGGAACCTGTTCAAGAAGGATTTACGCCATGCACCACACCGACACCTACGCGAAACGGATGGCCTGCCGCCAACTGGCGATGGAGCAGAACCAGAAGCTGTTCGATGAGGCCAACGCCCTCAGCCGCAGCGCATACGACCTGTTGGAATGCGCCGATTTCGACAGCGAAAAGTTCGATCACTACCTGCGCCTGCGCGCCAAGGCCGAAGCGCTGTTTCGTGAAGCGATCGAGCATCTGGGTGTACTCAACACGCACTTTCCGACGCCTGCATCCAGCGCGGCCAATGAGGGTGTGAAGGTTGTCATCCGTGAACAGGAGGTGGCGTGATGAATACCTCAAAGCAGGCTTGGGAGCTGGCGATGGTGCTGGTCGCCAACGGCAAGATTCCGTTCGACCCTGCCAACCCAAGCGGCTCGGTAAAGATCCTTTCGCGGCACCTGGAAGCGCTGGAAACCGCATTGCATGAGGAAGCGATGGCAAACACGCCGGTTGAGCGCCTGCGCAAACTCGGCAATCGCCGTTCTGCCCTGGCATGTGCCGATTGAGTTTGAGCAAAAGGTCAATGTGGGGCTTGCCCTAATACCGGTCAGTTAATGCTTTTTGTAGGAGCGAGCTTGCTCGCGAAAAACTCACAGGCACCGCGTTCATTCAGGAAGCACGCGTTATCGCTGACGTTTTTCGCAAGCAAGCTCGCTCCTACAGAGGGCCACGTACGCTTTACTGACTGGCATCAGGGCTTGCCCCCGATAGCATAGGCATCTACACGACTCTGTAGCGCTCAACCGTAACCACGATGCGAAGCGAGCCGCTCTTGATCTTGATCTGGCTTTTGATCTCAGGCGCCCCGTCAAACCAAGCTGGCCGGAGAGAGGGCACACCGAGCCTAAGCGAGGTGCCGAGTGGTGGGGCAAGAGCGTTTTGCTTACTTTTGCGCTTTTCAAAAGTGAGCCGCTGTAAAAGCGGAACCCTAAGTGGCCGTTACCGCAGAAACGGATATGTACTCGGTCCAATCCAACATCCTGGTCGGCCCTGAGGCCGCCATCGGGGGCAAGCCCCCTCCCACATCTGGATTGCGATCAATTCAGCGCAAAGCCATTGCGACCTGCCGACTTCGCCCCATACAGCGCCTTGTCGGCCGCCTCGATCAAGCTGAGCAAGCGCTCCAGTTCAACACCCACCGCCGCCGCAACACCGATACTCACACTCACACGCCCGAACGGGCTGCCCGGATGTTCGATGTTTTCCGCCAGCAACCGATCAATGATCAATTGCGCCACCACCGCCGCGCCTTCGCCGTCGGTCGCGGGCATGATAATGGCTATTTCCTCTCCGCCGTAACGCGCCACCAGATCCGACGGCCGCCGCACACAGGCTTCCAGCAAGTGGCTGACCCTCTGCAGACAGGCATCGCCGGCGACGTGACCCAAGGCATCGTTGTAGCGCTTGAAATAGTCGATATCGATCATCAGCAAGGCCAGCGCCGTGCCATCGCGCTGAGCCCGGCGCGCTTCCTGGGCCAGGGTTTCATCGAAGCAGCGACGGTTGGCCAGGCCAGTCAGCGCATCCTTCAGCGCCAGTAATTCAAGCTGTCGGTTGGAATCGAGCAGCTGTTGCTGGGCGATACGCAGCGCCTCTTCCACCAGGGTCCGCCGGCGGATATCGAGGATCAGGAACCAACCGATCAAGCCGGTCAGCCCCAGCAGCCCCGCCACCACCACCGCCGACAACGCAGCTTCGATACGCCAGGCCGCCAGCGACTCGTGCTTGCCCAGGGCAACGGTAGTGATGAGCGGCAGGCTCTCGCTTTTGCGGAAGGCATACAGCCGCTCTACTCCATCCAGGCTGGAGGTGTACGAAGCGGTACCGACGGAGCGGTCGACCAGATGCTGGGAATAGATAGGCGACTTGGAAAAGTTGCGCCCCATGTCCTGCTCGCGGAAGGGGTAGCGCACCAGCAAGGTGCCGTCGGTGTAGGACAACCCGATCGCGCCGTCCTGGCCGACATCAAGTTTGCCAAACACTCGCAGAAAGTTTTCCACCCCCAGCGTCACGGCCACCACCCCGGCAAAGTTGCCGGCCGCGTCATCGAAACGGCGGCTGATGGTCACCACCCACTCGCGGTTGGTATGGCTCTGAATCGGCGGGCCGATGAAAGGCTCACGGCTCGGATCGTCGCGATGATGGATGAAATACTCACGCGCGCTGCTGTTGGCACCCGCCGGAATCAAGCGATTGGAGGACAACAGCCAACCGCCCTGCCGGTCGTAGATGGTGATGCCGCTCAGTTGTGGCATCAGCGGCTGTTGTCGGCGGATCAAGGTGCTGATGCGCTGGATCTGCGCCGGGCCACTGCCATCGGTTTCCAGACGCTCGACCAGCCCCAGCAAGATCAGCGCGCTTTGCCGCACGATGCCTTCGGTGTAGGTAGTGAGCGCCTGGGTCAGGTTCAAGCCGTGCACGTCCACTTCCGCCAGCGCCCGCTCGCGGGAAGACAGGACTTTCCAGATCGTCAACGACGTCAGGGAACAGCCGATCACCAACAGCAAAAGCATCACAAGACGGGTATCACGCTTCACATCAGCACCTTAAGAAGTCCGGTTTCCGTTCCAGCCATCATTCGAACGTCGGTACTCACAGGGGCCACCGGTTCCGGGGCGCAAGCATACAAGCAGTCCGGCGGGGCCGCAGCAACAGAGTAGGTATCGGCAGGCGACGTTTCGAGACGGCACCAGGCAACGGTCACCGCCGGCATCAGACCAGGTAACGCTGTTATCCCGTTTCACACCGCATACGTGTAACTAAGCCCGATAGCAAGCAACGCCACTATTTCAATATCAACCCAAGTTAAAAAGTTATACGAAGCGGCATACAAACAGTGACTTTGTACAAGTTTCTCGCTGCGAACTACCGTTCATCGCCATTTTGAAAAAATTTCAAAACATCTGCCCGCTTGCTCTTATCGGAGTAGATGTCCGTTGCATAAATGGGCAACTAGCGAAACGACAACTGAACTTGGAGTATTGTTATGACCACTAGCAATAAAAACCCTGGCAACTTCGCTAACGATCGCGAGAAAGCGTCGGAGGCGGGAAAGAAAGGCGGCCAGGCGTCAGGTGGCAACTTTGCCAATGACCGCGAAAAAGCGTCGGAAGCGGGTCGTAAAGGCGGCCAGAACAGTCACGGTGGTGGACGCAAGTCATAACGAAGGGCATTAATCATGCGAGCGTCAATTGATTACCAGCGTGGCGAGTTGCATCACCGATCAATGGTGGAAGTGCGCACTGAAGCAAAATCCGGCGCACGCGCTAACACGACGCCGTGTTACGAACGCCGACAAGCCGCTGAACTAGCCGAAGCAACAGTCGGCGCGCCGCAAACACCACCATTGTGCGAGAGACACTTATAGCCCGTGCACCCGCACGAGTGAGTGTAAGTTACGTGAAAGATCGAAGTTAACGTTGTATAACCGACATAACGACGAGGTAACTGAACATGAGTACTCAAGACAAGAAAGGCCAAATGAGCGTCAATGAAGCCGGTAAAAAAGGTGGCGAAGCCACGTCGGCCTCCTATGACAAAGAGTTCTATCAAGAGATCGGCAGCAAGGGCGGCCAAAACAGTGGAGGGAACTTCAAGAATGATCCTGAGCGCGCCTCCGAAGCCGGTAGCAAAGGCGGCCAGAACAGTGGCGGCAATTTCGCCAACGATCGGGAGAAAGCCTCCGAAGCCGGGCGTAAAGGCGGCGAAAACAGCCATGGCGGCGGCCGCAACAGCTGATGTGCTTGATGCAGGGGAGCCAGCCTCCCCTGCTTTCATTGATGAGGGACACCATGCCTTTACACATTATTAATTTTACCGGCCCTGTCACTGCGTCAACCTGCAGCCAACTGATCGAAAAAGCCTCGTTAGCCGTGCAGCAAGACGCCTCGGGCCTGGTGTTGAACATCGCGACCATGGGCGGTGAATGCAGCTACGGGTTCACCATGTACAATTTCCTGATGTCCCTGCCAATACCGGTGCATACCCATAACCTGGGCACGGTGGAGTCAATGGGCAACATCATCTTTCTCGCCGGCGAGCGCCGTACTGCCTGCATCCACAGCAAATACCTGTTCCATCCGTTTCATTGGCACGTGCAAGGCGCAGTCGATCATTCGCGCATGTCCGAATACGCGATGAGCCTTGATTATGACTTGCAGTTGTATGCCCGCATCGTGGCAGAGCGCACCGCCGGTGCCAGCGAAACACTGGAAACGGAAAAGTACCTGATTGCCGCACCGCGCATTCTCGACCCCCAGCAGGCGCTGGCCGCCGGCCTGATCCACGCAATCGAGCTGCCCGTCATCAAGGCAGAGTTTGTGAGCAGCTTCATTCACACCTGACCCCGTTATGAATGGGAAACTCCAATGCACTTCGCTGCGGAATGGAATACTGGCATTAAAATATCAACTAAGCGCTTGTTTGAAATTCGTGCATCTATTGGTTGAAAACATCCGTCCAATCATGAATGGTTGCATTCCATTCAAGGAGGAACCGATGTGCCAGACTCACCAGCGGACTGTCGTTGCGTTCGATGCAAACAGCCCTATGAACCGACCTCGCAGGAGCCTGCCTATCTGGTGTCGAGCGCGTCAGAAATGCTCTGCCCGGCATGCAGACACACGTATTCAGCCGAGCTGATGAAAGAGGCACTTCAACGCAGCGTCCTGAAGTTATACACACTTCAGGAGCGGCGTGGGAAACAGTAGGTTTTAAACAAGTCTTCGAATGCGTTTCTGCAACTAACGATGCTGTCACTCGGGGGGTGGCGGCACATAGGGTTGTGCAATAAATGGAACATTGCCGGACGGCCGCCATCTCACATTTTCAAGCCCGTAACGCTCGGCAAGGGGCTTGCTTATTCGCTTGATTCTTTCATTGCGCGACCTCGGAATGACGCCGATTCCCGCATCGCAACATGCCCAATGCCAGGCTTCCGCATTATTCATCACCTCTGCCCTTATAATGAAAGACTTTGGCGTTTTGTGGTAGTCGTATTCAATGATATATAAAGAATTTTTCATAACTGCTCCTTCTGATTTTTTGTTGTTTGAGCAGAATGAAGGTTCAGAATTTTTCTCATCCAGATGAAAGATTTTGCGTTTTCAGCAGCACACGACCATTCGTCGGCAGTCGGTAAAAAAAATAAACCGCTACCCCTTTATTTGTTTCTCAATTGTGAGTCTGTTCACTCCAGGCTCTTGGTAAAAACTCCTGTCTTGCCCGTACTTAGTGCGGGCTTTTTTTCATGGCAACTTATTATGGCTAGACGCTCTGTTCGGACTGGCCAACGCGCTCGGCCAGAGACATGCGCGCATCCTTATATACGCAAGGGTTATTACTTGGGTTTGGACCCGACTGTCTATGTGTGCATGCGCTGCGGTGCACAGCGTGAGCCCGAGCGGTGGGACGATTTCGCACGTCGGCGCATGCCACCCCGGGGGCTTCTGAAGGAATCCCCGACCTGCGACAGCGATGATCAATACCCGCCTTGATACCTTTCATCCCCCCATCGTGAAATGCACCGGAACCTCAAACGGCGCAGGATTTTCTACCGAAAACACACCCTTAGGAGGACTGGAAAATGCCTGAGCAACCCCTGATAGCCAACCACACCCCTCAAGACACCCACCGACGCGGCACGCTGACCAAGGCTGAACGCGCGCTGTCGTTGACGGCCGGCGCTGCCCTGCTGCTGCAAGGCTGGCGCAAAGGCGGACTGGGCGGCGCATTGCACAGCGCGGCAGGCGCCTACGCCGTATTTCGCGGTTACGCCGGCCACTGCTCGCTCAAGCAAGCGCTGACGCCAACGCCCTTCGAACAACAGTTCAGTCGCGAACATCACTGGCCGATCAGCGAGGCGATCACACGCAGCATCACGATTGCGCGCCCGCTTGAGGAGGTGTCTGCCTTCCTCGCCCGGCCCGAGCAGATCGGCCCGCTGCTGCGCTGGGTCGACAGTGTCGAACAGCTTGCACCGGACACCACGCTCTGGACGCTGCGCGCTCCCGCCGGCAAGCGCGTGCAGTGCACCTTGATCCAGACCCAATCCCAGGAACCCTCGGTGTTGCATTGGAAAACCCCGGGCAATGCGCGCTGGGCGCACGACATTACCGTCTCGCTCACCCCTGCTCCCGCTGGCCGTGGCACGCAGGTCAAAGCGGTAGTGGTGTGCAAGCCGGCCATGGGCAAATTGGGCTATGGCCCGGCGCGGGCGATCAGCCTGTTCAGCGACAAGGCCTTGCTCAATGCACTGCAGGCCGTGAAACAGCAACTGGAAACCGGCGAGGTCAGCAACAACCGCCTCAGACCGGAACAGGATGACGACTTTTTTTACGTACACGCCGCCGATGACCAGGTGACCACCGATCACCCGGCCGTCAAAACCGGCGTCGCCATTGAAGGGGGACCTCACTGATGCGCGCACTCACCTGGCAAGCTCCGAACCTGTTGCAGGTCGACAATGTACCCGACCCGACGATCCTCAACCCGCGTGACGCGATCATTCGCGTGACGCTGTCCTCCGTGTGCGGTTCCGACCTGCACCTGCTCGGCGGCTACGTACCGGCCATGAAGCCTGGCGATATCATCGGCCACGAATTCATGGGCGAAGTGGTCGAGGTCGGCAAGGGCATCACCGACCTGCGCCAGGGTGACAAGGTGGTGACCATTTCGATTATCGGCTGCGGCAACTGCGAACCGTGCCAGCGCAGCGATTTTTCCTGTTGCGACAACTCCAACCCCAATCCGTCGGCGACGGACCTGATGTACGGCCAGCCTTGCTGCGGCATCCTCGGCTACAGCCACGCCTTCGGTGGCTACCCTGGCAGCCATGCGACCTACGTGCGGGTGCCGTTTGCCGACGTCAACCTGTTCAAGGTGCCCGAGGGCGTCAGCGACGAGCAGGCGCTTTTTGTTTCGGATGCAGCCCCCACCGGTTACTTCGCCGCGGACAATGCCGGTATCCAGCCCGGCGATACCGTGGCGGTGTGGGGTTGCGGCGGCGTGGGCCAGATGGCCATTTGCAGCGCGTACCTTCTGGGCGCGGAACGGGTGATCGCCATCGACCGCTACCCCGACCGGCTGCGCCTGGCCGAAGAGCGCGGCAAGGCGATACCGCTCAATTACGAGAAAACCAATGTGCATGAGGCCTTGTTGGAACTGACCGGCGGACGTGGGCCGGACCGCTGCATCGATTGCGTGGGGATGGAGGCCCATGGCACCGAAATCGATTACGCCTATGACAAGGCCAAGCAACTGCTCAGGTTGCACACCGAACGCGGCACTGTACTCAGGCAGGCCATCCGCGCCTGCCGCAAAGGCGGGACGGTATCGGTGGTGGGTGTCTATGGTGGGGTGCTCGACAAGTTTCCCATGGGCGCGATCGTCAACAAGGCCCTGACGTTGAAATCCGGGCAGCAGCCGGGTCAGCGGTATGCGACGACCCTGTTTGAGCATATTCAGAGGGGTGAGTTGGACCCTGCTTATTTGCTGACCCATCCGATGAGCCTTGAGGACGGGGCGCAGGGGTATCAGTTGTTCAAGGAGAAATCGGATGAGTGTATGCGGGTGGTGTTCAGGCCCTGATGTAGGGTACATATCCGTTATTTAGGTGGTGGCTGCTGGCGGTTCCGCTCTTACAGCGGGTCACTTTTGAAAAGCCCAAAAGTAACCAAAAGGCTCTTGCCCCACCACTCGGCACCTCGCTAATGCTCGGTGTGCCCGTAATCCGACATTGATTCGGGGGGCCGCCGCCACGCGCCATCCATGGCGCGGGGCGGCTAAACCGGCGTCCTGCCGGTTTACCCCCCAAATCAATATCGGATTACGGCCAGCGTGGTTTAACGGGGCGCCCAAGATCCAAAGCAAGATCAAAAGCGAGAGCGCTCGCTTCGCATCGTGGATACGCTGGGGCTTGCCCCAATGAGGGG
Source organism: Pseudomonas orientalis (assembly GCF_002934065.1). NCBI lineage: Bacteria > Pseudomonadati > Pseudomonadota > Gammaproteobacteria > Pseudomonadales > Pseudomonadaceae > Pseudomonas > Pseudomonas orientalis. The sequence continues at coordinate 2,215,300 of NZ_CP018049.1, read as the reverse complement.
AGTCAGTGAGTGCATCAGTGGCTGACACACCGTCATCGGGGGCAAGCCCCCTCCCACATTCGACCCGGATCGACACAAGGTACGGTCGGCTATAAGGCCGCCGCGCTTTTGCTTTTGATCTGCTTTTGATCTTAGACGCCCCGTTAACCACGCTGGCCGAACGCAGGCTTGAATTCGTGGGTAACCCGGCAGGACGCCGGGTTAGCCGCACTGGGCCAGGGATGGCCCATTGCGGCGGCCCACGGATTCAAGCCTGCGTTCGGGCACACCGAGCACTAGCGAGGTGCCGAGTGGTGGGGCGAGGACCTTTTGGTTACTTTTGGGTCCTTCCAAAAGTGACCCGCTGTAAGAGCGGAACCGCCAGCAGCCACAACCTAAATAACGGATATGTACTCGATCAGCCCCATCAACCTCACCCCGCCTGCACCGCCGGCGCCACCAACCGATTGCACCCATACAACACCATGCCCAGCACAATCAGCGCCCCACCCCGCAGCCAGGTATCCAGGCTCTGCTGGCTAAGCAGAATCAGACACGAAACAATCGCCAGCACCGGCACCCAGCTCGGCACACGAAAATGCTTCTCCTCGATCCTGTCACGACGCAATACCAGTACCGCCAGGTTGGTACTGAGAAACACAAACAGCAGCAACAAAACCACTGTCTCGGCCAAGGCCGCCAGCGTGCCGGTCAGGGTCAAGGCAATGGCCACGGCCGTGCTGGCAATGATCGCCACCCAGGGCGTACGGCGCTTGGGCAACACGCGTGACAACGGCTCCGGCAGCAGGCCCATGCGCGCCATGCCGTAGGTCAGGCGGCTGGCCATGACCATCGTCAGCAGCGCACCGTTGGCGACCGCCACCAAGGCGATGAAGGCAAACAGTTGCGGGGGAATATTCAGGCCCGAGGCGCGCACCACTTCGAGCAGCGGTGCCGAAGTGGCGGTCAGTTTGTCCATCGGCAGCACCACGGAGGCAGCGACACCGACCGCCATATACACGATGCCCGCCACGATCAACGCGGCGAACAGCGCGCGCGGATAGACCTTGCGTACCCCACGGATTTCTTCCGCCAGATTGGCCGACGTTTCGAAACCGACGAACGAATAGAACGCCAGCAATGCGGCGCCGAGCACGGCGAGCATCGGGTTGATGCCAGGTTTGAATTCGAACGCCCGCTCCAGGTTGGCTTCGCCGGACTGGAAACACCAGGCCGCGGCGACCACCACCAACAGCAGCCCGGACAGCTCCACGCAGGTCATCACCATATTGGCGCCCAGGGACTCCTTGATCCCGCGCGCATTCAACAGAGCAATCACCAGCAGAAAAACCAGCGCCGCCACATGGGGAGAGACATCGATGAACGCGGCCAGGTAGTCGCCGGCAAACGCCAGGGATAACCCGGCGGCGCTGGTGACGGCGGCGGCAAGCATGCAAAAGCCCACCAGGAATGAGATCAGTGGTGACTTGAATGCCTTCTCGGCGAACACCGAAGCGGCGCCCGCATGCGGGTACTTGGTCACCAATTCGGCGTACGAGCCGGCGGTGAGCATGGCGAAGAACAACGCCACCAGCAGCGGCACCCAGATCGCCCCGCCCACCTGGCCGGCAATGGTGCCGGCCAGCGCATAGACGCCTGCGCCGAGCACGTCGCCCAGGATAAACAGGAACAACATCGGGCCGGTTACGGCACGGCGCAAGGACGGCTTGGAGGGTTCGGCTTGGCTCAAACTGGATTCGGACATGGGCGGCTCTGGCGGCGGATTGTTATCTGCGATCAGTCGGCACGGGCCGGCTGACGCGAAGGCTATTTGCAATGGAAAATGCCCGCGTCACCAAAGTTCCGTTTTCCGCTGCAAACCGGCACAGGCACCCCGTCAATCGTCATCGGGCAAGTGTGCGTCAGCGCAGGGCAATCGACCCGATTCCCCGCCGGCAATCCGTTCCGCTTGATCAATGCCGCGCTTGAGCGCGTCGTGCACGGTCCATTCGGCGCCAGGCAACTGCCTGGTGCGCTCGACCACACATTGACCTGTGGCGGTGTACACGCTGACCAACACTTCAATATCGGCGTCCTCCCGCTCCCGGGCCCTGACTTCGATATGACAGCCATTTTCGACTTCCTGGGTAAAGCACTCTTCTTCCAGCGCCTTTTCGGCCCAGGCCTTATAGGTATTGCCACGAATGAACATAGCTGTTCTCCAAGACCGTTAGTGGGTGGTTCCTCAACTAATACATGAACTCTTTAGCAGGGATTACGTCTTTTTTCCAAGACGATTTCAATCATGCGCCTATAAGAACCCTATTAGCGTTTCGCTTGTTAAACCGTTCGTCAGGCGAAGTAACATTTTGTTAAACCAACCCCCGGTGGCTCATTCAAATTGTTCGGGAGCGCGGTGAAACGCGCCCTGTAGAGCGGCGGCAAAAGCCAGCGAAACCGAGCAGTCGATGCGTTTTATCGACTGACGGCGACGTATTGCCGGGCGTTAAACAATTAAGTGTGCCAAGTATCAACAAGCACAACGGCAGCGTTTCGCTCAAGCAACTTTTTTCGCGCACAGGCGCGGCGGCTTCGGCACTGTAACAACGGAAGTTTTCAATACAGGAGCAAGGCATGAAACGAACGATTGCTTATTGCCTGGCATCTCTGGCCAGCCTCTTCTTGTTAACCGGCTGCAACTTGGTGGTGTTCAATCCCAAGGGACAGGTTGCAACCGATGAACGCGACCTGATTATCCTCGCCACCGGCCTGATGTTGTTGGTGGTGGTGCCGGTGATCGTGCTGATGTTCGTATTCGCCTACCGCTACCGTGCGACCAACAAGAACGCGCGTTACTCGCCGCGCTGGGCCAGCTCCCACAAAATCGAAGCAGTGGTGTGGGGCGTTCCGTTGCTGATCATCATCGCCCTGGGCTGGGTGACGTGGGAAACCACCCACGCCCTTGACCCCTATCGCCCGCTCGACTCGGACACGCCGCCGATCAACGTGCAGGTCGTGGCCACCGACTGGAAGTGGCTGTTCATCTACCCCGACCTGGGTATCGCCAGCGTCAACGAACTGGCCCTGCCGGTGCACACGCCGGTGAGTTTCACCATCACCTCCGACGCGGCCATGACGTCATTTTTCATCCCGGCACTGGGCGGGCAGATCTACGCCATGGCCGGCATGCAGACCAAGCTGCACCTGATCGCCAACGAGACCGGCGAGTTCCGGGGCATTGCCGCCAACTACAACGGCCCCGGTTTTTCCGATATGCATTTCGCCGCGCTATCGCTGAGCCCCACCGACTTTCAAACCTGGGTGACCAAGGTCAAAGGCGCCTCCAAACCCCTTGACCACACGAGCTACGCGCAATTGGCCAAGCCCACCATCAAGCACCCGGTGACCTATTACTCGGCGGTGCAGGAGCGGCTGTTCCTGGACATCGTCGATAAATACGAAGGCATGAACAAGGCCAATAAAACCAGGCGCGCGCCAGTGAGCAGCGCGCAAAAACGCGCCGATCAACACCCCAGTCTGCTGGCCGAGGAGCGATAACAATGTTCGGAAAACTGTCATGGGATGCGATTCCAACCACTGAACCCATTGTGATGTACACGCTGGCCTTCATCGGGCTGATCGGCGTGGCGATGGTGGGCACGATCACCTGGAAACGCAAATGGGGCTATTTGTGGCGCGAGTGGTTTACCTCGGTGGACCACAAGAAAATCGGCTGCATGTACATCATCGTCGCGCTGGTGATGCTGCTGCGCGGATTTTCCGACGCCATCATGATGCGTACCCAGCAAGCCATGGCCGCCAGCGGCGGGCCGGGCTACCTCCCGCCGGAACACTACGACCAGATCTTCACCGCCCATGGCGTGATCATGATCTTTTTCGTGGCCATGCCCTTCGTGGTCGGCTTGATGAACGTTGTGGTGCCGTTGCAGATCGGCGCACGCGACGTGGCCTACCCGTTTCTCAACGCGCTGAGCTTCTGGCTGTTCGTGGCCGGTGCCGCGCTGGTCAACGTCTCGCTGGGGATCGGTGAATTTGCGCGCACCGGTTGGGTCGCCTATCCGCCGTTATCCGAACTGGGCTACAGCCCCGGGGTCGGCGTGGACTACTACATCTGGTCACTGCAAATATCCGGCATCGGCACGCTTTTGACGGGGGTGAATTTCTTCGTCACGATTTTGAAGATGCGCACCGAGGGCATGACTCTGTTCAAGATGCCGGTGTTCACCTGGAATGCGCTGTGCACCTCGGTGCTGATCCTCGCATCGTTTCCGATTCTCACCGCCACCCTGCTGATGCTGAGCCTGGACCGTTACCTGGGCATGCATTTCTTCACCAACGAAGCCGGCGGCAACCCGATGATGTACGTCAACCTCATCTGGGCCTGGGGGCATCCGGAGGTGTACATCCTGATCCTGCCGGCGTTCGGGGTGTTTTCCGAGATTGCCGCCACGTTCAGCAGCAAGCGGCTGTTCGGCTACGTGTCGCTGGTGTGGGCGACGATTGCGATCACCGTGTTGTCATTCATTGTGTGGCTGCACCATTTCTTCACCATGGGCGCAGGCGGCAACGTCAATGCGTTCTTCGGCATCATGACGATGATCATTGCAGTGCCGACCGGGGTGAAAATCTTTACCTGGCTGTTCACCATGTACCGTGGCCGGGTGCGCTTCGAAACCCCGATGCTGTGGACCCTGGGCTTTATCGTGACCTTCAGCATCGGCGGCATGACCGGGGTATTGCTGGCCGTGCCGGGGGCTGACTTCCTGCTGCACAACAGCCTGTTTCTGATCGCGCACTTTCACAACGTGATCATCGGCGGCGCGGTGTTCGGCTATATGGCCGGCCTCACCTACTGGTTCCCCAAGGCCTTTGGTTTCCGCTTGAACGACAAGCTGGGGCGCATTGCCTTCTGGTGCTGGCTGGTCGGCTTCTACCTCGCGTTCATGCCGTCCTACGTGCTGGGCTTCATGGGCATGACCCGGCGCCTCAACCATTTCGACAATCCGCAATGGCGGCCCTGGCTGTTGGTGGAGCTGGTCGGCGTAGGCGTCATTCTTTGCGGCGTTGCGGCCCAGGCCCTGCAACTGTTCGTCAGCATCCGCAACCGTCACCAGTATCGCGACCTCACGGGCGACCCGTGGGACGGGCGCACCCTGGAGTGGGCCACCTCCTCGCCGCCGCCGCTGTACAACTTCGCCGAGCAACCCAAGGTCAACGACCTGGACGCCTATTGGGGCATGAAGGAGCGCGGTGTGAGCACCCTGAGCCACACCGACTACCGCGCCATCCACATGCCGCGCAACACCGCCTCGGGCCTGGTGATCACCCTGTTCGCGCTGATCTGCAGCTTTGCCCTGGTCTGGCATATCTGGTGGCTGGCGGCGTTCGGGCTGGTGGCCTCGGTGGTGGCGTTCGTGGTGCGCAGCTACGACGAAGACACCGATTACTTCGTGCCCGCGCAGGAAGTCGCGCGCATTGAAACGGCACGTCTCAAAGACCTGGAAGAGGCTTGATCCATGTCCAATATCGTGATCGAAAAAGACATCGCCCACACCCACGAACAAGGGCATGAAGACGCCGGTTCCCTGAGCCTGTTCGGGTTCTGGATCTACCTGATGACCGACTGCATCCTGTTCGCGACCTTGTTCGCCGGCTACGCGGTGTTGCGCGACAGCGTGGCGGGCGGTCCTTCGAGCGTGGACATTTTCGAGCTGCCCTATGTGCTGGGTGAAACCATGCTGCTGCTGTTGAGCAGCATCACCTACGGCTACGCCATGCTGGCGATGAACCGTGGCCAGCAAAGCCAGGTGCTGCGCTGGCTGGGGCTCACGTTCGTGCTCGGCGCGGGCTTTATCGCCATGGAAATCAACGAGTTCCACCATTTGATCGTAGAAGGTTACGGGCCGGACCGCAGCGCGTTCCTCACCGCTTTTTTCACCCTGGTGGGCACCCATGGCGCGCACGTACTGACGGGGTTGATCTGGATGGCGGTGCTGATGGTGCAGGTTCGGCAGAAAGGCCTGACCACCACCAACGCCACCCGCCTCAGTTGCCTGAGCCTGTTCTGGCACTTCCTGGACGTGGTGTGGATCTGCGTCTTTACCGTGGTCTATCTGTTGGGGGTGGTGTGACATGTACAAGCAAAGTTCGATTCACAGCAGCGCGGGTACCAGCCATGGCAGCAGCCGCTCCTACCTGGTCGGCTTCCTGGTGTCGGTGCTGCTGACCCTGATCCCGTTCGGCCTGGTGATGTTCCCGTCATTGCCACGTGTCACTACCGCCTGGCTGGTGGTGGCATTGGGCGCGATACAAATCGTGGTCCATCTCAAGTTCTTCCTGCATCTGGATACCGCCGAGGAACAACGTTGGAACCTGATTGCGCTGATTTTCTCGGCGGTCATCATCCTTTTGCTGGTAGGACTCTCGCTGTGGATCATGGACAGTATTCATCACAACATGCTGGCGCACTGAAACACTGGCTGGGACTGTTCAATGCCGGGATCCAACTGACCAAGCCGGGGATTATTTTCGGCAACCTCGCGTCGGTACTGGGCGGCTACTTCCTCGCAGGTCGCGGCCACCTGGCAGAGCCTGCGCACTTGCTGGCGACCCTGCTGGGTACCGCCCTGCTGATCGGGTGCGGCTGTGTCATCAATAATTGCGTCGACCGCGATATCGATCGGCGCATGGTGCGCACCTGTCACCGCGCGCTGGCACTGCGAACCATCACCGTGCCCACCGCCGCAAGCTATGCCATCGCCCTGGGCGTGGCCGGCTTCGGTCTGCTGTGGGCAGGCAGCAATCTGCTGGCCTGCTTCCTGGCCATGGTTGGGCTGGTGATCTACGCAGGCGTCTATACCTGCTGGCTCAAGCGCCGCTCCCACTGGGCAACCCTGATCGGCAGCCTTTCCGGAGCGATGCCGCCGGTGATCGGCTATTGCGCGGTCACCGGCAGGTTCGACGCCACGGCGGTGCTGCTAATTGTGGTGTTCTGCTGCTGGCAGATGCCTCATTCCCACGCTATCACGGTGATGCGTCGCGAGGATTTTCGCGCGGCACGCCTGCCGCTTTTGAGTCTGCCCGAGGCGTACCGGCAGATACAGGCGTACATCCTGGCATTCCTTGCCAGCAGCCTGGTGCTGGGCGTGGTTGCGCAGATGCATGCCGTGTATTTTGCGCTGATGCTCGGACTCTGCGGTTACTGGATAACACTCGCGGCCAGCGCCACCCGCCTGACCGATTCGCCAGGCTGGGCGCGCAAGGTATTCGGTTTCTCGATTCTGCTGGTGCTGGCACTCAACCTTTCGCTGACAGTAATGGGCCAGGCCTGATGACCTGTGGGAGGGGGCTTGCTCTAATGCCTGTCAGTTAAGCGAACGAAACATAGGTATCTACACAACTCTGTAGCGCTCAACCGTAACCACGATGCGAAGCGAGCCGCTCTTGATCTTGATCTTGATCTGCTTTTGATCTCAGGCGCCCCGTTAAACCACGCTGGCCGAACGCAGGCTTGAATCCGTGGGCAACCCGGCAGGACGCCGGGTTAGCCGCCCCGCGCCATGGATGGCGCGTGGCGGCGGCCCACGGATTCAAGCCTGCGTTCGGGCACACCGAGCCCAAGCGAGGTGCCGAGTGGTGGGGCAAGAGCGTTTTGCTTACTTTTGCGCTTTTCAAAAGTGAGCCGCTGTAAAAGCGGACCCCTAAGTAGCCGTTACCGCAGAAACGGATATGTACGCGATCTGATCCAGCATCCTGGTCGGCCCAGAGGCCCATCGGGGCAAGTCGAATCGTCGCACCGCCCCTCCCACATTTGGACCGAGGTGTGTCAGATGGATACCCGTCGGTTGAGAGGCCGCCATCGGGGGCGAGCCCACTCCCACATTTGATCTTCGTTGCTTTAAGCATTTCGTCCGCTTAAATGACCGGCATTAGGGCTTGCCCCCTCCCACATTTTGAGTTGTTGCAGGTCAGGCATCGAGCACCGCGCGGATTTTTCGGGCCAGGTTGGCGGATTGATAAGGCTTTTGAATCAGCTCGAACTCATCCACCGATATGTCCGTACGCTCCAATGCATCTTTCGCGTAGCCGGTCGTGAGCAAGACCTTGATACGTGGATACAAGCGCGATACCTCACGGGCGAGTGCCGCTCCGTTCATCGCGCCCGGCATGATCAAGTCACTGAACACCAGGTCGTACGTGGCGCTCTTGAGCATGCTCAAGGCCTCGACAGCGTAGTGCGCGATGCCGGTCTGGTAACCGTAGTCGGACAGGATTTCTTGCACCAGCTCGGCCACCTCGGGCCGGTCCTCCACAATAAGGATATGTTCGTGGCCCTGCAGCGAGGTTGCGACGGTTGTCTGCTCGACCCAGAGCTGGCTGTCATCGGCTGGAAAGTACAGGCGCAGGGTGGTGCCGATGCCAGGGTATGAATGGATACGTGCCGTACCGCCCGATTGCTTGACGAAGCCATACACCATTGACAGCCCCAGGCCCGAGCCCTGGCCTTCTTCTTTGGTGGTGAAGAACGGTTGCATGACCTTTTCCTGGATATCCGCAGCGATGCCATGACCATTATCAGACACCGAGATGCTGACGTAGCGCCCCTCGGCCAGGCCATCGCGTTCAGCACTGGCCTCGCCCGGCACCTGGATATTGAGGGTTTTGACCGTCACAGTGGGATCGCTACGCTCTCGCAATGCGTCCAGGGCATTCGATAGCAGGTGCCGCACCGCCAGCTCAGCCTGGGCAGGGTCGATGCGGCAGTTCCACAGATCCTCGGCGAGTTCCACGTGCAGGTCGACGCCCTGCGGCACGGACACGAAGTCGGGACGATTCAACAAGGTGTTGAGGTTGATCACCCGGCTGTCGAGCCGCTGCTTGCGCGAGAAAGCGAGCAATTGTTGAGTCAGCGTTTGCGCTTTTTCCGCCGCCGCCCGGGCACGCCCGGCACTGTTGAAAATGCGCTGCGGGTCGCAACTGGGGCGCTTGGCGCTCTGCTGGATCAGCTCCAGATACCCGACCATCACCTGCAACAGGTTATTGAAGTCATGGGCAATGCCACCGGTCAGTTGCCCCAGCGCCTCCAGGTCCTGGGCGCGGCGCACGCGCTGTTCCGCATCGTGACGCCGGCTCACGTCCAGTTGGGAAGCGAAAAAGTACACCAGTTGGCCATGCTCGTTGAACAGCGGGGAGAGGAACAGTTCATTCCAGAAGGTCGAGCCGTCCTTGCGATAATTAAGGACCTCGACACATACCTCATGGCGTTGCTCAAGTGCACGTTGCACCTGCTGCAGGGTGTTCTTGTCGGTCTGAGGCCCTTGCAGGAACCTGCAATTGCGTCCGATCACCTCGTCGTGCTCAAACCCGGTAAGGCTCAGGAACGCCGGGTTGGCGAACACGATCGGATTATCGGGCTGGGTAGGGTCAGTCACGATCATCGCGCTGCGGCTGGCTTGCATGGCGGCGAAGAACGGATCCTTGCGGTTGGAAGAAAGCACCGCCGACCCGACAGTGTCGACCACGGGCGTTTTCTTAGTAGCCAAGGTTCACCTCCAGATAAGTGGCGCGTGTTCCATGGACCGTGAAAATGCAGCGCAGTGCCAGCGTGCGCCAAATCAAGCGCGGCGCCGTCGGTGCGGCGCCGCGCGCAGCGTCAGCGCTTGGCCTCTGTGTCGGGCGCCGCAGAGCGCTCCAGGAACGCTTGCGTAAGCTCTGGCAAATGCTCGAGCAACCATTGCGCCATGGCAATTTCCTGGGGCAGGATCTTCTCGCACGCCGCTTGTGTCTCGGCGTCTCCCGCCGCCTGCGCGGCCGCTATGAGCACCGTGTAGAAGTCGTCGTGCCAGTCCAGGCGGTAGGCGTCGTCTTCGAGCAATAAGTGCCAGGCCTGAATTTCCATGTCTTTCTCGCTTTTTTTCATCATAGCCCCCTGCAAAGTTAACCAGTCTGACTGGCTCAATAACGCGATACGGCATCAGGCTTCCCGGATCAGCGCCTGCCGTTGCCAGAGCGTGCGCAAGCGTCCCTCATGGTGGCGTAACTGATCTTGGACAGAGGGTGGGCACAGCCAGGGCTGTACGGCTCTTGAACGTTGGAAGCCTGCCTGTCATGGCGCGTTCACACGAAGACTCTGCAAAGCCGATGAACTGCACATACCCGTCGGTCACCCGGAGAAAACCTCCCCTGCCTTATTAACAGTCAGCCGCCACCACGGCGCTGCGCGACTTCGACCCCATCGGCGCCACGCCTCAGGATTGCTCGGCGAGGCACCCGCGCTGGCAATGCAGCCAGCGACGACATAAGGGGTTCGGCAGGCCCATTAACGGCTACATGGGATGTTTATTGCACAAACGTCGAGAAACGCCACGAACTGAAACGTATCAGCTCAGACAAAATACCTGATTATGCATAAATGCATTTTCGTCCTTGACCCGCAGACCCAAGTCTTCTAAAGTCAAATTACTGTATATGAATACAGTATTAAATGACCTTCAAGGACGAGGTTTTACCCATGAAAAGCAACACTGAAAAATTTGGCAAAACACCCCACCTGCCCAGCCTCTGGACCCGCGCCGATGCGCTGAAAGTCCATGCGGACGATCCCACTACCACTCAGCCACTGGTCAGTGCCGACTTCCCGGTGCTGAGCGATAAGGTGTTCATCTGGGACACCATGCCCCTGCGTGACATTGACGGGAATATCACCTCCGTTGATGGCTGGTCGGTGATCTTCACCCTGACCGCGGACCGTCACCCCACCGACCCGCAATACCTCGATCAGAACGGTAACTACGACATCACCCGTGACTGGAACGATCGCCATGGTCGGGCAAAGATGTATTACTGGTACTCCCGCACCGGCAAGGACTGGAAACTCGGCGGCCGGGTCATGGCTGAAGGCGTTTCGCCAACCGTGCGCGAATGGGCCGGCACGCCGATCCTGTTGAACGAGCAAGGCGAGGTGGACCTCTACTACACCGCAGTCACACCCGGCGCGACCATCGTCAAGGTGCGTGGCCGCGTGGTGACCACCGAGCATGGCGTCAGCCTGGTGGGCTTCGAGAAGGTCAAGCCGTTATTCGAGGCCGATGGCAAGATGTACCAGACCGAAGCGCAGAACGCCTTCTGGGGTTTTCGCGATCCATGGCCGTTCCGCGACCCGAAGGACGGCAAGCTGTACATGCTGTTTGAAGGCAACGTAGCCGGCGTGCGCGGCTCGCACACGGTGGGCAAGGCAGAAATCGGCGATGTGCCGCCCGGTTATGAAGATGTCGGCAACTCGCGTTTCCAGACCGCCTGCGTTGGTATCGCCGTGGCCCGTGACGAAGACGGCGACGACTGGGAAATGCTGCCGCCGCTGCTGACCGCAGTCGGCGTCAACGACCAGACCGAACGTCCGCACTTCGTGTTCCAGGACGGCAAGTATTACCTGTTCACCATCAGCCACACCTTCACCTACGGCGACGGGGTCACCGGGCCGGACGGGGTGTACGGTTTTGTCGCGGACTCGCTGTTCGGCCCTTACGTGCCCTTGAACGGTTCCGGCCTGGTACTGGGGAATCCGTCTTCCCAGCCCTTCCAGACCTACTCGCACTGCGTGATGCCCAACGGCCTGGTGACTTCCTTCATCGATAGCGTACCCACCGAAAACGGGACACAGATGCGCATCGGCGGCACCGAGGCACCGACCGTGGGCATCAAGATCAAAGGCCAGCAGACATTCGTGGTCGCCGAGTATGACTACGGTTACATCCCGCCGATGATTGACGTCACGCTCAAGTAAACAAGGTCAACAGACGTCGTAGCATGGCTTGATCGTTCCCACGCTCTGCGTGGGAACGATCGAAATTCACAGAAAAAAAAGCCACTCGATCGAGTGGCTTTTTTTATCCAAGTACGCACCGGCTACCCGTATAACTCATGCTGGCCGCGACGTGAACGCCAAGCGAACTGCCAGCAACACCAATACGAATGCAAGGCCCCGCGACTGCCACTTTGCGGACTCGCCGTGGTGGGACGCATAACCCCGGATGATTCCCCCCATCAGGCCCAGCACGACGTGAAAAATGATCGCGATCAAGGTTAACAGCAACCCCAGCGTCACTATTTGCAGGGCGACCGCAGAACTGCCGCGCACAACGAACTGCGGCAAAAATACCATGAAAAACAGCAACGCTTTGGGGTTGAGCAAAGAGTTAAGCATCGCTCGGATGAACACCGACATCAGCGACGCCTGGAGGGTGGCATGCGTTGAACGTGCGGCACGCACCCGCAGGGCGTTCCAGGCCATCCAGAGCAGATAGAACGCACCGGCCCAGCGGATCAGGTCGAACGAGGGGGGCCACTGCGCTATGGCGGCTGTGAGGCCGGCTGCGGTGAGCGCGGTCAATACCAGGTCGGCCGCGCCGATTCCCAACGCAGCGGCGACGCCGCCACGCCAGCCGTAGCTGGCGCCGTGCGCAATCACGAAGGCCATGTTGGGGCCGGGAGACATCAGTAACAGCAACACGGCCCCCGCAAACAGCAGGAGCGTCGATGGCTCTACCATGGGCGCTCCAGATCGCCGTAACAGGCGTTGTGAGGCGTGCTGCCATGGGGGTGAGCTGCTTTTTCGAGGTCGGTGCACCCGACCGTAACGTGACTGAACATGCCTCAATCGATTCGACGCCGCTGGAACGGTTGCATCCTGCGCGCCGGGTTCGCCTCCCTGCTGTATGTAAATGCGAGCCTAAGCCCACCATTTGATACACACAAAGAATTGTCCTGAATACATTCAACCGGACCATTGCCAACGCGCCAGGATCGAGTTGACGACAGTCCTTTTCGACTCCTGCGATAGCCCGGCGTTGCGCGGCGCCTTGTGGCTGATCAGCCGCGGCCAACCGAGCTGCGCACGGACAACGACCACGGCATCCAGGACTTTCTGCGTCCAGCGTATGTCCTGCGGATCGACCACGACAACACGGAATCCATGATCGGCGCCTTCACTCTGCACGCCCTCGGAATCATCGACGTGCAAGTCGATGTCGAATGCCGGCGGATACTTCGAAGGCGCATTGCACAGCCTGTGCCCGGTCAGGGCGCGGTTGTGCAGCACGCTGTTGACGACCCCGTCGACGCGAATGCCATAGAGCAACAGCCAGCGCCGGATGTAGGACGGTGTGCGGCCGGACGAGGTATAGACCCAGACACTGCAGCCCTGGCGACGCAACTCGCGGATCAGCGAACGTGTGCCGATACGCAACGGCTCACCCAGCCAACGATGCACACAGGCCGGCAGCCAGCTGGTCTCGACAGCGCAGTGGTGCAGCTGACAGGCCAGCGTGTCATCGATATCAAATGAAATACGCAGGCGTTGACGCTTGAATCCGCGCATCAGTGGCCTCTCTCTCGCAGGGGCAGCCGCGCGCCGCTCAGGAAAAACTTGCCTGGATCAGGCGCCTGGTGCTCCAGGAAGGCTGCATACTTTTTCTTGATCTTGGGCAATTCATACAACGCCTTGACACCATGTTTGGCAGAGTTGCGTATCACCGAGGATGGGTTGAAATAACCCTCGGCATTTTCAAGCGTCAGCACGAACGGCGGCAAACCTGCACGCATGAGCAGATAGCTGACGATAAGCGACCCGCTGCGGTTGTTGCCTTCAATGAACAGCTGCGGCTTGCTGAGGATGCGCACATAGACGCCGGCCGCCCGCTTCCAGACCGATTCGCTGCGATACGCGCAATACCAGTTGTACAAATCCTTGATACCGCCTTCAACGTTGTTGAAGAAATGCTCTTCGGTGGCCGCCAGGTGCTGCGCGTATTCCAGCCGCCGCGCCGGGTCTCGACCGCACAACACGGTGGCGTTGATCTCCAGCATCAGGTTCAGCTGATGAAGATCAAACAGGTCCACGCCGCGTGCGACATAGTCGTCAATCAACGCATAGCCTTCAAGCACATTGAGCAGCACTTCGTCGGTCAGAGGATCGCGCGGCTCGGTGAAGTGCCGGCTAAGCTCGGCGAAACGGTGCTGCACTTCGCGCAATGCGCGTTCAATGGCAGGTAAATCAAGGCGATGCGTTGCAGGCATTGAAGCTCCTTGGAAACACGAGGTAAAAAATCTACCGGTTCACGCCACATCCGTTTGGCGTTTGCACGTAGGCGGCCCAGGCCGGACGGTATTGCTCAGCTGAACTTGCCGCTGATGTAGTCTTCGGTCATCTGTTCGCGTGGTTTGCCGAAGATCTGCGTGGTCGGGCCCATTTCGACCAGATACCCCGTGCGCGTGCCCTGGGAAATATCCACCGAGAAAAACGCCGTAGTATCGGCCACACGGATCGCCTGCTGCATGTTGTGGGTCACCAGCGCGATGGTGTAATCCTTCTTCAGCTCGACCATCAGTTCCTCGACGCGACGGGTGGCAATCGGGTCGAGCGCCGAGCACGGCTCATCCAGCAGCAACACTTCCGGCTCGGTGGCGATAGCGCGTGCGATACACAGGCGTTGCTGCTGGCCGCCGGAGAGCGACAAGCCGCTGACCTTGAGCTTGTCCTTGACCTCGTCCCACAGGGCGGCGCCTTGCAGTGCGTGTTTGACGCGGTCGCCCAGGTCGCCCTTGTAGCGATTGAGGCGCAGGCCAAAGGCGACGTTGTCGAAGATGCTCATCGAGAACGGGTTCGGCTGCTGGAACACCATGCCGATGTAACGACGCACCACCACCGGGTCGACGCCCTTGCCGTATACGTCCTGGCCGAGAAAATGCACATGCCCTTCGAAACGAAAGCCCTTGACCAGGTCATTCATGCGATTGAGGCTGCGCAGCACGGTGCTTTTGCCACAGCCGGAAGGCCCGATGAAGCCGGTGATCTTGTTTTTTTCGATCGGCACGTGGCTGTCACGCACGGCCATGAAGTTGCCGTAGAAAATCTTGTCCAGCTTGCAGTCCATGACCACAGGCGACTCGGTCACAAACGGAGCGGCTATTTGCGCAGTGGATACGTTCAAAATTCAGGTGCTCCCGCTTTTAGTACTTGGGTTTGCCGAAAATACGGCTCACGACATTCACGACCAGCACGATCATCACCAGCACCAGCGAGGCCGCCCACGCGAGTTCAAGCTGATTGTCGAAAGGCATGCCGGAGAAGTTGTAGATCAGCACGGCCAACGAGGCTGTCGGGTTCATGACGGCCAGGTTGCCGTCGTGGTAGATCCAGTAGTTGCTGAACAGCGCAGTGAACAGCAATGGTGCGGTTTCGCCCGCAGCGCGCGCCACGGCCAGCATGACGCCGGTCAGGATCGCCGGCAGGCCGGTAGGCAAGACGATCTTCCAGATCACCTGCGAACGGGTGCAGCCCATACCGTAGGCAGCGTCCTTCATGATTTTGGGCACCATGCGCATCGACTCTTCGGCCGTCAGCACCACGATTGGCAGCATCAGCACGGCCAGCGCCACGCCACCTGCCGGTGCCGAGTAGGTCCCGGTGGTCATCACCACCAGCGCGTAGGCAAACACCCCGGCCAGAATGGACGGCAAGCCGGTGAGCATCTTGGCGGCAAAGCGCGCAGCGCTCGCCAGTTTGCTGTCAGGCCCCAGTTCCGCGAGGAAGACTGCTGCCAGAATACCGACCGGCACGGCGATGGCCGCCGCAATGCCGACCATCACCAGGGTGCCGGCCATGGCGTTGCCGAAGCCGCCACCGGTCTCGAAACCGGTCGGCGGCAGCTCGGTGAAGAGCTCCAGGCTCAGGCGCGCACCGCCTCGGGTGATCAACATATACAGCACGGAGATCAACGGTACGCTGGCCAGCAGCGCGCCGAACCAGACCAGCGTGGTCAAGACCAGGCTGCGCAGGGCGCGGCCTTCGAAGCGGCGCTGCAGGCTGGGCAGCGCGGCGGCAGGTGCGGTGAGGTTGGTCATTGTTTGGTCCCCCGCTGGGCGTAGAGCATGATCATCGAACCCGCCACGTTGACCAGCAGTGTGATGAACATCAGCACCAGCGCCGCATACATCAACACTTCGATCTCGTTGGGCCCGGCCTCGGGAAAGTTCAGCGCCAGCAAGGCCGCCAGGGTATTGGCCGGCGCGAACAGGGACAGGGAAATGTTGTTTGCGTTACCCACCAGCATCGCCAGGGCCATGGTTTCCCCCAGGGCGCGGCCGAGGCCCAGCACCAGGGAGCCGAAGATACCGGTGGCGGCCGACGGCACCATCACCTTGAGAATCGCTTCCCAGTGCGTCGTGCCCATGCCGTAGGCGGCCTGTTTGGTTTTCATCGGCACCGCGGTGAGCGCGTCCTGGGACACTGCGGCAATGGTCGGCAGGATCATGATGGCCAATACCAGCGCGGCCGGCAGCAGGCCCGGCCCGCTCAGGGACGTACCGAAAAAGGGAATCCAGCCAAGCTCCGTGTTCAGCCATGCCGTCAGCGGGCGGATGGCGGGGATAACTACATAGATGCCCCACAGGCCGTACACCACGCTGGGGATCGCCGCGAGCAATTCGACGATGGTGCGAAACACCGCAGCCAGCTTGGCGGGAAGGAAATCCTGGGTGAGGAAAATCGCCATGCTGACGCCAAAAAAGCCGGCGATCATCAACGCGATAAAGGCGCTGTACAGCGTGCCCCAAATCGCCGGCAGAATGCCGTACTTGCCTTGATTGACATCCCAGACGCTGCCCAGCAGCACGTCAAAACCGTGCTTTTCCATGCCTGGAAGGGCCTTGCGCCCTACTTCGAACACCAGTGCGAAGACTAGCGCCAGCACCAGCACCACGCCGATGCGTGCAAGCGCACGGAACGTGCGATCCATCACGAAGTCCTTGGTGGACGGTGGCTGGCACGCAGAGTCCGGGTTACCCGGTACGACAAAAGGTGTGTTCATGGGTTAATTCCGAAACAGGGAAGAAGTGCTCCCGGCATGGCTGACTGCCCATGCCGGAAGCGACCTGGCACGCCTTACTGAATGTTGGCGGAGGCTTTGCGAACCTGCTCGACTACCGAAGGCGGCAGCGGGATGTAGCCCATGGAGTCAGCGATTTTCTGCCCTTCGGTCAGGCTGTACTCGACCATTTCACGCATGGCCTTGGCCTTGGCCGGGTTGCCGTTGTCCTTGCGGAAAATCATCCAGGTGTAGGACGTGATCGGGTAGGACTTGGCACCGTCCGGGTCCGGCAGCCAGGCCACCAGGCTTTCCGGCATCTTCACCGCAGCCAGTGCTTCTGCACCGCTTTCGGCATTGGGCACAACGTACTGGCCGGCCTTGTTCTGCAACTGGGCGAAGTCAACCTTGGCCAGTTTGGCGAAACCGTATTCGATGTAGCCAATCGCGCCTGGGGTCTGGCGTACGGTGGCGGTCACACCGTCGTTCTTGGGCGACTTGATGAACTTGTCGGTCGCTGGCCAGTTAACGGTGTTGCCTTCACCCAAGGCTTCTTTGAAGCCAGGGTTGATCGCCGCCAGGTGCTTGGTAAATACCGCGGTGGTGCCACTGGAGTCCGCACGCACCACGACGGTGATAGGCGTAGCCGGCAGCTTCAGGTCCGGGTTGGCGGCAACGATCTTGGGATCGTTCCACTGAGTAATCTTGCCCAGGAAGATATCGGAGTACACATCGCGCGGCAGCTTCAGGCCCTTCGGGTTGCCCGGCAGGTTGTACGCCAGCACGATTTCACCGGCGGTCATCGGCAGCAGTTGCACGCCCTCGGCAACCTTGGCGATGTCTTCGTCTTTCATCGCGGAGTCACTGGCGGCGAAGTCGACGGTTTTGTTCAGGAAGTCCTGCACACCCGCCCCGCTCCCCTTGGATTGGTAGTCAACCGTGACGCCCGCGCTTTTCTTGCTGAAATCCTTGAACCAGGTGAGGTAGATCGGGGCCGGGAAACTGGCACCGGAACCGGTCAGGCGGATGCTTTCGGCAGCAAACACCGAAGTGGCGCTCAGAGAAACCGCGACGGCGAGTGCAGCAGACTTCATCAAGCTTTTCATTCAGGAACTCCGTGGTGTAATTTCGGGCTCCCGGGACTGTGCAGCAGCTTTGTTACGATTTTATGAAAAATCCATGGCAGACGTGTTTTTGCCCCCTTTTGCCGGTGCAAACTGGCATTTTGCCGTGATTGATTCGTAACAAATTGCGACTAACAGGCGTATTCGTCCCTTTCGGGCACGAAACGAGACAAAGACGCCCGCCGGCTTACTTGCCGCCCGTCACGTCAAGGAATGTGCCGGTCACAAACGACGCTTCGGCGCCGGCCAGCCAGAGGATGGCCTGCGCCACTTCCTCCGGTTGGCCGCCGCGCCCCATGGGAATCGAGTCTTTGACGCGATCCACGCGGCCCGGCTCGCCGCCGCTGGCGTGCATCTCGGTGTAGATGTGCCCGGGGCGAACACAGTTGACGCGTATGCCCTCGCGCGCCACTTCCTTGGCAAACCCGATGGTAAACGTCTCCAGGGCGCCTTTTGACGCGGCATAGTCGATGTATTCGTTGGGACTGCCCAGGCGTGCGGCGCCGGAAGAGACATTGATCACCACCCCGCCCGACCCGTTGTGCCGGTAAGCCATGCGCTTGACCGCTTGCTGGGCGCAGAGCATGGGGCCGATGGCATTGACCGCAAAGATGCGCTGCATGCGTTCATGACCAAGATCCTCCAGGCGCGACTGGGTCGCCAGCACCCCGGCGTTATTGACCAGGACATCAATGCGCCCGAACGTGCGGTCAATGGCCGCGAACAACTGCGCGACCTGTTCGGGGTCTGCGCTGTCGGCCTGCACGGCCAGGGCCCTGCGCCCCGCTGCCTGCACATCCGCCACCACCGCCAGCGCCGCCGGTTCGTTGGCCACGTAGCTGATCGCGACGTCATAGCCCCTGGCGGCGGCCAGTCGAGCGGTGGCTGCACCCACGCCGCGACTGCCTCCGGTGATCAGGATCAGGGGTGCCTGTGTGACCTTGTCCATTTGAATGACCTCCTGCGTTGTTGGCTGTATCAGCCGATGATGAGGATGCCGGCTACGATCACCACACACGCCAGGACGCGGCGCAGGGTGAGCGTCTCGCCGAGAAACAGGTAACCGATCAACAGCGCAAACAGCACGCTGGTTTCGCGCAATGCCGACACCGCGCCCAGGGGCGCTTCGTTCATGGCGTAGATAACGATTGCATAGGCCAGCAAGGAGACCAACCCGCCGAGCGCGGCGGTCAACAGGCCGGGCCGCACACTGAACAAGCTGCGGGCATCGCGCAGGCCGATATACACCATCGGCATCAGCACGCCCCACAAGGCACACATCCAGGCGGTGTAGGCTAGCGGCGCGCCGGAGAGCCTGGCACCGATGCCGTCGACGACGCTGTAGGCCGCGATGAAGCAGCCGGTGCCCAGCGCATAGGGCAGGCTGGGAACCGACAGGCTGCGCCCCTTGAAAGCCAGCGAAATGATCCCGCCAGAAACCAGCGCGATCCCCAGCAACTGGCCGGGCGCGATGCGCTCGCCGGCAAACACGGCGGCACCCAGGGTGATCAGGGCCGGCGACGACCCACGCGAAATCGGATAGATCTGCCCCAGGTCACCGACCCGATAGCTGCGCACCAGAAACAGGTTGTAGCCCACATGCAGTAACGCTGAGAGCAGCGCATACCCCCAGCTCTCAGTCGCGGGTATTGGCATGAACGCTGCGGCGAGGCTGCAGGTGATGGCGATGGCAATACACATCACAGTCATCGACCACAGCCGGTCGGCACCGCCACGCAGCAGCGCATTCCAGCTGGCGTGCAGGAGCGCGGCGAAAAGAACCAGGCAAACAAGATGGATAGGCATGCGCCATCTTAGGCAGCCCGGCACCGGAACGACAGCGAAGTTTCCTCATTGCACCATGAACGAATACTCATACCCTAGTGAGCGGCCTGTTGCACTTTCAGCGCCTCGGCCATCAACCACTGTCGAAAGTCGAGAATGTGCGGCTGCGCCTCGATGCCCTTGGGGCACACAAAGTAGTAAGCCAGCGGCGATGGGAACGGCACATCGAACAGCCGCACCAGCCGGCCATCGCTGATTTCGTTTTCCACGTGGCCACTGCGCACCAATGCAACGCCCTGGCCGAGCAAGGCGGCCTCGACCGTCATGTTGCTGTCGCCGAACCTGACGCTTTCCCTGAGCGGCGAAAACACCAGCCCGACGGCCTGGAACCAGGCCTCCCATTTCGGCACCAGCTCGGCGCCGTCGCGGGTCAGCAGCGGCAAGCGCAACAAATCGGCCGGGGTGTGCGGCGTTCCAAGGCGCCCCAGCAAATCGGGGCTGGCCACCGGAAACACCTGCTCGCCGAACAGAAACTCCGAATACAGACCGGGATAACTGCCCTTGCCCAGCCGAATCGCGACATCGGCCTGGCCCCCCGAGAAGTGGATGATCTTGTCGGTGGTGTCCAGCGACACCAGCAGCTCGGGGTGCTGACGGGCCAGGCTCGGCAAGCGCGGCAGCAGCCATTTGAGTGCGAACGAATAGGTGGTACTGACGCTGAGTCGAACCCGGCCTTTTTGCTCGCGCAGATCGCCCAGGGTCGCCTCCAGGCTGATGAAGAATTCGCGCACGATGGGCGCCAGCGTAGCCCCCGCCGCCGTGAGGCGTAGCGGTTGACCGCGTTCAAACAGCTGCAGCCCCCACAGCGTTTCCAGATGCTTGAGCTGGTGGCTGACCGCGCTCTGGCTCACATGCAGTTCCTGGGCGGCGGCTGTAAAGGTCGGATGCCGCGTGGCGGCTTCAAACGCGCGCAAGGTGGCGGTCGGCGGCAGGTCTCTCATCGGCAGGGTCTCGGCGAATGGGCAGGAACAGGTTGGGCATGAGCTCAGGCTCATGTTACCCCGGTCGCCGGGTAATTGATTCAGACAGGGATGGGCGACCGACCGATGCGCGCTCCAGGCCGCTGGCTTTACGCGGGAGCCGGCGCAGTACCCGACTGCGCTAATGAATGGGTGATAGGGTTACGCCAATGCCCACCGATAGAAACGTGCCTGAATATGGAACTGTACATCCGCCCCGCCACACTCGACGACGTGCATGCACTTCTCGCACTGGACGCCTACGCCACGGCCCACGCCAGTCGCCGTGTATTTATCCATGACGCCGTTGTGCGCCAGCAATGCCTGGTCGCCGAGGCAGGCGGCCAGTGCGCTGGCTACCTGGTGCTGACCAATGATTTCTTCCATCACGACTTTGTGGCGCTGGTGGTCGTGGCGCCGATGCACCAACGCCAGGGGGTGGCGCTGGCGCTGCTGGCGGGCGCCGAAAAGCTGTGCAAAACGCCCAAGCTGTTTGCCTCGACCAACCTCTGCAACACCGCTTCCCAGGCGATGCTGGCCAAAGCCGGGTTCATACCGAGCGGTCGAATCGAGAACCTTGATGAAGGCGACCCGGAACAGGTGTACGTCAAATTCGTTTGTTGAACCGGGCCGGTCAGAGCCTACACCGGGAACTGTGCCCTGATCAGCGTGCCACCCTCGTCCAGGTTGCTGGCGGTCATGGCGCCGCCATGGGCCTGGCAGATCGCCCGGGCGATGGACAAGCCCAGCCCGCTGCCGCCCGAGTAACGCGCCCTGGAGCGTTCCGCCCGCCAGAAGCGATCAAATACGCTGTCCAGATGCTGTGCTTCGATGCCCGGGCCACGGTCACCGATTTCAATCACTACCTGGTCTTGAACCTGACACGCCACAATATTCAACTCACCGCCGCCTGCCGCATAACGCAACAGGTTATCAACCAGAATGTTGATGACCTGGCCCAGGCGATCGCGATCGGCATGCACCCGCAGCCCATCGGTCATACTGACCTGTGTTCGAACGCCGGCCTGATCCAATTGCGGCTCAAACCAGGCCAGCCGTTCGGCCACCAGCGCCATCAAGGGGAAATCGCTGCGCTCAAGCACCAACCGGCCAGCCCGGGCCATCGACAACAGGTGCAAATCATCCACCAGTTTGCTCAGCTGATCGAGCTGACGCTTGACCATGCCCAACTGCGCCGCATCGCTGGGAAACACCTCGTCGAGCATACCCTGCACGCGCCCCATGGCGGCATTCAACGGCGTGCGCAGCTCGTGGGCAATGACCGCGCTGGACTCTCGCACGTCACGCTCATAGCGCTCCAGTTGGGTGCTCATGCTGTTGAAGTCGCTGACCAAGCGTTGCAGCTCGTCGGGTGCAGCGCGGTGGACCGGCAGACGCGTCAGGAAATCCCCGCCGGCGACGCGCCTGGCGCCCTGGGCAATCGTCGAAAACTGGCTGGACAAGGGCCGCGAAAACCACAGGCCGCAGGCAATGATGATGGGGATGGCGACCAGCACCAGGCCAACCAGTACCAGCCAGTCGTGATTGGCGATGGCCGGCTGGAAATAGTCCAGGGGGTAGTACTGGGCAACCAATTGACGCAAGCGTGGCTCGTTGAGCCCTGGATCGGCGCGCAGTTGCTGCAGCTCTTCGCGCAGCCCCGGCGGCAGATGCTGCACAAAACTCCAATCCGTCAGCGTGATGTTGATCCACATGCACACCGAGATCACCACCACCGCGCCGATCGCCAGCAGGCTCATGCGCATGCCGATCCAGCGCCACAGTGGTTTGTCGTTGATCTGCGATTTATCCGCAGGGGGTTTATCCAACATGGGGCTCACCTGAACCGATAGCCAATGGAGCGCACCGTCACCAATACCCCGGCGATGCCATGGGTTTCCAGCTTGCGGCGCAGGTTGTGCACATGGGTATCGACGACACGGGCCAGGGCTTCGCTTTCCGGCAGGCAGATTTCCAGCAGCTCGTCACGGGTAAAGGCCTTGGACGGGGTCTGGAGCAACGTCACCAGCAGCTTGAATTCCGTCGGCGTCAGGTCCAGCCATTGCGGTGCTGCATCGCCCTGCTCAATGGCTACGGTAAAAGCGTCAAGATCCACCCGCAGGTTCTCATGGCGCAACAGGTGTGCCACCGGCTGGTTGCCGCTGGTGCGTCGCAGCACCGCCTGTACCCTCGCCACCACTTCACCCGGGCTGTAGGGCTTGACCACATAATCGTCTGCGCCGTAGCGCAAGGCGCCAAGCTTTTCCGGTTCGTCGCCCATGGCCGTGACCATGATCACCGGCGTGTCACTGCTGCGGCGCACGGCGGACAACACCTCGGTGCCACTCAAGCGCGGCAGCATCACGTCGAGCAATATCAGGTCGGGCTGCCAGCTCTTGTGCAGGTCGAGACCGCGCTGACCGTCTTCGGCCAAGGCCACCTCATAGCCATCGCGGCGCAAATAGGCTTCGAGAATGCTGGCGCTGTCGGCATCGTCTTCGACGATGAGGATACGTTTTCCTGACACAAAGAAGCCTCTTGATGAAACCTTGATAATTTGCGAACGGTTTATTGAAAGTCCGCTGCCAGGCTTGCCCTGTGCCCGACTTTCGCGAACCGATCCTATGCCTACCACCGCACTGCTGTCCAAGCCTATCAACTCGCCTGACAGGCTCCATTCAAGCGCCAGCTGTGTTTCATCCCGGGGGCCAAACCTGGCCCTGTCCGTATGGCTGTCTACGCCGCATAAGGTTGGACACATCAGGTCGAACACACGATGATTTCTTTCAAGCACCTATCCAAAGTGGCCGTGCTGCTCGGCGCGCTGTCGATGAGTATCGACGGTCAAGCCTCCTCCACCCTGCCTGCCGATGCATTCATCCATCCCGGCCTGCTCCAGACCCAGGCGGACTTCACGCGAATACGCGAAAAACTGGCCAACCAGAACCCGCCATGGCTGGCCGGTTGGCAAAAGCTGATCGCCAATCCACATGCCTCATTGGCTTGGCAACCCAATCCAGTGTCTGTGCTGAACCGCACTTCAGCAGACATGAATAACGACAGCACGCTGTTCAACGACGCCGCCGCGGCCTACGCACTGGCCCTGCGCTGGCAGATCTCGCAGTAACCCGCCTATGCCGACAAGGCCGTGGGTATCTTGAACCAGTGGTCCTCCACGCTTACCGCCATCAGGGACGAACCCGACAAGTTCCTGACGGCAGGCTTGTCCGGTTATCAACTGGCCAATGCGGCCGAGTTGTTGCGCAGCTACCCGAAGTGGCAGGCGGCGGACTTTCTTCAATTTCAAAGCATGCTGCTCAACGTGTTCTATCCCATCAGTCATGATTTCCTGCTGCACCACGATGGAAGCCCGCCTGATCGTCACGGCGCCCGCTGGGACCTGGCCAACATGAACTCGATACTGGCCATCGGCGTACTCACGGATCGCCGCGACCTCTACAACGAGGCCGTCGATTACTTCAAGCACGGCAGCGGTAACGGCGCCATCGAACACGCGGTCTGGAAGTTCCATGGCAATGGCCTGGGTCAAGTCCAGGAAAGCGGGCGTAACCAGGCACACGCCCTGCTCGACATCGCCCTGCTCGGCAGCTTCTGCCAGATGGCCTGGAGCCAGGGCGACGACCTGTTCAGCTACCAGAACAACCGTGTACTGCAAGGCGCCGAGTATGTGGCCCAGTACAACCTGGGCCAGGACGTGCCGTTTACCCCTTTGCTCAACCGCGCGTTCAAACAGAGGGTCATCTCGGCCGAGCATCGGGGCGAAATCCGTCCGATATGGGAGCTGCTCTACAACCACTACGTCGTGCGCAAAAGCCTCAGCGCGCCGAATGTGAAAGCCATGGTGAATAAGGTCCAGGTGGAAGGCGGCGGCGGCGATTATGGCCGCGACAGCGGCGGTTACGAGCAACTGGGGTACGGAACATTGCTGTATTCGTTGGACGAATACGGTGTGTCAGACGCTGAATTAGTGCCGTAAAAGACGCCGGTGCCGAACGGCACCGATCGCGGCTACGGTGCTATAGGCATAGGTATCTACACAGCTCGGTAGCGCCCAAACGTAACCACGATGCGAAGCGAGTCGCTCTTGATCTTGATCTTGATCTGCTTTTGATCTCAGGCGGCCCGTTAAACCACGCTGGCCGAACGCAGGCTTGAATTCGTGGGCAACCCGGCAGGACGCCGGGTTAGCCGCACTGGGCCATGGATGGCCCATTGCGGCGGCCCACGGATTCAAGCCTGCGTTCGGGCACACCGAGCCTGGGCGAGGTGCCGAGTGGTGGGGCAAGAGCGTTTTGCTTACTTTTGCGCTTTTCAAAAGTGAGCCGCTGTAAAAGCGGAACCCTAAGTGGCCGTTACCGCAGAAACGGATATGTACTCGATCTGATCCAATATCCTGGTCGGCTCTGAGGCCGCCATCGGGGGCAAGCCCCCTCCCACATTTGGGCCAGGATCGACACAAGATACCGGTCGGCTCTAAGGCCGCCGCGCTTTTGCTTTTGATCTTAGGCGCCCCGTTAAACCACGCTGGCCGAACGCAGGCTTGAATCCGTGGGCAACCCGGCAGGACGCCGGGTTAGCCGCACTGGGCCATGGATGGCCCATTGCGGCGGCCCACGGATTCAAGCCTGCGTTCGGGCACACCGAGCCCAAGCGAGGTGCCGAGTGGTGGGGCAAGAGCGTTTTGCTTACTTTTGCGCTTTTCAAAAGTGAGCCGCTGTAAAAGCGGAACCCATAGCAGCCGTTACCGCAGAAACGGATATGTACTCGGTCCAATCCAACATCCCGGTCGGCTCTGAGGCCGCCATCGGGGGCAAGCCCCCTCCCACATTTGGGCCAGGATCGACACAAAATACTGGGCAAGGCAGCCTGGAACTCACGTTCAATTATGCAAAATCGCCCGATGAATATCCCCCAGCGCCATGATGCGCTGGGCGGCGTTGAGCTTGATCGCCTCCTTGGGCATGCCGAACACCACACAACTGGCCTCGTCCTGAGCCACCGTGGCGGCGCCGGCATCAAGCATCTCCTTGAGCCCGCGTGCGCCATCGTCGCCCATACCGGTCATGATGATGCCCGTGGCGTTCCTGCCGGCGAACCTGGCCACCGAGCGAAACAGCACATCCACTGAAGGCCGGTGCCGGTTGACCAGCGGCCCATCGATGACCTGAGCGTGATAATAGGCGCCGCTGCGGGTGACCATCAGGTGCTTGCCGCCAGGGGCGATCAGGGCCAGGCCGGGCAGGACACGGTCATTGTTGCGCGCTTCGCGCACCTCGATTTCGCAAACGCTGTTGAGACGCTCGGCGAACGAGGCAGTGAATTTTTCCGGCATGTGCTGCACGATCACCATGCCCGGGCACACCCGCGGCAGGGCCGTCAGCACCGCCTCCAGCGCCTGGGTGCCACCGGTGGAGGTGCCGATGGCGACAATACGTTCGGTGGTGTGCGCCATGGCCTGGCCATTGGCGGCGGGCAGGATCGCATCCGCACTGAGCTTGCCGGCCGGTGCCGGTGCCGGGCTGACGCTGCGCCTTCCCAGGTTCCTGACGTTGGCGTTGGCCGCGGCACGGATCGCCGCCACCAACTCGGCCGCCGATTCGATCAGGAAATTCTTCAAGCCGGTCGTGGGCTTGGTAATGATCTCCACAGCACCCGCTGCCAGCGCCTGCAGGGAGGTTTCCGCGCCTTTCTGGGTCAGCGACGAGCAGATCACCACCGGCGTCGGCCGCTCGCTCATGATTTTCCTGAGAAAGGTGATGCCGTCCATGCGCGGCATTTCTACATCCAGCACGATCACATCCGGCCATTCCCGGGCGAGTTTGTCCATGGCGAAAATCGGGTCGGAAGCGGCGCCCATCACATGGATATCCGGCGTGTCAGCGAGAATCGCCAGCAGTACCTGGCGCACCACGGCCGAGTCATCGACCAGCAGCACACTGATTTTTTTGGTAGGCATCTTGTTGAAGTGTTCCCATAGGTTGGTGCCGGACCCAGACATTGCCGTTCCACAGGTCGAACATGATCGTGCGGTAACCGGTACTGCCCATGTCCTGGGCCGTCAGGTGCAATTGATAGCGCTCGGCCAGGGCCAGCGCCGCGCGAATATTCAGGGTGGCCACGTCGTGGGTCGGCAGGCGGCGCTGGTGATCAGGAAACATCTCGCCGCCGCCGAACAACTTGACCTGGTAATCCTGCGCACGCGTGCCATTGGCCTGGGCGTGGCGCAGCAGCAGTTCCAGGGCTTCGTCGCCATAGCGGCCATCCAGGGGCTGATGATTGCGCGCTCGCCCCGGCAGCATGAAGTGACACATGCCGCCGATCTGTCGTTGCGGGTGCCAGAAGGTGATCGCCACGCAGGAACCGAGCAAGGTACGCAGGCGCGTCGGCCGCGTCGCAAAGCTGACCTGCCCAGGCGCCAACACCACTTCGCCCACACCGACTGGTTTTTTCATGGCTTGCGGTAAATCGACGGCGCCACCAGCTTCAAGGTGTCGTTGACACCGTTGAGGCTTTCCGAGTGGCTGATGATGAAATAACCGCCGGGCTTAAGCAGCGGCAACAGACGCGCGACCACCTGGCTCTTGGTCTGCTGGTCGAAATAGATCATCACGTTGCGCAGGAAGATCACCTCGAACTCGCCCAGGGCCGGCAGCGCTTCATTAAGGTTGACCTGCACAAAATTGACGCGGTTACGCAAGGCCTTGTCGATCAGGAAGGTGCCCTCCTGGCGGCCAATGCCCTTGAGACAGTACTTGGTCAACAGCGGCTGGGGCAGCGTCGCGGCGCGCTCCATGGCGTAGTGGCCGTTGCGTGCCTTGGCCAGCACCTGGGTGCTGATGTCCGAGCCGATCACTTCCCAAGGCGTGGTGCCCAGGCCCTCGGCCAGGGTCATCGCCAGGCTGTAGGGTTCTTCGCCCGAGGAACTGGCCGCGCTCCAGACGCGAAATACCTTGCCCGGCGCGGCCCCGGGCAGCACCTGCTGGCGCAGGAAGTCGAAGTGCTTGGGCTCGCGAAAAAAATAGGTTTCGTTGGTGGTCAGCAAATCCAGGGCAACCTGCAGCTCGCCCTTGCGTTGGTCACTCATGATCAGCTTGAAGTACTCGCCGTAGCTATGCAGCTCGTAGTGCTTGAGGCGCTTGAACAGGCGCCCGGCCACCAGGGCTTTTTTGGCCGGCGACAGGTTGATGCCGGCCGCGCGGTACAGCCAGCTCTGGAACTGGCCGAATTCACGATCGTCGATGGAGGCGGTATCTGGCATGGTCGGGACTCAACGCGGATCGAGGTCGAGGGCCGCCGCCTGGCCGTCCTCGGCGAGGCTGGACATCTCATCGATGGACAGCACCTTGTCCACCTCCAGCACAATCACGAACTTGCCGTCGACCTTGGCCATGCCGCCGATGAAATCGGCGCGAATCCGCGCGCCGAAACTGGGCGGCGGCTCGATCTGCGCGGCGGGGATCTCCTGCACGGCGGACACGGTATCGACCAGCAACCCGATATCCTGAGGCCGTCCATCATCGTTATTCGCCTCAATGATGATCACGCAGGAGCGCCGGGTGATCGCCGAGTTGGCCCGCCCGAAGCGCGCCGACAAGTCCACCACCGGCACCACCGCGCCGCGCAGGTTGATCACCCCGCGCACGAACGCCGGCATCATCGGCACCACGGTCAGGCTGCCGTATTCGATAATTTCCTTGATGCCCAGAATGCCGATGGCGAACATTTCACCGCCAAGCATGAAGGTCAGGTATTGCGCGTCCTCATCCACCGCAACCGCGGTATGCCGAGTCGTCATCACTGCGCCCATGTCACTCTCCTTGTAGGCCCGTATTGATCGTGGGATCAGAAGCGGGTGAAGTCCGATTCGTCAGGTGCGCCGGCCATGTTGTAGGCGAAAGCCTTGCGCGGTGCCTGTGGTTTCGGGCGTGGCGGCTGACGGCTGGGCTTGCTGCCGGGGCTGTCGACGCTGCTGCTTTGAACCGAAGCCTTTGGGGTTGAATCGAGCACGAAGAAGCTCATGGCTTGCTGCAATTGCTCGGCCTGGCTGCTCATTTCTTCGGCTGTGGCCGCCAGTTCCTCGCTGCTCGACGCATTTTGCTGGGTCACTTGGTTGAGCTGGGTCATCGCGGTGTTGATCTGCCCGACACCGGCGGCCTGTTCTTCGGAGGCAGCGCTGATTTCCTGCACAAGGTCGGACGTTTTGTTGATGGACGGCACCATTTCGTCAAGCAGCTTGCCGGCCTTCTCAGCCATGTCCACGCTGCTGGACGACAGCTCGCCGATTTCCTGGGCCGCGACCTGGCTGCGCTCGGCCAGCTTGCGCACTTCGGCGGCCACCACGGCGAAGCCCTTGCCGTGCTCGCCGGCCCGCGCGGCCTCGATGGCGGCGTTGAGGGCGAGCAGATTGGTCTGGTAGGCGATGTCATCGATGATGCTGATGCGTTGGGCGATTTTCTTCATCGCCACCACGGTCTGCTGTACCGATTCGCCGCCTTCGGTGGCTTCCTTGGCGGCCTTGCTGGCCATGCCATCGGTGACCTTGGCATTCTCGGTGTTCTGGTTGATGCTGGCGCTCATCTGTTCCACCGAGGCGCTGGTTTCCTCGACACTGGCGGCCTGTTCACTGGTGGCTTGGCTCATCGATTGCGCCGTGGCGCTGACCTGTTCGGAGGCGCTGGCCAGGTTGTCGGCGGCATTACGCACTTCGCCGATGATATGCGCCAGCTTGCCGACCATGTTGCGCATGGCGTTGAGCACCATGCCGGTTTCATCCTTGGCACCGGGCTCGATGTGGGCGTTGAGGTTGCCTTCGGCCAATTGTTCGGCGGCGGTTGCGGCCAGCCTCAACGGGCGGGAAATAATCCGGGCGATGAATACCGCCAGGCCCAGGCCGATCAACAAGGCCGCGACCAGTACCGCGCTGATCGACAGGCGTGCGTTTTCATACAGCGCCGAGCCCTTGTCACCCGCAACCGTCGCACCGGCATCATTGATCTCGATCATTTTTTGCAGGCGGCTGGTTACCTCATCGAAATGCCCCTTGGACTCTCCCCTGAGCAAACCACGTGCCTGGACTTCCTGGTTCTGCCGGGAAAACTCGAGCACTTGCTTGCTGCTCGCCAGGTACGCGTCCCACGCACTTTTCACGCTGGCCAGCAGTTGGCGATCTTCGTCGTTCGACAGCAACTGCTCGTAGGTGCCCATGCGGGTGTCGAACTGTTGGCGCGCGTCGGCGGCCTCACGTTCGGCCTGGGCCTTTTCCTCGGCGATGTCGGTCGCAAGGTGGCGGTTTTCTTTCAAGCGATAGTTGGCAGCAAAAAAACGCATGCCGGCTGCTGCGCGCATGGAAGGCATCCAATTGCCCCTGATGTCCTGGGCCGCCTGGTTGACGGCGCCGAGCTGGAGAATGGCGAAGCCGCCCATGGCCGCAGTGAGCGCCAGGACCACCAGGAACGAGCTGATCAGCTTGGTGGATATTTTAAGATCGTAGAACCATTTCATCGGGGAACCTCCATGGAATTGCTTATGCGTCAGCGAGCGACGACCGGCGGCGATTGAGGCGCCTGGGGCGTGCGGGCTTCCAGTTGTACGAGTTGGTTGAGCAGTGCCGGTACATCCAGGATCAGGGCCACCGCGCCGCTGCCCAATATGGTCGAGCCGCTGATGCCGCGCAGCGCGCCGAACAACTTGCCCAACGGTTTGATCACGGTCTGGAACTCACCGAGCAGGTCATCCACCACCAGCCCGGCCTTGTGCTCGGCGTAGCGCACCACCACCACGTTCTGGCGCCGTGCAGCCGGCCCTTCGTGGCTGAAGTGTTCACGCAGGTCCACCAGCGGCAAGACCTCGCCACGCAGGTCCAGATAGCCGTCGTCGCGGCTGGACTGGCGCTGGCGTTCATCCAGTTCGATACATTCCTGGACCATGTCCAGGGGAATCACATAGGTGGACTGGTTGATGCCGACCAGAAACCCATTGATGATCGCCAGGGTCAGCGGCAAGCGGATGCGCACCACCGTGCCCTCGCCGGGGCGGCTGTCCAGGTCGACGGTGCCGCGTAACAAGGTGATATTGCGCTTGACCACATCCATGCCGACGCCGCGTCCGGACAGGTTGGTCACCGCCTCGGCGGTGGAGAAACCCGCTTCGAAGATCAGGTTGTAAATCTCCTGGTCGGTGAGCACCGCGCCGCTGGCCACCAGCCCGCGTTCCTGGGCCTTTTGCAGGATGCGTTCGCGATTGAGCCCGGCGCCATCGTCGGCGATTTCAATAACGATGCTCCCCGAGTCATGGTAGGCATTGAGGCTCAAATGCCCCTTGGTCGACTTGCCGGCCGCACGCCGCGCATCAGCGCTTTCGATACCGTGGTCCATGGCGTTGCGCAGCAGGTGCATCAGCGGGTCGCCGATTTTCTCGACGACGGTCTTGTCCAGTTCGGTGTCCGCGCCGCTGATGTTCAGTTCGATGTCCTTGCCCAATTCCTGGCTGATATCGCGCACCACACGGCGAAAACGGTTGAACGTGTCGCCAATGGGGATCATGCGCAGGCGCAGGGCGCCATCGAGGATCTCTTCCACCAGCCCCGATACCGTCGAGGTCGCCTCTTGCAAGGGGTCGTTGTTACAGGAGCGGGCCAGCAGGCTTGAGCCGGCACTGGCGATCACCAGTTCGCCGACCAGATTGATCAGCTCGTCGAGCTTGTCGGCGTTGACCCGCACGTAATTGCCGTCGCGGGGTTTCGTCTCGCTGGCGGCTGCAGAACGCTGCGGTGTCGCCGCCACAAGGCCTTGCTCTGCCTGGGCAACCCGGTCGCCAACAACGACCGCAGTGCTCCCAGGCGCTTGGTCGATCACACTGATGTGCACCTCGCAGTCGTCACGCACAAAATCGAACACTTCGCTGAGGGCGGCGTGGCTGGCCGTCGAACGCAGGTCGATCTCGAAACCCAGGTAGCAGCTTTCCGGGTCCCAGCTGTCCATTGGCGGGATGCTGTCGGTCAGGGTGGTGACCTGCAGCACCTGGCCCATGGTTTCGAGGTAGCGTAAAAATGACAGCGGGTCCATGCCATTACGGAACACCTCCACGCCGAAGCGCAGGGAGATGTGCCAGAGCACTTCGACCACCGCGTCGTCGGCCACCTCAGCGATTTCGACGCTGGCAGTGGCGGTTCGCATCGGCTGATAGGCACTCAGCGCCTCGCGCAATGCCTCACCGCGTTCCAGAGCGGCAGGCGTCGGCACCTCACCGCGGTTGGCGACCACTTCGACCAGTTCGAGCATGTGGTCGCCGCACTTGAGCAGCAGCGCGATCAATGCGGCGTCCACCGCCACATTACCTTCGCGCAGGCGGTCAAGCACGTCTTCGACGTTATGCGTGAACCCCACGATCGACGCCAGACCGAAAAGACCCGCCGAGCCCTTGATAGTGTGCGCGGCGCGGAAAATCGCGCCAATGGCGTCCTGGTCGTCCGGCTCGCTTTCCAATTGCAGCAGGGATTGCTCCATGGCCTGCAACAGCTCGCGTGCCTCAACGATGAATGTCTGCTGTGCCTGATCGAGATTGATGCTCACCGGGACTTTCCTTTTCGATCAAAAAACGTGGGAAGCGCTGACTATGAGGCCGCGCTGCGACACAGTTGGAGCGCCTGCATGACCACCTGGCTCTGGCCGGTCACGCTCAAGGCTGTACCGGCGATGCCGGCTTCACGCTGGATGACCGCGAGCAACTGCAAGCCGGCGCCATCCATTTCCGTGACCTCGGACAGGTCCAGTTCCAGGCGCGGTGCCGCGCCCATCTGCGGCAGCAGTGCACCCGCCAGTTCCGCTACGGTGTAGATCGTCAGCTCGCCGTCAATGCGCACGCGGGCAGTGTCGTCGACTGTTTCAGTGGTGATCGGCATGGGAGCCTCCCTGGCGCCGGGGATCAGGGCAGGATCAGTTTAGACACGGCGGCCAACATCTGCGCCGGCTGGAATGGCTTGACCACCCATGCCCTGGCGCCGGCGGCCTGGCCCTCGGCCTTCTTCGCTTCCTGGGACTCGGTGGTCAGCATGATGATCGGGGTGAACTTGTAATTGGCCAGCTTCTTGACCTCCTTGACGAAGGTGATGCCGTCCATGTTTGGCATGTTCACGTCACTGATGATCAAGTGCACTTTCTGCCCGGTCAGCTTGCTCAGGGCATCCTTGCCGTCGCTGGCCTCGATGACGTCGTAGCCGGCGCTTTTCAAGGCAATGCCGACCACTTGCCGCACGCTGCTCGAGTCGTCGACCACTAATACATTCTTTGCCATGATGTGCTCCTAAAAGAAGGTGATGTCTTGAGAGTTCTGCTGCGCGGCCGCCGCTCCGTGATGGAGGCGCCGTTGCTCGTCGGTGGCATAGGTGGCTTCCATCCGCGCGAGCCACTGCCGGGCATCGACGCCCACCGCCTGGTCCGGCGCCTGGCTGGCTTGCAGGAGGTGGTCATGCAAGGCCTGCATGTTGTCTCGCACGTGGCTGAGGATCTGGCTGACCCGGTCCTGGAATTGCAGGCTGACCAGCACTTCGGTCATCTCATCACGGATGCCGTAGCTTTCCTGCTTGAGCAGGTCGGCAGAGTCGGCCAGGCGCCCGGTGATGTTCTGGAAGCGCTCGAGTACGCGTTGAATGCTGTTTTCCGACTCGGCCACCGAGTGGCTGTCCTGGTCGGCACTGCTGGATGCGGCCTGCACCAATTGCGTGATGGCATTATTGATGATGTCGACCTTGGCCGACATCTGCTGGCCGGTTTCACTGGATTTGTTCGACAGGCTGCGCACCGCATCGGCGACCACCGCAAAGCCGCGCCCTGCCTCACCGGCGCGCGCCGCCTCGATGGCTGCGTTGAGGGCCAGGAGGTTGGTCTGCGCGGCAATCGCCGCCACGTCGGCGGCCATGGCGCGCAGTTCCTTGGTATAGGCGGTGAGGCTGCGGACCTGGGCCAGGGTCTGGTCACGGCTGGTCTGAGTGGCCTTGAGCGAGTTGATCACCTGGCTCAGCTCGCTGTCACTGCGCGCCAGCACCTCCAGCGCGCCATCGGCGGACTGCCCGTCCAGTTCGCCGGCAGCCTGCTGCGATGCCTGTACCGTGTCCTGCAATCGCGTGGCGATCCCGGTGAAACGGTTGGCCAGGCTTACAATCGCTTCTTCAGTCTGATGCCGCGAGCTTTCCACCTGCTTGGCCCAGATCGGCATGGCGCCCAGCAACACTTCATCGAGCTGCGCGCGAGAAGCCATGCCGTTGTGCGCCGCGTCCACCGTTGACTGATCCGCCTGGGCCCGCGCCGTCGTGCGCAACACCGCCTTGCGCTGTGAACCGGTGCTCCAGGCACAGGCACCGAGACCCATCAGCACCAGTACCGCACACGCCACCAGGTTGGCCGTGGAGGCTGATTGCACCAGCAACCACACCACGGCAGGCACTACCGGGATAAGAGCAAACCAGCAAAAACGCGGATGACCAGAAAGGGGAATGCGGACGGATTGACGCTGGGTCATGAGTTCGATCCTTGAACAGTGTTGCGGATATAGGCGACATAGGGGTTATCTGCCCAGTGCCTCGCAACTTTAGAATCCTGAATCGCCCCGGGTTTTCTAGACACTCTCAAGGCTCGCTGCGTAACGCTTTTCAAACTCTACCGGTGACAGCTGATTGTTGAAACTGTGGCGTCGTTTTGGGTTGTAAAACATCTCGATGTAATCGAACACATCATCTCGAGCATCCTGGCGTGTAGTGTAGATTTTACGCTTGATCCGTTCCCGCTTCAGCAACTGGAAAAAGCTCTCCGCCACAGCGTTGTCGTGGCAATTACCTCGACGACTCATGCTGGCTACCAGGTTGTTAGCTTTCAAGAAGCTTCGCCAGTCTGAGCTGCTGTACTGACTGCCTTGATCCGAGTGGATCATCACCTCTTGCTTCGGCTTACGTCTCCAAACCGCCATCAGCAGTGCATCAATGGCTACGTCGCTGGTCATCTGCGACTTCATTGACCAACCAATGATCTGGCGTGAAAACAGATCGAGCACCACGGCCAAATACAGCCAGCCTTCATATGTTCGGATGTAGGTAATGTCTGTGACCCAAACTTTGTTGGGTTCTCTGACATCGAATTGGCGCTTCAGTAAGTTCGGTGAGGCAACGGCTGGCTTACCGCCGTATTTTCCAGGCCTCCGTCGATACCCAGTCTGAGAACGTAAACCTTCAAGGCGCATCAACCTAGCCACCCGGTGACGGCCACAGCTCTCACCAACCTCTCGCAGGTCATCATGGATCTTTCGATAGCCATAAACGCCACCGCTTTCCAGCCAGGAGTGTTTGATCAATCCAAGCAGTCGCTGATCGTCCTTGGCTCGCGCAGATTTTGGTTCTGATAGCCACGCGTAGTAGCCGCTGGGATGAACCTTGAGCGTCAGGCAAAGCCGTCGAATCGCGTAATGACCCGCTTGCTGCTTAATAAAGGCGTACTTCAGCCGCACTCCTTGGCAAAGTACGCGGCGGCCTTTTTTAAGATGTCTCGCTCCTCCGTCACCCGTTTCAGCTCGGCACGTAGACGACGAACCTCAGCGCTCTGATCATCCTCCTCAACGCGCTGTTCCTGAGGCTTGGTGTAGCGCTTAACCCAGGCATAGAGGCTGTGCACAGACACACCCAATCGTGCAGCCACCTCCGAGACAGGAAGCTGCTTTTCGGTCACTTGCTTGACCGCCTGGATTTTGAATTCTTCGGGATAACGCTGGTTGCTCATGGCACCTCCTAATGGGCCTCATTTTAAGGCTTGGAGGTGTCTACGAAACTAGGGGCGATTCATCCTGATATGCCTTCCGTCTGGTTTATGACCATTGGATGACCGGCCTGGGTGTCGGAATTTCCTGTGCGCTGGACAAAAACGAAATATGGCGTGCGCGCAGAATCAGGGCGAATCGCTGGTCAGGCCAACAGATCTCTCTTTTCGACGTCCCAGCTGTGCAACCAGGTAGGCGACGGAGTCAGCGTTGTTAAGTACCGTCAGGATGCGTTTAAGCGGATCGGTACGGAAAACTCGCCGGGCATCGGCGAGGGTTTGGGTGCCGGTAACGGTGAGCAGCCTGTCGAGCACATGTTGTGTTGCCGTGCCTTGTGCAGGGTCTGTTTTGAGGCCGGTTGCAATATCGACAATTTGGAACAACGTATGGGTCGGGGTATTGAGCGACAGCCTTGAAAGATGGCGGTTTTCCAGGGTTCCTTTAGTGTTACGGCCCTCAGGGGTCTGGGGATCAATCAGATCATCAAAGGGATGGGTTGAATGCACGTAAGCCAAGTCCAACGTCTCACATACATGATGAGTGATTTCGTGAATGAGGGTAGTCGCACGGGCATGGACGCTGACATAGAACGGCTTTATCAACAAATGACTGTATTTCAGACCTGGGTTGAAAAATACCTCGGTCAAGTACACCAGTTGAAGGGGGTCAGGGACAATCGTAAAGGCCATCAACGTGTGTCCGCCCTGAACAGCCGGCAACCGCGAACGGCCAATGACAAATCGCGTTGAGTCCGAGGAGGTCAGTGAGGGCTCCATCAACGCAGTGCAGACCGTATCGACGATCTCCTGAATTTTCTCAAGGTGTTCGACCTCGAGCGTCTGCAAGCCAAAAAACGCTTTGATCTGTTTGACGAGCTCAGGTGCAGCAAGGGGTGTTTGTGCGATCAGGCGCAAGTTTTCCTGGGCGTTCTTTGCATAAAACGTCGCCAAGGCAAGTGCATCGGTGATAACCCAGGCTTCCCGAGGGTAAAGCGCTCGTATCTCGCGCATCCCGCTGGCCAATACATTCATACTGGAGCGCGCAAATGGCTCGGAGTAGAAGCCATTAAGTAATCGTGCAAGTGCCCGTCGCCCCGTCAGCACTGGGCCAGCGCTACTGAGCATCCACTGTTGTCGAGGGTTGCGCTGTACCTCAGGACCGACTTCGCCATCACCGATGATGCGCCAACCCAGGCCATGCTTGATGACTTCGAACACTTTACCTGCCACCGCCGCGTAATAATTGCTGGAGGTCGATCGGTAAAGGTTGAGTGAGGTGTCTTTGATCAGGTTGGCCAAGCTCGGCTCAAGGACTTCGAAACGCTGGAGCCGAGTACGCGGCGCAGCGGTAATGTCCAGCGCGGGCCAGGACACTACGGCGGTCGCAGCGGTGGAAGTCGGCGGGACCGGCTCGGCTGCAGCGGGTACGCCGCCTTCTGATACGGGAGGCATGGAGTTGCGCAAGCCGGCCAGCAAGGCGACACCGCCGATAAAATGACCCAGCGCCTCATGCCATTGGTGGCTTTGCAGCTCTTCGGCAGACGCTTTGAATAGCTTGAAGCTCTGCCAGACCACCAAGGGGTAAGCCAGTTTCCCGGCAAAAAACACGATGGCCTGCTGCACACCCTCAGAGAACACGGCCTTGGCCGTATCCCAGGTCGTGCCTGCATTGGCCGTTTTCTGACAGCCCAGCAGCGTTGTCAGCAGCTCGACATTGTCGGTGAACAACTGTTTGAACAGCGCAGCGTTGATAGGGTTGCTTGCCAACTGGAGGGCAGTGCTGGCCTGGGGTTGCTCCAGTACGCTTTTCAGTGCCGCATGATCAACGGCCGGCACCACCTGCCGAACCCACCGCTGTAAGGCGCCCGAGGTTGTCAGCTCGGCACGCAGGGCCGCCTCGACGGTATATTCCTTGAGGGTGTAGCCTGGACTGTAGGGGGCATAAAGGACGTAAGGTCCCTTGTCACCCGAGGTAGGGCCGATCAGGTAAGCCCCAGGGATCTTGAGCGTTTTCTTCCGGGCATCGACCAGCAGTTCCAGCGGGCGGATCATGGCGTTGGCGCCCACTACTGTCGCACGGGCGGTCGCATCGGGCATGTCCATGACTTGTTGGATGAGCCCGAAGGCTGCCGGTGAAAGCTGGCCTTGCAACGTCATACTGTGAGCGTATTGCATCAGTTGCCAAGGCAGTTGCTTGGCGAATCGCGTAAAGCGTTGCTCAAATTCAGGGCTGGCAGGACCCAGTACGGATTTGATGTACGTCTGGTAAGCCGCGTTGATGTTCAGCGCCTTTATCCGCGTTTTCAGCGTCAGCGCATCCAGGGTGGATGGCAACGGCGTTTTACCGGTGCTGGCGAAGAGGGGCACCTCATCGTTCCAATACGATTGATGACTCAAGGCATAGTCCAGCAGTGACTGGTTGCGGGCAGGCGTACTGCCCTGGGCCGGCAACCCGACTTCGACGTCATCCGGTGTAACGCTGGCCTGAATGTCAGGGCCCTCGAGTACACCGCTGAGTTTCTTGCGCGTGAACTGAACCAGCGAGTCGATCCCGTGCAGGTAATCCTGATTGTCGGTGACATTGTTTCGATACTGCTCCAACAACTCGGCATAGAGCTGTTGATCGACAGCACTGGCGTTGCCCAACCATTGCAAACCATGTTGCACGATCATGGCCCGGGCCATGTCCATGGCACGCTGCAGGTTGGTGGGCGCCAGATCTTGCGTGGCTTGAACCCGCCACAGCTTGCGCAACTGTTCGAGCGAGAGTTCCATGGAAAGGATTCGCGCCAGCTCACGGTCTTTCTGTTGAGCATAGGTTCGTTGCAAGTAGTCGACGAGGTTGTCTTCGATCAACTCAAGGGAACTGAGTGCATAGGTCGGATGTGAGTGCCAGTCCGGTTGCGCCAGGTTCTCCAGTAAAGCCTGTCGTTCGTCCGGGCTTGCCAGGCGTCGCTCCACCTCTGCTTTGAAGTGGCTCAATGAACGGAAATGCTCCAGTCCCAACGCGGGCGTCCAGAGCAGCGCACGACCGCTATATTGAGGGTCAAGCCCGCCGCGCTCGGTCAGCATGAAACAGTGAGTGAGTACCTGCTGGGTAGTTTGCCCAATGGGTGTGATCGCCAACGCAAACGCATCAGGGCGAAACCCGTTGACACTCAGGCGCAAGTCTCTGGCGTAGATACCCAGTACGGTTGAGAGTACTTCGTAGTCGAGGGGCAATAACGCGTTATTCCACAGCCTGACTTGCATTTCCCCGGTCAAGCCCATCTCCATTGCTTTTCTCAGCAAGGGCTCCATGTTGGGGTACGTACCGTGGGTTCTGCGCAGATACGGCTTGAAACTATCGACTGCACTGTCGATCAGCGTATTGAAGTCGGTGATGTCCAAGCCTGAAATCCTGGTGGCGGTTTCGTCAGGAGTGGTTGAATAAACGTAAGTGTTCAACGGGTCGTTCAGTGAACCCACATCGCCACATAACCGCGCCAGAAAATAGTCGACCATGCTGCTCGATGACAGCAGTCGAGGTGTGTCGATGTTATTGGAGGGAGTGCTGTATCGACGCACGGAGAGGCATGCGGCCTGCAGGTGTTGATGTTTAGCGTGCAGCCTGGTGTTGAGATAGGTGGTGGCGGAATGCTCCAGCGAGGGGCGCCACGCCAGGTGTCGTTCGATTTCAACGCTGACGTTTTCGAGCAATTGCACAGTGGTGCGCAGTGCAGAGAGCGTTGGCGGAACCCTGGGCTCTGTCGCCGCAGCCCAGGTGCTTGCCAATTGGGTACTCCAGCGGCCCATGGGGTCGAAGGTGAGTAATTTCGGATCGGTCATGCCACGCACGTCCAGCACATGATCGACCAGCGCATCGAGGTCCATCGTGCCCTGGCTCAGGCGATATTGATCAAGGGCGTATTCAAGGTTGCTGCCTTGTTTTTCAATAATGCCCGCCATGATGCTGTCAAAAATACCCCCTGTGACCGGGGCTTTGGTCAGATCGCAGGCCGACAGATCGGCTTCGTTAAAGCGTTGCGACCTGGCCAGATGATTTCTCCAGGCATCGGCGTGCTGCCGCGGGTTGAGGCTATCGAGAAGGTGGGTTTTCAGCGCTTCCAGCGCAGTAAACGATTGCAAGCCCTGGTGGGGGGTGTAGAGCAGCCAGGGCGAGCCATCGTCACTTTCATCATTTTCGTTACTGCTGATGATGAGCGTTGATGCCAGCTCGACAGGGGGCTGTCCAGGCGCCTGCAGCAGTGCCTTTTCAACAGCAATAGTGGGCGTCGGCGTTGTCGCGGCAAGCGCAGCCTTGAGCGGCAAGGCCTGTAGCTGCAAACGCTGGTCAACCGTAATCGCAGTTTGCTGCTGTTGATCCAGCGCGACCGTGAAAAAGGCATTGGCCATGGCTTGAGTAAACAGTTGCAGCCGTGAAACCCCGGTGGAAGCAGGCTGCACCCAAAATGTCTTGGGCTGTTGCTTCATATGGGCTTTCAAGCCCCGCGCCAATCCTTGCACAGAGACTTCCCAACCCAACTGATCGTCAGCCTCCTGAGCAGGCTGCTGATTGCCAGGCGCGCGTTGAGGGTCAACGTAGCGCCGGGTTTCCCCCTCAGGCCAGCCATTGTTGACGAAATACCGGAGGATGGTTTCGCTCAACGTGCGGGTGGTCGTGTGCCGCAACGTTGGACTGTCAGCGTTGCCTGATTCGCTGGAGGTGTCGATGACAAAAGTCTGCACCTGGATTCGGTGCTGATCGACACTCGCAAAAGACTGCGCCAACTGCGTGGAAATGTAGTCATCCAGCAAAGAAGTGAAAGTGGGCAGCTTGAGCAGTTCCTCGCGCATCAGACGGGCGTTATCCAGCAGGTTGCTGGCGAGGGTGGTTTGTTGTGCTTCGAAGACTGCGCCGCCCACGGTATGCGCGGTAATCGTCAGGTTCGCAGTGGGCGTCAGGACGTGTTGCTGGGAGATGGAAAGGTAATCAAGCAACCCTTGGCGCTGCGACGAATCTTTGAGCCACGCACCCAGTTGCGTCTTGAGTGCTTCATGGCTTGGTAATTTTTCCAGACCGCGAACTGGCGTATAGAGCACAACCCCGCCTTCCGGAGCGGGGCTCATGACGAAGGCGCCCGCCAGTTCAATGGCCGGTTGACCGGGTACATTCAGTCGCAGGGTTTGGACGTGCATCGGCACTGTCTGGGCTCGACGCAACGCATCGGTAGCCAGATAGACCGCGTCGAACCAGTCAAGGTCCTTGAGGGTAAAGTTGCGTGCGCGTTGGCGCTTGCTGAGCTGCGTGCGATCGGTTTGAGTTTCGCTGAAAAAATACGGCGGGTTGTCCGTGACCATTGAATACGCTCCATGCCGAATTGGCTGCTGAACTGAGCAGCGGTGGGTGATCGGAAAAGATCACTCTGGCGCTTCACGTTTCAGCCGAGGAGCTACATATGCCTATGCACCCGTGCTTCATGCCCGCTGGAAGGAAGGAAGACTTCCTGGGCGGCGCTGAACTGACATTCAAAGCCACGACGGCGAAAGGTCGCGTGTTCAACTGCTCAACCTTCATGACTCCGGGCATCCTGCTTGAGCCGCCGACTTACTCGCGACTGACCTGCACGAAGTAAACCCACCATTCGGTGCGGGCAGCGCGCGCACCGGCTATCCACATCGATACAGGCATGAAGCGTTTCAATCGCAATCCGCATCTGGCTGATTGAGAAACACCAGCACGCACAAAATGGCTGCATAGAATTTGAACGCTGCGTTCTGTCC
Organism: Pseudomonas orientalis; assembly: GCF_002934065.1. Taxonomy (NCBI): domain Bacteria; kingdom Pseudomonadati; phylum Pseudomonadota; class Gammaproteobacteria; order Pseudomonadales; family Pseudomonadaceae; genus Pseudomonas; species Pseudomonas orientalis. The sequence goes on along the minus strand of NZ_CP018049.1, from coordinate 2,173,928 downwards.
ATTCCATTCCTGGGACTGCCACATCAGGAACCACTCGCCGCCAATCACCATAAAGCCCAAGAACCACACCAACAGGCCTGCGGTGAGGCCCGCGACGGCGCAGGCCTTGGCGCGGTTGAACTGTTGACCATTGCGGTGCCGGGCGCGCCATAGCGTCAGCACACCAGCAGCCAACACCATGGCGGTCAGTGCCTCGCCTGCAATGATCAGCCAGTAACCCCCGTGCCACAGCCACGGGACGGTGATCGCGCGCGACAGGGCGGCATTGCCAGGGAAGGTGGTGTCCATGCTCATTACGTGCCGGACGAAGTTGAAATTCGAGGTGTAGTCCGTGAGGTTATTGAATGCTGCCAGTGCGGCGAAGGCCGCCAACATCGCGACCAGGACCACCTTTGAATAACGAGTGACCATGCTGATTTCCTGAAAATGCCTGAAAGGCTCAGCACGTTACACCTGCGTCGGCCCGCAGAATCCACCAGCTATCTGTTGATGATGTAAGAGTTTGCCGAATCAACTGTGGGCGAACCAGGTGGAGAGCGAAAGCCGGAACGAGGCGCTCTACTCCAACATAAAAAGACGCCAAAGCGTCTATTCCACAAATCTCAGGCAAAAAAAAGCCACTCGATTGAGTGGCTTTTTCTTCAATGCTTGGAGCGGGAAACGAGACTCGAACTCGCGACCCCGACCTTGGCAAGGTCGTGCTCTACCAACTGAGCTATTCCCGCTTGGTGATGCGCATTCTATAGAATCCTCGGCACCCGTCAACCCCTTGATTCAAAAAAGTTTTATTTCTTTTCAACGGTGGTGCGCAGGTGTGGCCAGGCGGCGCGCAGATATTGCAGCATGGACCACAGGGTCAAGCCCGCCGCGACCAGGAGCAAGGCGTAGCCGGTCAGGACCCAGAAAGAGAAGTCCGACGGGTTGGCCAGCAAGATGACCAGCGCGAGCATTTGCGCGGCGGTTTTCCATTTGCCCATGTTTGACACGGCGACATGGGCACGGGCGCCGATTTCGGCCATCCATTCGCGCAGGGCTGAAACGACGATTTCGCGGCCGATGATGACGGCGGCCGGCAGGGTCAACCACAGGTTGCCGTGCTCCTGCACCAACAGCACCAAGGCCACGGCCACCATGAGTTTGTCGGCCACGGGGTCGAGGAAAGCGCCGAAGGGCGTGCTCTGTTCCAGGCGGCGGGCCAGGTAGCCGTCGAGCCAGTCGGTAGCGGCGGCAAAAGCGAATACCGAACTGGACGCGACGTAGCTCCATTCATAGGGCAAATAGAACAACAAAATGAAGATCGGGATGAGCAGGACGCGTAGAACGGTGATCAGATTAGGGATATTCATCGGCACAACTGGCTACGAGGTGAGAAGGCATTCTATTCGCTGTGCAGATTGGCATAAATCAATTCAGCGAGCTTTTTACTGATACCGGGTGCTTTGGCTATTTCGTCAATGCTGGCACGGGAGAGCTCCTGCAAGCCACCAAAATGTTTAAGCAAGTCACGACGCCGTGTCGGGCCGACCCCTGCGACCCCCTCCAGGGTTGAGGTTCGGCGGGTTTTGCCGCGGCGCGCACGGTGGCCGGTAATGGCGAAGCGGTGGGCTTCATCGCGGATCTGTTGAATCAGGTGCAGCGCTGGGGAGTCGCCCTTCAAGGTGAACTCATGGGCGGCATCATTCAAGTACAGCGTCTCGAAACCGGCCTTGCGCGTGGTGCCCTTGGCCACGCCAAGCAGGATCAGGTCGGGCACGGCCAGTTCGTTGAGGACGTCGCGGGCCATGGATAACTGGCCCTTGCCGCCGTCCACCAAGAGGATATCGGGCAACTTGCCCTCCCCGTCCTTCAACTTGCTGAAGCGCCGCGTGAGCGCCTGGTGCATGGCCGCGTAGTCATCGCCGGCGGTGACGCCTTCGATGTTGTAGCGCCGGTAGTCGGCCTTGATCGGGCCTTCAGGGCCGAACACCACGCAAGAGGCCACGGTGGCCTCACCGCTGGAGTGGCTGATGTCGTAACACTCCAGGCGCTGCGGTGGCTCGTCCAGCTTGAGCACCTCGGCCAGGGATTCGAAGCGTGCGGCAACGTGCTGTCGATTGGCCAGGCGTGCGCCCAGGGCCTGCTCGGCGTTGGTCACGGCCAGTTGCTGCCAGCGGGCCCGGGTACCGCGAACGCGATGGCTGATGTCCAGCTCGCGCCCGCGCAGTTCGTGGATCGCCTCGATCAGGGTCGGGAAATCCTCGTGGACCACGTTGACGATAAGCTCCGACGGCAGGTCCCGCTCGGGGCTGCTCACATAGTACTGGCCGAGGAACGCCGCCATGACCTCGGAAACGTCTTCGTCGATGCCGGTCTGCGGGAAAAAATTCTTGCTGCCCAGCACTCGCCCGCCGCGCACGCTGATCAGGTGCACACAGGCTCCTCCCGGATTCACGAACGCCGCAATCACGTCGACGTCGCCGGTGCCGCCTTCCATGCTTTGCTGGTCCTGGACGCGGCGCAGCAAGGAGATCTGATCGCGCAGTTCGGCAGCCTTCTCGAAATCCAGGGTACTGGCGGCGATTTCCATGGCCCCCGACAGCTCATCGGTGAGCGCGTTACTGCGTCCCTCGAGGAACATCACCGAGTGACGCACATCCTCGGCGTATTCGGCAGGTTCAACCAGCCCCACGCAGGGCGCCTTGCAGCGCTTGATCTGGTATTGCAGGCATGGCCGTGTGCGGTTTTTGTAGAAGCTGTCTTCGCACTGGCGCACAAAGAACGTCTTCTGCAGCAGGCTCAGGCTCTCACGAATGGCGCCGGCGCTGGGGTAAGGACCGAAATACTTGCCCTTCTGCTTCTTCGCGCCACGGTGAATGCTCAGCCGTGGGAAGTCGCCGTCCGACAGGAACACGTAGGGATAGGATTTATCGTCACGCAGCAGGATGTTATACGGAGGCCGCCATTCCTTGATCAGCGTCTGCTCAAGCAGCAACGCTTCGGTTTCGTTGGCGGTGATGGTGGTTTCAACCTGGGCGATGCGCGCAACCAGGGCGGCGGTTTTCGGTGCGAGACCCGTCTTGCGAAAGTAACTCGCCAGACGGTTTTTTAGGTTCTTGGCTTTGCCCACATACAGCAGGCGCGCCTCGCTGTCGAACATCCGATAAACGCCGGGGCGGCCGCTGCATGTCGAGAGAAAGGCACTTGAATCAAACGGTGTGGTCATGTCAGGCGCTGGCGTCCACCATGCCGTGGCGTACCGCGAGCAGGGTCAATTCAACATCACTGCTGATGGCGAGTTTCTCGAAGATGCGGTAGCGGTAGGTGTTCACGGTCTTGGGCGACAGGCACAATTTGTCAGATATCGACTGTACCTTCTGACAACCGACGATCATCAAGGCGATCTGGATTTCCCGCTCCGACAGCGCGTCAAACGGCGAATCGCTGGTGGGCTGGAAAGATTTGATGGCCAACTGCTGGGCAATCTGCGGGCTGATGTAGCGCTGACCCGCAAAAACCAGGCGAATGGCTTGCACCATCTCCGACAGGCCTGCACCTTTGGTGAGGTAACCTGCTGCGCCCGCCTGCAAAAGACGCGTAGGAAAAGGATCTTCCTCGCACACGGTTACCACCACAACCTTGATATCCGGATGGCTGCGCAATAATTTGGTAGTGGCGCCCAGACCGCCGATCCCCGGCATCTTGACGTCCATCAGCACCACATCGGGTTTCAACTCCCGGGCCTTGATCAGAGACTCCTCTCCCGACTCGGCCTGGCCGACTACTTGCAGGCCATCGATGTCAGCCAGCATTCGTGTAATGCCTGTACGAACGAGATCATGGTCATCGACTACTAGCACCCTAATCAAGCAGACACCTCGCGATATGGTCTTTATAGGTTGCTGAACACCTTAACAAAAAACCTGGGCGCAGACCTAGCCGCTGGCGTCATATATATGGAGTTTGACCGCTCCGGACACGCCCACCGGCCGGTGGACGCCCGGATTTGCTGGGCAAAAGGTCAGGAATCCTGGGGATGCGGCTTGGTTTTTCCATTCCGGGAAAGGGAATGCTCGGCCAGGGTCGACGTCAGGCGGCGGATCGCATCCTGGTCCTCCTTGAACATCGCCCGGTAATCAACCAGTACTTTCTCTTCAAGCTGGCTTAGATTTTCCAGTTGAATCGGCGTAGCAGTCCCGGTCAGCACGTACAGGATATCCACGCCTCTCTCGGCCACACGAGATAAATAGTCGGCCTTGGGCACACGCCCACCACTTTCATATTTGCCTTGTGCGTTGGCTTCAACGCCTCCGATTTCACCAAAAACTTTTTGCGACAGGCCGAGTCGCTCTCTTTCTTGCCTTAAACGCGAACCGATTCCACTCATTTGGATGCATGATCCTATTTGCCCCCCCCCAAGAGGTGACACTCTCATCTCTTCGTTAAACGAACTTGAACGGTTTTGAACTATGCCCGGAATCCGTACTGCTGCACAAGCCAAGGCCTGGCTGGAACATCAAGGGAAGTCAGTTCAGGCGTTCGCCCGTGAACACGGCGTCGATCCGGCCATCACCTATCAAGTGCTCGCTGGGCGCAAAAAGGGACGGCGTGGGGAGGCCCATAAGGTAGCGATCCTTTTGGGCATGAAAGAGGGGATCATCCTCGCTGAGGCTGATGGTCAGGACAACGAACAGGAAGTCGGCTCCTGACCCAGTATGCGCTTATCAGGCGCCGGCGCATGTTTTTAGCTTGAGCGACAGACGCGCTCCATTCGCCAGAAGCTGTCTTCTTCACCGACAACACTGAATCCCATGCGCTCATAAAACTGTTTGGCCGGATTGGTCTTGAATACGGTCAAGCGCAACAATCCTGGCGTGCAGGCCTTCAGAGCCATGTGTTGCAACACCCAGCTACCGGCACCGAGCCCACGGTACTGCTCGAGCATATGCAGCTCGCGGATATAGAGCGCTTTGCTGTCACGACTCAGACTGATGAACCCCAGCACGCTGTCATCCTGGCAAATTATCCAGTTTTCCCGACCGGCCCAGGCTGTATCGAAGCCATCGTTGGACCACAGCAGTTGGTTTTGCACGTAATAATGGCTCATCGTCTGATGCGTCAGAGTGCGTGCAAAGGACAAGTCCTGATCTGTTGCAGCGCGCAAATGGAACGTCATTTACGAAGCGCCCCCAGCGCACCAAGGGTCAAGGCAGTCATGGTCGGTTCCCGGCACTCAATGTAGAGCTTCATCATATCGGTACTCGCCACATAGCCGTAAGCCCCTTTGCTCCATTGAAATTACTGATTGAATCCATCTGCGCAGCTCTAGTAAGCTGCCCACCATTATTTGGAGACTTACCATGTTGCCACTCACCCACACTCAGGTTTGCCCTGCCGCCAGCGCCTCGCGCTCGGTGTCGGCTACCCGCGTGAACGGTTCGAGCGCACTGGTCAGCTTTTATTTTGGGTATTGGTTTAGCCACTGGCGCGCCTGATACCTGAAATCGGCGCCCACTACTCAAGGGGTCGCCTGCCAGAGAAATCTAACCCCCGGTCGGCTTCCCGACCGGGGGTTTTGTTTTTTCAGGCCCTGATAATTTTGTTCAATCACACACACTTGAAGGAATCACCACATGAACTACGCCACCTATTACCGCTACGACACTTGTGCTGCATGGCGATTTAGCCAGCTCCGTTCGGGACAGCCTGCCGCCTCCGATCGGTCACCTCTTGGTGGCAAGCCAACACACGTAGCCAATACGGCCAATTGTCGAACACCCCAGTAGGCCAGGCGCGCGGGATTTGCCCGCCGCTTGCCCAGGAAACCATGAATATGAACGCCTCTGTCGCAGCTTTACCCGTCTCTACCCTGAACAGCGCCAACGAAGCCCTGACCCAGCGCCTGCCCAATGCCCATGAGCTCAAGCATCAGTTGCCTCTCAGCCCGTTCCTCAATGAACAGGTGCATGCCCATCGCCAAGCCGTGCGCGCTATCCTCAATGGTCAGGACTCACGCTTGCTGGTGATTGTCGGCCCGTGCTCGATACACGACCCGCAGTCGGCTATGGAATACGCGCGCAACCTGAAGAAGCTGGCGCTTGAAGTCAGCGACCAGATGCTGCTGGTCATCCGCGCCTACGTCGAAAAACCTCGCACCACCATTGGCTGGAAAGGCCTGGCTTACGATCCGCATCTCGATGGCAGCGATGACATGGCCGCAGGCCTGGCCCTGTCTCGGGAACTGATGCGTGAAATGCTGCGCCTGGGCTTGCCGGTCGCCACCGAGCTGCTGCAACCCATGGCCGCTGGCTACTTCGATGACCTGCTCAGTTGGGTCGCGATTGGCGCGCGTACCACCGAATCGCAGATCCACCGCGAAATGGCCAGCGGCCTGGGCATGCCCGTGGGTTTCAAAAACGGGACCGACGGCGGCGTTGCGATTGCCTGTGACGCGATGCGCTCGGCCTCGCACCCGCACCGCCACTTCGGCGTCGACAGCCAGGGGCACCCGGCCATCATCCAGACTCCGGGCAACCCCGACACTCACCTGGTGCTGCGCGGCGGACACCGTGGGCCGAACTACGATGCGCAGAGTGTGTGCCAGGTGAAACAAGACCTGGCCAAGTCCAAGATCGCTGCACGGATCATGGTCGATTGCAGCCATGCCAACAGCGGCAAGGACCCGCTGCGCCAGCCGGCGGTGTTCAACGAGGTGCTGGAGCAGCGCTTGCAGGGTGACACGTCGTTGATTGGCATGATGCTCGAAAGTCACCTGTTCGAAGGATGCCAGCCTCTGAGCCCATCAATGAAATACGGTGTGTCGGTAACCGATGGTTGCCTGGGTTGGACGAGCACAGAGCAGTTGCTGCGCAGCGCCGCCGTGCGCCTTCGCGACTAGGCTCCGACCGCCGGCTGGCGGGATAATGCCCTTAACCACGGCAAAACCCGCAAGCCGGTCATGGCGTGGGGAGGGTCGATGATCTCCATGAAATGTTCGAGATCGACGTTGTCCGGCACGCCCGGCAGGCGTACCGATACGGTCGGCATGGCGTCGGCGGGTGCGCTCAGGCCCAGGTTGTCGTATACCAAGACATGGCGTGCCTGAGGGTTGGGCCCGCTCGCATGGGCCGCCAGCCCCGCATTGATGATCAGCACATCAAAGGGTTCGGCCGGAATGGCGGTGAGAATCTGGACTTCCTCGAACGTCTGCACCGGTATAATCCGGTAGTAGCCCAACTGGTTGAGCATTTTTTCGATGTACAACCGTTGCAAGTGCAGATCATCGGCGATCAGGATGGTCAGTGCTTTGTTCGGCATGGCAAACCCCTGGGCAGGCAGCGCTCGTCAGTGAGCGTCGCCCATTTTCCAGACAAATCCTGAAGACAAAATCAGGCATATTCCCCCTTCACGTAGGACTTCTCCCAAAAACTCCAAATGGCCATTCATCGAGATCAAGGCTGATTGCAATAAAGACTCAGCCCTCCATGCAAAGCGACGATCGCTTCCTCTACCGCATCGGTCGCCGCCTCCAGCGCGTTGCGGTCTTGCCTTTCACAGACAGCCTCCAGCGCTTCACAGCGAGCTATCAGCACCTGGGCCTTGACCATTCGCGCACCGCCCTTGGCCCGATGTGCAAGGTCGTGCAACCTGGCGAAGTCAGCCTTGCGCCGCAGCGCCGGCAATAGCACCCGGTCCGCCTCCAGGCTGTCGAGCAAGGGTATCAAAAGCTCTGCGAGTGCGTGGTGGTCATCTCCTGTCAACGTGATCAGGGTGCTCAAATCAAACGTCGCAGCTTCAGGGCTGGGGGTGTAAGTGGAACGCGATGCCAGCGCCACGCGCAAATCGTCGATCCCGGTGGGTTTGAAGAGGCAGCCATCCATACCCGCCTGCCGGCAGCGCTCGGCCTCCTCGGGCTGCGCATTGGCGGTGAACCCCAGAAGCAGGCACGGTGCCAGGCCTCGTTCACGCTCCAGTACGCGGATCTCCCGTGCCAGCTGGTAGCCATTCTTGAACGGCATATTGCAGTCGGTAATAACGCCGTCGAACTGCCCCGTGCGCCAGTGCTCGAGCCCTTGAACGCCGTCCTCGGCCGTGGTGATGCGATGCCCCAGGAAACTTAACTGCCGAGCCAGCAGCAACCGGTTGGCCGGGTAGTCGTCCACCACCAGAATACTCAAGGCATGGGGCGGCGTGACTGGGGCGCTCGCCGCCGTCTCTTCCTGCGGCAATACTGCGGTCATGAGTAAAGCCAACGTCACATCCAGCCGGGTGCCCTGTCCCAGCACACTGCTCAAGTGCAGACGCCCGCCCATCATTTCGCACAAGTTGCGGCTGATCACCAGCCCCAGGCCGGAGCCGCTACGCGCAGATTGCTCACCATTGCTACCCTGGATGAAGGGGCTGAACAGGCGCAACTGGTCCTGGGCACTGATGCCTATTCCGGTGTCCTGCACCCATAATTGCAGTTTCAGGTGCTCCCCTTCGAACGCCGCATGCGCACCGAGCGTGACCTGGCCGTTGTGGGTAAACTTGATGGCATTGCTCAGCAGATTCGAGACCACCTGCTTGAAACGCAGTGGGTCAACCAGCACCACGCGATCGATCGATGGACCAAGTTCAACCTGCAGCGCCAACCCTTTGGCCCGCGCCAAACCTTCAAACACGCGTGCCACCGACGTCAGTAATTCGTGCAGATTGGCCGGTTCCAGGACCAACGACAGATGACCGGATTCGATCCGCGCGATATCCAGAATATCGCCGATCAATTCCAGCATGCCGCGCGAAGCTTCCGACGCCACCTCCAGCGCGTCCCGGTCCGCCAAGCCCTGCTCTGCATTCTTCAGCGCCAGTTCAATCATGCCGATCACCGCATTCATTGGGGTGCGGATCTCGTGGCTCATGGTCGCCAGAAAAGTCGTCTTGGCCCGGTTGGCGGCGTCGGCATCGTCTTTGGCTTCCTGCAACTGCCCCAACAATTGCTGGCGCTCGCTGACGTCCACCCACCCGGCAATCATGCCCACCACTTTCTCGTCACCGTCACGGTAGGGCAACATCCATTGATAGATGGTCAAGGCCTCGCCACTGGGCAACTTGAGAATGCGGTCATGAATCTGTGGCTCGCCTTCGGCCATCAAGCGCAGGTAATCCTGATGGAACGACTGAGCCTGCGGCAGGTTACCGGCGTCGGTTTCAACCACGGTTTTACCAATCACGTCTTCAAGCTTGTAGCCAAATACGTCGAGGTAAGCGTTGTTGCAGGCCATCAAGCGCCCTTGGCGGTCACGCACATAAATCGGATGGGGGGTGCCGTCGATCAATACGCTCATAAAGCGCATCTGGTCGCTCAAGGCCCGTTCGGCCTGGACGCGCTTGCGAATCAGACCGCGCAGATAAATGGCCCAGCTCAGCGTGACGATCAATAACAGCGCGGCCAGCCCGAATCCCTGAATGATCACGTTGCGGTGGCGCAGCCAATAACTGTCTTCGATAATCACCTCGCTGCGCCACTGGGCAATCATCTCATCCATTTCCTGCGGGGTGATGCTCAGCAGCGCCTTGTCGAGGATCGAATAAAGCTCCAACTGACTGCGGTTGACCCCGAAGGTAATACGCGCAGGTTCGGAGCCTACCGTGCTGGTGATGCGCAGCCGATCGCGGTAATACCGGGCGATCATATAGCGCGCACTGATCAGCGAATTGACTGCCGCCTCCGCTTCGCCCCTGGCCACCATCGCCATCGCTTGCTCCGCACTGTCTACATCGATAAACACGACGCCGGGAAAGTCCCGCGAGATAGTGTCGCGCAACCCGTTTCCGCTGATCATCGCCAGGCGTTTACCCACCATATCTTCCAATGTGACAGGACTGTGTTCATCCCCCCGGGTTACCAGCACCAGGGCGTTGGTCAGGTAGGGCCGGGTAAACCGCACCTTTTCGGCGCGTTCGACGCTGGGAGTCACGACCGCCAGCATATCCGCCGCGCCCGTGCTGACCTGGTCGATCTGACCCGGTATCGAGTCGCCTGGCACCACGTCGAACTTCAAGCCGGTGCGCAGGCTGATCCGTGACAGCACCTCGGCGCTCAGTCCCTCGAACCGCCCCTCGTCATCGATGACTGACAGCGGCAGGAGTTTGTCGAGCACCGCAACCTTGACCCGCGGATGCTTGAGGAGCCAGCGTTGTTCACTGGCACTCAGGTGCAGGCGGCCAGTACCGACAATTCCGAGGTTGCCACCACTCCAGCGGCGCAATATTTCCATCTGCTCACCGGCGGGAATCGCCTCCAGCGCCGCGTTGATGATCGGCGGCAGCCGCGTATTCTCCCGGGCGAACGCAAAGGCGAACGGGTTGACTTCTAGAGTGGAAAAATCCGCCATGCGCACGATATTGAGCTGGTTTCGGTTGATCAGGTAATTGGTACTGATGGCATCGCCCAGATACACATCGGCACGCCCAAACGCCACTGCGCCGATCGCCTCGAAGGCCGACGAAAACAATTCCACCCGGGCGCGGGGGTAAAAAGTCCGTACCACCTCCGGTTGCAGATAGTGATAAAGCATCGCAACGCGCTTGCCCGCCAAGTCATCACTCAGCGCCTGGCTGTCGTTGGTGCGGGTCACCAGGGTGGGTTGGTCGTTGGCGTAGGAGCGAGACAGGATCAGTTGCGGGTCGCCCGCTTCATAGCCGTTGGCCGAACCGAGGAAATCCACGTCGCCTCGCTTGAGGGCCTCGATCACTTCATCACGGGTTTCGTAACACCTGACCTCAATGGGAATATTCAGGGCCTGGCTGATCAGTGCCGCAAAATCGGCGGTAATCCCTTCAAGCTCTTCACGGTTATTGGTCAGGTCAAACGGCGCGTAATCGGGCGCAGACACCCCCATCAGCAACCTGCGCCGTTCGCGCAACCAGCGCCAGTCGGTCTCTTGCAACGTAACGATGGGAGGGTCAATACGAGAGTGGCCCAGTAGCCGCAAAACATTGGGCTCATCAAGGGCCATCGCGACCATGGGCAACAGGCTCAACCAGAGAAAGGTGGCGAACCGCTTGAACGCGATGGCGATCATTTCGAATCAGATCAGATGATTGCGCTGGGCAAATTTGGACAGGTGCACCACTGAGGACATCCGTAACTTCTCCTTGAGACGCGTCTTGTAAGTACTGATGGTCTTGTGGCTCAACAGCATGTCTTCAGCAATTTCCTTGTTGCCCAGCCCCAGGGCCAGCTTCTGCAAAACGGTCAATTCGCGGTCCGAGAGGCACTCGATCATCTGCCGTTCGGTTTCCTGCAGGTCGTCACGGCGTACCGAGCTGGTGGGCAGGCTCGGAAAACAGCTGTAGCCCGACTGGATCGCTCGGATGGCCTTTTGCAGTTCATCCAGCTCGCCGGTCTTGGCCACGAATCCCATGGCCCCGGCGCGCATGCAACGGGTGGAAAAAAATACGGCCAGGTAGGAGGTCAGCACCAGGATCCTGCACGGCAGGCCCAGTGCCTTGATCCGGCTGATCACCTCCAGCCCACCCAGCTTGGGCATCGCCAGGTCAAGGATGATCAGCTCGGGACGTTGCTCCCGGGCCAATTGCATTGCATCCGCACCGTCACCCGCCTGATAAATCTCATCGAATCCTTCCAGCTTCAGCAGATGCTTGACCGTCGCACGTATAAACGGATGGTCATCCACGATTAATGCTTTGCTCATACACACCCCTAGGTGATCGACATACCCTTACACATCAAATGGGACCTGGGTACCTGTGAGAAATGACAGTTCCGACAAACGGTGCTGCCCCCCCTCAGGACGATAACCACTCGCAGCCTGGCCCCTTCCATTGAAACATCACGAGCAACCACGGCAGGCGCAGAACGAGCGGCCAGCCGTAAGTGCCCAACCTTAACAATGCAATGACGTTTTGATTGAAGGGATAGTCCTGACTACTTGTAGGATTTTTCCTCAGGAAAAGCCTAGTCGATATTGGCACACAGGGCCGTGCATACAGGCGGATCAGTCGGTGGTGCTGGGACTCCAGAACGCCTGCACCACCAGGCTGGAGGTGGAAATACGCGCCACCAATGCGTCCAGCTCGTCACCGTCGACCGACGTCGCGGCGAGAGTGGCCTCTATTTCGACCTCTTCGCTGCCGAAGGGTCGTACGTCGACATCGCTGGCCGGGTAGTTGCACCGCGCCAGCTCGGCTTCCAACAGCACCATGACAGCCTGTTGCTGGCTACGCCGCGCGATGACATAGAGAATGTTGGTCACCTCGGCCGAGACCACGTCCAGCGGCTGACGGTTGATGTTATTGACGATCGGTCGCAGCAAGGTATTGGCCGCCAGTACGAACAGCGTTCCCAGCAGCGCTTCAAGAATCAGGTCGGCCCCCGCACAGGCGCCGACCGCGGCCGAAGCCCACAGGGTGGCGGCCGTATTGAGCCCGCGCACATTGCCCTCTTCGCGCATGATCACCCCGGCCCCCAGAAAGCCGATACCCGATACCACGTACGCGACCACGCGCACCGCGCCTTCCGCCCCACCCAGCCGATTGGCCATGTCGACAAAAATCGCCGCGCCGACCGCCACCAGCACGTTCGTTCGCAAACCGGCGGTGCGTTGGCGGTACTGGCGCTCGAAGCCGATCAGACCGCCGAGAACAAACGCGGCGGTGAGGCTGACGACGGTGTCGACCAGGGAGCCGAGGTTGATGTTGTTGATTGCCTGCATAAAAAATCTCCATGACTGCTGCGGCAACTGGCCCCTGTTACTGCCAGCCAAACTTGCGGATGTAGTAGCCCTTCACCGCCTGGGTCAGTGCCATGTAGGCCAGCAGAATCACGGGCAGGAACACAAAGTACAGCGACGGCAGTGCTTGCAACTTGAAGTAATGCGCCAATGGCCCCATCGGCAGAAAGATCCCGACGGCCATGATCACGCCCGTCATCACCATCAGCGGCATCGCCGCGCGGCTTTGCAGGAACGGGATTTTCGGGGTGCGGATCATGTGCACGATCAAGGTCTGGGTAAGCAGCCCCACCACGAACCAGCCCGACTGGAACAGGGTCTGGTGGTCCGGGGTGTTGGCATCGAACACATACCACATGAGTGCGAACGTGGTGATGTCAAAGATCGAGCTGATCGGCCCGAAGAACAGCATGAAGCGGCCCACATCCGCCGGCTGCCAACGTTGCGGCTTGGCGAGCATGTCTTCGTCGACGTTGTCGAATGGAATTGCGATCTGCGAGATGTCATACAGCAGGTTCTGCACCAGCAGATGCATCGGCAGCATCGGCAGGAACGGAATGAACGCACTCGCCACCAGCACTGAAAACACATTGCCGAAGTTGGAACTGGCGGTCATCTTGATGTACTTGAGCATGTTGGCGAAGGTGCGCCGACCTTCCAGCACGCCCTCTTCCAGGACCATCAGGCTCTTTTCCAACAGGATGATGTCAGCAGCTTCCTTGGCGATGTCCACTGCGCTGTCCACCGAAATGCCGATATCCGCAGTACGCAGCGCCGGTGCATCGTTGATGCCGTCCCCCATGAACCCCACCACGTGCCCGTTGGCCTTGAGCAGACGCACGATGCGTTCCTTGTGGCTGGGCGTGAGCCTGGCGAACACGTTGGTGGTTTCCACCGCCTGCGCCAGCTCGGCATCGGTCATGTCTTCGATAGCGTTGCCCATCAGCAGCCCTTGTTGCTCCAGGCCCACTTCCCGGCAGATCTTCGCCGTGACCAGTTCGTTGTCGCCGGTCAGTACTTTTACCGCGACGCCATGGGCCTTCAGGGCCTTGAGGGCGGGCGCGGTACTTTCCTTGGGCGGGTCGAGAAACGCCACGTAGCCGATCAGGGTCAGGTTGCTTTCATCCGCCAGGGTGTAGGTATCACGCCCGGCCGGCATCGGCTGCGCCGCGACTGCCACCACGCGCAGGCCTTCTTCGTTGAAGGCCGCGGTGACCTGGCGAATGCGCGCCAGCAGCTCTGGCGTCAGCGCTTCATTGACGTCGCCATGGCGCACGCTGGTGCACACCGACAAAATCTCCTCCACCGCGCCCTTGCAGATCAACAGGTGCGGCTGGTCCTGCTCAGCCACCACCACCGACATGCGACGACGGTTGAAGTCGAACGGAATTTCGTCAACCTTCTGAAACGCGGTACCGACTTTCAATTCACGATGGATCTCCACGTGCTCGAGCACGGCCACATCCAGCAGATTTTTCAAACCGGTCTGGTAGTAGCTGTTGAGGTAGGCCATTTCCAGCACATCGTCAGACTCCCGCCCCCACACATCCACGTGGCGCGCCAGGAAAATCCTGTCCTGGGTGAGCGTGCCGGTCTTGTCGGTGCACAACACATCCATGGCGCCGAAGTTCTGGATCGCGTCCAGGCGCTTGACGATGACCTTCTTGCGCGACAGGAACACCGCGCCCTTGGCCAACGTCGAGGTGACGATCATCGGCAGCATTTCGGGGGTAAGGCCCACGGCAATCGACAGCGCGAACAGCAACGCTTCGGTCCAGTCACCCTTGGTGAACCCATTGATGAACAACACCAGCGGTGCCATCACGAACATGAAGCGGATCAGCAGCCAGCTGACCTTGTTGACCCCCTGCTGGAACGAGGTGGTGGCGCGGTCGGTTGCCGTGACACGTTGCGCCAACGCACCGAAGTAAGTGCTGTTGCCCGTAGCAAGAATCACCGCCGTGGCGGCGCCGGACACCACGTTGGTGCCCATGAACAGGATGTTTTCCAGATCCAGCGGGTTGCGGGTATGGGCATCCTGCTGCTGGGCGAACTTCTCCACCGGCATGGATTCACCGGTCATCGCCGCCTGGCTGACGAACAGGTCCTTGGCATTGATTACGCGGCAATCGGCGGGAATCATGTCGCCGGCCGACAACACAATCAGATCGCCCGGCACCAACTGCCTGATCGGCAGTTCAAGACGCTTGGCCGCGTCCCGACGAAACACGGTCGCCGTGTTGCTGACCATTGCTTTCAACGCGTCGGCGGCCTTGTTCGACTTGGCTTCCTGCCAGAAGCGCAACAGGGTCGACAGCACCACCATGGAGAAAATCACCGTGGCCGCCTTCATGTCCTCGGTCAGCCAGGAGATTACCGCCAGCAAGGTCAGCAGCAGATTGAACGGGTTTTTATAGCAGTGCCACAGGTGCACCCACCAGGGCAGCGGCTGCTCGTGCTCGACCTCATTGAGCCCATATTGCCCGCGCAGCGCGTCGGCCTCCTGGGTGTTCAGCCCCTCGGCATGGCTGCCCAGCCTGCCCAGCAGTTGCACGGCACTGCCGTTGGCTGCGGCCACCAGGGTTTGGGCCAGGCTGGGCGGTACTTCGCGGCTGACACTGGCGTCGGTCACGGTCTCCAGCATCGCCAGGCGGCGAAAATGCCGAGCAATGTGCCGGGTCCGCAGGAAGCCGGCGAAGAACTCTTTGAGTAGGCTGAGGTTCATGGTGTTACTCCTGCGCGAGGAAAAACCCGTCGTGCAGGTACTGGCCGCCCGCGCCGTGCCCGTCAAACACAGGCACAGCCGAACCTGGCCCGCCCGCCGTAAAAGGCAGGCACGTCCGTAGCCTCCCGAGTCAACTCAGGTGCTGGTCAGCGTCGATGAGAGAGGATCAGGCAGTTGCCAGGACTGGCCACTGCCGGGATGCCGCTTCTCGCTTTTGTGGCGAGACAACGGCATCTGAAACATGCGCGTTACCTTGCCAAGTAGGTGCCGGTTACCGAAACCGGCCGACGACTGTCACTCGAACAAGTACCCACTGAGGGTCTCCGCTATTGATGAAAACGCGCGAAGCTTACGCCGCGATGTTGCCAGAGTAAACCGTAGGAAAGTGTCTGCATGGGGAATAAGAAAATTCTTCAGGATGGGTTCAGGAACGCCGTCCTCAACCACACCGGCGAGTACATGTGGGAGGGGGCTTGCCCTCGATAGCGGTGCATCAGTCAAGATATCAGTGGCTGATACTCCGCCATCGGGGGCAAGCCCCCTCCCACATTTGGATCGCAGCGCATCAGTTAGATAGCCGTCGGCTGTGAGGCTGTCAGCCGCCTGGCCACAGGTCCGACGCCGTACCGCCATTTACTGTGGGAGGGGGCTTGCCCCCGAAGACGGTACATCAGCAAGATATCAGTGGCTGACACTCCGCCATCAGGGGCAAGCCCCCTCCCACATTTGGACCGCAGCGCATCAGTTAGATAGCCGTCGGCTGTGAGGCTGTCAGCCGCCTGGCCACAGGTCCGACGCCGTACCGCCATTTACTGTGGGAGGGGGCTTGCCCCCGAAGACGGTGCGTCAGTTACGAATTCACTGCCTGATACACCGCAATCCCAGGCATTGACGCCCAAGGGGCGAAAGGCGCTGTACGGCAGATTTGGAATCAGGGTTGAGGAGACATCAGGCGCCTTGCACTGATGAGACCGGTACAGGTTACCGGGTGCTGGGTCGGTCCCGCTCAACCCGCGCCAGGTAGCCGTCAATGGTCCCGTTGCGCAGCGGCTTGATCTGGATAGAGACCCTGTTCACCTGAAGACCCATCGCGATGCCCTCTCGGGTTCGCACCTGCACATACCCAAGCCTGGGCCAAAAGCGCTCGGCCCTGGTATTGCCCACCACCACCGTCAACCGCAGCCACTGGGCGCCCTTCGCCGCCGCCCATGCCTCAAGGTCCGAGTGCAAGCGCTGCGCCAGCCCGCTGCCGTGCCAGCGCGTATGCACCAGCAGCAACCCGATATGCCATACCCCGGCGGCGAGCAGATCCGCGGCGATATTCACCACAGCGACCAGTTGATCCTGCGCATCGCGGTAACCCAGCCAGTACATGCGGCTGCAATGCCAACCTGCGGGTAATTGGCCGCGCAACTCGTCCCGCGCTTCGGTCGGGGTAGCCGGTTCACCGTTCACTGCGATGAAGTAATCCGGCGCCTGTGCAAAAAACTGCTGCAGCTCAGCCTCATTGCCGCCAAGCAGCTCGACCACCTGAATGCCTTCGAGGGAGCAGCCAGGCAACACATGTGGATCAACATCCATATTCAATCCCTTCAATCATCCCGCGTCAGCACTTCCACCAATTCAATTTCGAAACGCAGATTGCTGTTCGGCTTGATATGCGCGCCCATCGAGCGCTCGCCATAGGCCAGGTGCGCCGGTACATACAACGTGCGCACACCGCCAACCTGCATGCCCATCAAGCCTTGGTCCCAGCCCTTGATCACGCGGCCGGTGCCGATCACGCACTGGAACGGCTTGCCCCGCTCCCACGACGAATCGAACACCGTGCCATCTTCCAGTGTGCCGGTGTATTGGGTGGTGATCAGCGCGCCCTTGACCACGGTTTTGCCGGTGCCCAGGCGGATGTCGGTGACCTGCAGTTCGTCGTTGCTCATGGGAGTCTCATTGGAAGCGTGAAAGGCTGGGGTTTTCCCAGAATCGGCGGGGTTTGGCAAGTGTAGGAACAGTCATCTGGTGGAAATGGCACAAAACCAAATGTGGAAGGGGGCTTGCTCCCGATAGCGGTGCATCAGTCGAGATATCAGTGGCTGACACTCCGCCATCGGGGGCAAGCCCCCTCCCACATTTGGACCGCAGCGCATCAGTCAGATAGCAGTCGGCTGTAAGGCTGTCAGCGGCATCGCCACGGGCCCGTCGCCGTATCGCCATTAACTGTGGGAGGGGGCTTGCCCCCTCCCACATTTGGACCGCAGCGCATCAGTCAGATAGCCGTCGGCTGTGAGGCTGTCAGCGGCATCGCCACAGGTCCGGCGCCGTACCGGCATTTACTGTGGGAGGGGGCTTGCCCCCGATAGCGGTGCATCAGTCGCAACATCAGTGGCTGACACTCCCCCATCGGGGGCAAGCCCCCTCCCACATTTTGATTTGCATGCATCCAGCGCAGTGCTTTACAACCAATGCCAGAACCGGCTCCAGAACCCTCGCCCCAACTCATCCTTGCACCCGGCATATTGCCGCGCATACAGCTGCGAACGCGCCTGTACCTTGCTCGCCACCGGCAGCAGCCACGCTTTGCTGGCGTAGGTGCGCTGGCGGTAGCCGCCCCAGCCTTCGTGGTAGTTAAGGTACTGGCCGTAGGCGTCGTATTTGTAGACGCCGTTGATGGTGTAGGTCTTGTCCATGTACCAACCGATGAAGTCGATGGCGTCGTCGAAATCCTCGCGGTCGGCGCCGCTGCGGCCGGTGCTTTTGCGGTAGTCATTCCATACCTCATCCTTGGCCTGGGCATAGCCGGACGCCGTGGACACGCGGCCCCAGGGGATGATCCACAGCAGGTATTTACGCGGGGTCTTGGCGTCGTAGCGAAAGCCCGACTCCTGATACATGATCGCGAACGGCACCTGGATGGGCACGCCCCAGCGCTTTTGCGTGACCTTGGCGGCGTCGTACCAGTCGTCCTTTTCGCGGAAGATGCCGCAGATGTCGTTGGGCGTGCGTGGCGGCGAGGTGCCGCACGCCGCCAACAGAGAGGTGAGTAATAACAGTCCGACGGCTTTGCCTGCGCTCAAGGGGCACCTTTGCGTGATACGCGTAAAATGTCGGGCATTTTACGCGTTCACCGAGGCGGCGTCCTTGCCGCAGACAGTTTTTAAGCCAATGGCACGCGACGGGTTGTCAGCGCGATACGACCGACAAAGAAGCTCAAGGCCGCACCCAACAGCAGCATCGCCAAGGTGCTCCAGGCTGCACGAGACAGTTGCTTGGCCGCCACTTCACCGGCTTCACGGGCTTTCTGCTCAGCCTGTTGCTTGAGTTGTTCGACTTTCTGCATGGCCTGTTGATAAGCCTGGGCATAGTTATCGACGATCTGCGTGGCTTCTTCCTTGCTCTTGCCGGTGCGCGCCGCGACGATGTTGACCAGGGCCTCTTTATCTGCCGCGTTCAGTGCAGGCTCGCCGGATGCTTTCACGCGCTCGAACCACTGCTTGAGCTCATCGCCCGCCTGGGCAGGGTTGGTCGCTGCGTCAGTCGCCGTTTGCTTGCCATCGGCTGCAGCCTGGTCGGTTTTCTGCTCGACGTTGGCGGGGTCCAGCTCAGGCTTGCCTGTTTGCTTGAGCAAGGTATCGAGTTGGCCTTGCAGGCTGTTCCAGTCCAGCTGGATACCCTGCTCATTCAACTGCTGCTTGATGCTGTTGCCGATCCCCGGTGCGGCGGCGGCAATACCACTGCCGGCAGCCGACAGACCTTTACCCACCACGTTGCCTGCGGTGCCCACTACGCTGGAGGCCAACCCTGCCAGCAGCCAGGTGGTCAGCAAGGTGGTCAGGGTCCAGGTCAGCACCCCGTGCAGGCCGCCACGGTCCGGCGCGGTGCGCCCGGCCACGAACGCGCCCAGTGCCACGGCTATCAGCGTCGAAACGAACAGCCAGACCCCGGCACCCGTGCCGAAGCCGCTTAGCGGATTACCCGCCTCCATTGGCTCGACGGCACTGGCGCCAATGGCCGTACCCAACACGCTCAACACCAGGTAGGTCACCAGTGCAATTGCACTACCGGCCAATACCGAGCTCCACGACACCCGAAACAGCGATCGATTGGTTTCATAGACAGTGGTCATACAAAGGTCCTTTTCAAATTATCGGAGCAAGGCCAAGTGCCTTGTTGGGTGTGAGTGTGGCGAAACGACATACGTTCAGTCGTGGCCCAAATGCACTATCTGGCCTGGTGCATTCGCACTCCCACGGGGACAATTTCTCTGCACTATCCAGAACCTGGAATGTCGTAATTCAATGCGTCCACCCCTCGGAGAATCTATGACACAGGATGTTCTTGCCAAAGAAACCAACCGCCGCCAACTGCAACAGATCATCTCCGGGTTATCCGACGGTGTGATACTGGCGGAGGTCGACCAGACCATTCTCTGGGCGAACGAGGCCGCACTGGTCATGCATGGCGTAGGCGACGTCATGGGGCTGGGCGCCAACACCCGGCAATACGCCGAGCGCTTCAGTCTGCGCTATCGCAACAACCACCCCTTGCAACTGGACAGCTACCCCCTGGCCCGCGCAGCGGCGGGAGAAGAATTCAGCGACGTGATCGTGGAGGTCATTCCTACCGCCGACCAGGAAAAAACCTGGGTGCACCGCCTGCGCAGCCTGGTCATCACTGACGCACAGGGTGAGCCGGAACTGCTGGTGCTGATCCTCAGCGATGCCACCGAATGGGCCAGCGCCGAACAGCGCTTCGAAAAAACCTTCAACGCCAACCCCGCACCTGCCGTAATCTGCCGCCTGAGCGACCTGCGCTACATCAAGGTCAATCAGGGCTTCCTGGAAATGACCGGCTACAACCGCGATCAGGTCATCGGCAAATCCGTGTACGAACTGGACGTGCTCGAACACGCCGAGCGCAAGGACTTGGCGATCGAGCGCCTGGGGCAAGGCGCGACCATTCCGCAGATGCAGGCCGAATTGAGGTTGCCCGAAGGCGGCAGCAAGCTGGTTGTCGTGGCCGGCCAGCCCCTGGACATGAATGAAGAAGATTGCATGCTGTTCTCGTTCATGGACCTGGAGCCGCGTCGCAAGGCGGAAATCGCCCTGCGTCAGAGCGAAGAACGATTCGCCAAATCCTTCCGCCTGACGCCAGTGCCGACCCTGGTGTGCAACGCCGCCAATCGCCAGGTTGTGGACGTCAACGAAGCATTCATGAGCATTACCGGTTACATCAGTGAAGAATTGATCGGCAAGTCCATCGAAGAAATCAACTTCATCGACAGCCTGACCGCCAGCGCGCAATTGTTCGCCACGCTGGAAAAAGCCGGCAACCTCGACGGCCATGATCTGAAGGTTCGCAAGAAAGGTAATGAAGTGATCGATTGCGTAGTGTCCGCCGATACGGTGGTGATCCAGGATGTGCCGTGCTACCTGCTGGTGTTCATGAACATTACCGAACGCAAGCGCTCGGAACTGGAACTGGTGGCGGCCATTGAGGAAGTGATGCAGGACGCCTCCTGGTTCAGCCAGACCCTGATCGAGAAACTGGCCAACGCCAAAAGCGTCAACAGCCCTAACCTGCCGAACGTTTCCTTCACCGACCTCACGGCCCGCGAACGGGACGTGCTGGGCTTGATCTGCGAGGGCCTGGCCGACAAGGAGATCGCCTCGCGCTTGAAGCTCGCACCCAATACCGTGCGCAATCATGTGGCCACGGTGTACTCCAAACTGGGCGTTCACAGCCGCAGTGCGGCCATCGTCTGGGCCCGTGAGCGCGGGCTGTTCGCTGGCGAACTGCGGGTAAAAACCAAGCGCTGAGAGTGCAAATGCACTAGTACGGCTAGTGCGAATTCGCCTTATTAGGCAGCGGGGCAAGCAATAACCTTGAAGGCATCGTATGTGTGCCTTGAAGGAACCTGCATGTTTACCCTCTCTCAACTGCGAAATTGCATCGAAGAAGGCCTGTCGCCGCTGACCTGCGAATTCACCCTGTGCCGGGATGCGTCTTTGACCCTCAAGGTATTCGACGCCGAAACCGGCCGGGTCGACCTGGTGGTCACCGGCATCAGCGCCAACCGTCTGCAGACCCCCGAGGAAGTGGCGAAGATGGTCGATGAATTGCGCTACGAACTGCAGAGCAATACGGTCGGCAAACTCACGCTGGATGACTTGCCTTCAGCTTCGCCCCAATAAAATAGAACACCCCTGCGCCGACAATAAAGCCACAAACGCCGGGCTCAAACCGAGCGGAAGCCGACCTGCCTGATGTCGAGGGCAAAGTGGCGGACAACAAGTGATTCACCGTGCGGGATAGTTTCTAATTGCGCCAGGCATCGTGCTCTCTTTCCTTGAAGGTAACGCGACCATTGCGGCCGGTTACCCTGACGCAAGTAAAGAGGGCACGAGCAGGTGGCCCGGCAGGATTATTTCTTGACGGGGGTAATCTCAAGGATGGTGCCGTTGGTGGTCTTGAGCAGGACGTACTTGTCGCCTACACGCGCCCATTGACTCTCATCTTCGGGCTGCTTGAGGCCGCGTTTTTTCCAGTCTTTAACCGCTGACTCCTCGCGCATCAACATGTCCGGAGCGCGGTCGCCTTCTTTCAAGTCACGGGCATTGATGTTCGAAGGCTGCACGGTTTCCTGGGGAGTATCACCGGCCTGCACCACGAAACTGGCGGTGGACAGGCTTGCGGCAACGAGAACACAGGCAACTAGGGATTTGGACTTCATGGGTGCTCCTTCAATTCAGGGGGACGTACCCAGAATCCGACCGCGGCGGTGCGCAATCATTCAGCTCAAAACACCCATCGACCCTGTGGCGAGGGAGCGCGCTCCCTCCTGCAAACCTCCACGCCCATTGCCCCTATGAAATTAATCCTGTAATTTTTCATGAAATTACTCGAACTGAATTTCATGACACCCCAAGACGAACTCGCCACCCTCGCCGCCTTGATCCACGACCTGCGCAAGCACAAGAAGCTCACCCTTGCCCAGCTTGCGCAAAAAATTAAGCGATCGGTGGGTTTTCTGTCCCAGGTCGAGCGCGGCCTGTCGCGCCCAACCGTAGCCGACCTGACCGCCATCAGCCACGCCCTCGACGTACCCACTACCTATTTCTACAGCCTCCCCAAACCCAAGGCGGTGGACTGGGTCACGCGGCCCAACGAACGGCGCACGGTGTACTACGCCAATGGCATCACCGACATCCTCGTCTCGCCCAGCATGAACGGCGCATTTTCGATGCTCGACAGCCTGCTGGCACCCGGTGCCAACAGTGGTGAGCAAATCATGAGCGACCGCGCCGAACAGGCCGGTTTCGTGCTGGAGGGTGAGCTGACCCTATGGGTTGAAGGTGAAGCCGATGCGGTCACCCTCGGTCCGGGCGACAGCTTCCATCTCGCCAGCTTCGCCCACTGCCGCTACGCCAACCTGACCGACCTGCCCGCCCGCGTGCTGTGGGTTTACAACTAGGAGCTGCACCCGTGAAAAGCCCCTCTGCAACCTTGCTGGCCGAAGTACGGACCTTCCGCCAGAATCACCCCGACGTGCGCTACGTCGACCTGATCGCCCTGGACATTGCGGGGCATTTCTACGGCAAGCGCTACCCGGTGGACATGCTCGAGAAAGTCGCCGCCGGCAGCCCCTTGAAGCTGCCGCAGAACGCCGTATTGCTGGGGGCCCAGGGCGGGTTGTTCAAGATTGGCGACTACTGCTTCAACGACGGTGACCCGGACGCCAATCGGCGCCTGGTGCCGGGCACGCTTAAGCCGGTGAGCTGGGAGTCGCAGCCGCTGGGGCAGATGCTGATCACTTCCGACGGTACCGAAGCGCCGATCGAATTCGAACCCCGCGAAGTATTGGCCAAGGTACTGGAGCGCCTGCATCTCAAAGGCATCCATCCGGTCGTGGCGTTTGAGCTGGAGTTCTACCTGTTCGACAAAAAGCTCGACAACGGCCTGCCGCAATTCCCCCGCGACCCGCTGAGCGACGATGCCGACGACCAGCCCACCCTGCATATCGACCGGCTGTCGCGCTTTGGCGACGTGCTGGACGACATGGCGCAAACCGCCACGGCCCAGGGCATCGATATCACGGTGATCACCGCCGAAATCGGCCCGGGACAGTTCGAAATCAATTTCGGCCATTGCGACGACGGCCTGCGCGCCGCCGACTGGGCCGCCCTGTTCTGCCGCAGCACGCGCGGCGTGGCGCTCAAGCACGGCTATCGTGCCAGCTTCATGGCCAAGCCTTACCTGCAGTTTCCCGGCAGCGGCATGCATGTGCACGTCAGCCTGTATGACGGTGCGGGCAACAACCTGCTGGCGGCGCACCAGCAGCAACCGCTACGCCACGCCGTGGCCGGTTGCCTGGGGTTGCTGCCCCATTGCATGCCGATCTTCGCGCCCAACCACAACGCTTTGCGCCGGCTCGGCGGTACGGTCAACGCCGCCACCCGCGCCAGCTGGGGTTTCGAAGACCGGGATGCGTGCGTGCGCATCCCCGAGTCGGACCCGCGCAACCTGCGTATCGAGCATCGCCTGGCCAGCGCCGACGCCAACCCCTACCTGGTGCTGGCGGCGATCCTCGCCGGTTTGGAGCATGGCCTCGAAGCCAGGCAGGAACCTATCGCACCGCTGAATGAAGACCGCAGCAGCGGTACCGATTTCCCGGTGGAAATGCTCGACGCCGTGCGCGCCATGCAACATCAGCAGATTGTGCGCGACAAGCTGGGCGCGGAATTTGTCGATGTGTATTGCGAGAACAAGCGCCAGGATCACCTGGCGTTCCAGCAGGAGATTCATGCGCGGGAATATCGCTGGTTCCTTTAGCCAACGACCACGGGCGAAATACGAAAGGCCTGACACACATCAAGGAAAGGCTCTAGAACGGGCCTTTCAGGCGAAAAAATTGTCGAACAATCCTGGCCTTGGCCGTTGAGAGCGATTATCATCCGGCGCCTTCTCACTACCCGTCGGGTAGTTGTTTCAATGTGTCACCCGAGGCGCCCATGTACCGTTTTTCGTTTCACCGCCCCTTGATTGCCATCAGCCTGTGGCTGCTCTCCCATGCAGCCTGCGCGGCCCTCCAACCTATTGCCGAAGCCCCACTGGCCAGCGACACCGAAGTGCACTGCCACTTCAATCGCGACGCCAGTACCGACTGCACCACCACCTACCACTACACGATCCTTGCACCCAACGGCCGCGACATGCTCTCGCGCATCGACTTCAATTATTCCGAAGGCGACCGGTTTGAAGTGATCAGTGCGCAAACCACCCAGCCTGGCGCCAAACCGGTCGCCCTCGCCGCCTCGCAAATCGACACACGCACAGCGCCCAACCCGGACCAGGGTTTCAGCCGTGACCGGCAAACCTCTTTGGCTTTCCCCAACCTGCGCGTGGGCACGCATATTCGTTACACCGTGCGCGAGCACTATGCCGCCAAGCCGTTGATGTCCCAGTTTCACTACGTGCTCAAGTTAGGCGTCAGCGCGGCCCGTCGTGACCGCTTCAAGGCACGCTTCACCGCCGAGGTACCGATCCAGTGGCGCAGTGAGCTGTTCGATGATTTCAAAGTGACGCCTTCGGCCAACGGCAAGACGCTGGACGTGGTGCAAAAACAACCGGTGTACCTCAACTACATCAATGAGTCGTCCGATGCGGCATTGCTGCGCACCCCGCGCCTGGAACTGGGCAGCGCCCTGGAGCGCCAGGCCTATTTCGGCGATTTGGCCCAGCGCTACAACCAGATCCTCGGCGCCAACCTGCCGGCACACGCCGCTGCCGCCGTGGCCGCTGCTGGCAAGCTGGCCCCGGCGGAACAAGTCGCCGCGCTGATGCAGCACATCAACGATCACTACCGCTACCTGGGCGACTGGCGCGCCACCGAGCGCGGCTATGTGCCGTTCAACCTGGCGGAAATCGAGGAACATGGTTATGGCGACTGCAAGGACCTGGCGATCCTGCTGACGGCAATGCTCAAGGCAGCCGGCATCAAGGCAGAGACGGCATGGGTCAGCCGCGGCGATGCGGTGGACGCCTTGCTGATCCCGGGCACCCAGGCGCCGAACCACGCCATCGTGCGTGCCAAAGTAAGCGGCCAGGTGTGGTGGCTCGATCCGACCAATCCGGTATTCGCGCCTGGCCAGACCATGCCCGACATCCAGGATCGCTGGGTACTGGTCAACGATGCCCAGGGCCAGGTGCGCGAAGAACAGATACCGCTGGAACGCCCCGAAGTCGCGGTGCGTCTGGACAAACACGTGCAGTTCGGCAAGCAAGGCGATGGCGCAGTCGAGGCCACCCTTACCTTCAGCCGCCTGCCGTTGATGCAACTGAGCGTCGCCGACCGTCAGCAAGGCAGCACCGCGACCGACCAGAACATCTGCGCGAACTTTGGCAACGACATCAGTGACTGCCGGATCACCCGCCAACCCACCACATTTGGGGTGCGCGACGGCTACAGTGTCAACGCGCAAATGAACGACCAACGCGCCCTGGAAAAGCTGGACGACGATTACGTCTACACCGACCCTTCGCTAAAAGATCGCTGGGAGGGTTACATCAATTACCGCCGCCAGGGACAACAGGCCGACCTGTATCTGGGCAACCCTGAAACCTATGACTACCGCTACACCCTGAGCGGCGCGCAGATGGAAAAAGCCCTCCCCGGCTGCCGGGTGCGCTCGCCGTGGTACGACCTGGACCTGGAGGGGAATCTGGAGGATGGCACGCTGCGCT
Source organism: Pseudomonas orientalis (assembly GCF_002934065.1). Classification (NCBI taxonomy): domain Bacteria; kingdom Pseudomonadati; phylum Pseudomonadota; class Gammaproteobacteria; order Pseudomonadales; family Pseudomonadaceae; genus Pseudomonas; species Pseudomonas orientalis. The sequence goes on along the minus strand of NZ_CP018049.1, from coordinate 2,147,753 downwards.
ATCACTATCGCCTCAGCCAGAAAAAACGCTGGTTGACCCATGATGAAGTGGCCAGCGATGCGTTCGGCAAGATGATTGATGAAGCACGCGCCTGTGCCGAGCAGGTGCATCAGGTAGTGAAGCTCTGAAATCAGACACAGATCAAATGTGGGAGGGGGCTTGCCCCCGATAGCTTTGTATCAGTCAATGCAGCTGTGGCTGAACCACCGCTATCGGGGGCAAGCCCCCTCCCACAGTTTTGATTCGGTTTCGTCAGTCAGCTTTCGCCCAACAGCAGGCTCTGCTCCCGCGCGCACAACTCCACCACATAATCCCACAACACCCGCAACCGCACCGACTTGTGCAACTCCCGCCGCGAACTGATCCAATAACTGCGCTGGATACTCTCCCCCGGCAACAACGGCACCAACTGCGCATCGCCCGCCGCCATGAAACAGGGCAATACCGCGATCCCCAAACCGGATCGCGCGGCCTGGTGCTGGGCAATCACGCTGGTGCTGTGGAAGACCACCTTGGGACTGCGACAAAAACTGCTGAGGAATTTCAGTTCCTGGCTGAACAGCAGGTCGTCGACGTAATCGATCCAGGCATGGGCCGCGAGGTCTTCGCGCTTTTCAATCGGCGCATGACGCGCAAGATATGCGCGACTGGCGTACAGCGCCAGGCGATAATCGGTGAGTTTGCGGGTGACCAGTTGATCGACACTGGGGCGTTCCAGGTGAATGCTGATTTCCGCTTCGCGGTTGAGGATGCTGACAAAGCGCGGCACCGCGACCAGTTCCACTTCCAGGCCAGGGTAACGTTCAAACAGCCCGCCCATGCGCCCGGCGAGGAACATTACCCCCAAGCCCTCTGCCACACCGAGACGAATCTTGCCCAGGGGCGCCGCCGAGTGGGTCAGTTCGTCTTCAGCCAGCAGCGCCACGTTTTCCATGGCTTCGGCATGTTTGAGCAGGGCTTCGCCGGACGGCGTCAGCTCGTAACCCTGGGCGTGCTGCACGAACAGCGCCGTACCGAGGCTTTTTTCGATGGCCTCGATATGCCGCGCCACCGTGGCGTGCGTGGTCTTCAAACGTTGCGCGGCGGTGAGCAAGCGGCCGCTGCGCTGCAATTCGAGAAAAAACCGCAGGTCATTCCAGTCGAACATATCGCCTCCGTTGCGCACGAGTGGGCAGCGCTGTTTAAAAACGCACAGCAGCTGGGCAAAAACTAACATTTTTAAGACGAAAACTAACAACTAGGATGGAGCCAATAAGAAAAACAAGCGAGACCCCAGATGCCCACTGCAACTGCTGAATACGATTATGTGATCGTCGGTGCCGGCCCCGCCGGCTGCTTGCTGGCCAATCGTCTGTCCGCCAATCCGGCCCATCGCGTCCTGCTGCTGGAAGCCGGTGGTCGCGATAACTACGCCTGGATTCATATTCCGGTCGGCTACCTGTTCTGCATCGGCAACCCGCGCACCGACTGGTGCTTCAAGACCCAGGCCCAGGCCGGCCTGCAAGGTCGCGCCCTGAGCTACCCGCGCGGCAAGGTACTGGGCGGTTGCTCGTCCATCAACGGCATGATCTATATGCGCGGCCAGGCCCGGGACTATGACGGCTGGGCGGCGCAAGGCAACCCGGGCTGGGCCTGGAATGATGTCTTGCCGCTGTTCAAGCACAGCGAAAACCATTTCGCTGGCGATTCGCCGTTCCACAGCGACGGCGGCGAATGGCGCGTCGAGCAGCAGCGCCTGCATTGGCCCATCCTCGATGCGTTTCGCGACGCAGCCGAGCAGAGCGGCATCGCCAATATCAGCGATTTCAATCAGGGCGATAACGAAGGTTGCGGTTATTTCCAGGTCAACCAGAAGGCCGGGGTGCGCTGGAACGCGGCCAAGGCGTTTCTCAAACCGGTCCGCCAACGCCCCAACCTGACCGTATTGACCGAGGTGGAGGTCGACCGCGTGGTGCTGGAAAACGGCCGCGCGTCTCAGGTGATCGGGCGCCGCCATGGCCAGCAACTGAGCTGGAAAGCCTGCCGGGAAATCGTGCTGTGCGCCGGTGCGGTCGGCTCGCCAGGCATCCTGCAACGCTCAGGCATTGGCCCTGCGCATGTGCTCAAGCCGCTGGGTATCGACGTGGTGCATGAACTGCCGGGCGTCGGTGGCAACCTGCAGGACCATCTGCAACTGCGTCTGATCTACAAGCTGGAAAACGCCCGCACCCTGAACCAGATCGCCGGTACCGTATGGGGCAAGATGGGCATGGGCCTGCGCTACCTGTATGACCGCAGCGGGCCGCTGTCGATGGCGCCCAGCCAGCTTGGCGCATTTGCCCGCTCCGGCCCGGAGCAGACCTCGGCCAACCTTCAATACCATGTGCAGCCGTTGTCCCTGGAGCGCTTTGGCGAACCGCTGCACGCGTTTCCGGCCTTTACCGCCTCGGTCTGCGACCTGCGCCCACACAGCCGCGGGCGCATCGATATTCGCTCGGCCAACCCGGCGGACGCACCGCTGATCCAGCCCAACTACCTCAGCCACCCCGAAGACCTGCGCGTGGCCGCCGACGCCATTCGCCTGACCCGGCGAATCGTGGCAGCGCCGGCCCTGAGCCGGTTCAAGCCGGTGGAATACCTGCCCGGTGACGCGCTGCAAACCGAAGAACAATTGCATGAAGCCGCGGCGCGCATCGGCACGACCATCTTCCATCCGGTGGGCACCTGCCGCATGGGCGATGACAACGACGCCGTGGTCGACGCACAACTGCGCGTGCATGGCGTGCCGGGCCTGCGTATCGCCGACGCCTCGATCATGCCGCGCATTACCTCGGGCAACACCTGCTCCCCGACGCTGATGATCGCCGAGAAGGCCGCGCAGTTGATCCTCTCACCGAACACAAGGAGCCTCGCCCCGCAGAGAGAACTGGTTCACGCAATCTGAATAGCGGCGCCGCACCCGGCGCCGACAGTGGAACAACAATAAATAATCACTGTGAGGGTTACCCGATGTCAGAACATGCTCAACCCCTGGGCTCGGCGATGGATGCGAGTACCGGCAACGACTCGAAGAAAGTCATTTTTGCCTCGTCCCTCGGGACGGTTTTCGAATGGTATGACTTCTTCCTCTACGGCGCCCTCGCGGCGGTGATCAGCAAGCAGTTCTTTGCCGGGGTCAACGACACCACGGCGTTTATCTTTGCGCTGATGGCATTCGCCGCAGGCTTCGTGGTGCGGCCGTTCGGCGCGCTGGTATTCGGCCGCCTGGGCGACATGATCGGGCGCAAGTACACCTTCCTCGTCACCATCATTCTGATGGGCGTGGCCACCTTTTGCGTGGGCCTGCTGCCGACCTATGCCAGCATCGGCATCGCCGCGCCGATCATCCTGATCGTGCTGCGCATGCTGCAAGGCCTGGCGCTGGGCGGCGAATACGGTGGTGCCGCCACGTATGTGGCCGAGCATGCGCCTGCCGGCAAACGTGGCTTGCACACCAGCTGGATTCAATCCACTGCCACCCTCGGCCTGTTGCTGTCGTTATTGGTGGTGCTGGCCTGCCGTTACTTCACCGGCGACCAGTTCGAAGTGTGGGGCTGGCGCATCCCGTTCCTGTTTTCCATTGTGCTGCTGGGCATCTCCACCTGGATCCGCATGAGCCTGCACGAATCGCCGGCATTCCTGAAAATGAAAGAGGAAGGCAAGGCCAGCAAGGCGCCGATCCGCGAGTCGTTCGGTAAGTGGGAAAACCTCAAGGTCGTGCTGATCGCGCTGTTCAGCATCAATGGCGGACAGGCAGTGACCTTTTATGCGGCGCAGTTTTATGTGCTGTTCTTCCTCACCCAGTTCCTGAAGATGGACCCGGCCCTGGCCAACATGTTGCTGATCATCAGCGTGGTGATTGGTGCGCCGTTCTTCATCCTGTTTGGTTGGCTGTCGGACAAGGTCGGGCGCAAGCCGGTACTGATGCTTGGCCTGTTGCTGGCAACCGTGCTGTATTTCCCGATCTTCAAGGGCCTGGCGCACTACACCAACCCGGCGATGGACCAGGCGAGCCGCCAGGCACCGATTACGGTGCTGGCCGATCCGGCCACCTGCACCTTCCAGTTCGACCCGGTGGGCAAGGCGCGCTTTGACAGCCCGTGCGACAAGGTCAAGACCTTCCTGGTCAAGCAGGGCCTGCCCTACAGCAGCGTCGCCGCCCCAGCCGGCGCGCCGGTACAAGTCAACGTGGGCGACGTCAGTATCGATGGTTTTGACGAAGCGGCATTGCGCGGCGCGGTGACCCTGGCCGGCTACCCGAGTTCGGCGGACATGGCCCAGGTCAACAAGGTCATGGTGGTGGTGCTGATCGTGGCGCTGATCCTGATCGCAGCCATGTGCTACGGCCCCTTGGCGGCGCTGATGGTGGAACTGTTCCCGACACGCATCCGCTACACCTCGATGTCGCTGCCCTACCATATCGGTAACGGCTGGTTCGGCGGGTTCCTGCCCACCGTGTCGTTTGCGCTGGTGGTGTACACCGGGGATATCTTCTATGGCCTGTGGTATCCGGTGGTGGTGACCGGCGTGAGCCTGATCGTCGGACTGTTCTGCCTGAAGGAAACGCGGCATGTGGATATCGACAATAACTGAGTTGCCTTAAGCACTGCACATCCCCTGTGGGAGGGGGCTTGCCCCCGATGGCGGTAGTTCAGTCGATGTCTTCAAGACTGATACACCGCTATCGGGGGCAAGCCCCCTCCCACATTCGTCTGTGGTGCCTACATAATTAGCTGTACATCCATACAGATAACAGTTGCTCAATTCGCTTTGACTAAGCATCCTGCAAGGCATCAACCCGATTCGATGTGATGACCATGCAGCTGTACCTCTGTGAAAAACCCTCCCAGGCCAAGGACATCGCGGCCGTGCTCGGCGCCAGTCGTCGGGGCGATGGATGTTGGCTGGGCAATGGGGTCACGGTCACCTGGTGCATCGGCCATCTGTTGGAAACCGCCCCGCCTGACGCTTATGACGCCAAATACAAGCGCTGGGTATTGGCCGACCTGCCGATTGTCCCGGAAAAATGGAAGATGCAGGTCAAGCCCAGGACCGCCAGCCAGTTCAAGGTGGTCAAGCGCCTGCTGGGGGAAACCAGGGAACTGGTCATCGCAACCGACGCCGACCGCGAGGGTGAAATGATTGCCCGTGAGCTGGTGGACCATTGCCGTTATCGCGGACCGATCCAGCGGTTGTGGTTGTCGGCGCTCGATGATGCCTCCATCCGCAAGGCCCTGGCCGCGCTCAAGCCCGGCGCACACACCTTCAACCTGTATCACTCGGCCCTGGGCCGCTCCCGTGCCGACTGGCTGATCGGCATGAACATGAGCCGCCTGTTTACGTTGCTCGGACGTCAATCCGGCTATCAGGGCGTATTGCCGGTAGGCCGCGTGCAAACCCCCACTCTGCGCCTGGTGGTCGACCGTGACCGCAGCATCGCCGATTTCATCCCCGTGGCGTATTGGGCCATCGACGTGGACCTGCGCCACCAAAGCATGACCTTCACCGCGCAATGGCGCGCCGCCGACGATGCCTGCGATGACCAGGGCCGTTGCCTCAACCCGCAACTGGCCCGGGACGCCGCCGACGCCATGAGCCACGTGGCCGATGCGCGACTGGTTAAGCTGCGCACCGAACGCATGCGCGAGGCCGCCCCCCTGCCCTTCGACCTTGGCACCCTGCAGGAAATCTGCTCCAAAAAGCTCGGCCTCGGCGCCCAGGAAACCCTGGATATCGCCCAATCGCTCTACGAAACCCACAAGGTCATCACCTACCCGCGCAGCGATTGCGGCTATTTGCCATTGAGCCAGCACAGCGAGGCGCCGAAGATTCTCGCCGCGCTGGGCCGAGCGGATGCAGCGGTGGGCGAGCTGATGCAGCATATCGATCCCCAGCGCCGCTCACGCGCCTGGAACGACGCCAAGGTCAGCGCCCACCACGGCATCATCCCCACCGGGGCCGGCAAGGACGTCGGGCAACTCACCGGCAAGCACCGCTCGGTCTACACGCTGATACGCGCGCGTTACCTCGCGCAGTTCCTGCCCAACCATGAATACGACCGCACCCAGGCGGACTTCGACTGTGCAGGCCAGGCGTTGCGTGCGGTAGGCAAAGTCGTCATCGAGCCGGGCTGGAAACGCGCGCTGCCCGAGGCCCTCGCCCCGGCCAAGGGTCGGGAGGCCCCTGCTCCCCAAGCCTTGCCGATGCTGGTGCAAGGCCAGGACTGTGCGGTGGCCAAGGTTAACCTCAAGGACTTGTGGACCCAGCCGCCCAAGCCATTTACCGAAGGCGACCTGATCAAGGCGATGAAAAACGTCGCCAAGCTGGTGCAAGACCCACTGCTCAAGCAGAAACTCAAGGACACCACCGGCATCGGCACCGAGGCCACCCGCGCCGGCATCATCCAGGGCCTGCTGGACCGTGGTTACCTGGTGAAAAACGGCAAGGCACTGTCGGCCACCCCGGCCGCGTTCAGCCTGATCGATGCCGTACCCCGTGCCATCGCCGACCCCGGCACCACCGCCATCTGGGAACAGGCGCTGGATATGGTGCAAAGCGGCGAAATGAGCCTGGAAGAATTCGTCGCCAAACAAGCGGCGTGGATGAGCAAGCAGGTGGCTCGCTGCACTGGCATGCGCATGACCATCACCGCCGCCGCCAGCCCGGCAATCAAAGGCGCGGCGCCATGGAAAAACAAACGCAAGAGCGCGCCACGCAAGACGGCGACCAGTCCCAAACGGGCAAAAAGGCCGGCAAATGCCGGTTAAAACACAAAAAAATCCGGCGAATGACGCTTTTCGACGGGTTTGACGCCGCTTTGGACCTTGCTGCGACGTAGTGCGTCTAGGATTCTGTAGGGGATAGCTGACTACCTAACAACAACACCGGAGTGGCCGCCATGAAAACCGTCGCAGAATTGCTCAAAGCCAAGGACCAGAAGAACCAGGAGGTCCACACCATCCAGTGGGACCACACCGTGTTCGAGGCGCTGGTGCGCATGTCCGAGAAAAACGTCGGGGCTTTGCCAGTGGTCAGGGACGGCGCAGTGGTGGGGATCATCAGCGAGCGCGATTACGCCCGCAAACTCATCCTCAAGGGGCTGTCGTCGGTGACCACCCGCGTTGACGACGTGATGAGCTCCCCGGTCATCACCGTAGATACCCATAAAACGGTCGAGGCGTGCATGAACATCATGACCGACAGTCACCTGCGCCACCTTCCGGTCGTCGAAGACGGCAAACTGCTCGGCCTGCTGTCCATCGGCGACCTGGTCAAGGAAGCCATTGCTGAACAAGCCGCCTTGATCAAACAGCTGGAGCAGTACATCCGCGGCGAATAGGAGATCCCATGCTCGACACGCTGGAACATCAAGCAGACCACCTCGACACGCTGCACCGGGCGATGGTCGAAAAGCGCTTCCTGGTGCTGACCGGTGCGGGCATCAGCACCTCGTCGGGTATCCCCGACTACCGTGACGGCGAAGGCGTGCGCCGGGGCAAAGCGCCGATGATGTACCAGGAGTTCCTCGCCACCGCGCAGGCACGTCGCCGTTATTGGGCCAGGGCAATGCTGGGTTGGCCACGGGTGCGCCTTGCCCGGCCGAACAGGGCGCATCAGGCCCTGGCGACGTTGCAGCAACGTGGGATCATCAGTGGCCTGATCACGCAAAACGTCGACACGCTGCACGATCAGGCCGGCAGCCACGAGGTGATCGAGTTGCATGGCAGCTTGCACCGGGTGCTGTGCCTGGATTGCCGGCAGCGCAGCGAGCGCGACGCGATCCAGCGGCGGATGGAAATCGACAACCCGCACTTTGCGCATGTCCATGCGGCGCAGGCGCCTGACGGCGATACCTTGCTCGACCCTGTTTTCGAGGAGCACTTCCAGGTTCCATGCTGCCCCCACTGCGAGGGGCAACGGCTGAAACCGGACGTGGTGTTCTTTGGTGAAAACGTGGCGCCCGCTACCGCAGCCAGAGCCATGGCTGCCGTGCATGATGCCGAGGGGCTGCTGGTGGTGGGATCATCGCTGATGGCTTATTCGGCGTTTCGCCTGTGCAAGGCAATGGTGGAACAGGGCAAGCCGGTGATTGCCATCAACCTGGGCAAGACCCGCGGGGATGAGCTCCTGCAGGCAAAGATCGAAGCGCAGTGTGAGCAATTATTACCTCTGCTGGTCGAGCGCCTGTAGGAGCGAGCTTGCTCGCGAAAAACCCACAAGCGCCGCGTGCAACTTACTTACTTTACCAAACGCTATCACGCGACCCACCGCACGAAAAATGACGCCCAAGTCACGTTTTTCCTGCATCTCCCGGCCCCCACAACGATTTATGTAGCGCCTTAAAATAATCACTACATAATCGTTGACGTAAGCTTTTTGTCCTTGCATTATCGAGACGTCTCCCGGATCGGGAGCGTTGGTAACACGCGTTTTGAACAGGCTCGTCTGACCGCCGAGCTGTTTTTCCGGATGTGCACTGCCCACAAGGCAGATTGATGAAGCTGACTGGCCCCGAAAGGGAACGGTACAAGGAGCTAAAGCGCTGCTTGTCTTCGTTATGAAAGCGTTGCGTAGCGGTTCATCAGCAAAACTACATGCATCGGTTCACGACCCTGCCCGTATTCGGCAGACCGTCACTGACGCCCGGTTTTCTGAGCCGGAGACAACTTTGAAGTGTTAACGAATCAATTGATAGATCGCCAACTGGTCAAGGGGCTTACACATGAATCTGAACAACCAACCCACTATCGATGAACTGGCTGAGATGTTTGCCGCGCAGAAAGACACACTCGACGACCATATCCTGTGGATTGGCAAATCGGGCGAAGTTCAACTTGACTGCGTAGCGCCTCACACCGAGGAAGCCGAGTTCGACCGCAATCACCGTGAACTGGCGGCGCGCCTGAAGATGTACCGTCGCGGCCAGGGTTATGTCGGCAAGAAAGCGGCGGCCGATCGTAACTTCATCGAGCAGGTATTCGACACACTTAACAATGCCTGGGCCTCTTTCAAAGACAGCTCGCAAGTTAAAGTGATTGATCGTTACTACTAAGTTGTTGTTCTAATGTGGGGGCTGGCTTGCCAGTCCCCATATTTATAAGTGGTGTACTCAAAAAGTTGGAAACCGCCCCCTCCCCGCTTCATCTTTAAAGATATCAAACAACACCTGCGCCGCTGCCGACAGTTCATGCCCAGGCTTGGTCAGTACGCCAATAGGCCGCTCGATCACCGGGCCGGTCAAGGTGATGCAACGGGCGCCCGCCTCCTCCATCTGCCGTGCGCACAATGCCGGCACAGCACTGACCCCCAAGCCGCTGGCAACCATCTTGCCCACCGTAGCCAATTGATGGCTTTCTAGCGCCACAGGCAGTTTCATCTGCAAGGCGCCCAAGTGCTCTTCCAGCATGACCCGCACCGTCGATGGACGCTGGAGGGTGATGAAGGGTTGCTCCAACAGCGTTCTCCAGTCGATCTCGGCCACCTGCGCCAAAGGCGAATCGCCCGGTACCACGGCGATAAACCGGTCCAGGTACAACGGCGTGAACGCCAGTGACGAACCGTCGGACGGCTCAAACGCCACGCCCAATTCAACCTGGCGGTCGCGCACCATCTCCAGCACCTGCTCGTTGATCAAGTCATGCACCGTCACGTTCACCTGGGGGTAACGCGCGCGGAATATCTTCAGGATCGGTGGCAGCAGGTTGCCGGCAAATGACGGCATCGCCGCCACCGTCACACGCCCGCGTTGCAGGGTGAAGCGTTGGCGCAGTTCGTCCTCGGCATTGTCCCAATCGGCAATCAATCGACGCGCCAGCGGCAGCAGGGATTCGCCTTCGGGCGTCAGCGCGACATTGCGTGTATTGCGGCTGAACAGGCGCCCGCCCAGGCCTTCTTCCAGGCCTTTGATCGTCAGGCTCAGCGCCGATTGGGACAGGTGCAGACGTTCACACGCAGCGGCAAAACTCAGGCTCTGGGCCACGGCCAGGAAGGCACGCATTTGTTTAATGGTCATGAGGCTACTTCGCAGGGTGATCGACTATGCTGTTTTCTAAATCAATCAACCTTAAAAAACAACTTAACAAATCAATCTTTCAGCGCAACACTCGGTCCATTGGCTGGCCCACAAACAATAAGAGGTGCATATGGCAGGTTTCGATAAGCGCGTGGCGTCCTACGAAGAAGCGCTGGCAGGCCTGGAAGACGGCATGACCGTACTCTCCGGCGGTTTTGGCCTGTGCGGCATTCCGGAAAACCTCATCAATGAGATCAAGCGCAGAGGCACCCGTGACCTGACCGTGGTGTCCAACAACTGCGGCGTCGACGGTTTCGGCCTGGGCGTGCTGCTGGAAGAAAAGCAGATCCGCAAGGTGATCGCTTCCTACGTGGGCGAAAACGCTCTGTTCGAAAAGCAGTTGCTGAGCGGCGAAATCGAAGTGGTGCTGACCCCCCAGGGCACCCTCGCGGAAAAAATGCGTGCAGGCGGCGCGGGCATCCCGGCCTTCTTCACCGCCACCGGGGTCGGCACTCCTGTCGCCGAAGGCAAGGAAACCCGCGAATTCAACGGCCGCCCCTACCTGATGGAAGAGTCCATTACCGGTGACTTCGCTATCGTCAAAGGCTGGAAAGCCGACCACTTCGGCAACGTCATCTATCGTCACACCGCCCAGAACTTCAACCCGCTGGCCGCCACCGCCGGCAAAATCACCGTAGTCGAAGTCGAGGAAATCGTCGAACCGGGCGAACTGGACCCGGCGCAGATCCACACCCCTGGCATCTACGTCGACCGGATCATCTGCGGCACCTTCGAGAAGCGCATTGAACAGCGCACTGTCCGCAAATAATCCACGTCCAGAACAATAAGAGGAATCAACCATGGCTCTTACCCGCGAACAAATGGCTCAACGCGTCGCCCGCGAAATGCAGGACGGTTTCTACGTCAACCTCGGCATCGGCATTCCGACCCTGGTGGCCAACTACATTCCCGACGGCATGGAAGTGATGCTGCAATCGGAGAATGGCCTGCTCGGCATGGGGCCGTTCCCGACTGAAGACACCATTGACGCCGACATGATCAACGCCGGCAAGCAAACCGTCACCGCACGCATCGGCGCCTCGATTTTCTCCTCCGCCGAGTCCTTCGCGATGATTCGCGGTGGCCACGTGGACCTGACCGTACTCGGTGCCTTCGAAGTCGACGTACAGGGCAACATCGCCTCGTGGATGATCCCCGGCAAGCTGGTCAAGGGCATGGGCGGCGCGATGGACCTGGTGGCCGGTGCGGAAAATATCATCGTGATCATGACCCATGCGTCCAAGGACGGTGAGTCCAAATTGCTCAGCCAGTGCAGCCTGCCGCTGACCGGCGCCAACTGCATCAAGCGTGTGCTCACGGACCTGGCCTACCTGGAAATCGAAAATGGCGCTTTTGTCCTCAAGGAACGCGCACCTGGCGTCAGCGTTGAAGAGATTGTGAGCAAGACCGCCGGTAAACTGATCGTCCCGGACCACGTTCCAGAAATGCATTTCCAGTGAGGACAGATTCCATGCAAGACGTCGTGATTGTTGCTGCCACCCGCACCGCCGTGGGCAGCTTCCAGGGCTCGCTGGCCACCATCCCGGCCCCTGAACTGGGCGCTGCGGTGATTCGTCGCCTGCTGGAGCAGACCGGCCTTGACCCGGCCGAAGTCGATGAAGTGATTCTCGGCCAGGTACTCACCGCAGGCAGCGGCCAGAACCCGGCGCGCCAGGCCTCGATTCTCGCCGGCCTGCCCCACGCCGTGCCGAGCCTGACCCTGAACAAGGTGTGCGGTTCGGGCCTCAAGGCCCTGCACCTGGGCGCACAGGCGATCCGTTGCGGCGACGCCGACGTCATCATCGCCGGCGGCATGGAAAACATGAGCCTTGCGCCGTACGTATTGCCAGCCGCGCGCACCGGTTTGCGCATGGGCCACGCCAAGATGATCGACAGCATGATCACCGACGGCCTGTGGGATGCGTTCAACGACTACCACATGGGCATCACCGCCGAAAACCTGGTGGACAAATACGGCATCAGCCGTGAGGCACAGGATGCCTTTGCCGCTGCCTCCCAGCAAAAAGCAATTGCCGCCATCGAAGCCGGGCGGTTTGCCGATGAGATCACACCGATCCTGATTCCCCAGCGCAAGGGCGACCCGCTGGTCTTCGACGTGGACGAACAGCCGCGTGCCGGTACCACCGCCGAGTCCCTGGCCAAGCTCAAACCCGCCTTTAAAAAGGACGGCAGCGTCACCGCCGGCAACGCCTCCAGCCTTAACGACGGCGCCGCAGCGGTGCTGTTGATGAGCGCCGCCAAAGCCAAGGCCCTCGGCCTGCCCGTGCTGGCACGCATCGCCAGCTATGCCAACGCCGGGGTCGATCCGGCGATCATGGGCATCGGCCCGGTGTCGGCCACCCGCCGCTGCCTGGACAAGGCCGGCTGGCAGTTGGGCGAGCTGGATTTGATCGAAGCCAACGAAGCCTTCGCCGCGCAATCCCTGGCGGTGGGCAAAGAGCTGGAATGGAACGCCGAAAAGGTCAACGTCAACGGCGGCGCCATCGCCATCGGCCACCCGATTGGTGCATCAGGCTGCCGCGTGCTGGTGACCCTGCTGCATGAAATGATCAAGCGTGACGCCAAAAAAGGCTTGGCGACACTGTGCATCGGTGGTGGCCAAGGCGTAGCCCTCGCCCTCGAACGCGGCTGATTATCCAAGAGCAACACGGAAAAGGCCCGGTTCCACGAAAACCGGGCCTTTTCTTTATTGATCGTTTGATCGTTCCCTCGCTCCGCGTGGGAATGCATCCCGTGACGCTCCGCGTCACCCTTGCGCAAGTGCCGGATCTTGCGCCGAAAGCGGGACGCGGAGCGTCCGGGGCGGCATTCCCACGCAGAGCGTGGAACGATCAAACGCCGCAAGAAATCAGCGCTTCATACAACGCTGATAGCGCTCATCCACACGTTTGGCAAACCACGCCGTGGTCAGATTGCGGGTAATCTTCGGGCTCTTGAGCACGATGCCCGGCAGGATCGCCCGTGGCAGCGGTTTGCCGGCAGCCTTGTCAGCCAGGGCGAACACGCGCTTGTAGAGGGTGGTGTCCTCGAAGTCCAACGCTTCGCCTTGCTCCAGTTGACTGCGAATGCTGGGATTGCGCATCTCCAGCTTCGCCCCCAACGAACGCACCGCCAGCTCAGTGGTGCCGGGCAGCAACGAACCATAGCGAATCAAATCCCCATCCAGCGCCAGTTCGGTGCCAGAGGCGCGGCTGACAGCGGCCTGGAACGCAGCATTGCGGCTGGCGTACCAACCCGCATTGAAATCGGCAAAGCGGTACAGCGGCTGGTCATAGCTGACCGGGTAGCCCAGCAGATGGGCGATACCAAAATACATGCCGCCACGGCGAGTGAACACTTCGCGGCGAATCGTACCGTCTACCGTGTAGGGATAACCCCGCGCCTGTTTCTGCGCAAAGTCGATGCTGACCTGCATCGGGCCGGCGGTGTGTACCGGGTTGAAGCCGCCAAACAGCGTGTTGCCCAACGGCACGACGCCGATGAAATCGTCGAAGATCCCGCTCAGGTCCTTCTCGGTGCGCGCAGCATTCAAACGCTCGGCGTAGGTTTTGCCGGTGGGCGAGCGCAATTGCAAGGCGCTGCGCACGACAAACGCCGGCACATGAACCTTCCCGGCACGCCGCAGGATTTCGTCCTGGGCGATCTTGCCCATGCCCGGTACCGGTGGGTCGACCTGATAGGTGGACTCCTGCTCGGTCACCGCCAGTACGGCGCAGATGTTTTCGGTGCTGGGGTAGATCTTCTGGGTGTCGAACGCGGTGTAGATATCCTGGGCCCAACCTTCGCGGTCCGCGACCTTGGCCGGGAGCAGGCGCACGATCTGCGTCTTCACCTCGGCCTCGCTGCGCTCGGGTTGCTGCGGACCGCGTGAGGTGGAGCAACCGGCCAGCACCAGTAAAGTTGCAAGGCAGAGGATCAGGCGGCTTGAATACATATGGCTTCCTTGGTGAACGGCGGGTCGAGCGATGGGGATATCGACAGGCAAGTCTAACCGGGGTTCGTGGGTATGCCGAACTCACTGCGACTCTGGCTGAAACTTCCCACATAACCGTCGGATAAGCTCTACTCCCCGCCTCTGAAAACCGCTGCAAAGTCCTTCGCCTGATTAAACAGTGCGAGGGATTGCAGATGGTTTTTCCAGTTAAAGCCCTGATCGACAGGGCTCACCCATGATCGACGCAACCAGCCAAGCTATTGGCTTCCTGGTGTTGGCCGCGATGGACGCAAAGACGCGGGACGTCGAATCCATCCTCAGCGATTTCCGGGGCTGCCTGCACCCATACGACACCTGGGCTCAAAGCTTTTTCAGCTTTTCGGCACTGAATGTCGAGCAAGTGTTCAAGGTGGGAGAAGAAGTAGCGCTCGTAGCGCCGATCAATCGGTCCCTCTTTCCCAGCAGCACGGTCGCCACGTGTACAGCCAACGGCACGTTGACCCTGGTGCATATGTTCCAGAGTTCGCGATTCGTGCCGATCGGCAACACGCCGGTCGTGGTACAGTGCATCGATCCAGACGGCGGTCCGCTGGGGGACCCACTCCATAAAATCATCGGTCCCAGCGGCATTCTGGAAATCACCGAGTGTGATCGCAACCAGAAGTACCGAGTCAGTTTCTACCCCGACGTTTCTTCAGAGCATTTCAAGGCGCTGTACGCTTCTTATCAGTCGGTCATTGCGTCACTGGAAGGCTGGTTGCGCAGTGAGTGGGGGACCACTTTCGAACCCCTGTGGAAGGGGTACTCCGAGGCAAACTTCCTCAAGCGCTACCTTTCGCTGTACGGCGCCTATGCCCGAGGTTTCAGCGACTCCCTTTACTCAATCTGGGACGACGTAGAGCAGTTATTTCAATGGCTGTCAGCCCCCCTGGCCAATGCTGAAAAGCTGCTGCATTACTTTTCCCAGGACGAGTTTGAAAAATTACTGACGTTAAGTGCCGAGACGCTCGCCAAGGGTCTGCTGGTGCTGAGCGACGAGCCGTTGCTGTTCATTTACCTGGCGGCGCTGGTCAGTTGGATGCGCATGCTGCCACCGCCCTATATGAACGAAATGCTGGGCGAGATTGGCGCCGAGGTCGTCATCAATCTGTTACTGGGCCTGGCGACGGGCGGCATGGGTATTGTGCTGCGCATGAGCACGAAAGTGCTGGCTGGCATCAAGTCGCGCCGGGTGCGCAGGTGGCTGGAACAGATAGCCGAGCAGGTCGGAAAAATTCGCCTGGTGGGGCATAGCGAAGCGCTCAAGCCGGTGCTGCTGGGCAGTGCGGCGACGCCGATCAAGGCAGTGCCGGTGGCGCCGTTGAAGGCGGGCGATACGCTGGTTTCGAACCCCGTACCGATGGTTCGCAACAAAACGCAGCGTACGGCGTTGGTGCGCCAGGAGCCGGTGGATGATGTGCCTGCCATGGCGTCGAATCCGAAGGGCGATGCGGCGGCTTCTGCGGATAAAACCGTTACGAACGGTTGCCCGGTGTCGATGGTCACCGGCGAGGAACTGCTGACTCTGACCGACGGCGCGCTGGACGGCATCTTGCCGTTCGAGTGGACGCGCTTGTATCGCACCAGTGCAGTGGAGGTGGACTGCGGGTTGGGGTTTGGCTGGAGTCATGCGCTAGCGCATCGGCTTTCTGTGTCAGGCAACTCGGTGGTGTGGACGGACCATGAGAATCGCTCGACCACCCTGCCCTTGCCGACGGCTGCTAGGCCGGCGATTACCAACAGTCTGGCGGAAGCGGCGATCTACTTGGGGTCTGCGCCTGACGAGTTGGTGCTGGCCCAGTCCTCTCGGTTTTATCACTTTTGCGGCGGTGTGCTGACCGCGATCAGCGATGCGTATGACAACCGGCTGCGCATTGTCCGGGATCGGTTGGGGCGTATTGAGCGGCTGGATAACCGTGCCGGGCGCTCGCTTTTTTTGCGGTATGAATTCGACCGCATCGTGGCGGTGGACTACCAGGTGCATCGCGCCAAAGGCCATGAACCCTTCGTGTGGGTGACCGATCAGAACATCGTTTCCTACGCCTACGACGACGCCGGACGACTGGTATCGGCGACCAATGCGGTCGGTGAACGCGAGGTTTATCGGTACGACGAACAGCACGTCATTCTTGAGCGGCAGTTGGCCGGTGGGGCGAGTTTCTTTTGGGCGTGGGAAAGATCTGGTAAAGCCGCGCGCTGTGTCCGGCACTGGGCCAGTTTTTCACAGATGGACACGCGCTATGTATGGGGCGATGACGGCAGCGTCAACGTGCACAACGCCGATGGCAGCCAGGAAGTGTATGTCCATGACGACCGGGCGCGACTGGTACAGCGCATCGATCCCGACGGTGCCCGGCATTTCAAATCCTATGATGCCAAGGGCCGACTGACCGTCGAGCAGGACCCGCTGGGCGCGGTGACGGCGTATCAGTACGACGACGCCGGACGCTTGGTGGCGCTGTTTCCGGGGGAGGATGAGCCGACATCCTACGAGCATGACCATGGTTTCGTACGGGTTGTGCGCCGTGGTGAGGCGGTCTGGAAATACGAGCGTAATGAGCAAGGCGATGTCATCCGCAGGATTGATCCGGAGGGCAACGCGACCGACTACAGCTACGACAAGCGGGGGCAACTGACCGGTGTCTGGTATCCCGACAACAGCTGTCATCGTTTGGTGTGGAATGAGCGCGGGCAGCTTGTTGAAGAACAGTTGCCCAATGGCGGGATCAAGCGTTATCGCTATGACGATCTGGGCCGGCAATTGTCGTGTGAGGATGAGCACGGCGCGCTGACTCAGTATCAATGGGACGCGGTAGGACGCCTGCTGAAACTGACCCAATCCGACGGTACCTATCGGGAATTCAGCTACAACCCTTACGGAAAAATCATCGCCGAACGCGATGAACTCGGCCACGTCACCCGTTACGAATACGCCGACGGCCTGCACCTCATCAGCCGCCGCATCAACGCGGACGGTACTCAGGTCAAGTATCGCTACGACAACGCCTGCCTTTTGCTGACTGAAATCGAAAACGAAGTTGGCGAAACCTATCGACTGGACTACCACCCCAACGGCCTGATCCGACAGGAAACCGGCTTCGACGGCCAACGCACCGCCTACGCCTACGACCTCAACGGCAACCTGCTGGAAAAGACCGAACATGGCGACGATGGCAGTCAGCTTGTTACCCGTTACGAGCGCGATCATGCCGGTCGCCTCGTAAGAAAAACGCTGCCCGATGACAGCGTTGTTGATTATGCCTACGACCGCCAAGGCAACCTCCTCAGCGTCGAAGACGGCCACTGGGCGCTGGCTTACGAGTACGACAAACAAAACCGACTCACTGCTGAGCATCAGGGCTGGGGCACTTTGCGCTACGGCTATGACGCCTGCGGCCAACTTCAGCATTTACGCCTGCCGGATAATAACCGTCTGACCTTCAATCACGACAAAGGCGGCCACCTGGCCACCGTCGAGCTGAATGGCTCACTGCTGACTTCCCACCTGTTCCACGCCGGTCGCGAACACCAACGCCAACAAGGCAAGCTGCTCAGCCACTACCACTACGACGACCAAAACCGCCTGCACGCCCACGCCGTTACCCAGCAAGGAAACCACCTTTACCAACGCCAATACGACTACGACAAAGCCGGCAACCTCACGCGCCTGCTCGACACCCGCAAAGGCGAACACCGTTACCGCTACGACCCGCTAAACCGCCTGACCCGCGCCGATCACTCCCAGGATGTGCAGGAGCGCTTTGCACACAACCCGGCGGGCAATTTGCTTATGCAAAACAGGCCGGGCCCGGACATCGTGGCGGGTAATCGCCTGATGATCCAGGGCGACCACCATTACGACTACGACGCCTTCGGCAACCTGATCCGCGAACGGCGTGGCAAGGGCCAGCAACTCGTCACCGAGTACCGCTACGACTGCCAGCACCGGCTCATCGGCGTCACCAAGCCCAACGGCCAAACCGCGAGCTATCGCTACGACCCGTTTGGTCGGCGCATCAGCAAAACCATCGAAGAGAAAACTACGGAGTTCTTCTGGCAAGGCGACAAGCTGATCGCCGAACACCATGCCGATCGCCATCGCAGCTACCTCTACGAACCCGACAGCTTCCGCCCGCTGGCACTGCTGGAAGGCTTCGGTCCAGAAGACGTAAATCCCTACTACTACCAACTCGACCACCTCGGCACACCGCAGGAACTCACCACGCCCGACGGTGAAATCGTCTGGTCCGCGCACTACCGCGCCTACGGAGAAATCAGCCGCCTCGACGTCGGCAAAATCGACAACCCGCTACGTTTCCAAGGCCAGTACTACGACCAGGAAAGTGGCCTGCACTACAACCGGCATCGCTACTACCACCCGAATATCGGTCGTTACCTGACGCCAGATCCGGTGAAGCTGGCGGGTGGGGCCAATGCATACCAGTACGCACCGAATCCTACAGGGTGGGTTGATCCGCTGGGGCTTAGTAAGTGTCCTGGTGAATGCGTGCCCGTTAAAGGTGTTGAAGATCCGGTACTCAATGCGAAAGCCGAAGAAAACCAACCGACGCTGCCCTCACTTAAAGATGTCGAATGGACAGCCCATGGTTATAAGCACAGCCCTTCAAAGAAAATGCCTTGGAAAGATATTTTGGCAACCACAAAATCCGGGCCGGCCAAGTACAAGCCGGGCATAGACATTGAAAACTTAGAACGAGAAGCCTATAAAAATGGCAGAACGACCACCAATGGCAAACCATGGAAAGTGATGGAGTACCCTGAAAGCATCGGCGCCAGCGATGGCCTACCCAGTCGTTGGATACGCATTGAGTTGAGTGCTGGAACAATTCATGGCCATCCTATCTCAGAGCAAGAATTTCGGAGACTAACCAAATGATCTCGTTAGACTTCCTAAAAGGCAAAATCACTTACGATGAGCTATCTATGTTGCAGGATTGCGCGATTGAGCATCAAGCTCACCATCTGAAAGAGGACATGCTGCAGGTGGAATATCCAGACGGTTTCCTCATAGATGTGGGTTGGTATCCTTCGTTCGACGCAAATGGCCACTTTCAAATCAGGGTTGTCAGGGACTACGAGTGGGACCTGCCAGCGTTAACACTGACTGCGCAATCAATTAACGCACTAAAAGAAGTACTGGTTCTCGCACAAGGTTCGATTAATGCAGGACGTCAAAAAGAAGCCACTTCATTGATCGCCTGATAACACATTCAATTGATTGCCTTTCTGCACGCCTCTACCTGTGACGAGAAAGCTCGCTCGCCACAGGCAGATTAATTCAGCCCCCCTAAATCCCCGCCAACGCCAAATCCATCGCAAAATACGTAAATATCAAATCCGCCCCCGCGCGCTTGATCGAGCCCAAGGTCTCGCGCACTACGCGATCCTCGTCAATCGCCCCGGCCTGTGCGCCAAATTTGATCATCGCGTACTCGCCGCTCACTTGATACGCCGCCACCGGCAGGCGCGATGCCTCGCGGATGTCGCGGATAATGTCGAGGTAGGCGCCGGCCGGTTTGACCATCAGCGCATCGGCGCCTTCCTGCTCGTCGAGCAGCGATTCGCGTACGGCCTCGCGGCGGTTCATCGGGTTCATCTGGTAGCTTTTGCGGTCGCCCTTGAGGGCGCTGCCGCCGGCTTCGCGGAACGGGCCGTAGAGGGCCGAGGCGAATTTGGTGGAGTAGGCCATGATCGGGATGTGGGTGAAACCGGCATCGTCCAGGGCGCGGCGGATGGCCTGGACCTGGCCGTCCATCGCCGCCGAGGGCGCGATGACGTCGGCACCGGCGCGGGCGGCGGCCACGGCCTGTTTGCCGAGGTTGACCAGGGTCGCGTCATTGTCGACGTGAGCGCCATGCATCACGCCGCAATGGCCGTGATCGGTGTATTCGCAGAAGCAGGTGTCGGACATCACGATCATTTCCGGCGCGGCGTCCTTGATGATCGACGACATGCGCGAGACCAGGCCGCGCTCTTTCCACGTATCGCTGCCGCTGGCGTCCAGGTGGTGGGAAACGCCAAAGGTCATCACAGACTTGATGCCGGCGCGGGCATAGCGCTCGATCTCGCCGGCCAGCTTTTTCTCAGGAATACGCAACACGCCCGGCATGCTGGTGATCGGCACGAAATCGTCGATTTCTTCTTCGACGAAAATCGGCAGCACCAGGTCGTTGAGCGTGAATTCGCTTTCCTGGAACAGGCCACGCAGCTCCGGAGAGCGGCGCAGGCGACGGGGGCGGGCTTGGGGGAACTGGCTGGTCATGGCTTTCCTGAAAAAGTGGCTGAAATCTTTGGGGCCAAAGCTTATGCCCCTCGCCCCGGCGGCACAAATGCCGAGGGGCCAACAGTGTATTGCGCGGCGCGTAACAATTGCATTGATCTAAAGCTGTAAACGCCCTTCGATGCAGACGGCAACGGCGCCGCCCACCCAGATTTCATCGCCCTGGCGCTCGATGCGAATACGCCCCGCTCGCCCGATGGCGGTGCCTTGGCTGACAACATAGCGCTCCGGCGCCAGGCCCAGCCCCACGCGCACACGTTCCAGCAGCGACGCCTCGACAACACCGGAACGCAACAGCGGTGGCGCGATGAACGCCAGCTCGTCGCCGTCGCGTCGAATGCGTACCAGGCCGATTTCGCACTCCTGAATGATCTCTTGCCCACGCGCAACACCGCCTGCCTGCAACCACGCGTGGCAACTGCCCAAGGTCGGATGCCCGGCAAACGCGCGCACGGCTGAAGACATCCAATTGTTTGAAATCGAAAGTCGGCATGCTCAGCTCGGAATATTCAGACCACGAATCACCGCTGGGCGAGCGACAAAGCCGTCCAACGCGCGCAGCACGTTAGGGAAATCGGCGATGCCCACCAGGTCGCCCGATTCGTAGAAGCCGATCAGGTTGCGAATCCAGGGGAAGGTGGCGATGTCAGCGATACTGTAATCGTCACCCATGATCCAGGTACGGCCCAACAGGCGTTTTTCCAGCACCTGCAGCAAGCGCCGCGATTCGGCGGCGTAGCGGTCGCGCGGGCGCTTGTCTTCATAGGCCTTGCCGGCGAACTTGTTGAAGAACCCCAACTGGCCGAACATCGGGCCGATCCCGCCCATCTGGAACATCAGCCACTGGAGGGTTTCGTAGCGAGTGGCCGGGTCTTCGGCGAGCAACTGGCTGGTCTTTTCCGCCAGGTAAATCAGGATCGCGCCGGACTCGAACAACGCCAGCGGCTGCCCGCTGGGACCATTGGGGTCGATGATTGCGGGGATCTTGTTATTGGGGTTCAGCGACAGGAACTCGGGGGATAATTGGTCCTGGGTGTCGAAGCTGACCTTGTGCGCCTCATAAGGCAGGCCCAGCTCTTCGAGCATGATCGAGACTTTTACACCGTTGGGCGTAGGCAGCGAGTACAGTTGCAGGCGCTCCGGGTGCTGGGCGGGCCATTTGCTGTTGATCGGGAAAGCGGCGAGTGCGTTCATCGAGGAAGTTCCTGAGCGGAAAATCCCCATGATAGTCATCTGCTCGGCGTCGTGCATGCGTCATCATCGAGCAACATTGCCTGACTAGAATCCGCGTGGGCGAACCAAAATGCCCGAATGCACTCATAAGTGCGCTTGTTCGGTGAAGGGAGGCACCTGGCTATACCGACATGGAACACCCTCAGACGCGCACCGCGCCACTGGGCCGGGCCTGTCAGCCTTAACCCGACGCAAGAAGACTCGAACCTAAATGAAGATCAAGCCTCTGCGCCTTGTGCAACACATCAAACGTTATTCATACATCATGTTACCGCTGCTGCTGGTGACGGCGGGTATTGTCACGGCACTGGATGCCCGTGAAAGCCGCGCGCAACCGGTAGACGGCGTGCAAACCCTGGTATTTCTGCGCCACGGCGAAAAACCTGCCGGGGGCCTGGGCCAACTCAATTGCCAGGGCCTGAACCGTGCGATGAACCTGGCCAGTGTCTTGCCGGAAAAATTCGGCAAGGCCGATTTCGTGTTCGCCGCCAACCCGACGCGCAATGTCGAGGAAGGTGAACTGGACAACTCCTACAGTTATATTCGCCCGCTGATGACCATCAGTCCCAGCGCGATCAAGCTGGGCCTGCCGGTGAACATCAAGTTCTCGGCCAATGACACCAGCGCCCTGGCCGACGAACTGGTCGAGGACAAGTACCACAACGCGACGATCTACACCGCCTGGTCCCACGGTTATCTGCCGGAGCTGATCAACAAAGTCGCCAGTGAAGCCGCCGGCGAAAAACACACCATCACCGACGATTGGTCCGGTAACGACTATGACACGCTGTACGTGCTGACACTCACCTGGCACAACGGCAAGGCCTCGCTGCTCAGCCGCAACTACAAGCAGGGGCTCGATAATGGTGAGCAAACCTGCCCGAATCCGACCCAGGTCAGCGCAGATACCTGAAGGTTGAGCGTCAGGCGCGTATGATGCTGCGCTATTGACTCATCAGCGGATCCTCTTCATGTCCAACCTCTCTCCTGCCCAGCCCAACCGGGGCTGGTCGTTCTGGTGCAAACCTGCGCTGTTTCTGCTGGTGGCCTGCATTGGCCTCTACTATGTGAAATGGTCGCCCTACTACCTCAAGGCGTTTGTAGCGGCCGACAACCACAGCATCGGCGCCTCGATTCTCAATGACCAGCAAAGCTCGCCTCTCGCGGCGGCGCTGGCCTATGCCCAGGTGTATTTCCTGGCGATCTGGAAAGCCGCCGTGCTGGCGGTGATCCTCGGTTCGCTGCTGCAAGTGCTGATTCCTCGCGACTGGCTGCTGCGCCTGTTTGGCCGCGCCGGGCTGGGCTCGACCCTGCGTGGCGGGCTGTTCGCCTTGCCGGGGATGATGTGCAGTTGCTGCGCGGCGCCCGTGGCGGCGGGCATGCGCCGTCAGCAGGTGTCGGTGGGCGCGGCGCTGGCGTTCTGGATTGCCAACCCGGTATTGAACCCGGCCACGCTGGTGTTCATGGGCTTTGTGCTGGGTTGGGGCTTTACCGCGTTGCGGCTGGTGGCGGGGATTGTGCTGGTGGTGGGGGTGTCATTGATCGCGCAGCGTATTGCGCGCCCGGACCAAGTGCCGGAAGCGGCGCTGGAGGCCGTGGCCGAGGTCAGCACTGCTGAGTCCGAACCCTTCCTGACGCGCTGGTTACGGACGTTGTGGCAGCTGTTCTGGAGCACCATTCCGGTGTATATCCTCGCGGTGCTGATCCTCGGCGCGGCACGGGTCTGGCTGTTCCCCCATGTGGACGGGGCGATGGCCGACAGCCTTGTGTGGCTGGTTCCGCTGGCGATAGTCGGCACGTTATTCGTGATTCCTACAGCGGCCGAGATTCCCATCGTACAAACCATGATGACCCTGGGCATGGGCACCGGCCCGGCAGTCGCCTTGCTGATGACCCTACCGAGCGTAAGCCTGCCGTCGCTGCTGATGCTGCGCAAGGATTTCGATGCGCGGGTGCTGGTGACGGTGGCCGGGTTGACCATGTTGATGGGGGTAGTGTGCGGGTTGATCGGGGCGGTTATCCTTTAAGTGCACCGATAAGACCGAGGCCACGTCCTGCTTTGGCTGACGCGGCCTCCTATCGTAATCATCAGCGTTTCCGATCCTCTTCCTTGTACACCAGCAGTATTGTCGAGCGTTCTATTCCGCAGACGGAACTGCTCATATGACAAACACCGCCCCCCATCAAAGTAGCCGCGAAATATTGCACGACATTTTGCGCAAAGCCATGCCTTTGACCCCTTATGACCACGGCGCGCAAACGATCAGGGATAAATGGGGCGCCGACCTCGACCCCATGAGCGCCCAACTGGTCACGATTGACTACGACTACCATGGCCACCCACCGATTGATGGCGTGCACCAGGGACAAATTCGCTTCCAGCATTCACTGGTACAAGCGCTGCTCAGCGACTATCAAGCCGTGGCCGATGATCGTTTTGGCGAAACCGCCTTTGGCCTCTACACACCGCCGCGAGTCGGGCCGGCCATTAAAATTGTCGAACATGTTGACGAGTTTGCCTATCAAGGCAGCGGCAACCATACCGCCTACGAAGGCATCTACCGCTGTGTCGACCCGCAAACCTACGGACCTGAAACACAAATTGATATCACGCCTGCCAGCTTCAAGAAATGGGTATGGCAACTCGACTACAAAGATATCTACAACGACTATCTGGACAAAACCCTGCCCAGTGACGAAACCATCACAGACCATGCACCCTATGCATTGCGCACATCGGTAAAGACCGCTTTTGTCATGACAGCTTTTTTGCAAAAGCGCGAGTCCAGCTTGTCCCTCGACGGGTTGAAACTCGCGCTGTCGGCAGCAGGCCTTGGCGAAGGCCAGATCGAATTCGGCTTCATCAACAATGCCCAACTTGAGCAGCGCACCTGTCCCATGGCGCATGTGCAAGCCTCACGCCTGATGATCTATCGCTATACCGCCCGAGACATATGGGTATTTCGTCACCGTACCAGCGGGCGGGTGTTGATGTACATTCCAGGCAATTCATCCCCGCTGCATGAGTTTTCCGATCTCAAAGCAATGCGCACCTGGGTCGTGCAGCAAGGCAAAGACAGTGCCTGCAAGAGAGCGTTGGCCAGCCATTTTGCCAAGGATGATCGTTTAGATGGCACTTATCATGCCGGCGTGTTCACTGCGTTGGAGGCCATGGGCGAATACCCGAAGATGCATCGACTGAATCGTGAAGCCGGTTTTTTCAACAATGATGGCTATTGGAACCCGGATGATTACATCAGCCTGGACACTGTACCCAATACGCTCGATCCCTTTGTCGAATTGGTCAAGGTGCTCAAGGGAGACAACCTGAATACCGCGCAGGAAGCGATCCGCGATGATGCCGACGTCAACCGTGCCAACCTGAGTGCCGCTGTCGAAACGGCGGTGGGCTGGATCAATCGCTGGGGCGCCCTGGCTATATTTTTCCCCGGTGGCGAAGGGTTCCTGGCGCTTGCCGGCTTGATCGAAGCAGGCTATGGGCTGAGCGAGATCGCCAACGCCGATACCCACGCAGAACAGACAGAAGGCCTGACCCGCGTGGTGTTTGGCCTGCTCAATGCGTTGCCCCTGATCGTGAAGGCTGGTACGGCGCTGACCCACGATGTCGATGTGGCAGAGCAGGCGATAAAAGCGCCGGACGGTGAAACCCCGGGAGCGCCTGAACCTGTGCCTGTGCCTGAATCGCTGCCGGTACTGCCGGTGAAGCCCCCATCCGGCATCCCGTTCCAGCCACCGGGCACCGAAGGGCTCGAGTTGACGGAGTGGACCCGTCCGCAGTTGATGCGGGGTTTCGGCGACGCGGTTGAAGGCTTGTCCGATGAGACGCTGGAGCAGATTCGTCAGGTCAGCGATGTGTCGGATGATCACCTGCGTTATCTGCATGCCGAGGGCCTGGCGCCGCAAGGGATACTGGCGGACACGATTGTGCGCTTCAAGCTGGACAGGGAGGTGGAGCTTGCGCTGCATCAAAATGGGGGAGCTGTTGCCCCGAGCGACCGCATCGCATTATTCGATCGACGTTATCTGGAGGCCGTCAAACCCGACAGCGAACTGCTCCAGAGCCTGAGCCATGAGTTTCCGTCCTTGCCCAAGGAGGTACTCAAAGAGATGTTGGCTCGGGAAAACCTGAACCCTCAAAGTGAGCTTACATTAGGCCAGATGAAGCAACTGTTTCAGCGTCTTGAACCGCATGTGCACGGCTATGAAGAAAGCCTGCGCCTGGCTCGAGCCTACGAGGGGCTGTTTCTAGGTTCGGTACGCAGTGCCGACAGCGATACGCTCCTGCTGCACAGTTTCAGGCGCATGCCCGGCTGGCCGAAGGATGTTTCAATTGTCGTGCGGGACGGCTCGCCCACCGGGGTTGTGCTGGACCGGGTCGGTGCCACGTCACTGCCCAAGCAGCGGTTGGTGGTTAAAATCGGCGATCAGTTCCAGGGGTACGACGCCCTGCTGCATCCGGCCCACGCCTCGGATGATTTCGCCGATATGCTTGTGCATGCCATGACTGAGGACGAGCTAAAGGCCATGAACCTGCACCTTGATCCGGGACTCGAGCATTTCAGGTTCAAAGTCCGCCGCAGCCTGTTGAATCGCCCCGAGTTCACCCTCGTACTTCAGCGCCAGTCGCTCAGAACCGCGTTTTTCGAGCCCGAGGATATCGGGCTGCGTGGAGGTGCCGGTGACGAGCAGGCTCAAGTGCCGACGACAACCACTCAGGCCCAGGTCAAACGCTACTTTCCAGAGGCGACGAACCAACACGCGGATGACTTTATCGCGCGATTTAGTGATACGCATGCGGCCGATGTCGAGCTCCAGCGGCTTCAGAGTGGTTATCCACAGCTGGACCGGGAGGTCGGTGCCTGGGAGAAAAGCTATAAAGGCCCCGATGTCGCAGAGCGCAATCGGCGACTTGCAATCGGTGCCACCCTACGTCGGCTGTACAAGTGGCAAGGCGAACCCGCGGAGAGAGTCTATCGCGATGGGCGACTGCTGGGTTTCAAGCTGAATATAAATCTAGGAACTCGCACCAATCAAACGGCTCCGATTTTTTCGACGCGCCTCAATTCTGTTGTCTCCCTGAGATTGACAGGGCGCATTAACCGAAAGCTGGATGCTTTATTTACAAACTTTTCCCACATTGAAAGTCTGGAAATGTCTTTGTCCGGGCTCAGCAGACCACCAGCGGCTCTGGAACTACTCACAGAGTTGAGAGCTCTGGATATAAGCAGGACCCCACTCATCCTGAACTCAGTCGATACTGCACTGCTCGCAAAACTACCCCGTTTGCAAGAGCTGAACCTGGCACATTGTCGCCTCAAAGATGTCCCACCATTGTACGATTTGACTAATCTTCAGGCGCTGAATCTAAGTCACAACGACATATCCACGGTTTCGATTACCTTCGGTGGAGTACCGCGGATGTCACGTATGGAGGTGCTGGACCTGAGCTGGAATCAGAGAATGAGATATGCGCCTGAAATTGGCGGGATGCCCGCGTTGCGGATACTGGACCTGACAGAAACCGGAATCACACAGCCGCCTTACGGGCTTGGCACCGCACGTGGGCCTCTGCGGTTGGAGATACTGAGACTAAGCGGTAACAACCTACGCGTTGCACCTTCGCTCAGAGGCATGACTGCCTTGCGCGAAGTGGACCTTACCAACACCAGCATAGACAGATTCCCGGAGGGCATCACGTCAGAAATCCCTAGCACCCGCTTGATACTGCGTGACAATCATATTGCCTCGATCCCCGAATCCATCGAACTCAGAAAAGGTTTTGACCTGAGAGGCAATCCTGTTAACGACCCAGTTTCCTTGCGGCGCCTGATTGCTGCACGCCGACAAACAGGCACCGATATCTGGCTGGGAGCGCCAAGCAATGACAGGACGATAAACCTTTGGCTGCGAAATGTGCCGCAAGCGCAGATCGCTAACAAAAGCGCGCTTTGGCTTAGTTTTGCCAACGATTCTGCGAACCTGGTGCTGATGGAGCAGATTCGACTTCTGAGTCGTACGCCCGAATTCCTGGTCGAGCGTCAGCTGTTGCAGCGTCGGGTCTGGACGTTTCTTGAGAACTTCAATAAAGCCGGTGCCGGTACGCGCGAAGAGCTGAGAGCCATCGCAGACGCTGGTAATGCGAGCCCGCAGAGCCTCGTAGGGATGCTCGAGAGGCTGGAAACAACAGTACGTGAGCATGACGCGGGGAGGCAAAACCTGCCCATGTATCCGCTGCCCAAGCGCCCGAGACTCCATTAACAAGACTGCAGGGCGCTGCGCTCGCGCAAATACGCCACCACCGCCCCCTGCTCCCCGGCGAACTCGATGCGCGCGCCCTTGCTCTCGCGCTGGAACGCGTACATTGGGTCGTAATACTCGCGCAACAAGCCTTCGATCCACACGCGGTGCAGGTCCACTGCCCCGCTGCGGGCCTGTTCCGCCAGGGCGTCCTGCAAAATCGCCTGCAGCCGCTGGAAGCGCTCGCCGCCCAGGCGCTTATGGATATTGGCCAGGCTCTGGGTCAGACGTTCGGCAAACAAGGCCTGGCCATTCTCACCAAATACCGCAATGAATTCGGCGCACAGGTCGACCACGTAGTCCTTCAGGATGCGCTCGACCCGGCCTTCGACGCTGTCCTCGAGCCATACCATCGGGAACGTCTGCATACCTTTGTGCAACGACAGCGGCAGCGCGCAGCTGCCGATCATGCGGCTCTCGTCCTCGACCACGAACTGTTCGATACCCGCCGCACGCTTTTTCAACAAGTCCACTGCGAGGCGGTTTTCGAAGTCGATAGTGGACGGCTGTGCCGTGGCGCGTTTGCCGAAGCTGGAGCCACGATGGTTGGCATGGCCTTCCAGGTCCAGGGCGTTGCTTAACTGGCCGAGCACTTCGGTCTTGCCGGTGCCGGTCATGCCGCCGAGCAGGACGAAATCACACTGGGCGGTGGCCTGCTCGAGCGTGTCCAGCAGGAAGGCGCGCATGGCCTTGTAGCCACCGCCGACGCGGGGGTATTCGATACCCGCTTCGGTTTTCAACCATTGCTGCACGATCTGTGAGCGCAGCCCGCCGCGAAAGCAGTACAGGTAACCCTGCGGATTAGCCTGGGCAAACTGTGCCCACTGCTCGATACGTTGAGCCTTGATCGCGCCGGATACCAACTCATGACCCAGCACGATTGCAGCTTGCTGACCCTGCTGCTTGTAACAGGTGCCCACCCGCTGGCGCTCGTTGTCAGTCATCAACGGCAGGTTGACCACGCCGGGAAACGCGCCCTTGGTGAACTCGACCGGCGCGCGGGTATCCATCATCGGCCGATCGTTGAGGAAAATGTCGCGGTAATCGGTGATGTCGGTCGCCATCAAATCACCTCTACCGCGTGGGTCTGTCGCTCCAGCAGTTCGCCGATCGGCTCAAGGACCAGGCCCAGTTCAGCGGCCACTGCGTGGAACTCGGCGTCGCCATCGGGGGTGACGGCGATCAGCAGGCCACCGCTGGTTTGCGGGTCGCACAGCACGCGCTTGTGCAGCTCCTGTACACGCCCAAGCTTGCTGGCGTAGCTGTCGAAGTTGCGCAAGGTGCCACCGGGTACGCAACCCAGGTCCAGGTAGTACTCAACGCCCGGCAGCCGTGGGACCTTTGCATATTCGATACGGGCCGTGAGACCACTGCCGTCGGCCATTTCCACCAGGTGCCCGAGCAGGCCGAAACCGGTGACATCGGTCATGGCAGTCACCCCGTCCAGCTTGCCGAAGCGGCTGCCGGGTTTGTTGAGGGTGCACATCCAGTCACGGGCCAGGCCGATGTCAGCCTCGCGCAATTTGCCCTTTTTTTCAGCGGTAGTGAGGATGCCGATGCCCAAGGGTTTGGTCAGGTACAGCTTGCACCCTGCAGTGGCGGTGTCGTTGCGCTTCATGTGGCGCTTTTGCACGATGCCGGTCACGGCCAGGCCGAAGATCGGTTCCGGCGCGTCGATGGAGTGCCCACCCGCCAGAGGGATGCCGGCGGCGTCACACACCGAGCGGCCGCCACGGATGACTTCACGGGCAACTTCCGGCGCCAGCACATTCACCGGCCAGCCAAGAATGGCGATGGCCATCAACGGGTCGCCGCCCATGGCATAGATGTCGCTGATGGCATTGGTGGCGGCAATGCGGCCGAAGTCGAAGGGGTCATCGACGATCGGCATGAAGAAATCGGTGGTGGAGACCACCCCGCGCTCATCGTCGATGGCGTACACCGCAGCATCATCGCGTGAAGCGTTGCCCACCCAGAGGTTGGGATCGAGGTTTTGTGCGCCACTGCCGGCCAGAATCACCTCCAGAACCTGAGGCGAGATCTTGCAACCGCAACCCGCACCATGGCTGTACTGCGTAAGTCGAATCTGCTCGCTCATGGGAAACCTCTGACTATCGTGTAGGAAAATTCTACCAGATAGCCAAAAGCCAACCGCGCTCTAATGAACGCGGCCGGCTTTTCAGGTCAAGCGTTACTGCCGGGCAGCCAGCAAACGCGCGTGCCGGTTACGTCGGGCAATGTTCAGACATTCGATCGCCGCCGAGAACGCCATGGCCGCATACACGTAGCCTTTTGGTACATGGGCGCCAAAGCCTTCGGCGATCAGCGTCATGCCGATCATGATCAGGAAACCGAGGGCCAGCATCACCACGGTCGGGTTGTCGTTGATGAACTTGGCCAAGGGTTCGGCCGCCACCAGCATCACGATGACCGAGGTCACCACGGCAATGATCATGATCGGCAAGTGTTCGGTCATGCCCACTGCCGTGATGATGCTGTCGATGGAGAACACCAGGTCGAGCAGCAGGATCTGCCCGATAGCGGCAGCAAAGCCGATGGCAACCGTATTGCCAACGCTGGCTTTCTCTTCGGGCGCCGGGTCCATGCTGTGGTGGATCTCGGTGGTTGCCTTCCATACCAGGAACAGGCCACCGGCGATCAGGATCATGTCCTTCCACGAAAAGGCCTGGCCGAACACTTCGAACACCGGCGCCGTCAGCTGCACGATAAAGGCAATGGTGCTCAGCAAGCCCAGGCGCAATATCAGCGCCATGCTGATGCCGATGCGCCGCGCCTTGGCCCGATGCTGCTCGGGCAGTTTGTTGGTGAGGATCGAGATGAAGATCAGGTTATCGATGCCCAGCACGATTTCCATGACGATCAAGGTGGCCAGCGCGATCCACGCGGTGGGGCTGGCGGCCAGTTGTAAAAGATAATCCATAGGTCAGTCCTGACGTTGTGCTGGAAAATTAGGTTTCTTGGGTGGATTCTGCGTCTTTTTCTTGCTGATCATCCTTTTTCTGCGGACTGATCAAACCTTGGGTCGCTTCACTCAATGCCTGTTCGGCGGCCTTCTGGGTGTCGTCGATGGCTTGCTTGGCCGATTCGCTGGCCTTGCCCAGCACCTGCTGCGCGCTTTTCTCGACCTGATCACAACCGCTGATCACCACCAATGAAAGCGCAAGCAGCGACGCCGCGCCCAGGGAATTGAGTTTCATGATGTATTCCTCGTTAGAACCCCTGGGGCCAAATAGTGGCCCCGCGATAGCGAGGCATTCTATGCAGATGAACAGTTCAGAAAAATTCGTATTTTTCTCAGGTATACTTCGGTTTTTACGAAGTGTAGACGGTGATGCTCAATTATCGACAGTTGCATTACTTCTGGGTGGTGGCGAAGACGGGCAGCATTGTGCGCGCCTGCGAACAACTGAACCTCACACCCCAAACCATCAGCGGGCAGATCAGCCTGTTGGAACAGACCTTTGGCATCGCCCTGTTCCAGCGCGTAGGGCGCCAGCTGGAGCTGACCGAAGCCGGGCGCCAGGCCCTGCCCTACGCCGAGCAGATGTTCCAGACCGGCAATGAATTGGAGGCGATGCTGCGCGCGCAGCCCAATGAGCAGCAGATTGTGTTTCGCGTCGGGGTGGCGGACGTGGTGCCCAAGTCCATCGTGTACCGCCTGATCGCGCCCACCATGGAACTGAGCGAACCGATCCGCATCACGTGCCGTGAAGACAAACTTGAACGGTTATTGGCTGACCTGGCGATCCAGCGTCTGGACCTGGTGATCTCCGACAGTCCGATGCCGACTCACCTGGACATTAAAGGCTACAGCCAGAAGCTGGGGGAATGTGGCATCAGTTTTTTTGCCACCCATGCGCTGGCCAAGCAACATGGCGGCGCGTTCCCAGGGTGTTTGCACGGCGCACCGTTGTTGATTCCCGGCGCGGAAACAGTGGTGCGCAGCCGTTTGCAGCGCTGGTTTGTCGATCAGCAGATTCAACCCAGGATCATCGGCGAGTTCGACGACAGCGCCTTGATGCAGGCATTCGGGCAGTCCGGCAGCGGCATCTTTATCGCCCCCAGCGTGATCGCCGATGAAGTGGTGCGCCAGTACGGCGTGGCACTGATCGGCCAGACCGACGCGGTGACCGAATCGTTCTACGCCATCTCGGTGGAGCGCAAGGTCAAACACCCCGGCATCGTGGCGATTACCGAAGGTGCCCGACGCGAACTGTTTACCGCCCTGCCCTGAACACCCTGCGGGAGCGATTTGGCCAAATCCGGCGGTACCGGTGACGGAATGACGCAGCAAACGGGACTCATCCTACAGCGTGCTAGACTTCGCGCCTGCTTCCCACAGTACTTATCCCTGCAATGCTGCGCCCTACTAAAAAAACTAGAGACAACTGTTTATGACTGCTGCCCCTTCCTTGTTGCAACGGCTAATGCGCGTCAGCCTCGTTACGCAAATTGTCATCGGCCTGATCGCCGGTATCCTGCTTGCCCTGTTGCTGCCTGAGGCGGCCAGGGCCACCGGGTTTATTGGCAAAGTGTTCGTTACGGCGCTCAAAGCCGTCGCGCCGATCCTGGTGTTCGTGCTGGTGATGGCGTCCATCGCCAATCATAAACACGGCCAGCAAACCCATATCCGACCGATCCTGTTTCTGTATTTGCTGGGTACCTTTGCCGCTGCGGTGGTCGCGGTGGTTGCCAGCATGATGTTTCCGTCTTCCCTGGTCCTGGCTACCCATGACGCCACCGTCAGCGCCCCCGGTGGTATCGGCGAGGTGCTGCAAAGCCTGCTGCTCAGCGTGGTGGACAATCCGGTCAGTGCGCTGATGAACGCCAACTTCATCGGTATCCTGGCATGGGCCATCGGCATGGGCATTGCCATTCGCCATGCAGGCGACACCACCCGCACGGTGCTCGACGACCTGTCCAACGGCGTGACCCTGATCGTACGCGTAGTCATCCGCTTCGCCCCACTGGGGATATTCGGCCTGGTCGCCTCGACCCTGGCCACCTCCGGCTTCGGCGCCCTGCTCGGCTATGCCCATCTGCTGGTGGTATTGATCGGCTGCATGCTGTTTGTGGCGCTGGTGATCAACCCGGCCATCGTATTCTGGAAACTGCGTCGCAACCCTTATCCGCTGGTGCTGCTGTGCCTGCGCGAAAGCGGTATCACCGCGTTTTTCACCCGCAGCTCGGCGGCGAATATTCCGGTGAACCTGGCGTTGAGCAAACGTCTGGGCCTGCATGAAGACACGTATTCGGTGTCGATCCCACTCGGTGCCACGATCAACATGGCCGGTGCGGCAATCACCATCACTGTACTGACGCTGGCAGCCGTGCATACGCTGGGCATCGCCGTGGACCTGCCCACCGCCGTACTGCTCAGCGTGGTCGCGGCCATCTGTGCCTGCGGGGCATCGGGGGTGGCCGGTGGCTCGCTGCTGCTGATTCCGCTGGCGTGCAGCCTGTTCGGCATTCCGAGCGAGATCGCCATGCAGGTGGTGGCTGTCGGCTTCATCATCGGTGTCCTGCAAGATTCGGCGGAAACCGCACTCAACTCATCCACTGATGTGTTGTTCACCGCAGCGGCGTGTTTGGACAAGGATGCACAGCCGGCTTGAACATCAGCCATAAAAAAGCCCGGGACCGTTCATTGAAGAACGCTCCCGGGCTTTTTTGTGGGGGCTTAGAAAGCGCCCATGTAGTCACGCTTGCCCACTTCCACGCCGTTGTGACGCAACAAGGCGTAAGCGGTGGTGACGTGGAAGAAGAACTGCGGCAGGCCGTACGTCAGCAGGTAGGACTGGCCGCTGAAGCGCTTCTCTTTCGGGGTGCCCGGGCGAGTGACGATCTCGATGCCTTCCTTGCCGTCGATCTGCTCGGGCTTGATGGTGTCGACAAAGGCCAGCACTTTGGCGATCAACGCTTGCAGGTCGGCGAAGGTGACTTCGCTGTCTTCGTACTTGGGCACTTCAATCTCGGCCAGGCGTGCACTGACACCTTTGGCGAAGTCGACAGCAATCTGTACCTGGCGCACCAGCTGGAACATGTCCGGGAACAGGCGCGCCTGCAGCAAGGCGTTCGGCTCGATATTTTTGGCGCTGGCGTGGGCTTCGGCTTTGTTGAGCACGTCGCTCAGGGCGTTGAGCATTTGCTTGAAGACCGGGATAGAAGCGGCATACAGGGAAATAGTCATGTCAGTCTCACGGTAATGGCAGGGTTGGAACCAGCGGCGATTATAGCCATGCCTGCCGCTTGTCTTTTATTTTTTCCGGCTTAGGCTAGTGGATTCACTGCATAGGGAACGCGCGATGACCGCCGAGCACGACACCGACACTTCTGAGCCGCGCCTGAACAGCACGGAAATCCGCGTCCTGGGCTGCCTGATCGAGAAGCAGGCAACCAATCCGGAAACCTACCCCCTGACCCTTAACGCCCTGGTGCTGGCCTGTAACCAGAAGACCAGCCGCGAACCGGTGACCAACCTCAGCCAGGGCCAGGTTGGCCAAAGCTTGCGCGTACTGGAAGGCCAGGGTTTTACCCGGCTGGTCATGGGCAGCCGCGCCGACCGCTGGGAACACCGCGTCGACAAGGCGCTGGAACTGGTGCCGGCGCAGGTCATCCTGATCGGGCTGTTGTTCCTGCGCGGGCCGCAGACCGTCAACGAGTTGCTGACGCGCAGCGGGCGCATGCATGACTTTGAGGACGCCGAGCAAGTGGTGCATCAGCTCGAACGCCTGATTGCCCGCGGCTTGGCGGTGTTGGTGCCGCGCCAGGCGGGGCAGCGCGAGGATCGGTATACCCATGCGCTGGGCGACCCGGCGGATATCGAAGCGATTATTGCCGCGCGCGGGAACCCGGTGGAGCGTGGCGGCGGGGCCGTCGGCGCCGAGCGCATTGAAGAGCTGGAAGCGCGGATTGCCGCCCTGGAAGAACGCCTGACACAGTTGGAACAGGCGTGACGAGATTCAATCTTGCGCTAATGCCAATTAGTTAAGCGCACACCACCGTCTGTAGGAGCGTGGGG
Organism: Pseudomonas orientalis; assembly: GCF_002934065.1. Lineage (NCBI taxonomy): Bacteria > Pseudomonadati > Pseudomonadota > Gammaproteobacteria > Pseudomonadales > Pseudomonadaceae > Pseudomonas > Pseudomonas orientalis. The sequence goes on along the minus strand of NZ_CP018049.1, from coordinate 2,112,775 downwards.
GGCGCCTAGCTCTTGCTCGCGAAAAACGTCAACGATGACGCGTATTTTCTGAATGAACGCGGTGCCAGTGAGTTTTTCGCGAGCAAGCTCGCTCCTACAAGGTGTCAGCTCCGGGCGAAGGCCACCGCCGCCTGGAACTGCTCCTGCGTAGGCCGCACGCCGGTATACAGCACAAACTGCTCCAGCGCCTGGATCGCAATCACTTCAAGCCCGGTAATCACCTGCTTGCCCTTGGCACGCGCACGCACGATCAAGGGTGTTTCAGCAGGGATCGCGACGACATCGAACACCGTCTCGGCGTTGTCCACGGCCTCCGCCGCAAATGCCAGCTGATCCGCTTCCGCCCCGCCGCTCATGCCGATCGGTGTCACATTCACCAGCAGTTGCGGGCGTAACTCGCCCAACTCAGCCTGCCATGCGTATCCCAGGTTCTGCGCCAGGGCCCTGCCCGCCGCTTCGTTGCGCGCCACGATCACACCCTTGGCGTAACCGCCATCGCGCAAGGCGCTGGCCACGGCCTTGGCCATGCCGCCGCTGCCGCGCAGGGCGAAGCTCGAATCTTTGGGCACCTGATGCTTTTTCAGCAGTTGCTCAACGGCGATGTAATCGGTGTTGTAGGCCTTGAGACGGCCGTCGGTGTTGACGATGGTGTTCAACGAATCGATGGCTTGAACCGAATCGTCAAGTTCGTCCACTAAAGCGATGGCAGCTTCCTTGAACGGCATGGACACGCCACAGCCGCGAATGCCCAGCGCTCGTATGCCGCCGATCGCGCCAGGCAAGTCCTGGCTGCTGAAGGCTTTATAGTAGAAATTCAGGCCCAGTTGCTCATACAGATGGTTATGGAAACGCAGGCCGAAATTTCCGGGACGTGCCGACAGTGACATGCACAGCCGGGTGTCCTTGTTGGGGTGCATCTGCATGGGTAACTCCTTGAGGTAAGCAAATCGGTACAGACCTTACACAACCTTTACCTATTGGCTGTGCTGTTTTTTAGAAATACGTTGTCTTAAAAGTATCCCCGCGACAATCCTTGAGTCTATTGATTGCAGACCACAAGCGCAGGGGCTAACCGAGGAAAGATCATGATGCGTAAAGTCCCCAGGATTGCTTTGCTTATTGGCGCACTCGCTATGGCAGGCCAAGCTTCCGCTCACGGTGGTGGGTGGGGCGGCCCGGCCGTGTTGGGTGCGATTGTCGGTGCAGCCGTCGTCGGCTCCGTGGTTGCCAGCCAGCCTCGTGAGGTCTATGTACAGCAACAACCGGTGTACGTGCAGCCGCAGCCAGTGTATGCCGCGCCGCCGCCGGTCTACTACGCGCCACCACCGCCGGTGTACGTGCAGCAACAGGTCTATTACCGCCCGGCGCCCGTCTATTACGGCCCGCCACGGGGTTATGGCTACTATGGCCCGCCCCACGGCTACTATCGCCACGGCTGGTAACCGCCGATCGGTGCACACGCCACAGGCCTCGCCCACACGCGGGGCCTTTTTTTGCGGCAAAGTCTGGATTTATGCTGCCAAGGTCGTTGTGAGGACAATGCTTGAGCGCCGATCCCACATCATCAGGTTGGAATCGCCTCTTGATCGACTCATACGAACGCTGTCATGTTTGTGTCACCAAGCCATCTCACTATTGATTCTGTCCACTCAATAACAATTAAGGACGATGGACCATGCCCACGCAAAATCCGCACCGCACCGCTGGCCTCTGCACGTCCAGCAAGGTCTACAGCGCGCTGACCGAACTCAAGCACCTGGAAGGCCACCGCAGCGCAAAGTTCCTGTCATTGTTGGCAGAGAACCTGGTGCGCAAAGGCCTGCTCAGTGAACAGGAAGTGGTGCATATGCTCGATCAGGTGGTGGACTGACGCCTGGCATTGATGTCGACTATCGAGCCAGGTGATTTTTCCTTGGCGCCGGCGCACCGTAAGGTGACCTCCATAACGTTTGGAGGTACTTATGCCCACTGTTCAGATCATGTCCGTCATCGGCAGCGCCGTTCCCGCCCCTCTTCGCAAGCGGGGCCTGCTCGCCTGCTGGTACGTGGTAAGCGATGGCGAACCCATCAGCGGCCCGCTCACCTCGTTATCCGACGCCCAGATGCAACGCCAGCTGGCAGCCGGCTACAGGCTTGAAGCCTAGGGCAACGGCAGCTTGACGCGCGGCTTGGTTTCGACAAACAACGCCCAGCAGGATATGAACAGCGCCGCGACCAGCGGCCCGATCACGAAACCATTGAGGCCAAACACCGACAGCCCGCCCAGGGTCGAGATCAGGATCAGGTAATCCGGCATCTTGGTGTCCTTGCCCACCAGAATCGGGCGCAGCACATTGTCCACCAGGCCGATCACGAACACGCCGAACAAGGCCAGCACAACGCCCTGCCAGATCGAACCGCTCAACAGGAAGTACGCGGCCACCGGTCCCCAGACAATTCCGGCGCCCACCGCAGGCAGCAGGGACAGAAACGCCATCAATACCGCCCAGAGCAACGCGCTGGGAATATCCAGAAACCAGAAGATCAAGCCCCCCAGCGCCCCCTGGGTGACAGCCACCAGCACGTTGCCCTTGACCGTAGCCCGCACCACCCGATTGAACTTGAGTTGCAGGCGACGCTTTTGCGGCTCGGCCAGCGGCACCGCCGTGCGCACCTTGCGTACCAGCTCCGGGCCGTCGCGCAGCAGGAAAAACAGCAGGTACAGCATGATGAAGAAGCTCACCAGGAAATCGAACGTGCCCTGGCCGAAGCTGAATGCCTGGGAGGCGAAGAACTGGCTGCCCTGCATCGCGCCCTTGACCACCTTCTCGCGCAGGCCTTCCAGGTTGCCCATGCCGAAACGGTCCAGCAGGTGCTGGAAATACGGCGGCAGGAAATGCTTGAACTGCTCGATATAACCGGCCACATCCAACTTGCCGCTTTCGACGTTTTTATAGAGCGTGGCGCCCTCTTGCACCAGCAAGGCGCTGGTAATGATCACCGGCAAAATCGCGATCACCAGGCACACCAGCAAGGTGGTCAGGGACGTCAGGTTGCGGTTCCAGCAAAAGCGCTGCTGCAGGCGACGCTGCATGGGCGCAAAGATGATGCCGAGGATCACTGCCCAGAACACCGCGCCGTAGAACGGCAGCAATATCCAGATAAAGGCGACGGTGACCAGGGCCAGCAGTAACAGCAGGGTCTTGAATTGCAGGTTGGTTTGATTCATGTCCGATCCATGTCAAAAAAACACAGGGCCGGTGTCGGCCCTGTTGCTTAGTCCGCAGCGAAACCTGGGAGTGCCCTGGTTTATCGAACAAGCATAGATCGGCTTATCCAGACGTGGATCAATACACCACGCCCTGGCCTTCGGGATCCAAAAGGCCCAGTCATAGGGCAAGCATTTCTACGTGGTGATGAACATGGCGCCGCATAACACCAGCGACACCATCGAGTCAGCGTCGGGGAATGGGCACACGGTGTATGTGCCCTTGCCGGCCGAGATGGAACTGGATTTCGGCCTGCTGATGCGCGATCTGTGAACGCTCAAATCCTGAACTGCCCCACCAACTGTCCCAGGCGCTGACCCAGATCCGCCAGGCTGCGGGACGTCTGGGCGCCAAGCTGGGTTTCATCGGCCACGCTGTCCACCGCCACGGCTATCTGGTGCACGCTGCGGTTGATCTCTTCAGCCACGGCGGTTTGCTCTTCGGCGGCGCTGGCGATTTGCGCGTTCATGGAGTTGATGGTGCCGATCAACTGGGCCATGGTGTCCAGCGATGCCCCGGCCTGGTTGGCCTGGGCCGACGTGCCGTCACCGGCATCGCTGGAACGGCGCATGGCTTCAACGGCGGCTTCGGTGCCTTTTTGCAGGCGGTCGATCATGCCCTGGATTTCCTGGGTGCTGGTCTGGGTGCGGCTGGCCAGGGCGCGCACTTCATCGGCAACCACGGCAAAGCCTCGCCCGGCCTCCCCGGCGCGCGCCGCTTCAATCGCCGCGTTGAGCGCCAGCAGGTTGGTCTGTTCGGCAATCGAGCGGATCACGCCAAGCACACTGACAATCGAGGACACGTCCTGCTGCAGGCTGTCGAGGGACACACCGCTGCTGCGGATATCGTTCACCAGCGCATGAATCTGCGCGATGCTTCCGTCCACGACGCGCTTGGCGGCCTGGCCCTCGGCATCGGTCTGCTGCGCGGCAACGGCAGCGCCCTGGGCACTGCGCGCCACTTCATGGGCGGCGGACGACATCTGATTGATCGCGGTGGCAACCTGGTCGGTTTCGTGACGCTGACGCTCCATGGCGGTTTCCGAACGCTGGGCTTGCTCGGACACCTGGCTCACCAGGCCGGTGAGCTGCGCGGTCATTTCGGTGATCTGGCGGACCAGCCCGTGAATCTTGTCGACAAACCGGTTGAATGCGCCGGCCAGGTCGCCGAGCTCATCCTGGCTGGTGATGGCCAGGCGGCGCGTCAGGTCACCTTCGCCGGCGGCGATATCGTCCAGGTTGGCCTTCATCAGGCTCAGTGGGCGCAGGATAGTGTTGGCCACCAGCAGGCCAACGGCGGCAATCACCAGCAATACCACGGCAGCCAGGCCGAGAATGCTCAACAGCACGCCTTCCATGCGCTCGTGGACCTTGGCCTCAACCACCGCGACCTGGGCCTCGATGCCATCCAGGTTGACCGAGGTACCGATGACCATGTCCCACTTGGGCAGGTATTCGGTGTAGCCGAGCTTGGGCACCAGCTCGGTCTGGCCGGGCTGGGTCGAGCTGTATTGCAGGTAATGGGTGCCGTCCTTGCCGACTTTGACCAGGTCGCGGTTGACGTAGACGCCGTTAGGGTCGCGATTGTCCTTGAAGCTTTTGCCCACGCCGTCCGGGCTGTTGCCCTTGAACAGGCGGATGGTCTCGGAGTCGTAGCCGAAGAAGTAGCCGTCCTTGCCGTAGCTGATGTTGGACAGCAACTTGACCACCTGCGCCCGTGCCGCCGTATCGCCGGGAGCAGCGGCGTCGTAGAGCGGCTTGATGGTGGTCATGGCCACCTCGACATACCCTTGCAGAGTGGCCTTGGCGTCGTTGAGCAGGCGCTGGCGGGTTTCATCCACTTCGTTGCGCGCCTGGCCCTGCAGCATCCACACGGTGGTCAGGCTGATGACCAGGGCGAACAGCAACACCGGCACGACGGCAAGGGACAGGACTTTGGCCTTGAGGCTCAGACGCATGGCTTTTCTCTCTTATTAGGGGCGACTTGAGAGGTTAGCGGCCAAACGCAAGTTTTCTGTAGGAGCGAGCTTGCTCGCGAAGGTCGCCAACGATAACGCGTGCATTCTGGATGAACGCGTTATCTGGGCGTTTTTCGCGAGCAAGCTCGCTCCTACAGTGAGGTGAGGGAGCTGATGTCAGAGGGTCATCGCCGCCAGCCAGCCAAACGCCAGCAGTGGTAGGTTGTAGTGTAGGAAAGTCGGCACCACAGTGTCCCAGATATGATGGTGCTGGCCGTCGATATTCAGGCCGGAGGTCGGGCCAAGGGTGGAATCGGAGGCCGGTGAACCGGCGTCGCCCAATGCCCCGGCGGTACCGACAATGCACACGATAGCCACCGGGCTGAAGCCCAGTTGCACACACAACGGTACGAAAATCGCGGCCAGGATCGGCACCGTGGAAAACGACGAACCGATGCCCATGGTCACCAACAGCCCCACCAGCAGCATCAACAACGCCCCGACTCCACGGCTATGGCCGATGAACGCCGCCGAGGTTTCCACCAGGGAACGCACATCACCGGTGGCCTTGAGCACTTCGGCAAAGCCCGAGGAGGCGATCATGATGAAGCCGATCATCGCCATCATTTTCATGCCTTCGGTGAACAGGTCATCGGTGTCGCGCCAGCGCACGATGCCCGACACCGAGAAAATCAGGAACCCGGCCAGCGCACCGATGATCATCGAGTCCAGCCACAGCTGAATGATGAACGCCGAGGCAATCGCCAGGCCGGCCACCAGCAGGGTCAACGGGTTGTACTGCACCGCCACCTGCTCGACACGTTCGATTTTCTCCAGGTCGTATACGCGTTTTTTGCGATAGCTGATAAACACCGCCACCAGCAGCCCGACCACCATACCCAGCGCGGGCAGGCTCATGGCATGGGTCACGTTGACGTGGCTGATGTCCACACCGCTTTTGGCCACATTGGCCAGCAGGATCTGGTTGAGGAAGATATTGCCGAAGCCCACCGGCAGGAACATGTAGGGCGTGATCAAGCCGAACGTCATGACGCAAGCGATCAGGCGGCGATCCAGTTGCAGTTTGGTCAGCACATACAACAGCGGCGGCACCAGCAGCGGTATGAACGCGATGTGGATGGGCAGAATGTTCTGCGAAGCGATCGCCACCGCCCACAGCAGGCCGATCAACAGCCATTTGACGTGGTTGCCGCCGCTGGCTTCCTGGCGATCGACCAGCAACAGCGCTTTGTCCGCCAGGGCATGGGCCAGGCCGGACTTGGCAATCGCCACTGCGAAAGCGCCGAGCAAGGCGTAGGACAACGCTACCGTCGCACCGCCACCCAAACCGCTGTTGAACGCTTTGAGCGTGGCGTCGATACCCAGACCCCCGGTCAAACCGCCCACCAGGGCGCCGACGATGATGGCGATGACCACATGCACACGGGACAGGCTGAGCACCAGCATGGTGCCGACCGCGGCGATAACAGCGTTAATCATGGTTACCTCAAGACAGAAACATAAAAGACAGGCATGCCCGCGCCTCAACGGCCATTGAAGGCGCTGCTGGCGTACGGGCTCAAAGAGGTCTTATTAGAGGGCGCGCACTTTGCAGCAGCCAGCCGGCCATGTCAAAAAGCTGTGACCCCGGACAGGTTTAAATTGACTGTTTGAATAAAGAAAAACCGCGCACAGCCGATAACGGTTTTTCTATGTGTCTTCAGGTAAGGATGTCCCGATGTCGCTCAGGCAGCTCTCCATTCAATGGAAAATCACCCTGCTCGCGGGCCTGTGCCTGCTGGGGATCGTGACCCTGCTGGTGGGTCTGTCGCTGTATCGCATGGCGCAGAGTTCCGAGCAGGTCAAGGCGTCGAGCATGCAGATGCTCGATGAAGCCGCCCAGGCGCGCATCGAGGCGCAAGGTGAAGTACAGGCGCTGGGCATCCGCCGCCAGTTCATGGATGCTTACCAGTACGGCCATGGGTTTGCCCGCCAGGTGCTGTTTTTGCGCGAGCAGGCGGAAAAACGCTTTCTGGATGCGTTCGACACCCGCGAAGACCTGACTCGCCAGGTCCGCGCTGCGCTGCAGGCCAACCCCGACCTGCTGGGTTTGTCCCTGGTATTCGAAGCCAATGCGCTGGATGGCAAGGATGAGCTGTTCGCCAACCAGGCGGAGCTGGGCAGTAACGACAAAGGCCGCTTCGCCCTGTACTGGTCGCAGCCGACGCCCGGCAAAATCACCTCCATGGCGCTGCCCGAAAGCGACATGACCGACACGTCCATCGGCCCCAGCGGCGAAAAAGCCAACGCCTGGTTCACCTGCCCGCGCACCACGCTCAAGCCCTGCGTGATCGAACCTTACTTTTATGTGATCGACGGGCAGAACGTGCTGATGACCAGCATCGTCTTCCCGCTGATGGCCAACGGCAAGGTCATTGCCTCGTTGTCCGTGGACATCAATCTCAACAGCTTGCAGGCCGTGAGCCAACAGGCCAGCCAGAAGCTCTACGACGGCCAGACCCAAGTCAGCATCCTCAGCCCCACCGGCTTGCTCGCCGGCTACAGCCCGGACGCCAGCAAACTCAGTCAACGCCTGGACCAGGTCGACCGCGACAGCGGCGCACAGCTGATCACTGCCCTGGCGAGCGGCACACAGATCCGCAGCCTGCGTACCGACCACCAACTCAAAGTGCTGGCGCCCTTTGCCCCGATCCCGGACGGCAAGCCATGGGGCGTGCTGCTGAACGTACCGAAAAAAGTCCTGGTGGCACCGGCCGAGGCGCTCAAGGCCCAATTGGATGCCGACAACACCCAGGGCACCCTGCTCGAACTCGGCCTGGGCCTGTTGGCCGCCGTGGTCGGCTTGATTCTGGTGTGGCTGATGGCGCGCAGCGTGACCCGGCCGATCCTCGGCGTGGCGCATATGCTCGAGGACATCGCCAGCGGCGAAGGCGACCTGACCCGCCGCCTGGCCTACGACAAACAGGACGAACTGGGCCAACTGGCCGGCTGGTTCAACCGTTTCCTCGACAAGCTGCAGCCGATCATCGCCGAGGTCAAACAATCGGTGCAGGACGCCCGTGGCACCGCCGACCGATCCGCCGCGATTGCCAGCGAAACCAGCGCTGGCATGGAGCAGCAGTATCGTCAGGTTGACCAGGTGGCAACGGCCTCCCACGAAATGAGCGCCACCGCCCAGGACGTCGCCCGCAGCGCAGCCCAGGCAGCGCAAGCGGCCCGCGATGCCGACCAGTCTACCCGCGAAGGCCTGACCGTGATCGATCAGACCACCAGCAACATCGGCCTGCTGGCGGCTGACATGAGCACTGCCATGGGCCAGGTTGAAGGCCTGGCCAGCAACAGCGAAAAAATCGGCTCGGTGCTGGAAGTGATTCGTGGCATCGCCGAACAGACCAACCTGTTGGCGCTCAATGCCGCCATCGAAGCCGCCCGCGCCGGTGAGGCCGGCCGTGGGTTTGCCGTGGTGGCCGACGAAGTACGCAACCTGGCACGGCGCACCCAGGAGTCGGTGGAAGAAACCCGCGTGGTGATCGAACAATTGCAAAGCGGCACCCAGGAAGTCGTCGGTGCCATGGGCAACAGCTATCGCCAGGCCCAAGGCAGCGTCGAGCAGGTCGGCCAGGCGGTCACCGCACTGCGCCAGATCGGCGACGCCGTCACCGTGATCAGCGACATGAACCTGCAGATCGCCAGCGCCGCCGAAGAGCAGAGCGCAGTGGCCGAGGAAATCAACAACAACGTGGCGACGATTCGCGACGTCACCGAGTCGCTGTCGGAACAGGCCAATGAATCGGCGCGGGTGAGCCGGGCGTTGAACAGCCTGGCGAATCAGCAGCAGGGGTTGATGGATCAGTTCCGGGTGTAACCACGCGGGTCCAATGTGGGAGGGGCCATCGCCGCCTGTAGGAGCGAGCTTGCTCGCGAAAAACGTCAACGATACCGCGTGCTTCCTGAATAAACGCGGTGCCTGCAAGTTTTTCGCGAGCAAGCTCGCTCCTACACAACGCAGCCGCGCCCTCCCGTAACCACGATGCGAAGCGAGCCGCTCTTGATCTTGATCTTGATCTGCTTTTGATCTCAGGCGCCCCGTTAAACCACGTTGGCCGAACGCAGGCGAGGTGCCGAGTGGTGGGGCAAGAGCGTTTTGCTTACTTTTGCGCTTTTCAAAAGTGAGCCGCTGTAAAAGCGGAACCCTAAGTGGCCGTCACCTAAATAATGGATATGTACTCGGTCTGATCCAAGATACTGGCCAGCCCAGAGGTCGCCATCGGGGGCAAGCCCCCTCCCACATTGGATTGTGGAGCATCAGTAAGATAGTCATAGGCTGACAAGTAGCAACGGGGGGCAAGTCGAATCGTCGCACCACCCCTCCCACAGTTTTAGATTGGCACTACCGCCTGGGCAATTCGACCAGCGCCTTAAGCCCACCCAGCTCACTTTCCTGCAACTGCAGCACCCCGCCCCACACTTCGACAATATCGCGCACGATGCCCAGCCCCAGGCCATGGCCGTCAATCTGTTCATCCAGGCGTGCGCCACGGCTGAACACCTGGTCACGCTGGATCTCCGGAATGCCCGGGCCATCGTCCTCGACCGCCAGCCGGTAGCCCTGCGGCGTCTCGCTCACACTCAGGCGAACTTCGGCATCCGCCCATTTGCAGGCGTTGTCCAGCAGGTTGCCGAGCAGCTCCAGCAAATCTTCGCGGTCCCAAGGCAGTTGCAGACCGGGCGCGACCTGAAAGCTGAGGTCCAAATGTTCGCCGTGGATCATGCTCAGCGTCGCCAGCAGCTCCGGCAGTTCCTTTTCACAGTCGAACAACGCCCCCGGCAAGGTTTCACCGGCCAGGCGCGCGCGATTGAGCTCGCGGTTGAGGCGCTGCTGCACCTGTTCAAGCTGATCGCGCAACAACTTGCTCAACTGCGGCTGATCCCTGAGCGCCTCGCTTGACGCGGCACTCAGCATCACCGCCAATGGGGTTTTCAGCGCGTGCCCCAGGTTGCCCAGGGCATTGCGCGAGCGTTTGAGGCTGTCTTCGGTGTGCGCCAGCAAATGGTTGATCTGCGCCACCAGCGGCTCCAGCTCCAACGGCACCTGAGTGTCCAGTTGCGAGCGCTGGCCCTGTTGCAACTGAGCAATCTGATTGCGCGCGGTTTCCAGCGGGCGCAAGGCGCGGCGTACGGTGATGCGCTGCAATACCAGCACCACCAGCAAGGCCGCCAGCCCCAGTACCAGGCCGATCTGGCGCATCAGGCGAAAGCTTTCCCGTACCGGCGTGTAGTCCTGCGCCACGCTGATGGAGATCGACTGGCCGAAGCGTTTGTAGTCCGAGCGCAATACCAGCAGTTTCTGGCCTTCAGGGCCCAGTTGCAGGTTGCCCTTGAGCCCGGCCTCGGGGAGTGTCGGCAGTTCCTGATCCCACAAAGAGCGGGAACGCCAGTGCGTGTCGGCAAAATCAATGCGGAAGTAGTGCCCCGAGAATGGCCGTTGATAGGCCGGTGACAGGCGTTGCTCATCCAGCTGCACGCCATTGGGCCCACGCACCAGGGCCACCAGCAGGTTTTCGCTGTCGTTGCGCAGCCCGGCCTCCAGGTAGCGCTGCAAACCGGCCTCGAACAGCCACAGGCTGGTTTGTGCCAGCACCACGCCGACGATCACCATCACGCTGATCAACCCCAGGCTCAGGCGCCGCTGGATCGACTTCATGCAGGGCTGGCGCCAAACCGGTAACCCTGGCCGCGCCGGGTTTCGATCACACTGCGCCCCAGTTTGCGCCGCAGGTGGTTGACGTGGACTTCCAAGACATTGGAATCGCGCTCGGTCTCGCCGTCATAGAGATGCTCGGCCAGATGGCTTTTGGACAGGATCTGTTCAGGGTGCAACATGAAATAGCGCAACAGGCGGAACTCGGCGGCCGTGAGCTGGATTTCCTCACCGTCGCGCAGCACGCACTGGCGGCCTTCGTCCAGGTGCAGGCCGGCAGCTTGCAGTGTCGGTTGGTTGGCATGCCCGTGGGCCCGGCGTAACAGCGCCTGGATGCGCAGGTGCAATTCCTCGGGATGAAAAGGCTTGCTCAGGTAATCATCGGCACCGGCCTTGAGCCCTTCGATACGCTCTGCCCAGGAATCACGCGCCGTCAGCACCAGCACCGGCGTGGCCAGGGCTGCCGCGCGCCATTGCGCCAGCACCTCAAGCCCCGGCAAGCCCGGCAGGCCAAGGTCGAGGATGATCAGGTCATAGGGTTCGCTGCGGCCCTGGTACGCCGCGTCGCGCCCATCGGCCAGCCAATCGACCGCATAGCCTTGACGCTGCAGGCCGGCCAGCAGCTCATCGGCCAGCGGGACGTTGTCTTCCACCAGAAGCAGGCGCATCAGTCTTCCTTATCCTTGATCAATGTACCGTTGGTGGCGTCGAGCTTGATTTCGCGCACGACGCCTTCGATGGTCACCAGCTCCACTTCATAGGCGTACTGGCCATGCTTGAGCTCCAGCTCGGCCTCCAGCAGGCGGGCCTGCGGGTACCGGGACATCGCCTTGTGCAACAGGAACTCCAGCGGCAGGATCACGCCCTGCTGACGCAGCGCCAAGGCTTCATCCTGATTGAGATCGCGAGCGGCCAGGCTTGAGCAAAAGGCCAGGAGCGCCAGCAGCACCAGACTACCGGCGCGTCGATATAGCGTCATTACGTGTCCTGATGATTCTTGAGAACGTGCCCGGTGAGCGCGTCCAATTCAATGTCCCATTCAAGGCCATGAGCATCTTCGAGTTCGACCTGATAGATGTACTTGCCATACTCCTCGTCCAGGTCGGTGCCCAGCAGGGTAGAACCCGGATGCAAGGCCAGGGCGGCGGCTTCAAGCTGATCGAAGGCGACAATTGTAACAGTGCCAGGCAATTTCAGTGGTTTGTCGGGGTCCATTGCCCAGGCCGGCATGACCGAGGACGCAATGATACCGGCGGCGACCAGCGCTGTGAGGCGCTTCATGATAAGTCTCCGTTTCAGGATGTTTTTCCTACGCATGATCACGGTACGCGCGGCAACTTAATTGAAACTGAATTGCCACCATGGCAATTTTCCCAGGAGCGAGGTTGTTCCTGCAATCGCTCTGACAGAGAACGGTATGACAGCTATTCACATCAAGTTCCCCGCCCTGGCGCTCAGGGCCGGCAAACGCGCCTTCGCGCGCATTCGTGAGCAAGGCCTTGCACCCGCCGACGTTGGCATCCTCCCGGGCGCGGCCGGCGGCCCCAAGGCGCTGGGCATCCAAGGCCTGGACCTGGCGCTGTTCGGCGACTGGCTGCCGCGCAAACCTCGGGAGCGTGCGCTGATCGGTGCGTCCATCGGGTCCTGGCGGTTTGCCAGCGCTTGCCTGCCCGACCCGGTGCAAGGCTTGCTCGACCTGGGCCGCCTGTATAACGAACAGCGTTTTGCCAAAGGCGTGACCATGGCCGAAGTCAGCCAGAGCTGCCGGCGCATGCTCGACGACCTGCTGGCCGGCCGCGATGCACAGGTGCTGAACAACCCCGACTACCGCCTGAACATCATGGTAGTGAAAAGCCATGGCCTGCTCGCCGATGATCATCGAGGCCGGCTGGGCCTGGGCCTGTCATCGGTAATTGCCGATAACCTGCGCGGCCGCGCACGGCTGTCGCGGCATTTCGAACGCCTGATCGTCCACGACCCCCGCCAGGCGCCGCCGGTGCATCCACTCAAGGATTTCCCGTCACGCTTCCTTGAACTGCAAATGGGCAACCTGCGCCAGGCACTCCTGGCGTCCGGCTCGATTCCCATGGTGATGCAAGGCGTGCGCGACCTGCCCGGCGCAGGCGTTGGCACCTATCGCGACGGCGGCCTGCTGGACTACCACCTCGACCTGCCCTACTGCGGCGACGATATCGTGCTGTACCCGCATTTCACCGACCGCGTCATTCCGGGCTGGTTCGACAAAGGCCTGCCGTGGCGGCGCAGCAACCCACAGGGGTTGCAGGATGTCCTGCTGCTGGCGCCGTCAAGGGACTACCTGGCCCGCCTGCCCCACGGTAAATTGCCGGACCGCAGCGACTTCAAGCGCTTCATGGGCGACGACGCGAGCCGCAACAAATACTGGCAGACGGCAATGAGCGAGAGTCGCCGGCTGGGGGATGAGTTCTTGCAGTTGGCGGACAACGGTGGGCTGGGCGAGCGTTTGCAAGCACTTTGACCCAGCGGTATGCGCGGCGACGGGTCAAGCTGTTAAACTCGCCGCCTGCCAGATACCTGACCGAGCTGAAAATACCGTGGAAATCTTCAAAGAGTTTACGTTCGAATCCGCCCACCGCCTGCCCCACGTCCCGGACGGCCATAAATGCGGGCGCCTGCACGGGCATTCGTTCAAGGTGGCGATCCACTTGAGCGGCGACCTGGATCCCCATACCGGCTGGATTCGCGACTTCTCGGAAATCAAGGCGATCTTCAAGCCGCTCTACGAACGTCTGGACCACAACTACCTCAATGACATCCCCGGCCTGGAAAACCCCACCAGCGAAGTGCTGGCCAAGTGGATCTGGGTTGAATTGAAACCCTTGTTGCCCGAACTCAGTGCGATTCGCATCCATGAGACGTGCACCAGTGGGTGCATCTATCGCGGCGAGTAAGCGATGCCCAGTTGAAAAAAACCACCTGCGGGTGGTTTTTTTACGCCTGGACTCAACTGATCCAATTTGTCTCACGGCTGCACCGCTTTTGCGCTTGATGGGCTAGCCCGGAACCATTGCGCTGCCGACTTCCCTGCGTTTGGCTGTCAATATCGAGCGCCAAGCGTACATGAATCAGGGCCCCCGGTTTGGCACGCAGGGTGCAACAGGCCTGCGTCACCATTCAAGGAGCAAGGCACATGACCCAGCAAGAATCCGGCAACGATTACCCGCTCAGCGAAGTGCCTTTGCATGCGCGCAAGGGCCTGGCATCCACGGCCATGGTGCTGCTGGGGTTCACGTTCTTTACGGCGACGATGTTTGCCGGCGGCAAGCTGGGGGTGGCCTTCAGTTTTACCGACATGCTCGGCATTGTGGCCCTGGGTAACCTGCTGTTGGGTATCTACGCCGCCGGCCTGGGTTACATCGCCTTCAAAAGCGGCTTGAACTCGGTATTGATGGGGCGTTTCTGCTTTGGAGAAATCGGCAGCAAGCTCAGTGACTTGATCCTCGGCTTCACCCAGATAGGCTGGTATGCCTGGGGCACCGCCACGGCTGCCGTGGTACTGGGCAAATATTTCGAATTGAGCCAGGGCAGCGTGCTCGCCTTGATGGTGGTGTTTGGCCTGGTGTTCTGTGCGACTGCGTACGTGGGGTATCGCGGGCTGGAAATCCTGTCTTATATCGCGGTGCCCGCCATGGGCCTTTTGCTGTTGCTGTCGATGTGGGTCGCCACCGTCAAGGTCGGCGGGCTGGACGGCCTGCTGGCGGTGGTACCGACCGCCGAGCTGGACATGTCCACGGCGATCACCCTGGTATTCGGCACCTTTGTCAGCGGCGCGACCCAGGCCACCAACTGGACGCGGTTCTCCCGCTCGGCCAGGGTTGCGGTGCTGGCCAGCCTGATCGGTTTTTTTATCGGCAACGGCCTGATGGTGCTGATCGGCGCCTACGGCGCCATCGTCTATCAGCAACCGGATGTGGTGGAAGTCCTGCTGTTGCAGGGTTTCGCCATGGCGGCGATGGCCATGCTGCTGCTCAATATCTGGAGCACCCAGGACAACACCATCTACAACTTCGCCGTCGCCGGTTGCAACCTGCTGCGCACCCGGCGGCGCAAAACCGTGACCCTGGCCGGCGCAGTGATCGGTACCCTGCTCGCCTTGCTGGGCATGTACGACATGCTCGTGCCTTACCTGATTCTGCTGGGCACGGTGATTCCGCCGATTGGCGGGGTGATCATGGCGGACTTTTTCTATCGATATCGGGGCCAGTACCCACGCCTGGCAGAGGCCCGCCTGCCCGCGTTCAACTGGCCTGGGCTCACGGCCTACGCGGCGGGTACGCTGCTGGCGTTCAACTCGCCCTGGGTTGCACCGCTGGTGGGGATCGCGGCCGCGTCACTCAGCTACATACTGCTCAGCTACCTGCTGCGCGTGCGCGCACCTTTGGCGGATGCCCAAGCATGAGGTTGACGGCTGCCAATGCTAACCTGACGGCCGCCTGATTGAATTTAGCCAAGAGGAACTTGACCATGCACATCATCAATGCCCGTCTGCGCAACCGTGAAGGCCTGCATGATCTGCACCTGGAACATGGCCGGATCGCCAGCATCACCGCGCAAACAGGCGTACCGATGTCAATGGCCGGCGACCTGGATGCCGCCGGCAACCTGGTGATACCGCCCTTCGTCGAACCGCACATCCACCTGGATGCCACGCTCACCGCCGGCGAACCCCGCTGGAACATGAGCGGCACGCTGTTCGAAGGCATTGAATGCTGGGGCGAGCGCAAAGCCACCATCACTGAAGAAGACACCAAAACCCGCGCAAAAAAAACCATCCAGGCCCTCGCCGCCCACGGTATCCAGCATGTGCGCACCCACGTCGACGTGACCGACCCGGACCTCACCGCGCTCAAGGCCATGCTGCAGGTGCGTGAAGAAAGCACGCACCTGATCGACCTGCAAATCGTGGCCTTTCCCCAGGAGGGTATCGAGTCGTTCCGCAATGGCCGTGAACTGATGGAAGAAGCCATTCGCCTGGGCGCCGACGTCATCGGCGGCATCCCCCACTTCGAGTACACCCGCGATCAAGGGGTGAGTTCGGTGAAGTTCCTCATGGACCTGGCCGAACGCACCGGCTGCCTGGTAGACGTGCATTGCGACGAAACCGATGACCCGCATTCACGCTTTCTTGAGGTGCTGGCCGAAGAAGCGCGCAGCCGCGACATGGGTGCCCGCGTCACCGCCAGCCACACCACCGCCATGGGCTCCTACGACAACGCCTACTGCGCCAAACTGTTTCGTCTGCTGGGCCATTCCGGCATCAGCTTCGTCTCCTGCCCCACCGAAAGCATCCACCTGCAAGGCCGCTTTGACAGTTTCCCGAAACGCCGCGGGGTCACCCGCGTCAACGAACTGCTCGAAGCCGGCATGAACGTGTGTTTCGGCCAGGACTCCATCGTCGACCCCTGGTATCCCTTGGGCAACGGCAACATCCTGCGGGTATTGGAAGCCGGTTTGCACATCTGCCATATGCTCGGCTACCGCAACCTGCAGAGCGCCCTGGACCTGGTCACCGACAACAGCGCCAAGGCCATGGCGCTCGGCGACCGCTACGGCCTGGCACCCGGCCGACCGGCCAACCTGTTGGTGCTGTCGGCAGACAGTGACTATGAGGTGATTCGCAGCCAGGGCCTGCCGTTGTATTCGATCCGCAACGGCAAGGTGCTGATGAAGCGTCAGCCGGCCCAGGTTGAATTCATGTAGCGCGGCGCTAGACGATCGAGTCGATGTCCAGCACTTGCGCTTTGCCCAGGTCGCTGTGGACGGGTGAAGGGATACTGGCAACCTGGGCCAAGACTCGGTTTTCCCGGTGAGTGAACCAGCGCTTGAGACCCTGTTGCAGGTGGGCGCCCTGGGCGTGGCTGCCATACACATCGCGCCCATCGAGACGGCGCCAGCGCAGGCTGGCCAGGCGCTCGCGACTGGTATGCAAACGGTCAATCTCTGCGTTCAGGGCGTCGTTATGCTCATGGCTACGGTCGTTGGCCGGGCGCATGCGGGCCAGTTCGCGGCGTTTTGCCCTCAGTTGCTCGCGCATGTCTTCGAGCGCGCGATCAAGCAACTCGAACTCCCTCGCGGTAACCAGAGGGCCCTGGCTATCCAGGGCTTGCTGCCAGCGTCGCAATGTCGCCCAGGCCGCAGGAATATAGCTGGCGGTCATGAAATGCTGGTTGGCCTGGAAGAGCTGCCTCAACAGGTTGTCGCGGTCGGGCATGTCGCCGTGCAACCGCAACGCTTGAGTACAGCCAAGCTCCTGGATCGACTCACAGCCAGGTTTCCACAGCACTGAAGAATGCGTGCCATCCGGGAGCGTGATCGGCATGAAGTGCTGCTGTTCGCCATGGTGCTGATAGGCACTGCCACCAACGCGCACCAGGCCGGCGGCGAACAGCAAACCGCCGGCGGTGGGCGCACTGAACAAGGTGACAGCCCCCGGCACCCACAGTTTGGCAGTGGTGTTCATCCACGGCGCCGGGACACTGGGGACAGGGTCGTTATGGTTGACGATTCGATGGTGAACCAGGGCAGAGGCGCCGGAGATAAATTCGGAATCGGCGGCGCGGGGGGCGCCGTAGGTGTAGAGGAGTGGGTTGTAATGGGCGTCCGGGATTCGGCGCAGCCCTTCAGCCAGCAGCAGGGCGATCGCGCCACCCAGGCTGTGGCCGCAGATGACAACACGTTGACCGATGTGATATCGCGAAAGGTAATCCAGAACAAAGTGAAACGTGGCTTGGAATGCTTGGTAAAAACCTCGGTGAGCTTTACCTGCGCCTTCGAGGAAAGGGACTTGATGAGCATCTGCGTCGCGTAAAGCGTCCGCGCCACTGGCAGTGCCACGGACAGCTATGAGTACAACCTCATCGTGATGGCAGATAAAAGCTTGCGTGCCAGTTCCGGATTCAACGTCGTTAAAAAAATGTATACGCTCCGGATGCTCACCAGGCGGGTGATTGCGCTCATATAATTCAGGATCGAAAGGCAGAATCTCAAAGCGACGAGAGTAGGCTACGTCTTCATACAATGGATAAAACCGCTGTACTTGTCTTGAATCGAACTTCCAAGCCTCCCGGTAACATGACAACTGTTCTACAAACACGTTTCCTATGCTCGGGTTCAGCGGAAAAGTGACCGTATCCGCAGCTCCGGTTGGGGGATCCTGACCAAATTCGCAATAACTCAATGTGGCCATGAGCGCCAATTGGTAAAGGTTCAGTGCACAAAACTGATCATCAGTGGAAATAATTGGCCGTAGCGCTCGTAAAGGACGCACCTCCAAAACCGTAAATTGGTTTGGGAATAGCACCACCCCTTTGAATAAGGACTCAGCAGGACCAAACCCCAGGTCCGCCATCATCTTGAGCGCATTGCGCGTGGGCCGGTGAGCCCCAGACGACGTTGGAGGTAAGTGGGCTTTGTATCGAACCAAATCACTTACCTCCACCTGATAAAAACAGTCTGCTTTTTGCCGTGCCGGGTTACCGTCGACACATTGACCATCGCTGCTTAGAAAAAAAGTTTGCTCCGCGCGTACTTGAAGCTCCGTAATGGGCAAAGGGTAGTCAAGCCGTTTCATAAGCGTGATATAGGGTATTTCTGTTCCCGAATAAGGCTCATCCATCATGAGAACTACCGGGCCACAATAGATACCCTCCAGCCTGGTAAAACCATCCCCATCCAGCCGCCCCCTGTATTGTTGCCCAACACTGTCCTGGAGAGTATAAAGCAGACCACCGTAGGCCTTGCCGCTCCCGGTTTCATCAACGAGCCCCAAAGACAACCAATCTCCGCGTAATGGGCAAGCGGGCATCCTGTCGTTAAAAAACTGCTGCTTCCATGCATCCTGTTTCATCAACCTTTTCCCTATCAATCACACGTTGGATAAACGCTGCATAAGCGCCCATCTGGCATTTTGAACGTCTTGAAATCGGAAACATTGCCGCGACAAAACCCGAACAAATCCTCCTCACTTTCGCCCCTGCAGCGTTTCCAGCCACGGGCAACTTTTACCCAGTTATCACCAAAAGCGGGTTGCTCCTCTTCCGTGAACGCCAACACCATCCTCAACGTTTTCCCGGACAGTCCGTCACGGTGCACATGCCCCCCAGGCCGCGCCCTCGTAAGCTTTCCGGCAGCATCCAGTGATTTGCACCAAAGGCTTTTAATTAGGGCATGTCTGGGGCCAGCGGTACGAAATAACCATTGGCATTGCCCAGGAAGCTCTTGAACTCCCGTCTCAGGCATCAAAGGCATTCCAGGCTCCCAGCTATCGTGAAAATAGATAAGGGCATAGTCCCTTCCGATATCCGACCAACGCTGCCCCCAACTGGCATTAATTACGAAAACGAGGCTGCGCAATACGAGAGGGCAGCCATTTACCTGTTCCGTTAATGGCACCTCAAAACTGACCCTATTGGCGACGGGTTTCCTGGCAGCCTTGAATATTTTGAGCTCAGGTCGCCTACCCTTTCTTGTAGGCAGCTTGCAGCGTTCACCTGATGCAGGTGCGTATGAAGCGTCACCTAACGCGTCAAACCCCGCCGGCAAATCCACCTCCAACGTAAAGCTATCCGCCGCCCTCCCCGCACACCCCGTTAGCCACAGCATCCCAACGCCAAGCAACACTTTTCCCATCCACCCACGCATTCCCAAGCCCTTATGTGAACCACTGTTCCCGCACCCGTTCAAAATGCTGTGCAGGTGTCTCGCCCTCCAGCGGCTGCCAGCGAATGACACTGCTCCGGGTCGCCTCCTCCAGCCGGCGCACCACCAGGAATTCAAGTTGCTCAGGCGACCGCCATCGCCAGGTACGGGCCTGTTCCAGCACATGGGCCAACCAGATCCTGGGGTCGTGAAACTCCACCAGGGCCGCCAGGTCTTCACTGTGTTCAGCCAGCAGGTAGCGCAGGATATTGGCCTGGAGAATGGCCGACGCTCGAGGA
This sequence comes from Pseudomonas orientalis, assembly GCF_002934065.1. Classification (NCBI taxonomy): domain Bacteria; kingdom Pseudomonadati; phylum Pseudomonadota; class Gammaproteobacteria; order Pseudomonadales; family Pseudomonadaceae; genus Pseudomonas; species Pseudomonas orientalis. Next base: position 2,092,873 of record NZ_CP018049.1, on the reverse strand, counting down.
TTGGGCAACTGCAACCAGGGCGCGGGATCGGGCACCGGGTAAGCACCCGGCGCGGGGTTGTCGTGGCTGCACCAACGTCCCTCATGCCAATAGCACACGCTGGTCAACGGGCCCAGGTAAACTGGCCATTGTTCTGCCGGCAGATACGCCAGGGCGCGGGCCAGGGTGCGGTTGTCGTGGAAACGGTACAGGGCCTTTTCGCCTTCCGGCCCGATCAGCAGGCGCTCACGCCAATGTCGGGTCACAACGGCCAGGTCATCGCTGGGTAAACTGCCCAGCCACCCTCGATTTGCCTCTGGGTCTCGCAGAAAATTGATTAGCGCAGGCTCCCCTGGCTGCTCCAATAGCAGGATCACCGGGCCCTTGCTGGCCAGTTCCGCTGCCGCGGTTTCACCATAGAGCGGACAATATTGCGAGAGGTCGCGAGCCGCCATGAGCGACTGGCAGCGCTCGTTGCTGGCTTCGAGTATCAGGCACAGACGACGCCCCGACTGTTGCTGCTGCGCCATCCATTGATAAGGTTCGTGCTGCATCACGCGGCCCTCCCGGTGCTGGCGCATTGACCTTCGCGACAGCGCTCGCATAAGGGGCAAAAATCCGCATCCAGTTGGCCGGCCATATCCGTGATAAGCCCCTGCACCATCGACACCTCTGGCGGGCCCGCAACAGACAAAGGGTTGGCCGACCTTGCAACGGCTGGCGAACCACCGACAGTGATGGGCCGGCTGCTGAAAATCCCGCCGGCCTGAATCTGCAAATGCTCGCCGCCCGCCTTGAAACTCAACTGGGCGCCCGCATCGATGACAAGGCTGGCCCCCGCCTTCAGGTGAATCTGTTGACCGGCTTCGATCACCATCACCTGGGTCACCTGAGTGTGGCTATCGCCTTGCACGGCGAGGTGATCGCTGGCCTTCAGCACAATGCGGCGGTCGCCCGCGATGTGGCGCTGCTCACCGCTCTTAAGATGAACCGTGCTCAAGCCTCGGATGATCTCACTGCGCTCACCGAGCACTTCCAACCGACAGTCATGGCCCACGTGCTGCTCCAGGTCGCGCTGGGCGCGCAGGTAGATCAGCTCCTCACCACGACGATCTTCCAGGTGCAGCTCGTTACTGCCCGCGCCACCAGGAACGCTGCAGCTGCGCAAAACGCTACGGGTCTTGTGCTGCGGCAGGGAAAAGGCCGGCATGTGCAATGCATTGGGCAGGCAACCATTGATCACCGGCTGGTCCGGGTCACCCTCCAGGAAGGTCACCAGTACCTCCATGCCCACCCGGGGAATCATCATGGCGCCAAACCCGGCACCAGCCCAACCGGTTGCGACCCTCACCCAGCAGCTGCTTTTATCATCCGACCTGTCCAGCCGGTCCCAATGAAAACGCACCTTCACGCGACCGTATTCATCGCAGTGCACTTCCTCGCCCGCAGGCCCCGTAACCGTCGCCGTCTGGCTACCGTTAATGAGCGCCTTGGGATGTTTGAGGGGTGGCCGATGCACGGCACGCCATGGGGTCGCAGTGAAACGGTTGCGATACCCCACGAAGCTGTCCGTATCGCCTGTCGATTCCTCCAGGACCTGGGGCTGATAGCCTTCGTGGCGCACCGAGGTGAGCAACCACAGGTCATTGCAGGTCGGATCCGGGTGGTCCTGCAATTCAAGAAAGTGACCACTGCGCAACAGGGGCTGGTCACTGCTGCCCGACGCGCGATGATGGTCGGACTGATGTCGCTCCAGACTGCGACGTGTCAATTGCGCCCCCCGTGCACGGCTCGTGAAACCTGCCGGGTAACGGTAGTCCTCATGTGCTGCGCCAGGTGCACAGCCAGCGGCATCCTGCAGCCGCAGTGAAGGGTGTTCGAAGTCATGATCACGGCGCACCGTTCGCCGACTGCGGGTTTCCAGGCGAATATCGAAGCGCTTTACCCCGTGGGTTGCGGCCATCGGATCAATCGTCGAGCAGTATCGCTGCATCGGCAGGCGCTGAAACACCGTTTGATCATCACCAAACACCAGCAAATGACTGTCGGCACTATGGCGAAAGTGGTAATGGATACCCTCCTCCTCGCACAGTCGCTGAATGAAGTGCAGATCAGTCTCCGCATACTGCACGCAGAAGGGCCGAGGCGGATAAATCACCGGGCCCAGCTCGAAGGCATAGGCATCTGCCAGGATGCCGTGTTGTTCAAGCACGCTGGCGATGATCTGCGGCACGCTACGCTGCTGGAAAATCCGCTGGTCAAGGCGATGGGCCAGGCACGCCAAGCGGGGGGCGAGCGTAAGGTGGTAACGGGTGAGCCGGGCCCCCGCGGCATCGCGACCGATGGCGTAGACCAGCCCGTGCAGGCCTTGATCCGTTTCGCCCAGATCCAGATAGACCGGCTGATGGAGCAATGCCTCCAGATCCAGGGCAGGATTTTCGCTGACGAGTTGTACCTGTATGAAATAGGGTCGATCAAGATACTCACAGCCTTCGAAAGCGAGTACCTGCAAGTTGGCAGCGACGCCTGGAATCATTAATTTGAAACGTGACGAAACAAACGCGTCAACCATCCGTTGTTACCCGCCGTCAATAACCAACTGATTAAAAGCTCCCCCTCGTTAATTGCCGCAAATGCTGATCGAGAAAAAGCGCCTGAACGCTCTGAAGCTTAGCGATTTCAGGAAAAAAACGGCCCTTTGAAAATAAAACAGAAGATTCGTACGGCGAGAATGGAAGTGTCTTTATCAAGTCCAACTATGGTCCCAGGGGGAACCCCACTCGCTCGACGAGGACTGATATGCCAGGATGTCGCGCTGGACATCGTTCGTTGAACGCAATACCAAGGATTATTCATGACTGCCATTCCCACTTCCGCCCCCGTGGTTCCCGGGCGGCTGGAGCAAATGTCGACCCGTATCGCTTTTTTCATTGCAGGCTTCGGCATCGCGGCCTGGGCGCCGCTGGTGCCGTACGCCAAGGCGCGCGCGCAACTCAACGAGGGCACGCTTGGTCTGTTGTTGTTGTGCCTGGGGGTAGGCTCGATCCTAGCCATGCCCGTGGCGGGGGTGCTGGCGTCGCGCTTCGGCTGCCGGCGGGTGTTGACGGCCGGCACGATCATGATCTGCCTGGCGCTGCCGATGCTGGCCACCGTGAGTTCGATTCCGCTATTGATGGCGGGGTTGTTTCTGTTTGGCGCCGGCCTGGGTACCGTGGATTCGACCGTCAACCTTCAAGCGGTGATTGTTGAACGCGCCAGCGGGAAAACCATGATGTCGGGCTTCCACGGCTTGTTCAGCCTGGGCGGCATTGTCGGCGCGGCGGGCGTCTCCGGCTTGCTGGGGCTGGGCCTGTCGCCGTTGCAGGCAACCCTGGTGGTGATCGTCATCATGGTAGTGGCGCTGCTCAAGGCCGCGCCGCATTTGCTGCCCTACGGCAGTGAAAGCTCGGGGCCGGCGTTTGCCATTCCTCACGGCGTGGTGCTGTTTATCGGCTGCTTGTGTTTCATCGTGTTCCTGGCCGAAGGCGCGGTACTGGACTGGAGCGCGGTGTTCCTCAGCGCCGAGCGTGGCGTGGACCCGGCGTATGCAGGCCTGGGCTACGCGGCCTTCGCCCTGACCATGACCGCAGGGCGCTTGACCGGCGACATGATTGTGCGGCGCTTGGGTGCAACCCGGGTGATCGTGGCCGGTGGCACGCTGGCCGCGGCCGGTGTGTTCCTGGCGACGCTCTCCCCTGCCTGGGAAATGGCGCTGCTCGGGTACGCGCTGGTGGGCGCCGGCTGCTCCAATATCGTCCCGGTGCTGTACACCGCCGTCGGCAGGCAGAACGTGATGCCAGAACACATTGCCGTACCCGCCATTACCACGCTGGGCTATGCAGGCATATTGGCAGGGCCGGCAGTGATCGGGTTCATTGCCCATGGCAGCAGCGTGGCAACCGCCTTCCTGCTGATCGGTGGGTTGCTGGCGGCGGTGGCAATCAGCGGGAAAATATTGCGCGTATAAACCCGTTTGTATGAGCGGCTTGATTCATACAACCCGCTCATGCATCTGCGGCGCCTTCAGTTGCCCTTTTCTTTCTTATCGTTTTCCAACCATCGATCGATGCTGTAGTTCTTCAGCCAGCCATCGTTGTTACGGCTTCCAGTGAGTTCGTAGCCATTTGCCTTATAGCCGTCCAGCGAATCAAGCAGGCCCGGTCTTTCAACAATGTTCTTGGCCAGATACACCTGCTGTTCGCTGTATTTCTTTTTGGGGAAACCGTTGGCCGGGTCCCGCACGACATTACCTTTACTGTCCAGTTCGTCAGGATCCTTGCTCATTTCAACAAGCGTGTCTGTTTTCACAAATCTATGTTTATCGAAAGGCCAGGCGAAATCTTCCGATTTATCGCGCAGTTGATCGAACATGCCCCTGAATGCAGTAACGACCTGGGCATTGGACATGCTATGGAACGGGTCTGCACTTTGAGTATTGGGACTGGTGTTACCTGTGAGCAGTGCGGAAGCCTTGGCCAAGCTTTCAGGCGTGATTTTACCGCCATCCACCAGAATCGCTTCGTTGAGCCTGGGGCGGTTGAGTATCTCCCTGGCCAACATGATGGTGCGTTCGGAGACGCTGCTTTTGTGCACATCCTCACCGGCAATTTTTTGCAGCCCACTCTGGGTCAGATGACCATCTGTCTTGAACTTATCGAGCATGGCAAAGTTGCTGTTCAGGTCTGTCGCCAGCAGGTGATCATCCGAGCTGGTATAGGGGTTTCCCACATTCGACATTCCGCCATACAAGCCCTGACCGTCGAAATGCCGGCTGGCGCCATTGACCATCAAGCTGTTCGAGACAAAACCTGAGTTCGTTGCCTGCGGTTGCTGAGTACCGATCGCCTTGTCGACGACGCTGAGCCGCGTGTAACCACCACTGGCCGGCGCAGGCCCCTGATTCGGTATTAAAGGTATTCCATAGCCTGGAGTAATCCCGTTCGTCATGTTCATTCCCACCCTATTTAGATTCCATTAACTGAACCTGGAGTGCCCAGTCTTCAAACTCGCGTCGACTGTCAGCACGAGACAGGCAACGGATGTGTGGCAACCTGAAACCAATGGTTCCGACAAGTCCTGGGCATGGGCGGGGTAAAACTTGAGCGTTTGTAACGGGCCAGGCCGGCCGGTCATGGCCGACGTAATAATTTGCTCCAGAGCGTTTCGAGCAAGGACAGCGCAGACCGGGGAGCCGGTCCTTCTGCTGTCGCTCGCGAGCCCCTGTCGAAGTCTTCGGTCGTAGGCGCCTTGAAACTGAACTTCGGCGAAGACGTGAGGTTGAGCCCCTTGGCTTGAGATTTGCCAGGGCTTCGTTCCATAGTTTCCGGGGCAGGCAGGCTTGCAACAGCGTACTGGGAGTGAGACTGGCGAGGTTCAAATGATGTCGAATTCATAGGCCATTACCTGTTCCAGTAGACGAAGGCATCCACGGGCAGACCGATGGATGCTCTCTTCGTGGTAAATCCTTGCAAATGGTTCCCGTATCACCGACGGGTGATTTCGCGGCTGCGAATCCGCCAGCCGATGCAACGCAATAGGGCCAGGTCTTAGCGCAGAAGCCGATACAGGTCGTCTCGAGTGATCTTGCCGTCGCGCAGGAACCCGAAAACGTTGTCCATCGAGCCCTTGAGCTCCGAACGATTCATGATTTCCCTCGACAGTTGGGTAATGCTGTCGGTTGGCCCATGACCATACAGCGGGCGCGAGGCGTACTTTGCAAACGTATTGACATCGATGGCGTTTCTGTCGGCGCTCCACCACGGCCCTTTCAACGCGTTGAAGTTATTCAGGACATTCTGGGCAAGTTGCTTGTCGTCCTGAAGCTTCAGTGGATTGGACGAAAGAATGAATTTACTGATGTCGTCCTTGGACAGGGACTGATCCAAAGCCCCCGTTCCGCTATTTCGATCCAGGGCTTGCGTCAAGCCTGGGCGCTTGAGCAACTCCCTGGCCAGCCTGATATTCGAATCGCGCTCCGGGTTACCGGTCAGGGGCCGACCTGCCAGGTTATTGAGATGCTCAGGCGTAACGGTCGGGGCGTACCAGGGTTTGAAGGCGTTGTATTTATTCAACAGCCCCTGAGCCAGTACCTCGTTGCTCTGCTTGCCGTAGTAAGGGTCCGGCAGCGTGGGGTTGGGCCGTGGAGGTGGGCCTGGATTGAAGGCGGATTTCGAAGACTGCGTTGCGCTATCGAAAACCGGGCCGGACTGACTCGCCGATGGCTCGAAACTCGGGCCCGCCGCGCCTGCTGCCTTGGCCGCAGGGCTGGCCTGCGCGCCCGCAGAGGGTTGCGCGAAGTTGTCCGTCGATGGGGTGTACGCTTGATTGGATGCGGATACCGACATGTGGTGCTCCAGTTCTGAGTTAGGGCGGTGCCTTGCTGCTGCAGCCGTGCCAGCGATCAATAAACCGTGGCGCAGGTCTGCACCAGCAGGCATTTGCTGTGTGGCAAAGCCATGGCATTGGGTTCCTCGACGTGTTGAAAACTTCTGAATGCGGGTAGGAAGGAGGTCGTGACAGATGAAGAGCGAACCGCGAAATTTTCCCACCACAGCACAATGCAAATCGCAGGCTCAGAACCCGACGCTGGTCCGTACGCACAAAGGTGTCGTGGGCCAGGTCTTCGGCCAGTTGACGATTCCTCAGGCAGCGCTTACGGGTTCCGAACAACTCGTCGTAATGCTCGAAGCTGAACTTGTGCGCTGCCCTGCCAGTCAGCTAACTGAACTCACACAGTAAAGGCGGGCAGTCCATGCAACTCTCGTTGGATCAACAAGTGGCCCTGGTCACCGGCGCCAGTTCCGGTATCGGCGCAGGCGCCGCCAAGGCGCTGGCCGAAGCCGGAGCAGCCGTGGTGCTTAACTACAATTCCCAGGCGGCACCGGCCGAGGCGCTGGCGGCACAGATCAATGCCAATGGCGGCCAAGCCATTGCTCTTGCTGGCGATGTGTCGAAAGAAGCCGACGTCGAACGCCTGTTCGCCCAGACCCTCGACGCCTTCGGCCACCTGGATATTCTCGTCGCCAACTCCGGCCTGCAGAAAGACGCCAACCTGGTCGACATGAGCCTGGAGGACTGGAACACCGTGATCGGCGTCAACCTCACCGGCCAATTTCTCTGCGCGCGCGCCGCCGTGCGGATTTTCAACCGCCAGGGCGTGCGTGAGGGCGTGTCCCGCGCAGCCGGCAAGATCATCCACATGAGTTCGGTGCACCAGGTGATTCCCTGGGCCGGGCACGTGAATTACGCAGCGTCCAAGGGCGGTGTGGAGATGCTGATGCGCACCCTCGCCCAGGAAGTCAGCGAGCAGCGCATTCGCATCAACGGGATTGCGCCGGGGGCGATTCGCACGGCGATCAACCGTGCTGCCACTGAAGGCGCCGCCGAACAGGAGCTGCTCAAGTTGATTCCCTATGGCCGCGTCGGCGATGTGCAAGATGTGGCGAATGCGGTGGTGTGGCTGGCCAGCGACGCGTCCGATTACGTGGTCGGCAGCACGCTGTTCATCGATGGCGGCATGAGCCTTTATCCGGAGTTTCGTGGCAATGGTTGATTTGAAAAACGAACCACAAAGTGCCATCGATGCCCACGGCATCATCGGCGACATGCGCAGCGCGGCGTTGGTGAATGACCAGGGCAGTATCGATTTTTTCTGCTGGCCGGAATTCGACAGTCCATCGATCTTTTGCGCGTTGCTCGACAGCCCCGAGGCCGGCACCTTCCAGCTCACCCCGGACTTGCCCAATGCACGCCGCGAGCAGATCTACCTGCCCGACACCAATGTGCTGCAAACCCGCTGGCTCAGCGATGCGGCGGTGGTGGAAATCACTGATTTGCTGGCCGTCAGCGAAGAGGTCGATGATCTACCTTTATTGATCCGCCGCGTGCGAGTGGTCAGCGGCACGGCGACGTTCCATCTGCGCTGCGCCGTGCGCCATGACTATGCCCGCGCCAAGACCCACGCCAAGGCGGTCGATCAAGGCGTGTTGTTCAACGCGGACGGTCAGCCCGGACTGCGGCTGGCGGGCAGCCACCCATTGACCCTCGACGAACATGTGGCCACGGCCAGCTTCACCCTGGCCCAGGACGAGAGCGCCGAGTTCGTCCTCGGCGGCCAGGACGATCCACGCGTGACGAACGCCTGCACCGAGCTCTACCTGGAACGCACCTTGAAGTTCTGGCGCAGTTGGATCAGTCAATCGAACTACCGCGGACGCTGGCGTGAAATGGTCAACCGCTCGGCCCTCGCGCTGAAGCTGCTGACCTCACGCAAACACGGCGCCATCATCGCCGCCGCGACCTTCGGCTTGCCCGAGACGCCCGGCGGCGAGCGCAATTGGGACTACCGCTACACCTGGATCCGCGACGCTTCGTTTACCGTCTACGCGTTCATGCGCCTGGGTTTTGTCGAGGAAGCCAACGCCTACATGCGCTGGCTCAAGGGGCGGGTCAGCGACTGCTGCGGCCAGCCGACCAAAATCAACATCCTGTACGGCATCGATGGCCGCCAGGAGCTGCCGGAAACCACCCTGGATCACCTCAGTGGTCATGGCGGCGCACAGCCGGTGCGCGTCGGCAATGAAGCGTTCGACCAGGTTCAGTTGGATATCTACGGCGAACTGATGGACGCGGTTTACCTGGTCAATAAATACGGCGAAGCCATCTCCCACGAGGGCTGGAAGCACACCGTTGAAGTGGTCGATCAAGTCTGCGAAATCTGGAATCAGCAAGATGTCGGCATCTGGGAAATGCGCGGCGAGCAGCATCACTTCCTGCACTCGCGCCTGATGTGCTGGGTGGCCGTGGACCGCGCGATCCGCCTGGCCTCCAAGCGCTCGTTACCGGCGCCGTTCGCCCGTTGGGACCAGACCCGCCAGGCGATCTATGCCGATATCTGGAGCAACTTCTGGAACGAAGAACGTGGGCATTTCGTGCAGCACATCGGCAGTACCGCCCTCGACGGCTCGATGCTGTTGATGCCGTTGGTGCGCTTCGTTGCCGCCACCGATCCGCGCTGGCTGTCGACATTGGAGGCGATCCAGAAAAGCCTGGTTCGCGATGGCATGGTCTACCGTTACCGCAACGACGACAGCCAGATCGATGGGCTGCAAGGCACTGAAGGCGCATTTGCCGCGTGTTCGTTCTGGTACGTCGAATGCCTGGCCCGCGCCGGCCAGGTGGAAAAAGCCCATCTGGAGTTCGAACAACTGCTGCGCTACGCCAACCCGCTGGGGCTGTATGCCGAAGAGTTCGACAGCCAGGCCCGGCACCTGGGCAACACGCCCCAGGCGTTGAGCCATCTGGCGCTGATCAGTGCGGCGACGTTTCTGGACCGTAAACTCAGTGGCGCGAAAACGGTGTGGCAGCCATGATTTCCCGCCTGTTCAGGAGCCGATCATGACCACCCTCGCCCCACTGCTCTACGTGCGCACGCCCATGCTCGATATCGCCTATGAAACCCACGGTCCGCTCGAGGGTGACCCGGTGATCCTGCTGCACGGTTTCCCCTACGACCCTCGCGGCTACGACGAAATCGCGCCAGGCCTGGCCGAACAGGGTTACCGCGTGCTGGTGCCCTACCTGCGCGGTTATGGCCCGACGCGTTTTATCAGTGAGCAGGTCATGCGTTCCGGTCAACAGGCGGCGCTGGGCAAGGACTTGCTGGATTTCATGGATGCGCTGTCAATCCCCTGCGCCACCCTGGCCGGTTATGACTGGGGCGGGCGTGCCGCGTGTATCGTCGCGGCGCTGTGGCCGGAACGGGTGCGCGGATTGGTGACCGGTGACGGCTACAACATCCAGAACATCGCCCAGTCACTCAAGCCGCGCGCACCTGAAACAGAACACCGCCTGTGGTATCAGTATTACTTTCACACCCAGCGCGGCGTGGATGGCTTGACTGCCAACCGACGGGAATTGTGCGAGCTGTTGTGGTTGTTGTGGTCGCCGTCCTGGGCGCGTGGGCCGAGCCTGTATGGGCAAACCGCGCCCTCGTTCGACAACCCGGATTTTGTCGAGCTAGTGATCCATTCCTACCGCCATCGCTTCATGTACGCGCCGGGCGACCCGGCGCTGGCGTTCATCGAGCAGGCGTTGGCGCTGCAACCGCCGATTTCGGTGCCAAGCATTTCGCTGTGCGGTGCCGATGACGGTGTGGGGCCGCCACCTGCAGAAGACGACGATATCGAGCATTTCAGCGGTTTTTATCGACGGCAGGTGCTGCCCGGCGTGGGCCACAATATTCCCCAGGAAGCGCCGCAGGCCACCCTGGCAGCCCTGCTGGAATTGCTACAACGGTGAAAAGCGCTCGCGGTAAGCCTGGGGCGTTACCGACAGGGCCCGCAGGAAACTGCGTCGCAGGGTCTCTTCACAGCCAAACCCGCACTGCATGGCTATGCGTTTGATCGAGGTGCTGCTGTCGGCCAATTGCCGGCGCGCGCTCTCCACACGGAGCAGCTCCACAGCCCGCGCCGGGGTCTGGCCGGTTTCGGCACGGTAATGACGCACAAAGCTGCGCTCGCTCATGCCGGCCTGGGCGGCCAGGGTGGCGATATTCAAATCCAACTTAAGGTTCTCGGCGATCCAGGCGTGCAACTCGGCAAAGCGGCTGTCGCTCTTTTGCAGCGACAGGGTCACGCTGAATTGCGACTGCCCGCCGGGACGTTTGAGAAACACCACCAGGTGCCGCGCCACTTCCAGGGCGACGGCGCGTCCCAGGTCCTCCTCCACCAGGGCCAGGCACAGATCGATACCGGCGGTCACACCGGCCGAGGTCCACAGCGCGCCTTGCCGGATGAAAATCGGATTGGACTCCACCGTCAGTGCGGGAAACTTGCGCGCCAGTTCTTCACAGCGCGTCCAGTGCGTGGCCACGCGGCAACCGTCGAGCAAGCCACTGGCGGCCAGCAGAAAAGCGCCGGTGCAGACCGAGGCCATGCGCCGGGTGTGCCGCGACTTTTCCCGCACCCAGTGCACCAGCGCCGGGTCTTCGGCGGCGCCGTACACGCCCCAGCCGCCGGCGATCACCAGCGTGTCGCACGGCTGGTCGACGCCGGGCAACGGATCGGCCAGCAGCGCCAGGCCCGCCGATGTCACCACCGGTTTGGCCTGGTCAGCGATCACATTCACCGCATAGGGCAAGGGCAAACCGCGCTGGCGCGCCAGGTCATTGGCCGAAGCGAACACCTGCAGAGGCCCGGTGACATCGAGTACCTGGGCATTATCGAAAGCGAGGACATGAATGACTCTGGGCATCATTGGCGTGATCTGTGGGTTCAATGGCGTATTCGCCAAAGCCTAGGCCTCTACAGTGAAGCCGTCCACCCCTTTATTGGAGCGTCATCCATGACCCTGCACATCGGCTTCCTGCTATTTCCCGGCATCCAGCAACTGGACCTGACCGGCCCCTATGACGTGCTCGGTTCGCTGCCGGACGTAAAACTGCACCTGGTGTGGCAGGACCTGGCGCCGATCACCTCCAGCACCGGCCTGGTGTTTACGCCAACCATGACCTACGCCGACTGCCCGAACCTGGATGTACTGTGCGTGCCCGGCGGCTCGGGCGTCGGCGCCTTGATGGAAGACCCAGGCACCCTGGACTTTCTCAAGGCCCAGGCGCAGACCGTGCGCTACATGACGTCGGTGTGCACCGGCTCGCTGGTGCTGGGCGCGGCGGGTTTGCTGCGCGGTCGCAAGGCCACCACCCACTGGGCCTACCACGACCTGCTCGCGCCACTGGGTGCCATTCCGGTGCAAGCGCGCGTGGTGCGTGACGGCAACCTGTTTACCGGTGGTGGGATTACGGCCGGCATCGACTTCGCGCTGACCCTCGCGGCGGAGTTATACAGCGAAGCGGCGGCGCAACTGGTGCAATTGCAAATCGAATATGCACCCGCACCGCCGTTCGACTCGGGCCGCCCGGATACGGCGCCAAGGCACGTGCTGGAGGAAGCCAACAAGCGCACGGCAGAATCGCGCAGAGTGCGCGCAGAGATTGTTGCGCGGGCGGCGGCACGCTTGGGTTGAGCTGGCGCCTGAGTTCCCACTGACGCATACAGAGCCAAATGTGAGAGGGGGCCTGCTCCCGATTGCAGTGTGTCAGTCACAAAAGCATTGGCTGACACGTCCTCATCGGGAGCAAGCCCCCACCCACCCTTTGAACCGTGCTCGACATCCGATTGCCCATTCCCACACTCAACGACTAGAATGCGAAACATTATCAATTAAGACGGCTGCGCCGGGATGCCCATGTCGAGCGATCACCCACTGGACCCTGCCGCCATCGGCCAGCTGTACCAAACCCATCATGCCTGGCTGCGCGGCTGGTTGAGCCGACGTACCGGCTGCCGCGAGCACGCCGCCGACCTGGCCCAGGAAACCTTCGTGCGCCTGCTCAACGCGCGCCGGCAACAGACCTTGCAGCAACCGCGCGCTTACCTGAGCAGCATTGCGCGCAGTCTGATGATCGACCAGTACCGACGCCGCGAACTTGAGCGTGCCTACCTGGAAAGCCTTGCGCATTTCCCGCAGGTCGAAGTGCCTTGCGAGGAAACCCGCTTGTTGATCATCGACAGCCTGGAGCGCATCGACCGTTTGCTCGATCAACTCAAACCGCGCGTGCGTGAGGCCTTCCTGCTGGCTCAACTGGACGGCCTGACCTGCCCGCAAATCGCCGTGCGCCTGGGCGTGTCCAGGGCCACGGTGGAGCGCGACCTGGCCAAGGCGCTGCATGCCTGTTATCGGTTGCGCTATGCCGACTATTGACCCGCGCCTGGTGGACCAGGCGATCCAGTGGATGATCCAACTGCGCTTCAACAGCGCTGACGACGCCGCCACCGCCGCCTTTGAGCAGTGGCTGCACACAAGCGCCGCGCATCAACTGGCGTGGCAGCGCGTGGCGACGATGAATGACGATTTCAGCCAACTGCCCGCGCATATCGGTCGCCGTGCACTGGATGGCGCGCGCCAGCGCATCAGCCGTCGTGATGGCTTGAAGCTGCTCGGGCTGTTGGCCGGTGCCGCCGGTTTGACCTGGTTGGGCCGCGACTACACGCCCCTGCCCGCGCTGATGGCCGACTACCGCACCGCCACCGGTGAGCGGCGCTGGGTGGCGTTGAACGAGGGCAGCAAGCTGCAGCTCAACAGCGCCAGTGCTATCGATGTCGCGCTGAATGCCGAGCGGCGCCTGGTGAGCCTGCGTCAGGGTGAGGTGTTGATCAATACCGGCGCCGATAATCGCCCGTTCTGGGTACACACCCGCGACGGTGACCTGCGCGCACTCGGCACGCGCTTTCTGGTGCGTGAAGAATCCCACGGCACGCTGCTGGTGGTGCAACAGGGTGCGGTGGCGGTGTTTGCCGACCGCCACGCCGCTCACGCACGCCACGTGATCAAGCCCGGCGAACAGGTGCTGTTCGACCGCAGCGACGTGCGCCCTGCCCCGGTCAACGGTCTCGATCCCTGGGCCTGGAGCGAAGGTGTCATCAGCGCCCACAACATGCGCCTGGATGCCTTCCTGGCCGAACTGGGCCGCTACCGCCACGGCCTGGTGCGTTGCAGCGAAGCCGTGGCCGCGCTGCGGGTGTCGGGCACGTATCAACTGGACGACACCGATCAGGTGCTGCAATTGCTGGCCCAGTCGTTGCCGGTCACCCTGACCTACCGCAGCCGCTATTGGGTGACGCTGTCCTCGCGGGCTTGACCGAAAAAAATAAATGAGGTGAATTCTCATTGCCGCTCGACCTGTAAGGAAAGGCCGATCAACAGGCCGGATTCAGCCACTTCCTTCAGGAGCATCCGCGGTCATGCAAGCGTTCCCCTCCCAATGTTCATCCCTCAAGCACGCGGTACGGGCCGCCCTGCTCGGCGTCTGCCTGGGCAGTGCCAGCCTGCCCATGACAGCGCTGGCCGAGAGTGCCGCCGACACCCAGGCCCGCGATTGGCGGATCGCACCCGGCCCGCTCGCTTCGGCACTCGACCAGTTCGCCCGCCAGGCCGGGATCAGCCTGTCCTACGACGCCAGCAGCGTCGCCGGCAAAAGCAGCAGCGGGCTCAACGGCAGCTTTGACCCTGAGCAAGCCCTGGCCCAATTGCTGCGTGACCAGGGCCTGCAAGCCCAACGCCAGGGCAACAGCACCTGGCTGCTGCTGCCGCAAACGGCCGATACCGGCGCACTGAACCTGGGCGCGACAATGATCACAGGCGATCGCCTGGGAGCGATGACCGACGGCACCGGCGCCTACACCACTGGTGCGGTCACCATTGGCAAAGGCGAACACAGCCTGCGCGAAACGCCGCAGTCGGTGAGTGTGATGACCCGCCAATTGATGGACGACCAGAACGTCACCACCATCGACGACGTGATGGAGCGCACGCCGGGAATCACCACTTATGAATCGCCCATGGGCGGCAAGTATTTCTATTCCCGTGGTTTCAAGATGCTTGGCCAGTACCAGTACGACGGCGTGCCGCTGGACATGGGTAAGGACTACGTACAAGCCGACAGTTTCAGCGCCAATATGGCGATTTATGACCGTGTGGAAGTGCTCAAAGGCGCGGCCGGCATGCTCAAGGGCGCCGGCACCGCCAGCGGCGCGGTGAATTTCGTGCGCAAGCGACCGCAGGCCAGGCCCACGTCCAGCCTGTCGCTGTCCGCAGGCACCTGGGACAACTACCGCGCCGATGTCGACACCGGCGGCCCGCTCAATGACAGTGGCACCGTGCGTGGCCGTGCGGCGTTCAGCCAACAGGATCGCGGCTCCTATATGGATATTTCCAAGCGCAAGGATCGCGCGTTCTACGGCGCGCTGGACATCGATCTCAACCCCGACACCACTCTGGGCCTGGGCGCCAGTTATGAAGACGTCGATGCCAGCCCGTGCTGGGGTGGCTTGCCGCGCTACAGCGACGGCAAGAGTGCCAAGCTCAGCCGCTCCACGTGCCTGGGCCAATCCTGGAACGACTGGCAAAGCCGTCGTGCCACGTTCTTCGCCGACCTGACCCATCACTTCAACGACGACTGGACACTCAAAGTCGCCGCCGTGCACAGCCGCAACCTGCAAGACACCAAGTATGCCGCCAGCGAAGGCACCATCGCTTACGGCAACCCGCTGCCTACCGCCAATTCCTATGCAGCCTTGATGGATTACGACCACAAGGACGTCGGCCTCGATGCCTACGTGGACGGCCAGTTCGAAGCCTTCGGCCTGGAGCACGAATTGATCCTCGGCGCCAACGGCAGCCGTGGCACCCAGGACGACATCTACGCGATCCAGAACTTGCCCAGGCGCCAAAGCATTTATCAACCCGACCACCATTTCCCGGAACCGGCCAATGACACCTTCTGGCCGAACATGTACCGCGGCGGCACGGTCAAGGAAACCGCCACGCAATACGGCACCTACGCCACGCTGCGCCTGCGTCTGGCCGAGCCGTTGATGTTTATCGTCGGCAACCGAGTAAGCTGGTACGACAACCGCCGCCAGTCAAACAACCTGGGCTGGGGCGAATGGAGCGTGCAAGACGCACACACCAAAGAAAGCGGCGAAGTCACTCCATTTGCCGCGCTGATCTATGACCTCAATGAGCACCTGTCGGTATACGCCAGCTACGCCGATATCTTCCAGCCGCAGAGTGCCTATGCAACGGCCGATGGCGCGGCGCTCAAACCGAAAATCGGTAACAACTACGAGCTGGGCATCAAGGGCGAATGGTTCGACGGGCGCCTCAACAGCTCGCTGGCGCTGTTCCGCGCGATCGAGAAAAACGGCGCCGAGACCGACTTCCTGAGTTTTTGCCCGACCTCCGCCGATGGCTATTGCTATACCGACACCGGCAAAGTACGCGCCCAGGGTATCGAAGCCGAAGTCAGCGGCCAATTGCTCGAGCGTCTGCAGGTGTCCGGCGGCTACACCTACACCCAGACCAAATCGTTGAAGAATATCGACAGCAGCCTTGAAGGTGGCGCGTCCAATACCTACGTGCCCCGGCACATGCTGCGCATGTGGGGCGACTACCAGCTTGATGGCGCGTTGTCCAAATGGAGCGTGGGAGCTGGCGTCAATGCACAGAGCAGCAATTACCGGATGCAGGGCATCAAGCTGGAGCAAGCCGGTTATGCCCTGTGGGATGCGCGCCTGGCGTACCGTGTGGATGACACGTGGACCCTCGCGCTGAACGGCAAAAACCTCTTCGACAAAAATTATTATCAAACCGTAGGCACGGCGTCCTGGGGTAATTTTTATGGCGAACCGCGCAATTTCACCGTCAGTTTGAAAGGCACGTTCTAACCCCCCTTCTTAGCGGCGATTGCTTCACTTAATCGCCCCTGCGCGTCCCCTTTTCCTGCCACGCGAAAAAACCTTTTCACAGCTGGCAGGAAAATTCTCACATTTGTTCCTACACTCAAAATTACCCCCCCCCCCAATGCCAAGTGCCAGTACAAGGAACGTCAAGCATATGACATGCAGAAGCCTGTTCTACCTCCCAGCAATGCCAAATCCAGCACGACGTCAATTTATTGGCCAATTCGCATAAGGAATCTTTTTTTACCTTTTCCCCGCAAAACTACCTTCATTTGGATGGTTCCACTTGGATGATGGTTGCGTTTTAACCAGATGCAGCGCTCCGCCTGCTCAGTTGAACAGTCGCAAAGCGAACCTGGTATGCAATGAGGGATGTTCGTATGCGAGAGAAGTCATCAGTTGTCAGTTTGTTTTTGACTCGTGCAGGTTTCGTTGAATTTTTTGTCATTTTTGTCAAGTTGATCCATGGCCTGACTGCCATTTTGCCGCCGCTGGTGCTGGCGTTTTTCATCGACCCGATGGAACTTGAAATGCGCTCGCGCTTTCTGGGTCTGTTGCTGTTCTTCGCGTTCCTGACGATTATTTTGTTCCAGGCCCTGGGCATCTATTCCGAAGAGCTGTTCAGCAACCGCCTGCGCTTGCGCGCCAAAATCGTGGCCTGGTCGTCGGCGTTCTGCATCCTGCTGTTCATGTACCAGATCCTGCAGGTGTTCCCGCAGTTGAACCCGCGCAATCTTGTGGCCTGGTACTTCGCAAGCCTTGGGCTGTTCTGCCTGGAACGCATGATGATGCTGCGCCTGTACCGCAGCCTGATGCGCCGGGGCAAATACCTGCAACGCACGGTGCTTCTGGGCTTCACCGACACCGCCGTGCATATCGCCGACCACCTGCAACGCAATGGCGATATCCGCTCCGGCCTGATTGGTTTTATCGACGACCGCACCGAACGCATCCCCAAGGAGCTGAGCAACCTGCCGCTGCTGGGCAACACCCGCGACCTGGAAAAACTGATCCGCGCCGAGCAGGTCAACCAAGTGATGATCTGCCTGCCGTGGTCTGCCGAGCAGCGTATCCTTGGGCTGGTCAATCGCCTGCGGCAGATGTCGGTGAACGTGATGCTGGTGCCGGACATGGCCGCCCTGCGCTACGGCCACAGCCGCATTACCGACGTGGGCGGTATCTTGATGTTCAACACCTCGCAGCTACCGCTGCGCGGCTGGGCGCCCTTTATCAAGCGCTGCGAAGACCTGTTGCTGGCCAGCATTGCCCTGGTGGTGCTGTCTCCGGTGATGCTGTTGACGGCCATCGCGATCAAGCTCGATTCCAAGGGCCCGGTGCTGTTTCGCCAGAACCGCTACGGCTACAACGACAATGAAATCCGCGTGTTCAAGTTCCGTTCGATGTTCACTGACCAAAGCGACTTCACCGCCGAACGCCAGACCACCCGTCAAGACCCGCGTATCACACGCGTCGGCCGCATCATCCGCAAAACCAGCATCGACGAGCTGCCCCAGTTGTTCAACGTACTGCTGGGCAACATGTCCATGGTCGGCCCGCGCCCCCACGCCACCGCAACCAAGGCTGCAGGCATTCCTTTTGAACTGGCGGTAAGCGAATACAGCTCGCGGCATCGGGTCAAGCCAGGCATCACCGGTTGGGCGCAAATCAACGGCTATCGGGGCGAAACCGATACCCTGTTCAAAATCCAGAAACGCGTCGAGTACGACCTGGAATATATCTCCAAATGGTCGGTGTGGTTTGACTTGTACATCGTTTTCATGACGGTCCCGGCCGTCCTTTCCACCAAGGAAGTCTATTGATGAATACCCTCAACGGATTGATTCCCTGCATTATTTCCGGTGGTTCGGGCACACGCTTGTGGCCGGTGTCCCGGCAGAACATGCCCAAGCCGTTCATGCGCATGCGCGACGGCCAGAGCCTGCTGCAGAAAACCTTCCAGCGCGCCGCACGCCTGCCGGGTGTGGAAAGCGTGCTGACGGTGACCAACCGCGACCTGCTGTTTCGCACCCTGGACGACTACCGCAGCGTCAACAAGGTCCACCTGCCCCTGGACCTGCTGCTCGAACCGTTCGGGCGCAATACCGCTGCGGCCATCGCCGTGGCGGCGCTGCATGTGCAGGAACATTTCGGTGGCGAGGCGCAACTGCTGGTGATGCCCGCCGACCACTTGGTGCTCGATGAAAGCGCCTTCGCCGAGGCAGTGACCCAGGCTCGCGAACTGGCCGAAGCCGGCTACCTGGTGACCTTCGGCATCCAGCCCGACCACCCGGAAACCGGCTTCGGCTATATCGAAAAAGGCGAAGCGCTGAGCCTGGGCAACCGGGTCAAGCGCTTTGTCGAAAAGCCCGACCTGGCCACCGCCCAAGCCTACCTCGACGGCGGCAAACACCTGTGGAACGCCGGCATGTTCTGCTTCAAGGCCAGCACTCTGGTGGATGAACTGAACACCCATGCCCCCGACGTTCTGATTGCTGCGCGTGCCGCCCTCGAACACAGCCAGCACCTGCAAAACAAAACCTCGCGCCAGCGCGAACTGGACAGCGACG
This sequence comes from Pseudomonas orientalis, assembly GCF_002934065.1. Taxonomy (NCBI): domain Bacteria; kingdom Pseudomonadati; phylum Pseudomonadota; class Gammaproteobacteria; order Pseudomonadales; family Pseudomonadaceae; genus Pseudomonas; species Pseudomonas orientalis. The sequence goes on along the minus strand of NZ_CP018049.1, from coordinate 2,073,987 downwards.
CCTTCGCCAGCGCGCCGGACATCTCCATTGACGTGGCGCTGATGGAAAAGTCCCAGCAAGTGGCCGTGGTGCCGTGCGACATCGGCTGGAGCGATATCGGTTCCTGGGAAGCCCTGCGCCAGCTCACCCCCAGCGATGCCCAGGGCAACCAGGTCAATGGCGAAGCGATCCTGCACGACGTGCGAAACTGCTACATCGACTCGCCCAAGCGCGTACTCGGTGCGGTCGGCGTGCGTGACCTGATCATCGTCGACACCCCCGACGCCCTGCTGATCGCCGACGCCAACCGCAGCCAGGACGTGCGCTACATCGTGGCCGAACTCAAGCGCCAGAATCATCCGGCCTTCAGCCTGCACCGCACCGTGACCCGGCCGTGGGGCACCTACACCGTGCTGGAGGAAAGCAGCCGCTTCAAGATCAAGCGCATCGTGGTCAAACCCCAGGCGTCGCTGTCGCTGCAAATGCACCACCACCGCAGCGAGCACTGGGTGGTGGTCAGCGGCGCGGCGCAGATCACCAATGGCGAACGTGAATTCCTGATCAACGCCAACGAATCCACTTATATACCGGCCGGACACAAACACCGCCTGACCAACCCCGGCATCATCGATCTGGTGATGATCGAAGTGCAGAGCGGCGAATACCTGGGCGAAGACGATATCGTGCGCTTCGATGACATCTACGGGCGTGCGCCTGCCGAAGTGAAGAAGTGACATGCGCACCTCGTTGATCATCCCGGCACGTAACGCCTCCAGCCACCTGGCGCGGCTGCTACCCGCGCTGAAGATGCAGACCCTGCAGCCGGACGACATGCTGGTGGTCGACAGCGCCTCCAGCGATGACACCGTGGCGCGCTTTCGCGACTACGGTGCGCGGGTCGAGGTGATCGACGCGCGCACCTTCAATCATGGCGGCACGCGGCGCTGGGCCAGCGAGCAAGTGAGCGGTGACGCCCTGATCGTGATGACCCAGGACGCCATCCCCGCCACCCCGGAAACCTTCGCCAACCTGCTCGCGGAATTGCAGCAGGACCCGCTCAACGGCGTGGCCTACGGGCGCCAGTTGCCGCATCCGGATGCCGGTGTGCTGGGCGCGCAGTCGCGTCACTTCAATTACCCGGCCCAAAGCCGCAGCAAGCGCCTGGCCGATGCGCCGGAACTGGGGATCAAGACCTGTTTCAGCTCCGATTCGTTTTCCGTCTACCGGCGCAGCGCCCTGCACGCCGTGGGCGGCTTCCCCGCCGATGTGATCGGCAGCGAAGACGCCTACGTCGCGGCACGCCTGCTGATCGAAGGTTACACCGTGCGCTACGCGGCCTCCGCGCAGGTGTACCACTCCCACGATTACCGACTCATGGACGAGTTTCACCGCTACTTCGACATTGGCGTGTTCTACGGTCGCGAACCGTGGATACGCCAGGCCTTTGGCGATGCCGGCGGTGAAGGTAAACGCTATGTACTGGCTGAACTCGCGGCATTGCGCGCAGCCGGTGCCTGGCACCGCGTACCAGAAGTGCTGGTGCGCAGCGCGTTCAAATTGCTCGGCTATCGGCTGGGCCAGCAGGAGCGCCGGCTACCTCTGGCCCTCAAGCGGCGCATCAGCATGTTCCCCGGTTATTGGAGGTGAGCATCATGACCTACAGGAAGTCCTATTTGATGAAACGAACCCTGCTCGTCCTGGCCATGATGGCCCTGGCCGCCTGCAATACGCCCGCGCGCATCGTTGCGCCCGACGACAAGACGGTCGAGGACGGCAAGCGCGCCCTCGACCAGCTTGCCCAACTGCCGCCGGCGGTGGAACGCATCCGCGTCGGCGATCAGTTGCGCATCGTGCGCGACGCCGGGGAAATGCCGACGCTGTCGGCGTTCAACGTCAGTACGATCTACGAGCTGACGCTGTACACGGTGCAAAGCGACGGCAAGATCAACTACCCGTTCCTGGGCCCGATCCAGGTGGCCCGACGCACGCCGACGGAAGTGGCGAACGAGCTGACCAACAAGCTCACGCCGGTGTATCGCGAGCCGCGGGTGACGGTGAACATCAACCAGGCGCCGGCCAATTCGATCATTGTCGGCGGCGCGGTGAACAACCCGACCTCGGTGTCGATCGCAGTGGCCAACACCCTGGAGCAAGCCATTATCGGCGCGGGCGGGGTGAACCCGGCGGGCAATGCGAGCATGGTCGCGCTGCTGCGCGAAGATACCCAGGGCGTCTATCGCGCCTACTTCCTGGACTTCAGCCAATACCTCAAGACCGGCCCCAACGGACGCAAACAAGTGCCCCTGCAACGCGGTGACGTGGTGTTCGTGCCCAAATCCAATGTGGGCGAGCGCATCCAGGGCGTGGATACCTACCTGAACCAACTGATCCCATTCACCAAGTCGATCGGGGTTGGCTACAACTACACCCGAACCAGCGGCGGCAGTAACTAAAGGAGCGACATCCCATGATCGAGATCCGTTCTTTTCGCGATCTTCTGCGCCTGTTCTTCATCTTCCGGCATGAGTTCAAGCTGGCGGCCATCGCGGCGCTGGTGATCATTCTGCTGGGGGCGTTCCTGCTGCCGGCCAAGTTCGAATCCACCGCGCGCCTGCTGGTCAAGCCGGGGCGTGATTCGACGCTGCCGATCGAGATCAGCAATCGCCAGGCGCTGGTGATGCCCAGCACTCAGCGCGACCCGATCGTCGATGAGGAACGCCTGCTCACCGGGCGCCCGATCGTACGCGCGGTGGCCGAGCATTACCTGGAAGTCATCGACAAAATGCCGCCGCCCGAAGGCGTCTGGCAACGCACCAAGTACTACGTCAAAAACGGCATCGGCGCAGTGTTCGATGGGGTGCGCGTGGTGTTGGAAACCGTGGGCGTGATTGAACGGACCACGCCGGTGGAGCGCCTCGCCGCAGGCCTGGAGAAGAACTTCGAAGTCAGCCACGCGGCCGGCTCCACGGTGATGGACATCAGCTTCAAGTGGAGCGACCCGCAAATCGCCCAGGCGGTGGTCAAGAGTTGGGTCGAGATCTACATCAACGAACGCACCCAGGCCCTGGGGCGCAAGAGCCTGTACGTCTTCTATGAAGGCCAGGTGTCCAACAGCGCCACCGAGATCAAGAGCTACAAGGAGCAGATCCTTGCCCAATTGAACCGCATCGGCGCGGCGAGCATCACCGATCGCCTGGAGGATTTGTCCGAGCGCATCAACGTGCTGCGCGGTGAAACCTTCAACACCACGCGCTTGATCGCTTCGTCCGACAGCGCCATTGCGAGCACGCGCACCCAGCTCAAGACCCAACCCAAGGAAGTGACCACGGTTCGCCAGATTGCGCTGAACCCGCAGCAGCAGGATTTACGTCGTCTGCTCAACCAGAAGCTGCTGGAAAAAGCCGACATGATGCGCACCTACACCGATAACGCGCCGCCGGTCAAAGCCCTGGATGCGTCGATTCAGGCGATGCGGGTCCAGGTCGCGAGTGAAAGCAACACCGTGCAAAGCTCGGAAAACCGCGCACCGAACACCCTGGAAATCCACTTGCAGCGTGTGCTGCTCGACGAGTCCAGCAACAACCTGGCGCTGCGTACCCAGCTGGTGCAACAGCAGAAGCAACTGGTCAACCTCGAGGCGCAACGCAAGGAAGCGCTGGAGATTGAACCGGAACTGGCGCGCCTGTCCCGTGAGCTGGGCGCCACCGAGCGCAACTACGCGCTGTACGTGGACAACCTGGAGAAATCGCGCATCGACCGTGAGTTGGATAACAGCCAGATCAGCAACATCGCGGTGATCGAGGAAGCCACCCTGAACCCGGGCCGCATCTTCCCCAAAACCCTGCTGATGCTGTTGCTGGCGATCCCGTTCGCCATCGTCGTCGGCCTGCTGGTGGTCTACCTGTGCTACCTGCTCGACCAGCGCATTCACGATGGCGGCCTGGTGGAACGCAAGTTCGGCCTGCCGCTGTGGACCACGTTGCCGGAGCTGGACACCAGCACCGCGCAAGGCACCAATGCGTTCAATGCAAGCATTTACCGGCTGTACGGCCTGCTGCAGCTGGACCGCGTGGCCGAACGCGGCCTGACCCTCGGGCTGACCTCGGCGCGCCACGGTGAAGGGGTGACCTTCGTGGTGGAGCAACTGCGCCAATTGCTCCAGGAAAACGGTATCACCGTGCGCGTCGGCGGGGTTGATCCGGCGGCGCCAGGTGAAGTGGTGCTGCTGGACGCCTCAGCGCTGCTGGACAACCGCGATGCCTTCGTCAACCTGCGCCGCGCCGACCTGATCGCGCTGGTGGTCGAAGCCCGCAAGAGCACGGTGCCGGTGGTGGAGCACGCGCTGTCGATCCTCAATACGGCGTTCGGCAAAGTCGATGGCATCATCATCAACCGGCGCAAGTTCGAAGTGCCGGCCAAGGTGCTGCGCACCATCGGCAAATACCGGGGGGCGTTCTGATGCGCATCGCCCTGCTTGCACCCTTGCCGCCGGAAAAAAACGGGATCGCCGACTATGCGAACCATTTCAAGACGGCATTGGAGCAACTGGGCGTGACGGTGCTGACACCGTTGAGTGGCGTGGAAGGCTCGAGCGCGACGATCAGGCAGGCCGTTGCCGCGTTCGACTGGAGCAGCGTAGACCTTGTCCACGCCGAGCTGGGCGGCGGGCGCCTGGGGGAGTTCCTGGCCTTGCGCGAGTTGCGCAAGGCCTACCCGGACCTGCCGCTGACGGCCACCGTGCATGACCCCGAGCGCATCGTGTGGCGGCGCGAGCACCTGCCCTTCCCGCTCAACCTGCTGGAACGCCTGCCCAGCCCGATGCCGCAGGCGGCAGTGGTGCTGGCAGACCCGCTGACCCTGCGTGAAGAACGCCAGATCGCGCGGGGCCTGACGCGGCTGATCACCCTCACCCGCCTGGGCGCCGATTGCCTCAGCCAGCGTATGCAACTGCCGGCCGGTAAGGTGGCGGTCATCCATCACGCCAACCTGGCGATTGCAGCCGTGGCCTTGCCGCCGCTGGACACGCTGCACCTGCTGTATTTCGGTTTTATCTACCGTGGCAAAGGCATTGAAGACCTGTTGCAGGCCCTGGCCGCCGTCTTCAAGCAAGCCCCACAATTGCGTGACCGTGTGCGCCTGACCCTGGCCGGTGGCACGGCCGCCGAAATGGCGTTTGGCGCGGGCGGTAATTACCTGGAGCAGTTGAACCGCCAGATCGCCGACCTCGGCCTGGCAGGCGTCATCGATTGGCGGCTGAACCTGCCGGCTGACGAGATTGCCCAGACGATCCAGGCCCACCATGTGATGGTGCTGCCGTACCGCGAATCGAAAAAACTCGGCCTGCTCGGCCGCCAGCGCGGCACCAGTGGCGCGCTGTCCTGGGCCGCCGCGTGCGGGCGTGGAGCGATTACCTCCGATGCGCGGGCGTTTGCCGAGGAAGTCGCCAGCGGTAACGGCGCGATCTATCCCGAAGGCGATGTGGCGGCGCTGGGCGAGCAGTTGTTGCGCCTGGCCCGTACACCGACCCTGGCCCGGGACTGGGCCGAACGCGCCGGGGCCATTGGCCGCGAACGCTTGTGGCCGCTGACGGCGCAGCACTTCAAGCAACTCTTCGAACAGGCAATTGCGGGAGCCCCGTATGGCGCGTAAACGGACGTATTTCGCCACCCTTGCGCTGGTCGCCGTCCTGGGTCTGACCGCCTTTATCTGGGGGCGCCCGGCCGATGCCGAGAACCACGTGCTCAAGGGCAACAAGGTGGTGGTGTGGAAGGACTTCCTCGGCGTGAACGCGCAGTTCCTGTGGTTCAGCCCCGAGCGCTACCAGTTGCAGATCGACCGCCTCAAGGACCTGGGCCTGGAATGGGTGCGTCTGGACCTGCATTGGGACCAGCTGGAGCCCGTCGCCGACCAATACCAGGTGGCGACCCTGGACCAGTTGGTGACCAAGCTTAAAGACAACCAGCTCAAGTCGGTGTTTTACCTGGTCGGCTCGGCGCCGTTTATCACCTCCGCGCCGGCGGGTGCGCCGTATCAGGACCAGTATCCGCCGCGAGATCCTAATGTGTTTGCGCTGCGCATGGCGCTGTTGGCCCAGCGCTACCCCAGCGTCGACGCCTGGCAGGTGTGGAACGAGCCGAACCTGCTGGGCTTCTGGCGCCCGGCGGCGGACCCGGACGGTTATGCCGAGCTGCTGCGCACCACCGCCGCCGCACTGCGCGCCGTCGCCCCGAACAAACCGGTAGTGGCCGCCGGCATGGCGTTTTTCAGCGAAATGCCCAACGGCCAGACCATGCTCGACGCCCTTGATGCCCTCGGCGTGCCGAGCCTGAACACCGTCATGTCCTACCACCCTTACACACAACTGCCCGAGGGCAACGACCCGGCCAACCTCGACTTCGTGGCCAAGACCAGTGCGCTCAACCAGAAGCTGAGGGACAGCGGCGTGAAAACCCTGTGGAGCACCGAGTGGGGCTGGTCGAACTACCTCGGGCCCAAGGAAGCCCAGGACATCATCAGCCAACAGGGCCAGGCCGATTACGTGATACGCCGCCTGGCGCTGATGAGCGCGCTGGATTTCGACAAGATTTTCCTGTTTACCCTGAACGACCTGGATCAGCGCGCCAGCGTGCGCGACCGCGCCTACGGCTTGCTCGATATCGACGCCAAGCCCAAGCCGGTCTACACCGCGTTGAAAAATTTCCTCGACATCAGTGGCCCGCAGCTGACCCCCGGTGACCCGCCCACCGCCGACCAATTGCCCGACGGCCTGTTCAGCGTCGGCTGGACCCGCGCCGATGGGCGCAAGCTGTGGTTTTTCTGGTCGGCCGGTGGCGGCAACGCGCATTTGCCGAACCTCGCCAGCGCGACGCTGTATGACCCGTTGCGCGGCACCCAGACACCGGTGAGCGGCACTGACGGGTTGACTGTCCCGGTCAAGTCGAACCTGCAAATTCTGTTATGGGATTGAAGCCCGCCATGCGCATTTTATGGATCCTGCCCTACTCGCCCTGGCCCGCCACCAGCGGCGGCAAGACGCGCCAGTTCCACTTGCTGCGCAGCCTGGCCGCGCGTGGGCACCGGATCACCTTGCTGCTGCACGACAAGCAGCCGGTGTCGCTGACCGATCGCCAGGTGCTGGAGGCGTTTCTCGAGCAATTGATCATCCTGCCGCGCCGCCCGCTGCGCAGCGTGAAAACCCTGGCGGCCGGGCTGTTTGCGCCTTACCCGTTGCTGGCCAGCGTCAACGGCCTGTCGGGAGCGTTGCAGGACCGGTTCAACCAACTGCTCAACGAACATTGGGACGTGGTGCAGGTCGAGCACACTTATACTTTCCAACCTTACGAAGATGCGCTGGTGCGTAAATCCCAACCCTTCGTGCTGACCGAACACAACGTCGAGTCGGCCCTTGGCGCGGCCACCTACGACCGCCTGCCACGTTGGGCGCTGCCATTTATTCGCTATGACCAATGGCGCTACACGCGCTGGGAGCGTCGCGTGATGCGCCAGGCCACCCAGGTGGTAGCGGTCACCGACAGCGATGCGCAGGTGCTGGAAAAAATCGCCGGCAAACCGGTGCCGGTGGTGGTCAATGGCGTGGATTGCGATCACTTCGCCGCTGCCCGTCCTGACCCGTCGACCCGCCGCGTGCTGTTCCTGGGCAACTATGAGTACGCGCCCAATGTGGATGCCATCGAATGGGCGCTGGATGAAATCCTGCCCAAAGTCTGGGAACACTGCCCTGACGCGCGCATGAGCGTGTGCGGCTTCGGCATGCCCGCCAGTTGGCGCGAACGCTGGCAGGACCCGCGCATCGAATGGCAAGGCTTTGTGCCAGACCTGTTGAGCCTGCAATCGACCTGTTCGGTGTTTCTCGCGCCGTTGCGCCATGGCGGTGGTTCCAAGCTCAAGGTTCTCGAAGCGCTGGCCGCCGGCCTGCCCCTGGCCAGCACCGAACAGGGGGTGTCGGGCCTGGACCTGGTGGACGGCCTGGATTACCTCGGCGGGCAAACCGTCGCCGGCCTGGCGGACGCCGTGGTGCGCCTGCTGCAGTCGCCCGAAACCGCCGCGCCCATGGGTGAAGCCGGCCGCGCCTATGTGCGACGGGCCCATGACTGGAGCGTTGCCGCCAGCCAACTGGAGCAGGTGTACGCCACCCTGTCGCCGCTCAATCAAAAGGAGCCCGCATGCGTGTAGGCCTGGATTACCGCACCGTCGGCACCTCCCCGCAATCGGGCATCAGCCGCCAGGTGTATGCGCTGGAAAGCGCCCTGCGCAGCGTGCCGGACCTGGAACTCGAGCGCTTTACGGTGGCGCCCCTGGGCGATGAAACGCGGTTGCAGGCGCACTGCCCGGCCTGGGGCTGCGCGAAAACGGCGATGCACCAGCCGCACAATCGCCTGCGCTTCGAAGCCGGTTTTTTACCCCGCGCCCTGCGCGAACAGCACATCGACCTGTACATCAGCACCTTCAATATGGGCCTGCCGTTGCCGCCCAGGCCCAAGGGATTGCGAACCGTGGTGCTGCTGCACGACCTGTTCCAGATCACCCTGGACAACTACCACGCCAATCGCCTGAAGGCATTGGTGTACAAGACCACCGATCGCCTGTCGATTGCCTATGCGGTACGCAGCGCCGACCGGGTGTGGACACCCTCCCAGTACAGCGCCGACGAAACTGCGCGGTTGTTTCCCCAGGCGGCGGGCAAGATTCGCGTGCTGCCCAATCAGGTGAACGGTTTCCACGAACCGGCGGCGGACCTGTCGGCGCGCCCATTGCCCAAGGGCTTCTGGCTGCTGGTGGGCACCCGTGAATTGCGCAAGAACGTGCCGTTCCTGGTGGATGCCTGGCAACAGGCGCGGCGCCTGTCCGTCAACGTGCCGGAATTGGTGCTGGTGGGCAGCCTGGAGCATTTGCCCGACGCCCAGCGCACGCTGGCGGGCATTCATGCGCTGAGTGGCGTCTCTGATGCCGAGTTGCACGGGCTGTACCGCCAGGCGTCACGTGTGTGGCAACCGTCCTACGCCGAGGGTTTCGGTTTGCCGGTGATTGAAGCGCTGAGCGTCGGCACCCCCGTGGCCGTGGCCAGCGGCACCTCGCTGGACGAAATCACCCCGCCGGCGGCACCGCGCTTTTCGCCCACCGACGGCCCTGCCCTGGTGCAACTGATGCTGAGCCTGGGTGAGCGCGGCGATGAAGGCACACCCGAAGACCATCGCCAATGGGCCGCACGTTTCAATCAACACGCCTATCGTCAGCGCCTGGCCGAACTGATCGAGGAACTGAAATGAGACTCTCCCTGGCAAGCCTCGTCGCTATCCTCCTCGGCGTGCTGTTTGGCGTGGTCGCCCTGGCGCTGTCACCGGCCAAGGCGTTTCTCGCCGTGATTGGCCTGGCGGCGGCCGTGACCATCCTGCGCTTTCCCTTCTGGGGCTTGTTGCTGTTCGCCCTGGTCGCGACCTTCATGCCCTACTCCACGCTCAACCTGGGCATCCGCAGTACGGTGTGCGAAGCGATTCTTGCGCTGACCTGGGGCGCGGTGCTGTGGCACAGCTTTCTGTCACGCCTGCCGGATGCGCCGCGCCTGGCCCGCCGCCCCACCGACCAGGCGCTGTTGTGGCTGATGCTGTTCAGTGTGTTCCCGTTCATTGTCGGCCAGGTCAGCATCCACGCCGAAAGCAGCGGAGTGGCCAACTGGCTGCGCTGGTTGCTGAATTTGTCGGGGGTGTTTCTCACGGCCAAGTTGCTGGTCGACTACAAGCGCCGCGAAAGCCTGGTGATCGCCCTGCTGCTGGGCACCCTGGCGATGCTGGTGATGTCGATCGCGGTGTTCGTGCGCACGCGCTCCGGGGCGGGGATTGCGCCGATCCTGGCGCTGCTCAATTACGGCAACTTCGACATGTTGAAATTCGGCCTGGAAGCCATGTCGTCACGCATGGGCTCGCCGTGGATGCACCCGAATGCCATCGGCGGGATCATGGCGCTGCTGCTGCCCCTGGCCTTCTGCTACGGCATGACCGAACAGGGTTGGAAACGCGCGCTGGGCCTGGGCGTGGCGTGCCTGGGGGCGGCGGCGCTGCTGCTGGCCAGCAGCCGGGGGGCGATGGTCAGCCTGGCGCTGGTGCTGATATGGCTGGCCGGCCGGCGCGTGCCCTACACCGGACGCTTGCTGATGATCGGCGCGGCACTGACCGTGGCGCTGGTCATGGCGTATCCGCCGTTGCAGGAGCGCCTGGCGACGATTTTTTCGTCGAGCAACGCCAGTACCGAAGTGCGTTTCGACGAGTACCGCATGTTCCCGCAGGCCGTGGCAGCGTACCCGTTCGGCATCGGTTTCAAGGTCGACCCGCCGGTACCGGACACGCACTTGCTGGGCATCTCCAACCTGTGGCTGAACTTCATCTACAAGACCGGCGTGATCGGCATGCTGTTGTTTATCGCGGTCACCGTGCGCTGGTGGCGTGAGGCCCGGCCGGAAAAAGGCCCGATCCGCCTGACCAAGGACAATGCGCTGTGGCTGGGCAGCACGGCTGGGATTCTGTCGGCGCTGGTCAGCGGTTTGTTTGACCACTACTTCAGCTTTGCCGTGGTGATGGTGGCGCTGTTCTGGCTGATGGTGGGGATTAACGTGCTGGAGGCGCGCCGCTTGTTCCCGGCGCGCCTGCCCCAGGTCAAGGCGGTGCTGTATCAAAAGCCGATGCTTGATGGCGCGCGGCCCTGATGCTCGGCTCCGCCGTATGGCTGACCGTGGCGACTCTGTTGGGTCTGTGCCTGGGTTTTGCGCGCGAGTGGTTGCTGGTGGCGGCCTGGGGCGCGGGCGAGCGCAGTGATGCGTTTCTGATCGCCTTGTTCCTGCCCGAGGCGCTGCGCATGTCGCTGGCCGGTGGCGTGTTGAGTGCCGCCGCGTTGCCGCTGTATCTGCAACGCCGGGATAGCGAACGCCTGGACTGGCTGGCGGTGCTGTTCCCGGCATTGATGCTGATCGCCCTGCTCACCAGCCTGTTGCTGATGCTGTTGGCGCCCTGGCTGGTGCAGGTGCTCGGCCCCGGGCTAGCCGCCGGCGCCACGAACCTGGCCGCCAGCAACCTGCAGATCGTGGCGTGGTGTGTACCGGGCCTGATGCTGCATGCACTGTTCAGCGTGCCGTTGCAGGCCAGCGAGCGGTTTGTGCTGGCGGGGTTGGGCTCGCTGCTGTTCAACCTGCCGCCGGTGACGTACCTCGCGTTGGCAGGCACCGCCAGCCAGCCCCACAGCCTCGCGCTGGCGTGCCTGGTCGGCAGCGCGTTGATGCCATTGGCGTTGCTGCCGTCGATCTGGCACCAGGGCTGGCGACCCTGGCGCATGCAGCTGTCGCTCGCGCCCTTACGCGAGCTGGGCCAACGCATCGGCCCCCTGTTGCTGAGCAACGGTGCCAGTCAGGGCCTGGCGTTGATCGAGCGTCTGGTGGCATCGCTGCTGGGGGAAGGCGCGGTGACCTGGGTCAACCTGGCACGCAAGCTGATGAACCTGCCGCTGATTGCGCTGATGAGCCTCAATCAAGTGCTGCTGGGCATGATGAGCCGGCGTCAGGGCGATGAACGCCTGGCCCTGCTCAAGCGTGGCCTGGAAACCGCCAGCGTGCTGACCTTGCCGGCCGGCGTCGGCCTGGTGGCGGCGGCGCCGAGCCTGGTGGCGCTGCTGCTGCCCAGCCAGTCGGCGGACTCGCCGCTGCCGCTGTTGCTGGCGTGGTTTGCCGTGCCGCTGGTATTCGGCGCCTGGAACGCCCTGCTCGCGCGTTACGCCTACGCCGCCGGCGATACGCGCCAGCCGCTGCGCTGCGAGCTGCTCGGCAGCCTGGTCAACGTGCTGCTGCTGAGCGTGCTGCCGTTTGCGTTTGGCTTGCCCGGCATCCCCCTGGCGGCGCTGGCCGGCGTGCTCTGCACCGCGCTGCTGCTGATGCAGCGCCAGGCGTTGCTAGGCGCTCTGCCGTGGGCCCGGCATTGGCTGATCAGCGCCGTGCTGATGGGGCTGGCGGCGCTGCTGTTGTTTCGAATCGAAGGCGTGTGGCTGCAACTGGGCTTGAGCACTCTGGCAGGCGCGGTGGTGTTGCTGGGTATGGGGCTGTGGCTGAAGCCGTGGCGCAAGGCGTGAATGATCGTTCGGGAAGACTCAAATGAAACATCGCTGGATTCAAATGGATATCGCCAAAGGCATCGGTATCCTGGTTATCGTGTACGCCCACAGTTGGTTTGTCGCCAACTCGGTGGATTTGCTCTACCCGATCATTGCCTCGTTCGTGCTGCCGTTGTTCTTCTTTTTGTCCGGGGTGTTCTTCAAGCCCGAGCAGCCGTTCGTGGAGATGGCGGTGCGCAAGGCCGATGGCTTGCTCAAGCCGTTCTTCTTCACCATGTTGGCGTATGTGATCGTGCGCGCTGTGCTGCGCGGGCAGCCGTTGCTGCCGGACATCGGCGGCGTGTTTTACGCCTCGGTGGATACCATCCCGTGGCAGGCGTTGTGGTTTTTGCCGCACTTCTGGGTGGCGATCCTGTTCAGTTGGCTGATGCTGCGGCTGATCCAGCGCCTGAAGCTGCCGTTGCTGGGCGCTTGCCTGCTGGCCGGCGCGCAACTGTTGCTCGGGGTCTGGACGCTGCCGTGGTTCTGGCAAGTGCCGGTCAGCGTCGGCGAGCAGACCTGGACAATGCCCGGCCTGCCCTTCAGCCTCGACGTCACACTGATCAGCAGCACCTACTTCATCTACGGCTACCTGCTGCGCGATTGGCTGCGTCGGCATGAGAGTTCGCTGTTGACCCTGCTGATTGCGGTGGCGCTGTTCGCCGCGGTGTTCCTCTACAGCCACGACACCATGGACCTGGCGCAGCGTCGCTATGACCACTGGTTGTGGACCAGCCTGCTGGCGGTGATCGGCGTGTACCTGTGCTGGGCGCTGGCGCGGGTGTTGATGGTGTCGAGCCTGCTGACCCGGATGATGACCTACATCGGCCAATCCACCTTGATCGTGCTGATCTTCCACGGCGAGATCCAGCACAAGACCTTCGACCTGATGGAGCGTCTGGGCCTGCATCCGTTCCTGGCGGCGTGTGTGGGCTTTGTGGTGGCGGTGGTGGTGTCGTTGCTGATCGGGGAAGTGATCAAGCGCGTGGCATTCCTGCGGTTTTTCTACTTTCCGTTTCCGCTGCGTAAAGCAGCTAAACCTTGAGCAGGCTGCATCGCTGATGTGATGGGGTATTAACGCATATCCCCTGTGGGAGGGGGCTTGCCCCCGATAGCGGTGGGTCAGGCACTGATATCTCAACTGCTCCACCGTTATCGGGGGCGAGCCCCCTCCCACATTTTGATCGGTATGCTCAGTCGTCCAGCTGTTGCGGCGCGGGCTTGCTACCCGGCTTGGCCGGTTTCGCGCCCTTCGCTGGCGCGGGTTCGACCGGTGCAGGTTCCGGTGCGGCAGCCGCTTCTTTTTCGGCCATCGGCATCTGGTCGATGGTACTGAAAAACTCTTTCAGATCGAGCGTATCCGGCGGCACGTTCTTCTCGAGCTTCTTGTCACCGTCCTTGCCCACCAGGATCACCTTGGTGCCGCTGCCGACACCCAGCTTGAGGGCGCGGATCAGCGCGTTGGTCTCAGGCGGTGTGAGCTTTTTGCTGTCCTTGGGGTCCTTGGCGAACTTCTCGCCTTCGGCGCCGATGCTGCCGAACTTCACGGTGTAGAGCACCATGCTGCGTTCTTCGAAGGACTGCTTGGTGGCAGGCTCTTCCAGTTGTTTCTTGAGCGTGGCCAACGTCGGGTTACCGGCATCGAGTTCCACCACGACCAGAGGGCGGGTTTTGCCCAGCTCCAGCTTGAGCGGATTATCATCGGCAGCCAACAACGGCCCCGTAAAAGCCATCAAGGTAGCCAGGGTCAGCGACCGGATGAGCATGCGCACCTCCTTTGAATTCCATGCAGGGTTCTTGAGTTTCATGTCTGCGACAGTCAAATTCAAGGATGATTCCTACGCCACGTTGAGAAGCGCAGGTCAGGGCGTACGCTACGCAAGGGTTTGCAGGGCGGCGAGGTGATTGTTTCCTCTGATTACGAGACCTTCCAATCCGGCCAATGCCGGGCGAATACGGGCGCCACAAGCGGGTCGGCGTCCACCCGTTCCAGAGTATGAGCAAAGCCTGGGGCCAGATTGTGCAGCGCTTCACGCGCCTCGTCCCAGCGCGACACCGCCGCCGCCATGATGCCCAATGCGTTGGGGACGTTGCCGGGGGCAAACAACTGGTCGGCAAATTGATCGGCGAACACCACCCAGGCCTGATGCAGATAGCGCCGCGTGCCGGTGATCAGTTGCGCTTGCAGGGCCTGATCCACGTTGCCCAGCCAGCGTTGCGGGTAGTCGATGATGCCGATGGCCGAATAGCAATTGGCGGCGATGTACAGCAGGCCGCGCAGAATCTGCGCGCGGTTGCCGGCCAGCAGGTCGGCCTGGGGATACTCAAGGCCCAGGTGGATCAGGATGGCGGCGCTTTCGGTCAGCACTTGGCCATCGGGGGTGACCAGGGTGGGAATCTGTTTCAGGGGATTGATGCGCGCAAGGGCTTCGCTGCCCTCGCTGTCCTGCCACGAACTGGCCTCCACGCGATGCCACGGCACGGCGCAGCGTTGCAGGGCGATTTCGATCATGCAGGAACCGGACTCGTCGGTGCCATAAAGCGTGTACATGGACGTTTCTCCTGAGTAACGGGTGTTGCGGCGATCCGCCTAGAACAGGCCCATCTGACCACCCACCAAAGTGCCAAAATCATCGTTCACGAACGGCAGGATCGCGTCCGCCACGGGCTGCAATTGCCGGGTCACGTAATGATCGTAGTCGATCGGCGCTTGCCGCACTTCCAAAGGCTCGGGGCCGTTGACGCTGATCACATAGCTGATCCAGCCGCCGCGCTGGTACTGGCGCGGGCGCCCGAGGCGGTCGTTGTATTCATCGGCCAGGCGGGCGGCGCGCACGTGGGGCGGGACGTTGCGTTCGTAGTCATGCAGCGCCCGGCGCAGGCGCTTGCGGTAGATCAGCAGGTCGTCGAGCTCGCCGCTCAAGGTGCGACGCACATAATCGCGGACATACTCCTGATGGGGCTGGCGATGGAAGATGCGCCGGTAGAGCTCCTGCTGGAATTGCCGCGCCAGGGGCGACCAGTCACTGCGCACGGTTTCCAGCCCTTTGTAGACCATCTCTTCGCTGCCATCGCCGCGCACCACCAGGCCGGCGTAGCGCTTCTTGCTGCCCTCCTCCGCGCCGCGAATGGTCGGCATCAGGAAGCGGCTGAAATGGGTTTCGTATTGCAGCTCCAGGGCGCTTTGCAGGCCGTACTCGGTGTGCAGATGGCTGCGCCACCAGTCGTTGACGTGCTGCACCAGCGCCTGGCCGATACGACCGGCGTCCTCGTTGGAATGGGCGCTGCCAAGCCAGACGAAGGTGGAATCGGTATCGCCGTAGATCACCTCATAGCCCTGGGCCTCAACCAGCTCACGGGTCTGGCGCATGATCTGGTGCCCGCGCATGGTGATCGACGACGCCAGCCGCGTATCGAAGAACCGGCAGCCGCTGGAACCGAGCACCCCGTAGAAGGCATTCATGATGATCTTCAGGGCCTGGGACAACGGTGCATTGTGTTCGCGCTTGGCCACTTCGCGGCCTTCGGAAACCCGCGTGACGATGGCCGGCAGGCAATGCCGGGTGCGGGAAAAACGCGCACCGCGAAAGCCTTCCACCGAGTCGCTGTCGTCGGGATGCCTGAGGCCTTCGATCAAGCCCACCGGGTCGATCAGAAAACTGCGGATGATCGACGGGTAGAGGCTTTTGTAGTCCAGCACCAGCACCGACTCGTAGAGGCCCGGGCGTGAATCCATGACAAAGCCGCCGGGGCTGGCCTGGGGCGGCTTGTCGCCGAGGTTCGGCGCAACGAAACCCTGGCGGTGCATCAACGGCATGTAGAGGTGGGTAAACGCCGCGACGGAACCGCCATTGCGGTCGGCAGGCAGGCCGGTGACGCTGGCGCGTTCGAGCAGGAACTCGAGCAGGCCGGTCTTCTCGAAAATCCGCGTGACCAACTCGCAGTCCTTGAGGTTGTAGCGCGCCAGGGCAGGCTTGTCCTCGGCGAACATGCGGTTGATTTCGTCCATGCGCTGGTAAGGCGTGGAGATGTCCTTGCCTTCGCCCAGCAGGGTTTGCGCGACGTTCTCCAGGCTGAACGACTCGAAGCTCCAGGTGGCCGAGCGCAGGGCTTCGATGCCGTCGATGATCAGCCTGCCTGCGGCCGCGGCGAAGTAGTGATTGCGGCTGCCGTGTTCGCGCCAGGTCATGGCTTCACCGCCGCGCCCGAGCAGCAGCGGCACGTTCAGGCGCTGGGCATGTTCGTGCAGTACGCGCAGGTCGAATTGCACCACGTTCCAGCCGATGATCGCATCCGGATCATGGGTGGCCAGCCATTGGTTGAGACGTTCAAGCAGTTGGGCGCGGGTGTCGCAATAGTCGAGCTTGAAATCCACCGCGTCGTGTTTGTTGGGCGGCCCGAGCATGTACACCTGGCGCTCGCCGCAGCCTTCGAGGGCGATGGAATAGAGATCGCCCTGGGCGGTGGTTTCGATGTCCAGGGACACCAGCTTCAACGGCGGACGGTAGTCGGGAGCGGGCTTCATCTGCGCGTCGAGCAGGGTGCCGTCCGCATCCGCAGTGCCGCCGAACCACACCGGGGCGGTGATAAAGCGTTCCATCATGTAGCGCTCGGGCGGCCGCACGTCGCCTTCATAGACGTCGACCCCGGCGCTGCGCAGGCGCTTTTCGATGTCCATCATCTGGCGGTGCTGCCGGGCGTAGAGACCCAGGACCGGTCGATGATGGAAATCGCACAACTGCAACGCGCGCAACTCGATGTCGCGCTCGTCCTTGAGCAGCCAGCCCAGCGGCTTGCGATGGATCTCGGGGATGAACATCACCGAGGTCTGCACGGGTAGGCGAATGCACCGAGGCCCTTGGTCGGTCGCCAGCCAGAAGCTGACCTGCGTACCCGCCGGAGTGTCGCGCCAATGCCGGGTCAGGACAAAACCCTGCTGTAAATCCACCGTACCGCACCTCGGCAATTGCTTTCAGGGCGTGATTCTACTCGGCATCCGGTCAAGGCGGCAGGTTAACTGTCATCTCACAAATCTGTTGCGGAACATGAATAACAATTACTATCATTCGCGCCGGAGTCGTATTCGCGCAGTGAGGAAGCGCACTGCTGTTGCCCCCTTCCTCATCATTGACGGTTCACCGTCCGGATTGACCATGCCTCTGTGTAGCCGCCTCGCTGTGCCCTTTCGCCCTACCGTGCTTGCCCTTTGCTGCGCCCTTAGCGTTGCCGCGCAGGCCGATACGAGCAACACCTTGCAACTGGACGCCACGCGCATCGATGCCCAGGCCCCCGCGCTCGATGCGTTGCCTGCGGTGTACGCCGGTGGGCAGGTTGCCCGTGGCGGCCAACTGGGTGTGCTGGGCAACCAGGACATCATGGACGTGCCGTTCAGCATGTCCTCCTACACCGAGCAATTGATTCGCGACCAGCAGGCGGAAACGGTCGGCGATGTGTTGCTCAATGACGCGTCCGTGCGCCAGGCGTCAGGGTATGCGAACCAGGCCCAGACTTTCATGATTCGCGGTTTGCCGTTGAATGGCGACGATATTTCCTATAACGGTTTGTACGGCATCCTGCCACGCCAGATTATGTCCACTGACGCGCTGGAACGTGTGGAAGTGTTCAAGGGCCCCAACGCGTTCATCAATGGCGTCACGCCGGGCGGCTCGGGGATCGGCGGCGGTGTGAACCTGCAACCCAAGCGCGCCGGTGACGTGCCGCTGCGCCGCTTCAGCACGGACATCAGCAGCGATGGCCGGGTGGGCGAGCATCTGGATATCGGGCAGCGCTTTGGTGAAGACCACCGTTTTGGCGCGCGGCTCAACCTGTCCCAGCGCGAAGGCGACACCGGTATTGACGACGAAAACCAGCGGTCGAAACTGTTCGCGGCCGGCCTCGATTACCGTGGCGATGCACTGCGCCTGTCGGGTGATTTCGTGTATCAGAAGCAGCGTATCAATGGCGGACGCAACTCCGTGTTCCTGGGCAGCGCGACCCGCGTCCCGGATGCGCCTTCGGCGGATACCAACTATGCGCCCCGCTGGAGCAGCACCAACCTGGAGGACACCCTGGGCATGCTGCGCGCCGAATACGACCTGAATGAAAACTGGACGGCTTACGCTGCAGGCGGTGCCAAACACAGCCGGGAAATGGGCCGATATTCCTCGATTACCCTGACCGATAACCTCGGCAATGCCACCTCCAGCCGCTCGACCATTGCCCACGAAGAAGACAACGCCAGCCTGATGGCCGGCTTGAACGGCAAGTTCCAGACCGGCGCCGTCAGCCACCGACTCAACGTCGGCCTGGCCGGCATCTGGACCCAGGTGCGCAACGCCTATGTGTTCAACGGTTCACCCGGTACGACCAACCTCTACAACCCTGTAACCGGCGCACCACCCACGCTCAACACGCCGCGCAACACCCCTGGCACCGACTTCAGCGACCCGACCATTACCGCCAAGACATTCGTGCGCAGCGCTGCGGTGTCCGACACTCTTGGTTTATTCGACGACCGTCTGTTGGTGACATTGGGTGCACGTCGCCAGCAGATGGTGGTGCAGGGCTACAACTACATGAGCGGCACACGCACGGCCAACTACGACGAATCGATCACCACGCCGGTCTACGGCATTGTGTTCAAACCGTGGGAGCACGTGTCGCTGTACGCCAACCGCATCGAAGGCCTGGCCCAGGGCCCCACCTCGCCGCTCAAATCCGGTGACCGGACGATCATCGGTGGCGGGCAAGCTTACGCACCGGCGCGCTCCAAGCAGATCGAAGCGGGCGTCAAGGTCGACATGGGCACCTATGGCGCCACCCTCGGCGTGTACCGTATCGAGCAGCCAGGCGCGGGTTATGCAGAAGTCATTGATGCAACCACCGCCCGCTATGTGCGCGAAGGTCAGCAGATCAACAAAGGCGTCGAACTGAACGTGTTCGGCGAACCGGTAAGCGGCCTGCGTCTGCTTGGAGGTGTGACGCTGATGAAGACCGAACTCAAGGGCACCCTCAACGGCGCCAACGACGGCAACCGCGCCATCGGTGTCCCTTCGTTCCAGCTCAACGCCGGGGTGGATTGGGACGTGCCCGGCCTGCAGGGCGTGAGCCTCAATGGGCGCATGCTGCGCACGGGCGGCCAGTATGCCGACGCGGCGAACAACCTGAGCCTGCCGGCCTGGAACCGCTTCGACGTGGGCGCGCGCTACACCTTCGCGCTGGCTCAACGTGAAGTGACACTGGGCGCTACGGTGGAGAACGTCGCCAACGAGAAATACTGGGAATCGGCCCAGGGTGGCTTCCTGAGCCAGGGTGACCCGCGAGTGGGGAAGCTGTCGGCGACGATTGATTTCTGAATCCGCGATTGTTGACGATGGGCATCAGCGTTGATGCCCGTTCGCGTCAGGCGCGCTGGGCCTTGTTCAGATAGGTTTCGATGTTGCCCATTTGCTCATCCCAGCCCCGGGAGTTCATCTTGAACGCTTTCTGGCGTCGAGCCTGGGGGACGTTGTCGAAACCCGACTCCACCACCCGCAGCAGAATGCCCGGCGCGCGATCCTCAAGGGTGAATTCCACCAGCGTCGGTGTTTCCTTGTCGTAGTCGATACTTTTATCTACCGCGAAGGGATGCCACCAGAAAGAAAACAGGGTTTGCGGCAAGATGCGTTCGATCCTGGCCTTCCACACCACGTGCTCGTAGCCTGGATAAGTGATCTGCGCTTCGAGGGTTTCGCCGGCCACAAAGGTTTTTCCCTTAAGGGCGATACCGAACCAATCACCAAATCGCTCAGCATGGGTGAGCGCTTCCCACACCTGTTTACGTGATGCGTTGAGCAGGACTTTCCGTTCGATGCGATCCAATACGTGCATAAGTCACCTCCTCCATTGAACACTAGGCGACATCGACCAATGCGCAACTTTTGGTTATGCGCGATGATGATGTCCCCATCCTTGACCTGGTCATAGGTTATGACTGAACGCTTGAAAGGAAGTTGCTTGTGCAAAGGAGTGGGCTACCAGGTGGACCGCCTGGACATGCCCATCAGTCAGTGCCACTGCAACAGTTGTCGCAAGGCGCACGCGGCCGCGTTTGTCGCCACGGCCGGCGTGATGCGCGAACACTTTCGCTGGACTCACGGTGAAGAATTGCTGTCGTCGTTCGAGTCATCACCGGGCAAGCAGCGCCATTTCTGCTCGCGCTGCGGCTCCCATCTGATCGCCGAACGCGCGCACCAACCCCACGTAATCGTGCGGGTGGCGACGCTGGACGATGATCCGGGCACCAGGCCCATCGCCCATATCTGGACAAGCCATGATGTGCCCTGGCTTGTTGATGACGGCGTAGAGCGCTGGGGCGAATGGAAAGTCTGAGTCAGACGCGCGGGTCGCCAGGCGCCTTGGCCGGCGTCGCATATTGCGGCTTCAAATGACCCTCCTGGTCGAGCAGCCAGGCATCCATGATCTGCCGCACCACGGGGCCCGCTACTCGGCCACCGGCCTCACCGTTTTCGATCATCACCGAGATCACGATCTTAGGATGTTCGGCTGGCGCGAAGCCGACAAACAAGGCGTTATCGCGATGACGCTCCAGCGTCTTGTTGCGGTTGTAACGCTCGCCCTGCTTGATCGCCACCACTTGCGCGGTGCCGCTTTTGCCGGCGATGCGGTATTGGGCACCTTGCGCGGCCGCGCGGGCGATACCGCGTGGGTCGTGCATGACCAGTTGCATGCCGTGGTTGACCTGTTCCCAGTCACGCGGGTCCTTGAGGACTACGTTGGGCATCGGGTTCTCATCCACCGGTGGCACGCCGTTGATGGTCTTGGCCAGGTGCGGCCGGTTCCATACGCCTTTGTTGGCGATCAGCGCAGTGGCCTGGGCCAGCTGCAGCGGGGTGACCTGCATATAACCCTGGCCGATGCCCAGGATCACGGTTTCGCCGGGGAACCAGGGCTGGCGGCGTGTGGCGCGTTTCCAGGCCTGGGAAGGCATCAGCCCGGCGGACTCTTCGAACATGTCCAGGGACACCTTCTGACCCAGGCCGAATTCGGCCAGGTAATCATGCAGGCGATCAATGCCGAGTTTGTGGGCCAGGTCATAGAAGTAGGTGTCATTGGAGCGCATGATGGCGGCGTCCATATCTACCCAGCCGTCGCCGCTGTGGTTCCAGTTGCGGTATTTGTGATCGAAGTCCGGCAGCTGGTAGTACCCTGGATCGAACACGCGGGTTTGTGGTGTGACCACGCCGCTGTCGAGACCTGCGATGGCCACTTCGGGCTTGATGGTCGAGCCTGGCGCATACAGCCCGCGCAGCACGCGGTTGAACAGCGGGCGGTCGATGGAATCATGCAGTGCGGCATATTCCTTGAAGCTGATACCGGTGACGAACAGGTTCGGGTCGAAACTCGGCTTGCTGACCATGGCCAGCACCTCACCGGTTTGCGGGTCCAGGGCAACCACCGAACCACGACGATCACCCAGGGCCTCCTCGGCGGCTTCCTGGAGCTTGACGTCGAGACTCAAGACAATGTTTTTACCGGGGATAGGGTCCGTGTGCTTGAGCACCCGTAACACCCGCCCCTGAGCGTTGGTTTCGACTTCTTCATAACCGACATGACCATGCAGTTCCGATTCGTAGAAGCGTTCGATGCCGGTTTTGCCGATCGATTGGGTGCCGCGGTATTCCACTGAATCGAGGGCCTTGGACTCTTTCTCGTTGATTCGTCCGACATAGCCAATGGAGTGAGCGAAGTGCGTACCCAATGGGTAGTGGCGAACGAACTGGGGCTCAACGTCTACACCCGGTAGGCGGAACTCGTTGACGGCCAGGACGGCGATCTGCTCTTCGGTCAGCTCGTAGAACAGCGTGACGGGAACAAACGGATGGCGGGCCTGTTTGAGCGCTTTGTCGAACACAGCGCGATCTTCGGCGGGCAGGTGTAACAAGCTGACGATCGCGTCCAACTCACCCTTGAGGTCGGTGGTGCGCTCGCGGGTGATGGTCAGGTTGTAGCTGGGGCGGTTGTCGGCCAGGACCACACCGTTGCGGTCATAGATCAAGCCGCGCGTGGGGGTGATGGGCAGCACGTGGACGCGGTTGTTTTCGGAAATGGTGGAGTGATAGTCGTATTGCACGACCTGCAGGAAGTACATCCGGCCCACCAGGGCGCAGGTGATACCGATCACCAGGAGTGCGCAGGCAAGCAAACGTTTGTTGACCAGACGGTGTTCTTTTTCGTGGTCCTTGATGGGTATCGGTTCAGGCATTTCTACAGCATCTCGTTGAAAAAGGTCGACGCCGCGTCCTGCGGATAAAGATCAATCCTTGTGAAAATGTGCTGCACCATACCAAAAATGCAGAAACACTTTGTATCGATTTACCTGAACGGCGGGTTATTTCATCCAAGGAAGCGAAGGTGCGGTAGTAAGCGAGCGGCAGCTGAAGAGATACTTTTCAAGCGCCCAAAACAAAACCCCAACTGCTTTCGCAATTGGGGTTTCGGAATTTAATCTTGACGATGACCTACTCTCACATGGGGAAACCCCACACTACCATCGGCGATGCATCGTTTCACTGCTGAGTTCGGGATGGGATCAGGTGGTTCCAATGCTCTATGGTCGTCAAGAAATTCGGGTACTGAGTCGTGACCAGATGGCCTCGCTTCAGCAAATTGGGTATGTGATAGTTTCGGTGTTTTGTGAGCGTCGAACTTTCGGTTCATCTCGTCTTCACACACCGCAATCTGATGCTCGTTAGAGTAGTCAAATTGCTTGGGTGTTATATGGTCAAGCCTCACGGGCAATTAGTATTGGTTAGCTCAACGCCTCACAGCGCTTACACACCCAACCTATCAACGTCGTAGTCTTCGACGGCCCTTCAGGGAACTCAAGGTTCCAGTGAGATCTCATCTTGAGGCTAGTTTCCCGCTTAGATGCTTTCAGCGGTTATCTATTCCGAACATAGCTACCCGGCAATGCCACTGGCGTGACAACCGGAACACCAGAGGTTCGTCCACTCCGGTCCTCTCGTACTAGGAGCAGCCCCTCTCAAATCTCAAACGTCCACGGCAGATAGGGACCGAACTGTCTCACGACGTTCTAAACCCAGCTCGCGTACCACTTTAAATGGCGAACAGCCATACCCTTGGGACCGGCTTCAGCCCCAGGATGTGATGAGCCGACATCGAGGTGCCAAACACCGCCGTCGATATGAACTCTTGGGCGGTATCAGCCTGTTATCCCCGGAGTACCTTTTATCCGTTGAGCGATGGCCCTTCCATACAGAACCACCGGATCACTAAGACCTACTTTCGTACCTGCTCGACGTGTCTGTCTCGCAGTCAAGCGCGCTTTTGCCTTTATACTCTACGACCGATTTCCGACCGGTCTGAGCGCACCTTCGTACTCCTCCGTTACTCTTTAGGAGGAGACCGCCCCAGTCAAACTACCCACCATACACTGTCCTCGATCCGGATAACGGACCTGAGTTAGAACCTCAAAGTTGCCAGGGTGGTATTTCAAGGTTGGCTCCACGCAGACTGGCGTCCACGCTTCAAAGCCTCCCACCTATCCTACACAAGCAAATTCAAAGTCCAGTGCAAAGCTATAGTAAAGGTTCACGGGGTCTTTCCGTCTAGCCGCGGATACACTGCATCTTCACAGCGATTTCAATTTCACTGAGTCTCGGGTGGAGACAGCGCCGCCATCGTTACGCCATTCGTGCAGGTCGGAACTTACCCGACAAGGAATTTCGCTACCTTAGGACCGTTATAGTTACGGCCGCCGTTTACCGGGGCTTCGATCAAGAGCTTCGCGTTAGCTAACCCCATCAATTAACCTTCCGGCACCGGGCAGGCGTCACACCCTATACGTCCACTTTCGTGTTTGCAGAGTGCTGTGTTTTTAATAAACAGTCGCAGCGGCCTGGTATCTTCGACCGGCATGAGCTTACGGAGCAAGTCCTTCACCCTCACCGGCGCACCTTCTCCCGAAGTTACGGTGCCATTTTGCCTAGTTCCTTCACCCGAGTTCTCTCAAGCGCCTTGGTATTCTCTACCCAACCACCTGTGTCGGTTTGGGGTACGGTTCCTGGTTACCTGAAGCTTAGAAGCTTTTCTTGGAAGCATGGCATCAACCACTTCGTCATCTAAAAGATGACTCGTCATCAGCTCTCGGCCTTAGAATCCCGGATTTACCTAAGATTCCAGCCTACCACCTTAAACTTGGACAACCAACGCCAAGCTGGCCTAGCCTTCTCCGTCCCTCCATCGCAATAACCAGAAGTACAGGAATATTAACCTGTTTTCCATCGACTACGCTTTTCAGCCTCGCCTTAGGGACCGACTAACCCTGCGTCGATTAACGTTGCGCAGGAAACCTTGGTCTTTCGGCGTGGGTGTTTTTCACACCCATTGTCGTTACTCATGTCAGCATTCGCACTTCTGATACCTCCAGCAAGCTTCTCAACTCACCTTCACAGGCTTACAGAACGCTCCTCTACCGCATCACTTACGTGATACCCGTAGCTTCGGTGTATGGTTTGAGCCCCGTTACATCTTCCGCGCAGGCCGACTCGACTAGTGAGCTATTACGCTTTCTTTAAAGGGTGGCTGCTTCTAAGCCAACCTCCTAGCTGTCTAAGCCTTCCCACATCGTTTCCCACTTAACCATAACTTTGGGACCTTAGCTGACGGTCTGGGTTGTTTCCCTTTTCACGACGGACGTTAGCACCCGCCGTGTGTCTCCCATGCTCGGCACTTGTAGGTATTCGGAGTTTGCATCGGTTTGGTAAGTCGGGATGACCCCCTAGCCGAAACAGTGCTCTACCCCCTACAGTGATACATGAGGCGCTACCTAAATAGCTTTCGAGGAGAACCAGCTATCTCCGAGCTTGATTAGCCTTTCACTCCGATCCACAGGTCATCCGCTAACTTTTCAACGGTAGTCGGTTCGGTCCTCCAGTTAGTGTTACCCAACCTTCAACCTGCCCATGGATAGATCGCCCGGTTTCGGGTCTATTCCCAGCGACTAGACGCCCTATTAAGACTCGCTTTCGCTACGCCTCCCCTATTCGGTTAAGCTCGCCACTGAAAATAAGTCGCTGACCCATTATACAAAAGGTACGCAGTCACCCAACAAAGTGGGCTCCCACTGCTTGTACGCATACGGTTTCAGGATCTATTTCACTCCCCTCTCCGGGGTTCTTTTCGCCTTTCCCTCACGGTACTAGTTCACTATCGGTCAGTCAGTAGTATTTAGCCTTGGAGGATGGTCCCCCCATATTCAGACAAAGTTTCTCGTGCTCCGTCCTACTCGATTTCATGACTAAGAGATTTTCGCGTACAGGGCTATCACCCACTATGGCCGCACTTTCCAGAGCGTTCCGCTAATCTCAAAGCCACTTAAGGGCTAGTCCCCGTTCGCTCGCCACTACTAAGGGAATCTCGGTTGATTTCTTTTCCTCAGGGTACTTAGATGTTTCAGTTCCCCTGGTTCGCCTCTTACGCCTATGTATTCAGCGTAAGATAACCATCTTATGATGGCTGGGTTCCCCCATTCAGACATCTCCGGATCAAAGTCTGTTTGCCGACTCCCCGAAGCTTTTCGCAGGCTACCACGTCTTTCATCGCCTCTGACTGCCAAGGCATCCACCGTATGCGCTTCTTCACTTGACCATATAACCCCAAGCAATCTGGTTATACTGTGAAGACAACATTCGCCGAAAATTCGAACTTCTCGTTAAGAGAACTCACAAATTTTACCTTAGCCTGAGCCGTTACCAGTGAAAGTAACGGCCAGTCTATCTTTCTATCACATACCCAAATTTTTAAAGAACGAACTAGTCAAAGACTAGAAATCAACATTCACCATCATGACAATGGAATGCTCATTTCTAAGCTTTATACAAACAGAAGCAGTAGTGGTGGAGCCAAACGGGATCGAACCGTTGACCTCCTGCGTGCAAGGCAGGCGCTCTCCCAGCTGAGCTATGGCCCCGTATTTCTACAGGCGTTTCCCACACAAAATTGGTGGGTCTGGGCAGATTCGAACTGCCGACCTCACCCTTATCAGGGGTGCGCTCTAACCAACTGAGCTACAGACCCAATTTCGGGCTGCTTCTTTCGTCTTCTTCAATGAATCAAGCAATTCGTGTGGGAACTTATGGAGCAGCTGATGTCGTCGATTAAGGAGGTGATCCAGCCGCAGGTTCCCCTACGGCTACCTTGTTACGACTTCACCCCAGTCATGAATCACACCGTGGTAACCGTCCTCCCGAAGGTTAGACTAGCTACTTCTGGTGCAACCCACTCCCATGGTGTGACGGGCGGTGTGTACAAGGCCCGGGAACGTATTCACCGCGACATTCTGATTCGCGATTACTAGCGATTCCGACTTCACGCAGTCGAGTTGCAGACTGCGATCCGGACTACGATCGGTTTTGTGGGATTAGCTCCACCTCGCGGCTTGGCAACCCTCTGTACCGACCATTGTAGCACGTGTGTAGCCCAGGCCGTAAGGGCCATGATGACTTGACGTCATCCCCACCTTCCTCCGGTTTGTCACCGGCAGTCTCCTTAGAGTGCCCACCATAACGTGCTGGTAACTAAGGACAAGGGTTGCGCTCGTTACGGGACTTAACCCAACATCTCACGACACGAGCTGACGACAGCCATGCAGCACCTGTCTCAATGTTCCCGAAGGCACCCATCCATCTCTGGAAAGTTCATTGGATGTCAAGGCCTGGTAAGGTTCTTCGCGTTGCTTCGAATTAAACCACATGCTCCACCGCTTGTGCGGGCCCCCGTCAATTCATTTGAGTTTTAACCTTGCGGCCGTACTCCCCAGGCGGTCAACTTAATGCGTTAGCTGCGCCACTAAGAGCTCAAGGCTCCCAACGGCTAGTTGACATCGTTTACGGCGTGGACTACCAGGGTATCTAATCCTGTTTGCTCCCCACGCTTTCGCACCTCAGTGTCAGTGTTGGTCCAGGTGGTCGCCTTCGCCACTGGTGTTCCTTCCTATATCTACGCATTTCACCGCTACACAGGAAATTCCACCACCCTCTACCACACTCTAGTCAGTCAGTTTTGAATGCAGTTCCCAGGTTGAGCCCGGGGATTTCACATCCAACTTAACAAACCACCTACGCGCGCTTTACGCCCAGTAATTCCGATTAACGCTTGCACCCTCTGTATTACCGCGGCTGCTGGCACAGAGTTAGCCGGTGCTTATTCTGTCGGTAACGTCAAAACAATCACGTATTAAGTAACTGCCCTTCCTCCCAACTTAAAGTGCTTTACAATCCGAAGACCTTCTTCACACACGCGGCATGGCTGGATCAGGCTTTCGCCCATTGTCCAATATTCCCCACTGCTGCCTCCCGTAGGAGTCTGGACCGTGTCTCAGTTCCAGTGTGACTGATCATCCTCTCAGACCAGTTACGGATCGTCGCCTTGGTGAGCCATTACCTCACCAACTAGCTAATCCGACCTAGGCTCATCTGATAGCGCAAGGCCCGAAGGTCCCCTGCTTTCTCCCGTAGGACGTATGCGGTATTAGCGTCCGTTTCCGAACGTTATCCCCCACTACCAGGCAGATTCCTAGGCTTTACTCACCCGTCCGCCGCTCTCAAGAGAAGCAAGCTTCTCTCTACCGCTCGACTTGCATGTGTTAGGCCTGCCGCCAGCGTTCAATCTGAGCCATGATCAAACTCTTCAGTTCAAACATCTTTGGGTTTTTAAGAAACCCTAAACTTGGCTCAGCAATCGTTGGTTATTCTTTGATTTCTCGCGGAGTAACTTGTGATGCTGATAATCTTGTTGACTATCAGTCTGACCCCACAAGCACCCACACGAATTGCTTGATTCAGTTGTTAAAGAGCGGTTGGTTAAGATGTTTCGTCTCAACCGAGGCGCGCATTCTACAGCAGCCTCATTTGCTGTCAAGTGGTTATTTTCAGAAGTTTTCGAAGATTTCGAAGATTTCTTCAACAACTTCAACCACTTGCGCTTGCGATCTCTCGTAAGCGGGAGGCGAATTCTACAGCGTTACACGCTGCTGTCAACACCTCTTTTTCAACTTCCTTTTGGCTTCGATGAACTGAAGCGGCCTGCTGTCGAAACCTACTTAACTCATTGTTTACCAAGGAGTTTTCCGTTTCGACTGCGCCGGAAGTGGGGCGAATTATAGACAGATAAAATTATCCGTCAACTATTAATGTGAACTTTCTATGAATCCGTACAAACCTTTCATCCCCTTTCTCAACTGAGCAATATATTGCTCAATTCATAGCAGTTAAGCATCATAGGCCCTTCTACTCTTCTACTATGACTTCGGACAACACCATTAATGACCACCCCACACCGCAGCCTGGCCTCCGTACTGTTCCCCGTCGGCCTGCTGTTGATCGCGATGGCATCCATCCAGTCCGGCGCCTCGCTGGCCAAAAGCATGTTCCCTATCGTCGGTGCGCAAGGGACCACTACCCTGCGCTTGATCTTCGCCAGCGTGATCATGCTGCTTCTATTACGCCCATGGCGCGCCAAGCTGACGGCCAAGTCCCTGCGCACGGTAGTGGTCTACGGCATGGCGCTGGGCGGCATGAACTTTCTCTTTTATATGTCACTGCGCACCGTCCCCCTGGGTATTGCGGTCGCGCTGGAATTTACGGGCCCGCTCGCCGTCGCCCTCTATGCATCGCGCCGGGCAGTGGACTTTTTGTGGGTTGCGCTCGCGGTCATCGGTTTACTCCTGCTGATTCCAATGGGCGAAGCCAGCAGTGGCATCGACGTGGTGGGTGCCGCCTATGCGCTCGGTGCCGGCGTTTGCTGGGCGCTTTATATTCTGTTCGGCCAAAAGGCGGGCAACGATAACGGTGTGCAGACCGCCGCGCTCGGCGTCATGATCGCCGCTCTGTTCGTCGCGCCCATCGGCATCGTGCACGCCGGTACCGCGTTGCTGACTCCTGCGCTGATTCCCGTCGCCATCGGCGTTGCCATTTTGTCCACGGCCCTGCCCTACACATTGGAAATGGTTGCGCTCACCCGCCTGCCCGCTCGCACGTTCGGTACCTTGATGAGTATCGAGCCGGCGTTTGGCGCCCTCTCCGGCCTGTTCTTCCTGGATGAGCAGCTGACGCTCGCGCAATGGCTGGCCATCATCTGCATCATTCTGGCCTCCGTCGGTGCCACGCTGACAATGCGCAACGAATCCAAACCCCTGGTGCCCGCCGACTGACCCTCTTTCAAGGTAGCTCTGGTATTTAACGCTCATTTAGGCCATGTTTAGGGCCGTAAACGAATGTCTTTCATGGAGAAGTTCGACACGGACAGCATGAACGCTACGCTCGAGAGCGAGTAAAAGCCGGCTTCGATCCTTTTGCGAAGCGGCTATATAAGGATTGGAATGAATCGAATTTTGATACTGTTGCTGGTCATAGGCATTGCGGGTTGTGCCGCGACCACAAAAACAGAAGTGAAACGGGGTAAAAAAGGACTACATATCAACTGTTCGGGCCTGTCCTCCTCATGGGACCAGTGCTACACCAGCGCAGCCAATTCATGTGGTGCCAAGGGATACCGGGTTATCGCCAAATCCGGCGAGAGTTCCGAGGAGCCAGGGGATTATCCCTTCGGCCTCAACCCTGCCGGCTATACCAGTCGCAGCATGATCGTCATTTGCAAATAGACACCTGAGCGACGCACAACAAGAGCGTCGCATTGGTAGTCAGCGCAGGCGATGCGACAGTTCTCGGTCAGGACCGTCTGGATTTCGTGCGCGAAGCCCTGAGTCAGTCCTGAATCAGATAGCCGCTGTCCGCACTCGCAACCATTCGAGCGCATCGCCACTGAGCAACGGGCTCAAGCGCTCACGCACCTGGGCATGATAAGCGTTGAACCACTCGCGCTCATCGACGTTAAGCAAAGATGGCTCCAGGCAACGGGTGTCGATCGGGCACAAGGTCAGGGTTTCAAATTTGAGGAATTCACCAAACTCGGTCGTCCCCGCTTCACGGTTCAACACCAAATTCTCGATACGCACACCCCAACGCCCCGGGCGGTAGGTACCCGGTTCGATCGACGTAATCATGCCCGGTTGCATCGCCGTCTGCGGTGCGGCCGCCGCCTGATAGGCGATCACTTGCGGGCCTTCGTGCACATTGAGGAAATACCCTACACCGTGCCCCGTACCATGACCGTAGTCCACGCCCTCGGCCCAGATCGGAGCGCGCGCGATGGCATCGAGCAGCGGCGACAGGATGCCTTTGGGGAAGTGAGCACGGGACAAGGCAATCACCCCCTTGAGCACACGCGTGCAATCGCGTTTCTGCTCTTGACTCGGCGTACCGATGGGCACCATCCGCGTGATATCCGTGGTACCCCCCAGGTACTGGCCGCCCGAGTCGATCAGCAATAAGCCATCGCCCTCGATCACCGCATGTTCTTCTGGTGTGGCGTGGTAGTGCGGCATTGCGCCGTTGGCGTTGAAGGCCGCGATGGTGTTGAAACTCAGCGATACATAACCCGGACGACGGGTACGCGCCGCCGTCAGATGTTCGTCGATGGTCAACTCGGTAATGCGTTCGCGCCCCAGGGCCGTTTCCAGCCAGGCGAAAAATTCGCACAAGGCGGCGCCATCCTGCTCCATGGCCTGACGGATATATTCGGCATCAGCCAGGCTTTTGCGCGACTTGGCCAGGGTGGTTGGGTTCAAGCCTTCCACCAGCCTGACACCGGCATCGAGATGTTCCAGTAGACCGGCCGTGACGCGGGCCGGGTCGACTTGCAGGCTAGCCCCTGCCGGTACAGCTTGCAGCGCGTCGGCCACATCACTGTAGTCACGTACGATCACACCATCGCGCTCAAGCTCCGCTCGCAGTTGAGCATCGACTTTGCTCAGCGCCACGAAAAGAGTGGCCTGTTGTTGATTGATCAAGGCAAAGGACACGAACACCGGGTTGAACGACACATCGCCACCGCGCAGGTTGAACAGCCAGGCGATGTCATCGAGGGTCGCGATGAAATGCCAGTCGGCACCTTTGTCTTTTAAGCTCGCGCGCAGGGCCGCGAGTTTCTCGCCACGGCTGAGGGTCGCTTGCGGGGGCAAGTGCTGATAGATCGGCTGGTTCGGCAGCGCCGGACGGTCATGCCAGACTTCATTGAGCAGATCGACATCGGTACGCAAGCGCGCGCCGCGCTCAGCCAGCTTGCCACCCAGGGTCCGTGCCGACGCCACCGCCATGACCGCGCCGTCCACGGCTACCACGCCACCTTCCGGGGTTTGTTCAGCCAGCCACTCCAGGGGGCCGGGTTGGCCCGGTTGCAGTTTGACCAGCTCGATGCCACTGCCTTTGAGCTCCTTGGTCGCCTGTTCCCAATAGCGGCTGTCGGCCCATACACCGGCAAAATCCACAGTGACGATAAGCGTTCCCACCGAACCATGGAACCCCGACAACCACTGGCGCCCCTGCCAGTATCCCGGCAGGTACTCGGACAAATGCGGATCCGCAGACGGCACCAGCAGGGCATGAATACCCTCTCGGCGCATCAGCTCACGGGTCCGCGCCAGGCGCTGGGGAATCGTTCCATGGGTCAAAGGCTGCGTACTCATTGTGTCTCCTGCTAACCACTAATAATTGTTATGGACTGCGAATGAAGTTTCAGACGGCCCAGAACGCCGGTGCGCTGGCAAGGGCCGACTTGATCAGTTGTGCCGCTTCGTCGATATCCCGCTCGGTGGTAAACCGGCCCAGGCTCAAGCGAATGGTACGGCCGGCGCTGCGCGCGTCATGCCCCAGGGCCAAAAGCACATGGGACGGCGCATTGCTGGCCGAATTGCACGCCGAAGTCGCCGAAAAGGCAATCCCGGCGCTCAACGCACTGGCGTTGAATTCGCCTTCGCTGAACGTAAGGCTCAAGGTGTGAGGGATTCTCTGTGCCGGGCTACCGTTGAGGCGCACACCCGCAATCGAGCCCAACTGCTCCAGCAGCCGCTCACGCAAGGCCACGATCTGTGCCTTCTCCTCGGCAAAAGACGCCGCCGCCAGGGCGAACGCCATACCCATGCCCGCAATCTGGTGAGTCGCCAGGGTCCCCGAACGCAAGCCACCCTCATGACCGCCGCCATGAATCTGCGCCAGTACCTTCTGCTGCGCGCGAGGCCCCACGTACAACGCGCCGACGCCCTTCGGACCATAAAGCTTGTGGGCCGAAAACGACATCAAGTCCACCGGCCACTGCGCCAAGTCGATGGCGACCTTGCCCGCGCCCTGGGCCGCGTCCACATGGAACAACGCTCCCTGCTCACGCACCCGCGCACCGATGGCCGGGATATCGTTCAAGGTGCCCAATTCATTGTTGACCAGCATCAGCGACACCAGAAAGGTGTCTTCACGCAGTGCCTCACTGACGGCTTCGACACTGATCAAGCCATCGGCATCAGGCACCAGGTAGGTCACCGCCACCCCGGCTTCCTGCAATTGCCGCGCGGTGTCGAGGGTCGCCTTGTGTTCGATCTGGCTGGTGATGATATGCCCGCCCGTTACGCCACGGGCCTGGGCCACACCCTTGATCGCCAGGTTATTGGACTCGGTGGCGCCGGAGGTCCAGACAATCTGTTCAGCCTGGGCGCCGACCAGTTCGGCCACCTGCTGACGCGCCTGCTCAACCGTTTGCCGGGCCGCCTGGCCGAACGCGTGGGAGCTGGACGCCGGGTTACCGAAATTGGCATTGAAGCCCAGACACTCAACCATCACCTGGATGACCCGCTCATCCACCGGCGTGGTGGCGGCATAGTCGAAATACAACGGACGTTTATTCATGGCGTTAAAAACTCGCAGAGCGTGTTCCCGAGAGCAGTGTCGCGGGGGCATCGAACAGAACAGAGGTTGTCAGGTTTAACTGATCGAGTGCCGTTAAAGAAGGACCACTTTATGAAAATGTGCGTAGGAACGCTCCTGAAATTCAGCTTAACAGGCTGAAGTCACGCCACGGAAAACAAAAAACCCGAGATTCCTGATGGGAAACCCGGGTTTTTCACCTCAACAGCACCGCTCAACTGGGGCGATCCTTCAAGGCTATGCTGCGCTCGGCATTCATTTCGCCTTGATGGTCAAAACCGAACGCTTTCTGTGGCTGGCCGGTCAGTGCCGCGCGCTGGCGTTGGTAGTCATCAAACGACAGGCCACGACGGCTCAGCGCTTCCAACGCCAGTTGTTGGGTTTCCTGTGCCGTGTAAGGCCGCAGCTCAGGGGACGGATGAGTCGCGCATCCGGCAAGGACAGAGATGGCAAGCAACAGCGAAACAGCGAGTGAACGGATCATGGCGGTGGCCCTGCAAAGGAGGTGTCGAATCAATGAACACAGGCTACTCCCGCCCCCGCACGCTGAAAAATCACCGTCCTCGATAGTCGCTATCAACCGTACCGGCAGGCTCGATAATCGCCACCAGTTATTTCTTTATGATCTATAAATATGTAAATCAATTAATTTACGGAATATAAGAATCCCTCTATAAACAACGCTGCCCGCCCACGTTGCCGCGACTCGCCAACGGCAATTCCCGCATTTTATTTCCAAGAGAGGTGTCCATGCAGTTATTAACCCTCCCCCCCTCGCCCGCGCTAGCGACCTCCATTCGTGCCACGGCGCAGGTGTTCGAAGACCCCAAATCCAAGGCCCTGCTCGACCACATCCAGCAAGTGGCGCCCAGCGAAGCCAGCGTACTGATCATCGGCGAAACCGGCACCGGCAAGGAGCTGGTAGCCCGGCACATCCACAACCTCAGCGCGCGGCGCAACCGGCCATTCGTGGCGGTCAACTGCGGAGCGCTTTCTGAATCCCTTGTCGAAGCCGAGCTGTTCGGTCATGAAAAAGGTGCCTTTACCGGCGCCCTCAGTGCCAAGGCGGGCTGGTTCGAAGAGGCCGATGGCGGCACATTGTTCCTCGATGAAATCGGCGATTTGCCCCTGCCGATTCAAGTCAAGCTGCTTCGGGTGCTGCAGGAACGTGAAGTGGTACGCCTGGGCTCGCGCAAGAGTATTCCTATCGATGTGCGGGTACTGGCGGCAACCAATGTACAACTTGAAAAAGCCATCAACGCCGGACACTTTCGCGAGGACCTTTACTACCGTCTCGACGTGGTCAGCCTGGAGCTTAGCCCGCTGCGCGAGCGCCCCGGCGATATCCTGCCGCTGACCCGGCATTTTATCGACGCCTACAGCCGACGCCTGGGTTATGGTCCGATCAGCCTCAGCCGCGAGGCCGAACACAAGCTCAGGAGCTACAGCTGGCCGGGCAATATTCGCGAGCTGGAAAACGTGATTCATCACACCTTGCTGATTTGCCGCAACAGCGTGATCGAACGCGACGATCTGCGCCTGTCGAACCTGCGTATCGAACGCCAAGACGACAGCCAGCAATATACCGACAACAGCGCCGAAGCGTTGCTCGAACGGGCCTTTCAACAACTGTTCGAGGAACAGGCCGGCGCCCTGCACGAGAAGGTCGAGGACGCGCTGTTACGCGCCGCTTACCGCTTCAGCCACTGCAACCAGGTGCACACCGCCAGCCTCCTGGGCTTGAGCCGCAACGTCACGCGCGCGCGGCTGATCAAGATCGGCGAGTTGGCGGTGAACAAGCGCAGGCCGGGGGAAAACCTGCAGGGCGAGCGGATGCTGCATCTATCCATTTAGGCGGCAGTGCAAGGCGTCGTCATGGCTGCGCTCAAAACTGCGCAGCACCTGAAACGAATCAAAGATCACCGCTTTGGCCTGGTGTACTCGGATCAGCGTCCAGAAATCCTCGCCACCCTGCTCGAAGCGCCGGAATGCCGCCTCGCCATCCTCACGGGATTGCCATTGCAGGTAATTGAGCACCCGCCGCCCGTCATCGCTGACCTGCACGCTCGCGCTTAAAAAACCGCCGTGGCTCTGCGCCAGTCGCTCGCTTTGCACGGTCAAGGCCGCCACCAGGGCAGATTGCTGGCGGGGCTCGATCTGAAACTCGATCAACTGCGTGAAGCTGAGACTCTTCTCTGATACCTGCATGAACACTCCCCTTTCTTTGTAGGCAGAATCTTGCGATCCAGTGCCACGCAGGGTAAAACCTCTAGTTAAGTCAAGGTCAAGCGCTGAATAGGGGTTTGTATGCTCAACAAGGAACTCACCGTTGGCCAACTGGCTGCCCGCAGCGGCGTGGCCGTTACTGCCCTGCATTTCTATGAAACCAAGGGGCTGATCAAAAGCAATCGCAACGCCGGCAACCAACGGCGCTACCCACGGGATGTGTTGCGGCGGGTGGTGGTGATCAAGATCGCCCAGCGCCTGGGGATTCCGCTGGCGACCATCGGCGAGGCGTTGCAGGCATTGCCCGATGGCCGCACGCCCACGGCCAAGGATTGGGCACGTCTGTCGGCACGCTGGCGGGAAGACCTGGATGAGCGGATCGATAAATTGTCGCAGTTGCGCGACAAGCTCAATGGCTGCATAGGCTGCGGGTGCCTGTCGATGGAAGCGTGCCCGTTGCGCAACCAGGGCGACCAACTCGGTGAGCGCGGGCCGGGGGCGCAGTTGCTGGAGCCTACTGCACAGGCCTGAGCCACCGATCCGATCCTCGTGGGAGCTGCGAGTACGCCAGCTCCCTTCCCGCTGCGACGATCAACGCGAGGGCGGTGAATCCGACGCGTCCGGCCTGCCCCGGTAAGCCGCGCACCCCAGCCACAAGGTCATCACGCCCAACGCCGTCAGCGGTAGCCCATGGAACAGCACGATCACCTGGGCCGGCGTCCACGTGACATAGAATGGCCCCACCACCAGCATCCCCACGCCAAAACCCGCCATCTGAATCAGGGTCAGCAAGCTGAACAGGGGCAGGCGCAAGCTATCCGGTTCGCTCTGCGCACGTGAGACCAATGCCACCTCGGAGAGCCCGTCCCCCAGTCCCGCCCACACCACCCACAGCAGTGCCAGCCACAATTCGGTTTGCTGGAACGTCAGGATAAAACCGCTGGACATCAGCGCCACGCCAAACATGAACAACCGCTCCATGCCTGGCGTGCCACGGCCCTTCAACAACGCACTGGCGATACGCGCCCCGATAAACTTGCCACAAGCCCAGACTGCCAGCAGGTAACCCATCACGGTTTTGGCCGTGTCCGGCGAAATGTACTGGGACAGCACCGGCCAGCCGACGTTATGCGCCGCGCTGCCAAGGGTGTCGAGCATGCTGATCAACAACATCGCAGCCAGTACCGGCGCCCCGCGCAGTCCCTTGGTCAACGCGTGCCACTCGGCCGAAAGGCCGCGATGGGTGGCGACGGCAGCGCTGTACAACGCACGCAGCGGCAGCACCAGGAGAGCGGCGATCACATAGGTGCTAATATTCACCGCGAATACCGCCTCGAATCCCCCCGTGGCAATCAGCAGCCCCGACAGCAAACTGCCGAACACCGCGCCGGTCGCGGCCGCCGAGGTGATCCAGGCGTTGGTATCGACCCGCTGTTCAAGGGCAACCCAGGTGGGCAACTGGCTGTTGAGGCCGATGGCGAACAGCGAATTGCACAGGCCGATACCAAAGGCGATAAACGGCAGCAGACTGAGTTGATGCGCGGGGATCAGCAGCAGCAACGGCGTCAACAACAGCGCTCGCGCAAGGTCCAGCCCGGCCAGGGTGCCGCGCCCGGCGAAACGCCGGAAAAACGGGATGCCGAACAGGCTGGCGACAATGCCACCGGTCACGCGGCACGCCAGGAAGATGCTGACGAACACCACGCTTTGGCTGAGCCAGTAGACATAGGTGGACAAGGCCACCATGTTGAGGAAGGCACCAAAGTCCGACACGCCGCGAGCGAAGATGATCAGCCGCGCGTTGCGGATCGACAGGTACAACTGTTGATCATGGCTCATGCAGGCGGCACCGTTTGATCATCCGGCACGCTGCGCAGGCTGACCAGCAGCATGTCGCGCCAGGCCGGTGTCGACTCTACCTTCGGCCGCACATCGCCGGCGCGATGGTAGAGCCCTCGGTCATCGATCACGAGGGTTTCCAGGAAGCGCGTCATCGGCAGATTCAACACGCGACTGTGCTCCTCATCACTGGTAAACACTTCCGAGACCACCGGCAATGTGTTGTGCTCGCCGATAAAATGCATGAACACCCAATCCAGACCATCCTGGTGAATCCCCGACGTGGTGGGGCTGCACGCTTGCGCGTCCGCCCGCACACGAAACTGGTGGATATCAATGGTATGACTCTGCTCGCCCAGGTGCGGTGCGATCACCGCCAGGTCGGTGGCCAGCAGCTTGCGCATCAGCGGATGTTCGATAAAACCTTCCTCGCTGTAGCTCAAATGGTTCACCCCCTGGCGATAGTTGACGGCGTAGGTGACCGGCGACTTGAACGCAGTGCTCCTGTCGATCTGCAATTGCCGTGACGATGATAAACGATAGCGCAGAATACGCCGCTCGCGATGGGTGTACGCCTTGAACGCCTCGTCGCGCACCAGGTTGGCCCAGTACGCGCGAAAGCTCTGCTCTTCGCCCGCCTCGACACTGACCAACTCGCCAAAGTCAGGCCGATGGCAGTAATGGTGCTCGCGCAAGTGCGCGGAAATTGTCGGGATATCCATATCGCTAGCCTGCCACCGGGTTGTCGATGATGACGCGCAAGTGCTGGCCGACCGCATCATGCAGTGCGCGCGCATCGGCAGCGTCCGCGACCCTGGCCCAGCACTTGAGCAGATAATGTTCCTCGATATCCGCATCGATCATGTGCCCCGGCTCCTGCTGGGCATACTCGAGCACCGCGACGTTCTGTTCCAGGAACTCCACGCCTTCAATGCCTTGAAACCGACCGCTGTGCTGCGGGTAGATCGCCAGCATCGCGTAATGTTGCCCGGCCTCGGCCACCTTGCGAGCGCTCGCTTCCAATTGCGCGTCAATGCCCTGCTCGCCCGTCAGCAACGAAAGATACAGCTGATAGGGATCGATACCGGCCAGATCGCGAAACGCCGCGTTCACATAGAGCCCGCCCACCCGCGGGTTGATCTCGATCACCACAGGGCCCTGCGGGGTCATGCGGAACTCGAAATGCACCACGGCGTTGGTCAGGCCGACCGCCTTCAGACACGCCAGGGCGTACGCGCGGATCTGCTCGCACTCGCGGTCGGTGAAGGAGGTCGGAGGGGAAATCAGCAGGTTTTCGAGCACCGTGCCGCTGCGCTCGGTCAGCAACAGTTTTTCGTTGATCAGCAGTGGATGCACACGCTCGCCGGCCACCACACATTCCACACTGCCTTCGATACCGGGAATGTAGCCCTCCAGCAACAGGCTGCGCCCGGGAATGTAGGCATGCCGTTGGCCGTCGTCCTCCAGTAGGGTATGCGCGCAGCCATAGAAGTCCGCGTACGCCGCCGTGGCGTGGTCTTTGACAAACAACGCGTA
Organism: Pseudomonas orientalis; assembly: GCF_002934065.1. Taxonomy (NCBI): domain Bacteria; kingdom Pseudomonadati; phylum Pseudomonadota; class Gammaproteobacteria; order Pseudomonadales; family Pseudomonadaceae; genus Pseudomonas; species Pseudomonas orientalis. The sequence goes on along the minus strand of NZ_CP018049.1, from coordinate 2,035,426 downwards.
GTGGCTGCGCAGTTCCGCCCAATTGGCGCATTTCCTGATAAACGCCGAAGCGCCGCCAAAGGGCGGTTTGGCGATCAGCGGGTAACCGACCCGCTCGGCCTGTTGCTGGAGTTGCTCTTCGTTATTGCACAGCGTAAACGGCACCGAGGCAATGCCGTGCTGTTTCAGCACCCTGCGCATCAGGAACTTGTTGTTGCACGCTGCCACCGCCTCGGGGCGGCTATGCACCAGGCCCAGGCGCTGGGAAGCTCGCGCAACGATACAACCGACTTCGCCCAGCGCGGACGGATGGCCGGCCTGACAGAAGATCCCGCGAATCTGATACTGCCCATCGAGCTGGCCGACCAAGCCAAGAATGGCCTGCTCGTTGAGTGCGTCGAGCAGGAACACCGCGTCACTGTCATCCCTGAGCCGTTGCACATGCCTGCGCCCTGCCACGCCCGCCGTCAAGCACACCAGGCCCTGGGCGCGGGCAGCCGCGAAGTGCGGCTCCCGGTAGTTATAACGAACAGACGTGCTGTCATCGACATCGATAAAAAGGATGGCGTCCTGTTTCATGCTTTATACCGCCTTAGTCCATCAATTTATTCAGGCATCCTGCCAACTGCACCACTGCCCTTCCCAGTTACGGAAACGGTAATGACGCTGCCCATCGCGAACTTCGAAGTACGGCAAGTCCTCAGGCTTTTCAAAGTCCAGCAGCGGCACCGTAAACTTGCCTTGGGCGTGCGGTAGAACATATTCGGGCAGGGCAATATTGGACACTCGCCGTTTGAGGCGATCCATGATGGCGATGGCCTGACTGATCGACGCCTTGTATTCAGAGGCGCCGGGAGAAAACGGCATGAAGTGATATAAGTAATAAGGCTTCACACCCAAACGATAAAGATCGATAAACAGTTTATGCAGTGTGGCTTCATCATCGTTGACGCCGCGCAACAATGGCATATTGGAAAATACGATCGGCACAACGCCCTGAATACGTTTGACCGCCACGGCAAAGTCAGCGCTGAGTTCGAGCGGGTGGCAGACGTGCACGCCAAACGCATTGACCTTGTACTTTTCCAGCATCGCGATCAACTCATCGGTCACGCGAAACGGGTTGAAACTCAAGGCCCGCGAGTGAACGCGGATCAGCAGCTCGTCACTGATCCCGCGCAGCGCGGCCAGGTACTCTTCAAGCTTGCGGTCGGCCAGCATCAGTGGGTCGCCGCCGCTGAGAATCACTTCTTCGATGGCCGGGTTGGCGCGGATGTACTCCACCGACTCCATGAAGGAATCCCGGCTGGCGTTGGCCTTGTCCGTGCCCACCTGCAAGGTGCGCAGCGCTTCGAAGCAGAACTGGCAATAGGCATTGCAGGTATTGGTGGTGCGCAGGATCACGCGATTGTCGTACTTGTGCTGGCAGATGGGCGTCTTCATTTCATGGCCCAGCTCCCAGTTCTCGGAAGTGCCATCGTAATCACCCTCGACCTGCTCGCTCCAGTACGGCACCACTTGCCGCCACAGCGGGTGGTCCATGACCGTGCCAGCGGTGAGCGAGCGCTTGATCAGATCGATGTAGTAAGGCGTGATCTGCATCTTGCGTCCAAGCAGGTTATGTTCGATGTGCGCAGTCGTTTCCTCGCCCCAACCACCGCAGGCCACGCGAAGTGCCGGCTCATCACGCAGGGCGTTCTTCTGCTGCCAGCGCCAATCCTGCCACTGCACCGAGCGGTGAATTTCTTCATCAAAAATCGACATGAGTACGTACTCTCTGTTCAGGCATATGAATGCGTGCCCTTCCCTCTCGGGAACAGCGACAATCGCAACAATGACAACTCAGGTGACAGGCGGCGATCAAATAGCCGATGCAATCAGCCACGCTGGAAAGTAATAAGAATTTATTATCTTAGAGTTCGGATGAACGACGGATACGGACATATAACAAACTTCCTTTTTTATAAAATTATCTGACTTCCAAGCCGACACCTACTTAAGCCGAAGCTTCCGATACCGTCAATACAATATCCTTTATTTTTTTCAGGATTTAATCCATGTCTTTGCCTGCCTCCCGCAGGCATGGGTATTCAGCCGTTCAAATGGGTTGATTTAAAAAGTAAATAGCACAGCAAATAACCCGTTCAGCTCCCACCAGATTATTTTTTATACTTATGTAACTACGTAGTTCAACGCGTGTCACTCAACCTCGGCACTCGCTTCGCCTGCACCGATGCCCTCGGTGCAATTCGCACGACCATTGCCCATGCGTAACGCGCCCCCCCCCCCGGAAGCCTGAAACATTTTCTTTCATTTCCCGCTTAGGGATTTCTCATTCTCATTCGTCTTAATTTAGATACAGCCCGTCGCGTCAGCAAAAGCTACGACCGGCCTTTTCCGGGCCTCCATCGCCCCTTCCATCAAGATCCTCATTCACATGTCGAAGAAGTCACGCTCGAAAATCTGGTTTCTCGTACACAGCTGGCTGGCGTTGCCCATCTGGTTCTTTGTCCTGATCGTCTGCGTCACCGGCACCCTGGCGGTGGTCAGCCAGGAAATCGTCTGGCTGGCCAACCCGGACATCCGCGCGAGCAAGCCGTCGGATGATGCCCAACCGCTGAGCTTCGACCAGGTGATCGCCGCCATCAAGCGCGACGAGCCCCAGGTCATCGTGCGCTCGATCATCCGTCCCGACGAATCGCACTTCGCGTTGATGGTAGGCCTCAGCTATCCGGACGGGCGTTCGGTCGATGCCTATGCCAACCCCTACACGGGCGCCCTCCAGGGGATCAGCCCGGCCTTCGACTTCCAGCAATTCACTCGCGCCCTCCACGGCTGGTGGCTGGTGCCGTTTACCAATGGCTTCAGTTGGGGCTGGTACCTGGTGTCGCTGCTCGGCCTGCCGCTGCTGGCCTCGTTGGTCACGGGCCTTGTGGTGTACAAGCGTTTCTGGAAAGGTTTTTTGCGCCCCACCCTGCGCATCCGTCACGGCGCACGGATTTTCTGGGGCGACTTCCACCGCCTGAGCGGTATCTGGTCAATCTGGTTCATCGCCGTCATCTCCATTACCGGCACCTGGTTCCTGATCCAGGCGATTCTGGGTGACAACCAGATCTCCATTTCCAGCGAGCCCATCGTGCCGGTGATTGCCCGGGAAAAGGTGCCGCTGTCCGCACCCGGCGTGCCGGCCCCGATGATTGCCCTGGACGACGCGATCAAGATCGCCACCCAGCGCATCCCCGGGCTGGAAGCCACCTTTGCCTTCCTGCCGCTCAATGCCTACAGCCACCTGCAGATCGGCGGGCGCGGCTGGTACCCGCTGATGTTCCAGACCGCGCAACTGAATCCCTACAGCGGTGAAATCGCCGTATCGCACCTGCTGTCCGACCGCACCGCGCTGGAGTTCGTCACCGAGTCCATGCGCCCGCTGCACACCGGTGATTTTGGCGGCCTGTGGATCAAGCTGATCTGGGCCTTCTTCGGCCTGGTGCTGAGCATGATGGTGTTGAGCGGCTTGCTGATCTGGACCAAGCGCACCGCCCTGGCCACCCTCAACGCCTTCAAACGCGAGGCCAAGACCCAGCGCCAGCCTGTGCCCAACCCGGCCTTGCAGGCTGAAACCTCGGAGACTCACTGATGAGCAGAGTCGTGGCCAAACCCTCTTCACCCCTGCGGGCCTGGTGGCTGAAGTGGCGTTTCCATATAAATATCCTGCTGTTGCTGGTGCCGCTGGGGTTCATGCCCAAGTATTTTGCCGATGCCGCCCTGTTTCGCGGGGATGCCGGTATTGGCGAGCGGGTCGCCGGGGACATTCAAGTCGGTCCCTGGAGCCTGACCCTCGCCGAGTTTCGCAACGAAGGCCCGCGCCCCGACCCGGCCGGCCCGATGAAAGCGTTTAACGCGGCCCTGTGCGCCACCTGCGCCGAGCAGGTCAAGGCCACTTACCTGCGCATCGGCAAGCCCCGCAGCCTCCGGGCCGCCGGGGTGATCTTCTTTGGTACGCCGTACCGCATGGGCGCCATCGTGCCGGTGCCGGAACGCACGCCGGTCGATGCCGAGCTGTGGGTCACCATGGAAGGCTGGGACGGCACCCTGCACCAGGGTTCCATCCCGCTGAGCCAGGCCTCGCCTGCCACCATTGCCTGGTTGAACAAGCAAGGAGTCAAACCATGATATTCAAACGCCTGACTGCCGGTTGCGTACTGTTGCTCAGTACCGGCTTTAGTCAACTTGCCTTCGCTCACAACCCGATGTGCGAGTGCAAGGAAATCCCCGGTGAACAGATCCAGTGCAAGGGCGGGTTCTCCGACGGCAGCGGCGCTCCGGGCGTGACCCTGGATGTGATCGGCTACGACGAGACCATTCTGGTGCCGGGCAAGCTCGGTGAGGATTCGACCCTGACCTTCAAGAAACCTGCGGCCGAATTCTATGTGCTGTTCGATGCCGGCCCCGGTCATGTGGTGGAAATCGATCAAGCGGATATCCAGGCGCCATGAGTACCGTACAGGTAGTGCGCCCCGCCGGCGCGGGGCATGAAACCCTCTATGTGCTGTTGCTGTGCCTGATCATCCTGGCGGTGGCGGGAACGGTGGTGGCCTTGCACGGTGAAACCCAAGAAATCGCAGCAGTGCCCAGTCATCAGTTGGATGCCCGGCGTGACCTGAGCGCCGCCGAACAAGGCATCTACGCCGACCTGCGGGTGACCCTGGATGAAATCCACTTGCTGCAGCAAGAGCAGAACGCCCTGCCCACGCCTGACCAATTGGCGCACGAAGGCTTTGCCCCGTTCGCTCAGGACGCCAGTTCCGTCAGCCGTGGCGATCATCGCTGGCAACTGCTCGCGCCCTCGACCTACCTGGGCTTGAGCCAGGCCACCGACATCAGTGGCTCGCTGCTGATGCGCGTGCAAGGCGCCGAGCCGGATATCTGGCTCAACCGTGGCAAACACCTGGCCGTCCCCTCCGACCTCACTGACCAGGCGCTGATCGCTGCCGGCTGGCAGCAGGTGGTCGCGCAATTCGATGCCGGCGTGACCCGCCAGCACCGCCACTGAACGAGAAGACCGAGTGCCCATGTCCATTTCATCTCCCCTGTTGCGCCTGTTGCTGGTTGGCCTGTTCAGCCTGATCCTCGCTCCCCTGGCGAACGCCGAGGCGAGCAAACGCCTGCGCATCGGCATCACCTTGCATCCTTACTACAGCTACGTGGCCAACATCGTCGGCGACAAGGCCGAGGTGGTGCCGCTGATTCCGGCGGGCTTCAACCCCCATGCCTACGAACCGCGCGCCGAAGACATCAAGCGCATCGGCACCCTGGACGTGATCGTGCTCAATGGCGTGGGGCATGACGACTTCGCCGACCGCATGATCGCCACCAGCGAGCGCCCGGATATCCCGGTGATCGAAGCCAACGCCAATGTGCCGCTGCTGGCCGCCACCGGTAACGCCGCGCGCGGTGCGGGCAAGGTGGTCAACCCGCACACGTTCCTGTCGATCAGCGCGTCGATTGCCCAGGTCAATAACATCGCCCGCGAGTTGGGCAGGCTGGACCCGGACAACGCCAAGGTCTACACCCAGAACGCCCGCGCCTACGGCAAGCGTCTGCGCCAGATGCGCGCCGACGCCCTGGCCAAGCTGACCAGCGCACCCAACCCGGACCTGCGCGTAGCCACGGTGCACGCGGCCTACGACTACCTGCTGCGCGAGTTCGGCCTGGAAGTCACCGCCGTGGTCGAACCGGCCCACGGCATCGAACCGAGCCCCAGCCAGCTGAAGAAAACCATCGATGAACTGCGCGCCCTGGACGTGAAAGTGATCTTCTCGGAAATGGATTTCCCGTCCACCTATGTCGATACTATCCAGCGTGAATCCGGGGTCAAGCTGTATCCGCTGTCACATATTTCCTACGGCGAATACAGCGCCCAGAAGTACGAAGTGGAAATGACCGGCAACCTCAATACCGTGGTCCGGGCGATCCAGGAGTCGGGAACATGACGGCGGCAGAACATCTGAACATTGCAAGCAGCGGCCCGACGCTGGACTTCGACAACGTCGCGCTGACCCTGGGCCGTACCGTGATTCTCGATGGCGTGAGTTTCCAGGTTCAGCCCGGCAGCATCCACGCGCTGGTCGGCCCGAACGGCGGCGGCAAGAGTTCACTGATCAAGACCCTGCTGGGACAAACGCCGCATCAGGGCCGATTGAGCCTGGCATGGCCGACCACGCCCGGCACCATCGGCTACGTGCCCCAGGCCCTGGAGTTCGACCGGGGGTTGCCGATGACGGTGGATGATTTCATGGCTGCCATGTGCCAGCGGCGGCCGGCGTTTCTTGGCCTGTCCCGGCACTACGCCGGTGCGATTGGCGAGGCGCTGGAACGAGTCGGCATGCAGGACAAGCGCAAGCGGCGCATGGGCGCGCTGTCCGGTGGCGAGCGCCAGCGCGTGCTGCTGGCCCAGGGTCTGATTCCGGCGCCGCAATTGCTGGTGCTGGATGAGCCGATGTCGGCGCTGGACGAAGCCGGTATCCAGGTATTCGAACGCTTGCTCAGGGACTGGCGACTGGCCGGGATCACCGTGCTCTGGGTCGAGCATGACCTGGAAGCCGTTGGCCGTCTGGCCGACCGTGTCACCGGCCTGAACCGCCGCGTGCTGTTCGACGCCACGCCCCGGGAAGCGCTGACCCCGGATCGCCTGCTGACCTTGTTTTCCACTCACCCTCGGAGCCCGGCGCAATGAGTTATGAAGCGTTTCGCCTGATGGTCCAGGGCTGGGCCTCTTCCGGCTATTTGCCGGAGGCGCTGGCCTACGGTTTTGTGGTCAACGCGCTGCTCGCCGGGTTGCTGATCGGCCCGGTACTGGGCGGACTGGGCACGCTGGTGGTGGTCAAGCGCTTTGCGTTTTTCTCCGAAGCGGTCGGCCATGCCGCCCTGACCGGCGTGGCCGTGGGCATCCTGCTCGGTGAACCCTACACCGGGCCCTACGGCAGCCTGTTCGGCTACTGCCTGCTGTTCGGCATCCTGCTCAATTACCTGCGCAACCGCACCGGCCTGGCGCCGGATACGCTGATCGGCGTATTCCTGTCGGTGTCCCTGGCGTTGGGCGCCAGCCTGCTGTTGACCCTGGCCGGCAAGATCAATGTGCACATTCTGGAAAACGTGCTGTTTGGCTCGGTGCTGACGGTCAACGGCAACGACTTGCTGGTGCTGGCGGTGGTCGGTGCGCTGGTGATGGCCCTGGCGCTGCCGCTGTACAACCGCATCATGCTCGCCAGCTTCAACCCGCAACTGGCGGCAGTGCGCGGCGTGGCGGTGAAGACCTTGGACTATCTGTTCGTGATTCTGGTGACGCTGATCACCGTCGCGGCGGTCAAGGTGATCGGCGCGATCCTGGTCGGTGCCCTGCTGGTGATTCCGGCGGCGGCGGCGCGGCTATTGAGCCAATCGCTCAAGGGCTTCTTCTGGGTTTCGGTGGCAATCGCTACCGTCAGTACCCTGTGCGGCATCCTGCTGCCGATCATCTTCGATCTGCCTGTACCGTCCGGTGCCGCGATCATTCTGGTTGCCGGCATCGCCTTTGCCCTCGCCGCCATCGCGCGCGGCACCGTGCCCAGCCTCAAAGGGAATCTTGGATAATGCGCCCTGTCTTTCGCCCACTGGCCCTGACCATTGCCTGCTTGCTCAGCACCTCGGCGCTCGCCGTCGTGGATGGTTTTCAAACCAGGGACTTCGTTGCCAACCATGGCCTTGGCCATGCCGCGCTGGCCAAGGCCAAATCGGTAAAACCGGTCAAGGTGCTGGCGTCGTTGCCGATCACCTACGGCCTTGCTGAAGTGCTGCTCAAAGGCTGCGACGTGCAGCTCGAACGCGCGGCACCCGCCAATTTGCCCGGTTCGCGGCAAGTGTCCTACTTCACCGGGCGCGGTGCGTCGGCGCTGAGCCAACTGGCCCAGGATGCCGATGCCGCCATCGGCCTGCGCTCGCTGTGGGCCGATGACCCGCTCTACCCCGTGGCGCGACGCAGCAACATCCGTATTGTCGAAGTCGACGCCGCGCGCCCGGTGGACGGCGGTTTGCCGGGCATCGCCGTGCAGCCGGGCGTCAGCGATGGCTTGAACAGCCAACCCTGGCAGTCGAGCAACAACATGGGACGCATGGCCGATGTGTTGGCGGCCGACCTGAGCCGCCTGGCGCCGGGCGCCAAAGCGCAGATCGACGCTAACCTGGCCGCGCTCAAGCAACGCCTGCTCAAGCTCACCGCCGACAGCGAGGCACGCCTGGCCAGGGCCGATAATCTGAGCGTGGTCAGCTTGAGCGATCACTTCGCCTATCTGGTCAGCAGCTTGAACCTGGAACTGCTCGGCACCGATGCGCGGCCGGATGCAGACTGGACGCCTGAAGCGTTGCAAAAACTCAGTGCGCAGTTGAAAGACAATGACGTGGCGCTGGTGCTGCACCACCGCCAGCCGAGTGAGGCGGTGAAAGCGGCTGTCACTGCCGGCGGCGCCAACCTGCTGGTGTTGAATGTGGACGGTGCCGATCCTGTAACCGAGCTGGAAACCAATGTCGATCAGGTAATCAAGACGCTGATGCCATGACGTCCACCCCCACATGAATCGCATCATGGCGCCAGAACTCAAGGTCGCAGTCGATCAAGCGCTGGTGCTGGTCATAGTTGACCCGGGCGATCCGCAAGCCCGGGCTGCCCACCGATACGCGCAACGCAGCGGCGGCTTCCACCGGCAGGGAGGTCGGCACGATCTCGAAACGCACCCGCCCGTAGTGCAAGTCGTACTTGCGCGCATAGAGTTCGGTCATCGACTGATTCAAATCGCACGCCAGGATGTCCGGGAAATAGTGGGGGTTCAGGTAGTGCTCCACGTACAGCACCAGACGCCCGTCGATCCGGCGCGCCCGGCAAATCTGGATCACGCTGGACAACGCCGGCAGCCGCAGCCACGCACACACCGCCGCCGACGCCGGTTGCAGGCGCGCCGAAATAACCTCAGTGGACGCCACGCGCCCCTGGTCGCTGACCATCGCGTGAAAGTGGCTGCGCTGCATCAGGTTATAGGCCAACCGGGGTGGCGAGACGAACCAGCCCCTGCGCTCCTCGCGATAGATCTGCCCTTGGGCCTCCAGCTGTAACAAGGCTTCGCGCACGGTAATCCGAGTGGTACCAAACAACTCGCTGAGCTTGCGTTCGGCGGGCAGTTTGCTGGCAGGCGGCAACAGGCCATGATCGATCTGCTCTTGCAGCGCCAGGCCGATGGAGGTTACCGCCTTGATTGCCTCGTCACGCATCAACGTTACCTATCTGGACTAGACCAGCACCGTTCAGGTGCAAAAAACGCGCTCTTGATGGGCTCGTGCTGCTGCTTGCCAGCCTAGGCATTGCAGATGACCGACAGATGACAATGGATGTCGCTGCCCGCACCACACCCTGCAATACATCGGCCAAGTCCATGGCCTGCGGGCACTTGGGCATGGTCTACGCTAAGTCTGAACGCAGCGACACCCGTGCTTCAAAAACGACATCGACATGAAACTGTCATCCATCGGGCCTAGATTGGCTCAGGTATTGCTGACCTAGACCACACCCTCGCCAACGTTCAGATAAAACGCCGCGTGATAAACGCCCAAAGGAGCTTCGGATGAAACAGCTTTTCCTGGCATCACTGTTAGGCTCGACCATTGCCATGTGCACCGCCGCCATGGCCGCTGATACCGATCTAAAAACCTTGGAAGCCGCCGCCAAGAGCGAGGGCGCCGTGAACAGCGTCGGCATGCCCGATGACTGGGCCAACTGGAAAGGCACCTGGGACGACCTGGCCCGCATCCATGGCCTCAAGCACATCGACACCGACATGAGCTCGGCCCAGGAAATCGCCAAGTTCAAGGCCGAAAAAGACAATGCCAGCGCGGATATCGGCGACGTGGGCGCCGCCTTCGGTCCCATCGCGGTGAAGCAGGAAGTGACCCAGCCGTACAAACCCTCCACCTGGGCTTCGGTACCGGATTGGGCGAAGGACAAAGACGGCCACTGGGCACTGGCCTACACCGGCACTATCGCGTTTATCGTCAACAAGAAACTGCTCCACGGCTCCGAAGTCCCGACCAGTTGGGCCGACCTGCAAACCGGCAAATACAAGGTCTCGGTGGGTGACGTAAGCACCGCCGCCCAAGCCTCCAACGCGGTACTCGCCGCCGCCATCGCCAACAAGGGCGACGAGAAAAACATCGCACCGGGCCTGCAGTTCTTCACCAAGATTGCCCAGCAAGGTCGCCTCGGCCTGTCCAACCCGACCATCGCCACCCTGGAAAAAGGCGAAGTCGAAGTGGGTATCGTCTGGGACTTCAACGGTCTGAGCTACAAGGCCAAGATGGCCAACCCGGATGACTACGTGGTGCTGATCCCATCGGATGGCTCGGTGAAGTCCGGCTACACCACCATCATCAACAAGTACGCCAAGCACCCGAACGCCGCCAAGCTGACGCGCGAATACATCTTCAGCGATGCCGGCCAACTCAACCTGGCCAAAGGCAATGCCCGTCCGATCCGCGCCGAGACCGACCTGAAACTGCCGGCTGACATCGCCAAAAACCTGATCCCGGGTGAGCAATACACCAAGGCCAACCCGCAGCCGATCAAGGATGCCGATGCCTGGGAAGCGACGTCCAAGAAGCTGCCGCAGCTGTGGAACGAGCAGGTGATTGTAGAAATGAAGTGAGGGTTTAAGCCCACATTGGAGACCCAATGGAGATCCAATGTGGGAGGGGGCTTGCCCCCGATGGCGGTGGGTCATGCAACCAACTCATTGACTGATCTGCTGCTATCGGGGGCAAGCCCCCTCCCACACTTTTGCACCGTTTCCAACGGGAAATCGAGTCACGCCTGAAATCCTTGTCGCGGAGCCCCAGCCCCCATGAAGCACCCTGTCATCCTTGTCGTGCTCGACGGCCTGAACGCCGGGGTCGCCCGGCACGCCATGGGGCACTTGCAGGCTTATGTCGGCGCAGGACGCGCAGCCTTCTACACACTGGAATGTGAACTGCCCGCCCTGTCCCGCCCGTTGTATGAATGCATCCTGACCGGTGTGCCGCCGATCCAGAGCGGCATCGTCCACAACAACGTCGCGCGCCTGTCCAGCCAGCGCAGCATTTTCCACTACGCCACCCGTGCCGGCTTGACCACCGCAGCGGCGGCTTACCATTGGGTCAGCGAATTGTATAACCGCACCCCCTTTCTCGCGGCTCGTGATCGTCATACCGACGATGCGGCGCTGGCGATCCAGCATGGGCATTTCTACTGGAATGACCACTACCCGGACTCCCACCTGTTTGCCGACGCCGAAAGCCTGCGCCTCAAGCACGCGCCGGACTTTCTGCTGGTGCACCCGATGAACATCGACGACGCCGGTCACAAGCACGGCCTCGACACTGCGCAGTACCGCAACAGCGCACGTTCGGCCGACATTATTCTTGCCGACTACCTGCAAGGCTGGCTCGACGCCGGTTACCAGGTGCTGGTCACCGCCGACCACGGCATGAACAACGACCGCTCCCACAACGGCCTGCTGCCGGAGGAACGCGAAGTGCCGCTGTTTGTACTGGGCGACGCCTTCAGCCTGGATGCCGCCGCCGCGCCGAAACAGACCGATCTGTGCGGCACCGTCTGCGCACTGCTCGGCGTACCCCACGACAAACCGGTCTGCCGGGAGTTGCTCAAATGAGTGGCATGGTTCGCGGCAAATGGCTGGCCTTACTGTGCCTGGCGCCCTTCGCGCTGTTCTTTATCGTGTTCCAGATCGCGCCGTTGGCCTGGGTGCTGATCAACAGCCTGCAAACCGAAGACAGCGGTTGGAGCCTGGAAAACTTCACGCGCATTTTCAGTTCGAAGTTCTACCTGCAGGCGATCCAGTTCAGCCTCGAGATCAGCTTCTACTCCAGCGTCTTCGGCATCATCATCGCCACGCTGGGCAGTTACTCCCTGCGCCGGGTCGATTCGCCGCTGCGCAATTTCGTCACGGCGTTTGCCAACATGACCAGCAACTTCGCCGGCGTGCCCCTGGCCTTCGCGTTCATCATCCTGCTGGGGTTCAACGGCAGCATTACCATCATGCTCAAGCAGGCGGGCATCATCCAGGACTTCAACCTGTACTCCAAAACCGGTTTGATCCTCCTCTACACCTACTTCCAGATCCCCCTCGGCGTCCTGCTGCTGTACCCGGCCTTTGACGCGCTGCGCGAAGACTGGCGCGAATCGGCCGCCCTGCTCGGTGCCAATGGCTGGCAGTTCTGGCGGCACATCGGCTTGCCGGTCCTGACCCCCGCCCTGCTCGGCACGTTCGTGATTCTGCTGGCCAACGCCCTTGGCGCCTATGCCACCGTGTACGCCCTCACCACCGGCAACTTCAACGTGCTGCCGATCCGCATCGCGGGGCTGGTTTCCGGTGACGTGTCACTGGACCCGAACATGGCCAGCGCCCTGGCCGTGGTGCTGGTGGCGCTGATGACCGTGGTCACGGTGGTCCATCAACTGCTGCTCAAGAGGAGCTACCATGTCTCGCGCTGATGCCGGCCCGGCGTCCCTCTACCATCGGGTGGTGGTGTACGTGCTGTTCCTGATCCTGGTACTGCCGCTGGCAGGCACCTTTGTCTATTCGATCTCCAGCAGTTGGTCGGCCACCATCCTGCCTGCCGGCTTCAGCCTGAAATGGTATGTGCAGCTATGGAGCGACCCGCGCTTCCTGATGGCCTTCGGGCAATCGCTGCTGGTGTGCGTGGGCGCGCTGATCCTGTCGGTGGTGCTGATCCTGCCGCTGCTGTTCGTGGTGCATTACCACTTCCCCAGGCTGGATGCGCTGATGAACATCCTGATCCTGCTGCCGTTCGCGGTGCCGCCGGTGGTGTCGTCGGTGGGCCTGCTGCAACTGTACGGGTCCGGACCGCTGGCGATGGTGGGTACGCCGTGGATTCTGATCGGTTGCTACTTCACCGTGGCGCTGCCGTTCATGTACCGCGCAATCACCAACAACCTGCAGGCGATCAATCTGCGCGACCTCATGGACGCCTCGCAACTGCTCGGCGCCAGCACCTGGCAAGCGGCAATCCTGGTCGTGCTGCCCAATCTGCGCAAAGGCCTGATGGTGGCGCTGCTGCTGTCGTTCTCATTCCTGTTCGGTGAGTTCGTGTTCGCCAACATCCTGGTCGGCACCCGCTATGAAACCCTGCAGGTGTACCTCAACAACATGCGCAACAGCAGCGGCCACTTCACCAGTGCCGTCGTGATCTCCTATTTCTTCTTTGTGCTGGTGCTGACCTGGGCCGCCAATATCTTGAACAAGGACAAAAGCCAATGAGCTTCGTCAGCGTCCAACACCTGCAAAAGAGCTATACCGGCACCCCGGTATTCAGCGATATCAACTGCGAAATCGCCAAGGGTGAGTTCGTCACCCTGCTCGGCCCGTCCGGTTGCGGCAAGTCGACCTTGCTGCGCTGCATCGCCGGGCTGACCTCGGTGGACAGTGGGAAAATTCTGCTTGATGGCCAGGACATCGTCCCGCTAAGCCCGCAGAAACGGCATATCGGCATGGTGTTCCAGAGCTACGCGCTGTTTCCCAACATGACCGTGGAACAGAACGTCGCCTTCGGCCTGCGCATGCAAAAAGTCAACGCCGACGACAGTCACAAGCGGGTCCAGGAGGTCCTGCAATTGGTCGAGCTCAAGGACCTGGCCGGTCGTTATCCGCACCAGATGTCCGGCGGCCAGTGCCAGCGCGTCGCCCTCGCCCGCTCACTGGTGACCCGCCCGCGCCTGTTGCTGCTGGATGAACCGCTGTCGGCGCTGGATGCACGGATTCGCAAGCACCTGCGCGAGCAGATCCGCCAGATCCAGCGCGAACTCGGCTTGACCACCATTTTCGTCACCCATGACCAGGAGGAAGCCCTGACCATGTCGGACCGCATCTTCCTGATGAATCAAGGCAGGATCGTACAGAGCGGCGATGCCGAGACCCTCTACACTGCGCCGGTGGATGTGTTCGCCGCCGGGTTTATCGGCAACTACAACCTGCTGGATGCCGACAAGGCCAGCCAACTGCTGCAACGGCCGATCAGTGGGCGCATCGCGATCCGCCCCGAAGCCATCGAACTGAGCCGTAACGGCGACCTTGACGCGCTGGTGCGCAGCCACAGCCTGCTGGGCAACGTGATTCGCTATCGTATCGAAGCCCGTGGCGTGGAGTTGGTGGTGGATGTGCTGAACCGCTCTGCCGACGATCTGCATCCGGACGGCCAGCGCCTGGCACTTTCCATCGACCCCAGCGCGCTGTGTGAAGTAGCCTGATGGGCAACGACTGAATGAGAGAGCATTTCGGATGGCATTGGTAATTTTTGATCTGGACGACACCCTGATCCATGGCGACTGCGCCACCTTATGGAGCGCGCAGATGGGCCGCCTGGGCTGGGTTGACCCTGAGTCATTCATGCGCAGGAACGACGAGCTGATGGCGGCCTACGGCCGAGGCGAGCTGCGCATGGAGGACTTCATGGATTTCAGCCTGGAGCCGATGATCGGCCGCACCCCGCAAGAGATCGAACACCTGGTGGAGCCCTGGGTCGAGGACGTGATCGAGCCACTGATCTACAGCGACGCGACCAAAACCATCGCCCGACACCGCGCCAATGGTGACCGGATCCTGGTGATCTCCGCTTCGGGCACGCACCTGGTCACGCCGATTGCGGCGCGCATCGGCATCGACGAAGTGCTGGGCATCGAGCTGGAGGTCAGCCACGGGGTGTACAGCGGCAAGACCGAGGGCGTACTGACTTACCGCGAAGGCAAGATCACGCGCTTGCTGCAATGGCTGGAGCAGGAAGGCGAAACCCTGGAAGGTGCCTGTTTCTATTCGGATTCGCGCAATGACCTGCCGTTATTGCTGAAAGTGGATCATCCGCAGGTGGTCAACCCCGACCCGGTATTGCGGGCCCACGCCGAACAGGCCGGCTGGCCGATTCACCACTGGGCCTGAATCCACGGAGATCTCCCTGTAGAAGATCCCCATGTGGGAGGGGGCTTGCCCCCGATGGCGGTGGATCAGATGAAACATTCTTCACCGGCATACCGCTATCGGGGGCAAGCCCCCTCCCACATGGGTACTGTTACAACTCTGCGATGAGCGCCCGCTTCCACCACGCGAACGCGAACTTGACCTACATTGCAGGTAGGACCGAGCTATTACACCGCTCGACATGACCCTCGACGCCTTGCAATGCACTCACAGTGCCTCCATAGTGAGTCCGGACTGAGCCCGTTGCAGTAGCGTCGGGCTTTTTGCATTATGCGACCGGACCATATGGAACCGGCTCCCTCAAAGACGGCCTAATATGCGTTATCAATTGCCCCCGCGTCGAATCAGCATGAAGCATCTGTTCTCCAGCACCGCCCTCGCTTTTTTCATTGGTCTCGGCTTCGCGTCGATGTCGACCAATACGTTCGCAGCCAATAGCTGGGACAACCTTCAGCCTGATCGCGATGAGGTGATTGCCAGCCTTAACGTCGTCGAGTTGCTCAAGCGCCATCACTACAGCAAGCCGCCGCTGGACGACGCACGCTCGGTGATCATCTACGACAGCTACCTCAAGCTGCTGGACCCGTCGCGCAGTTACTTCCTGGCCAGTGATATCACTGAGTTCGACAAGTGGAAGACCCAGTTCGACGACCTCCTCAAAAGCGGCGACCTGCAGCCCGGTTTCACCATCTACAAGCGTTACCTGGACCGCGTCAAAGCGCGTCTGGACTTCGCCCTGGGTGAGTTGAACAAAGGCATCGACAAGCTCGATTTCACCGAGAAGGAAACCCTTCTGGTGGACCGCAAGGACGCCCCTTGGCTGACCAGCACCGCCGCGCTCGACGACCTGTGGCGCAAACGCGTCAAGGACGAAGTGCTGCGCCTGAAGATCGCCGGCAAAGAGCCCAAGGCCATCCAGGAGCTGTTGACCAAGCGCTACAAGAATCAGCTGGCGCGCCTGGACCAGACCCGTGCCGAAGACATCTTCCAGGCTTACATCAACACTTTCGCGATGTCCTACGACCCGCACACCAATTATCTGTCGCCAGATAACGCGGAAAATTTTGATATCAACATGAGTCTGTCCCTGGAAGGCATCGGTGCCGTCCTGCAAAGCGACAATGACCAGGTCAAGATCGTGCGCCTGGTGCCGGCAGGTCCGGCGGACAAGACCAAGCAGGTCGCCCCGGCCGACAAGATCATCGGCGTGGCCCAGGCCGACAAAGAGATGGTCGACGTGGTCGGCTGGCGCCTGGACGAAGTGGTCAAGCTGATCCGTGGGCCCAAGGGCAGCGTGGTGCGCCTGGAAGTGATTCCGCACACCAATGCACCCAACGACCAGACCAGCAAGATCGTGTCCATCACCCGTGAAGCGGTGAAGCTCGAAGACCAGGCCGTGCAGAAGAAAGTCCTCAACCTCAAGCAGGATGGCAAGGACTACAAGCTGGGCGTGATTGAAATCCCGGCCTTCTACCTGGACTTCAAGGCCTTCCGCGCCGGTGACCCGGACTACAAGTCCACCACCCGCGACGTGAAGAAAATCCTGACTGAGCTGCAGAAGGAAAAAGTCGACGGCGTGGTCATCGACCTGCGCAACAACGGCGGCGGTTCCCTGCAGGAAGCCACCGAGCTGACCAGCCTGTTCATCGACAAGGGCCCGACCGTGTTGGTGCGCAATGCCGACGGCCGTGTCGACGTACTCGAAGACGAGAACCCGGGCGCCTTCTACAAAGGCCCGATGGCGTTGCTGGTCAACCGTCTCTCGGCCTCGGCCTCGGAGATCTTCGCCGGCGCCATGCAGGACTACCACCGTGCGCTGATCATCGGTGGCCAGACCTTCGGCAAAGGCACCGTGCAGACCATCCAGCCGCTGAACCACGGCGAACTCAAGCTGACCCTGGCCAAGTTCTACCGGGTTTCCGGGCAGAGCACCCAGCATCAGGGCGTACTGCCGGACATCGACTTCCCGTCGATCATCGACACCAAGGAAATCGGCGAGAGCGCCCTGCCCGAAGCCATGCCGTGGGACACCATACGCCCTGCGATCAAGCCGGCATCCGACCCGTTCAAGCCGTTCCTGGCACAGCTGAAAGCTGACCACGACACGCGCTCCGCCAAGGACGCCGAGTTCGTCTTCATCCGCGACAAGCTGGCCCTGGCCAAGAAGTTGATGGAAGAGAAGACCGTCAGCCTCAACGAAGCGGACCGTCGCAAGCAGCACGCCGACATCGAGAATCAACAACTGGTGCTGGAAAACGTGCGCCGCAAGGCCAAGGGCGAGGACCCGCTCAAGGAACTGAAGAAAGAAGATGAAGATGCGCTGCCGACCGAGGCGGAAAAAACCAAGCCGGAAGACGACGCCTATCTGGCCGAGACCGGTCGCATCCTGCTGGACTACCTGAAAATCACCAAGCAGGTAGCCAAGCAGTAAATGATGTCAATTTAATGTGATCGCTCCCTGGAGTGTCATCATATAGACATCATTCTGTCGTGAAATATAAGGACCGCAGGTTTCAAGCCTGCGGTCCTTTTTTTTCGATCGAGAGTGCCATGACCATGACCGAACAGCTGGATGCATTGGGCTCTATCCTGGCTCAACGCAGTTTGCACAGCCTGTTCCAACCGATCATTTGCCTGTCTGAACGCCGCATCCTCGGCTACGAGGCCCTCAGTCGCGGCCCGTCCAACAGCCCGTTGCACTCCCCCGTCGCCCTGTTCTCCATCGCCAGCCATGCCGGGCGCCTGAGCGAACTGGAAATGGCCTGCCGTGAGAGTGCCTGCCGGCGCTTCAGCGAGCAGAAGCTGCCGGGCAAGCTGTTTCTCAATATCTCACCGGAATCCCTGGTGGAGACGGCCCACCAGCCGGGGCGCACCCTGCAATTGCTGCGCGAGTTCGGTATTCCCCCCAGCCAGGTGGTGATCGAACTCACCGAGCAGACGCCCACTGATGATTTCAAGCTGTTGCAGACCGCGTTGCATCACTATCGCGACATGGGCTTTGCCATTGCCCTGGATGACCTGGGCGCCGGTTACTCCAGCCTGCGGTTGTGGTCGGAGCTACGCCCGGATTATGTGAAGATCGACCGCCACTTTATCGACGGCATCCATCAGGACGCGCTCAAACGCGAATTTGTCGGCTCGATCATGCAGATCGCCAAGGCCTCCCGGGCCCAGGTGATCGCCGAAGGCATTGAACTGCCGGAAGAGTTGGCGGTGTTGACGGAAATGGGCGTGGACCTGGTCCAGGGCTACCTGCTCTGCCGGCCTCAGGAGCATCCACCGCAGGAAGCACGCTTGATGCTGCCCAAGCCGGACCACGCCAATATCGCCCTGAACGAAGAAGCCAGTGACCTCAGCGCGCTGCTCATTGAACAGCCGGCGGTGGATCAAGACACGGCAACCGCCCAGGTGCTCGAAGCATTCCGTCGCCAGGCCAACCTGAACTCACTGGCGGTGCTCGATGCCCGCAACCACCCGGTGGGCATCGTGCATCGACACTCGCTGTCGGACGCGCTGCTCAAACCCTTCGCGACCGACCTGTTCGCGCGCAAGCCCATCAGTCGCCTGATGAGCGATGACTTTCTGGCCGTGGAGTTGAGCCAATCCCTGCAACAGGTCAGCCGCTTGCTCACCAGCCGCGCGCGACAACGCATCGAAGAAGATTTCATCATCACGTTGAACGGCGACTATCTGGGCCTGGGCCGGGTCATCGATGTGCTCAAGCTGATCACCGAACTGAAGATCCAGCAGGCGCGCTACGCCAACCCGCTCACCCTGTTACCGGGCAATGTGCCGATCCAGCAGTGCCTGACGCGCCTGCTGCAGCAACAGCGTGAATCGGTGATCTGCTATGTGGACATCGACAGCTTCAAGCCCTTCAACGATATCTATGGTTACGGGCGCGGGGATGAGGTGCTGTTGTGCCTGGCGCAGTGCCTGAACGACCGGGTCGATCCCAGCCGCGACTTTGTCGGGCATATCGGTGGTGATGACTTTCTGCTGGTGCTGGGCCCACAGGACTGGCGCAAACGACTCAATCAACTGCTGGACGACTTTCACACCCAATGCCGACGTTTCTACCGCGCCGAGCACCTCGACGCCGGCTGCTTCACCGCACTCAACCGCCAGGGCGTGAGCCAGGAATTCGCCTTGCTTTCACTGTCGATTGGCGTGGTGCATTTGTATCCACAGGCCTGTGCACAACTCGATGCCAGCCAGTTGGCGGAGCTGGCGTCGCAGGCCAAGCACCAGGCCAAGGACATCGTCGGTTACAGCATTCATGTGATCGACAGCCTGGACCTGCTGCCGGCTTAGGCCTCGGCGGATTCGGGATATTCGTACTCGAACACCCGCACCACCTCCGAAGCGTGCCAGGAAGCGGCGGCCACACCGTCGGAGGGCCCGCTGAAACGCCCCAGGCGCTCCACGCACTCAAAGAACCCCGTGCGCGGCAGGCGGCTGGCACCCTGACTGATCACCAGGGAACTGCGCAGCGGCTGCTCGGCCTTGGCGTCCAGCGCCGCCAGGTGCTCCAGGGCCGCGGCCAGCGTCTGCATCGCCGGCGTCGGGAATTGCAGGCGCTCAAGCAGCGCACGGTAGGTCAGCAGATGGCGCTGACGGCGCGCCTGGTCCAGTTCGTTGAGTAAGCCATCCCAATGTTGACGGCTGATACGTAGGCTCAAGATTCATCCCTCCAACCTGCAACGCCCAATTCCCAGGCCAGGCTGCGGCGAATGGCGGCATCCGGCTGGCGTTCACCACTTTCGATCAAACCCAGATACGAGGGGCTGATACCCACTGTGCGCGCCAGGGTTTCGATCGCCAGGCCCTTAGCTTCGCGCAGGCCGCGCAGGGCTGCGAGCGGGTGCACGTCCTGGTCGGGAGTAATCGGTGTGGCAGGGGAAGAAGCCAGTGTGGGCTGTTGCTGACCGGCCGCCTTCAGCAGCGCCTGGTACTGGTCCCATGGCAACACCGCATATTCGGGTTCGCCATTACGTGAAATGATCTGGATATCCATGACTGCCCCGTAGGATAAAAACACTTACCAAGTAAGTAATTTCCTTACTCCTTCCTTGGAAGTGTAATCCTAACAGCCACGGAGGTCGCAGGGGATAGCCCAAAGCATCAGTTTTTTTGTGGGTTTTCCTGGGCGAGCAGCTCAGGTGTGGCCGGTAGACGTTCGACCACGGCCAGCTTTTCCGGGCGTTGCGCATCGCGCCAGGCGCGAAACGCGCTGAGCTCACCGCTCAGGGTCTTCATGACCCAGGCCAGCACAGCGATGTCGTCGAACATACCGAACATGGGAATAAAATCCGGAATCGCGTCAATCGGACTGAGAAAGTACATCAGCCCCGCCACTACCGAAATCAGCGCCTTGGGACTGATCGCCCGATACTCGCCGCGCCAGTAGGCCAGGCACAGCGCCTGGAGCAGCTTGAGGTCATCCTTGAGCTGGCCCAACCGATTACCCTGACTCGAACCTTTGGCCGCGACGGCAAACAGCAGGGTCGGCAGACGGCCACGCCCCAGCAAACGTGCGGCTATAGGCAGGAAGCGGGTGAAATTGAAGGGTGGTTTCATGTGTCACTCCAGTTCCATACGACAGAAAGGTTATCCACACAAATTGTGGATAACCTTGTGAACAGAGCCTTTTTTCATGGCTGAAAGCCACGGACTACAAGGCTTGCAGTCAGATCGGGCGTTTTTTGCGCACATCAGAAAATCCCAATATTTCATTGACTTGGCAGATCTGTGCGGCTACCCGTGCTCGGGCCTAATATCAGACTGTGTCAAGTTGAGGACGTTCGTTCGGATTTGCAGAGTCTTAAACGTAACAGCTGACACGCCTGCGATAGGCTACTGCACGGCGCCCAACCGTAACCACGATGCGAAGCGAGCCGCTCTTGATCTTAAGCGCCCCGTCAAACCACGCTGGCCGAACGCAGGCTTGAATCCGTGGGTAACCCGGCAGGACGCCGGGTTAGCCGCACTGGGCCATGGATGGCCCATTGCGGCGGCCCACGGATTCAAGCCGGAGAGAGGGCACACCGAGCCTAGGCGAGGTGCCGAGTGGTGGGGCAAGAGCGTTTTGCTTACTTTTGCGCTTTTCAAAAGTGAGCCGCCGTCAGGGCGGAACCCTAAGTGGCCGTTACCGCAGAAACGGATATGTACTCAACCCAATCCAACATCCTGGTCGGCCCTGAGGCCGCCATCGGGGGCAAGCCCCCTCCCACATTTGGATCAGGATCGACTCAACATCCTGGTCGGCCCCGAGGCCGCCATCGGGGGCAAGCCCCCTCCCACATTTGGACCGGAATCGACTCAACATCCTGGTCGGCCCTGAGGCCGTCATCGGGGGCAAGCCCCCTCCCACATTTGGACCGGGATCGACTCAACATCCTGGTCGGCCCTGAGGCCGCCATCGGGAGCAAGCTCCCTCCCACAGTTTGATCGCAGGGGCGTCAGGTAGATACGCGTCGGCGAAAACAACAACGCCCCGTCGAACGGGGCGTTGTCGTTGGTTGCAGCGCCGATTACTTCTTGGCGGCAGGTGCAGCAGGTGCGTCAGCCGCTTCAGCCTTGGCTGGGTCCTTGATGGCCAGCAACTCCAGGTCAAATACCAGCACGGAGTTGGCTGGAATCGCCGGGCTCGGGCTCTGGGCGCCGTAAGCCAGGTCGGACGGAATGTACAACTCAACCTTCTCGCCCACGTGCATCAGTTGCAGGCCTTCGACCCAACCCGGGATCACACCGCTGACCGGCAGGTCAATCGGGCTGCCACGGTCCACGGAGCTGTCAAAGGTAGTACCGTTGGTGAGCTTGCCGGTGTAATGAACAGTCACTACGTCGGTAGGCTTGGGCTGTGCGCCGTCGGCTTTCTTCACGATCTTGTACTGCAGACCGGAAGCAGTGGTGACCACGCCGTCTTTCTTGGCGTTGTCTTCGAGGAATTTCTTGCCGGCCGCTGCCGACTCTTCGCTCATTTTGGTCATGCGTTCTTCAGCGCGCTTTTGCAGCGCGGCAAAGGCTTCAACCAGTTCGTCATCCTTGAGCTTCTGTTCTTTCTTGCCGACAGCGTCTTCAATGCCTTGGGCTACCGCTTTGGAGTCCAGGTCATCCATGCCTTCTTGAGCAAGGCTTTTGCCCATGTTCAGGCCGATGCCGTAGGAAGCTTTCTGCGCCGGGGTTTTCAGCTCTACGCTGGTCTGCGAATCACAACCCGCAAGTACCAGGCTAACCAGGGCCACCGCCGCCGCCAACCGATGCTGTTTCATGCTATTTCCTTGTTCATGCGCCAAAAGGGCATTCGAATAAAGTCGCGAGCTTATCAGGCGGCCACGACCAATGGCTACCGGCATGTGAGCAGGAAACGTCTGATAAGTTCACGTGTTTAAAAGCAATTTCATTCATGATGCAGGTCCGCGACGGATCGTGGGACCTGCCACTCCAGACTCATGGCCACTTGCCGCCCCCTTGGCGTAGTGGCATAACAACGCGAACAACCGACAAGGATAGTTAACTTGCGCATTTTCACCCGTGTCTTACTCCTGATCCTCCTGGTACTGGGCCTGATTCTGGCCGTGGTGCTCTATTACACAATCAACCCCAGGCTGCCGGACTACGTGCCCGTGGAGCAGGTGCACTACCAGGACCAATGGAGTGCCGCCGACCGCCAGACCTATTACTTCACGCCCCAGGGCACCCAGGTCAAAGGCCTGCATTACGACTGGTTCACCGCGCTGGAGCTGCCCTTTTCCGAGCGCCGTTTTGCCTCGCCGGAGTACCTGGCACGCTTCGGCTTTCTGGTGGACCCGCGGCAAGCGCCCAGCGCGCAAAACCCCGGCAACCTGCCGGTGGGTTTCGCCCGGCATAAAAATGCGGGCAGCAACGTTGAATACCTGGATATCACCTGCGCCGCCTGCCACACCGGCGAGCTGCACTTCAAGGGCCAGGCCCTGCGTATCGACGGCGGCTCCGCCCAGCATGTACTGCCGTCGAGCGTGCCGACCCTGCGCGGCGGCAGCTTCGGCCAGGCCCTGGTCGCCAGCCTTGCGGCGACTTATTACAACCCGTGGAAATTCGAGCGCTTCGCCCGCCAGGTCCTGGGGGAGCGCTACGACGCCGAGCACAGCCAGCTGCGCCAGGACTTCAAGCAGTCGCTGAACCGCTTCCTCAAGGTTGCCTGGAACGATACCCACCGTGGCCTCTACCCTACCGAAGAAGGGCCGGGCCGCACCGACGCCTTCGGCCGCATCGCCAATGCCAGCTTTGGCGATGCCATTTCCCCGCAAAACTATCGCATCGCCAACGCGCCGGTGGACTACCCGCAATTGTGGGATATATGGACCTTCGACTGGGTGCAATGGAACGGTTCGGCCCAGCAGCCCATGGCCCGCAACATCGGTGAAGCCCTCGGCGTCGGCGCGACCCTGGACTTCTTCGACAGCGCCGGCCAGCCCCTGCAGGGCGATGCGCGCTACCCTTCCAGCGTACGCGTGCGCGACCTGAACCTGATCGAAGAGACCTTGCAACGTCTCAAGCCACCCACCTGGCCCGAAGACCTGTTCGGCGCCATCGACAAGCCCCTTGCCGCCCAGGGCCGCGCATTGTTCGCCGAGAACTGCGCCGGCTGTCACGTGCCCACCGTCACGCAAGAAGGCGGCCGGCCGGTGCAGCAACTGAAGATGCTGCCGGTGGACTACATCGGCACCGACCCCGGCACCGCCAGCAACATCGCCGACCAGCGCTACGACCTCAGTGCGCTGCAATGGGACCCGGCGGAGCTGGCCGGGCTCAACGTCCAACTGCACCCCACGCCGACCGAGCCACTGGACCTGAAGAAGATGTCCGTGGCCAAGGGCCTGGCCTACGTCACCGCATTCGTCGAGGACCACGCCTACCGCGCCGCCGGCGTGACCCCGGCCGAGCGCCCGCGCCTGGACGGGTACGGCCTGCCCATCGGCGTGCGAGAGTTACGCGCCTACAAAGCGCGGCCACTGGCTGGCGTCTGGGCAACGCCGCCGTTCCTGCATAACGGTTCGGTGCCGACGATCTACCAGTTGCTCTCGCCCCAGGACGAGCGCAGCACCACCTTTTATAAAGGCACCTTCAACTATGATCCGCGCCATCTCGGCTTTGAGACCGACGCGTTCAAGAACGCCTTTGTGTTCGATACCAAAATCACCGGCAACCACAACAGCGGCCACGAATTCCGTGCCGGCCAGCGTGGCAACGGCGTCATCGGCCGTGGCTTGCTGCCACAGGAACGCTGGGCGCTGCTGGAATACCTCAAAGTGCTGGGCAGCCCGCTGGAGCAACAACTGCCATGATGATTCGATCCCCCTATGACCGCCCCTCCCTGCTCGCCCGCCTCTGGCTGCGCATTGGCGGGTTTCTCGGCAAAACCCTGCTGTGGCTGGTGGGTCTCGGCCTGCTCGGTTGGCTCGGCGCCAGCGCGTGGTACGCCTGGCAGCACAGCGGCCCGGTGTCGCCGGATGAGCAGATTCCGCCCGGCGAAGCCGCCATGACCCAGGGCATCATCCAGACCGCCGTGCGCATCGTCGACCAGCACCGCGAGGGCACGCGCTACCTGCGCGATGCCCACGCCAAGGCCCATGGTTGTGTGAAGGCCGAAGTCAGCGTGCTCGCCGACCTCGATCCGGCGCTACGCCAGGGCGTGTTCGCAACGCCGGGTAAAACCTGGCAGGCGATGATGCGGCTGTCCAATGGCAATGCCTACCCGCAATTCGACAGCATCCGCGATGCCCGCGGCATGGCCATCAAGCTGCTGGACGTCCCCGGCAAACAGCTGATGGCCGATCAGCAAGCGCGCACCGAGCAGGACTTCGTGATGTTCAGCCACCCGAACTTCTTCGTCAGCGACGTGGCCGAATATGCGCAGAACATTGGCGCCCAGGCGGATGGCAAAAAAGTGCTGGCATTCTTCCCCAAGGCCGACCCGCGCACCTGGCAGATACGCCACCTGTTCATCGCCCTGGCCACCCTCGCCCCTGCCCCGGCCAGTCCGACGCAGACCACCTACTTCTCGGTTTCGCCCTACAAGTTCGGTGCGGCCAACGCCAAGTTCCGCGTCGCCCCCGACCCGCAAAGCTGCCCCGAATACGTGCAGCCCAAACAGAACCAGGACCTGCCGAACTTCCTGCGCAGCGCGCTCAATCAACAACTGTCCACCGACCGCGTACCGGCGTGCTTCGTGTTGCAGATCCAGCGACAGAACCCGCAGACATTCATGCCCATCGAAGACACCAGCATCGAATGGAAGGAAAGCGATGCGCCTTTTGAGACCGTGGCCAGGGTGCGGGTCCCGGCGCAGGACTTCGACACGCCCGCGCTGAATCTCGCCTGCGACAACCAGTCATTCAACCCCTGGTTCGGCGTGGCAGAACACCGCCCCATCGGCGGCATCAACCGCCTGCGCAAGGCGGTGTACGAAGCGGTCAGCGATTATCGCCACAGCCGCAATGCGCCGTAGACTCAGTGCCTGCATGCCAGCAGAGGAAACCGATGTGAGTCCCGCTTACCTGTATCGCCCGGCAACCGCCGCCGACCTGCCCGCCGCCCATGCTCTCTCCGTGCACCTCAAATGGCCGCATCGCGAGGAAGACTGGGCGATGGTGCAGCGCACATCCGAAGGCTTCGTCGCCGAACAGGACGGTGTCTTGGCAGGCGTCGCATTCGCCTGTCATCAGGGGGCCTATTCGTCCATCGGCCTGGTGATCGTCAGTCATGAGCACCGGAGCAAAGGCATCGGACGGCGCTTGATGAATTTGTGCCTGGACACCGTGGGCCCGCGCACGCCGATCCTCAATGCCACCGAGTCAGGCGCGCCGCTGTACGCCAGCATGGAATTCGTTGAATTTGCACGTATTCAGCAACATCAGGGCGTGCCGCAGATGCCAGAGCCCTTGCCCGCGAGCCGCCACGCGCTATGTCGCGTATTGAACCGGGCCGACTACCCGAAGGTGATCGAACTGGCCAACGCCGGCAGCGGCCTGGACCGCACCGAGGTACTCAACGACCTGCTGCCGAGGGCTGAACACGTGGTGGGCATCGAGGTAGAGGGACACCTGCAGGGATGCGCACTGCTACGCCAATTTGGTCGCGGCCACCTCATTGGCCCCGTCGTCGCGCACCACCCGGAGCAGGCCCGACACTTGATCACTCACCTTCTTCGGTTGATCCCGGGCGCGTTCGTGCGTTTGGATATTCCCAACGCATGCGGGTTGGGGGACTGGCTGGAGAGCCTGGGGCTGCCGTGTGTGGATAACGCGCCACGGATGGTGCGCGGTGTGCCGCCCCGATCAAGCGCCGGGGTCACCGAGTTTGCGCTGGTGACCCAGGCGATCGGCTGAAGCACAAAGCCCGCCAGGCGGATTCAGCGGCGCGTGCAATCGTGCCCTCTTCACAGACCAGAATGAACAAGTGCAAGGATAAGGGATCCAGGTGCTGCATGACGCCCCTCCCGTTGCAATGTGACGCAAACCGAACGCTGCCTTTGCCTTCAATTTCCCCGATTGCTCTACTGCACACCGAGCGTAGTGCGGTGCCCATCCCGATTAACCCTTGCTCAATTTGGGTATGGCAATGCGACTACCGGTCTTGATTTCACGCAACGCCAGACTCGACTGAATAGACGCAATACCGACCTGGCGCCTCAGCACTTGCTCGATAAAGTCGCTATAGCTATCGAGATCCTCTGCCAACACTTGAAGCACGTAATCGGCGTCTCCGGTGATTTTGTGGCAGGCCAATACTTGCGGCAATTGCGCAATCACTGCCTCGAAGGCGTCCGGCGCATGATCGGCATGGGTGGAAAAGCGGATGTGCACGAACGCCATGATATCCAGCCCGAGCATTCTTCGATCCAGCGTTGCCTGATAACCCTTTATCACGCCCGCCTCTTCCATTCTCTTGCGCCGCCGCCAGCAAGGCGTGAGGCTCAATGAAAGCCGCTCACTGAGTTCGGCATTGGAAATGCTCGCGTCCTCCTGCAACAACTCAAGAATGGCCAGATCGGTCTCGTCGAGGCTGATGCGCCTGGATATATTTTTCTTCATTACGCTGTTCCTGAGTTAAATCGCCCGATAAATATCCTTAAGCACGAAGACAAAGCAAAGAAATCGCGTCCCGACCAGAACAGAATATTTGCACTGGCTCACATTAACGGATGCGCAGAATGTTTACAGTTTTCAGTGATTCCCACCGTCTGCACCATGGCACCGAGTTGAAGGATGGCGTGCTCAAGCCGTCGTTTGAGCAGCCCAGTCGGGCCGACACCGTTTACAACCGTGTCAAGCAAACAGGCCTTGGCCGGATAGTCGAACCGCGCGTGTTTGACCGCTCGTGTTACGTCAACGCCCACAGCGAACGCTACGTGAGCTTCCTGGAAAGTGCCTGGTCGCAGTGGTGCGCCACAGGACGCACCCATGACGCCCTGCCACTGGTATGGCCTGTACGTGACTTGGCCAACGATCAAGTGCCGACGTTCATTGACGGCAAACTCGGTTTCTTCGCAATGGATGCCGGCTCGCCAATCACCGCCACGACCTGGCAGGCCGTCAAGACCAGTGCCGATATCGCCCTGACGGGGCTGGCACTTATCGACGAAGGCCACGACAGTGCCTTTGCCCTGTGTCGTCCGCCGGGCCATCACGCGGCGCGTGAATATATGGGGGGCTACTGCTATCTCAACAATGCGGCCATTGCTGCACAGCAGGCAATCACTCAGGGCGCCAAACGTGTCGCGGTACTCGACGTCGATTTTCATCACGGCAACGGTACCCAGAACATTTTTTACCCGCGCAACGACGTGCTGTTCGTCTCGCTGCACGGCGAGCCGGCCGTGTCCTATCCCTACTATTCGGGGTTCAGCGATGAAATCGGCGCCGGTCACGGCGAAGGGTTCAACCTCAACTATCCATTGCCGAAAAACACCGCCTGGGAACGCTACCGCGACGCCCTGCTTCATGCCTGCGGAAAACTTCAGCAGTTCGCGCCAGAAGTATTGGTGATCTCACTGGGCGTCGACACTTTCAAGGACGACCCGATCAGTCACTTCCTTTTGGAAAGCGAGGACTTCATCGGGATCGGCGAGCTGATAGCGAGTGTGGGTTGCCCCACCCTCTTCGTGATGGAAGGCGGCTACATGGTCGATGAAATCGGCATCAATGCGGTGAACGTACTGCATGGCTTCGAGAGCAAACGCGCCTGATCCCCCCTGACTCTACAACGCGTAACTGGATAGATTGGAGAATAAAAATGACGCTCTTCCTGGATGTCGATGATGCCGCGCGCCTGTTCGCCAAGATTGGTATCCGCCGGGCAATCCGTGAGATGGCCACCTACATCGAAGCAGACTATTTACGCTGGGCGCAGTTTGACAAGTCGCCGCGCACGGCCAATCACTCCGCAAATGGTGTGATCGAGCTGATGCCTACCGATGATGGCAAGCAGTATTCCTTCAAGTACGTGAATGGCCACCCGGACAATGGTCAGCAGAACCTGCTGACGGTGATGGCATTCGGTCTGCTGGCCGATGTCCACAGTGGCTATCCAACCCTGCTCAGCGAGCTGACACTGACCACTGCTGTGCGTACCGCTGCAACCTCGGCACTGGTCGCGCGTGCGCTTGCCCGTCCTGGGGCAACCTCGATGGCGCTCATTGGCAATGGTGCTCAGAGCGAGTTTCAGGCGCTGGCCTTCCACGAAATGCTGGGCATCAATGAAATTCGCATCTTCGATATTGATCGCGACGCCTCACTCAAGCTGCTGCGCAACCTGGCGGCTTTCCCGACGATCAAAGTGATTCACGCCGACTCCATACAGGAGGCGGTCAAGGGCGCGCACATTGTCACCACCGTTACCGCCGACAAGGCCTACGCGACGATCCTGACGCCCGAGATGATTGAGCCCGGTATGCATATCAATGCCGTCGGCGGCGACTGCCCGGGCAAGACCGAACTGCACGCCGACATCCTGCGCAACGCGCGGGTCATCGTGGAGTTTGAACCTCAAACGCGGATTGAAGGTGATATTCAGCAACTGGAGGCCGACTCACCCGTCATCGAGTTTTTCCGGATTGCGCAAGGCGACGTCCAGGGACGCGAGAACAATGAACAGGTGACGGTATTCGATTCAGTGGGCTTTGCCCTCGAGGATTTCTCATCGCTTCGCTACCTGCAGGCGATGGCGCACGAACATCAAGTCGGCCGGCACATCCACCTGGTACCCACGCCTGAAAATATAAAAAACCTGTTCCAGATGCTTGATCAGCAACCCACCAAAGCCGCCCTTCTGCGCACGGCCAGTTGACCTGCGAGTGACGCCCCAAGGCATCTGCAGCGGGCCGTCACTGCCCAAATAAAACAACACCGTCACCCGCCACTGCATCCTGACAGTGGCGCTGGATATCCATTTTTCTGCCAAAACTCAAAAACATAAGACCAAGAGGTTTTGAAATGAAATCGAACTCATCAGAGCGGGCTGAGCAGCCTGCGCTGCAGCGCACGCTCAGCAATCGTCACATCCAGTTAATGGCCATGGGCGGAGCCATTGGCACGGGTTTGTTCATGGGCTCCGGAAAGATCATCGCCCTCTCCGGCACCTCGATCATCCTCATCTACATGATCATCGGCCTGTTCGTTTACTTCGTCATGCGCGCCATGGGCGAAATGCTGCTATCGAATTTGAATTTCAAGACCTTTGCGGATTTCGCCGGCGCGTACCTGGGGCCTCGCGCCGCATTTTTTCTCGGTTGGTCGTATTGGCTGAGCTGGAGCGTTGCAGTGATCGGCGATGCCGTGGTCGTGGGCGGCTTTTTCCAGTACTGGTTCCCCCAACTGCCTGCCTGGATACCGGCTATCGGGATGCTGGCGACCCTGTTTGCCTTGAACGTGCTGACGGTCAGGCTTTTCGGTGAGGTCGAATTCTGGTTCGCGATCATCAAGATCATCGCCGTCGTAACGCTTATTGGCGTCAGCCTCGTGATGATTGCCAGCTCGTTCGTATCCCCCAGTGGCGTTACCGCGTCCCTGGGTCACCTGGTGGATAAACAGGCTGCATTCCCGAATGGCTTGCTGGGTTTTTTCGCCGGTTTCCAGATGGCGATATTCTCCTTTGCCGGCACCGAACTGATCGGCACCGCAGCGGCAGAAACCCGATCTCCGGAGAAGACCCTACCCAAGGCAATCAACTCGATTCCGCTGCGAATCATCCTGTTCTACGTGTTGGCATTGGGCTGCATTATTGCCGTGACGTCCTGGCAGCAGGTTTCACCTGTGAAAAGTCCTTTTGTCGAACTGTTCCTCGTCGCAGGCTTCCCCGCAGCAGCCGGCATCGTTAACTTCGTGGTTCTGACATCCGCCGCTTCCTCGGCCAACAGTGGCGTGTTCTCATCCAGCCGTATGCTGTTCGGGCTGGCCAATCAAGACAATGCTCCGGGTATTTTTCGGCGGCTATCGGGCAATAGCGTGCCTCTGCTGAGCCTGGCCTTCACGACATTATTGATGCTGGTGGGTGTACTTGTGCTGTTCATCGTTCCGGAGGTCATGACCGCATTCACCATCGTTTCCACGGTGTCAGCGATTCTGGTGATATTCACCTGGTCGACCATCCTCGCGTCCTACATTGCCTATCGCAAAAAGCGCCCTGAGCTTCACGCTAAATCTGCCTACAAGATGCCGGGCGGCGTCCCAATGGCAGTGCTCTCACTGGCGTTCATGGGCTTCGTTCTCTGCCTGCTGGCATTGAGACCTGACACCCGCGTTGCCTTGATGGTCATGCCCGGATGGTTCATATGGCTGGCCATTGCTTATCAGCTGACACGTAGCAGGAAACCAAAAACCACAGCGGAACCGGCACGTCAATTCGGTTGAGCTGCGCTAAAGAGGCTTGGCGCAACTTAACTGTCGATTAAAACGCGTGGTTGGAGATGCAATTGCAGCGCAATTGTGCAGACGAAAAAAAGCCCGCTCAATGAGCGGGCTTCTTGTGGCGACCTGGCGTTCAGTGTTCCAGGTTGCCGAATATGGCGCAGCGGACGGGACTCGAACCCGCGACCCCCGGCGTGACAGGCCGGTATTCTAACCGACTGAACTACCGCTGCGCGTAACACGTGAAGCGAATGGTGGGTGATGACGGGATCGAACCGCCGACCCTCTGCTTGTAAGGCAGATGCTCTCCCAGCTGAGCTAATCACCCTTCGTTTCGGTGTGGGCGCATCATACACCAAAAAATCGTAATGTCTTGATTTAAATGCACTTTATTTAAAAAAAGTTTACCGCACGATTTTTTGCCATATTGCGGGCAATAAAAAGCCCGCTCAATGAGCGGGCTTTCCGTGGTGACCTGTCGTTCAGCATTCCAGGCTACCGAATATGGCGCAGCGGACGGGACTCGAACCCGCGACCCCCGGCGTGACAGGCCGGTATTCTAACCGACTGAACTACCGCTGCGCGTAACACATGAAGCGAATGGTGGGTGATGACGGGATCGAACCGCCGACCCTCTGCTTGTAAGGCAGATGCTCTCCCAGCTGAGCTAATCACCCTTCGTTTCGGTGTGGCGCGCATTCTACGGAGCGCTCCCAGGTCTGGCAAGCACTTTCTTAAATCTTTTTTTTCAGCCCTTCCAATGGCTTACGCAGGGTTGGCCTGCGGCGTGATCAAGAGAATAATGCCCCCCTTTGTATAGAGGAGAGACTCACCCCATGTGGTTCAAGAACCTGCTTATCTATCGCCTGACCCAAGATCTGCCTGTTGATGCCGAGGCGTTGGAAGCGGCCATGGCCACCAAACTGGCGCGCCCGTGTGCAAGCCAGGAACTGACCACCTACGGTTTCGTTGCACCCTTTGGTAAAGGTGAAGACGCTCCCCTGGTCCACGTCAGCGGGGATTTCCTGCTGATCGCCGCGCGCAAGGAAGAACGCATCCTGCCGGGCAGCGTGGTACGCGACGCGGTTAAAGAGAAGGTCGAGGAGATCGAGGCCGAGCAAATGCGCAAGGTCTATAAAAAGGAACGCGACCAGATCAAGGATGAAATCATCCAGGCTTTCCTGCCACGCGCCTTTATTCGTCGCTCGTCGACCTTCGCCGCCATCGCGCCTAAACAGGGCCTGATCCTGGTGAACTCGGCCAGCCCGAAACGCGCGGAAGACTTGCTCTCCACCCTGCGCGAAGTGATCGGCACCCTGCCGGTGCGCCCGCTGACCGTAAAAACCGCACCGACGGCGATCATGACCGACTGGGTCACCACCCAGAAACCGGCAGCCGACTTCTTTGTGCTCGACGAATGCGAACTGCGCGACACCCACGAAGACGGCGGGATCGTGCGCTGCAAGCGCCAGGACCTGACCGGCGAAGAAATCCAGCTGCACCTGACCACCGGCAAAGTCGTGACCCAATTGTCCCTGGCCTGGCAGGACAAGCTGTCCTTCATGCTCGACGACAAGATGACCGTCAAGCGCCTGAAGTTCGAAGACTTGCTGCAGGACCAGGCCGAACAGGACGGCGGCGACGAAGCCCTGGGCCAATTGGACGCCAGCTTTACCCTGATGATGCTGACCTTCGGCGAATTCCTGCCGGCGTTGATCGAAGCACTCGGCGGTGAAGAGACCCCACAAGGCATCTGAGCCATGTGAAAGTCAAAATGTGGGAGGGGGCTTGCCCCCGATAGCGGTGTATCAGGCAAAAATCCATTAGCTGATAGACCGCCATCGGGGGCAAGCCCCCTCCCACTTTTGATTGCATTGCCAATTCAAAAATCGAACAAGAAGGACACCCTCCATGCGCGCACTCGCCGCCTTGAGCCGCTTCGTCGGCAATACCTTCGCCTACTGGGTGTTGATCTTTGCCGTCGTCGCATTTCTCCAACCCAGCTGGTTCCTCGGCCTGAAAAGCGCCATCGTCCCACTGCTGGGCCTGGTGATGTTCGGCATGGGCCTGACCTTGAAACTCGAAGACTTCGCCGAGGTCGCCCGCCATCCGTGGCGCGTCGCCCTGGGCGTGGTCGCGCATTTTGTGATCATGCCCGGCGTGGCGTGGTTGTTGTGCCAGGTCTTTCACCTGCCGCCGGAAATTGCCGTTGGCGTGATTCTGGTGGGCTGCTGCCCAAGCGGTACGTCATCCAACGTAATGACCTGGCTGGCCCGTGGCGACCTGGCACTGTCGGTGGCGATCGCCGCCGTCACCACCCTCCTCGCCCCGCTGCTCACCCCGGCGCTGATCTGGCTGCTGGCCTCGGCCTGGCTGCCGGTGTCGTTCATGGAGCTGTTCTGGTCGATCCTGCAAGTGGTGCTGCTGCCGATCGTGCTCGGCGTACTCGCGCAACGCTTGCTGGGTGATCGGGTTCGTCATGCGGTCGATGTGCTGCCACTGGTCTCGGTGGTCAGCATCGTGATCATCGTCGCCGCCGTGGTTGCCGCCAGTCAGGCGAAGATTGCCGAGTCGGGCCTGTTGATCATGGCCGTGGTGATGCTGCACAACAGCTTCGGCTACCTGCTCGGCTACTTCACCGGGCGCCTGTTCAAGTTGCCATTGGCGCAACGCAAGTCGTTGGCGCTGGAAGTGGGCATGCAGAACTCCGGGCTCGGCGCCGCATTGGCCAGTGCGCACTTCTCGCCACTGGCGGCGGTGCCCAGTGCGCTGTTCAGCGTCTGGCACAATATTTCCGGGGCGTTGCTCTCGACTTACTTTCGACGCATGAGCGAGAAGGAAGATCGCCGCGCGTTGGAAGATACCCCGCACACTTGATCGACCGACCCATATTCGGCACTCTTGGCACCACGCGGGGACGACCCCGCGACGCCTGTGCGCGTTGAATCCGGGGACGACCCCGCCTGAAGAAGCGAGGTCATCATGTCCTGGATCATTCTGTTTTTCGCCGGATTGTTTGAAGTCGGCTGGGCCGTCGGCCTTAAGTACACCGACGGCTTCAGCAAGCCACTGCCCACCGTACTCACTGTCGCCGCCATGGCCATCAGCCTTGGCCTGTTGGGGCTGGCGGTGAAAGAATTGCCGTTGGGCACGGCCTACGCCGTATGGACGGGAGTGGGCGCCGTGGGTACGGTGATCGCCGGGATTATTCTGTTTGGGGAGTCCATGGCGTTGTTTCGGTTGGCCAGCGTGGCGTTGATCATTTGCGGGCTGATTGGCCTCAAGATCAGCGCTTAGGCCGCTACCGCCATCGGGGGCAAGCCCCCTCCCACATTTTGAATGCGTTCACAAAGCAAAAGGTGGGAGGGGGCTTGCCCCCGATGAGGCCAGTCCCCCCAAGCACAGAACTACCTGACACTCCCCCGCAGAACACCGACCACAGCCTGCAACTGCGCAGGCGTCGCGTCCTCTGTACGAACAGGCTCCCCCGCCACCAGCACCACCCGCGACCAGATCCGATGAAAGAACCCCTTGTTCGGATCGCGACTGAAAAAACTGCCCCACAGCCCCTGCAACGCCAGCGGAATCACCGGCACCGGCGTCTCTTCCAGAATGCGCGTCACGCCACCGCGAAACTCATTCATCTGACCATCCCCGGTCAACTTGCCTTCCGGGAAGATGCACACCAGCTCGCCGTCCCTCAGGTACTCGGCAATCCGCGCGAAGGCCTTTTCGTAGATCTGGATGTCCTCGTGACGCCCGGCAATCGGAATCGCCCCGGCGGTGCGGAAGATAAAGTTGAGCACCGGCAAGCGGTAGATTTTGTAGTACATGACAAAACGAATCGGCCGACGCACTGCGCCACCAATCAGCAGCGCATCGACAAACGATACATGGTTGCAAACGAGCAAGGCCGCGCCTTCATCCGGAATCCGTTCCAGGTTGCGGTGCTCGACGCGGTACATGGAATGGCTGAGCAGCCAGATCATGAAGCGCATGGTGAACTCGGGCACGATCTTGAAGATGTAGGTATTGACCGCGATGTTGAGCAGCGATACCACCAGGAACAACTCGGGGATCGACAGCTTGGCCACGCTCAGCAGCAGGATCGAGACGATGGCCGACACCACCATGAACAGTGCATTGAGAATGTTGTTGGCCGCGATCACGCGCGCACGCTCGTTTTCGGCGGTGCGCGACTGGATCAGCGCGTACAGCGGCACGATATAAAAGCCGCCGAACACACCCAGGCCGAGGATATCGAACAACACCCACCAGGCTTGCCCGTAGCCGAGCACCGCCAGCCAGTCGTTGGCCTGGATATTCTGGGGGAAGCCGCCGGAATGCCACCACAGCAGCAGGCCGAACACCGTCAGGCCGAACGAGCCGAACGGCACCAGGCCGATCTCCACTTTACGTCCCGAGAGCTTTTCGCAGAGCATCGAGCCCAGGGCGATCCCCACAGAGAACACGGTGAGGATCAGGGTCACGACGGTTTCATCGCCATACAGCCATTCCTTGGCGTAGGCCGGAATCTGCGTCAGGTAGATCGCGCCGACGAACCAGAACCATGAATTGCCGACGATGGACCGCGACACCGCCGGGGTCTGTCCCAGGCCCATGCGCAACGTGGCCCAGGATTGGGTGAAGATATTCCAGTCCAGGCGCAATTGCGGCGTGGAGGCCGCCGCCCGTGGAATGCTGCGGCTGGCCAGGTACCCCAGCACCGCCACGCCGACAATTGCCACGGCCACTACCGGCGCGTAATGGGTGGACGACATCATGATGCCCGCGCCGATGGTGCCGGCAAGAATCGCCAGGAACGTGCCCATTTCCACCAGGCCGTTGCCGCCGACCAACTCATCGTCATGCAGGGCCTGGGGCATGATCGAATATTTCACCGGGCCGAACAGCGCCGAGTGGGTGCCCATGGCGAACAGTGCCAACAGCATCAATTCCAGGTGATTGAAGAGAAAACCGGTGGCGCCCACGGCCATGATCACGATTTCACCGAGCTTGATCGCGCGGATCAACGCGTCCTTATTGAATTTCTCGCCAAACTGCCCGGCCAGCGCCGAGAACAGGAAGAACGGCAGGATGAACAGCAAGGCGCACAGGTTGACCCAGATGGAACGGTCGCCGTCGATGCTGAGCTTGTAGAGAATCGCCAGAATCAGCGACTGCTTGAAGATGTTGTCGTTGAAAGCGCCCAAAAGCTGGGTGATGAAAAACGGCAGGAAACGCCGTGTGCGCAGCAAGGTGAATTGTGAGGGGTGGCTCATCGTCCGTGTTCCTGCGTGGCCTGTTATTAGTCAGGCCACGACTTTACCTAATCCCGCTTACTTATTCGCTAGCCCCGCAATGCATGGCGAAACAAAAAGCTCGCCTTTGTAGGCGCCCTGCACCGTGCGCGTGGCCACGATCAGCCACATCAGCGCCAGAGCCACCACCAGCACACCGCCCAATACGCTGAAGAACCCCAGGTGCAGCAGGCTGGCAAGCTTGAGCGTGGCCAGCGCGTAAACCCCAAGCGGAAAGGTAAAGCCCCACCAGCCCAGGTTGAACGGAATACCGCCGCGCAGGTAACGCAGGGTGATCAACACCGCCATCAACATCCACCACAAGCCGAAGCCCCACAGGGTGATTCCGGCCACCAGGCCGAGCCCGTTGGCCATTTCGCCAACTCCCGGCAGGCCATTGGCGGCGAAGATCGCGGGCGCATCGCCGCCCAGCAGCAACATGCCCAGGGCACCGGTGCCGATGGGGCCCAGCGCCAGCCAGCTCGATGCCGCCATATTGGCGTGGGGCAGTTTATGCAGGGCCATGCGCAGCATCAGGATGGTCAGGATGCTGAAGGCGACCGGCAGCGAGAACGCCCAGAGTACGTAGCTGGTTACCAGCATCACCAGTTGCCCATGGGCATCGGCCAGGTGTGGCGCGAGCAGACCACCGCTGGCGGCGGCGACCTCGGCGGCCACCACCGGCAGCAGCCACACTGCGGTCATCTGGTCGATGCTGTGTTCCTGGCGGGTGAACATCATGAACGGAATCAACACACCGCAGGCCAACGCCATGGCCACGTCCAGCCACCACAGGGCTTCGGCCAGGGGAATCACAGCGCTGCCCCAACGCGGCAGGCCGAACAGCAGCAAACCATTCAGAATGGTGGCCAGGCCCATGGGGATGGTGCCGAAAAACATCGAGACCGTGGAATGCCCGAAAATCCTGCGTGCCTCGTGGAAAAACATCAGCCAACGTGCGCCATACAGCACGCTGAACAAGACGAACAGGCCGATGGTGAACATCCACAGGCCTTCGGCGACCGCACGCAAACCGGGCAGATTGACCGGCAGTTGCGCCAGGGCCAGCGCCAGCACGCCGGTCCCCATGGTCGCGGCAAACCAGTTCGGGGTGAACTGGCGAATCACTTCCCGAGGACGGGTCAGGTGGCTGAAGGGTTTATAGCTGATGCTTGTCGAGCAGGTCATGATGGCAATCCTCTTCCTCGCATGAGGTTGCAGCCATCATAGAAGCGTATCGAATATCTATATAACGGGTAATATCTCTAACTGTTATCTGTTTTATAGATACTAGGCGATGGCGTGCGCTGCAACAGCAGCCCGGCCAAGGCACTGATGGCGAGCAGAATAAGCAGCGCGCCGTAGGCATCAGTGGTCGCAATCAGACCGAATTCCCGACTCAGGTTACCCGCCAGCAGCGCCGGCAGGCAGAACGCCAGGTAGCTCAACACATAGAACGCCGACATCAACCCCGCTCGCTCATGGGGCAAGGCCAATCCCACGATGCTGCGCACACTGCCCATGAACCCGCCGCCGAAACCCAGGCCTGCAATCACGCTGGCGGCGAAGAACAGCCACAAGCTGGCACTTTGCACAGCCACCAGCAACAGCGCTACGCCCGCCGCCAGCAATGCCGCCGACAGCCGCATGACCTTGTCCGCAGGATGCTCGCGCAGGCTGTAGATCATCAGCGCCCCACTGAGGGTGATCACCGCCACCAGGCCACCGCCGATCAAGTGCGACGTCGACCCAGTGGCGGCCCGTACCAGGGAGGGCGCCAGGGATGAGAAGAACCCTCCCAGCGCCCATACCGCCACATTCAGCGGCATTGCCAACCCCAAGGCGCGCCGTGCCCGCTGCGGCACATGCAGGGTCGGCGCCAGGGACTTCAAGGCCCCCGGGATTCGGCTGACGGTTTCCGGCAAGCGCCAGACATACAACGCCTGAAGCACCATCAATCCGAGTAGGGCGAAGTAGATCAGTTGGGTCGGCCACGGTGCGTATTCCACCAGCAAACCGCTGCCCAGGCCGCCACTGGCCATGCCCAGCATCGGCGCGAGGCTGTTGAGCATCGGCCCGCGCAGGCGGTCGGTGTCAAGCAACGTCGCACCCAGGACTGCCGTGGCCGTCCCGGTGGCGAAGCCCTGCAGCGCACGCGCGGCGATCAAGTACGCAGTGCTGTCGGCGTTGATAAACAGCAGCATCGCCACGATATTCAGGACCAACGCGACGAAAATCACCGGCTTGCGCCCGACATAATCCGACAGCGAGCCCACCGTCAGCAGCGCCGCCAGCAGGCTCACGGCATACACGGCAAAGATCAGCGTCAGCATCGCCGCGGAGAAATGCAGGTTGTCCTGATACACCTGATACAAGGGCGTCGGCGCGCTGGAGGCTGCCAGAAAGGTCAGTACGGTGATGACCAGGAATGTCAGGCTGGACCGTTGAGACAGGTTGCTGGGCATAGGCTTGCTGGACATAGGCTTGCTTGACATAGGCACGCTCCGCTAAAGCTAATATTTTGCTTTTGTGAAGTGTGCTACCCGTCGACGCTTAAAGCAAATTCTTTGTGTTAAGGTTTTACTCATGGCGATCAGAGAAGGCCTTCGCCCGGGGGGCCGTAGTGCCCGGGTACAAGAATCGGTGCATTCGGCCGTCCGCGAACTGCTGCAGACCCATGAGCGCGCCACCATCACCGTACCGATGATTGCGACACGCGCGGGCGTCACCCCCTCGACCATATACCGTCGCTGGGGCGACCTCTCCGCCGTGCTGGCTGACGTAGCCCTGGCACGCATGCGCCCGGACACCGAGCCGGCCACTACCGGCAGCCTGCGCGGCGACCTGCTGGCCTGGGCTGAGCAATACCTGGACGAAATGAGTTCGGAGCCCGGGCGCAACATGATGCGCGACGTGCAGTGCAGCCTGACGCCGGGGTATTGCGTGAGTATCTTGAGCGGGCAGTTGCAGGTCATTGTCGATCGCTACCCGGAGCAGGCAGCCCCCAGCGTGGACCGCCTGATCAACCTGCTCGCAGCACCCACGGTATTCCGAATTCTATTTTCGACAGAGCCCCTGAGCGTCGAAGAGCTGCATGCCCTGATCGACCTGGCACTGCAAGTCTGAAGACCTTACACAAAACCAAATGTGGGAGGGGGCTTGCTCCCGATGGCAGTGTGTCAGCTGCAGATGAGCTGGCTGACACACCGCTATCGGGGGCAAGCCCCCTCCCACATTTTGACCGAGTAGAAACTGTATTTACGTCCGCATCCCACGCCCGCTCACCAGCAACCGCGCGCATCCGACGTACAAGACGATGGTGGCAACGATCATGAAGGTGATCGCCACGCTGATCTTGATATCCGACACGCCCAGGATGCCGTAGCGGAAGGCGTTGACCATGTGCAGCACCGGGTTGGCCAGGGACACGGTCTGCCAGAACGGCGGCAGCAACGTGATGGAGTAGAACACCCCGCCCAGGTAGGTCAGCGGCGTGAGCACGAACGTCGGGATGATCGAAATATCATCGAAGTTGCGCGCAAATACCGCGTTGATGAAGCCGAGCAGCGAGAAGATCGTTGCCGTCAGTACCACCACCAGAATGGTGACCCCCAGGTGATGCACTTGCAGGTCGGTAAAGAACAACGACAGCAAGGTCACGATCACGCCCACCATCAAGCCGCGCAGCACGCCGCCCAAGGTATAGCCGATCAGGATCGTGTGCGGCGACACCGGTGAAACCATCAGTTCTTCGATGGAGCGCTGGAATTTGCTGCCAAAGAAACTCGACACCACGTTGCCGTATGAGTTGGTGATCACCGACATCATGATCAGGCCCGGCACGATGTACTCCATGTAGGTGAAGCCACCCATGTCACCGATCTGCCGACCGATCAGGTTTCCGAAGATCACAAAGTACAGGACCATGGTGATCGCCGGTGGCAGCAGAGTCTGCGGCCAGATTCGGGTAAAGCGCTTCACCTCGCGGTAGACGATGGTCTGCAGCGCGACGAGGTTGGG
Source organism: Pseudomonas orientalis (assembly GCF_002934065.1). Lineage (NCBI taxonomy): Bacteria > Pseudomonadati > Pseudomonadota > Gammaproteobacteria > Pseudomonadales > Pseudomonadaceae > Pseudomonas > Pseudomonas orientalis. Next base: position 1,995,169 of record NZ_CP018049.1, on the reverse strand, counting down.
TTGCAGTTCGGAACTCATACCGCCACCTTCGCCAGATTTTTCTCCACCAGGGACACGAACAACTCCTCAAGGCGATTGGTTTTGTTACGCAGGCTCGTTACCTCGATGTTCTGAGTAGCCAGTTGGCTGAACAGCGCCGTGATGCCCATGGCTTTGTCCACCTGGACTTCAAGCGTGTGGCTGTCCACCAGCCGACTTGGGTAGCCCAACAGTTGCGGCGGCGCCGACAGATTGTTCTTCAGGTCGAGCAGGAAGGTTTCCACATGCAGCTGGCCCAGCAGGTTACGCATGCTGGTGTTCTCGACAATGGTGCCATGGTCGATGATGCCGATATTGCGGCACAGCTGTTCAGCTTCCTCGAGATAGTGCGTGGTGAGAATGATGGTGATGCCCTTCTCGTTCAGCTCGGTGAGAAAGGTCCACATCGAACGACGCAACTCGATGTCCACACCCGCGGTGGGTTCGTCGAGGATCAGCAGGCGCGGTTCATGCACCAGTGCGCGGGCGATCATCAGGCGGCGCTTCATGCCACCGGACAACGAGCGCGAAGGCACATCACGCTTGTCCCACAGGCCCAATTGGGTCAGGTACTGTTCGGCGCGTTCCTTGGCGACTTTCATCGGGATGCCGTAGTAGCCGGCCTGGGTCACGACGATGTCGAAGGTCTTTTCAAACTGGTTGAAATTGAATTCCTGGGGCACCACGCCGATCGAGCGCTTGAGCGCCGCCGGGGATTTGTCCAGGTCATGGCCAAAGATATTCACCGTGCCGCTGGTCTTGTTGACCAGGGTCGAGAGGATACCGATAGTGGTGGATTTGCCGGCACCGTTGGGGCCGAGCAAGGCGAAGAAGTCACCTTCGGCAACGTCCAGATCGATACCACTCAGGGCCTGGAAACCGTTGCCGTAGGTTTTGGTTAGCTGCCGGATGGACAGAGCGGAACTCATATCTGATTACGCACCAAAGAAAAGAATAGAAACAATAGATGAGGGCACACCGCAGGTAGTTCAACCTGCGATGAGGTGCGAGCATGGTGCGTGCCCGCGCTGCACAAGTACAGTCACCCGTATTAATAGTGTGTATCAGGTCAACGCGGTCATCACCGCTTTGCGGTAGGCCGGACGTTGTTGCAGGCGCTGGTACCAGGCTTCCAGGTTGGGCATTGACGGGCGTTCGATGGGCATTTCGAACCAGGCGTAGATAAAGCAGCCTAGTGGGATATCACCCATGCCGAACGCCTGCCCGGTAAGGTAGGGTTGCGCAGCCAGGGCTTGTTCAACGGTGTCGAGCGCATCGATGCAGGCTTGGCGCCCGGCGTTGATACTGTCCCAGTTGCGCTGTTCGGGTGCTGTACGCAGGATGCCCCAGAACACCGACTTGAACGGATCGGCGAGCGTCGACGTGGTCCAATCCATCCACTTTTCGGCGCTGGCCCGGATTTGCAGGTCACTGGGGTAAAATTCCGACGCGTGCTTGGCGCACAAGTAGCGCACGATGGTATTGGATTCCCACAACACAAAGTCGCCATCTTCAATCATCGGCACCCGGCCATTGGGGTTCAAGGCCCGGTATTGCGGGGTGTCGACCACACCAAACGCCCCGCCCGCATCAATTGCCTCATAGTCCAGGCCGAGCTCCTCGGCGCACCACAGTGCTTTCCTGACGTTTGATGAATTTTTACGACCCCAGATTTTCAGCATGACCGCGCCTTATCGTTGTTGAACATGGCTTGATGAACGCCGCAGCATACGCCGGTTCAGGCGCGGCTTGAATCACCCTGCATGGCGCCCGGCATTGAGTCAGCGCAGCGCACAGTCTCACCGATGGCACGGCAAAGACTGACCGGTCATATAAATCCCCATGGGTTCCGCGACGTTTCGGGGCGAACTCCACCACCAGAGGGCGGTCACTGATGAAGAGGCTGGCGATGAAGCGGTACTCATCTATATAGCGCACTGATGGCTGTCCCCAGTACAAACTTGTAACACCCTGATCACCCCGCTTGGCCGGACGCCGTCTAAGCTCCCTGGTGGTTTCGCCCTGGTTTCACGGAGGATTGAATATGCTGTTGTTGTGGATACTGGTTCTGGTGGTCGGCATTGCCTACCTGGCACACCGGCGCACTGCGCCCCTGCCTGCCCTGGGTGTGGTCGCCGTCTACCTGTTGGCGATGGGCGCCTGGAGCCATGCTCCGGGTTGGCTGCTGCTGATTTTCTGGGTGCTGATCGCCGTCGTGGCCCTGCCGCTGTTGCTGCCCGACCTGCGCCGCCAATACTTCACCAAGCCGCTGTTCAGCTGGTTCCAGAAAGTCCTGCCGCCCATGTCCGAGACCGAGCGCGATGCGATCGACGCGGGCACCGTGTGGTGGGACGGCGAACTGTTCAGCGGGCGTCCTGATTGGGACAAACTGCTGGCCTACCCCAAGGTGCAATTGACTGAAGAAGAACAGGCGTTCATCGACGGCCCCACCGAAGAGCTCTGCGCCATGGTCAGCGACTGGGAAATCGGCCAGGCCATGGACCTGCCCCCTGCGGCCTGGGAGCACATCAAGACCCACGGCTTCTTCGCCCTGATCATTCCCAAGGAGTACGGCGGCAAGGGCTTCTCTGCCTATGCCCACTCCCAGGTCGCGATGAAACTGGCCACCCGCAGCGGTGATCTGGCGTCCACCGTGATGGTGCCCAATTCCCTGGGCCCCGCCGAGCTGCTGTTGCATTACGGCACCGACGAGCAACGCAACCACTACCTGCCGCGCCTGGCGCGTGGCGACGATATTCCGTGTTTCGCCCTGACCGGCCCGCTGGCCGGCTCCGATGCGGGCGCCATGCCCGACACCGGCGTCATCTGCAAAGGTGAGTGGGAAGGCAAGGAAACCCTCGGCCTGCGCCTGAACTGGGAAAAGCGCTACATCACCCTCGGTCCGGTCGCGACCTTGCTCGGCCTGGCATTCAAGGCCCATGACCCGGACCATCTGCTGGGCGACGAGGAAGACCTGGGCATCAGTCTCGCACTGATCCCCACCGACACCCCGGGTGTTGAAATCGGCCGCCGTCACCTGCCTCTGGGCGCCGCGTTCATGAATGGGCCGAATTCGGGCAAGGACGTCTTCATTCCCCTGGAATTCCTCATCGGTGGCCAGGAGATGCTCGGCAAGGGCTGGATGATGCTGATGAACTGCCTGTCCGTGGGTCGTTCAATCTCCCTGCCTGCGGTGGGCACCGGCGCCGCCAAGTTCACCAGCCTGGTGACCGGCCAATACGCCCAGGTGCGTGAACAGTTCAACGTGCCGCTGTCAGCCTTCGAAGGTATCCAGGAAGCCCTGGCACGCATCGGCGGCAACGCCTGGCTGATGGACAGCGCTCGCATGCTCACCGCCAATGCCGTGGACCTGGGCGAAAAACCCTCGGTGCTGTCGGCGATCCTCAAGTACCACCTCACCGAACGCGGCCGCGAGTGCATCAGCCACGCCATGGACGTGCATGGCGGCAAGGGCATCATCATGGGCCCGAACAACTACCTGGGCCGCAGTTGGCAAGGCGCGCCTATCTTCATCACCGTGGAAGGCGCGAATATTCTCTCGCGCAACTTGATGATCTTCGGCCAGGGCGCGATTCGTTGCCATCCGTTCGTACTCAAGGAAATGGCCCTGGCCGGTCGTGAAGACCATGACCAGGCGTTGAAGGAGTTCGATGGCCTGCTGATGCAACACATCGGTTTCGCCGTGAGCAATGCCGCCAGTACGTTGGTGTTGAACCTGGGCATCGGTCACTTCGAAAAGGCCCCGGGCAACCGTCTGAGCCAGGGTTATTTCCGCGCGCTGAACCGCCAGGCCGCCGCGTTCGCCCTGCTCGCGGACCTGAGCATGATGCTGCTGGGCGGCGAGTTGAAACGCCGCGAACGCTTGTCGGCGCGCCTGGGTGATGTGCTGAGCCACATGTACCTGGCCTCGGCGGCGCTCAAGCGCTACCACGACCTGGATTCGCCGGACCACCTGGAACCGCTGTTCGCCTGGGCCATGGAGGAAAGCCTTGGCCAATCTGAGCGTGCGTTGGATGAACTGCTGAGCAACTTCCCAAATAAAATCCTGGGCTGCCTGTTGCGGGTGATCGTGTTCCCATTCGGGCGTCGTCATACCGGGCCATCCGATGCATTGGATGCCGAGGTTGCCGCCGTGATTGGCCGCGCCAAGGGCGACCCGACCCTGGAAGAGTTGCTGGCGGGCTGCTATCGCCCACAATCGGCGGAAGACCCGGTGGGCGCGCTGCAACACGCCTATGACCTGCTCGGCGCCAGCCATCCCCTGCAGAAAAAACTGCACACCGCGCTCAAGAGCGGGCAGCTCAAACCGACTGCCGGTGAGTCCGCAATCGACGCCGCGCTGCACGCCAGCGTGCTGCAACCGGCCGAAGCGCAAACCCTGCGCGACGCCGAAGCGGCGCGTCGCAAGGTGATCGACGTGGATGATTTCAGCAAGGACGAGCTGATACAGGCTGAGGGTAAAGTCCGCTGATACCGGCGGTCATATAAAAACGGGCGCGAGAGGCATATACTCTCGCGCCCGTTTTTGCTTTAGAGGACTTATCTCGTGTCCAACGTCGTTGCCGATCATCTCGCCTTGCTCGACCACCTGCGTAGCATCCTGGTTGCCGTCGGCGAAGCCGAACAGGTACCCGAGGAAAGCCATTCGCTGTTTCTGGAACGTTTCGACGAACTGCGCGCCCTGCTGCCCGTCGACCCCATCGAAAGCCAGTACCTGGGCCAGGACCTGATGAGCCAGGTCATCCTGCGCTACCCGCAGATCGCCCACCTGGTGCCGCGCGATCTGCTGTGGTTCTTTGGCGGCGATTGCCTGCATTTCATGCCCGACGAAGAACTGGACCTGTACCAGGCCCTTGAAGAACGTCGCTATGAAGCCGAGCTGAACGACGAACCGTTCGACTGGAACCAGGAAAAGCAACTGCTGGCCATGCCGGATGACCAGAGCAAGCACTGATTATCAGGGGCTTGTGTGGGAGGGGGCTTGCCCCCGATGAGGGAGTGTCAGTAGGCGCATTTTTGACTGAACCACCGCCATCGGGGGCAAGCCCCATCCCACATGTTTAACCCATTTCTACCGACTGCGCAGTGTCGGCTCCTTCGCCATGCACTCCACCAGATAATCAATAAACACGCGCAGCTTGGGCGGCAAGTAGCGCGTTGGCGAATGCAACAACCACGCCTCGCCGTGGTACGACGCAATAAAATCCCACGCCGGTAATACCTGCACCAACCGCCCTTCTTCCAAGGCGTGCCGCGCCGTGAAATACGGCAAGCTGCCAATCCCTACATGCTGCAACACGGCATCCAGCCGCACGCCCGTGTGGTTCGCCGCATACCGCCCGCGCACGCCGACCGTCACCGCCTTGCCGTCCTGACGAAACTTCCAGCGTGAGTCACCGGGAGTTTCGCCCAGATAGATGCAACTGTGCTCCAGCAGATCATGGGGATGGCTCGGCGTGCCATGCTCGGCCAGGTACTGCGGCGTTGCGCAGAGCAAATGTTCGATCGGCAATAATTGCCGCCCGACCAGACCGGGCGGCGGGCTGTCGGTGATGCGGATGCTGAGGTCGACATTGTCGTCGATCAGATCCACAGGCCGATCCTCAAGGATCAGTTGCACATCCACCTTGGGATAGCGCCGCAGGAACGCCGGCATATGCGGATGCACCACAAACCGCCCCACTGCCTTGGGCACGCTGACCCGCACCAGGCCCTCGGCTTCATGGGTAAATTGCCCGCTGATCTCCATTACCGAACGCGCCGCGCTGACCATCTCGCGGCACCGCTTGAACACCTCTTCGCCGCCCTCGCTAAGGCGCAGCTTGCGTGTGGTGCGTTGCAACAGGCGGGTTGCCAGTGCCTGTTCCAGGCGCGAAATACTGCGGCTCACCGCCGAGGGTGAAACGCCCAGTTGCCGCGCCGCTTCGGAGAAACTGCCGGTTTCGACCACCTTGACGAAAATCGCCATTTCACCCAGCAGTGGCAACGGAAGATTGATGCTCATGACGCACAGGTCCATTGATATTTGAATGGATTATCGCCTATCAGCGCACTATTTATACTGTGGCATCACCTGGATGCGGATGTAGACGATGACCGAGCGCCTGTTTTTCACCCACGATCACCTGACAGCCGAGCTGGAAGTGCTGAGCTGCACGCCTCACGAAGAGCAATTTGCGGTGATCCTGCAATCGACGATTTTCCATCCCCAAGGCGGTGGCCAGCCCTGCGACACCGGGTGGCTGGGCGACAGCCAGGTGCTGCGCGTCACGCAGGACGCAACGCATGTGGTGCATTACGTCAATCAACCCCTGGAACCCGGCCCCATCACGGCGCGGGTCGATGCATCACGCCGCGCGCTGCACGCACGCCTTCACTCAGCGGGGCACCTGATTGGCAATGCCGGCGAACGCCTGGGCTGGATACCGATCAAGGCCCATCATTGGCCAGGTGAGGGCAAGATTACCTTTATCCGCGGCGAAGCCGCGCAAGAGATGGATGCGCAGGTCCTTCAACAACTGGTCAACCAATGGATCGCCGCAGATTATCCACGCCACATGACGCTGGAAGAAGGCACCCGAGAAGTCGGCTTCGGTGAATTGCCGGCATACGCGTGCGGTGGCACGCATGTTCAAGCACTGAGCGAACTGGGCCAGGTAACGATCCTGGCCCTCTCGGAAAAAAGGGCGCACTGTCGGTACGCTACGAAATCAACTGATACGCCGAGCCTCAAAATGTGGGAGGGGGCTTGCCCCCGATGAGCATAGGTATCTACACAATTTTGGTGCGACACCGCACCTGTGGCGAGGGAGCTAACGCGTATCTACCTGACGCTCCGAGGTCCAAATGTGGGAGGGGGCTTGCCCCCGATGGCGGCCTCTGGGCCGACCAGGATGCTGGATCAGACTGAGTACATATCCGTTTCTGCGGTAACGGCTGCTAGTGGTTCCGCTTTTACAGCGGCTCACTTTTGAAAAGCGCAAAAGTAAGCAAAACGCTCTTGCCCCACCACTCGGCACCTCGCCTAGGCTCGGTGTGCCCGAACGCAGGCTTGAATCCGTGGGCCGCCGCAATGGGCCATCCATGGCCCAGTGCGGCTAACCCGGCGTCCTGCCGGGTTACCCACGGATTCAAGCCTGCGTTCGGCCAGCGTGGTTTAACGGGGCGCCTAGGATCAAAAGCAGATCAAGATCAAGAGCGGCTCGCTTCGCATCGTGGTTACGGTTGGGCGCTGCTGAGTTGTGTAGATACCTATGCCCCGATGAGGGAGTGTCAGTAGGCGCATTTTTGACTGAACCAACGCCATCGGGGGCAAGCCCCCTCCCACATTTGAGCCCAGGCTACACAGCCATCGCCCCCGCCCTGCCCGGCTCCACCACAAACGACTGCAACGTCGAGACCGTGGCTGCCGGGTCGCGTGGGTCGCTGATCACGCGAAAGTGCGTGAGCATCTTGCGCGCGTCCAATTCCACCGACACATAGCCACGCTGGCGACTGTCAAAAAACTTCACATGGGGATTGAGCGGCAGGATTTTCGTGAAGGCCTCATAGGGCGGGCCATCGGAGGTCACCGACGAGCCGACGAATTCAGTCGCCACAACCGGTGAGTCCGGGTCATTGGCATCGGCGTGCAGGTCCGTGGTCCAGAACGAGTGGATATCCCCGCCCCAGAACACCGGGTTACTTACGCGGTTGCGCTGGATGGACGCCAGCATTCGCTTGCGGTTGGCCATATAGCCATCCCAGCCATCGGTCCAGCGGCCGACTTTGTGATGGGTCAGGTCACGCTGCATCAGCGGCGCCACCAACAAGTCCTGGGCGATCACATTCCACTGCGCCCGGGACTGGGCAAAGCCCTGGTCCAGCCAGGCCTCCTGCTGCCAGCCGAGCAAGGTGCGGGCGGGGTCACGCAAGTCGCTGCAGGGGGTGGTGACAATATGTCCTTGGTGGCTGCCATCGGCCGCGATGCAAGGCTGCTCGGAACGGTACTGGCGGCCGTCGAGCACATGGAAGCGCGCGAGCCGCCCATAGTCCAGGCGCCGGTAAATGCGCATGTCCGGGCCCTGCGGCCGGCTGCTCGCACGCAACGGCATATGTTCGTAGAACGCCTGGTAAGCCGCCGCCCGTTGCTGGAGAAACTGCGCCACGGGGATTTTCGGGTCCTGGGACCAGCGGTTGGCATAGTCGTTCTGCACTTCGTGATCGTCCCAGGTCGCCACGCTGGGCGCGGCGGCGTGCAGGGCCTGCAAATCGGGATCGGTCTTGTACAGCGCGTAGCGGTTGCGGTAGTCGCTCAAGCTCACCGCATTCCCGCTGCCGTGGGCGCGAAACACTTTGCCGGAGTCCGCCGCGTAGGAGCTGTCGTAAATATAGTCACCGAGAAAAAACACCAGGTCGGGACACTCGGCAGCGAGATGACGGTAGGCACTGAAATACCCGCGCTCCCAATGCGAGCAGGAGACGAACCCGAGCCGGGCGGACGCCATCTCATGCCGCGCAGGCGTGGTGCGTGCCTGACCAATCGGACTCTGCGCGCCAAGGCCCTCGAACTGATACCAGTACGGCCGGCCCGTCGCCAACCCCGCCACCTCGACATGTACCGAGTGGGCAAAATGCCCGGTCGCCATCACCTCGCCCTGTTGCACAATCCGCGTCATCGCCGCATCGCTGGCCACCCGCCAGCGCACCGGCACCGCACGCTGCAATCCACCGCGTCCGTCCTCGGCATTGAACAACGGCGCCAGGCGCGTCCATATCACAAAGCCATCCGGCAATGGGTCACCGGACGCTACGCCGAGGGTGAACGGATAATCCACCCCGGCACTGCGCGCAAACGGGCTGAGGATGGAAAACGCCGTAGCGATCGCCAGCCCGCCGAGTACCCGGCGTCGATCAGCGTCAACTGCGCTCTTCATGACCTGCGCTCGCGATCATCACACCCATTTTCAAGCACAGTAAATCTCTCGAATTGCGCCACGTCCCGCGCCTGCATGAGCACACTCGGGGTAAAGAAATGCGATAACAAACGACTCATGGGTAGGCGGCTCTCGCGATAAATTTCTCGAGCATGTACGTCCTGGATGTCAGTTTCGTTACGCCCAAAAACTGACGGGTAAGTTTTCTGAAAGCCCCGTCCTAGAGCTTTCAAATCGTCAATTAAAGTTAACCATTCGGTCATTTTTGCTTGCTAGCGTGTTGCCCCTAATTCAATAACGGGGTAACGGAATGAGAACCTGGGATGAACCCAAGAAGCGCAAGGCGCACATCGAACTGATCCCGATGATCGACGTGATGATGTTCCTCCTGGTGTTTTTCGTACTGGTGAGCCTGAACGTGATTCCGGCCCTGGGCATGAAGACTCAGTTGCCCAGCGCCAGCAGTTCACAGCAGCTCAAACCGCAGAACAAATTCATCCTCACCCTGGGCCTGGAAGGCCAGTTGCAACTGGATGGCAAGGACCTCCCGGTGGACGCGCTGGTGCCGGCGCTGAAGGCGGCGCAAAAGCCCGATACCCAGTCGACGATCATCGTCAACAGCGACAAAGGCGTGGAGGTTTCGCGCCTGGTGGAAGTGATGGACACCCTACGCCTGGGTGGCTTCACCTCCGTGTCCATTGCCACGCGTAAGTCCTGATCATGTACCTGCTGTTTCGAGTACGTCAGTGGCTGGGCAGTGTCCCGGCCTTGGTCGCGCTGGTGCTGATTGCACTGGGTATCCAGTCACAGACCTTGAAGGTCGAGCCGGTGTACGACGAGTCGGCGGTCGAGCTGGCGTTGGTCGAGCCGGAGCCGGAGGTGGTCCCGCAGCCTGTGGTGGAACAGGCGCCGCCACCGCCGGTGATCGAAGACGAGGAAGCCGAGCCCGCCCCACCGCCGCCACCGCCGAAACCGGTGCCAAAACCCGAACCCAAGCCCAAGCCCAAACCTGTGCCCAAGCCTGCGCCCGTGGTTGCCAAGCCCACGCCGACACCGCCACCGGTGGCCGCCAAGCCTGCGCCCGCGCCGGTTGCGCAGGTGGCCCCGACACCCGCCCCGCCCGCGCCGCCAAAGGTCGACAGCCAGGCGCTGGAAGGCGGTTACCTCAAGGGCTTGCGCAACGAGCTGGACACCTACAAGCAGTACCCCACCGGGCGCCAGGCCTCCCTCGAACGCCCGAGTGGCGAAGTGGTGGTGTGGCTGCTGGTCGACCGCCAGGGCCGCGTGCTGGATTCCGGCCTGCAAACCCAGGCCCCGAGCATGTTGCTCAACCGGGCCGCCACCAACAGTTTGCGTCGCATCAAGCAAGTCAAGCCGTTCCCCGAGCAGGCGTTCGGGGGCCGCAATGAGCAGCGCTTCACCGCCACCTTCAACTACAGCGTGCAATAAGCACGCGCCACCAGGACGACAGTGATGAAGTTCACCCGCATTCACCTGGCACTCGTTGCCGCGACCAGCATGACCCAGACAATGGTCATGGCCGACCCCGGCGACAGTGACGTCGGCACCATTGGGGTCCAAGGCAAAGCCAGCGCCGGGGGCGGTTACATGGTGCCCGAGGAAAGCATCAAGGGCCGCTCCACCGTGACCAAGGAGGCGCTGGACAAACAGACGGCGACGGGCAACGCCATCGACAAGCTCAAGTACACGCCGGGCCTGAACATTTCCAGCGAGGACAACACCGGCCTGTCGGGCTTTCGCTTCACCATGCGCGGCATGAACTCCGACCAGGTGGGCATGTCGGTGGACGGCATGCCGATCAACGATTCGGGCAACTATGCGCTGTATTCCAACCTGCTGGGCGACCCGGAAAACCTCGACCAGATCTTCGTCACCCAGGGCGCCTCGGAGTCCGACGGCCCGCACATCGGTTCCAGTGGCGGCAACATCGGCATCGTGACGATTCGCCCGACCAAAGAGACCGGCGCCTTCGTCAAACAGATCGTCGGCAGCAACGCCACGCGCAAGACCTTCGCCCGCCTCAACACCGGCGAAGTCAACGGCCTGAGCAACTGGCTGTCGGCGTCCCATACCGAGGGTGATATGTGGCGTGGTTCGGGCGCCGTGCGCGCGGACAAGGTGGAATGGAACAGCTTCTTCGACGCCGGCAACGGCAACACCGCCAACCTGATCCTCAAGTACCACGAGCAGGACAACAACAGCTACAGCCAGTTGACCAAGGCGCAGTTCCAGCAAAACGGCCGCAAATACGATCCCTACCCGGCCACACCGACGGTGGGCGGCAACGGCAAGTACAACAGCTACTACGCCCTGGCGCAGAACCCGTTCCAGACCTTCACCGCCGTGCTCAACACCCAGTTCAAACTGGCCGACAACCTGGCCCTGTCGGTGATCCCGTATTACTTCTGGGGCAATGGCAGCGGCGTCGGCTCATCGAGTTATGCGCTCAACCGTGGTTCGAACCAGGGCGGCGTATTCGACCTTGGCAATCTGCCAACCGCCGCCCAGTACAACGCCGACGGCACTCCGAACAGCGGCGTGTACTACCGCCCTTCGCGCACCCAGACCTGGCGTCCGGGCATCACCACCAAACTGACCTGGGACCTGGGCGACCACAGCCTGCAATTGGGTTACTGGTACGAGCGCGCACGCCAGAGCCAGACCCAACCGTTCATCCCCCTCAAGAGCAATGGCAAGCCGGTCGACACCTGGCCGGATTCCAACAGCGCCGTCGTCGACGCCAACGGCAACCAGGTCCAGGGCCGCGACCGCTTCACGGTCACCCCGGCGCAAAAAGTCTGGGCCCAGGACACCTGGTACATCAACCCGGACTGGACCTTTATCGCCGGCCTGGCCTACATGAACGTCGAGCGTGACGGCACCAACCACGGCAGTCTCAGCGAACAGCCGGAAAAGCGTAACCAGACCTACAACAAACTGCTGCCTAACGCCGGCCTGAAATACCAGTTGGACGAGCGTGACCAGTTGTTCTACAGCCTGTCGCGCAATATGCGTGTACCGCAGAACTACGCGCTCTATGACAAAGGCGCCGGTTCCATCGACCTCGAGCCGGAAACCAGCTGGAACCACGAGCTGGGCTGGCGCTACAGCGGCGACGACATGACCCTGGCCGCAACTCTGTTCTACATGGACTTCAAGAATCGCCAGGTCTCCTCCAAGGACATCAATGGCGACTCCGCCGATATCAACGTCGGCGCCGTCACCAACAAAGGCCTGGAATTGGAGTGGAGCGGCCTGCTGCCCCACCACTTCAACTACTACACCTCCTACACCTACACCAAGGCCGAGCAGCAGGACGACATGACCGTCTACAACGCAGGCCAGGCCATCGCGTTGCCCACCAGCGGCAAACAGTTCGCCAACGTGCCGAAGAACATGCTGGCGGCCAACATCGGTTACGACGACGGGCGCTTCTACGGCACCTTCGGCGGCAAGTACACCAGCAAGCTCTACGGCGACCTGACCAACGACGAAGCCATTTCCGCGCGCACCGTGTTCAACCTCGGCGCGGGTATCTACCTGCCGGTCGACAAAAAGGTCGTGAAGGACGCCACCCTGCGCCTGAACGTCGACAACCTGTTCGACAAGAAATACCTGGACGGCGTGTACACCACCAAGACCAACGCCGCCAGCTACAGCGGTTTTCGCGATGGCGACCCGGCGTACATCGTCGGCCTGGACCGCACCGTCACAGTTTCGCTGGAAGCGAATTTCTAAGACTGACCCAAGAGGAACACCATCATGGATATGAACCTGCTCCACGACGTCACCTTCTATGTGATGTATGCCGCGATGGCCATCGCCATCTTCATCGCCATCGAACGCGGCATCTACTTCGCTTATGTCCGGCGCCAGGCCCGCGCCTTGATCGACGCCCTGGGCGCCACCGTGCACAGCGAACGCGACCTGCCGGACCACCTGACCCGTCGCGACAGCCTGCCACTGAACATGATTCTGCCGGTGTTGGCGCAAAAGACCTCCCACTGCTCACGCAAGGACCTCGACGACGAAATCGACACCCAGTACCTCAAGACCCGCGCCCCGCTGGCCCGCAGCCTGTGGATCATCGAGACCATCACCACGGCGGCCCCGCTGCTTGGCCTACTGGGGACCATTCTGGGCATCATCGACACCTTCAAGGCATTGGCCACAGCGGGTGTGTCGGACCCAGGGCAGATTTCCGGGGGTATCGGCACAGCCTTGTTCGCCACCGGGCTGGGGATCGCCATCGCACTGTTCTGCGTGGTGTTCCATAACTTTTTCCAGGACAGCCTGGAGCGCATCAACGACCAGTTGAAGATCCTGCTGATCCGCGCCTCCAGCGGGGCCCGCGCCCACGATGAAGTGCCGCACCGCGTGCCCACGCCACTGCACAGCCGCACGGCCTGACCTGCACCGCGGGCGCGTCATGGCCCGCCTGTTCTTTTTGCGCGATGAGACACTTATGTCCCTTTCGATAAAGTTGCGTGTCGCAGGCCTCGCCGGTTTGCTCCTCAGTCCGCTGGCCCTGGCGGACTTTTCAATTGCAGGGTTTGAACTGGTGCACACCGTGCCGGTGGACACCACACTGGGCACTGCCGATCTGCGCCAGCCGGGCCCGGTGTGGATCGAGCTGTTCGACGGCGCAAAAAACCGCATCGATATCGGCCAGTTCTACGCAGCCGACCATCCCGGCTCAGTGATGGACAAGGTCATCGAACACCTGGAAGCCGCCGGTAAACGCGGGGTGAAAATTCGTTTCCTGCTCGAAGAAAAAGGCATCAAGTTATCCGATGCGGCCACCCTCGAACGCTTGCGCGCCATTCCCAACCTGACCTTCCGAGTGCTGCCCTTCGGACAATTGAGCGGCGGGATCATCCACGCCAAATACATGGTGGTGGACGTCAGCCAGGCGTTTATCGGCAGCCAGAATTTCGACTGGCGCTCCCTGGAACATATCCACGAAACCGGGCTACGCATCAGCGACGCAAGCGTGGTCGGTCAGGTCCAGGCGATCTTCGACCAGGACTGGCAAGCCCAGCAGGCCCTCAGCGACAACCGACCGGTGCCACTGCCCACCGCCGGCCAGGCGCCTGCGCGCACCGGCAACTATCTGGTGGCCAGCCCGCAACGCTACAACCCGCCCGGCGTGGGCGATTCACAGCAGGAACTGCCGCGCCTGCTGGGCGAAGCGAAGAAAGAGGTGCGCGTGCAGTTGCTTGACTATGCGCCGCTGTCCTACGGCCCGGATCGGACCCGCCCGTACTACGCGGTAATCGACAACGCCGTGCGCGCCGCCGCTGCGCGTGGGGTGTCGATCAAGTTGATGGTGTCCAACTGGAACACCGACCCGCTGGAACTGCCCTACCTCAAGAGCCTGGCGGTGCTGCCCAACGTACAGATCAAGATCGTCACCCTGCCCGAGGCCAGGCAAGGATTTATCCCCTATGCGCGGGTGATCCACAGCAAGACGATGGAGATCGACGGGCAGGTGGCGTGGGTCGGCACCAGCAACTGGTTGGGCGGTTACCTGGACAATTCGCGCAATCTTGAAGTGGTGATGCGCAGTGAAGCGATGGCCAAACGCGTCGGGCAATTGCATGAACAATTGTGGGACGGACCCTATGCCAGAGCCTTGAACGCGACTGATGAGTTCCCCGCGCCGCACCCTGGCCAGCATTGACCTCCAGCACCTGAGTAATGCTAGTGTGTGGAAATGTTTCTGACTTATCCGTCAGAAACACCCTACTCACTACCTGCAAGGGAATGCCTTCAACCATGCACTTTCAATTGAAAAAACTCGCGGCTGCCACACTGTTCGCCGCCAGCCTTGCGGCCGTCGCCACACCTGCGCTCGCCAACATCACTGCTGAACAAAACACCGCGATTGTGAAAAGCTTCGGCGGCGCATCCGTCAGCGATTTCCGCGGTTTCCTCGGCACCCTGGCCAAAGGCGACCTGGGCAAGTCCGGTGACGTCGCCCCGGCCATCAGCGCCTTTCTCAATGACAAAACCCTGAGCGCCGAGCAGCAGAACGAGATCAATCGCCTGCTTGGCATTTACACACGGGTCAAGTACGGCAAGGCGGCCCTGGAAACCTTGCGCGAACTGGTGGAAATTCCGACGTTCAACGTAGACGGCCTGCCGCAGTACAAAAACCCGGAATTCCTCAAGATCGCCGACAGGATCCAGGCCCTGGCCAAGTCTTTCAACCTGAACTTCCGTAACGTCGATAACCGCGTGTATGAAATTTCCCTGGAAGGCAGCGGTGAAGAAGTGGTGGGCGTGCATGCCCACGCCGATGTGGTCCCGGTGACGCCGGAAAACTGGGTACTGAAGGATGGCACCAGGCTGGACCCGTTCAAGGTCACGCTGATTGGCGACCGCATGTATGGTCGCGGCACCGAGGATGACAAGAACGCCATCGTCGTGGCGATGTACGCCATGAAGGTGATCAAGGAAGAAAAGCTGCCGCTGGCGCGCACGTTCAAGCTGCTGGTGGACACCACCGAAGAAACCTCCGGTGACGCCATTCCCTACTATTTCGAACGCAATCCCGTACCGAACTACAACCTGGCGCTGGATGGCGGTTACCCGGTGGTGATTGCAGAAAAAGGTTCGGGCACGGTCATGGCCACGTTCCCGGTGCGCAAGGGTGAAGGCAACGGCGCGGAAATTATCGCTATGACCGGCGGTAAGGCCACCAACCAGATTCCGTCGGTCTCGGTCGCCACGCTGGCCAGCGATAACCCGGCTGAACTGGCGGCCAGCCTGCAGCAGGCCGGTAATGACTATGCCAAGCGCAATGGCGGCAACTTCCAGGTGAGCGCCCAGGTTGACGGCAAGAACGTCAAACTGACCGTCACCGGCGTGTCGGCCCATTCTTCGGAACCCGAAACCGGCGTCAACCCGGTGGCACGTATGCTGGAATTGATCCACAGCGTCGATGGCAAGATCGCCCTCAAGCACAACCACATCACGGATGCTGCGCGGTATGCGGCGGACAACTGGGGCCTGGATTACCTGGGCGGCAAATTGGGCGTGGGCTATGCCGATGACTTCATGGGGCCGCTGACCACCTCGCCGACCTTTGTCGGCCTGGATGACAAAGCCTTCAGGCTGGCAGTCAACCTGCGTGCGCCAAAGGGTAAAACCCCGGAGGCACTCAAGGCACAGATCGAGCAGAAACTGAACGCCTGGAACACGCAAGCCAAGGTCAACGTCAACTTCACCTGTTCGCTGGACAAGCCGATGTACCGCAATCCCGAAGGTGAGTGGGTAAAAGCCCTGCTGGCGGTGGCCACGGAAAACCTGGGCATGCAGCACAAGTTCGGCACATCCGCCGGCGCCACGTCCGTGCACGACCTGCCCAACGGCGTGCAATTCGGCCTGGCCCGTCCGGAAGAGAAGTACACCGGCCACACTGACGGTGAGTTCAAGACTGTCGGGCAGTTCCTGCTGGACCTGCAGATTGTGACTGAAATGATGGGACGCGTCGGCCAACTGCCCAAGCTCTGATCCATTCTCGAGCCCGCCGCAACGGCGGGCTCTTTACGCCTGCAACATCAGCATGTCCTCAAAAAACCCACCGACCGGCTCAGTGGGATGGCACAGCTGGATCTCCAGCACCCAGGCCATTTCACTCGGTGGGATTTCCAGCTCGGCCAATTGTTTGCTCTCGAACAGCGCATGGGGAAAATCCGCCAGGCGATGCCCCGCCAGATTGCGTGCCAGTCTCCAGCCCTTGGCCACGGCGCTCTGTTCGGCGAAGTCGTAAAGCTCGCGTCCGGTCAGGCCGCGCAGCCAGGCTTGCCGGGTTTCATCGAACACCTGGTGCAGTGCGGTGGTGCAGGCCAGGTGCAGGGGCGAGTCGCCGAAGACAAACGTGTCGCCGTAGTCGCCTTCGTAGCCGTCCCACACCGGGCCAAGGTCGACCACCACGATATCGCTGGCGCGCAGCCTGCGCTGACGATCGATAGCTTCGCGGGGCGGGCGCACCGTGTCGGCGCCAAACCGGATGTAGGTGGGATGCCAGGTGTGCGAAGCGCCCATGGCCTGCAGGTGTTCGGCGGCCATTTCCAGCGCTTCGCCGGTGGTCATGCCGACTTTCAAGCGGCTGGCGATGGCTGCCAGGGCGCGTATGGATTTCTCCCGCGCCGCCAGCATGCCGTCCAGGGAATAACGCGGGCCAACTTTTTCCCAGATCGGGTCGAACGCCGGCGGCGCCTTCTCAACGCTTGACCGACCGCTGGCGACAAACGCCTCCGCGACAAACCGATGGCTTGGCAGCCCCGCCTCCAGGCATTGGGTCCGCACCTGGCTGAGCATCGTGCCGTTCCCGCATGCATAAACCTGCGCCACCTCCCAGGGATGCCCATGACTCACTGCAACCTCCTGCACCCTGCCCTCGGAGGCGCGCACTGGATGCCAGCGAAACCGCGGATGTTGGAGCGCTGCTTGATCCAGGAAAGCGCTGTCATAAAAGTCCGCAGAGTTTGCGCCGCCCCAATACAACGTCACTTCCAGATCATGCTTGAGCGCGCTCAACAGGATCGGCTTGATACCGGCATAACCGGTGCCCGTGGCGAACAGGACCACGGCGTCGGCGGCATCGTCCTGCCAGGTACAGGCACCGAACGGGCCCTCCAGTTGCAGGCGGTCACCCACGGCCAGGCCATCCAGAATGCCCTCGGAAAAGTACCCGCCGCTGACCCGACGAATCTGGAAAACCAACCGCCCGCCGTCCTCGGCAGGCAGGTTGGCAATCGAGAAACTGCGCGTATCGCCATGGTCCAGGCGGAACTTGAGGTACTGCCCTGCCCGTACCGCCACAGGTGCGTCCGGCAACAGCACCAACTCGATAACGTCGGGGGCGACTGCCTGCTTGCTGAGTACGCGTGCGCCAAAAACCAGCGCGGGCGTATCCAATGACCAACCGGGAATTTCCAGGCGCATGTCGGTGCAGGCACGGCTCTGGCACAACAGCATTTCATTGGTGGCCAGGGGGTAACAAGGCGCGGGCGCGTCCGGGGCCAGGCGCTTGGCCTGGTACTCGCCCTGGGTGACCACCACTTTGCACGAGCCGCACGCGCCACGGCGGCAGGAGAACGGCACGGCCAGGCCGCTGGCGAGCATGGCGTCAAGCAACAGCTCGTCGCCAGCCTCAAAGGTTTTGCCCGAGGGGAACAGTTCGATGACATGCCGCATGTGCTGAGGACCCGAGAATGATTGAAGCCTGATTGTTACGCTAGACTAGGCCCATTAGAACCTCCAGTTGTGGATACTTCAGATGGTCCAGATGCGTAAATGGCGCCCTTTATTGGAACTCGATGAAGACGCGCCGCAAGCGTCTTACCGCAAGATTGCAGAGGGTTTGGCAATCGCGATTGGCGAAGGGCGCCTGCCCCCCGGCACGTTGCTGCCAGGTACGCGGGAAATGGCGCAGTTGCTCGATGTGAATCGCAAGACGGTCGTCCTGGCCTATGAAGAAGCCTCGACCAAAGGCTGGCTGATCAGCGAGCCGCGTCGCGGAACGTTCGTCAATGCGCAACTGACGCCCCAGCAACTGCCCGGTCGTGCACCGCAGTCCTTCGCACCGTCCATTCTGGCGCAGCCGGTTGTGCCGTATTTCACCCATAACGCCCAGGTCACCGCGCTGCGGCATCGACATGAGGCACTGTTTTTCGACAATGGCACCAGCGACCACCGCCTGCTGCCGCAAGCCGTGCTGCATCGCTACTATCGCAATGCCCTGCGCAACAGTTTTGCCTCCAACACCGTCCGCTACGGCAGCGAAGGCACCGGCTATCACTTGCGCTGCGCCCTCGCCGAGATGCTGCGCAGCAATCGCGGGCTGGCCGTCAACGCCGACAACATTTGCCTGACCCAAGGCACTCAGATGTCGCTGTACCTGAGCGCCAGTTTGCTGATCAAACCCGGCGACGTGGTACTGGTGGAGCGCTTGAGTTACCCGCCGGCGTGGGAAATTTTTCGTCAATTGGGCGCGCAACTGGTCACGGTGGACATGGACGAAGAAGGTTGCCGTACCGACCAGATCGACCGTTTATGCCGGGAGCACAACGTGCGCATGATCTACGTCACGCCGCACCATCAGTTCCCCACCACCGTCAGCCTGCACGCCGCGCGGCGGCAACAACTGTTGACCCTCGCTGCGTTGCACGACTTCTGCATCATCGAGGAAGACTACGACCACGAATTCCACTTTAACGGTCGCCCCTACCTGCCGCTTGCCAGTGACCGCTCCCAGCGCCACGTCATCTATATCGGCTCGTTATCCAAAGCGCTGGGCTCGACGTTTCGCTGCAGCTATATCGTGGCGCCCGCCGAGGTGGTTGAAGCCCTGCACCGCAACGCGGCGCTGATGCTGGGGGATGCCGACGCCGTTGCTCAGAAAATGCTGGCCGACCTGATCAATGAGGGTGAACTGAAAAAGCACCTGCGCCGCGTGTCGAAAGAATATCGAGGGCGTCGGGAGACGTTGCAAACCTGTCTGCACGAGTCGCTGGGCGATCGTATCCAGGTGCGCGAACCCGAGGGCGGCCTGGCGTTGTGGGTGCGTTTCGAGGATGAGATTGACGTGGATCGACTGGTAAAAGCGGCCCTGGGTCACGGACTGGTGGTGCGCAGCGGCCGGCAGTTCTCGCCGACGGGCCAGCCGGAGAATGCGCTGCGCTTGGGCTTTGCGTCGCTCAATCAGGCAGAAATCCGTCAGGCTACGTTGCGGCTGGCTCAAGCGGTGAATGCCGTTTAGCAATAGTGATCGTTCCCACGCTCTGCGTGGGAACGATCACTATTGCTTTCAATAAATCGCAGACAAAAAAAAGCCACTCACTTGAGTGGCTTTTTCTTTGAATTGGAGCGGGAAACGAGACTCGAACTCGCGACCCCGACCTTGGCAAGGTCGTGCTCTACCAACTGAGCTATTCCCGCAAATGGCGTCCCCTAGGGGACTCGAACCCCTGTTACCGCCGTGAAAGGGCGGTGTCCTAGGCCACTAGACGAAGGGGACACGCTACTGAAACACATGGTGTGTATCTCAGTGCCCAGAGGCCTCATCCGAAGATGGGGTCCTGGTTTCACTCAATGCCGCCCGAAGGCCACACTGCTTGTAAATTGGAGCGGGAAACGAGACTCGAACTCGCGACCCCGACCTTGGCAAGGTCGTGCTCTACCAACTGAGCTATTCCCGCATATGGCGTCCCCTAGGGGACTCGAACCCCTGTTACCGCCGTGAAAGGGCGGTGTCCTAGGCCACTAGACGAAGGGGACACACGTACAACATTCACTCCCTACCGCGTTTCGCTGTGTGCTTTACGCTGTAAGTGGCGCGCATTCTATGGATGGATTCAAAGGTCGTCAACCCCCAAGGATAAATTTATTTAAATCAATGACTTCGCGCCCGTTTACCGGCCTGGACGGGCATTCTGCCCGTTCAGGCCCTGGCGCCTATATTCTGACGCTCGACAAGGCGCTATAGTTGCCCCAGGCAAATGATGGCAATGTGCAGTCACGCCGGTAACACTTATATCTATATAGAAGAAACTACCTGGGCAACTGGTCGAACAATCCTATCCGCCGGATAGCTCAGTCACTACACTCCATAGCAAACCCCTTGAAGAGGTCACACCGGTGACACCACTCATGATCACCCTGCTGGTTATAGTCGGGATCGTAATACTGATCGCCATTGGCTACATGAACCATGTGGTGGAAAACAATAAGCTGGAAAAGAAGCGTACCGAGATCGAGCTCAATGACCGACTGCGTCGCTGTGGTGAAATCACCGAGACGTTTCCCGGCCAATTGATGAACCCGGCGCTCAAGCTGTTGCTGACCCGCCTGGAACTCAACGTCAACCAGCGCCTGCTGAACCTCAACAAATCCAGCGCCCCGCTCAAGGCACGGATCGCCGAGCTCAATGCATTGATCGCTCAGGGCGAATCGATTCCGGTGGCCAACCCGCCCGCGCCGATCCAGACCGAAGCCAAGGCCAAGGATGTGCGCTTTTTGCTCGAAGCGCTGCATGGCCAAGTCACCCGCGCGGCGCAGGACGGCTTCCTGCCTGCCAACGAAGCCAAGCACTGGATCAAGGAAGTCCGCCACATCCTGGTGCTGCTGCATATCGAGTTCTTCAACAACCTCGGTCAGCACGCCCTGCAGCAAGGTCAACCGGGCCAGGCACGCCTGGCGTTCGAGCGCGGCGTGCAGTACCTGCGCAAACAACCGGAACCGGTGCTGTACAGCGCACAGCTGCGAACGCTGGAGTCGCAATTGGCCCGCGCCAACTCCACGGTGTTGACCAACAGCCAGCCGGCAGAAGACGAAATCAACGAATTGACCGAAGGCCTGAAAGTCGTCGACGCCGATGCCGAATGGAAAAAGAAAGCCATCTACGATTGATGGTTTTCTCGCTATGTGGCGGCGCCCCGTCGCCACGTGCCATCAAAATGCACCTATCCCACCGCCCCTGACTAGGGTAAAAAAGTGCCCCTCACTCCGTGAAGTTAGAGGCCTGCTATGCCTGTCGCCGTGATTGATGGACAAACGCTGCACTATATCGACCAGGGTAACGGCCCGGTCGTCTTGTTGGGTTCGAGCTACCTGTGGGACAGCGACATGTGGGCACCGCAGATCGAAGCGCTGTCGCAGCAATACCGTGTAATCGTCCCTGAACTGTGGGGCCATGGCGAGTCGGGCAGACTGCCCGAGCACACCCTGTCCCTTGACGATCTGGCGCGCCAGACACTGGCGCTACTGGACCAGTTGGACATCCCGCAGATCAACCTGGTGGGTTTGTCGGTCGGCGGGATGTGGGGCGCCCGCCTCGCTCTGTTGGCTCCTGAACGCATCAACAGCCTGGTGCTGGTGGACACCTACCTCGGCGCCGAGCCGCAGACCACGCGCGAGTATTACTTCTCGCTGTTCAAGATGATTGAAGGCGCCGGTGCCATTCCTGAACCGTTGCTGGATGTGATCGCGCCGATCTTCTTCCGGCCGGAAATCGACCGTGAATCAGCGCTGTATCAAAACTTTCGCACGTCGCTTCAAGCATTTTCCCGGGAACGCCTGCTGGACAGCGTGGTGCCCCTGGGTCGCTTGATCTTCAGTCGCGAAGACATCCTCGATCAGCTGCCTCGCCTGGACTGCGACACCACCCTGGTCATGTGCGGCGAACAGGACAAGCCCCGCCCGCCCGCAGAGTCCGAGGAAATGGTCGGTCTGATTGGCTGCGCCCTGACGTTGATTCCCAACGCCGGACATATCTCCAGCCGAGAGAATCCGGACTTCGTCAATGAAGCGCTGCTGACATTCCTCGCCAACCACGCCTGAACACCTTCCCTCCTGATCGCGGCGCCCCGGCTGCGATCAGAGGCGGAAGTGCCCCACCATGCCCTTGAGTTCTGCGCCCAACTGCGCCAGCTGGATGCTCGACGCAGCATTGCCTTGCATGCTCAACGCGGACTGGTCGGCACTCGCCCGGATGCTGGTGACGCTACGGTTGATCTCTTCGGCCACCGAGCTTTGCTCTTCGGCGGCAGCGGCAATCTGCTGGTTCATCTGCTGGATCACTGACACCGCCGCGGCAATGCTGCCCAAAGCGCTTTCGGTTTCCAGCGCATCACTGACCGCCAGTTTCACCAATTCGCCACTGTGCTGAATCTGCTGCACCGACGACTGCGCCGCGCTGCGCAAGGTGCTGACCAGGCGCTCGATTTCCTCGGTCGATTGCTGTGTGCGCTTGGCCAGGGCCCGTACCTCGTCGGCGACCACCGCAAAACCGCGCCCTTGCTCCCCGGCGCGGGCTGCTTCAATCGCAGCGTTGAGCGCGAGCAGGTTGGTTTGCTCGGCAACGCTCTTGATCACACTCAATACCGTACCGATGTTCTGAATCTCGGCGCTGAGGCTTTCGATACTGTCGCTGGCACTGTTGCTGGAGGTAGCCAGCAATTCGATGCGCTGCAAACTCATGCGCACCACCTGTTGGCCACTACCAACCTTGTCATCCGCCGTCTGCGCCGCTTGCGCGGCCTCTTCGGCGTTACGCGCCACGTCGTGCACCGTGGCGGTCATCTGGTTCATCGCCGTCGCCACCTGTTCGGTTTCCTCCTTCTGGCTGCTGACCTCGATGTTGGTCTGCTCGGTCACGCCGGACAACGCATGCGCCGAGCTGGCCAGTTGCTCGATACCCGCCTGCAACCCGCTGACCATATGGCTCAAGCCATTGCCCATCTGCTGCATCGCCTGCATCATCTGGCCGATTTCATCGCGGCGGCTGACTTCCATGCGCCCGGTCAAGTCACCGGAGGCAATCTGCTGGGCCACTGCGATTACCCTGCGCAGCGGCGCCACAATCAAGCGGGTAATCCCCCACGCCGCAATCAGCCCCACCAGCAACGCCAGGGCGGATGAACCGATGATGAGCAGCGTACTTTTGGCCAGCTGCGCCTGCATCGACTGGTCTTCGGCGTCATAGGCCTGGTTGACCCGGCTGACCACCTGCTCGGCGCGATCATGCAACTGTTTGTAAACCACTTTTTCCTGGGCCAACAGCCCGGTGTACTCGCCCAGCTTTTCGCTGAACGACGCAATATGCCCGGACACTTCATTAAGCACCGTCTGGTAACCTTGGTCCTTGACCGAGGTTTTCAGTTGCTCGGCCTGAGCCAGCGCCTGGTCGGCCTGTTCGATCCGGCCCTGCTCGGCCTCGTCTGCGTCGGCCTTGCGACTCTGATCCAGGCGCAACCGCGCTTCGTTCATCGCCTGCAGCATCAACCGTGACACCTGGCTCACCTGCCCCGCTTGCTCGATGAACTCTGCGCCCTCCTTGCCCTGGCTTTCCTTCAGGCCATAGGCGCCGTCGTCCGCCAGGCCGGCCTGCAGCACATCGAGATTATTGGCCACGCTGGAGACCGACCAACTGGCCATTTCCAGGGCCAGGTCCTTGGCCTGGGTCAGCTCGACAAACTCGTCGAACGCCTTGCGATAGGCGGCCAAGGCTTGCTCCACCTCGGTCATCACCGGCACGTTGGCGACGGACTGGGCCTTGAGGCTGACCGCCAGCGCAGCCAGCGCGTCGACACTTTCGTGCAGGGCATCCACCGACTTGGGGTCGGCGTGCAAAGCGTAGTCCTGCTCGATCAGGCGCACCTTGAGCAGCTCACTGTTGAGTGAAGACATACGCTTGAGGCCTTCGAAGCGCTGACCAACGGTTTGCAGGGACCCTACGCCAATGGCCGCGACCAGCGCCGTCAGCAGCAGCACCAAGGTAAATCCCAAACTCAGTTTTTTCGCCATACCGAGGTTGGCGAAACGTCGTTGTGCGCCCGAAATCATTGCACGTGAGTCCTCTCGCAATGGCAGATGCCATAAACCCGCTTTATCAGCAGCGAGATTGGCAACCACGGGGCACTGAGCACAAGCCATTGGCGCCACAATAATGGCAAAAAGCTACACGCCTGTCGTTTTCAGAATGGTCGAGGTCGATCTGGCGGGCCCCAGGGCACGGAACAGCGCCAAGGCTCGCTGATCCGCCGCATAGGCCACGTTGATGCGCAGCCACTCGCTGCATTCACCCTTGGGGTTGAACAGCGTTCCAGGTACCAACAAGACGCCCAGCCTGCGGGCACACGCCTGCACGCGCGAAGGGCTTTGCGCGCCAGGTCGCGCCCACAGGAACATGCCGCCGGCGGGGACCGCAAACACTTGCCATTCTTCATCCTCCAGCACCTGCAGGGTGGCGGCCATTTGTGTGTTCAGACGCTTGCGCAGGCGCTGTACCCACTTGCGGTACGTGCCGTTGGCCAGCAAGGTCGCCACCATCGCTTCGGCAAACCGTGAAGTGCCAATGCCCGTCAGGGTCTTGAGATGCGCCAGTTGCGCGATGATCGCCGCACCGGCGCTCAGGTAGCCCACGCGCAAGGCACTGCTCAGCGTCTTGGAAAAACTGGAGACATAGATGACGCGGTCTTCATGGGGCAACGCCGACAGCCGCGTGCAATTGGCATGTTGCAGATCGCCATAGACGTCTTCCTCGATGATCAGAAAATCCCGGCTGCTGGCCAGCGCCAGCAAACGCTCGGCCACCGTGCGGCACAGGCTGGTGCCGGTAGGGTTGTGATAGAGGCTGTTGATGAACAGGCACTTGGGGCGATGGCGCTGCAGGTGTGCCTCCAGCACCTCGATATCCGGGCCGCTGCGCGTGCGCGGCACTTCGAGCAAGGTGACGCCGTGAAAGGCCAGTTGCCGATAGAGGTTGCCGTACCCCGGCGTCTCGACCACCACCGTATCGCCCGCCTTGAGCAGCGTGCGTATAAGCAGGTCCAGGGCATGACTGGCCCCGTGGGTAGTCAGAATGCACTCCAGGCTGCTGGCCACCTGGATCTGCGTCAGGCGCTTGAGCAATTGCTCACGCAGGGCCGGCAGCCCCAGGGGCGTGCTGTAGTTGAACAGGCCAGCGGTATCGGTGCGGCTGACTTCGCGGATTGCGTAGTTGATGTCATCGGTCTCGCGCCAGGCGTCCGGCAGCCAGCCGCAGCCGAGTTTAAGCTCGCCCAGAGGGCCGTCGGTAAAGCTGTCCCACCCCTGTTCCGCGCCCTCGTACCACGAGTTTTCCTGAATGGTTGCGGGCTGCGCCACCACGAACCCGGAGCCATTTTTCGAGGCCAACAGACCCTGGGCTGCCATTCGCTCGAATGCCTCGATCACGCTGGACTGGCTCAGCAGGTTGTCGAGGGCCAATTGCCGGACGGACGGTAAGCGTGTGCCGGGGCTCACCCCATTGTTGCGAATCCATCCGGCGACTGCGCTGATGATTTGCTGCACCACCGGTACCGGGGCTTGTCGATCAATCCCTAAATCCATGACCCACTCACTTCAACTGTTTGTTATTCAACCCAAACAGTTAAGCACAGAAGTTCAAAAAAACCCGTCCTCGATATTTATTAAATCATTGATTTGATTGGGTTTTTTACCTAATGATACATATTCAATCACGGCGTTTTGCCAGCTATGGAAACACCCCACGACACCCCAGCACTTTTCGAACAGGCTGCAGTGTGAAGTCTTAAATCGCCGTGGCACCGCCGTCCACCGCCAGGGCCTGGCCGGTGGTGAAGGCCGCACCATCACTGCACAGGTACAACACCGCACTGGCGAT
Source organism: Pseudomonas orientalis (assembly GCF_002934065.1). Taxonomy (NCBI): domain Bacteria; kingdom Pseudomonadati; phylum Pseudomonadota; class Gammaproteobacteria; order Pseudomonadales; family Pseudomonadaceae; genus Pseudomonas; species Pseudomonas orientalis. The sequence continues at coordinate 1,969,018 of NZ_CP018049.1, read as the reverse complement.
TTCCTCGACCTTGCCAATGCGCCCGACCGGGTGCATCGCCGCGGCAAATTCGGCCTTGCGCGGGTCAGCTTCGTAGGCGCGTCGGAACATGTCGGTATCGATCACCGCCGGGCAGACGGCGTTGACGCGGATTTTCTTCTTCGCGTACTCAATGGCGGCCGACTTCGTCAGGCCGATCACCGCATGCTTGGACGCCGCATAGATACTCATTTTCGGTGCTGCGCCCAAACCCGCGACCGAAGCCGTATTGACGATGGCTCCCCCGCCCTGGGCCAGTAACAGTGGAAGTTGATGCTTCATGCACAACCACACGCCCTTGACGTTGACCCCCATGATGGCATCGAACTCATCCAGGGTACCGTCGGCCAGCTTGCCCCGCTCGATCTCGATCCCGGCATTGTTGAAGGCATAGTCCAGGCGGCCGTAGGCGGCAACCGTCTGCGCCATCAATTGCTGCACATCCGCCTCCACGGTGACGTTGCAGCGCACGAACAACGCTTGGCCACCGGCTTGCTGAATCAGCGCCACAGTGCCCTCGCCGCCCGCCACATCGAGGTCGGCCACCACCACTTTCAAGCCTTCGGCGGCAAACGCCAACGCGGTTGCACGGCCAATACCGGCGCCGGCGCCAGTCACCAGGGCGACCTGGCCGGAAAACGTCATGCTCATGGGGAGTGTCCTGTGGGATTGATAACCGTGGGTCGAGTCTAGCCAACGACGAGAGCGCCGCGTCAGCACTATCAGAAGCCCGGTGGGTGCTGCATGAGTCCTGGTGATAAGGCCAAAGGCACGAGTATCAACCCTGTCTATCGGCAAGCATTCGCGTGGCTCGAACAACCTTGCTCGCAGGCCGTTCCTTGTCTATGACTGGTACTTCATTTCTAAAGAGTTGCCGCCATGACTGCCCAGACCAACCGCCAGTTCCTGCTTGCCAAACGCCCGGTCGGAGCGGCCACGCGGGACACCTTCACCTACCAGGAAGTCCCGGTGGGCACACCCCGGGACGGGCAGATACTGGTGCACAACGAGTACCTGTCCCTCGACCCCGCCATGCGCGGCTGGATGAATGAGGGCAAGTCCTACATCGCGCCGGTGGGCCTTGGCGACGTGATGCGCGCCTTGGGCGTGGGCAAGGTGATTGCGTCCAACCACCCGGACTTTGCGGTCGGCGACTACGTCAACGGGGCCTTGGGCGTGCAGGATTACTTCCTCGGCGAGCCACGCGGGTTCTATAAGGTCGATCCGAAACTCGCGCCGCTGCCCCGCTACCTGTCCGCGCTGGGCATGACCGGCATGACCGCCTACTTCGCGCTGCTGGACACCGGCGCGCCCAAGCCAGGGGAGACCGTAGTGATCTCCGGCGCCGCCGGTGCGGTCGGCAGCATTGCCGGACAGATCGCCAAACTCAAGGGCTGCCGCGTGGTGGGCATCGCCGGAGGCGCCGACAAGTGCAAGTTCCTGGTGGACGAACTGGGCTTTGATGCGGCCATCGACTACAAACACGAAGACGTACCCGCCGCCCTCAAGCGCGAGTGCCCCAAGGGCGTGGATGTCTATTTCGATAACGTTGGCGGCGAGATTCTCGACGCGGTGCTCAGTCGCCTGGCGCTGAAAGCGCGAGTGGTGATTTGCGGCGCCATCAGCCAGTACAACAACAAAGAAGCCGTCAAAGGCCCCGCCAACTACTTGTCATTGCTGGTCAACCGCGCACGGATGGAAGGCTTTGTGGTGATGGATCACGCGGCGAACTTTGCCGCCGCCGGGCAGGAAATGGCCGGCTGGATGGCCCAGGGCAAGCTCAAGAGCAAAGAGGATATCGTTGAAGGGTTGGAAACGTTCCCGGAAACACTGATGAAACTGTTCAACGGCGAGAACTTTGGCAAATTGGTGCTGAAGGTCAGCTGACAGGCGCCATTTACAACGGTGGGAGGTGGCTGGCCCCAATGCCAGTCAAGGCTTTTTGTAGGAGCGAGCTTGCTCGCGAAAAACGTCAACGATAACGCGTGCTTTCTGGATGAGCGCGGTGCCTGTGAGTTTTTCGCGAGCAAGCTCGCTCCTACACAACGCAGCCGCGCCCCCTCCGTAACCACGATGCGAAGCGAGCCGCTCTTGATCTGCTCTTGATCTCAGGCGCCCCGTTAAACCACGCTGGCCGAACGCAAGCGAGGTGCCGAGTGGTGGGGCAAGAGCGTTTTGCTTACTTTTGCGCTTTTCAAAAGTGAGCCGCTGTAAAAGCGGAACCCATAGCAGCCATGACCGCAGAAACGGATATGTACTCGATCTGATCCAACATCCTGGTCGGCCCTGAGGCCGCCATCGGGGGCAAGCCCCCTCCCACAGGAAGCAAGCCCCTCTTAGATTTTTCAGTGAACGCTCGGGTATCAGGCGATTTCGGCAACGACTGCCGCCAACGCTTGCGCCGGATCGGCCGCTTGGCTGATCGGGCGACCGATTACCAGGTAATCAGAACCGGCATCGAGCGCCTGACGCGGCGTCAGAATACGGCGCTGGTCATCCTGGGCGCTGCCCGCCGGACGGATGCCTGGCGTGACCAGTTGCAACGACGGGTGAGCAGTCTTGAGGGCCTGGGCTTCCAGTGCCGAGCACACCAGACCGTCCATGCCGGCTTTCTGCGCCAGGGCTGCCAGGCGCAACACCTGCTCCTGCGGCTCGATGTCCAGGCCGATACCGGCCAGATCTTCGCGTTCCATGCTGGTCAGCACGGTCACGCCGATCAACAGCGGTTTGGGCCCGCTACGCTGCTCCAGCACTTCACGGCAGGCGCTCATCATGCGCAGGCCACCGGAGCAATGCACATTGACCATCCACACGCCCATCTCGGCCGCAGCCTTGACGGCCATGGCGGTGGTATTGGGGATATCGTGGAATTTCAGGTCGAGAAACACTTCGAAGCCTCTGTCACGCAAAGTGCCGACGATTTCCGCCGCGCAACTGGTGAACAGTTCCTTGCCGACCTTGACCCGGCAAAGCGCGGGGTCCAACTGGTCAGCCAGCTTCAGTGCGGCGTCACGGGTGGGGTAGTCCAGGGCGACGATGATAGGAGTCTGGCAGACGGACATTGGCATGGGCTCTCAGGCAAGTCGAAATCGGCGCGGATTGTAGCGCAAGCGGCGCCGTTGCGGGATCCGATGATCGGTAAATACTGATTCTGCGTGGATTGGCGCAGGTTTGCGGCCATTGTTTCAAAGTCGATACATTCACGACATGCGCCCAACATGCCCCTCCGCTAGCCTCGACGCATGACCAACCGTCCAGCACTTCCAGCCATGGGGCTGGGCGCCTATGCTGACCGTAACAATCAGGCAGATGATCGCACTATGCATACTCCTTCCGTCCCGGTAAACGATGCGCACACAGGCGCGGTGATCGCCGATGACAAGCGCTGGAACACCCGTGCGCTGATCGTCGACGACGACGCGCCAATTCGTGAATTGCTGATCGATTATCTGGCGCGCTTCAATATTCTCGCCACGGGCGTGACCGACGGCGCGGCGATGCGCCAGGCCATGCAAGCCGAAACCTTCGATGTGGTGGTGCTCGACCTGATGCTGCCCGGTGAAGACGGCCTCACGCTGTGCCGCTGGCTGCGGGCTGAATCGGACATTCCGATCCTGATGCTCACCGCCCGCTGCGAGCCCACCGACCGTATCATCGGCCTGGAGCTGGGCGCCGACGACTATATGTCCAAGCCCTTTGAGCCGCGCGAATTGGTGGCCCGCATCCAGACGATCCTGCGCCGGGTACGCGATGACCGCACCGAGCAGCGCGCCAACATCCGCTTCGACAATTGGCGTCTGAACAGCGTGTTGCGTCAACTGGTGGCCGACAACGGCCTGGTGGTGCCGCTGTCCAACGCCGAGTTCCGCCTGCTGTGGGTGTTTATCGAACGCCCGCGCCGCGTACTGAGCCGCGAGCAATTGCTGGATGCCGCGCGCGGCCGGTCGATCGAAGCGTTCGACCGCAGCATCGATCTGCTGGTCTCGCGCCTGCGCCAGAAACTGGGAGACGACCCCAAGGCCCCGCAACTGATCAAGACTGTACGCGGCGAAGGCTACCTGTTCGACGCGCGGGATATCGGTTGATGCGCGCCACCTTCAATACGTTGTTCGGGCGGCTGTTCGGCGTGCTGCTGGTGGCCATCGTGCTCGCGCATCTGCTGGCGTTCTTCTGGTTCCATCATTACGGTCCCCCACCACCACCGCCGCAGGACACCTTCGTCGAGCAGCCGGATGGCTCGATGAGGCCGCTGGTCAAGCCTCACCGTCCCTGGTTCGGTGGCCCGGTGGTGCCGCTGACGTTTCAATTCATCTCGCTGATCATCGCCGCGTGGTACGGCGCCAAGCTGCTGAGCCGGCCGATCCAGCGCCTGAGTGCGGCGGCCGAGCGTTTGAGCCTTGACCTCGACAGCCCGCCCCTCGAAGAATCCGGGCCCCGCGAAGCGCGCCAGGCCGCGTCAACCTTCAACCTGATGCAAAGGCGCATCCGCGAACAGGTCAGCCAGCGCGCGCGCATGCTCGGGGCGGTCTCCCATGACCTGCGCACCCCGCTGTCGCGGCTCAAGCTGCGCCTGGAACAGATCGAAGACACCCGGCTGCAAGGTCAGATGCGCCAGGACCTGGACGACATGATCGGCATGCTCGACGCCACCTTGAGCTACCTGCATGAACAGCGCACCAGCGAGACCCGACACTGGCTCGACGTGCAGGCGCTGGTGGAGTCGCTGAGCGAAAACGCCCAGGACCAAGGCAGCGATGTGCACGTGGGCGGCACCTGCGCGCCGTTGCAGGTGCAGCCCATGGCATTGCGTTCGTGCCTCAACAACCTGATCGACAATGCCCTGCGCTATGCAGGTTCAGCCCGTGTGGAACTGGCGGACAGCCGCGGGGCGCTGGTGATCCGGGTGATTGACCACGGCCCCGGCATCGCCGCCGACAAGCGCGAAGCGGTGTTCGAACCGTTCTTTCGCCTGGAGGGCTCACGCAACCGTAATTCCGGCGGCGTCGGCCTGGGCATGACGATCGCCAGGGAAGCGGTCGAGCGCCTCGGCGGCCACCTGAGCCTGGAAGACACGCCAGGCGGCGGATTGACCGCAGTGATGTGGCTGCCCAGGGCTTAAAGCGGCTTGTCTTCGCGCCGCGCCTGGGCCTGGGTCGCGCTCCAGTCCGTCAACAGGCTGTAGGCCACCGCGAGCAAGGTCGGGCCGATAAACAGGCCGATGAAACCGAACGCGATCAAGCCGCCGAACACGCCCAGCAACACGATCACCAGCGGCAGGTTGCCGCCACGGCTGATCAGGTATGGCTTGAGCACGTTGTCGACACCGCTGATGATGAAGGTGCCCCATACGCCTAGGAACACCGCGTAGGTGTAGTCGCCCTTCCACGCCAGCCAGGCCGTGGCCGGGATCCACACCAGCGGCGGGCCCATGGGGATCAGGCTGAGCAGGAACGTCACGCCGCCCAGCAGCAACGCACCGGGCACCCCGGCGATCAGGAAACCGATCAGCGCCAGCACCGCCTGGGCCGCAGCCGTGCCGATCACGCCGTTGACCACCCGTTGCACCGTCCCCGCCACCAGTTCGATGTAATAACCGGCACGGTCGCCGATCAGGCGTTCAAGCAGGCGATGCACAAACATCGCCAGGCGCGGCCCGTCGCGGTAGAAAAAGAACACAAAGACCAGGCTCAAGGTCAGCTCGAGGATACCGCCGCCAATCTGCGCACTGCGCGCCAGCAACCAGTTGCCGACCTGGCCGAGGTACGGCTTGATGCTGAGCATCAGCGCCGCGCCCTGTTGGTCGATGCTGTCCCATGTCGCCACCAGCCGCTCGCCGATAACCGGGATCGAGCCAAGCCAGGTGGGCGCATTGGGCAGGCCGTCGACCTGGATATCCTTGATCAGCACCACGGCATCGCGCACATGGTCCGCCAGGTTGAACCCCAGCCACACGAGCGGCAGCGCCACCAGCAACATCCAGCCCAACGTCAGGATACCGGCCGCCAGCGATTCGCGGCCGCCCAGCACACGTGTCAGCAGAACCATCAGCGGCCAGCTCGCGAACGCCAGCACCGCCCCCCAGAACAGCGCCGACCAGAACGGCGCCATGACCCAGAAGCTGGCACCAAACAGCACCAGCAGCAGGATTTGCACCAGCAGGCGATCGTTATTGAGCATCGGGTATCTCGAAAAGAGTCGGTAGAAGACAGCTTAGGCGAACGGCGCGGGTCCGTTCGCCTTGTGAGGTTAGCGTATCAGACGCACATGCAGGCCCTCGGCGTCACCCGGGCTGTTTTCCAGGCGTGCGGCGCGCACACCGTTATCGATCAGCCCCTGACGCCAAGCTTCGGCGTTGGGACCGGACAGGCTGACCCGCAAGGTGGTATCGAGGTTCAACCCCCTGGAGATCAACGTCAGCCACGTGTCATCAGGCTCGGCACCTAGCGCGGGAAAGTCCAGCTCACCGGTGCTTTTCAACTCACGCAACAGCGTTGCCGAGGTGGGCAGAAGACTCCCCAGCGGCGTGCTGGCGTCCATCTGCTCGACATGCAGATAGGCGCGGCGATTGCCACGGGTGATGCCGTACAGCGCCACCAGCGTGGTGTCCTGCGGGGCCGCCAGACGTAAAAGCAGGTATTCCTGCTGGCCGTCGGCCCCTACCAGCTTGGCATTGCCGAACACTTCGTTGGCCCACAGGCTGCTTTCGCCACAGTCGCGGGCCTGGCACCAGAACAGCAACTGCGCGCCCTTGGCCTGCAGGGCTTCGCGGGTGGCGGTAAAGGCGGCGCTGGAGCTGTGTTCGGCAGGCAGCTCGTAAGTGATCGCGGTGGTTTGACCGCGCGCGGTGGCCTGGCCTTCGGAGCGCAGTTGGCCGCTGATCTTGCGGATGGCACCCATGGGGTAGATGCGTTCCCGCTCTTCAGCAGGGCGGTAGTCGACGATCTGTGCGTCCGCCGGGCGGGCCACGGCCGGCAAGTCCTGGCTCCCCGGCACATCGGCGGCGAACACAAGCGGGCTGAAACAGCACAGCCCGAGGGCACGTAAACATCCTTTACCCAGGCTCATCGGATCAATGAGCCGTGGCCATGGAGGGGCGCAGCGGTTTGAAGATGGTGCATGGTTGACTCCCTTTCAATCCGCCCAGCCTCGGCAGTTGACCGCGCCAAGTCAAGGCGCGCAGAAGAACCGATTGAAACAGTCTGCAACAAGAACCGCACCGGGCTCGTCATTCAGGTGCAAATGATGACCACCCGGCAGCGTCGTCACGGTAAAGGGCAGCCGTGAAAGCAATTCGGGATGTTTCGCCACCATACCGTCAGCCGCCACCACCAACTGCGTAGGGCAACTCACGCGTCGTACGAAAGCCATGGCTTGTTCGTCGGTCAGGCGCATCGGTGATGCCAGGGTCAGACGACTGTCGCTGCGCCAGGTATAGCCGCCCGGCACCGGCATCAAACCGCGCTGGGCCAGCAGTTCTGCGGCTTCGCGGCTGACCGCGACCACGCCATGCATGCGCGCCTCGACCGCCCGGTCCAGGCTGGCATACACCGGTTTGCGCTTGCCTTGCAGGCTCAGTTGCGCCTGCAAGGCCATGCCCAGCCGTTCGGCTGCGTTCTCGCCGCCGGCGGTCGGCGGGATCACGCCGTCGATCAATCCAAGATGCGTCACGCGCTCCGGTAACGCCCCGGCGAGCACCAGGGAGACGATGGCGCCCAGGGAATGGCCAAGTAATGCAAAACGTTGCCAGCCCAGTTGCTCGGCCACTTGCACTACATCGTGCACGTAATCCCACAAGGCATAACCGGCCCCCGCCGGACGATGGGCCGAGTGCCCGTGACCGGCCATATCCAGCGCAACAATGCGTAAACCCTGGAGCTTGGGTGCCAGGCGCGCAAAGCTGTTGGCGTTGTCCAGCCAGCCATGCAGGGCAATGACCGGCAAACCGTCTTCAGGTCCAAATAGATGCGCGGCCAACTCGATATGCGGCAGGCTCAGGCGTACTTCTTCCACCGGCGTACTCATGCGCAACTGCGCTCACGGGCCTGCCAGCGGGAAAACAGCTGCTTGATCAACATGGCGGTGTCCTGGGGTCGCTCAAGGGGGAACATGTGGCCGCCGGGCATGGTGAGCATTTCACCCATGGGCAGGCGACCTACGCCGCTGGCATGATGGCGCAGCACCACACGGCTCTGACGGCCGCGCACCACGGCCAGTGGCACTTTCAACTGGCGCACCTGGCCGGGGCTGGTGTGAGGCACGCCCCGATAGATGCTGATTTCGGTCGCTGGGTCGAAACGCAAGCGCAGGCGATCGCCCACTTGCTGCAGGCCATGTTGCAGATACGCCTCGAAGCACTCGGGGTCGAAACTGCGAAACAGGGTCTTGCCGGCGAAGTAGGCGCGCGCGGCGTCCAGGTCGCTGAATTCCTCGCGGCGGCCCAGGGTGCGTCCGGCCGGGGTCAGGCGGTCGATGAAGCCAAAGCGCTTGGCGGCGCGAATCACCCAGCGATCCGCGCGGGTCAGCACCGGCGAGTCCAGCATCACCACGCCACGGTACAACTGCGGGCAGCGCATTGCGGCATGCAAATGCAACAATCCGCCCAGGGAATGGCCGACGCCCCATACCGGTTCCGGCTGCTGCTGCAGATGATGGATCAGTTCATCCACCAGGTTCTGCCAGTTGTCGTCCACCGGAAACCTGGGGTCATGGCCGTGCTGCGGCAGATGCGCCACGGCATACTCGGGGGCCAGGGCGTCGAACAACTTGCCGTAGGTGGCCGACGGAAAGCCATTGGCGTGGGCGAAAAATACAGGCTGCGACATACCGGCTCGCTCCAGAGGAACAGACCTCGATTGTCACCATGCCCGGCCCTTACGGCAATGACCGTAACCGCCAGGAATGATGACACTCACGCCACGCCTATCGCGCCGGCGGCTGCTCGCCCAGCGGCACCACGGCCACGGTCAGGCGCGAAACGCAACTGGCCTTGCCCTCGTCATTGGTCAGGCGGATGTCCCACACTTGGGTCGTGCGGCCAATGTGGATGGCCTTGGCCACCGCCGTTACCCGCCCGCTGCGCACGCCGCGCAGGTGATTGGCGTTGACCTCCAGGCCCACGCAATAGAATTTGCTGGCATCGACGCACAGGTAGGCCGCCATGGAGCCCACGCTTTCGGCCAGCACCACGGAGGCGCCGCCATGCAGCAGGCCGTAGGGCTGATGGGTACGGTGGTCGACCACCATGCTGGCGGTGAGGGATTCGTCGTCGAAGCTTTCGAAGCGAATGTCCAGCAATTCACCGATGGTGCTTTTCTGACTCGCGTTGAGGTGTTCGATATTCGGTTGCGTGCGCCACAGGCTCATACGGGGTGTCCTTATTGGTTTTATTACGACCCTAATACTGCCATAGATATAGCACAGACACCCGGTCGATGTAGCTTATGGATTTTTCACGCTGACCAGACTCATCAGCCCCGCCAGCGGGAAATCGCCTTCCAGCTCCGCCAGGCTGGCGGTGTGCATCGGTTCTGGCTGGCGCTGATGGCCATGCTGCGCAACGCTGATCAGGCCCCCCACCAATGGCTGATGGCTGACCAGCAGCACGTTGTCATCGGTGTCGAGCTTTTCCAGCACCTGCAGCGGATTGCCCTCCGGCGTCAGCCACGGCACCGTGCGAATCTGCGGTTCGAAGCCCAGCGCCTCGCGCACCAGTTGCGCCGTCTGCTGCGCACGCACATAGGGGCTGGCGATAATGGCGCCGAGCGGCTGGCCGATCAGATGCGCAGCGCTGCGCAACACTTCGGCCCTGCCGTGCGCGGTCAGGTTGCGCTCGGGGTCGGTGCGAGCGTGTGCCTCGGCTTCACCGTGGCGCAGAATCCACAGCTTCATAGCTTGGGCTCTTCGTCACGCACCGGGTGCGGTGCCGGCGGCACGCTGTGAGCGGCTTCGCCTTCCGGTGCACGCGGGGTTGGCCAATCGGCAAACGGCCAGGGTTTTTGCTCGGTGTGGAAGCTGCCGAAGCGACCGATCTGCGCCAGGAACTGGCTGAGGCTGTCGCCGAAGTTCATCAGGCCCAGGTTCGGCGCGCCGTAGATCAGTCGGTAAATCAGTTGCACAATCACCAACGCGCCGAGCAGGAACTGCGCCACCTGCCACACCAGCGCAAACACCAGCATCCAGAGGATGCGCAGCACAATGGACTCATACTTGGGGGCTGCTTTGGAATCGTTCATGCCGCGTTCCTCAGTTGAAACCGCTGGTGGAAATAAAGTCGACATCGGTTTTCGGCTCGGCGCGCATCAGCAGCTCGATGACCTGGCTCAAGGTGCGTCCTTCGAACAGGATCGCGTGCAGCCCGGCCACCAGCGGCATATACACACCGACTTCCTGGGCCTTGGCTTTCAGCACTTTGAGGGTGTTGACCCCTTCGGCCACTTCGCCCAGGCGTGTCACCGCCTCTTCCAGGCTCAACCCCTGGCCCAGCGCGAAACCGACTTGATAGTTACGGCTCTTGGGCGACGAGCAGGTGACGATCAGATCGCCGACGCCCGCCAGGCCCAGGAACGTCATCGGGTTGGCGCCCTGATTCACGGCGAAACGGGTCATTTCGGCCAGGGCGCGGGTAATCAGCATGCTCTTGGTGTTTTCGCCCATCTCCAGGGCCACGGCCATGCCGGCGATGATGGCATAGACGTTCTTCAACGCACCGCCCAGCTCGACGCCAAAGCGATCGCCACTGGCGTACACACGAAAGGTGCGGCCATGCAGCACCGCCTGGACGCGCTCGCACAGCGCCTCATCCTCACTGGCGATCACCGTGGCGGTCAGCGCATGCTCGGCCACTTCCCGCGCCAGGTTCGGCCCGGACAGCACGCCGATGCGCGCCTGGGGTGCGATCTCTGCGAGGATTTCGCTCATCAGCTTGAACGTCTGCGCCTCGATGCCCTTGGTCAGGCTGACCAGCAGCTTGCCCGCCAGACGTTCGGCGTGGGGCGCCAGCACCGAGCGCAAGGCGCTGGAGGGCAGCGCGACAAAGCACAGGTCGCAGTCGGCAAGGGTTGCCAGCAGATCGGTAACGGGCTCGACCGCCGGGTGAATCTTGATGCCTTTAAGGTAACGCGGGTTTTCGCGGTGCACGCGAATGGCCTCGGCCTGCTCTGGATCACGCATCCACTGACGCACCGCGCGGCCATTCTCAGCCAGCAGATTAGCCACGGCGGTACCAAAACTTCCGCCTCCCAGGACCGCAATAGGGCGCTGTTCAGTCATATGCAATCCGTTAATCCATACCAGTGGCAATGGTGGCATTATACGGGGCGACCCGCTTGCGGCCAGCCCCCGCGTGAATTCATGGGCTTGTCGGAAAATGCCACACTTAAGTGAAGTAATTGCAAGTCTCACGACTGGCAAAATGCCCGACCTCAGTTAACATGGGCGGCTATCCGAAATTATCAAGGCCGTGCCGTGTATCTGGGCCCCCCTCCCCGCTCATCCCTGCTATTGATGCTGCCCTTGGTGCTCGCGTGCAGCACCAGTGCGTCGGCCGACGACCTGTTCCTCGACAGTCAGCCGCTGCCGCAGGTCTTGACCGCCACCCGCCTCAAGCAATCGGCCGCTGCCGTACCCGGCAGCATGACCGTGATCGACAGCGAGTTGATCAAGGCCAGCGGGGCGCGTGACATTGCCGAGCTGTTGCGCCTGGTGCCCGGAATGATGGTCGGTTACACCACCGGCAACCAGGCGGCGGTGAACTACCACGGCACCAGCGCCAGCGATGCACGGCGCATGCAGGTTCTGATCGATGGGCGCTCGGTGTACCGCGCAGGGCTGGCCACGGTGGACTGGAGCGATATTCCGGTCGCCATGGAAGACATTGAGCGTATCGAGGTGTTTCGCGGCCCCAACACGGTCAGCTATGGCGCCAATGCGCTGATGGCGGTGGTCAATATTCTCACCCGTTCCCCGGCCAACAGCCAGGGCACGCGGGTGAAAGTCATTCAGGGTGAACGCGGGATCAACGATGTCTACGCCAGTCAGGGCGTGGGCTGGGAAACCGGCGATCTGCGCCTGTCGCTGTCAGGGCAGCAGGACGATGGTTTTGACAGCGATGCCGCCGGCGCCGACCGCCGCGACGGCCGTCGCCTCAGCCGTTTCAGCCTGGCCGTCAGCCAGACGTTGAATGCGCAACAGAGCATCGACTGGCAACTGGATGCCAAGGAGGGGACCAATCAGCGCCCCTACACCTACGCTCCGGTATTTGCCGGGATTACCGAGGGTGGTACCAATTCCGACGCCACTGCCAAGGACTATGCAGGCTCGATGCGCTGGAACTTCGATTTCAATCCCGAACACAGCCTGTATATCCAGGGGTCGGCCCAGCAATGGGACCGTCGGCAAGTCTGGAAAGCCTGTGATGCCAAGGTCTCGTTCAGCCCCGAGTTGACCCGGTTGTGGCAACTCAACCCGAACTATGCCGAACAACTGGCGCGGCACATGGATAAATTCAGCCAGGGCAGCGCCCCACCCGGCAGCGCCGCCGAACAGGCGTTGGGCAACCAGGTGCTGGACCAGTGGCGCAACGGCGCCAACCAGAGCGTGTGCGGCGATATCGACCAAAGCACCAGGGAAAGCCGCTACGACCTGGAGCTGCAAGACACCCTCAGCCTTTCCGACAGCCTGCGCCTGGTCAGCGGGATGAATTACCGCTACGACCGCGCCGACTCCGACACCTACTTCAACGGGACGCTGGACGACACCACCTGGCGCCTGTTCGGCCATCTGGAATGGCGGGCCAGCGAACACTGGCTGCTGCAAGGCGGCGCGATGTACGAAGACACCCACTTGAGCGGCAACTCGCTGACGCCGCGCGTGGCGGTCAACTATCTGATCAACCCGCGCCACGGCCTGCGGGCGGTGTACTCCGAGGCGATCCGTTCGCCGGACATGTTCGAGAACAACGTCAACTGGAGCTACCGCGTCACCAACCTCAGCTCGCCGGTCTACGGGCAGAATTCCGGGCAATATTTTGTGGTGACACGCGGCCCCGGCAATCTTGATAAAGAGTTGATGCGCTCGCGCGAACTGGGCTACAACGGCTTCTTTGCCGACCTCGGGTTGAATGTCGACGTGAAGCTCTTCTACGACGAAATCACCGACATGATCAGCTCGCCGTTGCGCAACAATCAATATATCGCCAGCAACGCCAACAGCTCGCGCTTTACCGGTGCCGAATCGCAGTTCGACTGGCGCGTCAGCGACGCCGACCGGCTGCGCCTGACCTACGCTTACGTCGATGCGAGCGCCAGCAACCCGCTGGACAAGGCACAGACCGCACGCAACAGCGGCTCGGCCGGCTGGTTGCGTGAATGGGGCCACGGCTGGTCGAGCGCCTTGTTCTATTACGGTGACGACGCACTCAACGAGTATCGCTTCGAGCGGGTCGACCTGCGGGTGGCCAAGCGCATTGCCCTGGGCAAAACCAACATGGAGCTGGCCGGCATGCTGCAACAACGCCTCGACAACCAGCCGACCACCTGGCCCGACAACCATTACGACCATCGCCATGTGCTCTACTTCAGCGCGCAGCTAGAGTTCTGACATGGGCGGCCCGTCACGGATGACCCTCCTTCTTGTTTCACGGCTGTGGCGGCGCGGCTTGCTGGCGTCGTGTCTGCTGTTCACCACGCCCGTATGGAGCGCCGATATTCTGCTGACCGCCGCCGAGGACAGTGCCGGTGTCCAGGATTTCACCCGGGCTCTGGCCCGGCAGCGCCCCGAAGACCATGTCGCCTTCACCCTGCTTAAAGATTTGTCGGCACCGAGCCAGTTGCCCAGCACTACCCGCCTGATCCTGCTGGACCTGCCCGGCCTCGACTGGCGCTTGCAGGATACCCAGGGGCCGCCGACGCTGGTGCTGCGCATCAGCCGCCTGCAAGCCCATCAACGCCTGGGCAGCGCGCACCCGGCTAAAATCAGCCTGCTGTGGAGCGACCCGCCGCTGACGCGCCAGTTGCGCCTGATCGCCAGCATCTTGCCCCAGGCGCGGCGTATCGGCGTGCTTTACGGCGCCGACAGCGAATTCCTGCTGCCGGAGCTTGACCGGTACGCCGCGCCATTGGGCCTGGAAATCGTGCCCCAACACTGGGACAACACCAACGACAGCCGCCCCCTTCAAGCCCTGTTCAAGAACAGTGACGTGCTGCTGGGCCTGGACGACCCACAGTTGTACAACCCTAAAACTGCCAAGAACCTGTTGCTGAGCAGCTACGCCCAGCAATTGCCGCTGGTAGGGCCCAACGCCGGGTTTGTCCGGGCCGGCAGCCTGGCCAGTACCTATAGCGACCAGCCCGACTGGCTCGCCGTACTCGATCGCCTGCTGGACCTCCCGCCGGCCAACTGGCCGCGCACGCTTTACCCGCACCATTTCAAAGTGGCGGGCAACCCGCAAGTCGCACGCTCACTGGGCATCGAACAGGTCGACGAAGCTGCCGTCGCCGCCCGACTGGCCGAAGGAGATGAACGCCCATGACCTTGCGCCGTCGCTGGGACATCAACACCCGCACCCAGCTCATCACCCTGGGGCCCGCACTGTTGCTCACCTTGCTGTTGATCAGCTTCTTTACCTTCGTGCGTATCCAGGACTTGCGCCAGGAGCTGGACCACACCGGTCAGTTGATCGCCAATCAACTGGCGCCGGCTACCGAGTACGGCGTTATCTCCGGCAACAATGATGTGCTCGACGCCCTCCTGCGCGCGACGTTGGCCACCCCCCACGTGCGTTTTCTGGAGATCCAGGACAGCGCCGAGAACATCCTGGTGTACGTCGAGCAGCCGTCGGAGAAGCACGACCGTTCATTGTCGGTGAAAGTGTTCCAGGCACCGATCCGCCTGCAGCATATCCAGCTGGGCAATGACTTTTTCCAGGACAACCTCAACGAACCCAAGGCACCGCGAGCGGACTACCTGGGCCGGGTGATCGTCGGGATGTCCAACGACGCGTTCAGCCAGCGCCAGCAGGAAATCCTGTTCAAGGCCGGCATCCTGGCGCTGTTCGCGCTGCTGTTTACCTTTCTGCTGGCGCGACGCCTGGCCGCCAGCCTGTCGCAGCCGATCAGCGCCATGGGGCACGCGGTGAAGGCCATCCAGCAGGGCGATTACAAGACACCGCTGCCGATTGTCGACGACTCCGAACTGGGCGACCTGGCACGGCACATCAACAACCTGGCCACGGGCCTCAACCAGGCCAGCCGCGAGCAACAGCAAGCCATGGCCCAGTTGATCCAGACCCGCGAAGAAGCCGAGCGCGCCAACAATGCCAAATCGGAATTCCTGGCGATGATGAGCCATGAGCTGCGCACGCCGATGAATGGTGTGCTGGGCATGCTGCAACTGCTGGAAACCACCGAAATGACCGACGAGCAGGCCGAGTACGCCGCGCTGGCCTCCGAGTCTACCGAGCACCTGCTCAAAGTGATCAACGACATCCTCGACTTCTCGCGTATCGAACGGGCCGCGCTGGAGCTGGAAGATATTTCCTTCAACCTGGCCGACCTGATCAGCAGTTGCGCCCAAGCGTTCCAGCACAGTGCGCAGCAGCGCGGGCTGGCCCTGGAGCTGTCGATTCCATCGGGCATGGAGGCCCTGCGGGTGCGCGGCGACCCTACGCGTATCCGGCAGATCCTGGTGAACCTGATCGGCAACGCCTTGAAGTTCACCGAGCACGGTACCGTGCGCGTGGAGCCCCACTGGCAGACACTTGACCATGAACTGGTGTGGTTCACCTGCACCGTACGCGACAGCGGTATCGGCATTTCACCCGAGCGTCTGGAATTGATGTTCGACGCGTTCCAGCAGGCCGACAGCTCTATTTCAAGACGTTACGGAGGCACCGGCCTCGGCCTGCCGATCGCCCGCACCCTGGCCGAGCGCATGGGTGGCACCCTGCGCGCCCAAAGCGAAGAAGGCCAGGGATCGGTGTTCACCCTGGAAATTCCATTGGTCATCGATCAGCAAAGCCTGCCTGCCATCGACCTGGACGCGGTGGGTAAAACCAGTGCTGGCGACGGGCGGCACATACTGCTGGTAGAAGACAACCCGGTTAACCGTACCGTGGTCGAAGCCATGCTGCGCAGCCTGGGCTTTGAAGTGAGCCTGGCCACCGATGGCGCCGAGGCGATCCGCAGCGCCGAGAGCCTGATGTTCACCGCGATTCTGATGGATTGCCGGCTGCCATTGATTGACGGTTACGAGGCGACCCGACGCATCCGACAATTGCCGGGCTGCGTCGATTTGCCGATTATCGCCCTGACCGCCAATGCCTTGCAGGGTGATCGCGAAGCCTGCCTGGCTGCCGGAATGAACGATTACCTGGCCAAACCGTTCAAACGCACGGATTTGCAGCAAATCCTCCAACGCTGGGTGCAATAGCTGTCGTGGCTAAGCCAAGTCCGACTGGCGTGGAGGACGAAAGTGCGGCAGTCTTAGGCACCCGAACGGGCCGATAAACAGGTCCGGTTTAACATTTCAGTGAACAAGTGTACATTGAGTACCTTGACGCTGTGACTTTCACTACAACGCAATAGTCTATGTGTAGGCTGCCGCTATGAGGCATGAACGCTTCATCCGGTTCGGGAAGATTTGCCCTGCCCTGCCGCATGGGATTATTGAGGAGCTCGCATGACCAAACAAAACGCCTTTACTCGGGAAGACCTGCTGCGCTGCAGTCGCGGTGAGCTGTTCGGCCCAGGTAACGCGCAACTGCCCGCCCCGAACATGCTGATGGTGGATCGCATCACCCATATCAGCGAAGAAGGTGGCAAGTACGGCAAAGGTGAATTGGTCGCCGAGCTGGATATCACCCCTGACCTGTGGTTCTTCGCCTGCCATTTCGAAGGCGACCCGGTGATGCCGGGCTGCCTGGGCCTCGATGCCATGTGGCAACTGGTCGGCTTCTACCTGGGCTGGCAAGGCCTGCCGGGTCGCGGTCGGGCCCTGGGTTCGGGCGAAGTGAAGTTCTTTGGCCAGGTCCTGCCGACCGCCAAGAAAGTCACCTACAACATTCAAATCAAGCGCGTCCTCAAGGGCAAGCTGAACCTGGCCATTGCCGACGGTTCGGTGACTGTCGACGGTCGCGAGATCTATACTGCCGAAGGCCTTCGGGTCGGCGTATTCACTTCCACTGACAACTTTTAAGGGTTATCCGCATGCGCCGCGTCGTTATCACTGGTCTGGGCATCGTTTCTTGCCTGGGCAATGACAAAGAGACCGTCACCGCTAACCTGCGTGCAAGTCGCCCTGGCATCCGCTTCAACCCGGAATATGCCGAAATGGGTCTGCGTAGCCAGGTTTCCGGCTCCATTGACCTGCCCCTCGAAGAACTGATTGATCGCAAGATCTATCGCTTCGTCGGCCACGCTGCCGCCTATGCCTACCTGGCCATGAAAGACGCGATCGCCGACTCCGGCCTGAGCGACGACCAGGTGTCTAACGTACGTACCGGCCTGATCGCCGGCTCCGGCGGCGCATCCACCCTGAACCAGATGGAAGCGCTGGACATCCTGCGTGAAAAAGGCGTGAAACGTGTCGGCCCGTACCGTGTCACGCGGACCATGGGCAGCACCGTTTCGGCTTGCCTGGCCACGCCGTTCGCGATCAAGGGTGTGAACTACTCGATCTCCTCCGCCTGCGCCACCAGCGCCCATTGCATCGGGACTGCCGTTGAGCAGATCCAGTTGGGCAAGCAGGACATCGTATTCGCCGGCGGCGGTGAAGAAGAACACTGGAGCCAGTCGTTCCTGTTCGACGCCATGGGCGCGCTGTCCACCCAGTACAACGAAACCCCGGAGAAGGCCTCCCGGGCCTACGACGCCAAGCGTGACGGTTTCGTCATCGCCGGCGGTGGCGGCATGGTGGTGGTCGAGGAGCTGGAACACGCTCTGGCCCGTGGCGCGAAGATCTACGCGGAAATCGTTGGCTACGGCGCGACGTCCGACGGCTACGACATGGTTGCGCCAAGCGGTGAAGGCGCCATCCGTTGCATGCAGATGGCCATGTCCACCGTCGATACCCCGATCGACTACCTGAACACCCACGGCACTTCGACTCCGGTTGGCGATGCCAAGGAGATGGAAGGCGTGCGTGCGGTATTCGGTGACAACGCGCCGAAAATCAGCTCCACCAAGAGCCTGTCGGGTCACTCCCTGGGTGCCGCCGGCGTTCACGAAGCGATCTACTGCCTGCTGATGATGCAAGGCAACTTCATGGCCGGCTCGGCCAACATCGACGAGATCGACCCGGTCGTCGCCGATATGCCGATCCTGACCAAGACCGTTGAAGATGTGAAAATCGACACTGTGATGAGCAACAGCTTCGGCTTTGGTGGCACTAATGCCACCCTGGTGCTGAAACGCTGGCAGGGTAAGTAAGGCCTGACGCTTGACCGATGAAAAGCCCCGACTGGTTCGGGGCTTTTTTATGGGCGATTGAATGAGACCGAGTCACGTGCATCGGGGCAAGTGAGTCGCCCCTCTCACATTTGACCGAGTTGGCCCAAAGAATGCGGTCGAATGTGGGAGGGGGCTTGCCCCCGATGGCGGCCTCCGGGCCGACCAGGATACCGGATCAGACCGAGTACATATCCGTTTCTGCGGTAACGGCTGCTATGGGTTCCGCCCTTAAGGCGGCTCACTTTTGAAAAGCCGGAATGCCGGCCCAGTCAAAAGTAAGCAAAACGCTCTTGCCCCACCACTCGGCACCTCGCCTAGGCTCGGTGTGCCCGAACGCAGGCTTGAATCCGTGGGCCGCCGCAATGGGCCATCCCTGGCCCAGTACGGCTAACCCGGCGTCCTGCCGGGTTACCCACGGATTCAAGCCTGCGTTCGGCCAGCGTGGTTTAACGGCGCGCCTGAGATCAAAAGCAGATCAAGATCAAGATCAAGATCAAGGGCGGCTCGCTTCGCATCGCGGTTACCGTTGGCCGCTACACAGTTGTGAAGATACCTATGCGCGATAGGATCACCTCAATTACGCAACACCAAAACCCGACCTCAATGCGCGCCCTCATTGCGGGTCGACTTGGGCAGGATGGCCAGAAAGTTATCCCGCGCGACCTTGTGGGCGACGTCTTCAGGTAATGCGTCGAGGAAAGGGTCAAAACCGCGCATTTCCTTACCCAGCTTGTTGAAACGCCCTACCACGTCAGAGCCCAGCATGAAGCGATCAGGGAAGCGCTCCACCAGTTTGACCCACTCCGGCCTGGGCTTGCCCGCATCATCCAGCAAGTAGGGCGTGAGCACGCTCCAGGACAGGTCGATATACAGGTTGGGATAAGCCTCGAGCAGGCGGCTCAGGGTAGGCAGCAGGAAATCCATTTGCACCTGATGGCGGTGAATCTCCTTGCTGGTACCGGCGTGGGCCCAGATGAAGCGTGTGTGCGGGTGGTTGCGCAACGGCTGCTCGACTTCGGCCAGGTACAACGGGTTGCGCTCGCGCTTGGAGGTGATGTTGGAGTGCAGCATCACCGGCAGGTCGTTCTCCGCCGCCAAGTGATAGATGCGCGTCATGGCCTCGTTGTTGGCGCGTGGCGTATCACCCGAGGTCAGCGCGGTGAGATCGTCGTGGCGGGTAAACACTTCGCCAATGCCCTGCCACAGCCCTGGGTTGAGGTCGAGCATGCGCTGGATGTGGGCGGCAGAGTTTTTGTCGTTGGGGTTGAAACCGGCCAGGAACGGATGAAAGTGCTGGAGCTGTTCCGGGCCGAGCTTATTGACCGCAGCGGCGACGATCACATCGGTGGCGCTGTACCAGTAGGCATCGGCATCGTCGCCTGCGTAATAGCGTGGGCGCTTGGGTTCGTCCTCGTGCCATTTTTTGGCCACGGGAATACCGGAAATCATCACATGCTCGACGCGATTTTCCGCCATGGCCTTGAGCAGCTTGTCCATGCCCGCGGTTTCCTGGAAAAAGTCCACGTAATGCAGGTGGGCGTCGCTGTAGGCATAGTCGCGGGCCTGCACGGCAAGACTGCTGGCGGCGAGCATCAGGGCAAAACTCACACGGGTCCAGAGCACGGTGATACCTCGATAGGGACTGATAGGAGTAGACCCTGCGCCGCGCACCAGGGTTCAGCAGGGACAAAAACCTGGAACACCCAGGTGCCGGCATGTTCTATTACTGCAAGACCGTCATCCACAGCCTTGTGAGGTTCGCCATGCCTGTTACCGTCAATACGTTGAACGCTGACAACTTCCGTCACAGCGTTAATATCAACAACCACGAGCTGTTTACCGACCTGCCCAAGAGCCTGGGCGGTGACGACTCCGCCCCCTCTCCTCACGACTATTTCGATGCCGCGCTGGCGTCGTGCAAAGCCTTGACCGTCAGGCTTTACGCGCAGAAGAAGGACATTCCGCTCACCGGTGTAACAGTAGAAGTGACCCATGACGCCGCCGAAGAGCAAAAAGGTAAATATACGCTCAACGTCAAGTTGACCCTCAAGGGCGTGCTGACCGACGCTCAGCGTGATGAGCTGCACCGCGTCGCCGACAAGTGCCCGGTGCACAAACTGATGACCACCGCCGAAGTCAGCATTGAGACAACACTTTCGGAAGGCGCCTTCAGCCAATAACGCCAACTTCCGGTCGAGCAGGCGCGGCAGCGATGGGCGGCTGGGGATTGGCTCACTGTGCAGGGGGAGTCAGAAAGAATTGAGTTGCCTGCGAAATAGCCATCGGGGGCAAGCCCCCTCCCACATTGTGAAGACATCCAAAATGTGGGAGGGGGCATGCCCCCGATGAGGCCCGAAAGAGCGCTGAAATATCAGCCCTTGAACACTTCATCCAGCAAGTTATGCATCGACTGGAACGCCCGTGCAGCAGTCCTGGCGTCGTACATCATCTTGCCTGGCACATTGGCATGGGGATCAGTGAAGGAATGCACCGCGCCACCGTAGCTGAGCAACTGCCAATCCACACCCGCTGCGTTCATTTCATCTTCGAACGCCGGCAGTTGTTCTTTCGGTACCAGCGGGTCGGAGGCGCCATGCAGCACCAGCACTGAACCCTTGATGTTCTTCGCCTCCGCCGGGTTCGGCGTGTCGAGCGTGCCGTGGAACGAAATAGCCGCCTTCACCGGCGCACCGGTACGGGCCAATTCCAGGGAGCAGCAGCCGCCGAAGCAGAAACCGAAGGTCGCCAGTTTAGACGTATCAACCGCTGCCTCGGTCTGGCCTTGCAGTTGTTCAAAGGCCGCTTGCATACGCTTGTTCAACAACGGCCGATCATTCTTTAACGGCATCATTGCCGCGCCGGCTTCATCGCCATTGGTCGGCCGCACAGTTTGCCCATACAAGTCGGCAATCAGCACCACATAGCCTTTGCTGGCGACGGTCTTGGCGATCTCTTCGGCCCCCGCGCTAACGCCCATCCAGTTCGGTGCCATCAGCAGCCCCGGCAACGGGCCCTTGTGGCTGGCGTCGAACGCCAGGCGGCTTTCATAAGACTGGCCATCAACCTGATAGACCACGGAACGTACTGTGACTTGGCTCATCATTTTCTCCAGTTGAAGTACACGCAGAAGCAGTAATGCAACGGTAGGAGCGAGCTTGCTCGCGAAAAACTTCAGGGCACCGCGTTGATTCAGAATATGCGCGTTATCGTTGACGTTTTTCGCGAGCAAGCTCGCTCCTACAAACGAAAAAACCCGCCGAAGCGGGTTTTTTCTACAACGGTGTTAAACCGACAGTTCCACCAACAGCTTGTTCAGTCGGCGCACATAAGCGGCCGGGTCCTTGAGGCTGTCGCCAGCGGCCAGGGCCGCCTGGTCAAAGAGGATGTGCGACAGGTCGCCAAAGCGCTCCTCGTTCTGCTCACCGTCGAGCTTCTCGATCAGCGGGTGAGCCGGGTTGAATTCGAAGATCGGCTTGGAATCCGGCACCTTCTGGCCGCTGGCTTCAAGGATCTGACGCATCTGCATGCCCAGGTCCTGCTCGCCAATGGCCAGGATCGCCGGAGAGTCGGTCAGGCGATGGGAAACCCGCACTTCGCTGACCGCCTCACCCAGGGATGCCTTGATCCGCTCAACCAGGCCTTCCTTGGACTTGGCGACTTCCTCGGCGGCTTTCTTGTCTTCCTCGGAGTCCAGGTTACCCAGGTCCAGGTCGCCGCGTGCCACGTCCACAAAGGATTTGCCGTCGAACTCGGTGAGGTAGCTCATCAGCCACTCATCGATACGGTCGGTCAGCAGCAGGACCTCGATGCCTTTCTTGCGGAAGACTTCCAGGTGCGGGCTGTTCTTGACCTGAGCGTAGGTTTCGCCGGTGAGGTAGTAGATCTTGTCTTGACCTTCCTTGGCGCGTGCCAGGTAGTCGGCCAGCGACACAACCTGTTCGCCGTCTTCACCTTGAGTCGAAGCAAAACGCAGCAGGCCGGCAATTTTTTCCTTGTTGGCAAAATCTTCCGCCGGGCCTTCTTTCATGACCTGGCCGAAGTTTTTCCAGAAGCCCTGGTATTTCTCAGGCTCGTTCTTCGCCAGTTTTTCCAGCATGTCGAGTACGCGCTTGGTCAGCGCCGACTTCATGGAATCGATGATCGGGTCTTTCTGCAGGATCTCCCGCGATACGTTCAGCGACAAGTCGTTGGAGTCGACCACACCCTTGATGAAACGCAAGTACAGGGGCAGGAAAGATTCCGCCTGGTCCATCACGAACACACGTTGTACGTAAAGCTTCAGGCCCTTCGGCGCTTCGCGCTGGTACAGGTCGAACGGCACACGAGCCGGCACGTAGAGCAAGGAGCTGTATTCCAGCTTGCCTTCGACCTTGTTGTGACTCCAGCTCAGCGGGTTTTCGTAGTCGTGACCGATGTGCTTGTAGAACTCCTGGTATTCCTCGTCCTTGATCTCGGTACGCGGACGGGTCCACAGAGCGCTGGCGCGGTTGACGGTTTCCCATTCCTCGGCCGGCGGCTCTTCGCCTTCGGCAGCCGCTTGTTCTTTCGGCAGCTCAATCGGCAAGGCGATGTGGTCGGAGTATTTCTTGATGATGTTGCGCAGGCGCCAGCCATCGGCGAATTCTTCTTCGCCCTGCTTGAGGTGCAGCACGATACGGGTGCCACGGTCAGGCTTGTCGAGGGTGGCGATTTCAAACTCACCCTCACCTTTGGAAGCCCAGTGCACGCCTTCGCTGGCGTCGAGGCCGGCACGGCGGCTGAATACTTCAACCTTGTCAGCCACGATGAAAGCCGAATAGAAGCCCACACCGAATTGGCCGATCAGGTGAGAATCTTTTTTCTGGTCGCCCGACAGGTTCTTCATGAAATCTGCGGTGCCGGATTTGGCGATGGTGCCCAAGTGGGTGATCGCGTCCTCACGGCTCATGCCGATACCGTTGTCTTCGAGGGTGACGGTCTTGGCGTCTTTGTCGTAGCTCACACGGATTTTCAGTTCGGCGCCACCTTCCAGCCACTCAGGCTTGGACAGGGCTTCGAAACGTAATTTGTCGACAGCGTCAGAGGCGTTCGAGATCAATTCGCGAAGGAAAATTTCCTTGTTGGAATACAGCGAATGGATCATGAGGTGCAGCAGTTGCTTCACCTCGGTCTGGAAGCCCAGGGTTTCCTTTTGAGTTTCCACACTCATGGTCATCAAACTCCAATTGGATGGCAGTGGCCGCGCCCGAAAGGGTTGGCGGCGGGTTGTCATCAAAGTTGGGGGCTAAGACCGGGATTTCAAGAGCGGCAATTCCTCGATCTTGAAATGGGCGCGAGCGGTGGCAATCGGCTCGGTGGGGGTGGTTTGCCAAGCGGTGATCGCCACATTGGCCACGCGCCGCCCCTGCCGGCACACCTGACAGGTGGCGTAGGTGTCGCGAAACTGGCCGGCGCGCAGGTAATCCAGGGAAAAATCGATGATTTTCGGCAGGCCCGGGACGCCGGTGAAGACGAGCAGGTGCAATGCCGCCGACAGCTCCATGAAGCCGGCGATCACCCCACCATGCAACGCCGGTAATATAGGGTTACCAATGTTGTCCCGGCTGGCCGGCAGGCGAAACAACAATTCGTCCCCTGAGCGTGTGCATTCGACCCCGATCAGCTTTGCGTAGGGCACCAGATCGAGCAGTGCCGCGTAATCGCCGCGCTCAAGGGCTTGCTCCAGGCGCGTCTTGAATCGATGGGTCATGCCTGTTCTCCCCTGATCGCGCCGCCCAGTCCCTGGGTGCCCTTGAGTCGCTTGCCCATGCGCATGAATGTGCCCACCACATGGGCAATGGGCTGCTGCGGGTCGTCCTGGTAGGCAAAGCCGCGAGTGAAGATCACATCGGTGGTGACCCGGTAGCACTGGGCGAAGCCATGCACCGGCTTATGCGGTTCGGCGGGATGCATATAGTCGATGCGCAAATCCAGGGTCGGGCAGACCTCGAACTCGGGCAGTACGCACAAAGTGGCCATGCCGCAGGCGGTGTCCATCAATGACGTCAGCGCGCCACCGTGGATGATGCCGGTACGGGGATCACCGACGATATGCGCGCCATAGGGCATCACCAAAGTCATGCCCTGCTCTGTCGCGGCATGGACCGTAATTCCCAGTACATGGCAGTGGCGAAGCGCCGAAACAAAGCGGGTAGCTCGGTCTAACAAAGGGCTTTCAGTCATGTTTTTTAAATTCTTATTAGTCTGGGTCGGCCGGATAGGTAATAATTTGGAAAGTTCCTGGCGAAAAGCTTTATATATCTGTGGAACACAAGGAACTAATGCTGGCCCCATGAGTTCGAAAGGCCAGTAGATATCTTCAATAAGGAGAAACACCCATGCGCAAGACATTAGCTATTTCCATGATGCTGGCCGCTGCCCTCGGTCTGGCTGCCTGCGACAAGAAATCCGAAGACAAAGCCCAAGACGCCGCCGCACATTCTGAGCAAGCTCAGCAAGACATGGCGAAAGCACAGGATAAAGTGAACGACGCTGCGAAAGAAAACGCCGATGCTGCCAAAGCTCAGGCTGAATCGAACGCTGCCGCCGCCAAAGAAGCTGCACCTGCCGCCCCTGCAGAGCCTGCCAAGCAGTAATTGCAGGATGTAGTGCTGTCGTGCTGCAAAAGATAGCCCGCTTATAGAGCGGGCTTTTCTTTGCCTGCAGTTTTACCCGGGCCTTTAAGTCACGCTGTCTTTTGCAGGATCCGGGGCTTGCATATTCGTCGGCGTATACACCATCACCTGCAAAACGTCAGAGTGAAACTCACGGCGGTAAAGCACCAGCACCACCCCGCTGCTCATCAACATGAACAACCAGGGGCTGACGAACCAGGCCAGCATGGTCATGCCGAAATAATACGCCCGCAGGCCAAAATTGAACTGGTTGGCCGCCATCGAAATAACCCGCGCCGCGCGCAAGGCAAATGCATTGCGCTCCTGCTCAGATACATGCCGCTCACCAATCATCGGTGCCGAGCCCACCAGCACCGCGGCGAAGTTGTACTGGCGCATGCACCAGCTGAAGGTGAAAAAGGCGTAGACAAACACCAGCGCCAGGCACAGCAACTTGATCTCCGACATCCCCTGGGAGGCCTGCTGTACCAAGGGGATATCCGCCAGCAATGACACCGCTCGCTCCGAGGCACCCAGCACCGTCAGGATGCCGGCGAGGATGATCAACGTGCTGGAGGCGAAGAACGAGGCGTTACGCTCCAGGTTACCGATCACACTGGCGTCGGCGATGCGGTTATCGCGCAGCAGCATGCGGCGCATCCAGTCTTCGCGGTACAGGTGCAACACGCTGGCCAGGCAGGCGGTGTCACGGGCTTTCCAAGTAGCATAGCGGGTATAGCCGCCCCAGCAGATAACAAACCAGAGTGCGGCTAGAAGGTGGATCAGGTTGGTTTCGACGAACGACATGCGGGTCCTTCTAAAGGTGAATTCCGTGCATCCCAGTGGGATCATCAGCGAGCCTATGACGGCGGCTCCCGTTCTACCGTCACTGCAACAGGGCCTGCGGTGTCCTGAAAGATCTGGAACAAATATCAAAAACCCGACCGCACTGCCTGTTCTTTATGACAATTCCTGTTTCACGATGTACACAAGCTCGGCCTGGGAACCAGCAGGACGCCTTTTATCACTTAGTTAAGCCCTGGCACGAAGCCCCGGTCACTCATTCTCAGACAGAAGGAACTACTCTCTATTCGTAGGACTTCCATGCACTCGACTTCTCTCTCCCCCCGCCAGACACCCGCGCCACAAGAAACCCAACTGTCCGTCAGTACAGCTTCTGAATCGAGGACACCACAAGTAGCTTTATCGAGTCACAATCAGCCCAGGCCGCTCGGATTAGCCCCCGATGATCGGATAAAGCTTGAGGTAAGCGGCATAACGCCGGTCGCCGCCGATACGACGGGAGCAGACCCAGTCGCTGCGCAACTCCAATTGATTGAGCTGCATCAGACATACAACCGCAAGATTACTGATTTGCTCAGTCACCAGATGACGCTCCAACGCTTCATCCAGGCTCAGTTGACAAAAGCCTTTCCCCAGCTCAAGCCAATCGACCCCGATGTCATCCTCGTCAACACCTATCGAACTCAACCGCCGGCAGAGCCCGTGTTGATTTCTACACAAACCTTATCGCAGGCATTGATCAATAAGGTCGCGCAAATCCACGTGAACGCCGTCACGGGTTCGCCTAACGCTGAAGAACACGGTGCCGACACGCAAATCGTCTTTTACAATAACGGACCTGCAGGGGGGCCCCAGAACACGCTGGAGCATCAGGGCTCCCTGCTGACGCTTGCACAAAATATCGCAACCCGCTTCCCCGAGGCGCTCAGTAGCTACTGGAACAGATCTCCCGAGGGCCCCTTCAAACAGCCATCACGCCTGGCCCAATTACTCGGCCTGCACCGGCAAATGCTCTCTACCGAGGCAGCGTTACGGTTTGAAGACGGCACCCTCAGCGAGACGGGCAAAAAGCTGATCGATACCGCTTTTCAGTACCCGACCCTCGAGGTACGCGAACGCGAACTTTCCGCTGGGGACCGTCCCGGGGTGTATCCCATCCGAATAGATGACAACTCCGCCAACGGTGCCCTTTTAGCCGGTTGCTTTCTTATCACCCGCAGTGACGGGTCGTCGGCCGAGGCGCCTTATACCGCCAGTGACACCAGAAGCATCGGACTGGATGACACCACTGGACCTGTGGTGCTGTATACCCCCGGAGAAGGTTTTGAGGAGTTCGCGAGCGCCGGCGACGCCCGCGAAGAACTGATGCAGAGGATCAATAACGGCGGCGAGAAGGCCAACCAACTACTCAAAAGTTTGCCGGTGTCGGTAGAACACAGTCGCGCCCCTCAATGGGGCGATGACTTACTGCTGGGGTTCGCTCCCGTCACCGGCGACGTCGTGGCGCAGACCCTTTCCCAGTTGTTGCAGCGCCAGGCGGACGAGGTCAATGACGCCATGCAGTACGGCTTCGCCGAAGCGCAGACTGCCACGCAATCCGCTCGTACACCCTCGCTGCTTTCTGCCGAAACTGTCGCATCCGTCAATGATGCGGCGGATCTTTCACTGCATTTCGACGGCAGTAACGCTCTGCTCGCACGCAATGAACAGCTGAACAACAAGCTGCAGCCGCAATGGCTCAAGGAACTGACCCTCGAACAAGAAACGACCTACAGGGAACTGGACGAAGCGGAACACAAAAGCCTTGCGCACTTGCAACCATTATTGAGAAGCATCCCTTCCCTGAACACTTTCGCCAAACAGTTACTGGCCCAGGCGTTGAAAGTCAAACTGCAGGACCGCTACCCGAATGCGCAAATAGACCCTGACAACGTGATGGTTCAGATAACAACACAGCCGCCGGGCAATAGCGGCTTGTCAGGCACCCAAAACGCCCCAAAGCCGAAGATCGACAACACGTCGCTGACCGAAATGGCCCTAATGAACACAGCGCCATGGAAGGATAACTCGCTGACGAGCACCTGGACCGCTCGGGTGGTCGATGCCAACGCAAACTACCTGCTGACATTGGATAAAACCTTCCTTGAGGAGCTGATCAGTCAAACCGATGTGGGCGGCCAATACCTTAATCTACTGGATGAAAAACTCAGCCCCACCGCCACTTCCGACGAAGCTAGAGCGCTACCCAACGCCTGGAAAGAACTTCAAAAGGCAAGGATGGCCAAGGACGCGTTCATCACCAGCCTGGATCCCGACGCCTACCTGAACAAGCAAAAGATCGCCGAACAGTGGATCAAAGCAACACTTGAGCATGACGATTCCACCACCTGGCCAATGGTGAAGGGTGCGTCTATCGTCTCGCACAGCGTGGCCGTGGACGGCAAACCCGTCCAAGGCATGCTGGTCATCAAACCGACCAACCACCCCTCCCTTGTCCTGTACAGCCCGGATGCTCCCGACGGACGCCCTTTCAGAGAGATTGTGGACGAGGATCAACTTAACGAGCTGCTCAACACTGCCCAGTGGAAAACCTACATGGACCAACGGATATCACCGGCTGATCGGTATGGTATTTACGACGACCTGTTTTTGCCTGGGATCAGCAGATGGCTCAAGGCATTCGCAGCCGATCATGAAGCGGGCATCAGGCTAAAGCCAATCAAAGGGAGCACCAGTGACAGCCTATACATGCAGGAGCTGGAGTTGCTCAGAGCAAGAGCCCTGGTTCAGATGACCACCAGCGCAGATGTATCGGCCCGTTCCACGGTCAACAAGCTGATGTTCGCCGCAGATATGTCCCAACTGTTGCTGAGCCTGAGCGCGGTCAACCCCGGTATTTCAGCCCTCACCAGAGTCTCCAAGGCTACGTTAAGGGCCTTGCGTGCATCCGGACGAAGCCTGCCCAGGCTCCTCACCCAACCGGGGCAATGGGGCGCGGTGTACACCGACTTCGCCATGGCCGCGTCGGGTATTCCTTTACTCAGAAGGACCCGGTTGCGCCCGGTATTCAGAGCCCCTGCGCACACGCCCCAACAGCGCCTGGCAATCTCGCCAGCTACTGCTGGTGCCCCAAGCCATCACCTCGCGCCGGTTCCGGTTACGTTATCGGAGGGCCTCCCCTCACGCATCCCGATCCAATCGCCAACCGCGGCCCACACTGTACAGACGTTAAACCGTGGGGATCTCTGCGCTCATGCGCTGGATAATCAGCTACTGGCAGCGATCCCCGTGCGCGCCACTGGGCCGCAGCAGATTGCCGGCAAATGGCTGATTCGTTACACCGATAACTCAGGGATCAACAGGCCCTATGAGGTAAGCCCGGCATTTAAATTCGAATCGGG
This sequence comes from Pseudomonas orientalis, assembly GCF_002934065.1. Lineage (NCBI taxonomy): Bacteria > Pseudomonadati > Pseudomonadota > Gammaproteobacteria > Pseudomonadales > Pseudomonadaceae > Pseudomonas > Pseudomonas orientalis. The sequence goes on along the minus strand of NZ_CP018049.1, from coordinate 1,939,720 downwards.
GTATGTAAACGTTGTAAATCCGCAGACGGGACAACGAGTGGCCACGCTGCTGAGCAAAGGGAATGGCGAGTGGGCACCCATCGGTTTGCCGGGAGGGCTCAAGCTACCGGACCAGCTAAGGAAAATCATTGGACGCTCTGCTGTGCCCGTGCCTGCAACGTCGGTGGAAATGGGTATGTCGAAAACTATCCAGGGAGGCGAATCCACCCTATCCACTCGCGGCCTCTCGGACTGTTCAGCGCTCGCTGTGTTGTCAGGCTGGAATGGCAAAACCTACAACACCCGTACACTGATGCACTTGCAGGGCAGCAATCTGGAAGCCCCCTTGAACGGCCGCAAGGGCTTTGATGCAGTAAGAGAACTACAAGCCTCATTGAAAAGCGGTGACAAAGTAATACTGGTCGGCGGATCCCTTTCTGAATCCAAAATCGGCCTGGCAACAACCTTGAGCCAAACAGACAGCAGTGGCCGGCAACCGCTGCTGGATTTGATCAGCACCGAGGGAGTGTCCTTCGAAATGGCCGGGGCCTCGGGTGTTGATGTTATGGCTGATGGTAGCTACACGTTGGTTGAAGGAGGCGCCGGCACGGTGGATGACGCGATGAAGAAGTGGATCATTGACTTCGCCAAAGACTAGGGCCGGCAACAGGCGACTGTTCTGCCCTGAATAAAAATGCCCCGTATCGGCTGATACGGGGCATTCCTGGTTACAGCGTACGAACAAAAATCTTAAGCGATGGCTTCGCTACGCTTACCGAGCACGCGGTCAACCACGACAGCGACCACCAGCATCATCACCGACGGCACCAGCCACGCCAGGCCTTGCTCGCTCAGCGGCAGATGCATCAACTGCGCTGGCATCCAATCCGCCAGGCCCGCCCCCTTGAGTGCATCAATGCAACCAAAGATGAATGACACCAGCATCACCGGACCGACGATACGCCCCTGTTCCTGCCAGAAATCCTTACAGAAGCTCAACGCCACCAACACGATGCACGGCGGGTAGATCGCAGTAAGCACCGGAATGGAGAACGCGATCAGCTTGGTCAGGCCCAGGTTGGACACAAACAGCGAGAACAGCGCCAGGATCACTACCAGGGTCTTGTAGGACAGCGGCAGGATTTTGCTGAAGTACTCGGCACAGGCACAGGTCAGGCCCACGGCGGTCACCAGGCACGCCAGGGAGATCAGCACAGCGAGGAAGCCGCTGCCCAGGGAACCGAAGGTATGTTGTACATACGCATGCAGCACCGCAGCACCGTTACTGGCACCAGCGGCCACCGCATGGCTGCCTGAACCCAGACGGAACAGGCTGACATACACCAGCGCCAGGCCCACACCGGCAATCAGCCCGGCAATGATCGCGTAACGCGTGATCAGCTTGGGCGACTCAACGCCACGGGAGCGAATCGCGTTGACGATGACGATGCCAAATACCAGCGCGCCGAGGGTATCCATGGTCAGGTAGCCATTGATAAAGCCCTGGGAGAACGGCGCAGCGACGTATTCCGGCGTGGCGACACCGACCTCACCGGCCGGCAAGGCAAACGCGGCAACGCCGAGGATGGCCAACGCGATGATCTTAAGCGGCGCGAGAAAACGGCCGACGGTATCCAACAGTCGACCCGGATACAGGGAGACAAAGAACACCACCAGGAAGTACACCGAACTGTAGAGGAACAGCGCCAGCGGGCTTTCCCCGGTCAGCGGCGCCAGGCCCACTTCGAACGAGACGGTGGCCGTGCGCGGCGTGGCGAACAGCGGCCCTACCGCCAGGTACGCCGCCGCCGCCAGCAGGCCACCGGCGATCTTGCCGATCGGGCTGCTCAACGCATCCATGCCGCCGCCGACCTTGGCCAACGCGATCACGGTGACGACCGGCAGGCCGACTGCCGTAATCAGGAACCCCAGGGCCGCCATCCACACATGAGGCCCGGACTGCAAACCAACGATAGGCGGGAAGATGATGTTGCCGGCGCCCACGAACAGGGCAAACGTCATAAAGCCCAACGCCAGGATATCCTGGCTTTTCAACACTTTCATTTTGAGGAAATACCACACTACTGAATCGGAATTTAGAGGGGGATTCCCTGTGGATGAGGGAAATACTGCCGGCCCTTATAGAGGCCGACCGGTCTGGCGCGCAGCTTCCTTTTGGGATACGGGCGCATAAAGAGGCGGCTAGAGTACAGAATTAGACTGACAAACGCACTGTTGCGGGGCGTACTGTCCGATAAGCGACATTCAAATGTCGCGTTTTCATACTTAATCTGACAATGCAATCAAATGTGGGAGGGGGCTTGCCCCCGATAGCGGTGGTTCAGTCACATCATCATGACCGACACCCCGCTATCGGGGGCAAGCCCCCTCCCACATTTGGATCTCTACCAACCTCAGATACGTTGCTGAGCCCAGAATGCACAAAGGCCACCCGAAGGTGGCCTTTGTGGGGGTGAAGCGTCAGCTAAGCGCGAGGCTTACTTGACGGCCCAACCGGTCAGCTCGGCCAGGGCCTTGCCGATGTCTGCCAGCGAACGCACGGTTTTCACACCTGCGTCTTGCAGCGCAGCGAATTTCTCGTCTGCAGTGCCCTTACCGCCGGAGATGATTGCGCCAGCATGGCCCATGCGCTTGCCCGCAGGGGCAGTCACACCAGCGATGTAGGACACAACCGGCTTGGTCACGTGTGCCTTGATGTAGGCAGCCGCCTCTTCTTCAGCCGAACCGCCGATCTCGCCGATCATCACGATAGCCTCGGTCTTCGGGTCTTCCTGGAACAGCTTCAGGATGTCGATGAAGTTGGAGCCCGGGATCGGGTCACCGCCGATGCCGACGCAAGTCGACTGACCGAAACCGGCGTCAGTGGTCTGCTTCACAGCCTCGTAGGTCAGGGTGCCGGAACGGGAAACGATACCGACTTTACCTGGCAAGTGAATGTGACCCGGCATGATGCCGATCTTGCATTCGCCTGGGGTGATCACGCCTGGGCAGTTAGGGCCGATCAGGGTAATACCCAGTTCGTCGCACTTAACCTTGGCGTCCAGCATGTCCAGGGTAGGAATGCCTTCGGTGATGCACACGATCAGCTTGATGCCGCCAAAGGCCGCTTCCAGGATCGAGTCCTTGCAGAAAGGTGCTGGAACGTAGATCACGCTGGCGGTGGCGCCAGTGGCTTCTACTGCTTCTTTCACGGTGTTGAACACTGGCAGGCCCAGGTGTTCGGTGCCGCCTTTGCCCGGCGTTACGCCGCCAACCATCTGGGTGCCGTACTCGATGGCTTGCTGGGTGTGGAAACTACCTTGCGAACCGGTAATACCCTGGCAGATAACTTTGGTGTCTTTATTGATCAGGACGCTCATTACTTGCCCTCCGCAGCTTTGACAACTTGTTGAGCAGCGTCGGTCAGGCTGGTAGCCGCGATGATGTTCAAACCGCTTTCTGCCAGTACTTTAGCGCCCAGTTCAGCGTTGTTACCTTCAAGGCGAACAACAACCGGGATTTTAACGCCGACTTCTTTCACTGCACCGATGATGCCTTCGGCAATCATGTCGCAACGAACGATGCCGCCGAAGATGTTGACCAGTACTGCTGCGACGTTGGAGTCGGACAGGATGATCTTGAACGCTTCGGTTACGCGTTCCTTGGTAGCGCCACCGCCTACGTCGAGGAAGTTGGCTGGCTTGCCGCCATGCAGGTTGACGATGTCCATGGTACCCATGGCCAGGCCGGCACCGTTGACCATGCAGCCGATGTTACCTTCCAGCGCTACGTAGTTCAGTTCGAACTTGGCAGCGTGCGCTTCGCGCGGATCGTCTTGCGACGGATCGTGGAAAGTCTTCAGCTTTGGCTGACGGTACATGGCGTTGGCGTCGATGTTGATCTTGGCGTCGAGGCAGTGCAGATCGCCATCAGCCTTGATCACCAGCGGGTTCACTTCCAGCAGGGCCAGATCGTGATCCTGGAACAGTTTGGCCAGACCGACGAAGATCTTGGCGAACTGGGCAACTTGCTTGCCTTCCAGACCCAGCTGGAAAGCCAGCTCGCGACCCTGGAATGGCTGAGCGCCAACCAGTGGATCGATAGTGGCCTTCAGAATTTTTTCTGGGGTTTCGTGAGCGATCTTCTCGATGTCCACGCCACCTTCGGTGGACGCCATGAACACGATGCGACGGCTCGAACGGTCAACGACAGCGCCCAGGTACAGCTCTTTAGCGATATCAGTGCACGATTCAACCAGGATCTTGGTGACTGGCTGGCCATTGGCATCAGTCTGGTAAGTCACCAGACGCTTGCCCAGCCACTGCTGTGCGAAGGCCTTGGCGTCTTCTTTGCTGCGAACCAGCTTGACGCCGCCCGCTTTACCGCGACCACCGGCGTGGACCTGGGCTTTGACAACCCACTCGCTGCCGCCGATTTTGTCGCAAGCTTCTGCTGCTGCTTCCGGGGTGTCTACTGCGTAGCCCTTGGAAACTGGCAGGCCGTATTCAGCGAACAGCTGCTTACCCTGATACTCGTGAAGATTCATGCTTTTTACCGTCTTCGTTAGGTACTGCGCATTCGGCGCTGCGCTCATTATGAGTGCCGCGCCACCTGTGACTGCTGCTTGCGCAACCTGCGGGGCTTATGGCCCGTAAAGCTGCACAAGGCTGCGTCCAGCGGATATTCCGCGGTGAGTCTTGCGCGCAAGGCTCACGACGGGCAACTCCGCCGTGGTTTCTTATTATCTCGCTTAGCGCTTCTTGCGGTTGGCGATGTGGATGGCGCCGCCATTCACTGCCAACGCTGCTTCGTGCAACGCTTCGGACAGGGTCGGATGGGAGAAGACCATCATGCCCAGGTCCTCGGCACTGGTGCCGAATTCCATACCGATAGCGCCTTGCTGAACCAGTTCTGCAGCGCTTGGACCAATCACGTGGACGCCCAATACGCGGTCAGTCTTGGCATCAGCGATGACTTTGACAAAACCACCGGTGTCGTTGGCTGCCATGGCACGGCCAGAAGCGGCGAACGGGAAGGTGCCGACGTTAACTTCAACGCCTTCAGCTTTCAACTGCTGTTCGTTCTTGCCGACCCATGCAATTTCCGGGTGGGTGTAGATAACCGATGGAATCAGGTCGTAGTTCATCTGGGTTTTGTGACCCTTGATGCGCTCGACCACCATGATGCCTTCTTCGGAAGCCTTGTGGGCCAGCATCATGCCACGAACCACGTCGCCGATCGCATAAACGCCCGGTACGGTGGTTGCGCAATGATCGTCAACGTGGATGAAACCACGCTCATCGATGCTCACGCCGCTGTCGGAGGCCAGCAGATCGGTGGTCACGGGGCGACGACCGACGGCTACGATCAGCTTGTCGAAGGTGATGGTTTGCTCGCCTTCCTTGTCGGTGTAGGTCACGACAACTTCTTCGCCGTTGACTTTGGAACCGGTAACGCGCGCGCCCAGCTTGATGTCCAGACCCTGTTTGGTCAGGGTCTTGTAGGCTTCCTTGGACACGGCGGTGTCGGCGGCCAGCAGGAAGGTGTCCAGGGCTTCGAGCACGGTCACTTGCGAACCCAGGCGGGACCATACCGAACCCAGCTCCAGGCCGATGACGCCGGCGCCGATCACACCCAGGCGCTTGGGCACGGCCTGGAATTCCAGGGCGCCGGTCGAATCGACGATCACGTTCTGATCGACTGGAGCCGGTGGAATGTCGATTGGACGCGAACCGGGTGCCAGGATCACGTTTTCGGCTTCGATGACTTCAACCGAGCCGTCCGGCTTGGTGATTTCAAGTTTCTTGCCGGCCAGCAGCTTGCCGTGGCCTTGCAGGGAAGTCACGCCATTGGCCTTGAACAAGGTGGCAACGCCGGAAGTCAGGCCTTTGACGATGTTGGCTTTACGGCCGACCATCGCGGGCACGTCCATGGTCACGCCGGCATGGTTGATACCGTGGATCGCGAAACCATCCTGGGCTTCGTGGAATTTCCAGGAGCTGTCCAGCAGCGCCTTGGAAGGAATGCAACCGACGTTCAGGCAGGTACCGCCCAGCGCCAGTTTGCCTTCCTTGTCGGTGTATTTTTCGATGCAAGCAGTCGAGAGGCCCAGTTGTGCAGCCTTGATGGCGGCAACATAGCCGCCAGGGCCTGCACCAATCACTACAACGTCAAATTTCTGTGTCATGAAAATAGATCCTCTATTTGCGACAAGCTTCTAGCCCCAAGCTGCAAGCCAAGCTGCTTTTTCCTACAGCTTGTAGCTCGCAACCTGGGGCTGCTTCAATCAGATATCCAGCAGCAGGCGAGCCGGGTCTTCCAGCAGGTTCTTGATGGTCACCAGGAACGTCACGGCTTCTTTACCATCGATCAGGCGGTGATCGTAAGACAGCGCCAGGTACATCATTGGGCGGATCACGACCTGGCCGTTGATGGCCATTGGACGCTGGATGATGTTGTGCATGCCCAGGATCGCGGCTTGCGGTGGGTTGACGATCGGCGTCGACATCATCGAACCGAAGGTACCACCGTTGGTGATGGTGAACGTACCGCCGGTCATCTCGTCGATGGTCAGCTTGCCGTCACGGGCTTTCTTGCCGAAGCCGGCGATGCCGCCTTCGATTTCGGCCAGGCTCATCAGCTCGGCGTTACGCAGCACCGGAACCACCAGGCCACGGTCGCTGGACACGGCAACGCCGATGTCTGCATAGCCATGGTAGACGATGTCGGCGCCGTCGATGGAAGCATTGACTGCAGGGAAGCGTTTCAGCGCTTCGGTGGCCGCTTTCACGAAGAACGACATGAAGCCCAGGCGCACGCCGTTGTGGGACTTCTCGAACAGATCCTTATACTTCGAACGCAGGGCCATGACTTCGGTCATGTCGACTTCGTTGAAGGTGGTCAGCATCGCCATGTTCGACTGAGCTTCAACCAGGCGCTTGGCCACAGTGGCACGTACACGAGTCATCGGCACGCGCTTCTCGGTGCGATCGCCAGCGGCAAACACAGGCGCAGCGGCAGCAGGCGCAGCTGGCTTGGCAGGTGCGGCAGCCGGAGCGTTTTTCTTGGCTTCAACTGCGGCAACCACGTCTTCCTTGGTCACGCGGCCGTCTTTGCCGGTGCCCTTGATGGAAGCCAGGTTGATGCCGTTTTCTTCAGCCAGCTGACGCGCAGCCGGTGCAGCGATTGGGTCTTCGCCACCTGCAGCCGGTGCGGCGGCAGGTGCGGAAGCGGCAGCCGGTGCAGCGGCGGCGGCAGGAGCAGCAGCGCTGCCCTCTTCGATCGAGCCCAATACCTGGTTCGACAGGACGGTAGCGCCCTCTTCGGCCACGATTGCGCCCAGCACGCCGTCGGCTTCGGCAAGCACTTCCAGCACGACTTTGTCAGTCTCGATGTCGACGATCAGGTCGTCACGCTTGACGGCCTCGCCTGGTTTCTTGTGCCAGGTGGCAACGGTGCCATCGGCAACCGATTCCGGGAATGACGGGGCTTTGATTTCGATAGCCATTATCTGTAGGTCCTTAAAATTCGGTTTCAGTCAGCGCGAAGGCGTTAAACAGTGAAAGCAGCTTGCAGCAGTTTTTCCTGCTGCTCGGCGTGCATCGACGCATAACCACAGGCAGGTGCAGCAGACGCATCACGACCGGCGTACTCCAGGCCCAGGGCCCTGTTGTGGTTGCCGATGCTGCGACGCAGATGATGCTGGCTGCTGTACCAGGCGCCCTGGTTCATCGGTTCTTCCTGACACCACACCACATTGGTGAGGTTGGTGTAAGGCGCGATGATCTCCATGAGGTCATCTTCCGGGAACGGGTAAAGCTGCTCGATACGCACAATGGCGATGTCTTCGCGGCCTTCGGCGCGGCGTTTTTCCAGCAGATCGTAATAAACCTTGCCGCTGCACAGGATCAGGCGAGTGACCTTGGCGGCGTCCAGCGTATCGATTTCCGGAATAACGGTCTGGAACGAACCTTCGGCCAGATCTTCCAGGGTCGAAACGGCCAGTTTGTGACGCAACAGCGATTTCGGAGTCAGCACGACCAGTGGCTTGCGCAGCGGACGGATCACCTGGCGACGCAGCAAGTGGTAGATCTGCGCCGGGGTCGTCGGCACGCACACCTGAATGTTGTGCTCGGCGCACAGCTGCAGGTAACGCTCCAGACGGGCCGAGGAGTGCTCGGGGCCCTGACCTTCATAACCGTGTGGCAGCAGCATGGTCAGACCGCACAGACGGCCCCACTTGTGCTCACCGCTGGTGATGAACTGGTCGATAACCACCTGGGCACCGTTGGCGAAGTCGCCGAACTGGGCTTCCCAGATCACCAGCGCGTTAGGCGTGGTGGTGGAATAGCCGTATTCGAACGCCAGCACGGCTTCTTCGGACAGGAACGAATCGTACAGGTCGAAACGTGGCTGGCCTTCGTACAGGTTCTGCAACGGGATGTAGGTGCCCGCGTCTTTCTGGTTGTGCAATACGGCATGACGGTGCGAGAACGTACCGCGGCCGATGTCCTGGCCGGTCATGCGGATCGGGTGACCTTCGAACGCCAGGGTCGCGTACGCCATGGTTTCGGCGTAACCCCAGTTGATCGGCAGGCCGCCGGCTTGCATCTTCTGACGGTCTTCGTAGATCTTCGCAACCTGGCGCTGAACCACAAACCCTTCAGGGATTTCCAGCAACTTGGCAGACAACTCCTGCAACGTCTTCAAGTCGAAGCTGGTGTCATGGCGCGCAGTCCAGGTGTGGCCCAGGTACGGGCGCCAGTCAACGAACAGCTCTTTGTTCGGTTCCTTGACCAGGCTTTTCACCACATGCAGGCCGTTATCCAGCGCATTGCGGTATTCGTCGATCTTCGCCTGGACACGCGCGTCATCCAGCACGCCGGCCTTGGTCAGGCTTTCGGCGTACAGCTCACGGGTGGTGCGCTGCTTGGTGATCTGCTGGTACATCAACGGCTGGGTGCCGCTTGGCTCGTCCGCTTCGTTGTGACCGCGACGGCGGTAGCACACCAGGTCGATGACCACGTCACGCTTGAACTGCATGCGGTAGTCGACAGCCAGTTGGGTCACGAACAGTACGGCTTCCGGATCATCGCCATTCACGTGCAGGATCGGCGCCTGGATCATCTTGGCAACGTCGGTGGCGTACTCGGTGGAGCGCGCATCCAGCGGGTTGCTGATGGTGAAGCCAACCTGATTGTTGATGACGATATGAACCGTGCCGCCGGTCTTGAAGCCGCGGGTCTGCGACATCTGGAACGTTTCCAGGACCACGCCTTGACCGGCGAATGCCGCGTCACCGTGGATGGAAATCGGCAGGACCTTCTCGCCGGTTGCGTCGTTACGACGATCCTGGCGCGCACGCACCGACCCCTCGACCACCGGGGAAACGATTTCCAGGTGGGATGGGTTGAATGCCATGGCCAGGTGAACTTCACCGCCGGTGGTCATCACGTTGGACGAGAAGCCCTGGTGATATTTAACGTCACCGGAACCCAGCTCGACCTTCTTCTTGCCTTCGAACTCGTCGAACAGCTCGCGCGGGTTCTTGCCGAAGGTGTTGACCAATACGTTCAGACGACCACGGTGAGCCATGCCGATCACGACTTCCTTGGTGCCGTAGGAACCGGAACGCTGGATCAGTTCGTCGAGCATCGGAATCAGGCTTTCGCCGCCTTCCAGGCCGAAACGCTTGGTGCCCGGGTATTTGGTACCCAGGTATTTTTCGAGACCTTCAGCGGCGGTCACGCGCTCAAGCAGGTGGCTGCGCACATCGGCGGACAATACCGGACGACCACGCACGCCTTCCAGGCGATGCTGGAACCACTGGCGCTGCTCGGAATCGGTGATGTGCGTGAATTCAGCGCCGATGGTGCGGCAATATGTCTGCTGCAACGCTTCGTGAATTTCGCGTAGGCTCGCTTCCTCTTTGCCGATGAACAGGTCGCCGGCACGGAAGGTCGTATCAAGATCGGCATTGGTCAAGCCGTAATGATTGATCGACAGGTCAGCAGGTGCAGGACGCTGCCAGAGCCCCAGCGGGTCAAGCTGGGCCGCCTGGTGGCCGCGCATCCGGTAAGCCTGGATCAGTCGCAGTACTTCAACTTGCTTCTTCTCGTGCTCACTGCTCACGCTGCCGGCGGAAACCGGTTGGGCGCGGCGCTGGTTCTTTGCCAGCAGCACGAAATGATCGCGAATCGCAGCATGCGATACATCGGTGGCAGCGTTGCCGTCTGAAGACAACGTCTGAAATTTGGTGCGCCATTCTTCTGGCACAGCGTTAGGGTCGTGCAGGTAGAGCTCATAAAGCTCTTCCACATAGGCAGCGTTACCACCTGAAAGATAGCCGCTGTTCCACATGCGCTGCATCACGCTTTCTTGCATGCTTGGTCACCCTCGATTTGGGGACACCACCGGCGAAAACACCGAGTTTGCTTGCAAAAGGCCAAGTGCAGCGACCAGAACAAGCCACTAGGATCACGCTGATAGTTCGGGTACCAACCCGAATGCCCCTGCTTGTCTCATTTCTTCAAAATAAGAGCCGCGGCTTTGTAAGTCGCTGCTCAAGTTAAAACTACGGCGCCGGTTGAAGCCTGCGCCGCAGCATTTACGGGCACAACGGTCCTGCTTTTACTGCAACGTCAGTTACACGCCGCTCTGCAGCAGCATGTTACGGATGTGACCAATGGCCTTAGTCGGGTTCAGGCCTTTGGGACATACGTTGACGCAGTTCATGATCCCGCGGCAGCGGAATACGCTGAACGGGTCATCCAGTGAAGCCAGACGCTCGGACGTCTTGGTGTCACGGCTGTCTGCCAGGAAGCGGTAGGCTTGCAGCAGCGCAGCCGGGCCCAGGAACTTGTCCGGGTTCCACCAGAAGGACGGGCACGACGTCGAGCAGCAAGCGCACAGGATGCACTCGTACAGACCGTCGAGTTTTTCGCGCTCTTCCGGGGACTGCAGACGCTCGATGGCCGGAGCCGGCGTGTCGTTCTGCAGGAACGGCTTAACTTTCTCGTATTGCTTGTAGAAGATGCTCATATCGACGACCAGGTCACGGATAACCGGCAAACCTGGCAGTGGACGAACGATCAGCTTGTTGCCCTTGACCACGGCCGACAGCGGCGTGATGCACGCCAGGCCGTTTTTGCCGTTGATGTTCATGCCGTCGGAACCGCACACACCTTCACGGCAAGAGCGACGATAGGAGAAACCTTCGTCCTGCTCTTTGATCAGTGCCAAAACATCCAGCACCATCAGGTCTTTACCGCCGGTATCGACCTGGAATTCCTGCATGAACGGCGCGGCGTCCTGATCAGGGTTGTAGCGATAAACACTGACTTTCAACATGGCAGCCACCCTTAGTAAGTCCGAATCTTCGGTTCAAACGTCGGCACCGTCTTCGGCGAGAAGTTCACGGCACGCTTGGTCACGCGCTTGTCACCCGGGAAGTACAGGGTGTGGCACAACCAGTTCTCGTCGTCGCGGTCTTCAAAGTCTTCACGGGCATGAGCACCACGGGATTCCTTGCGAACCTCGGCGGCGATCGCCGTCGCTTCGGCCACTTCCAGCAGGTTCTGCAGCTCAAGGGCTTCGATACGAGCGGTGTTGAACGCCTGGCTCTTGTCGTTGATCTTGACGTTGGCGATGCGTGCGCGCAGGTCGGCCAACTGGGCGATACCCTTCTGCATGTATTCGCCAGTACGGAACACACCGAAGTAGTTCTGCATGCAGCTTTGCAGCTCGCGACGCAGGGTTGCCACGTCTTCGCCATCAGTGCGCTCGTTCAGAGCGTTCAGGCGCGCCAGGGCGGCTTCGATGTTGGCATCGGTGGCGTCATCGTATTCGATGCCGTCGGTCAGGGCTTTTTCCAGGTGCAGGCCGGCAGCGCGGCCGAATACCACCAGGTCGAGCAGCGAGTTGCCGCCCAGGCGGTTGGCACCGTGAACCGATACGCAAGCCACTTCGCCTACCGCGAACAGGCCGTGAATGATCTCGTCCACGCCTTCGGCATTCTGGGTGATGGCCTGGCCATGAATGTTGGTCGGCACGCCGCCCATCATATAGTGGCAGGTCGGAACCACCGGAACCGGAGCAACCACCGGGTCAACGTGGGCAAAAGTCTTGGACAGCTCGCAGATACCTGGCAGGCGGCTGTGCAGCACTTCTTCGCCCAGGTGATCGAGCTTGAGCAGCACGTGGTCGCCGTTCGGGCCACAGCCGTTGCCGGCGATGATCTCTTTAACCATCGAACGGGCCACAACGTCACGACCGGCAAGGTCTTTAGCGTTCGGAGCATAACGCTCCATGAAACGCTCGCCGTGCTTGTTGATCAGGTAACCACCTTCACCACGGCAACCTTCGGTCACCAGTACACCGGCGCCGGCGATGCCGGTCGGGTGGAACTGCCACATTTCGATGTCCTGCACCGGCACGCCTGCACGCAGGGCCATGCCGACGCCGTCACCGGTGTTGATCAGGGCGTTGGTGGTGGACGCGTAGATACGACCTGCACCGCCGGTCGCCAGGACAGTCGCCTTGGCGCGGATGTAGGTGGTTTCACCGGTTTCGATGCAGATGGCGATCACGCCGACGAACTCGCCCTTGCCGTTCTTCACCAGATCGACAGCGTAGTACTCGTTCAGGAACGTGGTACCGGCTTTCAGGTTGCCCTGATAAAGGGTGTGCAGCAGCGCGTGACCGGTACGGTCGGACGCGGCGCAGGTACGGGCAGCCTGCCCGCCTTTACCGTAATCCTTCGACTGGCCGCCGAATGGACGCTGGTAGATACGGCCTTGCTCGGTACGGGAGAACGGCAGACCCATGTGGTCCAGCTCGAATACCGCAGCCGGGCCTTCCTGACACATGTATTCGATAGCGTCCTGGTCACCGATGTAGTCGGAACCCTTGACGGTATCGTACATGTGCCAGCGCCAGTCATCGTTCGGGTCGGCGGAGGCGATGGCGCAGGTGATGCCACCCTGGGCCGATACGGTGTGCGAACGGGTCGGGAACACCTTGGTGATCACGGCGGTCTTGTGACCACCCTGGGCCAGCTGCAGCGCAGCGCGCATGCCAGCACCGCCGCCACCAATAATGATGGCGTCGAAGGAAATAGTTGGAATGTTAGCCATGAATCAGATACCCCAAAGAATCTGCACACCCCAGACGAAGTAAGCGAACATCGCGATGCCGCATACTGCCTGGAAGAGGAAACGGACTGCGGTCGCGGACTTGCCCAGCGCCATTGGCGTCAGGTAGTCGGTCGCGATGGTCCACATGCCGACCCAGGCGTGAGCGCCCAGGGCGACAAGGGCCAGCAGGCTGAAGATTCGCATCGCATTGTGGGCGAACAGGCCGTGCCACTGCTCAAAGCCGATGCCCGGGTTTGCGACGAGGTATCCGATCAGGAAAATGAAATAAGCCGCGAGAACGACCGCAGACACACGCTGTGCCATCCAGTCATAGAGGCCCGAACGCGACAGATTCGTTACGCTGGTTACCATATCCAAACTCCTGCCAGAACGATCAGCACCACGGAAATGGCGATGATGATTTTCGAGCCCAGGCGGCCGCCTTCCAGCGTCTCACCGATGCCCATGTCCATGATCAAATGGCGCACGCCGGCTACCAGGTGATACAGAAGAGAGGACAGGAGGCCCCATGCTACGAACTTGGCCAGCGGGCTGGTCAAGGTTGCCTTCACCTCGGCAAAACCTTCCTCGGAACCCAGGGATTTGCTCAATGCATAAAGCATGATGCCCAGGCCCAGGAACAGGATGATGCCGGAAACACGGTGCAGGAACGACGTAACGCCGGTGATGGGGAGTTTGATGGTCCTTAGGTCTAGGTTTACAGGTCGTTGGCTATTCACGGCTTTTTTTCACACTGAAGAGCCCCTAACAATCAGGGCAAAGTTGTTGGGGAGTGCGACTGGTCAGGTAAGCACCACCCAGGGAGTGCGACCCCCAATGAAAGCAAGCCCAAAAGCCCTTGGCGGTCGGTGGCCGAGTATAGACAGTTAGGTTACTAATGACAACGCGCACACCTCACCCTAATAGCTGATTGCGCTGACGGGATAAAAGGCGTAAATGGCAGGCAATTTCGACGAAAAAGTACGGTTAAAGCCTTCTGGAGCAAGACTTTAGGCAAATTGACATCTGAATTTATCTCACTATAGTGGTGCGGGCCCTGCGTGGGGGGTCTGTCTGATGATTTGAAGCATAAATAGGAGGCCACATGGCTGACAAAAAAGCGCAGTTGATCATCGAGGGCGCAGCCCCCGTCGAGCTGCCCATTTTAACCGGCACCGTTGGTCCCGATGTAATCGACGTACGGGGCCTGACGGCCACGGGCCGTTTCACTTTCGACCCAGGCTTCATGTCGACCGCCTCTTGCGAGTCGAAGATCACCTATATCGATGGCGACAATGGCATTCTGCTTCACCGCGGCTACCCGATCGAGCAACTCGCCGAACAGTCGGACTACCTGGAAACCTGCTACCTGCTGCTAAATGGCGAATTGCCAACAACCGAGCAGAAAGCCCAGTTCGTCAGCACCGTGAAGAACCACACCATGGTTCACGAGCAGTTGAAGACCTTCTTCAACGGCTTCCGTCGCGACGCCCACCCGATGGCCGTCATGTGCGGTGTGGTCGGCGCCCTGTCGGCCTTCTATCACGACTCCCTGGACATCAATAACCCGCAGCATCGCGAAATTTCCGCGATCCGCCTGGTTGCCAAGATGCCGACCCTGGCCGCCATGGTGTACAAGTACTCCATGGGCCAACCCATGATGTACCCGCGCAACGACCTGACGTACGCGGAAAACTTCCTGCACATGATGTTCAACACGCCGTGCGAGATCAAACCGATCAGCCCGGTGCTCGCCAAGGCCATGGACCGGATCTTTATCCTCCACGCCGACCACGAACAGAACGCCTCCACCTCTACCGTGCGTCTGGCCGGCTCTTCGGGCGCCAACCCGTTCGCCTGTATCGCCGCCGGCATTGCCGCCCTGTGGGGCCCTGCCCACGGCGGTGCGAACGAAGCCGTATTGACCATGCTCGATGAAATCGGCGATGTCTCGAACATCGACAAATTCATCGCCAAGGCCAAGGACAAGAACGACCCGTTCAAGTTGATGGGCTTCGGTCACCGGGTCTACAAGAACCGCGACCCGCGCGCCACCGTCATGAAGCAGACCTGCGACGAAGTGTTGAAGGAACTGGGCATCAAGAACGATCCGCAACTCGAACTGGCCATGCGCCTGGAAGAGATCGCCCTGACCGACCCTTACTTCATCGAACGCTCGCTGTACCCGAACGTCGACTTCTACTCGGGGATCATCCTCAAGGCGATCGGCATTCCAACCAGCATGTTCACCGTGATCTTCGCCCTGGCGCGGACCGTGGGCTGGATCTCCCACTGGAAGGAAATGCTCTCGAGCCCGTACAAGATTGGCCGCCCGCGCCAGTTGTACACCGGCTATGAGTCGCGTGACATTACCAAGCTGGAAGATCGCAAGTAAGCATTTAGCTGCGAGCTGTACTGAGAACGGCCTCCCTTAGTGGAGGCCGTTTTTATTTGTGTCGTCTGAGCTGGCCTCATCGGGGGCAAGCCCCCTCCCACATTTGACTGTATTCACACGTTCAGATGTGTAAACGCAATCCAGTGTGGGAGGGGGCCTGCCCCCGATGAGGCCAGACCAGACACCACAAATCTCCAGACAAAAAAATACCCCAGCCTTTCGACCGGGGCATTTCTTCATCCCTCTAAAAGCTTAGTGGTTAACCGCCCCACTCGCTCCCAGCCCCGTCTGCGAACGCACAAACTGCGGGAAGTACAGCGCACGCTCTTTCTCCGCCGCCGCCGACTTGTCGGTGATGGAGAAGAACCAGATACCGACGAACGCAATGATCATCGAGAACAGCGCCGGGTACTCGTACGGGAAGATGGCTTTTTCATGGTGCAGGATCGAGACCCAGATGGTCGGCCCCAGGATCATCAGGCCAACGGCACTGACCAGGCCCAGCCAGCCACCAATCATGGCGCCACGGGTGGTGAGGTTTTTCCAGTACATGGAAAGCAGCAGTACCGGGAAATTACAGCTGGCGGCAATCGAGAACGCCAGGCCGACCATGAACGCAATGTTCTGGCTTTCGAACAGAATCCCCAGGCCGATAGCCAACACCGCCAGGGCGATGGTGGTGATCTTCGACACGCGAATCTCGTCCTTCTCGTTGGCCTTGCCTTTCTTGATCACGCTGGCGTACAGGTCGTGGGACACCGCCGAAGCACCTGCCAGAGTCAAGCCGGCAACCACCGCAAGGATGGTGGCGAAGGCCACGGCCGAGATGAAGCCCAGGAAGATACTGCCGCCCACCGCGTTGGCCAGGTGCACCGCCGCCATGTTGTTGCCGCCGAGCAGAGCACCGGCCGCGTCCTTGAACGCCGGGTTGGTGCTGACCAGCAGGATCGCGCCAAAGCCGATGATGAACGTCAGGATATAGAAGTAGCCGATAAAGCCGGTGGCATACAGCACGCTCTTACGCGCTTCCTTGGCGTCGCTCACGGTGAAGAAGCGCATCAGGATGTGCGGCAGGCCCGCAGTACCGAACATCAGGGCAAGCCCCAGGGAGAACGCCGAGATCGGATCTTTCACCAGACCGCCCGGGCTCATGATCGCTTCACCTTTAGGGTGAACCTTGATCGCCTCGGAGAACAGCATATTGAAGTCGAAGTTCACGTGCTTCATCACCATCAGCGCCATGAACGAGGCACCGGACAGCAGCAGCACCGCCTTGATGATCTGCACCCAGGTGGTCGCCAGCATGCCGCCGAACAGTACGTACAGGCACATCAGGATGCCCACCAGAATCACCGCCACATGGTAATCGAGGCCGAACAGCAGTTGGATCAGCTTGCCCGCGCCGACCATCTGCGCGATCAGGTAGAACGCTACCACCACCAGCGAACCACAGGCCGACAGGCTGCGAATCTGGGTTTGCCCGAGGCGATAGGACGCCACGTCAGCAAAGGTGTACTTGCCCAGGTTACGCAGGCGCTCGGCGATCAGGAACAGGATGATCGGCCAGCCCACCAGGAAGCCGATCGAGTAGATCAGGCCGTCATAACCGGAGGTGAACACCAGCGCGGAAATCCCCAGGAAGGACGCGGCCGACATATAGTCGCCGGCGATCGCCAGGCCGTTCTGGAAACCGGTGATCTTGCCGCCGGCCGCATAGTAGTCGGCCGCCGAGTTGTTGCGCTTGGAGGCCCAGTAGGTGATGCACAACGTCGCGCCGACAAAGGCCACGAACATCAGGATCGCTGCAATATTCAGCGGTTGCTTGTGCACTTCACCGGTCAATGCATCGGCCGCCCAAACGGCGGGCGCAAAGACTGAAGCGGCGAATACAGCCAATAGACGACGGATCATTGCGCAGCCTCCTTGAGAATCGCATTGTTCAGGTCGTCGAATTCGCCGTTGGCGCGTCGTACATAGATGCCGGTGAGGATGAAGGCCGAGACAATCAGCCCGACCCCAATGGGGATGCCCCAGGTGATGGATGAACCAGGGCTGAGCTTGGCCCCCAGCACTTGCGGCCCGTAGGCGATCAACAGGATGAATCCGGAGTAAAGCCCTAGCATGATCGCCGAGAGAATCCAGGCGAATCTTTCCCTTTTCCTGACCAGCTCCTTGAAACGCGGGCTGTTTTGAATCGAGAGGTAAATGCTGTCGTTCATTGTTTTTATCCTCGCAGCACAGCTTTTTTATTATTGGAACGTATCCACTGTATGCGGCTGTGGAAAGGGTTCCAGACGACCTTAGTAGTAGATCGAGTGTAGCGAGGGTTTGCTGGAGCACAGAAAAATTTGAGGACGAATGAAATCAATGTGGGAGGGGGCTTGCCCCCGATGCGGTAGGTCAGTCAACACTGCGCTGACTGAACTGTCGCAATCGGGGGCAAGCCCCCTCCCACAGGTACATCAGTGGCTTTTATTTAGCGGTCCACTCGGCGACGCGCTCAGGGTGCTTGGCGACCCAATCCTTGGCCGCGGCATCGGGCTTGGCGCCCTCTTGAATGGCCAGCATGACTTCACCGATTTCATCCTTGGAGGCCCACTGGAATTTCTTCAGGAACGCCGCCACTTCCGGCGCTTTCGCCTCCAGGCCCTTGCTGCCGATGCTGTTGACGGTTTCAGCAGCACCATAAACGCCTTTCGGGTCTTCCAGGAAACGCAGTTTCCACTTGGCGAACATCCAGTGCGGCACCCAACCGGTGACCGCGATGGAATCCTGCTTGTCTTCGGCGCGGGTCAGTTCGGCGATCATTGCGGCGCCCGAGCTGGCTTGCAGTTTGTAGTCGAGCCCGTATTGCTTGATGGCCTCGTCGGTCTTGAGCATCACGCCTGAACCGGCGTCGATGCCGACGATTTTGTTTTTGAAGGTGGTGTCGGTCTTGAGGTCTTCGATGGACTTGGCCTTGACGTACTCCGGCACGATCAAGCCAATTTTCGCATCCTTGAAGTTGGGGCCGTAGTCGACCACCTTGTCCTTGTTCTTGGTCCAGTATTCGCCGTGGGTCACCGGCAGCCAGGCGGACAGCATGGCATCGAGCTTACCGGTGGCCACACCCTGCCACATGATCCCGGTGGCGACCGCTTGCAGCTTCACGTCATAGCCGAGCTTTTGCTTGATCACTTCAGCCGCCACATGGGTGGTGGCCACGCTGTCGGACCAGCCATCCACATAGCCGATGCTCAGGGTTTTGCTGTCGGCACTGGCCAGTGTGGAGCCCATCGCAACTACCAGCGTGGCAGCTGCGCCCAAGAGTCGTCGCATCTTCATATTACTTCCCCGAAAGTGCTGCGCCCGACGAATGCCGAGCGACGTCAACCTGTTGTTATACGGTGCACCGCGCCCCCTTCACGCGCATCGATCCGGTCGCTGAGGCATCAGTGGAGTACTGACAGTTTTATCATCAACCTGCCGAGGCCTTTACCCTGCTCTGTCAGCGACCTTGGTTGAGCAGGAAACGACATCACATCGCCAGCAGGACGTTTTGTAGGAGTTATCGTCAGAATCACGCCCGAAGTTTGCATGTCAAAATTATGCAGCCGCACTGGCGCGCGCCAAATCCGGGTAAGATGCGCGCCTTTGCTCTCCCAGATAAGCCGACCATGCCCGCGACTGCCCGCTTCCCCGCCCTGCCCTATTTTCTTGCTTTGATCCTGGGTGTGCTCGCCCTTGTCGGCTACTGGTATGGCCTCGGCCGGCCGCTGGTGCTGCCGGATGTAGCGAGCGCCAGCCACAAGCTGCAATGTGCGTCCTATACGCCGTTCGACAAGGACCAATCGCCGTTCGACCAGCCCTTCCAGCTGCGTCCCGAACGCATGGACGCCGACCTGGCCCTGCTGGCCACACGCTTTGAATGCATTCGCACGTACTCCATGACCGGCCTCGAAGCGTTGCCGCAGATGGCGCGCAAGCATGGCCTGAAGGTGATGGCCGGGGCCTGGGTAAGCAGCGACCCGGTGGCGACTCAAAAGGAAATCGACGAGTTGATCACGGCCGCCAATGCCAACCCGGACGTGGTGACCTCGGTTATCGTCGGCAACGAAGCGCTGTTGCGCAAAGAGGTCACCGCTAAACAGCTGGTGACGCTGATCCAGACCGTCAAGCGCCAGATCAAGCAACCGGTCACCTACGCCGATGTGTGGGAATTCTGGCTGCAGCACCCGGAAATCGCCCCGGCGGTGGACTTCCTGACCATCCACCTGCTGCCGTACTGGGAAGATGAGCCATCCGGCATCGACCAGGCGCTCAAGCACGTAGGCGATGTACGCCAGACCTTCGGCCATAAGTTTGCGCCCAAGGACATTCTGATCGGCGAAACCGGCTGGCCCAGTGAAGGACGCCAGCGCGAAACCGCCGTGCCGAGCCGGGTCAATGAAGCCAGGTTCATGCGCGGCTTTGTCGCCATGGCCGAAGCCAATGGCTGGCGCTACAACCTGATTGAAGCCTTTGACCAGCCGTGGAAACGCGCCAGTGAAGGGGCCGTGGGCGGTTATTGGGGGCTGTTCGATGCAGACCGTCAGGACAAGGGCATCCTCGCAGGGCCGGTGACCAATGTGCCGTACTGGCCGCTATGGCTGGGCGTCGGCGGGATGATTCTGTTGGGGACATTGGTGCTCGGCGGGCGGGTGCGGACAGTTCGTGCGGCCATTGCCCTGCCTTTACTGGGGGCGGTCGCCGCATGTTCCGTCGGCACCTGGGCTGAACTGACCCGCGTTACCGCGCGCTTTGCTGATGAATGGGTATGGGCCGGCTTGCTGGTGATATTGAACCTGCTGGTACTGGCCCACGCCGCCCTGGCGCTCGGCGTGCGTGATGGGTGGCGTGAGCGAGCGTTCAACTGGCTGGAACAGCGCGCCGGGTGGTGGGTGGCAATCGCCGGGTTTGCTGGCGCTGTGATGATGCTGGCGCTGGTGTTTGACCCACGTTATCGCAGCTTTCCAAGCGCGGCGCTGGTGCTGCCGGCCCTGGTGTACCTGGTGCGCCCGGTGAGCGGGCCGCGTCGGGAGATGGCGCTGCTGACCTTTATCATCGGTGCCGGCATTGCGCCGCAATTGTACCGTGAAGGTGTGCTGAATCAGCAGGCCTGGGGTTGGGCGGTGGTCAGCCTGCTTATGGTTGTGGCTTTGTGGCGTTGCTTGCGGGTGCGCAAGGCTTAACACCCCCATCGGGGGCAAGCCCCCTCCCACATTTGGAATGCGTTCCCCTGTGGGAGGGGGCTTGCCCCCGATTGGCCCTGTCAGACGACGCAAGGCTTCCTGACCAACCGCAACCCCGCAATCACCACCGCAAACACCGCAAACGTGGTGTTATACAGCGCCAACGCCGGCAACCCGAACACCACCCCCAACACCGCCAAGCCCCACCCCGCACGGCCCGGCACGCAAAACCCTAGCACCGACGCAATCAACGCCGCCCACCCCAACACCTTGAAATGAATCATCAACCCAAGGTTCGAACGCACCTGGCATTCCCAGCGGCTGGCTTCATCAGCACAAATGCCGACCCACTGCCCATCCTCCATAAAGCCATACCGCGCGGCATAACTGGCCGCCAACCATAATGGCAGGGCGATAAGCAGCAGGATCAATGGCAAACGACGGGACATAGGGCACTCCGATAGGCAAAAACGGCGCTCAGCTTAATCCCCCGGCGGCCGTTAGCAAGGTGTCTGCGCAGATATCTGTTCATCAATGCGTGGCAAAGTGTATCGTCTGCCAGCTATTACTCCGATTCCGACGTTTTTTTCCGACTTTTCGTGCCGAAGGCTGGCACTTCGGTGGCAACGCGGTGGTCATAGCCTGCGAATTTCATTCAGCACCTTTCCTCTTAGGGATTAAGTCATGCTCCGTTCCTTGCGCTGTGCTGCCTTGCTGGGCAGCCTTTTTTTGAGTGCGTCAGCACTGGCCGTCGATATCGACCAGGCCAGCTATGGCTACCCTTTGACGAACCCGTTCGAAGCGACCATTGCCACCACTCCACCCGATCTTCGGCCCACGTTGCCGACCGACGACGAGATCAATCAATCCGATTACACCTTGAACATGCGTCCCGAGCGCGAGTTCAGCCTGCCGGACAACTTCTGGGCGGTGAAGAAACTCACCTACCGCATCGCCAAGCAGGACCGCGCCGCGCCATTGATCTTTCTGATCGCCGGTACCGGTGCGCGCTTCGACAGCAGCATCAACGAATACCTCAAGAAGCTGTATTACCAGGCCGGCTACCACGTGGTGCAGCTGTCATCGCCGACCAGCTTCGACTTCATCAGCGCCGCATCGCGCTTCGCCACTCCGGGTATCACCCAGGAAGACGCCGAAGACATGTACCGCGTGATGCAGGCCGTGCGTGCGCAGAACGCTTCGTTGCCGGTGACTGATTTCTACCTCACCGGGTACAGCCTGGGCGCCCTGGATGCTGCCTTTGTCAGCAAGCTCGACGAAACCCGTCGCAGCTTCAACTTCAAGAAAGTGCTGCTGCTCAACCCTCCGGTCAACCTCTACACGTCGATCACCAACCTCGACAAGCTGGTCCAGACCGAGGTCAAGGGCATCAACAACACCACCACCTTCTATGAACTGGTGTTGAGCAAGCTGACCCGCTACTTCCAGCAAAAGGGCTACATTGACCTCAATGACGCCCTGCTCTACGACTTCCAACAGTCCAAGCAGCACCTGACCAACGAACAGATGGCCATGCTGATCGGCACCTCGTTCCGTTTCTCGGCTGCCGATATCGCCTTTACTTCGGACCTGATCAACCGCCGCGGCCTGATCATCCCGCCCAAATACCCGATCACCGAAGGCACCAGCCTCACGCCGTTCCTCAAGCGCGCCCTGCAGTGCGACTTCGACTGCTACCTCACCGAACAGGTGATCCCGATGTGGCGCGCCCGTTCCGACGGCGGCAGTCTGCTGCAACTGGTGGACCAGGTGAGCCTGTATGCGCTCAAGGACTACCTGCATGCCAGCCCGAAGATCGCCGTGATGCACAACGCCGACGACGTGATCCTTGGTCCGGGCGACCTGGGTTTCCTGCGTAAAACTTTCGGCGATCGCTTGACCGTCTACCCGCTGGGCGGCCACTGCGGCAACCTCAATTACCGCGTCAACGCCGACGCCATGCTGGAGTTCTTCCGTGGCTAAATATCTTCTGCTGCTTGCTGCACTGATGTGCGCAGGCGTGGCCAATGCCGACAACAGCAAGGCCCACGAACCGGTCAAGGTCGATGCCGACGGCTTCAAGGAGCCGCTGACCAAACTCAAGTTCAACGCAGGCCTGGACCAGCGTGAATTCGAACGTTCGTCGCTGACCGCGCTCAACGTGTATGACCCGCTGGAGTCGTGGAACCGCCGCGTTTACCACTTCAACTATCGCTTCGACCAGTGGGTGTTCCTGCCGGTGGTGGACGGTTACCGCTACGTCACCCCAAGCTTCCTGCGCACCGGCGTGAGCAACTTCTTCAACAACCTGGGCGACGTGCCCAACCTGTTGAACAGCCTGCTGCAACTCAAGGGCCATCGCTCCCTGGAGACCACCGGGCGCCTGCTGGTCAACACCACGATCGGCATCGCCGGCCTGTGGGACCCGGCCACCGCCATGGGCTTGCCGCGCCAGAGCGAGGACTTCGGTCAGACCCTGGGTTTCTACGGCGTACCCGGCGGCGCCTATGTGGTGCTGCCGATCTTCGGCCCGTCGAATCTGCGCGACACCGGCGGCCTGCTGGTGGACTACACCGCCGAATCGCAGATCAACTTCCTCAACGTCTCCGAAGTCAGCTCCAACCACCCGGAAATCTGGGCCCTGCGCGCCGTGGACAGGCGCTACCAGACCAGCTTCCGCTATGGGCAGATGAACTCGCCGTTCGAGTATGAAAAGGTGCGCTACATCTACACCGAATCGCGCAAGTTGCAGATTGCCGAGTAAACGACACACACAAAAAAGGCCATTCAATCGAATGGCCTTTTTTATGCCTGTTACTTCATGCCCTGAACGCTTTCCAAACCTTGCCGACCACGCTGACCACGACCAACACCACAGCCCCTGCAATAATCCCCGCCACCGCATTCAACAACGTCGGCATCAACCACGCCAGCGCCCCGCTGTTCTGGCTCACGGTTTCGATCCAGTGATGCACCACCGGCACGCCATGGGTGAGGATGCCGCCGCCGACCATGAACATCGCCGCCGTACCGATCACCGACAGGCTTTTCATCATGTAAGGCGCTGCACTGAGAATGGCGCCGCCGATATTGCGTGCCACTTGGCCCGGTTTCTGTGTCAGCCACAGCCCCAAGTCATCCAGCTTGACGATACCCGCCACCAGCCCGTAAACGCCGGCGGTCATGACGATGGCGATGCCCGACAGCACGATCACCTGCTGCGTCAACGCCGCATCGGCCACGATGCCGAGGGTGATGGCAATGATTTCGGCCGAAAGAATAAAGTCGGTGCGGATCGCGCCTTTGATCTTGTCCTTCTCGAACGCCACCAGGTCAGTCGCCGGGTCGGCCACCGCTTCGCTCAACTGCGCGTGTTCGGCCTGGTCTTGCGCCTTGCTGTGCAGAAATTTGTGCGCGAGTTTTTCGAACCCTTCGAAACACAGGTAGGCGCCGCCCAGCATCAATAGTGGCGTCACCGCCCAGGGGGCGAAGGCGCTGATCAACAGTGCGGTCGGCACCAGGATCAACTTGTTGACGAACGAGCCCTTGGCCACCGCCCACACCACGGGAATTTCCCGCTCGGCGCGCACGCCGGAGACTTGCTGGGCATTGAGCGCCAGGTCATCGCCGAGTACACCCGAAGTCTTCTTCGCCGCCATTTTTGTCATCAGTGCAACGTCATCGAGTACCGCGGCGATATCGTCGAGCAAAACCAACAAGCTGCTTCCTGCCATGAATCGGGTATCCGTTAAGTGAGAGATGAGGCGAGCATAGCGCGGCGCACTGCTGAGCGGGCACATTGTTGAGGCGCGCGGATGGCCGGTGCTACCATGCGCCACCGCCTGTCATGGCAAGGAAACGTCCGGTTTATGAGCAGCATTCGCGAGCGCAACAAAGAAAAGATCCTGCGGGCGGCGAGCGAGGAGTTTGCCGACAAGGGCTTCGCCGCGACCAAAACCAGCGACATCGCCGCCAAGGCCGGGCTGCCCAAGCCCAACGTCTACTATTACTTCAAGTCCAAGGACAACCTCTACCGCGAGGTGCTTGAGAGCATTATCGAGCCGATCCTGGCCGCTTCCACGCCGTTCAACCCCGAGGGCGACCCCAAGGAAGTGTTGAGCAACTATATCCGCTCGAAAATCCGTATCTCCCGCGACTTGCCGTTTGCTTCCAAGGTGTTTGCCAGCGAAATCATGCACGGCGCGCCGCACCTCAGCGCCGAACAGGTCGAACAGCTCAATGCCCAGGCCAGGCACAATATCGACTGCATTCAGAGCTGGGTGGAGCGCGGCCTGATCGCGAAGATCGAGCCTAATCACCTGATGTTCAGTATCTGGGCGGCGACCCAGACCTACGCGGATTTCGACTGGCAGATCTCGGCGGTGACCGGCAAGGCCAAGTTGGATGAGGCCGATTATGAAGCGGCGGCGCAGACGATTATTCGGTTGGTGCTCAAGGGGTGTGAGCCGGACTGATAGTCCCGCAGTGCCTGTGCCAATCGGGGGCAAGCCCCCTCCCATATTTGACCGCATTCTCAAAGTGAACATCGGTGAAGTGTGGGAGGGGCTTGCCCCCGATGAGGCCCTGACAGTCACTCAGTACTTTAAGCCGACACCCCCGCATCCGCCCTCAACCCCACCCCCTCGATCGCCGTAATCGCGCACTGCTCGTCAATATCCGACGTATCCCCGCTGATACCGATCGCCCCCAGCACCACGCCGTCCTGATTGCGAATCAACACCCCACCCGGCGCCGGCACCACACTGCCCTGCCCCAGGCTGTTCAGCGCCGCGATAAACGCTGGCCGCTGCTGCGCATCCAGCGCCAGCAGGCGTGAGCCTTTGCCCATGGCAATCGCGCCCCAGGCTTTGCCGATCGCGATCTGCGGGCGCAGCAGGCTTGAGCCGTCTTCGCGCTGCAGGACGACCAGGTGCCCGCCACTGTCGAGCACTGCAATGGTCAGCGGCGCGGCGGCAATGGTGCGGCCCGCAGCGAGGGCCTGGCTGGCCAGTTGGGTGGCAATCTTCAAGGTTAAAGCGCTCATGGTGCCGTCCTTCTTTTGTTATTGGGAATACGTTGGAGCGTCTGTTTGATCAGATGCCGGATCGAACAAATAGAACACAATGATATTCATTTTTGTATACAATATTTTTAAACAAAGCTTCCATACGTCGAGAAAAGTGATTCAGACGAACGCAAAGCTCAGTTTATGAAATGCATTGACCTACGCCGCTCGCCGTGAATACACTTTGCTCAAACACCACTTGTATACAATTACAAAACGCAAGAGGCACCAAAACATGAGCAAAATGAGAGCAATCGAAGCCGCCGTCCTGGTGATGCGCCGTGAAGGGGTGGACACCGCCTTCGGTATCCCGGGCGCCGCGATCAACCCGTTGTATTCGGCCTTGCAGAAGGTGGGTGGCATCGATCACGTCCTTGCTCGCCACGTTGAAGGCGCCTCACACATGGCCGAGGGCTACACCCGCACCAAGGCCGGCAACATCGGCGTGTGCATCGGCACCTCGGGCCCGGCGGGCACCGACATGGTCACCGGCTTGTACAGCGCCTCGGCCGATTCGATCCCGATCCTGTGCATCACCGGGCAAGCGCCCCGCGCACGGATGCACAAGGAAGACTTCCAGGCCGTGGACATCACCAGCATCGTCAAGCCGGTGACCAAGTGGGCGACCACCGTGCTCGAACCGGGCCAAGTGCCCTATGCGTTCCAGAAGGCTTTCTATGAAATGCGCTCCGGTCGCCCGGGCCCGGTACTGATCGACTTGCCGTTCGACGTACAGATGGCCGAGATCGAGTTCGACATCGACGCCTACCAGCCACTGCCCCTGGCCAAGCCTTTGGCCACCCGCATTCAGGTAGAGAAAGCCCTGGCAATGCTCGACCAGGCTGAACGCCCCTTGTTGGTCAGCGGTGGTGGTGTGATCAACGCCGACGCCAGCGAGCTGCTGGTGGAATTCGCCGAGCTGACGGGCATCCCGGTGATCCCTACCCTGATGGGCTGGGGCACTATCCCCGACGATCACCCGCTGATGGTGGGCATGGTCGGCCTGCAGACGTCCCATCGGTATGGCAATGCAACGCTGCTCAAGTCCGACGTGGTCCTGGGTATCGGTAACCGCTGGGCCAACCGCCACACCGGTTCGGTGGAGGTGTACACCGAAGGCCGCAAGTTCATCCATGTCGACATCGAACCAACGCAGATCGGCCGCGTGTTTACGCCGGACCTGGGCATCGTGTCCGACGCCGGTTCCGCGCTGACGATGTTCATCGAAGTGGCCCGCGAGTGGAAAGCCGCCGGCAAGCTCAGGGACCGCAGCGCCTGGCTGCACGACTGCCAGCAGCGCAAGGCCACCCTGCACCGCAAGACTCACTTCGACAACGTACCGGTCAAGCCGCAACGGGTGTACGAAGAGATGAACCAGGTGTTCGGCAAAGACACCTGCTACGTCAGCACCATCGGCCTGTCGCAGATTGCCGGCGCGCAGTTCCTCCACGTCTACAAACCACGCCACTGGATCAACTGCGGCCAGGCGGGCCCACTGGGCTGGACCATTCCGGCGGCGCTCGGCGTCGTCAAGGCTGACCCGAGCCGCAAGGTGGTGGCGCTCTCGGGCGACTACGACTTCCAGTTCATGATCGAAGAGCTGGCAGTCGGCGCACAGTTCAAGCTGCCGTATATCCATGTGGTGGTGAACAACTCGTATCTGGGGCTGATCCGCCAGGCACAACGCGGCTTTGAAATGGACTACTGCGTGCAGTTGTCTTTCGACAACCTCAACGCCCCGGAACTCAACGGCTATGGCGTCGACCACGTCGCCGTCGCCGAAGGCCTGGGTTGCAAGGCGCTGCGTGTGTTCGAGCCGAGCCAGATCCAGCCGGCGCTGCGCCGCGCCCAGGAAATGATCGAAGAATTCAAGGTGCCGGTGATCGTTGAGATTATTCTGGAACGGGTGACCAATATTTCCATGGGCACCGAGATCAACGCCGTCAACGAATTCGAAGACCTGGCCCTGGTCGGCAACGACGCACCGACCGCCATTTCCCTGCTCGATTAAGGAGAACCCTATGCCGCGCTTTGCCGCCAACCTGTCCATGCTGTTTACCGAACAGGAGTTCCTTGCCCGCTTCAAAGCGGCCGCCGATGCGGGCTTCGAAGGTGTGGAATACCTGTTCCCGTATGAATTCAGTTCAGCCGACATCAAGGCGCAGCTCGATGCCAACGGCCTGACCCAGGTGCTGTTCAACCTGCCCGCCGGGGACTGGGCCAAAGGCGAGCGCGGCCTGGCCTGCCATCCCGACCGGGTCGAGGAGTTCCGCGCCGGGGTCAAGCTGGCCATCGCCTACGCCCAGGTCCTGGGCAATACCCAGGTCAACTGCCTGGCGGGTATTGCGCCGCAAGGCGTGGATGACGAAACCGTGGAAAAGACCTTCGTCGCCAACCTCAAGTACGCCGCCAACGCGTTGCAGGCGGCGGGCATCAAGCTGGTGATGGAGATGATCAACACCCGCGATATCCCCGGCTTCTACCTGAACAACACCGCCCAGGCCCTGTCGATTCGCGAGCAGGTGGGCAGTGACAATCTGTTCCTGCAGTACGACATCTACCACATGCAGATCATGGAAGGCGATTTGGCCCGGACCATGGCGACGCACCTGGGGGTCATCAACCATATCCAGCTGGCGGATAACCCGGGGCGTAATGAGCCGGGGACGGGGGAGATTAATTACCGGTTCCTGTTCGAGCATTTGGACCGGATTGGCTACACGGGTTGGGTCGGTTGCGAATACAAGCCGCTGACCACTACCGAAGCGGGTTTGGGTTGGCTCAAAACCCATAACGCCATCTAACAGACACCGGCAGCTTATGTGGGAGGGGGCTTGCCCCCGATAGCGGTGGTTCAGTCACATCATCTACACCTGACACACCGCAATCGGGGGCAAGCCCCCTCCCACATTGGACTTGCTGTGTCTGGCAGGCCTCAGCAAGTCTGCTATCGAATAAAAAAAGAGGATTTTGATCATGGCTAAAATCGGATTTATCGGCACCGGGATCATGGGCCAACCCATGGCCGCCAACCTGCAGAAAGCCGGGCATCAACTGTTTCTTTCCGAGCATCACGGCAAAGCGCCTGCCGAGCTGATCGCTGCCGGCGCAGTGGCGCTGGCCAACCCACAGCAAGTGGCCCAGGAAGCTGAATTCATCATTGTGATGGTGCCGGATACCCCTCAGGTCGAAGACGTGCTGTTCCGGGCCGACGGTGTGGCCGCCGGGCTGTCGCCCCATAAAGTGGTGATCGACATGAGTTCGATCTCCCCCACCGCCACCAAGGCGTTCGCGGCCAAGGTCAACGAGACCGGCGCGCAGTACCTGGATGCACCGGTGTCCGGTGGTGAAGTCGGCGCCAAGGCCGGCACGCTGAGCATCATGATTGGTGGCGAGCCGCAGACCTTCGAGCGCGCCCTGCCGCTGTTCCAGGCCATGGGCAAGAACATCACCCTGGTCGGCGGCAACGGCGATGGCCAGACCGCCAAGGTCGCCAACCAGATCATTGTCGCGCTGAATATCCAGGCGGTGGCCGAAGCGCTGCTGTTCGCCTCGAAAAATGGCGCGGACCCGGCCAAGGTGCGTGAAGCGTTGATGGGCGGCTTTGCGTCGTCGAAGATTCTCGAAGTGCATGGCGAACGCATGATCAAGGGCACCTTCGATCCGGGTTTCCGTATCAATCTGCACCAGAAAGACCTGAACCTGGCGTTGGCTGGCGCCAAGGAACTGGGGATCAACCTGCCGAACACCGCCGGCACCCAACAAGTGTTCAGCACCTGTGCCGCGCTTGGTGGCGGCAACTGGGACCATTCGGCGCTGATCAAGGGCCTGGAGCATATGGCGAATTTCTCGATTCGCGATAAATAAGCTGCAATGAAATGCAAATCAGTGTGGGAGGGGGCTTGCCCCCGATTGCGGTGTGTCAGGTATAGATGATGTGACTGAAACACTGCTATCGGGGGCAAGCCCCCTCCCACATTTGCCCCTCATTTCATAGCTGGACGGTTGCATCCCTAATAACAAGATTCCCCGGAGCCCGCTTATGTCGGTCGATCCGCAACACCTGCTTCGCGAGCTGTTTGCCACAGCCATCGACGCCGCCCACCCCCGGCAAGTCCTTGAACCTTACCTGCCCGCCGACCGCAGCGGCCGTGTGATCGTGATCGGCGCCGGCAAGGCCGCCGCCGCCATGGCGCTGGTCGTGGAGCACTGCTGGCAGGGCGAGGTCAGCGGCCTGGTCGTCACCCGCTACGGCCACGGTGCACCGTGCAAGAAAATCGAAGTGGTCGAGGCCGCGCATCCCGTGCCCGACGCTGCCGGCCTGGCCGTGGCCAAACGCGTGCTGCAACTGATCAGTGACCTGAACGAAGACGATCGCGTGATCTTCCTGCTCTCCGGTGGCGGCTCCGCCTTGCTCGCCCTGCCCGCCGAAGGCATCACCCTGGCCGACAAGCAAAGCCTCAACAAAGCCCTGCTCAAGTCCGGCGCCACCATTGGCGAGATGAACTGCGTGCGCAAGCACCTGTCGGCGATCAAGGGTGGACGGTTGGCGAAGGCCGCGTGGCCCGCCACGGTCTACACCTACGCGATTTCCGATGTGCCGGGCGACCTGGCCACGGTAATCGCTTCCGGCCCTACCGTCGGTGACCCCAGCACCTCGCAACAGGCCCTGGCGATCCTCAAGCGCTACGGCATCGACATCCCGGCCTCGGTACGCAGTTGGCTGCAAGACCCCGCCTCGGAAACCGTCAAGCCCGGCGACGCGCTGCTGGCGCGCAGCCACTTCCAATTGATCGCCCGGCCGCAGCAATCCCTGGAAGCGGTGGCGGTTAAAGTGCGCCAGGCCGGTTTCAGCCCGCTGATCCTCGGCGACCTCGAAGGTGAAGCGCGCGAAGTGGCCAAGGTGCACGCCGGCATCGCCCGGCAAATCGTGCAGCACGGCCAGCCGTTGGCGGCGCCGTGCGTGATCCTCTCCGGCGGCGAAACCACCGTCACTGTGCGCGGCAATGGCCGTGGCGGGCGCAACGCGGAATTTTTGCTCAGCCTCACCGACAGCCTCAAGGGCCTGCCCGGCGTCTACGCCCTGGCCGGCGACACCGATGGCATCGACGGCTCGGAAGACAACGCCGGCGCGCTCATGACCCCGTGCAGCTACCGCCGTGCCGAAGCCCTGGGCCTGAGCGCCAGCGACGAGTTGGATAACAACAACGGCTACGGCTATTTCGCCGCCCTGGGCGACTTGATCGTCACCGAGCCGACCCGCACCAACGTCAACGACTTCCGCGCCATCCTGATCCTTGAGACCGCCAAACATGACGCCTGACAAGAAGGTCAAAATCCTCGCCACCCTGGGCCCGGCCACCGATGGGATCGATGACATCCGCGAGCTGGTGCAGGCCGGGGTAAATATCTTTCGCCTCAACTTCAGCCACGGCGACCACGCCGATCACGCGAAGCGCTATGAGTGGATTCGCCAGGTAGAGCGCCAACTGAATTACCCGCTGGGCATCCTCATGGACCTGCAAGGGCCCAAGCTGCGCGTCGGGCGCTTTGCCGAGGGCAAAGTGCAACTGGTGCGCGGCCAGGCGCTGCGCCTGGACCTGGATGAAACACCGGGCGATCAACGCCGGGTCAACCTGCCCCACCCGGAAATCATCGCGGCGCTGGAGCCCGGCATGGACCTGTTGCTGGACGACGGCAAGCTGCGCTTGCGCGTCATCACCCGGCACGCCGACGCCATCGACACCACCGTGCTCAATGGTGGCGAGCTGTCCGACCGCAAGGGCGTGAATGTGCCCCAGGCACTGTTGCAACTCAGCCCGCTGACCTCCAAGGACCGTCGCGACCTGAGCTTTGGCCTGGAGCTGGGCGTGGACTGGGTGGCGCTGTCGTTCGTGCAGCGCCCGGAAGATATCCGCGAAGCCCGCGCACTGATCGGCGACAGGGCATTCCTGATGGCCAAGATCGAGAAGCCCTCGGCGGTGCAACACCTGCGCGAAATCGCCGAATTGAGTGATGCGATCATGGTGGCCCGTGGCGACCTGGGCGTGGAAGTGCCGGCCGAAAGCGTGCCGCACATCCAGAAGGACATCATCAAGACCTGCCGCCAACTGGGTAAACCGGTGGTGGTAGCGACCCAGATGCTCGAGTCCATGCGTTTCTCTCCGGCACCGACCCGCGCCGAAGTCACCGACGTGGCCAATGCGGTGGCCGAAGGGGCGGATGCGCTGATGCTGTCGGCCGAAACGGCCTCGGGCGAATACCCTCTGGAAGCCGTGCAGATGATGAGCAAGATCATCCGCCAGGTGGAACACGGCCCGGATTACCAGGCCCAGCTGGATGTCAGCCGCCCAGGGGCAGATGCCACGATGTCGGACGCCATCAGCTGCGCGATCCGCCGCATCAGCAGCATCCTGCCGGTGGCGGTGCTGGTGAACTACAGCGAGTCGGGCGCCTCCAGCCTGCGTGCGGCACGGGAGCGGCCGGTGGCGCCGATCCTCACGCTCACGCCGAACCTGTCCACGGCGCGGCGCTTGAGCGTGGCGTGGGGCGTGCACTCGGTGGTCAATGATCGGCTTCGGCAGGTGGATGAGGTGTGTTCCACCGCGCTTGAGATCGCCCAGGCCCAGGGCATGGCGCAGCGTGGGGATACGTTGGTGATTACTGCGGGGGTGCCGTTCGGGCAGTTGGGGTCGACCAACTCCTTGCGTATCGAAACCCTGATTTAACGTCTGTTCGGGCCTCATCGGGGGCAAGCCCCCTCCCACACTTGATTGGGTTCACATAGTTGCGATTGTGAATGCAGGCCAATGTGGGAGGGGGCTTGCCCCCGATAGGCACAACTCGGTCTCATTGACGCCCCCCCAATGCACAATCCAACCTGCCCCGACTGGGCCGAAGCCCTGCTCAACGGCTTCAGCCAGATCTTTCTCCAGCGCCATCCGCTGTGCGGCCTGCTGTGCCTGTTGGCGATTCTGATCGGCGCGCCGGGGTTGCTCGGCGGCGCATTGCTGGGTGGCGTCGCAGGCTTGCTCACGGCGCAACGCCGGGGCTACCCCAAGGCTGAACGCCAGGCCGGGCTGTACAGCTACAACGGCGTATTGCTGGGCGTGTTGATCAGCCAGCACCTCGCCTGGTCGGCCCTGGTGCCGCCGCTGATCCTGGCCTGTGGCGGCTTGAGCGCAATGCTGGTGCGGCAGTGGTCGAAATACGCCGCCCACCCCCAGGATCTGCCCGCCTACACCACACCCTTTGTCAGCCTGGGCTGGTTGTTGCTGGGCAACATCGCGCCCGCGACCTTGGCCCTGAGCGAGCCCGAGCCCCTGACGGTAATCGCTGCGCCATTCACCGGCCTGGCGCAAGTGATGCTGTTGGACCAGCCCCTGGCGGGAGCCTTGATTGCGCTCGGCCTGCTGCTGGCTGATCGGCGCGCCGCCTTATGGGCACTGACCGGTGCCATCGCCGGCGTGCCGGTCGCCTTGCTGCTGGGCGAAACCAGCGGCGCCCTGCTCGGCCTGCACAGCTATAACCCGGCGCTCGCCGCCTTGGCACTGAGCCAGGCACGCCGCGAGCCCTGGTTGCCGCTGATCGGCATCGTCCTGGCAATCATGCTCACCCCCGGCTTCGCCGCCCTGCACCTGCCGGCGCTGACGGCGCCCTTCATTCTGACCTGCTGGCTGGTGCGCGCCAGCCAGCGAATACTGCGCAAGCCGCGCATGGACAGTCCGTACGAATCCCCCTAGGCTTTGCCGATATTCAATTCGAGCGGGATTTATGGACAGCAACAACGACTGGCGCCAGCGGCTCTACGTGATGGTTTTCCAAAGCGACACCGTCGCCGGGCGGCGCTTTGACGGCATCCTGTTGTTGATCATCCTCGCCAGCCTGGTGATCGTGATGCTCGACAGCATCGACGAAATTCACCAGAACTACGCTGACGTGCTGGCCTACATCGAGTGGGGCTTCACGCTGATCTTCGCCATCGAGTACGGCCTGCGCCTGTACTGCTCGCCCAAGCCCTTGCGCTACGCCTTCAGTTTTTACGGCCTGGTGGATCTGCTCGCGATCGTGCCCGGCATCCTCGCGTTGTACTACAGCGACGCGCAGTACCTGCTGATTATCCGCATCATCCGCATGCTGCGGATCTTCCGCGTCCTCAAGCTCAGTCCGTACCTCAAGCAGGCCAACTACCTGATGGCGGCGCTGCGCGGCAGCAAACAGAAGATCGTGGTGTTCCTGGTCAGCGTGTGCACCCTGGTGACAGTGTTCGGCACCCTGATGTACGTGATCGAGGGCCCGGAGCACGGGTTTACCAGCATTCCCAAGGGCATCTATTGGGCGATCGTGACGCTCACCACCGTGGGCTTTGGCGATATCGTGCCCAAGACCCCGCTGGGCCAGGTGATTTCCTCGCTGGTGATGATTACCGGCTACTCGATTATTGCCGTGCCGACCGGGATATTCACCGCCGAGCTGGCCAGTGCCATGCGCGGTGAACAGCTGCAGACCGACTGCCCGGTATGCAAGAAGAACAGCCACGAGCCGAGTGCGGCGTTTTGTTCACGCTGTGGCAGTAACCTCTTTAAGAAAGTGGAATAAGCAAAGTTCTTTTTAATCTTTAAGCGACTATGCAGCCCCGGCTATAGTCGCTGGCATTGTGCCTCCCCCTTCTCTCGAACAACAAGGAATGAGCAGTGAAAAACATCCTCAGCGCCTCCCTCCTGGCCGCCGGCCTGGCCCTGGCCGGCGCCGTCCAGGCGGCTCCGGTTACTCTGCTCAACGTCTCCTACGACGTGATGCGTGATTTCTACAAAGACTACAACGCCGCCTTCCAGAAGCATTGGGACGCCGAGCACCCGAATGACAAGCTGACCCTGCAGATGTCCTTCGGCGGCTCCAGCAAACAAGCGCGCTCGGTGATCGACGGCCTGCCGGCGGACGTGATTACCATGAACATGGCGACCGACATCAACGCCCTGGCCGACAACGGCAAGCTCGTACCGGACAACTGGGTCACCCGCCTGCCGAACAACAGTGCGCCGTTCACCTCGGCCACTGTCTTTATCGTGCGCAAGGGCAACCCGAAAGCCCTGAAAGATTGGCCGGATCTGCTCAAGGATGGCGTGCAAGTGATCGTGCCCAACCCGAAGACCTCGGGTAACGGCCGCTACACCTACCTGTCGGCCTGGGGCTATGTGCTCAAGAACGGCGGCGACGAAGAAAAAGCCAAGGCCTTTGTCGGCAAGCTGTTCAAACAAGCGCCGGTACTCGACACCGGTGGCCGGGCCGCAACGACCACCTTCATGACCAACCAGATCGGCGACGTGCTGGTGACCTTTGAGAACGAAGCGGAAATGATCGCCCGTGAATTCGGTCGTGATCAGTTCGAAGTGATCTACCCAAGCGTGTCCGCCGAGGCCGAGCCGCCGGTGTCGGTGGTGGACAAAGTGGTCGAGAAGAAAGGCACCCGCGCCGCCGCCGAAGACTACCTGAAGTACCTGTGGTCGCCGCAAGGCCAGGAAATCGCCGCCAACAACTACCTGCGCCCGCGTGACCCGAACGTGCTGGCCAAGTACACCGACCGTTTCCCGAAAGTCGACTTCCTGTCGGTGGAGAAGACCTTTGGTGACTGGCGCACCGTGCAGAAAACCCACTTCAACGATGGCGGGGTGTTTGACCAGATTTACACCGGCCAATAAACGTTCGGGCTGAATAAACACAGTCAGAACTGTGGGAGGGGGCTTGCCCCCGATGGCGGTGGGTCAGTCAGCATATATATTGACTGACACTCCGCTATCGGGGGCAAGCCCCCTCCCACATTGGTTTGGCGTTGAATCATTATTTCGCGGCATGACAGTTATCACCACAAGCGGCCTACTCAGCGCCGGCCGATGTCTTTACTCTCTCATCCCATCGTCCTTCGCCTGCATGAGAACCCCATGAATGCTACCCCCCACGCTGCCGGCACCATGACCCGAGGCATGGTCATGCTGTTTGCGTTTTGCTGCGGCGCCATTGTCGCCAACATCTACTACGCGCAGCCGATTATCGAACTGATCGCGCCGGACATCGGCCTCACGCCGGCAATGGCCAGCCTGATCGTGTCGCTCACGCAGATCGGCTACGCCCTGGGCCTGTTCTTCCTGGTGCCGCTGGGGGACCTGCTGGAAAATCGCAGGCTGATGATCATCACCACGGTGGTGGCCATCGCCAGCTTGTTGGGCGCCGCGTTCACCGAGCAGCCCAACCTGTTTTTGCTGGTGTCACTGCTGATCGGCTTCAGTTCGGTGTCGGTGCAGATCCTGATCCCGTTGGCCGCACACCTGGCGCCTGCCGAATCCCGTGGCCGGGTGGTCGGCAGCATCATGGGCGGCCTGCTGCTGGGCATTCTGCTGGCGCGACCGGTGTCCAGCGTGGTGGCGGACCACTTCGGCTGGCGGGCGATGTTCATGGCGGCGGCGGCATTGATGGCGTTTATCAGTGTGGTGTTGATGCTGACCATTCCCAAGCGCCAACCGACGCACAGCGCCAGTTACGGCCAGTTGCTGGGTTCGCTGGGTACCTTGCTGCGTGAGCAGCCGGTGTTACGCCAGCGTGCGTTTTATCAAGGTTGCATGTTTGCCGCGTTCAGCCTGTTCTGGACCGCCGCGCCACTGGAACTGGTGCGCAACCACGGCCTCAGCCAGACCCAGATCGCGATCTTCGCCCTGGTCGGTGCCATCGGTGCCATCGCCGCGCCCATCGCCGGGCGGCTGGCCGATGCCGGTCACACCCACCGCGCCTCGTTGCTGGCGATGCTGCTGGGCGCGCTGAGTTTCCTGCCGGCTTTCGTGCACCCGCTGTACAGCGTGATCGGCCTGGCGGTAACGGGCGTCGTGCTGGACTTCTGCGTGCAGATGAACATGGTCCTCGGCCAGCGTGCCGTCTACGCCCTCGACGCCCATAGTCGCAGCCGCCTGAACGCGCTGTACATGACCAGCATCTTCATTGGCGGTGCCTTAGGCTCGGCGATTGCCAGCAGCGTGTACGAACACGGCGGTTGGCTGGGCGTGATGCTGGTGGGCAGTGCTTTCCCACTGGTGGCGTTGTTGCGGTTCCTCAGTGCGTCGCGGCAGGTAACGGTCGCCAACGCTTAAGAACGCACCAACTTCTCCAAAGCCGCATCCGCCAGAAATGACGAGCGGCTTTTGACGTTGTGTTCACGCACGTAACGGTCGATGCGTTGGATCACATAACCGGGCAAGGTCACATTGACCTTCTCGGTCTTGCCCAGATAGGGCGAGATATCCAGCTCCAACATGCCCCAGCCCATACCGGCGTAGTCTTCATGGGCGTGATGAGTGGCAACCGAGGTTGGCATTGGAATCACCCCGCCCTCTGCGGCAATCTCCTGCAGCATGAGGTGCGCCACTTCCACGGCCGCGTTGTAGGCCTCTTCGAAACTGTCCCCGGCGGTGACGGCGCCCGGAATATCGGGGATCTGGATACCGGTGGCGGTGAAGTCATCGCCCCATTCGATACAGATTGGGTATTGCATGCATGCTCTCCTTAAAACTGAAACAGCCCGGCGCGTTTCCTGATGCTTCTCACAGTGCCCAACGGCAGATCCTTCTTCGGATGGGGCACCGGTATCGTGTACGGGTTATAGCGGTGGGTGAAAAGGTGATGGCTGCCGGTAACCCGATCCAGCACCCAGCCCGCTTCCAGCAACTCCTTGATCAATAGCCTGCTTTGCACCGTCGCCTCCTTGGCTCGGACTGAATAAACGTAACCCTAGAGTTATATTTATTCAAGCACAGAATCGCCAAGCCTGACTGACGGTTGTTTTACCGGATATTGATGAGAGGTTCGGCGCCGCTTCAGGCTCAAGCCGAGTGCGCGTGGTCCAGGCAGCACAGCAAGCGCGCGACCGTATGTTCCAGCGGGCCGGAGTTATCCAGCACGAACAAACCCGCGCCATTGGCGGCGATCAGCGCCTCGGTGAACTGCGCGTTGCGCGCCAGACGTTCCTCGATGTCCGCCAGGGACTCACGACCGCGCGCGACCAGGCGCTGGCGCAGTACGGCCTGATCAACAGTCAGCAGCAGTACCAGCAGCGTCGGATAACGCTCACGGGTTTGCGCCAAGTGAGCACGGGAGCCGTTGACCAGCACGTCCTCCCCGGCCGCCAGCCACTCGTCAATCTCCTTGGGAATGCCGTAGGACAACCCATTGGCCTGCCAACTGAGGGCAAACGCGCCCTGCGCCTGCATCGCTGCAAACTGCGCCGGGCTCACGCCTTGCGCCGCCTCGCCCACCGCCTCCGCCGAGCGCGTAATCACACGGCGCACAATGCGGCAACCACGCTCGGCCAACCGGGGGCGTGCGGCATCCAGCAGGCTGTCCTTGCCCGAACCTGAGGGTCCGATGAGATAGATCAACCTGCCTGCCATCACACCACTCTCTTTGCTTGTTTTCGCATGGGTTGGCCCCTGGCCCGGTTTGCCTGGTACCGCAGAGTATATCCAGCGATTGCCCGGCAGCCAGGCCGGCGGTGGTCACCTTACCGGGAAAGGGTGAGCGGTGACAGCGGTGGATGGCTGCGCTGCTTACTCGTCACCACTCAGACGGCGCAACAGCTGAGCCAGCCAGGATCGTTCCCACGCTCTGCGTGGGAATGCCGCTCTGGACGCTCCGCGTCCTGCTTTTTGCGCACTGGTGACGCGGAGCGTCACGGGATGCATTCCCACGCGGAGCGTGGGAACGATCAAAACGGCGCAACGTTTGAGCCAGCCAGGAACTTTCCTACGATCTGCGTGGCTTGCAGTTGCTATAACGCACCGTTAGCCTCTCGCAGTCGCTGCTCATCAGCGATCAGGCTTGGTCGCCTGGGTTAGAATGGCGCACAGTGCCGCGCAAGCGGCATTCTTGTGCTCGCGTTATGGCGGGCTGTGCGCGGGAGGGCTCAGGGCCCTGCCGGGTTTCCATTCCCTGGTCGACCAACCTGCGTACAGCTCGCCACCCTTCTGCTTGGTCGCGGACGTGGTGAGCTCCAACTGAATGGAGACTGACCGCATGAAAAAAGTTACGCCAAATCCCCCATCATTCCAATCGGATGACCTTTCACAAACCTCACCCAACCTCATCTTCACCGTCCGACCCGGCCTCGGCACCGAAGCGGCGTTAAGCAATGCCAGCGAAATGCTGGAGTCGGCGACAGTCTGTGCGTACGACTGCGCCGAGCATCTGGATGGCTCAGGCCGCAATCAGGTGCTGGCGGTCGTGCAGATGATGGAAATTGCACAGTTGTTGGTGAATGAGGCGTTGAACCGGGAGTGTCCTGTAGCTTGATAACAAGATCGTTCCCACGCTCCGCGTGGGAACGATCAATCAGAGGCAAGAAAAAGGCGACCCGAAGGTCGCCTTTTGTCATTGCGCGTATTGCTTGCTCAGCCCTGGCGGCACGCCTTGCACGCTGGTCTCTTCCCACGGCCCGTTCGGGCTGATGGAGCGGCTCCAGCCGTTGCTCCAGCGGTAGTAGGTGCGCTGGCGGTAGAACGTGTCGGGCTGGTCGTCGAGGACGTACACCTGCATCTTGCCGTCCCAGTGGCTGGCGGCGCCTGGGGGTGGGGCGAAGGTCGGCGATTTGCTCGGCAGCGGTTTTGGCGGCGGGGTTACCGGGCCGGAGGGTTTGGTGTCGGGTTGGGTCGACGGGCCCGACGGTGGGATGGTCGGGCCGGTGGGGCCGGGAGGTGGCCGGTGAACCGCACAGGCGCTCAATCCCACTACGAGGCTGAGCAGGGTCATACGTGCAAATGCGTTCATGGGCGTTTCCTTAAATTACTTGTCCGGACTGTCGATGGTCAGCTGCTGCAGCGCAGTCATGCTGCTGGCCAAGGGTTGGCTGCGGCCGATCCACTCGCCAGCGGTTGGAACACCTGCCCGGGATATGCGCGCAACCAGTTGGACTTCAGGGAAGTTGGACAGTTTCAACTGCGGCATCATCGCGTCGGCATCGCTCAGTTCCACGGTGACGGGCAGTTCGGCAACGGTGACCCGTTTGGCCGCGAGCGGCGCAGGCGGGCCGCTGACGGCGCGGGCGAAGATAAACACGCTGTCACCCGGCAGGGCCTTGGCTTTCACGTCGGCGGACAGGTCCACGCGCACTTTCAGCACCGCCTTTTGCGCAACAGTGCCGCCGCTCTCCCGGAGCTTTTGCGCAGCGCGATCGATACCGCCCTGCAGCGCCACACGGGAATTGTCGTCGGGCGGCAGTTGCGCCAACAGACGATTCCAGTAGTCGATAGCCTCCTGATAGCGCTGGCCTTCAAAGGCGGCAATACCGAGCAGGCCGAGGCTGGTAACTTCCTTTGGATCGAGCTTCAGGGCTTCGTCGGTCAGCGCCTGAACCTTGGGCGACCACTGTTTGTTGTCAGCAAAATACTGCGCCTGGGCCCACTGCCCGAGCAACTCGGGCTGGCGACCGGCCAAGGCAACGCTGCGTTCAAACACCTTGGCGGCATCGGCGGAGCGATCCTGGGCCATATAGGCGCGCCCTAGAAAGTACAGGCCTTCAGCTGAATCCGGCTGGGCCACTGCGGCACGTTCCAGGCGCTGCGTCATGTCGGCCATCGACACCGGCGGCTGGGAAAACTCGCGGGTCAGCTCGACCTTGTCGCTCGCCCCGTAATGCAGGTTCAGCGCAACGCCCAGCACCGGCACGAGAAACGCCGCCAACAATGGCAGCGGCTTGCCCAGGCGTGATTCACGAGGCTTGTCCACACCTTCGGTATCGGCCAGCAGCTCACGCGCCGCTTCGGCGCGGCCGGTATCGAGTTGCGCCGCATCCAGGACGCCGTCGTCGCGCTGCACTTGCAGTTCGGCGACGCGCTCTTGGTACAGCGCCACGTTCAGCGCGGTGCGATCCTCTTCGCGCTGGGCACGACGGCCGCGCAGCACAGGGATCAACAGGAAACTCAGGGCAATCAACAGCAGCAGGCCGGCTGCGAGCCAGAAATCAATCATCGGTCTTGGTGTCCAGCAATTGGTCGAGACGTTTACGCTCTTCGGGGGACAGCGCGTCGCTGCCATCGGCAGGTGCGGCGCGACGACGGCGCACGATAACGGCCATCACCACCACGCCAGTCAGCAGCAGCCCGGCGGGACCGAACCAGAGCAGCGCGGTCTTGCCGGTAAGCGCCGGTTTATAGCGCACAAAATCACCGTAGCGGTCGACCATGAAGTCGATGATCTGCTGGTTGTCCTTGCCCTCCCCCAGCATGCGGAAGATTTCCTTGCGCAGGTCGGCGGCGATGGGCGCGTTGGAGTCGGCGATGTCCTGGTTCTGGCATTTGGGGCAGCGCAGTTCCTTGGTCAGCTCGCGGAAACGCTCGCGATCACCGTCATTGGCAAATTCGTAGGTGTCGATGGCGGCGTGGGCCACACCGGCCAGGCCCAGCGCCAGTAAAGCTGCGACTAACAGACGCTTCATGGTTTGGCCTCGTCGACCAGGGCCTGGTACTTGGCGGCGAGTTGCTCGCGCCACACCACTTCGTCGATCACGCCGACGTACTTGTCGCGGATCACGCCTCTAGCGTCGATAAAGAAGGTTTCCGGAGCGCCATAGACGCCGAGGTTCAGGCCGAGGTTGCCGTCTTCATCACGAATATCCAGCTGGTACGGGTTGTGAAATTCGGCCAGCCATTTCAAGGCTGCTGCATTGTCGTCCTTGTAGTTGATGCCATAGATCACCACGCCCTTCTCGGCGAGTTTGTTCAACACCGGGTGTTCGACGCGGCAGGAGATGCACCAGGTACCCCACACGTTGACCAGCGCCGGCTCGCCCAGCAGGTCGGCGCGGGTCAGTTGCTTGTCGCCCTGCACCGTGGGCAGCGAGAATTCCGGGAATGGCTTGCCGATCATGGCCGACGGCAACTCGGCCGGGTCCAGGTACAAGCCGCGATAGAGGAACACTGCCACCACCAGGAACGCTGCCAGCGGCAGCACCATCAACCCACGCTTCATACCGCCGCTCCCATGCCGAGGGCTTCACGCACCCGGCTCTTGACCTTGACCCGATACCGCCGGTCCAGCGCTGCGAGCAAGCCACCCAACCCGGTCAGCAAGCCACCGAACCAGATCCAGCGCACGAACGGTTTGACATGCACGCGCACTGCCCAGGCGCCATCGCCCAGGGGTTCACCCAACGCCACGTAAAGGTCACGGGTGAAACCCGCATCGATGCCCGCCTCGGTCATCATCGAACTCTGCACGGTGTACAGGCGTTTTTCCGGGTGTAGCACGGCGATTTCCTTACCGTTGCGCACCACGCGTACGGTGCCTTTGTCTGACGTGAAATTCGGTCCTTCAAAGTGCCTGGCGCCTTCGAAGATGAACTGGTAACCGCCCAGGTCCATGGACTCGCCGGGCGCCAGGCGCAGGTCGCGCTCGGCGCTGTTCTGGCTCGACAGCACCACGCCCAGGGCGCAGACGGCGATGCCGATATGGGCGATCTGCATGCCCCAGTAGCTGCGGGTCAGGGTCGGCAGGCCTTTGATCAGGCCCTTGTGGCGGGTCTTGTCGGCGATATCGCGCACGCCGGCCAGCAACACCCAGGCCGCGAGCAGGAAGGTGGCGAGCACCGCCCAGTTGAAGTCGCCGTAGGCAACCCCGGCGATCACAGCCAGGGCCACACTGCCCAGCAGCACCGGCATCAGCATGCCGGCCAGCCATTTCACCGGGGTGTCTTTCCAGCGCACCAGCACACCGACCGCCATCACCACCATCAACAGGCCCATCAACGGAATGAACAAGGCGTTGAAGTACGGCGGGCCGACGGACAGCTTGGCGCCGCTCAAGGCATCCAGCACCAGGGGGTAGAGGGTGCCGAGCAGAATCATCGACGCCGCCACCACCAGCACCAGGTTGTTACCCAGCAACAAGGTTTCCCGCGACCACAGGTTAAAGCCGACCTGGCTCTTGACCACTGGCGCGCGCAGGGCGAACAGGGTCAGCGAACCGCCGACGACAAACAGCAGGAAGATCAGGATGAATACGCCGCGCGCAGGGTCGGAAGCAAACGCATGCACCGACGTCAGTACGCCCGAACG
The DNA here is from genome assembly GCF_002934065.1 of Pseudomonas orientalis. Taxonomy (NCBI): domain Bacteria; kingdom Pseudomonadati; phylum Pseudomonadota; class Gammaproteobacteria; order Pseudomonadales; family Pseudomonadaceae; genus Pseudomonas; species Pseudomonas orientalis. Next base: position 1,896,851 of record NZ_CP018049.1, on the reverse strand, counting down.
CACGAGGAACGTGCCGAGCAGGCTGAGGGAAAATGCCGCGATGGCCAGCAACACGGTCCAGCTCTTGAACACGCCGCGTTTTTCGGTGACGGCCAGCGAATGAATCAGCGCGGTGCCGACCAGCCAGGGCATGAAGGAGGCGTTCTCCACCGGGTCCCAGAACCACCAGCCGCCCCAGCCGAGTTCGTAATACGCCCACCACGAGCCGAGGGTGATGCCGATGCCGAGGAAGGCCCAGGCGACGATGGTCCATGGCCGCGACCAGCGCGCCCAGGCTGCATCAAGACGCCCGCCGAGCAAGGCGGCGATGGCGAAGGCAAAGGCCACGGAAAAGCCGACATAGCCCATGTAGAGCATCGGCGGGTGCACGATCAGGCCGATGTCTTGCAGCAGCGGGTTGAGGTCATGCCCGTCCATGGGGATCTGCGGCAGGATGCGGCTGAACGGGTTGGACGTCATGATCAGGAACAGCAAAAAACCAATGCTGATCATACCCATCACCGCGAGCACCCGCGCCAGCATGACCTGCGGCAATTGGCGGGAGAACACCGACACGGCGAAGGTCCAGCCACCGAGGATCAGCGCCCACAGCAGCAGCGAACCTTCGTGGGCGCCCCACACGGCGCTGAACTTGTAGTACCAGGGCAGTGCACTGTTGGAGTTATTGGCGACATAGGCGACGGAAAAGTCGTCGGTCATGAATGCGTAGGTCAGGCAACCGAAGGCGAACAGCAGGAACGCGAACTGCCCCCAGGCGGCCGGCTGCGCCAGGCTCATCCACAGGCGGTCACCGCGCCAGGCACCGAGCAACGGCACCACGGCCTGGACGATGGCAAAGCACAGGGCGAGGATCATCGCCAACTGGCCGAGTTCGGGAATAAACAAAGCGGCGTTCATGACTCAGCCCTCCTTGGCAGGGGTTGGGGCGGATTGGCCGCTGTCCTTGAGGGCTTTGGTCACCTCCGGCGGCATGTATTTTTCATCGTGCTTGGCCAGCACTTCATCGGCCACCACCACGCCACTGGCGTTGAGCTTGCCCAGGGCGACGATGCCCTGGCCTTCGCGGAACAGGTCCGGGAGGATGCCACGGTAGGTGATGGTCACGGATTTGCTGAAGTCGGTGACCACGAAGCTCACATCCAGGGAGTCTGCGGAACGCTTCAAGGAGCCCTTTTCGACCATGCCGCCAGCGCGGATGCGCGTATCGACCGGCGCTTCGCCATTGGCGATCTGGGTCGGGGTGTAGAACAGGTTGATGTTCTGCTGCAAGGCACTCAAGGCCAGACCCACGGCAATGCCGACGCCGGCCATGATGGCGAGAATGATCAACAGACGCTTTCTACGCAGCGGATTCACTGTTCGGTCTCCCGGCGCAGACGACGCGCCTCTTGTTGCAGGTAACGCTTGCGCGCCAGCAGCGGCGCGGCGACGTTGAGGGCCAGCACCGCCAGGCAGATGCCATAGGCCGTCCAGACATACAGGCCGTGATGGCCCATGGCGAGAAACTCACTGAAAGAAGCAAAACTCATCCTCGCGCTCCCAGGCAGGCTTGAACTTCGGCCTTGACCCAGCTGGTGCGAGCCTCACGCTTGAGCACTTCAAGGCGCATGCGCATCAGCAGCACGGCGCCGAAGAAGGAGTAGAAGCCCAGCACCATCAGCAGCAGCGGTGCCCACATTTCCACCGGCATTGCCGGTTTTTCGGTGAGGGTGAAGGTGGCGCCCTGGTGCAGGGTGTTCCACCACTCGACCGAGTATTTGATGATCGGGATGTTGATCACGCCGACAATCGCCAGCACCGCGCAGGCCTTGGCGGCGCTGTCGCGGTTGCTGATCGCATTGCCCAGGGCGATCAGGCCGAAGTACAGGAACAGCAGGATCAACATCGACGTGAGCCGCGCATCCCACACCCACCACGAACCCCAGGTGGGTTTGCCCCAGATCGCGCCGGTGACCAGCGCCACGGCGGTCATCCACGCCCCGATGGGCGCGGCGCATTGCAGGGCGACGTCGGCAAGCTTCATCTTCCACACCAGGCCGACGATGCCGCATACCGCCAGCATCACGTAGCAGGACTGCGCCAGCATGGCGGCGGGCACATGGATATAGATGATGCGAAAGCTGTTGCCCTGCTGATAGTCCGGTGGCGCAAAGGCCAGGCCCCAGACCAGGCCGATGCCGATCAGCAGCACCGCGGCGACGCTCAACCACGGCAGCAGTTTGCCGCTGATGCCATAGAACCATTTGGGCGAGCCGAGCTTGTGAAACCAGGTCCAGTTCATTGCTGTTTCTCACGGTTGCTTCTTGTCATGGCAAGAAGCGTAGGGTCTTTACTGGCCAAGCGTGTAACGCCTGGCCAGACCTCATTATTCGCCGACGCTGATCTTCAGGCCGGCCGCTATGGCAAAGGGTGTCAGGGTTACCGCCAGGGCGGCCAGGCTGCCAAGCCACAGGAGGTAACCGGTCACCGGCATCCCCATCAGCGCGGCCTGTAACGCACCGCTGCCGAGGATCAGAACCGGGATGTACAAAGGCAGAATCAGCAGGGCCAGTAACAGGCCGCCGCGCTTCAAACCGACGGTCAACGCTGCGCCCACCGCCCCCAACAGGCTGAGCACCGGCGTACCGAGCAACAAGGACAGGAGCAGCACCGGCAAGCATTCGACGGGCAAGCCCAGCATCAGCGCCAGCAGCGGCGAAAGCAAGACCAGCGCGAGGCCGGAAAAAGCCCAGTGTGCCAGCACCTTGGCCAGTACCAGAAGTGGCAACGGGTGCGACGAAAGGACCCACTGTTCCAGGGAGCCGTCCTCGAAATCACTGCGAAACAGCCCGTCCAGCGAGAGCAGCACGGATAAAAGCGCCGCGACCCACACCAGTCCCGGGGACAAGGTTTGCAACAGTTTAGTCTCGGGACCGACCGCCAACGGGAACAAGGCGATCACGATGGCAAAGAACACCAGCGGGTTGGCCAGTTCGGCCGGGCGACGACACAACAGGCGTGCTTCGCGGGCAACCAACAGGGCGAATACGCTCATGCCGACCACCGCCCCAGATCCAGCTCACGGTAACCGGCGGGCAGGCGCGTCAGGCTGTGGTGGGTGGTGAGCAGCACCGTACCGCCCTGCTCACAGTGCCTCGCCAGGTGCTCCTCGAGCTGGGCGACACCGTATTTATCGAGCGCGGTAAAGGGTTCGTCGAGGATCCACAGCGGCGGGCCCGGCAAGTACAAACGCGCCAGGGCCACGCGGCGCTGCTGGCCGGCGGACAGGGTGTGGCAGGGCACGTCTTCGAACCCCTTGAGACCCACGGCGGCCAGGGCCTGCCAGATGGCGTCGCGGCTGGCGCGCTGATGCAGGGCGCTGAGCCAACTGAGGTTTTCTTCGGCAGTGAGCACGTCCTTGATACCGGCGGCGTGGCCGATCCATATAAGGTTGCGTGCCAGTGTTGTGCGTTGCTCGGCGAGGGGCTTGCCGTTGAGGCGCACCACCCCGGCCGTCGGCTGCATCAGCCCGGCCAGCAAGCGCAACAGGCTGGTCTTGCCGCTGCCGTTGGGTCCGCTGACCTGCACCATGTCGCCACCTGCCAGGCGCAGGTCGAGGTGCTCGAACAGCAGGCGCAGGTCGCGTTCACAGGAGAGCGCTTCGGCTTCAAGAAGAGGGCTGGTCAAAAGATCGCGGGCCTTTACGGTTCAAGTCGGCGGTGCAGCGGCCGTTATAAAGAAATGCACAATAACGGCTTTGGCGACCGATTTTAGAGAGCTGGATCAAATAGTTGTGAGGTTTTTACCGCTCTCTTTGCAGACGGGCGGCATTATACATGCGATGCCCTACGCTAAAGAGGGCAATTTCCCCAGAGACGATGCGCACGATGACCGGTGAGATCAACCTTCCTACGCTTCCTCCCACCCCGCCAGCCGGGCAAAGCCCTGCGCCTGCGCCCGGGGCACTGCTCAAACTGCTGGAGCCGCAGGTCGGGCTGATCGACCCTGGGAAAACCGCGAATGCCGAAGTCATTGCCCTTAAACAAGGCGGTGAAGCCTTTCAGTTGCTGCTCAAGCTGACCCTGGACGGCGGCCGCCAGACGCTGGTGCAGGCCAGCAGCGCCCAGCCCCTGCCCGTGGGCAGCAATGTGGCGGTGAGCCAGACGCCAGCAGGCAACCTGACCCTCAGCCTGCAACAGGCCTTGAGTGCCAACATCGCCGCCCTCACCCGCATCGATACGGCCAAGGTCCCAGAAGGTACGCTGTTGCAAGCCAAGGTACTGACCACCCAGATGCTGCCCCAGGGCACGGCGCAACCGGCGATCTATCGTTCGTTGGTGACGGTGCTGAATAACGCCTTGGCCGGCGCGACACTGACGGTGGAAAGCCCACAACCGCTGCGCGTGGGCAGTTTGCTCAGCGCAGTGGTGCAGAACGCGCAGACCCTGAATTTCGTGCCGCTGAGCGGGCTCAAGGACCAATTGGCGGTCACCCAGCAACTGTCGACCCAGCAAAGTCGCCAGGGCTCCCTGGATGCGGTCTTCACCGCCCTGCAAAACCTGCCCCGTGGCGACAGCACGTCCGCCGACCTGCGCGCCGCCGCCGACCGTCTGCTCGCTGCATTGCCCGACCTGGCACAGGTCAGTAACCCCAAAGTCCTGGCTCAAGTGATCCAGAACAGCGGCGCCTTTCTGGAAGCCAGATTACTCGCGGGGCAGAATCCCCAGATACCGCCACTGGACATGAAGGGCGCACTGCTGCGCCTTGTCGCGGACTTACTGCCCGCCCTGCCCGCCAGTACCAACCTGAACGCCATTCTTGCGGCCAACACGCTGGCCCATGTATTGCCCAACTTTGTGCGCAGCCCACTGAACACGCTGGGCCAGGTCAGCGCGCGGCAGGCCCCGGTCAGCTTTCCACTGCCCGAGCGGCTGATGGCCAAGCTTGAAGGCGAAGGCGACCTGGAAAACCTGCTGCGCCTGGCCGCCGGGGCGATCGCCCGATTGCAGAGCCATCAGCTGTCGAGCCTGGAACAGACCGGCACCACCGCTGATGGCCGCCTGCAAACCACCTGGCAACTGGAAGTCCCGATGCGCAGCCTGCAGGACATCGTACCGCTGCAGATGAAGTTCCAGCGCGAGGAGCCGACGCCCGACAAGGAGCCATCCGACCGCAAAGACCGCAAAGACCCCAAACACATGCTCTGGCGCGTCGAACTGGCGTTCGATATGGAACCGCTGGGGCCGTTGCAGGTGCAGGCGCAATTGACCCAGGGCAAACTCTCCAGCCAGTTGTGGGCGACCCGCGCCTTCACCGCCAGCCTGATCGAAAATCACCTGGGCAGCCTGCGCGAGCGCCTGGTGGCATCCGGGCTTGACGTCGGCGACCTGGATTGCCACCTCGGCAGCCCGCCGCGCGGGCCAAAAACCGGACTGGAACAACGCTGGGTGGATGAAACCGCATGAAGAACGCTGCCCCTCCCCGCCAGGCGATTGCCCTCAAGTACGATGGCCAACAAGCGCCCACCCTGACCGCCAAGGGCGACGAGGCCCTGGCTGAAGCGATCCTCAAGCTGGCGCGGGAAAACGAAGTGCCCATTTATGAAAATGCCGAGTTGGTGAAGCTGCTGGCGCGCATGGAGCTGGGCGACAGTATTCCAGAGGAGTTGTACCGCACAGTGGCGGAGATCATTGCGTTCGCGTGGACGCTGAAGGGCAAGTTCCCGGTGGGGTACGACCCGGATGCGGGGCCGGTGGAGCGCGATGTCACCGAGCGTGGGGATGATTACTGAGAATCCACAAGCGACCGGCCAGTCAAGCGTACATCGCCGTCTGTAGGAGCGAGCTTGCTCGCGAAAAACCTCAACGATAACGCGTGCTTTCTGAATGAACGCAGCGCCTGTGAGTTTTTCGCGAGCAAGCTCGCTCCTACAAAAAGCCTTAAGGCAAGCCCCCTCCCACATTCAGATCCACGTCAGTTCAGGACTTCGTTCAGGGGAATGAAATTGACTCGGTCGCCGACGGCTAATGTGGTCCCTTCCATCACCTCCACAAATCCTTCAGCCCACGCTGCGCTGCGCAGCACACCGGAGCTCTGGTTGTGGTAGATGATCGCCTTGCCCTGCTCGATGCGCCCGCGCAGGTACTCGCGACGGTTGCCGGGCTTGGCCCAGACGAACCCGGCCGGCACTTCGAAACGCAGGGGCTGCACGTCCTCCACACCCTGACGACGCAGCAGGTAAGGCCGTGCCAACAGGGCAAAGGTCACCAGGGTCGACGCGGGATTGCCTGGCAGGCCGATCACCGGCACGCCACGAAAATGCCCGAAGGTCAGCGGCTTGCCCGGCTTGATCGCCAGTTTCCACAGCGCCAGCTCGCCCTCTTCACGCAAGGCAATGCCCAGAAAATCCGCCTCGCCCACCGACACACCGCCCGTGGACAGGATCAAGTCGACGTTGCCCAACCCGGCCAACCGTGTGCGGGTCTGTTCCAGGTCGTCCGGCAGAATGCCAGCATCGATCACTTCGCAGCCCATGCGCGTCAGCCAACTGCACAGCACGCGGCGGTTGCTGTTGTAGATCTGACCCGGCCCCAGGGGCAATCCAGGCTCGATCAACTCATCGCCGGTCGACAGCACCGCCACCCGCACTCGGCGCACCACCTCCAGGCGATCACGCCCAAGCGAAGCAGCCAGCCCCAACTCGATCGGGCCCAGGCGCGTACCGGCCGGCAGCACCAACTCGCCGACCGTGGTTTCCTGGCCTTGCGGGCGGATGTTCTGACCCGCTTGCAACGGCTCGCTGAAACTCACGCGCTCATCGCTGTGAATGATCGCGTTTTCCTGCATTTCCACGCAGTCCGCACCCTGAGGCACCGGAGCCCCCGTAAAGATGCGCGCACAGGTGCCGTGCGCCAACGGCTCAGGCGCATTGCCGGCGAAAATACGTTGGCTGACCGGCAATGGCTCGCCGGCCCAGTCCGCGACGCGCAGGGCGTAGCCATCCATGGCACTGTTGGGCCAGGGTGGCAGGTCGAGGGTGGAGACCAGGTCCTGTGCCAATACGCGGCCATCGCACTCGGCCAGGCGCACTGTTTCGCGCTCGAGGATCGGTGTGGCGTCGGCCATGTCCAGCAAACGCTGCAAGGCCGCTTCCACCGGCATCAAGGCGCCGGTTTTACCGGGCTTATCCACGGGTTTCACAGGGCTCGGCCTGCTTCAGGTGGGGTACGAAATTGCATGGCCGGTGACGGTTGTCCAGTTGTTCGGCCAGGATGCCGTCCCAACCGGTGCGCACGGCATTGGTGGAGCCCGGCAGGCAGCACACCAGGGTGCCATTGGCCAGGCCGGCAAGGGCGCGCGATTGCACGGTGGAGGTGCCGATATCGGCCACCGATATCTGGCGGAACAATTCGCCAAACCCATCGACCTGTTTATCCAACAGGCAGCTCACTGCTTCGGGTGTGCTGTCACGACCGGTAAAGCCGGTGCCGCCGGTGATCAGCACGACCTGCACTACGTCTTCGGCGATCCAGTGGGCGACCTGGGCGCGGATCTTGTACAGATCGTCCTTGAGCAGCACGCGCTCGGCCAGGGTATGGCCGGCGGCGGTCAGGCGGTCGACGAAGACCTGGCCCGAGGTGTCGGTGTCCAGGGTGCGGGTGTCGCTGACGGTCAATACAGCGATATTCAGAGGTACGAAAGGCGCATCAGCCTTGGCTTTCATGGCACGGTCCGGTTGTCGAAGGAACAGCCCGATGTTATATCACAAGCCTCTGTTTACCTGCCGCAGCGGAACCCTCATGCCTCTTGAATCCTTACCCCTGCCCTGCTCGATTCTGTTGCTGGCCGGCGGTCGTGGCCAGCGCATGGGCGGCCAGGACAAAGGCCTGCTGCAGTGGCACGGCCAACCCTTGATTGCGCACCTGCAACGCCTGGCACGGCCGCTCACGGACGACCTGATCATCTCGTGCAACCGCAATCATGAGCGGTATGCAGCCTACGCCGATCAGCTGGTGAGCGACGACAGCGCGGACTTTCCCGGACCACTTGCAGGTATCCGTGCGGGACTCTTCGCCGCACGCCATAGGCATCTGCTGGTCCTGCCCTGTGATGTGCCGCACATCGATGCCCGATTGTTGGCAAATTTACGTGCGACAACCCACCGCAACCCGCAGGTTCCGGTGATGATGCGCCATGGCGAGTTCTGGGAACCCTTGCTCTGCATCATCCCTGTGGCCCTGAAGGATCAGGTGGAGCAGGCCTGGAAAGCCGGCGAACGCAGCCCGCGTAAAATCCTGCTGCAGCTGGGCGCCGTGGGCCTGGAATGCGCGGCCGGTGACCCGCGCCTGGCCAACCTCAATACACCGGACCTGTTGCACACAAGGCCTGGCGTGTCAGAATGAGCCTTGCATCAGGAACTTTGCCGACGTTGCACACGTCACAAGGTCAGTATTTTATAAAGTATTCTCTCGGAGACAAACCCATGACTCAACGGACCATCGCCGCTCTCATGCTTGCACTGGGCCTCGCCACCCTCGCCGGTTGCGCCTCGCCAACAGTGATCACCCTGAATGACGGTCGCGAAATCCAGGCCGTCGACACCCCGAAATTTGACGAAGATTCGGGCTTCTACGAGTTCCAGCAACTTGACGGCAAGCGCACTCGCATCAACAAGGATCAGGTTCGCACCGTTAAAGACCTGTAAGCCTTACCGCTTACCCACAAGGCCCGCCTCGAGCGGGCCTTGTCGTTTCTGGCGCTTACCAGTCCAAGGTGATTTCACTGTAAAAGCTGCGTTCATGGCCGCTGACCGGGTCGATAAAACGCACGCCCTGGGCCAGCAACTTGAGCGGGTTGGCGTAATCGTCCTTGGCGTCCTTGATCACATCGGGATAGAACGGGTCGTTGCAGATACTCGCCCCGAGCGCATTCATGTGCACACGGAGCTGGTGCTTCTTGCCGGTGACCGGGAACAGGCCGTAGCGCCATAGATCGCCGTGTTTCTCGCGCACCTCTACCGCCGTTTCGGTATTGCTGGCACCGGGGCCTTCCTGCATGCGGAAGAAAGGCTCGCCGTCCACCAGCCGGCTCTTGTGCACCAGGGGGAACGTCAGGTCAGGCAAGGCAGGGGCGATGGCTTCGTAGAATTTATCGATACGCCGCGTGGGAAACAGTTGCTGATAGGCCGCGCGGCTGGCGGGATTGGCTGAGAACAGCACCAGCCCTGCGGTATGCCGGTCGATGCGATGCAGGGGCACCAGGGCGGGGTTGCCCAGGCGCCGGATCAAACGGCGCAACAGCGTTTGTTCGACGTACTCGCCGGCGGGAGTCACCGGCAGAAAATGCGGTTTGTCGGCCACCACCAGGTGTTCATCGGCGTACAGGATGGTTTCTTGTACCGGTATCACCTTCTCGTTGGGCACTTCACGAAAGTAATAAATGCACAGGCCTTCCTTGTAAGCCAGGTCCAGCCTGATGGGATGGCCATTACTATCCAGCACCCGGCCACGGGCAATGCGGTCCAGCCATTGTTCACGGGCGATCGCCGGGAAATGCTCGCACAGGCAATCGAGGACCGTCGCCCACGAGCCAGGCGGCAGGTACAAGGTGCTGGCTTGGTGCTGTGAAGGGGAAAAACCGGAAGTGGACATGCAGATGTTCGAGGCCTGAAATAAACAGGCAGGCATTATCGCGCATGACGCGCGATTGAGCCTAGGGCAGATCTCAGGCCTTGGCCGAGTGCACGCGCAAAACCGGCGAAGCACTCGCCGCCTCGGTAAACTCCTTGAGCCAGCGCAGTACGTCCACGGCCTCCCAACGGCCCGGGTCATAGAGTGCGTAGAGCAGACCCTGATAACCCACCACATCCAGCTGCTTGTGATAACCGGCACGCTGAAACAGCGCTTCGATTTCCGCAAAACAGGTGTTGAAATGCACTTTGTTGAAGGGCGTCTTGCCTTCCGTGACCAGGCCATCGAGGCGCAGCTCGTTCACCGCATCGCGCACGATGTCGGCGGACATGCGATTGACGCTGCTTTTCAGTTGTTCAACATTCACCACGGGCGTTCCCTCTATTCAATCGCTGTACAAACATACAGTAACGTAATATTCGGAAACTCGCCATCGCATAAACGTCAGCGCAGGAAAGCAACCACCTGCCCGGTGTCGAACGGCCAGTCCAGCTCAGCCCCCGTGTCCACCCGCCTGAGCACCGGAATCCGCAGGCCGTAGACCTCGGTCAGGTCGTCGGGATCGGTGATATCCACCAGCTCCACGAGCAACCCGTGCTCGACGAGCGGCATGATTTCGGCTTCGGCAATTTCACACAGATGGCAACCCAGGGTGCCGAACAGCTGGCATTCAGCAAGCATGGCAAATGCACTCCGATGGAAAACACCTCACCATTCTAAGCCCAACATTGTTCGGTAGGCGCGCACTGATCAATCCTGACTGACCGCGCCGATCTTGTGGATCGACAGGTCCGCACCGTAATACTCCTCTTCCTGGCTCAGGCGCAGCCCGCAAACGCGCTTGATCACGCCATACACCAGCAGGCCGCCGACCAGCGCGATAGCAACGCCAAGGGTGGTACCGATCAACTGGCTGGTCAGGCTCACCCCGCCCAGCCCACCCAGGGCCGCCTGCCCGAAGATGCCGCAGGCAATACCGCCCCATACGCCACACAGGCCATGCAGCGGCCATACACCGAGTACGTCATCAATTTTCCAACGATCCTGGGCGGCCATGAAGCACCACACGAACAAGCCCCCCGCAACCACGCCGGTTACCAGCGCGCCCACCGGATGCATCAGGTCGGAACCGGCACAGATCGCCACCAGCCCGGCCAGCGGGCCGTTGTGCAGAAAGCCGGGGTCATTGCGACCGATCACCAACGCAGCGACGGTGCCGCCGACCATCGCCATCAACGAGTTGACTGCCACCAGGCCGCTGACGCCATTGAGAGTCTGTGCGCTCATCACGTTAAAGCCGAACCAGCCCACGATCAGAATCCATGAGCCCAGCGCCAGGAACGGAATGCTCGAGGGAGCAAACGCCACCAGGCGCCCTTCGCGGTAGCGCCCGTTGCGCGACCCAAGCAGCAACACCGCCGCCAGCGCCAGCCAACCGCCCATGGCATGCACCACCACCGATCCGGCGAAGTCATGGAAGCTGGCGCCAAAGGTCGCGAGCAGCCAGGCTTGCAGACCGAAATTGCCGTTCCACACCATGCCTTCGAAGAACGGGTAGATGAACGCCACGATCAAGGCCGTTGCACATAGCTGGGGCGCGAATTTCGCACGCTCGGCAATCCCTCCGGAAATGATCGCCGGGATCGCTGCCGCAAAGGTCAGCAGGAAGAAAAATTTCACCAGGCCATAGCCATGGTCCGCATTGATCACCGCCGCCGGCTGCATGAAGCTGACGCCGTAGGAGATCCAATAGCCTATAAAGAAGTAAGCCAGGGTGGAGATCGCGAAGTCACTGAGGATTTTCGACAAAGCGTTGACCTGGTTCTTCTGGCGTACCGTGCCGACCTCCAGAAAGGCAAACCCGGCGTGCATGGCCAGGACCATGACCGCGCCAATCAGGATGAACAGGGTGTTTGAGCTATGGACAAGCGTGTCCACCGCACTTTGCAAATTTTCCATGGAAGTTGGCAGGCCTGCAGTAAGGCAAAAAGCACCAAAGCGGTTCAAGCCAGGGTTGCTCGCACTAAATTGGCACCAAGGCGCCCACCCTTCTTCTGAGGGCGTGACCCGCTTTAGCGCAGCGATCAACACAACCGGCAATCCCCGAGAGGGGTATTTGCGCGAGTTTCAGTTAATTAGGGTAAGGTTTTTCAAGGCTTGCACCTCGGCCGCCCGGATTCAGCGCAAGCCCCGAAGCATACGCACCAAGGCAAAGCAAAAGCTGTACCACACAATCACAGTGAACCTTCGACAAGCCCCGCGACTCGAAACCACACGTACAGAACAGCCACACGGAGATAACCATGGCCGGTAAATCAGCAAAGACTGCTCAAGAAATACTGATGGCGGATTTTCAGACCCTCGTCGCCGACACCGAAAGACTGCTGGACGATACCGCCGTACTGGCCGGTGACCAGGCCGATGAACTGCGCACCAAGATTCATGAAAGCCTGTTAAAGGCCCGCGAAACCCTTCAGTTGACTGAAGACTCCCTGCGTGAGCGCGGTCAGGCGGCAATGACTGCGACGGAAGATTACGTGCAGGCCAACCCCTGGCAGTCCGTCGGCATCGCTGCCGGCGTGGGCTTTTTGATCGGTCTGCTGGCTACCAGGCGCTAATATCATGGCTATCGACGAATCCAGCTCGTCAAAGGGCGCAGGTACCACCTCCCGCCGCCTGGGCGCTGCCGTCCTCGGCTTATTGCACAGCCATGTCGAACTGTTTGGCATCGAGTTACAGGAGCAGAAGGCACGCACTGTCAGTTTGCTGCTGTTTGCCGGCCTGGCGTTGGTGTTTGCCCTGCTGCTGTTGGTGGGGTTATCGACACTGGTGATGATCCTGGTGTGGGACACCGGCTACCGCCTGACCGGGATCATCTGTCTGTGCATGTTTTATACACTGGCCGCAGCATTCTGCGGGGTCCGCTTGAAAGCGGCGGTGTTCGATGAGTCCACCCCCTTCCATGCCACCCTTGAAGAACTGGCCAATGATCGGGAGCGTCTGTTGCCATGAGCCTGCCTGAAATCCCGCAAAACACGTCCCGTCGGGAAATGCGCAAGGCGTTGATTCGCCTGCGCATGGAAATGCACCGTCAGGAAATCCGTCATGAATCCCAGCAACTGATGGCGCCCCTGCACAAAGTGCGCGACATGCGTCACAACTGGCAGGACAGCCTGGGCATCAAGCACGCGCCGCTGTGGGGCGTGGCAGCGGTGACCCTGATGGGATTCTTTACCGGCAAGGGTGCCAAGGGCGGCAGTATCGGTAGCGTTACGCGCCTGGTACGCCTGGGCGCCGGGTTGATCCCGCTGATCAAACTGGCCATGCAAGGCGCTTCGCGCAAACGATAAGCTCCGTTCGCTCAACACCATGACCTGACCGCCGAGCACTTGCGCAACGGCGGTCAGTGCCTGCTGTTCATCGCGCTTGAAACAATCGTCTTCAACATTGCGCTTGCCCCGCCAGCGTGGAAACGGGAAGCTGCACCTGTCATTCACCGTACGGAGCGTACCCGCCTTGGATTGGCCCACCCTGTTGACCCGTGAACGCCTTGGCAAGTCGCTGCACAGCCCTGAAGAACTGGGCCGCAGTCCTTTTCACAAAGACCATGACCGCATTATTTTCTCCGGCGCTTTCCGTCGCCTGGGCCGCAAGACCCAAGTGCATCCGGTTTCGAGCAACGACCATATCCACACACGCCTGACCCACTCGCTGGAAGTCAGTTGCGTGGGACGTTCCCTTGGCATGCGTGTTGGCGAAACGTTGCGTGGCGCCCTGCCCGACTGGTGCGATCCAAGCGATCTGGGCATGGTGGTGCAGTCGGCCTGCCTGGCCCATGACATCGGCAATCCTCCCTTCGGGCACTCCGGCGAAGACGCTATCCGTCACTGGTTCCAGCAGGCCGCCGGGCGCGGCTGGCTGGATGACATGAGCAGCGCCGAGCGCAATGACTTCCTCAACTTTGAAGGTAATGCCCAGGGTTTCCGTGTATTGACCCAACTTGAATATCATCAATTCGACGGCGGCACGCGGCTGACCTATGCCACCTTGGGCACCTACCTCAAGTACCCCTGGACTGCCCGCCACGCAGACTCGTTGGGCTACAAGAAACACAAGTTCGGCTGCTACCAGAGCGAGCTGCCTATTCTGGAACAGATCGCTCATAGGCTCGGCCTGCCTCAACTGGAGGAACAACGCTGGGCCCGCCACCCGTTGGTGTACTTGATGGAGGCCGCCGACGACATCTGCTATGCGTTGATCGACCTGGAAGATGGCCTGGAAATGGAGTTGCTGGAGTACGCCGAAGTCGAGTCACTGCTGCTCGACCTGGTGGGTGATGACCTGCCGCAGACGTACCGACAGCTGGGCGCGTCAGACTCGCGCCGTCGCAAGCTGGCAATCCTGCGCGGCAAGGCCATCGAGCACCTGACCAATGCGGCGGCGCGCGCCTTCGTCGAACAGCAGGATGCTCTGCTTGCCGGCACCCTGCCTGGCGATCTGGTAGAGCACATGCATGGTCCGGCAAAGCGCTGTGTACTGGATGCCAAGGACATGGCGCGCAAGAAAATCTTTCAAGACAAGCGCAAGACCCTGCATGAAATCGGCGCCTACACCACCCTGGAGATCCTGCTGAACGCGTTTTGCGGTGCGGCCCTGGAGCAACACGGTGGGCGTACGCCGTCGTTCAAGAACCAGCGCATTCTCGACTTGTTGGGCAACAGCGCGCCGGACCCCGCCTGGTCGTTGCACGCTGCCTTCCTGCGCATGATTGATTTTATCGCCGGTATGACCGACAGCTATGCCACCGAGATGGCACGGGAAATGACAGGACGCTCCAGTCCTCAATAACGTCTGGATAAGGCCGCTCTTCGCCCTGAAGGAATTGCCCTACGATGGGAACAGAGCGGCCTGATCGAATTCGTACACATTCTCGAGGAATAATCACGCACGCCCCCGCGGACCAGACGAGCAACTCCTACGCTCCCATTGATGCTTGACTCACCGTGTGCTCTTTATGCCCAGACACCCCCCTCGTATTCTTCTGGTAGAGGATCATCCCTTTCAACTCCTGGCCACCCAGTGCTTACTGAGAAGCTTTGGTTTCGACCAAATCACCCCCGTGGAAAATGCGGAGCAGGCCATATGCACAATGACTCAATCCGAGTTCTCTTACGACTTGATGTTATGCGACCAGTGCTTACCTGACCTGCCGGGTCTGGAATTGGTAGACATCGCCAGCCGCGGTCAATTTATTACCAGCGCGATTCTATTGAGCGGGCTACCAGCGGCAGAATTGCTCAAACTGACCACGCAAGCTACGCAGCGTGACCTTCCACTACTGGGCTGCTTATCAAAACCGTTAAACAGAGGTGAACTTGAAAGTTTGATGGCCCTGACTCAAACCTTATCAAAGTAGGACTTTTAACCTTATTAACTGCGAAAATTAACGTGATCGCCGCCGTAAATCGCTTATGACCGTTAACCAAGCCGCACGCCCTAAAAGCCCACACCTCAAGTGTCACAATTACCCATCGACTTGTAGTCCCCTACCTCTTTTGATGTAGGAAACTTCCTGTTTTGTACCTGTTCACCCCCTGCTTCATGCTGCTGCCGCTTCTTCTGAGCTAATGTGACCGCTTTATTTGCACCTGCATGGAATTTGATTATGAACACCGTTTTTATTATCGACGACCACCCCGTTATACGGCTTGCCATCAGAATGTTACTGGAACATGAAGGCTACAAAGTCGTTGGAGAAACGGATAACGGATGCGACGCCATACAAATGGTCCGCGAATGCCTGCCCGACTTGGTCATTCTCGATATCAGCATCCCGAAACTTGACGGCCTGGAAGTGCTCTGTCGATTCAACGCCATGAACACTTCGATGAAAACCCTGGTCCTCACGGCTCAATGCCCAACCCTGTTTGCCACGCGCTGCATGCGTTCGGGCGCTGACGGTTACGTCTGCAAGGAAGGTGACCTGAGCGAACTGCTGAGTGCTATTCGCGCAGTACTGTCCGGTTACAACTACTTCCCCAGCCAGGCGTTGAATGCAAATGGAACGGAAGGTGTTGACAGTCAGGAGCTGGAACTGTTCAAGGCCGTTAACGACCGAGAACTCATGGTCCTGCAACTTTTTGCACAAGGCCGCACTAACAAAGAAATAGCCAAAGGCATGTTCTTGAGCAATAAAACAGTCAGCACCTATAAAAAGAGATTAATGCAAAAACTAAAAGCCCAGTCTTTAGTTGAGCTCATCGAGATGGCAAAACGAAACGCGCTAGTGTGAGAAAGCGGATGCCCAGCCGTATCAAGGACTATTTGATTATATTGAGTGCCAGCCTGTACTTCAGCACGACCGTGCTCGCGGACTCCCCCATCCCCCCCCAACACTTCACCTTATTGAGTCGCGCGGGAACCGTTCAACTGGACACTCGACTGGACAGGACCCAGCGCCAGTGGCTGCAGTACAAGCGCGAACTGGTACTGGGTACCGCTGCGCCTGATTACCCGCCGTTCGACCTCACCTCCAGTGGCCGCGATTACGAGGGCCTTACCGCAGATTATGCAGGCCTGCTGGCCAAGGCACTTGCCATACCGATCAAGGTCCTTCGCTACCCTTCACGGTTGTCCGCCATTCAGGCCCTTGAAGCCGGCGACATTGACTTGCTGGGCTCCTCCAATGGCTTTGAAGCAGCAAACCCCAATCTGACACTGTCGGCGCCTTATGCCGTGGACCAGCCGGTACTGGTGACTCGCGAGGGAGAAACCCGAAGTCTCAGCAATGGCCTGGAAGGGCTGCGCTTAAGCCTGGTTTATCATTACCTGCCCCTTGAAGAGGTTGAGAAGCTGTACCCCAAGGCGGATATCCGCCCCTATCCCTCTTATCAGAACGCACTGAATGCCGTGGCATTCGACCAGGCGGATGTCTTTCTCGGCGACACCATTTCCACCCATTTCATGATTAACAAGGGCTACCTGAAAAACATCCGCATGGCCAATTTCGGCAAGCATGAAGCTTATGGTTTCAGCTTTGCCCTGCGCCACGACAACTTCATTCTCTTGAGCATTGTCGACACGGTGCTGGCGGCTGTGCCCATCAACGAACGCGACAGCATCGCCAAGCGTTGGAGCGCCGGCAGCGACATCCTGCTGACCGACAAGAAACTGCAACTGACCCCACGCGAGGAACGCTGGCTGAAGGCGCACCCGATCGTGACAGTCATCGTCAATGAAACCTTTGCCCCACTCACTTTCTTCGATGCGGAGGGCAACTTTCGCGGTATCACCGCCGACCTTCTTGAACTCATTCGCTTGCGTACCGGCTTGCGTTTCGCGGTTCAGCGTGGGCGTGAAGTTGACGATATGATCGAACAGGTCGCCGCGCAGAACGTCGACATGATCGGGGCCATCGTACCGAGTAACCAACGGGAGGCTCAGTTGAGTTTCAGCCGTCCCTACCTGGAAAACTCGTATGTGTTGCTGACCCGCAAAGAGCCTGGAGCGCCCGGGAACCTGGAGCAGATGACGGGCAAGCGCCTGGCGGTGACCCGAGGCACCCCACTGGCCGATACCCTGCGCAAGGACTATCCCCAGATTCAACTGGTGGAAACCGGCGATACCTTCAGGGCATCCGAGTTGCTGGCACAAGGACAAGTGGACGGCGCGGTGAACACGCTGCTGATTGCCAACTACTTCCTGTCCTCGAAAGTTTTCCGGGACAAGCTGCAGATCACGACCAGCATCGGCACAACGCCTGCAACATTCGCCCTGGCCACATCACGCCATGCCACCGAATTGAGCTCGATCCTCGACAAGGCGCTGCTCAGTATCGCCCCGGACGAAATGGGCGTGATCAACAGTCGCTGGCGTGGCTACACCGTCGAGTCCGACAGCTATTGGCGCAATTACAACCAACTGATTGCCAGGATCGTCATCGGAACGGGGTTGTTGCTCCTGGTTTCCCTGACCTGGAACGCCTACATGCGCCGCCAGATCAGGCAACGAAAAATGGCCGAGCGCGCCCTCAATGATCAGTTCGAGTTCATGCGCGCACTGGTCAACGAAACGCCACACCCCATCTATGTCCGTGACCGTAATGGCTTGCTGCAAACCTGCAATGACAGCTACCTGCAGACATTCGACGTCAAGCGAGAGGATGTGATCGGCAAAAGCGTGACCCAGATGAGCATGGCCCTGGCGCCTGAAGCGGCGCAGTACCACGCCGACTACCTGCGGGTGGTGGCTGAGGGCACGCCATTGATCCTGGACCGCACGCTGCATATCCACGAGAAGAAGCTGACGATCTACCACTGGATCCTGCCCTACCGCGACTCCATCGGCGAAGTCCAGGGCATCATTGGCGGCTGGATCGATATCAGTGAACGACGCCAGTTGTTTGATGAGCTGCGTGCCGCCAAAGAACGCGCCGATGAGGCAAACCGCGCCAAAAGCACCTTCCTTGCCACCATGAGCCACGAGATACGCACCCCGATGAACGCCGTGATCGGCATGCTCGAACTGACACTCAAGCGTGCCGACCAAGGGCATCTCGACCGTCCGGCGATAGAAGTAGCGTACAACTCAGCCAAGGATCTACTGGAGCTGATAGGCGATATTCTCGATATCGCGCGTATTGAGTCCGGGCGTCTGAGCCTGGCTCCGGAGCGCGTCAATCTGAGGGAAGTGATTGAGTCCGTGGTGCGCGTCTTCGATGGCCTTGCACGCCAGAAAACCCTCAGCTTGCTACTGGAGTTCAAGCCCGACCTGAGCGACATCGAAGTCTTGATAGACCCGCTGCGCTTCAAGCAAGTGCTGTCCAACCTGGTGAGCAACGCCATCAAGTTCACCGAGCATGGACAGGTGAAGGTCAAGGTGGAGGTGCAACCGAGCCAGACACCGGAGCAGGTCGAACTGAAGCTGATCGTGGAAGACACCGGCATAGGCATCAACCGCGACGACCAACTGCGCCTGTTCGAGCCATTTGCCCAGGCCGACAACTCCGGGCACCTGGCCAGAAGTGGCGCCGGCCTGGGCCTGGTGATCTGCCGCAGCCTCTGCGCAATGATGGGCGGCCAGTTAAGCTTGAGCAGCGTGCCCATGGTCGGCACCCAGGTGCACGTCAACCTGAAAATGCCGCGCCTGCGCCCGGTCACGACCGTGGGCGAGCATGCGCCAGCCAAGCCGGCCTCTACCCCGGTCCTCAATGTGCTGGTGGTAGACGACCACCCGGCGAACCGCCTGCTGATGTGCCAGCAACTGGGCTACCTGGGCCATCAGTTCACCGCCGCCGAGCACGGCGCTGCGGGGTTCCAGGCGTGGCGCCAGGAACAGTTCGACCTGGTGATCGCCGACTGCAACATGCCTATCATGAATGGGTACGAATTGAGCCGTTCGATTCGTGAATACGAGCAACGCGAACAGTTGGCACCCTGTGTGGTACTGGGGTTCACCGCCAATGCCCAACCGGAAGAAAGACAACGCTGCGTGGAAGCGGGCATGGATGACTGCCTGTTCAAGCCCATCAGTCTCACGATACTGGAGCGGCAACTCGCGCAAATCACACCGCAGCCCACGAGCCAGCGCCTGGACCTGGCGTGCCTGGACGCACTGACGGGAGGCGATCCGCAATTGAGTCGACGGTTGCTCGAAGAACTGCTGACCAGCAGCGTTCATGATCGTCAGGCACTCACCGCGCTGCTGGATCGCAAGGCATCATCCATGGACATTATCGAACAAGCCCACAAGATCAAGGGGGCCGCACGCATCGTCCAAGCCAATGCCCTGGCCGGGCAATGCGAAGCCCTGGAACAAGCCTGTTCCCGCGACGACGATCGACGAGTGGTCGAGGCGGGGATCAAATCCCTGGAAAAGCTCATGCTCGAGCTGGAACGGGCGCTGCAAGTTCAACTGCATGAACTGGACAGCCAATAAGTCAGTGTAGGAGCGAGCTTGCTCGCGAAAAACTCACAGGCACCGCGTTCATTCAGGAAGCACGCGTTATCGTTGACATTTTTCGCGAGCAAGCTCGCTCCTACAAGGGCGGTGTACGCTTAACTGAATGGCATTCCTCGCCTCGCTCGGTCAGCAATCGGTCAAGCGCAGAAAAATAGCCGCCAACTGTTCGATACCCATCTGGTCCTGGGGGGTAAAACGGGCCAGCGATGGGCTGTCGAGGTCAAGGACGCCGATCAACTGGCCGTTCTTGACCAGCGGCACTACCAATTCGCTGTTCGAGGCGCTGTCACAGGCAATGTGCCCGGCAAACGCATGCACGTCTTCCACTCGCTGGGTCTGCCGGGTCGCGGCGGCGGCGCCACACACACCACGACCGAAAGGGATCCGCACACAGGCAATCTGGCCCTGGAATGGACCAAGCACCAGCTCCTCATTGCGATTAAGGTAAAAGCCCGCCCAGTTCAGGTCATCCAACTGATTGAACAGAAACGCAGAAAACTGCGCGCTGTTGGCGATGAAATCCCGCTCATCGGCCAGCAGAGACTCCAATTGCGCGCACAGCAGGGCATAGCCATCCAGGCCGGTGCCGGCCTGTTGCAAGTCGATCATGGTTGACGCTCCAGCAATTTGAGACCCACCCAGTAACGGGCGAACTGATAGGCACAGCGGCCATTGCGGTTACCGCGCCCGGTGGCCCAGCGCACCGCAAGAATGTCGAGTTGTTCATCGCGCTGCCACTGCAGGCCGGCCTTGCCTGCAAGCTCACCGATCCAATGTTCCACCACATTCAGGAAGTGTTCCTGGGTGAAGGGGTAGAACGACAGCCACAAGCCGAAACGGTCGGACAAGGCGATCTTGTCTTCCACCGCCTCGCTCGGGTGCAGTTCGCCATCCACGCGCTTCCAATTGTCGTTGTCACTCTGGTTCTCCGGCACCAGGTGACGGCGGTTGGAGGTGGCGTACAGCAATACGTTTTCCGGCGCCTGCTCCAGGGAGCCATCCAGTACACTCTTGAGCACGCGATAGTCGCCTTCGCCTGCTTCGAACGAGAGGTCGTCGCAGAACAGAATGAAACGCTGCGGCAGCTTGAGCAGTTGCTCGACCACGCGCGGCAGGTCGGCCAGGTGGTCACGCTCGATTTCGATCAAGCGCAGGCCGGCCTTGGCATGCTGGGCGAGCAAGGCGCGGACCATGGAGGACTTGCCGGTACCACGCGACCCCCATAGCAGCGCATGGTTGGCGGGTAAGCCGTCAAGAAACTGCTGGGTGTTGCGCGCCAGCGTTTCGCGTTGCTTGTCGACGCCGATCAGGTCAGACAGACGCATGTCCAGGCTGACGTCCAGCGGCAACAGGAAACCTGAGCGGCCTTCGCGCTGCCAGCGCGCGGCCAGGCAGTGATGCCAGTCAATGGCTTGGCGCGGGGCGGGTAACAGGGGTTCCAGGCGCGCGAGCACTGCGTCAGCCCGCTCAAGAAAGGCATTCAATCGAGAATCCACAGCTATTCCTCTGGCAAGTTCTTGTAAAAGATGGCGTATTGACAACCCTGTGGCAGACCGTACAAGGCTGCGTCAAGAAAATCGATTCATGCCGGGCAAGTCAGCATTTGTGGATGTTCAGCTATGCTTGCCGGGCGAAGGGAAACGTGAAGTGGTTCAACACTCGATGGATATCAAGTTCGCCCACCGCTTGTCTTATAAACAAGCCAGATTGACTGTGCTGGTCGGTTTCGTCTTGGGAACCTTGCTCAGCCTTATCCAAATCGGCATTGATTATGCCAGCGAAGACGCATCCATCAACCGTGAAATACGCTCGCTGATCGAAATCAGCCACAACCCCGCCTCACGCATCGCCTATAACATCGATGCCGAACTCGCCCAGGAGCTGACCCTTGGCCTGCTGCACTCCCCGGCCATTTTTCACGCCCAACTGATCGACAACAACGGTGTGGTGCTGGCCGATGTCGACCGGCCGCGCCAGGAAAGCCATTATCGGCCCCTCAGCGATTTTCTGTTTGGCGCCAACCGTCAATTCGAAGACCGTCTGTACCTTAGCCACATGCCCAACGAATCCCTCGGCGTGCTGCGCCTTGATGTAGACACCTACGCGTTTGGCGGCCGCTTCCTTCGCCGCGCCGAGGTCACGTTGCTCAACGGCTTTGTCCGCAGCCTGCTGCTGACCGGGATCCTGCTGGGCTTGTTCTACGTCATGCTCACACAACCGCTGGTGCGTATTATTCGGGCATTGAGCACGCGCAGGCAGGCGCGCCTGGACTGTCCGCCAGGGCATGAGCATGACGAGATCGGCGTGCTGGTCAACGTTGCCAACCAGCAGTTCGAAAACATGGAAACCGAAATTCAGCAGCGTCGTCACGCCGAGGATCGCCTTACCGAGTACCTGGGTCAGCTTGAGGACATCGTTTCTGCGCGCACCCTTGAGCTCAAGACCAGCAACCAGCGCTTGAGCCAGTTCAATGATGAGCTGGAGGCTGCCAGATTGAATGCTCTGAGCATGGCCCAGGCGCGGGCGGCGTTTCTGGCCAACATGAGCCATGAAATCCGCACCCCGCTCAATGGCCTGTTGGGCATGATTGCCCTGTCGTTGGACAGCCCGCTCAACGCCGAGCAGCGCCAGCAATTGTCCATCGCCCATGACTCCGGCAAGGTACTGGTGGAGTTGCTCAACGATATCCTCGACCTGTCCAAGTTCGACGCGGGTCAACTGGAGCTTGAACGTATCCCGTTCGACCTTGGTTCACTGATGGAAGACACCGCCAACCTGTTATCGCAAAACGCCGCCCCCAGCGTGGAACTGACCTGCCTGATCGACCCGCTGTTTCCTGCTCAAGTGATTGGCGACCCGACGCGGGTAAGGCAAATCGTCAGTAACCTGCTGTCCAATGCCTTGAAATTCACCCGCTTCGGCCGCGTGGATGTCCGCCTGAGCCAACACGGCGAAGGGATCCGCATTGAAGTCTGCGATACCGGTATCGGTATTGCCCAGGATGCCCAGGTCAAGATTTTCCAGCCGTTCACCCAGGCCGGTGCCGGTATCACCCGCCAATACGGCGGCACGGGCTTGGGTCTGGCATTGACCCATAACCTGTGCGAGGCCATGCAGGGCCGTTTGAGCATCAGTTCGGAGGTCGGCTTCGGCAGCCAGTTCTGCGTCGACCTGCCGCTGCCCACCCACCTGCCGGCGGCGGCTCAAGTACCCTTGGCGGGGGATGTGATCGTCATTACCAACCGAAGCAGTGGCCTGGGAGAATTGCTCACCGTGCTGCTGCCCCACTGGGGATTGGCGCCGCGTTGTTATTCCATGGAAGACGACCTGAACGGCCAGCATCCCGACCTGTTGATCACCGACTGCCCGGAGTGCCTGTTCCGCCTGAGGCTGGGCATTACCGCGCCGATCCTGGTAGTGACGGCCTATGGCAATTTCATGCCTGGCGAAGAAGTCGCGGCGCTGGCACCGCTGCAGCAACAGGCCCGCCCGCTGAGCCGTAACGCGCTCTATCAGATCCTGCAGCGTAATTTGCACAGCGACACGCAGCCGATGGCGGACCCGGTGCGAATCGACGCCACCTCCCTCAGCCATCGCGCGCGCATCCTGCTGGTGGAGGACAACCCGGTCAATCAACTGGTGGCCAAGGGCATGCTCGGCAAGCTCGGCTGCGAAGTCATTGTGGCCGCCCACGGTGGCGAAGCCCTCAAGTGTCTTGAGGACCAGCGTTTCGATATGGTGTTGATGGACTGCAACATGCCCGTGATGAACGGCTACGAAGCGAGCCGGCAGATTCGCCAGAGCGGTCGCTGGCCGGACCTGCCGATCGTTGCCTTGACCGCCAACGCCCTCTCCGAAGAACGTGAGCGTTGCCGTGCGGCGGGGATGAATGACTACCTGGCCAAGCCGTTTCGCCGTGAAGAACTCAAGGCCCTGCTGGACCTGTGGGTGCCTGAGACGACAAGCCTCTGACTTGCACCAGCATCGGTCATTTGAGCAGCGCTTCGATCTCTTGGCTCAGATCCTGAGGCTTGGTGGTCGGTGCAAAACGCTTGACCTGCCTGCCATCACGCCCGATGAGGAACTTGGTGAAATTCCATTTGATATTCTTTGAGCCCAGCAGCCCCGGCGCCTGCTTTTTCAGCTGCACGAACAGCGGGTGGGCGTCGCTGCCGTTGACGTCGATCTTTTTGAACAAAGGAAAACTGACGCCGAAATTCAGCTCGCAGAACTCGGCTATCGCGCCTTCATTGCCCGGCTCCTGCTTGCCGAATTGATTGCAAGGAAAACCCAGCACCACCAGGCCCTGGTCCTTGTATTGCTGCCAGAGTTGTTCCAAGCCCTTGTACTGCGGGGTGAAACCACATTTGCTGGCGGTGTTGACCACCAGGATGGCCTTGCCGGCGAAATCGGCCAAGGTCTTTTGCTCACCCTTGATCGTAGTGCAAGGGATGCTCAGCAGGTTGTCGCTCATGGCAGTGACTCTGGCAAAGGGGAAGCAGAAAGATAGTACGCAATTGAATTGTGTACAAACTAATAAGCGGGAATGATGACGTCCCATCAACCAGCCCTCCATGTGAATGCCAGTCAATAAAGGCTTTTTGTAGGAGCGAGCTTGCTCGCGAAAAACTCACAGTCACCGCGCTCATTCAGAAAGCACGCATTATCGTCGACATTTTTCGCGAGCAAGCTCGCCCCTACAAAGGGCGATGTACGCTTAACGGACTGGCATTCCCACATTGTGGTCGAACACGTGCTCTCTCAGCGTGGCACCAGGTCCAGGCACACCGAGTTGATGCAGTAACGCAGGCCGGTCGGCGGCGGGCCGTCCGGGAACACGTGCCCCAGGTGTGCATCGCACTTGGCGCAGGTGACTTCGGTGCGAATCATGCCGTGGCTGACATCGCGGATCTCGACCATGGCACTGTCGGCAATCGGCTCGTAAAAGCTGGGCCAGCCGCAGCCCGAGTCAAACTTGGCCTTGGAATCGAACAGCGCCTCATTGCAGCAAATGCAGTGATACACACCGTCGGTCTTGGTTTCGTTGTACTTGCCGCTGAAAGGTCGCTCAGTGCCTTTGAGACGGCACACGTTGTACTGCTCCGGATCGAGCATGGCTTTCCATTCATCAACGGTTTTCTGCAGCTTTTCCATCGATACACCTCGGCAACTGAAAAACCCTGATCTGTGTCTTTTCCGTGGATCAGGCGGCACGTATGATTGCGCCTCTTCAAAACACCAGTCTGGCACCCGCGCCACCGGCATTCAAACGTATTTAAGGTGCGGGCCGCGCAGGATTCACAGTACGGTAGTGCCCACGCCGTCTGGATCGTTCATTTTCAGGATCACATCGCCATGCAGGTCAGCAAATCGAACAAGCTCGCCAACGTCTGCTACGACATTCGCGGCCCGGTGCTCAAGCACGCCAAACGCCTGGAAGAGGAAGGCCACCGCATCCTCAAGCTGAACATCGGCAACCCGGCGCCCTTTGGTTTCGAAGCGCCCGACGAAATCCTCCAGGACGTGATCCGCAACCTGCCCACGGCACAGGGCTACAGCGACTCCAAAGGCCTGTTCAGCGCGCGCAAGGCGGTGATGCAGTATTACCAGCAGAAGCAGGTGGAAGGTGTCGGGATTGAGGACATCTACCTGGGCAATGGCGTGTCCGAGCTGATCGTGATGTCGCTGCAAGCCCTGCTCAACAACGGCGACGAAGTGCTGGTGCCGGCGCCGGACTACCCATTGTGGACCGCCGCCGTGACCCTGGCCGGTGGCCACCCGGTGCATTACCTCTGCGACGAAGGTGCCGACTGGTTCCCTGACCTGGCCGATATCAAGGCCAAGATCACCCCGAACACGAAGGCCCTGGTGATCATCAACCCGAACAACCCCACCGGCGCCGTATATTCCAGGGAAGTGCTGCTGGGCATGCTCGAACTGGCGCGCCAACACAACCTGGTGGTGTTCTCCGATGAGATCTACGACAAGATTCTTTACGATGACGCAGTCCACGTATGCACTGCCTCCCTGGCCCCGGACCTGCTGTGCCTGACCTTCAACGGCTTGTCCAAATCCTACCGCGTGGCGGGCTTCCGCTCCGGCTGGATCGCCATTTCCGGGCCCAAGCACAACGCCCAGAGCTATATCGAAGGCATCGACATGCTGGCCAACATGCGCTTGTGCGCCAACGTGCCGAGCCAGCACGCGATCCAGACCGCCCTCGGCGGCTACCAGAGCATCAACGATCTGGTCCTGCCCCAAGGTCGCCTGCTGGAGCAACGTAACCGCACCTGGGAGTTGCTCAACGCAATCCCGGGCGTCAGCTGCGTGAAGCCCATGGGGGCGTTGTATGCATTCCCGAGGATTGACCCGAAAGTCTGCCCGATCCTCAACGACGAAAAGTTCGTGCTCGACCTGCTGCTGTCGGAAAAGCTGCTGGTAGTGCAAGGCACCGCGTTCAACTGGCCGTGGCCGGACCACTTCCGCGTGGTGACCCTACCGCGCGTGGATGAGCTGGATATGGCCATCGGTCGCATCGGCAACTTCCTCAAGTCCTATCGCCAGTAAGGGAAATGTGGCTGTACGACCTTCATTTGGTCGTACAGCGATTATCTGGCAACACTTCTTTGGCAAGGGCAGCCTCGGCGCCGACGATGGCACCGCGCCAGCCGCCCTGCCCTAGTGTTAACGGGTTGTTCGACACGCCAAGCGGCTAATCGGCAGAGGATTGGATGTGGGAAAATCCCTTCAACGCGCTACATTTTCGCTGTAGGACACAGTTTGAAATAGTCGCCCGGTTGAATCACCCCAGGCCGCACCTTATATACCCCGCAGTAAGCGACATATTAAGCATGAGGAGAATTCTACAACCATGATGCGCATCCTGCTGTTCTTGGCCACTAACCTGGCAGTCGTACTGATTGCCAGCGTCACCCTGAGCCTTTTTGGCTTTAATGGGTTCATGGCGGCCAACGGGGTTGATCTGAACCTCAATCAGCTGCTGATTTTCTGTGCGGTCTTTGGTTTTGCCGGTTCGCTGTTCTCGCTGTTCATCTCCAAGTGGATGGCGAAAATGAGCACCAGCACCCAGATCATCACTCAACCACGCACTCGCCATGAACAATGGCTGATGCAAACCGTGGAGCAGTTGTCTCAAGAAGCAGGCATCAAAATGCCCGAGGTGGGGATTTTCCCTGCTTACGAGGCCAACGCCTTTGCCACCGGCTGGAACAAGAACGACGCACTGGTCGCCGTCAGCCAGGGCCTGCTGGAGCGTTTCTCGCCGGACGAAGTCAAAGCAGTGCTGGCCCACGAGATCGGCCACGTGGCCAATGGCGACATGGTCACCCTCGCGCTGGTACAGGGCGTGGTGAACACCTTCGTGATGTTCTTCGCACGGATCATCGGCAACTTCGTCGACAAGGTGATCTTCAAGAACGAAGAAGGCCGCGGTATTGCCTACTTCGTGGCAACCATATTCGCCGAGCTGGTGCTGGGTTTCCTGGCCAGCGCCATCGTGATGTGGTTCTCGCGTAAACGTGAGTTCCGCGCAGACGAAGCCGGCGCACGCCTGGCGGGCACCAGCGCGATGATCGGCGCACTGCAGCGCCTGCGCTCCGAACAAGGCCTGCCGGTGCATATGCCGGACAGCCTGACCGCCTTTGGTATCAACGGTGGCATCAAGCAAGGCCTGGCGCGCATGTTCATGAGCCACCCACCTCTGGAAGAGCGGATTGACGCATTGCGTCGTCGTGGCTGACAGCATCGGGCAAGACAAAAGGGGCGATTGAATCGCCCCTTTTTTTTGCGGGCGTGATTCAGACCCTGGTCAACCGGTAAACCCGCTCGTCAAGGCGGGTGACACCGTCCTGAACAAACTTCCAGCTTTCGCCCAGAATGTCCTGCTCTTCGAGCTTGTCCAATGCCCAGTGCTCGCCCAGCAATACGCGCACTTCAGCATCGCTGACGGCAAAAGGCGGCCCGGCCTTTTGCACCTGGTCGTAATCGAGCGTAACCAGCAGGCCCTGGCAACCACGACCCAGCAAGGCAGTGAGGCGCTCGGCGTATTGGGCGCGCATCAACGGCGGCAACGCGATCAACGCTGCGCGGTCATACAGGGCGCTGCAACCAGCGACTGCATGTGCGTCGAGCGCGAAGAAATCGCCACACCACACCTCGATCAAGCCCGTCTGGTACACCTTGAAGTCGCCCCTTCGGCTGATCTGCGGCGCCAGCCCCTGCTCGTTGAAAAACGCCTCCACCGCCTGCTCCGACAGTTCCACCCCCATCACGTGGCAGCCCTGACTGGCCAGCCATACCAGATCCAGGCTTTTGCCACACAACGGCACCAGCACCTTGGCCCCATCCACCAGCCCCAACTGCGGCCAATGCCGCTGCAGATAGGGGTTGACCTCGGGCAAATGAAAGCCAATCTGGTTGCGGGCCCAACGCTCCTGCCAAAACTCAGGCTGCATAAATCACCTCGAAAATTCGATCAAAAAGCACTAAAACTTATATTAGATTTTGATTGATGATCTGACTGAAGATGGGCCTATGTTAACCCTCAGGACTCCTATTATGCTCCCCAGCCTGTTTATCTCGCACGGTTCCCCCATGCTCGCCCTGCAACCCGGCGCGAGCGGCCCGGCGTTGCAACGCCTGGCCGCCGAGCTGCCGCGCCCGAAGGCGATTGTGGTGGTATCGGCGCATTGGGAAAGCCAGGAGTTGCTGGTCAGTGGCGCCAGCGCGCCCGAGACCTGGCATGACTTCGGGGGTTTCCCTCGCGAGCTGTTTGCCGTGCAGTATCCCGCGCCGGGCGACCCACGACTGGCGGCTGAAATCGTCGAATTGCTGCATGCCGATGGCCTGGGTGCGCACATCGATGAGCGCCGCCCCTTCGACCATGGCACCTGGGTGCCCCTGTCGCTGATGTACCCGGCGGCGGATATCCCGGTGGTGCAAGTGTCGCTGCCCAGCCGCATGGGCCCAGCCCTGCAGAGCAGGGTTGGACGTGCTCTCGGCGGGTTGCGTGAACAAGGTGTGTTGTTGATTGGCTCCGGCAGCATCACTCATAACCTGGGCGAACTGGACTGGCATGCAGGACCTGAGAGCATTGAGCCCTGGGCGCAGGAATTCCGTAATTGGATAGTGGAAAAGCTGGAGATCAACGATGAAACCACCTTGCAAGACTATCGTCGCGAGGCTCCCCATGCGGTGCGTAGCCATCCCAGCGATGAACATCTTCTGCCATTGTTCTTTGCACAAGGCGCCGGAAAGTTATTCAGCGTCACGCATCAGGGTTTTACGATGGGAGCGTTAGGAATGGATATTTATCGATTTGATTAACTCATCGCAAGTCAATTGCTCGCGAGCAACTATCTGGACTGGTTTGTCCGCATACTAAAAACAGTGGTGAATCATATGACCAGCGCGCCCAACTCACTGTTGAGCCAATCACGCTCACTGTCCTTGACATCCACCCGACAAGCTATCTGTCAATACACTGGTCAAAGTCTCGGCCGTACTTTGGGTTAGCCAGTGGCTTCGAGCGTCATACGGCGTAGATTTGTAAGATCAGGCGAAGAAGAGAAAGACATGATATGAGGATTCTTCCTCGCTCCGCCATTGGGAATCCCCTCTATTGAACCAATTGTGTCGGACGTCGGCACATAGTACTTACCGTCGTTACGCTGAAGAATCAGATCTTCGATATTACGCCCACTCGAAAGGGTATTAATCACATCATCAAGCTCAAATGAACGAGCATTGTTAAGGGGGTGATCCGCTTTATTCGCCCAAACATGAAGATGTAACGTGGCTGTTTTTTCTGCAACCGGGAAATGGAAAAACATTTTCACCTTATCTTTCCGAGCATCGACGTCATAAACCTCAGAAAGATGATGTAAAGAATCGCCCCTCAGCTTTTCCAGCATTGGCAGATCGCTTTTATTTAAATCCAGAATGGAGGACAGGTATTTAACACCGGTACCCTCCTCGATGTGATCCAGTGTTCTTGAGTTACTCTTATAATCACCCCTGAGTTGATGAGCGTTGGCCCCTGCCTCGCCCGTCATTTTATCTACCAGCGGCATTTGCTGGTTAGGATGAATCGCCCACGCACCTAAGGTAACGCCGCCTTTTTTATCCTTGAGGGTCTTTTCATTTTCAGAATACTCCTTCATATCAATATAGGGCAGGTTGGGAAATATCAAAAAGCCATTTGACGCCTTGTCCAGAGGATTAAAATATTCGAATCTTTGTGGGGATAGCTGATAACCAGCACTATCTTTACACGGTGTCAGATTAAGAAAATCATGCAGGAATTTTGTGACACCCTCAACTTGGCGATAAGTATCTTTCAGCTTCGCAAGACTTTCCTTATCAAAACTCAAGACATTGCAGTCGGGTGCTTGATACTTCTTAGTCCCTACACCCGAATAAAACCTGAACTCTCCATATCGATCACCTTGAGCAGTATCATTTATGAATAAGCCGGTGTTTAAATTATAACCTTCAGCGGTTTTGTGAGCGAACACCGTACGCTCTCCCTGAGAACGCTGCGACGAACGGTCATTAAGATTTATATTGATATTGAGCTGATCCAATGTTCTCTGCATCGGGTGTGATTTTTTATTCGGGGAAACCTCATAAAGGCTTCCTTCATTATTCATGGCGCCCGCCTCCAGCCTGCTCATGGACTCATAACTTTGTGCCAGCTGATTATTTTGTATTCTCATTTCCACACTCTCTTTTTGCCAGTAAGAGCAAAAAGTACTTCTCCCGTCTATTTGATGCGTATAAGCTTTTTCCGAAGAGTGCGCAAAAACTTGCCTGATTTTATTCAGACATTTACGCCTTGCAACTCGTTGAACATCCAAGTCACTGTTACTAAATTTTAAACAAAAAAATCCCCGAACCAGTCGGGGATTTTTTATGTGCGATCAATCAGCCCAAGGGGCGGATCAATCTTCGCGGTAGCGACGCAGCTTCAACTGCTTACCGGCAACGCGAGTGTCTTTCAACTTGGCCAGCAGTTTTTCCAGACCATCTTCCGGCAGCTCCACCAGGGAGAAGCTATCACGGACCTGGATGCGACCGATGGCTTCACGTGCCAGGCCACCCTCGTTGAGGATAGCGCCCAGCAGGTTCTTGGCCGCGATACCGTCACGCGCGCCCAGCGCGGTACGGCAACGAGCACGACCTTCGGCCAATGGAACCGGAGCACGACGCTCACGATCGCCACGGTCCGGACGATCGCCGGTACGCTCTGGACGATCACCGCGTGGCGCGTTGTTCGGTACCAGTGGGCGTTCTTTCTCGATGGCCGCCAGGGTCAGGGCCTGACCGTTGGTGGCTTTGCGCAGCAACGCTGCAGCGAGGGCACGCGGAGTGCAACCGATATCGGCGGTCAGGCGGTCCAGCAGGTCGCCGTGGGTCGATTCAGCGTCAGCCACCAGTGGCGCCAGGCTGTTGGTCAGTTTCTTGATGCGCGCATCGAGAACGGCCTGGGCGTCCGGCAGGCGCACTTCGGCAACTTTCTGACCGGTTACACGCTCGATCACTTGCAGCATGCGGCGCTCACGCGGAGTCACCAGCAGCAGTGCACGGCCTTCGCGACCGGCACGGCCGGTACGGCCGATACGGTGAACGTAGGATTCCGGATCGTAAGGCATGTCAACGTTGAACACGTGGGTGATACGTGGAACGTCAAGGCCACGAGCGGCAACGTCGGTCGCCACAACGATGTCCAGACGGCCATCCTTGAGGGAATCGATCACGCGCTCACGCTGGTTCTGGGCGATGTCACCGTTGAGCGCAGCGGCCTTGTAGCCTTTGGCTTCCAGGGCGCTGGCCAGGTCAAGGGTGGCTTGCTTGGTGCGCACGAACATGATCAGCGCATCGAAGTCTTCGACTTCCAACAGGCTCAATACAGCCGAGGTCTTCTGGTCAGCGTGAACCAACAGGTGAGCCTGTTCGATCGCAGTAACGGTCTGGGTCTTGGTCTGGATCTTCACGTGTTGCGGATCGCGCAGGTGGCGTTCGGCGATGGCACGGATCGACTGCGGCAGGGTGGCCGAGAACAGCACGGTCTGACGGGTCGGTGGCAGCGCCTTGAAGATGACTTCCAAGTCATCCATGAAGCCCAGTTTCAACATTTCGTCGGCTTCGTCGAGAACCAGGTGGTTCACGGTCGACAGGACTTTCTCGTCACGACGCAGGTGGTCGCACAGACGGCCCGGGGTGGCGACAACGATCTGTGCGCCGTTACGGATGGCTTTCAGTTGTGGGCCCATGGGCGCGCCGCCGTAAACGGCCACAACGGTTACACCTGGCATTTGCTTGGCGTAGGTTTCGAAAGCGGTTGCTACTTGCAGCGCCAACTCACGGGTTGGCGCCAGGATCAGGGCTTGCGGTTCGCGCTTGGCAGGATCGATGCAATGCAAAATAGGCAAGGCGAACGCGGCGGTTTTACCGGTACCGGTTTGCGCCTGGCCAATCATGTCCTGGCCGGCCATGATGATCGGGATCGATTGCTGCTGAATAGCCGAAGGTTCTTCGTAGCCAGTCGCGATGACAGCGGCGAGAATGTTCGGGTTAAGATTAAAAGCGGCGAAGCCGCCGGTTTCCTGGGTCATGGGTCTGCCTCTAAGTGCATCCGCAAAGACCCATGCTCCAAAGCTGCGCATGCCGTGTTGAGACTCAAGAGTCGCCCTGGCTGCTTTGTCGGCGGGGATTTGCGAAAACGAATGAATGAAAAAGATTCGTCAAGGAAGAGTCCGCTGTGCGGACGTGCAGCCGAAGCTGACTTCGGGGAATTGCGCTACCTAAACGCGGCCCGGTTAAAGGCCGGCGCGCACTATACCGGAAATAGCTGAAAAAGGGAGCTTTTTTTATCGTGAAGCGCTGAGAAACCGTGCTGTGTCACAGCCTTTGCAGATAAGCGCGCCAGGGTCTATTTTTCAGAAGCCCGGCCCAGTGGGTCATCACGCTTAAACGGTTCACCTATCCAGACCGGCCCTTTGGTCTGAAACCTTACCCGCGCCCGAGGGCACACCCGATGAATCAAGCCAGCACCAGCCGCGTCAGCCGTGAACTCCAGGGTCATGTCCTGCTGTTGGGACTGGATCGAGTGGCCAAGCGAAATGCTTTCGACCTGGATTTGCTCAACGAACTGAGCATGGCCTATGGCGATTTTGATCGAAACGATGACGCGCGCGTCGCCGTGGTGTTTGCCCATGGCGATCACTTCACCGCAGGGCTCGACCTGGCCAATGTCAGCGGCGTAATGGCCGGCGGCTGGCAACCGCCCCTGGGCGGCTGCGATCCCTGGGGCGTGTTCGCCGGCCCCAGGGTCAATAAGCCGGTGATCGTTGCCGTCCACGGCTACTGCCTGACCATCGGCATCGAACTGATGCTGGCGGCGGATATCAACCTGTGCGCCAGCAACACTCGCTTCGCGCAGATGGAAGTTCAGCGTGGGATATTTCCGTTCGGCGGCGCGACATTACGCTTTCATCAGATCGCCGGCTGGGGCAATGCAATGCGCTGGTTGCTGACCGGCGATGAATTTGACGCCCATGAAGCCCTGCGTCTGGGCCTGGTGCAGGAAGTGATGGCCAGCGAAGACTTGCTGCCGCGCGCCATCGAGTTGGCCAATCGCATCGCACGCCAGGCGCCGCTTGGGGTGCAGGCAACGCTGATGTCGGCGCGACTGGCACACAGGGAAGGTGAGACCGTCGCGGCGGCCGCATTGCCGCCGATGGTGGATAAATTGCTCAACAGCGAGGATGCCAAGGAAGGCGCACGGGCGATGATCGAGAAGCGCCCGGGGGTGTTCAAGGGTATTTGACTTGGCAATACCGGCCTAATGGGCCATAGGCATCTACACAACTCTGCAGCGCCCAACCCTAACCACGATGCGCAGCGAGTCGCCGGTAACCACGATGCGAAGCGAGTCGCTCTTGATCTTGATCTGCTTTTGATCTCAGGCGCCCCGTTAAACCACGCTGGCCGAACGCAGGCTTGAATCCGTGGGCAACCCGGCAGGACGCCGGGTTAGCCGCCCCGCGCCATGGATGGCGCGTGGTGGCGGCCCACGGATTCAAGCCTGCGTTCGGGCACACCGAGCCTGGGCGAGGTGCCGAGTGGTGGGGCAAGAGCGTTTTGCTTACTTTTGCGCTTTTCAAAAGTGAGCCGCTGTAAAAGCGGAACCCATAGCAGCCGTTACCGCAGAAACGGATATGTACTCAACCCAATCCAACATCCCGGCCAGCCCGGAGGCCGCCATCGGGGGCAAGCCCCCTCCCACACTTGAATGTATTCACAAATCAAAATGTGGCAGGGCCAGTGCGACGATTCGACTTGCCCCCGATGAGGCCGGCACAGACGATTAAGTAGCCGGCCGAATCGCCTTGATCAACGCCTGCAACGAATACCCCAGACGCGGCGCCAAAGCTTCTGCACGGACCACCAGCGCCTCCAGGTCCAACTCCTGATCCAGCTCCGAAGGCACCAGCAGAATCACATTGCCCTCCTTCACCGGCAGTTCCCAGTAATGCCGGTGATACAACCCGCGCAACAACGCTGCGCCCAGCGGCTTGCCGTCATCGGTGGCCCACTGGTTGATCACCAGCCAGCCGCCCGGGTTGAGCTTCTTCTGGCAGTTCTCGAGGAACGTCCAGGCCAGGTGGCCGACGCCCGGCCCCACATCGGTGTACAAGTCGACGAAGATCAGATCGGCCGGTTCAGCGCTGTCGAGCAATTGCAGGGCATCGCCGATACGGATATACAGGCGTGGGTCATCGTCCAGCCCCAGATACTCCATCGCCAGGCGCGGTACGTCGGGGCGCAGCTCGATGGCCTCAACATCGTCAAGCGTCAGGAACCTGAGGCAGGCCTGGGTCAAGGTGCCAGCGCCCAGGCCAAGGAACAGCGCACTTTCCGGCTGCTCATGGCACAACGCCCCGATCAACATGGCGCGGGTGTAGTCGTACTCCAGCCAGCTCGGGTCGGCGGTGAACACGCAACTCTGCTCGATGGCGTCGCCAAATTCGAGAAAACGGTAATCGGCCACTTCCAGCACACGGATCATGCCGAAATCATCATGGACTTCGGCCAGCAGGCGCTCGACACGCTCCTCGCTCATCACTACTCCTAACGGGTTTGCTGCAGGACAAAGTGCGCGATTGTCAGCCAAGCGACGCCAGCAGGTCACGCACTAATTGCTGCTAACATTGACGTCCGAACCTCAACCTAACTAACGAGTTCATGATGAGCCAACCCTGGAGCCACGACAGCTGGCGTGCCCTGCCGATCCAGCAACAACCCCTTTACCCGAATGCTGCGCACCTGCTGCAAGTGGAGCAGAGCCTGGCCAGTTACCCGCCGCTGGTATTTGCCGGGGAAGCCCGCGAATTGCGTCGTCAGTTTGCCGAAGTGACCCAGGGTCGCGCCTTCCTGCTGCAAGGCGGTGACTGCGCCGAGAGCTTTGCCGAGTTCTCCGCCGCGAAAATCCGCGACACCTTCAAGGTGCTGCTGCAGATGGCAATTGTGATGACCTTCGCCGCCGGCTGCCCGGTGGTCAAGGTCGGACGCATGGCCGGCCAGTTCGCCAAGCCGCGCTCGTCCAACGATGAAACCATCGACGGCATCACCCTGCCCGCCTACCGCGGCGATATCGTCAATGGCATCGGCTTCGACGAAAAGAGCCGCGTACCGGACCCGGACCGCCTGTTGCAGAGCTACCACCAGTCCACCGCCACCCTCAACCTGCTGCGGGCCTTTGCCCAGGGGGGCTTCGCCGACCTGCACCAGGTGCACAAGTGGAACCTGGACTTTATCGCCAACTCCGCGTTGGCCGAGAAGTACAGCCAACTGGCCGACCGCATCGACGAAACCCTGGCCTTCATGCGCGCCTGCGGCATGGACGATTCGCCGCAACTGCGCGAGACCAGCTTCTTCACCGCGCACGAAGCGTTGCTGCTCAACTATGAAGAAGCCTTTGTGCGTCGCGACAGCCTGACCAACGACTACTACGCCTGCTCGGCCCATATGCTCTGGATTGGCGACCGTACCCGGCAGTTGGATGGGGCCCATGTCGAATTCCTGCGCGGGGTGAACAACCCGATCGGGGTCAAGGTCGGCCCGAGCATGAACCCCGACGACCTGATCCGCCTGATCGATATTCTCAACCCGAATAACGATCCTGGCCGCTTGAACCTGATCGCACGCATGGGCGCCAATAAGGTTGGCGACCACCTGCCCGGGCTGATTCGCGCCGTGCAGCGCGAAGGCAAGCAGGTACTGTGGAGCTCCGATCCGATGCATGGCAATACCATCAAGGCCAGCAGCGGTTACAAGACCCGCGACTTTGCGCAGATCCTTGGCGAAGTGAAGGAGTTCTTCCAGGTGCACCAGGCTGAAGGCAGCTATGCCGGCGGCATTCATATCGAGATGACCGGGCAGAACGTCACCGAATGCATCGGCGGCGCACGGCCGATCACCGAGGACGGCTTGTCGGACCGCTATCACACTCACTGCGACCCGCGGATGAACGCCGATCAGTCGCTGGAGCTGGCGTTTCTGATTGCCGAAACCTTGAAACAGGTCAAGCGTTAGGTTCCAGGTTGTTGTCGCCTGGACTGACGCCAATCGGGGGCAAGCCCCCTCCCACAGGGACCGCGCTCAACAGGTGGGAGGGGGCTTGCCCCCGATGGCGCCCTAAAGCCCAGCATCGATCCTGAGCATCGCCTCGCGTAACCGTGCGGCACTGGCCCGCTGGCAATTGAGCTTGATCTGTTGCAGCCCCAGCCAATCGGCCATCTGCCGCAGGTTCAGCGCCAACGCCAACATGCCCGGCTCATCCAGGCCCTGCTCTTCCTCGTGCACAGCATGCACCGCCAGGCAGTTGTTGGCCCGTTCGGCACGCACATCAACGCGCGCAGCGATCCGCTCGCAGTGCAAAAACGGCAGCACGTAGTAGCCGTACACCCGCTTGTGTTGTGGGGTATAGATTTCCAGCCGGTAACGGAAATCGAACAGGCGTTCGGTACGGGCACGCTCCCAGATCAACGAATCAAAGGGCGACAGCAATGCGCTGGCCGGCACGCTGCGTGGTACTTTCGGCTCGGGCAGGCAATACGCCGACTGCTTCCAGCCCTGCACCTGGCAACTCAGCAATTGCCCCTCCTCGACCAACTCGGCCAGGCGCTGGCGACTGTCGACGGGATCGAGGCGAAAGTAATCGCGCAGATCTTTTTCAGTGGCCACGCCCAGTGCGCTGGCGCTGTGCAGCAACAAGCCACGCTGGGCATCGGCTTCGCTCACGAAGGTTTGCAGGATCTCGCCGGGGATAACTCGCTCCGGCAAATCGTACAGACGCTCAAACCCTCGCCGCCCCGCCACGGTCACCAGACCGGCTGCGAACAGCCATTCCAGCGCATGCTTCTCGTCACTCCAATCCCACCAGGGCCCGGCGCGCTCGGCACGGGTCGACAAGCTGCCCGCGCCCAACGCGCCCTGCTGCTCGACGGCCTGCAGCACGCGCCGGACAGTGTCTTGCCGCTCACGTCCGAACCGAGCCATTTGCGCATAAATCCCCCGCCCCTGTCTGGCCCGCTCCATGCGCCAGCGCATCAATGGGTACATCGCCATGGGCAGCAGCGAGGCCTCGTGTCCCCAGTATTCGAACAGCGAACGCCGCCGCCCCTGGCTCCAGGCGGCCTGTTCGAGCATCGAGGCGGAATAATTGCCCAGTCGAGAAAACAGCGGCAGGTAATGGGAACGCACCACCGCATTGACTGAGTCGATCTGCAGCACGCCAAGGCGTTCGATCAAGCGGTTGAGATGTGCTGCTTTTATCTGCGCCGGCGGCTGGCGCCCGGAAAAGCCCTGGGCCGCCAGCGCCATACGGCGTGCCTGCTTGAGGGAAAAGGAGAGGACGGCGGGCATGGATGACTCCTTGAATGCTCGCACCTACCCTACTGCATCCGGGGTCACTTGCGCAGCGGGTCTTCCCAGAAATGCCGGTGGAGCTCCTGCTCCACGTCGATACGGTTGAGCCCGATATCCTTGAGCGCATCATCACTCATGCCGGCCAGCATCCAGCGTTCGCGATGCAACGCCTGCCAACGCGAAAGGGTATGCACAAGCCCGGACAACGGCGACCTTGCCACCCACCCACGATCTTTTTGACCTTTCATCTTCTCGCCCTCCAGTGTGGATGACGCGAGTGTGTGCCTGGGCCTATGATCAATCCAACGAATGTTTCTTATGTAATACATCTCGGAGATTGATCAATTGTCGAGTTACCCGAGCATCGACACAGAAGTGCTGCGCACCTTCGTCGCCATCGCCGATCAGGGCGGTTTTACCCGAGCCGGAGAGCTGGTCAACCGCACACAATCAGCGGTGAGCATGCAAATGAAACGCCTGGAAGAGGACGTGCTGCAGCGCAAGCTGTTCGAACGCGACGGCCGTCAGGTGCGCCTCACGCCAGAGGGCCAGGTGTTGTTGGGTTATGCACGGCGCATTCTGAAATTGCACAGCGAGGTGTTCAACACCCTGCGCGAGCCGCATATGGTGGGGTTGGTGCGCATCGGTACGCCGGACGACTATGTGATGCGCTTCCTGCCGGGCATTCTCAAACAGTTTTCCAAGGCCTACCCGCTGATCCAGATTGAGCTGCACTGCGAGTCATCATCGGTACTGATGCAGCGACGCGACCTGGCATTGACCGTTATCAGCCGCGAGCCCGGCAACGATCTGGGGGAATTCCTGCGCACGGAACGCATGGTGTGGGCCGCCGCGCCGTGTTTTTGCGTGGACGACCACGAGGCCCTGCCGCTGGCGGTTTCCGGCGGCGACTGCCTCTACACGCAGTGGGCCCAGACAGCGCTGGACATGGCCGGGCGGGGTTATCGCCTGGCCTATCACAGCTCCAATGGCGCGGCGATCCTGGCGGTGGTCAGTGCCGGCCTGGCGGCGATGGTGAGCATGGAAAGCCTGGTGTCCCAGGACCTGCGCGTGCTCGGCAGCGACGAAGGCTTTCCGCCCTTGCCGTCGATGAATCTGCGCTTGCTGCGCAACCCGCAAATGACGTCGCCCATTACCGAATGTCTGGCCGAATACATTCTTGAAGGGTTCAGACTTTAAACGTCAGCATCACCGCGCACACCGCCAGAAAGCCACAGAACAACCCCCGCAATACACGCTCGGGCAGCGCATGAGCGACTTTCACGCCCCAACTGATGCTGAGCAGGCCGCCCACCGCCAACGGCACGCCAATCAACCAGTCAACTTCGTGATGCCAGGCGTAAGTGACCAGGGTCACGCCGGTACTGGGCAGCGCCAGCGCCAGGGACAAGCCTTGGGCGATCACCTGGCTGGTGCCGAACACGCTGGTCAGCACCGGCGTGGCCACCACCGCACCACCGACACCGAACAATCCGCCCATGGCGCCTGACGCTGCGCCGAGTACGCCCAGCCACGGCCAGGAATAACGCATTTGCGCGGTCGGCGGTGCGTTACGGGTAAACATGCGCACCAGATTGTAGGCCGCCAGCACCACCAAAAAGACGATAAACCCGATCCGCATCGCCCCGGCATCCAGGCCGACCGCCCAGATCGAACCCAGCCAGGCGAAGCTGAATCCCATCACGCCTAATGGCAAAGCGTGGCGCAGCTCTATGCGGTTGCGCTGGTGATACCGCCACAGGGCCAGCATCACGTTCGGGACCACCATCACCAGCGCCGTGCCTTGGGCGATCTGCTGATCGAGACCGAACAGTACACCCAGCACGGGGATGGCGATCAGCCCGCCGCCAATGCCAAACAAGCCGCCTACTGTGCCAAGGGCCGCGCCCAATACCAGGTACATCGCTAAATCCAACACCGCTCGCTACTCCACAAATCCCATCCCTGCATGCTACGCAGTCGGCTATGGCGCGGAAACGCACAGCAACGCACAATGGCTGTGCCAACTTCGCACAAGCATGGAACGATGAATCCCAATACGCTGACCGACCAACTGAGTCTGTTTCTGGATGTGCTGGAAAGCGGCAGCTTTTCCGCCGCAGCGCGCCGCCATCCGTTGACCCCCTCGGCGGTGGCGCGACGTATCGACAGCTTGGAAAACGCTGTCGGCAGTCGTCTGTTCCAGCGCAGCACCCATGCGGTGGTCGCCACCCCGGCCGGCTTGGCGTTTGCCGAGCGGGCGCGACGGATTGTCGGAGAGTTGCAACTGGCGCGCGCCGAAGCCGTGTCCCTGAGCCATGCGCCGGAAGGCATGATCCGCGTGGACGCACCGGCGGCGTTCGGGCGGCGGCACCTGGCGCCCGTGATTGCGGATTTCCTGCAGGTGTACCCGGGGCTGGATGTGCACCTGCATTTGATCGACAGCTTTGTCGATATGCAGGGCGCGCACCTGGGCAAGGTCGACCTGGTGCTGCGCGCCGGGCATATTGCCGACACCCGGTTGATCGCCACGCCGCTCGCCAGTATCGTGCGCATTGCCTGCGCCAGCCCGGCTTACCTGAAAAGCCGAGGCACGCCAACGCACCCGCGGGAATTGAGCGAACACGACGGCCTGGACTGGGACGGGTTGGCGCCGATGTTCGCCTGGCGCTTCGAACTGGACGGGCGCCGCGCCATCTATCGCCCGCGTCGTATCCGCATGAGTGCAAACAATGCCGAGGCTCTGCTCTGCGGAGCCTTGGCGGGGTTGGGTATTGCACACCTGCCCACTTGGCTGGCCAGTGAATACCTGGTGCGTGGCGAGCTGTTGCCGTTGTTTTGTGAAACCGGTTTGCCCAGCCCGGAAACCACCGGCATCTACGCGCTACGCCTGGAACAACAACCCAATGCACGCAGCAGGCTGCTGCTGGAATACCTGAAATCCCGTTTCAGCCCTGTGCCACCTTGGGATCTGGCACTGCAAAGCGGCCTGGTCTGACCATCGGGGCAGAATTATCTGGCGCATCAAAGATTTGCCCGCTAGATTCCCGCTCATACAGGCTTTTCGAGGCACCGCCATGAGCAAAAATCCCAATCCTTGCGAATCCTTGATGCTGGATAACCAGCTTTGTTTCGCGTTGCACTCCACCTCGCTGTTGATGACCAAGGTATACAAGCCCCTCCTTCAGGCTCTCGGCCTGACCTATCCGCAGTACCTGGCCATGATGGTGCTGTGGGAAGAAGACGGTTTGACCGTGGGTGAAATCAGCACTCGCCTGCTCACCGACCCCGGGTCCCTGACACCCCTGCTCAAGCGCCTGGAAGCCGAAGGCCTGTTGAGCCGCACCCGCAGCCGCGAAGATGAGCGCGTGGTGGTGGTGGAACTGACTGCTGCCGGGCGTGCGCTGCAGGACAAGGCCATGGGGATCCCGCAGTGCATCCTGGGCGCCAGCGGGATGGAACTGGAGCAGTTACGCAAACTGCAGGCGGATTTGATTGCTTTGCGCAGCAACCTGCAGAGCGCAATCTAAAGAAGCAAAATACTGAACCTGTGGGAGGGGGCAAATCCTGTAGGAGCGAGCTTGCTCGCGAAAAACGTTAACGATAACGCGTGCTTCCTGAATAAACGCGGTGCCTGTGAGGTTTTCGCGAGCAAGCTCGCTCCTACAAAAAAAGCCTTAACTGACTGGCATTAGGATTTGCCCCCTCCCACATTGTTTTCCCGGCGCCTGAAAATATTTGTGAATTTATCTTGCGCACTAAACATTAGCGCTATACATTCGCTTCACCAACTACTTAGCGCACAAATATTTAGTGCTAAAACAAGAGGACGACACCATGCAAACGCTCTATACCGCAGTAGCCACCGCCACCGGCGGCCGTGATGGTCGCGCTGTCTCCAGTGACAACATCCTCGACGTCAAACTCTCCACGCCCAAGGAATTGGGCGGCGCTGGCGGCCAGGCCACCAACCCTGAACAGCTATTCGCGGCCGGCTATTCGGCCTGCTTTATCGGCGCCCTGAAATTCGTCGCCGGCCAGGCCAAACGCAAAATCCCGGATGACGCCTCGATCACCGCCCACGTTGGCATCGGCCAGATCCCCGGCGGTTTCGGCCTGGACATCGACCTGCACATCAGCCTGCCAGGCCTGGCCCAGGACGATGCGCAAACGCTGGTCGACGCCGCCCATCAGGTCTGCCCGTACTCCAACGCCACGCGCGGCAACGTCGACGTGCGTCTGCACGTAACCGTTTAACCACCACAGCCCTGATTGGAGAAGAACATGAACCCACTTGCCAAAGCACTCACCGGTAGCCTGCTCGCCCTTTCCGTCAGCACAGCCTTCGCCGCCAGCGGTGATGTGGAGCACAGCACCCAGGGCTTCCTGGATGCGCTGAACGCCGGCACCGGCAAGCCGATGGAGCAATTGACGCCCCAGCAAGCCCGCGCGGTGCTGACCGGTGCGCAGGCCGGAGTGAAGTTGAGCCTGCCCAGGGCGGATGTGAGCCAGAAGACCATTCAGGTCGACGGCCAGCCGCTGGACCTGACCATTGTGCGTCCGGCCGGGGTCAAGGGCACGTTGCCGGTGTTCATGTTCTTCCACGGCGGCGGCTGGGTGCTGGGGGATTACCCGACCCATGAACGCCTGGTGCGAGACCTGGTGGTGGGTTCGGGAGCCGTGGCGGTTTTCGTCAACTACACCCCATCACCGGAAGCGCATTACCCGGTGGCGATCAACCAGGCGTATGGCGCAACAAAGTGGGTGGCGGAGCACGGCAAGGAAATCAACGTCGATGGCAAGCGCCTGGCAGTCGCGGGCAACAGCGTCGGCGGCAACATGGCAGCGGTGGTCAGTCTGATGGCAAAGGACAAGGGCACGCCGGCGATCAAGTTCCAGCTGCTGCTGTGGCCGGTGACCGATGCCAACTTCGACACGGGCTCCTACAACCAGTACGCCGAGGGGCACTTCCTCACCAGAAACATGATGAAGTGGTTCTGGGACAATTACACCACTGACGCCAACCAGCGTGCCGAGATCTACGCCTCGCCACTGCGGGCAACCACCGATCAACTCAAGGGGCTGCCCCCCGCGATGGTGCAAACCGCCGGTGCCGATGTCCTGCGTGACGAGGGTGAAGCCTACGCCCGTAAACTGGATCAGGCCGGTGTGCCGGTGACTGCCGTACGCTACAACGGCATGATCCACGACTACGGCTTGCTCAACGTGGTCAGCCAGGTGCCCGCTGTACGTTCTGCCTTGCTGCAAGCGTCGGATGAACTCAAGCAACACCTGAAGTAAACACTGCACGAACAAAAAAGCCCGACGCATGGTCGGGCTTTTCAGTTCGTAGCGCGGCGCAGGAATTACTTCTTGGCGCGACCTTTGTACGAACCACCTTCGCGGGTGTCGATCTCGATCAGGTCGTCGATTTCGATGAAATCGGCGACTTGCAGTTCGGTACCGTTGCTCAGCTTGGCAGGCTTCATCACCTTGCCGGAAGTGTCACCGCGAGCGGAACCTTCGGTGTAGGCAACTTTACGCACGATAGTGGTCGGCAGCTCTACGGAGACCAGGCGCTCTTCGAAGAAAATGGCTTCGCAGACGTCTTCCATGCCTTCTTCGATGAACGGCAGAACGGCTTCGATATCTTCAGCGTTCAGCTCGTACATGGTGTAGTCGGTAGTGTCCATGAACGTGTAGGTGTCGCCGCTGATGAAGGACAGGGTCGCTTCCTTGCGGTCGAGGATCACGTCGTCCAGTTTGTCATCGGCGCTGTAGACGATCTCGGTCTTGTAACCGGTCAGCAGGTTCTTCAGCTTGGTCTTCATGATGGCGCTGTTACGACCGGACTTGGTGAACTCAGCTTTCTGAACCAGCCAAGGGTCGTTTTCGAGACGGATCACTGTACCGGGTTTCAGTTCTTTACCAGTTTTCATTGCATATATCCGAAATTTGGATGGGATTTACAAAAATCAAGGTGGCGTATCATATCCAACTTTCATAAAACTGTACCAGCGCCGTCGCAAGATCGGCCTGCAAGGCCTGTTCCAGACACCAGGTTTGCGCATGCCTGTTGAGTTCCGGCCAGTGTTCCAGCAGCATTTTCCACGGCTGGGCCATATCGCCCTCG
Source organism: Pseudomonas orientalis (assembly GCF_002934065.1). Taxonomy (NCBI): domain Bacteria; kingdom Pseudomonadati; phylum Pseudomonadota; class Gammaproteobacteria; order Pseudomonadales; family Pseudomonadaceae; genus Pseudomonas; species Pseudomonas orientalis. The sequence continues at coordinate 1,853,138 of NZ_CP018049.1, read as the reverse complement.
GTGTTCCAGGCTTGCCAGAGTGTAACCAGTGCGGCCTTGGCCGCCGGCGACAAGGCTGCGGTGTACAGTTCGAGAAAGGCATCGAGCTTGTCCAGGTGGATGTCTTCGTCCTGACGATAGATGTGCCACAGCAACGGGCGCCCGGCCCACTGGGCGCGCACGAACGAATCCTCGCCACGCACGGCATTCAGCTCACAGCACCACAACAATTGGTCGTACTGCGCCTGGCGCACGAACGGCAGCACCTGCACGGTCAAGGCCCCGCGTTGATGAATCGCCCCCGCCGTCAGCCCCTCCTCGCCCAGCCAGCGTTGCACATCGACCAGGATGCGCCCTTCCGGCACCAACAGATGAGTGGCACGTGCGTCTGTCGACAACACGTCCAGCCAACTGCCCAGCCCGGCGTTTTCGTAGGCGAACAGCGAGATCAGCCGCGCATCGGCCACTGGAAACACGCCCAGGGTTTGCAGGAATTGGCGCTGCGCATGGGTGTCCTGCTGAAAAGCCTGACGCTGCTGCAGCAACCCTGCTTCACGCAACAGCCCGCCAGTGCCTGGGCGAAAGCCAGGAAAGAAGAAGTACTTCTGCACGCCCTTGAACTTCACCGACGGCAGGCGGTGACAGCCCACCACCCAGTCCTCGGCACTGAGGTAATCCAGGTTCATCCACAACGGCGTGCGTGCGCGCGCGGCCATGGCTTCCATATAGTCAGCCGGCAGTTGGCAAGCGAACGCGGCAACCACCACATCGGCCGCAGGGGTTGGCGCCCATTCGCACGACCAGTGGCGCACATCGACGCCCTCTTGCCACTGCTGCTCCAGGCTGACATCGATCTGCGGGCACATGCGCTCGAAGGCGCGCAGGTCATCGACCCACAGGCACACATCGCACGTATGCTCCGCTACCAATTGCCGGGCCAGTCGCCAGGTCACGCCAATGTCGCCGTAGTTATCGACGACACTGCAAAAAATATCCCAGCGGGCTTTCATTCCGGGCTCCAGTGCTCAAAGGCTCGATTGTCCGCATAAATGCGCCGATGCAGAAGGCTTGATCGCGATTATTCTGTGCAGCGGCTGTGCGACAATCGCCAACTTGCCATCAATGCTAGCCAGGAGGCCCCATGTCTGACCGTCCGATGTCGCTGTTCAAACTGTGCATCGCCATTGCCGCAGGCGTGTGGCTGGGGTTTATCGCCATCGCGCTGACCACCTGGCTGGCATCGCGCTACCTGTTCCCGCAGAGCCTGGCGCCGGTGGCCCAGGCGGTTCAACAACTGGGCACACCGGCGGGTGCTGCACCGGAGCCGCCCAATCGCATGTTCGAGCAGTTCCAGCAGAACCTGCAAAAGCAGGAGCAGCAACAAGCCCTGGACCAGGCGCGAAACAATGCGCGCAATTTGTCCAACCCCAAATGCCAGTTCTGGCTGCAACAGGACCAGAACGCTCCGAACGAAAAGAGCAGGGCAAATGTCCTGCAATTCTGCGAATGATCAAGCACAGCCATGAATAAACACGCCGTCCTTCAATTGATTCTGGAAAAGCTGACAGTTGACCTCGATGTCCTCCAACGCGCCGCGCAGACCGCTTACGAGACGGCGACCCACGAAGAAAACATCGCCGAGAACAAATACGACACCCTCGGCCTGGAGGCTTCGTACCTGGCGACCGGACAAGCCAGGCGAGTCGAGCAAATCAGGCAATCGCTGGTGCTGTGCCAGAACCTGCAGCTGCGTGCCTACGATGACCAGCGCGGGATAGAACTCGGCACCCTGGTCGGACTGGAAGACGAGGACGGTCGCCAGCAATGGCTGTTCCTGGCGCCGGACGCGGCGGGGTTGAAGGTCGATGTGGTCGGTCAACCCGTCACCGTCATCACCCCACGCGCTCCGTTGGGCAAGAGCCTGCTGGGCAAGTGCATCGATGATGAGGTGGAGATTCTGGTGGCGGGCGCCCGGCAACACTTCACCGTGACCGAGGCCCGCTGAGCCACTTAGTGAACCGGCAGTTCCACGCCGTCGAACAATTCTTCCAGTTCCTGCTTGTTGTGGCACTGGATTGCCTTGGCCATCACTTCGCGGGTCAGGTGCGGTGCGAATTTCTCGATGAAATCGCACATGAAACCACGCAGGAACGTGCCACGCCGGAAACCGATCTTGGTCACGCTGGACTCGAACAGCTCGCTGGCATCGAGCACCACCAGGTCTTTATCGAGCTGGGTGTCGACGGCCATCTTGGCGACGATGCCCACGCCAAGGCCGAGCCGCACGTAAGTCTTGATCACATCGGCGTCGGCTGCGGTGAACACCACCTTCGGCGTAAGACCACGGTGACTGAAGGCTTCGTCAAGCTTGGAACGGCCGGTAAAACCAAACACGTAGGTCACGATCGGGTATTCGGCCAGAGCTTCCAGGGTCAGCTTCGGCAACTTGGCCAAGGGGTGCCCCTGCGGCACCACGACGCAACGGTTCCAGCGGTAGCACGGCATCATGACCAGGTCACCGAACAGCTCCAGGGCTTCGGTGGCGATAGCGAAATCGACGGTGCCGTCAGCGGCCATCTCGGCGATCTGCATCGGCGAGCCCTGGTGCATGTGCAACGCCACGTCGGGGTATTGCTTGATAAAATCGCGGATCACCGGCGGCAAGGCGTAGCGTGCCTGGGTGTGGGTGGTGGCGATCGACAGGGTGCCCTTCTTCTCGTTGGAGAATTCCTGGGCGATCTGCTTGATGCTCTCGACCTTGCGCAGGATCTCGCCGGCCGTGGTGATAATGCGCTCGCCCGCCGGCGTGACGCGGGTCAAGTGCTTGCCGCTGCGCGCGAATACTTCGACGCCCAGCTCGTCTTCGAGCAGGCGGATCTGCTTGCTGATACCGGGTTGCGACGTGTAGAGGCTTTGAGCGGTAGCGGAAACGTTGAGGTCGTGGTGCGCCACTTCCCAGATGTAGCGCAGTTGTTGAAGCTTCATATGAATCCCTCAAAGCAGATAGACGCCACGGGTATCAGCGACGGTATATAACTATATTAAAGGTAATATATATAAATCTAGAACTTTTTATCGTTTTCTACCGATCACTCTCATCACTGCGCCGGCGTTGCAGCGACGGCACCAGGTAAACCGGCACACTCGTCACTTGCACCAGGCGCGCTGCGGTGCGCCCAAGCGGTGTGGCCGCTGCGCTTGCATGGCTATGACTGCCTACGATTAACAAGTCGACGGAAAGTTTATGCAACTGGTCGAGAATCACCTCGCAGGGGTCGCCCTGGATCACCCGTACCGACCGAATCAACTTCAGGTCCTGCTCCCCGTCCCCCAGCTCCTCGCGAAAGCTGTCGAGCACCCGTTGCTCGATCGTCGCCATGAGCGTGGTCAGCCCCTGGCGCTGCCACTCGCTGAGGGCCTTTTCATCAAGGTAGCTCTGCAACACCGATTCGGCGAACAGCCCGATGGGCTCCACCACATGAATCACATACAAATCCGCCTTGAACGTTCGCGCCAACGCCAGGGCATGTTGCATGACATACGGTGCATACAGGCCAAGATCCGTGGCGTACAGCATCGAACGAATCATAGAACCCCCTGGGTTGCCAGGCTGGCGGAGATTGGATGAGCTTAGCAGCGCCTCGAGCAGTTCGGCTCAGCTCTCGCTCTGGATTTTCAACTCGTTACTGATGCCATGGGGCACATGCCCGGTGGCCACCACCTCCCTGGCTCTTTCACAATGCCCGGCCTGGTCATCGAAGAACACATCGGCGGCAAACGCTTCCAGGAACGCGGATTTATCCAGGCCGCCCAAGAACAGCGATTCATCCAGGCGGATGTCCCATTCGCGCAAGGTGCGAATGACCCGCTCATGGGACGGCGCCGAGCGCGCGGTGACCAGTGCCGTGCGAATCGGGCACGCCTCGTCGGCGAACTCACGCTGCAACAGGTTGAGCGCCGCCAGGAAGCCCTTGAACGGGCCGCCGTGCAACGGCTCGCGCGCCGACTCTCGTTCGCTGGCCTGGAACGCTTCCAACCCGCCGGCCTGATAGATGCGCTCCGAGGCGTCGGAGAACAGCACCGCGTCGCCATCGAAGGCGATCCGCAGTTCCTCGCTTGATGCACGGTGCGGGCCACCCGACAGGAGCGTCGCCGCGGCAAAACCGGCGTCGAGCGCACTGCGCACATCTTCTGCATGGGTCGACAGAAACAGATGGCAACCAAAGGCGGCCAAATACGGATAGGGACTACGCCCTCCAACGAAAGCGGCGCGGGAAATGTCCAGGCCGTAATGCTGAATCGAGTTGAACACTCGCAGCCCGGTATCGGCGCTGTTGCGCGACACCAATACCACCTCGACACGGGCCCGCCCGAGGCTGGCGTTGAGGCTCAGCAGTTTCTTGACCAGCGGGAAGGCGTCGCCGGGTTCAAGGATTTCCTCTTCGTGCTCGATCTGGTATTGGCGATACGGCTCCACCCCTTCGGCGAGGTAGACCTTGTGGCTCTCGCTCAAATCGAACAAGGCCCGCGATGAAATCGCCAGCACCAGTTTATCGCTCAATCCCTTCACCATGTACTTGCCCCCGGAATCAGCGATTGTGCCGATCAATAAAACTCAAGGCCTGGAACAGCGCCTGCATGCGCGGCAATTCGCAGCCGGCGGCTTTGGCAGCGGCCAACGGTCGCGCGTAGATGGCCGCCAGTTCCAACGCACGCTTGTGCACGTGATCGTGATACATGCTGGGCAGGTAGTCGTCCATGGTTTCAGTCATGGCGAACATCTGCCCGGCGTAGCTCGCCGCTATTTCATGGCCACAGGCGTGAGCACCCTGCACCACTTCGGCCATCAGCGCTTGAATCAGCGCGCGGCTGGAATCATCCGTCATCAGCGCGCGGGTGCCAGTGCCGAGCAAAACCGAGAGCCCGTTGAACGGCACGTTCCACACCAGTTTATGCCAGCGGGCCTGATGCACGCTCGCCATGGCCTGAGACTCGATGCCCGCTTGATGAAACAGCCCGGCCCCTTCTTCGACAATCGCCTGCTGCCGCGCTTCATCGTCGGCGGCGGTGCCACTGTGATAGCCCAGGTTGACCCGCCCCAGCGCCTGATGCTCGACGACGCCGGGCGCGGCACGATGCACACCGATGTAGCAAAGGCCGCCCAGCAAGTGCAGCGACGGCGGCAGGTGCTCACGCAGGCTGTCCTCGACGTCCAGTCCGTTTTGCAACAGCACCACCTTGGCATCCGGCGCCCCGACTTGGGCGATGGTCGGAGCAAGATCGGCATTGCCGGTGGATTTGGTACCCACCAGCAGCCAATCGCACGGCGGCATATCGGCAGCGTTGGCATACGCTTGCACCGGATGCAGGTGCAGGTTGCCATGCACGCTGCTGTTGACGCGCAGACCCTGTTTGCTGACTACCGCGTATTCGCTGCGCACCAGAAAATGCACATCGAACCCGGCACGCGCCAGCATCAGGCCATAGAAGCCGCCTATGGCGCCGGTGCCAATGATGCCGATACGTGGCGAAGGGTGTGCAGTGGCGGTCATGGCAAATCCTCTTGGGTACGGGTCAGTGCGTGGTTTACTGCGTCGGTCAGGTCTGATTGCGTAAGACGTGTCTGTAGTTGCCCGTAGAATTGACCCTCGCACACGAGGAACAACGCGGGCAAATGAAAGATCTGGTAACGTTCGACCGCGCCGCCGTTGTGCCCGGCATCCACCCAGCACACTCGGTCCACCGGCAAGTGCCAGCCCGGCAACTGCTGGCGCGCCCAGCGGCAACTGGAACAACCGACACTGGTAAACGCTACCAGCGAACACCCTGGCAATTCCAGCAATTGCTGGTCGATGTCCAGGTCGGTCAATTCCAGTTCCTTCACTATACTGCTGCCACTGCCGTCCATGGGACGGTGTTCGGAGTCCGTGTACATGGGTCGTTTTTTACCTCACCCTGATGATGTCGCTGTCGAATTGATCCAACGTCCCTCTCCTCCCCTGCCCCGCCAACACCTGCGCACTATCGGCCGCGGCGGCATCGCCTGCAACTGCCCGCGAGCCTGGCGCACCGGTACGGCGGTCGACCTGCATATCCCTTCCCTGGGCGCCAGCGCTCGGTATCCGGGCTATGTCGCGTGGTGCCGCAAAGGGGATGCCGGCTATCGCATCGGCATCAGCTTTACCGATGAACACGCCCTGTTCGGCGCGCGTATGGGCGAGCAAGTGTGCCAGATCGAGCGCTACTGCCGCCTGCATGACGCCGACGAGCACACGCCTGAGCAACTCGAAGCCCTGGCCCGCGATTGGGTGTCGCGCCACGCCGGCGAGTTCTCCCACGAGGCGGTTGTGCAGCCAGTGCTGGATTAAAGCGGCCTTTGCCCATTGTCGCGAGCCCGTATTACGCGCTAAGGTTCCTCCCCCCTGCATCCAAATCATGCTGTGCTCCGCCGCACGGGGATGGCTGGCGGCCGGCACCCGTGACCCTGACGAGTAACACGATGGCTGATTTACCGATCAATGACCTTAACGTTGAATCCAACGAGACCCTGATCACGCCCGATCAGCTCAAGCGCGAAATCCCCCTGAGCGACGCTGCCCTGCAGACCGTCACCAAGGGCCGCGAAGTCATCCGTGACATTCTCGACGGCACCGACCACCGCCTCTTCGTCGTGATCGGGCCTTGCTCGATCCATGACCTCAAGGCCGCGCACGAATACGCCGAACGCCTCAAAGTGCTGGCGGCGGAGGTGTCCGACACCTTGTACCTGGTGATGCGCGTCTATTTCGAGAAGCCGCGTACAACCGTGGGCTGGAAAGGTTTGATCAACGACCCGTACCTGGACGACTCGTTCAAAATCCAGGACGGCTTGCATATCGGTCGTCAACTGCTGCTGGACCTGGCGGAAATGGGCCTGCCCACCGCCACCGAAGCGCTGGACCCGATCTCCCCGCAGTACCTGCAGGACCTGATCAGTTGGTCGGCCATCGGCGCCCGTACCACCGAGTCCCAGACCCACCGCGAAATGGCCTCCGGCCTGTCCTCGGCCGTGGGCTTCAAGAACGGCACCGACGGCGGCTTGACCGTGGCGATCAACGCGCTGCAGTCGGTCTCCAGCCCTCACCGCTTCCTGGGCATCAACCAGGAAGGCGGCGTGTCCATCGTCACCACCAAGGGCAACGCCTACGGTCACGTGGTGCTGCGTGGCGGCAATGGCAAACCCAACTATGATTCGGTCAGTGTGGCACTCTGCGAACAGGCGCTGAACAAGGCCGGGATCAAGCCAAATATCATGGTCGACTGCAGCCACGCCAACTCCAACAAGGACCCGGCTCTGCAGCCGCTGGTGATGGAAAACGTCGCCAACCAGATCCTCGAAGGCAATCAGTCGATCATCGGCTTGATGGTCGAGAGCCACCTGAACTGGGGTTGCCAGGCCATTCCAAAAGACTTGGCCGATTTGCAGTACGGTGTGTCGATCACCGACGCGTGCATCGACTGGGCCGCTACCGAGAACACCCTGCGCAGCATGCACGCCAAGCTCAAGGACGTATTGCCCAAACGCAAACGCACCTGAATCAGGCACACACAAAAACGCCGGGCTAAACCCGGCGTTTTTTTATGGCTGTTCGTTCACAGCTTGGCGGCATGGCGCTGGTGGCGCTCCATGTAGCGCTCCACATAGGAGCAGGACGGGATGACCGTGTAGCCTGACTCTTCGGCAAACTTCAACGCCTCTTCGGTCAACGCAGCCGCAATACCACGCCCACGCAACGCGTTGGGCACGAACGTGCGATAGATATCCAGGGTCTGTTTCCCGAGGTCCATATAGGTCAGATAGGCACGATGACCGTCCACATTGGTCTCGAACTGATGACCAGCCTGGTCATGGTGGATGGACAACGCCTCGCTCATCACTACTCCTCGCGGGTCTTGAATATTGACCCTACCTTACCGATGTTTTTCCGGCGAAGGAACATCTACGCCACCCCGTGCCGGTTTCGACAACGAGAAAACCCTGAGCGCTCACACCTGCACGCAGGGAATAGTAGGCACCAATTCAGCAATTGCTCAAGGCACACTCGTCATCCCCTGCCACGGGCGGATTATTAGAAAGGGCCTCGATCAACCGGTGACCGAACGCCTGAACATTGCCGGCAGTTGCAGCTTGAGACGAACTGGCGCTGTTAAAGTCACCTCTAGATGGGCGAAAGATACCCGTTGCGGTACGCGCAAGCGCAACGCAAGTGCCCGTCTGGATATATAACATTTCATCTGCTTACAAGGCTCGAGGCATGCGGGCCGGTGCTTTCAGCCTGGATCCAATCTTCAGCAGGATGAAAAAACCCGTCTGGGTTTTATACAAATCTCCCACAGATTAGCCAAAACAGATTCGGTACGAGAATTTTTTTTGCTTCTTGCGCAACGTCAGTTTACTTACTACAAGTAATGGGTAGTATGTACGCCGGCTATTTGCTCACTCTGAGACAGTAGCCATCTAAATAGAAAGTCCTTGAAGGGGAACACGATGAACAACGTTCTGAAATTCTCTGCTCTGGCTCTGGCCGCAGTTCTGGCTACCGGTTGCAGCAGCGTCTCCAAAGAAACCGAAGCGCGTCTGACTGCAACAGAAGATGCAGCAGCTCGCTCCCAGGCTCGTGCAGACGAAGCCTACCGTAAAGCTGATGAAGCGCTGGCTGCTGCTCAAAAAGCACAACAGACTGCTGACGAAGCTAACGAGCGCGCTCTGCGCATGCTTGAAAAAGCAAGCCGCAAGTAATAATCCTTCGGGGTTGTTATCAAGCCGATCCATTTATGGATCGGCTTTTTTTTGCCTGAAATCTGCCGCGCCGGCCGTAGCCGTCCGCAGAGGCTTTATTGAAAATCAACCGGCGCGCCGGACACCACCGGAGCGACGCCAGGCACACCGATTTCAGTCGGCAAACCATCTTCCGCCGCCACCACGTCACGCACCTGGTCCCAGTTGACCCGCAGGCTGTTGGCCAGGTCTTCACGCTTGAGCAGGGCATTGATCACGGCCGTGTGCTTGTCGACCACCGACGGTGTGCCATCGTCGTTCAAGGGTGTATGGGCTTCAAGATAGACCTTGCCGCCGGCGCTGCCGAACTTATAGGCATCGTTGATGATTCGCACCGACGTGCCGACCGGCACCATGCTCGCCATTTCCAGCACATTGTTGTTGAACATGCGGAAGCAACCGTGGCTGGTGCGGGTGCCGATACCGAATTTCATGTTGGAGCCATGGATCAGATAACCCGGTGTGCCCAGGGTGAACTTGAACGGGCCCAGCGGGTTGTCAGGGCCGGCAGGTACTACGTTGGGCAGCGGGTCACCGTTGGCGGCATGTTCGGCCTTGATCGAGGCCGGCGGTGTCCAGGTGGGGTTCGGCGTCTTCGCGATGATGCTAGTGTGGGCAATGGGCGACCCCCAGCCTTCACGACCAATCCCCAACGGGAAGGTGTATACCACGTCCTGTCCCTTGGGGTAGTAGTAGAGCCGATATTCAGCCAGGTTGATCACAATCCCTTCGCGCGGGCCCGGCGGCAGGATGAACCGTGTCGGCAGCACGATATCCGTACCTGCACCTGGCAACCAGGCATCGACACCCGGGTTGGCCGCGACCATTTCCGAATAGCCCAGGTCATAGGTGGTACCCAGGTCGGCAAACGTGTCTTCGTATTTGGCCTTGATCACCTGGACCTGACCGACGATGTCCTCACCGGGCGGCGGCAAGGGCAACTGCAAGGCCAAGGCCGGACCGGCCGCACAGAGCGCAGCGAGAGACAGGCAGCAGGTAACGACGGAAAGGCGCGACAACATCCGGAAAATCCTTCGCAGAACGACGGTAGGAAAAAACTGATTGTATACGTGAAGCGACCGCCTGGCATCAAGCCGGCCGCGCTAGAGCTCGAAGCGCAGCTCCGGCCAGATCGGCGGTGTGCCGCGCTTTTGAGACTCCAGAATTGCCCTGCATAACGGGCACAGCCGCTGGTCCTGGAAGATCGAACGATCCACCGACGACCAGAGCGGTTGCGCAGGCAATAACGTGCCGCAGAGCGTGCGATCAATCGAGCCGCCCAACTCCAGTTGACGCGCCACCAGATGCACCCGGACTTCCTGGCAGGCGAACAGATCCAGCTGCTCGTCCGGCTCGATCAGTTGGTAATTAAACAGGGACCAGGCAGGACGCGACATCAGGGGCTCCAAATCGGGGGGGCGCCACCTTAGCCGAAAGCCTGCCGGTAGAAAAGCGTCATAACAGCGGTTTGAGCGTCGGCCAGACATTTTCCAGCAACTTGCCCTGGGCGGCGACTGCCGGGTGCAGGCCGTCTGCTTGCATCAAGTCAGGGTGCCCGCCCACTCCCTCCAGGAAAAACGGTACCAGCGGCACCTTTTTTTCCTCTGCCACCTCGCCGAACACCCTGGCGAACGCATCGACGTAACGCTTGCCATAGTTGGGCGGAATCTGCATGCCCAGCAGCAGCACCTTGGCACCGCCTGCCTTGGACTGGTCAATCATCGACGCAAGATTTTGTTTCAATTGCGCCGGCGGCTGACCTCGCAGCCCATCATTGCCACCTAACTCGATGACCACCACCTCCGGCTTATGCGCTGCAAGCGCCGCAGGCAACCGCGCGAGGCCTCCGGCACTGGTGTCGCCACTGATCGACGCATTGACCACTTTATCGTCAAACCCCTCCTGCTTGAGCCGTTGCTCCAGCAGGGCAACCCACCCTTTGCGGGTATCCAGGCCGAAACCGGCACTGATACTATCGCCAACGATCAGGACTGTACCCGCCGCTGCGTTCTGGGCCATGCACATCAAGGCCAGGCCAGCACTCAAAAACCACATTCGCATCGGATTCTCCATGGGCGCAAGCATTCTCACCGCGCGAAACCTCAGCAAAGTGGTTCCCAGCGCGGAAGGTGAACTGACTATCCTGCACGAACTGAGCCTGGAACTGAACAAGGGCGATAGCCTGGCTATCGTCGGCAGCTCCGGTTCCGGCAAATCCACCCTCCTCGGCCTGCTGGCCGGCCTGGACCTGCCCAGCAGCGGTGAAGTCACCCTGGCAGGTCAAGCCCTGAGCAGTCTCGACGAGGACCAACGCGCGCGCATCCGTGCCGAACACGTGGGTTTCGTATTCCAGTCCTTTCAGTTGCTCGACAGCCTCAATGCGCTGGAAAACGTCATGCTGCCGTTGGAGCTGGACGGCCGCAAGGATGCCCGCGAGCGCGCCACGCACCTGCTCGAACGCGTCGGCCTCGGCAAGCGCCTGACCCATTCGCCACGCCAGCTTTCCGGCGGCGAGCAGCAACGCGTGGCGATTGCCCGTGCATTTGCCGCCGAGCCGGACGTGCTGTTTGCCGACGAGCCCACCGGCAACCTCGACAGCCATACCGGCGAGCGCATCAGCGACCTGTTGTTCGAACTCAATAAAGAGAGCGGCACGACCCTGGTATTGGTCACCCACGACGAGCGCCTGGCCCATCGCTGCCGACGCCTGATCCGCCTTGAAGCCGGCCTGATGGTCGCGCCCCTGGAGCCTTGATGGCACGCCTGCCGCTGTTACGCCTGTTCAGTCTTGCCATGCGCCAGTTACTGCGCGATGCCCGCGCCGGCGAATTGCGCGTGTTGTTCTTCGCCCTGCTGGTGGCGGTGGCCGCCAGCACCGCTATCGGCTATTTCGGCGCACGCCTTAACGGCGCCATGCTGCTGCGCGCCACCGAGTTCCTGGGCGCGGACCTGGTACTTGAAGGCAGCTCGCCAGCCCGCTCCGAGCAAATCCGATCCGGCACCGAACTGGGCCTGGATCATGCGCGCATCGTGGAATTCTCCAGCGTCATCGCCGCCGACAACGGTATCCAGCTCTCCAGCATCAAGGCGGTCAACGAGCAGTACCCGCTACGGGGTGAGCTTAAAAGTACGGGTGAGCCCTTTGGTGCCGAAACCCCGGGTGGTGGCCCAAAACCCGGCGAAGCCTGGGTGGAAGCGCGGCTGCTGACAGCGCTGGATTTGAAAGTCGGCGACAGCATCGACGTCGGCATGAAGACCCTGCGCCTGACACGCATACTGACCTATGAGCCCGACCGCGCCGGCAACTTCTACAGCCTCACACCCAGAGTGATGATCAACCTGGCCGATCTGGACGCCACCGGCGTGGTCCAGCCTGGCAGCCGCGTAAGCTATCGCGAACTGTGGCGCGCCCCGCCCGGCAGCACGGCGCTGCAAACCTATCGCGACCTGGTCAAGCCGGGCCTGGCGGCCAACCAGCGCCTGCAGGACTCGCGCGATGGCAACCAACAGATTGGCGGCGCCCTGGGCAAGGCCGAGCGTTACCTGAATATGGCCAGCCTGGTGGCGGTATTGCTGGCCGGCGTGGCTGTGGCGCTGTCAGCCAACCGCTTTGCCAGCCGCCGCTTCGATGCCAGTGCCCTGCTGCGCTGCCTGGGACTGTCACGCCGCGAAGCCATGTTGCTGTTCAGCCTGCAACTGAGCGTACTGGGCCTGCTGGCAAGCCTGACCGGCGCCGTCCTCGGCTGGCTCGCGCAATTCGGGCTGTTCTACTTCCTGCACGATCTGCTGCCCGCGGACGTACCACCCGGCGGGCTGCTGCCGGCCGTGGCCGGTATCGGCACGGGGCTCGTCGCCCTCGCCGGCTTCGCGCTTCCGCCCCTGGCCGCGCTGGGCCGGGTGCCGCCGTTGCGGGTACTGCGTCGCGACCTGCTGCCGATCCCCTCGAGCACCTGGATGGTGTACGGCGCGGCGCTCTTTGCCCTAGGCCTGATCATGTGGCGACTGAGCCTTGATCTGGTGCTGACCTTCGCATTACTGGGCGGCGGCGTGGTAGCGGCATTGATCCTCGGTGGCTTGCTGCTGTTGTTATTGCAAAGCCTGCGCCGCTTACTCGCACGGGCCTCCCTGCCCTGGCGCCTGGGCCTGGGCCAATTGCTGCGCCATCCATTGGCGGCAGCCGGCCAGTCCCTGGCGTTTGGCTTGATCCTGCTGTCCATGGGCTTGATCGCCCTGCTGCGCGGCGAGCTGCTCGACACCTGGCAGAACCAGTTGCCCAAGGATGCGCCCAACTACTTCGCGCTGAATATCCTGCCGGCCGACAAAGAGGCGTTTGGCGCGCGCCTCCTGGAAGTGCAGGCGCAATCGGCACCGCTTTACCCCGTCATACCCGGACGGCTGATCAGCATCAACGGCGAGCCCGTGCAGGATATTGTCAGCAAGGACTCCAGCGGCGATCGCGCGGTGCAACGGGACCTGAGCCTGACCTGGGCCGCCGATTTACCCCAAGGTAATGTACTGACGGCGGGCAGCTGGTGGACCGCGCAACCGGGCGATGACGTGCCAGGGGTCTCGGTGGAAGCCAAGGTGGCTGAAAGCTTGAAACTCAAGCTCAACGACCATCTGGTATTCACCATTGGCGGGGAGAATCGCGAGGCGCGGGTTACCAGCCTGCGGACGATCAACTGGGACAACTTCCAGCCCAACTTCTTCATGATCTTCCAACCGGGCACCTTGAAGGATTTGCCGACCACCTACCTGACCAGCTTCTACCTGGCGCCTGGGCATGACCAGCAGATCGTCGACCTGTCCCGCGCCTTCCCGGCCGTTACCATCCTGCAGGTCGAGGCGCTGCTGGAACAACTGCGCAGCATCCTTGCCCAGGTGACCCTGGCGGTGGAATACGTGCTGCTGTTCGTGCTCGCCGCAGGCATGGCCGTGCTGTTTTCCGGCTTGCAGGCCACCCTCGATGAGCGGATCCGCCAAGGTGCGCTGCTGCGTGCGCTGGGTGCCGAGCGCCGGCTGCTGGTCAAGGCCCGGCGCATCGAGTTCGGACTGCTGGGGGCGGTCAGTGGTTTGCTGGCGGCACTGGGCACCGAACTGGTGACCTGGGTGCTGTACCGCTACGCCTTTGACCTGGCCTGGCACCCTCACCCCTGGCTATTGCTGTTGCCAGTGATCGGCGCGGCGCTGATCGGTGCCGCCGGGGTGTTCGGCACACGTCGTGCGCTCAACGCCAGTCCGCTGACGGTACTGCGCGAAGGCTGAAACACGGATGGCCCTTGCTCCAACCAGAGCAAGGGCCATCCGTTGCTATTTCACGTACTCAATCCGGGTAATCCACCAGCACACCTCCCCGCCGGGGGTCTGCACGATGGCTTCATCGTCGACCTCTTTGCGCAGCAGCGCACGTGCCATGGGGGAGTCGATAGAGATGTAATCCATCCGGTCGTAGATCTCGTCATAACCCACAATGCGAAAACGTTTGGTCTCGCCCTGCTCGTTTTCGACATCGACCCACGCACCAAAAAACACCTTGCCCTCCTGCTCCGGCATGTATTCCACCACGCGCATATCCTCGAGGCGTTTGCGCAGGTAGCGCACCCGCCGATCGATCTCACGCAACAGCTTCTTGTTGTACTGGTAATCCGCGTTTTCGCTGCGGTCTCCCAGGGAAGCCGCCCACGTGACCTTGCGCGTTGTGTCCGGACGCTTCTCACGCCAAAGGTAATCCAATTCCTTTTTCAGCGCTTCATGGCCTTCTTTGGTAATCAGCTTGGTACTCAAACGCGCACATCCCCAGGCAATGTCCAATAGTGTCGACAGACCGAGGCATCATACCCTGGCGTCGGCTGGCGGGGATCGATGATAAATCAACAGCGCAAAGTATCCAGCTCGACAGCGACTCAGCCCTGCCCGTCGAGGACCTGGTCCAGTTCAACGAGCGTGCCTTGCAGGCGCTGTCGCATCAGCGAAAGTTGCGACATCATCAGCACCATTTTTTCGGTCTTCTGGCTCACCTCCAACTCTTGCTCCTGCAGTCGCGAATGGCGCTGGTCCAACGCCCGGCCTCTTTCGTCCTGTTGAGTCTGCTGTTGTTGCAATCGAGCCTGCCACTGTTCGAGCATCTCTTCGCGCTCGATGACAGCCTGTTTTTTCTGTGTCAGTTCCTGGGCAACCCTGGCCAGATTGCTCAGCGTGCTGTCTATTTCGAGAATGGAAGTATTCTCCTTTGGAGAGAGGGGTTGCGGCGGCATGTAAATGGGTTCTGACTGGACGACAGGCGCGCTGGACTCGACCGGTACTTGCAACTCTTCCAGCCCCGTGGCCCGCACAGGCGGCTCTTCAACGAAACCGTCATCCGCAGGCGGCGGGACGGGCTCCGGCTGACTCTTGCCCCGCGGCGGAGCAACCATTTGCGATGAGAAGCGGATCGACGGCACGATGACCGCGCTGCTTTCAATGGCAGGCGCAGCAGGGGCGGACATACCCAATGTAATCACCTTCATTACCAGCGCTTTCTTGACGATCACTGAGTGATGGTCCTCGGGCCTGGCAGGCGGCAACCTGCAGCCTTTCAGATCAATGAAGTGAAACGGAACCTGAGACTCGGTGACAGTATTTTCCTTATTGCCCGCTGCCGCCGCCATCATCAGGATTTGCTTGAAGACTTGCATCGCTACTTGCAAGTCCTCCTTGGACTCAACCCCGCCAAGAAAATACCGTTCGAGCTTTTTGCGCAAGGCGGCGATATACACCCTGGAATGACCGGGTTCGGCTTCTTCATCAAGGCTATACACCAGAAAGTTGGAGGACGTCTGTTCGACGGCAAAGCCACACAACAGTGCGCCGTTGACGGGAGCATCCTCACCGCTGCGCTCAAGAACAAGGGTACGTAGAAGCATCATGGCAGTCAGGCCTCATTGCAAAAAGAAAACCTTATATAAATATCAGACAAATATCCGACCATTATTAAGCATTCAGAACACCACAATTGTTTCAGCGAGTTATCAATTCAAACGTAGGACTTTACTTATTAAGTGAACCCAGCGTTCCCAAGAGCAGGTATTGAACGTAATCTTTTTAACGCACCGACACCACAAACGAAACCTTCTTCAGGCACCGCCCAATTGATTCGGTAAACCTATGATCGAAGTCAGCAACCTGACAAAGTACCTGGGCAAAAAAAGCGTGATAAGCGACGTTTCGTTCTGTGTCCAACGCCAGGAATGCGTGGGATTGCTTGGAGAGCATGGCGCCGGTAAAACAACGTTGCTGAATCTGATTTCCGGCATGACTCGACCCACCAATGGGCACATCAGCATTCAGGGTTTGAGCACTCAAACCCATTCAGGTCTCGCCAGGCGAGCCCTCGGTTACCAGCTCCAGGGAGGCATCACCCACCACACGCTGTCAGTCAAAAGCCTTCTCAACTTTGTTGCCGCAGCTCGAAGCTTCAGCGGCGCCGAAAAACGCCGGCACGTGGACCGGGTCGCCACGCGACTGGAGCTGCAGCCCGTACTCAACTGTCCTATCGATGTGCTCAGTCATGACTTGAAGCGCAGAGTCGCGATAGCGCAAGCCATTTTGCACTCCCCCAGCGTCCTCCTGCTGGACGAGCCCACCGAAGGGCTGAACGCCGAGCAACGGCTCAAATTCAGGGCGCTCGTTCAGTCCCTGGCCGAAGAAATGAGCGTCCTCATCGCCTCGCGTCATTACGACGCGCTGTCCGACATTTGCACCCGCGCCCTGGTAATTGCAGGTGGGCGACTGATTGCCGATGCTTCGCTGGCCGACTTGCAGCGCAGCTCCCGGCACTTCCAGGCGGTGACGCTCGCAGCGGATCCGCCTCTGGATCTACTCGCCCTTGCCGTATTGCCCGGCGTTGCCGGTATCGAAGAAGACCGTCAGAACCCGGGGACAGTGACGGTTCTGGCCATGCCCGGGCACGCCATCTTCCCCGCCATCAATTCACTCATCACCCATCGCGGCTGGAACATCACGTCACTGCATCTGGAGCCAGGTCGCCTGAACGATGTCGTTCACCATCTGAGCCACGAGGTATCCTCTTGAAACTGCTGCCCCTCATTTTCAAACGCCAACTCGCCAGCTATGCCTGTACCCCTCACACCTACCTGAGCGTGGCTTTGTTCCTGGTGTTATGTACGGCGCTGGGGTTGCACGCCCACCTCTGGATGGAGCGCGACAGCAGTGACCTGCAGGCCTTTTTCGAACTGCACCCCTGGCTCTACCTGTTGTTGATACCCAGCTTGTCGATGCAATTGTGGTCCGATGAACGCAGTGCCAGCTTTTGCGGCATGATGAAAACCTTGCCCGTTACTTCAGCAGAACGTGTGATCGGGAAATTCCTCGCCGCCTGGGCCGTATGCAGTGTCGCCCTAGTGTTGAATTTTCCCATAGTGGTTGCCGCTCACTATCTTGGAACGCCCGACAACGGGGTGATCGCTTCCCAATTTCTGGCAAGTTGGCTACTGGCCGGAAGTTATCTGTCTGTCGGCTGTTTTATATGCGCACTCACGCACCAGCGCATTATCATTTTCATATTCACGATGGGTTTGCTGCTGACCATCAGCGGGCTTTCTTTAGTTCTGGATGCACTTGAACAACAGGCCCCGATCTGGATCGTTGACAGCGTCATGAAACTTGACCCGATTTCCCGCTTCAGCTCAATGGACAACGGAAAGATAACACTGCATGACGGCTTATATTTTGCCAGCATGATCTTTGCGTTTCTTTCTGCAACCATCGTGACACTCAACTATAAAAACAGCTAAGGAAAGTCGCTGATGCGATCCGCTCTCCGTATGGGTATGACATTGATTGTCATATCATTACTGTTCCTGGCATTCAATCTGGTCTGGATAAACAAACTACCCGATATCCGCTGGGACTTTTCACAACAGAAAATTTATACGTTATCACCCTCGACGCAGCAACTGCTCAGGACGCTTGAAAGCCCACTGGACCTGTATTACTTCAATTCGCTCACATCACCGAAGAAAAGCCGAATCGTGAAACGCTTCGGCCAGCGCATAGAGGATTTGCTCCAGGAATTCGAAGCAGCCGCCAACGGCATGGTCAATCTGCACATTATCGACCCGGTCCCTTTTTCCGAAGACGCCTACAAAGCCAGCTTGTTCGGCCTGGATGACACACAAGGATTTCTTGGCCTTATAGGCACGCGTGCCGGCCAAAGTATGCAACGCATTGATGCGTTCAATCCCGTAGACGAACCGCTGCTTGAGTATCAAATCAGCCAACTGATCTATCGGCTGATGCACACTCAACGGCCCAGCGTCGGCCTGTTGTCCGGGTTACCGTTGAATGAGTCCGCCGAGCAACTGATGGAGCAGATGCGCGGACATTTCAACCTGGTGGAACTGGCATCGAACATCACCCAGGTGCCTGCATCGATAGGCAGCTTGATGGTCGTGCAACCAAGGGCCCTGGCCGAACAAGCGCTTTACGCCATAGAGCAGTTTGTCTTGAGCGGTGGCAAGCTGATGATCTTCATCGACCCGGTAAGCGAAATGGGGTCGGAAGCCCTATCGGTAGATTCCAAGCTGGATGGTCTGTTGACCGCATGGGGAATACGCATGCCCGCGAACAAGCTGCTGGTTGACAGCCTTTACGCCTCTTCGGCCTCACGCGGCCCGGGCATGCCCACCGTATTGCACCCAGCCAGGTTGAAACTGCCACGACAAGCAATGAATGCGCACGATATCAGCACCTGGAAACTCAACAGTCTGAGCGTATCAAGCAGTGGCGCGCTCTTGCGCACCCGAAAAAGCCGGACGACACTCACCCCGCTGCTGCAAAGCTCTTGGCAGTCTGCGCTGCTGGACGCCGGGCGTTTCGCTTCAGAAACGCAGTTCGACGCGCTGATTGACGAAGCCTCCACTTCCGGCCAGCGCCATGTGATCGCCGCACGTCTCGAGGGGCCGGCTTATTCGGCATTTCCTGACGGCCTCAGGGGACAGCCGCCAGGCTTGCAAAAGGCTGCCCGGATCGAGGTCGTGGTGGTTGCCGATACCGATCTACTCGCCGACGCCGTCAGTCAGACAACGGCCAACAATAACGTGCAGTTCGTACTCAATACGCTGGACAACCTGGCAGCTCCCGCATCACTTGCCAATATTCGCCCGCACATCACGTTGCGTTCGTTCAGCACTCTCGAGCCCATGCGCGAAGCTGCCGCGCAGGCCTATCGGGAAAAGGCAGCAGAACTGGAGCGTCGCCTTGAGCGTACCGAACAAGCGTGGCTACGGTTGAATCCAAAGGCTACAGGCCTGGGCACCCAGGTTGTGGACACCAATACCCAATTGCAAGCGCTTAACAAAGAGCGCCTGCGCCTGCCCATGGAACTGCATGCCCTCAAGGTTGAGGCGTATGCGCCGTTAAATCGCTTCGAACGCAACATTAAGCTGCTGATGATCGCGACGGTACCCCTGATTCTGTGCCTGATCGCCTGGGTCCGGTATCGCTGCCTGCGTCGACGCCGATGGTCGCCGGCGGCCTTCAACTGATCACTTGGCGGCGAGAATCAGCGACGGGCAATCAAACCTTGCCGGGCAATACGGGTCAGTTGGCGGATGACCTCTTCGGCATTACCCGCACTCGGTGCCTGGATCACAGCGAGGTCAAAGCTGTTACTGGCGAAACGCGTCAGGGAGTCGCCGTCTTCCACGAACTGGATCAGGAACGCCGAAGGCCGCCCGGTGCGACGTGGCCAGCCATCCAGGTAGCGCAGCAGTGTCGGCTGGTGTTTGCCGCCCAAGAGAATTTTCGGATTGCGCAGGGTCAGGTCCGCAGTGATCGGGGCCAGGCGTATCAGAGGGCGTAGTGCATTCATCGTGTCGTGTCTCTGCCTCAAAAGTCTGCGGGCAGGTGAGAGGCAACACCGAACCAGCGCTTTAGCGGTATTTCGACCCGTGCCTGCTGATGAGTGCATGGTTCTGTCGGACTGCATCGAGTCCAGTGGCGCCCCGCAATTAGCTGTTTAAATCGGCGCATGAGCAGCATCCTAGAGAAGCTGGCGGGGCAGTGTCAAGAATCCCGAGCAACGAAAAAGGCCCGCACGTGGCGGGCCTCCTACCTTGCGAAACGATCAGTGGGTGATGGCGCGATCGGCCGAGAGTTTGCCGGCACCTTCGTACAGTACCGCCAGCGAGCCGCCAAGCAGGGCCAGGGCGAACTCATAGCCATTGTTGGCCATGAACAGCCCGTTATGAATGTGCACGGAAAAGATCGCCACCAGCGACAGGAAGGTCAGGCCCAGTGCCGCAGGACGCGCGAGCAGGCCGATGATCAGCGCCAGGCCGGCAAAGAACTCGGTGCCGCCGGACAACACGGCCATCAGGGTGCCCGGCGCCAGGCCGATGCTTTCCATCCATTGGGCAGTGCCGGCCAGACCACCACCGCCGAACCAGCCGAAAAGTTTTTGCGAGCCGTGGGCAGCGAAGATGATACCGACGAAGATGCGCAGAACAGTCAGGCCATAACCTGCGCGAGTGGACAGGACACGGGTAATCAATGGGCTCACGAGGTAAATCCTTTTTCAGATAGGGGTTGGTTGGCCGCTATATTAATCAGTTTAAACAATGATAAAAGCCAAAAAACTGCATTATCACCATCGACAAATTCGATTATTTACGCGACGCAACGTTCGGCGTCGACGGCTCCAGGGACTCCCGCTCCCGGTCGAACGCCAGATAGTATTTGTTGACGCTATTAACATAGCTGACGCCGCCCATCCCTACCTGCTCCATGGCAATGCGCTCAACCTGGAAGAACCACTGATTGGGGTTGAGCCCCCGACGCCGGGCTTCGGTGCGCATCCCCTGCACCCGCTCCGGCCCCATGTTATACGCGGCCAGCACAAAGGCCATGCGTTCACGCTCGTTGAGCCTGGGGCTGGCAAAGAACTTGCGACGGATCATGGCCAGGTAGCGCGCGCCTGCCTGCACATTACTGTCCAGATTCTCGATATTGTTCACGCCTACGCGCTGCGCCGCCGAGGGCGTGATCTGCATCAAACCTGTAGGCCCACCGCTGTTGCGTGCGCCAGGGTCCAGCGCAGACTCCTTGAATGCCAGCGCGGCCAGGTTCAACCAGTCCATGCCTTGCTCGCGCGCATGCTTTTGCAGGACCGGGCGCAGTTTCTCCAGGCGTTGACGATCGGCGCGGGCCAACGGGTTACGCACCTGGTAGAGACGTCGATAGATACGCTGGAACGCCACATCCTGATCGGAAGGCGTGTGGTAGGTCTTGAGGAAACGATCGATGCTTGCCCGCAGCATTGAAGCATCCTGGCGCACAAACCAGTACTCGTCGCCCGGCTCGCTGATGACCACCTGCTTGTCAAAGCGCAACCTGGGCAGGATTTTCGACCAGCGCTCGGCAATCGGTTTTTCAACGATGGTCAGGTGAAAGATCCCGGCCTGCACCATCTCCAGCACGTCCTCCACCGCCAGACTCGGGTCGACCCATTCCACCTTGATCGGCGGGCGCTTGTGCAGGGCCAGTTTCTGGTTGACCTGGCTGATCGCATCCGCCGCCGCACTGCCGGTGGTCAACGCCAGGGTGCGGCCCGACAACTGTTCCAGTTTGGTAAACCGTCGCTCACCCTTGACGCCGACCAGCCACAACGGCACGTCGCTGGCGATAGGGTCACTGGTGCTGATCCTGTGCGCGGCCTTCATGTCCAGCAATTCGCCGGGGGCCACCAGGTCGCCTTCGCCACGGGCCAGCGCGCCGAGCAACTGGTCCTTGGCCCTTGGGATGATCTTGAGGTTGATTGCCTGCCCATCGCGGGCCCGGCCATTGAGGTATTGTTCGAAAGCACGCAAGCGATGGTATTCGACACCGATAGACTGGCCCTGCACTTCACCTGAGCTGTTACGGCTCTGGTTGACCAATACACGCAGGGTGCGACTGGAGCGAATCTCTGCCAGGTCACGCACCTTGCCGGGCTTGGTTACTTCGAGCGGCCCTTCCAGACGCGCGACCGCCGTCAGGGGCAGCAGTAACGTCACGCACATCATAAGCAACGCCGAGGGTCGGATCATCCGCTCTCCGGAAAGAATACTGGCCAACGCCTTCATCAAAACGAGGTGTTGGGCGTCAGAAACAGAGCGCTTTATGCGCTGGCAAAGCGTGCAACGGCGACACGGTGAGAGGCAACGGGCCCGGCACAATGTCGCTGGCGACGTTCAAAGACAGCTATAACGCGTTGTAGTTCTTCGTTTTTCTTATAAATCTACAGCTCTGATATGCTTTCCGGCCGCAGGCGGAGGTAGCACCATGCAACTCATTGATATCGGCGTCAACCTGACCAACCCCAGTTTCGACGAGAGGCACTCGGCCGTTCTCGAGCGTGCCTACGCCGCCGGCGTGCAACAATTGGTCCTCACCGGTACCAGTACCGAAGGCAGCGAGCAAGCCCTGGAGCTGTGCGTAAACCTCGATGAAAGCGCGCAACGCCTGTTCAGTACCGCCGGCATCCACCCCCACTCCGCCAGTACCTGGAACAGCGACAGCGCCCAGCGCTTGCGTGGCCTGCTCAACGAAACGCGCGTGCGTGCCGTCGGCGAGTGCGGACTGGATTTCAACCGCGACTTTTCGCCGCGTCCGCAGCAGGAAAAAGTCCTCGAGGAACACCTGGCCCTGGCCGTCGAACTGAAACTGCCGGTGTTCCTTCACGAACGCGACGCCGACCAGCGCCTGCTGGAGATCCTCAAGGACTACCGTGACCACCTGCCCGCCGCCGTGGTGCATTGCTTCACCGGCGAACAAGAGGCTCTGTTCAGTTACCTCGACCTTGACCTGCACATTGGTATCACCGGCTGGATCTGCGACGAGCGCCGTGGAACGCATCTGCACCCATTGGTCAGGGAAATTCCCCGTGGCCGTCTGATGCTGGAAAGTGATGCGCCCTACCTGCTGCCACGTACGTTGCGCCCCAAACCGAAAAACGGCCGCAATGAGCCCGCGTTCCTGACCGAAGTGCTGCGCGAAGTTGCCCTGCATCGCAATGAAACCCTGGAAGACCTGGCGCTGCACAGTACCGCCTGTGCCCGTGCTTTTTTTGGACTGCCGGCCGTGGAGTGATGCGGCGCATTGACCCATGTCAAAAACCCTTTCCTGAGTAGCGGCACAATAATGGCACCTTGCCAATGCTGTTTCCGCTATCAGAGAAAACCTCCATGGGTGCCTGGCTTAGCAATATCTCACTGAAGTACAAATTCTGGGCCGTCAACGCGGTGGCTTTCATCACCACTTTGCTGCTGGTGCTGTATGCCGTCCAGCTCGAACAACAGGCTCGCAGCCAGGCGGCTCGGGTTTCGGCCCACGCCCAGGCGCAGTTGCTCAACACCTGGCCGGCCGACAAGACACTGCCCATTGGCGAGAACTGGCTGACCTTCACCCGCGACCAGGCGCCACAACGGCCAGGCCAGGACCTGTCCGCATTGCAAGGTGCCAGCGGCTGGGTCGAGCTCAGTCACCTGCCCTTGTTCGGCGTAGACCCGCTGCTGGGCGCAGAGGTCATCCGCCGCGCCGACGGACAACAGGTCGCCGTACTCGCCTACGCGCCAAGCCTGCGCCAGGTGTTCGGCGAACGCTTCGTCAATTATGCGGTGGCGGTGGCGATCCTGATGCTGGCGATGCTCGGCGCCTCACAACTGCTGATCCGCTTCCTGCTCAGCCAGCTCAACACCCTCAAGGACGTGATGCTCCATGTAGAGAAGACCGGCGACCTGTCCGCCCGGGTGCCGCTGGCCTGCAAGGATGAAGTCGGGCAGATGGCCAATGCCTTCAACGCCATGCAAGCCGGCTACCAACGCGTGGTCAACACCGTGGCCCGTACCGCCAGGCAATTGGACGAGGGCGCCGCACGCCTGGCCAGCAGCATGAACGAGGTGCAGCACGGCATGCTCGGCCAGCAAAGCGAGACCGACCAAGCCGCCACGGCGATCAACGAGATGACCGCCACCGTTCACCATATTGCCCAGCACGCCGGGGCCACCCGCGACCTCTCGCAAACCGCCGACACCCTAGCCGGCAGCGGCCAGGAAGTGGTCACACGTGTGCAACGTTCGATTGCCGGACTGTCCACCGGTGTGCAGCAGACCGCTGAGATGATCCAGAAACTCGCCGAAGACAGCCAGAAAATCAACGGCGTGGTCGGGGTGATCCACAGCATCGCCGAACAGACCAATTTGCTCGCCCTCAACGCCGCCATCGAAGCTGCCCGCGCCGGCGAAATGGGCCGTGGCTTTGCGGTGGTCGCCGACGAAGTGCGCAACCTGGCCAAGCGCGTGCAGAGCTCCACCGACGAAATCACCCGCATGGTCTCGGCGCTGCAAGCCGGTACCCGCGACGCGGTGGACTTCATGCAGGAAAGCTCGCTCAAGGCCGATGACTGCGTGCAACAGGCCCAGGAAGCCGGCGCCGCACTCGCCGAAATCACCGGCGCCGTCGCGCAGATGCGTGAGAGCAACACCCAGATTGCGGTGGCCGCCGAACAGCAGAGCCATGTCGCCGAAGAGATGAACCGCGCCGTGGTGAGTATTCGTGATGTGACCGAGAATACCGTGCAGCAGACTGTGGATTCGGCGACCACCAGTAATGAACTGGCGACGTTGGCGGGGGAATTGAGTAAGGCGATTGGGCAGTTGAAGCTGTAGGACCGTTCAGCCCGTAATCCGACTCCTACAACCATGTCGCAGCCGACCTGAGATTAAAACGAAACCCCTCGCCGTCCCCGCGAATAACGCCGACTTCTTTTACCTGGGAACCTCTGCAAAGTCCCTCGCCTGATCATTCAGTGCGAGGGATTGCAGATGGTTCTTTTCGTTACGGTCCCGGTTATCGGGGCTGTGTTTTGATTCCGGCGCTGGCCAGCTTCGTCCTGGCACCCATGGACCCCGAAGCGCCGGATGTTGAACGCGTCCTCCAGGATTTGCGCAATTGCCTGAACACGTTCGACGCCTGGGCTGAAAGCTTTTTCAGCGGCTCGGCACTGGGTTGCTGCAGTACCTTTCCCAGGCCGAACTCGATGAACTACTGAAACTGGGCAAGGACACGCTCGCCCAGGGTTTTCTGGTGCTCAGTAACGAGCCGCTGCTGTTTATCTACTTGTCAGCAATGGTGGCCTGGATACGCCTGCTGCCGCCGCCCGAGATCTCACCAGTCCCGAAGGCGACATCATCTGGTCCGCCCACTACCGCGCCTACGGCGAAATCAGCCGCCTCGACGTCGGCAAAATCGACAACCCGCTACGTTTCCAAGGCCACTACTACGACCAGGAAAGCGGCCTGCACTACAACCGGCATCGCTACTACCATCCGGATATTGGCCGTTACCTGACGCCGGATCCGGTGAGCTGGCGGGTGGGATCAATGGGTACCAGTACGTGCCCAATCCTACGGGTTGGGTGAATCCATTAGGGTTAACTTGTGTACCCACAGATTGTCCGCAGTCCCAAAATGGATGGACTTGGAAGTTCAACTCTGATGTCGATCTGGACTGGCGCAAAAAAACGGTAGTAATTACGAGCAAATGCGTAGAGGTGTGGATGAGGCCTTTCGCAGAGCAGGCATACCCAAGGATGAGTACAGCGTATCCAAATGGGGCAAGGACCAATATGGGAAGTCATTTCCGACCGAATGGCGCGTACAAAAAGGCACAAATAGAGGGGCAGAGGTTAAATCTGATTTTTTTAGTGTTTGATTCAAGGTACAGAGGCTGGGAAGTTGACGATGCGCAAAATATCACATCTATTTTAGGTGAGACCTCTGGATACCCATTCTGGATAACGGATAGAGAACTTACGTTTCTAGTCCATATGGATGATCATGACTGTGTCATTTGGGCTTGAAAGATGTACACCATAACGACCCCTCTATAACCCCCATAGCCAACCCCAATTCGCCGCCCCACCCTCCCCCGCCTAAACTTCCCCCAAGTTGTTTCAACGGACAGAGGACTCACCATCATGGGCAAACGTCATCCCAATCTCCCCGCCTGGCAATGGCGTCATTACCCACAAAACCATCAGCACCCGGCCAACCTGGCCTTGCACCTGATTGCCGTGCCGCTGTTCATCATCGGCTTCCTGTTGATCGTCTCCGGTGTGTTCAGCCTGAGCATGGTCAGTGTCGCCATCGGCGTGATCGGGGTCCTGGCGGGCCTGGCGTTGCAGCGTCACGGCCATAGCCTGGAAGCCCAGGCCAGTGAGCCGTTCAGCGACCGTAAGGACGCGGTGCAACGCCTGGTGGTCGAGCAGTTCGTGACGTTCCCGCGCTTTGTGATCAGCGGTAGCTGGTGGCGGGCCTGGCGCCAGCGCCACCCGCGTTGAGCGTCAGGCGAAGACCACCACGGTCTGGCGGCTGAGGGCGATCAATTCGCCGGTCGGGCTCCAGAGCGCGGCGGCGGCATGGCCGTAGCCGTCGCGGGCGTGTTCGATGTTGACGTGATATTGGCACCAGTCGAGTGTAGTCAGGTTCTGCAGTGGCTGGATGAACTCGATGGTCCAGGTCAGGGTGCTGCCCGGCGCCGGTTTCTTGAGGTGCGGGAGCAACGCCGGGGGCCAGGCATCGACCAGTGCGAGGATATGCGCCTCGGTCAGTGGCTCTTCCTTCACATCCCCACGCAAACGCACCCAACCGCCCATTTCACGGGATTTATTGCCGGTAAACGGCAGGCCGCCGACGCTCCAGCGCATGGCCAGGTGTCGCATGAATTCCGGCGTGACGCCGCTGATATAGGGCAGCTCCTGGCACTCATCCCAATGTTTGAACACCGGTGGCGGCTCGCTCGCCACATCGATTTGCGACTCGCGGGACGCACCGAAACTGGCCTGGACCAGGGTCGCCACTTCGCCGTTCTGCACCACACGGCCCAGCAATTGGCTGACGGCCTTGCCCTCGCGCAATACTTCAACTTCATAACTGGCCGGCAGATCCGGCGCCACCGGGCCCACGAAGGTGATCGCCAGTGAGCGCAGCGGTCGGTCTGCCGGTACTTGCGCCCGCAAGGCCTGGTACTGCAAGGCGGCGACCAAACCACCAAAAGTGGCGCGGCCCTGGGCCCATTCGGCGGGAATGGTGACATCCAACGGGTGGCTGCGAGCAGCGTCGAGCAAATCACTAAAGCGCATGGCGACCTCACATCAAGCAAACGATGAGGGGATCTTAACCATCCGCCCCGCCAGGTACAGCGCCTATTCCGGCCAAAAGCCGGACCGGTTCAGAAACAACCGGCGCTTAGTTTGGCCAGCACTCGATCCGCCCGTGCCTCGGCCTTGACCATGGCAGCACGCCAGGTCGCAATGCACGGTTGCAGGTCAGCCTGGTGCTCGGCCTGGAGCAGCCATTGCCAGCAGTCATGCCAATCACCCAGGACGCCCTGTGCTTTTTTCAAAGCGGCCATGGCGCGGACCGGCAGCTTGTCCAACTCGGGATAGGCTTCGGCTGCGTAGCGCACGCGTTTGATCAGCAAGCGCAAACGATGGCGATCATGCTCGGGATCTTTGAGCTCGTGCTCAAGGGTTTTCCATTGCTTGGCCAGGCGCTTCTGGATGCGCGAGCGCAGGTCCTTGAGCAATTTCTGGTGTTGGGAGGCACGGATAAACCGTGGAAACGCATCGAGGATTTGCAGCAGGTGGGCCAGCTCCGGGCTTTGCGCAACCTGGCGATAGGCCTCAGGTTGCAAGCGCAAACGTCGCTCGGCCGCCTCATGATGCCCATGCTGGTGCAAGTAAGCCGCCAGCACTTCACGATCACGCAATGGCGTGGTCAGTTGGCCGACCGTGCGGGCGGCGGATTCAAGCTGTTCGACACCGGGTAACCCGCGCAAGGGGCGCAACAGGCTGCGCAGCCGCCGCACCGTGGTGCGCAGATCATGCAGGGCTTCACCGTCGGTGAGCGAGGCAAGACGAGCCTGGCAGCTCAGTAACCCTACCTCCAGGCCAATGACCTGAGCGACTAACTGATTGACCAGCGATGACATCCTGCCCTCCCTTTGCGATGAAAAGCCCTATTCGTGTTCGTGCCTAGATCAACGCCCGGCGCGTGACTCACGGATATAGAAGCGCGCCTTCTCGGCCTTGTTGGAACAGCCCTCGAACGCTTCGAATTGTTGCTGGGTCTTGGCCCCCGTCAACAGCGACAACGCCTTGGAATAGCTGACGGTGCCGGCGAAGCCCTCGGCCTTGGCCAGGTCCAGCTCTTTCCAGGCAGCATCCAACTGCGACCCACAGCTGTCGCGATACGCGGTTTTCCCGGCACAGCCCGCCAAGGCCAACAGGAGCACAGGTACACACATCCAGGCTTTCATTGATGACACCTCAAAATATACAAAATCTGTCGTAGCCTGTAGACGATGCCTACAGGAAAAAGTGCCTTGTCCCTAGCCTGAAATCGGTAGTACCTATTGCCAGAGCATACCCGAGCCTCGTGGCGATTCTGGAAAAATATTATCAGGGCTCACCGAGGATTGAAGCCGCCCCCTGGATGGGTGCATTGTGGGCACCTGTATTGCGAAGGATCGGGTCATGAAGAAACGTGTTGCCTTGGTGCTGGGCTCCGGCGGGGCCAGGGGCTACGCCCATATCGGCGTGATCGAAGAAATCGAACGACGCGGCTACGACATCGCTTGTATTGCCGGCTGCTCGATGGGCGCCGTGGTCGGCGGGATCTATGCCGCCGGCAAGCTGGACGCGTACCGAAACTGGATCGAAAGCCTGGATTACCTCGACGTATTGCGCCTGGTGGATGTGAGCTTTCGCCTGGGCGCGATTCGCGGTGAAAAGGTGTTCGGGCAGATCCGCAAGATCGTCGGCGAAATCAATATCGAAGACCTGCGCATCCCCTACACCGCCGTGGCCACCGACCTCACCAACCAACAGGAAATCTGGTTCCAGGAAGGTTGCCTGCACCAGGCCATGCGCGCCTCGGCAGCGATCCCCAGCCTGTTCACGCCGGTGATGCAGGGCAATCGCATGCTGGTGGACGGTGGTTTGCTCAACCCGTTGCCCATCGTGCCGGTGGTATCGAGCCATTGCGACTTGATCATTGCGGTCAACCTCAACGCCACCAACCAGAAGCACTATCATCTGCCGGTGATCCAGCGCCCGCCGGCGTTCAAAAGCCGCTTCAACAGCCTGGCCAAATCATTGGGCTCGCACCTGCCGTTTCGTCGTAAACAGGCCGAGCAGTTGATGAAGCTCGAGCAGGAAGCCTTGCAGGCCCAGGCTGCCGAGATCAACCCGTGGCTGGAGTCGGCTGAACCCGAATCCCAGCAACCCGCCGCCGCACCGGAAAAGCCCGGCGCGCCGAAGTCGGCCACGGGCTCGTTCATCATCGACAATGTCGGGCCGGCCTCACTGCTGGACCTGATCAACCAGAGTTTCGAAGTGATGCAGACGTCATTGGCACAGTACAAGATCGCCGGTTACCCGCCGGATGTGCTGATCAACGTGCCAAAGCGGGTCTGCCGGTTTTTCGAGTTCTACAAGGCGCCGGAGTTGATCGCATTGGGCCGGGAAATTGCCAGTGATACCTTGGATCGGTATGAGAGTGAGCAGACCTGAAATTGCGGGTGTCTGAGCGGGCCTCATCGGGGGCAAGCCCCCTCCCACATTTAGATTTGTGAATACATTCAAAGTGTGGGAGGGGGATTGCCCCCGATGAGGCCGGTCCAGACAGCGGTAAACTCAAGCCCCCAGCAACCGATACCCCACACCCGCCTCAGTCAGGATAAACCTCGGCTGCGCCGGGTCATCCGCCAGCTTCTGGCGCAAATGGCCCACCACAATGCGCAGGTAGTGACTGTCTTCGGTGTGGGTCGGCCCCCAGATATCCTTGAGCAATTGCTGTTGGGTAATCACCCGCCCCGGATGCCGCGCCAGTTGCGCCAGCACCGCGTACTCCTTGCGGGTCAGTGCCACTTCGGCGCCGTCAAGCAGCACGCGGCGGTAGGCCAGGTCCACGGTCAGCGGGCCGAAACTCAACGCAGCCTCCTGAGCTTCCCCCGTCGGAGCCTGGCGCAACAATGCGCGCACGCGGGCGAGAAACTCCTGAATGCCGAACGGTTTGGTCACGTAGTCATTGGCGCCACCGTCAAGGGCTTCGACCTTCTGCGCTTCGCTGGCCCGCACCGAAAGCACCAGTACCGGCACCGTCGACCACTCGCGGAACTCGCGCAGCACCTGCTGGCCGTCCATATCGGGCAAGCCCAGGTCCAGCACGAGCAAATCCGGTTTGCTCAGGGCTGCTTGAGCCAGGCCCTCGTTGCCGGTACCGGCTTCGATCACCTTATAGCCTTGGGAGGCCAGGCTGATGCGCAGGAATTTGCGGATCTGCGGTTCGTCATCAATGACTAGAATCGTCGCGGTCTGGCTCATGGTGTCTCAGTTAAAATCAATTAAAAAACCAACCCATGCAGGAGCGAGCTTGCTCGCGAAAAACGTCTAGGTGCCGCGTACATTCAGCAAGCCATCTTTATCGTTAACGACCTTCGCGAGCAAGCTCGCTCCTACAGGTTTTGCTCCAGGGCAGGTTGTGTCGGCAATGGCAGGAACAAGGTAATACAGGTGCCCCGCCCTTCAATACCGTCGGCCACGCTGATGTGCCCACCGTGCGCGCCGACCATGCCCTGGCAGATCGCCAACCCCAGGCCGGTGCCCTGCCCGCCGCGATCACCGCGCGCAGCGGTGTAGAACATATCGAAGATTTTTGCGCGTTCGTCCTGCGGAATCCCCGGCCCCTCATCGGCTACGGCGAAAAACACCTGGCCGTCCGACACGCCGGCGCTCAACTGCAAGCGGCCCTGGGGCGGCGAAAAACGCGCGGCGTTTTCCATGACGTTGACCAGCGCCTGCTCGATCAACGCCGCATGCACATAGAGCAACGGCAGGTCCGGCGGCACATCGGTGTTCACCTGCAACGGCGCCAGCACGGCGCGCAATCGGCCAAGGGCGCTGCCGACGATATCGCCGGGCGACACCCAATCGCGCGCCAGCTTCAGGGCGCCATGGCCTAGACGGGTCATGTCCAGCAGGTTCTGGATATAGCGGTCCAGGCGCTCGGCTTCATCACGGGTACCTTCGAGCAATTCGCGACGGTCCTCCAAAGGGATCGCCTCGCCCAGCGCCAGCAGGCTGTCGATACTGCCGCGCATGGAGGTCAGCGGCGTGCGCAAATCATGGGAGACGGAGGCGAGCAAGGCGCTGCGCAGTTGTTCGGTTTCACCGTGCAAACGCGCGGACTCCAACTCCTGCGCCAACTGCGCACGCGCCAGCGCCTGGGCCAACGGCTGGCTCAGGGCGGTGAGCAGGCGACGGCGCTGTCCACTCAGCTCCATGCCGGCTTTCGCGCTGACGCCCAGCAAGCCCAGCGGGCCCTCTTCACCCGACAACGGCCACCACCACCAGCGTCCGAACGGCAAGGTGCCGGTGCCCCTGCCTGCCGGCTGGTCGTGTTGCCAGGCCCAGTCGGCGGCAGCACGTTCGGCTTCAGTGAGGGTCAGCGGGCCGCCGGTCTCGATCGTCCAACCGCCCTGGCCGTCGCGATTGACCAGGCACAGATCCAGGTCATTCCAGCCTTGCAGGTGGTGAGCCGCCGCACTGACAACCGCCTGGCGATCCGTGGCGGCAGTGAGCTTGCGTGACAGGTCGAGCAGCTCGCTGGTTTCTTCCTGGGTATCGCGCAGCGCCTGTAATTGCCGACGCTGGCGTGCGGCCAGGTTGCCGGTCAGCGCCGCCATCAACAGGAAGAACAACAGCGTGAGGACATCCTCTTCACGCTGGATCGCGAAGGAGAAGTTCGGCGGGATAAACAGAAAGTCGTAGGTCATGAACGACAACGCCGCGCACACCAACGAAGGGCCCAGGCTGCTGCGCACCGCCACCAGCAGCACCGCGGCGAGAAACACCAGCGAGATATTCGGCAACGGCAAGAGGCTGGACACGCCCCACGCCAGGCCGGCCGCAACCAGGGTGGCCACCACGGCCAGGGCATAATCGAACCAGCGCAGCCCACGCACATCCGGCAAGCGCGGCGCTGCAGGGATATCGTCGCTGTCGAGCACGTTGATTTCCAGGCCCCGCGCATTGCGCAGCAAGCGTGCGGCGAGGCCGCCGCCGAACAGCCGTCGGCGCCAGCGCATGCGCGACTGCCCCACCAGCACCAGACTGGCGCGGCGCTCGGCGGCGTGCTGGATCAACGTCCTGGCCACCTCGCCGGCCCGCAGCAGCACCACCTCACCACCCAAGCGTTCAGCCAGTTGCTGGGCATTTTGCAGGCGCAGCCGTGACTGCTCATCCCGCGCGCGGCCGTTGTCGACATGCACCAGGCTCCAGGGCAAATGCCGCCGCTGCGCGACCCGGCTGGCATGGCGCACCAGGCGTTCGGCGTGTGCGTCACCATCGACCCCCACCAGCAGACGGCCACGCACCGCCGGCGCCGCTTGGCCGAGCTGGCGGTAACCCTGGGCCAGATCGTCGTCGACGTGGGCGGCAGCAGTCTGCATGGCCAGCTCGCGCAGGGCCATCAGGTTGGTCTGGGTGAAAAACGCATCGATGGCCGCGCGCGCCTGTTCCGGCACATACACCTTGCCGTCGCGCAGGCGCTCGAGCAATTCTCGGGACGGCAAGTCGATCAGCAGCAGTTCGTCGGCCTCCTGCAGCACCCAATCCGGCAGGGTTTCACGCACTTGTACGCCGGTGATGCCACGCACCTGGTCGTTGAGACTTTCCAGGTGCTGGACGTTGACGGTGGTGAACACGTTGATGCCGGCCGCCAGCAGCTCCTGGATGTCCTGCCAGCGCTTTTCATGGCGGCTGCCGGGGGCATTGCTATGGGCCAGTTCGTCGACCAGCACCAGCTTGGGCCGGGCCGCGAGCAGGCCATCGAGGTCCATTTCTTCAAGCATTACGCCACGGTATTCGCTGCGCAACAGCGGTTGTTGCGGCAAACCGCTGAGCAAGGCTTCGGTCTCGGCGCGACCATGGGTCTCGACCACCCCGGCGATCAGAGCCACGCCCTGGCGCAGTTGAGTATGGGCCGCCTGGAGCATGGCATAGGTCTTGCCCACGCCGGGCGCGGCGCCAAGGAAAACTTTGAGCCGGCCACGGCCGTTGCGGGGCAGATCGGCTAGCAGGGCATCGGCGCGGCCGGAGTCGCTCATGTTGTGGTCCTTCAAAAATATCGATGCAGGAGCGAGCTTGCTCGCGAAAAACCCCAGAGCGCCACGCTGACTCTGGATGCCCGCGTCATCGTTTAACGACCTTCGCGAGCAAGCTCGCTCCTACAGGGTTCAGAGTTTTTCCAGGGCCATGTTCAGGGCCAGCACGTTGACTACGGGCGGGCCTACCAACGGGCTTTCGATGTGTTCATCCAACAGCCGCTGCAAGGTCGACACCGGCACATTTCGTGC
Source organism: Pseudomonas orientalis (assembly GCF_002934065.1). Classification (NCBI taxonomy): domain Bacteria; kingdom Pseudomonadati; phylum Pseudomonadota; class Gammaproteobacteria; order Pseudomonadales; family Pseudomonadaceae; genus Pseudomonas; species Pseudomonas orientalis. The sequence goes on along the minus strand of NZ_CP018049.1, from coordinate 1,819,885 downwards.
TGCTGCGACTCGCGCCAGTTGATAGGCAATTGCCTCGGGTGGCAAGTGTGGATCAAGCCCGCTGCCGGAGGTCGTCAGCGAGGCCAGTGGCACCGGGCCCTGGCCAGGCACTGACTGCTTGCTGGCATCCTCGAATATGCGTGTCGCCAAGGCCGGATTGCTGGGCCCCAGGTTACTGGCACCGCTGGACACGGTGGCAAAAGCACCGGCTGACGGGCGCGGGTGAAACCAGCTGTCGCCGGTAAAGTCCTGGGCGATCAGGCTGGAGCCGCGCACTTTGCCGCTGGCGTCGCGCACCAGGCTGCCATTGGCTTGGTCGGGAAAGGCCACTTGCGCCACGCCGGTGACTACCAGCGGGTAGGCCACGCCGGTGATCAGGGTCATGAGTACCAGCAGGCTCAGGGCTGGACGGATGATGTTGGACATTTCAGACTCCTCAGTTCAGTGATGCGCGGGACGCGGAGCGTCCGGGGCGGCATTCCCACGCGGAGCGTGGGAACGATCAACCGCAGGGTTACACCAAGTGCAGCGCGGTCAGAAGCATGTCGATGGCCTTGATACCCACGAACGGCACCAACAGTCCGCCCAGCCCGTAGATCAGCAGGTTGCGTCGCAACAGTGCCGCGGCACTCGCGGCCTGCACACGCACCCCGCGCAGGGCCAGGGGAATCAGCACCACGATGATCAGCGCGTTGAACACGATGGCCGACAGGATCGCGCTCTGCGGGCTCTGCAAGTGCATGACATTGAGCACGCCCAGTTGCGGGTAGATCGAGGCAAACAGCGCCGGCAGGATCGCGAAGTACTTGGCCACATCGTTGGCGATGGAAAACGTGGTCAGCGCGCCCCGGGTCACCAGCAACTCCTTGCCGATCTGCACCACGTCCAGCAGCTTGGTCGGATCGCTGTCGAGGTCGACCATGTTCGCGGCTTCCCGCGCAGCCTGGGTACCGTCGTTCATCGCCATGCCGACGTCGGCCTGGGCCAGTGCCGGGGCGTCGTTGGCGCCGTCGCCGCACATGGCGACCAGACGGCCGTCGTTCTGTTCATGGCGGATACGCGCCAGTTTCTTCTCAGGCGTGGCTTCAGCCAGTACATCATCCACGCCGGCTTCAGCGGCAATCGCGGCGGCGGTCAGCGGGTTGTCGCCGGTGACCATCACGGTACGAATGCCCAAGGTGCGCAGCTCGGCGAAACGCTCGCGGATACCGGGCTTGACCACGTCTTTGAGATGGATCGCACCGAGTAACTTGCCATCGGCGCACACCAGCAACGGCGTGCCGCCACTCTGCGCGATCTTGTCGATTTCCCGCGACAGCGCAGGTAACAGGTCGCTGCGTTGCTGGCCGATAAACGCCAGCAGCGAATCCACCGCGCCCTTGCGAAAGACGCGGCCCTGGTAGTCGACACCGGATAAGCGGGTTTCGGCGCTGAAGGGTACGGCGGTCAGTTGGTCAAGCGTCGGCTCGGCCTGGGGGTGCAAGGCGCGCAGGTATTCGACGATGGATTTGCCTTCCGCCGTGTCATCGGCCAGGGAGGCGAACAACGCGCCTTCAGCCACTTCCCGACCACTGACACCGGGCGCCGCAACCACGGCGGTGCAACGACGGTTACCGAAGGTGATGGTGCCGGTCTTGTCCAGCAGCAACACGTGCACATCCCCTGCCGCTTCCACCGCGCGACCGGACTTGGCGATCACGTTCAACCGCACCAGACGGTCCATGCCGGCAATGCCGATGGCCGAGAGCAAGCCGCCAATGGTTGTGGGAATCAGCGTCACCAGCAGTGCGACGAGGAACACCAGGGGCAGGCTGCCATTGGCGAAGTGAGCGAACGGCTGCAGGGTGACCACCACCAGCAGGAAGATCAGGGTGAGGCCGATCAGCAGGATATCCAGTGCAACTTCGTTGGGGGTTTTCTGGCGTTTGGCGCCTTCCACCAGCGCGATCATGCGGTCCAGGGTCGACTCGCCGGGGTTGGCGGTGATGCGGATCAGCAGCCAGTCCGACACCAGGCGGGTGTTGCCGGTGACGGCCGAGCGGTCGCCGCCGGACTCGCGGATCACCGGGGCGGACTCGCCAGTGATCGCCGCTTCGTTGACTGCGGCGATACCTTCGATCACCTCGCCGTCGCCAGGAATCATTTCGCCTGCCTCGACGCGCACCACATCACCTTTGCGCAGGCCGGTGGCCGGCACCACCTTGAAGCTGCCGTCGGCCTCCTTGCGGCGTGCGCTCAACCCTTCACTGCCAGCCTTGAGGCTGTCGGCGCGGGCCTTGCCACGGCCTTCAGCCAAGGCTTCAGCGAAATTGGCGAACAGCACGGTGAACCACAGCCATACAGCAATTTGCACGGCCACGAAGGTCGGCACGCTGGTATCGGGCACAAAGCACAGCACAGTGGTAAGAATGGCGGTCAGCTCGACCACCAACATGACCGGAGAGCGTTGCAGTTGACGTGGGTCCAGCTTGACGAACGCCTGGACCAGCGCCGGGCGCCACAACGCAGAGATCGCGGTTTTGGCGGGCTCCTGAGTGCGCGCTGGGGCAGCATTTTTTACAGACATGTTCATTCTCATATCCCCTTAGAAGCCCATGCTCAGGTGTTCAGCAATCGGGCCAAGCGCCAGTGTCGGCAGAAACGTCAGGCCACCCACCAGCAAAATGGTCACGGTCAACAGCGTCACGAACAACGGGCCATGGGTCGGGAAACTGTTCTGGCCAATCGGCGCGGTCTTCTTCATCGCCAGGCTACCGGCCAGGGCCAGTACCGGCAGGATGTAGCCGAAACGGCCGATCAACATGCCCAGCCCGAGCATCAAGTTGTGAAATGCAGTGTTGCCGCTGAAACCGCCGAACGCCGAACCGTTGTTGGCACTGGCCGAGGTGTAGGCGTAAAGCAACTGGCTGAAGCCGTGGGGACCAGGGTTGCTGATGGCACCGGCCGGGCCTGGCAGGCTGGCGGCGATGGCACCCAGCACGAGCACACCCACCGGCATCACCAACAGGGTTACCACGAGCAATTGCACTTCCTTGGCCTGAAGCTTCTTGCCCAGGTATTCCGGAGTACGGCCGATCATCAGGCCGGCGAGGAACACCGCGATCAACACGTTGAGCAGCATGCCGTACATACCGGCGCCGACGCCGCCGAAGATCACTTCGCCGACCATCATGTTGACCAGCGCCACCATGCCACTCAGCGGGTTGAGGCTGTCCTGCATGCCGTTGACCGAACCGTTGGACGCCGCAGTGGTGGTCACCGACCACAGCACGGTGCCCGTAGTGCCGAAGCGCGTCTCCTTGCCTTCCAACGGCGCGGTCTGCTCCACGGCCGGGTTGTTCAGGGTCGGGTTGGGCTGGTACTCGGACCACAGCGACGTCGCGCCGCCAATCAGGAACAAGGCCAGCATGCACGCCAGAATCGCGCGGCTCTGACGCAGGTCTTTAACGTAATGACCGAAGGTGAACACCAGGGCGACCGGGATGAGAATGATCGACGCCACTTCGAAGAGGTTGGCCCACGCCGTCGGGTCTTCAAACGGATGCGCCGAGTTTACCCCAAAGAAGCCGCCGCCATTGGTGCCCAGTTGCTTGATCGCAATCTGACTGGCTGCCGGGCCCAGCGGGATGACTTGATCAACACCTTGCATGGTCACGGCATCAACATAATGGGCGAACGTCTGCGGCACACCCTGCCATACCAGAAACAGCGCCAGCACCAGGCATAACGGCAGCAAGCCGTAGAGAGTGGCGCGGGTCATGTCGACCCAGAAATTCCCCAGGGTCGCGGTGGATTTGCGACCGATCCCACGGCAAAGCGCGACCAGGACTGCCAGGCCGGTGGCGGCACTGACGAAGTTCTGCACGGTGAGACCGACCATCTGACTGAGGTAGCTCAGGGAGGCTTCGCCGCTGTAGTTCTGCCAGTTGGTATTGGTCATGAAACTGACCGCTGTGTTGAATGCCAGCGTCCATTCCTGGCCCGGCAATTTCTGCGGATTGAGTGGGAGATAGTCCTGAAACAACAGGATCGCGAACAGCAGCACGAAGCCCGCAAGGTTGAACGCGAGCAAGGCCAGCATGTACTTCTGCCAGCTTTGCTCTTGTTGGTCGTCCACACCCGACAGGCGATAACAGGCTTTCTCGACTGGCCCCAGCACTGGCGTCAGCCACGTGCGCTGGCCTTCCATCACCTTGTAATAGAACCGCCCCAGAAACGGTGCCGGCACCAGTACCACGGCGAAGAAGGCGATGATCAGCCAATAGTCATAACTGTGCATAGCCCGCTCCTAGTTCCGATCCGCGCGTAACAGCGCAACCAGCAGATAAATGAACAGCGCCACGGCCAATAGCAGTGACACCCCGTCCAGAACGCTCATGGAAGTTTCTCCGTTTAACGGCGAGTGCCGCGTGTGGGGCAATTGTCCGCAGGAGGGGTGTAAAGGAACGAGAGCGAGGCGGGGCGCGGGGCGTAAAGATGGCGTAAAGAGTGGCTTTATGCGGGGTTTACAGGGGAATTGGCGGTGACTGAGAGGGCCTCATCGCGGGCAAGCCCACTCCCACCTTTTGATCGCGTTTTTCAGGCCCGACGCGGTCCACTGTGGGAGCCGGGCTTGCCCGCGATGGCGGCAGTCCAGGCAATACCGCCCTTATCTGGTGCGCGCCAGGCCGCATTCAAACGCTAAACCGTCTCGCAGGCGACATAGGCGCCCCTTTGCGACAGGTTTGCGTAGCCTGGCATAGCCACTGCAACACCCTGAATCATTCCAACCGTTCAGGGAACTCCTCACAATGAACACACAACTCAAACCCACCTTGGGCACCCTGCATCTATGGGGCATCGCCGTCGGACTGGTGATTTCCGGCGAATACTTCGGCTGGAGTTATGGCTGGGGCGTAGCCGGCACACTGGGCTTTCTGGTGACCTCGTTGATGGTCGCTGCGATGTACACCTGCTTTATCTTCAGCTTCACTGAACTGACCACCGCGATTCCCCACGCTGGCGGCCCCTTTGCCTACAGTCGCCGCGCCTTCGGCGAAAAAGGCGGCTTGATTGCTGGCCTGGCAACCCTGATCGAATTTGTCTTCGCGCCGCCCGCCATCGCCCTGGCCATCGGCGCCTACCTCAATGTGCAGTTTCCGGCACTGGACCCCAAACACGCCGCCGTGGGCGCCTATATCGTGTTCATGGGCCTGAACATCCTCGGCGTGAAACTCGCCGCCACCTTCGAACTGGTGGTCTGCGTACTCGCCGTCGCCGAACTGCTGGTGTTCATGGGCGTCGTCGCCCCGGCGTTCAGCTTCAGCAACTTCGCCCTGAACGGCTGGGCCGGCTCCGACACCTTCGGCGCCCCGGCGATTGCCGGCATGTTCGCCGCGATCCCTTTTGCCATCTGGTTCTTCCTCGCCATCGAAGGCGCGGCCATGGCCGCCGAAGAAGCGAAAGATCCAAAGCGCACCATTCCGAAAGCCTACATCAGCGGCATCCTCACCTTGGTAATCCTGGCCATGGGCGTGATGTTCTTCGCGGGCGGTGTGGGCGACTGGCGCACTTTGTCAAACATCAACGACCCGCTGCCCCAGGCGATGAAAACTGTGGTGGGCGAAAGCTCCGGCTGGTTGCACATGCTGGTATGGATCGGCTTGTTCGGCCTGGTGGCGAGTTTCCACGGCATCATTCTCGGCTACTCGCGCCAGTTCTTCGCCCTGGCCCGGGCCGGTTACCTGCCTTCCTTCCTGGCCAAGCTGTCGCGGTTCCAGACACCCCACCGCGCCATCATCGCCGGCGGCGTGGTCGGCATTGCGGCCATCTACAGCGACGGCCTGATCAACCTGGGCGGCATGACCTTGACCGCCGCGATGATCACCATGGCGGTGTTCGGCGCCATCGTCATGTACATCATGAGCATGCTCAGCCTGTTCAAACTGCGCAAAACCGAACCCCTGCTGGAACGCACCTTTCGCGCCCCCGGCTACCCCATCGTGCCGGGCATCGCGCTGTTACTGGCCGTGGTGTGCCTGGTGGCGATGGCCTGGTTCAATACGCTGATCGGGCTGATCTTCCTTGGCTTCATGGCCGTGGGCTTCATCTACTTCCAACTGACCGCCCAGGATCGCGCCGATGCCCCGGCCGACGCGATGTTGACCGGGCTATAGGGTTTGCGAGGCAGAACGGGCCTACACTGAACTACTCAGAACGCCCGTAACTCAAAGCAGTTATTACCGTGGGAAAATTCTCCCCCGGCGATCTGCCTCAAGGAGAGTCTTATGCCGTGGTATGCGTGGTTGATTATGGTAGTTGCGATCGGGTCGATCGTCGGTGGGTTGATGATGCTGCGTGACAGCGCCAACAAAGTGGAACTCACCGACGAACAACGCAAACGCGTGGCCGAACGTAATGCGCAGGCGGATGCCAAGGATGCGCAGGATCGTTGAGCCTTGGGTTACTCCCAAGCCGCCTTGGCAATCTGCAACCCGTGCTGCCCTTTATAGGCAGCACGCTCGGGCTGGCTCCAGCCTGTAAGCAACCCCTCCTCCAATTGGTAGATCTCGACGCCCAACGGACGACACACCGCCAACGGATCCTGCGCATCCGGCCCCCACATTGGCAGCGACAAATCCCCACCCGGGCACGTCGACAGCGCGCACAGCAAATCAATCTCGGCGAAAAACTCCAGGTAATCGCCCTTCTGTGCCGGACAGGCTTTCATAAAGTACATGTCATCGTGATTGAGCCCGGTGCACTGGAAAATATTCAACACGTCGTGCACATCGAACTCCGTCAGACCGTGGGGCAATACGGCACGGGTCAGGTTTGAGTGGCAATGATGATGAAAATCCTCACCGGTAAGCATGCGGTTCACATACGGATCGCAGCGCGTGCCAAGCAAATCGTGCAGACGTCCGCCATGCTCATCGATACCGTGGCCTGCCAGGCTGTCATCGGTAATGGTGACCAACGGCCTCAGGAATGGAAGGTTGGACCACAAGCGGTCGTGGGTGCTGACATGGGCACCTTGAAGTTGCCGGGTGCGAGCTGCCCACAGGCGCTCGCGCGGATCATGGGCGTTCCACACGTTGAAGTCGCCGACCTGCGGCCCCACCGGAGTAGTCACACGGAATACATGCCCGGCCGGCACCTTCCATGCCCTGCCCGTGCGGATCGGTACCTCGAATTGTTCGATCAGAGTGCGCCGGTCCTGGCGATCCCGGATACGTTCGTAGAACGCCGTATCCACCTGTAATGCCGAGCCTTTGCTGACTTGATAGGCGGCCGGATAGTCTTTGTACATGGGGTAATCCTCCATCAGGGGTGATCAAACAGGGCCAGGGAAAGACGTTCGGATTCGTCCAGGTACAGGCTCATTGCCTCGCTGGCGGCAGGTTTGTTGTCGCCGGCTAACAACGTGTAAATCTCACGATCCCGTTCCAGCCAGGGCGTTTGGAAGCGTTGCTCATCAGGAGCGGCACAGAACACCAAGCGTAGTTGGGCGATGATTTGGGCGAAAAACTCATCGAACAATGGGCTGTGCATCAGCCCGACAATCTGTTGGTGAAACAACAGGCTATGCGTAGCCACGGCGCGCCAGTCCTCACGCTCCCGTGCAAAGGTGGTGGCGTCGATTGCGTTTTGCATGCGCTCGGATTGGTCGTTAGTCACACGGCCGCTTTGGGCAACGGCCTGCAGTTCCAGCGTGCGGCGGACCACAAACAGATCCCGCACTTCCTCACGCTCCATACGGCGAACCATCACACCCTTGTTACGTACATACCGCGTCAGCCCCTCCTGCCCCAAACGATGCAAGGCCTCACGAATCGTATTGCGCGATGCGTTGTAGGCTTTGACCAAGTCGGCCTCGATCAACGGCATACCCGGTAACAGCCGCCCGCCGATGATATCGGCGCGTAGCTCCAGAGCGATCTGGTCGGCTAAGGACAAATTGAGCTTCATTCAACACCTCAGGATTGTTGAACAATCTTTCATCTTGAGGTAACCACTTTTCATGCCAAGGTTGCTAAAGCGCAGTAAAAAATCGAGAAAGGCCGATCAATGATCGGCCTCTCGAGCTCGCCTTTTAGTTGATAACCAGCCTGTCGCGATTTTTCTCCAGCAAGGCCTTGCCGATGCCTTTTACTTCCAACAACTCATCCACCGAGGTGAAGGGACCATTGCTTTCGCGAAAAGCGATGATCGCTTTCGCCTTGGAGGCGCCGATACCGAAGAGGTCACGGCGCAAGACTTCGGCGTCGGCGGCGTTGAGGTTGACCTTGGTGGATTGCTCGGTCTTGGTCATTTGGGCGGAGATAGGAGTTGGAGCTTCCGGCTTGATAAAAGGGGCAGCGGTGGTGGCGACGGATAAGCTGGTGAGGAAAGCGAAGATAAGGGAGGAAGTGTAGAGGTTTTGCATTGGTAACGCTCCATGACATCGGTAAGAGAAAAGCAGCTTTTCCGAAGCTGCTTTTCTAACTTAGGCGATGGTTGGAGGGTGTCAAAAGCGGTTGAGTAACAGGGTGTTAACTCACGGTTCCAGCCGACGTTGCTGATAGATCCAATCGACGATTTCGCCATCGGGCGCATAGCCGCTGACCGTGTCGCGCAGCAGCTGACGGACACGGGTGTAGTCATCCTCATCCACCGCCGCAAGCAACTCAGAGAGTTTGCCCTTGAGTATTTCCCAGGATAGATAATCTTCGTTGGCACTCATAATCATCGGGTGCTGGGTGGCAACGACGTTGTCGCCAATTAGCAACTCTTCGTAAAGCTTCTCGCCGGGACGCAGGCCGGAGAATTCGATGGCAATATCGCCGTGGGGATTTTTGTCTGAACGAACACTCAAGCCTGAGAGATGCACCATCTTCTCAGCAAGCTCGACTATTTTGACCGGCTCTCCCATATCCAGCACGAATACATCGCCGCCAAGCCCCATGGATCCGGCTTGAATAACCAGTTGTGCAGCTTCCGGGATAGTCATGAAGTACCGAGTGATCTTCGGATGCGTCACCGTGAGCGGCCCGCCCGATTTGATCTGCTTATGGAACAGCGGAATCACTGAGCCGGACGAACCCAGCACATTGCCGAAACGCACCATCGTGAAGCGAGTTTTATTCACTCGCGAAACGTTCGATTTATCACCGAATAATACAGGCGCTAATTCACGGCTCAATGCTTGGAGCGTTAACTCAGCGAGACGCTTGGTACTGCCCATGACATTGGTCGGGCGAACGGCTTTATCGGTGGAAATCAATACGAAGTTAGACACACCTGCCTGAAGTGCAGCCTGCGCAGTGTTCAGCGTACCGATAACATTGTTCAATACGCCTTCGGCAATGTTGTGCTCAACCATGGGTACATGCTTGTAAGCGGCCGCATGATAAACAGTGTCGACACGCCAGGTGTTCATCACGTCCATCAACTTGGACTGATCGCGCACGGAGCCTAGCATTGGCAATAACTTAACCGACAACGACTCGCGTACAACTCGCTGCTCAAGCTCCGAAAGGATGCTGTAAAGATTGAACTCACTGTGCTCAAACAGCAGCAAAGTAGTCGGACGCAATGCCAGAATCTGCCGGCAAAGCTCGGAGCCGATTGATCCCCCCGCACCCGTCACCAGAACAGTCTGCCCTTTGATACAGTGTTCCAGCAGATCTTCCTGCGCGGGTACCGTATCCCGCCCAAGGAGGTCTGCAATGTCAACCTCCTGAATGTCATCAACCTTGACCCGTCCACTGGCCAAGTCCATGAATCCCGGAACGCTGCGCACATGGAGTGAAAACCCCTCTAGAAAACCGAGGATTTCACGACGACGACCACGGTTCGAAGAAGGAATGGCCAAGAGGATTTCATCGGCGCCGGTCACGTCAATCATGCGTTGAATGTGCTTGGGCTTATAAACCTGTAGCCCAGAAATAACTCGATCAGAAATACTCGGATCATCGTCTATGAATGCGACGGGACGCATGACCCGTCCCATTCTCAACGCAGCAACCAATTGGTTACCCGCAGCACCTGCTCCATAGATAGCTACTCTCGGCAGACCGTTCTCACGACTTGTAAAAGGTACATGCTGAGCCGCAGCGAACCAATCGCCAAGAAAAAATTGACGCATCGCCAAACGCAGGCCGCCCACCATAATCAGGCTGAGCCACCAATAATTGAAGATAATGGAGCGGGGGACGACATTCTGGTGATTACTGTACCAGTACACCAATACACCCAGAATGAGGGATGAAAGACTGACCGCCTTTATAATCGCAATAAGCGCATCATTTCCGAAGTAGCGCATCACAGCCCTGTACATCCCAAAACGGATGAACAAGGGAATGGCGACTACTGGCGCAGCGACAAACAACCAGAGATGATCTCGCAGTGGATTGACCCACTCGTCCAAACCTAGCCTTACGACAAATGCCATCCAAAGCGCCGCCCATACCACCACTACGTCAGTGGACACCTGAATAAGCCGTTTCTTGCGGCGTGGAAGCCCTACAAGTACCGCTCTTAACCGTTCCATAACCCCTTCGTCCACTAAGATTGCTCCTGCTACCAACGCGCGCCAGCGTACATTCTACGTTTACCAGACAGCTTCGTCTGAAAAATCGCGAAAAAAAAAATCAAACGACTTTCTCAAGCTCCCCAGCATGAAACTTGATAGCCAGCGCAATCAATGGGACATAAGCCAATAACAGACACGTGAATCCGTCCAACTGAAGCAACGTGACCGCCAGTGCCCAAGGTAACAACCAGAATAGGCAGATTGCTCCGACGGCAAGCGTCACCGGACGATGCGTCCCCACCGACCTTGAAGCGTACTGATAGGCATGACTGCGATGTGCTTCGTAAACCTTGTCACCGCGCAGCAGTCGTCGAAACAACGTGTATGTCGCGTCAACGATAAAAACACCCAACAGAATTAACCAGGCCCAAAGTAACTGAGATGACGTCCATGCGGCTTGAATAGAAATAATCCCGAGCACTATGCCCAGAAAGCCGCTGCCAGCGTCCCCCATAAAAATACGAGCAGGAGGAAAATTCCAAAATAGAAAACCAGCGACAGCCATCGCAAGAATAAATGGAACCCATATCAAGTAGTCGACTCCCATCAACCAATAAATCAGACACGCCCCTAAGCACGCGCAGATTGCCTGAACGCTGGCGATACCGTCTATTCCGTCCATAAAATTATATAAGTTGAGCATCCATACTAAGTAAAATGCAGCAAGTATATGTCCGATCCAACCAAAATCAATATCGACACCCACAACGTGAAGCCTCGGTAGCCCACCTAGCCAGAAAAGAGCCCAAACCGCAGCTGAAAAATGCCCAAGTAACCGCCAACGTGCTGCGATATGGCCGTGATCGTCCATGAAACCGACGATAGCAATTAACGCACCCGCGCCCGCAAGGCCGAGTGTAACGGACAAAGGCAAAATCTGGGTATATCCTAATACCCCGAGAGACAGCAAGAACGTCAGCACAATTGCGACTCCGCCTCCGCGAGGCGTCGGGACCGAGTGTGAACTCCTCACGTTTGGAATATCAATAATATTGCGAGACAAGGCGTAACGGCGCAATGCCCAAGTAAGGCTAAGAGACACTAAAAAAACGATGATAGCCCAATAACCGTACGTCATGACTTTTTAAGTTCCTTGTAGTGAACCGCCGTTGCTTTCAAAGCCGCATCAACTGATAGAGGCGGTTCCCAATGCAATAACTTCTTGGTTTTAGAAATATCAACCTGCAGGGATCCTAACAACCGTTGAGAAATGCTACTTTTTCCCAGTAGCGTTGCCGCCCCCCGTAACAGATAGTCAGGAACAGGGAAGAGACGCGCACGTTTGTTTAACGCTTGAGCCATTCTCGTAAGTAGGCCAGCTGTTGACAAATCATCGCCATCGCTTACCAAAAATATCTGGTTAGATGCACTCGGATGGCTGATACATGTGATGATCAAATCCACCAAGTTATCAAGGGCCACTAAACTCCTGCGGTTATTGATGGCCGCAAATGGCAACGGTACGCCTTTATCCATCCATCGCATCATACTTTGGAAGTTGGCCTTGACCCCTGGCCCATAGACTAACACCGGTCGAATAATTACGACGTCCATTCCGGTCTCTGCAGCTAACGCCAGCAGCCCTTTTTCGGCTTCCATTTTCGAGACACCATAAGGGTCACGAGGCGAAGGCACGTCATCCGCTTTGAATGGCGCTCCCTTCTGAGTAGATTCGCCATTTACCTTGATAGAACTGATAAAAATAAACCGCCTGATGCCGGCAGCTGCAGCCTGAGCAGCTAAATGTAACGTCCCTAAGACATTTACTTTGCGGAACTCAACAAGCGGATCAGCAGACGTATCGTTCATGACGTGAACGCGCGCTGCACAGTGCACGACCACTTCCTGACCCGCCACTGCATGCGACCAATCGAAGGCATCATCAAGCGAGTCGAACTTTACGGTCTGGACAGCTGGTGGCAAACTCGCGACCGACCGACGCAAGGCTGCAGTACATGAAAACCCCTGAGCAGCCAGGCGTTCTATTAGCGCCGCTCCCAGAAATCCAGAAGCACCAGTCACAAATACTTTAGTCATCGTCCTAAGCCCCGCACTAGTAAATACCCAAGACAATAACAATCGCCAAAAACATACGGTCTCTAAATCGACGGCGAGTACTATGGATATTTTTTATCAAAAATGACAGAGGTACCGTTCCCCTTTGGATCATGACATCGGGTAACCGAGGAAGATGCTCAGATAATAAACCTGAAATTTTAGAAATTTCATTTCTGTACCAACCAGAACGCATCAACGCCAAGCGAGCGAGTAATGGCTTAAAGCCTAAATTAGCACCGACTTGATTGTGACTATGCTGGCGGTACAAAATTTTTGAGGAAGAATCAATAAACCAGGCAATATTATTTGAACGGTACCACGCATAGATGAGCCAGTCGTGCAATGAAACCTCATTTGCCTGCGCCCAATTTTCTTGCAGAAACTGCTTGAAGCGAAGTGCCTGAGGCACACTGAAAACGTAGCCACAACCAGGCCCAGCGGCTTCAAAAATAAAATCATATTTGCGTTGCTTTTGTGATTTATCAAGAAGTGCTTGACGGCCATCAGGCCAAAAAGCGGTAACATTGCACGAGTATGCCAAACAGTCGGACGTTGAGAGTATCTGATGAGCAGTAACCAGTTTGTCGGCAATCCAGATATCATCTTGATCAGCAAACGAAACGTAATCGAAATTTCTGAAATCGACATCACGAATTAATCTAAAAAAATTCTTGGCTGCCCCGCCAAACTTCAAGCCTAACGGCAATACACGGACTCTGGCGTCGCGATGACTCAACTCCTCAAACCACTGTTCAGTCCCATCAGAAGACACATCAATACTGACGAAAAGAGTAACATCAACGCCCTGCTGATTTAAAATTGAGTCGACTTGCTCTTGCAGCCATTGAGTCCCATTGTAGGCGGCCAATAAAACTGCAACTCGCGCATTACCTGTTGACGCGTCACTCATTCCCATCACACATTCACCCAAGCTGAACTTTCTACATCATATACTTTTATAACTTTCGCGGGCGAACCCACTGCAATGCTCATAGGTGGAATGCTGCGCGTTACGACTGACATGGCGCCGACAATACTGCCCTTACCAATAGTCACTCCAGGTAACACGCAGACAAATTCGCCCAACCAGACATCGTCCTCAATAATAATAGGGGCAGAAACAATTTCACGAGTTGCCGGATTTTCAAAAGGCGACGAGTGTTTGCCACTCCCCTTGTAAACGCCATGATTGTGATCACTGATAAAGACTTTACTTGCGATCAAAACTCGATTGCCAATCTTGATTGATAGCGCACTACCAATATGAACATAGTCATTGATCTGTACATCTTCACCGATCTCGAGACAGTACCCAGGCGTGGAAGGAAATGCGTCAATTCTGCACCCTACACCGGTTGTAAAATTCTTACCCAGCTTGACATAGCGTCGGCCACGAATATAAAAGGGTCTGCGCACGATCCTCGCAACGGGATAAAATAATCGTGTATAGATGACATCAATTATCAGTTTAATAAAGCCCCAAAAACCGTAAACTTTTAGCACACTGGAAACCTTTTTAATAAGGGGAATATCCGCATAAGCCTATACCTTTGGCTACCGCGCGTAAAATCAACGGTGAGCCGCTCAATGTGAGAACGACCCTATGTTTTAACCCGAGCAACCCGCGCACATCCGCACGATTAGCATTTTTCATAATTGACGACCCACGCAGTGCCTGAAGGGTGCGTGAATAGTTCGAATAGGCTGGCATACGAAAAGCTGCCAGTACTGTCGCATGAGCTATCTGCTTGGCTGAATGGGCGAAATACAGCGTGCTATATTTTTCCCAAGCACCATTATATGCCAGGAACTGCCTCTCAAGCTCAAGCGTTTGCATGAGTGATGTAAAGAATGCCTCACCGATTGAACGGCTTGTGCTGCCATCTCGTACCAACGCGTGATAATAAACTTTTGGCACAAACGCAGTTCTGCTGGAAAAAAACGAGATAGCTCTTGAAAAATACATATCTTCACAAGCGCGTACCGGAGGAAAATTGATTCGATGTTCATTGATAAACGATCGTCGGTACAACTTATTCACAGGACTTGAGAGGACGGCGTCGTCCATCATCGCGGCTTTGAAAATCTCCTCCCCCACAAGATGTGTAAATCGAAAGCTGTCAATTTTATGCACCACTCGCTCGTTCTGATCAACGAAGTCTAAGCCGTAGTTTATAAAATCAAGCTGCTCATCGTTCATGCGCTTAATCAAGTCGGAACACAGATCTGGGTCAATCCAATCATCCGCATCGACAAAAAGCAAATACTCTCCAGACGCCGCACTCATACCCAAATTTCGCGCAACGCCTTGTCCGCTATTTTGCTGGTTTAAGATTTTGACATTGTCTGCGCCTTGGAAATATTCTTTACAAACAGCAACAGACCCATCCGTGGAGCCATCATCCACAATAATAATTTCCACGTTTGAAAACGTCTGCGCACTTAAACTTTTTAAACACCGTAGAATATAGTTTTCAACGTTATACATCGGCACAACTATGGAACACAGTGACGGCGACATCATGCTTCCTCCCAAAAAAACAAATAAGGAACAAACGGAGACGCACCATCGCCTGCACTGTCAGCAAAATTTTTCATTTTCAAAACGAACGCCAAAATAGCAACACCAATCAGTGATATCTTAGTTATCTTGCTCAATGTGACGCGCCCAGCCGACATTGACACGATAAAGAATAAGATAACCGCAAAATTTATCAACTGTAGAAACCGCAACCCCGCATAAGAGTACTGGGCCAGGCCGAACATCAAGACGGCCAAACTCAATAAAATCAAGCAGGCGGGCAACGTATTTTTACGAGTCCCCGGATCCAACATCCATATAAATAAAGACACTGCGGTTACGACCAGCGTCGACGCGCCCGAAAACAGAGAAGTTGTATACAGCCCAGAATAGCTTTCGAGTTTTGCAAGAAAATATTTATACGTTACTAACAGAACTAAAGAAAACAGCGCAGAACATGCTATTAGCACTTTCCAACGGCGGCTGTACAACACGTAAAGAATAATACCCAGCAGCCCCCCTGAGCTCTGAACTAACCCTGCCACCAATACCCAGAGTATAAATTTTAAATCCTTGCGGTCTCGTAAGTACGGCAATGCAAAATACACAATAGAGAAGGACAACCCGTATCGCACACCGTTCATGACCATATCAAAATAATATGCAGGAATCAGAAACGCACAAAAAATAAATGGCGATCGGTATTTATCAATCTTTCCGCAGATCAAAAACAATGTCGTAAACAGTCCGAGTGTTGCCAGAATCGCTCTCGGACTGTCAAAAAAGAACGACAGTAAGAGGATCAAGGCTTCGAAAAAAGGCTCAAACGTATGCGTATACTCGCCAACGGAAATAATTTTTTGAATTTCTTGAATATAAACAGCTGTGTCAATGCCCACGTCACCTCGAAGTAACGCTAGCATTGCCATCGGCAACAAACCGAGCACTAAAAAAAAACGCGGAAACCGAGTGTAGGCACCAAAGGTACTGGAAGTGACAAAAAACAATACGCTAACTACATAGTAAGGCATGTGCGAACCCATGAACTCTTAAATTGGCATCAGGCAAAGTCTATCCTGCAGATACTTTCCCTTTTTGCCATTCCCTCAGGACATTAGCGTCCTCAAAGATGGAATGACTCTGCGCCTATCAATAGGTCACGGCAGCGGCTGTCGCCGCTACCGCTGACTACCCCGTTTGCCTTACTTAGCGTGCAGGGCAAGTTCCTCCTGGATGTAATCAAGCTTTAATAGCACTTCCTTGATCTGCTCAACAGTCAAGCGATGAGTATTATGCGACGTGTAGTCTTCTGTGAGGGAAACCTCCTGTTCGCCACTCATAGAATATTTTTCGTAATTGAGATCTCGGTTGTCTGCCGGAATACGGTAGTAACGCCCCATGTCTTCGGATTTAGCCATTTCCTCACGCGAAATTAGCGACTCGTACAGTTTTTCACCGTGACGGGTACCGATAACCTTTACCTCTCCTGACTTTGAAAACAGCTCTTTCAGCGCTTGTGCGAGGTCTTCAACTGTCGAAGCAGGCGCTTTCTGAACAAAAATATCACCTTGCTCAGAGTGTTCAAACGCATGCAGCACCAAATCGACCGAGTCTTCCAGGGACATAAGAAATCTTGTCATATTCGGATCAGTTACAGTCAGAGCCTGATCATTTTTCAATTGGTTAACGAACAACGGAATTACCGATCCTCGTGAAGCCATAACATTGCCGTAACGAGTAGCGCAAATTACTGTTTCAGAGTTAGACGGGATCATTCGAGACTTGGCAATTACCAATTTCTCAGCCATCGCCTTGGATATTCCCATAGCGTTAATTGGATATACCGCTTTATCCGTGCTCAACACAACGACTCGCTTAACATTACATGCAATAGCTGCGTTGAGTAGATTTTCTGTCCCGAGAACGTTGGTCTTAACTGCCTCCATCGGGAAAAACTCACACGATGGCACTTGTTTGAGGGCCGCGGCGTGGAATACATAATCCACGCCAACCATAGCCTGAGAAATACTCGCGTAATCTCGAATATCGCCGATATGAAATTTAACTTTGTCGTTTGACAAAGCAATACGCATATCTTCCTGCTTTTTTTCATCGCGACTAAAGATGCGGATCTCTTTAACTTCCGTATCCAGAAAACGTTTGAGCACTGTATTTCCGAAGGAACCTGTCCCGCCAGTGATCATCAAAACCTTATTGTCAAACATGTGAATACCTAAATTGAGTGAGCTTAAGAAGCTGCGTGCATGTTTGCTATGAGCACATTCCAGGGCGAGGGATTATAGCCTACCGCTGAGCGAAATCGTGACGAGTCTAGTGAACGGTCAATCTTCAGCGTCTCATCCGCCACTATCACCGTTTCTTTCTTGTATTCAAGCTTGACGAGCTCCAACAACGAAAATTTGTCAATCGGATCAGCTGAAACGTGGTAAAGACCGAATATGTCGGTACGCGGAAGCACGTAATCAGCGATGACATTTGCAAGCTCATCGGTTGGAAGACCCGAAAAAATAGCTTTCGAATAACCTTTCACGGTACCAGACTGGCTCAGAAACCAGTCAACCAGAGAATTAGTCGAGTTCAACTCACGACCAATAATAGACGTACGCAGCGTGATGACGTTTTTCGAATCTATAACTTCGCCTATGTATTTCGACTTTCCATAAAGATCTTCAGCATCTGATATATCAGACTCAACGTAGCCGCCCTTGGTGCCAGAGAATACGCAATCAGTGCTGATCTGTACGAACCGAGCACCTACCAGGTCGCAAAGCTTGGCCAAACGATGAGGAAGCAAAGCGTTGATCGGTAGCGTAGCGAGCGGATCTTTTGCGCTGGAAAACTGCTTGATTAAACCAACACAGTTGATAACCACATCCGGACGTTCGTTCACGAACAACGTTGTTAACTCATCAGCATTCAACACGTCCAAATTAGAAATAAGCTTGGCTTGTTGCCCTTCATTGAAATACTTCAGTCCGGAAGGGCTACGCATTGTTCCTCGCACTTCGTAGCGAGCATCAAGGTCCATTCTCTTAAAAACGGCACTGCCCAGCATTCCCGTAACACCCAATACCAATACTTTCATCCCGACCTCTTCTCAACTCCGCCAATGCTTACGCGCAAACCTATCTGAAATGCACTAATTTCTTTCTGAAAATATACCCTCCTACCACGACGATTGCCAGTACGGACGCCGTCTCGAAGGCAAGCCCTTCGTAGGTATCCATAAAGGCAGCAGCCACAGCTTTTACCGCATAACAGATAACCACGGATGATATTAGTGTTACTGCAAAAATGCGCATTAATTCAGCATTGACTGCCTTAAGGAAAGAAAACCTCCTGGCTACCAAAATAAACGTCAAGATCGTAGAGAACACATTATAAATAAGCCAAGCATAGGCGCCTCCGATGACACCAAACTTATGCACCAATGCCGGTAACAGCAGCAACACAATTGGGATCCAGATTAAATTTAGACGCAAAGCTAAACTCGTCCACTTCGCTGCCAACTGCAATGCGAACGGGACAATCAAAACAGACTGCAGTGCTGTGCCAATTAACAAGACAGGCAAAATCTGTCCTATGCCGGTCGCAAGGTCAGGGGTAAAAAAAAGCGCAAGCAAACTTCCGCCAAAAAAATACACCGCCACACACAGCACAACCATCAAAAATGTAATTGCAGCACAGGAGACCCCGAATAAGCTCAACACTTTATACTCATCTGCAGCGTCGAGATTTATGGAGAATCTCGGAAAAAGCACTGAATTCAATGCAGTGGAAAAAATATAGGGAAATCCAGCCAATGTGCTGGCTAAGGAGTAAGCCGCATAATCTGCGAGTGATGAGTTACCACTCAGATACAACTTATCAATTTGCACAACAAAAACTGAAGTTATCGATATCAACAGAACGCCACGACTAAATCTCCACCCTCTTTTGAGATACAAAAACCTAAAAGACAGCGCGCCCAGTACGGCCGCAAACTCTTTTGATAAAACTGCGATTAACAAGATCAGATAAGTGGTTTGAATAAATACCTGAATCAGGAAATACTCTTCGACACTGCGCCAGCCCGGAAAAGCCAGCATGACCAATAGCACACCGATGGTCCTTGCCAACGAATAGGGTATGTAGAGAGCATTTAGCTTTATCTGTTGTTCTCGACCAATGAATACTCCCTGCAGGATCATCACTGGTAAATTGAGTCCAACGAACACTCCCATGCATTTTACGGAGTACTCCACCTGGGCATTCGAAAGTGCTGAAAACTTTAACCACTGCTGAACAATGGCATCTGAAAGCCCAATGATTATAAAAGTTAAAACAGCCCCAACAACCGCGAAAAATCCTACATAAGTTAATATCAAAGAACCCGACGAAGCCGAAAAACGCCTCGGCGCGCGCGCCTCCCTTACTCGACGCCACGCCAGCTGTTGTATTACATTACTGGTCAAGCCTCCTTCGAACACCATCATAACCATCACAATGGTTGAAAAAAATCCAACGAGTCCTACTGCTTCAGCGCCTAACAACCTCGACAGTAGTGGAAGTGCCGCCAAACTCGCTATTGCATAGATCATCCTTCCGGAAAGACTGGCAAACAATAACGCTCTGAGGTTGCTTCGTTTGATCACATCCTGCCCCATGATTACTTACGCAACACGGGCAGATCCGTTAATCGGGTATTCAAGTCACTGCCCGCAAGTTTTTTGCCTAGGCTTTCATCAAGCTTCTCTCGAGCCAATGCGACATTTTCTACAACGGCTATAACCTCTGAGCCATTGCTAGGACCCGGATTCAACACTCTTTTGAACTTCGCTAAGACGTATTTTCCACCCACCGAAACAATCTCACGACATACAGCCCATGTGCCGACGTTCGGCAATCCAGACTGCTTAGCGCTGCGCCAAGCCTGGTACGTTTCACGTGCATAGTCAGGATGATGAAAAAAGCACAATGCATAGAGGCGAGAAAGATTGTAACCCGTGACTGATTTACGATGCTCCAAGGTATCCCAAGCCGCATGTCCCCATACGGTTTCTACACTGAAGAACCGAGGAATGAATGTCGACCAATTGAGATTTTTGAACGGCGTCAAATGCGGGTCTTTGTCCAAACCTCCCTTATGCTTACCTGTTGCGCTACGACCGCTGTTACTGCCACCGCCGCCGCCTGGCATAGTGAACGGAAAATCGATCAGGTAATATTCTCCGCCGGTCAAACAAAGTGAAACGGCGGCCGACATATCGGGGCTTGTACCATATAACAAGGTACCGTTTAGTGCTCTGATATCATCCAACAATGAGCGTAAAACCAAACCATGATAAAGCTTTGGCATTCCGTCAGTGCCTTGGCAAGCTATCGATAGCGCCTCCTCGAGCCTTTCTTCAACGTCGTACTTGGTCAGCGAACAATCAAATTGGGACAGGTAGATACGCCCTGCATGGGCCGCACCGTAGTTTTTAGTTCTAAAATCTGGCCAGTAATACGCAGCTTTTACTTTCGGCGTGAGCATTTTTATATTTTGTTTTTTCGCATAATTTGCGATATCGATAATGTAGCTCGAAACAGTGTCATCATCACCGATCAAGCAAATATACTCACCCGTAGCTAGCTTGAGCGCCCGCTCATGATTTTCGGTCATGGATAACCGGTCCGCCCAATGGACATAAATCAATCGGCTGTCGGCGCTTTGGCCAGCCCAGGCAGCCAGCTCACAAGCATCATTGCTTGTATCATGAACAACGACTTGAATCTCGCTGGAAGCTATACTTAGCAAACTTTCAATACAAGAAATCGCATATTTAGACCGATTATGGGTAGCAATTACAATGGAAACCAAATAATCAACATTACTCATTTAAATACCCATAAACACAATTGTGCGACCTTAGAAAAACACCACCCCTCCAAAATTTTTTGGTGGATGCCGTATACGGACTCCTGCCTACCGAGGGCCCTGACCAGAAATCTCCCTCACTGATATCAAAGCCAGTCAACATCGGTGCGGTTTTTTTGAGAATAATTTTGTAGTCCAGCAATGATCAGCAACCCGGCCATCGGATCGCCGATCGCAAAATCCAGGCGTGAAAAACAACACTGCACCGAGCTCAACGCTTCGACAACTAAGCGCCATCTGAGTTTCACGCAATGTGAGCGCGTCAAAAACGTCGCCTACCGTCATCTTCGGTCAGCGCAGCTTTAGACATATTCACTTGAGTGGCGGAGGCCGAATTTCTAGAAACAAGATACCGACAGACCACCACCAGTAGCGCAAGCAAGCCGCCCAACAAAACACCGAGTAGGACGATGAGTATCCTTTTTGGCTTGATAGGTGCCA
Organism: Pseudomonas orientalis; assembly: GCF_002934065.1. Classification (NCBI taxonomy): domain Bacteria; kingdom Pseudomonadati; phylum Pseudomonadota; class Gammaproteobacteria; order Pseudomonadales; family Pseudomonadaceae; genus Pseudomonas; species Pseudomonas orientalis. The sequence continues at coordinate 1,798,390 of NZ_CP018049.1, read as the reverse complement.
ACGGCTCGAGCGCGAGCTTATCGACATTTACCAGCTTAATCCTGCTCATATCTATATTCAGAGCCTGAAGACGAGCCATTTCGGAACGAAGCGGCTGGACCCCTACCAAAAAGAGATCCTCTTTTTTACGCTGACTCAGCACCTCCACCTCGCGATTCGCTTGGAGAAGCTGAAGTTCTTTAGCAATCTGCGCAATTCGGCCCTCTGTAAAATCATCGGATTTTCGCTTAACAAGAGCCGCCCGTTCTGCCTCCAATGCATCAACTCCCATAAAGTAAAGTGGTGTTTGCTGATTGTTGATCTCGGTGCGCATCGTGGTCGCAGACGCAAGCTTTTCTACGTCCCCCATGGCTGAAGGCGTTGTAGGCTTTTTGATTCCCAGCGACGCAGCTATTCCGATAGCTTCGCCAAGTTGAGCCATTCGGTCGGCGCGCTGAGCTTTCAGCTGATTGCGTAATGCCTTAAGTTCATCTTGCAGTTGAGCACGCTTTAAATTATCAGCCTCGCGGAGCGATTCAATTCGAGCCTCTTTTTCAATATCATAATTCGCTCGCGCGGCGGCTAGCTTACCGTTGAGTTCACCTAACCGGTTCTTGACAATCACGTCCATATCGGCAGCTATCTGATGACGCTCCTCCTCAATAGCGTAATCGACAAAACCGTTGAGAATACTTACGCCATCCACCCCTTTGGGGTAGGTCATCTCAATTCGTACATTCGCACTGAGCGAGTCCATTTTAGTGGGGTCGGGCGAAATCAATTCAATCGAATTACGGTTGAATTCTTCAAAGCTCTGCTCAAGGGTTTGGCCTGGTCGCACGAAACGTTCAAATAGCTTCTGATTAGCTCGAAAAAAACCTAACCGAGTGTCGTAAGACTCAAGAGATGCCCCCACTTTGATCAATGCCTCACTGGGAGGGAGCTTGTAAACCTCTGAGCGATTAAGCGCATCGAGTTCGTTAAGCGCGGCAGGCTTCAATACACTGCTGATTTGATACTGAGGGGTTGCCAGAAATGCATAACATGCAGCTACCAGACCGAAACCAATCGCGGCGAGCATGATGATTTTCTTTTTTTGCCATACGGCGCTTAGGAGCGCGGCGAGATCGATTTCACCAGACGAAGGTACCGGAGGGACGCGGAAGCTACTACTCACAACAAAGACCTGCCTTCAAAGAGAAACTGCGGGCTCGTTATGCAGACATGATTGCGTGTTTTTTTATTTTAATTGCATGATCGCCAAAACCAGCGTCTCTGCTAAATTTTGAGCGCACAAAATGCCTGTTATCGAGAACAGATTCCATTCTGCCATCTCTCTGGCATATTACAAGCCTTCACTTGTATGTAGGACTAATCCTATCCGCTCAACGAAACCGCCTTATCCCTGTGAAGCTAGCAGTGAATCCTAAAGCGACGATGGCACAAAATTAATTGCTGGTTGCGCGCGTCTCATACAGGCTCATAGCCATACCTACGCAAAACGTTGAATACGGCGAAGGCGCTGGTTCGAATGCTGTATCTGACAGATGGTCACGTATGGACAGCGTCCATAGCACTTGACAGGAGAACGTCAAACTTAAATTCGACCACTCACGGCTGTCCTCCGCCGCTGCCTGCACACAAATACTCCCAGCACCGGCCCAATCACCATCCCCACAATCAAAGCGGCCACCACAAACACCGCTACCGGCATCTGCGCAGTACTCCAACCCAGGAACGTCAACGCAACACCCTGCTGGTTCTCCAGCACAAACGCCAAAACAACCAACGCTGCAAGCACTGCAATCAATACCGCAACAACGCGCTTAACCCCACGCATAAGCTTCTCCTACCCCAAAAACACTCAGACGCCCTCTTCCTCTTCTTCGTTCACCCGATCGCGCAACTCCTTGCCCGGCTTGAAGTGAGGAACGAACTTGCCATCGAGACTGACGGATTGGCCGGTTTTTGGGTTACGGCCAACGCGCGGCGCGCGGTAATGGAGAGAGAAGCTGCCAAAGCCGCGGATCTCGATACGATCTCCGGTCGCCAGGCATTGGGACATTTGCTCAAGCATGGTCTTGATAGCCAGCTCCACATCCTTGGATGAGAGCAGCCCTTGATGGGTGACAATTCGTTCGATCAACTCCGACTTCGTCATATTTTTCCCTTCTTTTTCAAGCAGCTAGGAAAAGCGCTTCGAAGGTTTTAGCATGACTTGATGAATTTGAACAGCCTGTATATCAAGTTATCTTCGAGCTGAATAGACGCCCGTCATGAACACACAGAAACCTTAATTGCAGATCACTAACATCGTCCGCGTGACTGCGCCGGCTGGGTTCCAGCCGAATGGGTAATCGCCCTCTTCATCCGCAGCATCACTGGATCGGGTAATGACTTTATAGCCCTGCATTTTGCATTCGCGAGCAGCGCGCTTTTCGCACTTCTCCCATTTGTTACCCAGACCAGAGCAGTCGACCTCTATGCCGCTGACGCCTCGCTTGGCATGGGTCTTAGCGCTGGTGCTGGAGCAACCCGCAAGTACGATCAATGCAAGTATCAAGATAATCCTGTTCATTCAAACCCTTATCGTATCAGTAACGCGACATGTCTTTTAAAGACTATAGCCAGTTCTGACCACAGGCTGAATGCCTTGGTTCGAGGATGTTAATTCATCAAATTTCAGGCACAAAAAAGGGCGACCGAAGTCGCCCTTTTTCTACAGCCTTACAGAACTTAGTTCTGCTTAGCCATTGCTTCGCGCAGCAGGGAGGCCATGGTGGTCTCGCCAGTTGCAGCTTCCGGAGCGGATTTCAGGCTCTGGATAGCTTCTTTCTCTTCCACTTCGTCTTTCGACTTGATGGAGAGTTGGATTACGCGGCTCTTGCGGTCAACGCTGATGATCTTGGCTTCTACTTCCTGGCCTTCTTTCAGAACGTTGCGCGCGTCTTCAACGCGGTCACGGCTGATTTCGGAGGCTTTCAGAGTCGCTTCGATATCGTCGGCCAGGGTGATGATGGCGCCTTTGGCGTCAACTTCTTTCACTGTACCTTTAACGATGGCGCCTTTGTCATTCTCTTGTACGTACTCGGAGAACGGATCGCTTTCCAGTTGCTTGATGCCCAGGGAGATGCGCTCGCGCTCTGGGTCAACCGACAGGATAACGGTGTCCAGCTCGTCGCCCTTCTTGAAACGACGAACAGCTTCTTCGCCAACTTCGTTCCAGGAGATGTCGGACAGGTGAACCAGGCCGTCGATGCCGCCGTCCAGACCAATGAAGATACCGAAATCGGTGATCGACTTGATGGTGCCGGAGATTTTATCGCCCTTGTTGAACTGGCCAGAGAAATCTTCCCATGGGTTAGATTTGCACTGCTTGATGCCCAGGGAGATACGACGACGCTCTTCGTCGATGTCCAGAACCATAACTTCCACTTCGTCGCCGACTTGTACGACTTTCGAAGGGTGGATGTTCTTGTTGGTCCAGTCCATTTCGGAAACGTGTACCAGGCCTTCCACGCCTTCTTCCAGCTCAGCGAAGCAGCCGTAGTCGGTCAGGTTGGTAACACGCGCGGTCACGCGGGTGCTTTCTGGGTAACGGGCTTTGATAGCGACCCATGGATCTTCACCCAGTTGCTTCAGGCCCAGGGAAACACGGTTGCGTTCGCGATCGTATTTCAGAACCTTGACATCGATCTCGTCGCCAACGTTGACGATTTCCGATGGATGCTTGATACGCTTCCAAGCCATGTCGGTAATGTGCAGCAGGCCATCGACGCCACCCAGATCGACGAATGCGCCGTAATCGGTGAGGTTCTTGACGATACCTTTGACTTGTTGGCCTTCCTGCAGGGATTCCAGCAGAGCTTCACGCTCGGCGGAGTTCTCTGCTTCCAGGACGCTGCGACGGGAAACGACAACGTTGTTGCGTTTCTGGTCGAGCTTGATGACCTTGAATTCGAGTTCCTTGCCTTCCAGGTGCGTGGTGTCGCGCACAGGACGAACGTCGACCAAAGAACCTGGCAGGAACGCACGGATGCCGTTAACGTCGACAGTGAAGCCGCCTTTAACCTTACCGTTGATAACGCCCTTGACCACTTCTTCAGCTGCGAAGGCTGCTTCGAGAACAATCCAGCATTCAGCGCGCTTGGCTTTTTCACGGGACAGCTTGGTTTCACCGAAACCGTCTTCAACCGAGTCCAGAGCAACGTGAACTTCGTCACCGACATTGATTGTCAGATCACCAGCATCGTTGTAGAACTGTTCCAGCGGGATCAGAGCTTCAGACTTCAGACCAGCGTGAACGGTTACCCAGCGAGCTTGGTAATCGATATCAACGATAACACCGGTGATGATGGAGCCTGCCTGAAGGTTCAGGGTTTTTAGGCTTTCTTCAAAGAGTTCCGCAAAGCTTTCGCTCATTTTAATTCCTGTTGATAAGGGCGAAGAATACGCCCATCTCCACACCCCAGACGGTATGGGTCAGTTTCAATTAGAAGAAGCACCGCAGGACTATGACTGGTCCCCTGCAGCCTTCTTGGTCACCCGGCGATATCGCGAATGGCGATCTCGCTCATGATGCGTTCCAGCACCTGCTCGATGGACAACTCCGTGGAATCCAGCTGTATGGCGTCAGCCGCCGGCTTGAGCGGGGCTACCGCACGCTGGGTATCACGCTCATCGCGTGCACGGATCTCATCTAGCAGACTCGACAGACTAACACCATCGACTTTGCCCTTCAACTGCAAGTAACGGCGGCGAGCACGTTCCTCGGCGCTGGCGGTCAGGAAAATCTTCAGCGGTGCCTCTGGAAACACCACCGTGCCCATGTCACGGCCGTCGGCGACCAGGCCCGGCGGCTCCTGAAACGCGCGCTGGCGCTGCAGCAATGCATCACGCACGGCGGGCAACGCGGCAACCTGGGAGGCCCAGGAACCGACTTGCTCGTTACGCAGGTCGTCGGTCACGTCGTCGCCTTCAAGGATGATCCGCTGGGGATGACCTTCCGTCGCGCCGACGAACTGGACGTCAAGGTGCGCCGCCAGCAGCTTCAGGGATTCTTCGTTGGTCAGGTCGACGCCATGGTTGCGCGCAGCGAAGGCCAGCAGGCGATACAGCGCGCCGGAATCGAGCAGGCACCAGCCCAGACGCTTGGCCAGAATGCCGGCGATCGTGCCTTTGCCCGAGCCGCTTGGCCCATCGATGGTAATCACCGGTGCTTTGATATTCACAATTGAGCCTCTTGGGCTACACGCATGCCGACATGGGCACACAGTGTAAGAAAGTTCGGAAAAGATGTAGCAACGTTGGCGCAGTCACGGATACGAATCGGCGCCGCCGCTCGCAACGACGCCACGCTCAATGCCATGGCGATGCGGTGATCGCCATGGGCATGCACGTCGCCGCCGCCTATCGGGCCGCCATCAATGATAATCCCATCAGATGTCGGTTCACACTTCACACCCAGCGCCAACAGACCGTCGGCCATGACCTGGATGCGATCGGATTCCTTCACCCGCAGCTCCTCGGCACCGCGCAACACGGTGCGCCCCTCGGCGCAGGCGGCGGCGACGAACAGCACGGGAAATTCATCGATCGCCAGCGGCACCAGCGCTTCGGGAATCTCGATGCCTTTGAGCACAGCGGCGCGTACACGCAAGTCGGCCACCGGCTCGCCACCCACTTCACGCGGGTTTTCCAGGGTAATGTCCGCGCCCATCAGGCGCAGGATATCGATCACCCCGGTGCGGGTCGGATTGATACCGACATGTTCGAGCAACAACTCGGAACCCTCGGCAATCGTGGCCGCCACCAGGAAAAATGCCGAGGAGGAAATATCCCCCGGCACTTCTATATGGGTAGCGGTCAACGTATGCCCGGATTCGACCGACGCCGTCGCGCCCTCCACGGTCACCGGGCAACCAAAACCGCGCAGCATGCGCTCGGTGTGGTCGCGGGTCGGTGCAGGCTCGGTCACTGCGGTTTTACCTTCGGCATACAGTCCGGCCAGCAACACACAGGATTTCACCTGGGCACTGGCCATCGGCAGTACATAATTGATGCCTTTGAGCGCCTGACCACCGTGAATGGTCAGCGGCGGACACCCTTGCGGCCCGGTCTCAATCACTGCGCCCATGTCCCGCAACGGCTTGGCCACGCGGCTCATCGGACGCCTGGACAGCGACGCATCGCCCGTCAGCACGCTGTCGAAGCGCTGCGCCGCCAGCAGCCCGGACAACAGGCGCATGGACGTGCCGGAATTACCCAGGTAGATCGGCCCCGGCGCCGGCTTCAAGCCATGCAGGCCCACGCCATGAATTGTCACTCGCCCATGGTGCGGTCCTTCGATCACCACGCCCATGTCGCGAAACGCCTGCAAGGTCGCCAGAGCGTCCTCACCTTCAAGGAAGCCCTCCACTTCGGTCACGCCATCAGCCAATGAGCCCAGCATGATCGAGCGATGGGAGATCGACTTGTCGCCCGGCACCCGAATGCGCCCGCTCAAGCGGCCACCTGGACGGGCGATGAAGGTCAGTTCGTCGGCATTCACCGCGGTTTCCATATAGGCGCGCCGCGCCAGGATCTTGCTGAAGTGTTCACGCGCCACCCGCGCACGGGTGAACACACCCAAGAGTTGATGGCCATCGCCTGCATCCACGGCGTCGCGCAAGGCGTCGAGGTCGCTGCGGAAGGTATCGAGGGTACGCAACACCGCTTCACGATTGGCGAGGAAGATGTCGTGCCACATCACCGGGTCGCTGCCGGCAATCCGCGTGAAGTCGCGGAAGCCGCCGGCGGCATAGCGGAAAATCTCCAGGTTCTCGTTGCGCTTGGCCAATGAATCCACCAGGCCGAATGCCAACAGGTGCGGCAGATGGCTGGTCGCCGCCAGCACTTCGTCATGACGCTCGACCTGCATGTGCTCCACATCCGCGCCCAGCTCGCGCCACAGCCGGTCCACCACGGCCAGGGCCGCAGGATCGGTCTGCGCAAGCGGAGTCAGGATCACTTTGTGCCGACGAAACAGCTGCGCATTGGACGCTTCCACTCCGCTCTGCTCGGAACCGGCAATCGGATGTCCCGGCACGAAGCGCGGCGGCATTTCGCCAAACGCCACTTGCGCCGCGCGCACCACGTTGCCCTTGGCGCTGCCGACATCCGTGAGGATCGCGCCGCCCAAGTCCAGGCCGGCCAAAATCGCCAACAGCTTTTCCATGGCCAGGATCGGCACGGCCAGCTGGATGACGTCGGCGCCCCGGCATGCGATGGCCAGGTCCGCCTCACAGCGATCCACCACCCCAAGCTCAACCGCCAGCTTGCGCGACTGCGGGTCCAGGTCCACGCCGACCACTTCGCCGCACAGGCCGCTCTCGCGCAGGCCTTTGGCGAAGGATCCACCGATCAACCCAAGACCGACCACCACCAGGCGACCGATCATAGGCACAGCAGGTTGCAGTGCAGTGAAATCAACCACGAGCCAGAACCTTGGCCAACGCCTCCAGGAAGCGGCTGTTCTCAGCCGGCAAACCGATGGTGACGCGCAGGTGATTGGGCATGCCGTAATTGGCCACCGGGCGCACGATCACGCCTTCGCGCAGCAAACCCTGAAAGACCGGGGCGGCTACCTGGCCGAGGTCGACGCAGATAAAGTTGCCCCTGGACGCAATCCAGCCCAGGCCCAACTCGCGAAAACCGTCCTGCAATTGCTGCATGCCGCGCTCGTTGAGGCGACGGCTTTCCTCGAGGTAATCGGCATCGTTCAACGCCGCGCAGGCCGCCGCCAGGGCCAGGCTGTTGACGTTGAACGGTTGGCGCACGCGGTTCAGCACATCGGCGACTACCGCGCTGGACAAGCCATAGCCAACCCGCAGCGACGCCAGGCCATAGGCCTTGGAGAAGGTGCGCGACACCAGCAGGTTCGGATAGGCCGCCAGGAAGGCCAGGCCATCCGGCAGGTCGCTGCCTTCGGCGTACTCGATATAAGCCTCGTCCAGCACCACGAGGACGTGCTCGGGCACGTCCTGCAGGAATTCGTTCAAGGCCTGCTCATCGAACCAGGTGCCCGTCGGGTTATTCGGGTTGGCGATAAACACCACGCGGGTTTGCGCATCGATTGCGGCCAGCATCGCCGGCAGATCGTGGCCCCAGTCCTTTGCCGGAATCACCCGCGCATCGGCGCCTACGGCCTGGGTGACGATCGGGTAGACCGCAAATGCATGCTCGCTGAACACCGCGTTCAGGCCCGGTGCCAGGTAGGCCCGGCCGACCAGCTCGAGGATGTCGTTGGAGCCGTTGCCCAGGGTCACCTGGTTCAGCTCGACCCGACACTTTTGCGCCAGCAACGACTTGAGGGCAAAGCCGTTGCCGTCGGGATAACGGGTCAGCTCCGCCAACTCTTCCCGAATCGCCGCCAACACTTTGGGGCTCGGGCCCAGCGGGTTTTCGTTACTCGCCAGCTTGACGATTTTGGACGGGTCCAGATTCAACTCACGCGCCAACTCGTCCACAGGCTTGCCCGGAACGTAAGGCGAGAGTTGTTGCACGCCCGGCTGCGCCAGGGCGAGGAAGTTGCCACTCATGTCAAAGCCTCACAAAACCGCTTTCGGGTAAGAGCCCAGCACCTTGAGTGCCACGGCCTCCTGGCTGATTTTCTCCAGTACACCTTTGACCAGTGGGTCACGGTGATGCCCGATGAAGTCGATAAAGAACACGTAGGTCCATTTACCGCTGCGCGAAGGACGCGTCTCGATGCGCGTCAGGTCAATCCCGTTGTCGTGGAACGGCACCAGCAGCTCATGCAGCGCACCGGGCTTGTTGCTCATGGAGACGATGATGGAGGTCTTGTCGTCGCCGGTGGGCGGCACTTCCTGGCTGCCGATCATCAGGAAGCGCGTGGAGTTGTCCGGACGGTCCTCGATTTTCTCGGCCAGGCGCGTGAGCCCGTACAGGCCAGCCGCCATATCGCCGGCAATCGCCGCCGAGTTCCACTCGCCCTTGACCCGCTTGGCCGCCTCGGCATTGCTGGAGACCGCCACGCGCTCGACGTTCGGGTAATGGGCGTCCAGCCACTTGCGGCACTGAGCCAGGGACTGGGCGTGGGAATAGATACGGCTGATGCTGTCGGTCTTGGTGTTTTCGCCCACCAGCAGGTGGTGGTGGATGCGCAGCTCGACCTCGCCACAGATCACCATGTCGTGTTCCAGGAAGCTGTCCAGCGTGTGGTTGACCGCGCCTTCGGTGGAGTTTTCCACCGGCACCACGCCAAAATTCACCGCACCGGCCGCCACTTCGCGGAACACTTCGTCGATCGCCGCCATTGGCTTGCTGATCACGGCATGGCCGAAATGTTTCATGGCCGCCGCTTGGGTGAAGGTGCCTTCCGGGCCGAGGTACGCCACTTTCAGCGGCTGCTCCAGCGCCAGGCACGAGGACATGATTTCACGGAACAACCGCGCCATCTCTTCGTTGCCCAGCGGCCCCTTGTTGCGCTCCATCACGCGCTTGAGCACCTGAGCCTCGCGCTCGGGCCGGTAGAACACCGGCACCTCGCCTTCCGCCAGGGACGCCATTTTCACCCGGGCCACTTCCTGGGCGCAGCGTGCGCGCTCGCTGATCAGCTCGAGGACTTTCTCGTCCAGGCTGTCGATGCGTACCCGCAGGGCCTTGAGTTCTTGCTCAGACATTAGCCGTGTTCCTTTTCGAACTCTGCCATGTAGGCAACCAGCGCGTTGATGGCGTGGATGTCGACGGCGTTGTAGATGGAGGCGCGCATGCCACCGACCGAACGGTGACCCTTGAGGTTCAGCAGGCCGCGCTCGTCGGCACCGGCCAGGAACGGCTTGTCCAGGCGGTCGTCAGCCAGGCGGAATGGCACGTTCATCCATGAGCGATTGGCGAGGTTGATCGGGTTGCTGTACAGGCCGCTGGCGTCGATGAAGTCGTACAAGGTGCGCTTCTTCACTTCGTTGAGCTTGCCCATGGCAGCCACGCCGCCCTGCTCCTTGAGCCATTCGAACACCAGGCCGGACAGGTACCAGGCGAATGCCGGCGGGGTGTTGTACATCGAGCCATTATCGGCCGCGACCTTGTAGTTGAGCATGGTCGGGCACACCGAGCGCGCGCGGCCGAGCAGGTCTTCGCGGATGATATTGACCAGGATGCCGCTCGGGCCGATGTTTTTCTGCGCACCGGCGTAGATCATGCCGTACTTGGACACATCGATGGGGCGCGAGAGGATGTCCGAGGACATGTCGCACACCAGTGGGACATCGCCCACTTGCGGCACCCAGTCGAATTGCAGGCCGCCGATGGTTTCATTGGCGACGTAGTGCACGTAGGCCGCATCCTTGGACAGATTCCATTCGTTCTGACCAGGAATGGCGAAGTAGTCATAAGGCTTGGCGGTGCCTGCCACATTGACATGACCGTAGCGGGAGGCTTCTTCAATGGCCTTCTGACCCCAGATACCGGTGTCGATATAGTCGGCCGTGCCGCCTTCGGGCAGCAGGTTCAGCGGGATCTGGGCGAACTGCTGGCTCGCGCCGCCCTGCAGGAACAGCACTTTGTAGTGGGAGGGGATGTCCAGCAAGTCGCGCAGATCCTGCTCGGCCTTGGTGGCGATGGACACGAACTCATCGCTGCGATGGCTCATTTCCATCACGGAGAGGCCTTTTCCATGCCAGTCGAGGAGTTCAGCCTGCGCGCGCTGCAGGACTGCTTCAGGAAGCGCCGCGGGACCGGCACAGAAGTTATAGGCTCTCTTGCTCACATCCAATCTCTCTGATCTGGTGGGACTGAAATCAAACACTGCTGGGGCGAGCTTGCTCGCGAAAAACCCGATAGCGCAAGGGCGTATCAGGCAGCCCGCGTCATCGTTGGCGATTTTCGCGAGCAAGCTAGCTCCTACAGGGGGCGGCGTTATATTTCAAAGGGGACAAACAACAAGGGGGCGAATCTTCATCCGCCCCCTGTGTGTCCGCTTATTCCTGCGGTTCTTCTTCGTCTGCGGCAGCATCGAGGGTTGGCTCGTCGACGTTGTCATCGCCGGCTGCGATCACCTCGCCGTCGAATTCCTCACCTTCGAGCGCTTCGCCCTCAACTTCCGAAGGCTCCTGCACACGCTCAAGGCCGACCAGTTTTTCATCCTTGGCCAGCTTGATCAGGGTCACGCCCTGGGTGTTACGGCCCAGGCTCGATACTTCCGCCACGCGGGTACGGACCAGGGTGCCCTGGTCGGAAATCAACATGATCTCCTCGCCGTCGAGCACCTGCACCGCGCCGACCAGACGGCCGTTGCGGTCGTTGCTGACCATGGCAATCACGCCCTGGCCGCCACGCTTGTACTCCGGGAACTCGCTGATGGCGGTGCGCTTGCCGTAGCCACGCTCGGAAGCGGTAAGGATCTGGCTGCCTTCTTCCGGGATCAACATGGAGATCAGCTTCTGCCCTTCCGGCAGGCGCATGCCGCGCACGCCGCGGGCGGTACGGCCCATGGCGCGAACGTCGGACTCCTTGAAGCGCGTGACCTTGCCGCCGTCGGAGAACAGCATGACTTCGCGCTCGCCATCGGTGATCGCGGCAGAGATCAGCACGTCGCCTTCATCCAGTTCCAGGGCGATCAGGCCCACACTGCGTTGACGGCTGAAGGATTCCAGCGGGGTCTTCTTCACGGTGCCCATGGCGGTGGCCATGAAGATGAAGTGACCTTCGGTGTATTCCTCGACCGGCAGCATGGTGGTGATGTATTCATCACTGTCCAGCGGCAGCAGGTTGACCAGTGGACGCCCACGGGCGGCACGGGAGGCTTCCGGGATTTCGTAGGTTTTCAGCCAGTACACCTTGCCCTTGCTGGAGAACAGCAGCAGCGTGGTGTGGCTGTTGGCGACCAGCAGGTGAGCGATGTAGTCCTCATCCTTGACGCCGGTAGCCGATTTACCTTTACCGCCACGACGCTGGGCCTGGTACGCCGCCAACGGCTGGGTCTTGGCATAGCCACCGTGGGAGATGGTCACCACACGCTCTTCTTCCGGGATCATGTCACCCAGGGTCAGGTCGAGGCGCGCATCGAGGATTTCGGTGCGGCGCACGTCGCCGTATTCGGCGCGGATCACTTCGAGTTCTTCGCGGATCACTTCCATCAGGCGCACGGCGCTGTTGAGGATGCGGATCAGCTCGCCGATCTGGTTGAGAATCTCCTGGTACTCGGCCAGCAGCTTCTCGTGCTCCAGCCCGGTCAGGCGGTGCAGGCGCAGTTCCAGGATGGCCTGGGCCTGTTCCGGCGACAGGAAATACTTGCCGTCACGCAGGCCGTATTGCGGGTCCAGGGTCTCAGGGCGGCAGGAATCAGCGCCGGCGCGTTCAACCATGGCCACCACGGCACTGGATTCCCACGGCATCTTGATCAGGGCTTCCTTGGCTTCCGACGGCGTCGGCGATGCCTTGATCAGGGCGATTACCGGGTCGATGTTCGACAGCGCAACCGCCTGGCCTTCCAGGATGTGGCCGCGCTCGCGGGCCTTGCGCAATTCGAACACGGTACGACGGGTGACCACTTCACGGCGGTGACGGACGAAGGCTTCCAGCAGATCCTTGAGGTTCAGGATGCGTGGGCGGCCATCGATCAGGGCAACCACGTTGATGCCAAACACGCTTTGCAGCTGGGTCTGGGCGTACAGGTTGTTGAGGATCACCTCGGGCACTTCGCCACGACGCAGCTCGATGACTACGCGCATACCGTCCTTGTCGGACTCGTCGCGCAGTTCGGTGATGCCTTCGAGCTTCTTCTCTTTAACCAGCTCGGCGATCTTTTCGATCAGGCGCGCTTTGTTCAGCTGGTACGGCAGTTCGGTGATGACGATCTGCTGGCGGCCACCGACCTTGTCGATGTCCTCGATGATCGAGCGGGCGCGCATGTAAATGCGCCCGCGACCGGTGCGGTAGGCTTCGATGATGCCGGCGCGACCGTTGATGATCGCGGCGGTCGGGAAGTCCGGGCCGGGGATGTATTGCATCAGCTCATCGACGGTCAGCTCAGGGTTGTCGATGAGGGCCAGGCAACCATCGATGACTTCACCGAGGTTGTGCGGCGGGATGTTGGTGGCCATGCCCACGGCGATACCGCTGGAACCGTTGACCAGCAGGTTGGGAATACGGGTGGGCATGACGGCCGGGATCATTTCGGTGCCGTCGTAGTTCGGCACCCAGTCCACGGTTTCTTTATGCAGGTCGGCCAGCAGCTCGTGCGCCAGCTTGGTCATGCGCACTTCGGTGTATCGCATGGCCGCGGCGTTGTCGCCGTCGACCGAACCGAAGTTGCCCTGGCCGTCTACCAGCAGGTAGCGCAGGGAAAACGGCTGGGCCATCCGAACGATGGTGTCGTACACCGCAGTGTCGCCGTGGGGGTGATACTTACCGATCACGTCACCGACAACACGGGCAGATTTCTTGTACGGCTTGTTCCAGTCGTTACCCAGCTCGCTCATCGCGAACAGCACACGCCGGTGCACGGGCTTCAAGCCGTCGCGCGCATCAGGCAGTGCCCGACCGACAATGACGCTCATCGCGTAGTCGAGGTAGGACTGTTTCAGCTCGTCTTCGATATTGACCGGGAGGATTTCTTTGGCCAGTTCGCCCATGAGAAGCCTGATTCCTTTTTCGGGTGAAACTTCGTTACATCCATTCGGGACGAACAAAGCTCGCCGCTGCCGGCACGGTGCCTGACAACGACTTACGACAAATCAACGAGTTATGACACGGATCTGCACGTTATGGACCACCCCTCGGGGCAGCCCTGGAAACCGCCGGATGTTATCACAATCGCCGCCACGCACCTATCCCCCTGATGCGCATGGAGGATAGTAATTTGATGAATGACAGGCTTGAGGGGGACGAGAGAGGCTCAGAGGTGGGGTGGTGCTGTTTTTTGAGGCTGGATCCGGGACTTTTATTGACTTTGAGGGCCAATCGGGGGCAAGCCCCCTCCCACATGTTGACCGTGTTCACAATCCAAGTGTGGGAGGGGGCTTGCCCCCGATAGCTATTTCACAGACACCACAGCCCTCAATGCAGCCGCTTACGGCACATCAACCTGGCCAGCTTGGCGGTATCCGGCCGCTCCACCACACCTTTTTCGGTCACGATCACATCAATCAGATCCGCCGGCGTCACATCGAACGCCGGATTAAATGCCTGCGCCTCCAACCGCTGGCCATTCACCTCCAGCAACTCACCGACATCACGCTCTTCCAGGGTCACATCATCGCCGGTAGCCATCATCAGATCGAGGGTCGAACTCGGTGCCACCACCATGAAGCGTACGCCATGGTGCATGGCGCAAACGGCCAGTTGATAGGTGCCGATCGTGCTGATCACATCACCATTGGCTGCGATGCAGTCCGCGCCGACTACAACCCAGGTGACACCCTTGGTCTTGAGGATATGCGCCCCGGCGGAGTCGGCATTCACCATGACCGGAATCCCGGCGCCGGCCAGCTCCCAGGCGGTCAATCGCGAGCCTTGCAGCCACGGACGGGTTTCATTGGCATAAACCTGCTCGACCAGGCCTTCCAGGAACGCCGCGTGAATCACCCCAAGGGCCGTGCCGACACCGCCGGTGGCCAGAGCGCCGGCGTTGCCATGGGTCAGGATCGCCTGGGCGTTGCCTTGATGTTTGCGAATGCGCTCGAGGCCCAACTGCGCCATGACCACGTTGGCTTCGCGGTCGCTTTCATGAATCGCAATGGCTTCGGCTTCCAGCACCGCCAACGGGTCGGCGTGCGGCTTGAGACGGTCGAGGCGGTCGCGCATGCACTTCAACGCCCAGAACAGGTTGGATGCGGTGGGCCGGGTATCGGCCAGCAACGCGTAGTCTTCTTCCCATGCCGCCTGCCAGTCGCCGCCTTCAGCAAGGCGCTGGCGCGCAGCCAGCACCAAGCCGTAGGCCGCACTGATCCCGATGGCCGACGCGCCGCGCACCACCCTTGCGCGAATGGCGGCGACCACCTCGTCGACGGTCGAGCACGCCACCCAGCTTTCCCGGGCCGGCAGCGCGCGCTGATCGAGCAGGTGCAGCACGCCATCACGCCATTCGATGGCCTTCACCTTCTCCGCCGCCAACAGTCGGTCGCGCATCCCTTACCCCGTACTCATGAACAAAAGCCGCCGATTATAGCGATCCGCCAGCCGGGGCGCTCGGGTATACTTCGCCCTTCTTTTATAGCTGCCCAGGAAGAAGCCTGCGATGACGCCCACTGCCGCCCCGCTCGACTTATTACTGCTGCCGACCTGGCTGGTACCCGTCGAACCCGCCGGCGTAGTGCTCAAGGAGCATGGCCTGGGTATCCGCGACGGTTGCATCGTGTTTATCGGGCCGCGGGCGGCGGCATTGAAGCTTGAGGCGAGCGAAGTGCGCGAACTGCCGGGCATGCTGCTCAGCCCCGGCCTGATCAACGCCCACGGGCATGCGGCGATGAGCCTGTTTCGCGGCCTGGCCGATGACCTGCCATTGATGACCTGGCTGGAAAAACACATCTGGCCTGCCGAGGCCAAGTGGGTCGATGAAGCCTTCGTGCGCGATGGCACCGATCTGGCCATCGCCGAGCAGCTCAAGGGCGGCATCACCTGCTTCTCCGATATGTATTTCTACCCCAAGGTCGCCAGCGATTGCGTGCACAACAGCGGCATGCGCGCGCAGATCGCCATTCCGATCCTGGACTTCCCGATCCCGGGCGCCAGCAACGCCGATGAGGCGATTCGCCAGGGCATCGAGCTGTTCGGCGACCTCAAGCATCATCCACGCATCAAGATCACGTTCGGCCCCCACGCGCCGTATACCGTCAACGATGAGAACCTGGAAAAGATCCGGATCATCGCTGAAGAGCTGGACGCCGCAATCCATATGCACGTGCACGAAACCGCCTTCGAAGTGCAGCAGGCGGTGGAACAGACGGGCGAGCGGCCACTGGCCCGCCTGGCTCGCCTTGGCCTGCTGGGCCCGCGCTTCCAGGCCGTTCACATGACCCAAATCAGCGAGGAGGACCTGGCTTTGCTGGTAGAAAGCAACACCAGCGTCATCCATTGCCCGGAATCGAACCTGAAACTGGCCAGCGGCTTCTGCCCGGTTGAACGCCTGTGGCAGGCTGGCGTCAATGTGGCTATAGGCACTGACGGCGCCGCCAGCAACAACGACCTCGATCTGTTGGGCGAAACCCGCACCGCCGCCATGCTGGCCAAGGCCGTAGCAGGGTCGGCCACCGCGCTGGACGCCCATCGCGCGTTGCGCATGGCAACCCTCAATGGTGCGCGAGCCATGGGCCTGGACAGCCAGGTCGGCTCGCTGGAAGTCGGCAAGGCTGCGGATATCGTCGCCTTCGATCTTTCGGGGCTGGCGCAACAACCGATCTACGATCCGGTCTCACAGCTTATCTATGCCACCGGTCGCGATTGCGTGAAACACCTTTGGGTCGCCGGCAAGCAGTTGCTCGACGACCGACGATTGACCCGCATGGATGAAGCACAGCTGACCGCCACGGCCATTGCCTGGGGCCAACGCATCAGCGGGCACAGCGAATAAACCGATTTATCAGATTCAGAGGATTCACCATGAGCAACGTCGACCACGCCGAAATCGCCAAATTCGAAGCCCTGGCCCACCGCTGGTGGGACCGTGAGAGCGAGTTCAAGCCGCTGCATGACATCAACCCACTGCGGGTCAACTGGATTGACGAACGCGTCAACCTGGCCGGCAAAAAGGTGCTGGACGTCGGTTGCGGCGGTGGCATCCTCAGTGAAGCCATGGCCCAGCGCGGCGCCACCGTCATGGGCATCGACATGGGCGAGGCACCGCTGGCCGTGGCCCAGTTGCACCAGCTGGAATCCGGCGTAAGCGTGGAATACCGCCAGATTACCGCCGAAGCCTTGGCCGAGGAAATGCCCGAGCAGTTCGACGTGGTCACCTGCCTTGAAATGCTCGAACACGTGCCGGACCCGTCTTCGGTGATCCGCGCCTGTTTCCGCATGGTCAAGCCCGGCGGACAGGTGTTCTTCTCCACCATCAACCGCAACCCCAAGGCTTATCTGTTCGCGATCATCGGCGCCGAATACATCATGAAGCTGCTACCGCGCGGCACCCATGACTTCAAGAAATTCATCCGCCCCTCCGAGCTGGGCGCGTGGAGCCGCCAGGCCGGGCTGACCGTCAAGGACATCATCGGCCTGACCTACAACCCGCTGACCAAGCACTACAAGCTGGCCAACGACGTTGACGTCAACTACATGATCCAGACCCTGCGCGAGGAGTAAGCCTGTGAAGTTGCGAGCGGTTCTCTTCGACATGGACGGTACCCTGCTGGACACCGCGCCGGACTTTATCGCCATCTGCCAGGCCATGCGCGCCGACCGTGGCCTGCCGCCGGTCAATCCGCAGCACATCCGCGATGAAATCTCCGGTGGCGCGAAAGCGATGATCGCCGTGACCTTCTCGATGGACCCGGAGTCGCCAGGTTTCGAAGCGCTGCGCCAGGAATTCCTTGAGCGATACCTCAAGGACTGCGCGGTGCACAGCAAATTGTTCGACGGTATGGCCGAGCTGCTGGAAGACATCGAGAAAGCCAGGCTGATCTGGGGCGTGGTCACCAACAAGCCGCTGCGCTTTGCCGAGCCGATCATGCAGCAACTGGGCCTGGCCGAGCGCTCGGCCGTGCTGATCTGTCCGGACCACGTAAAGAACAGCAAACCCGACCCGGAGCCGATGATCCTGGCGTGCAAGATGCTCGACCTCGACCCGGCCAGCGTGTTGTTCGTGGGCGACGATTTGCGTGATATCGAATCCGGTCGCGATGCCGGCACCCGTACGGCGGCGGTCACCTACGGCTATATCCATCCGGACGACAATCCGCGTCACTGGGGGGCGGATGTGGTGGTGGACCACCCATTGGAGCTGCGCAAGGTGCTGGATAGCGCGGTGTGCAGTTGCTGATTTAACTGATCGATGAAGATCCAATATGGGAGGGGGCTTGCTCCCGATTGCAGTGTGTCAGTCACTGCATTTGTTGACTGATCCACCGCTATCGGGGGCAAGCCCCCTCCCACAGTTGATCTTCGGCGTTTTCGAATGTGAGGTTATGTATGTTTGATTATTCTGCCCCTCCAGAACTGCTCAAAGGCCGGGTGATCTTGGTCACCGGTGCCGGCCGCGGGATCGGCGCGGCTGCGGCGAAAACCTACGCCGCCCGCGGTGCCACCGTGCTGCTGCTGGGCAAGACCGAGGCTAACCTGGCCCAGGTGTATGACGAAATCGAAGCCGCCGGCCAGCCGCAACCGGTGGTGATCCCGTTCAACCTGGAAACCGCCCTGCCCCATCAATACGATGAGCTGGCAGCGATGATCGAAAAGGCATTCGGCCGCCTCGACGGCCTGCTGCACAACGCCTCGATCATCGGACCGCGCACGCCCCTCGAACAATTGTCCGGCGAGCACTTCATGCGGGTGATGCACGTCAACGTCAACGCGATGTTCATGCTGACCAGCACCCTGCTGCCGCTGCTCAAGCTGTCCACGGATGCGTCTGTGGTGTTCACTTCCAGCAGCGTCGGGCGCAAGGGCCGGGCGTATTGGGGCGCTTACGGTGTGTCGAAGTTTGCCACTGAAGGCTTGATGCAGACCCTGGCCGACGAGCTGGAAGACGTCGCCGCCGTGCGCGCCAACAGCATCAACCCGGGCGGTACGCGCACCAGCATGCGAGCCCAGGCCTACCCAGGGGAAAACCCGATGGAACGGCCGGCGCCGGAAGACATCATGCCGGTGTACCTGTACCTGATGGGGCCGGACAGTGCGGGGATCAATGGGCAGGCGTTCGACGCCCAGTAACCCCTGACACAACCTAAAGCAAAATGTGGGAGGGGGCTTGCCCCCGATTGCGGTGGATCAGCCCATGAATCTGTTGGCTGAGATACCGCTATCGGGGGCAAGCCCCCTCCCACATTGGTATTGCAGCGCTCGTCAGTTTTTCACCACTTCCTCAAGCGTGAAGCGGCCCAACGGGTTCTGCAGGAAGTTGCTCACATTCTTGCGTGAGATATTGATGTACGGGCTGTAGTACAGATCAATCCAGTTCACGTCCTGCTTCGCCAGTTTCTGCAGCTCCACATACATCTGCTCACGCTTGGCCGGGTCGGCCTCAACGCGTGCCTGCGCCACCAGCGCCTTGACCTTGTCGTTCTTGTAACGGGTCATGTAGTTCTGGTTGGTGTCGTGGCCCAGTACGAAGGTGGTCTTCTGGTCCGGGTCGAGGATGTCGTTGGTCCAGTACATCACGGAAATGTCGTACTCACCGTCCACCAGCATCTGCCAGCTCTGGGTCGGGTCGACCTTTTGCAGGTTGGCGGTGACGCCGACTTTGGCCAGTTGGTCCTTGATGATCACCGCAATCTGCTCGTCGGCCTCGTTGCCGGCGTTGACCACGTAGTTGAGCTTCAGGTCCTTGGCGCCCGCATCGGCCAGCAGCTTTTTGGCGGCGGTCGGGTCGTACGGGCGTTGCAGGTTATTGGCGTAGTGGTAAAGCGAGCCTTTCGGAATGTAGGAATACGCCACGGTGCCTTGACCGTAAGTGGCGGTCTTCACCAGCGATTGTTTGTCGATGGCCATGTCCAGCGCTTCACGCACTTCCGGCTTGGCCAGCAGGCCATGGGCGTGGTTGATCAGCAGGTGGTCTTCGCGGGTGGACGGGTCGGCATGGATCACCACGTTCGGGTCTTTCTTCAGCTCTTCAACCCGGGAGAAGGGTACGAAGATCGCCGTGTCCAGCTCGTTGTTCTGCACCATGCGCATGCGTGTGTTGTCGTCCGTGACCGACACCCACTCCACCCCGTCCAGGCTGACGTTGCCGGCCTGCCAGAAGTTCGGGTTCTTCTTCAGGATCACGCGGTCGCCCTTGCGCCATTCGTCCACGGTGAAGGCGCCGGAGGTCACCGGGTTTTCCGAGTAGGCGTCTTCACCCATTGTCGTCATGGCTTTTTCCGACAGGATCGACACCGTTGGCGACGCCAATTGCGAGAGAAACGCCACCGCCGGGGTTTTCAGGGTCACGACCAGGGTTTTCCCATCGCGGGCCTTGGCGGTGTCGATCAGGCTGAACGGGTCGCTCCACAGCGACGCCTTGTTATCGCGGATGCGCAACAGGCTGAACGCTGCGTCGCTGGCGGTGATCGGCGAGCCGTCGGAGAACTTCGCGTCGCGCAGTGTGAAGGTGTAGGTCAGGCCGTCCTTGGAAATCTCCCAGCTTTGCGCCAGGCCCGGTTCCATCTTGGTGCCCAGGTTATCCACTCGCACCAGGGTGTCGTAGACGTTGGCAAATACCCAGGTATCGCGGTTCTGCGCGCTTTTGATCGGGTCAAAGGTGGTGCTGTCTTCACGGCAACCGATGGTCAGTACGCCAGCAGCCTGGGCCAGGCCGACAGTGAGGGACCAGGCGGTCAGCGTGGCGGCGGCGAGTAATTTCAAATGGCGCGATTGCATGTCATAACTCCTTGTTCATGATGGGCAGGAAGGGGCAAAGGGTGTTCAAGCACGCAACTGTACCGATGCTCATGCACTGAATGGGTAGGCGGCAACACCACGGAACACATGGCCTGGGCATAGCGGCAACGCGGGTGAAACGCGCAACCTGTGGGCAAATTCAGCGGGCTGGGTGGTTCGCCGGGCAATGGCTGCGCAGGCAACGGACGATGGGGGTCAATCTGCGGAATCGCCTCGATCAATGCCGCCGTATAGGGATGGCGCGGCGCAGTGAACACTGCTTCCACCGGCCCCTCCTCGACGATCCTGCCCAGGTACATCACCGCCACGCGGTCGCACAGGCGCCGCACGATGGCCAGGTCATGGGCGATAAACAGGATCGCCAGGTTCATGCGCTGTTGCAGTTCCAACAGCAGATTGATGATCTGGCCCTGGATCGATACATCCAGCGCCGCCACGCATTCGTCGGCGATGATCAGGCGCGGCTCCACCGCCAGCGCCCGGGCGATCCCCACGCGCTGGCACTGGCCGCCACTGAGGGAGCCGGGTTTGCGCGAGGCCAGTTCAGGGCGCAGGCCAACCAGCTCGAGCAGTTCATCGACACGGGCGCGGATGTTTTGCGGCGCGACCTTGCGCTGCACCCGCAACACTTCGGCGAGGGTTTCACCGATGCTGTGACGCGGGTTCAGGGCGGCGTAGGGGTCCTGGAAGATCATCGCGGTTTCCCGGCGCAAGCGCGCAATATCGATGGCGCTGCCCCGGGCCATGTCGACACCGTCGAACAACACTTGCCCGGCGCTGATCGGGTTGAGGTGCAAAATTGCCCGGCCCAACGTGCTTTTACCGCTGCCCGACTCGCCCACCAGCCCGAGGGTTTCACCGGCGGCCAGATTCAGCGACACCCCGTTCACCGCCCTCACCCACTGCTTGCTCAACCCGAACAGGCCACTGCCGGACGCGGCAAAGCGGACCTCCAGGTCCTTGATCTGCAACAGGCTCATGGGCGCCCTCCGAGAGGATAGTGACAGGCAACTCGCGCGCCTTCCGGCAACAGTTCGCTACACAGGGCGCCGACCTGCGGGCAGCGCGGGTTGAAGCGGCAACCGCCCGGCAATGCGTCGAGCAGCGGCGGCTGGCCAGGGATGGTGCGCAACAACGCATGGCCGCTGCTGTGGGCCGGCTGGCAATCGATCAGGCCGGCGGTGTACGGGTGCCGTGGCTGGGCCAGCAGTTCGTATTTGCTGCCGTGTTCGCACAGGCGCCCGGCGTACATCACCGCGATGGAGTCGCAGCTTTGCGCGACCACGCCGAGGTCGTGGGTGATCATGATGATCGACAGGCCACGCCTGTCGCGAAGGTCGAGCAACAACCGCAGGATCTGCGCCTGCACCGTCACATCCAGGGCCGTGGTGGGTTCGTCGGCAATCAGCACCTTCGGGTTGCACCCCAGGGCTACGGCAATCATCGCGCGCTGGCGCATGCCGCCGGAAAACTCATGGGGATAGTTGTCGACACGGGCCTGCGGGTCCGGAATGCCCACTTGGCGCAGCACGTCGATGGCCAGCAGGCGCGCGTCTTTCTTCGAGGCGCCTTGATGCAGGCGGATGCCTTCAGCGATCTGCTCGCCGATACGCATCAACGGGTCAAGGTGACTGCTGGGGTTCTGGAAGATCATGCCCAACTGCCCGCCACGCACGGCGCGCATGCCGGCGTCATCCAGGCGCAACAAGTCCTGGCCGGCCAGGTGTACCGTGCCGCCCTGCACCCGCAGGTTTGGCGATGGCAACAGGCGCATCAGGCCGCGACAGGCCAGGGTCTTGCCCGAACCGCTTTCACCGACCAACCCCAGGATCTCGCCTTCGGCCAGGTCGAAGGAAACGCGGTCGACCAGGGTCAGCTCGCGACCGGCGTTATTGGCGATCACGCTGAGGTCGCGCACTTGCAACAGGCTCATGAACGATCCCCCAGGACGTGCGCCACACCATCGGCCAGCAGGCTGAAACCCATGGCCAGGGTCACGATGGCCAGCCCTGGAAAGGTGCAAATCCACCAGGCGGTGGTGATAAACGCCTGACCCTCGGCGACCATCGTGCCCCATTCGGCGGTCGGTGGTTGCACGCCCAGGCCCAGGTAGCTCACCGCAGCACCGTTGAGCAGCACCAGCACCGCGTCGGACATGGAAAACACAATCGAGCCAAACAGCGCATTGGGCAGCAAATGCCGGAACAGAATGCGCCCATGACCAAACCCCAGGCTCCTGGCGGCCAGGGCAAAATCACTCTCCTTGAGCACCAGGATCTGCGAGCGGATCAACCGCGCATACGAGACCCAGCCCACCAGCGCCATGGCGATGTAAAAGCTCTGCAGTCCAGGCCCGAGAATGGCCATGATCGCCAGCATCAACACCAGAAACGGGAACGCCAGGACCACATCGATCACGCGCATGCACACACTGTCCAGGCGCCCGCCGATATAACCGGAGATTGCACCGATGAAGGTGCCGATCATGAACGGAAAGATCACCCCGACAATCGCCAGTTGCAGGTCGATGCGCGCGCCCCAGATCACCCGCGACAGCACGTCGCGGCCGTAGTTATCCGTGCCGAACGGGTGCGCAAGGCCGGGTGCCAACAGGCTCATATCGGTGTTCTGCGCAATCGGGTCGTAGGGCGCGATCCACGGCGCGAACAGCGCCAGGGTCAACCACATGAGCAGTATCAACAGGCCCCACGCGGCGGTCAGCCGACCGTTGCGAAAACCCAGGCGCAGGCGCAGACGCCAGGGCGCTATCAATGGGCGGCTGCTCATTGCATCTTCACTCGTGGGTCGAGGGCCACCGTCACCACGTCGGCGATGAAGTTGACCACCACCGTCGCACAGGCCAGCACCATCGCCACGCCCTGTACCACCATGTAGTCGCGGGTAAAAATACCGCGCACCAGTAACTGGCCGATGCCGGGAATGGCGAACAGGCTTTCGATGACCACCGTGCCGCTGATCAGCCAGCCGATGTTCACGGCCAGCAGGTTGACCGCCGGCACCAGGGAATTGGGCACGACGTGACGGCGGAACACGGCGGCTTCCGACAGCCCGCGCGCCCGTGCAGCGGTGACATGATCGGCCTGCAGTTCCACCAGCATGCTCGCGCGCAAATTGCGCACCAGCACCGCCGACAGCGCCAGGGCAATGGTCAAACACGGCAGCACCATATGGTGGGCCTTGTCCAGCCAGGTGCGCCCGTAACCGGACACCGGGAACAGGCCCCATTGCACGCTCAGCAACAGGATCAGCATCAGGCCCAGCCAGAACGCCGGCATGCCCAGGCCGACCGTGGTGAAGACGCGGATCAGGTTGTCCGGCCAGCCACCTTTATTGCGCGCCGCCAGAGTCGCCAGCGGTACCGCTATCAGCAGCGCCAGCAGCACACTGCCGAGCACCAGCACCAACGTTGGTTCGATACGGGTGACGATCAGCTTGAGGGCGTCGACCTTGTACAGCAGCGATTGGCCGAGGTCGCCCTTGAGCAGGTTCTTCAGGAAGTAGAAATATTGCAGCCACAACGGTTCATCGAGGCCGTACTGGGCGCGGATTTTCAGCAACGCGTCCGGCGTGCTGCGCGAACCCAGCAGCGCGCGCGCCGGATCGCCCGGGATCGAGCGCACCAGCACAAAGGTGATCAGGCTGATGCCCAATAGCACCGGCAACAATTGCAGGGGCAGGGACAGTACGAAGCGGTAACGCGCGAGGTTCATGCGTCAGCCTCGGTGGCGGGCGAGAAAGTCCAGCAGCACCGGAAAATACGCCTCGGGTTCTTCGTAGAACGGCATATGGCTGCTGTTGGGAAATACGTGCAGTTCGGCGTGCCGGGCCGCCATCTTCATGCGCATGGCACAGGCCGGCGTGAGTTCGTCGTGCTGGCCGGTGGTGATCAGGATCGGCATGCGCAAATCGGCCATTTCAGCAAGGCGGTTCCAGTCCTTGAGGTTGCCGATATAAAGGAATTCGTTGGGCCCCTGCATGGTTTCGTAAGGCCCCATGTTCCAGTCGCCGAGGGAGCGCTTGACCGGCTCCGGCCATTCGTCCAGGCGGCACACGTGGCGATAGTTGAGCAAGGTAATGGCGGCTTGATACTGCGGGTGATCGAGCGTGCCCATGGCTTCATGGCGCTGCATCATGGCCACGGTTTCGCTGCCAAGGGCGCCGCGCAGGCGTTCAAGTTCCCGGGACAGGTGGGGAATATCGCCGACCGTGTTTTCGAGGATCAGGCTTTTCAGCGCATCGGGGTAATGAACGGCGTACTCGATGCCCAGCCAACCGCCCCAGGAATGCCCGAGCAGGTGCACAGGGCCCAGGCCCAGTGCCTGGCGCACGGTCTCGACTTCTTCGACATAACGGCGGATTTCCCACAGGGAAACGTCGGTCGGTCTGGCTGATGCGCCCGTGCCAAGCTGGTCGAATGCAACCACTCGCAGGTTATGGTCTTTGAGCCAGCCATGGGCGTCGCGCAAATAGTCACACGGCAGGCCCGGCCCGCCGTTGAGGCACAGCAGCACCTCATCGCCTTCGCCAAAGCTGTAGACCACGAGATTATGGCCGTCGACTTGCACGTTGTACTGCTGGTCGGGGGCAATTTCACGCCACATGCATACATTCCTTGTGTTGTATCGGCCTGGCAGGTAGTGGCCGTTTGTAACGTCAACACTACCGAGGATGCCGCGCGTCCATAACCTAGCGTTTCTTATAGGTTTGGCCTGGCAGTCCTTCGCCGGGGCGTGGCATTCTACTTGCAGCAAGTCGAGATTCAAATGAATTCGGGAGCAGAACGGATGCTGGCCAGGCTAACTGCCTTCAATAATCGTCTGATGCCGGGCAGGAGCCTGGACGAGCAGATGGACAATACGTTTATCCTCGCCCAGCAACTGGGCTTCGATGCGCTGGTGTACGACTACACGCCGGTGCCCATCGACCTCAATGGTGCGCTGATCACGCCCTCGGTGCTGCAACTGCGCAACACGCCGACCGACTGGCACGCCTTGTGGTGCAGCGAAGGTTTCTACCAGATCGACCCGGTGCAACACCTGGCCTTGCGCAGCGTATCGCCGTTTGTCTGGTCGTATGAGGCAAAGGCCGAGACTGCACTGCAAACGATCATCGACCCCTGCCATGCACCCGTTTGTTCCTACCTGCACGAACAACAGTTGACCTGCGGCGTCAGCGTGCCGATCCACCTGCCCCGCGGAGGCTTCGCTTCACTGACCGGGCTGCGTACCGGTAAGGCGAGCGCGGTATTGAAAGATGCGCAGCAAACCTTGTCGGACTTCAGCGTGATCGGCCACGCGTTGCAGGAGGCAGCTTATCCTTTATTCAACAAAGCCTTGCGCACCTACCCGCATATCCACCTGACCAAACGCGAGCGCGAGTGCCTGAAATGGGCGGCCGAGGGCTTGACTGCGGCCGAGATCGCCACGCAATTGACCCGCTCGCTGGCGGTGGTGACCCTGCACCTGGCGTCGGCCATGCACAAGTTGGGCGCCAAGAACCGCGTGCAGGCGGTGGTGCGCGCCACGCACTACCGGTTGCTGGACGATTGATCCTTATCTAAAACCTAGCTGTTTTGCTAGTTACCTAAACGTCGCGTGCAGACTATCGTAGCCCTGATCCTTTTTTCAGAGCAGGGTACGAAATGGAATTCATCGACAAAGTCCGCGAAGGCTACGCCCCCTTCGGCGCCTATCAGACGTGGTATCGCATCACCGGTGAGCTGGCCACAGGCCGCACCCCGTTGGTGATCCTCCATGGCGGCCCCGGCTGCACCCACGATTACGTCGACGCGTTCAAGGACGTGGCCGCCAGCGGCCATGCGGTGATTCACTATGACCAGTTGGGCAACGGTCGTTCAACGCACCTGCCGGAAAAACCGGCTTCGTTCTGGACCGTCGAGCTGTTCCTCGACGAATTGAACAACCTGCTCGACCACCTGCAAATCAGCGACAACTACGCGATCCTCGGCCAATCCTGGGGCGGCATGCTCGGCAGCGAACACGCGATTTTGCAGCCCAAGGGCCTGCGCGCCTTTATCCCGGCCAACTCACCGACGTGCATGCGCACCTGGGTCAGCGAGGCCAATCGGCTGCGCAAGCTGTTGCCTGAAGGTGTGCATGAAACCTTGCTCAAGCACGAAGCCGCCGGTACCTACCAGGACCCGGAATACCAGGCCGCCTCGCGGATTTTCTACGACCAGCACGTCTGCCGGGTCAACCCGTGGCCGGAAGAGGTGGCACGCACCTTCGCCCAGGTCGATGCCGACCCGACGGTGTACCACGCCATGAGCGGCCCGACGGAATTTCATGTGATCGGCAGCTTGAAGGACTGGAACGTGATCGGTCGCCTGCCTGGGATCAACGTGCCGACCCTGGTGATCTCCGGTCGTCATGACGAAGCCACGCCGTTGGTGGTCAAGCCATTCCTGGATGAAATCCCGGACGTGCGTTGGGCGCTGTTCGAAGATTCCAGCCACATGCCCCATGTGGAGGAACGCCAGGCGTGCATGGGGACCGTGGTGAAGTTTCTGGATGAGGTGTGTTCAGCACGGCACGCAGCACTCAAAGCCAGTTGATTTCCAATGTGGGAGGGGGCTTGCCCCCGATGGCGGTGTGTCAGCCACTGGAGTTTTGACTGATACGCCGCCATCGGGGGCAAGCCCCCTCCCACATTTAGACCTTGCTGGTTTCAGCCTTCACTGTTCTCTTCGGCATATCCGCCACCAGTGGAATCTCCTTGCCCTCGGCATCGAACAGCTTCCCGCCCCGGTAGTAATCGCCGTCGCGCAGCGCCGCCACGTCGCGAAAGCACAAACTGCGCTCAGTCCCCGCCACGAATACCGATTGCTGGTCCGAGTTACCGGCAGTGAAGTGGTTGAACGTCAGGTTGAGCAAGATCGCCATGATCGCCGACGAACTGATGCCCGAATGGAAAATCGTCGCGAACCAGCTGGGGAATTGGTCATAGAAGCTGGGCGCGGCGATGGGAATCATGCCGAAACCGATACTCGTGGCGACAATGATCAGGTTCATGTTGTTGCGGTAATCCACCTTGGACAAGGTGCGAATACCGCTGGCCGCCACCGTGCCGAACAACACAATGCCGGCACCGCCAAGCACCGAGGTGGGCACGGCAGCAATCACCCGGCCCATAAACGGCAGCAGGCCAAGCACCACCAGGAACACCCCGCCGGTTGCCACCACGAACCGGCTTTTCACCCCGGTCACCGCGACCAGGCCGACGTTCTGGGCGAACGCGCTTTGTGTGAATGAACCGAAGATCGGCGCGAACAGGCTCGACAGCATATCGGCGCGCAGGCCGTTGCCGAGGCGTTTGGAGTCGACTTTGGTATCGATGATCTCGCCCACCGCGAGAATGTCCGCCGAGGTTTCCACCAGCGTCACCATCACCACGATGCACATGGAAATGATCGCCGCCACATGAAAGGTCGGCATGCCGAAATGAAACGGCGTGGGAAAGCCGAACATGGGCCCCTGGGTCACGCCGGAGAAGTCGGCCATGCCCAGGAACACCGCGATCACTGTGCCGATCACCATCGCCAGCAGAATCGACAGGCGCGAGATGGCGGCGCTGCCGATTTTGCTCAGCAGCAACACCAGCACCAGTGTCAGTGCCGCCAGGCCGATATTCGACATGCTGCCGAAATCCGCCGCGCGGCTGTTGCCGCCCATGGCCCAGCGCGCCGCCACGGGCATCAGGGTCAGGCCGATGGTGGTAATCACAATACCGGTCACCAGCGGCGGGAAAAACTGGGTGATGCGCGAGAACACCGGGGTGATCAACAAACCAATGAACGACGCGGCCATTACCGCGCCGAGAATCGCCGGCACGCCCCCTGCCCCGTCGCTGCCAACGATCGCGACCATGGTCGCCACACCGGCGAACGACACACCCTGCACCAGCGGCAACTGGCAGCCGAAGAATGGCACCCCAATGGTCTGCAACAATGTGGCCAGGCCACCGGCAAACAACGACGCGGCGATCAACAGACCGATATCCGCCGGCGACAACCCGGCCGCCTGGCCGACGATCAGCGGTACGGCAACGATGCCGCCATACATGGTGAGCACATGCTGCAGGCCGTAAGCCATGTTGGCGGCGACGCCCAGATTTTCATCTTCGGGCCGCTGCGGTGACGCCTTCGGGATAGTCATGGTGAGGGGATCTCTGTTTTTGTTGTGCGCTCACTGTATGCAATATCAAGACTGTATGTCCATAGAGTTGTATACAATCATTCGGACAAGATACCCTGCCGCGGCGTTACAAAAATAATCCGGCCGTCATGAGCCAGAACGCCAAAGGACCCAACAGAAAATGAAAAAGGCATTGCAGGGCGCAACCGTCGCATTGACCCTCCTCGGCGGCGGGGAGGCTGTCGCAGTGGAATGGATGGACAACAGCCTGGGGTTTCGCTACGGCCAACACTTCACCAACCCGAACAACCCCGACGACTTCAGCAAGCGCATCTACAGCTTCACCCACGCCAGCGGCTACATGTACGGCAGCAATTTCCTGAATCTCGATGTGTTCCTGTCCGACAGCAAAGACCCACGCAAGGGCACCGCCCACGGTGGCAGCGAGGTGTACGCGGTGTACCGCCATCAGCTCTACGCCTCACGGGTATTCGATGTGCCGCAGGGGAACGGGCTGATCAAGGATTACGCGCTGACGCTGGGCTTCGATGCCAACCGCAATAACAATTTCGCCTCCGCCAAAAAACGCGCATTGGTCATCGGCCCCACCTTGAAATTCAATACCGTCGGTGTGCTGGACCTGAGCCTGATGTACTACAAGGAAAAGAACCACACCGGCATTCCCGGCGCGAAGGAATCGAACCACACCTTCGACGACACTTACATGCTCAACCTGACCTGGATGCGCCCGTTCGAGATTGCCAACCACGCGGCGAAATTCCAGGGCTTCATCAATTACGTGGGGGAGAAAGGCGAGGACTATCATGGCCGCGATACCGCGCCGGAAGCCCTGATGCGCACCGCGCTGATGGTGGCGGTGCGACCGGGCAAGAGCGTCAAGCCGAACCTGTACCTCGGCGTGGGCTACGAATACTGGCATAACAAATTTGGCGTGGACGGCGGCCGGGGTAGCCGCACTTCAACGCCGACGCTGAATATGGAAGTGACGTTCTAGCTGAAGAAACTCAATCCAAATGTGGGAGGGGGCTTGCTCCCGATGGCGGTGGATCAGTCAATATCTCCTGTGACTGACACACTGCTATCGGGGGCAAGCCCCCTCCCACATGTTGATCGCATTGTCAGCTCAGGCGCTGGACAGTTCGCAAGCATTACCCTTCGGCCGCGCCAGCCAATAACCCAACACCGCCAACGGCGCGGTCGCCAACATCACAATCACCGTGATCAACAGCGGTTGCTCGATCATCGACGACACCAGCAGACTGGCGAGAAAGCACAAGCCCAACTGCAGGGTATTTTGCAGCGCCACCGCTTTGCCGGAGTTTTCCGCAAATGGCATCAGCGCATTCGCCACCACGATCGGGTAGCTGGCGCCATTGCACAGCGCCATCAGGCAGAACGGAATCAGCAAGGTGGTGAGGGTCGGCACGGTCAGGGTTGCAACCAGGTACAACGCCACCATGCTCAGGCAATAGAAGGCGAGCAACCACGGTAGCAAGGTTTTGCCCGGCAAGCGCTGCAAGGCGCTGCGGCAACTGTAGCCGCCGACGAGAAAGGCCAGGGTCGGCACCACATAGCTGAGGCCGATGTCACTCGGGCTGTAGCCCATGCCGCCGAGGATGAATGGCGAAGCGGTCAGCCAGGCAAAGAAACTGGCGGAGCAGGCGGCAAATATCATGACATTGCCGGTAAATACCCGTGACGTGAGCAACTGTGCATAGCCCAGGCGCACGGGTTGGTGCTTCTGACGCTTCGGCGCGCTGCGCAGGAACACCGTCGGCAGCAACAGAAGCAGCGACACCCCCAGCAATACACCGAAAATCGCCTGCCAGCCAAAGTGATTCAACACCATCGCGCCCAACAAGGGCGCCAACGCCGGCGACAGCGACATCAGCGGCATGATGCTGGCGAAGACGCGGTGGGCCTTGTCCGCCGGGTAGCGGTCAATCACCAGCGCCTGCCAACTCACGGCCGCAGAGCACACACCGATCGCCTGCATAAAGCGCAATGCCCAGAGCTGCGGCGCGGTCTGCACCCAGAACATGCCCAGGCAACCCAGTACAAACAGGCTCAACCCCATGAGCAGGACCGGCTTGCGGCCGAGCCGGTCAGACAATGGTCCCCACAGCAACTGCCCTAGCGCAAAACCGGCAAGGAAAATGCTCAAGCTGGCGCCCACGGCCCCGGCGCCAATCTGTAATTGCTCGCCCATGGCGCCAAACGCCGGCAAGTACATGTCCATGGCGAGATAACCGAGCATGCTCAGCCCCGCCAGATACCAAATGAAACCAAAAGAATTTTTCATTGAAGCCTTGTAGGTCCTGCCATCAAACTATTTGCTGACTGGCGCCCATTATGAAGCTGGCATTTCTTCTGTGAAGCGATAATAATTGGACAGTCTTATCAATAATTTTGAAGGCAACCGATATGTGGTCCGAATACTCTCTGGATGTGGTCGATGCCGTCGCACGCCACGGCAGTTTCAGCGCCGCTGCCCAGGAACTGCATCGCGTACCGTCGGCCATCAGCTATACCGTGCGTCAGCTGGAAGAGTGGCTGGCGGTGCCGCTGTTCATACGGCGCCACCGTGACGTGGAGCTGACGCCCGCTGGTCGGCTGTTTATCGACGAAGCCCGCAGTGTGATGAAAAAAATGCTCGGCACCCGTCGCTTGTGCCAGCAGGTGGCCAATGGCTGGAGCGGTCAGTTGAAGGTGGCCGTGGATTCCATCGTCAAGCCCCAGCGCTGTCGGCAACTGGTGCTGGATTTCTATCGGCAGTTTCCCGAAGTGGAATTGCTGCTGGAGTACGAGGTGTACAACGGTGTTTGGGATGCGTTGGCGGACGAGCGCACCGACATTGTGATCGGCGCCACCAGCGCGGTACCGGTGGCCAGCCATTTCAGCTTTCGTGATATGGGCTTGTTGAATTGGTTGTGCGTGGTCAGCGCCAGGCACCCCCTGGCAACGGTGAGCGGGCTACTCAGTGACGATCAACTGCGCCCCTTCGCCTCCCTGTGCATGACCGACACCTCGCGCAACCTGCCCAAACGGGACACCTGGACCCTGGATAACCAGCGCCGCCTGGTGGTGCCCAACTGGTCCTCGGCGCTCGACTGCCTGCGCGATGGCCTGTGCGTCGGCATGGCCCCGGCGCATCAGGTGCAGCCGTGGATCGAGCGCGGCGAGCTGGTGGCGCTGCAATTGAGCCGACCCTTTCCGGCCAGCCCATCCTGCGTGGCCTGGGCGCAGAACAAACTGTCGCCAGCCATGGCCTGGTTGCTGGAGTATCTGGGAGATACCGACACCCTGAACCAGGAGTGGTTGAATGGCATCTGAAAAGCAGCACAGAACTGTGTGGGAGGGAGCTTGCTCCCGATAGCGGTCTTTCAGTACCCGATGTGCTGGCTGAACCATTGCTATCGGGGGCAAGCCCCCTCCCACATTTGATTGCATTTCAAGCCAGCAGTCGGGTGATGGCTCGTACGATCATCTCCACTTCCTTGCTGTGCAGCGTCAGCGGCGGCAACAGGCGAATGATCTTGCCCCGCGTGACGTTGATCAACAGCCCGTGCTCCTGGGCGGCACGTTGGGCAAGGTCGCGACAAGGGCTGGCCAGCTCGATCCCGATCATCAAACCCTTGCCACGAATCGCCCGTACCTGCGGATGTTCTTCCAACTCCATGCGCAACCGCGCCAGCATGTGCTCGCCCTGCCGCGCTGCGTTGTGCAACAGGCCCTGCTCTTCGATGATATCCAGCACCGTGCAGCCGACACGACACGCCAGCGGGTTGCCGCCGAACGTGCTGCCATGGCTGCCTGGCGTGAACAGTTCGGCGACGCCGGCGCGGGCCAGGCAGGCGCCGATCGGTATGCCGTTGCCGAGCCCTTTGGCCAGGGTCATGACATCGGGGACGATGCCCTCGTGCTGGAAGGCGAACCAGGCCCCGGTACGGCCAATGCCGGTTTGTATTTCGTCGAGCATCATCAGCCAGCCGTGGCGCGTGCAATGATCGCGCAGCGCTTTCAAATAGCCGGGCGGTGCCGGTAACACACCGCTTTCGCCCTGGATCGGCTCCAATAGCACGGCGGCGATGCGCGTACCAAACTGTTGGGTGATGCGTGCCAATGCGTCCAGATCGCCAAACTCCACCTTCAGAAAATCCCCCGGCAAACGTTGAAACCCAAGGCGCACCGATGGCCCGTCACTGGCTGCCATGGTGCCCAGCGTGCGCCCGTGGAAAGCGTTCTCCATTACCACCACCAATGGCGCCTCAATGCCCTTTTTCCAGCCGTGCAGCCGTGCCAGTTTCAGCGCCGTCTCATTGGCTTCAGCGCCGGAGTTGTTGAAGAAAGCGCGGTCCAGCCCGGACAGCTGGGCCAGGCGCCGGGCCAGACGCTGTTGCCAGTCGATGCTGTAGAGGTTGGAGGTATGCAACAGCAGGCCGGCCTGCTCGCTGATGGCCGTTACCAGCCGCGGGTGGGAATGGCCGACATTGGTCACGGCAACGCCGGCGACCGCGTCGAGGTATTCGCGGCCCTGTTGGTCCCACAGACGCGTGCCCAGGCCACGCGTAAAGCTCAGGGCCAAGGGTTGATACGTGCTCATCAGGCAGGCGGCGGTCATGGTGGAAGACTCCAGTGCATCGTTGTGGTGTTTAAGTATCGTTAGCCACCACAGCTGGATAAACTGCGAATTACTGCAATTACTTTAAATCAGGACTTGATAATGGATCTGTTCCAGGCCATGTCGGTGTACGTGAAGGTCGTCGAAACCGGCAGCATGACCGCCGCCGCGCAGGAATGCGGGATGTCGACCACCATGGTCGGTAACCACCTGCGTGCGCTGGAGCAACGACTGGGCGTCAGTTTGCTCAAACGCACCACCCGCAAACAGAACCTTACCGAATTTGGCGGGCAGTATTATCAGCGCTGTCTGGAAGTGCTGGGGCTGGTGGCCGACTCCGAGCTACTGGCGGAGCAGATTCACAGCGAAGCCCCCAAAGGCACCCTGCGTATCACCGCGCCGCCCGTGTTCGGCACCGAACGCTTGGTGCCGGCCTTGAGTGAGTTTTCCCAGCGTTATCCGCTGATCGACCTGTACGTGGTGCTGAGCAATGAGCGGGTGGACCTCGTCGACAGCGGTTTCGACGTGGCGATCCGTCTCGGCGAACTGGAAACGTCCAGCCTGATCGCCAGACCCCTGCAGGCCTACACCCTCACCCTTTGCGCGTCACCTGAGTACCTGGCGCGACGTGGCACGCCGCAGACCCCGGCCGACCTGCAGCAGCACGACTGCCTGGCCTTCGCTTACCCTGCGACCGACAACTGGCGCGACACCGACAAGCTGTGGCGCATGAACGGGGATGAAGGCGGCGTAGAAGTTCCGGTGGCCGGCTCATTGACCATCAACAGCTCGCAAGGCTTGCACCAGGCGGCGGTAAACGGCATGGGTATCGTCATGCTGGCCGATGCCCTGGTGCAGCCGGACCTGGAGAGCGGCAAACTGGTGGCCTTGCTGACCGGCTATAAACTACCCAGCCGCCCCATGCACCTGCTGTATCGCCAAGACCGTTATCGCTTGCCCAAGCTGCGGGCCTTCGTCGATTTTGTCATGGAGAAATGGGGGCGCTAGAACACCGCCCCCACTATGCGCAGACGCGCGGCGGTGCGCTCGGCCGACACATGATGAATGCCCTGCCAGCCAAGGGCGATGGCAGCGTCGACATTGTCTTTGACATCATCGATGAATACCACTTCACCCGCTTGGATATCCGGTAAATGGGCACGGATTTGAGCGAGGCTGGCCTGGTAGATCGCCGGGTCGGGCTTGATCAGTTTCAAGTGGCCCGAGACGACGATATCGCGGAAATATTGCAGGAACGGATAGTGCTCGCGGGCATAGGGAAAGGTTTCCGCCGACCAGTTGGTCAGCCCGAACAACGGCATATTCGCCTGATGCAACGCGGTGAGAATCGCGACCCCTTCCGGCAACGCGCCACGCAACATCTCGTGCCAGCGTGCGTAATAAGCCTCGATCAAGGTCTGGTGTTCAGGGTATTGGGCAATCAGGCTGCGGGTGGCTTCAGCCAGGGTTCGGCCTGCATCCTGCTCGGTGTTCCAGGCCTGGGTGCAGATATTCTCCAGAAACCATTGCCGCTGCTGCTCGTCGGCAATGAGCTTGCGGTACAGATGCTGTGGGCTCCAGTCGAATAACACGCCACCGAAATCAAACACTACCGCACGGATCGTCATGGTTTGCTCCCGTCTGCAAGATGAGTCAGGCAGTCTGGCATGCCCATGAACCGCAGCAGAAGGTAAGCAAGAGTAGGATTGGTCTGAAAAATCGCCACGCCCCCCCCGCCAAGGGCCAATCTCTCTTAATGTCAGCCCTATCAAGGAGAACTGTGACTGAACGGAATCACCAACACTGCCGCAAGACGTGACATAGAGGTATTCCAATGAAAACCACGATTCTCAGTGTTACATCACCTTCCGCCCTCAGCCTTGAAGCCTTGCAACGCAATCAGTCCCGTTCCAACAACCCCGTCGCCGGGGATGCCGGCAATCTAACGCGCAGTCTGCTTGAGCGGGTAAAGGAGCAGACAGGAATAGTTTCGAGCCACCTTGAACCCTTGCAACGGGTAGCGGCAACCACCAATTCCATCATCGGCATACGCCCGGTCGAGTCCGTGGCTACCGGGCTGATAGAAGCCGGGCACCC
Organism: Pseudomonas orientalis; assembly: GCF_002934065.1. Taxonomy (NCBI): domain Bacteria; kingdom Pseudomonadati; phylum Pseudomonadota; class Gammaproteobacteria; order Pseudomonadales; family Pseudomonadaceae; genus Pseudomonas; species Pseudomonas orientalis. The sequence goes on along the minus strand of NZ_CP018049.1, from coordinate 1,762,966 downwards.
CACCAAGGACTTCCACATCAAGGGCAAAAGCGCCAACTGGGGGCCGCAGGCCGGTCTGATCTGTACCGACCAGGCACTCAGCAAGCTGGAGAGCGCGCCGGAAAAAGTCGCCAAAGCCAACGCGCAGATCCTGGATTGCGTCGAGCAACGCCATGCAGTCCCGATCCCGCTGAAACTCTCGCGCCATCGCCTCAATGAACTGGTGAACCTGGGTCATATCACTGATCTGTCCGCTAAAGATGCGGACGGCACGCTGCAATTGAGCGCCCGAGGGCCGAGCGGGCAACGCTACACATTTCAAGCCCGTCCTGGATCGCCTGCCGACGACACCTATCTCATCACCCATCAGGGCAAGCCAGTGGAAGTGTTGGCCAAGCAGGCAGAGGGCAAGCCTTTGACCGCCGATTACGATCTGCACATGGTCGCGCCGCACCTGAGCGACTTCGGGCCCCAGGATAAGCTCCCCGTACCGGATGTCGCTCACAGCGTGTTCAAGGAACGAGTCAATCGATACAGGCAGGTTCCGCAAGAACTGCACGCAGACTTTGCAAACGCGGCCAGTTTCTACCAGAAAGAGCATCCCCATCTCGGCAATGCCACGTCACGACTGGAACAGATGATAGGCATCATCAACCAGAAACTGGTCGGTGACGCAGAAAGGGTGGTTCACCACAATGCCGACTCAGGCAGCCCAGCCACGGAGGTAACCGCGAACTACCCGGCAACATTTTTCCTGCCGGCGAAACTGGGTAGATTCGACGAAATCAGCATCATTCATAACTGCAAGGAAATGGCCGAGCTGATAAAGACCGCCAAAGACAGCGGTTATCACGTGCCGCTCAATCCACTTTGGGAGAAGGAGCTGGTGAATATCCGCCGATCAGACTTCACCCAGGCAAAACATCGCCTGTCTGAATCCAGATATGCCTGATATCCGCAGCAGCAGGCAGCGGCCTGATAATCGAGTTATCGAGGCCGCCACCCTTACATCATTTACGCCTGGACCAGACCGTTGATCTTGACGGTCGGGTTCACGTCCGCGTCGTAGTCCACGCCCTCGATCTCAAAGCCGAACAAGCGCAGGAACTCAGCCTTGTAGCCGGCAAAATCACTGATCTCGTTGACGTTGTCGTCGGTAACCTGGTTCCACAGTGCCGCGACAGCGTCCTGAACCTTCGGCTCCAGCTCGGCCAGATCGGCACGCAGACGACCGTCGGCATCCAGCTTTGGCTCGCTGCCATACAGGCTGTCCTTGAACAGGCCGTAGACCTGCTCGATGCAGCCTTCGTGGGTGCCCTGCTCTTTCATCACCTTGAACAGCAGTGACAGGTACAGCGGCATGATCGGGATTGCTGAACTTGCCTGGGTGACCACGGCCTTGAGTACCGATACACGGGCGTCGCCCTTGAGTGCGGCGAGGTTGTCGCGCAGGGTCAGGACTTTTTTATCCAGGTCTTTCTTGGCTTCGCCGATGGAACCGTTCCAGTAGATATCCTGGGTCAGCTTCTCACCGAGGTAAGTGAACGCGGTGGTCTTGGCGCCTTCGGCCAGTACATCGGCGTCACGCAGGGCGTCGATCCACAGCTGCCAGTCTTCGCCGCCCATTACCTTCACGGTGCCGTCGATTTCTTCCTGGGTCGCCGGCTCCAGCGTCGTGTCGACCACCACGCCCTTGTCAGTGTTGATCCCGCGCAGCGTCACAGCCTTGCCGATCGGCTTGAGGGTGGAGGTGTGCACCACGCCTTGCGGGTCAGTACGGCGCGGCGCGGCCAGGCTGTAGACCACCAGGTCGATCTTGCCCAGGTCTTTCTTGATGGTTTCAATGGTGAGGCGCTTGATCTCGTCGGAGAACGCGTCGCCGTTGATGCTCTTGGCGTACAGGCCCTTTTGCACGGCAAACTTCTCGAACGCCGCGCTGTTGTACCAGCCGGCGGAGCTCAGCTTGCCTTCTTCGCCTTCTTTCTCAAAAAACACGCCCAGGGTGTCGGCGCCGCAGCCAAACGCGGCACTGATGCGCGCGGCCAGGCCGTAACCGGTGGAAGCACCGAGGACCAGCACCTTCATGGGGCCGCCTTCGATGGTGCCGTTTTTGGTCACGTAGTCGATCTGTTCCTTGACGTTCGCTTCACAGCCAACAGGGTGAGCGGTCACACAGATAAAGCCACGAACCCGCGGTTTGATGATCATAAAAATTCTGCCTCTTCCAAGGTGCCGAAGGCCAATGGTGGCCATTCAACTTCAATCGTACCGGTCTATGACGTCCGAAAATCCGAAGCGTCACGATAGTCGCAAATCTTGCGTTCTCAAAATTCAATCCACAAGGCGCCGGCCTGGCCTGGCAACCGTTACAAATTTTGAGAGGACTTAACAATTTCACTCCATTTAAAAACGCCTGTACGCGCCATAAAGCCTTATCATGACGATATTGTTTCAATATGTTTCATATCTGGAGCCAGGTTACATGAGCAAAAATGCGGTTGGCAAAAAGCTGATATCCCTCGCCTGGGCGCTCGGCGTTCTGCTGTTTATCGAGGTTTTTCCGCATATCAGCCTGGTTTTCCTGCTGCTGGTGCTGTGCTGCGGCGTTTATGACTTCTTGCGCAATGGCCTGTACGACCGCGACACCATCAAGAAATATTTCGTCGGCAACGGTCGCAACACCTGGATCCTGGCGCCGTTCAACACCCTGTTCGACCTGTTGAGCAGGCGCAACCGACATGTCTACACGATGCAAGACCTGCCGCCCGCCTGGCGCGAGGACCTGCAACAGGTGATCGATGACGCCATGGCCCGCAAGGAAGAAATCATCGGTTACCTGGACGCACGCATGGCCGAGAAGAAACGCGGCATGCTGTTTTTCCAGTGGTACGGCCGCCCCATCGAAACCGCCCTGGATATCCCGCAACTGCGCAAGAAACTGCCCTACGTGAAGACCATCGGCGTGTCGGTGTTCAACGAGAATCGCTCGACGTCGTTCCACTTCGGCCCCCTGCGCATGATGTTCCGCGTGCTCTACAACATGGCGCCGGCGCCGCACCACGAAGGCGTGTATATCCAAGTGGGCAAGTACAAGCACTACTGGCACGACGACCCGCTGTTTATCTTCGATGACACGCTGATGCATGCGTCTTTCAACAAAAACGATGCGAAACGTTACTGCCTGTTCATTGATATCGTGCGGCCCACCCGGGTGCCCTCGGTGCTTAACGCCGTGATCGCGGGCTTTGCCGGCCTGGTGTTTACCCTGCGTCGGGTTTTCTACAAAAACTGGAAGCTGATCCAGTAAGTTCTGCGGCATGATGGTGCTGGACGGTATTTGCGCTCGGCCTTGCGCCTGAGGTAAATAACCGTCTCGTGCGACCGTATACGGCGCCCATCATTCTCAAGCCACCGCGCCTGTCGTGGATGCGGTGGCTGTGCTTTCAAGGAATCAGAATGCCCCAACGTCAAGTCATCAATGCCTCCGTCAGCCCCAAGGGCAGCCTCGAAACCCTGTCCCAACGTGAAGTCCAGCAACTCAGTGAAGCCGGCAGCGGCAGCGTCTACGCCCTGTTTCGCCAATGCGCCCTGGCGATCCTGAATACCGGCGCGCATATCGACAACGCCAAGACCATCCTCGACGCCTACAAAGATTTTGAAGTGCGCATCCATCAGCAGGACCGCGGCGTACGCCTGGAACTGCTCAACGCCCCGGCCGATGCCTTCGTCGATGGCGAGATGATCGCCAGCACCCGCGAAATGCTGTTCAGCGCCTTGCGTGACATCGTCTATACCGAGAACGAGCTGGACAGCCAGCGCATCGACCTGAGCAACTCCCAGGGCATCACCGACTACGTGTTCCACCTGCTGCGCAACGCCCGTACGCTGCGCGCGGGTGTCGAGCCGAAGATCGTGGTGTGCTGGGGTGGCCACTCGATCAACACCGAAGAATACAAATACACCAAGAAAGTCGGGCACGAACTGGGCCTGCGCAGTCTTGACGTATGCACCGGCTGCGGCCCCGGCGTCATGAAAGGGCCGATGAAAGGCGCGACCATTTCCCACGCCAAACAACGCATCACCGGTGGCCGCTACCTGGGCTTGACCGAGCCGGGCATCATTGCCGCCGAAGCACCCAACCCGATCGTCAACGAGCTGGTGATCCTGCCGGACATCGAGAAACGCCTGGAAGCTTTCGTGCGTGTCGGCCACGGCATCATCATCTTCCCCGGCGGCGCCGGCACCGCCGAGGAATTCCTCTACCTGCTGGGCATCCTGATGCACCCGGACAACCGCGACCTGCCGTTCCCGGTGGTGCTGACCGGGCCCAAGCATGCGGCCCCTTACCTGGAACAACTGCACGCGTTCGTCGGCGCTACCCTCGGCGAAGCGGCGCAGAAGCATTATCAGATCATCATCGACGATCCGGCCGAAGTCGCGCGCCAGATGACCACAGGTCTCAAGGCGGTCAAACAGTTCCGTCGCGAGCGCAACGACGCGTTCCACTTCAACTGGCTGTTGAAGATCGACGAAGGTTTCCAGCGTCCCTTCGACCCGACCCACGAAAACATGGCCAGTCTGCAACTGAGTCATGCGCTGCCGCCCCATGAACTGGCAGCGAACCTACGTCGCGCGTTCTCGGGAATCGTGGCAGGTAACGTGAAGGACAACGGTATTCGCCTGATTGAAGAAAACGGCCCGTACGAAATTCACGGCGACCCGGCGATCATGAAACCGCTGGACGAGCTGCTCAAAGCGTTTGTCGCCCAGCACCGCATGAAGCTGCCGGGCAGCGCGGCCTATGTGCCGTGCTATCGCGTGGTGCAGTGAACGGGCGCGGTCGGTCATAGTTTGTATCGGTTTGGCCCATGGCCGAAGGTGTGGGAATCGAGAGTCCGGTCTAGGGTTTCAGTACCGACTCACCCCCACCTTCGAGCAACCTATGGACCAACGGATATTGTCCTCCATCATTCCTTACCCTAAGGTAAGGAATATCACGATGGAGAGCTTCACTATGGCGACCGCCACACTGACTTCAAAAGGGCAAATCACCATCCCCGTCCAGGTGAGGACAGCCCTCGGCCTGGAAACAGGCGACCGGGTGGAATTCGTCGAAATGGAAGACGGCAAGTTTTCCATGATCGCCGCCAGTAAAACCGTCACCGACCTCAAGGGACTGATCACCAAGCCTGCCACTGCTGTGTCCATCGAGGACATGAACCAGGCCATCGCGGCCCGGGGAGCAAACGCCAGATGATCGGCCTGGATACCAACGTGCTGGTGCGCTACGTCACCCAGGACGAGCCCATGCAGTCAGCCAAGGCGTCCAGACTGATCGAATCACTCACCGCCGCATCACCGGGTTTTGTCAGCCTGGTGACCGTTGTGGAGTTGGTGTGGGTCCTGCAGTCCTGCTATGCGTCGGCCAAAAGCGATGTGGTGATGGTGCTGGAAACCCTGCTGCACACTCGCGAGCTCACGGTTGAGCACGCGGATATCATCTGGCAGGCCCTGCGCAAGTTCGTGGCAAACACCGCAGACTTTGCCGACTGTCTGATCGAACGCTGCGCCCACGCGGCGGGTTGCGAGTACACCGCCACCTTCGACCTGAATGCGGTCAAGGCGACGGGTATGAAACGTATCGGCTAGGCCGTCTTTTGCAGGAGAGGACGCTCGGTCAACGAATCCAGCCACCGACCTGCCAGTGATACCCGTCATTGCGCTGTACCCAATGCGGATGCACATAGCGATAACCCTCGCGCACCGGCTCCCAGTGGCCGTGCACCGCCACATAGCGCCCGCCTTGCCAGCGCCAGTAACCGCGTGACCAGATATAACCTTCGCGTACCGGTGGTTCGACTTCGATCACCTGTACGGGCGGCGGCTGCGGTGCAACAACTTCTACATACTCATGTTGTACCGGTCTGCGCTCATGCACGACACGCTCTTGCACACACCCGGATGCTGCGACGACTACCGCCGCCATTGCCGCATAACGTAGCAACATACAAAACCCTCGGGCCTAATCGCCCCGCACCTGTATCAGTAAGAAATCCTCCTTTGTTGCAACCAGGCCTCCTGCTTGGGCATGGTTTATTTTTAACAGGAGATGTCTGTCAGATTGCTGAACCCACCGGCCTCAAGACGTGCACTCGACGGTCGGTCGCTTCAGGCGTAATAAAACCAGCCCGGCAATGACCACGACGATGCCAGCGTAGGTCGAGGCATGAATCCTGTCGCCGAACATCAACGCCGCCCATACGAGGGTGACCGGAGGCTCCAGGTAGACCAACGCGGCAACCTGGGTGGCCGTCATCACACGCAGCAGTTGCCACAGGCTTAAGTAAGCGGCAAAGGTGGAAAACACCGTCAACCACGCAATCGAAACCAGTACGTCGGTGTCATGGGGAATGCTCAAGGTATCGGTGTACAACACAGCGCCGGTGAAACCGATCAGGCTCAGCAGCGATTGGATAAACAGCGGTATGAGCAAACCGACATTCTCGCTCTGCACCGAACGACGTTCGTACAGCGTCGCCAGGGTCAGCCCCAGCGCCGAGACCAGTGGCAGCCCATACATGGCCAGGCCTACCTCGGTTGCGCTATTGCTGTACTGCCCGGCGATCACAATTGCCACACCGGCAAAGCTGATCACGAGCCCCACCCATTGCCAACCGCCGCTGCGCTCGGTGGCGCTGCCCGTCGACAATGCTGCGGTCATCAACGGCTGCATCGCCGCGATGATTGCCGCAATGCCTGGCGGCAAACCGTTCTGGATCGCCACATAGAGGCAACTCAGGTACAGAAACTGCGACAGGCAACCGATCACCGCGTAGTGGCGGATCTGCGCCCATGAAACCTTCAACAGCCTGACGTTCAGGAACAGCCCCAGGCACAGCGATACCATCAGGAATCGCCAGAACAGCAGGTTGAACGCACCGCCTTCCTGAGTGCCGAGCTTGGCGCCGATATAGCCCGAACTCCATGACAGGACAAACGCCCCTTGCAACAGCAGCAATCCCAGGGTTGATCGCTTCATGCAGCCCTCCAGCCTTAGTCGATTGACTTCAAGGCTAGGGACAGGAGACTCTTCTGTATATTTGAATAACCTGCACCATCAATCCGTAGAAGTCGAACCATGGCCAGACAACTGAATATCGATCTACTGCGTACGTTTCATGCCGTCGCGCGCTTTGGTCGCTTCAACGAAGCCGCCGAACATGTGCACCGCAGCGCTTCCACCGTAACCACGCAGATTCAGAAACTGGAAGACCAGGTCGGCCAGCGCCTGTTCAGCCGCAGCAACCAGGGCGTGGACCTGACGCTGTACGGCAGAAAACTGCTGGACGAAACCAGCGAATTTCTCAAAAGCCACGATCGCCTTCTGATCGCCCTGATGCCCCAGCGCATGCAGGGCAAGATCCGCCTGGGTGTGCCCGACACTTACGCGCCCGCCTTCATCCAGGCATTTGTGCCACGACTGATAACCGACAATCCGCTGCTGGAGCTGGAAATCGAAGCGCGCACCAGTGGCGAACTGCTGAGTCTGTTCACGGCAAACCAACTGGACCTGGCAATCACCGTCAGCGCACGGCCGCTGGCACAGGGTGAGCGCCTGGGCTCAGTGCAACCACTATGGGTGGCAGCCGAGCAGTTCAGTTCTCCGCCAAACGCGCCGCTGCCCATCACCGTGCCCATCGCAGGTTGCCCGTATCGAGCGGCGGCGTTACAGGCGCTGAAAGATCACGGGGTTTACCATCGCGTACTGCTGGAAAGCCCCAACTCATCGGCGGTAGAGGCTTGCGTGCGCAGCGGCGTGGCCGTGGGCCTGATGGAGGAAAGCCGCATGGGCGAAGGGCTGAGACACATCACGCAACTGCCGGCCCTCCCCGCCCAGCATCTGTATCTGCTGTGCGACACCGCTAATGCACTGGCGCTGCATCTGTACGAGCAAGTCAGGCACTTCAGGGTCTGAACGCCGCACACAAAAAAGCCCGCTGACCGTCACCGGTTCAGCGGGCTTTTGCTTAAGCCTTACTTACAGCGCCAGATCAGACGCCGGCTTGCTCGGCTCAGCCGCAGGCTTGGCAGCCTCGGTGGCCTGTGGAGCAGCCAGTTGCGGGATCGCTGGCGGTGGCGTCAGTTGCAGCACACCGGCCGTGTAGGCCCATTCCTTGGCAACCGCTTCAGGGCTTTCGTTCAGCTTGGTGCCGTAGCTTGGCACGATCTGGTGCAGTTTTTCCTGCCAGGCCGGGCTTGCTACCTTGTCCTTGAAGACTTTTTGCAGCACGGTCAGCATGATCGGCGCTGCGGTCGACGCGCCTGGCGATGCACCCAACAGGCCGGCAATGGAGTTGTCGGCGGAGCTGACCACTTCGGTACCGAGTTTCAGGACGCCGCCCTGCTCTTCGTCACGCTTGATGATCTGCACACGCTGGCCGGCTTGCCACAGGCGCCAGTCCGATTGCTTGGCGTTCGGGAAGTATTCCTGCAGCGCCTTGAAGCGGTCGTCATCGGACAGCATCAGTTGGCCGGCGAGGTACTCGACCAGTGGGTATTCACGAATACCGACCTTGGTCATCGGCCAGATGTTGTGGGTGGTGGTGCTGGTCAGCAGGTCCAGGTACGAGCCTTCCTTGAGGAACTTGGTCGAGAAGGTGGCGAATGGGCCAAACAGGATCACGCGCTTGCCGTCCAGCACGCGGGTGTCCAGGTGCGGAACCGACATCGGTGGCGAACCTACCGAAGCCTTGCCGTAGGCCTTGGCCAGGTGCTGCTCGGCGACGGTTGGGTTATCGGTCACCAGGAACGAGCCGCCAACCGGGAAGCCGGCGTATTCCTTGGCTTCAGGAATGCCAGACTTTTGCAGCAGGTGCAGGGCACCGCCGCCGGCGCCGATGAACACGAACTTGGCGTCAGTTTCAGTCTTGGTGCCGTCTTTGAGATTTTTGTAGCTCACACGCCACGAACCGTCGTCGTTGCGGGTGATGTCCTGCACTTCGCTCGACAGTTTCAGGTCGAACTTGGGGGTGGTTTGCAGGTGGGCAACGAACTGGCGGGTGATCTCGCCAAAGTTCACGTCGGTGCCGATCGGGCTCCAGGTGGCCGCGATTTTCTGGTTGGGGTCACGCCCTTCCATCATCAGCGGGACCCACTTGGCGATCTGCGCCGGGTCTTCGGAGTACTGCATGCCGGCGAACAGCGGGCTCGCCTTCAGCGCTTCGTAACGCTTTTTCAGGAACTTGATGTTGTCATCGCCCCACACAAAGCTCATGTGCGGAGTGGAGTTGATGAACGAACGCGGGTTCTTCAACACGCCCTGCTGGACTTGCCAGGACCAGAACTGACGGGAGATCTGGAACGCTTCGTTGATCTCGACCGCTTTAGGGATCTCAACGTTGCCGTTCTTGTCTTCCGGGGTGTAGTTCAGCTCGGCCAGGGCCGAGTGACCGGTACCGGCGTTGTTCCAGCCGTTGGAGCTTTCTTCGGCCACGCCATCAAGGCGCTCGACCATCTCCATCGACCAGTCCGGTTCCAGCTCATTGAGCCAGACACCCAGGGTCGCACTCATGATGCCGCCGCCGATCAGCAGCACATCGACTTTCTTTGCCTCTTCCGCGTGAACGGACGTGATCCCCATCGACAAAGCCAGCCCCAGCAGGGCAGTGTTTACTTTTTTAAACATCAGTAGCACCTATGATAAAACGCCATCCGCCCTACCGCCCCTGATTGTTCAAGGCTGCAGGGTGGGCACACAAGGCCGATGGATCGACCTCACTGTTATGTCCCTTCTGCGCTGACTTCTTATCATTATTGGCTTCAGCTACCTGGGCGACAACCAACCGCTGGGACGTATACGGGTGTACGCACCAAGGAAAGCCTAGACCAGGACGGCGCGCAGAATATCACGCCAAACAGCGTTTATGCGCCGTTTGGCCGATTGACACCGCTAAATCGCAGCTTTTATCGCGCCAGTGTCAAGACTGCCAACCGCGACCTGGGGTCACAGGGCCGGAACTCTCGTGCTTGCGGCTGTTCTAGACACCTTCACAGTCGCCTGCGTAGCATCGGCGATTGTCTTTCGTGCACCTCATCCAAACAGAGCGATCCATGTCTATCCAGCAAACAACCGGGCACCTGTTGCCCGCGCGCAGCGCCGCCAAAATGGAAGCCGCGATGGCCGTGGGCGCGTTCGCCATCGGCACCGGCGAATTCGCCATCATGGGCCTGATGCCCGACATCGCCCAGAACCTGGGCTTGAGCGAACCGCAAGTCGGCCACGCCATCAGCGCATACGCCCTCGGCGTGATGGTCGGCGCCCCACTGCTGGCCATCCTCGGCGCCAAGCTGCTGCGCAAACACATGCTGCTGTTGCTGATGGGCCTCTACGCCCTGGGCAACTTCGCCACCGCCTTCACCCCCACCTTCGGTTCGCTGGTGGCCTTCCGCTTTATCAGCGGCCTGCCCCACGGCGCCTACTTCGGCATCGCCGCCGTGGTCGCCTCCAGCATGGTGCCCACCGACAAACGCGCCGGCGCCGTGGCCCGCGTCATGATGGGCCTGACCCTGGCCATGCTGCTGGGCAACCCCATCGCCACCTTCCTCGGCCAACACCTGGGCTGGCGCTCGGCGTTCGCCCTGGTCAGCGTGATCGCCCTGCTCACCATCGCCCTGGTCTGGCAATTCGTGCCACACCGCCACGACGAAGAACGCAGCGACCCGCGCAAAGAACTGCGCGCCTTCACCAAACCTCAAGTCTGGATGGCCCTGTCCATCGGCGCGATCGGCTTCGCCGGCATGTTCTGCGTATTCAGCTACCTGGCGCCGACCATGCTGGAAGTGACCAAAGTGTCGCCGCAGTGGATTCCGTTTGGCCTGGCAGCATTTGGCGTGGGCGGCATCATCGGCAACATTGCCGGCGGCAAACTGTTTGATCGCCTGCAGTTTCGGGCAGTGGGTTGGATCATGGTGTGGTCGATGGCCGTGCTGATTTTCTTCACCTTCGCTGCCAGCTCACTGTGGAGCGTACTGCTGGGCATCGGCCTGGTCGGCACCATGATCGCCATGGCCGCGCCGCTGCAAATCCGCCTGATGGACATCGCCCACGAAGCCCCAAGCCTCGCGGCGGCGTCCAACCATGCGGCGTTCAACCTGGCGAATGCGCTGGGCCCTTGGCTTGGCGGCATGGCGATTACGGCCGGGCTCGGCTGGACCAGCACCGGCTACATCGGCGCCGTAACGGCCCTCATCGGCCTGGGCCTTTACCTCATCGCCCGCCGCATGAAGGGCGGCAACTAACACCCACAATCTTGCCCCCACCACAGTTCCAATGTGGGAGGGGGCTTGCCCCCGATAGCAATGGATCAGTCAACACACCACTGACTGACCCACCACCCCATCAATCATCATGCAACAACCCCGCCCCATACTCCCCATAACTACTCCCCAGCCCGCTGCCACCAAAATTCATCTTGGCGGCTTTGCTGGGGCTGTGGTCCCCAAACGCCTGGCATCCACCTGAAAAGCACGGGTCACTGCTCACGGCGGGTGAAGATGAACAGGCGCTCAACAGCAACGTGCCGGTGATCATTGCGACTTTGACGAGGTTTGAAATCATGGTTGCAGTTCCCTGTGAGCTGGAGGCGCTGGGGTCCTCGCTTGCAGGGATCGTAGACCTCAACGGCGCAGGGAATTATGAAACTTTGCTGGGGGACAGGATGGGTTCAGGTTGCCGCCTTGGCGTAAGGCGGCGGGGTTGGTTGTCAGGCTTTGACTGGTTTGCTAACAGGCGCAATTTGCTCCTGGGCTCGGTCAACGAGTAGCGAACTCAACTCGATCAACTGCTGAATGCCCAGGGCGATGGCGCGCTGGGAGTCGTCGAGGTCGAACGCCAAGGTGGCGGCCATTTCGTTGGCGGATGCTAGATTTTCGGCGGCGTTGGCCAGGAGGGTTTCGGGGTCGAGGGTTGGGTTGACGAGGAAGAGGTTGTCGATTGGGCGTTCGACGGGGGCAGTATCGTCGGATGACGGCAAGTGATGGTTGATTGCTCGCTGGGCTGCGGCTTGAAGCTTGGGATCGGCGGAAGATGCGCTTTGATCAAGTGAAGAACTGCGTGTGTTGTAGTGCATGGGCGAAACTCCAAATATTTATGGGAGTTAAAACGCCTTAGCAGTTCGGACTTCCACCTCCGGCCGCTGGGTTTGCAGCGGCTCGAGGAGGTTAGCTATGAGAGGTCTGACGAGCAAGCCGATAACTAGGTGGGAAAAATCCTAAAAGCAACCAACCAGTTCGCAACGAAGCTTAGTGCTCCTCCTAAATTCACAATTAGTGGGATTAAATCGCTATTAATCACCACAAGCTTCTCGAATTGCCAAAACAATGGAAAGATGTCAAAATGACATCAAATTTTCCGCACAAATTAATCCGGTGACTCATGGAAGAAAAAAACAATCTACCCAGCATCCACTATCGATACGTGATTTTGATTCTTCTCGCAATATCAGTATTTTTAATGACAGACAGATGGACTGAAAGAGGCGATTTCACACAATATTTGAGCAACGCCGCAACCATGACTTCGTTACTACTGGGTGTAGTAGCCATTTTCTATTCATTTATATCAAACAGCAATATGTCCAACAGTCTCGGAAGCATAAGTGAAGTATCTAAAGACGTGGGAAAAGTGGGCGAGAAAATTGCCGAGTACCACCAAAACTCAGGAGAATTAATTGTAGCTGGCGCGAAAAGCGCTCAAGCATTCGAAGAGGTCTCAAGGGAGATAACAGGTAACCTCCAAAACTTTCATGTTTTATTAAAAGACATGGACAGCAAAAACATTGCAATGCGCGCACTAATGGAGGGTATTCCAAGTAAGTTCAGCCAACTCGAGGCAAGATTCAACCAAGTTGCTGACAGCGTTGAAAAACAGAAACAGGTGGCGGCCCCTCCCGGACAAGCTAATCAATGGAACTTAACCATGTTCGTGTCAAGATCGGGAGATGCTGAAAACTTCATTACCTACGCGTGCATTCTTCATGCCGAGCAAGATAAAATCTTGGATGTTCAGAAGGTATGTGAAATTTTAGAATTTGGAAATGCAGCTGTTCTCAACTCATTTATCCGATGCCTTGACTCAGCGGATTTAATAACCCTTATAACATCTGAAACAGGCAATATGACATATCATGTCTCCACAGATACCGATGTAAAGGCAGACGACTACGCAGAACTAATAGTTGAAGACATAAAAAAGCACCACACCAATAAAAAAGCTGAGGAGCTGTTTAAATCACTTGACAACCTCAAAGATTATGCCTTTCAGCGAAATTAAAATATCACTTACCACCTTTCTCTTAGGCAATATCAAACAAGAGCAGAAACGGAACAAATATATTTACAGCTCGTCGAGAAAACTTATTAGTATGCAAAAAAAAGCCGCCTTACCGGCGGCTAATTGTTTTGGGAACGATCTCTGGCGACTACGCCTTCAGCTCATCTGGCGTATGCGTCTTGAGCCAATCAGCCAAGGCTGCGTTCATTCGCGTTTGCCAGCCCGGCCCAGAAGCCCTGAATTTCTCCAGCACCTCAGCATCAAAACGAACATTCACGTGCTCTTTAGTCGCTTCCGACTTTGGTCGGCCACGCTTTGGCTTGAGCATTTCCTTCGCCTGAGCGTTGCCAAACAACCCAACAAGCACTTCGCTGGCTGGTTTGGCCTTGGCAAAATCCTCGGCCGACCATTCGGGGTTTGCCGTATCGACCATTTCAGGACTGGGTTTCTTGGTCATAATTTTTGACCTCCCGTTTGTTGGCTTTACGAAAGCTGATAACGTGGACCGCGTCACCCCGTGGGGTAAACACTACGACATGCAGCCGACCCCCTATGTACCCCATCGCCCGATAACGACACTCGCCGTAGTCAAATCGATCATCCTGCAGGATCAAGGCCGTGGACCACTCAAAGTCTCGCACCAGCGCAAATGGGAGACTACGCTCTGAAACGTTGCGAGCGTCTTTGGCTGGATCATAGGTAATCTGCATAAATTATCGTAGCCACAATAAATAGCCAACACAAGGTTTACGTCAAAACCCTAACCGGCATGCGCTCCAGGTGTCACTGGAGATTAAGTAACTAGCCGTGAGAACCCGCTGAGTACCTGACAAGCATCCCTGATAAACTGCTCGCCTTTCCGCCCGCTAGCTCAGACCCCCAATGCCCCTACAATCCGCTCCTCTCTCCCGCCGCTTCTCCGTGGCCCCCATGATGGACTGGACCGACCGCCACTGCCGGTTCTTCCTACGCCTGCTCTCCAAACACGCCCTGCTCTACACCGAGATGGTCACCACCGGTGCGATCCTCCATGGCGACCACGAGCGCTTCCTGCGCCACAACGAAGCCGAGCACCCGCTGGCCCTCCAACTGGGCGGCAGCGTCCCCGCCGACCTGGCCGCCTGCGCCCGTATGGCCGAAGCCGCCGGTTACGACGAAGTGAACCTGAACGTCGGCTGCCCCAGCGACCGGGTGCAGAACAACATGATCGGCGCGATCCTGATGGCTCATCCTGCCCTGGTGGCGGACTGTGTGAAGGCGATGCGCGATGCGGTGTCGATTCCGGTGACGGTGAAGCACCGTATCGGCATCAATGGGCGGGACAGTTATGCCGAGTTGTGTGATTTCGTCGGGACGGTGAAGGACGCCGGTTGTACCAGTTTTACCGTACATGCGCGGATTGCGATTCTGGAGGGGTTGTCGCCCAAGGAGAACCGCGACATTCCGCCGTTGCGCTATGACGTGGCGGCGCAGTTGAAGCGGGACTTTCCGGCGTTGGAGATCAATCTTAACGGTGGAATCAAGACGTTGGAGCAGTGCGAGGAGCATTTGCAGACGTTTGATGGGGTGATGTTGGGGCGGGAGGCTTATCACAATCCGTATCTGTTGGCGGAGGTGGATCAGCGGTTGTTTGGCAGTGAGGCGCCGGTGATCCGCCGATCGGAGGCGTTGGCGCAGTTGCGGCCTTATATCGCTGAGCATTTGGCCAGTGGTGGGACGATGCATCACATTACTCGGCATGTGTTGGGGTTGGGCACCGGGTTTCCGGGGGCGCGCAAGTTCAGGCAGTTGTTGTCGGTGGATATTCATAAGGCGGCGGATCCGTTGGCGTTGTTGGATCAGGCGGGGGAATTGTTGGAGGGGCGGTGAGTGGGTAGCTTGCCGGGGGGTCAGTTAGCTGTGGGTTGACTGATACATTGCTATCGGGGGCAAGCCCCCTCCCACATTGGGTGCTGTGTGTGTCAGGGGAGGTGTTGGTGGCTGTGGAGGCGCTATCGGGCAGTTGGGTTGAACCTGCCATCGATTCTGGCCTCCTATGGAGCAGTACGGTCGGTATTTAAACGGCTGTTTTCAGGTTGTTGCCCCGCGCAAACGACCTAACGCATTTGCGCCCTTGAGCGCCTGCCAGCGCTCGGGTAATGTCAACAGACCCACAGGACAGAGCACGCCCATGACTTCCAAGCTGGAACAACTCAAGCAATTCACCACCGTCGTAGCCGATACCGGCGATTTTTCTACCCTCGCCAAGCTCAAGCCGCAAGATGCGACCACCAACCCTTCCCTGCTGCTCAAGGCTGCGTCGATCGCAGGCTATGCCAAGCTGCTGGATGAATGCGTGCAGGACTGCAATGGCGATGTTGGCCTGGCCAGTGACCGGTTTGCGGTGGCGGTGGGTCAAGAGATTCTCAAAGTTGTGCCGGGCCGTATTTCCACTGAGGTGGATGCCCGCCTGTCGTTCGACGAAGACGCGATTCTCAAGCGTGCGCACCGTCTGATCGATCTGTACGACAAAGCCGGCGTTAGCCGTGACCGTGTGCTGATCAAGATCGCTTCTACCTGGGAAGGCATCCGTGCCGCCGAGAAGCTGGAAAAAGAAGGCATCCAGACCAACCTGACCCTGCTGTTCTCCTTCGCCCAGGCCGTGGCCTGCGCTGAAGCGGGTGTGTTCCTGATCTCGCCGTTCGTGGGCCGTATCTACGATTGGTACAAGAAGGCCAACGGCAACGACTACACCGGTTCCGATGACCCGGGCGTGCAGTCGGTGATGCGCATCTACAACTACTACAAGGCCAACGGCTACAAGACGGTGGTGATGGGTGCGAGCTTCCGTAACCTGAGCCAGATTGAAGAACTGGCCGGGTGTGATCGCCTGACCATCAGCCCGGACCTGCTGGAGAAGCTGGCGGCGGATGACGGCAAGCTGGAGCGCAAGTTGTCGCCCGGCCATGCCGGTGAGGCGCGGGTGCATATGACTGAAGCGCAGTTCCGTTGGGAATCCAACGAAGATGCGATGGCGACTGAGAAGCTGGCAGAGGGGATTCGTCAGTTTGCTCGGGATCAGGAGAAGCTGGAGGCGTTGTTGTCGGCCAAGCTGTAAAAGCGCAGGCAGCAAAAAGGGCGGCACCTGAGTGGGTGCCGCCCTTTTTTGTGGGCGCCGGTTTCAAGCCTGTCATGGATCAACTGTGGGAGGGGGCTTGCCCCCGATGGCAGGGTGTCAGTCAGCTTATTCATAACTGACACAGTGCTATCGGGGGCAAGCCCCCTCCCACATTTGAGCGCATTTCAATTGGGGATCAGTGGCGCTCGAGGGCGTTGACCAGGTCGTGGAAGGCTTCGCGGTTGGACTCGTTCAGGCCCATCAGGATCTTGTGTGCTTCAAGCACCTTGATCCGCACGATTTCCTCGGACTGGTCCTGCGACGGCAGGTCGGTCAGGCATTCCGGGCAGGGGATCGGGCGGTCAACGATGTTGAACACCTGATCAAAACCCATGGACTGCAGCAGACGGGTAATGTCTTCGTGGGTGGTGACCACCGTCGGCAACAGGCCGACCTTCTGCCGCGACAGAATGGACAATTTGGCCAACAGGCCCAGGGTGGTGCTGTCGATGCTGCGGGTTTCGGTCAGATCGATCACGATCGCCGAGAAGTTCAGCGCTGTGAAGATCCGCTCGATCGTCGCATCCAGCGCCGAACACAGGGTCAGGCGCACTTCACCGACAAACTTCAGGACAAAGGTCCCGTCTTGCTCGGCGAATTGGATTCTTCCGGTACTCATCAAAGATTCCTGCTCAACACCAATAGGGCGATATCATCCGGCATCTCCCCTAGCGTGGCCAATCCAAAAACCTGCCGCAGACCATCCAGGCTGCCGCCCGCCGACTTGACCTTTTGGGGCAAGGCGGCTTCTTTCTCTTTAAGTGTAGGCTCTGGAAGGAGGTCCAGGATGCCGTCGGACATCAGCGTCAGGCTGAAGGTCGGCGGCAGTTCCAGGATGTGGTCTTCATAGGTGGCTTCATTGAACAAGCCCACCGGCAGGCCACGCCCTTCCAGGTAACGCACACTGTCAGGAGTGTACAGAACAGGCATCGGCAGGTGACCGCCAATGCTGTAGGTCAAAAGACCGGTTTCTTCATCGATCACGCCGCCAACCATCGTCACGTGCTTGCCCAGCTTGCAGCTGATCAGGCCCCGGTTGATGTGGCCCAGCACCTCGGAGGGGGTGAATTCCGGCAAGGTGCCATTGCGCTTGGATTCAAACAACAACCGCGTGGTCATGAACTTCAACAACACGGTGACAAACGCAGAGGATGCACCGTGGCCGGACACGTCGGCCAGGTAGAACGCCACGCGCCGCTCATCCACACGGAAATAGTCGACAAAATCCCCCGACAGGTACAACGACGGGATGATCTGGTGCGCGAACTGGAAATCGTCGATGGTCCAGGGGCTCACCGGCAGCATGTTCATCTGCACCTGGCGACCGGCGTTCTGGTCTTCCTGGAGCAGGTTCAGGCTGGCTTCGAGCTCGCGGTTGGCGGTCTCGAGCTTATCGCGGTAGCGCTGGTTTTCCTGAAGCAGGCGTGCACGGTCCAGGGCGCGGCGCACCGAGTGCTCCAGCACCGCCAGGTCTTCCAGGGGTTTGATCAGGTAATCGGCGGCGCCCAGGCGCAAGGCTTCAACGGCGTCATTCATGACCCCGGCCCCGGACACGACAATCACCGGCGTCTGCGGAGCAAGCTCGGTCACCTGGCGAATCAGCTCGAGGCCGCCCATCTGGGGCATGCGCAGGTCGCAGATCACGAGGTCGGGCTGGTCGCGCTCGAATACCTGGAGACCCTGTTGGCCGTTGCCGGCCTGCAGGACGCTGAAGCCACTGTCTTCCAAATAGGCCGCGAGGCTCGCGCGCACTACTTCGTCGTCATCGATTATCAGCAGCGTGGCACTGGTTTTTTGCATGTGGGCAAACGGCGCCAGAATTAGGTTGGCGTAGGTGGCTCGACAATGGCCGGGCTCACGTACTGGATTCGCTTTCTAGCCTCTCTGTCCTACAAAGCATTGGGATTTATCCAATGCACAACCGTAAAGCAGAGGTGCCCTTCTAAGGCGCAGACGGTACTCCCATCCGTGAGGGGTTTCAAGCTCATGCCGATGGTCGCCGAACGTCTTTACACCGCAAATCACCGGGAGTTATAAGAACGTTCATCACCACAACCCAAAGTAAGGATGGATGCTGTGAGCGAACATGAGCGCGACTACGCGGAAAAACGCGACTTCATCCGCATGCGGGTGGATGCCGATGTGTCCTTGATCCACGCCGGGCAGGAAATTGCAGGGGTCTGCGTGGACCTTTCCAGCTCCGGCATGCAGGTGCAGGCACCTCGCCAGTTCAGCGTCGGTGACTTGCTTACCGTGCGCATCGATTCGGAGCACGCCGCACTCAGGGGTCTTGAGGCTGATACCGAGGTGGTGTGGGCCAAGGCCGTAGGCGATGAGCAGCAGCTGGGCCTGAAGATTTTGAAAATGCGCTGATCCACGCGCACAAAAAAGGCGACCGTTCAAAGGTCGCCTTTTTCATTTCAAAACGTCACAGCTTAAAAGTCGTCGACAACCTTGCCGTCCTTGACCTTGAACTCACGGTTCTGCAGGTAAGCGTTACGGATAAAGGTGTACTTGTCGCCGCTGATCAGCTTTTCGCTGTCGAGCAGGCTGGCACGGGTGTCGACCACATTCAGGCCAAAGGTGCTGTTGCGCCAGCCGATGTCGTTCATGTAGCGGTACGGTTGGGTGTAGCTGTCCACGTATTTGGACGGCGCATCACGCAAGGTGCTCGGGCCCATCAACGGGATCATCACGTAGGGACCGCTGCCGACGCCCCAGTAGCCGAGGGTCTGGCCGAAGTCTTCATCGCTGCGCTGCAGCCCCATTTTGGTGCCGACATCGATAAAGCCCAGCACGCCGAACGTGGTGTTGACCAGCAGGCGGGCCGTGTCGACGCCAGCGTTGTGCGGCTTGAGTTGCAACACGTTGTTGGCCAGGTTGCCGACATCGCCGATGTTGCGGAAGAAGTTGTGAATGCCGTCCTGCACCAATTGCGGGGTGACGAACTGATAGCCTTGGGCGATTGGCTTGAGGGCATAGGTATCAACGGTGTCGTTGAAGGTGAAGATCGGGCGGTTGACGCTTTCCCATGGATCATCTTCTGTCGCGGCCTGGGCGGCGAACGGTGCCATTAGGACGGTGGCACACACCGACAACTGAGCGAAGTACTGGCTCCAGCGCATAGCTTTTGCTCCTTGAATAGTCTGTCATGGGCGCTATGCCCTGAATAAGGCGGCCAGTATATGACGGAAGTGTGGATTTAGGCAGCTGCAAGGAAACGACTTTCATAATTTGCACAAAATTCCTACAAATACGCGCCGATGTCATCCACCTGTCATGCCGCCCCGATAGCGTTGCAGCTATTTCAGGGACGTTCAGATGCCACATGCCGAGATCGCCGTTGCCACTGCCCCCGCGCTGACCGCCGTGTTGTTTGGCCTGAGTGGCTGCCTGGTGGATTTCGGTTCCCAGGCCCGGCGCGACTCACCCTCCCCCGACTCCCAGGCCACACCCGGCGCGCTGAAAATCCTGCGCAGCCTGAAGGAGCAAGGCGTGCCCTGCGCCTGGCTGGATGAACTGCCGCCCTCTGTCACCACGCCACTGGCCGCGACCCTGCCCGCGTGGGTCAAGGCCGCCTCACCCTCCACCATCCGCTGGCCGGCGCCCCACGCCTGCTGGCAAGCCTTGATGGAGCTGAACATCGATCGCCTGGACGGCTGCGTGCTGGTCAGCGGCGAACCGCGCCTGCTGCAATCAGGCCTGAACGCCGGGCTGTGGACCATTGGCCTGGCCTCCTGCGGCTCGCTGTGCGGCGTGGCGCCGGAGCAATGGCAGGCACTGAGCGAAAAGGAACGCGAGCACAAGCGCGGCAAGGCCACCGTGGCCCTCTATGGATTAGGCGTGCATTCGGTGATCGACCACCTCGGTGAGCTCGACACCTGCCTGGCCGACATCCGCCTGCGCCGCCTCAAAGGCGAGAAGCCCTGACAAGGATCATGCACAGTTGGCGCCAGTGGATTAATCTACAGGTCAGTTCGTAGACCTTTCACGGCGCGCCGCGGTCTATGCCAGTGCCTATCGATAAAAGGAAAGAATGTCATGCCTGATCGCAAAAAACTGGAAGAACAGGTCGAGATCCTGCGCGGGCAGCTGGAACAGGAACCGCCGCTGCCGGAAGAAAAACGCGAAGCGCTGGAAGCCTTGATCGCCAAGTTTGAAGTGCAACTTGAACTGGAGCCGGCCACCCAGTCGCCCAGCATTTCCGACGACGTGAATCAAGTGGCCATAGAGTTCGACGCTGAACACCCGGTCATTTCCGGGACATTGCGCAATATCATGATCACCTTGGGCAACATCGGCATCTAACCTGCCCGCGAGCCAAGCGCAGATCCAAATGTGGGAGGGGGCTCGCCCCCGATAGCGGAGTGTCAGTCACAGCATCTGTGTCTGAAACCCTGCAATCGGGGGCAAGCCCCCTCCCACATTGGGTTTTGGGTGCAGGCTTATTGACGCGCCAGGCGCACGTTCTGGAACGCCGCATCCTCGGTGCTGCGATACGGGTTGATGTCCAGCCCGCCCCGGCGCACATACCGCGCGTACACGGTCAGTTTCTGCGGTTTGAGCAAGCGCTGCAGGTCCAGGAAGATGCGCTCCACGCACTGTTCATGGAAGTCCGAGTGCTGACGGAAGCTCACCAGGTACGCGAGCAGGCTGGCGTGATCCAGCGCCGCACCGCGGTACTCCACCACCACACTGCCCCAATCGGGCTGGCTGGTGACCGGGCAGTTGGATTTGAGCAGGTGGCTGTGCACGCTCTCTTCCACCACACGCAAGTCATCACAGCGCAACAGTTCCGGGCGCGGATGTTCGTAGCTGCTGACGTTGATATCAAGATCATCGATGCATACGCCCGGCAACGCCATCACGCCTTGCGCCTCGATCTCGGCCAGGCTGCGGATGCGCACGCTGACCGGCTTGCCGGCGGCGGCGCTGAGGTCGTTGCGCAGGGTCTCTTCCAGGCCATGGGTGTCGGCGAACGCGGTCTGGTTCAACGAATTGAGGTACAGCTTGAAGGACTTGGACTCGATGATGTTCGGCGAGTCGGCCGGGATGCTGAACTCACCGATGGCCACCACCGGCTTACCGGACGGCAGCAACCAGGACAGTTCGAAGCAGTTCCAGAAATCCACACCCTTGTAGGGCAGGGTCTCGGCGCTCAGGCCCAGCTCGGCCCACTTGGCCGCGCGAGGGATCGGGAACAGCAACGAAGGGGTGTACGTGGAGATGTATTCACTGGACTTGCCCAGCGGCGAATGTTCGGCTGCGGGATGCATGGCGGAAACCTGGCTAAATAAACCGCGCCAGTCTACCAGCCTTTGCTCCCGCCCTTAAGGAACGCCTTACTCAACGGTCAGCGTGCCGACCATGCCCGCCTGGTAATGACCGGGAAGATTGCAGGCGAACTCAAGGCCGGTGGCCTTGCTAAAGGTCCAGGTCAGCTCGGCGGTTTTGCCGGGTTCGACCAACACGCTGTTGGGGTCATCGTGCTTCATCGCGCCATGCTCCATTTTACTGTGGTCCATGGTCCCCATACCGGTCGCCGTGAGCATGCCGCTGGCCTGCATCTGCAACATTTCCTTCTGATGTTCGGCGTGCATGGCCGCGTCGCCAAGGTTGAACTCATGCAGCAACCGGCCTTTATTGACCAACACAAAACGGACCGTCTCACCGGCCTTGACGTCGAGGGACTTGGGCGAGAAGGAAATATCCTGCAGCGTCACCTCCACCGTACGCGTGGCTTTGTCAGCCGGCGCCGGTTGGCCAAACGCGTAGGTGCGAGACGCATCAGCCAATGCATTGAAGCTCAACGCCAGCAGGCAGCCCGCCAGCAACAGGGGTGTACGCAACGCCATCTTTCTTCTCCAAAAATACATAACCCGCTTGGGCAGCACTCTAAGATAAGCCCGCTGCCAGCGAGCTGACTGCTAGATTACAACTTTGTCAGGTTACCCCGTTGGCGCGCTCAGCCGCTTATTGTGGTAGGAGCGAGCTTGCTCGCGAAGAACATCAGCACGCTGCGTCAAGCCAGAGAGTACGCGTTATCGTTGACGTTTTTCGCGAGCGAGCTCGCTCCTACAGGGAAGCGTCCATCCTTTGCCAAGAGCCTTACATGAAACTGCTGATCGTCGAAGACCAACCGAAAACCGGCCACTATCTGCGCCAGGGCCTGGCCGAAGCTGGGTTTACCACCGAGTTGGTGGCCGACGGCACCAGCGGCCAGCACCTGGCGCTGACCGGCGACTATGACTTGCTGATCCTCGACGTGATGCTGCCCGGTCGTGATGGCTGGCAAATCCTGCAAGCGGTGCGCAGCGCCGGCCTGGACATGCCGGTGTTGTTTCTTACCGCACGCGACGCGGTGGAGGATCGCGTGCACGGCCTGGAGCTGGGCGCCGACGATTACCTGGTCAAGCCCTTCGCCTTCTCCGAGCTGCTCGCCCGCGTGCGCAGCCTGTTACGGCGTGGTGGCAGCGCGCCGCAGGACACCCACCTGCAACTGGCCGACCTGCGCCTGGACCTGATCCGCCGCCGCGTCGAACGCAGCGGCCAGCGTATCGACCTCACCGCCAAGGAGTTTTCCCTGCTGGAACTGCTGCTGCGCCGCCAGGGCGAAGTGCTGCCCAAGTCGCTGATCGCCTCACAGGTGTGGGACATGAATTTCGACAGTGACACCAACATCATCGAAGTGGCGATCCGCCGCCTGCGCCTGAAAGTCGACGATGCCTTTCCCAACAAGCTGATCCACACGGTGCGCGGCATGGGCTATGTACTGGAGGAGCGCTTCACGTGATCCAGCGCCTGTCCCTCGCCAGCCGCCTGGCCCTGCTGTTTGCCGCGTGCACCGCCGTGGTTTCGCTGCTCGCCGGCGTGTTGTTCAACCACGCCAGCGAGGCGCACTTTATCGAGCTGGACCAGCAGCAATTGGACAGCCGGCTGGTGACGCTGCGCAACACGTTGCAGGGTGTCGACTCGCCGCAAGCCTTCGCCCGACGCGAACCCCAATTGCGCGCCGACCTCAACCATCAACCCGACCTCACCTTACGCATCACCGCGGCCGGCCAGCGCTGGCTTGACCAGGCTCCCGGCGTGGCGTTGCCCGAGGCACCCGGCCTGCACAGCCTGCAGCAGGCCGGCACCGCCTATCGCGTGTACAACGCGCCCTTGAACCCCGGCCAAACTGACTCAGCGCAGTTGACCCTGATACTCGACATCACCCACCACCAGCATTTCCTGCAACGCATGCAGCGCTTGATCTGGCTGACCGTCGGCCTCTCGGCCCTGGCCACCGCGCTGCTCGGCGCCTGGGCGGCGCGCAGCGGGCTGCGACCCTTGCGGCGCATGGGCGAAGTCGCCGCCGGCGTGTCCGCCCATTCCCTGACGCAACGCTTGCCGCAGCAACAGATGCCGGCCGAACTGGCGGAGTTGGCGCAGACCTTCAATGCCATGCTGGGCCGCCTGGACGACGCGTTCCAGCGCCTCTCGGCCTTCTCCGCCGATATCGCCCACGAACTGCGCACACCGCTGTCGAACCTGCTGACCCAGACCCAGGTCATCCTCACCCAGCCGCGCCCACTGGAGGATTACCGTGAAGCGCTGCACAGCAACCTGGAGGAATTGCAGTGGATGGCACAACTGGTCAACGACATGCTGTACCTGGCCAAAGCCGACCACGGTTTGCTGAACCCCAGGCGCGAGCCGTTGGCACTGGCTGATGAAGTCGAGGCGTTGCTGGAGTTTTTTGCACTGCTGGCCGAAGACGCGCAGGTTTCGCTGGTGTGCGAAGGCCGTGCCCACGCGGCCGGTGATCGCGGCATGTTGCGCCGGGCCTTGTCCAATCTGTTGGAGAACGCACTCAGGTTTACCCCGGCGGGCGGCGAAGTGCGGGTGCGCCTGGCAGACGATGAGCGCGGCGTGAAGCTGACGGTGGAAAACACCGGGGAAGGTATTTCGAAAGATGTGTTACCCAAGCTGTTCGATCGCTTCTACCGCGCCGATCCGGCGCGGCGCGAGGGCAGCAGCGAGCATGCGGGGCTGGGGCTGGCGATTACCCAGTCGATTGTTCGGGCGCATGGGGGGAGGATTTACTGTGAGTCCGAGGCGGGGTGGACGCGGTTTGTGATTGAGTTGCCCAAGGGAGATTGATGCAAGCTGGACCGGCCCTATCGGGGGCAAGCCCCCTCCCACAGTGGACCCCATTTACTCAGGAGAAATGAGGTCAAAATGTGGGAGGGGGCTTGCCCCCGATGGCGGCCTCAAACGCTACGAATACCTGAGCGCATGCGCCGGCTCGATCTTCGCCGCCCGATACGCCGGATAAATCGTCGCCAGGAAGCTCAGCACAAACCCCGCCGAGCAAATCAGCAGCACATCGCCACCTTGCAGTTCGGAAGGCAGGTTGCTGACAAAATACACATCCGAACTGAAGATATGCTGCCCGCTCACCCGCTCCATCCAGCCCACCAGTTCGCTCACGTTCAGCGCCGCAATCACGCCCAGCACGCCGCCGATCAGGGTGCCGACCACGCCGATCACCGTGCCCTGCACCATGAAGATCGCCATGATCTGCCGAGGTGTGGCGCCGATGGTGCGCAGGATCGCGATGTCGGCGCCCTTGTCGTTCACCACCATGATCAAGGTGGCGATGATGTTGAAGGCGGCCACCGCGACGATCATCAGCAGCAACAGGCCGATCATGGTCTTTTCCATCTTCATCGCACTGAACAGGCTGCCCTGGGTGTGGGTCCAGTCGTCGGCCTTATACGCCGCGCCGAGGCTGGCGGCGATGTCCGCCGAAACCTTCGGCGCCGCGTACAGGTCGGTCACCGCCAGGCGCACGCTCTGCACCTGGTTGGGTTGCCAATGCTGTATTTCGGCCGCATCGGCCATGTTGATCAAGGCCATGGAACCGTCCAGCTCGGCGCCCACCTTGAAGATACCCACCACGTTCAAACGCTGCATACGTGGGGTAATGCCGCCCGGCGCGGTGCTGATTTCCGGCACGATCAAGGTCAGTTTGTCGCCCACATTGAGGCGGAAGCGGCGTGCGGTGATGTCGCCGATCACCACACCGAACTCGCCGGGTTTCAGGTCTTCCAGTTTGCCGCGCACGATGTGCTTGGCCACGATCGACACCTTGCCTTCCTGGGCCGGGTCGACGCCGCTGATCTCAATCGGCTGCATCGCGCCCTTGTAGGAGAACATGCCGTCCATCTGTGTGAAAGGTACCGCCGCCGTCACTTGCGGGTTCTTCATCGCGGCAGCGGCCACCGGCTGCCAGTCATCAATCGGCTTTACGCCGACGATGGTGGCGTGGGGCACCATGCCAAGGATGCGCGAGCTCATTTCGCGCTGGAAGCCATTCATCACCGAGAGCACCACGATCATCGCCAAGACGCCCAGGGCGAGGCCGATCATCGAGGTCATCGAGATAAACGAGACAAAACGGTTGCGGCGTTTGGCGCGGGTATAGCGCGTGCCGATGAAAATCGATAACGGTCTGAACATTCGCGTGCACCGCCTGAAAAAATAAAAAAGCCCGGCCTCGAAAAACCGGGCTTGCAGCCACTCAGATAGCGACCAGATGACCTTCCTGCAAATGCAGTACGCGGTCCATCTGACGTGCCATGCTCATGTCATGGGTCACCACCAGGAACGCGGTGCGCATCTGGGTGCTCAGCTCCAGCATCAAGTCCTTGATGCCCTGGGCGGTGTGGGAGTCGAGGTTGCCGGTGGGCTCGTCGAGCATCACCAGGCCTGGGTTGTTCACCAGCGCACGGGCGATGGCCACACGCTGGCGCTCACCACCGGACAGCTCGGCCGGCTTGTGCTCCAGGCGATGGCCGAGGCCGACGCGCTCCAGCAAGGCGGTGGCACGCTGGCGCGCCTCGGGGATCGCGGTCTTGCCGATCAGCAGCGGCATGCACACGTTTTCCAGGGCGGTGAATTCCGGCAGCAGGTGGTGAAACTGGTACACAAAACCCAACGAGCGGTTGCGCAACTGGCCACGGGCCTTTTCACCGAGGGCCGAGAGTTCTTCACCGGCCAGCCACACGCTGCCCTGGGACGGCGTGTCGAGGCCGCCCAACAGGTTCAGCAAAGTGCTTTTGCCGGAACCGGAACTGCCGACGATCGCCACGCGCTCGCCCGGGTGCAGTTCAAGTTGCAGGTTGGCCAGCACGACCACCGATTCCGGGCCTTCCTCATAGGATTTGCCCAGGTTGCGGCAGCTCAGGATTGCTTTTTCACTCATGCCCGATTCACTCATAACGTAATGCCTGTGCTGGCTGGGTACGTGCCGCGCGCCAGGCTGGATACAGGGTGGCAAGGAAACTCAGGACCAACGCGGCACCGCCCACCATCAACACGTCCTGGGCCTGAACCTGGGACGGCAAGTAGTCGATGAAGTAGACGTCGGCGTTGAGGAATTTGTGACCGAGCACTTTTTCAAGCAGGGCGATGGCGGCGCTGACATTCAACGCGGCGAGAATGCCGACGGCGGTACCGATCAGGGTGCCGACCACGCCGATCACGGTGCCCTGCACCATGAAGATCGCCATGATCTGCCCCGGCGTGGCGCCCAGGGTGCGCAGAATGGCGATGTCGCCCTTCTTGTCGTTCACCACCATCACCAACGTGGAGATAATGTTGAAGGCGGCCACGGCGACGATCAGCAACAGCAGCAGGCCGATCATGGCTTTTTCCATGCGGATGGCCTGGTAGAGGTTGCCGTGGGTGCGGGTCCAGTCGCGGGCGTAGTACTGGGATTCACCCAGGTGCTGGGCGATTTCCCAGGCGCCGCGCGGCGCGTCGAACAGGTCGTTGAACTTCAGGCGCAGGCCCTGCACCTGGTCCGGCTGCCAGCGGTGCAGGCGCGCGAGGTCAGTGAGGTTGGTCAAGCCGAGGTAGCCGTCGATCTCGCCGGCGCCCACATGAAAGGTGCCGACCACGGTAAACCGCTTCATGCGCGGGAACATCCCGGCCGGGGTCACGGTGACCTCCGGCGCGACGAAGGTCAGCTTGTCGCCAACGCTTACGCCGAGCTTGGCCGCGGCCTTGTCGCCGATGATGATGCCGAAGCTGCCGGGCGCCAGGTCATCGAGCCGGCCCTGCAGCATGAACTTGTCGATGATCGAGACGTTGCGCTCCTGGGCCGGGTCGACGGCATTGAGCAGGATCTTCTGCACCTTGCCGTCATTGGTCAGCAGCCCCTGCATCTGGGTAAACGGCGCAACGGCCAGCACCTTGGGGTTCTGCTTGACCTTGGCGGCCAGGCTTTGCCAGTCGCTGATGGGCGCATCGCCCTCGATGGTCGCGTGGGGCACCATGCCCAGCACGCGGGTGCGCATCTCATGATCGAAGCCGTTCATCACCGACAGCACCACGATCATCACGACCACGCCCAGGGCGAGACCGATCATGGAGGTCAGGGAAATGAACGACACAAAATGATTGCGACGCTTTGCACGGGTATAACGCGTGCCGATAAATACGAAGAGAGGTCTGAACATGTCGGGGCTTGTTCGGAGGAAAAGAAGACGTCCCGGTGGCGGGGTCTGGTCAGCAGCTTTACACTCAGACCATTACCGTTACCTGGGGTTCGCCATGTCGACATTAGATGAAGAAGAGCGCCGCGAATACTACCGTATCGACGACATGATCGCACTCCAAATCAAAAGCCTGTCGGCGCCCGATGCGGCGAGCAAGGAAGTATTGCTGGATGATTCGCCGCTGTTCAATCTGCTCAGCGAATTGCACCTCAGCGAGTTCGAAGCCCAGCACCTGCTGCGCCAAATCAACGAAAAAGACCGCAGCCTGGCGGCGTTCCTCAAAGTGCAGAACAAGCGCCTGGACCTGCTCAGCCAGGTCATGGCCCGCGGGCTGCTCAATGAGGTGGGCGCGCCGCAGCCGGTGATCCTGTCCGAAGGCGGCATCGACTTCCAGCACCCTGCCCCACTGGCGCCCGACACGCACCTGGCGGTCAAGCTGGTGCTGATGCCCCAGGCACTCGGCCTGCTGCTGCGCGCGCGGGTGACCCATTGCAATCCCAAGGGCGACGGCTTTGACGTGGGCACGGAATTCGAATCCATGACCGACGCCCAACGCCAACTGCTGGCGCGTTACATCCTGCAGAAACAGGCCCAGGAACGCCGCCTGGCGCGAGAACAAAGCGACGATCTCTGAATGCGTATTCACGACGCCAGCCATCCTGGCGCAAAGGAGCAACTGTGACCCTGATTTACGGCCATCGCGGTGCCAAAGGCGAAGCACCGGAAAATACCCTGACCAGCTTTCAGGAATGCCTCAAGCACGGCGTACGCCGCTGCGAACTGGACCTGCACCTGTCCATGGACGGCGAACTGATGGTCATCCACGACCCTACCCTCAAGCGCACGGCCGACCGACGCGGCAAAGTCGTCGAGTACTCGGCAGCCGACCTGGTGAAGATGGATGCGCGCAAAGGCGGCCCGGGCTGGGTCAGCCCTTGCCCGATCCCGCGCTTGGAGGAGTTGTTCGAAAAGTGCGACTTCGACCACTGGCAGCTGGAAGTCAAAAGCGCTTCGCGCACCCGCGCCGCCACCACCGTGCTGGCAATCCGCGAGATGGCCGTGCGCTTTGGCCTGATGGACAAAGTCACCGTCACCTCAAGTTCGCGGGAAGTGCTCAAAGCGGCGATTGAACTGACCCCCGACCTGTCACGCGGGCTGGTGGCCGAATACGCCTGGCTCGACCCACTGAAGGTCGCGCAGAACTATAGCTGTGAGTACCTGGCGTTGAACTGGACGTTGTGCACCCCTGAGCGGCTGGAAAAAGCCCAGCGCCAGGGTTTGCATGTATCCGTGTGGACGGTCAACGAACCTGCGTTGATGCGCAGGCTCGCCGACTTCGGCGTAGATAGCCTGATTACAGACTTTCCCGGTTTGGCCACTGCCACCCTCGGGAATTACTGAAATCGGTCTCCCCGGCCGGCTCAGGCCACCGGCCGGAGCCGCTCAAAAAAGCCGGTTGAGGCCGTCGTAGGCCGCTACCCGATAGGCTTCGGCCATGGTCGGGTAGTTGAACGTGGTGTTGACGAAATACTTGAGCGTATTCAGATCACCCGGCTGATTCATGATCGCCTGGCCAATGTGCACGATCTCCGACGCCTGGTAGCCGAAGCAATGTACGCCGAGCACTTCCAGGGTTTCGCGGTGGAACAGGATCTTCAGCATGCCTTGCGGCTCACCGGCGATCTGCGCACGCGCCATGCTCTTGAAGAACGCCTTGCCCACTTCGTACGGCACCTTGGCCTTGGTCAGTTCGTGCTCGTTCTTGCCGATCGAGCTGATCTCGGGAATGGTGTAGATGCCGGTCGGCACGTCGTTCACGTAGCGCCAGCTGCCGTTGTCGACGATGCTGCCCGCCGCCGAACGGCCCTGGTCATGGGCGGCGCTGGCCAGGCTTGGCCAGCCGATCACGTCACCGGCGCCGTAGATGTTGGTCACGCAGGTGCGGTAGTTCTCGTCCACCTCGATCTGGCCACGGCTGTTGACCTTGACCCCGATGTTTTCCATGCCCAGCTTGTCGGTGTTGCCGGTACGGCCGTTGCACCACAGCAAGGCGTCGGCCTTGATCTTCTTGCCGGACTTGAGGTGCAGGATCACCCCGTTGTCCAGGCCTTCGACGCGCTCGTACTCTTCGTTGTGGCGCACGGTGATGTTGTTGTTGCTGAAGTGGTAGCTCAACGCCTGGGAAATTTCCGAGTCGAGGAAGCTCAGCAACTGGTCACGGTTGTCCACCAGTTCCACCAGTACACCCAGGCCGCTGAAGATCGAGGCGTATTCGCAGCCGATCACGCCGGCGCCGTAGATGATCAGCTTGCGCGGGGTATGGCCCAGGCTCAGGATGGTATCGCTATCGTAGATACGCGGGTGGTGGAAATCGATATCCGCCGGGCGATACGGGCGCGAGCCGGTGGCAATGATGATGTGCTTGGCCACCAGCTTCTCGACCACGCCGTTGGCGCAGACCACTTCGACGGTCTGCTCGTCGGCGAAGCTGCCGGTGCCGAAGAACAGGTCGACGCGGTTGCGGGCGTAGTAGCCGGTGCGCGACGCGACTTGCTTGGAGATGACTTTCTCGGCGCTTTTCAACACGTCCGGGAACGAGAACCAGCGCGGCTCACCAATCGCCCGGAACATCGGGTTGGTGTTGAATTGCATGATCTGGCGCACGGAGTGACGCAACGCCTTGGACGGGATGGTACCCAGGTGGGTGCAGTTGCCGCCGACCTGGCGACGGCTGTCGACCATCGCCACCTTGCGCCCTGCCTTTGCAGCGTTCATCGCCGCGCCTTCTCCAGCCGGGCCGGAACCCAGTACCACCACGTCGTAGTTGTAGACAGCCATGCGTACTCCTCAGAACAGGCCAGGCGTACGGTTGGACGCCTGGCTAAATCATGCCGCGGCCAGCGGGCATGAAGGACAATTTGGCTCAAGTGTGTGAACCGGGGCACAGTCTATATAAGGCTCAACGCCGCGCACATTAACCCTTGGTCGCGTCGTAGGCCAGTGTTGCCATACTAACAGGGCGCAAAGCAGCGTCGATTCAAGGATCAGCCATTATGCGACAACTCTTTATCGGTTTGATGCTGATGCTGTCGATCACGGCCCAGGCCAGTGATACGGACCGACTCAAGCAGGCTGGCTTCCCCACGCAGGTCGAGGGGTTGGCGCTGAAAAACCAGGCGGTGCTCAACTATCTCTGGGCGGATGTGTATGCGGCGGCGCTGTACGCGCCGGCTGATCTGACCGCAAAGCAAGCCTGGGACCAACAGAAAGCGTTGCGCCTGGTGCTGTATTACTTTCGCAACATCGATCGCGCGGATGTGATCAAGGCGGCCAGCGCCACCCTGGAACGCCAGCAAACCAATGCCGGCTTGAATCCGGAGATAGCCAGGCTGCACGCCCGATTCCGGGATATTCGTAGCGGTGACCGCTATGCCCTGGATTTTCGCCCGGGCCGGGGTTTGAACCTCGAGATTAATGACCAGGTGGTGTTCAGCAGTAGCGATGATGCGCTGGCGAGGGCTTACTTGGGTATCTGGCTGGCACCTGAAGGGTTGTCTGATGAGTTGCGCGGCCAGTTGCTGGATTGATGTGTCGGCTGCAGCACCGCCATCGGGGGCAAGCCCCCTCCCACAGTTTGATTTGCGAACACATACCAATGTGGGAGGGGGCTTGCCCCCGATGAGGCCCTCCAGGCACAAAAAAGCCCCGAACCAGTCGGGGCCTTTTCATTCAACACTCAGGCTTAGCGCGGAAACGCCGGCGGGTTGACCCCAGCCATGTCTTCCATCACGCGAACCACCTGGCAGCTGTAGCCGAACTCGTTGTCGTACCACACGTACAGCACAACGCGGTTGTCCTGGCTGATGGTCGCCTCGGCGTCCACCACACCGGCATGGCGCGAGCCGACGAAGTCGGTGGACACCACTTCCTGGGAATTGACGAAGTCGATCTGCTTGTGCAGATCGGAGTGCAGCGCCATGTAGCGCAGGTACTCGTTCATCTCTTCACGGGTGGCGGTTTTCTCAAGGTTCAGGTTGAGAATGGCCATCGACACGTTCGGCGTCGGTACACGGATCGCGTTACCGGTCAGCTTGCCGGCCAGTTCAGGCAGGGCCTTGGCGGCAGCGGTGGCGGCACCGGTCTCGGTGATCACCATGTTCAGCGCGGCGCTGCGGCCACGGCGGTCGCCCTTGTGGAAGTTGTCGATCAGGTTCTGGTCGTTGGTGTACGAGTGAACCGTCTCGACGTGGCCGTTGACGATGCCGAACTTGTCATTCACAGCCTTGAGCACCGGCACGATGGCGTTGGTGGTGCAGGACGCGGCGGACACGATCTTGTCGTCAGCGGTGATTTCGGCATGGTTGATGCCGTGCACGATGTTCTTGAGCTTGCCCTTGCCAGGCGCGGTCAGGACAACGCGGTCGACACCCGGGCAGGCCAGGTGCTGGCCCAGGCCTTCGGCGTCACGCCATACGCCGGTGTTGTCCACCAGCAGCGCGTCCTGGATGCCGTACTGGGTGTAATCCACCTCGGACGGGTTCTTCGCGTAGATCACCTGGATCAGGTTACCGTTGGCGGTGATGGTGTTGTTTGCTTCGTCGATAACGATGGTGCCGTTGAACGGACCGTGTACCGAGTCGCGGCGCAATAGACTGGCGCGCTTGGTCAGGTCGTTCTCGGCGCCTTTGCGCACCACGATGGCCCGCAGGCGCAGGCCGTCGCCGCCGCCGGTTTTTTCGATGAGGATGCGCGCCAGCAGGCGGCCGATACGGCCGAAGCCGTAGAGCACCACGTCGGTGCCTTTGCGGGCAGCGGCGCTTTGCTGGCCGATCACCTCGGCCATTTGTTCACGCACGAACTGCTCGGCACTGCGACCGGCGCCTTCCTTGCGGAATTTGTAGGCCAGCTTGCCCAGGTCGACCGAAGCCGCGCCGAGCTTGAGCTCGCTCATGGCCTTGAGCAACGGGAATGTTTCGTGGACGGAGAGTTCGCTGTCGTCGGCAGAACGGTGGCGCGCAAAGCGGTGCGCCTTGAGAATCGCGATGACGGACTGGTTGATCAGGCTGCGGCCATAGATCGAGCTCACCACATTGTTATTGCGGTACAGCTGACCGATAAGCGGAATCATCGCTTCAGCGAGTGCTTCACGGTCGATCCATTCACCAAGACACTGGTCGGGCTTCTGAGTCACGGGAACCTTCCACATGTAGGGGCTGAAAAAAGGGGCTACATTATGTCGCCCGACTGACCGTTGAGCAATGCGCTACAGGCAACAAAAACCCCTTGCAAAAAAATACCACCGCGCTACAGCCCAGGAAATACGCGGGTTCCAGAAGACCATTCGTTTGACAAGCAGGCCGACTTGTCCGTAACCCTCCTAAACATTCGCGCATTTTGGCACTACATATTGAGTCAAAACCCGCGATTGTTTGTCTTAGCCACTACATTTCCAACAAACCGTAATAGGCACAGTCAGCAACTGACAGGCGGCACCTCTGGCCGTTACAATTACCGACTTTGTCGCAACGCTTGGAGCTCAACCTTCCGTGCCCGTTCTGCGTCTACCGCTACTCCCTGCCGCGGCAGGTAAACAGCACTGGGGCAACCTGCCCGGTGCCGCCCTGAGCCTGGCCATCGCCGAGGCTGCCAGCGCAGCCAAGCGCTTTACCCTGCTGCTGACCGCCGACAGCCAAAGCGCCGAACGGTTGGAGCAGGAGCTGAGCTTCTTCGCCCCCGATTTGCCGGTGCTGCACTTTCCCGACTGGGAAACCCTGCCCTACGACCTGTTCTCGCCGCACCAGGACATCATTTCCCAGCGCATCGCCAGCCTGTACCGCCTGCCGGAACTGGCCCACGGCGTGCTGGTGGTGCCGATCACCACCGCCCTGCACCGCCTGGCGCCGACCAAATTCCTGCTGGGCAGCAGCCTGGTGCTGGATGTCGGCCAGAAACTCGACGTGGAGCAGATGCGCACGCGCCTGGAGGCCACCGGCTACCGCTATGTCGACACGGTGTACGAACACGGCGAATTCACCGTACGCGGTGCATTGATCGACCTGTTCCCGATGGGCAGCAAGTTGCCGTATCGCATCGACCTGTTCGATGACGAGATCGAAACGCTGCGCACCTTCGACCCGGAAAACCAGCGCTCCATCGATAAAGTCGAGTCGATCAAGCTGCTGCCGGCACGGGAATTTCCCCTGCAAAAAGACGCGGTCACGCGCTTCAAGGCGCGCTTTCGCGAGCGCTTCGATGTGGACTTCCGTCGTTGCCCGATCTTCCAGGACTTGAGCAGCGGGATTACGCCGGCCGGTATCGAGTACTACCTGCCGCTGTTCTTCGACGAAACCTCGACCCTCTTCGATTACCTGCCCCAGGACACCCAGGTGTTCTCGCTGCCGGGCATCGAGCAGGCGGCGGAAAATTTCTGGAACGACGTGCGCAACCGCTATGAAGAGCGCCGCGTCGACCCATCCCGACCTTTATTGCCCCCCGCCGAGCTGTTCCTGCCGGTGGAAGACTGCTTCGCGCGCCTGAAAAACTGGCCGCGCGTGGTCGCCAGCCAGCAGGATGTGGACGCCGGCAGCGGCCGCGAGCGCTTCCCCGCAGCGGCGCTGCCGGATTTGGCGATCCAGGCCAAAGCCACACAACCGCTGGAAGCGCTGTCCAACTTCCTCGGCGACTTCCCCGGCCGCGTGCTGTTTACCGCAGAGTCCGCCGGCCGTCGCGAGGTGTTGCTGGAGTTGCTGGAGCGCCTGAAGCTGCGCCCGAAAACCGTCGACAGCTGGCCGGATTTTGTAAAAAGCAAGGAGCGCCTGGCAATCACCATCGCGCCGCTGGACGAAGGGCTGCTGCTGGATGACCCGGCCCTGGCCCTGATCGCCGAAAGCCCTTTGTTCGGCCAGCGTGTGATGCAGCGTCGCCGTCGCGAAAAACGCGCCGACGCCAATAACGATGCGGTGATCAAGAACCTCACCGAGCTGCGCGAAGGCGCGCCGGTGGTGCACATCGACCACGGCGTCGGCCGCTACCTCGGTTTGCAGACCCTGGAAATCGACAACCAGGCCGCCGAATTCCTCACCATGGAATACGCCGAAGGCGCCAAGCTCTACGTGCCGGTGGCCAGCCTGCACTTGATCGCGCGCTACACCGGCAGCGACGACGCGCTGGCGCCGTTGCATCGCCTGGGCTCCGAGACCTGGCAGAAAGCCAAGCGCAAGGCCGCCGAACAGGTGCGCGACGTGGCCGCCGAACTGCTCGACATCTACGCCCGCCGCGCCGCCCGCGAAGGGTATGCGTTCGCCGACCCGAAAGCCGACTACGCCACCTTCAGCGCCGGCTTCGCCTTCGAAGAAACCCCGGACCAGCAAACCACCATCGAAGCCGTGCGCGCCGACATGCTCGCGCCCAAGCCGATGGACCGCCTGGTGTGCGGCGATGTGGGCTTCGGCAAGACCGAAGTGGCCATGCGCGCCGCCTTTATTGCGGTGCATGGCGGCAGGCAGGTGGCGATCCTGGTGCCGACCACCCTGCTCGCCCAGCAGCACTACAACAGCTTCCGCGACCGCTTTGCCGACTGGCCGGTGACGGTGGAAGTGATGAGCCGCTTCAAATCGGCGAAGGAAGTCAATGCCGCGATTGCCGACCTGGCCGAAGGCAAGATCGATATCGTGATCGGCACGCACAAGCTGCTGTCGGACGATGTGAAGATCAAAAACCTGGGCCTGGTGATCATCGACGAAGAACACCGCTTTGGTGTGCGCCAGAAGGAGCAACTCAAGGCCCTGCGCAGCGAGGTCGACATTCTTACGCTCACGGCGACGCCGATCCCACGCACGCTGAACATGGCGGTGTCGGGCATGCGCGACCTCTCGATCATCGCTACGCCGCCGGCGCGCCGCCTGTCGGTACGCACCTTCGTGATGGAGCAGAACAAAAGCACGGTCAAGGAAGCACTGCTGCGCGAATTGCTGCGCGGTGGTCAGGTGTATTACCTGCACAACGACGTGAAGACCATCGAGAAGTGCGCCGCCGACCTTGCCGAACTGGTGCCGGAAGCCCGCATCGCCATCGGCCACGGGCAGATGCGCGAGCGCGAACTCGAACAGGTGATGAGCGACTTCTACCACAAGCGCTTCAACGTGCTGATCGCCTCGACCATTATCGAGACCGGTATCGACGTGCCGAGCGCCAACACCATCATCATCGAGCGCGCCGACAAGTTCGGCCTGGCCCAGTTGCACCAACTGCGCGGCCGCGTCGGGCGCAGCCACCACCAGGCCTATGCCTACCTGTTGACGCCGCCGCGCCAGCAAATTACCAGCGATGCGGAAAAGCGCCTGGAAGCCATCGCCAACACCCAGGACCTGGGCGCGGGTTTTGTGCTGGCTACCAACGACCTGGAAATCCGTGGTGCCGGCGAACTGCTCGGCGACGGCCAGAGCGGGCAGATCCAGGCGGTGGGTTTCACGCTGTACATGGAGATGCTGGAACGCGCGGTGAAAGCCATTCGCAAGGGCGAGCAACCCAACCTCGATCAACCGCTGGGCGGTGGCCCGGAAATCAACCTGCGCCTGCCAGCGCTGATTCCCGAAGACTACCTGCCGGATGTGCATGCGCGGCTGATCCTGTACAAGCGCATCGCCTCGGCCACCGACGAAGAAGGCCTCAAGGACCTGCAGGTGGAGATGATCGACCGCTTCGGCCTGTTGCCGGAACCGACCAAGAACCTGGTGCGCCTGACCCTGCTCAAGTTGCAGGCCGAGCAGCTGGGCATCAAGAAGGTCGACGCCGGGCCGCAAGGCGGGCGTATCGAATTCGAAGCCCAGACGCCGGTGGACCCGTTGGTGCTGATCAAGCTGATCCAGGGCCAGCCCAACCGCTACAAGTTCGAAGGGGCTACGCTGTTCAAGTTCATGGTGCCGATGGA
Organism: Pseudomonas orientalis; assembly: GCF_002934065.1. NCBI lineage: Bacteria > Pseudomonadati > Pseudomonadota > Gammaproteobacteria > Pseudomonadales > Pseudomonadaceae > Pseudomonas > Pseudomonas orientalis. The sequence continues at coordinate 1,726,022 of NZ_CP018049.1, read as the reverse complement.
ACGTGCCGAAGAACGCTTCAATACCCTGGAGGCGCTGTTTGAGCGCCTCATTCCGAAATCTGCTTGAAGGACGCCTCCATGCGCGTGTTCCGCATTCTGAGCCTGTTGTTGGTGGTACTCGCGCCTTCAGCCTTTGCCGACAGCCCCTACCAGGTGGAAATGATCCTGGTGCGCCAGAATGCGGAGCCGGTGATCAACAGCCGCGCCGCCCCGGAAAACTGGGATGGCGGTGCACCGCGCCTGGGCGAGCGGATGAGCCCGCCGCGCCTGGGTAACATCGTCGACAAGCTGCGCGCCGATTCCAGCTACACCGTGCTCGCGCACAAAGCCTGGGAGCAGAACCTGGGCGAGCAGCCGGTGCGGATCGCCATCACCGACGGCCAGGAGCAATTCGGCCAATTCCCGATCCAAGGCGTACTGAACCTGCAACTGGGACGTTTCACCGACATCGATGCCGACTTCTGGATCAACCAGTTCGACGCCAACGGCAGCGTGATCGCCAGCGAACACTTGAGCCAGAAAGAGGTGCGCACCAAGAACAACCAGCTCAATTATCTGGATGGCGGCCACCTGGCGCTGCTGATCAAGATCACCTCGCTCACCGCCAAGCCCCCCAGCGCACCACCGCCCGACCTGCAGGACTGATCCAGCGCCATGCCCCTGACGCCATCGCTGACCAAACCCCTGGCCCCGTCATGGGCCAATCGCTTCAAAGAGCAAAGCCTGGAGCGCGGGCGCCGTTATGCGCTGGAGAATCGGGTGCGCATCGTCGAGTCCGGCGACAGCACCATCACCGCCAGTTGCGAGGGTTCGGGCGGCAACGTGTACCGGCAAACCATCTCGTTGCGCGAATCGGCCAAGGGCATGCTGATCCTGGTGGACAGCCGCTGTACCTGCCCGGTGCACACCAACTGCAAACACATCGCGGCGGTGCTGCTCAAGGTCCAGGAAACCCTGGCCTACCCGGCGGCGGCCCAGGATGCCGAGCTGCTGGGCAAACTCCAGGCGGTCCTCGACAACCGCGTGGTGCTGCCGCAGGTGGTCATGGAAGATGTGCGCCCCGTGCCGCGCCTGTGGCTGGCCAGCGTGGAGTTCAGCGCGTTCGAGCCGCGCAATGGCAAGATGCAGCGTTACATCCAGCATCGCGCGGCGCTGTCGTTAAACTACCTGGGCAATTACGTCAGCGGACAGAAGAACGCCGACATCATCGTGCGCCAGGAAACCCAGAGCCTGCGCATCAAGCGCCATCCGGAGCTGGAACAACCGTATCGCGAACAACTGCGCCTGCTCGGCTTCAAGATCGCCACGCGCCAGAGCAAGGCCCTGCCGGAGAGCGCCGGCGAACTGTTCGAGATGGTCAATGACAGCGCCTGGTTGAATTTCACCCTCAACGCATCCCCCGCGCTGCGGGCCGAGGGCTGGGAGCTGCAGATCGATGAAGACTTCGGTTTCGACCTGAGCCCCGTGGACGACTGGTACGCCAGCGTCGATGAAGCCCCCGAGCGTGACTGGTTCGACCTGGAGCTGGGGATTATCGTCAACGGCGAACGGCTGAGCCTGCTGCCGATCCTGCTCAACTTGATGCGCTCCCACACCGAAATCCTCAATCCGGAAAAACTCGCCCGACGTCGCGATGATGAACTCATCCTGGTGAATATTCCCGGCCTGCCCAACGGCCACGGTCCGCTGCAGGTGGCGCTGCCTTATGGGCGCTTGAAACCGGTGCTGGCGACCCTCGGCGAGTTCTACTTGCAGGAAGCCGGCACCACCACGCTGCGCCTGGCCAAGGCCGACGCGATCCGCCTGAACCCGCTGGAAGACCTGCCGCTGCAATGGGAAGGCGGCGAGAAGATCCGCAACTTTGCCCAGCGTCTGCGCGACATCAAGGATTTCACCTGCGTGGCGCCCGAAGGCTTGAACGCAACCTTGCGCCCTTACCAGCTGGAGGGCCTGAGCTGGATGCAGTCGCTGCGCCAATTGGAGGTGGGTGGAATCCTTGCGGATGACATGGGCCTGGGTAAAACCCTGCAAACCCTGGCGCATATTCTTACCGAGAAAGCCGCCGGGCGCTTGGACAGGCCGTGCATGGTCGTCATGCCCACCAGCCTGATCCCCAACTGGCTCGATGAAGCCGCGCATTTCACCCCGCAACTGAGGGTGCAGGCGCTGTACGGTGCCGGGCGCAAGAAGCATTTCGCCAACCTGCAGGACTACGACCTGCTGCTCACCACTTACGCCCTCCTGCCCAAGGACATTGAACAACTCGCCGCCCTGCCCTTGCACGTGCTTATTCTCGATGAAGCCCAATACATCAAGAATCCCACCAGCAAGGCGGCTCAGGCAGCCCGTGAGCTCAATGCACGGCAACGCCTGTGCCTGAGCGGTACGCCGCTGGAAAACCACCTGGGCGAACTGTGGTCGCTGTTCCACTTCCTGCTGCCGGGCTGGTTGGGCGACGTAAAAAGCTTCAACCGCGATTACCGCGTGCCGATTGAAAAACGCGCCAGTGAAGTGCGACTGCAGCACCTCAACGGTCGGATCAAGCCGTTCCTGCTGCGCCGCACCAAGGAGCAGGTGGCGACGGAACTGCCGCCCAAGACCGAGATCATCCACTGGGTCGATCTTAATGAAGCACAGCGCGACGTGTACGAAACCATGCGCCTGGCCATGGATAAAAAAGTCCGCGATGAGATTACCCGCAAGGGCGTGGCGCGCAGCCAGATCATCATCCTTGAGGCACTGCTTAAATTGCGCCAGGTGTGCTGCGATTTGCGCCTGGTCAACGACGCCACCCTGCCCGCCCGTGGCAGCAGCTCGGGCAAGCTCGACAGCCTGATGCAGATGCTTGAGGAATTGTTTGCCGAGGGGCGGCGGATTCTGCTGTTCTCGCAGTTCACCTCAATGCTGAGCTTGATTGAGGTCGAACTGAAGAAACGCGACATCGCCTACGCCTTGCTGACCGGCCAGACCCGTGATCGGCGCACACCGGTGAAAGACTTCCAAAGCGGCAAGCTGCAGATTTTCCTGATCAGCCTCAAAGCGGGCGGCGTCGGCCTGAACCTGACCGAAGCCGACACCGTGATCCACTACGACCCGTGGTGGAACCCCGCCACCGAAAACCAGGCCACCGACCGCGCGTATCGCATCGGCCAAGAGAAGCCGGTGTTCGTGTACAAAATGATTGCCCGGGGCACGGTGGAGGAGAAAATCCAGCACTTGCAGAAGGAGAAGTCCGACCTGGCGGCGGGTGTGCTGGATGGGCGTACGACTGGGGACTGGCAGTTGGGTAATGAGGATATCGAGGCGCTGTTTGCGCCGTTGCCCAATAAGCAGGAAAAGCGCTGACTGTTGGATCGCCATCGGGGGCAAGCCCCCTCCCACACATTGAATTGCGAATACATTCAAATGTGGGAGGGGGCTTGCCCCCGATAGGCGCGACGCCGTCTTCAGTCGATCAACTGCGCATCCCGCAACGCGGTAAGCGCTGTCAACCAATGTGGATCCTGCTTGTAGTCTGTCGATGCAACCGCCTGCCCACGCATACGCGCAATCCGCGCCGACGGCGTGACCTTCATCCGCTGCGCCGCGCTCAGCGCCAGTTCGGCAGCCGCACGGTCATTGCACACCAGCCCCATGTCACAACCCGCCGTCAGTGCCGCCTCGATTCGACTCGCCGCATCGCCCACCACATGGGCGCCCGCCATGGACAGGTCATCACTGAAGATCATCCCGTCGAACTGCAACTCGCCGCGCAGGATGTCCTGCAACCAGCGGCGTGAGAAACCGGCCGGCTGGCTGTCCACTTGCGGGTAGATCACATGCGCCGGCATCACGGCGGCCAATTGCTTGCTCAGGCGCGCAAACGGCACCAGGTCATTGGCGCGAATCTGTTCCAGGCTGCGCTCGTCATTGGGAATCGCGACGTGGGAATCGGCCTCGGCCCAGCCATGACCGGGAAAGTGCTTGCCGGTGGCCGCCATGCCGGCGCTGTTCATGCCACGGATAAAGGCACCGGCGAGCACGGCGGCACGCTCGGGATCGCCTTCGAACGAGCGGGTGCCGACCACGGCGCTGCGCTGGTAATCAAGGTCCAGCACGGGGGCGAAACTCAGGTCGAGGCCCACGGCCAGCACTTCGGTGGCCATGACCCAGCCACACTGTTCGGCCAGGTGCTCGGCGTTGGGGTTATCCGCCAGCGCGCGCATGGCCGGCAGGCGCACGAAGCCCTGGCGCAGGCGCTGTACGCGTCCGCCTTCCTGGTCGACTGCCAGCAGCAGGTCCGGGCGCACCGCACGGATCGCCGCGCTCAACTCGCGGACCTGGCGCGGATGCTCGATATTGCGCGCAAAAATGATCAAGCCGCCCACTTCAGGTTGGCGCAACAGATGGCGATCCTCGGCCGTCAGCCAGGTACCGGCAACGTCGACCATCAAAGAACCTTGCAGGGCAGCAGTCATAAACCTTCCTTAAATAACGCGCACAACCCGTCATTCCTACCAGGTACGGTAAGCACAACGGGTTGCGCGTAAAGAGCTGAAATCGGCATGGCGGCTAGCTTAGCGGATGCAAGCGGCCACGCACACCCGCAGCGGTCAAACCTTGGCGAGGGCCGGCGTGGATTTACTGCGCGGACGCAATTGGGCCACGGCCATGGCCTGATCGGTCACGCCGGTTTCGGCGCGCATGCCTGCGGCGAGGAACGGCACCATCAGGCGCATCACCTGCTCGATGGAGGTATTGACGCCGAAATCGGTCTCGGCAATCGCGCGCAATGCCTTGATCCCGGACATGCTGAAGGCGGCGGCGCCGAGCATGAAGTGCACGCGCCAGAACAGTTCGATGGGCGGGATACGCGGGGCCGCTTCATTGACCAGCAACATATAGCGGCGAAACACCTTGCCGTACATGTCTTCCAGGTAACGTCGCAAGTGGCCCTGGCTCTGGCTGAACGCCAGGCCCAGCAGACGCATGAAGATCGACAGGTCATTGCCGCTGCGTGGTTGAACCACCAGCGCTTGCTCAACTAGGATTTCCAGCAGCTCTTCCAGGCTGGGCTTGTTGTCGGCTTTAGCCTGGCGACGTTCGAGTTCACGGTCGAGGCTGGCGCAGAACGGCCCCAGAAAGCGCGAGAACACCGCCTGGATCAGGGCCTTTTTTGAGCCGAAATGATAATTCACGGCGGCCAGGTTGACCCCAGCCTTGCTGGTGATCAGCCGCAATGAAGTTTCAGCAAATCCTTTTTCCGCGAACAACTGCTCGGCAGCATCGAGAATGCGTTCAACGGTTTCCGACTGGGCCATGGCTACTCCGCCTGACAAACACTTGTTTGAAACATACGTTTCAGGGTATGTCTTGTCAAGCCTGCGCGCCCGTTTTCCGGCCGGGCAGTCACCTGTTTCGTCGCTATTTAATCACATCCTCCATCGTCTGTAGGCAGCGCTGTCTTCGCCTCCCGGCGCAGCTGATGAATGACCGTCCAGCGGAGCCGCATAAAAGGATGATTGCCAAGCGCGATTCACTGTATATAATCCCAGTCACTGTATAAAAAGACAGAGCGATCAACATGCTAAAACTGACGCCACGCCAAGCTGAGATTCTGGCTTTTATCAAGCGCTGCCTTGATGACAACGGTTATCCACCGACACGCGCCGAAATTGCGCTGGAACTGGGTTTCAAGTCTCCCAACGCCGCTGAAGAACACCTCAAGGCCCTCGCTCGCAAAGGCGCGATCGAGATGACCCCGGGGGCTTCACGCGGTATTCGCATCCCTGGCTTCGAAGCCAAGGCCGACGAATCGACACTGCCGATCATTGGCCGGGTGGCCGCCGGTGCGCCGATCCTGGCGCAACAGCACGTCGAGGAATCCTGCAACATCAACCCGACCTTCTTCCATCCTCGCGCCGACTACCTGCTCCGTGTGCATGGCATGAGTATGAAGGACGTGGGCATTTTCGACGGCGACCTGCTGGCCGTTCACACCACCCGTGAAGCCCGCAATGGCCAGATCGTCGTGGCCCGGATCGGCGATGAAGTCACCGTCAAACGCTTCAAGCGTGAAGGCAGCAAGGTCTGGCTTATGGCCGAGAACCCGGAGTTCGCGCCCATTGAAGTGAACCTCAAAGACCAGGACCTGGTGATCGAAGGCTTGAGTGTCGGCGTCATTCGCCGCTAAAGGAGACATCATGCAGCTCGTGCACACCCCACAACACACACAACTGTCGCTGTTCGAGGCCTTCATGGCTCAACCCCTTGCGCCCATCCTCAAGGAAACGGTCGAAGCGCCCTGGAGCTGCGAACCCGAGGTATTCAGTGAATTGTCGTTGCGTGGTGCTGCCGGGAGCTGCTTGAGCCTGCTGGCGCCGATCCTTCGCGAGCTCAGTGAGGAGCAGGACGCGCGCTGGTTGACCTTGATCGCGCCGCCCGCCAGCCTGACCCAGGCCTGGCTACGGGATGCCGGCCTCAATCGGGAAAGGATTCTGTTGCTGCAGCCACGGGGCGCACAAAGTGCTCAACAATTGACGTGTGAAGCCTTGCGCCTGGGCCGTAGCCATACCGTGGTGAGCTGGTTGAACCCGTTGAACGCAACGGCCAAACAGCAGTTGATCAGTGCCGCACACACAGGTGATGCGCAGAGTTTGAATATTCGACTGGGATAAGGGATGAGCGGGTTACAACGGGCTCAGTGAAGAACCCTTGGACCATCGTCCTTTTCCGGCTCGCCTTCAGCCAGGCGACCGGCCATTTGCACCCCAACGCTCAACATCGCTTTAGCCACTTCCACATGCTGGCCTTGCAGGAACGCTTTTGCGTCTTCGGAGAAGTCCAGGGTAACCAGAGAACCTTCGTCCTCAGCCCGGCGCAGCTCGATTCGGCCGTCAGGCAGTTCAACAATTTCCAGAAAGGACGTTGGCATAAAAGTCTGTTCTCCACGAAAGCGCGGGATTATATCAGTGTTGTCGCGTGCAGGCTTGCCCGCTCAGCACTCGGACAGGCCTTCGCGAAAGCGCAATGCCAGCTTTTTCAGCGCCTGGCGCCAGCTTTCCAGCTCTTCGCGGCTCAAGGGCTTGGGTTCATCCGCCTCCAATGCAACCGCCACGATCAATGGCTGCGTCACATCCCCCTTGGGTACATGGGGAACGCGGGGCGGCTGGAACATGTCGGCATGTGCCTTGAGCAGGCGTGCTACCCAGCTGTCAGGGCTCTGGGCCATTTCCACCAGTTCGGCCAATTCCGGGATAGCCATGGTTTCCAACACTTCGCGGGTCATGATCATTTCAGCACGGGGCGAACCTGCCTGGGGCAGACGGTAGAACCCGGCGATTTCATGGCATAGACCCAGCAAGGCGCCGTACAGGTGAAACAAAGCGGCTTCACGCCCCGCCTGGACCAGCGCAATGGCATTCATCTCCTTCCCCACTTCGGCACGGCCAAGGGCTTCCAGGGACAAACCCGCAAAGTAAATTTTCTGATTGGTACGGGTATAGAGTTCGTTGGCCATGACGGCAATCTCCACAACGAATTAGGCGTGATGCTGGCTGAACAGTGTCACGGATCAGCCAAGACTACTGCAAGTGCAATAAACGGCCGCTCAGGCAGATCAAACCTCCACTCTTAAGAACCAGGCAGATCCAAATGTGGGAGGGGGCTTGCCCCCGATGGCGGTGTGTCAGTCACATAGATATCGACTGATATATCGCTATCGGGGGCAAGCCCCCTCCCACATTGGCTCCTCAGAGCATCCGATGGATCAAGCGCCCTGGCGCTTGTCCTCGACCTTCCACTTGCCACCGTCGTAGAACGCTTTCCAGCCGGTAGGCTTGCCGTCAACCTCGGTCTGCACGTACTGCTCCTTGGTCTTGCGGCTGTAGCGGATCACGGCTGGGCGACCATCCGGGTCCTTCTTCGGCGCTTCACACAGGAAGTGGTACTTGGGATCAATCTCGTCCTTGTGAGGCACGATCTCCAGCACCAGCGGTGCGCGGGTCTCGCGGTTTTTCGGGAACTGGCTGGCGGCCAGGAACAGGCCCGAAGCACCGTCGCGCAGGATATAGGTGTCGTTGACCTTCTCGCACTTGAGCTCGGGCATCTTCACCGGGTCCATCTTCGGCGGCGCCGCATCACCGCTTTTCAGCAGTTTGCGGGTGTTCTTGCAGGTCGGGTTGGTGCAACCGAAGAACTTGCCGAAACGCCCGGTCTTGAGCTGCATCTCGCTGCCGCACTTGTCGCACTCCAGGCTCGGACCTTCGTAGCCCTTGATGCGGTAGGTGCCCTCTTCGATCTCGTAGCCGTTGCAATCCGGGTTGTTACCGCAGATGTGCAGCTTGTGCTTTTCATCCAGCAGATAGGCATCCATCGCGGTGCTGCAGATCGGGCAACGGTGCTTGCCACGCAGTACCAGCGACTCGGATTCGCCCTCGTCGTCCGCGGCGATTTCATCGCCCGGCACCAGGTTGACGGTGGCCTTGCAGCGCTCTTTCGGCGGCAGGCTGTAGCCCGAGCACCCCAGGAACACGCCGGTGGATGCCGTACGAATCTGCATCGGCCGGCCGCAGGTGAGGCACGGAATGTCGGTCATGACCGGCTGGTTGGCGCGCATGCCACTCTCGGGGCTCTCGGCCACCTCGAGTTTCTTCTTGAAGTCGCCGTAGAACTCGTCCAGCACGTTTTTCCAGTCGCGTTCGCCCTGGGCCACGTCGTCGAGGTTCTCTTCCATGCCGGCGGTGAAGCCGTAGTCCATCAGGTTGGAGAAGCTCTCGGACAGACGCTCGGTGACGATATCGCCCATCTTTTCCGAATAGAAGCGGCGGTTGTGCAGCGCCACGTAGCCACGGTCCTGAATCGTGGAGATGATCGCCGCATAGGTCGAAGGACGACCGATACCGCGTTTCTCCATCTCCTTGACCAGGCTGGCTTCCGAATAGCGCGCCGGCGGCTTGGTGAAGTGCTGCGACGGATCAAGCTTGATCAGCTTCAACGTATCGCCCTGCGCCATATCCGGCAGTACATCGTCGTCGCCTGGCTTGGCGATTTGCGGCATTACGCGGGTATAACCGTCGAACTTGAGGATGCGGCCCTTGGCACGCAGCTCAAAGTCGCCCGCCCCCACGCTGACCGTGGTGGACAAGTATTGCGCCGGCAGCATCTGGCAGGCCAGGAACTGGCGCCAGATCAGCTCGTAGAGGCGTTCAGCGTCGCGCTCCATGCCGCTGAGCTTGCTCGGCTCGGTGTTGGCGTCGGAAGGACGAATCGCTTCGTGAGCCTCCTGGGCGCCTTCCTTGCTGCTGTAGACGTTGGGCTTCTCCGGCAGGTACTTCTTGCCGAATTCGCTTTCGATATAAGTACGCGCCATCGCCACCGCGTCTTGCGACAGGTTGGTCGAGTCGGTACGCATGTATGTGATGTAGCCCGCTTCGTACAGACGCTGGGCCATCATCATGGTCTTCTTCACACCAAAGCCCAGGCGGTTGCTCGCGGCCTGTTGCAGGGTGGAGGTGATGAACGGCGCCGACGGCTTGCTGCTGGTCGGTTTGTCTTCACGCTTGACGATGCTGTAGCTGGAGGCTTTGAGCTTCTCCAGTGCAGCCATGGCCTGGGCTTCGTTCAGCGGCTTGAACGCCTCGCCGTTCTCGCGGGCCACTTCAAAGCGCACGTTGTTGCCCTTGGCAGTGCCGAGGTCAGCGTGGACTTCCCAGTATTCTTCGGGGTTGAACGCACGAATTTCGCGCTCACGCTCCACCACCAGCTTGACCGCAACCGACTGCACACGGCCGGCCGACAGGCCACGGGCGATTTTCGCCCACAGCAGCGGCGACACCATGTAGCCCACCACGCGGTCGAGGAAACGCCGGGCCTGTTGGGCGTTGACACGGTCAATGTCCAGCTCGCCCGGCTTGGAGAAGGCTTCCTGGATGGCTTTCTTGGTGATTTCGTTGAACACCACGCGCTTGTAGCGGCTGTCGTCACCGCCGATGGCTTCCCGCAGGTGCCAGGCAATAGCCTCCCCTTCGCGGTCCAAGTCCGTTGCGAGATAGATAGTGTCGGCATCTTTGGCGAGCCGGCGCAGCTCTTCGATGACCTTTTCCTTGCCCGGAAGGATTTCGTACTTGGCCTTCCAGCCATGGTCCGGGTCAACACCCATGCGTGAGACCAGCTGCTTGCGCGCTTTCTCTTTAGGGGTGAGCACCGGACCTTCGCCCGCGGCCGCCTTGCCGCGCTTGGCGGCTGGCTCCTTGCTGGCGCTAGCCGAACCGCTGGTGGGCAGGTCTCGGATATGGCCGATACTCGACTTCACCACGTACTCGTTGCCCAAGTACTTGTTGATGGTCTTGGCCTTAGCCGGGGATTCCACAATGACCAGCGATTTGCCCATGGATCGGAAAATTCCTGAATTCGAGAAGTGAAAGGCAGTTGGCGCCTGTCGCGGCAACGCTATATATAGTGGCAACAAGATGAGGTCAAGCGCAGCATTCTGCGCGACCTGCCGTTATTGCCCTGAAAAAAGACTGGGTTCGGCCTGGACCAAAGCAAAGCGCGGGACCTGCTCGCCGTCAACTTCGACGGTCTCCAGGAACATACTCAAGGGACGCACCCAAAAGCCGTATTCGCCATACAGTGCTTGGTAAAACACCACTTCTTCTTCGGTTTCGGAGTGCCGTGCCACGCTGAAAACGCGGTACTGCGGCCCTTTGTAATGTTGGTAGAGCCCTGGTTCGACTTTCATGCTCTGGCCCTCGTACAAAATTTGTTGAAAAAAAATATTAAAAATTCCAAAAAACAAAAACCGGGGCACTGGGCCCCGGCTTCCGTCAAGCGAACGATTAAACGCGTTCGAAGACGGTGGAAATGCCTTGGCCGAGACCAATGCACATGGTTGCAACCCCAAGGTTGCCGCCATTTTGCTTCATCACGTTAAGCAATGTGCCGGAGATGCGGGCACCGGAGCAACCGAATGGGTGGCCCAGGGCAATCGCACCGCCGTGCAGGTTAACCTTCTCATTCATCTTGTCGAGTACTTTCAGATCTTTCAGCACTGGCAGGGCCTGTGCGGCGAAGGCTTCGTTGAGCTCGAAGAAGTCGATATCGGAGATGGTCAGGCCTGCGCGCTTCAAGGCTTTTTGCGTGGCCGGTACTGGACCATAGCCCATGATCGCCGGGTCCACACCCGCTACGGCCATCGAACGAATCACCGCCAGCGGCTGGATGCCCAGGTCCTGGGCACGCTGGGCCGACATCACGATCATGCACGAAGCGCCATCGGTGATCTGCGACGACGTACCGGCTGTAACGGTGCCGCCCTTGGGGTTGAAAGCCGGCTTGAGCGCCGCCAGGCTTTCCAGGGTGGTGTCCGGACGGATGGTCTCGTCGTAGTCGAACAATTTCAGGAAACCGTTCTCGTCATAGCCGTTCATCGGGATGATTTCATCCTTGAACTTGCCTTCCACGGTCGCCTTGTGGGCGAGTTGGTGGGAACGCAGGCCGAACGCGTCCTGGGCTTCACGGGTGATGCCGTGCATTTTGCCGAGCATTTCCGCGGTAAGGCCCATCATGCCCGAGGCTTTTGCCGCGTACAGCGACATGTGCGGATTAGGATCGACGCCGTGCATCATGCTGACGTGGCCCATGTGCTCCACGCCGCCAACCACGAACACATCGCCATTGCCGGTCATGATCGCTTGCGCAGCAGTGTGCAGCGCGCTCATCGACGAACCGCACAGGCGGCTCACGGTCTGGCCGGCCGCGGTGTGCGGGATCTGGGTCATCAACGACGCCATGCGAGCGATGTTCCAACCCTGCTCCAGGGTCTGGTTGACGCAGCCCCAGATCACGTCTTCGACCTCGTTCGGGTCAACCTTGACGTTGCGTTCCAGCAGCTTGCTGATCAGGTGCGCCGACATGTCTTCGGCGCGGGTGTTGCGGTGCATGCCGCCCTTGGAGCGGCCCATCGGCGTGCGACCGAAGTCGACAATCACGACGTCTCTTGGATTCAAGCTCATAAATATTCTCGCTCTAGTCGATTGGGCGCTTAACCGAAGAAGCTCTGGCCGTTCTTGGCCATCTCACGCAGCTTCGCGGTCGGGTGGTACAGCGGGCCCAAATCAGCGTATTTGTCAGCCAGGGCAACGAACTCGGCCACACCGATCGAGTCGATGTAACGCAGCGCACCACCACGGAATGGAGGGAAACCAATACCGTACACCAGGCCCATATCGGCCTCGGCGGCGGTCTCGACGATGCCGTCTTCCAGGCAACGTACGGTTTCCAGGCACAGAGCGATCATCATCCAGTTGATGATGTCTTCGTCCGACACCTCACGCTGTTCGTAGATGACCGGGGCCAGCACTTCGTGCACCGACGGGTCGGCCACTTTCTTCTGCTTGCCCTTCTTGTCGGCCTCGTAGGCGTAGAAACCCTTGCCGTTCTTCTGACCCAGGCGCTTGGCCTCGTACAGCGCATCGATCGCCGAACGACGGTCGTCTTTCATGCGGTCCGGGAAACCTTCAGCCATGACGTCGCGACCATGGTGGCCGGTGTCGATACCGACCACGTCCATCAGGTACGCCGGGCCCATGGGCCAGCCGAATTTCTCCATGACCTTGTCGATGCGCACGAAGTCCACACCGGCGCTGACCAGCTTGGCGAAACCGCCGAAGTACGGGAACAGCACACGGTTGACCAAAAAGCCCGGGCAGTCGTTGACCACGATCGGGTTCTTGCCCATTTTCTTGGCGTAGGCAACGGTGGTGGCCACCGCCTGTTCACTGGACTTCTCGCCACGGATCACTTCCACCAGCGGCATCATGTGCACCGGATTGAAGAAGTGCATGCCGACGAAGTTTTCCGGGCGCTTGAGGGCCTGAGCCAGCAGCGAGATGGAAATGGTCGAGGTGTTGGAGGCCAGGATGGTGTCGTCTTTGACCTGGGCCTCGACTTCAGCCAATACCGCCTGCTTGACCTTCGGATTCTCGACAACCGCTTCGACCACCAGGTCGACGTGGCCGAAATCGCCGTAGGACAGCGTAGGACGAATGCCGTTAAGCACTTCAGCCATTTTCGCAGCGGTCATGCGACCTTTATCAACGCGGCCTACCAGCAGCTTGGCGGCTTCCGCCAGGCCCTGCTCGATACCGTGCTCGTTGATGTCTTTCATCAGGATCGGCGTGCCTTTGGACGCCGACTGGTAAGCGATGCCGCCGCCCATGATACCGGCGCCGAGTACGGCGGCCTGTTTCACGTCGCGGGCGATTTCGTCGTAGGCCTTGGCCTTTTTCTTCAGCTCCTGATCGTTCAGGAACAGGCCGATCAAGCTCTGCGCAGCAGAGGTCTTGGCGAGTTTGACGAAACCGGCAGCTTCGATTTCCAGCGCCTTGTCGCGACCGAAGTTCGCGGCTTTCTGGATGGTCTTGATCGCTTCAACCGGCGCCGGGTAGTTCGGGCCGGCCTGGCCAGCCACGAAACCCTTGGCGGTTTCGAACGACATCATTTGTTCGATGGCGTTGAGCTTGAGTTTTTCCAGCTTCGGCTGACGCTTGGCCTTGTAGTCAAATTCGCCGCTGATGGCGCCCTTGATCAGGTTCAGCGCGGCTTCGGCCAGTTTGTCCGGGGCAACCACAGCATCGACGGCACCGACTTTCAGCGCGTCTTCAGCACGGTTTTCCTTGCCGGCGGCAATCCATTCAATGGCGTTGTCGGCACCGATGATGCGCGGCAGGCGCACGGTACCGCCAAAGCCCGGGTAGATACCCAACTTGACTTCAGGCAGGCCGATTTTGGCAGTGGCCGACATGACGCGGAAGTCCGCCGTCAGGCACATTTCCAGGCCGCCGCCCAGGGCGATACCGTTGATCGCAGCCACGGTGGGTACGTTGAGGTCTTCGAAATCGCTGAAAATCTTGTTGGCTTCAAGGTTGCCAGCCACCAGCTCGGCATCGGGCAGCTTGAAGTTGTCGACGAATTCGGTGATGTCAGCGCCGACGATAAACACGTCCTTGCCGCTGGAGACGATCACGCCCTTGACCGAAGCATCTGCTTTGATGGTGTCTACGGCCTGACGCAGTTCGTTCAGGGTTAGACGGTTGAACTTGTTGACGGACTCACCCTTGAGGTCGAATTTCAATTCGACGATGCCACTTTCAAGAGCCTTAACCGTGATGGCTTTACCTTCGTAAATCATCAACTGATCTCCACGATATGGAAGCTGAACAGTACACACCGGACGCTGGCCTCTGGTTGGACATTGACACCTGCATCAATGCTCACGCCAATCCGCCAGGCACACCCGCCAGTGCGATAGTCGGGGTTATGTCAGAGCTGTCTGTAGGACAAACGCTCAATTCATACGCCCGTTTGATTTGGGTACGCCACCTTCATCCAATTCCGGGCAATTGTCAATCGCTCCAAAGACTAGGAAAAACGCGACTTTCCAGTCAGTTCAGAACCCGAAGCGCAGGGTAGCAACCCGTCAATATTTAACTATTCACAGGATCAATAATAGGAAAGATAGGGGAAAAGCCTGTACAGAAAGGGATAGACGGCTAGGCTAACCGCAACTTGAGGATTTACCGGCCTGCCTGGCCAACTCCAGCCCGATGATGAGTCGGGCTTTTTATTGCGCGGTCTTCCGGTTTTTCTGTAGGAGCGAGCTTGCTCGCGAAAATCGCCACCATAACGCAGCTAACTGAGCTATAACGCGGCGCTCTCGGTTTTTTCGCGAGCAAGCTCGCTCCTACAGTGAGTGGGTTATGTCAGGCCAGGGCTTTGAGCAGTGCATCAATATCCTTCAACACGCTCGCATCGCCCTTCTCGCCCCAGTACAAGGCGATCATCTGCTTGTCCGCCTCGACCTTATAGACGTTGGCCGGCAGCGTTGAAAAATACGGCAACAACTTCTCGTCCACGCACACCTCGCGCCATTGGTTGACCCACACCCCCGGCTCCCACTGCCAGTAACTCCAGATGGCCGGCGCGCTGCCGCGTCGTGGCCGGCAGTACTGCGCGCAAGGGCTCGGCGGCTCTTGCTTGAGCCAGTGCGGCCATTCCTGGGGCGCCAGTTGCATGGCCAGCCCGATGCGGCGCGCCTCCATACGCAGGGCCATGCGCCCGCTCTGATGGCGCGAGGGACGCAGCCATGCCAGAGGGCTCAGCACCACAACAAGGATTGACACCACTATCCAGACCGTCATATGTGTACTCCCCAATTTCTAGATGAGCGGATTTGACCTGACGCAACCGCTTGCGCTTGAAAGCAGCCATACTGAACTTATTGCAGTCTCCCCTGGAGGAACGCCCCATGCCTTACACACATATTCTGGTCGCTGTCGACCTGACCGAAGAGTGCGATCCAGTGATCAAGCGCGCGCAGGAATCTGCATTGGCCAATGGCGCCATACTGTCGTTGGTGCATATCGTCGAGCCCATGGCCATGGCCTTTGGCGGTGACGTGCCGATGGATCTTTCTCAGTTGCAGCAACAACAATTTGACCAGGCCAAGGAGCGCCTGGATCGTTTGATTCTCAAATACCCGCACCTGAAAAAGGAAGACTGCCACCTGACATACGGCCAACCGCGCCAGGAAATCCATCACTTGGCCAAGGAAAAGGCTTGCGACTTGATCGTGGTGGGTAGCCATGGTCGTCACGGTTTGGCGTTGTTGCTGGGTTCTACTGCCAATGATGTACTGCACGGCGCGCCGTGCGATGTGCTGGCGGTGAAGCTGGTAAAAAATACGTAAGAACGTCGTAGATCCAATGTGGGAGGGGGCTTGCCCCCGATAGCATTCTGTCAGTTGATGCATCTGGTGACTGATACACCGCTATCGGGGGCAAGCCCCCTCCCACACTTGAACCGCATTTCATATGAAAAAGCCCGGCGCTCATAGAACAGCGCCGGGCTTTTTCATTGCGGGCCGATCACTCAGGCATCCAACTCGGCCCAACGCTCAACCAGCGCTTCCAACTCCTGGTTCAACGTCTCCAGGGTGGCGATGACCTTGGTGGTTTCCGCCGCCGGGCGCTGGTAGAAACCGGCGTCAGCCATCTCTGCCTCTACTGCGGCAATCTGCTGTTCCTTGGCGTCGATCTCACCCGGCAAGGCTTCCAGCTCGCGCTGCAGCTTGTAGCTGAGCTTTTTCTTGGCCGAAGGCGCAGCTTCCGGTGCCGGAGCGGCGGCGGCCACGGGCGCGACGACCGCAGAGGTCAGGTCGGCCTTGCCGGACTTGCTTTCGGTCACGCCCAAAAGGCGCGGCGAACCGCCCTGGCGCAGCCAGTCCTGATAACCACCGACATACTCGCGCACCTTGCCCTCGCCTTCGAAGACCAGGGTGCTGGTGACCACGTTGTCGAGGAATGCCCGGTCGTGGCTGACCATCAATACGGTGCCGTTGAAGGTCAACAGCACTTCTTCGAGCAACTCGAGGGTTTCCACGTCGAGGTCGTTGGTCGGTTCGTCGAGTACCAGCAGGTTCGCCGGCTTGCTGAACAGCTTGGCCAGCAGCAGGCGCGCGCGCTCGCCACCGGACAAGGCTTTCACCGGGGTACGCGCACGTTGCGGGCTGAACAGGAAGTCGCCCAGGTAGCTGAGCACGTGGCGGCTCTGGCCGTCGATGTCGATAAAGTCGCGACCTTCGGCGACGTTGTCGATGACGGTTTTCTCCAGGTCCAACTGGTGGCGCAACTGATCGAAGTAGGCGACGTCGATACGCGTGCCCTCTTCCACCGTGCCGCTGGTCGGCTGCAGACCGCCGAGCATCAGCTTGAGCAAGGTGGTCTTGCCGGTGCCGTTGGCGCCCAGCAGGCCGATACGGTCGCCGCGCGCCAGGACCATGGAGAAGTCCTTGATCAGGAACGGCCCTTCCGGGTGATGGAAGCTGACGTTTTCCAGCACCATCACTTGCTTGCCCGACTTGTCGGCCGTGTCGAGCTGGATATTGGCCTTGCCGGTGCGCTCGCGACGTTCGCTGCGCTCCACCCGCAGTGCTTTCAACGCACGCACGCGGCCTTCGTTACGGGTGCGACGCGCCTTGATGCCCTGGCGGATCCAGACTTCTTCCTGGGCCAGTTTCTTGTCAAACAGGGCGTTGGCGGTTTCTTCAGCCGAGAGTGCGGCTTCCTTATGCACCAGGAAGCTGGCGTAGTCGCCGTTCCAGTCGATCAGGCCGCCGCGGTCCAGTTCGAGGATGCGGGTGGCCAGGTTTTGCAGGAAGGAACGGTCGTGCGTGATGAACAGCACGGCGCCCTGGAAATCCTTGAGGGCTTCTTCCAGCCAGGCGATCGCGCCGATATCCAGGTGGTTGGTCGGTTCGTCGAGCAGCAACAGATCCGGCTCGGACACCAGGGCCTGGGCCAGCAGCACGCGACGACGCCAGCCGCCGGACAACTGGGCCAGGGTCTTGTCGGCCGGCAGTTGCAGGCGGCTCAGGGTGCTGTCGACCAGTTGCTGCAAGCGCCAGCCATCGCGGGCTTCGAGGTCTTGCTGGACATGCATCAGCTTGTCCAGGTCGGCTTCGGTGACGCAGTTCTGCGCCAGGTGATGGTATTGCGCAAGCAATTCGCCAACGCCGTCCAGGCCTTCGGCGACCACGTCGAACACTGTCCGCTCGTCGGCTACCGGCAATTCCTGCGGCAATTCGCCAATCTTGAGGCCCGGAGCGCGCCAGACAGAGCCCTCATCGGGCTTCTGGTCGCCTTTTACCAGCTTCATCATGCTCGACTTGCCGGTGCCGTTGCGGCCGATGATGCACACCCGCTCACCACGGGCGATCTGCCAGGACACCTTGTCCAACAACGGCATAGCGCCGAAAGCAAGGGACACATCGCTGAATTTGAGCAGGGTCATACGCTTCTCCAAAAACTGGGCGCGCATTCTACCTGAGTTGAGGGTGGGATGCGGCCTGCATTTTCGCTGCCGACACGTTCTGCAGGACATTTGCCGCGAACTTGAACCAACCGGCCGGCAAAGCTTTCGCCGGTCGCTGGCAAAAGGCTAAGCTAGGGGCAATCAGTGTCGGCGATGCCGGTGCTAGTCGTGATTTCTCTGCACGGACGTCTCATGCGCAGTCGCCTTTTCAACTTTTTATCCTGTCTGCTTCTTTCCACCACCGCCGTTCAATCTGCCCAGGCCGTGGACCTCACCACCCAACGTCAATATTACGATGAAGCCAAGCGCGCCCTCGCCAAGGGCGACAGCGGCCCCTACATGCAATACAGCCAGGCCCTGGCCGACTACCCGCTGACGCCGTACCTGGCGTATGACGAACTGACTGCACGCCTTAAAACCGCGAGCAACCAGGAAATCGAACAGTTCCTCGCCAAAAACGGCGACCTGCCCCAGGCCAACTGGATGAAGCTGCGCTGGTTGCGCTGGCTGGCCGAACGGGGTGACTGGCAGACCTTTGAAAAGTACTACGACACCAAGCTCAATTTCGTCGAGCTGGACTGCCTGCACGGCCAGTACCAACTGACCCACAACCTCAAGGCCGAAGGATACAAGACCGCCGAGAAGTTGTGGATGACCGGCAAATCCCAGCCGGCCGCCTGCGATGTGACCTTTGGCCAGTGGGCCTCTGACGGTCAGTTGACCGAACAGAAAATCTGGGACCGCACCAAGCTGGCCGCCGAAGCACGCAACTACGCACTGGCCAACAGCCTGGTGAAAACCCTGCCGACGCTCGGCGCCCAGGGCCGCCTGATGATCGACGTGGCGCAAAAACCCGACATGCTCGGCGACCCGTCGCGCTTCCTGCCGGCCACCGAGGCCATGTCCGACGCCGTGGGCCTGGGCCTGCGCCGACTGGCCCGCCAGGACCCGGACAAGGCCATGGCCCTGCTGGACGGCTACGCCAGCAGCATGCACTTCTCCCGTGACGAAAAAGTCTCGATTGCCCGGGAAATCGGCCTGACCCTCGCCCGTCGCTACGACCCTCGTGCGTTGGACGTCATGACCCAATACGACCCGGAGTTGCGTGACAACACCGTCTCGGAATGGCGCCTGCGCCTGCTGCTGCGCCTGGCGCGCTGGGAAGATGCCTACCAACTGACCCGCAAGCTGCCCCAGGACCTGGCCACCACCAACCGCTGGCGCTACTGGCAGGCGCGTAGCCTGGAGCTGGCCGAACCGAAAAACCCGCAGGCGCTGGTGCTGTATAAAAACGTGGCCAAGGAACGCGACTTCTACGGTTTCCTCGCCGCCGACCGCTCCAAGACCCCTTACCAGTTGAACAACAAGCCGCTGGTGATGAGCCAGGCGCTGGTCAATAAAGTGCGCAATACCCCAGGCGTGCGCCGTGCCCTGGAGTTCTATGCCCGTGGCCAGATCGTCGATGGCCGCCGCGAGTGGTACCACGTCAGCCGCCACTTCAACCGTGATGAAATGGTCGCGCAGGCGAAGCTGGCCTACGACATGAAGTGGTACTTCCCGGCGATCCGCACGATCAGCCAGGCGCAATATTGGGACGACCTGGACATCCGCTTCCCGATGGCCCACCGCGACACCCTGGTGCGCGAGGCCAAGGTGCGCGGCCTGCATTCGAGCTGGGTGTTCGCGATCACCCGGCAGGAAAGCGCCTTCATGGATGACGCCCGCTCCGGTGTCGGCGCCAGCGGCCTGATGCAACTGATGCCCGGTACCGCCAAGGAAACCGCGCGCAAGTTCAGCATTCCCCTGGCCTCCCCGGCCCAGGTACTGGACCCGGACAAAAACATCCAGCTCGGCGCCGCCTACCTGAGCCAGGTGCACAGCCAGTTCAACGGCAACCGTGTGCTCGCTTCCGCCGCCTACAACGCCGGCCCCGGCCGCGTGCGTCAATGGCTGCGCGGTGCCGATCACCTGAGTTTCGACGTGTGGGTGGAAAGCATCCCGTTCGACGAAACCCGCCAGTATGTGCAGAACGTGCTGTCTTATTCGGTGATCTACGGGCAGAAGCTCAATTCGCCGCAGCCTCTGGTGGATTGGCATGAACGGTACTTCGACGACCAATAAGGCACTGAATCTGCCGAATACCTGATGTGGGAGGGGGCTTGCCCCCGATAGCCATAGGTATCTACACAACGCTGTAGCGCTCAACCGTAACCACGATGCGAAGCGAGCAGCTCTTGATCTGCTTTTGATCTTAGGCGCCCCGTTAAACCACGCTGGCCGAACGCAGGCTTGAATCCGTGAGCAACCCCGCAGGACGCCGGGTCAGCCGCACTGGGCCATGGATGGCCCATTGCGGCGGCCCACGGATTCAAGCCTGCGTTCGGGCACACCGAGCCCAAGCGAGGTGCCGAGTGGTGGGGCAAGAGCGTTTTGCTTACTTTTGACTGGGCCGGCATTCCGGCTTTTCAAAAGTGAGCCGCTGTAAAAGCGGAACCCTAAGTAGCCGTTACCGCAGAAACGGATATGTACCCGGTCTGATCCAACATCCCGGCCAGCCTAGAGACCGCCATCGGGGGCAAGCCCCCTCCCACATTTGGATTGTGGAGCACCAGTAAGATACCTATAGGCTGCAGGGCCGCCACGGGAGCCAGCTCCCTCGCCACAGGTGCGGTGTCGCACCAAATTTGTGTAGATACCTATGCCCCGATAGCAGAATGTCAGTCAGCAGTTTCGTTGCTGACCCACCGCTATCGGGGGCAAGCCCCCTCCCACATGCTATTGGCGCGCTAGTGATCTGCACTGAACTGCAACGCCGCCAACCGCGCATACAGCGGATTGCTCGCAATCAACTGTTGATGCGTGCCCACGGCCACCAGTTTGCCCTGGTCCATCACCGCTATCCGGTCGGCGTTTTTCACCGTGGCCAGGCGATGCGCGATCACCAGGGTGGTACGGCCCCGCATCAATTGCGGCAAGGCTTGCTGGATCAGGTGTTCGCTCTGCGCATCGAGGGCGCTGGTGGCTTCGTCGAGCAGCAGGATGGGTGCATCCACCAGCAAGGCACGGGCGATGGCCAGGCGTTGCCGCTGACCACCGGAGAGGCCCAGGCCACCGTCGCCCAGGTGGGTCTGGTAGCCGTCGGGCATTTGCAGGATGAAGTCATGGGCATGGGCGATACGCGCAGCGGCCTCGACCTGTTCGCGGGTGGCGGTGGGGTTACCGTAGCGGAGGTTGTCTTCGATGCTGCCAAAAAACAGCGCCGGGCTCTGGGAGACCAGGGCAAAGTGGCGGCGCAGGTCCAGCGGGTCGAGTTCGGTCAGCGGCCTGCCTTCGAGCAGGATGCGGCCTTGCTGGGGGTCGTAGAAGCGCAGCAACAGGTCAAAGAGCGTCGATTTGCCCGCGCCGGAAGGACCCACCAGCGCGAGGGTTTCGCCGGGGTTGATGGTCAGGTTCAGGCCATCGATGGCGTAGCTGTCTGGCCGCGACGGGTAGGAAAAGCGCAGGTCCTCAAGCGTCATGCGCCCGCTGACACGCTCCGGCAAGCGTACGCTGCCGCTGGCCGGCGCCTGGATGTCGTTGCTCGACTGCAACAGCTCACCAATTCGCTCTGCCGCACCGGCAGCTCGCTGCAATTCGCCAAGCACTTCGCTCAAGGTGCCGACGGCGCTGCCGACGATCAGGCTGTAGAACACGAACGCCGCCAGCTCACCGCCGGAGATGCGCCCGCTGATCACGTCCATGCCGCCGACCCACAACATCACGCCCACGGCACCGAGCACCAGCATGATCACCAGGGTAATCAGCCAGGACCGCTGCAGGATGCGTTTGCGCGCCGTGGTGAACGCCTCTTCCACGGTCAGGGCGAAACGCTGTTCGTCCTGCACCTGATGGTTATAGGCCTGCACGGTCTTGATCTGGCCCAGGGTCTCGGCCACGTAGCTGCCGACATCAGCGATGCGATCCTGGCTCAGTCGCGAAAGGCTGCGCACGCGCCGGCCGAAGATGAGGATCGGCGCCAGCACCAGCGGCAACGCCACCATAACAATGCTGGTGAGCTTGGGGTTGGTGATGAACAGCAGCACGATACCGCCAATGACCATCAAGGCATTGCGCAGGAACAACGACAGTGATGAGCCGATCACCGATTGCAGCAAGGTGGTGTCGGTGGTCAGGCGTGACTGGATTTCCGAGCTGCGGTTGTTCTCGTAGAAACCGGGATGCAGGTAGATCAGGTGGTTGAACACTTGCCGGCGAATGTCCGCCACTACGCGCTCGCCGATCCACGACACCAGGTAGAAGCGCGTGAACGTGCCCACCGCCAGGCCCAGCACCAGCAGCATGAACAGGCCGATGGACTGGTTGAGCAGGTGCGGTGACTGGGTCATGAAACCCTGGTCGACCAGCAGGCGAATGCCTTGCCCCATGGACAAGGTAATACCGGCGGTGACGATCAGCGCCAACAGGGCGCCCAGCGCCTGCCAGCGGTAGGGCGCGATGAAGCGGCTGGCCAGGCGGATCGCGCGGCGTTGACGGGTTGAGAACATACGGGCTTCACCACTGACGGAGTCTAACCCTCAACATTGGGGGAACTTGCGCAAATAACAATGAGTCAGGTTAATTATGCCCGCCGATAGAGGCCGCTAGAGGCTATCGGTCTAAGACTGATCTGGAAATATGTGCCGGTTTCTGGTGGACTGGGTGTCCGAACCGGTGAACGTGTATGGAGTTGTAACAGCTCGGTCACGCGGGGGAATTAAAGTAGGTACACAACCTGATGAGGAGACAGGCCATGACCTTGCAGAACAGCAGCAATGCCAAGATTGAAGTGATCCGCCAACCGCAGGCGCTGCCTTGCTCGTACATCGATGCCAAGGGCCGCGAAGTGCAGATTACCGAAGAAATGATCCAGCAAGCGTGCAGCGAACTGGAACAGCGCCTGGTCAAGCCTGCGCAGCAAGGCTGAAACGCCGATGCTCTTTCAAACCCGGCCCAGGTGGCCGGGTTTTTTATTGGCTGTCTAAACGCAGGCCGCGCCCAGTGCGGTCACGATGTTCGACAACACGGCCGACTCGCCGTTGATGCGCACCTTAAGGCCATCAATCTCGCGGCGCTCCGGGTAGTGCTTGCGCAATAAGTCAAACGCCTTGCGCTGCTCGTCCACCGTTCCCACAAGGCTGCGGCGCAAATCCGCATCATCGCGGCGCGGGTCGTACACGCTGCGGCACAAGGTCGCCAACGCCCAGGCCGGGTCGGTCGACGCGTTCAGGTGCACCTCGGCCAGCCACGGTTGCGGCAGCAGGTCGCTCAAGTGGATGCTCGGCTCCAGGCCCTGGTGGGCACAGAACGCCTGATAGACCTGCGCCGTGCCGCGCTGCTTGCCGTCGAGGCTGTAGCCGGCGATATGCGGAGTGGCCAGTACGCACAGGTCAGCCAGGTCAGCATCCACCTGCGGCTCGCCCTCCCACACATCCAGCACCGCTTGCAGATCTTCGCGCTCAAGTAATACGTCGCGCAGGGCGGCGTTATCCACCACCGCGCCTCGACTGGCGTTGATCAGCCAGGTGCCGGGCTTGAGTTGTTCCAGGCGCTGGCGATCAAACAGATGCCAGGTGGCGCCATTGCCGGACTTGATCAGCGGCGTGTGCAGGCTGATCACGTCGCATTGCTCGATGATCTGTTGCAGGCTCACGTAGTCGCCGTCTTCGGCGATCTGTCGTGGCGGGTCGCAGACCAGCACGTTCCAACCCAGGCCCTTGAGCACCTGGACCAGCCGCCCGCCGACCTCACCGGCGCCCACGATGCCATAGGTACGCCGGGTGAGGTCGGCCCCTTCGATTTCGGCCAGGGTCTGCAAGCTGCCCAGCACATAATCCACCACGCCCCGCGCATTGCAGCCCGGTGCGCTGGACCACTGGATACCGGCCTGGCGGAAATAATCGAGGTCCAGATGATCGGTGCCGATGGTGCAGG
The DNA here is from genome assembly GCF_002934065.1 of Pseudomonas orientalis. Taxonomy (NCBI): domain Bacteria; kingdom Pseudomonadati; phylum Pseudomonadota; class Gammaproteobacteria; order Pseudomonadales; family Pseudomonadaceae; genus Pseudomonas; species Pseudomonas orientalis. Next base: position 1,702,202 of record NZ_CP018049.1, on the reverse strand, counting down.
TGCCTACAAAACCCACCTTCGAGCCCTCAAGCAGGGCGCGGTTGACGTTGGTCACCGAACGCACCAGCAGCACATCGGCCTGCTCCACCGTGGCGCGGTCAATCGAACGGCCGGGCACGCGGCGAATCTCGCCAAATCCCTGGAAAAATGCATCGAGCAGCGGAATATTTTCGTCGGCAACAATCAGCATGGCGGGCTCCTTTGGCGGATCAGCAGTGTACAGGCATGGGATTGAAGTGACACATGGGTTATGGGGGTGCCCGTGTAGTCGCATTACAAATCAGCAACACAGGTTTTTTCCTGACCGTTGCGTCAAGGCGTAGAATCCGCCGTCCTTGCGACTGCCTTTTTGATTGGACACCTGTACGTGAACACCGCTACCGCTACCCTCACCCGCCCCGCCCGCATCCGTCGGGAAGTGCGCGGCCTGCTGACGCTGGCCCTGCCGATCATGATCGGCCAACTGGCAACCACCGCGATGAGCTTTGTCGACGCGGTGATGGCCGGGCGGGTCAGCCCCAAGGACCTGGCGGCGGTGGGCCTGGGTAACTCGATCTGGATCCCGGTGTACCTGCTGATGACTGGCACCCTGCTGGCCACCACGCCGAAAGTCGCGCAGCGCTACGGTGCGGGCAAGCTCAACGAAATCGGGCCTTTGGTGCGTCAGTCATTGTGGCTGGCCGTGGTGGTCGGCCTGTGCGGCGGCCTGTTGTTGCTGTGCGCCGAGCCGATCCTGCATGCGATGAAGGTCGAGCCCGACCTGATCGAGCCGTCCATGGGCTATCTGCATGGCATCGCGGCCGGGATGCCGGCCATTGCGCTGTATTACGTGTTTCGCTGCTTCAGTGACGGCCTGGGCCGTACGCGGCCGAGCATGGTCATGGGCCTGATTGGCCTGGCGCTGAATATTCCGCTGAACTACGTCTTCATCTACGGCCATCTCGGCCTGCCGGCCATGGGCGGCGTGGGGTGCGGCTGGGCCACGGCGATTGCAATGTGGGTGATGATGCTCGGTCTGGCCGGGTGGACGCGCTGGGGCGCGGCGTATCAGAGCAGCGAATTGTTCAAGCGCTTCGACTGGCCACAATGGGCGGTGATCAAACGCGTACTGGGGATCGGCCTGCCGATTGGCGTGGCGATCTTTGCCGAATCGAGCATCTTCGCGGTCATCGCCCTGCTGCTGGGCAACCTGGGCGCCACGGTGGTATCCGGCCATCAGATCGCGCTGAATGTCAGCTCCCTGGTGTTCATGATTCCCTACTCCCTGAGCATGGCCGTCACCGTGCGCGTCGGCCAGGCCCTGGGCCGTGGCGAACCGCGTGAAGCACGCTTTGCCGCAGGCGTCGGCATGGGTACGGCGCTGGCCTATGCCTGCCTGTCCTGCAGCCTGATGCTGGTGTTTCGCGAACAGATTGCGGCAATCTACACCCCCGACCCGGTGGTGATCCACCTGGCATCGATGCTGATCGTGTTCTCGGCGCTGTTCCAGTTCTCCGATTCGATCCAGGTGACCGCCGCCGGTGCGCTGCGCGGCTATCAGGACACCCGGGTGACCATGCTGCTGACCTTGCTCGCCTACTGGGGCGTGGGGTTGCCGGTGGGTTACGCCCTGGGGTTGACTGACTGGCTGGGCGAACCCAGCGGCCCAAGCGGTTTGTGGCAGGGCCTGATCGTGGGCCTGAGTTGCGCGGCGGGCATGCTGCTGGTGCGTCTGGCGCGCAGTGCGCGCCGACGCATTCGGGCAGGCACCGCGCTCACGCGCGCCCTGTAGGAGCGAGCTCGCTCGCGAAAAACCTGAGAGCGCCGCGTTAAACCAGAAGCGCTGCGTGATCGTCAGCGTTTTTCGCGAGCAAGCTCGCTCCTACAAGGGTTCGGCGGCTTTCTTGCGGATCCAGTAAAGGTACGTGCCGGCCTCTTCTTGTTGACTGACCAGTTCATGGTCAAGGAACACACAGAACTTGGGAATATCGCGGCGGGTCGACGGGTCGGTCGCGATCACCTTGAGCAGGCCGCCCGGCGGCAGGTCACGGATGTGCTGGTGCAGCATCATCACCGGCTCCGGGCAGTTGAGGCCGGTGGCGTCGAGGGTGCCGTCAACGGGCAATTCAAGACTCATACTTCACTCCTAAACGAACCCGACTCCCTGTGGGAGGGGGCTTGCCCCCGATGAAGGGGGCACATTCAACATCAATTTCGACGGTTATACCGCTATCGCAGGCAAGCCAGCTCCCACATTGGGTATCAGTGTCTCTTGGGTTTCTTTACGTCCACGAGCCGACGCAGGTGGCACGTCACTTCCTCACGGTCGTGGTACAGCTGTTTGCAGCCGATTTCCACCCGAATGCCGCGGGCCTTGAAGCCCTCTTCGATGCGCTCAAGCAAACGCTTCACTTCGGCATAGCGCTGTTTCATCGGCAACTTCAAGTTGACCACCGCCTCGCGGCAATGTCCCTCGCCGATCCAGGTTTCCAGCAACGCGGCGTTACGCGCGGGCTTCTCGACGATGTCGCACACCATCCAGTCCACCGGCTGCTTGGGCACGAAGGTGAAGCCGTCGGCCATCAAGTGCTGCACCAGGCCAGTGTCCATCAGGCTTTCGGCCATGGGGCCGTTGTCGATGGCAGTCACCAGCATGCCGCGGTTGACCAGTTGCCAGGTCCAGCCTCCGGGGGCCGCGCCGAGGTCGACACCGGTCATGTCGCCGTGCAGGCGTTCGTCCCATTGCTCGCGGGGGATGAAGTGGTGCCAGGCCTCTTCCAGCTTCAAGGTCGAGCGGCTGGGCGCGTCACGCGGGAATTTCAAGCGCGGGATGCCCATGGGCCACATTGCCGAGTTGTTCGACTCGGCCAGGCCCATGAACACTTCGCGGCCGCTCTTGAACGTCAGCAGCAGGCGCGGCTTGCTCGGGTCGTCCACCAGCCGGCCGGCGTTAAGCAAGGCTTTGCGCAGGTGCACTTCGAATTTCTTGCAGAAGTTCGACAGTTCCTTGCCGTCGTTGGTATCGACCATCTCCAGCCACAGGCTGCCGCACACCGGAAACGCGCGCAGGTGGGCGAGGATCACGCTGATGCGGTCGGTTTCCGGCAGGTCGATAAACACCCCGCGCGCCCATTGCCTCGGGAAGATCAGCTCGGCGAAGCGCTGGCCGTGCATCAGGCGCTGCGCGCCGTCTTCTTCAGTGCAGACAAATTCGGCGCAAGCGCTGCCGGTCTTGGCCTTGGCGTAGCCGGACACGTTCAGGCGCGCGGCGTGTTCCGCGATCTCGGAACAGACTTCGCCTTCAAAACCCGGGCGGCAGTGCATAAAAAGGGTGTTCAATTGAATCTCCTGGCAACTGGATTGCTCTATCGCAATACCTGTCATGAAAACGCGCGCATGATAGCCGAGTTCGGAACCTTGGACTCAGCGATAGAGTCCAGTTATTAGCCTGCTAATGAAAACAGCGCTAAGTTGAACGCTCTGTTCGTCCCGTCAGGTCCGTGGCCGTGCGGATCATAAGGAGTCATGTAATGTCATCCCTCGATAGCCTGAGAACCCTTAAGACACTGCAAATAGACAGCAATACCTACCACTACTTCAGCCTGCCCGAAGCCGCCAAGAGCCTGGGTGACCTGGACAAGCTGCCGATGTCGCTCAAAGTGCTGCTGGAAAACCTGCTGCGCTGGGAGGACGACAAAACCGTCACCGGCACCGACCTCAAGGCCATCGCCGCCTGGCTCAAGGAACGCCAGTCCGACCGCGAAATCCAATACCGCCCCGCCCGCGTGCTGATGCAGGACTTCACCGGCGTGCCCGCCGTGGTCGACCTGGCCGCCATGCGCGCCGCCGTGGCCAAGGCCGGGGGCGATCCGCAGCGCATCAACCCGCTGTCGCCGGTGGACCTGGTGATCGACCACTCAGTGATGGTCGACAAGTTCGGCAACGCCGACGCCTTCGAGCAGAACGTCGATATCGAAATGCAGCGCAACGGCGAACGCTACGCCTTCCTGCGCTGGGGCCAGAGCGCCTTCGATAACTTCAGCGTGGTGCCACCTGGCACCGGCATCTGCCATCAGGTCAACCTCGAATACCTGGGCCGCACCGTGTGGACCAAGGAGGAAGACGGCCACACCTACGCCTTCCCCGATACCCTGGTAGGCACCGATTCCCACACCACCATGATCAACGGCCTCGGCGTACTCGGCTGGGGCGTGGGCGGGATCGAAGCGGAAGCGGCAATGCTCGGCCAGCCGGTGTCGATGCTGATCCCGGAAGTGATCGGCTTCAAGCTCACCGGCAAATTGAAGGAAGGCATCACCGCCACCGACTTGGTGCTGACCGTGACCCAGATGCTGCGCAAAAAAGGCGTGGTCGGTAAATTCGTTGAATTCTATGGCGACGGCCTGGCCGATCTGCCCCTGGCCGACCGTGCCACCATCGCCAATATGGCGCCGGAATACGGCGCCACCTGCGGCTTTTTCCCGGTCGATGAGGTAACGCTGGACTACCTGCGTCTGTCCGGTCGCCCGGCGGAAACTGTCAAGCTGGTCGAGGCCTACACCAAGGCCCAGGGTCTGTGGCGCAACGCCGGCCAGGAGCCGATCTTCACCGATACCCTGGCCCTGGACATGGGCAGCGTCGAAGCCAGCCTCGCCGGGCCGAAACGCCCGCAGGACCGCGTCGCCCTGCCCAATGTGGGCCAGGCGTTCAGTGATTTCCTCGACCTGCAATTCAAACCCACCAGCAAGGAAGAAGGCCGCCTGGAAAGCGAAGGCGGCGGTGGCGTCGCCGTGGGCAATGCCGACCTGGTGGGCGAGGCCGACTACGAATACGAAGGCAACACCTATCGCCTGAAAAACGGTGCCGTGGTCATCGCCGCCATTACGTCGTGCACCAACACTTCCAACCCCAGCGTGATGATGGCGGCCGGGCTGCTCGCGAAGAAGGCCGTGGAAAAAGGCCTGACGCGCAAACCGTGGGTCAAGAGCTCGCTGGCGCCGGGCTCGAAAGTGGTCACCGACTACTACAACGCGGCCGGCCTCACTCACTACCTGGACACACTCGGTTTCGACCTGGTGGGCTACGGCTGCACCACCTGCATCGGCAACTCCGGGCCGCTGCCCGAGCCGATTGAAAAAGCCATTCAGAAAGCCGACCTCACCGTGGCATCGGTGCTGTCCGGCAACCGCAACTTCGAAGGCCGTGTGCATCCGCTGGTGAAAACCAACTGGCTGGCCTCGCCGCCCCTGGTGGTGGCCTACGCGCTGGCCGGTACGGTGCGTATCGACATCAGCAGCGAGCCGCTGGGTAACGACCGGCAGGGCAACCCGGTGTACCTGAGGGACATCTGGCCCAGCAGCCAGGAGATCGCCGACGCGGTGGCCCAGGTCACCACGGGGATGTTCCACAAGGAATACGCCGAAGTCTTTGCCGGCGACGAACAGTGGCAAGCGATCGAGGTACCGCAAGCGGCGACCTACGTGTGGCAAGCGGATTCCACCTATATCCAGCACCCGCCGTTCTTCGACGATATTGCCGGCCCGCTGCCGGTGATCGAAGACGTCAAGGGCGCCAACGTACTGGCCCTGCTCGGCGACTCGGTGACCACCGACCACATCTCCCCCGCCGGCAACATCAAGACCGACAGTCCGGCCGGGCGTTACCTGCGCGAGCAAGGCGTGGAGCCACGGGACTTCAACTCCTACGGCTCACGTCGCGGCAACCATGAAGTGATGATGCGCGGCACCTTTGCCAACATCCGTATCCGCAATGAAATGCTCGGCGGCGAAGAAGGCGGCAACACGCTGTATATCGCCACCGGCGAGAAGATGGCGATCTACGATGCCGCCATGAAGTACCAGGCATCGGGCACACCGTTGGTGGTGATCGCCGGCCAGGAATACGGCACCGGTTCAAGCCGCGACTGGGCGGCCAAGGGCACCAACCTGCTGGGGGTCAAGGCGGTGATCGCCGAGAGCTTCGAGCGTATCCACCGCTCCAACCTGGTGGGCATGGGTGTGCTGCCGCTGCAGTTCAAACTGGACCAGAACCGCAAGGCGCTCAAGCTTACCGGCAAGGAAAAGATCGATATCCTCGGGCTGACCGATGCCGAGATCGAGCCACGGATGAGCCTGACGCTGGTGATTACGCGCGAAGATGGCAGCAGCGAGAAGGTTGAGGTGCTGTGCCGGATTGATACCTTGAATGAAGTGGAATACTTCAAGGCAGGTGGGATCTTGCACTATGTGCTGCGCCAGTTGATCGCCAGCTAAAGATCGCTGCAGATCAAATGTGGGAGGGGGCTTGCCCCCGATGGCAGTGGATCAGCTGAAGATAAGCTGACTGATCCACCGCTATCGGGGGCAAGCCCCCTCCCACATTGATGGCATTCCAGATCTCAGATCAGCCGAACAGCCACTTCCACAGCAGCACCAGGACAACCACCGCCAACACCGGCCGCGCAATGCGATAGGCCTTGGGATGCTTGCGCTTCCACTGCTTGACCTGGCCGCTGAACTTGTCGCTGAAGGTCTTGCTCCAGGCATACGCCTGGTTGATCCCGCCCACGCGCTCGTCGTCCAGGTTCTGCGGCGCGGTCGCACGCCCCAGTTGCTTGCTGACCCAACGGTTGACGCGGGTCATCAGGCGATTGCTCAGCGGGCGTTCAATGTCACAGAACAGGATCACACGGGTCTTGTCAGTCTCGTTCTTCACCCAGTGCACGTAGGTCTCGTCGAACATCACATCTTCACCGTCGCGCCAGGCATACACCTGGCCGTCGACGAAGATGCGGCAGTCGTCGGAGTTCGGCGTGGACAGCCCCAGGTGATAGCGCAGGGAGCCGGCGAAGGGGTCACGGTGCGGGTTGAGGTGGCTGCCGCCGGGCAACAGCGCGAACATCGCGCCTTTCACGTTGGGAATGCTGCTGACCAGCGCCACGGTTTTCGGGCACAGGGCTTCGGCCGATGGCAGGGGTTTGTCGTACCATTTGAGGTAGAAGCGCTTCCAGCCTTTCTTGAAGAACGAGCCGAAACCGGCATCGTTGTTCTTTTCGGCGGCGCGGATATAACCCTCGTCGAACAGGTGCATGGCCTCTTCGCGGATCACTTCCCAGTTGTCCTTGAGCACGTCCAGTTCCGGGAACTTGCTGCGGTCTAGGTAGGGCTTGGACGGCACCGCGGAAAACAGGTACATCAAGGCGTTATACGGGGCGAAGAGCGCCGAATGGTTGACGAACTGACGCAACATCGGCAAACGGGCCTTGCCGCGCAGGTGCACATACAGCGTACTGCCGATAAACAGCAGCAACACCGACAGTTTGGCGGCCAAAGAAAAGGTCATGCAGCAACTCCTGAAAATAAGCGCCTGGCCAACAGCTTCCCGTCGCGGGGAAACCAGACGTAGCAGCCGGCCATGATAAACACTTGGCGCATTATGCAGAAGGCCCCTGCCGACCGGCTGACCTGGATCAACACGCCTCCCCCCTGTAGGAGCGAGCTTGCTCGCGAAGAACGTCAACGATAACGCGGGTTGACTGATTCAACGTGGCGCTCTCAGGTTCTTCGCGAGCAAGCTCGCTCCTACAGCCGATTCACGCCTGGTTTTCCTGGTCGGTGAACAGGTCACTGAACAGCATGCTCGACAGGTAACGCTCGCCCGAGTCCGGCAGAATCACCACAATGGTCTTGCCCTGCATGTCCGGTTTCTCGGCCAGGCGCACCGCCACAGCCATGGCGGCGCCACAGGAAATGCCGCACAAAATGCCCTCTTCCTGCATCAAGCGCCGGGCCATGGCCTTGGATTCGTCGTCGGTGACCAGTTCCACACGGTCGACCATCGACAGGTCGAGGTTTTTCGGCACGAAACCGGCGCCAATGCCCTGGATCTTGTGCGGGCTGGGCTTGATCTCTTCACCGGCCAGCGCCTGGGTAATCACCGGCGACACGGCGGGTTCCACCGCCACCGACAGGATCGGCTTGCCTGCGGTGTGCTTGATATAGCGCGACACACCGGTGATCGTGCCGCCGGTGCCCACGCCCGCCACCAGCACCTCCACGGCGCCGTCGGTGTCGTTCCAGATTTCCGGGCCGGTGGTTTTTTCGTGAATGGCAGGGTTGGCCGGGTTTTCGAACTGGGCCGGCATAAAGTAGGTGCTCGGGTCGCCGGCGACGATTTCGCCCGCTTTGTCGATGGCGCCCTTCATGCCTTTGGCCGGTTCGGTCAGCACCAGCTCGGCGCCAAGGGCCTTGAGCACCTTACGGCGTTCGATGCTCATGGACGCGGGCATGGTGAGCAGCAGTTTGTAGCCGCGTGCCGCCGCCACGAACGCCAGGCCGATGCCGGTGTTGCCGGAGGTGGGTTCGACAATGGTCATGCCCGGCTTGAGTTTGCCGCTGCTTTCCGCATCCCAGATCATGTTGGCGCCAATGCGGCACTTCACCGAGTAGCCAGGGTTACGCCCCTCGATCTTGGCCAGGATGGTAACCCCGCGCGGTGCGATGCGGTTGATCTGCACCAGGGGCGTATTACCGATGGAGTGCGCGTTGTCTGCAAAAATGCGGCTCATGACGGGTCCTGTTTGGCAATGTCGGAAAGGCCCCAAGGGTATGCCTCGTGCCACTAGGCGTCCAGTCGCAGGAACGTTGCGCCGCTTGCAGCAGTCAATCTCCTACGAGCAAGGAGAACTGCCCCATGAAACGTCGCTACAGTTGGCCGCTCTGGACCGTCGCCGGGCTGGTGCTGGTCCTGGTTGCCGCAAACATCGCGCTGCCTTACCTGGTGCGCAACTACCTGAATGAAAAGCTCGCCGACATGGGCGATTACCGTGGCGAAATCGCCGATGTGGACCTGGCCTTGTGGCGCGGCGCCTACCGGATCAACGGGCTGCAGATCGTCAAGGTGGACGGCAAGGTGCCGGTGCCGTTCGTCAAGGCGCCGCTGATCGAGTTCGCGGTGAGCTGGCATTCGCTGTGGTACGACCATGCCGTCGTGGCCGAAGGGCATTTCGTACGCCCGGAAATCAACTTCGTCGACGGCGGCGCCAACAAGCAGGCGTCCCAGACCGGTAAAGGCACCGACTGGCAGGAACAACTGAGCAAGTTGTTGCCGATCACCCTCAACGAAGTGCGCATCGAAGACGGCAAGATCGCCTTTCATAACTTCAGTTCCAAGCCTGAGGTGAATATCAACGCCACCGGGGTCAATGCCAGCCTCTATAACCTGACCAACGTGGTGGACGTTGAGGGCAAGCGCGACGCGCGCTTTGAGGGCAAGGCGCTGTTGCAAGGCCAGGCGCCGCTGGAAGCCAGCGCCACCTTTGACCCGCTGAGTGATTTCGAAGAGTTCGAGTTCCGCTTTCGTGCCCGCGACCTGCAACTCAAGCGCATGAATGACTTCGCCTCGGCTTACGGCAAATTCGACTTCAAGGCCGGCACCGGCGACGTGGTGGTCGAAGCCCAGGCGGAAAAAGGCCAACTGAGCGGCTACATCAAACCGCTGTTGCGCGATGTCGAAGTATTCGACTGGCAGCAGGACGTGGAAAACAAAGACAAGAACATCTTCCGCTCGATCTGGGAGGCTGTGGTCGGCGCCAGCGAGACGGTATTGAAGAACCAGCGCAAGAACCAGTTCGCGACCCGGGTTGAACTGAGCGGCAGCGTGCATCAGCAGAATGTCAGTGCGTTTTCAGCGGTTATTGCGATTCTGCGCAATGGCTTTATCCAGGCCTTCAATGCCCGCTACGAACAACCCAAGCCTAGCGCCGATTAAAACTGTGGGAGGGGGCTTGCTCCCGATGACGGTGTGTCAGTCTATACATCTGTAACTGAACCACTGCTATCGGGGGCAAGCCCCCTCCCACATGTCCCCCAGTGACCAAGAGATTGAAGTGACCAGTCATTCAGAGACTGAATGCCCCGTCTGCGTTCACAGTCGCCGGGGCTGCGCGGTATAGTCGGGCATTGATGAATTCGAGGAATGACCGATGAAGTTCGAAGGCACCCAGGCCTATGTGGCTACCGATGACCTGAAACTGGCCGTCAACGCCGCCATCACCCTGGAGCGGCCGCTGCTGGTCAAGGGCGAACCGGGCACCGGCAAGACCATGCTTGCCGAGCAACTGGCCGAGTCCTTCGGCGCCAGGTTGATCACCTGGCACATCAAGTCCACCACCAAGGCCCACCAGGGCCTCTACGAGTACGACGCGGTCAGCCGCCTGCGCGACTCGCAGCTGGGCGTGGACAAAGTGCATGACGTGCGCAACTACCTGAAAAAGGGCAAGCTCTGGGAGGCTTTCGAGTCCGAAGAGCGGGTGATCCTGCTGATCGACGAAATCGACAAGGCCGACATCGAGTTCCCCAACGACCTGTTGCAGGAACTCGACAAGATGGAGTTCTACGTCTACGAAATCGACGAGACCATCAAGGCGAAAAAACGCCCGATCATCATCATTACCTCCAACAACGAGAAAGAGCTGCCGGACGCCTTCCTGCGCCGCTGCTTCTTCCATTACATCGCCTTTCCCGACCGCACGACCCTGCAGAAAATCGTCGATGTGCACTATCCGGACATCAAGAAAGACCTGGTCAGCGAAGCGCTGGATGTGTTCTTTGACGTGCGCAAGGTGCCAGGCCTGAAGAAAAAACCCTCCACCTCCGAACTGGTCGACTGGCTCAAGCTGCTGATGGCCGACAACATCGGCGAAGCGGTACTGCGCGAACGCGACCCGACCAAGGCCATCCCGCCGCTGGCCGGTGCGCTGGTGAAGAACGAGCAGGACGTGCAGTTGCTGGAACGTCTGGCATTCATGAGCCGTCGCGGTAATCGATAATGTTGCTCAACCTGTTCAATGAAATGCGTGCCGCCAAGGTGCCCGTGTCGGTGCGTGAGCTGCTCGACCTGATCAACGCGCTGAAACAGCGCGTGACCTTCGCCGACATGGACGAGTTCTACTACCTGGCCCGGGCGATCCTGGTCAAGGACGAGCGGCATTTCGACAAGTTCGACCGGGCCTTCGGTGCCTACTTCAACGGCCTGGAAAAGCTCGATGACCATTTGCAGGCGCTGATCCCCGAAGACTGGCTGCGCAAGGAGTTCGAACGCTCGCTGAGCGACGAGGAACGCGCGCAGATCCAGTCCCTCGGCGGCCTCGACAAGCTGATCGAGGAGTTCAAGAAACGCCTGGAAGAACAGAAGGAACGCCACGCCGGCGGCAACAAGTGGATTGGCACCGGCGGCACGAGCCCCTTCGGTTCCGGTGGCTACAACCCCGAAGGCATCCGCGTGGGCGATGCCGGCAAGCGCCAGGGCAAGGCGGTCAAGGTCTGGGACCAGCGCGAGTACAAGAACCTCGACGACCAGGTTGAGTTGGGCACGCGCAATATCAAGATCGCCCTGCGCCGCCTGCGCAAGTTTGCCCGCCAGGGCGCGGCCGAAGAGCTGGACATCGACGGCACCATCGACCACACCGCACGCGACGCCGGGCTGCTGAATATCCAGATGCGTCCTGAGCGGCGCAACACCATCAAGCTGTTGTTGCTGTTCGACATCGGCGGCTCGATGGACGCCCACGTGAAAATCTGCGAAGAACTGTTCTCGGCGTGCAAAACCGAGTTCAAGCACCTGGAGTACTTCTACTTCCACAACTTCGTCTACGAGTCGGTGTGGAAGAACAACCAGCGGCGCACCTCGGAACGCACCTCCACCCAGGATGTGCTGCACAAATACGGCGCTGATTACAAAGTGATTTTCATCGGCGATGCGTCCATGGCGCCCTATGAGATCACCCAGGCCGGCGGCAGCGTCGAGCACTGGAACGAGGAGCCTGGGTATGTGTGGATGCAGCGGTTCATGGCCAAGTACAAGAAACTGATCTGGATAAACCCGTATCCGAAAGATACCTGGGGATATACGGCATCGACGGCGATTGTGCGGGAGTTGGTGGAGGATCAGATGTATCCGCTGACGTTGCGCGGGCTTGAGGAAGGGATGCGCTTCTTGTCCAAATAGCCCACATGCCTCATCCAACACCTATCCAATGTGGGAGGGGGCTTGCCCCCGATGGCAGTGGTTCAGTCATAGATGTGTTGACTGACACACCGCTATAGGGGGCAAGCCCCCTCCCACATTTGGACCTCTGTGTTTATCAGCCAGTGCTCAGCCGCTGCAAATAGTTGACATGCTGCCGATGTGCCGTCTCCTGCACCATGGGCGCCAACCTTACTTTCTCCCCGGGCAAACACTGCGCCAACCGCGCCAGCGATAACGGCGTCAACGCGCCCAACCGGGGATAACCACCAATGGTCTGCCGATCATTGAGCAACACAATCGGCTGCCCGTCCGGCGGTACCTGGATGGCGCCCAAGGGAATACCTTCGGAAATCAACGATGGCCCCTGGTACTGCAGCGGCGTGCCCAGCAAGCGCATGCCCATGCGGTCGGCGCGGCTGTCCAGGGCCCATTCGGTGTTGAACGCATCGAACAGGCTTTGGCCGCTGAACCGGCCGATCTGAGCGCCGATGATCACGTCCAGTGATGCACCGGATGGCAAATCCGGCTTGGCCAGCACTTTCATTGCGCCGCCCGTACCGGAATAAGCCAGTCGCCCGCCTTCAGCCAACGCCTTGCCGAAACCGTCTACGCCACCCAGTTCCTCACGTACTACGGTGGCGCAACTGCCCAACACATCCGGCGCGTCGAACCCGCCCGGTGCCGCCAGGTAAGCCCGCGCGCCTTTGAACGGTTGGGTGAAGCGCAGGCGCTGGCCCTTTTGCAGGATAAAGCTGCGCCCCGGGCTGATCGCACGTTCATCAATGAAGGCGCCCAAGTCCGCACCGGCCAGGGCCAACAAACAGTAGTCCTCGGCCTGTACGGTAAAACCGCCCAGGGTAATTTCTATTACCGGCGCATCCAGGGCATTGTCCAGCAGCCAATTGGCCCATGACATCGACACCCAATCCAGCGCTCCGCCCTGGGTCACGCCAAGGTGGCGTACGCCGAAACGACCGGCGTCCTGCAACAGGCACAGCGGTGTGCTGGCCTCAATGATCAAGCGGCTCATGCGTGCGCCTCCAGAGGCGTGTCATCGCCGCCCAGGTTGACGAACTCAGCGTGGCCGACCGCCTCGAAACGCACCGTATCGCCGGGCTGCATCAGGCTGTAGCCGTCGCGTTCGCGGTCGAACAGTGTGGCCGGGGTGCGCCCGATCAGGTTCCAGCCGCCGGGGGATACGACCGGATAGGCGGCGGTTTGCCGCTCGGCGATGCCCACGCTGCCGGCCGCCACGCGTTTGCGCGGGGTGTTGAGACGCGGCGTGGCGAGGATGTCGTCCACCAGTCCCATGAAGGCAAAACCGGGGGCGAACCCCAGGGCGAACACTTGATACAGGTGGTCGCTGTGGCGACGAATCACTTCAGCGACCGCCAGCCCGCTGCGCTGCGACAGCAAGCTCAGCTCCGGCCCGACGCTGAGGTCGTACCATACCGGCAGCACATGGCAACGGCCGCCGCCCTGGGCCTGGGGCTGCAGGTTGGTCAGGGCCTGGTCGATCAACGTCCGTGCCTGGGCCGGGGTCAGGAGGGTGAGGTCGTAATGCACCATCAAAGTGGTGTAGGACGGCACCAGGTCAACCAGCGCGCTGCCGAACCCGCTGCGCAGACGTTGGGTGGCAGCGAGCATCCAGGGCATGTTGGCTTCGGCAATCACGTCAAACAAACGCACCATCAGGCAGTCGATGGCCACCACTTCAATCCGTGGCTTCATGCTGGCCTCAACGCCTCGCGGATACGCTGCACCGCGGCCATGGAGCTGGCGTTATCACCGTGTACACACAGCGTATTGGCCTGCAGGATCAGCGAGCTGCCGTCACTGGCAGTCAGCGCCTCACCACGGGAAAGGGTCAGGGCCTGCTGGACGATGGTGTCGGCGTCATGATGCACCGCGCCCGGCAACTGGCGCGAAACCAGATGGCCCTGGCTGTCATAGGCACGGTCGGCAAAGGCTTCGAACCACAGGGTCACGCCGTATTCATCGCCCAGGGCTTGGGCCCCGCTGTTGTCGCGCGTGGCCAGCAGCATCAGCGGCAGGTCGCCGTAAGCAGCCACGGCCTGCAGCACCGCGCGCAGCTGTGCGGGGTTGGCCATCATGTCGTTGTACATGGCGCCATGCGGTTTCACGTAACTGACGCGCCCGCCTTGGGCGCGGCAGATGCCCTCCAGCGCACCGATCTGGTAATGCAACAGGTCCTGGATTTCCTGAGGGGTGTACTGCATGGAGCGTCGGCCGAAACCTTGCAGGTCCTGATAGGCCGGGTGCGCGCCTACTTGCACGCCATGCTTGAGCGCCAGGCTGACGGTCTTGCGCATGATGCTCGGGTCGCCGGCATGGAAGCCGCACGCCACGTTGGCGCAGTCGATGAACGGCATGACTTCGGCGTCCAGACCCAGGGTCCAGTTGCCGAAGCTCTCGCCGATGTCGCAATTCAATAGCAGGCGGCTCACGGGGTCGCTCCTGTAGGCTTTGTTTTTTTGTAGTGTGGGATCTTTTACCAACATCTCGCAACGATGTTGTCCTGAACCCCAACGACGCTTATCGTGGAACGGCTCGATTTTTGGCGCCGCCACGCTGCGGCGTCCAACTAATAAAAACCGATCCATGCATAAGAAAAAGTTGATCCCATGAATTTGAAGTTCCTCGAAACCTTCGTCTGGGTGGCCAAGCTCAAGAGTTTCCGCCTGACCGCCGAAAAGCTGTTCACCACCCAGGCGTCGATCTCCAGCCGCATTGCGGTGCTGGAGAGCGAGTTGGGGGTGAAGCTGTTCCTGCGCGATTCGCGCGGTGTGAGCCTGACCCCGGAAGGCTTGAAGGTGCTCGATTATGCCGAGCAGATGATGGTGACCCTGCAGGGCTTGAAGCAGTCCCTGGAAACCACCAGCAGCAAGGTCGGACGCATTCGGATCGGCGCAATGGACACCGTGATCCATACCTGGCTCAGCCCGTTGGTCGCTGAACTGATGAACCTGTTTCCGCGGGTTGAAATCGAACTGGTCGCCGATACTGCGCTGAACCTCAGCGATCAGCTGCAAAAAGGCTTCCTGGACCTGATCCTGCAAACCGACCTGCTGCGCCTTGAGAGCGTGCGCAGCCTGGAACTGGGCAGTCACCCCATGGCCTGGATTGTCGCCAGCCAGTCGATCTATAACCGCGATTACGCCTCCCTCGCCGAACTGGCCCAGGAACGCATCATCACCTACTCGAAAAACTCCTGTCCCCATCAGGATGTGTTGAGTTTGATGCAGGCCAACGGCGTCGCCGCACCGCGCATGAACTGCGTCAACTCGGTATCAGCCATCACCCGGCTACTGCGCGATGGTTTTGGCATTGGCGCGCTGCCGCCGGTGCTGGTCAGCGAAGAACTGGCACGGGGGGAACTGGTGATGCTGGCGATGGCGCAGCAACTGCCGAACTTGCAGGTGGTGGTGTCGTGGCGCGTGGGGGTGGAGTTGGTGGAGGAGATTGTGGGGTTGTGCCAGAAGGTCGTCGCCCGCTATGCCGAGGAAGTCGGTAAAGAGCGGATGGTACTGAGTTAAACCGGATCCAAATGTGGGAGGGGGCTTGCCCCCGATCGCGGTGGGTCAGCTAAACATATGTTGGCTGACACACTGCCATCGGGGGCAAGCCCCCTCCCACACTGGATTTTTGTCAAGACTTAGAGCCCCTTCAAATCCCGCTCTTCAATCGGCCGGCTCTGGCGCAGGCGCCGGCCGCCCAGCACCACCCAGTCGATCAGGCGATACAGGCATTCGATACCGAACGACAGCAGCATCGCCCCGCCCAGGCCCCAGCCCATGGCCTCGGGCGTCAGCAGGATCTGGTAGCTGTAGCCATTCCAGGTTTCCAGGCGAATATCCGGATCAGCCGCCACCGCCACCTGCAGGGCGCGAATGTACCAGGGGCCCTGCATGGCCTGGAATTGCTTGTCCAACGCCAGCTGACGGTCGAGCATCGCGCCCAGGCTGCTGGCGTCGCTCTGGAACACCGGGTCATCACTGGCACGGTAATGCGCCACCAGGGCTTGCATGTCACCGTTGAAGAACTGCTGCGCGGTGGACTCGAACCCGCGCAGGCCCGTCTGGGCCTCGATCAGGTGGGCTTCGACGCGCTTGGCGTAATCGTTGATAAACCCCGGCACTTGCACGCCGACCAACAAACCTATGGCAAACAGCACCAACCGCAGATAGCTGAGCAACATGGTCGATTCCTTATTCGGTAACGCCCTGGCTGACGCATTCACCGCGTCGCCACAGGCTCCATTGGCCCGGTTCGTAGCGGGTCCAGTTTTCGTTGTCGGTCAGCGGTTCGGTGGCGATCACCGTTACCACGTCGTTGGGGGTGGTTTCGGCCTGAAAATCGACGATCACGTCGACATCTTTCAAGCGCGCCGGGCCAAACGGCGCACGTCGGGTAATCTGCGCCAGCTTGGTCGAGCAGTAGCAAAACAGCCAGTCGCCATCGCTGAGCAGGCAGTTGAACACGCCTTTGCTGCGATATTCGGCGCAGGCGGCGATCAGGTCCGGCAGCATCTGCTCGATATCCACCGGCTCGGGGAAGGCTTCGCGCACGCGGTTGAGCAAGTCGCAGAATGCCGCTTCACTGTCGGTGTCGCCCACCGGCCGGTAGAAGGTGGCGCGGGGGGTGAAGTCCGCCAGTTGGCCATTGTGCGCAAAACACCAGTTGCGCCCCCACAGTTCGCGCACGAACGGGTGGGTATTGGCCAGGCTCACCTTGCCCACATTGGCCTGGCGGATATGGCCGATCACCACTTCGCTCTTGATGGGATAGCGCTGCACCAGCAGGGCGACTTCCGACTCGCTGCTCGCGGCCGGATCCTGGAACAGCCGCAGGCCACGGCCTTCGTAGAAGGCGATGCCCCAACCGTCGCGGTGGGGGCCGGTTCGCCCGCCCCGCTGCATCAGCCCGGTGAAGCTGAACACGATATCGGTGGGGACGTTGGCACTCATGCCCAATAATTCACACATGCCAGGGCTCTCGCTGCAGGGCGGACAACGTTAAAGGCGCGGTTCGACCCGCATGCCGGAGGCGGGGGCCGGGGACGGGCGACGGAACGGTTCGTCTTCCTCAGGCTCCGCGGCCAGCGCGGCGTCCGTGGCGGCCTTGCGCTCACGGCGGGCGTTGGCGGCGCGCTCGATGGGCCAGCGGATCAGCACGAACACGATGTACAGCGCGAACACGATCATGGTGTACATGAACAGGTCGGAGATGGCGCGCCAGGCGTTATTGCCGACCTTGAGCAGCAGGTCCAGGGCGGTGATCGCCACGGCAGGCGCGAACTGGGTCTTGATCGGGTCGACAATGGTGGGGCTGAGCAACAGCACCGCCATCAGTAACTGCAACGGCTCACGCAGCCAGCGCCAGGTCCAGCGGGTCATGCGCCACCACACCAACAGGCAGCCCAAAGCGGCGAAGGCGTAAAGGCCCCAAGCGGTCAGATAGTCGTTCTCGGTCATGGTGTCCATGGCAAGGCTGGCAAAGAGGCGGCTATGATAACGGCTTTTGCGTGTCGCGGCTGCAATGCCGGCCACCGTCCGCCCGATAGAGAATTATCCATGCCTATTTCCACCGCACCGATTGCCCGCAAAGCCCCAGGTTCAGACCCGTACGCCTGGCTGCAGGAACGTGACAGCACTGAAGTCCTCGATTACCTCAAGGCGGAAAACGCCTGGCAGGAAACCCAACTGGCCGACCAGCAGGCACTGCGCGAGACGCTGTTCGAGGAAATCAAGGGCCGTATCCTGGAAACCGACTTGTCCCTGCCCTCCCCCTGGGGCCCGTACCTGTACTACACGCGCACCACCGCCGGTGACGAATACGCGCGTCACTACCGCTGCCGGCGCCCGGCCGATGACAGCAACCAGGTGGATGAGCGCAGCGAAGAATTGTTGCTGGACCCGAACGTGCTGGCCAATGGCGGCTTTTTCTCCCTCGGCGCGTTCAGCATCAGCCCCGACCATCAGCGCCTGGCCTACAGCCTCGACACCACCGGTGAAGAGATCTACACCCTGTACGTGAAGGAATTGTCGACCGACAAGGTCAGTGAGCTGGCATTCGACAACTGCGACGGCAGCATGACCTGGGCCAACGACAGCATCACGCTGTTTTTCGGCGAACTGGACGACACTCATCGTCCGCACAAGCTTTACCGCTACCGCCTGGACGGCACGGCGGCGCAGGAAGTGTTCCACGAACCCGACGGACGCTTCTTCCTGCATTGCTACCGCTCCAGCTCCGAGCGCCAGTTGCTGTTGGCCCTGGGCAGCAAGACCACCAGCGAGATCTGGGCCCTCGACGCCGACCAGCCGCACCTGGACTTCACCTGCCTGGCGCCGCGGGTGGAAGATCACGAATACGATGTCGATCACGGCCAGTTGAACGGCCAGTGGACCTGGTTTATCCGCAGCAACCGCGACGGTATCAACTACGCGCTGTTCGTCGCGCCTGACAGCGGCACGCCCCCGACCGAAGCCGACTGGCAGAACCTGATCCCCCACAGCGACGAGGTGATGCTTGACGGCGTCAGCCTCAACGCCAGCGCCATGACCCTGAGCCTGCGCATCGGCGGCCTGCCGGTGATCGAAGTGCATCCCGAGGGCGTACCGGCCTATCGCGTGGAACTGCCTGACGCGGCTTACAGCCTCTACGTACAGAACAGCCTGGAATTTGCCAGCGACAGGATTCGCCTGCGCTATGAAGCACTGAACCGTCCGGCCCAGGTGCGCCAGTTGGAACTGGCCAGCGGGGCACAGCAGGTGCTCAAGGAAACCCCGGTACTCGGTGAGTTCAACGCCGACGACTACGTCAGCCAGCGTCTGTGGGCCATGTCCGCCGACGGCACCCAGGTGCCGATCAGCCTGGTGGTCAAGCGGGACCAGCTCGGCCAGCCGACGCCGCTGTACCTGTATGGCTACGGCGCCTATGGCTCGAGCCTGGACCCATGGTTTTCCCATGCGCGCCTGAGCCTGCTGGACCGAGGCGTGGCGTTTGCCATCGCGCACGTGCGCGGCGGTGGCGAGCTGGGTGAGGCCTGGTACCGCAACGGCAAGCAGGAACACAAACAGAACACCTTCAGCGATTTCATCGCCTGCGCCGAACACCTCATCGCCCAGGGCCTGACCACCGCCAACCAGTTGGCGATCAGCGGCGGCAGCGCCGGCGGCCTGTTGATCGGTGCGGTGCTCAACCAACGCCCGGAGCTGTTCCAGGCGGCGATCGCCGAAGTGCCGTTTGTCGATGTGCTCAACACCATGCTCGACCCGGAACTGCCGCTGACCGTCACCGAGTACGACGAATGGGGCAACCCGCAGGAGCCCGAGGTGTATGCGCGCATCAAGGCCTATGCGCCGTACGAAAACGTGCGTGCCCAGGCCTACCCGCACATGCTGGTGATTGCCGGTTACAACGACAGCCGCGTGCAGTACTGGGAAGCGGCCAAGTGGGTGGCCAAACTGCGCGACACGAAGACGGACGACAACCTGCTGCTGCTCAAGACCGAGCTGGGCGCCGGTCACGGCGGCATGAGCGGTCGTTACCAGGGATTACGTGACGTAGCGCTCGAATATGCCTTCGTGTTCAAGGCGCTCGAGCTGATTTAGGAACTTAGTGAGGCGGCCCTGTCTGAACACAGGACCGCCTACAGAATTGATGGACCAAGATTGCAGCTATGTCACAACCCACTCTGCTTAACGACGAAATCCGCGACATGCTCATGGACTGCGGTTTGTTCGACCCGCTGCTGCCGGAAGATTTTCATATCGCCGCAGGCTATTTCAATATCAGCAGCATTGCCCGGGAAGAAGTGATTTTCCTCGAGGGCGATGCCGGCACCTTCATGTGCATCCTCCACAGCGGCCAGGTGGCGGTGCACAAAACCAACCCCGCCGGTCAACGCCTGACCATCGCCACCCTGCGCAGCGGCCGGGCCTTTGGCGAAATGGCGGTGCTCGACGGCGAACGGCGCTCGGCCAGTTGCATTGCGGCCACCGACTGCGTGCTGCTGAACCTGGGCAAGGACGCCCTGGAAAAGATGCTCAACGAAGCGCCCAGGGTCGCGGCCAAGATCATCCGCGCGATTGCCATTGCCCTGTCCAGGCGCCTGCGCATGGCGGATGGGCAACTGCTGGCGCAACAGTTTTAACCGCCGGGCGTCTTCGGCTTGCTGTCGTTCTGCTGCAGGCCCGGGACCGTCTGGTCCTTGGGCGGCGCCGGCAGCACGATCGGCGCCAGGGGCGGCGAGCCGTTGGTCTTGGGCACGGCGGGCGGCGTGACCTGCGGGTACAACGTGGGCGTTGGCGTGCCCGGCGCGCCGGGGGTTGGCGCGGGTGCGACCGGTACGGTTTGCAACTCCTGCGCCTGCGCCGCACCCAATGTGAGCGCGCCAAGCACAATGACCGTTAGAATGCTGCACTTCATCGATGGCTCCATGGCCTGACCGGAATGTCACAAGGCTACTCCCAACCGCGCAAGAATGCCCTTCCCAATGAGATTTCCATGAAACGTTTCGTTCTGCTGGACACCACTCCGATCCCCAACAACGGCGGTGCCTTGTGCCTGTTCGAATACGGTGAGGACTTCGTCATCAAGATCCAGGGCGGTGACGGCGGCCAGTTGATGAACACGCGCATGCACGGTTCCGAAGATGCCCTGGCGGAAATTCCGTGCCGCAAAGTCGCCGGTCGTCCGGGCTCACGGGTGCTGATCGGTGGCCTGGGCATGGGGTTTACCCTGGCCTCGGCGCTCAAGCACCTGGGCAAGAGCGCCGAAGTGGTGGTGGCGGAGTTGGTGCCGGGCGTGGTGGAGTGGAATCGTGGACCGCTCGGCGAAAAGTCCGGCCGGCCCTTGCTCGACCCGCGCACGGTGATCCGCCTGGAAGACGTGGCCAAGGTGCTGCAGGCCGAGCCCCAGGGGTTTGATGCGATCATGCTTGACGTCGATAACGGCCCTGAAGGCCTCACGCAAAAAGCCAACAGCTGGCTGTATTCCGCCGGTGGCCTGGCCGCCTGCGCCAAGGCCCTGCGCCCCAAGGGCGTGCTTGCCGTGTGGTCGGCCAGCGCCGACAAACTGTTCAGCGACAAACTGCGCAAGGCCGGTTTCAAGGCCGAAGAAGTGCAGGTGTTTGCCCATGGCAACAAAGGCACGCGACACACCATCTGGATTGCGGAAAAGCTCAAGGGCTAATTGCGCTGTGATTAGCTAGAATCAACCTGTCCGTGACCACCCAATAGCCAGGAGCCATGATGAGCTCGACCAACCCGCCCTCCCACACCGCCAAGCTGGACCGCATCCTCGCCGATGCCCAGCGCGACCGGGAAATGGGCTACCGCGACAAAGCCCTGAAAATGTACCCCCACGTGTGCGGCCGCTGCGCCCGTGAATTCGCCGGCAAGCGCCTGAGCGAACTGACCGTGCACCACCGCAACCACAATCATGACGACAATCCCCAGGACGGCTCCAACTGGGAACTGCTGTGCCTGTACTGCCATGACAACGAGCATTCGCGCTACACCGACCAGCAGTACTTCGGCGAAGGCTCCACCAGCAGCCCGACGATTGCCAAGGCGACGCACAACCCGTTTGCGGCGTTGGCGGGGTTGATGAAGAAAGACGACTGAGATCATCGTTGGCTGTACTGGCCTCATCGGGGGCAAGCCCCCTCCCACATTTTGGAATGCATTACCCTGTGGGAGGGGCGGTGCGACGATTCGACTTGCCGCCGATAGCGATCGCCCAAGCACCACACTGCCCAAGACCGTATAATCGCGGTTTTTCCTGCAAGGCACCCTTCCCCGTGGGCAATAAACGCTACAGCTGCATCGGTCTGTATAACCCCAAATCCCCCGAAAATGTCGGCTCGGTCATGCGCGCCGCCGGCTGCTACGGCGTGGCTTCGGTGTTCTATACCGGCGCGCGTTACGAGCGCGCGCGGGACTTCATCACCGACACCAAGAAGGTGCATCACGACATTCCGCTGATCGGCATCGATGACCTGAAGAAGATCCTGCCCCTGGGCTGCATCCCCGTCGCCGTGGAGCTGGTGGAAGGCGCCCGCCCGCTGCCCGAATACACCCACCCCGACCGCGCGCTGTACATCTTCGGCCCCGAAGACGGCTCGCTGGACAAAGAGATCCGCGACTGGTGCGAGGACGTGGTCTACATCCCGACCACCGGCTGCATGAACCTCGCCGCCACCGTCAACGTGGTGCTCTACGACCGCCTGGCCAAGGGCAATAACACCCGCTCGGGCCCGAAGTACTGAAATCAGGTATTCAAATAGCGGGAACAAGCGGCCCTTGCGAACAGTCAGCTAATGACACTTGCCTTTGTTGGAGACGGATCATGAGCGACAGCAAAACCCTGCGACCTGTGATTGAACACCTGCAGCCGGACGAGCAGCGCCCCCAGAATGTGCACGGCTGGGAACGCATCGGCTCGGTGGCCGGTGGCGTGATGATGGTCGGCAAAGGCCTGCGCCGTGGCGGGCTCTTCGGGCTGATCCAGGTGGCGATTGGCGGCGTGGCGCTGGCACGCGGTTTTACCGGCCACAGCTCGCTCAAGGACAAGCTGGAGCAAGGCCGCCAGGAAATGAACAGCGTACGCACGAAGATCGAGCGGGCGGGCGCGGAGCTGAAGAACTTGAAGACCAAGGCTGAAGTGGCGGCTGAAAAAGCGGTGAAAACCCCGGGCTGAGCCGAGTAATCGGGCCGCTGGAGATTTAAATGTGGGAGGGGGCTTGCCCCCGATAGCGGTGGGTCAGCGGAAGAGTTGCTGGCTGACACTCTGCTATCGGGGGCAAGCCCCCTCCCACATTTGTTTTGTGCAGGATTTTAAGATTACTGCAGCAGCTTGCTGTCGAGTACGGCGGATGAACCGTCAATGATGCGCTCGGCCAGTTGCACAAATTCCTTCGTGGTCACGCTGCCCGCGCGCATCACCGCTTGCGCCAGGTCATCCAGCGAGCGCTTGTTATGGGTCTTCACGCGGATCTCGCGGTCCAGTTCCTGCAACACCACCACCGCCCGTGACACTGTTGCGCCACTGACGTGTTCGCCACGCAGGCTGGTCACAGCCTTGCCCTCCTTGGTCAGGCGCGTCTGTATCGCCTGATACCGCTCGTCGGTGATCCCACCGGCGCGGCGTACCAGTTCAATGGAGTAGTAACGGGCCAGGCCTTCGCTGATCCAGTCACTGGTGTCGTGGTCATTGAAACGGGCAATGGCCTGCACCACTTCGCGGATCAACGGGCTGCTGCCGTCTTCACTGACCAGCGGCGTGCGGCTGTTGAGGTAGACCGAGTCACGCGCCGAAAAGGCGCCACGGCGCATCGGGTCGCTGGCGCCCACCACCAGCAGTTTGGCTGGGTGGCGCGGGAATGCGGCTTCCACTTGCGGCCATACAAAGGTCAGCAGCGTCAGCACATCCATGCGCCGCATGCCCTGGCCCTTGGGCGAGGTCACGGTGACGTCGGTCTGCCCCAGGCGCATGCGCCGGCTGCCCAGGCTACCGGCGAGCATCCAGCCGGTGGGGCGGTCGAACAGGCGGGACACGTTGTCGATGCGAAACCTGTTCTTGCCGATACGCGGCCAGGCGGTCTCGATGCTGTTCCAACCCGGCGGCAGGTCGAAGATCAGGCGCGCGACCAGCTCGACACCCTCCTGCTGGTCCAGCCGTGCGGTGGGCACCAGGTCGTCGCCGCGAAACAGCGCCCAGGCCGGCGTCATGCGCGCTTCGTAGGTGCCGGGTTTGTGCGCGTGGCCCAGACGTACGCGGTAGGTCAGGCTGGCCTTGTCGGCGCTGGGTTGCCAGTGACCCCGATGACCATCGACCTTCCATTGCCCATCGGCCTTGAAATCGCTGTAGTCGCCGTCGCGGCCAAGGTCGAAATCCAGGCTGCGCACCGCAGAGCCCTGGGACAGGCTCACGCGCACTTCGGCCTGATCGCTCTGGGGCAGAAGTTTGACGTGGTAATCCAGGTCGACTTTTTTGGCGCTCCACGCCGGCATGCTCAGCCCCAGTAACAGCGCCACTGTCGCCAGCGTGAATCCCACCTTCATACGCACTCCTGGTTAACCCGCGCGGAAGATCAGGTAATCCTCCCAGTCGTCCTCTGGCACGCTGCCTTCGCTGAGCATGCGCCCGGACTGGGAAATGCGTTCGTGGTGCACGGCGTCGCGGTCGCCGCAGACCAGGTGGTGCCACAACGGCAAATCCTTGCGCTCGCTGACCAGGCGATAGCCGCAGGTGGGCGGCAGCCACTTGAACTGGTCGGCCTGCCCAGGCGTGAGCTGGATGCAGTCCGGCACCGACGCCCGACGATTGGGATAGTCGGTGCACTGGCAGGTTTTCAGGTCCAGCAGTTTGCAGGCGATGCGCGTGTAATAGACGCTGTTGTCGTCTTCATCCTCAAGCTTTTGCAGGCAGCACAGGCCACAGCCGTCGCACAGCGATTCCCATTCCTCCTGGTCGAGGTGTTCGAGGGTTTTGCGTATCCAGAAAGGTTCGACTTTGGCGGCCATGGCTCTGCATCAGTATCGGTAGGTTCAAAGGCCGCCAGTCTAGTGCCCAAGCCCCTTGGGGCCAAGCGCTTGCGACTGGCGGTGTAACAACGCTTGTCAGTCTAGGAGTTGCGCAGTAGTTTTGAGCGCCGAATTGACGATCAGGAACTGCTCATGACCCGTGTTGCCGACTATCCGATCCACACCCAGTTCACCGAACGCTGGTCGCCTCGCGCCTTCACCGGCGAGAGCATCTCCCGGGAAACCCTGCTGAGCTTCTTCGAGGCGGCGCGCTGGGCACCTTCGGCTTACAACTCGCAGCCCTGGCGCTTTCTCTACGCCCGCCGCGACACGCCGGACTGGGAGCGCTTCCTGGGTTTGCTCAACGAGTTCAACCGGGGCTGGGCGCAGCATGCGTCGGCACTGGTGATCATCGCCTCGAAGACCGACTTTATCGCCCCCGGCGCCACGGAAGAAACCCCGGCCCTGTGGCACACCTTCGACACCGGCGCCGCCTGGGCTCACCTGGCCTTGCAAGCCAGCCTCACCGGCTGGCACACCCATGGCATGGCCGGCTTCGATCAGGAACTGACCCGCAAAGAGCTGAAGATCCCCGCAGGCTATGCGCTGCACGCCGCCGTGGCAGTGGGCAAGCTTGGCGACAAGTCGAGCCTGCCCGAGTACCTGCAAGGCCGCGAAGCGCCAAGCCCGCGCAAGCCGCTGAGCGAGCTGGTATCGGAAGGCGATTTCACTCTCTGAGTTATGCGCATACCCCATGTGGGAGGGGGTTTGCCCCCGATTGCGGTGGATCAGCCAACTTATGCATTGACTGACACACTGCTATCGGGGGCAAGCCCCCTCCCACATTTTTACCGCGTCGTATCAGTAGCCGCGCTCGAAGCTTACTTCCCCGCGCAGGGCTTGTTTAGCCTGGTACGCACGCACGTTCTGCACGAACAACTCCACCATCATTGCCGGCGAGGTCGGGGCCGAGCTGTGCCCGGTCAACAACAAGCCCCACGCCGTCCAGAACGGGTGGCGTTGCGGCAGCGGCTCCTGGCGACAGACGTCGATCACCGCTCCGGCCAGATGTCCCTCCTTGAGGGCTTCGACCAGATCGGCATCCACCACCGCCACACCGCGCCCGACGTTGATGAACAAGGCGGTCGGCTTGAATTGCTTGAACAGTGCGGCGTCGTACAGGTCATGGGTGTCAGGGGTGTTGGGCAGCAGGTTGATCACATAATCCACCTCGCCCACCAGCCGGCCCAATTGATCGAGCCCGGCGACTTCAATAAATGGCGCCTGCTCGCGGGCCTGGCTGGCGATGCCATACAGCTTGACGCCAAATGGCAGCAAGAACTGCGCCACACGCTGGCCAATGTCGCCGGTGCCGACCACCAGCACCTTGCGCCCGGCCAGGCTCTGGCCCTGGCGACTGTCCCACTTGCGCTCGACCTGGCTGACCAGCCGCGCCAACACTTCACGTTCGTGTCCCAGCATATAGGTGAGGACGAATTCGGCCATGACCTGGCCAAAGATGCCGACCGCTCGGGTCAGGCGATAATCACGCGGCAGGCCCTCGGCCAGCAGTGGCGTGATACCGGCCCAGGTCGACTGCAACCATTGCGGATGATGGCCCTGGCGCAACAGCGTCGCCAGCAGGTCCGGCTGGCCCAGCCACACCGGGCAATCGGCGGCCAGGCGTGAGAGTTCGGCCGAATCGCCGCTGGTCAGTACCTCAAGGTCCGGCGCGGCGTCGCGAAGCAATTGGGCGTAGAGCGGGTGATCCTGTTCAGCAATCAGAACACGCATGGTTCAAACCTTTCAAAAACAGTGCAGACGGCCGCCCGCATCCTTACGGCCACCGTCCTCTAATACAATTCCATTCAAGCCTGCGCCCTGATACGGGCGCTGATCGATCACATCGGGTCGTTGCGGCGCAGCAGCTCTTCAGGCAGGTGCTCGATGTACTCGTCCTCGGCGGGCGGCATTTGCAGGTGATAGCCCTGCTTGTCGAGGTTTTCCAGGACCACGGCGATGTCCTCGCGCGACAGTTTGCGCTCGGGTGTCAGCACCATGTCGAAGGCGTGATGCGGCTTGCCGAAAGCGACCATCAACGGCTCCGGCACCCGCTCCAGGGCGTCGCTCTTGAGGACATAGAGGTACATGCCGTCTTTTTTCAGGCTGCGATAAATCGAGCAGATACGTTTCAAGGCTGTTCTCCGGCATTGGCCAGGCTGTCGAGCAGCGCCTGGCCCATCAATTCGCGACGCCAGCCACGCAGCGAATCGGGTAATTGGTAAGGCCCATCGGGGTAGCCACTTTTAACCAGGGCTTCGAGGGTTTTCTTGCGCAGCATCAGTTCCGGTGCCATGTCCAGGCGCTCGGCGAACGTCTGGCCCAGGGCGCGCAGTTGCTTGATCAGCGCGGCGGCGTCGACCGGCAGCGGCTCAGGCACGGCGGGCGGCCATTGGTCCATGGGCACGCTGCCCGCGCGCTTGATCAGGTCGAGCAGGAACTGGCCATCCTGACGCACGGTGCGCGGGTGCATGTCCTCGATCTTGCCCAGGGCAGCGAGGTTATCCGGCTGGGATTTGGCCAGGGGCCATAACGAGTGCTCACGAATGATGCGGTTGCGCGGCAGGTCACGGGCGCGGGCCTGCTGCTCGCGCCAGGCGCACAGTTCACGCAATACGGCGAGCTGGGCGCGGGACAGTTTCCACGCCAGCTTGGCGTCGCGGTAGACCTCGTACGGGTCGACTTCGCGGCGCAGGTTGGCCACCAGTTCGGCACCGTCTTCCAGTACCCAGGCGTATTTGTCATCGCTCAATTGCGGGCGCAGGCGGATGTAGACCTCGGCCAGGTGCACGGCATCTTCGGCAGCATAGCTCACCTGGGTTTCGGACAAGGGCCGCTGCAGCCAGTCCGAGCGCGTCTCGCCCTTGGGCAGGTCGATATCAAGCACCGCCTGCACCAGTCGCGAGTAACCCATGGAGAAGCCCAGGTTCAGGTAAGCCGCCGCCAACTGAGTGTCGAACAACGGCGCCGGCAGGCTGCCGGTCAGGCGCAACAGCACTTCCAGGTCTTCGCTGCAGGCATGCACCACCTTGATCACGCCCGGGTTTTCCAGCAAGGCGGCCAGGGGTTGCCAGTTGTCGATGGTCAGGGGATCGATCAGGTAAGCGCGCACGCCATCACCGATCTGGATCAGCCCGGCAATGGGATAGAAGGTGTCGACCCGCATGAATTCGGTGTCGAGGGCGACGAATGGCAACTGCTGCCATTGGGCGCAATGCTGGCCGAGGCTATCGTTGTCGCAGATCCAGTGAATATCGATGGCCACACGGCTCTCCCTTGAAGAATGGCGCGCAGTATATATCGCGAAAGGGACTTGCGAGCATCCGCAGTGCACAGGCAACCATGAAAACTCAGACAGACTATGAGGAATAATCCGACAGGCGGGAGTTATCCCTTCTTACGCAGGACGTAAACACACCAGAGTTTGGAGCCGGGCAGGAACTCCCGGTGATTCAAGACCTTGAAGCCGGCCTGGCGAAACTCCTCCTCAACCGGCGTACGTGCGTCCACGGACACAATCACGGTGTCGCGACTGACCCGATGGAATTCGCGCAGCAAGGCCAGGCGCACCTCGGTATCGGGCGCATGACGAAACAACTCCAGGCAGAAGATGCAATCCACCGCATTGGCCGACAGCCCAATGGAAAACGCCGAGCCGGGGAATGTCTTGACCCGTTTGAGCAACGCCGCCGGGTGATGGGTGCGGGCATGGTCGAGCATTTGCGGGGAATGGTCCGATGCCAGGATCACCCGATTGACATGCTCTGCCAGCACCGGCCAGAACCGTCCGGAGCCGCAGGCCAGGTCGAGGATCAATCCAGGCTCCCCGGCGACCTTCAACGCATGGCGCACCAACCGCGCATCGCGCCACGCAGCCAGGCGCTGCAACAGCCCAGGCGGACACGTGTCACCACACACCCTGGCATGCTCACGGTCATAGCGCTCGGTGAATTCGGTCTCGATCGAGGATGGAGGTTGTGACGACATCGCGTGCTCATGTGGATATAGCTGAAGTGAACGACCTTGATCGGCAGCTTAACCACCGCAACGTGAAAAAAAGGTCGAAAGCCGCAGCACGGTAATCCGCTACCTTGCCACCCTGCCCCGCGCTGGAAATAATGACTGCCCGACCTGCCCCAAGGACTCGACCGCATGAAAGCTTCTCTAGCCCTGTGTGTACTGGCGAGCGTGGCAACCACCGCCCTGGCCGATACCAGCCCGTCACGCCTGGACGAGGTTATCCAGCGTGGCACGCTGACAGTGTGCACCACCGGCGACTACATGCCTTACACCTCACTGGGTGCCGATGGCCGCTACCAAGGCATTGATATCGCCATGGCCGAGTCCCTGGCCAAGAGCCTCAACGCGACGATCACCTGGGTGCCCACCACCTGGAAAACCCTGATGCCGGACTTTCTGGCCCAACGCTGCGACATCGCCGTAGGCGGGATTTCGGTGTCACTGGAGCGCCAGAAAAAAGCCTTCTTCAGCCAGCCGCTGGGTGTCGACGGCAAGATCCCGCTGGTGCGTTGCACCGACGTGCAGCGTTACCAGACCATCGAACAGATCAACCAGCCCCAGGTGCGCGTGATCGAACCGGCGGGCGGCACCAATGAAGCGTTTGCCCGCGCCCAGTTGAGCCAGGCGCAGATACGCCTGCACGACAACGTGAGCATTTTTGACGAACTGCTGGCAGGCAAGGCCGACGTGATGATCACCGACGCCAGCGAAGCGCGTTACCAACAAAAACAGAAACCCGGGCTGTGTGCGGTCAACCCCGAGCGGCAGATGCAGTACAGCCAGAAAGCCTTCCTGCTGCCGCGCGACGATGTGGCGTGGAAAAGCTATGTCGACCAGTGGTTGCATTTGAGCGTGGCGACCGGCGTGTACGACGGCATTGTCAGTCAGTGGCTGGCGGCGCCTTGATCAGCGCGATAAAGGCCGCGCACGCGGCGCTGCGATAGGCGCCTCTGCGGCTGAGCAGCCCCACTGTGCGGTGCGGCAACGGCGGCTCGATGGCCACGGCATGCAACCCGGCCTGCGCCTGGGCCAGTGCGTGGGGCAGGATGGTCGCCAGTGATGTGTTACGCACGATTTCAATGATCGCGCCGATGGAGTTGGCCTCCATGACCACGCGCGGTTTCACGCCTTGCTGGCGGCAATACTCATCGATATAGCGGCGCGTGGCAAAGCCAGGATCGAGCAGCACCAGCGGCTGCTCGAACCACGCCGACCGACTCCCCTGGGCATGATCGGCCCGTACCACCACGCTCAACGCCTCGGCGAACAGTGCCTCACACTCGATATCCGCGCCATGCTCGCCGGTAAAGCCGATGCCGATATCCAGCAAGTCCTCGCCCAACGCGGCTTCGATGCGGTCCTGAGTCAGCTCTTCGACGCTCAAGGTGATGCCTGGGTACAGCTCATGGAACCGCGCCAGCAACGGGCCGATCAGGTAGGCGGTAAACGTCGGGGTCATCGCCAGGCGCAGATGCCCGCGGCTCAAGTCCTGCACGTCGTGCATCGCACGCGTACCGGCCTCCAGGTCTTGCAACGCCAGCCGCGCAAAGCGCACATAAGCCTCACCCGCATCCGTCAGGCTGACGCTGCGCCCGGAACGATCGAGCAGCGGCGCGCCCAGGGTGTCTTCAAGTTGCTTGATCTGTTGCGACAACGTCGGCTGCGATACATGCAGCGCCTGGGCAGCACGGGTGAAATTGCGGTGCTCGGCAACGGCCAACAGGTAACGGATATGGCGCAGCAGCATCAATGACGCTCCAACTATAGGCAGGACTTATAAAAACCATAATAAGCCGGTCTTGGACGCTATAGTTAAAAACTTCCATCCTTGCCCCATCAGCCACGCAAGGAGAAACCTCATGCAGCACCTCATCGACGGCTTTCGCAAATTCCAGCGCGAAGCCTTTGCCCAACGCAGCGACCTGTTCAAACACCTGGCCACCACGCAAAACCCCGGCACGCTGTTCGTGTCGTGCTCCGACAGCCGTGTCGTCCCGGAACTGCTGACCCAGCAGGAGCCAGGCGATCTGTTCGTCATCCGCAATGCCGGCAATATCGTGCCGTCCTACGGGCCGGAACCGGGCGGCGTGTCGGCCACGGTCGAATATGCGGTGGCCGTACTCGGCGTGAGCGACATCGTGATCTGCGGCCACTCCGACTGCGGCGCAATGACCGCCATCTCCACTTGCACCTGCCTGGACCACCTGCCTGCGGTAGCCAACTGGTTGCGCCATGCCGAGTCGGCCAAGGTGATCAACGCCGCCCGCCAGCACGTCTCGGACGCGGCGCGCCTGGATGCCCTGGTGCGTGAAAACGTGGTCGCTCAATTGGCTAACCTCAAGACTCACCCGTCCGTCGCCCTGGCGCTGGAGCAAGGCCGGCTGAACCTGCACGGCTGGGTATACGACATCGAAACCGGTGGCATCGACGCACTGGACGGACGCAGCGCGCGCTTCGTGTCCCTGCTCGAACACCCGACCACCCGCGCTCACGCCGCCTGAACCTATTCAACCCAAGAGGACTTCATCATGCTGCAATCGAACTTTTCCCAAACCCCTCGCCTGGCCCTGGCCGACACCGTCATCGACCTCAAGGCGCGCAAGGACCTGTCCTGGCAGGACCTCGCCGACGGCACCGGCCTGAGCCTGGCCTTCGTCACCGCCGCCCTGCTCGGCCAGCATCCGCTGCCCAAGGACGCCGCCGACGTGGTGTGCGCCAAACTCGGCCTGGACGAGGACGCCAGCCGACTGCTGCAAAGCGTGCCCCTGCGCGGCAGCTTCCCCGGCGGCGTGCCGACCGATCCGACGATGTACCGGTTCTACGAAATGCTGCAGGTCTACGGCTCCACCCTCAAGGCCCTGGTGCATGAGCAGTTTGGCGACGGCATCATCAGCGCGATCAACTTCAAGCTCGACATCAAGAAAGTCGAAGACCCGGAGGGCGGTTCGCGCGCGGTAATCACCCTGGACGGTAAATATCTGCCAACCAAACCCTTCTGATCGTTCGCCGAACCGTCTACGCTCTGGTGATTCCAACAAGACCGAGGGACGGGTAGATGAACACACTGCTACGACTCGCCTGGCTGCTGCTGTTGTGCGGCAGCCAGGTGCACGCCGACACGGCCAATGACGCAGACGCTCAAGCGGCCAAGGCGTTGCTGGAAAAGGCCCTGGTGTACTACCAGAACAATGGCGACAAGGCGTTGGCCGCTTTCAGCCGCCAGGGCGAATTCATCGACCAGGACCGCTACGTCTTCGTGGTCGACACCAAAGGCGTGCTGCTGGCCAGCGGCGGCCCCTCCTCGGCCTTGATCGGTCGCGACGTGTCCGAAGTCCTCGGGCCTGACCTGCAAGCCTCGTTCAAACACGCCATCAGCGCGCCCGAAGGCCAGGGTATCCAGCAGGCCGATTATCGCTGGCAGAACTGGAATGACGGCAAGGTCGAACACAAGCACGTGTTTTACCAGCGGGTGGGCGAGCGCATCCTGGCGGTCGGCTATTACCTGCCACGGGCCACACCGGAACAGGCGCGGGCCCTGCGCAACAAGGCGGTGAACGCGCTGGTGAAGGATGAAGCGGGGACGCTCAAGGCGATCAACTCATTGGGCGGTGGTTTCCTGCAGGATGATCTCTATGTGTTCGTGGTGGACCTGGATACGCGGCGCTATGTGGCGCATGGCACCGATCTGCGTTTGATCAATACGGATTTCGCCAAGGTCAAGGACCCGGACGGCAGGCCCGTCGGGGAGCCGATCCTTGCGTTGATGGGGGAGCAGGATCAGGGCGAATACAAATACCGCTGGAAGAACCCGGTGACTGGGAAGATTGAGAATAAGCATGCTTATGTGCGCAAGGCCGGGCATTTGATGGTGGCGGTGGGGTATTACAGCCCTTGATGCGTCTGGCGAGTACTTATCTAACGGATATGTACGCTGTTGGCTTTATGTGGAAGGGGGCTTGCCCCCGATGAGGGAGGGTCAGTGAGTGCATCCGTAACTGACACACCGCCATCGGGGGCAAGCCCCCTCCCACATTTGGATCGCGGATCGACACACGATACCTGTCGGCTCTAAGGCCGCCGCGCTTTTGCTTCTGATCCTGGGCGCCCCGTTAAACCACGCTGGCCGAACGCAGGCTTGAATCCGTGGGCAACCCGGCAGGACACCGGGTTAGCCGCACTGGGCCATGGATGGCCCATTGCGGCGGCCCACGGATTCAAGCCTGCGTTCGGGCACACCGAGCCTAGGCGAGGTGCCGAGTGGTGGGGCAAGAGCGTTTTGCTTACTTTGGCGCTTTTCAAAAGTGAGCCGCCGTCAGGGCGGAACCCTAAGTGGCCGTTACCGCAGAAACGGATATGTACTCGATCTGATCCAACATCCTGGCCGGCCCAGAGGCCGCCATCGGGGGCAAGTCGAATCGTCGCACCGCCCCTCCCACATTTGGATCGGGGTCGACACAAAATACCGGTCGGCTCTAAGGCCGCCGCGCTAACGCCCCCGCAACACCCGATCAGGCATTGCAATAGCCGCCGCCAACCCCAGCACCGACACCCCCGCACTCACCATCAGCAAATGCCGAAACGTCATCGCCAACTCCCCCCGCAATGCATCCCGAGCCTCACCCGGCGCAGCATTGAGCCCATCGAGCAGCACATTACCGGAGCTGCCCTCGGTCAGCAGCGCACCACTGGTCAAGTGGGCAAAACTGGCATCGCGCAACAGCGCCAATAGCAATGCCGACATGCACGCCACCCCCACCGCCCCGCCCAGGGAACGGAACAGGTTGGTGGTGCTGGTCGCCACCCCAATATCACGCTGCTCCACCGAGTTCTGCGTACCCACCAACGAGGTCGGGAACTGCATGCCCGCAGCGATCCCGCACAACAGCATGAACAGCGAGGTCAGCCCGACGGCCTGGGGCGCGCTGAAAGCCATGCCGAGAATCGCCAAGGGACTCAACACGGCGCCACTGAGAATCATCGGTTTATAACGGCCGGTCACCGACGTCATGCGCCCGGCGAAATAAGCGCCCATCGGCAAGCCCATCGCCAGGGGCAGCAGGTGCAGGGCCGCGCTGTCGGCACCGGCGCCGGTCACGCTCTGGTAACGCAGGGGCATCAGCACGGTCAGGGAAATCGCCTGGAAGCTGGTGATGAAAATCGTGCACCAGCACAGCACCGCACTGCGATTGACGAACAAATGCATGGGCAACAGCGGCTCCCGTGCGCGGCGTTCATGCCAGACGAACAGGCTCAGCGCCAACAGCGCACAGGCCAGCAGCCCGAGCACCTGGTCGTCACGCCAGGCACGGCCCTGCCCGATTTGGGTGATGCCGAGCAACAAGGCGGTCAGGCCGATGATCATCAACACGGTGCCCAGGTAATCGATGACCGGCTTGCGCTGCGGCACTGGCAACCCCACCAGGGTGCGATGGGCCACATACCAGGCGACCGCGCCCAACGGCAGGTTGATCAAAAACACCCAGCGCCAGGACAGGTACTCGGTCATGTAGCCGCCCAGCACCGGCCCGGCGACGCTGGCCACCGCGTACATGCTGCTGAAATAGCCCTGGTAACGCCCGCGTTCACGGGGCGCGATGATGTCGCCGATGATCGCCTGGCTCACCGAAATCATGCCGCCGGCACCGATGCCCTGGATAATCCGCGCCAGCACCAGTTGCTCCATGCTGTGCGCCATGCCGCAGAACAGCGAGGCGACGGTGAACACGCCCATACCGATCAGCATCATCGGCCGCCGCCCATACAGGTCACCGAGCTTGCCGTAGATCGGCACTGCCACCGTCATCGCCACCATGTAGCCGGAGATCACCCAGGCCAGCAGGTTGACGTCATGGAACTGCGCGGAAATGGCCGGCATCGACACGGCGACAATGGTCTGGTCCAGGGCGCCGAGAAAGATCGCCAGCATCAGCGCGGCGAGAATGCTGCGCACGGCAGGAACGGTGGGAGTGGGCTGATTGAGAGGGGTCACGGCACAACCTTCGAGCAGGGCCCGCAGGCAACGGCAGCCTGCGCAAATGCTGAATACGATAGCAGGCTATTCGATAGCCTCGTAAGGAAGCCCGACGTAATTTTCCGCGATAGTTTTGCGCCCGGCCTCGGAACCCATGAAGTAATCCAGTTCGCTCTCGGCAATGCGCCGAGTGAAGCCGTCCGCCTGGGGAAACTGATGCAGCATCGAGGTCATCCACCAGGAAAACCGTTCGGCCTTCCACACCCGCCGCAGGCAGATGGCAGAGTAGCGCTCAAGCAAGTCCACGCGCCCCTCGCCGTATACCTTGAGCAGGATCCGAAACAATGTGCTCACATCACTGGCCGCCAGGTTCAAGCCCTTGGCCCCGGTAGGCGGCACGATATGCGCGGCATCGCCGAGCAGGAACAGGCGCCCGTACTGCATCGGCTCCACCACGAAGCTGCGCAGCGGAGCGATGCTTTTTTCAATCGACGGGCCGGTGACCAGCTGTTCAGCCAGCTCGACCGGCAGACGGGTCTTGAGCTCATCCCAGAAGCGCTCGTCCGACCAGTCGGCCAATGGCTCCTGTGCGGGAACCTGCAGGTAGTAACGACTGCGGGTCAGCGAACGCATGCTGCACAGCGCAAAGCCACGCGGGTGCGTGGCGTACACCAGCTCCGGGTGCACCGGCGGCGTATCGGCAAGCACGCCCAGCCAGCCGAAGGGGTAGACGCGCTCGAACACCTGCAGCGCCTCGGGTGGAATCGACTGACGGGCCACACCATGAAAACCGTCACAACCCGCGACGTAATCGCACTCCAGGCGAAAGGCCTGGCCCTGATGCTCGAAGGTCAGCCAGGGTTGATCACTTTTGAGGTCATGGGGTTGTACGTTCGAGGCCTCATAGAAGGTCGTGGCGCCGGCGGCCGCACGGGCCGCCATCAGGTCGCGGGTGACTTCGGTCTGGCCGTAGATCATCACCGACTGGCCACCGGTCAGGCTTTTGAGGTCGATGTGGGTGAGTCGGCCATCGCGCGCCAGGGCGAAACCGTCATGCACCAGGCCCTCGGCGTCCATACGTCGGCTGACGCCGGCGTCGCGCAGCAGGTCGACCATACCTGGCTCCAGGACCCCGGCGCGTATGCGGCCTTGTACGTGATCGGCGCTCTGGCGCTCCAGGACGAGGGTGTGAATGCCTGCATTGTGCAGCAGTTGACCGAGCAGCAATCCGGAAGGACCGGCGCCAATAATGGCGACTTGGGTTTTCAGCGTTTTCATTATTTTTGTGGCCTGCTGGCTTCACCCGAACCGAACGAGTGAAAGAGTTGTCATTGGACGTGTGGCTGACATTTTTCACGTGAGCGAGCAGCATAAGAAGGTGAAAACTGCTTAAAAGCCTGCGCTTTTTGCCAATCGGGGCGATTACCGCACCACTATCCTGAGTATCGGATTGAAAACATGACCAACACCGCGATTCCGGTCTTCAAGCTTTACGGGGAAAGCCAACAGTGGCCGACGCCCGATTTGTTGCACTGTGAAACCATTTCCCGGCGCAGCCGGGAATATCAGTGGGAAATCCAGCCCCACCGGCACGCGGACCTGTGCCAGTTGCTCTATGTGCATAAAGGCCAGGCACACCTGGAAATCGAAGGGCAGCGCACCACGCTCAACGAAGCAAGCCTGCAAGTGCTGCCGCCGCTGTGTGTGCACGGTTTTCGCTTTTCCGAAGATGTCCAAGGTTACGTGGTGACCCTGTCGGCGCCCCTGGTCAGCCATTTACAAGCGCAACTGGGCAGTACGGTCGATGGCCTGCACACCCTTGGCAACTACCCCGCGAGCAAGGACAGCGACTACCTCAACAACCTGTTCGCCCGCTTGCAGGACGAATACGCCGACGAACAACCGGCACGGGACATGATGATGCACGCCCTGGTCAGCGTGCTGCTGGTGTGGGTCAGCCGTCAGGCGATCCAGCGCCGCCACCCCAGGACACCGCGCAACCGTGAGTACTTCCGGCGGTTTACCCAACTGGTCGAACAGCATTACCGCGAGCACCCCAAGATTGAAGACCTGGCTCACAAACTGGGCATCTCGGTCTCCCATCTCAATGGCACATGTCGGGAGTTGGGCGGGCAGCCGGCCTTGCAGATCATGCATGACCGCCAGTTGCTGGAAGCCAAGCGTTTGCTGACCTACACCAGCATGACCATCAATGAAATGTCCGAGGTGCTGGGGTTTTCCGACCCGACCAACTTCTCACGGCTGTTTCGCCGCCGGGTGGGATTTTCGCCAAAGGCTTTTCGCGAGCAGTTGAAGCAGAACTGAATGTGCGAGGGGGCTTGCCCTAGCTTTTTTTAGGAGCGAGCTTGCTCGCGAAAAACTCACAGGCACCGCGTTCATTCAGAAAGCATGCGTTATCGTTAACGTTTTTCGCGAGCAAGCTCGCTCCTACAGACTGGCTTGAGGGCAAGCCTCCCACACTGGATTTGCGCTGCTTTGAGCATCAACGCAGGGCGCTGAAGCTGCCGGTGTGCGGGACGCATTGGTTCTGGTGGCAACTGATGGCGAACGCTGCCGGCTGCATTCGCGTCTGCTCGACGCGATAGGCGGCTGTGCCATACAGCGCCGTAGCCAGCGCGCACAGGCTGAAAATCGTCAGGTACTTTCTGGTTTTAATGCTCATGGCACAGACCTCTGCACGGATCTACAAGGTGCTGCTTAAAGCATAGGTCAGTTAGGGCAAGTTGCCATGATTGCAGGCCATTCAGCGCGCTTATGCCGCTTCAGAGACCGACATCCCACTCAGGCTCTTCGGGAAACCGCTGCACCAGAAAATCCAACAGGCTGCGCAACGCCAAGGGCATGTGTTTGCGCGAGGCGTATACCGCATAGATATTCATCTGCCGTGGCTGCGCATCCGGCAGCAGGCGCACCAGTTTGCCGCTGCGAATCAGCTCACCGGCCTCATAGCTGGGCAGCATCGCCACCCCGGCGCCGGCCAGAGTGATGCGCAATAACGTGCCGGCCTCGTTGGCGGTGATATTGCCGTGCACCGCCACCGACACATGCTCGCCGCGCTCTTCGAAATGCCACAGGCTCTTGCCAAAGTAGGAATGCGTCAGGCAGTTGTGCCGGGCCAGGTCTTCGACTTTCTGCGGTGCCGGATGCTCGCGCAAATAGGCTGGCGTGGCGCACACCACCGAGCGGCATACGGTCAACCGTCGGGCGATCAGGTTCGGGTCCAGGTCGTTACTGGTGCGGATCGCCAGGTCGATGCGCTCGTCCACCAGGTTCACCGTGCGGTCGAGCATTTGCAGGTCGACTGTCACCAGCGGGTAGCGTCTGACGTACTCGGCAATCGCAGCGCCCAACTGCGCCTGGCCGAACGAGGTGCTGACACTCAGGCGCAACAGCCCACGCGGGGCATCATCGGGCTCGCTGACGGCGGCCTGCATATCGCCACAGAGTTCCAGCAATTGCCGGCAACGCGGCAGGGTTTCACTGCCGGCAGCGGTGAGGCTGAGCTTGCGCGTGGTGCGGTGCAGCAGGCGTGCGCCGACCCAATCCTCCAGCTCGGCCAGGTAACGCGAGACAACCGGGCGCGACAGGTCCAGGTGGTCGGCGGCGGCGGATTGGCTGCCCAGGTCCACCACGGTGACAAACACGCGCATTGCTTGAAGACGATCCATGATTTGCCCGATTTCAGAAACAAACTATGTTCCAGCATCGCATTTTTTGTGGTGTTTTATGCAATTAAGCTCTGTTCACCCCTTACCGAAGGCAGGAGCTGCCCCGATGTTCTCGACGTTCAAACGCTTGACCCTGGCGACTGCCGCCCTGGCTTTCACTGCTCATGCCATGGCGGCAGACTTGAAACTTGACGTGTACAACCCGGGCGAAGCCGCCATCTTCCCGGTCAGCTCGGTACTGGTCAGCGGCGCCCGGGACGCGATCCTGGTGGACGCGCAATTCGGCAAGGGCCAGGCCGAGCAACTGGTGCAGAAAATCCGCGCCAGCGGCAAGCACCTGACCACCATCTACATCAGCCACGGCGACCCGGACTACTACTTCGGCCTCGACACCCTGACCGCCGCCTTTCCCGACGCGAAAGTGCTGGCGCCACAACCGGTGGTCGACCATATCAACGCCACCGTCGCCGGCAAGCTGGCGTTCTGGGGCCCGAAAATGGGCGCCGACAAACCGGCCAGGACCCTCGTGCCGCAAGTGCTCGAGGGCCACAGCCTGATGCTGGAAGGGCAGCAACTGGACGTCATCGGCCTGGACGGCCCGCAGCCGGACCGCAGCTTTGTGTGGATTCCGTCGATCAAGGCCGTGATTGGTGGCGTGGTGGTCGCGCAAAACATCCACGTCTGGATGGCCGATACCCAGACTGCACAGTCCCACAAGGATTGGCTGGCCACCCTGCAACGCATTGAAGACTTGAAGCCGACCACCGTGATTCCGGGCCACTACCTGGGCACCCCATCACCCGCTTCAGTCACGTTCACCGCCGACTACATCAAGGCCTTTGATATAGAAACCGCCCAGGCCAAGGATTCCGCCGCCCTGATCACGGCCATGAAAAAGCGTTACCCGAACCTCGCCGACGAGAGCTCGCTGGAATTGAGCGCCAAAGTCGCCAAGGGCGAAATGAAGTGGTGACTGGTTTTAAACCCTGACCTTTACTGGAGAACGTCATGAGCAAGATCGCAATTATTGGTGCCACCGGCCGTGCCGGTAGCCAACTGCTGGAAGAAGCGCTGCGCCGTGGGCATACCGTCACCGCCATCGCACGCAATACCGACAAACTGGCCGCACGCCCAGGTGTCACGGTCAAACAAGTGGATGCCCTGGAGGCCGATGCCCTGCAACAGGCCGTGAGCGGCAGCGATGTGGTGATCAGTGCCGCACACTTTGACACCTTGCCGGCCAGCGCCGTGCTCGGCCCGGTGAAAAAAGCCGGAGTCAAACGCCTGTTGGTGGTGGGTGGCGCCGGTTCGTTGCTGTTGCCCGACGGCAGCCGCGTGATCGACAGCGAAGGCTTCCCGGCGGAATACAAAACTGAAGCCAGCGCAGGCGCGGCGTTTCTCGACACGCTGCGTCAAGAGCAGGAACTGGATTGGACCTTCCTGTCGCCGTCGGCCCTGTTCGATGGCACCGAGCGCACCGGTCAATTCCGCCTGGGCCAGGATCATTTGCTAGTGAGCGACGACGGTCAAAGCTCGATCAGTTTTGCCGACTTCGCCATCGCCATGATCGATGAAGTGGAAACGCCGAAGCACTCGCGTCAGCGCTTCACCGTGGGCTACTGATACACCGGATCTGTACTGTGGGAGCGTACACCGCCGTCTGTAGGAGCGAGCTTGCTCGCGAAAAACTCACAGGCACCGCGTTCACTCAGAAAGTACGCGTTATCGTTGACGTTTTTCGCGAGCAAGCTCGCTCCTACAGACTGGCATTAGGGCTTGCTCCCTACCACATTTGAACGGTGGCATATCCGGCGCCTGCAATTTTTCAATAGGGCCAATGACTTTCTCATTTGCCCAGCCTCCCCCGTCCGTGGCCTGATTCGCCCTTGTTCATCCAAGGCAGGCCCATGCAAAACGTTCAGGCAAAACCCACCACCGCCGTGTGGCTGATGATCAGTGTGGTGCTGGTCGCCCTTAACCTGCGCCCGTCGATGGCGGCCGTGGGGCCCTTGCTGTCGTCGATCCGCGCTGATGTGCCGCTCAATTTCAGCAGCGCCGCATTGCTGACCATGTTGCCCGTGATGAGCATGGGCCTGGCGATGTTCTTTGGCATGGGCCTGGCCCGGCGCTTTGGCGAATACCGCAGTATCGTGGTGTCGCTGCTGGTGATTGGCGCAGCGACACTGTCGCGGTTGTGGCTGGATTCGGCGTTCGAGCTGATTGTCAGCGCCATGGCGGCAGGCGTCGGGATTGCGCTGATCCAGGCGTTGCTGCCGGCGCTGATCAAGTCGCGCTCGGGCGATAACGTTTCAGTGTTCATGGGCCTGTATGTCACTGCGATCATGGGCGGCGCCGCACTGGCCGCGTCGTTTGCGCCGTTTGTGCAAGTGCACACCGGCAGTTGGCGCATCGGCCTGGCGATATGGGCCGGGCTGGCGCTGCCGGCGCTGGTGTTCTGGTACGCCCAGCGCTCGGGGTTACCCGCCGCGCCTCAGGTCGACAGCGGCCCGCAGGTTTCCTTTTTCGGCAATCGCCGGGCCTGGTTGCTCGCACTGTTCTTCGGCCTCGGCACGGCGTGCTACACCTGCGTGCTGGCGTGGCTGGCGCCGTATTACGTCGAGCAGGGCTGGACTGAGCAGTATGCCGGCTTGCTGCTGGGTTTGCTCACCGCCATGGAAGTGGTCTCCGGCCTGGCAACGCCCGCCATCGCCAATCGCCGCCGGGACAAGCGCGGCGTGGTTGCCGTATTGCTGGTGCTGATCATGATCGGCTTCGGCGGCCTGATTCTCAGCCCCGGGCACCTGAGCCTGCTGTGGCCGTGCCTGCTCGGCCTGGGTATCGGCGGCCTGTTTCCAATGAGCCTGATCCTGTCCCTCGACCATCTCGACAACCCGCGCCGTGCCGGGGGCCTGACCGCGTTCGTGCAGGGGATCGGCTACCTGATCGCGGGCCTGTCGCCGCTGATCGCCGGGTTGATCCGCGACCAAATGGGCAGCTTCGAAGGGGCGTGGTGGTCATTGGCGGCTGTGGTGGTGGTGATGCTGCTGATGGTCACGCGCTTCAATCCAGTGCATTACGCGCGACATATCCGCTGAGGTCGTGTTGTAAACACTATTTGTCCCACTCAAAACATAGAAGAGTCCTACAGAGCTTTCTATTGGTACGAGCGTTCCGTTAACATTTTGCTCAGTCTTGTACTGAATTCGGTACAAAGGGTTTACGGACGAAACCGATGCTAAACAGTAACTTGCTCAGAAAGCTCGATATGCAGGACTTGATGGTGTTTGTCGCTGTCTACGACCAGAGCAGCGTTACCGATGTGTCCGAAACGCTATTCGTCAGCCAGTCCACCGTCAGCTACAGCCTGAAGAAACTGCGCACCAGTTTCGAAGACGAGTTGTTTATCAACACACGGGCAGGCATGCGCCCGACATTCAAGGCCACCACGATGTACGGCCACGTGCAGAAAATCCTTGAAAGCATCAACCTGTGCCACGCCGGTGACCAGGCCTTCGACCCGACCCGCAAGGCTGTGACCTTCAATGTGTGCGCCCCGGAATACTTCGAACACCTGATCCTGCCGCGCCTGCTGAAAAACTTCGACCGCGCCGACCTGCCGGTGATCGTCAATGTGCAAAAGCTGGAAGCCGACATTCCCGCCGACGACCTGCGCGAAGGCCGCCTCGACCTGGTGATCTGCTTCGGCCCGAATTTTCACCGCGCCCATAAAGACTTCAAAAGCCAAATACTGCTCGAAGACGACCTGGTGTGCGTCTTCGACAAGCGTTCGACGCCGCAGGAAGCCGCGTTCAGCCTGCAAGCCTTCGTCGAGCGGCGCCACGTGTTTCCCACGCCGTGGACGTCCGCCACCAACATGATCGACGGTTGGCTGGCGCGCCAGGCGCACAGACGCCAGGTGATCGCGCGGGCCAACAGCTACAGCGCGGCATTGAAGATGATCAGCGGCACCGACTTCATCGTGACCCTGCCGCGCCGCATGCAGAAGCTGCTGGCGTCGACCTCGGCGTACGGGTGTTGCGAAGCCCCCCAGGGTTTGCCGGGCTTCACCCTGGAGATGCAGTGGAACGAAACCAGCGAACAGGACAGCGCCAACACCTGGTTTCGCGAGCAGATGCTCAAGGTGTGTGCGGATCAGGGACTTGTATAGGAGGGGTCAGCCGATCGCCACTTTGCTGTAGGCATCGCGATCCATATCACGCAATTCGACGCTCAGTTGCACCTGCACACCCTCGGGCCAAGGGCCCAGATCCTGCAGCACCGCCAGCAGGCTTTGCGACAATTGCTGCTTGATCTGCGGCGAGCGCCCGCTGAGCAATGCCAGACGTACCGCGACAAAACCCCGCTCATTCAAGCCGGTGCCTACGCGAAAATTTTCGACTTTCAGCGCCCGGCTCTTGATGTCGAACTCGGCGCCAAACTGCCCGGAAGCCACCAGCGCATGGTTGAGGCGCAACAGGGCCTTGTCGGTGTCCAGTTGCGCCAGGTTGGCGGTGTATTCCAGGTGCAGATGCGGCATGGGGTTCTCCGAGTTTTTTGTAGGAAGACTCCTGAATATACATCATGCGTCTCACACCGGGAGCGCAAGCCCTCGATCACTCATGAACGCCTCCAAGCGTGAGCGCATCCAGCGTTCCGCCGGGTCGGTGTCGACGTGGCTGAGCCAGACCATCGACAAGTCCAGGGTCGGCGTTTCAAACGGAAACGCTTCGCAGAACAGGTTGCCGCCAGCGGCCATGGCGTGGGCCGCGTAGTCCGGCAGGCTGGCGATCATGTCAGTGCCGGCAAGCAAGGCCGGCAGCGAACTGTATTGCGGCACCGACAGCACCACGTGCCGCTTGCGACCGATTTCGGCCAGCCACTCATCGGCAAACCCGGCCACGTTGGCGGTGTGGGACACCAGCACATGGGGCCGTGCGCAATACTCATCGAGGGTCAGCGGTGTGTCGGACGCATCGGCGCGCAACAGGCACGGCCGGATATGCCGCAGCAGCTTGCGCTTGGCATTCGCCGGCAGGCCGCGGGTCTGGGTGATGCCGACAGTGATATCGCCGGAGGCCAGCAGGTCGGGAATGCGCCAGTAATCCACATGCTGGACCACGAACACCACCTGCGGCGCTTCCTGGCGCAGCGCCCGCAGCAACGGCGGCAACAGGCCGAACTCGACGTCATCGGACAAGCCGATACGAAAGGTCATGGTGCTGATGGACGGGTCGAAATCATGGGTCAGGCTCAAGGCCGACGACAGTGAATCCAGGGCCGGCGACAAGTGCTGGATAATTTGCTCGGCGCGCGCGGTGGGCTCCATGCGGTGGCCGACGCGAATGAACAACGGGTCATTGAACAAGGTGCGCAGACGATTGAGCGCCGAACTGATGGTCGGCTGGCCGAGAAACAGCTTCTCCGCCACCCGCGTCACATTGCGCTCGAGCATCAGTGCTTCGAAGACCACCATCAGGTTGATATCGGCCTTGCGTAATTCATTGCGATTCATCGGCGCCTGCCCCTTCCCCACGACAAGCCGCAGTTTAGAAAGGCAACGGGGCGGCGTCTATGTCGGTCGATGCATCGGTTTCTATGGGGGGTCGTATCGCAGAACAGGACCA
This sequence comes from Pseudomonas orientalis, assembly GCF_002934065.1. Lineage (NCBI taxonomy): Bacteria > Pseudomonadati > Pseudomonadota > Gammaproteobacteria > Pseudomonadales > Pseudomonadaceae > Pseudomonas > Pseudomonas orientalis. The sequence continues at coordinate 1,658,278 of NZ_CP018049.1, read as the reverse complement.
ACCCTCCAGACGATCCGTTGAATTGATAGCCCACGCGCATCAATCTATCCAAATTTGTCACTTATCATTTCTAAATGTGTCAGCCACTATCCCCAGTCTTAAGCGAAACAAGCACTTTAAAAAGAACGCTGGAGACACAAAACCATGACTAGCCCTTCCCGGCCTACGGCTGCCCCTTCGAAAGTAGGCGCCGTACTGCGCGTTACTTCGGGCAACTTCCTCGAACAGTTCGATTTTTTCCTGTTCGGGTTCTATGCCACCTACATCGCCGCCGCCTTTTTCCCCGCCGCCAATGAATTCGCATCGTTAATGATGACCTTTGCCGTGTTCGGTGCTGGCTTCCTGATGCGACCGCTGGGCGCGATCATTCTGGGTGCCTATATCGATGACGTGGGTCGTCGCAAAGGCTTGATCGTGACGCTGTCGATCATGGCCAGCGGCACATTGTTGATCGTGCTGGTGCCCGGTTATCACACCATTGGCCTGTGGGCACCGTTGCTGGTGCTGCTGGGTCGCCTGTTGCAGGGCTTCTCGGCAGGCGCTGAACTGGGGGGTGTGTCGGTGTACCTGTCCGAGATGGCCACCCCGGGCCGCAAGGGCTTCTACACCAGCTGGCAGTCGGGCAGCCAGCAAATCTCCATCGTGGTGGCCGCGGCACTGGGCTATGGCTTGAACGTGTGGATGGAGCCGGCGGTCGTTGCAGACTGGGGCTGGCGCATCCCGTTCGCCGTGGGTTGCGTAATCATCCCGTTTATCTTCGTGCTGCGCCGTAACCTGCAGGAAACCGAAGAGTTCGCCAAGCGCAAGCACCGCCCGACCATGCGTGAAGTGATGGCCACCCTGGTGAAAAACTGGACCGTGGTCATCGGCGGTATGCTGATGGTGGCCATGACCACCACCGCGTTCTACCTGATTACCGTGTACGCACCGACCTTCGGCAAAACCGTGCTGCAATTGAGCACCTCCGACGCGCTGCTGGTGACGTTGCTGGTGGCGGTGTCGAACTTTGTCTGGCTACCGATCGGCGGCACTCTGAGCGACCGCTTTGGCCGCAAACCGGTGCTGATAGCCATGACCGTGCTGACCGTTCTCACGGCTTATCCCGCGTTGTCCTACGTGGTCAACGCGCCAAGCTTTGCACACATGCTGGAAACCCTGCTGTGGTTCTCCTTCCTCTACGGTATGTACAACGGCGCAATGATCCCGGCGCTGACTGAAATCATGCCGGTGGAAGTGCGCGTGGCGGGCTTCTCCCTGGCCTACAGCCTGGCAACCGCCGTCTTCGGCGGCTTCACTCCCGCCATCTCGACCTGGTTCATTCACATCACCGAAGACAAGGCTTCGCCCGCCTACTGGATGATGTTCGCTGCACTGTGCGCCCTGTGTTCCACCCTGGCGCTGTATCGCCGCGCCAACACCCGTGGCCAGGTCATGCAGGGGGCCGTGCAATGAAGCCGCTGTTCAAAACCCTCACCGCCTTGGTCCTTGGCGCTCTGGCGCTGTCAGCCCAGGCTGAAGAACTCAAAGTGATGACCTCCGGCGGCTTTACTGCCGCCTATAAACTGCTCGGTCCGCAATACGCCAAGCAAAGCGGTGATACCCTCGACACCATCCTCGGCCCCTCCATGGGCAAGGCGCCGGAAGCGATTCCCAACCGCCTGGCCCGTGGCGAACATGCCGATGTGGTGATCATGGTCGGCTACGCCCTGGATGAGCTGATCAAACAAGGCAAGGTCGACCCCGCGTCCCGCGTGGAGCTGGCGGATTCGCGGATTGGGTTGGTGGTGAAGGAAGGCGCGGCAAAACCATCAATCAATACTGACGCCGAACTCAAAGCCGTGCTGAGCAAAGCTAAATCCGTGGCGTATTCGGACAGCGCCAGCGGCGTATACGTCGAGAAGGAGCTGTTCAAGAAACTCGGCATGCCGGCCAAGGGCACCATGATCGAACGCGTACCGGTGGGCGAACAGGTGGCCAAGGGCGACTACGAAGTCGGCTTGCAGCAGGTGGCGGAATTGTTGCCGGTCAAGGGCGTGACGTTCGTCGGCAAGATCCCGGAAGACGTGCAGTCCGTTACGCGTTTCGCGGCGGGTATCCCGGTCAACGCCGAACACCCGGAAGAGGCCAAGGCATTGCTGCAGTTCATGGCATCACCCGAGGCACAACCGGTGGTGCGATCCACCGGCCTGGACTCGGTGTCACGCTGACCGAAACGGCATCTCCCGCACCAACCGCTCCAACTCCAGCGCCGCCGGCGGCAATGTCCGCCCGCGGCGCTTGATCAAGCCCACATTGCGCATCACCTGCGGTTCCACCAGCGGCACACTCACCAGAATCGGGTGCTCACACGCCGGCATTGCAATCGACGGCACCATCGCCACGCCCAGCCCCGCCTCCACCAGCCCGATCATCGTGGTCACGTGGTGGGTCTCGCAGATACTCGGCTTTTTCACCCGCACACCGCGCAGGGCCTGGTCCAGCAGAAAGCGGTTGCCCGAGGTTTTGTCCACGCTGATGTAATCGTGCTCGTAGGCTTCGGTCCACGTCACGCTCTCGCGTGCGGCCAACGGGTGGTCACGACGACAGGCCAGCACATAGCGCTCCTGCAGCAATAGCTCGAACTCCACTTCATCGGCCAGGCTGCCGCTGAAACTCACGCCAAAATCCGCCTCGCCACTTTCCACCGCACTGCACACCTCACCGGCACTGGCATCCAGCACCCGCAGGCGAATTTTCGGATACAGCTTGTGGAATTCGGAGATGACGTGAGGCATGAAGTAATACGCCGTGGACGGCACACAGGCGATGGTGACATTTCCCATGCGCGTGGACGCGACGTTGCTGATGCCCATCAGGGCGATGTCCAGGTCGTCGAGCATGCGTTCGACCTGAGGCAGGAATGCACGGCCGACCATGGTCAGGCTGACTCGCCGCGTGGTGCGTTCGAACAGCTTTACATCCAGGGCCGACTCGAGCTTTTCGATGCGCCGGCTGAGCGCGGGTTGCGAGATTCGGATGGCCTCGGCGGCACCGCGAAAACTGCCCTTGTCTACCACGGCGCGGAAGGCTTGGAGGTCATTGAGGTCGAAGTTGATGATCACGGAAGGCAAGCCAGGATGGACGATGTGGCGGGCATTATCGTATGGGAGCGGGCAGGACGCCATGCGGACCGGGTCGGGTCTGCGGACATATTCCAGTTACACATATGAAGTTATACATATCAGCAGGTTATCGGCTGCCTACGGCCACGCAATTGCCGAAACGGGTCAATACTTGCTGCCTGATCTACACAACGGGAGCGGTAACACCTCATGCAAACCTATCACTTTTGGGCAGACGACGAGTCGCCGGACATCGGCATTGATCTGCTGCTCCTTGCATCGCGCCAATGGTTCAGTAGGATTGAATCCTACTCAACCTCGGCGGACCTCCAGATGCGCTCGACCCAGCAAATGAGCATTACACTGCCAATTGAAATGGCCACCTTGGTCAAAGCCAAAGTCGCCTCCGGCGAATATGCCACCGAAAGTGAAGTGATTCGCGACGGCCTGCGGGCCTTGCTGGCGCGCGACCGTGCCATGGAAGACTGGCTGCGCGACGAGGTGGTGCCTGCGGCTGCTGCCCTTGAGGCAGAGCCTGAGCGGGCCTTGTCCACCGAGCAGGTTCGCGAACACATGGCGGCTAGACGCCAGCGAAAAAACCCAGGTAAACCGTGAGCTACTCGGTGGTTTTCGCACCGCAAGCCCTGGCTCATCTCGATGCTCTTGAAGACTTCATCAGCGATGCAGCCTCTGCGGCAGTGGCTGCACGCTTTGTCGACAGACCCATCAGCCTCTGCGAAAGCTTTTCTCTGTTTCCCTTGCGTGGTACGCGCCGAGACGACCTGCTGGCTGACTTGCGCATCACGCATTACCGACACAGCACCGTCATTGCCTTTACGGTAAACACCGCGAACAAAACAGTGTTGATCCTCGGCGTGTTTTATGGAGGGCAACGCTATGCAGAGTTGCTTTAGCTTCGGCAGGGTTGATGTCCACGGGTCCAATGCGTTCGGAATAGGCGAAACCTGCGCAACTTCGATACGAAAGCACTCGAAATACTTCTAAATCCTGCGGTTTAGTATAAATTGCGTGCAGCTTATTCAAGGCACTCAAGGAGGTTACCCGTGGCAACTCTGCAAACGAACACAATCCAGGCGCTGCATGAAAACCGTAACGCTCTCCTTGACGAATGGAACACCAGCCTTGAGGCTTCGGGTGCCACGCGTAATGTAAAGGGCGACGATGTCAAACAGCAGACCCGCGAATTCCTCGAACTGCTGAGCGCCGCCTTGCACCAGGGCGGCTCGCAAAATACCAACCATGAAAACTGGGCGCAAACGCGAGTATTCCTGGAGAAGCTGTCCCACAGCCGTGCCCTGGCCGGGCAGGACTCGCAACAGACCGCCAGCTTCATTTTCGCCCTCAAGGGCCCCCTGTTTGCATTGCTGCAACGCGAGTACGCCGAACAACCGGCGCAACTGGGCGAACAACTCTGGGAAATGTCCGAGCTGCTCGATGCACTGGGCATGCACACCATCCGCACCTTCCAGAAATCCCGTGAGTCGGTGATCAAGCGTCAGCAGGAAGAACTGCTGGAACTCTCCACTCCGGTGGTCAAGCTGTGGGATGGCGTACTCGCCCTGCCGATGATCGGCACCCTGGATTCGCAACGCACCCAGGTAGTGATGGAATCGCTGCTGCAGCGGATCGTCGACACCGGCGCGGAGATCGCCATTATCGATATCACCGGCGTGCCAACCGTGGATACCCTGGTGGCCCAGCATCTGTTGAAAACCGTTACCGCCATCCGCTTGATGGGTGCCGATTGCATTATCAGCGGCGTGCGTCCGCAGATCGCCCAGACCATCGTGCACCTGGGCCTGGACCTTCAGGGTGTGGTGACCAAAGCCAATCTCGCCGATGCATTGGCTCTGGCGCTCAAACGCCTGGGTGTCAATATCACCAAGGCTGTTTAAGCATGGAACGCATCCCTATTTTGCAGATGGGCGAGTTTTTGCTCGTGACCATCCAGGTGGACATGCACGACCAACTCGCGCTGACCTTGCAGGACGACCTGTCCGAGCGTATCAGCCGCACCTCGGCGCGCGGCGTGCTTATCGATATCTCGGCGCTGGACATGGTCGACTCCTTCATCGGCCGCATGATCGGCACCATCTCCGGGTTGTCCCGGATCATGGATGCACAAACCGTACTGGTCGGCATGCAGCCTGCGGTCGCCATTACCCTGGTGGAGTTAGGCATGACCCTGCCCGGCGTCGCGACCGCACTCAACGTCGAGCGCGGCATGAAGCTGTTGCGCGACCGGGTAGAACACTCATGAACCAAGCCAGCAGCGGCACACACCCTGTGCTGATAGAACAGGACGTTGTGCTGGCTCGACAATTGGTACGCAGACTGGCCCAGGACTGCGGCATGCGCTTGATCGACCTGACCAAACTGGTCACGGCGGTCAGCGAGTTGGCGCGTAATACCGTGGTCTATGGCGGTGGTGGCTACATGGACTGGGCAGTGCTCGAGAAAGACCACCGCCCCGGCGTACGCCTTACGTTTCGCGACGAAGGGCCGGGCATTCCCGACCTCAAGCTGGCGATGACCGACGGCTGGACCTCCGGCGGCGGCCTGGGCCTTGGGCTCACCGGAGCCAAGCGCCTGGTGGACGAGTTTGAACTGGACACCGAGCCTGGCAAGGGTACCCGCGTGACGATCACCCGATGGGCCTGAATATTCCCAGCGCGCTCACGCACGTGCTGTTGATTGAAGATACCAGCCAGATCGGCCACGCCCGGCGCACGGCCCAGCACTTATCCGAGTCGCTGGGCTTCGATGAGACCGATGCGGGACGCGTGGCGCTGGTCGCCACCGAGCTTGCCAGCAATATCCTCAAACATGCCACGCACGGTGAGTTGCACCTGCGCGCCACCGGCAACGGCGGCGTCGAAATGATCGCCATCGACCGTGGGCAGGGCTTTGATATCGACAGCGGGCTGGTGGACGGTTTTTCCACCGGGGGCACCCAGGGCATCGGGCTGGGGGCAATATCGCGCCTGGCGCAGGTGTTCGATGCCCATGCCGATCAGCGTGGCGCAGCGATACTGGCCAGGCTGACGCCGCGTGCCGCAACGACCCGGGATATTCGCTATGGCGTCAGCCAGCACTCGCTGCATAACGATCCTCACTGCGGTGATGCCTGGCACCTGGCGATCGAGCCTGGGCGGTTCAGCGTAATGATGGCCGACGGGCTCGGCCATGGCGAATACGCCGAGCAGGCAGCCCGAGCGGGAGAGGAGGTGTTTGCACAGAATGCCTTCATGGATTCGACCGTACTGATGAGCGATATGCACATCGGCATGAACGGCACCCGTGGCGCCGCCATGGCGGTAGCCCAGTACGATGCCGTGTCCGAGACGCTCAGGTTTACCGGCATCGGCAATATCGGCGGCAGCCTGATCGGGCCTGGCAAGCCGCGCGGCCTGGCCTCCCACCCGGGTATCATCGGCGTGCAGTTTCGCAAGGCCCAACCCTTCGACTATGCTCAGGTGGCCGATCAGTTGCTGATCCTGTACAGCGACGGCCTGCAATCACGCTGGAATCTTTCGGACTATCCGGGGCTCGTCCACCGCCACCCTGCCCTGATTGCCGCAATCCTGCACCGTGACTTCTGTCGCGGCCGGGATGACGTTACTGTCTTCGTGATTGCCCTGGAGGCCATCGATGGCTGAAACCACCGCCTCGCTCGCCGCTGAAATCCAACGCCTGCGCCAGGAAGCGGATGCCCTGCGCGCGGAGTTGGATGAAACCAACCAGGGCGTGCTGGCACTGTATGCCGAACTGGACATGCAAGCCGACCAACTGCGAGAGGCGTCAGACCTCAAGAGTCGTTTCCTGTCGTACATGAGCCATGAGTTCCGCACGCCCCTGGGCTCGATCCTGAGTATCACCAGCCTGCTTGCCGACGAACTGGACGGCCCGCTGAGCCCGGAGCAACACACCCAGGTCGGGTTTATTGCCAGCTCGGCGCGCGAATTGCGCGAAATGGTCGACGACTTGCTCGACCTGGCCAAGATCGAAGCCGGGCGCATCACTATTTCTCCGGCCTGGTTCGATATGTTCGACATGTTCTCGGCGCTGCGCGGAATGTTTCGCCCGATTGTGGACGCATCATCGGTCGACCTGATCTTCGAGAAACCTTCCGGCCTGCCCAAGCTCTATACCGATGACAAAAAACTCGCGCAAATACTGCGCAATTTCATTTCCAACGCCTTGAAATTCACCCTGCAGGGCGAAGTGCGGGTCTCGGCGCGCATGGAGAGCGAACACGAGATCCGTTTTGCGGTGCAGGACACCGGCCTGGGCATACCCGCCGAGTTGCACAACAACCTGTTCGAAGACTTTTCCCAGATCGACTCGCCGCTGCAGAAACGCCTGCGCGGCACCGGCCTGGGCCTGTCACTGTGCAAGCGTTTTGCCCAGTTGCTGGGCGGCAGGGTCGGTGTTGAAAGCACACCCGGCGTAGGCTCGCTGTTCTTTGTCGTTATCCCTCTCTCCATTGCCAGCGAGAACGTCGATGAAACGTGACATCCAGCTGCTGATCGTCGACGACAATGCCGCCACGCGCTACGCCCTGCGCCGACGCCTCGAGCGCCATCACTACCTGGTGCTTGAAGCCGGCACGGGCCAGGAGGGGCTGGACCTGATCGCCACGGGAAAAATCGATGCGTTGATCCTCGACGTCAACCTGCCGGACATGAGTGGCTTCGACATCGTGCGCCGTTTGCGTACCGACCCGAACACCGCCTTGCTGCCGGTGGTGCACGTGTCGGCGGCGTCCATCGAGACCGGCGACATCATCACCGGCCTGGACGCCGGGGCCGACGCCTACCTGATCCACCCGATCGACCCCGAGGTCCTGCTGGCGACCCTGCGCACCCTTTTGCGCGTACGCGACACCGAATACGCGTTAAGGCAAAGCGAGGCACGTTTTCGAGAAATCTTCTTTAATATCAGCGCGCCGATTGCAGTGCTGGATGCGCAACTGAAGGTTCACGAGTGCAACCACGCGTTCGCCCAATTGATTCACGACAACCTCAACCCCGATGCCCTGCTTGAGTGCTTCGCCGGCGACCAGTATGCAGTGATCCAGGAGCTGTGCCTGCGCCTGGCGGCCGGCGAACGCTGGAAAGGCACGTTGCAGATGAAAGTCGACGGCCAGCTGCGCGAAACCGAATGGCAGATCTCGCCCTATGACCGTGCCGAGCTGAGCCTGGTATTTGTCGAGGACGTGACTGAATACCGCCATCGCGAGCGTCATCAACAGGCCGAACTCGCCAACGCGGCGACCCGTCTGGCACGCACTGAGGCGCAACTGCTCCAGGCCCAGAAAATGGACGCCCTGGGCAAACTCACCGGCGGCATCGCCCACGACTTCAACAACTTGCTCACCGGTATCATCACCAGCCTGGAGTTGATCAAGAAGCGCATTGAAAGCCAGCGCACCGATAAGGTCCTGGGGTATGCCGACGCCGCACTCAGTTCAGCCCTGAGCGCCGCCGGCCTGACCAACCGCCTGCTCGCCTTCGCCCGCCAGCAGCCGTTGGACACGCGGCCCATCGATATCAACGCGCATATCCGCTCCCTGGAAGAGTTGCTGGTGCGCACCATCGGCGAGCACATCACCTTGAAACTGGAGCTGACCAACAACGCTGCCGTGGCGATGGTCGACCCGATCCAGCTGGAAAGTGCAGTGCTGAACCTGGTAATCAACGCCCGCGATGCGTTGCCCAAAGGCGGCAACATCTGGGTGACCACCTACCCTGCCTACTCTAACGGCAACCTCAAGCTGGAAGACGGTCCCTACATTGCGCTGTCGGTACGCGATAACGGCGTGGGCATCGAGCACAGCGTCATCGACAAGGTGTTCGATCCCTTCTTCACCACCAAGCCAGTGGGCCAGGGCACCGGCCTGGGCCTGTCGACCATCTACGGTTTCGCCCGCCAGTCCGGCGGCGATGCGCAGATCCGCAGCGTCACCCGCCAGGGCACTGAAGTGACGATCATGCTGCCGGCCGCAGAAGGTCCTGCCTCGGTAACCACCAGGACGTTGGCAAAACCGGGCAAGAGCAACGGTGAACACATACTCATCGTCGAGGACATGCCTTCGGTGCGCAGCTTTGTCGCCGAAGTACTGGCAGACGCCGGTTACCGCTGCAGCCTGGCAGCCGACGGTGACGAAGCGCTTGCCCGCTTGAAGACTGACCTGACAATCAATCTGCTGCTCACCGATGTCGGCCTGCCCTACATGACCGGCCGCGAACTGGCTGACTTCGCCCGTGGCCTGCGCAACGATTTGCCGATCCTGTTCATGACGGGCTACGCCGAGAATGCAGCCAATCGGCAAAACTTCCTGGGTGAGCGCATGGACCTGATCACCAAGCCGTTTCATATCGATGAACTGCTCGAGAAGATTCGCCAGGGCCTGGAGGCAAAGCCTTAGCGCTGCTGACTGCACCTGAACGGCGCCACTACTTGGTTCAGCGAAACCACCAACTGCACCAGCTCGCGACTGCCAGCTGGCGTTTGCTGTTTTCGCAGCGCCTGCCAGAGCGACGCATCGATTGCACTGATGATTACTATCGAACCGAGCGCCTGCTCAATTACCACAACTGGTTTCTATAATCGGCTCCAAATTCCCTCCCCCTCGCCTGACTTCAGGCGACGCTCACCCCGGAACTGAACGCCATGCCAAATGCCAGCCAGGCCCCTCGCGGCCTTCCCGAACATAATCAACAAAGTGTCAAACAGCAGTGGTTGGCGATTCTTTCGGTCGCCGTGGGCGCGTTCGCCCTGGTAACCAGCGAGTTTCTGCCGGTGGGCGTGCTCAACGACGTTGCCAGCGACCTCGGCATCAGCGCCGGCCACGCGGGCCTGATGGTGACCCTGCCGGGCATCATGGCCGCCCTCGCGGCGCCGCTGCTGTCGGTGATCATCGGCAAGATGGATCGCCGTTATCTGCTGATCGGCCTGACATTGGTCATGATCATCGCCAACCTGGTGGTGTCTTTGGCCAGCGACTTCAGCCTGCTGCTGTTCGGGCGCGTGTTGCTGGGCATCAGCATCGGTGGTTTCTGGGCGACGGCCATCGCCCTCAGCGGCCGCCTGGCCCCCAGGGGAGTGGACGTCGCGAAAGCCACCTCAATCATCATGATGGGCGTGACCCTGGCCACCGTACTGGGCGTGCCGGTCGGTACCTGGCTGAGTGGCCTGATGGGCTGGCGCATGACCTTTCTGGTCACCGCCCTGCTCGGCGTACCGGTACTGCTGGCGCAAGTCTTCCTGTTGCCTCGGCTCTACCCGGAGAAGGCCATCCTGGTGCGTGACTTACCGGCGTTGTTTATCAACCCACGTGCCCGAGTCGGACTGATCGCCGTGTTGCTGATCGGCCTCGCGCACTTCGCCGCCTACACCTATGTCGCGCCGTTCTTCAAGAACAGCGCCGGCTTCGACGGGCCGACGATCGGTTCACTGTTGCTGATGTTTGGCGTGGCCGGTGTGGCAGGTAACATTTTTGCCGGTTTCGCCGCCAATCGCAGCGTGCGTCACACCCTGCTGCTGGTCGCGCTGATGATCGGCACCAGCACCGCCCTGTTCCCCTTCTTCGCTACCGGCATGATCGGCGCCACGATGCTGATCGCACTGTGGGGCTTCGCCTTCGGCGCCTTCCCGGCATGCGCCAGTATCTGGATGTTCGTGGTCGCGCCCAAGGACGTGGAACGTGGCATGCCGCTATTTGTTGCGCTGTTCCAGGTGATCATTGCACTGGGGTCGTTCTTCGGTGGACAGATCGTTGACCACCTGGGCACTTCGGTGTTGCTGAGCCTGGCCACAGCCTTGGTGGGCGTAGGCTTCGTCACCGTGTTGGTGCTGGGGCGTAACATCAGCAATCGCCTGACGGCGCAACCGGCCTGACCAGACCACACACTGAAAAGCCTGCTGAGCATTGATCGTTCCCACGCTCCGCGTGGGAATGCACCCCGTGACGCTCCGCGTCACTATTACGCAGGTGCCGGATTTTGCGCTGAAAGCAGGACGCGGAGCGTCCTGGGCGGCATTCCCAAGCAGAGCGTGGGAACGATCATGTAAAAAGCCTGCTGAGCATTGAGCTCGGCAGGCTTTTTTTGTTTCAGTGTCCCGTCCTGAATAAGGTGTAAGCCTTATGACCTGTCTTCAGGAGGACTCAATGGATACGGGAAAAGACGTAGCCAGCGTGATTACACGCTCGCTTTTAAAGTCGTAAGCGGCTATTTCGGAAAGGCTTGGTAACGAGAATTCCTGCAGTGAAACTTGAGCATCCAGGCCGCTAAGCTAGCCTCAAAAGAGTCGCCGGTTTGGCGACTTGCTTGCCAGGGAGCTTATATGCCAACGAGATATCGCGACGCGGTCACAGGAGAATACGTGACAGAAGGTGAGGCAAAAAAAAGGCCGCGGGAGACGGTCAAGGAAACGGATAAAAAGCCGCCAGCAAAACCGAAGGGTAAAAAGTAGGATCAAAGAATGAGAGCGATTGCCGTATGTCCAGACAGACTTGCCAAAGGAACGCATCTGACTCAATGTAATGACAAACGTCATTACACGAGGACCTTTCCCATGGCATCTATCAACGTTCGTATTGATGACGACCTGAAAGCGCGCGCCTATCTCGAATTGGAGAAGCTCGGCGTCACGCCCTCCGAGCTGATGCGTCAGGCGCTGCAGTACGTAGCCGAGCGTGGTCAGCTGCCATTCAAGCCCGTGCTGATGACGGAGGAAGATGAAGCCTTGATGGCCACCGTACGTGAACGCTTGGCATCTCCCCAGCGAGTGAAGGTTTCGTTGGATGACTTATAGCCTTGATTTTGATGCATGCGCATTGAAGGAATGGCAAAAATTCGGCGACACCCTGCGCCAGCAGCTCAAGAAGAAGCTGGTGGAGATTCTGAACACCCCCCGCAACGAAGCCAATCGCCTGCATGGACTCCCTGACTGCTACAAGATCAAATTACGCAGTAGCGGCTACAGACTGATCTATCAAGTGATCGATCAGGAAATTACCGTCGTCGTGGTGGCCGTGGATAAGCGGGAGCATGATCAGGCCTATCGCAAGGTGAATGAGCGCTTAAGCTAACCGTGGGTTGATAGCCCAAAAGACGCCCCAAACGGAAAAGCCCCGTAGCTTATGCAGCTACGGGGCTTTTCATGTAATGGCGGAGAGATAGGGAGAAGAAGCCAAACGAGCTACAACCCCTAAAAACCCAGCGTTTACAGGCACCCCAGCCAGCTTTGCTACAGAATTCTGCTACAGAAAATGCTAAACTGTGTACATTATAACAATCTTTGAAAAAAATGACTCAACACAGTGAAAAAACGCATATAGGTAGTGAAGACATGGGCATCGACAATCTGACGCTTCGCAAAGGAACGTATCACGTTCGTGTTTCAGTACCTCCAGAGCTTCGTAAAAGCCTTGGAAAAACCGAGATCACCAGATCCCTAAAGACAGGCTCAAAAACAGAAGCAAATCTAAAAAAGCTTCCGATCCTTGAAGCAATTCGTCTTGAAATTGAAAAACATCGTAAAGCTCATAATCCTGAAAAAATCTATGATTTGTTCGAAACCGCCCACAAATTCAGCAAAGAATCTGAAAAAGAAGAACATTTAACAATTTCTGAAATTATGGCTAATGGCAAAAATGACGAATGGTATTATAAAGGATTCTTTATAAACGACCTTTCAGAAATGCTCATTAAAGGCTTTCAGAATCCACTAATTAATGGAAGTGAAAAGAAACCAAAACGTATTGAGCATGAGCGTGAAGTTACAGAAAAACTGAATGATTGGAAAAATCGTTGGAATGAAACCGCTTCTCAAAAAACAAAGTTGACCATTGGCGATCAAATCGAAGCTTCAAGCGAACTCAACGAAATTTGGAATAATAAATTTATTGAGTCATTGGAGTTTGCAGGCAAGAAATTAACACCAGTAGAAAAATCAAATGTTAAAGAAATCATTGCCGATTCGAAATTCTTCACGCCAAACACTGAATTCAGTGATAGCCGTTTAGAGGACTTCCAAGAATATCAAATAAAGATACGCAAAGTGATTCAAAAAACGGTTGACATGCAAGTCAGTCGCTTAAAGACATTGCGTGAATTCTTTACTGCCAATAAGCTTGAATTGAACCATAAATCAGTACGCACATGGTTAGAAAAAGAACAGGTATTATCCGCCAAAACAAAAAAACAGTATATTCTTGCTGGGAACACTTTTTGGAAATGGGCATTAAACAATGTGCCTGAGTTTGAAGAAAAATATGGTGAATCAAATCCTGCATTTGTTGGGCATGAATTCCCAATGAACAGGAAAGGTAAAGCGCAAGTTGAGAAAGAACGTAAAAAATATAGCGTCAAACAGGTAGAAGAAATATTTGCAAAGTCAAAAGAACTGAACGGCAAAAATCGTCAACACCTAATGGACGTTATACGCATTGGCGCTTATTCAGGAATGCGTATTGAAGAAATTTGTATTTTGGAATTTGACCGTGATTTAATTGAAGAAGAAGGCATTTACAGCTTTTCACTAGATGAAGCTAAAAACCGTTCTTCAATACGCACTATACCAATACACCCTGACCTGTTACCAATCATTGAACGTCTAAAAAACGAAAGCACAGATGGTTATTTAATACCATCACCAGCAGGAAACAAATATGGAATTCGTTCAGACTTTTTAAGCAAGGCATTTGGACGTTTAAAAACCTCTATGGGCTTTAATGAACAATACGTATTCCATAGCTTGCGAGGAACGGTGATTACACAACTACAACGCGCTGGAGTTATCGACACCACCGCAAAATGTATTACAGGGCATGAGATTGGTGATGTGCATAATGACGTGTATTCAGATGGTGCATCAGCACAACAGAAATATGATGCAATAGTGAAATTAAAATACAATTTTGAATAATTTTCAAAAACAGAAAGCCCGCCTAGTGCGGGTTTTTTATTGAATAGAATAAAGCAAAATCAAAGTCAAAAGCGGTTAAAGCCATTTTAGTTAAGAGCAAGAGCAACAGCAACAGCAACAGCCCCTATTGGTAGATTCTACACTCAAATCATTTTTCTCAAAATGTCGCATTCGCGACTGAAAAATGACATGAACATCACAACATTCATTTACCCCAGCGCTACCCGAGCGCTACCCCAGCGCTACCCCACTATTTCAAAACAAAACAACAAATTGATAAACAATTCATCGTTAACTCTTCATTTAATAAAACAAAATGCTACTATTATATTAACAAACAAATAAACTCAGCAATGCAAAAATCTAACAGCAACAAGAAAGCAAAAACCATTCTTCTAACGTCAGTTAAAGGAGGTGTTTCTAAAACAACAACCTCATACAACCTTGCAACAAATTTAGCAAACAAAGGATACTCAGTTCATATTTTAGATTTGGATATTCAACGTTCATGCGCAAAAACATTTGAAAACCGCATCACAACATTTGATTCTGAAACGAAAGAAACTGAGTTAAAGATTGAGCTTGAAGAAACCAATCCAAATTACCTTTCAAACTTCAACATAAAAAGACTTAACCAGAAGTTAGAGGAAATCCAACATTACAAATCTCTAAACCTCTATGTCAGCAGCGTGAACATAGAATCAGATGTAGCCTCTTACGTCAGGTCTATCCAGAGTGAATATGACTTTATTATATGCGATTCAAAATGTGAAGTAACTCAAACAACGACTATCGACATTATGAACATAGCTGACCTTGTGATTTTCCCTTATTTAGATTCTGCCTTAGACCTTGAAACAGTTGGAGAAATTGACCTACTTGTTAAATCCAATATCATCAAAAACAAATACACCAACACGATTTATAGAAGCATATTGATTTGCGATAACACCATTTCAAAGAACGAAGAAGCTGAATTTGTACAGTTCTTTAAATCTTTCTATTCAGAGTCCCAGCCTTTACTTAACCACACCATCAAGAAAAGAAAGGCTTACAAAGAAGCTATCTTTGCTGGGAAAGGTGTATGCGAAGTGAAAACCACACCATCCACTGTGAAAGCTCAAAATGAGTTTTTGGCAGTGGCACAAGAAATCTTAAACCTATTGAAATAAAGGAGACAATAAAATGAGCAAGTTTAATATAATGAATAAAAAAGCTGAATTAGAAATAAACCAAAATCGCCTTTCCAATGAGATTCTTTTAGCAGTCCAAAACGCCACACCTAAAACAGTAGCCGAAAAGAAATCAGAGATACTAAAAAACTATCTCAGTGCAAATGAAGGCACTAACACCAAAGACAATATTGCCAAGGGCAATGATTTTAACTTATTGCTTGAAGGGCTTGATGAATTCAATATGCCATACAAGCAAATACACAAAGAAAAAAACTGGCAGTTTTCCTACCTTGCAAAACTAGGGGCTTTGCTACTTTTGGATATGGAAGGTGAAACTGATAAAGTGACTTTAGAACGAATCAATAATTTGAAGAAAATGGCTTTAAGACCTAAAGACCGAGCAATGCTAGATTTTGATGTTTAACACCAGCCCTTTTGGGCTTTTGTTGTTTCTAACAGGCGCTCTGTGTTGAATACTTTTTTACGAATCCACTCAATACAAGAAACTATTCAACACATCGAGTGTATAGCATGGAAAATAAAAATCTTATTTACTGCGCAAATACTATGGGTTAACGCAGTAAATCAAATAAAAAATGGTAAAATTTTACTATACAGACAAACTCTTTAAGCATGAAAACAAAAACTCTTACAGCCATTGCCCTTTTCATTATCAACATTACATCAGTAGAAGCCAAAGAAAAGATTGAACCTAAACAGGTTCGCACCCCAGCAAGCCTAAGTATTTTCAAAAGTGAGAAAAGAGAAAGCCAAACCTTCACATGCGATTGGTACAACAATGCACAAGAAGGCACATTCTCAGGAAACGTAATCATCACCAGCGATACTAAAAGAACATTTAACGTACCCACAGGACTTGAAGAAGTAGCAAGAACGAACCCGAGCATTAACGACAGCCAATGCGTGGAAATCTAAAGCCCCTGAAAAGGGGTTTTTTAATGCCTTGTAAAAACCATAATAAAATTTAAAGATTTTCTAACCTATTAAGACTTCTATTTTGGGGTAGGACTGGGGTAGGTACAGGGTATTAACAGGGTATTGGTGTACTATAATAATAACCTTGACATTCATTTCAAAATCATTATATTCAGAGCCTCACAACTGAATAGGTGCAAAATGAATGAACAAGTAAAAGAGTTGAAAAAGCAGATTTTTAAAATCACCGCCCATCGAAACGATTCAAACAGAAGCAATGAAACCCTAGCCTTTAGATCATTTATTGCCTATAGCTTCGCCATTCAATTCAGTGAATTTATCAAACGATACAAGCACTATGGAGTTACAGAAGCTGTTCTTGAAGAAAGTATCTTTGTACGCCCTTCCCATTTCGAAATAGACGAGAAGCTTTTTAACTCGTTTGACCTCGACGCTTTGATCCAAGCAACCAACATCTATAGTCAAATTGTTAAAGACTTACCGCCATTCACTGACGTGTTGTCTATGCTTTTGGAAGAAATTCTATTGACTCATAAAAGAGGATCGGAGCTAGGTCAATTTCTTACACCTACTGATATAGCTGATTCATTAACAGAATTATTCAACGAAGAACAGTTATTAAGAACGGAACCCTACAGTATTGGTGATATATGCGTTGGGGCAGGCAGCCTTATACTACCGCCCTTAAAAATGAAAGCTATTAATACGCCTGAAAAGATTGGGCTTATAAAACTAGTGCTTAATGATATTGATCCAATCATGTGTACTGCCGTAGCCCTTCAATTAATCACAAATACCGTTCAGCATAATATTGACTTAAATGGTCTCACAATAACTTGTGCAAATGCTATTACTAAATACAATAAAAAAGACACAATGGTATTTGGCTTTAAAACACCATCAATTGTTTTTGAACGTATTAACGAAATCAAAGAGCACAAGAAAGCAGCAACCCAATATGATCATCTTTCGTCAATGATTCGCAATGTATTAACAACTGAAAGATCAATACACCAAAACAATAATTAAAAATAAATTGCATTTACTGCGCAAATACTATGAGTTAACGCAGTAAATCGAAAATCAAATGGTATAATTAATAGTAAGGAAGGAGATTAACCCTTTCAACAAATAACAATAACGGAGAACAATCCATGAAAAATTCAATCATAACTATTCTAGAACAAGCAAAATTATCCTTAAGAGAAATACACCCTGAAGGCGAGTTTGATAATGCACGCAGATGGTATCCATCTGAAAGATGTGAATGCTGTGATTACATCAGAACCCCAAGCAGAGCGCACCCGTTTAGCTTGATGGTTCATGCAAGAACTTTAGAACACGTTGCTTGCCAGAATGATGCAAACATTGAAGATGTTAAGAGAATTAAGAAGTATTTGAACCAAGTTTCAAAAGGCATATTCTTACAAGCCTTTAACACACTTAATCCAGAACAAAGAAAAGTAGCACTTGCAGAATTCAACGTTAATCTAACCAATGAAAAAACAAACCGCAAATACAAAATCTCTGCAGAAGAAGCTTCTGACTTAATAAAAGACCAGTTTGAAAATATAAACAGCCCATCAGGGCTTTTTTTGTGCCTGTACTATTTTCGTACCCCACTCCTACCACATTCCTACCCCATTCCTACCCCGCCTGTACCCCAGAGCAAAGATCTACATAAATGCTATGATTATTAAAACAACTGCATTCATCATGACAATAGAAAACGATCTAATCGAAGTTACACCAGCAGAATTTGAAGCTCTGAATTTTATATTTTCAATCCCAAAATCTGGTAAAGAAACCATTTATAAAAATCAGCCTTACGCCAAATTGAAGATTCAAAGCATACTCGAATATAATCTATACCAAATAACAGAACATAAAACGCATTGGTTTGTTAATTACAGAATGAAACCAAAGAAAAGATAAAGCCTAATGGGCTTTTTCTTTTTAGCATTTCACGCTTCTCAATTGATTCCAGTCTGTCAAAAAACTATCTGACAAGTAATCACGTTTCATACCCCAACTTGCAATTTGCGGTTCAGTAGCTAACCGCATTGTTCCTCTACCCCAACGAAGATTTATCGAATCCATAATGTTCATCAATTCTTCTGAATTTTTCCGTGGCGCTGGTGCAAACAAATCAGGTTGATAAGATTTACCATCGCAAAATTGCGTGAGTATTATCCCGGCTTTTGCATACCGATAGCCCTTAATAAAGATTCTATCCAAGCCCTCAAGAGCCAAAGAAACGAATTCTCTTGTGTCATTCGTTGGAGTCGTCAGCGCACAGATTGCAGATCTGGAATAGGGTTTGTCATCGAATCGGCTTGTCTGAATGAAAACTTGGAGACATGAACACAGTTGACGTTCGCTACGAAGCTTCACAGCGGCTCTACTGGCGTAAGTCGTTACCGCTTCACGCAATCCCTGCAGTTCAGTAATACGAGTCCCAAACGAACGTGTAGAGGCTATTGATTGCTTTGGTTCTGAATTCTCTTCAAGCCTGTAGCAAGACACACCACCAAGTTCTGTTGCAGTTTTTTCAACATTCACATTGAACATTTTTCTGAGTGATTTTTTATCATAATCACGTAATTGAATGGCTTTCTTGATACCCATTATTTCAAGACGTGCTGAAATCTTTCGACCAATTCCCCAAATTTCAGAAACTGGCAACCATTTCAAAAGCTTTTCAATTTTCTCAGGATCATCAAGAACAACAACACCACCAGTTTTTAGACGCCATTTTTTCGCTGAAAAATTAGCCATCTTGGCAAGAGTCTTGGTTTTTCCAAAACCTACACCAACACCAATACCCGTCTGCCTTAAAACTTCTTTCTGAATTTCTTTTCCTATTTTCTCCAAATCACCAGAGATTCCAGAAAAATCTAACCAACTTTCATCAATTGAATAAACCTCAATTCTTGGAGCAAAACCCGCAAGAATCTTCATCACTCTATTTGAAATTTCCTGATAGAGCGCATAATTTGAAGAAACTACCTTTAGCCCTTGCGTTTCCATCAGGTGTTTAATCTCAAAAAATGGTTGCCCCATTTTTACACCAAGCGCTTTACATTCCAATGATCTTGAAACAACAGCACCATCACTATTAGAAAGCGCTGCAACTGGAACATTTCTCAATTCAGGTTG
The DNA here is from genome assembly GCF_002934065.1 of Pseudomonas orientalis. Classification (NCBI taxonomy): domain Bacteria; kingdom Pseudomonadati; phylum Pseudomonadota; class Gammaproteobacteria; order Pseudomonadales; family Pseudomonadaceae; genus Pseudomonas; species Pseudomonas orientalis. Next base: position 1,638,930 of record NZ_CP018049.1, on the reverse strand, counting down.
AAACAATCTTTCACAAGAAACGTAGAAGCAATCACAATCGACAAGACAAAACATTATCTTGAAAGCCTATGAAGATTCCACAAAACAACGCCCCAAAGCTGAATTTCTTCCCAATCACCAACTTCAATTGAAGCGTTTAAAGGATTATGAGAAATCAATAAAGGTGCTTTTCCGGGTCTTTCACGAAATTCTTTCGCCACAAAATCTGCACCAATGCACACAACCACCACATCACAATCAATTGGCTCTAACGCTTTATCCACTATCAACACATCCCGGTCATAAACACCCAGGCCAATCAGAGATTCGCCTGAAGCCCTCAGAAGCCACCGTGAAGGTTCACGTAGTCCCACCAGTTCATCAAGGCTTAAAGGCGGCTCGCTGTACTCCATAGCCGGGGATGGAAACCCACAGGAAACCTTGCCCTGAATGGCTTTTCGTGTGGGATCTGGATCTATTAGGAGCGGACCAAGGACGGTAAGCATGTGCATAACTCGACTACTGTACGTCTATCCAGTATGAGTCATTTCATGATTCTTGTTCAACCAGTCCCGCCGAACGGTTTTAAAAAAATAATTCAATTTACTGCGCAAATACTATGAGTTAACGCAGTAAATGAAAAACAAAATGGTATAATTATTATAAGAAAGGAAATTCATCTTTTCTAAACGAGACAATCAATGCAAAAACAATTCAGAATCGAACAAATAAAACAAACTAAACAAGACAAATGCGAACAAAGATTCTTCACTGAAAATGGCGAGGCTTGGAAAGTCATTAATAAGGTTGAAGGTGTTGCACGAATTACCAACGACGATGTTACTTTAAAGTTCCATTGGACTGGTATAAGCGAAACAGATTTAGATTCACCATCATATAATTTTGAAGTTCACTTTGCAGAATTTTGGGATTGTTTCTCAGCAGACAACAACAGAACAACCCCTGAAATTCAAAGGGTTTATCAAGAAGTAGCAAACCTTTGCCAATGGGACAAACAAGTAAAATCACTTATTAACGATTTAAAATACTTCTAATACAGAAAGCCCTTCAGGGCTTTTTTCTTGTCTGCCTTCCAAGCAATTATTTTATAACGTGATATTATTAAAGTATAAACAACCACACAACAATCATGAATTCAATTTACAGAAAGACACTAAACACACTTAAAACCTATCCAGCAACAGCATTTTTTTCCCTAGGTCTTATTGCTTCATTAGCCGTTTACGAAACAAACATAATGTCAGCCATTTCAGTTTTATTTATTGCATCTGCTTTACTTATTAATTTATTTGAAGAACGATTAAAAAAAAATGGACCTAAAAGATCCTTGATTAAGAATCTTCCTGAACCTGCAATAGTGGCAAGTATGAATGAAGCTTTTAAGATCTCAGGAATTGTTGCAATCAGACAACGACAAGACTTTGAGTCTGCGCTAACAAAACACAACAAGACGCCGGCTAAATAAGCTGGTTTTTTTTGTTATGGTTAAATTCAGGTAAATTAATATGGTAAAATTAAGTTATCAAACAAACATTTATTATCATGCAAAAATCAAAATTCATCACAGCTTCAATAATATTAGCATTATCAACAATCTTTATTTACATGGCTTGCGCTGGAAGCAACATAGCAGTGAAATTTATTTTCGCAGTTGCTAATGGAATTTTTCTAACAGCAATCAAAGGCACGTATCTTCTATCACAATCCCCACTTGCAATAGGTTTATTTTTGTTTGCAGCATTTCTTTTCATAACGCTGGTAGACAACAAAAACGAAAAGGTATGACCGAGCAGAATACAACAGCCGAAAGGCTGTTTTTTCATGCCAAGCAGAAACCTCTAAAGATGATAAAATGAAGGTATCAAATAAACAAAATAACCATGAAGAATAAAATAACAATCCCTGAACCAGTCAAGAAATTCACAAGAAATCTTTTAGCAGCATTATTGTTGGTTTCTTTTTCTTACCTCATAATATTAACTTTGAAGGCGACAGGAACCGAGGCTATTATAAAAACCCTACGAATATTACTAGAGCAATTATCGACTTTAGGCACAATTCAAATGATAATTTTCTCTCTAATAATTTCTTTAGTTTTCATTGCAATTAATTCATTGATTAGAATTCATAAGATTTATTTTCAGCTTCTGTTCAATAGAAATCATACCAAGTGAAGACTCCAGGTCTTCACCACTGGTGAAGCTCTACATTGAACCCAGTGCCAGCAAGTGGCAAAATCCCCATCAGACCGCACCACCGCACGGCACACAGGACGCAGTATCAAGCCCATGGACAACATCAGAAGAATCTTCAACGTTGCTCACAGCGACTTCAAGAAGCTTAGAAAGTCAGTCTTTCAGACCTACACAATTAATGAATTCAAAGAATTGCTCACAACTGAAACAGTTATGGCTGTTGAGATCGGAGCGATTTATTTTGATGTGATGTTTGAAATTTACGACAAAGACAAGAATCTTAAAAATAAGGTTGGCAAGAAAGAGATTCTTGAAAGCTACCTAAAATATCTTTCAGATTTGAGATTTGACGAAGAATTGATTTTCAAATCTTTTTGGAAGATTCTTGATAGAAATCCTTATGATTTTGAGATTGATTATTTTCTAAAACCAGAAATCTCAAAAACTAATTGGGTAGTAGAAAACCGAAAAGCTACGATTCGTTTTGAAACCGATCTGAAAAACCTCATGAAACGGTTGGAGTACAAAGCATCTGTCTGTAGTGCGTAGTAGCTTCCTACCCCACTCCTACCCTATGCGTACCACAACGAGGGTAACGCCGTAGTACGGTCATACCCACACCACAGCAACCACCAGATCGATCACCTGCAGGCTTACCAAGCCTTGGCATGTCTTCCTATGATTGAGCCTTCTATATAGAAGAAGACTCAACCCACACACAGATCCGATCCAGTACCCACAACACAGGCAACCGATACCCCAGCCGGGGTAGCGTCCTACCCTCATGGAGTAGGAACAGGGTAAGCACGTACTACCGCCCTACCCCACTCCTACCCCGTACCTACCCACCCATCTATATAGGTACTGGTCTGCCGTGCGCAAAAATCAAAAATACAAAAAATCACAATTTTATTTCAGGAGAAAATCTTCACGTTTGTTTTTTCATTTTTAACTCATTTTAAAATCACTAAAAAAAATAATAAAATAGTTCGATTTATTTTATATTCTACTATTGACAATCTTTTTTCAATCATTATAATTCGACTTAAGAAAAACAAACAAAGGGGATTATCCTTTAAAAAAGAGAAAGAAAATGACAGAAAATGAAAAGATTAGATTTTTAATGAAGGCTGAAAAGAAATTTTTGAAAGAAATATTTACAACAAGTAAAGCAGAAGCCTTTCAGCTATACAGCCCACTGCTTACCAGAATGCGTGAACAACAAGAAACGAATTCACCATTTTTTGAAAATCGTCATCACTATGAAATCAGCAGCATCGAATCCGTATTTATGGAAACCCTTGATCGGCTTCCACATCGTTTTGAACGGCTTAATTTTTCGTAAAATATTGAGCAAAACCTAAGTGTTAACGCACTAAACTACAATTTATTAAGAACCATAAAAAGTAACACCTAACTGGCGAAAGCCTCCAACAACGAGAACGGGAAATGTCTAAAAGATTAAACAAAAAGAAAGTAAAAATTATTACTAATATAGTATACGCATTCAATAATTTCAAAGATGTGATGCATAGGACTTACGGGGTTGTTCCGCAAGAAGGCATAGAATGGCTCACATCCATTAACGCAAAAGATTTGACCGATAAGATTCTAGCAATAACTTATGCCACCTCGATTGAAGAAATAGAAGAACTTAAAATATATGATAATTTCATATTTTGGAAATGCAATTGGCAATAACAGAAATAACTAACGGCTAAAGCCCACAAACAACGAGAACAGGAAATGAAACCAACATCATATTTGTATCATAAAGAAACCTTGACAAGCTTCATTCAAGAAGAAGCTTTATCGTTCCTATACTTAGATCTGACAAGTGAACAAGTCTCGCAATGTTTATCAGTTTTAGATCAAACCATTAAGTTCTTTAACCACGAAAATGAATCCATTATTTTCAATACGATGTACTACTCTGATGACAGAAAGAGCATTGTGAACATTAGTGTGCCGCCTATCAACGCTATGCACTACTACTTACTATCGCAACGTGCAGATGATTTAATTGAGCTACCGGCTACATGTAGTGATCCCGATGTTGAAGAAGTGTATAGCGAATATCTGAACTACCAGATCGCTTATAATGAACTTCATTCAAAGTACCGTAAGCAGTTCATAGAGGCTTGGAAAGCAAACCACAATGCTCTTTACAGTTACAACGAGAAAAATGTAATACGAGGTTTTCTGAAGGTTCTAAATCGAAAGCCCACTCCAAATGAATTGAAAGATTTCACCAAGTAAAGAACAAAAAAGCCCGGTTGGGCTTTTGTTTTTTCCACTCAGATAAAATCAGGTTGGAGTATTCAAAAGAAATTTACCGACCTTTCTATCTACAATTTCTTTCCTATCAGTATCAGCCTCTATATCAAGTCTGTATTGAAGCAAGCCCTCAAGAAAAGAAAATATGAACTGATCAAGATTCACAAAGACGAAGTCTTCACCTGAAGTCAAAACAGGCTTCTCCATCTTTCTATAAAATATAATCCTATCGGCATTCCTTTCTTTCCAACGGTCTGATTCAGCCGTACCCATATGCAACAATGAGTTTCTACCTTCCCAAAGATCGTTAGAAGTACACCCTAGATCTCTATTCCGTAGCATGTACTTATCAACCCATGCTTTGAAATCAGAAGGCGAATTCTTGCCATCTACAGACAGCCAGCACATGTGATCGATGTAAATAAATGCCAGTGATGCAGACTGAACCCACATGCCGTTTACGTGAAGCAGTTCAACAGCGCCTAGGCATTGAAAAACATATTTGTCGAAGCGTTCCATACCTTGATCCTGATTGAGTCCTGTACGCGATTATAGAAGCTTTCAACACCACACACCATCAAACCGTAAAAAAACCGCCTTGGCGGTCATCTTATTTGAAGCTCTTGCTTTTCAATTTTCAAATGCTGTTGGGCTTGAAGAACTCTATAATCACGTTTGTTCTGGATCTGTTCTTTGATGTGTCTATCATTCGACCAAGAGGAATAAAAGAACATGATTAATATAAAGGCACCTAACATAAGCAGACCATACTTCTTCACAAACGCCACCGCCTTCAGGATTTTTGCAAACCATTCGCGTGGTTCTCTTTTATCAGAATTCATTTTGCCACCTTCGAAGTTTTATCAAAGTGCGGCTTCAATTGTTCTTTAACAATGCTCAACTCAGCTTTGTAATTTGCAGTGTGAGTGAAAATAGAAACTGAAACTACTTGTAGAATTGTAGCCACCGCAAAAGTAACGAACACTGATTTTATGTTTACGTCTTTCTTTGTAATGAGACACTTCATTATCTTGTAAGCAAAGACAACGAAAGCTATCAGAGCAATCAAAATACTTAAACCGTTCAAACCAAATAAGAACCAGTTGAACGTTTGCATTGCTTTAAAATTGGCACAGGCTTCGGGAACAAGTTGTGTAAATGTACACACATTGCCCATGGTTATGAAATCGTAAGGCTCGAAGTTTGTTCTTGTGAAAAATATTAAAGCAATGAATGCAGCAACCCAAGCGCTTTTAGGTATTTTCTTAACAAAGGAAAGAATCTTTGTTAGCTTACTGATTTTTTCTGTAGAGGTTTTTTTAAGGTTAATCATTTTATAAATGTTTGTTTGTTAATATAATAGTAGCATATGCCTTACACAAAACAATTGATTAAGCAATAATAAAAACAAAAAAGAGCCAGAAGGCTCTTAATGAATTCTCAAATCATTGAAGATTATTATTTGCTGAACAGCTTTGAGATTAGCAAGCCAGTTGCCGCAGCACCAACGACAACACCAGCAACAAACGACCAGTTGAGATCCTGGAGATCGTCTACAGGCGCGCTGATGTGATTGGATGCGTTGGACTGCGCTACGTCTTCAATTACATCTGTAACACTCTCTAAAGGCTTTGGAAGTGGCTCACATGGAAGAGGAACAGCAACTGGAATTGGAAATACCCACTCTTCTAATGATTCTGCTTCTTGTCTATCCCATTCATGAATAACAAAATCGTCCATGTCAGCCCATTCCTGTTGTTCTTTTTCACTCAAACTTGAATTTGAATGTGAATATTTATTGTTGGATTTTTTTTCTTCAACAGGAATTTCTTCAAGTGATTCTAACAACGCACCGCCTTCATCAATCCAAGGTTTTATGTAAACAACAGGTTCTTTGAATTTGATTTCATGCTTACCTAAATATTTTAAAAGCGTATTTGTGTGATGATTGCTGTAACCTTTTTCTCTAGCGGAATCAACTCTATCTGTGAACGTTGAAGCTCTTTTATGAAACGCTAGAAATGATTCTGCTGCTGTAGGACCGTAGAGCACTGAACCATCTTCTTGCTTTGAAAATAAGTCCTGAGATACATACCAATGCTTGCGAATAATTTCTCTAAATCCACCTTCAGACAAATGACAAGGAATTAGTTTTTGCATTCTAGCTAGATAATGCTCAAAACTTTCGAATGGATAAGCAGTGATATTCTTTTCTGCTTTTCTTGGAATTGTATTGGTCAGATTGTTATAAACCTTAACACCATGCATGAATTGTTCAACAGTATTTGTTGCAGCGTTAAATGCAAAACTAAACTCTTTAGCGCGTTCAAGATCTCTAAAATATAGTTCAAGATGTTCTTCTGTACCTTCTCTAAATACGCAAATCTCATTAAAACGATCTGTAAGTTTATGTCTAAGTGTAATTTCATCAAACGTGGACAAAGAGCCAAATGCTCTAGCCGCTTTTAATTCTAAAATTTCAATAGGAGTGGTTACTATTGATGAAGGAGAAGTCTTTATAATAGCTTCATTTGTAGATAGGTTTTTACGTTGTTGACTGGTGTAATCTGTAATCATTAGTTGACTCAGTTGTTATGAGAACAGTGTAGCATTTTTATTTGGTCTAGCTTGTGCCTAGAATCCAGTTGAAAGAACCAGCCTACACCTATAGGACAACTCATTAAATCTGATTAGGAATGGTCAAAATGGAAAATACTGATTTGTATGACGTTCGTGAAAAGCCCTTGAAAACAGATAATTCAAAATACTGAAAACTTGCTATATAAGTTGTATGACGTTGAAGATCAAAATCTTTTTTATTTTAAAATCAAAAGAAGCAAGGACGGGTGTAAAGTCAGACAAGTCTGAATTTACGTTACTCTTGCGCACTCCGTTTGCATACACCTTCAAAGTCAGACAAGACTGATTTGAGAGGTATTCTATTTTCATGTAAACGAAAATTTGTAGAGGCAAGTAGTCAATCATAAAAGCAGATCCATATAGTGATATTATACCATTTATGGGAATATTTTTCGTTAAAGGTAAATTTTGAAATCAACGTATGGTATTATTAAGTTATCAAACAAACTTATAAGCAATGGAAAATTCAAAGCAGTACGATAAAGTAAAAGCAAAATTCGAAAAGATAACCGCTAAGTTCACACCTGAAACAACTTGTGAAGAAATGGATGAGGTTCTAGAGAGAAAGAATTTATTTGTCTTTCACAAAGAAGGTGGATTGATTACTGAAATTACAAGATTCTTTAAGGATGAAAGCAAAGAAGAAGTGACAATAAACTACATCACTAGAGACTTACTGAACGGAGAATTGGTGTATCAGGTTTTCGAAGAGTTCGACAAACAAGAAGCCATACTTCAATCATCTGATGATTTGTACGTTCGTTATAATGCAGTTGCACCATACGTAACTGAAGACATGACATATAGCCAAACAGAAAAGCTTTTTGAAAAACACGATATGGTGATATTGAATCGCCCTGACTGCATATATTCAGAAATTTGGGACAACAAGAACTCAGGTAATGCAATAAAAGCTTTATCAGAAGATTTGTTAAACATGGATATTATTAAAAGCAAAAAAGTAACATGGGACGACTTTTCAAAAATGGAAAAGTTAATGATGCCTATCGTTATACTTGTAACATTCGGATGGTTCCCGGCGCTAGTATTAGGCGGATTATATTTAGTACGCCCAATTCACTAAGCACTGATGAAACAAAAGACCGTGATACAAGCTCACGGTTTTTTTTCATCTGAAATAAACCCACAAAACCGAAATTCAAGAAATCATAAATGCTACTATTGTAGTATCAAACAAATATTATCAACATGAAAGAAAACTTTTCAATCGACCATAATCCACAATTTCAAATGAGACTTAAAAAAGAATTTAACAAAATTGCATCTGGAATCTCAGATAAAGATTCTAATGAAATAATTATCAATAAATTCAGCACAGCAGGTTTAAGAATAACATACCAGTCCAATGGCACTATTACCGCAGTTGCTAAACAGAACTCTTATGATAGATGGGAAACGGCAATCTACCCTTCAAATGAATTGAGCCTTGGCGTAACTATCTACAAAGCACACAAAGAGTTTCATTATGAAAAAAAGCAACAAGCATTAGAAGCCAAAGCAAGACTTGATAGAAGAAATATGGTTGAGCAAAACAGAATCGCAAATTTGCCACCTAAAAAACCAACGTATCTTGATAGAGCCACATTGGCAATCTTCAACTTCTTGATAGTTCGCATTATGAAAGATGATCCAGAGCACGCAAGCCATGAAACAATACTTTTAAAATTCATGATCAAGTCAACTTTATTCTTCATGCTTTTGGCATTTTTGGTGAAGCTGGCTTTTTTTATTTCACTGTTGTACATTAAATTTAATTAACATCAATACAAACCTGCAAATAAGCAGGTTTATTTTTCCTTAACTCTATTAATCAAAATATAAAATGCTACTATTGAAATAACAAACAAGCAAATATTAAATATTATGAGAGAAGTCAAAGCAAGAAACCCACTTAACATGCTTGAAGACATTGATAATGCAATGGAGGGAATTGAAAGCGAAAAGAGTTTAATAAAAAGATTCGACAAGGTGTCAACCAAAATATTTGAATCAGAGAATAATTACTCAAAAGAAGAATTATTAGGAATCTTTAAACTTAAAAACCTGTTGATTTCATTTAGAAGCAATGGCGAAGAAATTGCGTTCATTCAGTCTGCAAGAGTAACAACAGTAATTCCAACATCCGAATTTAAACATGGCGCATTTATAGCCAAAGCGTTTGAAGTACCAGCAACAAAGGAAGATGAAAATGAATTCCCAATACTTGGCTTTTTAGTTGTTATCGCATTTTTCATGGTTATGTTTAACTTCACAGTCTTAAAAATTAAGAAAGAACAGGACACTGCCCAACGTCAATTCTGCATTATCGAAAACCCTACATTAGAATTCGTTGGAAAATCTGATATTGATATGTCTATCATTAAAGGCAAGTTAAATTGCAAGTCAGGAATGACTGAAAGTGAAACTCAAGCCTTTGAAGCTCAGCACGCTATGGATGAATTAAACTCAGTAATAACTTCAAAGCCTCAAGTGAACAGCGGCATTGAGTATCTTCCAAAAGAAACTAAATTCTATGCAGACCGTAAGGTTATGAACGAACAGTTTGATAAAGAGGTTGCCAGACGTAAAGCATTAGACCCGAAATTTGATGAGAAGACATATTCTAATGATGGCTCAAAACCAACTGAGGTAAAAATAAATACACAACCGCCAGCACCCGGTTACGTTTCTATCATCGCATTCGCACAAGAAAACATCACCATCAAAAACGACTAAAGCCCACAGGGCTTTTTTTGTGCCCAAGCAAAAAATTATACCAGTGCTACAATATTAATAAACAAACACCTCAAAGAATGTTCAGTAAAATATCCAATGCTTCTAAATTCTACATCCGCCTCTGGCGCGTAGGTTCAAAACTTAAACACAAAGATATTGTGAAATATCAACGTGAAAGAATTGCATCAACACAATCAGCAATCAACACTCTTAAATCTGATTACAAGAATTCTCTATCTAAATGGAGAAAATACCTATGGCGCAATTCCAAGAAATCAAATGAACTACTTACAGAAGCCAGCTTTCAGAAAGAACAGTTAATTGAAATGCAAAAGAGTTACATTTTTTACCAAGAAAATTACATGCGAAACCCCATTAAGCAGAGAGCTATAAAACTCTACAATAAAACTCCTTACGTCATTTTGTACTCTACTCTATACAGCGTATTCCTCTATCACCTCATACCAAAGCTATTTATGCATGGTTACTCATGGAGCGATATAGGTTCAGAATTCGTAGCATTCACTATACTGTTTTTACTTTTCTTAATACCACAGATTTCAAAATGAGGTTCCAAGCAATTTTCTATACAAGTGTTAAACTATTCATAGCAAACAACAATAGTTAACAATATGAACGCAGAAATATTACAAACAGAAAAAGAAATAGCTGAATTCAATAAAGCAATTGACGAACACACAGCCAATATAGATTCTCTAAAGAAAAAACTTGTAGAGAAAGAAAAGATTGCTACTGATGCATTAAGAGCTACTAAAGCCGCGAAGTATGATGATGCTGAATATGCATTGGAAAAAGGATTAGATGTTAAGACACACGTTTCAAAGAAAACTACCGCCCTCATAAAAAAGGAAGATATTGCTTATGAAGCAGAAGTGACTGCCAGCAAGGCAGTTGATGAAGAAATTGAAAAGCGCAGAATCCTTGAAGAACAAGTTAAGTTGAAAGAACAAGAATTGAGATTGTATAACCTTGCGCCTCAAATGGAAGAACTATTTGTGATGGCAAAAGTTACTAATTTCCAAGATTTGAAAAACAAGCTTGTGCCATTGCTTTCACAAAACAATTCAAACCAAGCACCTAATTAATAGGTGCTTTATGAAAAGAATCAATTTCAGATGCAGTACAGAATATAAAACTCTTTTTATGGCGTTGCTTCATGAAACCGGGCACACCAACAAGTCTAATACGCTCTACAAGCACGGTATAACACGCTTTGCCAATAACCTGTTGGGTGATTCAGCTATCTACGTTGAAACCGTTGAGAAGCCTTCTAGGCGCGCTAATAACAGTTCAAATTTAAAGCAACTGCTTTCACTGTCAAAAGGTAAATCAGTGGTCAGGACTGACACCAAGACTGGGACAAAAACAACCTTGGATCTGTTCGCCCTGGCCTCAGAGATTCCACGCCTGAATGCCGCTATGAGCGTTCTGAAGGAAGAATCTAAAGCAGTGGTCATAAGTAGCGTACCTTTCGTTTCAGAACGTCTAGAAGCCCTCAAAGCAAGCCTTGTGCGTGCAAGTGATGCAGGAGATTTGGAAACGAGTATTACTATACGTTTAGAAGATAAATTTATAGCCCGTGTAGAAACTCTACGTCTCAAAATGTCTATTCCTGAACAGAAAATACCCGGAAACCGAGAAGTCTTCACCAAAGAATTAGCTTTTGCAAAAACCAAGAGAGTTGTGAAAAAGAAGCCTGATGTAATAGGTAACAAGCTGAAAGAAATATATGACTATCTTAATGACAGTCTTATCAATATACATGAGCAAATCAAAACTGGGCAAGATCCTATAAAAAGCCTTGCAATGTTGCTACACAAGTTAAAAGCAATGTTTGAAACAGAAATAAATAATCATAAGAATAATAAAGGTTAATAATGTCTATAATATCAGTCTCATTTGAAAACACCGAATTATCAAAGCTTGGCAAGTCAGTAAAACGGTCAATAGAAAAAGCTGGATGTGAATTGTCAGGAAGACAGAGAGTTTTTGATTTTGTCATGTATCTATTATCTGAACAGTACAAGAATAAGCCTGATGCTTTTAACGATGATTCACACGAAGGTAATCAATGGTTCAGAACAAACATTGACATTACAATGATGAGTCATTTTGAAATGAACGAAATGGATGCCTTTGCAGATCAACAAGAATATGAAAATTACCGCATAGCTTTTGCATATCACATAACTGATGCTTGAATCGCCCCTAGTTTCGTAGACACCTCCAAGCCTTAAAATGAGGCCCATTAGGAGGTGCCATGAGCAACCAGCGTTATCCCGAAGAATTCAAAATCCAGGCGGTCAAGCAAGTGACCGAAAAGCAGCTTCCTGTCTCGGAGGTGGCTGCACGATTGGGTGTGTCTGTGCACAGCCTCTATGCCTGGGTTAAGCGCTACACCAAGCCTCAGGAACAGCGCGTTGAGGAGGATGATCAGAGCGCTGAGGTTCGTCGTCTACGTGCCGAGCTGAAACGGGTGACGGAGGAGCGAGACATCTTAAAAAAGGCCGCCGCGTACTTTGCCAAGGAGTGCGGCTGAAGTACGCCTTTATTAAGCAGCAAGCGGGTCATTACGCGATTCGACGGCTTTGCCTGACGCTCAAGGTTCATCCCAGCGGCTACTACGCGTGGCTATCAGAACCAAAATCTGCGCGAGCCAAGGACGATCAGCGACTGCTTGGATTGATCAAACACTCCTGGCTGGAAAGCGGTGGCGTTTATGGCTATCGAAAGATCCATGATGACCTGCGAGAGGTTGGTGAGAGCTGTGGCCGTCACCGGGTGGCTAGGTTGATGCGCCTTGAAGGTTTACGTTCTCAGACTGGGTATCGACGGAGGCCTGGAAAATACGGCGGTAAGCCAGCCGTTGCCTCACCGAACTTACTGAAGCGCCAATTCGATGTCAGAGAACCCAACAAAGTTTGGGTCACAGACATTACCTACATCCGAACATATGAAGGCTGGCTGTATTTGGCCGTGGTGCTCGATCTGTTTTCACGCCAGATCATTGGTTGGTCAATGAAGTCGCAGATGACCAGCGACGTAGCCATTGATGCACTGCTGATGGCGGTTTGGAGACGTAAGCCGAAGCAAGAGGTGATGATCCACTCGGATCAAGGCAGTCAGTACAGCAGCTCAGACTGGCGAAGCTTCTTGAAAGCTAACAACCTGGTAGCCAGCATGAGTCGTCGAGGTAATTGCCACGACAACGCTGTGGCGGAGAGCTTTTTCCAGTTGCTGAAGCGGGAACGGATCAAGCGTAAAATCTACACTACACGCCAGGATGCTCGAGATGATGTGTTCGATTACATCGAGATGTTTTACAACCCAAAACGACGCCACAGTTTCAACAATCAGCTGTCACCGGTAGAGTTTGAAAAGCGTTACGCAGCGAGCCTTGAGAGTGTCTAGAAAACCCGGGGCGATTCAGCTTTGCTAGAGTCTTCAGCTTGTAGATTTTTGCGCACAGATGGCAACCAGTTTGACACTGGTAGATACATTATTGCCTGTAAAGATGAAGAACTTGCGGTGTTTAAAACTACGAAAGAAAAAGCTGAATTTTTAATGGATTATGCCGAAAAAACCTTAATGGCGTTAAGCAATTGCAAAACACCTGAAGAAATAAATTTTCGATACATGATAGTCCCAAACATGAAAGCGGAATGTCCAGATGTTCACATTCACTTTGCTGCTTATGATTTTGATCAAAAACCTGTTGCGTTCCATAGACAAGGTGAAGACGGAGTTCTAAAGAAATTCCAAAACGTTAAGTATGAAATGGAACAAGAGTTTCCAAATCTCGATCAGATGGAAACCATATACAGAAAAAACAGAATCAAGATTGATGAAAACAAGAAAGGTTACGACGCTACTATAGTGAGTGAATTGAAAAGACTTTCAGCAAAATACTCTGGTACAAACTATTACCATCCAGACGCAAAAAAAGATTTTGAAGAAACTGGCTTGAAAACCTTGTTCCAGAAAAAACCTAAGAAATTGCTAATCAGCCTTAAAGGTGGACCGTTTAAATCATTTGAAGATTTGTCAGTTGATATGAAACGATTAATTGAGCAGTTCGATGAAATGGAATACTTCTCAAAAAAATCCGATGTAGATATTTCACTTGTCGTAAAACAAGCTTCTGAGTACATAAATAATCATATTGCGAAAGGCAACCCGGTTGATTTTGAAACTCTCAACAGTCAGTTGAAAGAACAATTTGGCGTTTGCTTATCTGCAAATGAGGTTGTCAGAAATGATAAAACTGGAGCATGGGATTATAAAAAATGGTCGTTGCATTTCTTGGGTATGGACGTAAAGGTTTCAGCCCAAAAATATGGCATAGACGTTAATAATCTCTTACTAACAAGAAAGCAGGTATTGCAAATGCAAGAAGAAATAAAATCTCTTGAAGAAGAGAGAAAAGAAAAAATCAGACTGAATGGCTATGAAAAATGGAAAAAAAGAGAAAAAGAACCGTTCATGATGCAGGAAGGTGAGACACATGCTGAATGGGTTGCACGTACTGAAAAAGACGGTTGGAAATCTTCATTACACAACGCCATAGTTGAAGGCAACAAAATGTTTGGTAAAAATCACAGAGAGCTTTTAACAATGCTTTCTCACAACAAGGTTCAAGTAAATAGAGGTGGTGAATTAGAAGCTGTTCTTCATTATATCGCTAATGGCTATAAATCAATCGAATTTACAGGACCAGACAACCCAGCGATTCAAGCCAAGATTTACAAATATTCAGTTCAGAATGGATTGGCTATCAAAAACTACACCCCACCTGAACACATCAGGGCAGAAGCTCAACAAGCATTAGACGCGGTTTATAATCAGATCCTTGGAAAAAATACGGTAATGATTGATATTAAACGTAAAGAATTTGTAGATTATGCAAAAATGATTGAAAAGAATCCAGAATTGGCAAAAGATAAATCATTAAAACCTAAAGCAATTCTTTTAAGCACAAACTACAAATGGGAAAGAGAAATAGATTCAAGACCAAAGGTTTATGCATACCTTTACGGCATCTATAACGGTTTATCGCCTGACGCATTTCAACACGCCGGTTCGATTCTTGAATCGACGGATAAAGAATCTTTGAAGAAAATCATTGCTGATTTCCAACAATCGTTTTCGATTACTGACAGCCAAATGTCTGAAATTCTTAAAGATGCGCAGATCGATCCAGAAGCCGAACGTAAGCCAGAAATGAAGCTTGTAGCGCCAAAGCAGTACGATCCACAGTCAGGTATCCAAGCACCTTCACAGCCAGCTCCAGGTTCAGCCCATGCACCTGCAGTTACTCATGATGATACTGAACAGGCTCCAATCCACGACAACGGCAAACGCTCTGGCGGTGGCGTGAAGGCTAAACCTATGAAGATGGTCGCAGCTAAAACCGAAGCTCCGTATGCAGGCGCTCAGGAAGCAGGACAAGCACCACAGGAACAACCCAAGGGTGATGAAGCCTTATCGAAATTCAAGAGAGGTGCCAAGAACAAGATCTAAAAATAGCCCATCAGGGCTTTTTTTAATAATCCAGCAATCTGAACATTTTTACGTAATCACCAAGCATTGGTGATTGAATAAATTCTAGAAACGTTAAATCTATTTCTGAATGGTGAAATATCCAATCCGCCAGCAATTCATCGGTAGAAAATGATTCATTTTCAGTGCTAAGCTGAAAATCAAAACCTTCGACATATTTCACTTTACCTTCCAAGATGTTTATCTGCAAGCCTTGTATATCTTCTTCACCACAGCATTCAGTAATTACAACTTGTACCCTTGGGAAATCTTCGTCTTTGAAATAAACAAGGTAATGATCCGTGGTCATATTCACGCTTGTGCATGACAACGAAACCAACGGCTTTATTTTGAGATTCTTGAAAGCGTCTTGAATAGTTTCACAAGAAAGCTTTGAATAATAAGCGCCTTTAAACAATCCATAAATATAAGAGGCAATTTTAGTGTGCTTCCTTTCAGGCTCACCGACGATCTCATAGGTTCTAAAATCTTTCTCAAAATGGGACGGCTTTTCAAAACCAGATAGTCTATCAATTCTCTGCAATACATCACCTAAATGAGAATCCCGCAATAATTCTAAAACGCTTGTGGCTTTTTCAGATTCAAGATTTACCAAGGTATTATACCTAATAATATCACCCATACCAAAATCAAAACAGTTGCTGCTGATTGTCCTTAATCCGTTCATACAAAAAGAATCGACAAAATAGCTGTCATAAAGGCGAACGTCAGAGATTCTATTGAACAACCCTTTTTGAAACTCCACCTCTAACACGGCAAATCTATCACTGAATGGAACAAACACTTGATAAAAAGCTTTATTGAATCTTCCATTCTGGAATGCACATAGGAATTCAAATTCACGCTCAGGCACATCACCCATTATTTGCCGGATGCTGGCTGAAAGGTTGAGTCTGATTTTCCAAGAATCTACAACATCATGCTTGTAGTCATCGAACACAGACACAGTAGCTTGTGAAATTGCATCATTGATTTGAGAAAATGAAAGGCTATCTTTCAAATTGAGTTCATAGCCTTCATTGGGAAAGGTACAGCTTTTGATTTTATACATTTAACAAGAGTTTGTTTGTTACTCTTAATAATACCATTTTTAAATTCCAAACCAAGCATTAGTAATTAATTAATCTTTCATATCTCATTAATTCTAAAAAGTCATCATGAGCAATAAATTCTTCAATCGTCAAATGACTTAATTCAGATTTTGCTATATACTTCCAAACATCAACTATTGAAACTATTACGTCATCATAAACAATTGAGTGAGGGTGAAGAAAATCAAAGTCTTCAACATATTGCATATGCTCAACTAGAAAATTATACCCAGTGTCCTTTATGGTCAGAATTAAGATGTATTCACAACCATTCCGCCCTACCACAAACAAAGCAATGCAGTGATAATTCAGATCATCATTAACATCAGCGTAGCTATAAAGATATTGTGCCGTAGTGCCTGAAACGTCACCACATTGACGATCTATCATGTTATAAAAAAGATCGTAATTGTGAATGTCATAGTATTCTTCATTCATCAACATGAAGCTATCACGATCTTTTAAGAAAGAACTAAAATTGTTGTATATTGAAGGCGGCTTGAATGATAACAATCTATCCTCATAATTTTGTATGCGATGTGAATAAACATCAACATAGCGATAAGGACTTTTTGACAAAGAGTTATATTCAGACTCAAAAACGTAAGAATTAATAAATTTACAAAATGAGACTTTTGAAAGGGTCTGTTGTAAAAATTGTGTGTATAGATAAACTGCTTTGTAAATACCACGCCCTACCCCACCAACATTAAAGGTTGCTTTGCGCTTGTGCATTTGCATTTGAAGCTTTGACATTGTAAGGTAACGGCAACATACGAAAGACTTTGAAGGTACACATTGCCCATTATAAATGGACAACTGAAAAATTCCTGAACATTCCAAATCTGAGTTTATAACGTAATAAACGTATTGTTTGTAATTCTGCATATCATACGAGAATAGGAAATTGAGTTTAATTGCTTTGTCAACTTCGTCACAAACCAAATCACCAAGCAAAGCCTTGTAATAATACTCGCAAGTATCATAACTATATTTAGTTCTTGTTTTGACAATATGTTTAAGCACGAATTCATCAGGAATTACATTGGTGAAAGATAGTTGTAGATTTTTCATTTGTTTAATATGTTTGTTAATATAATAGTAGCACATGCAAAGGCTAAATTAATAAATTGCGATTTTATAATATTGCATATACTCACTAAAAAGTTCAGAGTTTAGCATTTCATAGAAACTTAACTCAGGCGCGTATCTTTTCATTGCGAAAAGTATGTGATCAATCCAATATTCATTACCTTTAACATTAAACACCTGAACATCACATTTAACAAAATCACCAAAACCTTCATTAAACGCGACAGTAGGTTTATCCTTAACAATTTCAACACCAACCATATAACCAGTTTCATCACTTAAATTTTTATCCATAACACTAAACATATGAAAGACTTTTCCGTTTAATTCTTCAAAACTGTACAAATATCCGAAATCCACCTCTTCAATACTTTGATTTGGTGAATTTATTAGCCTAAAAAAATTATCGTAATTATCGTTCTTGTAGAAGCTTTGCTCATTAGCCTTCCAATTTTCTGCGTCTGACAATGCATCTCTAATCATTACCGTAGTATCTAGCTTGGTAAAAAATAAAGTTCTATAGTTGAAACCATATTTACTATAAAGACTAATATCTTTCGGCTTGAAAAAATTTATGTAGTGGGGTTTAAACAATCCATATGTGAAATATCTTTCAAAGCTCACAAAACCATCAAGCTCATTGCAAACTCTATGGACAGGAAATAATTCTCTTATCATTCTCACGTACAGGGCATAAATTAAATACATACTGTACTTTTTACCATCCACTTTAATTTTTCTTTCTATGTTGCCTTTCACGTCCTCTAGTCTTCTAACAGTGTGAAATCTTGTTGTATAGGAAGATTTTGATTTATTAAAATAAACATCTAACACCCCATAGCAACCGTGTAGAAAGTCTTCGACATAAAAAACTAAATGAGCGACTTTATCCGTCTCAAAACAGATTAACAATTGGTGAATTAAACAATATTGAGTATGATGTACATCAGTTTCACACCAAAGATGGGACATCATACCAAACCGTGGACCCAGCCCATGCAATACTTTATTCATGTCTAAATCAAAATAATCAGGCAAATCGTATCTTACATTCATAAATAATAAATCTTGTTTGTTAATACAATAGTACCATTCCGAAAATCAAAATCAGGCACTTAAAACAAAAAACCCACATTTGTGGGCTTATCTGATTGAGTTGTAATAACTTTGTTTACTTTTTTGCGCTTTATAAAAGGCTTTTAGATTTTTAATTCTAGTTTCCATATCCCTGAAGGGTCTGATAAATTCTTCTGTTGCTTGTCCATCAAACCATACACACATCGCGAAATTCTCGACCTCATCGACATTACGAGTATTGACGCCTTCTACAAGCTCACTGATGAAATCAAAATCTCCACGCCCTATGGCTACATCCCTTTTAACGCGAGACGACCCGTACAGGTCAGCAAAGAGCTTCAAATCTACGAACATGAACAGTTCAACGATGGTCTTATTATAGTTCTGAACAGAATCTTTGATAAACGCTAAAGATTCTTTCTCATAATCTGAAACGCTTCCAAAAATGAGCTTTCCAGCAAGAGGGTTTATCACCGTCTTGTTTTCTGGACGTTCAAAATCTTCTTGATCACGTTCAGGCTGTGTCAATTCAACATAGCGCTGAATAAATTCTTTGTGGTAAGTGATAGTCCATTTGTTGTTAATGAGAGGTGTTGCTAATGAATTGTGCATAATCTTATTTATTGTTTGTTACTACAATATTAACATATTAAATATAGATAATAAGACTTAAGGAACAAAAAAAGCCTCATTAGAGGCTTTTATTTTCAATTCACTATAATTCTTTAACCACCCTTCAGCCAACATTCATAACACCTTAATAACATTTTTTACTTAAAGTTAAAGCTTGATAAAGACGAATCAAATATAGGAACAATAATTTCACGCTCTACAGGCATTGTCATAGATTGTGATGGTAATACCTCAATGTATTTGACTACTAATTTATTAGATTCATTGAGGGTAACACTTGTTAGGGTTTTATTCTTAACATCTGTCAAACCACCATTCCCAACAAACTTGTCTAAACTAGACGGCAACACAAGATTTATATCTGCATTTTGTCCAACAGCACTTTTGAAAGATGTTATGACTTGTGAAGTATTAAAAACGCTATATTTACCAGCTGTCAAATCATCAATAACCAGATTAAATTTATGCATTTCACCTGCCTTAATATTTTGAGATTTAAGCATATCTACAATCTGTTTTGATTTTATCGAATCAGCAAGCATAGATGTTTTAAGCGAAAGATTAGATATAAGACTTGTTTTTGCTTGGGGAACAACATTCGCGGTCGTTTCAGCTATAGCTACAGAAGAGCATGTATTGCTAACCTGAGTATAGCTTGTGCCAAATGGATATGTAACATTCCCTGATTTGTCTATGGCATATGTTCTGTTCAAGACTATTGATCCATTTTGACCCGCTGGACAAGCAGCGCTGTAGCTATCATTTTTAATTGTTTTGTCCGAATCAGCCTTGCACTGAGTAACATCAACAGACGTAACGTTAAAAACCGTGTTTGTCTGTTTTGTATTTGAGTCATATCCCGAAACGTAGTTTCCATATTTATAAACTGTTCCGATATAAGTACCTTTAACGCTGTTGTAATACGCGTCGCAACTCATGGTTTCATTTCCGGGCTTTGTAGATACTTGTTGCGTAGGTATCAACGTACAGGAGTTTGATTCTAAGATTTCTTGCTGGTGTGGCGTAGAAAGCGTGTAAGTGATAATTCGACCATCAGCGTCAGTAGCGCTGTAGTTATCGTTCGTATAATAAACTACCCATTTATAGGTAATTTTACCCGTATAGCCCGCTTGGCAAAGTTCAGCACGTTTTGAAGGATTTACGGTGATAGGATTAGCAGTGCATGAATTACCTGAAATGTTCCATGCACTGTAGTTTCTAACGCTTCCATCACTCCACACTTCATAGGTTCTTGCTTGCGTGATGGTGCCTGTTTGACCGGCTGGGCATGAATAACCACGAGACTCAGATCCCGTTGATTGAACCACTGGTGGAGGCGGTGGCGTTGGTGCTGGCGGGGCTGGCGGTGGCGTAGGTTGGGTAGGTGGTGCAGGCGGCGTAACAGAAGGTCCGCTCACATAGTAATAGGATACGTCATAGTCAAAAACTGATGGTCCAGTTCTGCAAGTTGTGATCAATGCCCCTCTGGTGTAAGTAATGCCCTGATAATTGAAAGTATTGCTGGGAGTCGTAAAGGGGTCAGGACCAAAGAACAATTCATTATAGGTGATTAGAACAATGTTGCTTTTTGGGTCTCCCATTACCGACCAGCTATTAGCCGGAATCGAGAATTCGCTACACAAGGCAGCGTGTACATTAAATGATAATGATGAAAGTCCAATGGCACCTAAGAACGCTGCAGGTTTGATATATTTGTTTAAAGAAGTGTTTTTCATTTATTGCATGTTTGTTGTTACTGAAAGTATACCATTAAAAACAGGCTCATGCGCGAGCCTGAATAATTTAACGAATTCGGTTAGCCAAACTTGCAGATGTATTATAATCAAAAAGGGTAACTGACGCAGTAAGACTTCTTGGGCTTATTAAGCCTTTAGGCTTTTGAGAGTATTCAATATCAATTGATCCTTTGTCTTGATTAAACTTAACGGATTTAAGCATTGTTTGCTGTGCGTTTTCGGTGCTAATATTTCCAATGCCAATGAATGCGTTGGGGCCTTGTGGCAATCCGGCAACGTGAACAATACCTCCAGTTTTTAAAATCCATATGTTTGCTAATTCTGTCAATAATTTAGAATCGTAATTTAGGTTATCAATAATGACATTTAACTTGTAAGTGTTTACATCTCCAGTTGCTGCTTTTATATACGCTATCATCGTTTTAATTTGTGAAGCATCAGATGATTTAATGCTTTGATTCGCTAGAATTCCTTTCGCTTTAGTTTGAGCCACACTGTTAGCAATGTCTTCATCTGAAAGCGACTCACAGTGGTTTTCGAAAACATCATACGCACCGTTATTAGGGTATGACTCTTTGCCGTCTGATCTAGTCGTTTTATATCTTACTAATGTTATATACCCGTTGTTACCATTTGGGCAATTTTCATTTTTAAATTCAGGCTCTAAATTTTCTTTTATTGGTACGCAGTTATTTTGTCTATTGGATTCCTCAAATATTGTCCCGCTTAATGAGTAAGTAATATACTGTCCTGAAATCACTATCGTGCCTGACTGTCCAATCGGGCAGCTCTCATTTATCTGACCGTCTTTCCTTTGAATTATTTCATCCTTTATTTCTTTGCATGTATCTGAAGCTAAATCTTTGCTTACATATTTCAGATTCTTTTTTGTACCATCTTTATATAATTCATATGTCCATAATTCTTTGTAAGTCTTTACGCCAGTCTGTGCTTCTTGGCAAATTCCATACGACGTTTGATATTCTTCTATTAACGTAAATGCTGGTTCTTCGGGTATAACAGGCGGAAGGACAATAGGAGGTTCATCAGGTGTAACAACAGGAGGAACAACTACAACAGGTGGTTCCACTGGGACAACAGGCGGGGTTATCACAGGAGGCGTTACGATGATTGTCTCACAAGTATTTGACGTTACTTTCCAGTCTCCTAATGGTTCTATTACTCCATCTGACCAAAGTTTATAATCTCGTAAATAGCTGATTAAACCGATTTGATTCATTGGACAATTTTCTGATTTTGATTCTTGTTTTATTGCAAAAGTCCTTGTCTTTATACATTCTTGATTACTGTCTTTATCCCAAACGCCGAATTTATCTATTATTGATTTGCCAACGTTCCATTTAGGGGCTTCATAACCGATCAAATCTGAATAGCTGAATTGGCTAAATTCGCCCGAGGCTGCAGATTTAAAATAATCAATTTCACCAACGTAATAGTCATATGTATTCCAAACTTCAACTGTACCGTGCCTTTCTGTAAGTCCGTTTTCTTTCCCGCCTACTGTGTAACCGTTAGGACATGCTTCATACCCATCTTCGATCCATGCGAACTGAGGCGGTAAGGTTTCAGGTATAACTATTTCTACGGGTTTACACTCTTCTACTGAGTCAGATTGAAACTGCCCATATTTCAAAGCTAACTCTTTAGTTGCCGTGGGATACGGAATCAACCCAGTTGCACTTTTAACTGTGTAAAACACATCAAAAGTACCTCCTGAATTTTGTTTCATTGAATAATAAGTATTGCTATCTACTGGATCATAACTGATGTAGATGGGGATAACAGCTATTCTTGAAGTTCGCGCATCTTGAATCCCACCAACTGTTTGACCAGAAGCACAAGATTCAAAATATTTAGTTTGGGAAATTGCTACGGGTGCTGATGGTGCAGCTTGCGCGGTATTATATAAAGCGCCTAATAGCGCTACTGAAATAAGTTTCTTCATTTTAAGAATTGTTTGTTGTTGTAATTATTATATCATACGGGCAACCTAGAATTGATATTAGCAAACAGAATATTTGCAATTAAAAAAGCCCCTCAAAGGGGCTTCAATAAAACTATAGGCAAATAAACATAGGTTGAAGCTATTAACAATAAAACAATGCAGACTAAGAAAACGAAGAAAAAATCTATCAATTTTACCGCTAAGCATCGCTTCATTGTTTGTACTCAGTAAAATAATAACCGTCTCGAATTAACGCTTTTGAAAAACTAACATTCAATTTCGGCGTGTACATCTGGTCAATATTCTTTCTCACTATATAGATGTACAAAGCAGACTTCTTACCCTGTGCGACGGATTCAGAAGAATATTGCTTGAAAGCCTTACGCTGTTGCTGTTCATGTTCATCAATTGTGATAATTGTTGGTGTTGCTACACCAGTAGCGCCATTTGGCAACCTTATTGAAAGATTTTTGTACAACGGTTTCTTAATTCTTTTCCAATCAGCATCATCAACGATGTAATTGAAATATGCCGTAAAATTATGGGATTCACCCGGCAATGCTTCTGAACATTGAGCGTTCATCATTTTAAAATCATTAATTTCCTTTGATGATTCTAAAGCTTTATCTTCCAAGATTTGCCAATTCTTAATGTTAATCGGCAAAGATTTTGATTCGTAATAATAGTATCTATCCGCGCACTTTGCGTTTACTAAACCTGAAACCAACGCCAGTAATCCAAAAGCCAAGATTTTTTTCATGTTCAATCATCCACAAAAAAGCCCCATTCAAGGGGCTGATATGACGTACAAGGAAGCGTTAGCTCACTAGCGTGAGAACAGACCACGCACGGTAGAACGCACCGTGCTACCAGCCTCGGATTTGACGCTATCCGTGGCGGTTTTCATGAGATCACCCATGAAGGATGGTTCTTCTGTTGTGGCATTTGCTTGGTAGGAGCTATTAGCTCTTGTAGTGGCTTTACCTGTACCAGTGCCGGGAATGTACTGCACTGGTTGCCCACCTTCGACCGCTACGGCTTGTGGTTGATTCTGAGCGCTACCAGCACCTGCAGGGAGGTAGCCAGAGGCTTGTTTTTGCAGATCTGCACAACCAACCATTGCCACAGCCAGGCCAGCTACACACACCATCGAAATTACACGTTTCATAGTCCGTTACTCGCGAAAAATTGGAGGATGAGCCAGCCAGATCGGCGGTCATGCTCCAATCATACGATCCCCGTATAATTATACGCAAGGATTCAACGGAACACGTTGTTACAAGCTAAACGGAAATGGATTTAACTGCTTGTTTCTCATCAGAAATTTGCAGAATGAAAACCGTAGCGTTAGGGCAGGCAATCAAGCGTCTCAGAACCGCACAAGGCATGAGCCAATCACGCCTTGGGAGCCTTGCAGGCTTTGATCCCAATACGATTAGCCGTTTTGAGACTGGTAACTACCCACCCAGCGTTGAAGCCCTGTACAAAATTGCTCAGTCGCTGAACGTATCAGTGCGGGATTTTTTCGTTGACATGGAAAATGATGATGAAAAAAGATCTTATCTTTTTAACATCATTTGCAATTCATCATCAGAAGAATTAGATAGATTGGTTGAATTGGTCAGCCTTCCCGACAAGAAAGACTGAATAATATATTCGTTTAAACCGATTCAATGCTAGCTTTTTATCATGAAACAAAAAATACCCGCCGAATGGCAGGTATCTTTTCTAACAAACAATCATTTCAATGCAAAAGTAAATAGATCCTCTTTTAATCTATCCACCCAATCAACATATCATTTATATAAATAATTGCAAGATTAAAACAATAAATTTAAATATGATCATTTAGTGGGAATATATGCCCGCTATGAAAATGGTATAATTATAGAAACAAAATCACAAACACATGAAAAACAACAACGATACCTTTTCTAAAGGGCTAGATAATTACAATACACAAAGAACAAAATTAAAAAACCAAAAAATAGAACAAATCAAAAGAATTGCAAAGGAAGAAAGTCTTGACTTAACAGTCACACTAGCAAAGAGATTGTTCATCGGAATCTTTGATCAGTCAATAAAATACGAATTATTGGTTGAACATTTCGGAACACCGAACAGAACTGCCAGTGCCAAATCTGAGGACTCAGGTAGGATTGATTCGATTATTCGCAGAAATAAACCATCTTCTAAAACGCTTTAACAGCCTTAAAGCATGAGGTTGAATGGTGTTGGGATGTACTGGACCGACTGACTCTGTAAGGCGCTGTACAATAGTATAGGCGTCTTCTTGTACAAGTGAGTGTATCGGGTTGGATAGTACAAAAGATGTTCCTGTGTGTGATTTGCAGGGGGGTGAATTCGTGTTGGCTGGACGATTTTCACAGGCATAAAAAAGCCCCCGGTTAAGGAGGCTGATTAGTGTAGGTTTGGCTTAACGTGTGCTACGGCGCAATATTGCCAAGGCGCTGTAAACTACTGCCGTAACGATTGGGAAGATAATAGCTACGTTAGTAATTACTGCTGTGTTGTGTGCGTAGTTGAACGTTGTGCGGGGCAAATGACCCAATAAATACAGTTCAGGCAGAATGGTATCTACGTTTACTTTGAGGTATCCAGTCAGCAAGATTCTGTACAACACGAACAAGAAGAACACGAACGCACCTGTACGGACAAAGGACATAAGACCATCAATATGGTTTGTTCTAGCGCCGTTCTGGTCGATTAAGTAGGCATCTACTCTGTTGAACAACCAAGAGATAAACGCATATCCAACCATCAAGAACGACATACAAACAACAATGCTCATTGCTGATGTTACTGAACCAACAAACTTGGAGTTAGCAGCAAACACAAACGGATACGCAACCATTGAACCAAAAAAAGCTTTGAGCAACTTAATGTCCAAAAAGTTTTGTACTGCAGTCCAGCGGTTTGTATTTGTGTATAACATGGCTTTTTCTCCAAGAGATTAGATTCTCTTTCTTTTGTCATTATAGCACATAGCATATTGCAAACAAGATCTAAGGACTTAATTAAAGGTCCTTTCGTCGTTATTCTTTTATTTTATTCTTGCTTCAATTGCATTTTCCGCTTTAGAAGAAGCTCTAACTGCGCTCATTGCACTATCAGAAGAATGTTTAACTTGGAACCAATTTTCAAGAACTTCAAATATTTTATTGGTTTTGATAATTATTACACTCAATAATCCCGTAACAACAACTATCGTAATAAATATGTAAGCTAACAAAGCTATTACACCAGTGAAAACGCCATAATCACCAAACCTTCCAGACTGAACAACGTAATACACACTGTTATTCACTAGCGTTAGTAAAAGCGCATATATGGCTTGATTCACGTAAAACAAAGAAGCAGCGAACATTGGAGACATAGCAAGCCAAGCACATTTTTTAAACACACTAACTAAGATATTTGTCTTTTCTGTTTCGTCCTCTGCTGGCATCAGGTTATTAGCCATTTCTTTAAATAGCTGGATGTATTGAATCCAAAAATTATACAACCAATAAAAAAGGTGATACACAAAAGCCATGTATAGCAAGGAACTTTGAAAGATCATTACGATAGTATAAAACCATATGATATTTTTGGTTAAGCTTGCGACCTGCGCCAACTGGCGCACATTCGCATCAAGTTTCGCAGATTTTAAATAATCATTCTTTCTGAAAGCACTTGTTGAAGTTTGTTCAAAAAAGGATTTAGTTACTTCAACACTCAAATAAAAACTAGTAACGTATCCGAGCATTTTCTGCCCGTTCTGATATTGAATCGCTGGTTGATTCAACATTGGAGTAATACACGAAATGCCTTCTTGAAAACAATCTGTGAAATTCTGACCCGAGTTTTCGAAATATCCAGCCATTACAATGTCAGAAGCCATCAACCCAAATTGCGAATAATCCCTATCTTTAGAAGACAGAACACCGACAGTTTGATCATAAACCTTATCGAAGTTGATTAACTGTTGACGTGTAACGTTCGTGTTGTATTCATCAGAATTGTTTGATGAGCCACTAATCATTCGCGCCACTTCTGCTGAAACACTTGATTGGGTTTCAGACTGAATCAATATTTTATTAACTTCCTCCTGCGCAGTCATCGTTACATCATTCTCAGCAACATATTCAGTTCTTAATGTAGATATTGCCAGAGAAATCATGTCGCTTGGGTATGTGTTGTCATAGACTTGCTTATCTCTTTCTATGGCTTGAAGCTCTTTAATATAAGCAGAAAAAGACGAGTTCAAATCAGCAACAGCCGTGGCAAATAAAGAATTTATTTCCTCAACGGATTTGCCACTATTATATAGCTGTACTTCTCCATTTTCCTTCAATACGGAACCGTCAGCCTGCATTGCAGAGCATTGGTTGTAAATCAGAGACATGTCGCTTAATCGCGCTCTATTATCATCTTTGTTAAGAACTGAGGAACAAGTAGATTCAATTAAAAGCAGTGCAATTGGTCTAGAGGCTTCCCAAGCTCTTACTAATCCTGCTTGAATTGTTGGGTTATTTCCGCCGTATGCCAACGTAGAAGGAATATAAGAATCTATACCTGCCTGTTTCATACAGGAAACAGTTTTATCAAACTCAGGGTTTACAAATTGTTCATCAACGAAGCTAACACCACCAACCTTTGCAGAAATACATTCAGCATAGCCTTTAAACACACGATCAATTGTTCTTGTGTCGATTGTTACCTGACCTGTTTCCTTTTGATACTCGTAAAATTTACCATTTCTTTTTTCAACGCTGAACCCACCGTAAGCACCGATCCTTTGTTGTTGATCGAGCCTTGAAGCGTTTATCATCTGCCCAATAATAGTAGGTGTTGATTTCATCAGTGCGTTAAGGGTTTGGGTATAAGCATGAGATTCATCAAGCTTTGTTGATGTGTAATACAAAGGCTGAATCTTAATCATGCCTGCGGTCGTCATGTACAGCCCAATTAACATAGATGCTCCAAGCATGGCGAACACTCCACCCATACCCACACCAACCATAACAATATTGAAATTCGTTAAGAAGAATCCCCAATTGTTACCCGGCAAATTTCCTTTTTTCGCCATTTTTGCTAAATAGATTGGAAGAACCAGAACACCCATAATGGCAAATGCAATACCATGGAAGACTTGCATATAATCCATTATGGCTGTTACCACCTGATTTTTCTTTGCATTAGCATCGAAAATAAATCTGTCTTTGTCGTCATTGAAAATGCCACGCAAAACAATATTAGCCATACTGGCTGTAGTATCAGACATAATCAATTGGGAGTATTGACCCATTATCGCGTTGTCTTTTATTGCATCATGACATTCTGATAACGAGGCTTCATCTGAGATTCTTGAACAATCATTTGAAGAATTAGCTGAATAGCTGAAATCACTTAATCCAAACGAAAGCAACAACAGAAGTGGTAAGAGTATTTTTTTGATAGACATTCTAAATGCGTTTTATTTACTATCATCTTAACACTTACATTAGTTTTTGCTTGAAAGCATGTCATGCCTGATTTTTGAGTTGTATTCAACAACAATCATCTTTGTTTTAGTTTCTTGAATAGTCTGATTGTCAGCCTTTGCTATGTTCAAAATCAATGATCGCAAGGATTGAACACAACGTTCTATGGATAAATCGTCGTTTGAAACGATTGGGTAATAAATCACAAACTTGTTTTTGATTGCTGCTTCGCAAACTCTACGGCTATAGGTGTGATTGACGTTTTCGATTGTCCAAAATCTTTTTGGGAATTCACTAGCCGCATGGTGCTTCAATCTGAATTCTTCACCGAACTTTTCTGTAATCACTTGCTGTGCTTGATCTTTTAAAGCATTTAATATTTCTACTTTGTCGAGAATCTTCATAATTAATGTAATAGTTGTTGTTTTATATAGTCAGTTTACACTATTAAAAAATAATTGCTTGAAGACTAATCATATCGACATAAACGCAATTTAGTGCGCAAAAACTATGACTTAACGCAGTAATTCAAAAAATAAATGATATGATGATTAAAATAGACATTATTTATCATGAACTACTACACAGCCATACGCTATAAAGGAAGAGAAAGTCTTAAGGAAACCATGACAGCAGAAGAAAAAACAGCTTTGATGTTAGACCACTCAGTTGGTTATGATATTGAACAAACACTAGGCACATACCAAACTAAAATATATCTTAAAAAAGATGGCAAAAGGGTCTTAAAATTTAATGAGCGTAAAATTTCCACTGTTGTTAAAGCAGTAAGATTAGAGTTCGTTTGCGAAGAAATAGACATTAGGGACACCGATTTAAAAAATGCAATGATTGGTTCAAAAGCTTATTATGCGATGAAATCACTTTACGAGAGAATTGATAGCACTATCCAAGAAAATAAAGAGTTCCTAGAAAAATCTAGAATCATCTAACATAAACAAAGCCCCGCACAGGGGCTTTAATGCATCTATCCGTAAAGTCCTCACCATTGACCACCAACCTACCCTACCCGCCTCAAATCACATCACAGAGGCTCACCCAAGAGGATTTTCAGCACGTTCGTTTTCACAAACACAGGTTCAGCTTTGGCGATCTGAACGCCATGGATTGCAGAACCTGGAGCTAGAACGAGATCCGCCTCGAGGCGCTGTGATTGCTTGCTGGAGACGTTCATAGACGTGATGCACATCAACGCACCACAGAGCATGGATAGAAGCTTGTAGGACGTTTTAGAAGGCTTCATTGTCATCACCTTTCTTGAAAAGCTTCGATTTGTCTTTATTCAGAAGAAAATCTTTAGCCGCCTCTTTCCTTTTATTATTCTCAATTTCTATTCTTAATTCTTCCAACCTTTGTTTTTCAGCAATTTCAAATTCAGCTTTTGCTTTTTCAAATTTATCAATCCTTTTTAACTGATTAAAATACGACCAAATTGCAAACCCCAAGATCGGCACAAAAAAGATTAGGCAAAGAATGAAATTCCAGAATTCTTTTATCGAATGAAAAAGAACCATCAGAATCGAACATATTGAAATTATCAAACCCCATTTTGCATTCATAAATATTTTCTATTGTTTGTTATTACCATGTTAACACTTAACAAACTTTTTGCTTGGAACAAAACAAAACCCCTGCCGGGGCTTTATTATGCTTGTGTGCCTTGCGCACCTTTTTTCCTCATTTGCTCAAATTCTTTGTAAGCTTGTTCTTTTTCGACTTTGCTCATGTTTTTCATTACATTTTCTTTTACTGCATTACCTTGCGTGATGATTTGAGAACCAGCAGAAATAACCATTGGGTTTTGAATTCCTTTTATCATTCTATCTATCAAGTCATCCTTTAAATCACTTCTGTAAGAAAATGCAGCAGAAAGCGCCTTATTCGTATTAGGAGTAATGTTGTTTATGTTCGTCAAAATCACAAACACTAGGAACCAGAAAACTGAAATCAAGCTCATGATACCGCCTATAACAGTACCGTCAGAGGTGCTTAATAGGTAAATAGCTGGTGTAGACAAATCAATATTATCGTTGATGAAAAGCGCAAGGAACATAAAGAATGCCAAGAATGGTAAATGACAAACCACAGCGAAAATATCGAAGATGATTGTTTTAACTTCTTTTATAGCTTCATCTTTTGTCAACAATAGACATTTCATCAATCTTATTGGCACGCTTAAAACTTGCAATTCAGCAGTAAACCAGATCACGTACAAGATACCGTTAATGATGATAAACGTTGTTAAAATCGGAATTATATAAGCAACGAATGCACCAGCAATTAACATTATAGTTACTAAAGGCATGAACACAGAAAGGATTGCGTCAATCGTTTTAATAGCAATAACCAAAGGTTTACCGACAAACGTAGCTACGATTTTAAATCCAGACCATTTGGAGCTTGAAGAACCTTGACCTACAAACCCTGTTGAAACCTTGTCTACAACAGTTGGTAATGAATCAATTCCCAAAACTGCAGTTGACGTAACACCTTTTGCAAGAGCCATTGTTTCAGCCCACTCTACCCAGTCCAAGCCCATCTGTGTAACTGCCTGACTTAAAGGCGGACGTACACGAGCCTTACAAGTTGCCATGTCTTTTATACAAGCACTTGCACCATCGTTTATAGCCAAGTCTGGATTAAGTCCAAGATATGATTTAACGCTTCTTGGGTCCATCGCTACGAATGACATGGCCCATTTTCTTAACTGGAATGTAGCCATAAATGACTGATCATCTAAACGTTCAGGGCTTATGTTCATAATTCCTGTAACACGAAGATTTGTTAAATCCACTATAGGGAAATTTACTTCACTTTGGCTTTTAACCATCTTTTTCTGATCTTCTGATGTACTAGTATTAAACATTTCTTGGTTTACATAATTTGAAGCCTCACCATTAGCGCCGTGATAAGAATAGCTTAATGCTGAACTGAGGATTTGCCCTTTAACCGCTTCTGCAGTTCTGTACATTGTCATTTGCTTTTGAGCAATGGCAATACTTCCCATAAAACCAAGCTTGGACGTTTCAATCATCTGCGCAATTAATGCATTGTATAGATTGTTTTCAGAAGCTAATGCTTGTTTTACACCAACAAAATAATTCTGCCATACTAACTCAACAGCCATTTTGTAAGCCAATTGTTGACGCTTAAACTTAATAATATCCTTAACATCTGATGAGCCAAAGATTAACAGTTTCTTGCTATCAGCATCTGGATAGATACAACCACCGCCAAAAGGCGAAACCCAGTTACGATCTTTTCTCTGTAAATCATAAAGCTCAGTATCTGGAGCAGAATTATAGTAATTAGCGAATTTACGCTCATTAACGTTTAACTCCCAATCCTTTGTACACATCTCATTCATTTTTGCTACATAAATGTTTTTACGGAAACCTTCGATAATGTTCAGTATTCTTGTACCCTTCTTATCATGCCCATGAAGAACAGAAATCACGTTTGAATAGAAATAGCCTTTCACCAATGGAGCAGATGAAATAGAAGATAATTTAAGAACATCTAGTTTTGCCGTTGAATCCACAACAGCTTTAGCCAAGGTTTTAATATCGCCTTGTAATCCCTCGTTATAACTAATCAAAGACGGATTTTTCAACATGGTTGTAGAATCTACAGACTCGCCCTTTTCGAACAACCCATAGATCAACTCATAAGCATTTTTAAAATCCCCTTCCATTCTTT
Organism: Pseudomonas orientalis; assembly: GCF_002934065.1. NCBI lineage: Bacteria > Pseudomonadati > Pseudomonadota > Gammaproteobacteria > Pseudomonadales > Pseudomonadaceae > Pseudomonas > Pseudomonas orientalis. The sequence goes on along the minus strand of NZ_CP018049.1, from coordinate 1,606,683 downwards.
CACCAGCCATTTCAGAAGCTTTAGCATTAGCGTTATTCAATTGATCAACTAAGTTACCATCATTCATTCTTTCGCCGGTTTGGTCTTCAAAATCCTGACCATTTGAACCTACATCAACAGTACCTAAAACGGTTTGAGCACCAAGAATCTGTTTGTTTTTTGTTGTATATGGAGTTACTTTCTTAATGTCGTATGAAGTAACCAAGCTGTTTGGATTGAAAACATCGCTTGCGGCTTCTGTCATGTCCATCCCTATAGTCCAACTTGTATTAGTCTTTACTTCATAATCACAATACTTAACAACATCAGCTAACAAAGCCGTTGGAGTGTAGTTAGTTGTTGATTCCCAGAAAGAAGCACTGTAGTTCGAAACAGAATTTACCGCATTGAAAAATACGTTCTGACAGCTTCTACCTTTTTCAAAAGCCATTCCCATAATTTGATTAGTATCTATGGAAATTTTCGTAACGTCCTGAGTTGTAATTGTTTCACTTTCTGAATTCATTAACTCTAAACTATGCATCATCGAAGCAAATCCAATCATATTGGCGAAAGCAATTGACCAGAATATTGCATACAAAAGAAGAACTTTTAAAACGTAAATCAACACTAAACCAGCTATGATAATAAAGGGCTTATGGATATGCGGCGCTATGAAAGACTGGTCATTAACACCGAAATGAAAAAGCAACATAAACGTACCAATGACAGATACGATTGCAAAAACACCGATATAAATATCTCGCATCTTGTCGTAAGCTGTGGTCAACATGATTGACCCTTCCTTTATTAGTTTATAACCGTATGCGCCTTCTATCTTGTGCATTCCAATTAGGTTTGCCATTGTAGAGTCATTACCCTGAATGTCTGTATAGATGCCATACAAAACATCTTCATCACAGACAGAGGGACCAACTCTTATTGAAGAAAGGTCGATTGCAGATTTTGAATCAGCATTTGAGGCTTGAAAATCACAGTTGTTGCTTGCAGTGAACAGGCTGATTTCAGCATTGTTAACTAGCTCAGGAACACTGACAGTTGTATCAGCGTTGGCAGTAACAGCAGAAAAGAGCAACACTGTACTTATTATAATTCGTTTCAGAAATTGCATAAAAAAGAATTCGTTGTTGATATTTAAATCTTAACACTTTTAAAAGATTCTGCTTGAAGCCCCTTCAAGCAAAAAAATACAGGTATGTTAATATTTAAGTAACAATCAATATCAATTATTATGAGAACATTTTCTAAAGGGCGAAAAACCCCAATCAATGACTTTGATGATTTGTCTTATGTAAAAGTCGCAACGCCATACATCAGACAAACAAAGGAGGAAATTCTAAATGCCAAGAGTTATCACGATCTTAAAGACGATCTGATAAGACACAAAGTCGGGCGTGAAGTTGGCTTTCTACTGCCTTTAAGCACCTGTGCAACTTCATCTGATTTATTCACTTATCTAACATATGAATTTATCCAAGAAAACCTAAAGAAACTCAGCATTGTTCAGCGCATCAAATGGCATTATGAATTAGACATTAAGGGGTTTTTCAGAAGACTTATGAATGATAATGATTTTGGGATTGATTACTTTGACATTCTTGGTCATTCATTCACAAATGATAAATTAGCGATAAATAAACGTCATAGAATCATCAGTGATGATTACCAAGAGGACGACATACTTTCGTGGACGAATGAAGAATTGATGTTGCAGTTTGACGCATTGCGTCTTGCTCAGTACGTTCTTCCTGAACACAAGCGCCCTTCATGCCTCAGTGAACTGACCAATTATCTTGTTGAACGCAAATTTCAAGAATTTTGGACATATTACGAAAACCAGTATAACGCATTGAAAGATGAATTCTTTCTAAAAGATCCGTTTGAATTTGTCTTTTACTCTGTTTCTATAAGGTCGAAACTTAAAACCGACTTAAAAATAGATCATGGCGCTATTCTTAACAAATACAGCAAACTCATCAATAAGAACTTTTCCACTGCAGAAGAAGAATTTCACAGATGCAGGAGCTATTTGCAAATGAATAAGCAACAAAGGTTGATATACAATATAAAACGTATACCAGCTAGACTTTTGGAGATAATTGAATGAGCAAGAAAAAAAGAAATTTTATGCAGGAAGAATTAGAGCTTGAAAACGATGTTAAAAAAAGCGGATTGGATCTTTATTCATTCATTAAATATCGAATAATGAACATGCCAGTTGATCGAAATTGCAACACATCGACTTATCTGGATATGGTACGCGCATATGCAAGAGAACAAGGCAGAAGCTACTCTTATCTAAAAGATGATTATCAATTCGTCAAAGACGTTAAGAAAATAATAGAATTTCTGGACGAGAGGTTTACAGTTTTTCCCTACACCTATTTTGAACAAAATATTGAAAATCCTTACTTTCTTAACAACCTAATGGCATTAAACCTGAATTTTGAGTTTTATGATAAGCCTGCAAGGTTTAGAAATATGCCCGCATTTGAAATAATTGACCTACTCCAAAAACTTCAAGAAGAAAGAGGAACAATCAAGAAAAAGACTTTCTATGATATGTTCCCCGATCTACAAGCTAACGGTGAAGACAGTAGTTATTTCCCCGAACCTGATTGACGATTTGCCCAATCATCCTTAACAGCACCAAAATACTGGCTCATCTTCTCTTCTGCTGATAGAGACACTTCCTCTTTGTCAGAAGCTTTGGCAATCAGAGGCACATTAGCGGGTTTATCATTATACAGTTCACTGAATGTATCCGAATGACCTTTCTTGAGTGAACGACTTAGGATATTTTTTATTTCATTTGAACTGATATTTACAGACTCTACAAAATTCACGGCTTTGTAATGAGTTAGTGCAGAAGGTACACGTTCATTTTCGGAAAAATACTTTCTGAATTCTTCACGCATATAATTATTCAATCCACGTTCAAATTTTTGTTTAGCAACAAGATGGGTATCACTTTTCTTAATACCTTTGAAAATTTCATTGATTGACCTATACACAATTTTCAGAATATCTTGCATGTCATCATCAAGCAGTACAAGAATCATCTGCCCTTCATCCGTAGCGCCAATTTTGTTAGCTTTATGAAGATGTGAGTTGATGCCTTGTGCAATTTCAAATAGTAGAAATGCAGGTTGGAGCGCTGAATAATTACCTTCTGACGTTATCACTAGGTTTCGCCCAGTGATGGCATGAGGCACCACAGGTGTGGGCTTTCGAATAATCCCCACACCCACGATGCTATCAACAATACAATCTATGACATGCTCAACATCTTCATTGAGCATATCAGGTGTAATTTCGGTTTTAAGGTCTTTCTTGCTGGTCTTTGAAAAAAACCAGCTTGCTAATAACTTCTTCATATTACGCCCCCGGAGATGTCAATATTACTTTTCTTATCTCCTTATTCAGTTCACCTTTTTCTTTCATTTCGTTGGTTTTAGTCGTGAACGTCATGTGAGCATCATCACCAATGTTTTTAATCAATGCTTGACCCATTCGTGATTTACTCAAATCCAAATCAAATGTTTTGCTCGGTTCATCAGTGAAATTTGCTGTGATTGTTTTTTTATCTTTATTATACCCAAATGATAAACTTTGTTTCTCAGCTAGATTTTCAAAATTGGTGATAATACCGGCAGATTGGTTTAAAACATTTTCTAGGGTTTTGCTCAAATCTCGTTCTGCCGTAACACCTTTCACTGTTACTGAATCAGCAGCCGGAGCCTTGGCTCCAGGTTCTTCAACCTTAGCAGTAGGTGCTTCTGGCCTAGGAGCATCAGCAGGAGGTTGAACGCCCTGTACTGGCGGATTAGCAGGTTCTTGGGGCTTCTGTTCAGCAGCAGTAGCTTTGCTATCATTCGTTGCTTGTAGCGCATCAGAGAAGATCTTATAGACGTGTTGACCCTTGGAAGGCTCATCGCTGGCAGGTTGACCCTTCACTACTTCCTTCTTACCAAGATCAGCCGTTTTCACGATGGTTGAAAGGGTTTCGCCATCAGGTTCAGCATCAAGCTTTGTGATTTTTGTAAATTCCCCCTCATTTAAATGCTCTACTTTGATACGTACTTTTTCAAAAATATCATCTAAATTCGCTTTGGATGTTTTTTCGTTGACAACTTTTGTACCGAAATTAAAAGACCCTTCAATACGTTTTAGTTTTTTCTCAGTTTCTGGCTCACTCTTATTAGCTTGCTCAACAACATCACCATCTTGATTTATTTCAAAACGTGGAGAATCATTTATTGTTGGATCTTTTTTTAAGAACTCATCAAGAATAAATTTGTACTCAGGATTGACTATATTGATACGGTACATTTCAATACCAGAATCTTTGAGCGTGTTAATAGTATTTCTAAAAAATGCTTCACCTACTTTTGTATCTGTAATCAGATCTGTGTTTAATTTTAGATTGATTTGCTTGTTGTTCTTTGAGAATTTATGCCTTGCGTTTAATCCAACATAGCTTTGGATCTGAGGACCGTCTACATCCATTCGTTGATATTTTATGGTTCCTTTCGTATCTAAAACCAAATCCATATTTTTACCAGACATGATTTCGTACTGGCTTCGACGAGTGAACATTTCTTGACCATTCGCTTTCACAAGCTTAATTAATTCCCCAAGATAATCTTCTTCTATGAGATCTTCAGTTTTTGGTTTAGGTGGCGCACCTTCTATTTCTTTACCCTGCCAGATTTTCGCGTATTCGGCTTTTTCTTTTTCTTCTTGCTCTCGCTTGTAACGTGAAGAATCTAACGAGCTAGCAGGATCATCATTAGTAGTCGGTTTTGAAACCTCATCGCCTTCTGAAATAGTTATAAGGTTTGGTACAGCACCAGTTGCGCTTTCTACATCAATACCGTTGAATTTGAGAATTTGCGGGTTAGTAATAGCTTTGTTAGAAAGGCTATCTATTTTATCTTTTGTGTCTTGACTCATGATCAATAAATGTTTGTTTAATACTAAGATTATAGCATTTTTAAAATTATCTGCTTTAGCGCCGTCTAAGAGATTTTTGGCACGGATCTTGGATCTTTTATCTTTAAGTAATATCTTAAGGTTTCTTTTTGAAAATGATTAAAGATTCTTTTGAAAATGATTTGACTACAGTTCGAAATGCTTTAAAATTGATTCCAGAAAGGCAAAAACACAAACCCTAATCAACATAAACCTTAATCATCTGAAATAAAGGAACAGAATCAATGAACGCTAAAGCCACTGAATCGAAAGCTGTTGAAACCCCTGCTGTTTCTGCCGCAAAGGAAAAATTCGAATCCAACGCATCAGCACCTTCTAATCACAATCTGGCTGTAGCTATCGCCCGCCGTGTTGTTGACCGCCTCGAGTCTGCAACAGTCTCCACAGCGATCTCTGACATTAAGGGTCAGATTCAAGAGTTGTTGAGTGCCAAAGACACAGACATTGCCAAAATCATCGAACTGACTGAAAAGCTGAAATCCAGCGACACCGACCAGCAAACAAAGAACACTAAGGCTCAGGCACTCACCAAGCAATTCACCTTGGCTGAGGTTCTGGTAGCGTTTAAGCCCCAGTACGAAGAACTGGTGTACACCGTTGCAAATGAGCTTCTAGACCGTGCCAACGTCCTTGCAACGTCCGGTGGCAAAGGTGCCAGCACCGGCAAGAAGAAGGGTTTGGATCACATCATTCAGAACACAAAAGGTGAAACCGTAACGCTTCCATCGCGTGCCGGTCGTGCCAGCAGCAACCTTTCACAAGACCGTGCTGTTTGGGACTTCCTGAACCTGCAGATCGAGACAGAAGACGGTAAAGAAGTGTTTGTACCCGGTACGCTCAACCTCAACGAAGGTGGCGAAATCCCAACGACCCGTAAGACAATCATTGAAAGCCTGTTCACTGGCAATGTGAAAGAACTCCAAGGTTTCACCATCCGCAAGGACGAAGGTGAAAACGACGAATAAAAGTAATCCCTAACACAAGAAAGCCCCTCTATAGGGGCTTTTTTTGCGTTCGATATTATAAATTCAATTTCTTCAAGGCTATTGAATAATCATCATCAGCTTCATTCCAATCCTTTACGTTACCAAAAATATGCCCATTTATGATGTTGGGTGTATTTCTTGCGACTTTCAAAATTGAGCCAATCAAAAATATTGGTAATGCCATCTTTATAAATTGCAATGCGAGAACGTTTGCTATTGACGAAAAATTACCCAAATCAGAATCTATTCCGTTTGAAATCTGAATCATTGAAGTAACGTCAAATAATTGGAATATGAAAATTGCAGATATAAAAGCAATGCAGATTGTGAAAACTACAGGATACATAAGAATCGCAAAGAATGTTCTTGTGAATTCATCCAATGGTTTGAACCAGTCAGTTGTTGGGTTTACACCATTATTATTAGAAAGAAGTATTATAAAATAAAGCATGAAAGTGTAAGTGAAATAAACGAATCCAACCAGAACGCTCAACATCACACCAAGATTTGTCATTACCACTATCAGTTGTGGGGCGTAAGCAGCGAATGCGCCCATAGCCTGCAACGTGCTACCTACTGAACTGATGAATGAAGCGAACTCAGGGACCGCCATAGCCACGGCAAGCCCTGACATAGCAACAGGTGTTAGGTGATTGCCGTACTCTGAATAACTGTTCTGTACAGACGAATCAAGAGCTTTGGCACCTACAATTTTAGCGATGATTGAAGCAGTTCCAGCTATTGATACGTTCTGTAATCCAGTCTTCACAGCCCCTATCACAGCAGTCTCTTCAGCCTTCTCTACGGCGCTTTTACGTCTGGAATTTGATAGAGCAGCCATGATTTTCAACTCAACCCCAGCGGCTAACCAACGTTCTCCTTGGAGGTGAATTGTCTGGAAGACAGAACCACAGTTGTATTTGTTAGGTGAAATCTGATTTGGGTAACTCATACATTCCGTTGTGTATTTTTCACCGAAATAACCATCATCACCGATCTGACCCCAATCTTTCAGACTTTGTAGCATTTGTGTAGCTGTTGAGATTGCCAAAACTTGTGGCTGAATAATGTCTTGTGCCCTTGCAATACCTGTATTTCTAACTCCCACAGTAAAAGGAATACTGGCAACTGTTGTCATATTCAATTCAGTTGAAGAATCCAAAAGGCTTGTTGCTGTACTGCTAGTCATTGTCAATGAATTCAACAATGATTGACCATCATCCGCAAATTTGCTTGACTGAATTTCTTGCGAAATAAAATAGGCTGGCAGTGTGATAATACTAGGATTTGTTAAATGTCTATTCCCTGCAGTCATTGCATAGTAATTGATTGAAGCAGAACAAACGTATGGAGAACTTGCGTCTGAACACATTGAAGTAACACAAGCAGCAGCCTTAGCCTGTATCGAATTTAGAGAATCTCCAGGTTTCCTGAGTGATGGTGTTGTGTCCATGTCTTCATCAGAAATACCCCCACCAGCAACAGAATTTGAGTAAGTGTTTTGCTCACATAAATGAACCAAACGCCCTTTCAAAACTTTTCCATAAACATCTTCATCAATGTTTGGGTAACGTGAAAAACCTTGAACCATATCGTTTTGAACACATTCAGCAGCAGCATAGAGATAATCAGTCATTCCGTAATACGATAATTTATCTACGGGATAATCAAGCCTATTAGCACAGGTGAAATTTTCCGCAACGAAGCTTTCAGGTTCTTCTTTTGGTTTACGCCCTCTTGAACTCAACACATGATCTACAACGTTACTAGAATCTTGAACAAGCTTTGTAAATATCTCACCTACCTTTTTATCAGTAAAAGCAGTATACGTTTTTGGCAATCCAACCTTTGATTCAAGATTTACAGTTTCCATGTTCAAATTCATGCTCATGTCAAAAGTACAATCTCCAAACTGACTGAAAATACTGTACGTATCAGAATCACGCATCAGCTTGAAAACACCAGATCTAGAAGCGCCAATATTGATATTATCCGCCCTACATAATAGGTGTTGCATCAACTCAACAACGTCATTTGTCTTTTGTCCTTTGTTGGCAGGAATGCTAATAAATGGATAATCAGTTTGGTTCAACTCCGCATTACTTGTTAGAAATTGATTAGCACCTTCAAGTGCAAAAGCTGTAAAGGCAAGATAACCAATCACAGCAAGGCTATAAGCATTCTCGCCTTTGTCATTTTTATAATATGGAATACAAGCAACGGCTAGAATAACAACGAAGAACACGAAAGAAAAAGCCATTCCCTTTTTTTGACTCTTTGAATGTTTATGACCAGAGGAAAGTTTTAACACTATAATAGCTATTAGAATTGCAATGATAGCGCCAGTGAATTTATAGATAAATTCATAGTTCAAATCATTACCACCGTTCATTGGTAGAGCAGCACCGCTATTGAACATATTGTCTACGGTAATACATTCCCATTCGCCGTGAAATAAAGGCAATCCCACAATTGAAAAATTCCTAACTGATTGAGTACCTACACAACCGATGGTTGATTCTATGAGTGGGAAAATCCCTTCTAAACGTCTTTCAGTAACTGTCTTTTCGCCTTCAACCTGTCGGTTAATTTGGGCTTGTTCTAAAGGATTTGGTAGTGCCATAGCGACATTTGAAAATGCGCCAAAGGCTAGCAGTAAATATAAAATGATTGATTTCATTGCTGTTCATATATTAGATACTTTCATGTTAACACTTCTATAGAAAATTTCTTGAACACCCATCCACCACCAAATCCGTTAGGACTTGATGGCTCTTTTGTAGTTGAATCTTTTAATCAATCCGCCCATGAAACCTTGACCTAATCTGTACCCGCCCATTGTCATAAGATTAAGTACAGCAACCATAGCATCAAGCGAATTGATTGTGCTGGTAACGAATGAACTATGTTTATCAATGCCTAATCGTTTAAAGGACTTGCTAATCATATCTAACATGAATGTTAATGATGTTAGCTGTATGCAGTAGATAGAAACATTCAAGATTACAATGAGCATTATGTATTTATTCAAAGCAAAACCGCCGATCATATCACCCATATACATATAGACAATTAAAAGAACTCTTTGAGTAACAATGCTTGAAATCTCGACGTTTGCAACGAACATTGCTAATATTGCTGTACCGCTGATCCAAGGCATCATCAATATAGCGACTATGTTATTTCTGATTCTTGTCAAGTTATTTAGGTCATTTGCTCTTAAAGCTGTAACAGCGCTTAAAACAACAAACACCATTGAAAAACAAATCCATAATTTTGAAAGAATATAAAGAAGCTGAGGAATGTATGAAGTAACTGTTAGGATCAAATACATACCTGAAATTGCAAACATCGTTGCATACAAAACGGCATTCATTAATAAATCAGCAATTCCATCCAAACCGATTAGGTACGATTGAAAGTCAAATCCTGAACGTTTACCCTTTCCTTTTTTTACTTTACCAACTTGTGCAACGTCATCGGTTTTTGCGCCATTCTGTTTCATTTCTAAAACACTGATACCAGTAATCGCAGCCGCTTTAATCGTCAAACCTACTGTTAAGGTTTTTGAAGCTGTTTCTAGAATACTTTGGCAATAGATATAATAGCTACGAACAACGTCTTGATCTGACATTAACATTCTTTTAAATTGAACGTCAGGCATTTCCATGTTCATGCCATTTGCTTTTAATAAATCGTTGTCCTGGCCTCCTGAAATTCCGTTCTGAACTATGGCTTTTTGAACCACAGCATCACCATCCATCACCGGCAATCCAGCCGAAACCACTTTCAATTGGTCTTTCAAATAATTTTCGATGCGCAATTCAGAATCTATTGTTCTACCAATGCTCTGATAATAAGCAGTATCAAGATAATCACCCTTTGCGTTTGTCTCAAACAAGCCGATAAATGGTGTAGCATTGAAATTCTTTAGTACAACAGTTTGGTAAGCCGTTAGGTTTCTCATTGTTCTATAGTTATTGAAGAAACAGAATGCACCGCACTGTATTGTCTGTTCAAACATTTTGCTCAATTGCTCAGTTTGCATTGCTTCCATATAGCTAGTGTTGAGATCCATAAGATCAGTATAAAGACCGTCTACAAGCTCTTTACGAGCCACTACATACGCTTTTTGGTAAGACTCTGCAGTGTCAGTACCTAACAGTGAGTTGCCTTCTCCAACGCAGTCTACAGAGCCACTTTCGTTTTTGATGTAATGCTCTGCTTTCATTCTTAAAGATTTATCATCAGCACACATTGCGTTAAGGGCAAGCATATTAAGCTTGAAAGTTTGACCCAACAAATCAGGGATTTTCTTACGAATCCAGTTTGCTCTAACGTCTGTATAATAAATGGTTTTAGCAGTGTTAATCACAGCCCTATATTCACCTTCTCTATCTACAAGTGAAGGAGCATTTTTTAACGCTTCTGCTAACTGGTCGCTTCTTGATTTAGCTTGATTAATATCATCATTATTAGCGTAATCTGTAGAGTACCCAATTTCGTTCATTGTTTTATAAACTGAAGAAGCCTTGTAATAGGCGTTAGGAATAGTGATTAAATCGGATTGATAAACCAAAGCAGCCGGATCTTCTGGATTAAAAGCAGAGAATTCGTAATTAGAACCAACAGCCTTGATAGTCATTGCTGGATCATTGAAGATTTTAGTAGAAATCAAACTAGCATTCTTCTTGTTGAAAACTGTGTTTAACTGGCGTGAGTTAACAGCTTCAAACATGCTTTTATTAGAAATACCGTCTATGATATTTTCAGCCATGCCGTAGGTTTGTTTACCTTGTGTAATCTCATCTTGCTTTATTGACTTGTCAATTTGTGCTTGAGTAGAAGTAGCCAATTTAGGCTTATTAACTTCCAAACCAGCCCTTTGTTGAGCAGCCATCTGATTGTTCATAAATCCTTGTTCATTCATCAAACCATGATTGTCTGAGTAAGATACAAGATATGACAATGCTGAATAATTAGCGCCGGGACCAATAAACGGCAAACATAGGGCAATAAATAAAATAGGAACTCCTACTTCCAAAATCCAATTATACCTTTCAAGATAATCACCACTTGCAACATCTAAAAGTGTTTTTATAGGAATTTGAATCAAAGACAAGACACCAAATACCCACATCCACTGATAAACGAATTTCACAGCATTGCTAATAATCTTGTTAGTTTTTAAGATGAAATTCTGAATGGCTGGGTTATAGGAATTGAATCTAGAATCATAGCTATCAATGTCTACACCTTCTTGCAATCCTATTTGTGTCATATCTCCAAACAGCGCCGTCTTTAGCATAACGCTTTTGTTTTCAGCACAAAGACGCCCGGAATCCCCATCTATTTGATCTGAGTTATCTATATAGCCACACTTGTTGAAATTCACGTTTTCAGCCGAATAGGCATGAAATGAAAATGAAAAGAGGATTGAAAGAAATACTGCCTTAATTGTGACGCTCATTTTTAATGTGTTTGTCTGATATTTCAATATTAACATTTGCATATTTTTTTGCTTGAAGCCCAAACCTGCAATTAGATTCTTTCAGTGGGAATATATACCCACTCATTCAAAGCAAATTCTCTATCATTTGTTATTATAGTAGTAACAGACAAACACATTGAAAATGAGTATCACACTATTAGATCCAGATTTTGACCCTTCGAAATTAACGGAAGCTGAAATTGACGAAGCGAAAAACAACACAATCGTTGCATTAATCCATCAAAGAAACCTGTATGAAAAAGGCTATAATAAAGTCATCAAGCTATATTTGATGTGCATTGTCAGTTGTTATTTCAGCCCTGTATTTATTTACGCATTCATTTTGGGCTTCAATATTCGTAATGGCGATAATCCTTACATTCAGAACAAAACAATCCTTCCCTTGGTAATTGGGGGGATTATTTCTACGTTCCAATTTGGCTTGTTGCTCTTTTTAATCGTTCAGTTGCAATCAGGTATACCCATAGCAGGGGCTTTTGCGCAGCTAATACTTCCATCACTTTTAGCAAGCATATTAATTCTGTGTTTCTTGTTACTTTCAAATTTGAAATATCGCGTAGAACGCAAAAGAAGAGACGTGATCTTCAATCCCGGCAGCTCCACAAAAACTAAATTCAGAACCGCTACAGACGGTTTACTAACCAAAATAATTAAATAAGAGGCTATATAATGTACAAAGTAATAAACACCAGACTTGATCCAATCTATGGTAAACGTGAAGAATTTGAATATATCTATACTCCCCATGCACCAAGCGTTTCGCCATTTGCATCTAAATTTATTGGGGAATGGTTAAAGGACAATCTTATCCAAGAATTACAAAGACGAGATATATTTGCTAAAGACATTCAGATAAGAACCTGCTTCATTGGAGCTTTTAAACCAAATCTTAAAGAGCAAGATATTCAGTATCATTACTTAATACTTAACAAAAGGAATTTTACAAGGGGTACTTGTTTTTTGATGGTAGCTACTCAAAGCCTATATAGACCTGATGTATTTGAATGGTCATTCAGCCCGATTGATCAAGACCATGAAATTAGCTTCACAATGAAAGGGTTTGAATTTGAATACGAAGAACTTCTAGAGTTCTATTTCTTGAATCCGAAAAACACAACGGCTTGTGATAACTTTTATGATTTTTTAATGGATTATGAAGACTTAATTATAATGCATTTCTCTACAAACAGATAAAGCACCCTATGGGTGCTTTTCTTATGCACAATGTAGAGAGCATTCCTAGAACTCTCTGAGCCAAAACATGAAATTAACTATGCATACTCACAGATTAACATTTTGATTTATGTTTTTAGGCTCTTGTCAAAAATATCTTTGCTTCCACTTCATCACTTTCAAAAAACCTCTGAATCTGCATATTTGATAGGTGCTTCTTTATTTTCTTCTCAATGCTGTATTTGTACTGCCTAACCTTTAAGCCCTGATAGCCGTTGTATTTCTGCTTTTTATCTTTCATTTTAGAGAATGGTTGTTGTTAATTTCAGTTTATCATAATCAAAAAATATTGCTTGGCGGCTCATAAACAGTTCAACAGGATTGGCGTACTATAATAAAGTCAATAAAAAAGCCCCGTTAGGGGCTTGTGTTTACGTTTCAAATGTTATACTAAAATCACCACAAAATTAAACAACAGATGAACTTACAATATCAGTCTACCATTTCTGTAGAAAAAACAAGCTTTAATGAAAAATATTTTGCAACTTTATTGCTCCATGGCGATTGCAAGAAAGGTTTCTTTTCCATACTCAGAGGAAAGGACAAAAAGCAATTCACGTACCCTATGTCAAAATTGCGTGATGTTCTTGAAAACCTTGATCCGCATGACGATACCTATATTACTATAAACAGATTTTTCTCTTTCGGAAGAAAGAAAACTCAATGCTCACACATCACATGCTTCTTCACTGATTTAGATACTTATAAAACTGAATATAAGGATATGCAGCCAGAAGCCATTTTAGAGCTTGTATTAGCTGAATGTGAAAAATTCCACCTACCAAACCCTACCCTTGCGCTATTCAGCGGACGTGGACTTCAATTGAAATGGTTGTTCGATGAACCAGCAAGGGCGAACTTCTCGAATATCAAGCAGTTTGAAGACGCTCAGCATTCGCTACAGGTGCTTTTGAGAAAATTTGGTAGTGATACCGCAGCTAAAGATCTATCGCGCGTGTTCAGGCTTGAAGGCACCTTGCACACTGGTGCAAAAACGTACACTCGTAACCTTCCATTGCCTACGTGCAACAGACACACATTCAGCAAATTACATCTATTGCTTACTGAATTAGTACCTGCACCGCCAGCCGCAAGAATCAAAGAAAAAAGAGTTAAAAAGGAAAAGGTCAAAAAGATTCGTATTCAGAAGGTGAAAGCAGTTAAAGAAGTTGCACCTGAAGAAGAATTCGCAAGAGTAAAATTAAGCCTTGCCGTTAATAATACTTCAAAAGGAAACAAAGCCAGCTTTCAGAAGAAAGGTTTATTGAGTCTCAACACTCAACGTTACCTTGATCTGAAAAGACTTTATAAAATGCGCGGCAATGTTACTGGTATGAGAATGCATTTCCTGATGTGGATTATGAATTTCAAAGCACTGGCTGGACAAGTAGACCTAAATAACTTTGACGAAGAAGCAAAGAAAGAGGCTGCTTTGCTTTTTGAAGATGGTGATTATAATTTGTCTGAATTGCTTTCTGTTCTGAAGAAGATGAAAGATCAAATTGCAGGGGAACACGTTGTTTTTAACGGTAAATTTTACGTTCCTTTATACACACCTAAAAACAGCACGTTGATTAACATTTTTCAAATCAATGAAGAAGAACAATCGAAAATGAAAACTATCATTGATGATGAAGAACGTGATGAAAGACATAGAGCAAGAGAAATGCAAAGAAGAAGAGAGAAAGGAGCTATTAGCAGAGAAGAATATTTAGGGAATTCAGTTTCAAAATCTAAGCCATGGGAAGCTTTAGGAATTTCTAGACCTACTTATTATAGAAGGGTTAAGGCAGGGTTAATAGTAGAAGATACTAATGAAAGTAGTGTGAGACAAGTGCGTGCTGTTATCTAGAACGAGAGATTGCATGACACAAAAAAAATGAGCCTTAAAATCTAAATAAAAATCAAAGGCTCGGAACCAAAATCAACCGCCAAATCTTTCATTAAACCAATCTTTAGCGTCCTCATGCTTAAACTTTGTAAAACAGTGTTAATCATAGTGTTCTCTGTGAGACAAGTCCGTGCTGTTATCTAGAACGAGAGACTTGCACGACAAAAAAATGTGAGGTTAAAAAAACTTGTATCAAAACCCAAAAACAAAACCGAATTAATTTTGATAAATTATTGCCGTAAACATTTCATAAGCATAATCACCTGCCTTTCCCGGACCATCTTTTGCGATATGCAAAGCTACAGCGTTTGGATTTTCATCGAAAAAATAAATAATTTCCTCATGGTCTTCAAATCGCTTCACTTCAGCAGCTTTCAAACGCAATATATCATCACCCATCATACTAACTCTATAACCGAGTGAAGTGTATTCACCAATTATTGGGATCTGATTATTTTCATCAACGAGATTGATTAACAAGCTTTTTGATTCGCCGCCTCCAATATTTACATATTCAACTGAAAACTCATCCGCGCCTCCAATATTCATGGAGTAAAGACCGATTTTATCCCAAAACTGTGTTATCTCTTTGTTTTCAATCCCAGCTAGACTTACTTCTCTACGCATTGAATCCCATTTCATACGCTCAATGATATTTCTTGCCGCTAAATATTTCAGATTAAGAGAATCACCCTTTGTTGAAATATAATGACTCATCCTTTCAGGATTCATTTTTAGCTTATGCTGTTTTATTTTTAACTTTAAATTGAAATCTTCCATTTCAAAGTCAATTACAACAACATCACCTAATATTTCATTTACCCTGATTTCCGATTTGTATTTTGACCTGCCCATTTTAGAAGGCTTGTCATCGCCCAAATCAAGTATAAAAATATCCACCCTATCTTTTTCAGTAACATAAAACTCAAGACATTTACTGTCTGACATTATGGCGAACGCGAATCCAAGCGGATTGTTTGACTTACAAAAGAAACAATCTTCATACGTTGTTAATAGCTCCCCATTTGAATTCGAAAATTCAACATCAAGTTTATTGCTCAACTCAATAAATTGATAAATCTCGGCTAAACTCAAAGCTGGCTGAATCCCCATCAGAAAATCCTCAAAAACGAGCCTGTAAGGCTCTACATAACGTTCTATTGGTGCAAGCCTACCCTTTTCACCACCGGCATAGCAAAGCGCCTCCAGGCTCTCAGGAAGGGCTTAGATTCTGTAGCAAATTCTGTAGCAAGGTGCATTGACTGGATCGAGAAGACAGACCAAAGCAACTGGTCAAATTTTGAGCAAAAAAAAGCCCCGATCCGTAGATCAGGGCTTCTTTCGTATGGTTTTGAGCTTTTCTGTAAAAATATTTGCTACAAATTTTGCTACAGAAGTTTGCTACAGAAATCTCAAAACCGACCCTCATAAGTGCTTGATTTATAAGGGTTTTTTGTAATGGCGGAGAGATAGGGATTCGAACCCTAGGTACCGGTGAAGGTACAACGGATTTCGAATCCGTCCCATTCGGCCACTCTGGCATCTCTCCAACGGCGCGCATCATAACAGTGTGTTTCACGGAAGCAAACCCCAAAGGCGATTTTTTTCCGTGCTATCAGATGCTTGCGTCGATTAAAGCGGTACGCCGAGGCGCTTGGCGACTTCTTCGTAGGCTTCGATGACGTCACCGAGGCCCTGGCGGAAGCGGTCTTTGTCCATCTTCTTCTTGGTGTCCTTGTCCCACAGACGGCAGCCGTCCGGGCTGAACTCGTCGCCCAGGACGATGGAGCCATCGTGGAATACGCCGAATTCGAGCTTGAAGTCCACCAGCAGGAGGCCGGCGTCGTCGAACAGCTTGCTCAGCACGTCGTTGACCTTGAGGGACAACTCTTTCATGCGTGCCAGTTGTTCAGCGGTGCCCCAACCAAACGCCACGACGTGGGATTCATTGATGAACGGGTCGCCCTTGGCGTCGTCCTTCAGGAACAGCTCGAAGGTGTAAGGGTTGAGCTTGAGGCCCTCCTCCACGCCCAGGCGCTTGACCAGGCTGCCGGCGGCGTAGTTACGCACGACGCATTCGACCGGGATCATGTCGAGCTTCTTGACCAGGCATTCGTTATCGCCCAGCAGTTTGTCGAATTGGGTCGGCACGCCGGCTTCTTCGAGTTTCTGCATGATGAAGGCGTTGAACTTGTTGTTCACCATGCCCTTGCGGTCCAACTGTTCGATGCGCTTGCCGTCGAACGCCGAGGTGTCGTTGCGAAACAGCAGGATCAGGCGGTTGGCGTCATCGGTCTTGTACACCGACTTGGCTTTGCCGCGGTAGAGTTCTTCACGTTTTTCCATGATGGGCTCCGCTTTGAGTGAGGTGGGCTAGGCGATGTGGCGCCAGTCGAGCCCTGAATCTTGATCGGCCAGTTGCAGCCAGTCCGGGTCGCACCCGAGGGTGTCGACGAAACATTGCCGGGCAAGCGTCGGCAGGTTGTTCTTGCTGCTGAGGTGAGCCAGGACCAGGTGTTGCAGGTCTTGCCAGCCCAACTCGTACACCAGGTACGCCGCCTGGTGGTTGTTCAAATGTCCCAGTTCGCCGCCCACCCGCTGCTTGAGAAAGTAGGGGTAATGACCGCGAGCCAGCAAATCTCGGCAGTGGTTGGACTCGATCATCAAGGCATCGAGGTCGCGGTAACCGTCCAGCACCTTGGCGCAGTAGGAACCCAGGTCGGTGAGCACACCGAAGCGCCGCTCGCCGTCACTGAACACATATTGCGTCGGCTCCTGGGCGTCGTGAGCAACGGCGACAACATTGATGCTCAGGGCACCAATCTGCAGTTGCTCGCCACCGGCCAGGAAACCTGCGGGTTCAATGGGTTTGCGCATCCCGCGCAACGTGCCGCGACTCAAGTACACCGGAAGATTGTAGCGCCGAGACAGCAAACCCACGCCATGCACGTGGTCGGCATGTTCGTGGGTCACCAGAATCGCGCTCAGCTGCGCGGGGTGAACCCCCAGGCGCAGCAGGCGCCGCTCGGTTTCTCTTAACGAGAAACCACAATCGACCAATATGTACGTGTCGTCATGGGCGACCAGCGTGCCGTTCCCTTGGCTACCACTACCGAGAACAGCAAAACGCATCGGATCAGCCCAGATTGTCCTGAATCACGCCCAACACTTTGCGCGCTGTTTCAGCCGGCGCGACAGTGTTGATGTTCTTCTCGACGGTGACTTGCACGCTCTCGCCAACCTTGCTCAAACGAACCTGGTAACGCTCGGCGCGGGTCTCGACCTCTTCCTTGGTCGGCTGGCTGCCGAACAATTTGCCGAAGAAACCTGGCTCGTCGTCTTTTTTCTCGGCCTTTTCAGCCACGTTGATGTAGTACAGACCCAGGCTGCGGTTGATGTCCTCAACGCGCCAAGGGCCTTGCTCCAGGGCGCGACCTACGCTGGCCCAGGCACGGTCCAGGTCTTCACCCAGGTTCAGCACCACGTTGCCGCTGCCATCCTCGGTGAGGCTGACGCGGCTAGGGGTATCGTAATCACGTGCGGCGAGCAGGGAAACCGAGCCGCCCTTCTCGGAGATGCGGCTCATGCTAGCCAGCATCTCGTCGACCAGCGCGGCGTCGACACCGGTATTGACCGAGCGCGGGGTGAAATCGACGCTGGCCGTGCTGCCGGCAGGCCGCTCGGCGCTGACCACATAGACTTCACTGGTATTGCGCTGTACGCCTGGCTCGATGCGCACACGTACACGGGCTTCGCTGTCGGCGGCTACACCGCCGGCCAGCAGGCGCTGGGCCATGTTGGCGGACAACTCACGGCCTTGCTGCCACGCCGTGGTGAATTCACCGGTTTGCGGGCGCTGCTCGTCGATGCGGAAACCATTGTCCTGGAAAAACTGCACCGCCACCGGCCAGACTTCGGCGGGTGGGCGCTGCGCCACGATCCAACGGTTGTCGCCACTCTTCTGCAAGCTGTAGTCGCTGGCATCAGCCACTGCCGTGATCGGCTGCGGACGTGGCACCACGTATTCACCCTTGACGGTGTCGTCGGCGACATTGCGCGGAATTGGCAGCAACGGGTCGAGGCGTTTGGCGACGCTCACGTCAGGCGGCAGTTGCATCGGTTTGGTTGCTTGTGCTTCCAGGTAATCGCTGCCGCGGTCACGGAAGTAGCCTTCCGGGCCCCATACCCAACCGCAGCCACTGGTGCTGGAGATAATCAAGGCAAGTGCGGAAAGTCCGGCCAATCGCTTCATGCGTAGTGCTTCCTCAATTAAACCAGGACGCCGGACTGGCGCAGGGCCTGTCGCAGCGGTTCGTGAAAGGCTTCGCTGAGACGGGTGAGCGGCAGACGGATACCGTCCGGCATCATGCCCATTTCAGTCAGCGCCCATTTCACGGGAATAGGGTTGGATTCGATAAACAATGTCTTGTTGAGCGGCATCAGCCTCTCGTGGATCGCGCGTGCGGTCACGGCATCACCGGCAATGGCGGCGGCGCACAGGTCGCTCATGGCACGCGGGGCCACGTTGGCGGTCACGCTGATGTTGCCTTTTCCGCCCAGCAGGATCAGTTCCACAGCGGTGGCGTCGTCACCGGAATACACCAGGAAGTCGCTGCTGACGCCGGCCAGGATGTCCTTGGCGCGCTGCAGGTCGCCCGTGGCTTCCTTGATGCCGATGATGTTCGGCACGGTGGACAGGCGGATCACCGTCTCGGCCTTCATATCGCACGCGGTGCGACCCGGTACGTTATAGAGGATCTGAGGGATCTGGACGGCTTCGGCGATGGCCTTAAAATGCTGGTACAAGCCTTCCTGGGTCGGCTTGTTGTAATACGGCGTTACCAGCAGGCAGGCGTCGGCGCCGGCCTTCTTGGCATTCCTGGTCAATTCGATCGCTTCACGCGTCGAGTTGGCGCCGGTACCGGCGATCACGGCGATGCGGCCTGCGACGCGCTTGACCACGAACTCGATTACCTGGATGTGTTCTTCCACGTCGAGGGTGGCCGACTCACCGGTGGTGCCGACCGCCACGATGGCGTTGGTGCCTTCTTGCAGGTGGAAGTCCACCAGTTTGCCCAGGCTGTCCCAGTCAAGACGACCTTGTGCATCCATGGGTGTGACCAGTGCCACCATACTGCCCGCAATCATGCAACCGCTCCTGCCGGAAAAAGAGAGCCGTAATGGTACTGGCGCCAAGATGCTTGTACAAGCGAAGTACCGTGCGAGGATGCGTTATGGCGCAACTAAACGACGGGCAATGCCATCATTGGGCCAAAGCAGCGCCTGAATCACGTCGTTCACGCAATGAAAACGCCACCTCCTAGCCCTTGGCGACGCTTTTCGCTACCCTTGATCCTTTGATCGGTACCGCCCTGGCGGTATCGACCGCTCATCGCTTTAGGAAGGCTGCATGTCCACCCCCACAGTTCGCGAACAATTCCTTGTTATCAGTGCCCTCGGCGCCAACCCCATGGAGCTGACCAACGTCCTGTGCCGCGCCAGCCATGAGAACCGCTGCGCCGTGGTGACCTCGCGCCTGACCCGCCATGGCGAGTGCAGCGCGCTGGTGCTGCAGATTTCCGGTAGCTGGGACGCCCTGGCGCGCCTTGAGACCGGCCTGCCGGGCCTGGCCAAGAAGCACGACTTCACCGTCAATGTAGTGCGCAGCGCTGCCCTGGAAAATCGCCCGCAGGCCCTGCCTTATGTGGCGTATGTCAGCTCGGCCTACCGCTCGGACATCGTCAACGAGCTGTGCCAGTTCTTCATCGACCACAATGTCGAGCTGGAGAACCTGACCTGTGACACCTATCAGGCACCGCAAACCGGCGGCACCATGCTCAATGCCACCTTTACCGTGACGTTGCCGGCCGGCGTGCAGATCAGTTGGCTGCGCGACCAGTTCCTGGATTTCGCCGACGCCCTGAACCTTGACGCGCTGATCGAGCCATGGCGCCCACAGAATCCCATGTAAGGACGTACCATGCCGGTAGCCATCGACACACCTGTAGCCGATTTCCAAGCCCAGTCCACCAGCGGCCAGACCTTCAGCCTCGCAGCCCTCAAGGGCAAGCAAGTGGTGATCTACTTCTACCCCAAGGACAGCACGCCGGGCTGCACCACCGAAGGCCAGGGCTTTCGCGACCAGTACGCAGCGTTCAAGGCCGCCAACACCGAGGTGTTCGGCGTGTCGCGTGACAGCGTGAAGTCTCACGAGAACTTCAAGGCCAAGCAGGCGTTTCCCTTCGAGTTGATCAGCGACAAGGACGAGGCGGTGTGCCAGCTGTTTGATGTAATCAAGCTCAAGAAGCTCTACGGCAAGGAATACCTGGGCGTGGATCGCAGCACCTTTCTGATCGACAGCGAAGGTGTGCTGCGTCAGGAATGGCGCGGCGTGAAAGTGCCGGGGCACGTGGACGCAGTGTTGGCGGCGGCACAGGCGCTGAACAAGGACTGATTTTGCGTTTACAAGGCCATCAGGCCTTGCGCAACCAGTAACGATACACACCGGCAGCTTCTTCTTCCTGGACCAGCGTGTGGCCCGCAAGCCTGGCAAAGGTGCGAAAATCTCGCTGGGAGCCCGCATCGGTGGCGGTGACCTTGAGTACGGCACCGCTGGCCAGTTGGTTGAGTTCCAACTTGGCCTTGAGCAAGGGCAGCGGGCAATTGAGGCCGCTGGCATCAAGTTCGGCGTCAAAGGCAACAGCGTCGGTCATGGTGTTACTCCAGGCAAACATTTGAGCGGCTTAGAATATCTGGTCCCAAGCTCAGTGTCCGGCTACAGTAAGCTCTTTGTCGAAAGGCTTTGTGCATGACTTTTTTGCGCCCTACCCTGCTGACGCTGGCCTGCCTGCTGGCCTCCCCGGCCTTCGCTGATGAGCTGCCGTCACTCGGCGACGCCAGTTCTGCCATTGTCTCGCCGCAGCAGGAATATCAACTGGGCCGCGCATGGCTGGCCTATCTGCGCGGCCAGGTCTCGCAGCTCAATGATCCACAGCTTAAGGATTACGTCGAAACCAGCGTGTACAAACTGGTCGAGACCAGCCAGGTCAATGACCGACGCCTGGAATTCATCCTGATCAACAGCCCGCAGCTCAACGCCTTCGCCGCACCCGGCGGGATCGTCGGGGTCAATGGCGGCCTGTTCCTCAATGCCCAGACCGAAGGTGAATACGCATCGGTGCTGGCCCACGAATTGGCGCACTTGTCCCAACGCCACTTTGCCCGAGGTGTGGAAGCGCAGTCGCGTATGCAGATCCCGATGATGGCTGCCCTGCTCGGCGGCATCATTGCAGCCGCGGCGGGCGCCGGCGATGCGGGCATTGCCGCGATTGCCGGCTCCCAGGCCGCCGCGATCCAGGAGCAGCGTCGATTCTCCAGGCAGAACGAACAGGAGGCCGACCGAATCGGCATCGTCAACCTGGAAAAAGCCGGCTACGACCCGCGCTCCATGCCCACCATGTTCGAGCGCCTGATGCGCCAGTACCGCTTCGACGCCAAGCCACCGGAATTCCTGCTGACGCACCCGGTCACCGAATCGCGGATCGCCGACACCCGCAACCGCGCTGAACAGGCCAAGCCTGGCGGCAAGGAAGACAGCCTGCGCTATCAGTTGATCCGCGCGCGAGTTCAACTGAAGTACGAAGATACCCCGGGCCTCGCGGCCAAGCGCTTCCAGGCACAGCTGGACGAGAACCCGAAAAACGATGTGGCGCGCTATGGCCTGGCCATCGCCCAGATCAAGGGCACCCAGCTCAAGGAAGCACGGGAAAGCCTGGCGCCATTGCTGGCCAAGGCGCCCAACGACATTACCTACAACCTGGCGCAGATCGAACTGGACATCACCAGCAACCGCATGCCGGACGCACAACAACGCACCGACCGTATGCTCACCCAGTACCCCAGCAACTATCCACTGAACCAGGTACGCGTCGACTTGCTGCTCAAACAAAATCGTACCGCCGATGCGGAAAAAGCCCTGGATGGCTTGCTCAAGTCCCGCCCGGATGATCCGGACGTGTGGTATCAGGTCGCCGAAACGCGCGGCTTGTCGGGCAATATCATTGGCCTGCATCAGGCGCGCGCCGAATACTTCGCCCTGGTGGGCGATTTCCAGCAAGCCATCCAGCAACTGGACTTTGCCAAGCGTCGCGCCGGCAACAACTTCCCACTGTCCTCGCGAATCGATGCACGCCAGCGTGAGTTGATCGAACAGGAACGCCTGGTGAAAGGGATGATGAGCTAAACCCATCGCCCACAAAAAAGCCCCGCCATCATTCGATGGCGGGGCTTTTTATTGGGCTGGAAGGTTACTCGGCCAGCTTGAAGGTGATGAAGCTGGCACGCCCCTGACGCAACACGCGCATCGACACCGAACGATTCTTCGGCAACGCCTTGGCGATGTCGGTGAATTCCTTGGTGTTATCGATTGCCTGGTTGTTCAGGTGGGTGATCACATCACCCGGCTGCAGGCCGATCAAGGCGGCTGGGCCATCCTGGACTTCCTTGATCACGACACCGCTCTTGAGGTCGAAGGTCTTCTTCTGCTCAGGCGTCAGCTCAACCACGGCAATGCCCAGGCGATTGCTGCTGCGCTCGGCACCCGGCTTGGCGTTACCCAGGGCATCCAGGGTCGCACCCTCTTCCGGGATTGCGCCAACAGTGAGCTCGACATTCTGGCGCTTGCCGTCCCGAATCACTTCCAACTTGGCTTTGCTGCCCGCTTTCAGCGCGCCCACCAGATGCGGCAAGTCGGCCGACATGATGATCGGCTGGCCGTTCATGCTCAGGATAACGTCGCCGACCTGCAGGCCACCTTTGGCAGCCGGGCCGTCATCCTGGATCTGTGCGACCAGCGCACCCGCCGGCTTGTCGAGACCGAACGACTCTGCGAGGTCCTTGTTCACTTCCTGGATCACCACACCCAGCCACCCACGGCTGACTTTGCCACCGGCCTTCAGCTGATTGGAGACGTCCATGGCCACATCGATCGGAATCGCAAAAGACACCCCCATGAACCCACCGGAGCGGGTGTAGATCTGCGAGTTGATCCCTACCACTTCGCCAGCCAGGTTGAACAGCGGACCACCGGAGTTGCCCGGGTTGATCGGCACGTCGGTCTGGATGAACGGTACGTAGTTTTCGTTTGGCAGGCTGCGACCGATGGCGCTGACGATGCCCTGGGTGACAGTGTGGTCAAAACCGAACGGCGAACCGATTGCCACGACCCACTGGCCCGCTTTCAGGTCCTGGGACTTGCCCAGTTTAAGCACCGGTAGGTCCTTGCCTTCGATTTTCAGCAAGGCAACGTCCGAACGTGGGTCGGTGCCGACCAGCTTGGCTTTCAACTCACTGCGATCGGCCAGGCGCACGAGGATCTCGTCGGCATCGGCAATTACGTGGTTGTTGGTCAGGATGTAGCCGTCAGGCGAAATGATGAACCCCGAACCCAGGGACTGCGCTTCACGCTGGCCACCGCCACCGCCACGCGGGGTGCGTGGTTGCGGCATGCCGCGCTCGAAGAATTCGCGCAGCATCGGCGGCAGGCCTTCCAGATCGGGCATTTGCTGGTTCGATACTTTGCGATCCGGCAATTTCTGCGTGGTACTGATATTCACCACCGCAGGCGAAGCCTGCTCTACCAGTTGGGTAAAGTCAGGCAGCTCGACCGCTTGCGCGGGCACGGCCTGACCCAGCACCAGCACCGTGGCGACTATGGATAGGTAAGACTTCAAACGAGGTATCGACATACAGCTCCCGTTACGACGAGCAGGGTTGAGCGACAGGGTTCAAAAAACGCCGAAAACCGCGACCGACATTTTTTGTTCCGCGAACAAACAAGGCCAGGGCCGAGAAGCCCTGACCTATAAAAAACATATAAGTTTTTTGCAAGTGAAAATGCTGATCCAGACATTTCATGCTCTCGGCAGGTACCCGGCATTAGCGCAGAGTGAAAGATCAGGATGAACACTGGATTAACGGCTCAAGGCTTGGCCGCGGTCTTTTCACCGCGAACCGACAATGCGATGCGCTCGGCGGTGCCAATCGGGATTTCACCTACAACCGTCACCATTATCTCGCCGTCCACCGTATTTAGATGGCGGGACACTGCAACCGTAGGTCCAAGCTGAGTGCGGGTCTCCGTTACGCTCGCACCGTCGGTAGATTCCAGAAACACCGAAAAGCGTGCGAGCCCATCGTCGTACATCAAGCTGTCGATGGTGGACTTGGTCTGAGGGTCTTTGCGAGATGTATTCCCAGTCAGCACAAAGCCAGGTGGCAACCAATCCAGGTGCCACGTGTTGGAGGCGGGCGTTTGCGCTGCCTTGCTTCGACCAGGCGCAACAGGCGTGCATTCGCTGCCGGGCTGCAAATCACGATCAGTGGGGGCGGAGGACGTATTCAGTCGAACAAACTGAAAGCGCTCCAACAGTCGCCCCTGCTCACTGAGCAGCAACGACTTGAGGGGTAATGCAGTGTCACGATCCAGGTGCAGCTCGAAACCATAGCGATAATGGTCACGCGGGGTGATGGACACAACCACGGCATTACGACCGGCCACGCGAGATTTTCCGATCACGGCCAGTTCGTAGAATTGATTGAGTTTTTGCGGGTCCAGCGAACGTGACGCAGCGTCACGAGAATTCCCCAGGCCGGCCACAAGTGTGCCGCTGACGCACTGGGCATGGCCGTCCACCCGTACGACTTCCTGGGCAGAGCCATCGAGCTGCAATAGCCGCTCCCGGACCTGACCGTTCTGGACGAGATGCCAGATGTCGTGGGTCGAAAAACTGCCGTTACGCTCATAAATGAACGTACCTTGAAAGCTTTGCTGCTGCTCTGCACGCCCAAGTCGAGTCAGCCAGTCTTGGGCGTCATCGGCATGGGCGGGTAGTGCAAACCAACTACTGAGCAAAAGCGTAAGGAGCGGTATGGCGCGCATAGGGCTCCTTAACGGTTCAGCGGTTTTCCAGGCTTGCTGCGCGAGCGTATGGAAGGGCACTTTCAGCATTCTTGCCAGCCGCTTCCTGCGCATGTTGACGCAGGTAGCCGGGTAGACGCTGATCCTGCCAGCCGGCTTGCCCCTGAAGCACACCGTTGGCCATAGGGCCAGCGGTATCAGAGCTTTCCTTGTAGCCAGCCAGTACTGCCGGGCCTTTGACTTGCGGACCGGCCATAACCGGTTGCTGAGTCTGCTGGGCCAGCTCGGCACCGGCGATTTCGTCCTGGTTGTACAGACGAACACCGGCCAGTACGGCGACGGTCACCGAAGCAGCGACTGCCAGGCGACCCAGGCTACGCCATGGACCACGAGCAGCTTTTGCCGGAACGGCTTCATCGGCCAACGCGGCAGAAACGGCCGCAGCAATATCCAGACGAGGGATTAGAAGATCCTTGTGCATCACCGCCCGAGCGACTTGGTAACGAGACCAGGTATCACGGGTTTGGGCATCATCAAATGCGTTGAGCACTCGACGAAGTTCCAGTTCATCCGCTTCGTTATCCATCACTGCGGACAGCGATTCCTGCAGGGCATCACGACTCATGGCGGTTCCTCTCTTGGCTGTCGCCGCTGTCTTTAGTTTTCCTGCAACAACGGTTGCAAGGCTTTGTCGATGGCTTCCCGGGCCCGGAAAATCCGTGACCTTACAGTCCCCACCGGACATTGCATGACGCTCGCAATGTCTTCGTAACTCAGACCATCGAATTCACGTAAAGTTAACGCCGTACGCAAATCTTCTGGCAGTTGCTGAATCGTTCGATGAACGGTTCCCTCGATCTCGTCGCGCAGCAAAGCACGCTCCGGCGACTCGAGATCTTTGAGGCCGTGATCACCATCATAGAATTCAGCATCTTCTGAACTGACATCACTGTCTGGTGGGCGGCGACCGCGAGACACCAGATAGTTCTTCGCCGTGTTGATGGCGATGCGGTACAGCCACGTATAAAACGCGCTATCACCGCGAAAATTGCCCAGTGCACGGTATGCCTTGATAAAGGCTTCCTGTGCAACGTCCTGCGCTTCATGGGTGTCGTGCACAAACCGCACGATCAACCCGAGAATTTTGTGCTGATATTTCAGCACCAACAGATCAAATGCGCGCTTATCGCCGCGTTGTACGCGTTCGACCAGCTGCTGATCCTCTTCCTGGGTTAGCATGAACACTCCTCGTTGTACTCGAAGGAGGCTTGCATAACTAAACGATCAGGCTTGCAAACATAGACTCGGGCTTTTCGCAAAAGTTCTCCCCCTTCAAGCAAGTTTCCGGCACGCACTGATTTGGCACACACGAAAAACGCAGCTCAGGCAACGCCGGCTGCGCGAATAATCTTGTCGTCGGTCTTCTGACGCGTCCAATGCTCCCGACGGGCCAATAAACACAACGTCTTCCCAGCTTTCGGGCAACCTGCTATTGAGTCGGGGCCTATGCAAAAAGTTCCCGCTCGCTGACCGGCTGTGAAACCGAAGCTGTGCACCGTAATCTCACAATGCCACGAATGCCTGGCTATTGTGCCGCTCCACCCCTCTATATACTAGTGGCCTGTGTGCCCCTTTGATTCGCCGATCCAGGCGTCCTGCTTGCGCCTCCTCTCCGGATCGCTTTTTGCGGAATCCATTCAATGAGCCAACAGTTTCAACACGATGTCCTGGTGATCGGCAGCGGTGCCGCCGGCTTGAGCCTGGCGCTGACCCTCCCCGGCCATCTGCGCATTGCCGTCCTGAGCAAGGGCGACCTGGCCAACGGTTCGACATTCTGGGCGCAAGGCGGTGTTGCTGCCGTGCTGGACGACACCGACACCGTCCAATCCCATGTCGAAGACACCCTCAATGCCGGCGGCGGCCTGTGCAATGAAGACGCGGTGCGCTTCACGGTCGAGCATAGCCGGGAAGCCATTCAATGGTTGATCGACCAGGGGGTGCCCTTCACGCGCGATGAGCATGCAGGCAACGACGACGGTGGATTCGAGTTCCACCTGACCCGTGAAGGCGGCCACAGCCACCGCCGCATCATCCACGCCGCCGATGCCACCGGCGCCGCCATCTTCAAGACGCTGCTCGATCAGGCCCGCCAACGGCCCAATATCGAATTGCTGGAGCAGCGCGTCGCGGTCGACCTGATTACCGAAAAACGCCTGGGCCTTGCCGGCGAGCGCTGCCTCGGCGCCTATGTGCTGAACCGCGCCAGCGGTGAAGTCGACACCTATGGCGCGCGCTTCACCATCCTTGCCTCGGGCGGCGCAGCCAAGGTCTACCTCTATACCAGCAACCCTGACGGGGCCTGCGGCGACGGCATCGCCATGGCCTGGCGCTCGGGCTGCCGAGTGGCGAACCTGGAATTCAACCAGTTCCATCCCACGTGCCTGTATCACCCCCAGGCCAAGAGTTTCCTGATCACCGAGGCGTTGCGCGGCGAAGGTGCGCACTTGAAGCTGCCCAATGGCGAACGCTTCATGCAGCGCTTCGACCCACGCGCCGAACTGGCGCCGCGCGACATCGTCGCCCGCGCCATTGACCATGAAATGAAGCGCCTGGGTATCGACTGCGTCTACCTGGACATCAGCCACAAACCGGAGGCCTTCATCAAGACGCACTTTCCCACCGTCTATGAACGTTGCCTGACCTTCAACATCGACATCACCAAAGGCCCGATCCCGGTGGTACCTGCCGCGCATTACACCTGCGGCGGCGTGATGGTCGACCAACACGGCCGCACCGACGTGCCCGGCCTGTACGCCATCGGCGAAACCAGCTTCACCGGCCTGCACGGCGCCAACCGCATGGCCAGCAACTCGCTGCTCGAATGCTTCGTGTACGCGCGCTCGGCAGCGGCGGACATCCTTGAACAACTGCCGCGCATCCCGGTACCCGCCGCCCTGCCCCGCTGGGATGCCAGTCAGGTAACGGATTCGGACGAAGACGTGATCATCGCGCACAACTGGGACGAGCTGCGGCGCTTCATGTGGGACTACGTGGGGATCGTGCGCACCAACAAGCGCCTGCAACGGGCACAGCACCGGGTGCGATTGCTGCTGGATGAAATCGACGAGTTCTACAGCAACTATAAAGTCAGTCGCGACCTGATCGAACTGCGCAACCTGGCTCAAGTCGCCGAGCTGATGATCCGCTCGGCCATGGAGCGCAAGGAAAGCCGGGGCCTGCATTACACCCTGGACTACCCGCAGATGCTGCCCGAGGCCCGCGACACTATTCTGGTGCCAGCCACCTACGGCGACTGAACTTCAAGCGGACGCGCAGGCGCCGGTGCATATCGGCGCTCTGCGAGTCGCGAGGCACACAAAGGGAGCGCACCCACCGCTCACCCTGCACGCGATAACGCAGCACCACCACCAGCGGCAGCGCCAGGCTGTCGGGCCGTAACTGCACGCTGTGCCAGCCGCGCTCGGCGCTGAACAATTGCCAGCCCTCTTCATCGCGGCGCAGGCCGCGAATCGACGAGCGATGAGTCAGCAGGATATGTCGCGGCAACACCCACGTGGCGTGGGCCAGGCACACCAGCAGGCCGAGGGAGGCAAAAGGCAGGTCGACCACCAGGCAGGCACCCAGCGCGAGCAGCTGGGCAAGCAGATACGCCGCCAGCAACAGCCGTGAGGCCTGCCAGCGGCATTCAAAACGGTTACTTGGGCTGGACACGGTCCAGGATCATCCGAACCATGCGCTGCAGCTCCGGATCTTCCGATTCGGCGCGCTCCATGAACCAGCCGAACATGTCCTGATCCTCGCATTCCAACAATCGGACGTAAAGGTCGCGATCCACCTGGTTGAGCGTTGCATAGACTTCTTTGGTGAAAGGCACCAGCAACACGTCCAATTCCAGCATGCCACGACGGCTGTGCCAGTAGAGGCGATTGATTTCTACATCTTCGACCATGGAACGCTCCTCAAATAGAGCGCAAGTATACAGGCCCGACGGCACCGGACCAGTCGGCTTTGGTCGCGCCCCATGGAAACTATGCATTTGCCGGGCGCCCCTCTATGATGCACCCATGACTTTTTAACCTGCGATGACCCATGGCCGACTCTGCTTTCTTCTGCTCCCTGACCCACGAAGGCGTTCTTGCCGTCCGCGGTGCTGACGCTGCCAAGTTCCTGCAGGGCCAGTTGACCTGCAACCTCAATTACCTGAGTGACACCCAGGCCAGCCTGGGCGCGCGCTGCACGCAAAAAGGCCGGATGCAGTCCAGTTTTCGCATCCTGTTACAAGGTGACGGCGTGCTCCTGGCCATGGCCAGCGAACTGCTCGAACCGCAACTGGCGGACCTGAAGAAATACGCGGTGTTCTCCAAATCCATACTCACCGATGAAAGCGCCACCTGGGTGCGTTTTGGTCTGGCGAATGCCGATCAGGCTTTATCCGCCCTTGGCCTGGCCTTACCGATCGAGACGGACAGCGTGGTACGTACCGAGGCGCTCATCGCCATCCGCGTCTCGCCCGACCGCGCTGAACTTTGGGCACCCGCCGAACATACCGAGAGCCTGCTCAGCCAATTGACGGTCACCCTGCCGCAAGCCGAGCTGAACGAATGGCTGCTGGGCCAGATTCGCGCCGGCATCGGCCAAGTGATGCCGCAGACCCGCGAACTGTTCATCCCGCAGATGCTCAATCTGCAAGCCGTGGGCGGGGTCAGCTTCAAGAAAGGCTGCTATACCGGCCAGGAAATCGTCGCGCGCATGCAGTACCTCGGCAAACTCAAGCGCCGCCTGTACCGCCTGAGCCTGGTTGCAGCCCAATTGCCCGAGCCAGGCACCGCACTGTTTGCCCCCAGCCATAACAGTTCGATTGGCGAAGTGGTCATCGCGGCAAAAGCCGACCAGTCAATTGAACTTCTTGCCGTGCTGCAAGCCGAAGCTGCCGACAATGGCGACATCCGTTTAGGTAGCCTGGAAGGCCCCGGCCTGCAGTTGCTCGACCTGCCCTACGCGCTGGATCGCGATCGCGAGATCCAGCGTTGATCGCTGCACCTTTTTTGCGACACCCTAGAGAGCATGAATGAACCAGCTGGCGGAAAAAGTCCAACAGGCTTTGGTGAAGGCCATCGACAACGATGACCTGGTTCTGCCGACATTACCGGAGGTGGCCATGAAGATTCGTCAGGCCGCCGAAGACCCGGAGATCAGCATCAGCCACTTGAGCAAGGTGATCGGTCGTGATACGGCCCTGTCGGCGCGCCTGATCAAAGTGGTCAACAGCCCGTTGCTGAGGGCGACTCAGGAAGTCACCGACCTGCACACCGCCATCACGCGGCTTGGCACCAATTACAGCAGCAACCTGGCCATCGGACTGGTCATGGAACAGATCTTCCACGCCCGCTCCGAGGTGGTGGAACAGAAAATGCGCGATGTGTGGCGCCGCAGCCTTGAAGTAGCCGGCGTCAGCTATGCCTTGTGTCGCCGGCACAGCCAGCTCAAGCCGGACCAGGCGGCCCTGGGAGGCCTGGTGCACCAGATTGGCGTGCTGCCGATCCTCACCTACGCCGAAGACCATTACGAGTTGCTGTCCGATCCGGTCAGCCTTAACCACGTGATCGACAGCATCCATCCGATACTGGGCGACAAGTTGCTCAGTGGCTGGGACTTCCCGGAAATGCTGGCAAAACTGCCGGGCCAGTACCTGAACCTGGAACGCGACAGCGGCCCGCTCGATTACATCGACCTGGTGCAGGTCGCCGTGCTGTTCTGTCACAACAACACTGAACATCCATTGGCGAAAGTCGACATGACGAGTGTGCCGGCGATGAAAAAACTGCGGCTCGACCCCTCCAGCGAGAAACTGCACCTTGAGCTGCATGAAGCACGCTCGATGTTCTATTGATCGCCGGCAACAAAGCTCACTCGCACTTTCAAGCCCGCCGACGCGCCATCATGCAGGCTGATCTGCGCCAGATGCGCACGGCAGATCTCGCCGACAATCGCCAGCCCCAGGCCGGACCCCATACCCTGCTGACTGCGTCGATAAAATCGCTCGAACACCCGGTCCCGCTCCTCCAGCGGGATACCCGGGCCATCGTCTTCGACTTCCAGCACCGCCGGCGCCGTGACCCGTAAAATCACGTTGCCACCCGGTGGGGTGTGGGCCAATGCGTTGTCCACCAGGTTGCTCAGCAACTCATTGAGCAGCGTCGGTTCGCCACGCAGCCACACCGGTTCGTCCGCCTCCAGCGCCAGGGCAACGCCGCGCGCATGGGCCAGCGGCGCCATGGCCATGCCCAGCTCCCGGGCCAGTTGACTGAGGTCGAGCAACTGCGCGCCGCCTTCGGCAATGGCCCTGGCGCCGTTTTCGATGCGGGCCAGGGACAACAATTGATTAGCCAGGTGAGTGAGCCGATCGGTGCCCTGGGCGGCGGTTTCCAGGGTGCTGCGCCACGTGGCCGGTTCTTCGGCGCGCAGGCCGAGTTCCAGGCGGGCCTTGAGCGCGGCCAGCGGCGTGCGCAACTCGTGGGCGGCGTCGGCAATAAACTGCGCCTGGCGTTCGAACTGGCCGCGCAGGCGTTCGGTGAAATGATTGAGGGAGCGCACCAGCGGGCCGAACTCATCCTGCACCTCCACCAGCGGCAAGGGCCGCAGGTCGTCGGGCTGGCGCTCTTCCACCGCCGTGCGCAGGCGCTCCAGCGGGCGCAACGCCGCGCTGACGGCAAACCACACCAGCAGCAGCGCACCAATGGCAAGCATGCCCAGGCGTAACAAGGTGTCGGCCATCAGGCTGCGCGCCATGGCGACACGGGCTTCGTCGGTCTCCGCCACACGCACCTCCGCCATGCCGTTCATGTTCGGCTCGGAGACAGCCTTGAGCAGGCTCACCACGCGCACCGGCTGGCCCTGATACACAGCGTCGTAGAACCGCGCCAGGGCCGGGTAATCGTCGGTACGCGGGGTGCCGGGTGGCGGCCCGGGCAGGTTTTCATAACCGGAAATCAGCTGCTGGTGGATGTCGTTGACCTGGTAATAAATACGCCCGGCACTGTCGTAGGCGAAGGTATCCAGGGCCACATAAGGCACATTGGCGCTGAGCGTGCCGTCCACCTGGGTCAAGCCGGCGGCAATGGTGCGCGCCGAGGCCAGCAGCGTGCGGTCGTAGGCGGTGTCGGCGGCTTCGCGACCGTTCCAGTAGGCGCTCATGCCGCTGGCGAGCATCAGCAGCACCAGCAACAGCGCCAGATTCCACAGCAGGCGCCAGCGCAGGCTGCTGGGCTTATGCATCGCGGGCTTCCAGCAGGTAGCCGAGACCACGGAAGGTGACAATGGCGATGGGCTGGCCATCGAGCTTCTTGCGCAGGCGGTGCACGTAGATTTCGATGGCGTCGGGGCTGGCTTCTTCGTCGAGACCGAACACCTGGGAGGCCAGTTGCTCCTTGCTCATCACCCGACCAGGCCGGGCAATGAGCGCCTCAAGCACGGCTTGCTCACGAGAGGTCAGGGTCATCAATTCGCCACCAACCGTGAAGCGCCGCGTATCGAGGTCGTAAACCAGCACGCCGCACGCCTGCTGGCGCTCGCCGCCCAACACGCTGCGCCGCAGCAGCGCCTTGACCCGCGCTTCGAGTTCCGTCAGCTCAAACGGTTTGGCCAGGTAATCGTCGGCGCCCAGGTTCAAGCCATGCACGCGGTCCTTTACATCGCTGCGGGCCGTCAGCATCAACACCGGCACATTTTTTCCACGGGCGCGCAAGCGTGCCAGCACTTCGAAACCGTCCATGCGCGGCAGCCCTACATCGAGGATCACCGCGGCGTATTCCTCACTGCTCAGGGCCAGGTCCGCGGCCACGCCATCGTGCAGTACATCGACGGTCAACCCCGTGCTCTTGAGCGCCTGGGCGACACTTTCGGCAAGTTGCAAATGGTCTTCAACCAGGAGGACGCGCATGGATTTCTACCTTATTCGGGGTGGTCGGCGCCACGCTTTGCGAGGCAGTTTACAGGCGCCGACTGCCCTGTGAAGCCCGAAAACCGTGAAAGGCAGTTGAAAGGATACTGAAAGCTTCGCCGGTTAGCATCGGGCGACGGCAGGTTACGCCTGCCAAGCTATTGAGCGATAGCACCCGAAAAACGCCTCGAAGCGTTTTCGCCAAATAAGAACAATAAATGGAGACACACATGACGTTCCCCCTACGTAAGCTCGCCCTCGCCGCCGGCTGCATGCTGTTTGCCGGCCACCTGCTGGCCGCCGACGAACCCAAGCGCCCTGAATGCATCGCCCCGGCCTCCCCTGGCGGTGGTTTTGACCTGACCTGCAAACTGGCGCAAAGCGCGCTGGTCAACCAGAAGCTCTTGAGCAAGCCAATGCGCGTGACCTACATGCCAGGCGGCGTGGGCGCCGTGGCCTACAACGCGGTGGTCGCTCAGCGCCCTGCGGATGGCGGCACCCTGGTGGCCTGGTCCAGCGGTTCGCTGCTGAACCTGGCCCAGGGCAAGTTCGGTCGTTTCGATGAAACCAACGTGCGCTGGCTCGCAGCGGTGGGCACCAGCTACGGTGCCATCGCGGTGAAAAGTGATTCGCCCTACAAGTCACTCGATGATCTCGTAAAAGCCTTGAAGAAAGACCCAGGCAGCGTGGTGATCGGTTCCGGCGGCACGGTCGGCAGCCAGGACTGGATGCAAACCGCACTGATCGCCAAGGCCGCCGGGATCAACCCGCGCGAGCTGCGTTACGTCGCACTCGAAGGCGGCGGCGAAATCGCCACCGCGTTGCTCGGTGGCCACATCCAGGTGGGCAGTACCGATATCTCCGACTCCATGCCGCACATCCTCAGCGGCGACATGCGCCTGTTGGCGGTGTTCTCCGAGCAGCGCCTGGACGAGCCGGAAATGAAAGACATCCCCACCGCCAAGGAGCAAGGCTACGACATCGTCTGGCCTGTGGTGCGCGGTTTCTACCTCGGGCCAAAAGTCAGCGATGCCGACTACGCCTGGTGGAAAGAGGCGTTCGACAAACTGCTGGCCTCCGACGAGTTCGCCAAGCTGCGTGACCAGCGCGAGCTGTTCCCCTTCGCCATGACCGGCCCGGAGCTGGACACCTACGTGAAGAAACAGGTGGCTGACTACAAGGTGCTGGCCAAAGAGTTCGGCCTGATCCAGTAAACGCCCCCTCTTTTGTGTAATGCCCCTGTAGGAGCGAGCTCGCTCGCGAAGAACTCAAAGACACCCCGTGCATCCAGACCGCACGCGTTACCGTTGACGTTCTTCGCGAGCAAGCTCGCTCCTACAAAAAGTGGCCTTGGAGTTTTCTATGCTCTTACAACGCATTTTTGCCGCCGTGCTGTTGCTGGCCTGCGCCGGCCTCGCCCTGATGGCCTGGCCGTATCAGGCGGCGTTTTCCTACGAGCCGGTCGGGCCTCGCGCCTTTCCGCTGCTGATGCTCGGGCTGATGAGCCTGGCGCTGATCTACATGCTGTTTCGCCCGCAAGCGACCAAACACACCGAAGAAGACCCGGCGCTGGACCGCGACACCCTGATCAAGATAGGCATTTGCGTGGTGCTGTTGCTCGTGTTCGCCGCCACCTTCGAATCCCTGGGTTTCATCCTCAGCAGCCTGTTGATCGGCATCCCGATGGCGCGCCTGTATGGCGGCCGCTGGATGCCCAGCGTGTTGATCGTTGGCCTCATGGCTATCGGCCTGTACCTGCTGTTCGATAAAGCCATGGATGTGCCGCTGCCCCTCGGCCTGCTCGACGTTCTGGAGAACTGATATGGATACTTTTGGCTATTTGGGCCAGGGTTTCGGCGTCGCGCTGAGCCCGTACAACCTGATCACCGCGTTGTGCGGCACGCTGATCGGCACCGTGGTCGGCCTGTTGCCGGGCCTGGGCCCGATCAACGGCGTGGCGCTGTTGATCCCCATCGCCTTCGCCCTCGGCCTGCCACCGGAGTCGGCGTTGATCCTGCTGGCCGCCGTGTACCTGGGCTGCGAGTACGGCGGCCGTATCAGCTCGATCCTGCTCAATATTCCGGGTGAAGCCTCCACCGTAATGACCACCCTCGACGGCTACCCGATGGCTCGCAAAGGCTTGGCCGGCGTGGCACTGTCGTTGTCGGCCTGGAGTTCTTTCATCGGTGCCTTTATCGCCACCTGCGGCATGGTGCTGTTCGCACCGCTGCTGGCCAAATGGGCGATTGCCTTCGGTCCGGCGGAATATTTCGTACTGATGGTATTTGCGATTGTGTGCCTGGGCGGCATGGCCGGTGACAAGCCGCTGAAGACCTTTGTGGCAGCGCTGATCGGTCTGTTCCTTTCAGCGGTGGGCATCGATGCCAACAGCGGCGTGTACCGCTTTACCGGCGACAACATCCACCTCACCGACGGCATCCAGTTTGTGGTGCTGGTGCTGGGCCTGTTCTCCATCAGCGAAATCCTGTTGCTGCTGGAAAAAACCCACCGTGGCCAGGAAGCGGTCAAGGCCACCGGGCGCATGATGTTCAACCTCAAGGAAGCCGGTGCGGTGTTCGTGGTTAACATCCGCTGCGGCTTGCTCGGCTTCATCATGGGCGTGTTGCCGGGTGCCGGTGCAACCCTGGCGTCCGCCGTGGCCTACATGACCGAAAAACGCCTGGCCGGTGCCAGCGGCAAATTCGGCCAGGGCGACATGCGTGGCCTGGCCGCCCCGGAAACCGCGATCGGCGCCTCCGCCTGCGGCGCCCTGGTGCCGATGCTGACCCTGGGCGTTCCCGGCTCGGGCACCACCGCCGTGATGATCGGCGCCCTGTCGCTGTACAACATCACCCCCGGCCCGCTGCTGTTCCAACAGCAACCGGACATTGTCTGGGGCCTGATCGCGTCGTTGTTTATCGCCAACATCATGCTGGTGATCCTCAACATCCCGATGATCCGCATCTTCACGCGTATCCTCGCCGTGCCGAACTGGGCGCTGGTACCGGTGATCGCCATCATTACCGCGATCGGTGTGTACGCGGTTCACGCCACCACGTTCGACCTGTTCCTGATGGTCGGGATCGGCATCTTCGGCTACATCCTGCGCAAGCTCGACTTCCCGCTGTCGCCGGTATTGCTGGGCTTTATCCTCGGCGGCCTGATGGAGCAGAACCTGCGCCGGGCGCTGTCGATCTCCAATGGTGCGCTGGAAATCCTCTGGTCGAGCCCGATCACCTTTGGTGTCTGGGTACTGACCGCGCTGATGCTGCTGTTCCCGCTGGTGCGCATCTACCGCAAACGCGCCTTGCAGCGTCGTGCCCTGGCCGATGTCTGAGGTCACCTTCAAACAGTGGTGGGGCACACCGCTGGTCGGCCTGGCCGGCGGTTACCTGGCCAGCCTCGTCGGCTGGCCTTTGCCCTACATGGTCGGCTCGTTGCTGGCGATCATCCTGGTGCGTTGCCTGACGCCGTGGCAGTTGGCGGAAATCCCCGGCGGGCGCAAATGCGGCCAATGGGTGGTGGGCATCGGCATCGGCCTGCACTTCACACCGGTGGTGATCGAGCAAGTGATGAGCCACTTCGGGCTGATCTTTTTCGGCGCGCTGGTCACCAGCCTGTCGAGTGTGGTCGGCGTGTGGCTGATGCGCCGCAGTGGTGAGGACCGTGCCACCGCGTTTTTCTCCAGCATGCCGGGCGGTTCCGGTGAGATGGTCAACCTCGGCGCACGCAACGGTGCCGTGTTGAGCCGTGTCGCGGCGGGACAAAGCCTGCGGGTATTAGTGGTGGTGCTGTGTGTGCCGGCGATCTTCAAATACTTGCTGGGTGGGGGCGCGCCGCAGTTTCATCCGGCCCCGGTCAATTGGCTGTGGCTGGCGTTGCTGTTTCCGATGGGCGCACTGGCGGCCTGGGGCTGGCAGCATCTGCGGCAACCGAACCCTTGGCTGTTCGGCCCGTTGCTGGTAAGCGCGACGGCCAGTGTGGTGTGGGATCTGCATATCGGCCTGCCCGATGGCGGCAGTCAGATTGGCCAATGGTTGATCGGCAGCGGTTTGGGCTGTCACTTCAACCGCCAGTTCTTCCGACGTGCGCCCGCGTTCATGGCGCGCACCTTGATGGGCACCGCCTTGACCATGGCACTGGCAACATTGGCGGCGATGGGCTTGAGCGCCCTGACCCATCTCGACCTGCGCTCCCTGACCCTGGGCATGATGCCCGGCGGTATTGCCGAGATGAGCCTTACGGCTGAAACCTTGCAATTGTCGGTGCCACTGGTGACAGCGATGCAGGTGATGCGTTTGTTGTTTGTGCTGTTCCTGGCGGAGCCGTTGTTCCGGTACTGGAATCGTCAGCCTTGAATAAGCAGCTTGTCGTGCTTGCCAGGTTTTGTGACCGTTCATCTGGACTGTCATTTCTCACAGCTGGGCATTCTCAACCACAAAGCGCATGAATTCCGGGGCAGGACTCATCAATAATCACGCAGCCTGCAGCCTGTGAACCCCTGGGAGTACACATGATGGAAGAGCCTATTCAAAGCCCCCCTGGCAATGCCCGTGCACATGCACAAATTGTGCAAACCATTGCAGTACCGGGCTCCCCCAATCGCCTGGTAATGAACCGTGCAGGAACACGCCTTTATGTGGCAAGCGCCACAGCATCGGGATCCCTCACCGTTCTAGATACCCAGCCACTTAGCGTCATACAGACGATAGAAAATCTCGGCTCCCCGATATGGCTGGCAATCAACCCGGCAGGTTCGCGCATTTACGTGAGTGACAACAGCGCCGCATCGGGAAACCCGATTACCGTTATCGAAACCGTGAGTAACAGCGTCATCGCACGCATCACGGGGTTCACGACGGTTAATGGCATGGCATTGAACTCAACCGGCACCCGGCTCTATGTCGCTGATCACGGGGCTTCGGAGTTGGTAACCATTGACACCAGCGACCACCAACGCGTAACCGAAATACCTGTGCGTTACGCCAAGGAAGTGATAGTGGCGCCGCGTGACGACACTCGCGTTTACGTTGTGTCGGATTTAGCGGGCTGGAGCATCGTAGACCTTGGAAACAAGCCGATCGTCAGGCAGCTCGCCATCGCCCCAGGCAGTCCTACTTCGATCGGTCACAGCCCACGCTATCCGCGCATTTACATCACTCACCGCGACGCGGGCCGCTTGACTATCGGTGACGCCTTGATTCCTGAAGTCAGCAAGTACATCAGCGGCCTCAACGAGCCCTGGGGCATAGCATTCAACCCCCTCAGCGAGATGGCCTATATCACTGAGCGAGGACAGATCAGCATTTATGACACCCGACTGGAACGCATGGTCGGCACGATCGCAGGTTTCGGCAGCCTGCGAGGCATTGTGGTGGCTCCGGATGGCCGCAATCTGTACGTCGCTGATATTCAAAACCAATCGATAAGCATGGTCAGTCTTTAGCAACGCACGGTTCAGACAAGCGGCAATCGCCACTCAATCGGCGCCTCGCCATTTTGCTCAAGAAACTTGTTGGCGCGGCTGAAATGCCCGCATCCCAGAAACCCGCGATACGCCGACAGCGGCGACGGGTGCACCGAGGTCAGCACCAGGTGCTTGGTGGCATCGATCAGCTTCTGCTTGCTCTGGGCATGGGCGCCCCACAACAGGAACACCAGATGCGGTTGATGCTCGCTGACCACCTCGATAACCCGATCGGTAAAAAACTGCCAGCCCTTGCCGGCATGGGCGTTGGCATTGGCGCGCTCCACAGTCAGGGTGGTATTGAGCATCAGCACGCCCTGGTCGGCCCAGCTTTGCAGGTAGCCGTGGCTGGGGATGTCGATGTTCAGGTCACGCTTGAGTTCTTTATAGATATTGACCAGCGAGGGCGGCGCCGGCACGCCCGGTTGCACCGAGAAGCATAAACCATGGGCCTGGCCGGGGCCGTGATACGGGTCCTGCCCAAGAATGACCACCTTGACCTTGTCCAGCGGCGTGGAATTGAGCGCATTGAAGATCAGCGGGCCCGGCGGATAGATCTCTTTGCCGGCGGCGTGTTCCTGACGCAGAAACTCGCGCAGCTGGCCCATGTAGGGCTTGTCGAATTCCTCGCGCAAAGCGTGTTTCCAGCTGGGTTCGAGTTTGATGCGGTCGCTGTCGGTCATGATGAGGTCGTCGAGAAAAAACAATGGGCGAACCCTAGGAAAGCCGACCCCGCTTGTCAATTGATCTGACACATCACCGACACTTTCCCACGCAGCGATCATACTGACCCTTCACCTTCAGGATTGAGGTCACGATGAATCTGCACTTCGAAGAACTCACCGGCAACCACGGCGCCCGCATCGGCATCGCCAGCCTGGATGCGCAGCAATCCCTTAACGCGCTCTCCCTGTCGATGATCCTGGCCTTGAGCGAACGCCTGGATGCCTGGGCCAAGGACGCGAGTATCGTCTGCGTCTTGCTGCGCGGAAACGGCCCCAAAGCCTTTTGCGCAGGGGGCGAGGTGCGCAGCCTGGCGATGGCCTGCCGGGAACAACCTGGCGTTGTGCCCACTTTGGCCGCGCAATTTTTTGCCGCCGAATACCGCCTCGATTATCGCCTGCATACCTATCCGAAACCGCTGATCTGCTGGGGCCACGGCTATGTGCTGGGCGGCGGGATGGGCCTGTTGCAGAGTGCGTCCGTGCGGATAGTGACGCCGAGCAGTCGCTTGGCCATGCCGGAAATCAGCATCGGCTTGTACCCGGACGTAGGTGCCAGTTGGTTCCTGTCGCGTCTGCCCGGCAAGCTAGGCTTGTTCCTGGGCCTTACCGGTGCCCATATCAATGGTCATGATGCCCTTGACCTGGGCCTGGCCGACCGTTTTCTGCGCGATGACCAGCAAGACGTATTACTCGATGGCCTGTTGCAATTGAACTGGCAGGAGCAGATCGCGATGCAGCTCAACAGTTTGTTCAAGGCCTTGACCCAGGAAGCCGTCGACCAGCTACCCGAGGCACAATGGTTGCCGCGCCGGAGGCAGATCGACGAGTGGCTGGATGTGGGTGACGTGGCAGGTGCCTGGCGCGCGCTGAGCCTGCTCAAGGATCACGCCGACCCGCTCCTGGCCCGCGCCGGCAAGACCCTCAGTGAAGGCTGCCCGTTGACTGCGCATCTGGTGTGGGAACAGATCCGACGCGGCCGTCATTTGTCTTTGGCCCAAGTGTTCCAGATGGAATACACACTGAGCCTCAACTGTTGCCGCCACCCTGAATTTGCCGAAGGGGTCCGGGCAAGGCTGATCGATAAGGATCAGACGCCCCGCTGGCATTGGCCGGATATCAATACAATTCCCGAGGCGGTAGTGAAGGCGCACTTTGACAAGGCATGGGAAGGTAGGAATCCCCTGGCAGACCTTTCTGATTATTGACAGCTTATCGCCAGCTATCCTTAACGTTAAAAGCACAGTTACCCGGTTGATTTTCCTTGCATAGATAAACCAGTTGGTCGAATGAGGCGCTATCGCGCTCCCAATGCAAACTGTCCGCCAACGACATGCCACTGGCGTCGCCTGACAGGCAAGGGCGCAATACGACAAGCTCGTCGCGCTGATTGGTGTACACACACTTTTCCACCAGCCCATTGCTTCGATCATCACCTTTCTCCGGCGCAAACACCGCGCCTGAGAAGGCATGTATGAACTCGCCGGGCTCAACCCTCGGGCCTTGCCACAGCACGCCGTTGGCCTGGTACTGGAAATAACCTGTGCCCGTCTGGATCTTCGACTTATCTGGACAGAACTGATTGCCTTGCGCTTGGCCGACGATGCAGACAATCAGTAAAAGCATGTACATCAACTGTTTGAGCATGGATGCCCCCTTCGATAACCACACAGCTTTTTCCCACAGTGAAATATATCCCTGGCCTCAAAGATAGCTGTTAATTCTGACAGTACCGACAAACGGCAGGCAAAAAAAACGGCGCATCATGCGCCGTTTTATTCAGAACTTTTGTCAGCGGTGCCCACCGCGCCCACCGCCGTGATCGCCACCACGCCCGCGCCCGCCGTTGCCCCACCGATTGTCTCCCCATCCCTGGTTGGGATACGGCCGATAAGCCGGTCTTGGGTAGTAACGTGGCGCGGGTTGGTAATAACGCGGCGCCGAATAATAACGGGGAGCCGGATAGTAGCGTGGCGCGGGTGTGTAGTAGCTGCGCCCGTAGTAACGAGGACCGCCGTAATAATAGGCGGGTGCCGGTGCGGTGTAGACCTCGGAGCGGTAGTAAGTGGTACCTCCATCGTAATAGGGCACGCAAGCTGACAGGGTCAGGCCGAGTAATGCAGTGAGCAGCAGTCGTCGATACATGGCGGCCTCCTGGACCGCGGAAGAGCACCTCCAGCGACGCTGGAGGGCGTCATTCAGATTTACTTGAATGACAGAACGTATGACATCAAAAGCAGAATCTGGTGCGTTTCAGTAACAACTTGATACATCACCAGCGGTACGCCGGAATACGTTAGCTGTATCGATTCAGTATTTTATTCAGAGGCGAAACTTTGTCGCTTACAATGATGTCATTGTGATACTGCACAATGCCACGGAGGCCTTGGTGTGCGCCTTCCCGTTACTTACCGCCGGATTCAAGTCATGAAAATTGCTACCAAGCTGCTGCTCTCATTTTTACTCTGTTCCGTGATTACCCTCGGTGTCGGCCTGCTGGGTATCAAAGGGGTCGTGCGCCTCGCCGCAGCCCTGGAATCAACGTTCTCCAACAACCTGGTGTCGGTCAGCAACACAGCTGCCACCCTGAACGGGCTGGTGGCACACAACCGTGGTTTGTACCGCTTGCTCGATGCCGGTAACGGTGACGTCGCCCAGCAGGACCGCGACCGCGTGCGCCAGGATATCGCCAACGAAGTCAAACGCAGCCAGGCGGCGTATACCACCTACCGCGCCACGCCGTTGGAAGATGACGAGCGGGCGGCGGGTGACACCTTCGACCAGATCTGGCCAACGTACCTCAGTAGCTCGGAACGCATCCTGAGCCTGCTCGACAAGGGCCAGATCGAGCAGGCACGCACCGAGCTCAATACCACCAACAATGAACTGTTCCGCCAGGCCCGCGAGCTGATCCGCGTGATGGTCGAATCCAACAACCGCCAGATCAAGGAAGGCGCAGTCGCCGCCGACGCACTGCGCGACAGTGCGCTCACCTGGATGATCAGTGGTATCGTCCTCGCCTTCATCATCGCCATTATCGTCGGCGTGCTGATCACGCGCCTGATCACCCGCCCCATCGCTCAAGCGGTGGCGAGCGCGCAACGCATTGCCGACGGTGACCTGACCCAGACCATCAGCACCGAGCGCACCGACGAGGCCGGGCAGTTGCTGGTGGCGCTGTCGAACATGCAGGGCGGCTTGAAACACACCCTGCTGGAAATCGCCAACGCCTCCGACCAACTGGCCTCCGCCGCTGAAGAACTGAGTGCGGTCACCGAAGAAAGCACCCGGGGCCTGACCCGCCAGAATGATGAAATTCAACAAGCGGCCACCGCCGTCAACCAGATGACTGCAGCCGTTGATGAGGTGGCCGGCAACGCCGTATCGACTTCGCAGGCCTCGAGCCAGGCGACCACCGAAGCCGAGGAAGGCCGTGAGCAAGTGGCACAGGCCGTCTCCGGCATGAATTCGATGGTGGTAGAAATCAACGATTCGACGAAGTCGGTGGAAGGCCTCGCCAGCCAGGTCCGCGAAATCGGCAAGGTGATCGATGTGATTCGTGGGATTGCCGACCAGACCAACCTGCTCGCCCTCAACGCAGCAATCGAGGCGGCCCGTGCGGGCGAGCAAGGCCGTGGCTTTGCGGTGGTGGCTGATGAGGTGCGGGCGCTGGCCCATCGCACACAAGTGTCCACAGTGGACATCGAAAAAATGATCGGCGAGGTGCAAGTCGGCGCCGACGGCGCGGTAGCCGCGATGAACAAGAGCCTGAGCTGGGCCAACAACACCCAGGTGCTGGCGCAGAATGCCGGCGAAGCGTTGCAACGTATCACCGCCAGTGTGGCGAAGATCAACGAACGCAACCTGGTCATCGCGTCCGCCTCGGAGGAACAGGCCCAAGTGGCGCGTGAAGTCGATCGCAACCTGCTCAACATCCAGGACCTGTCGACCCAGACCGCCGCCGGCGCGCATCAGACCAACGCTTCCAGCCAGGACCTGTCGCGCCTGGCCACCTCGTTCAGTGTGCTGGTCGGCAAATTCAAGCTGTAAGTAGCTTGGCGCCCATCGGCGCTGTATCGTGCAAGGCCACGCACACCTTGCCCGATACAGCCCGACCTGCCCATGACCACTGCAACCCTTTGCCCCGCCTGCGGCGCCCGCAACGACTGTAGTCTGGCCGACCCACGCACGGTCGACCAGGCCTGCTGGTGCTACAGCGTCACCATCGACCCGGCGGTGCTCCAGGCGCTGCCCGACGAACTGCGCAACCAGGCCTGCCTGTGCCCGCGTTGCGCCCAGGTGGACCAACAGCTGCGCCGCCACGATGCGCCTTGATCGCTTCCTCAGTAACCTGCCGCGCTTTAATCGCAAGCAAGTGCGGCTGCTGTTGGCGCAACGTCGGGTTACTGTGGATGGTACGGCGGTGAGCGACCCTCTTCATGAGGTGCTGGCGTTCAGTTGCGTGCGCGTTGATGGTGAAATACTGCAGGCAGGTACACCTGCGCGCTATTTCATGCTGCACAAGCCGCAAGGGTGCGTCAGCGCTACCTGCGATCCGCAACACCGCACTGTGCTCGATCTGCTGGATGAACCGCACAAGGACGCATTGCATATCGCCGGGCGCCTGGACTACAACACCACCGGGTTGATGCTACTCACCAATGACGGCCAGTGGTCGCGGCGACTGACGCAACCGGCGACCAAGTTGCCAAAGGTGTACCGGGTGGAAACCGAGCAGGACATCGGCCCGGACTATGCAGCGGTCTTCAGGGCGGGCCTGTACTTCGCCTTCGAAAACCTCGTCACTCAACCCGCCGAACTGGAGTTACTGGGCCCCAGGACGGCGCGCTTGAGCATCATCGAAGGCCGCTATCACCAGGTCAAACGCATGTTCGGGCATTTTGATAACAAAGTGACTGCCCTGCATCGCGAGCGCATGGGCCCGCTGCGCCTGGATGCAGCGCTTGCGCCGGGCGAGTATCGGGCGCTGACTGCCGAGGAAGTCCACCTCGTCTGACGTCCGCTCGGCCGCTGAGGGCAAAAAACCAGCTGCGCCGCTTGCGACATCCCGAGTCTGTGCTTGAATCAAGCTCACCCGCTGCAATATGACTGACGGGTCACCTATAACCTCCAAGAAACACCTTGCCGCGCCCGCGCTTGATTGACGGGCCGTCCCGGCAAACATCCGCCCTCACATCCGCTGTCGGCCAGCCGCAATCGGACCGACCTGGGCGCTCATCTTCAAGGCGTATGCCTACCTGTCATAAAGCTCGTGCAAAGTCATTTGCGCGCCCTAC
This sequence comes from Pseudomonas orientalis, assembly GCF_002934065.1. Classification (NCBI taxonomy): domain Bacteria; kingdom Pseudomonadati; phylum Pseudomonadota; class Gammaproteobacteria; order Pseudomonadales; family Pseudomonadaceae; genus Pseudomonas; species Pseudomonas orientalis. The sequence goes on along the minus strand of NZ_CP018049.1, from coordinate 1,561,702 downwards.
CCGCTTGCCAGGAGTCTTACGACATGAGGCCAGAAATCGCTGTGTTGGATATACAGGGTCAATACCGGGTTTACACGGAGTTCTATCGCGCGGATGCCGCTGAAAAAACCATCATCCTGGTCAACGGCTCAATGGCAACCACGGCGTCTTTCGCCCAGACCGTGAAAAGCCTGTACCCGCAATTCAACGTGGTGTTGTACGACCAGCCCTACGCAGGCCGTTCCAAAATCCACAACCGTCACGAGCGGATGCTGACCAAGGAAGTCGAGGGCCAGATACTGCTGGAGCTCATCGACCGCTTTGCCGCCGAACACGTACTCTCCTTCTCCTGGGGCGGTATCGCCACGCTGCTCGCCCTCGCCCAACGCCCGCAGCGCGTTGAAAAGGCCGTGGTCAGCTCGTTCTCCCCGGTCATTAACGCACCAATGCGTGATTACCTGGAGCGCGGCGTCGACTACCTCGGCAATCTCGACCGCGACCGCGTCGGCCATCTGGTCAACAGCACCATCGGCAAGCACCTGCCGTCGCTGTTCAAGCGCTTCAACCACAAGCACGTGAGCAGCCTGGCCGAGCATGAATACGGGCAAATGCACTTCCACATCAGCCAAGTGCTCAACAGCGACCGGTTGTGCTACCTCAACGCAGCCAGGCAGATCGATATTCCGGTGCTGTTTTTGAACGGCGAATGGGACGAGTACACCAGCGCCGAGGATGCCAGGCTGTTTGGCCAGCATGTCACCCACAGCAGCTTCAGCACGGTTCAAGCGACGGGGCACTTCCTGGATATGGAGCATAAAGCGGCGTGCCGGGACAGCCGGGAGGCGGTGGTAAGCTTCTTGAAAGGGCAGCGGCCGGTGAGTCGGTTACGCTATCAGCCAAGCCAGACACAACCTGCCTTTGCGATGTGAGGTGAGAACCACTGCGGGAGCGAGCTCCTGCAGTGGCACCCGCCCATCGGCAGGGGGGCGAGCGCAACATGCGATTATTTCGAAGAAAAACTTCAAATCCAGGCAAACATCTGGTACAAAGTCAGCCGCTTTGAGCGGGTATAGTTTAGTGGCAAAACGAAAGCTTCCCAAGCTTTAGTTGAGGGTTCGATTCCCTCTACCCGCTCCACTCAAATGGGCGTCCCTGTCATGCCATGGCTGACATGGGACGCATAAAGAACCGGTCCTTGTGACCGGTTTTTTATGCCTGGCGTTCAGGGCACGACAACGCTCGTCGTCGTGCCGGCCCAGCAAACCTGTACAGATATTAAATTATGTACAAGTATTAGTGCATGAGCGCAGACACCACAGTCTACGAAATCAGTTTTGACGACTGGATGTACTTGATGGACGAAGACACCTTGATCAACCGTTCGAGCATGTCCAAATTCGGCGTGGAATGGGGTCAGGTCACCTTGTTCTTTCGGCGCCAATGACTCCCTGAGTGAGGTTCCATCATGAACGTGCAGATGCTGAGCGAACTGGCTGTGAAAGGCGAAATTCTCGAACTGCAGTTGTTATCGCTGGAGGGCGGCTTGTATCTGGCGCGGGTCCGGCTGGAACAGGTCGAGAAGACATTGTTGGGTGATGATCAGCAACCGCTGCGCATCCGCTCCACCACCCACTTGCGCGACCTGTTGCAGGGCTTGCCCGCGTTTCCCTGCGTGCTGGTGCAACACAGCGTGCATGATGAGATGTGCGGGGTGCGCGAAGGGCCGATTGGAGGGTTGCGCATCCCGTTTTCGCTGAACGCGGCGCTCTAAGCTACCTTTATTGTCGGACCCGTTTTCCGAGTATCAACGATATTGATTTAAGCAGGGGCCTACAGGGAAGTGCCGTCCAGACCAAGAGAATGCAGCAACCTCAATCAGCAGCAGGACCTACAGGATGTCTTCCCCTCAGCAGGAAAATTCAAGGCAAGCAGTAAGAAAAGTCGTGGGGCTTGTGCTGATCATTCCCTTGCTGCTGCCACTGACCCCTATCCCGTTCGGACTGCGTTCCATGGCAGTGGCAGCGACCCTCGCGTGCTCCGTCTACGGCGCCTGGTACTCAATGCGACACACCAGCCGAGGGGTAGCCTTCAGCGCTATCATGCTGGCCCTGCTCAATCTTGGCGCGTGGGTGGCAATGTCGGTCCCCTCGATCATCTGGTTGATCTACTATGTCGCGGTGGCCTATGGGTCAGGCAATTGGATTCACTGGCGTTTTTAATGCCAGCAAATTCGACCGCAAGAAACCGGTTTCTCCCAGGGTTCACTGAGCGGATAGTTGCACCGGACAGCCTCAAGGATCAAGCCCATGTCATACGCCTGCAAATTCATGCCCTCCCCCATCGGCCAGCTCACCCTGGTGGCCCGCAATGACAAGCTCGGTGCCGTGCTATGGGAAACGGAACGCGAAAACCGGGTGCGCCTGGGGCAGTTGTACGAAGCCAACGACAGCCCGGTGCTCGTGGAAACAGAGCGTCAGCTGGCGGAGTATTTCGCGGGCACGCGCAATCGTTTCGAGCTGGAACTGGACTTCTACGGCACCGACTTTCAAAAACAAGTCTGGCAGGCCTTGCTGACCATCCCTTTTGGCGAAACCCGCAGCTACAGCCAGATAGCCCGACAGATCGGCAACCCCAGCGCCGTGCGCGCCGTGGGTGCGGCCAACGGGCGTAACCCCATCTCGATCATTGCGCCGTGTCACCGCGTCGTGGGGGCATCGGGGGCGCTGACGGGCTTTGCCGGTGGGCTTGAGGCCAAGCAGTACCTGTTGACGCTGGAAGATCGCGGCCAGGCAAAACTGGCCTTTTGATCATAGGTTCGGAACGGGCCCGCGAACAAAAGACGCGCAATCGAATAATCGTTGAAAACCCAACTTTCGATACAGCGGGACAGCCATCATCGACCCCTCGAGAAAACACCTGCGTGCCCCAAGCCCCGAGGCGTGAAGCAGGGCCGACTTGATCAATCGCGTGGCATAGCCTCTGGCGCGAAAGCCGGTCAGCGTGCCGACGTCACTGAGCCTTGCCTGGCCCTCACACACTGACAAGGTCAACGCACAGCCCACCTGCCCCTCGACGGACAGGATGAAGTGATAAAGGGCTTCACCGGCGTCCAACGCCCGCTGGTGCCGGGCCTGATAATGGGCGGCCGTCTCGGGCGATATCGAAAACGCACTGCCGAGCGGGCTCGCCCACTCGTTCAAGTCACGTGTCAGGCTGATCTGCACGGCCTCCTCGCTAATCGATGGCGCACAGCGTGCCAAGGGGTGAACCATCGCGGTGCTCTTTTCGGCAGGCTCAAAGCCAAGCCCGGTAAGCGCGTCGCGTAACCCGTCGACCTGTACCTCAGGCATCACGATGCGTATAGGCAATGCGGTACGGCGGATCAGTTGCAGAATCACCGGCGTCGTTTCGCGCAGGGGCGCGCTGCTCACGCGGATGAACAACGTGTTCCAAGGCGTGGAATTTTCCTCGGCAAGATAGGTATTGATACCGGCGGCATGTCGACGATACACCGCGCAGGTCGCCGCGAAAAAATGATCTTCGGTCAAGTAATAAAGCGCGTGTATGTCACGAGCGGCCTTTGCGTACATAAGGACTGTCCAGGTCAAAAACCCAGTCTTGCGCTCATGGCTCCGCAGCGCCGTAGGCGCGCTCCTAAAACCCGGGTAGAAAAATGCCTGCTTTGGTCCGACGGCCAAGTTGTAAAAAGAAATTTCAGCGACTCGTTGCGGTCAGTATTTTCATCACCCCCCTTTTGAGGAAAAACAGTCATGAAATTCTCCGCTGTCTCCCAAACTCTATCGCGCTGGGCCGGCAGCCCCCGTACGTTCTACGCGGCGGTGGCGTTGATTCTGGCGTGGAGCCTGAGCGGGCCGTACTTTCATTACAACGACACCTGGCAATTGATCATCAACACCTCAACCACCATCATCACGTTCCTGATGGTGTTCCTGATCCAGAATACACAGAACCGCGACAATGACATTCTGCACATCAAGATCGACGAACTGTTGCGCGTGTCCAAGGATGCCCAGAACGCCGTGTTGAGCCTGGACGGCCTGGACCGCAAAGAGCTTGAAAAGCTGCGCCAGGAATATCGCGATATCGGCAAAGCCGGCAGCTTGAGCCTCAACAGCAGTTGTGGTGCCGCCGCCGACGACGCGGCGCCGCCGAAAACCGATTTGAACCAGGCATAAAAAACGGCGGTTGGAGAGGATCCAACCGCCGTTTTCATTTCAAGGGGCCACTTCAACCGTCACCTTGGTGCCCCTTGCCGTAGGTCGATGCCAGCGCCCGGGCTTTTTGCAGACGCTCTTCCAACTTGGGCAGCGTCTCGTCCACCAACGCTTTAATCTCGGGCACTTCCGACGCCGCACCTTCCCGCTTGAACAGGGCGATGGCGTCTTCGTTTTCCTTGACCTGCTGCGCGGCATAAGCGGCGTCAAAGGAGTCGCCGTCCTTGAGTTCGGGCATCAGGGTTTCGGCTTTGTCGACGATCTGCTCCCGCGGGGCCACCGGCAGGTCGAGCTTTTTGGCGATGGCCGCCAGATGCTGGTTGGCCAGGGTGCGCTCGTTGATCACTTCGATGGTGTAATCCTTGATTTCCTGGGACGAGGTTCTGGCGTGGGCCATGCGGCTGGTTTCGATATCGGCCATGCCTTTGGCCGAAGCCTGCTCGATGAATTCGGCAGGCGACTGGGCGAAAGCATTGCTGGCGCCGAGGCCCAGCAGCATCGCGAAACTGGCGGTGCGTAACCGGATAGCCATGCGGCTCATGATGGGTTCCTCCAAGGCAAAAATAGGTGCGAGGGAACTGCGCCTCGCCCTGAATTCGAATTTTGCACGCGGCAAAGGTTTAGAAAAAACTTTCCAGCGCGACGAACGGTCGTTTCCGATTCAAGCGGATCTGCTTGCAAACAGGCCCGGCAACGCATGCGCCAGAGCGTTGATGGCAAACCCGATAAACATCACGCCGCACAGCTTCGTGATGAGGATTTCGTGACGCTGATACACCGTACGCACACGTTGGGCACCGACTACGCCAATCAGGATCGCGTAGGCCAGCAGGCCGCCGATAAAGCTTAAAAAAATCAGCGTGGGCAGCATCGACCACGTCAACAATTCGGCACGACTGGAGAGCAGTGCCGTGAAGGTCGCCACCGCCACCGGGTACGCCTTGGGGTTGGTCAGGCCGAACAGAACGCCGTGCCAGAACGGATGCCGCGCCGCGCCCTGAGGGGCGTCGCTGCTACGGCGCTGGGTGCGGATGGCGCGCCAGCCGAGCCAGAACAGATACAGGCCGCTGAGCACGCCGAGTACATCAAACGCACTGCTGCCGACTTCCCGCGCCCCCACAATCGCCACCAGGGCGGTGCTGCACCACACCACGTCGCCGAGCAAATGCCCACCCAGGAAACCGGCACCGGCGCGACGGCCACGGGCGGCGCCGATGCCGAACACGGCCAACACGCCAGGGCCGGGCGTAATACCGTAGATAAACCCGGAAGCAAGGACCGATAACAGCAGGGAGGGGGTCATGGGCGGGGCTCTGGCAAATTGTTGAAAGACACAGCGATTCTGCAGGTTCCGGGGCTGCGGGTAAAACTTCTATTCGTGACGGGCGACTGCAAGTTAAGCGAATTTTTCATACCCGCGCTCAGCCACCGGCAGCTTGGTAGCGACTGCTCAGCCCTCCAGCACACCTTGCACCCGCCCCTTCAACCACTGCAACCCGGCATCCCCGCCTCGTCGCGCGTGCCAGGCCAGCTCGAACGCAAACGATGGAATATGAAACGGCGGCGGTACGCTTATCAGGTGCGAGTGATCGATATCGAGCAGGCCCCGGGATGAGACGGTCAGGATCAGGTCCGTGCCCTGAATCAACTGCGGTGCCACGCCCCAGTGCGGCAGGCTGATTGCCACATGACGCCGCTCACGAATCGCGCTCAACGCACGCTCGATTTCCGGCGTGCCGCTGCCGCGCATTTCCAGCAGGACATGGGGACGTGACAAGTAGGCAGGCAGGTCCAGCACGCCGGTCTTCGGCAGGCTGTCACGGTCGACCAGACAGGTGTAATGCTCTTCGAATAATGGCGTCGTGCGCAGTTCGGCCGGCATGTCAGGGAAGACTCCGGCGGCCAGGTCGATATCACCATTGAGTATGCCGTCGACCATGCCTTCGCGACTGGCCTGGATGATCTGCAAGTCGATGCCCGGCGCTTCATGGCGTAACAGACGGACCAGCCCCGGCAGGAAAATCGCCGCGCTGTAGTCCGACATCGCCACCCGAAACCGGCGCTTGGCCGACGCCGGGTCAAAACGGTTCGGCGCCAGCAGCGCCTGCACCTGAGCCAGGGCCTCTGCCAACGGCGTAGCCAATTCGAGCGCACGGGCCGTGGCTATCAATGCGCCGCCCTGGCGCACCAGCAACGGGTCGCCCAGCAGGTCACGCAGGCGCGCCAGCGCATGGCTGACCGCCGGTTGGCTCAGGTGCAGGCGTTCGGCGGCGCGGGTGACATGTTGCTCGCTGAGCAGAGCGTCGAGGATCACCAGCAGGTTAAGGTCGACGCGTCGCAGATCATTCATCAGCTGCATGCTCGGCATAAGAATTTGGAATTTAAATTTGCGCGACGAATAACCTAGAGTCCAGCAAAACCTCTGGGAGATTGGAAATGACAACGTTGCATTGGCTGGGTCTGTTGCTGCTGGCGGTAATCGCCGGCGCCGTGGTGCCGTTTCAGAGTGCAATCAACGCCAACCTGGGGCGCGGGCTCGGCCACCCGTTGTGGGCGACGCTGGCATCCCTGCTGGTAAGCATTATTGTGTTGCTGCCGGTGATCATCGCACTCCGGCTGCCCTTGCCGAGCCTGGCCTTTATCACCCGGGCGCCGCTGTGGATGTGGGCCGGTGGCGCATTTGGGGTGTGCTTCATTTCGCTGGCATTAATGCTGCTGCCCAGGCTGGGCGCATCAGGGTTTATCGCCCTGGCCATGGCCGGGCAGATTCTGGCGTCGTTGCTGCTCGACCATTTCGGGCTGTTCGGCCTGGCGCAGCGTCCAATGACAACGCCGCGGGCGCTCGGAGCGTTGTTGTTGGTGGCCGCGGTGGTGTTGATCCAGTTCAGCGCCACGCCGGTGCGGGCAGCGGCGACGGCGGGTTGATCAGCCGCGCTCGGCGGCCAGATGATTGATGTCGCGCTGCTCCACCGCCGGTTGCGGCGCGCCATGGCGCACTGCCTGCAACATCGCACGGCCGACGGTCTCGGTGCTGACGACCCAGCTCGGCTTTATCCGACGCAAAAACGAGAGCAGCGGCCCGAGCACGCTATAGAACGCCTGGTACAACGGCGTCTTGGAACGCACGCCGTGCAACGGTTGGATGATCCCTGGCCGGAACAGATAGACCGCCTTGAACGGCAAGCGCAGCAAGGCGTTCTCGGTCTTGCCCTTGACCCGTGCCCACATTGACTTGCCCGCCTCGGAACTGTCAGTGCCGGCGCCGGACACATAGATAAACGTCATCTGCGGATTGAGCCGCGCCAGGGTGCTGGCGGCAACCAGTGTCAGGTCGTAAGTGAGGTGGGTGTATTTGACTTCATTCATGCCCGCCGAGGACACGCCCAGGCAGAAGAAGCACGCATCAAAGCCTTGCAGGAGGTTTTCCAGGGGTTGGAAATCCAGCATGTCGCTGTGCAACACCTGGTGCAGTTTGCCGTGCTCCTGGGTCAACGGCGTGCGGCCGACAGCGACCACTTCCTGCACGTCGGGCGCCAGCAGGCACTCGCGCAGCACGCCCTGGCCGACCATGCCGGTGGCGCCGAATAACAGAACTCTCATGGGGGACCTCAGCCGCAAGCTTCACGCTCAAGTTGAACGCATTCAACCTGTAGCTTAACGCCTGCAGCTCGAAGCCGCCCCTATCAAAACGCGCTGCGAAAGATCTCCTCGATCTGACGCTGATCCGCGCGCCGTGGGTTGGTCAGGCCACACGCATCCTTGAGCGCATTGCTCGCCAGCAGCGGAATATCCTGCAACCTGGCGCCGAGCTCACGCAGGCCGGCGGGAATTTCCACATCCTGGGACAAGGCGCGAATCGCGACGATAGCAGCCTGCGCGCCCTCTTCCGGGGTAATCCCCTTGATATCGGCACCCAACGCGCGAGCCACGTCACTCAAGCGCTTGGCGCTGACACTGGCATTGAAACTCTGCACGTGGGGCAGCAGCACCGCATTGCACACGCCGTGAGGAAGGTCGTACAGACCACCGAGCTGGTGCGCCATGGCGTGCACGAACCCCAGCGAGGCATTGTTGAACGCCATGCCCGCGAGGAACTGCGCATACGCCATGTTCTCCCGCGCGGCCAAGTCGCTGCCGTCACGTACCGCCAGGCGCAGGTTGGCACTGATCAATTCGATGGCCTTGATTGCGCACGCGTCGGTGATCGGCGTGGCGGCGGTGGATACGTAGGCCTCAATGGCGTGCGTCAACGCATCCATGCCGGTGGCGGCGGTGAGGCCCTTGGGCATGGCGACCATCAATGCCGGGTCGTTGACCGACAGCAACGGCGTGACATTGCGGTCGACGATGGCCATTTTCACGTGGCGGGTTTCGTCGGTGATGATGCAGAAACGGGTCATCTCACTGGCCGTGCCGGCGGTGGTATTGATCGCCACCAGCGGCAGTTGCGGCCGGCTCGATTGGTCGACGCCCTCATAGTCGCCGATACGCCCGCCGTTGGTGGCGCACAACGCGATGCCCTTGGCGCAGTCGTGAGGCGAGCCGCCGCCCAGGGACACGACAAAATCGCAGGCACTCTGTTGCAGCAACGCCAGGCCCTTCTCGACGTTTTCCACATTGGGGTTTGGCTTGGCGCCATCGTAGACCACCGAATCGATGTCCTGCAGCGCCAGCTTCTCGGCGATCATGCTGGCCACACCGGCTTTGCACAGGCCCTGGTCCGTGACGATCAACGCTTTGCGAAAACCATAATTGCGGATGGCGATCATGGCTTCGTCGAGGCAGTCGATGCCCATGATATTGACGGCGGGGATAAAAAACGTACTGCTCATGGTCGATCCTCAGGGGTTTTATACCCACAGAATCCACCGGTACCGCTTGCCGTATCTTGACCAGGATCAATGCCGGCTCGTGATAAAGTCACCGTCCAGCCGATTTCGAGTAGACCCGCCGCAATGAAGGATTTCCAGGATATTGACGCCCACCTTGACGATTGGAGCGCACTGCGCGACGCCATCGACTTCAATGGGATTCTGATCGGCAACGGCGCAAGCCGTACGATTTGGGAAGACTTTGCCTACGACTCGCTGTTTGAAAACGCTCGCACAGTGGAAGAAAAGCCCCTGAGCCAATCCGAACTCAGCGTATTCGATGCGCTGCAGACCCGCAGTTTCGAGCAGGCCCTGGGCGCGCTGAAAACCACCAGCCGCGTCAACAAGGCCCTGGCGGTCAGCTCGGCGGCGCCACGCAATCGCTACTATGCGATCAAGGAAGCACTGATCAATACGATCCACGCCGTGCATATTCCCTGGCGCCTGATGCAGCCTTCAACCCTGGCGGTCATCAACGCGGAACTGGCCCGCTACACCACGGTATTTACCAGCAACTACGACCTGCTCAACTACTGGGCAATCCTGCACACGCAGGGTATCGACGACCTGTTTCGCAGCGCCGATTCAAGCTTCGACCTGCGCGACACCCGCACCGACGCTACGCGCATTCTGTACCTGCACGGCGGCCTGCACCTGGTGCGCAACCTCGACGGTACCGCGCGCAAACTGCCGTCCACCGACAGCACGTTGCTCAGCAGTTTCGCGATCAACAACACGATCAAGACGCTGGACGATGTGCCGCTGTTCGTCAGTGAGGGCAAGGTGGAGGAAAAGCTCAAGACCATCCGCAGTTCGGATTATCTGTCGTTCTGCTATGAACAGTTGCTCACTCACCAGGGCACGCTGTGCATCTTCGGCCATGACCTGGGGCCGCAGGATAAACACCTGGTGGATGCGATCCGCCAGGCCAACATCACCACCCTGGCCATTTCGGTGTCGGGGCGCAGCGATGGGTTTATTCGCCAGCAGAAGCAGCGGTATTCGCAGTTGTTCGAAGGTACTGGCATGGAACTGAAATTCTTTGCCGCGCGCACCCATCCACTGGGTAATCCAACGCTGTCAGTGCCTGTCGAACACTGATCCAGTGAACGAAGAAGACCAACTGTGGGAGGGGGCTTGCCCCCGATAGCGGTGTATCAGCCAATGAATTTGTCGGCTGACACACCGCCATCGGGGGCAAGCCCCCTCCCACATTTTGAATGGGGTACAGATTTTAAAAAGAGACAAATGACAATAATTCTCGATATCATTCACGACCTTTCCAAGCCGTGCTGCGTCAAGAAGGATATCCATGTCTCGTCCCAAGCCCGACCCATTGTCGGCCGATGCCTGTCGCGGGTTCTATGCAGATATCCTGCATTTCCTGCGCAAACGCACGGACAACGCCAGTGACGCGGCGGACATGACCCAGGATGTGTTTACCCAATGGCTGGACTACCGCGACCGGGCCAAGGTCGAGCAGCCACGGGCGTTTCTGTTTCAGATGGCGCGCAACCTGCTGCGCGATCACTGGCGTAAACAGCAGGTACGCCGCAGTGTCCACGCCGATTCAGCCGACGCCCCCACCGAAGCCGTCACCGACGAGCAAAACGAGCCCATGGCCGCCGCGCTGCGCATCCAGCGCCTGGAACACTTGAAAGAAGTCCTCGCCGAACTCTCGCCGCGCCGGCGTGAAGCCCTTATGCTGCATCGCTTCGAAGGCTTGAGCCAGGCACAGATCGCCGCGCGCATGGGCATTTCGACGAGCATGGTGGAAAAGCACATTGCTTTTGCCCTGCTGCATTGCAAGCGACGTCTTCAACCTGGACCCGGCACGGAGCAGCCACAATGAGCCGCCTGAGCGACCTCGACGCGCTGGACATCGACGCGAGCGACGCCATTGATGCCCAAGCCGCCAGCTGGTTTGCACGCAACCGCAGCCACGCGGACCGTGTCGACAGCAAGGCCTTCGCCGCCTGGCGGGCCAACCCTGCCCATGCGCGCGCCTATGCCGAATTCGAGCAATTGTGGACCGACCTCGCCCAGTTGCAGCCATTGAACAAACCCTTGGCGCTGCCCCGGCGCAAACCGGTATGGCGCCCTGCGCTGGCAATCGCGGCCGCCTTGCTCTGCGCCGTTCTTGCCCCTCATCTCGGTGCGCCACGCGAGCTGTATCACGCCCAGGTTGCCGGCCATGCCAAGGGCATGCGCACCCTGCACCTGCCCGACGGCAGCACCTTGTATGTGAACGCCAACACCCGCATTCACGTGGATTTCACCGCGCACCAGCGCATCCTTCACCTGGACAAAGGCCAGCTGTACATCGAAGTGGCCGCCGACCAGGAGCGCCCGCTGTACGTACAAGCCGGTGAGGCGAATGTGCGAGTGGTGGGCACCGGTTTCGATGTGCGCCGCAGTGAACAGCAACTGGTGGTCAGCGTGGCCCATGGCCAAGTGGCCTTCGAACCGGATGCAAAAAGCCCTGCCACGTTGCTCCAGGCCAGGCAGCGCGCCATTTACCAGTACGCCAGGGGCACGTTGCAACAGCAAAGCCTGAACGCCGAAGACGTCGCTGATTGGCGCAGCGGGCACTTGGCGTTTCGTAACCGCGAGTTGGCCAGCCTGATCGACGAATTGAGCCTTTACCGTCCCCAGGCGCCCTTGCAGGTCAGCAAGGCGGTGGCGCAACTCAAGGTGTCGGGCAACCTGAATGTGAATGACCCGGACGCACTGCTCAACGCCCTGCCCGCCCTGTTACCGGTGAAAACCGTGACGTCCGCCGACGGCATTGTGCGAATCGAATCAAGCAAATAAGCCACACATGAGAATATTTTGCATTCGCATGTGTGGATTTTTTTGCGTGCCCCGTCTTCCTCCCGTCTGCGTTTGATACGCACACCTTTTTGGCTATTTAGCCGCACCGGGGGATCTCATGTTTCGCGCGCCTTGCCCTGCTTCGCACCTGTTTCTACGGCCGACCCTGCTTGCCACCTGCCTGGCGTTCAGCGTCAGCGCCCAGGCCGAGTCATTCACGCTGCAACTGCCGGCCCAGCCGTTGGCGACCTCCCTGAGCCAGGTGGCCCGGCAGGCGAAGATCCAGCTGCTGTTCGATGAGGCGTTGCTCAAGCATGTGCAGGCGCCGGCTCTCAAAGGGGAGTACAGCGCAGAAGAGGCGATTCGCAGCCTGCTCAAAGGCGCCGACTTCACCCTGATCAAGGTTGGCACGACCTACGTGGTGCGCGCCGATGCGGCCAGGACCACGCAAGGCCGCGCAATCCAGCTCGATACCTCGAGCGTGATCGGCACCGGCAACGAAGTGGACTCCAGTACCGTCAACCGCTCCACCCTGACCCAGGCCGACATTGACCGCTACCAGTCCAATAACATCCCCAGCCTGTTGCAGACCCTGCCCGGCGTGAGCCAGGGCGGCTCGCTCAAGCCCGGCGGCCAAACCATCAACATCCGTGGCTTCGGCGATGCCGAAGACGTGCCGATGACCGTGGATGGCGCGACCAAGAGTGGTTTCGAGCGCTACCAGCAGGGCACCGTCTTTATCGAGCCCGAGCTGATCAAGAGCATTGAGGTAGAAAAAGGCCCGAACTCACCGTTCACCGGCAACGGCGGCTTTGGCGGCACGGTCAACATGACCACCAAGGATGCCCCGGACCTGCTCAAGGACGGCCGCAACAGCGGCGCAATGCTCAAATACGGCTACTCGAGCAACGACCATGAACAGGTCTACAGCAGTGCCGTGTACGGCCGCACCGACGACGGCCGTTTCGATGCGCTGGCCTATCTGACCCAACGCGACGGCGGCGACATGAAGGTGGCCGCCAAGCTGCCCAACGAGAACAACCAGTACCCGATCAATCCTCAACGCTTGCCCAACAGCGCCCAGGATGTGGACGGCAAGCTGTTCAAGGTCAACGCTTACTTCACCGAGGAGCACAGTGTCGGCCTGTCCTACTCGCGCTCCCACAGCAACCGCTGGACGCCCTTCTCCGCCGCCAGCTACCCGACACCGCCGACCCAGCTCAACATCGACCGCTACGGTTACGAAGGTGCACTCAAGCGCTTTCTGGCGCACCGCGATACCGTCGACACCACCTGGTCGGGCAAGTACCACTACCAGCCGCTGGACAACCCGCTGGTGGACGTGACCGTCAAGTACTCCCAGTCCAACACCGAACAAAGCGACGAGCGTGACGCCACCGCGTTTTTCCAGTTGGCCACCGGCGGGCGCAAGATGGACACCGCCTACACCGACAAGCATCTGGATATCCGCAACGTCAGCCTGTTCGACACCGGCCCCCTGCAGCATGCGCTGACAGTCGGCGGGCAGGTACGCAAGCACGTGCGCGATACCGAAATGTGGATGCCCGGCAGCACCTACAATACGCCGCGCTATAACTACGGCCATTTCCAGCCAGGCTTCATGCCCCACGGCAAGGTCGACACCAACAGCTTCTTCATCCAGGACGCGGTGACCCTGGGCGACCTGACCATCACCCCGTCGCTGCGCTACGACCATGTGCGCAACCGGGGCGAAGGCAATGATGCGCCGTACTACAACAACCCTGACCCTGCGATCGGCCACGACTACAGCGACCGCACCTACACCGGCTGGTCGCCGCGCCTGGCGCTGTTCTGGACCGTCACGCCAAATGTCGGCCTGTTCGCCAACTGGAGCCAGACCTGGCGTGCGCCGGTGATCGACGAGCAATACGAAGTGCAGGGCCTGGGCAGCCGCACCGCCACCAGCGTGGACCTGGACCCGGAGCGCATCACCTCGATTACCCTGGGCAACATCACTCACTTCGACAATCTCGTCGCCCAGGATGACAACCTGCAATTGCGCACCACCTTGTTCCACAACAAGGTCGAAGACGAAATCTTCAAGGCCACCGGCGTGGGGTGCCGGAACCAGGCCGTCAACGGCGGCACGATTGGCTCCGCCTGCCCAGCGGGGGCGATGTCCAACTACCGCAATATCGGCGGCCTGACGATCAAGGGCATCGAAGTGGAGTCGATCTATAACTCTACCTACGTGTTCGGCTCGGTGTCATTCGCCTATGCCAAAGGCCAGCACGAAGGCGCCTATACCAACCCCTGGGGCCCGGACGTGGCAGCGCGGGATATCCCGCCGACCAAATGGGTGCTGGTGCTGGGTACCCACATTCCGGCCTGGGATGCCCAGGTAGGCTGGATGGGCCAGTTCATCGGCGCCACCCACCGCCTGCCCAGCGACAACTATTCCGGCGGCCCGGGCTCCGCGGTCGGCGATCTGTTCTACGACCAGTATGGCAACAAGCGCTACAACACCCAGGGCCTGTTCGCCAAATGGACACCGCAGCAAGCGTATCTGAAAGGCACCGAGGTGAACTTCACCGTGGACAACCTGTTCAACGAAAACTTCCGCCCGGCGTTGAGCGGCGACCGCGCCTATACCAAGGGGCGCGATGCGAAGATCAGCGTGACGCGGTTCTTCTGATTGCTACACCTGAACACCCGTCTTCAAGCCAAGTGGAGTCTAAATGTGGGAGGGGGCTTGCCCCCGATGACAGAGTGTCAGTCACTGGATGAGTTGCTGATGCACCGCTATCGGGGGCAAGCCCCCTCCCACATGGGGCCTATGTTCAGGCCAAGAAACCATCGGCGCGCAGCAGGGTTTCCAGGCAGTGTTCGGTGATGTGATAGAACGCCTTGAGTTCTTGGATTTTCACCAATAGCTGCGCGTTGTCCAAAGGCTCGGCACGCTTGATCGCCAGGATCATCTTGTTCTTGTTGGTGTGCTCCAACGAGATGAACTCGAACACTTTGGTTTCATAGCCACAGGCTTCGAGAAACAAGGCGCGCAGGCTGTCGGTGACCATTTCCGCCTGTTGGCCCAGGTGCAGGCCGTATTGCAGCATCGGCTTGAGCAGCGCCGGGCTCTGGATCTGCAGGCGGATCTGTTTGTGGCAGCACGGTGAACACATGATGATCGACGCACCGGAACGGATACCGGTGTGAATCGCATAATCGGTGGCGATATCGCAGGCATGCAGGGCGATCATCACGTCCAGCCGGCTCGGCGCGACGCTGCGCACATCGCCGCACTTGAACACCAGCCCCGGGTGCTCCAGGCGCGCGGCCGCTTCGTTGCAAAGGGTGACCATGTCCTGGCGCAACTCGACACCGGTCACTTCGCCTTCGGCCTTGAGCGTGTTGCGCAGGTAGTCGTGGATCGCAAACGTGAGGTAGCCCTTGCCCGAGCCGAAATCGGCAACGCGTACGGGTTGGTCGAGCTGCAACGGCGACGACGTCAGCGCATGACTGAACACTTCGATGAACTTGTTAATCTGCTTCCACTTGCGCGACATCGACGGGATCAGCGCCTGCCTGGCGTCGGTCACGCCCAGGTCGGCGAGGAACGGCCGACTCAGGTCGAGGAAGCGATTTTTCTCGCGGTTATGCTCGGCCGATGGCGCCTCACGCAATTGCTGCGGCTTGCTTTTGAACAGCGAGCTTTTGTTCTTCTTGCTGTATTCCAGCTGGGCTTCGTCAGTCAGCGACAACAGGTGCGCGTTCTTGAACGAGGCCGGCAGCAGCTCGGCAATCGCCGCCACACCGTCGGCCAGCGCCAGGTTCTTGGTGATGTCGCGGGTCTTGTAGCGGTAGACGAAGGACAGGCAGGGCTGTTCCTTGACGGTGACCGCTTTGATGATCAGCCGCTGCAGTTCGGCTTCATCACCGACGTACTTGGCCAGCACCAGCTTGATAAAGGCGTTATGCGCCAGGCTTGCGGTCAGCAGTTCGATGAACTGGGCATGATGATCCGGTGCAGAGCTGGCGGGTTGAGCGGTGACGGACATGAACAAAAACGCCTCGGGCAAAGAATGCCGGGCATTTTAGGGGGGATAACCCGCAACGGCACGGAGTTATTTGACCAGTGGTCAGTTCCAACAGCCAAGGTATATCCAAATGTGGGAGGGGGCTTGCCCCCGATGAGGGTGGGTCAGCTACAGCTAGGCTGGCTGACACACCGCTATCGGGGGCAAGCCCCCTCCCACATTTAGAACGGTGTTGCCCTGGTTATTCGAGTACGACCAGGCGGTTGGGCAGCTCATTGCGCGTCTGCGTCACCGGCACATGCACCTTGAGCAATTCACCACAGGCCTCGATGCACGCAATGAACCCGACCAGCGTTTGCCCCTGCTT
This sequence comes from Pseudomonas orientalis, assembly GCF_002934065.1. NCBI lineage: Bacteria > Pseudomonadati > Pseudomonadota > Gammaproteobacteria > Pseudomonadales > Pseudomonadaceae > Pseudomonas > Pseudomonas orientalis. Next base: position 1,545,417 of record NZ_CP018049.1, on the reverse strand, counting down.
CACCTGCTGGGTAAACGCCTTGACGATGCCATCCCAGTTGCTGTCGTCCAACCGCTTGGAGATGCCGTCATCCACCAGGATTTCCACATAGCGCTCCGCCTCGCTGACAAAAATCAGCACCCCGGTGCTGCCCAGCGTGTGATGCAGGTTCTGCTCGAGGAACTGACGGCGCGCCAGGTTCGAGGCGCGCCAATGGCGCACCGAGCGCGGGATCAAACGGGTGGTGACCTTGGGCAAGCGAAACACCAGGCACAGCACAATGAAGGTCGCCCACTGCGCCAGCAACAAGGTGTACATGGTCAGGTAGCCCGACAAGTAATGCACCACCCCGGGTACCACCAATGCGATCAGGCTGGCCCACAGCAACGGAATGTAGGCGTAGTCATCAGCGCGCGCAGCCAGCACAGTGACCAGTTCGGCGTCGGTCTGTTGCTCGACCCGGGCGATCGCCTCGGCCACTTGGCGCTGCTCGTGTTCAGTCAGTAATGCCATGGTTGTAGATGCTCTATTTTCGTTATTGTCATTACCAGCCGCCCGAAGCCCCGCCACCGCCGAAACCGCCACCGCCGCCGCGGAAACCACCGCCGCCGCCTCCCCCACTACCGCCGCCACCGCCACCGCCCCCACCACGCCCGATGAGGCTGAGGATAACCAGCAGGATAGTGCCCACCGGCAGGCCCATGCGATGACACAGCCACAACACGCCGATCAGCAGGATGAAGAAACCGATGGAAAGCGCGGGATTGTCCTTCGGGGCGGACCACGGATCCGCCACCCGGGCCGGCACGGCCAGCGGTTCACCGCCGACCACCTGGATCATAGCCGCCACACCGTCGCTGATGCCCTGGCTGAAATTGCCGGCCTTGAACTTGGGCGCAATCACCTGATTGATGATCACCCAGGACTGCGCATCCGTCAGCACACCTTCCAGGCCGTAGCCGACTTCGATGCGCAACTTTCGCTCGTCGCGGGCCACGAGCAACAGCGCGCCGTTGTCCTTGCCCTTCTGGCCGATGCCCCACGCGCGGCCCAATTGATAACCGTAGTCTTCAATCGGCACGCCCTGCAGGTCGGGGACGGTGACCACCACGATCTGGTCACCGGACGTCTGCTCCAGCGCCTGCAATTGCTGGGTCAGTTGCTCGCGCACCGCCGGGTCGATCATCTGGGCGTTGTCCACCACCCGCCCGGTCAAGGCCGGGAAGGTCAGGGCCGCCTGGGCCAGGCCCACGCAGCCCAGCAGCCACAGCGCCAGGCCTATCCGTAATAAACGCATCGACACCTCAAGGCAGCGTTATTTGAACTTCACCTGCGGCGCCTTATCGGCATCGGCACTGGTGGCTTCAAACGTGGCGCGGATCGGCAAGTCGCTGTACATCACGCTGTGCCACAGGCGACCCGGGAACGTGCGGATCTCGGTGTTGTAGGTCTGCACGGCCTGGATAAAGTCGCGACGGGCCACGGCGATACGGTTTTCCGTGCCCTCGAGTTGCGATTGCAGGGCCAGGAAGTTCTGGTTGGCCTTCAGGTCCGGATAGCGCTCGGACACCACCATCAAACGGCTGAGTGCGCCGCTCAGGCCGTCCTGGGCTTGCTGGAACTGCTTGAGTTTTTCCGGGTTGTCGAGGGTGCTCGCATCCACCTGGATCGAGGTGGCCTTGGCCCGCGCTTCAATCACGGCGGTAAGGGTATCCTGCTCGTGGGCAGCGTAGCCCTTGACCACTTCCACCAGGTTGGGAATCAGGTCGGCACGGCGTTGGTACTGGTTCTGCACCTGGCCCCAGGCGGCCTTGGCCTGTTCGTCCAGGGTCGGGATGTTGTTGATGCCGCAACCGCTCAGCACGCTGCTGATCAATAACAGCGCCGCGGCTTTCAAGCCCCAGCGGTAACCTTGTGCTGCTTGCATGGTGTTTCTCCTGCCCAATCTGGATGGAATGTGATGACTAACCCTATAAACCACGCGCTTGGGGCATAATCCGCCACCACTGGAATGCTTCGAGCCAATCAGCTACAAAGATGCCCAGCGCGAAAAAGAGTTCAGAGTGTGCTGCATTTATCTGAACAACACCCGAACAACAATAGACGCTCCCCACATTTTGGCCGATCAGCCTGACCGCTGTGCAGTGAGCCGAAAAAGGATATTCATGAAGAAGCTGTGTTTGCTCGGCCTTGTTGCCACTCTGGCCAGCCACCCCGTATGGGCAGAAACAAAGCCTGCTGCGCTTAAAGACAAGGACGCCTTCGTCAGCGACCTGCTCAGGCAGATGACCCTCGATGAAAAGATCGGCCAGTTGCGCCTGATCAGCATCGGCCCGGAAATGCCCCGCGAGCTGATCCGCAAGGAAATCGCCGCCGGCCGCATCGGCGGCACCTTCAACTCCATCACCCGCCCGGAAAACCGTCCGATGCAGGACGCGGCCATGCGCAGCCGCTTGAAGATCCCGATGTTCTTCGCCTACGACGTGATCCACGGCCATCGTACGATTTTCCCGATCAGCCTGGCCCTGGCCTCCAGCTGGGACATGGACGCCATCGGCCGCTCCGGGCGCATCGCCGCCCAGGAAGCCGCCGCCGACAGCCTCGACATCACCTTCGCGCCGATGGTCGACATCTCCCGTGACCCGCGCTGGGGCCGCACCTCCGAAGGCTTCGGCGAAGACACCTACCTGGTGTCGCGCATTGCCGAAGTGATGGTCAAGGCGTTCCAGGGCGCCAGCGCCGCAAATGCCGACAGCATCATGGCCAGCGTCAAGCACTTCGCCCTGTACGGCGCGGTGGAAGGCGGCCGCGACTACAACGTGGTCGACATGAGCCCGGTCAAGATGTACCAGGACTACCTGCCGCCCTACCACGCGGCGATCAAGGCCGGCTCAGGCGGCGTGATGGTGGCGCTCAACTCGATCAACGGCGTGCCCGCCACCGCCAACACCTGGCTGATGAACGACCTGTTGCGCAAGGACTGGGGCTTCAAGGGCCTGGCCGTGAGCGACCACGGCGCGATCTTCGAACTGATCAAGCACGGCGTGGCCAGGGACGGGCGTGAAGCCGCCAAGCTGGCGATCAAGGCCGGCATCGACATGAGCATGAACGACACGTTGTACGGCAAGGAACTGCCGGGGCTGCTAAAGTCCGGCGAGATCGAACAGAGCGACATCGACAATGCCGTGCGCGAAGTGCTCGGCGCCAAGTACGACATGGGCCTGTTCAAGGACCCGTACCTGCGCATAGGCAAGGCTGAGGACGACCCGGCCGACACCTATGCCGACAGCCGCCTGCACCGTGCCGATGCACGCGACATCGCGCGCCGCAGCCTGGTGCTGCTGAAGAACCACAACCAGACCCTGCCCCTGAAAAAATCCGCGACCATCGCCCTGGTGGGCCCGCTGGCCAAGGCCCCGATCGACATGATGGGCAGCTGGGCGGCGGCCGGCAAGCCGGAACAGTCGGTGACCCTGCTGGACGGCATGAACGCCGTGATCGGCGGAAAGGGCAAGATCCTCTACGCCCGTGGCGCCAACATCACCGGCGACAAGGCGGTGCTCGACTACCTCAACTTCCTCAACTTCGATGCCCCGGAAGTGGTGGATGACCCGCGCCCGGCCCAGGTGCTGATCGATGAGGCGGTGAAGGCTGCGCAGAATGCTGACGTGATCGTCGCGGCCGTGGGCGAGTCCCGTGGCATGTCCCACGAGTCGTCAAGCCGCACCGACCTGAACATCCCGCAAAGCCAGCGCGACCTGATCAAGGCCCTCAAGGCCACCGGCAAGCCGTTGGTGCTGGTGCTGATGAACGGCCGGCCGCTGTCGATTCTCGAAGAGAACCAACAGGCTGACGCGATCCTGGAAACCTGGTTCTCCGGGACCGAAGGCGGCAACGCCATCGCCGACGTGCTGTTCGGTGACTACAACCCGTCGGGCAAGCTGCCAATCACCTTCCCACGCTCCGTGGGACAGATTCCCACCTACTACAACCACCTGAGCATCGGCCGGCCATTCACGCCGGGCAAGCCGGGCAACTACACCTCGCAGTACTTCGATGACACCACCGGCCCCCTGTTCCCGTTTGGCTATGGCCTGAGCTACACCACGTTCGGCCTGTCGGACATGGCGCTGTCGTCCACCACCCTGAACAAGACCGGCAAGCTCGACGCCAGCGTCACCGTGAAAAACACCGGCAAAGTGGATGGCGAAACCGTGGTGCAGTTGTATATCCAGGACGTGGCCGGCTCGATGATCCGCCCGGTGAAAGAGCTGAAGAACTTCCAGAAAGTAATGCTCAAGGCGGGTGAAGAACGCACCTTGCACTTCACCATTACCGAGGAAGACTTGAAGTTCTACAACGCCCAGCTCAAATTCGCCGCAGAGCCGGGTGAGTTCAATGTACAGATCGGGCTGGATTCCCAGGATGTGCAGCAGCAGAGCTTTGAACTGCTCTAAACCTCAAATGCAGTAAAAAATGTGGGAGGGGCGGTGCGACGATTCGACTTGCCCCCGATTGCGGTGGATCAGTCAGCATATTTGTTACTGACCCACTGCTATCGGGGGCAAGCCCCCTCCCACATTTGATTTGAGGTGATACAACTAGCCGCGTCGGCCCAGCAGATTGACCACCAACCGATCAATCCACCCCCACACCCGCTGCTTCACCCGCCGCCACAATGGCCGCGCCTTCCAGGCCTCCAGGCTGACCGCCTGGCTTTGCGCAAAATCACGCTCGAAACTGCCCGCCACCGCCTGCGTCAATTCAGGGTCCAGCGCTTCCAGGTTGGCTTCCAGATTGAAGCGCAGATTCCAGTGGTCGAAATTGCACGAGCCAATGCTGACCCAGTCATCCACCAGCACCATCTTCAGGTGCAAAAAGCACGGCTGGTATTCAAAGATCTGCACGCCTGAACGCAGCAGACGCGGGTAATAACGATGGCCGGCGTAACGTACCGACGGATGATCGGTACGCGGACCGGTGAGCAGCAAGCGCACATCCACACCGCGTCCGGCCGCACGGCGCAAGGCACGGCGCACGCTCCAGGTCGGCAGGAAATACGGCGTCGCCAGCCAGATGCGCCCTTTGCTGCTGTTCAAGCCGCGAATCAACGACTGCAAAATATCACGGTGTTGACGGGCGTCGGCGTACGCCACGCGACCAAGCCCCGGCCCGGTCGCAGGCACCTTGGGCAACCGCGCCAGGCCGAAATGGGTCGCCGGTTTCCATTCTCGACGTGCCGCGTTGGCGTGCCATTGGCGGTCGAACAAAGCCTGCCAGTCCAGCACCAGCGGGCCGCTGATCTGCACCATCACCTCATGCCAGTCGGCCGTGTCTTGCCCAGGCGTCCAGAATTCATCGGTAACGCCGGTCCCGCCGATCACCGCGACGTCCTGGTCGATCAGCAGCAGCTTGCGGTGGTCGCGGTACAGGTTGCGCATCCAGCGCCGCCAGCTCAGGCGATTATAGAAACGCAGCTGCACACCCGCGTCGGTCAACCGCTTGCGCAGCCCGAGGGTAAACGCCAGGCTGCCGTAATCATCGAACAGGCAGCGCACCTGCACCCCGCGCTCAGCCGCGAGTACCAGCGCCTGCACCATCGCTTCGGCACAGGCCCCGGCTTCCACCAGATACAGCTCCAGATCCACTTGCCGCTCGGCGCGGGCAATGCCCACCAGCATCTGCGGGAAAAAATTCGGGCCGTCGATCAACAACTCGAAGCGGTTGGCGCTGCGCCACGGGAACACCGCGCCGCCCATGTCAGCGCGCCGTGAAGATCAGCACCGCACCCACCGGCACCGACAAGCTGATCGACTTCAACCCCGCCGCTTTGCGCAATGCCGCCACGCCGGGTTGCAGCTCGAAATCTTCGGCGCGCACCACCACCGGCTCCAGGGTCACGACCTGAAAGCGCCGATCATCCAGACGCGTGGCCAGCAGCTCGGCGTTGTAGGTGTGGGTCTTGCCATGCAAGGTGATACTCAGCGGCAGGCGCAATTCCAATTGCGCGCCGGACGCCAAATCATTGATCGGCTGCAGGTTGATCTGGGTGCTGATCAACGCTTCGGGAAACTGCTTGATCTCGAACAGTTGCTTACGCATGCGCTCGTCACGCAGCGGGATGCCACTGTTGATCGACTCCAGCTCCACCTGCACCTGGGCCGCGCCCTGGCCGTCGACCTTGCCGTGCAGCACCAGGAAGCGGTGCACTTCTGCAATCTCGGTATTTTTGGTGGTGACGAAGGACAGGCGTGAGGATTCGTTATCCAGGTACCAGTCGGCGTGGGCAGGCACGGCTGCGGCGGCCAAGAGGGCGAAGGCCAAGGGTTTGATTGACATTTAAGACTCGCGGGGAAAAACCTGAGCGAACCTTAAGCGCAATCTCCCAAGCGGCGCAAATCCAATGTGGGAGGGGGCTTGCCCCCGATGACGGTGGATCAGCAATACATCCAGTGACTGACACTCTGCCATCGGGGGCAAGCCCCCTCCCACAGAGAATCTTTGGTGTGTCAGGGGTTGAGGCGGCAGCCTTGGCGATCACCTAACCATCGCGCCGTATGCGTACGCCCCAACCCACTCGCCGTCACTTCACTGCGCTCCGGCGTGTCGACAAACGCACTGGTCGGCACGTACTGCTTCACATACCCCAGGCAATACTGCGCCGGGTTGTTCTGCACATACCGGCACGAGCAATACTCCTTGGCCGTGTACGCCGCGATGATGTCGGGGAAGGCTTGCAGGTTGACGCGTTCGTGCCAGATCCAGCCCAGCAGGGCGAGCAACAGCAGCACAAACAGGCTGGTAAACGGGCGACGGCGAATCATGACCGCACCGCCGCCAGCACGCGCTTGAGCAGTTCGTTATGCCGGTAGCTGCCGTCGCGGTCATCGCCGTAGCGCACGATCACCAGGTGTTCGTCGGGCAGCACAAACAGCGCCTGGCCCCAGTGTCCCAGTGCGGCGAAGGTGTCGGCCGGTGCGTCGGGCCAGGGTTGGGGGACGCCCTTGTTGAGCCACCATTGGCCGCCGGGCACAGCTTCATCCTGGCCCGCTTTGTAGTTGTCGAATGGCTGCCGATTGAAGGCCACCCACGCTTTGGGCAACAACTGTTGCTCACCCCAGCGCCCGTCCCGCGCCATCAGCAAGCCGACCCGCGCCAGGTCGCGAGCGGTGAGGTAGGCGTAGGACGAGGCGACGAAGGTTTCGTCGGCATCGCTTTCCCACGTCGCGTTGCGAATGCCCAATGGCTTGAACAGCGCATCCCACGGATAGCTCATGTACGCCTTGTGGCCGAGCATCCCTTTAAGCGCAGCAGACAGAATGTTGCTGTCGCCGCTGGAATAGCGAAACGCCCGGCCGGGTTCGGCGGCGGCCTCGGTATCGGCGGCAAATTGCGCCATATCCCCACGCCCACGGGTGTAAAGCATCGCCACGACAGAAGACTTCAACGGGGCGTATTCATAGTCCTCCTGCCAATCCAACCCCGAAGCCCAATGCAGCAAGTCGGCCATGCTGACCTTGGGGTGCTGTTTCATCGGCGAATAGAAGCGCGCAACGGGGTCGGTGAGCTTGAAGCGCCCTTCACCGTAGGCCACGCCGAGCACCGTGGCCATCAGGCTTTTGCTCACCGACCAGGTCAGGTGCGGGGTGCTGACGGTGGTGGGTGCGGCGTAGCGTTCATAGATGATCACGCCGTCACGAATAACCAGCAGCGCGTCGGTGCGAATGCCTTGGCGGCTGGTGTCGTCACGGGGCGGGAAAGCGTAGGCGTTCAGCGCATCGAAGGCGGGACCTGCCAGGGGTGGGCCCAGGGCCCACTCCTTTTCGGGCCAGACTTCGGCGCGGGCAGTAACGGTGACGAACAGCACAACAACGCACAACAGGCCTCGGACCATGGGCACAAACTCAAGGGGGGCATTCAAGCCCGCGAGCCTAGCGCAGGCCCATGACAGATTTGCGACATGAGGCTTGTCACCCAACCGTCACCGTAACTTCATGGAGATGACACCGAGGCTACATAGCCTGACTTTGGACAACAAAGTCGACTGGCCGCAACCTGGCCGGCACTCGGAGACTCGCTATGACTCAGATCGCCCGCATCAGCGACAAAGGCAATGAACGCCGCCTGCAAGCCGAACGCCTGGTAGGCGCACAGGCCTTGCAGGAAGCCCAGGCCCTGCGGTTCAACGTGTTCAGCGGCGAGTTCAACGCCAAGCTGAAAGGCGCGGAACTGGGTCTGGACATGGATGACTATGATGTTCACTGCAGCCACATCGGCGTGCGGGATTTGAACAGCGGTCGGCTCGTCGCTACCACGCGTTTGCTCGACCACCAGGCCGCCAGCACCCTGGGCCGGTTCTACAGCGAGGAAGAGTTCAGCCTGCATGGCTTGCTGCACTTGCAGGGCCCGATCCTGGAAATCGGCCGCACCTGCGTCGACCCGGCCTATCGCAACGGCGGCACCATCGCAGTGTTGTGGGGTGAATTGGCCGAGGTGCTCAACCAGGGTGGCTACAGCTACCTGATGGGCTGCGCGAGTATCCCGATGCACGATGGCGGCATCCAGGCCCACGCGATCATGCAGCGTCTGCGCGAGCGCTACCTGTGCAACGAGCATCTGCGCGCCGAGCCGAAAAAACCCCTGCCGGCCCTGGACCTGCCCTCCAACGTCATCGCCGAAATGCCGCCGCTGCTCAAGGCCTATATGCGCCTGGGGGCGAAGATCTGCGGCGAACCGTGCTGGGACGAAGACTTCCAGGTGGCCGACGTGTTCATCCTGCTCAAGCGCGATCAGTTGTGCCCGCGCTACGCGCGCCACTTCAAGGCGGCGATGTGATGGACCGCCTGCGCGTGTACGGGCGCATCGCCCGGGTGCTGGTGGTGGTGGCGCTGGGCCTGAGCATGGCCAGTGTGTTTGGCCTGTTCGAACGCCTGGGGGTGGCCAACTCGATGGTGCGGCGCCAGCGTTGGTCGCGGTTCTTCATGGCACGGCTGACCAATGCCCTGCCCTTTCGCGTGACGGTGCACGGCGAGGTGCCGCAAACGCCGATGCTGTGGGTGAGCAATCATGTGTCCTGGACGGATATTCCGTTGCTGGGCGCAGTGGCGCCGATGTCGTTTTTGTCCAAGGCCGAAGTGCGCACCTGGCCGGTGGCCGGCTGGTTGGCGGCCAAGGCCGGGAGTCTGTTCATTCGTCGCGGCGCGGGTGACAGCCAGTTGATTCGCAAGCAGATGACCCGTCATCTGGAGCAACGCCACCCGCTGCTGATGTTTCCGGAAGGCACCACCACGGACGGGCGCAGTCTGCGTACCTTTCACGGGCGCTTGCTGGCCAGTGCGATCGATGCGGATGTGTCGCTGCAACCGGTGGCCATACGGTATCTGCGCGACGGTGAGGTGGACTCATTGGCGCCGTTCATTGGCGATGATGATTTGCTGTCGCACCTGATGCGCTTGTTTTCCAACGACCAGGGCGATGTGGAGATTCATCTGCTCAAGCCGATTGCCTGCGCCGGGCAGGAACGCGCAGCATTGGCATATCAGGCGCAGCAGGCGGTGCAGAAGGCGTTGTTCGGGCCTTTGCCGGAGAGTGAGCAGGCGCATGTGCGACCAGCATTCGCCGCCTGAATGCTGTGAACACACTCCAAATGTGGGAGGGGGCTTGCCCCCGATAGCAGTGGTTCAGTCACTACAGACAGTGACTGACACACCGCCATCGGGGGCAAGCCCCCTCCCACATTTTAGATCTCAGTGTTCAGCTGGATACGTGCAAAGCTCTGTAATTGGGGGTAGAAAACCCGGAAATCTTCACTCAACGGCTCGTAAAGCTCGCGCAACTCACGCATCGCAAATCCCAGCGCTTCAGAGTCCGTCAACCGCCGCGAAATCCCGCGCAATACCTGCTCCATCACCGCAAACTCACGATAAGACCCCAGCCAATCATCCGCCGCCATATACGGCGCAATCTGCGCCAGCCGCCCCGGCAACGCGGGTTCTGCGGCGAGCACGCGGTACACCTGCGCGGTGAAGCGCTCCAGGGGCTGGTCGGCATACAGCGCCCAATCCCGCGCCAGGCAATGGTCGAAAAACACGTCGAGCACGATTCCGGCATAGCGCCTGCGGGTCAGGCTGAAGCGCGACAACGCCGCCCCTACCAACGGGTGGCTGTCGGTGAACCGGTCAATCGAGCGATGCAACTGGATCGCCGCTTCGATTTGCGGGTTGAACTGGCCCTGCAGGCGGCCTTTGACGAAGTCGCCATACAGGCTGCCCAGCAATTGCGCAGGCCGTTGGCCGCCCAGGTGCAGATGTGCGAGATAATTCATGGCGCGCAGTCTACCACTGCGACCAACATATCGTTATAACCCGATATACCGATTCGTGCAGAGATCAGATCAAAATCATATTTGTATATCGGGATATGACGATTTAAAGTTCGCCTCATCGCGATATAACGTTTTACGACACCGAGCCCCTGCCATGTCCATCGACCTCGACGAAATAATAAAAGCCCTGGCCCACCCAGTACGACGAGACATCCTTACCTGGCTGAAAGACCCGAAAGTGCAGTTTCCCGAACAACTGCACAACCACGAATACGGCATCTGCGCCGGGCAGATCGACCAGCGCTGCGGCTTGTCCCAGTCGACCGTGTCGGCCCACTTGGCGACCTTGCAACGGGCGGGCCTGATCACCAGCCAGAAAGCCGGACAGTGGCACTTTTTCAGACGCAACGAAGAAACGATCCAAGCCTTCCTCGCAGCGCTCATCAGCGAACTCAGCGCCCCTGCGCCGCAATAAGGAGCCGAGAATGCCGCTCTCATTGCTCATGATTCTCGCGCTGCTGGTGACCCTGACTACTTTCCGCCAGAACGGCAATGCCGACCTGGCCCCCGCGACCAACTGATCAACTTGAAGAGAAGGTACTTTCCCATGACGACTATTTTCGATCCGATAAAACTGGGCGACCTCGAACTGTCGAACCGCATCATCATGGCGCCGCTGACCCGCTGCCGTGCCGATGAAGGCCGCGTGCCCAACGCACTGATGGCCGAGTATTACGTACAGCGCGCGTCTGCCGGGCTGATCCTCAGCGAAGCCACTTCCGTAACGCCGATGGGTGTGGGTTACCCGGACACGCCGGGCATCTGGTCCAACGACCAGGTGCGTGGCTGGGCCAACATCACCAAGGCGGTACACGGCGCGGGCGGCAAGATATTCCTGCAACTGTGGCATGTCGGCCGCATCTCCCATGAGTCGTACCTCAATGGCGAGGCCCCGGTGGCGCCGAGCGCGATCCAGGCCAAAGGCCACGTCAGCCTGGTGCGCCCGCTGGCCGACTACCCCACCCCGCGCGCCCTGGAAACCGCTGAAATCGCCGACATCATCGACGCTTACCGCACCGGCGCCGAAAACGCCAAGGCCGCCGGTTTCGACGGCGTGGAAATCCACGGTGCCAACGGCTACCTGCTCGACCAGTTCCTCCAAAGCAGCACCAACCAGCGCACCGACCAATACGGCGGCTCCCTGGAAAACCGTGCGCGCCTGTTGCTGGAAGTGACCGACGCCGCCATCGAAGTCTGGGGCGCCGGCCGCGTGGGCGTGCACCTGGCACCGCGTGCCGACGCCCACGACATGGGCGATGACAACCTGGCGGAAACCTTCACCTACGTCGCCAGCGAACTGGGCAAACGTGGCATCGCCTTCATCTGTTCCCGTGAAAAAGAAGGCGCCGACAGCCTCGGCCCGCAACTGAAAAAAGCCTTCGGCGGCATGTACATCGCCAACGAACGCTTCACCAAAGACAGCGCCAACGCCTGGCTGGCCGCCGGCAAGGCCGATGCGGTGGCCTTCGGCATACCGTTCATTGCCAACCCGGACCTGCCGGCACGCCTGAAGGCCGATGCGCCGCTGAACGAGCCGCACCCGGAAACCTTCTACGGCAAAGGTCCGGTGGGTTATATCGATTATCCGACGCTGCCGATTTAACTGACCAAAACACACAACAATGTGGGAGGGGGCTTGCCCCCGATGGCGGTGCTTCAGTCAAAATTTCAGTGACTGACACACCGCTATCGGGAGCAAGCCCCCTCCCACATTTTTGACCGCATGTTTCGTCTTGGAAACATCACTTCACAGAACCGCAACAATATCGCTACAAAATACTTAGGCGGCTACCTATCAACCGCCCGCCAGCCCGTATATAAAGTCACCCCATAAATCAGGCAAAAGGACGATTGACCGTCCTTGGGCTTTACTGTTGACACAACTGGTCGCAATTACGCATTTTGTCTCAATTGCGCAGGCTCGGACTCAGGCGCAGCATGTCCAGCCCCGCGTCCACCCAGCGCTCGGCGTCCTGATGCAGTTGAAAGCTTTCAGGCACCAGCAGCCACTGGCCGATAAGGCCGTGGATGTAGGCATGAATGCACACCGCAGCACGGTTGGTATCGAGACTTTCCGGTAATTGCCCGCGATGCACCGCGTTACGCAACGTCAGGCCGATACGCAGGTTGCACTCCAGGCTATGGGCCTGGCGCTGGCGGCGCATGTCACACATTTCATCGGTGAACTCGCACTTATGAAACAGGATCTCGTTGATGCGCCGGGTTTTCGGGTCCAGGGCCACTTGATGATAGAGATGAATCAGCAGCTTGCGCATGCACCCCAACGGGTCGACTTCATCCTCGCTTTCACTCGCCCGGGCCAATTCGTCCAGGGGTTCGTGCAGCGTGTCGAGCAGGGCCTGCAGCAAATCGGACTTGTTACTGAAGTGCCAGTAGATGGCACCGCGCGTCACGCCTGCCAGGGCGGCGATGTCCGCCAGCGTGGTGCGTGCAACGCCACGTTCATAAAAGGCGTGCTCGGCGGCTTGGAGGATTTGGCTGCGGGTTTCCTGAGCTTCCTCTTTGGTGCGACGAACCATGGCAGTAAAACCTCAATCAGAACACTGGGGACTATCGTTAACGCAACGTTAATAGACGTGAACGATCATCTGAATAATTGTGGGACGACACCGTCATGGGCGCCGAACGTACTAAAATCGAGGCTTTGGGCGTTGCTTTGTCAGCATTCCGCCAAGCCTGTCAAGAGTTTACAAACAACCATGAACGTAAGTATATTGCGTAGCAAGCTACTTATCCACTCACGGCTTGTTTTTTACCCTTCCACACTTCTTGTGCGCACTCTGCGCGCCTGACCCGAGGATCTTCATGCAACTTAAGCCAGCTGTTACCGCTCTGGTCACTGCCGTCGCCCTGGCATCGCTGCTCAGCGGATGTAAAAAGGAAGAAGCGGCTCCGCCCGCTCAAACCCCTCAGGTCGGCGTGGTCACCATTCAACCGCAAGCCTTTACCCTGACCACCGAGCTGCCGGGCCGCACCACGGCCTTCCGCATTGCCGAAGTGCGCCCGCAGGTGAACGGCATCATTCTCAAGCGCCTGTTCAAGGAAGGCGCCGACGTGAAGGAAGGGCAGCAGCTCTACCAGATCGATCCATCGGTGTATGAAGCCACGCTCAAGAGCGCCCAGGCCAAGCTGACGCAGACCAAATCGATCACCGATCGCTACAAGCAACTGGTCGATGAGCAAGCCGTCAGCCGCCAGGAATACGACACCGCCGTCGCCAACCGCATGACGGCCGAGGCCGACCTGCAGAATGCGCAGATCAATGTGCGCTACACCAAAGTGTTCGCGCCGATTTCCGGGCGTATCGGCCGCTCTGCAGTGACCGAAGGCGCACTGGTCAGCAACGGCCAGGCCGATGCCATGGCTGTGATCCAGCAGTTGGACCCGATCTACGTTGACGTCACCCAGTCCTCGGCCGAAATGCTGAAACTGCGTCGTGACCTGGAAAGCGGCCAACTGCAAAAATCCGGCGACAACGCCGCCATGGTCAAGCTGACCCTGGAAGACGGCAGCGACTACGGCCAGCAAGGCAAACTGGAGTTCTCTGAAGTGTCGGTCGACCAGACCACCGGTTCCGTGACCCTGCGCGCCGTGTTCCCCAACCCCAACCATGTGCTGCTGCCGGGTATGTTCGTGCACGCCCAACTGCAAGCCGGTGTGAACAGCAAGGCCATTCTGGCGCCGCAACAGGGCGTGACCCGTGACCTCAAGGGCACTCCGACGGCCCTGATCGTCAATGCCGACAACAAGGTCGAGCAGCGTGAACTGGTGGCCAACCGTACCGCCGGCGCCTATTGGCTGGTGGAGAAAGGCCTCAACGCGGGCGACCGGGTCATCACCGAAGGCTTGCAGTACGTCAAGCCGGGCGCCGAGGTGAAAGTCACCGAAGCCGGCAACGCCAAGCCCGCCGGTTCTGCCGCTCCTGCTGCCGCTGCCGCTGCCGGCAAAGGGGAGTAATCCATGTCGAAATTTTTTATCGACCGTCCCATTTTCGCCTGGGTAATTGCCCTGGTGATCATGCTGGTCGGGGCACTGTCGATCCTGAAGCTGCCCATCAACCAATACCCGGCCATTGCGCCAACCGCCATTGATATCCAGGTGACCTACCCAGGCGCGTCCGCACAAACCGTGCAGGACACCGTGGTGCAGGTGATCGAGCAACAACTCAATGGTATCGACAACCTGCGCTATGTGGCCTCGGACAGTAACTCCGACGGCAGCATGACCATCACCGCGACGTTCAACCAGGGTACCAACCCGGACATCGCCCAGGTTCAGGTGCAGAACAAGCTGAACCTGGCAACCCCACTGCTGCCGCAAGAAGTGCAGCAGCAGGGTATTCGCGTGACCAAGTCGGTGAAGAACTTCCTGATGGTGATCGGTCTGGTGTCGGAAGACGGCAGCATGACCAAGGACGACCTCTCCAACTATATCGTGTCCAACATCCAGGACCCGATTTCTCGTACCTCGGGTGTGGGTGACTTCCAGGTCTTCGGTTCGCAGTACGCCATGCGTATCTGGCTCGACCCGGCCAAGCTGAACAACTTCCAGCTCACCCCGGTGGATGTCAGCAATGCCATCAAGGCCCAGAACGTGCAGGTGGCCACTGGCCAACTGGGCGGTCTGCCTGCCCTGCCCGGCACTCAATTGAACGCCACCATCATCGGCAAGACGCGTCTGCAAAGCGCCGAAGAATTCGCCAAGATCCTGATGAAAGTGAATCCCGACGGCTCGCAAGTGCGCCTGGGCGACGTTTCGCGTATTGAACTGGGCGGCCAGAACTACAGCATCAGCGCGCAATTCAACGGTAAGCCGGCGTCCGGTATGGCGATCAAGCTGGCCGCCGGGGCGAACGCCCTGGACACCGGTAAAGCGATCCGCGCCACCGTGGCGTCCCTGGAACCGTTCTTCCCGCCCGGCATGAAAGCCGTGGTGCCGTACGACACGACCCCGGTAGTGACCGAATCGATCTCCGGTGTGGTGCACACCCTGGTCGAAGCGATCGTGCTGGTGTTCCTGGTGATGTTCTTGTTCCTGCAGAACTTCCGCGCCACCATCATCACCACCATGACCGTACCGGTGGTATTGCTGGGTACGTTCGGGATCCTGGCGGCGTTCGGTTTCACCATCAACACCCTGACCATGTTCGGCATGATCCTGGCCATCGGCTTGCTGGTGGACGATGCCATCGTCGTGGTGGAAAACGTCGAACGGGTCATGGCCGAGGAGCACCTGTCGCCCAAGGAAGCGACCATCAAATCCATGGGCCAGATCCAGGGCGCCCTGGTGGGTATTGCCCTGGTACTCTCGGCGGTATTGCTGCCGATGGCCTTCTTCGGCGGTTCCACCGGCGTGATCTACCGGCAGTTCTCCATCACCATTGTGTCGGCGATGGCGTTGTCGGTACTGGTTGCCCTGATCTTCACCCCGGCCCTGTGCGCCACCATGCTCAAGGCGATCGATCCGGAAAAGCACGGCCAACCCAAGCGCGGCTTCTTCGGCTGGTTCAACCGCACCTTCGACAGCGGCGTACTCAAGTACGAGCGCGGCGTGGGCGGGATGATCAAGCACAAGATCCCGGCTTTCATCGTGTATGCGCTGATCCTGGCCGGCATGATCTGGATGTTCACCCGTATCCCGAGCGCGTTCCTGCCTGAAGAAGACCAGGGCGTGATCTTTGCCCAGGTACAGACCCCCGTGGGCGCCTCGGCCGAGCGTACGCAAAAAGTCATCGACGACATGCGCGCCTTCCTGCTGCATGACAAGGAAGGCGAGCCAGGCGAAGGCAAGGCCGTGAAGTCGGTATTTACCGTGAACGGCTTCAACTTCGCCGGTCGCGGCCAGAGCTCGGGCCTTGCATTCGTGATGCTCAAGCCGTGGGACGAGCGTGATTCGTCGCAGTCGGTATTCGAAGTGGCCAAGCGGGCCCAGGGTTACTTCTTCGGGGCCTTCAAGGACGCCATGGTATTTGCCATCGTGCCGCCTTCGGTTCTGGAACTGGGTAACGCCACCGGCTTCGACGTGTTCCTGCAAGACCAGGGTGGTGTCGGCCACGACAAGCTGATGGCAGCGCGTAACCAGTTCCTCGGTGCGGCGGCCCAGAGCAAGATCCTGGCGGGCGTGCGCCCCAACGGCGTGAACGATGAGCCGCAGTACGAACTGACCGTCGATGACGAGAAAGCCAGCGCCCAGGGCATCAGCCTGTCGGACATCCAGCAGACCCTGGCCATCGCGCTGGGCGGCAGCTACATCAACGACTTCATCGACCGTGGTCGGGTGAAGAAGGTGTATGTGCAGGGTGATGCGGCCAGCCGTATGTCGCCGGAAGACCTGGACAAATGGTACGTGCGCGCCGACTCCGGGAAGATGGTGCCGCTGTCGGCCATCTCGTCTGGCAAGTGGATCTACGGCTCGCCGAAGCTCTCGCGTTACAACGGTGTAGCGGCCATGGAAATCCTCGGCACGCCGGCGCCTGGTTACAGTACCGGTGACGCAATGGCGGAAGTCGAGCGCATTGCCAAGGAACTGCCGGCCGGCATCGGCTATGCCTGGACAGGCCTGTCGTACGAAGAACGCCTGTCCGGCTCCCAGGCGCCTGCGCTGTATGCCCTGTCGTTGCTGGTGGTGTTCCTGTGCCTCGCCGCCTTGTATGAAAGCTGGTCGATCCCGATTGCGGTGATTCTGGTCGTGCCGCTGGGTGTGATCGGTGCGTTGATCGCCACCAGCATGCGCGGCTTGTCCAACGACGTGTTCTTCCAGGTAGGCTTGCTGGTCACGGTGGGCCTTGCGGCGAAGAACGCCATCCTGATCGTGGAGTTTGCCAAAGAGCTGCACGAACAAGGCAAGGGCATCGTCGAGGCGGCCATCGAGGCGTCCCGCATGCGTCTGCGTCCGATCATCATGACGTCCATGGCGTTCGTGCTCGGCGTATTGCCGCTGGCGATTTCCACCGGCGCCGGCTCAGGCAGCCAGCATGCAATCGGTACCGGCGTGATCGGCGGTATGATCACGGCAACGGTGCTGGCGATCTTCTGGGTGCCACTGTTCTACGCAACCGTGTCCTCGGCCGGCGAACGTAAAAAGAAAGACACCACTGAAACTCCTAAAGAGGCTGGCCAATGAGCAAGTCGCTACTTTCCTTAGCCGTCACCGCATTCGTGCTCAGTGGCTGCTCGCTGATCCCTGACTACCAGCGCCCCGAAGCGCCGGTAGCGGCGCAGTTCCCGCAGGGGCCGGCGTACTCGTCGGCCCAGGCGCCGGGCCAGGCTGCCGCGGAGCAAGGCTGGAAGCAGTTTTTCCACGACCCTGCCCTGCAACAGCTGATCCAGACCGCGCTGGTGAA
This sequence comes from Pseudomonas orientalis, assembly GCF_002934065.1. Classification (NCBI taxonomy): domain Bacteria; kingdom Pseudomonadati; phylum Pseudomonadota; class Gammaproteobacteria; order Pseudomonadales; family Pseudomonadaceae; genus Pseudomonas; species Pseudomonas orientalis. The sequence goes on along the minus strand of NZ_CP018049.1, from coordinate 1,527,691 downwards.
CAACCGTGACCTGCGCGTCGCGGCCCTGAACATCGACGCTTATGCGGCGCAGTACCAGATCCAGCGTGCCGACCTGTTCCCGGCCGTCTCGGCGACCGGCAGCGGCAGCCGCTCGCGTACTCCGGCGCGGCTGTCGCAGACCGGCGAATCGAGCATCTCCAGCCAGTACTCGGCGGGCCTGGGGATCAGCGCTTATGAGCTGGACCTGTTTGGTCGCGTGCGCAGCCTGAGCGAAGAAGCATTGCAGAAGTACTTCGCCACCGAAGAAGCACGGCGCAGCACCCAGATCAGCCTGGTGGCCAGTGTGGCCAATGCCTACCTGACCTGGCAGGCCGACAAGGAACTGCTCAAGCTGACCCAGGACACGCTCGGCGCGTTCGAGCAGAGCTTCAAGCTGACCTCGCGCAGCAACGAAGTCGGCGTGGCTTCGGCCCTCGACCTCAGCCAGGCGCGCACCTCGGTGGAGAACGCCCGGGTGCAGCTTGCCCGCTATACGCGCCAGGTGGCTCAGGATGAAAACAGCCTGACCCTGCTGCTGGGCACCGGCCTGCCGGCGAATATCGCCAGCAAGCCACTGTCCGATGACCTGCTCAGCGAAGTACCGGCCGGCTTGCCGTCGGACCTGCTGCAACGGCGTCCCGACATCGTTCAGGCCGAGTACAACCTCAAGGCCGCCAACGCCAACATCGGTGCGGCACGCGCGGCGTTCTTCCCGAGCATCAGCCTGACCGCCAGCGCCGGCACCGCCAGCCCGAACCTGGGCGGCCTGTTCAAGGGCGGCTCGGGCACCTGGTCGTTCGCACCGCAGATCAACATCCCGATCTTCAACGCCGGTAGCCTGCGCGCAAGCCTGGACTACTCGAAGATCCAGAAAGAGATCAACGTGGCCAACTACGAGAAGGCCATCCAGACCGGCTTCCAGGAAGTTTCCGACGGCCTGGCCGCACGGGCGACCTACAAGCAGCAACTGGATGCCCAACGTGGCTTCGTCGCCGCCAACCAGGATTACTACCGCCTGGCCGAGCGTCGCTACCGCATTGGGGTGGACAGCAACCTGACCTTCCTCGACGCCCAGCGCCAACTGTTCAGTGCCCAGCAATCGCTGATCACCGACCGCCTGGCGCAGCTGACCAGCGAGGTCAACCTGTACAAGGCCCTCGGCGGTGGCTGGAATGAGCAGACGGCGAAGAACGAGCCGGTGAAAGAAGAAGCACCGGCGCTGAAGTTGTTCTGATAGCCCTGTTGTAAAAAAACCGCTTCCCTCACCGGAAGCGGTTTTTTTATGCCCGGACTTTCATCGCCAACTTGCGTTCGATCACCGCCCACAACCCGCTCTGCCCCACTTTCACCGCCCCCGCAGCACCCAGCACCATGGCGGCCACCTGCATAACCCCAATAACAACAGGTCCGACACCATGAGCACTTTCCATCCGCGCCAGCTCCTGCTGGCCAGCGTTGTCAGCAGTCTTGTCCTCCCCGCTTTTGCCGAAGAACACGGATTTCTCGAAGACGCCAGCGCCAACCTCAACCTGCGCAACTTCTTCTTCAATCGCAATTACACCAACCCGACCAAAACCCAGGGCGGCGCGCAGGAGTGGACGCAAAGTTTCATCCTCGACGCCAAGTCCGGGTTCACTCAAGGCACGGTCGGCTTCGGTGTGGACGTGCTGGGCTTGTACTCGCTCAAGCTCGATGGCGGGCGCGGCACCGGCGGCACGCAGTTATTGCCGCTGGACCACGACGGCCGCCCAGCCGATGCGTTCGGTCGCCTGGGCGTGGCGTTCAAGGCGCGTTTTTCCAGGACCGAAGTGAAGGTCGGTGAATGGATGCCGGTGCTGCCGATCCTGCGCTCGGACGATGGCCGCTCATTGCCGCAAACCTTGCGTGGCGGCCAGATCACGTCGAAGGAAATCGATGGCCTGACCCTGTATGGCGGTCAGTTTCGTGCCAACAGCCCGCGGGACGACAGCAGCATGCGCGACATGTCGATGACCGGCAAAACCGCGTTCACGTCCGATCGCTTCAACTTCCAGGGTGCCGAATACGCCTTCAACGACAAACGCACGCAAGTCGGAGTGTGGAATGCCCAGCTCAAGGACATCTACCGCCAGCAGTTCGTCAATCTGATTCACAGCCAGCCCGTGGGCGACTGGACCCTGGGCGCCAACCTGGGGTTCTTCTACGGCAAGGACGACGGCAGCGCCCGGGCAGGTGAGCTGGACAACAAGACCTGGTCAGGCCTGTTCTCCGCCCGTTACGGCGGCAACACCGTCTATGTCGGCCTGCAAAAACTCACCGGCAACAGCGCCTGGATGCGTGTCAACGGCACCAGCGGCGGCACCCTGGCCAACGACAGCTATAACTCAAGCTACGACAACGCCGAGGAAAAATCCTGGCAGGTTCGCCACGACTACAACTTCGCGGCGCTTGGTGTACCCGGCCTTACCTTGATGAACCGCTATATCAGCGGCAGCAACGTGCACACCGGCACGGTGACCGACGGCAAGGAATGGGGGCGCGAAAGCGAATTGGGCTACACCGTACAAAGCGGCAGCCTGAAAAACCTGACCCTGCGCTGGCGCAACTCCAGCATGCGGCGTGACTACAGCAACAATGAGTTCGATGAAAACCGGTTGATCGTCAGCTACCCGATAAGTCTGCTGTAAACCGGCGCCGCAGTTACTGTATGGTGCGCGCCTGCCGCTGCTGATCGCCCCAGCAGCGGCCTCTCATTCGAGCCCGCGCACAGCATGAAAACCTTCGCCTCAGCTATCGCCGTGTTCGCCCTGGCCCTGAGCCTAGGCGGCTGTATCGGCTCGCCCATCGCCCTGACGCCGCAGACCGAGCAACGCCTGCAGGCCCGGGCGCCGATCCGCTTCCTGCTGACCTTCGATGACGGCCCCAGCGCCTCGGGCTACAACAATCCGAGCCGTTCGGTGGTGGCCGATCTGGCTCATAACCCGATATTGGCGGGGATCAAGGCCGTGTTCTTCGTGCAGACCGAAGCAGCTCGCTCAGGTGGCAGCGCGCGGGGCCGCAAGACCCTGGTGCGCGAGTATGCCGCCGGCCATGTGCTGGCCTTCCACACGGCGACGGCGTTTCATACCAATCATCGCTGGCTCAATGACGCCGAGCTGGAACGCACCCTGACCCAGGGCGCGGCGGACATCGCCGCCATCACCGGCACGCCGCCCCTGCTGGTGCGGCCACCGTTCTGGAACTACGACCACCGCACGTTCGCCGCCTACCGACGCCACGGCATGCAGGTCCTGTTGACCGACCTGAGTGCCAACGACGGCAAGATCTGGGGTTTCAATGGCAGCCCACGCCGCCGCGCCAACCTGTACCGGCAGCTGTCAGTGGTGCGTGAGCGCATCGCGGCGGGTGAGTTGCCGACGGTGGACGGCGTGATACCGGTGGTGGTGACCTTCCATGACATCAACCGCTACACCGCACGGCATCTGCAGGAGTACCTGCAGATCCTGATGGACAGCGCCCGCATCAACGGCCTGAAGACCGCCGCCGAGCCCTTCTACACCGACACCGCCACCCTGCAACGCGCGGCGCTGGCCCGCACGGTCAAGGAGGTGAACGAGCCGGTGCATCTGCCGGGGGTGTGGAATTGGCTGTGGGATGCCGATGCCAACTGACTTTTACAGTCAATAAAAATCCCCTGTAGGAGCGAGCTTGCTCGCGAAAAACGTCAACGATAACGCGTACTTTCTGAATGAACGCGGTGCCTGTGAGTTTTTCGCGAGCAAGCTCGCTCCTACAGACGGCATTGGGGCAAGCCCCCTCCCATATTTTGAGCGCATTTCAACTCAGGGTTGGCGCGACTCGATACCCAACTCATCCCACACCGACTCGGCCAGATGAAACGTCGCATTCGCCGCCGGTATCCCGCAATAAATCGCGCTTTGCATCAGCACTTCCTTGATCTCGGCGCGGGTCACGCCGTTGCTGGCGGCGGCACGTAAATGCAGCTTCAACTCTTCGGTGCGGTTCATGCCGATCAGCATCGCGATGGTGATCAGGCTGCGGGTGTGCCGTGGCAAACCCGGGCGGGTCCAGATATCGCCCCACGCATGGCGAGTGATCATCTCCTGAAACTCGCTGTTGAACTCGGTCAGGGCATTGAGGCTGCGCTCCACATGGGCGTCGCCCAGCACTTCACGGCGCACTTGCAGCCCCTCGGCATAACGTTGTTTCTCGTCCACGAAAAGCTCCTCAGCGACCCAGCAGAAATTCAATCACGCGGTCGCTGAACGCAGCGCCGGCTTGTACATTGGACAGATGCGCCGCATAGAACTCGGCGTATTCGGCGCCCTTCACATGGTTCTGGATAAAGTGACCGCCGGCCGGGGGTGTCACCGCGTCTTCCGTGCCGGCAATCACCAGGGTGGGCACTTTGATCGACGCCAACTGATGACGGAAATCCGCATCGCGCACCGCCGCACAGTTGGCGGCATACCCTTGGGGCGAGGTGGCCGCGAGCATGTCGGTGATCTGCTCGGCCTGGTGGGGGTTGGCCGCGGCAAAATCGGCGGTGAACCAGCGTGCAATTGAGGCATCACGCAGTACAACCATCGCCGCCGCGCCATCGCGCAACACCGTTTCGATACGCGGGTTCCACACCTCAGGCGTGCCGATCCTGGCAGCGGTGTTGCAGACCACCAGGCGATCGAGCCGCGTGCCGGCGTTGATGCCTAACCACTGGCCGATCAACCCGCCCATGGACAACCCACAGAAATGGGCACGTTGGATGCCCAGCGTATCCAACAGCGCCAGCACATCCTGGCCCAACTGTTCGATGCTGTAGGGCCCCTCGGTGACCAGGGATTTGCCATGGCCGCGAGTATCGAAACGCAGCAGGCGAAAATGCTGGGTGAATGCCGGCACCTGGATGTCCCACATATGCAGGTCAGTACCCAGGGAGTTGGACAGCACCAGTACCGGTGCATCGGCGGGCCCATCAAGTTGGTAATGCAGTTCGCCCTCGGCGAGTTGTACGAAAGCCACAGCGTTCTCCTTACGCAGTCAATGCAAAGTGTTCGGTCACGGCGCGGCTGACCCAGGTAGAGGCCTGGCCCAGGTAGTTGGCCGGGTCGAGCAGACGGTCCAGTTCGGCCGACGACAACTGGGCGGTGACCTGCGGCTGGTCCGCCAGCACGGCACGCAAATGCCGCTGCTCGGCGACCGCGCGTTTGCAGCACTGCTCCAGCAAGTGGTGCGCGGTTTCACGGCCCAGGCGCTGAGCCAGCACGCTGCTGACGGCTTCGGCCAGCACCAGACCCTGGGTCAGCTCTAGATTGCGGGCCATGCGCTCGGCATCCACCTCCAGCTCCTCACTGACCAGCAGCGCCTGTTCCAGTGCCCCCGAGACCAATCGGCAGATCTGCGGCAAGGTTTCCCATTCGGCGTGCCACAGTCCCAGGCTACGCTCGTGCTCCTGGGGCATCGCACTGAACATCGTCGCCACCAGGCCGGGTACGCGGGTCGCGGCGCTGATCAGCACGGCGGCGCCGACCGGGTTGCGCTTGTGCGGCATGGTCGAAGAGCCGCCCTTGCCCGGCGCGGAGGGCTCAAACACTTCCGCCGCTTCGGTTTGCATCAACAGGCTGATGTCGCGGCCGAGCTTGCCAAGGCTGCCGGCGATCAGGCCAAGCACGCTGGCAAACTCCACCAGACGATCACGTTGGGTGTGCCACGGCTGCTCGGGCAGGCTAAGTTGCAGCTCGGCGGCCAAGGCCTGCGCCACCGGCATGGCCTGCTCGCCCAGCGCAGCCAGGGTGCCCGAGGCACCGCCAAACTGCAGCACCAGCAAACGCGGTTTCAATTCCACCAGGCGCTGGCGACTGCGCGTCACCGCGCCCAGCCAGCCGGCGATCTTCATGCCCAGGGTGACGGGCGTAGCGTGTTGCAGCCAGGTGCGCCCAACCAGAGGGGTCGATGCATGCCGCTGCGCCTGGGCCGCCAATACATCGCCCAGGCGCGCCAGGTCCGCTTCGATCAGCTCCAGCGCGCGGCGCAATTGCACCACCAGGCCGGTGTCCATCACATCCTGGCTGGTTGCCCCCAGGTGCACATAGCGCTCGGCCCCGGCGTCTTCAGCGGCAATCAATTTGCCCAGTGCCTTGACCACTGGAATCGCCGAATTACCCGCCGTGGCAATCGCCACACTGAGCGCATCCACGTCATACAGCGATGCCAGGCAGGCCTGGGCAATCGGCGCCACGGCGGCCTGCGGGATCAACCCGACCTGGGCCTCGGCCCGGGCCAGCGCGGCCTCGAAATCCAGCATGCCCTGCAGGCGCCCCTGGTCACAGAACACCTCGGCCATGCTGTCAGCGGTGAAATAGGCGTCGAACAGTTGGTTGCTCGTGCGCAGTGTCATAACTCATCCCTTACAAATCGTGATGCAGGTACGCCGCCTGTTTCGGCAGGCGCAAGCTGAACAGGAACGCCACGGCCATCATCGCGGTGACGTACCAGTAGAAAGTGTTTTCCATACCGATGGACTTCAGGCTCAACGCAACCACTTCCGCCGAACCGCCGAACACCGCGTTGGCCACGGCATACGCCAGGCCCACGCCCAAGGCGCGCACCTGGGGTGGGAACATCTCGGCTTTGACCAGGCCACTGATGGAGGTATAGAAGCTGACGATCGCCAGTGCCAGCGTGATCAGCACAAAAGCCAGGAACGGACTGGTGACGGTTTTCAGGGTAAGCAGGATCGGCACCGTGAACAGCGTGCCGAGGCCGGCGAACCAGAGCATGGAATTGCGCCGGCCGATCTTGTCGGCGAGCATGCCGAACAGCGGCTGCATGCACATGTACAGAAACAGCGCGCCGGTCATGATGTAGCTGGAGGTCTTGGCGTGCATGCCGACGGTGTTCACCAGGTATTTCTGCATGTAGGTGGTGAAGGTATAGAAAATCAGCGAGCCGCCGGCGGTGTAGCCCAGCACAGTGATGAAGGCTTTGCCGTGGTCACGGAACAGCGCGACGATACTGCCGGCGTCCTTGTCCTCGCGCATTTCCTTGCTGGTGGTTTCCTTGAGGGTGCGGCGCAGCAACAGGGAGATCACCGCCGCGATGGCGCCGATCACGAACGGAATGCGCCAGCCCCAGGCACGCAATTCCTCTTCGGTGAGGATCTGTTGCAGGATCACCACCACCAGCACCGCCAGCAGTTGCCCGCCGATCAGGGTCACGTACTGGAACGAGGCGAAGAAACCGCGCTGGCCCTTGAGCGCCACTTCGCTCATGTAGGTCGCGGTGGTGCCGTATTCGCCCCCCACCGACAAGCCCTGGAACAGCCGCGCCACCAGCAGCAACGCCGGGGCCCAGGCGCCGATATCCTTGTAGGTCGGCAGGAAAGCGATGACCAGGGAACCGGCGCACATCATCAGCACCGAGATCATCATGGAATTCTTGCGGCCATGTTTGTCGGCCACCCGGCCAAACAGCCAGCCGCCGATCGGACGCATCAGGAACCCGGCGGCGAACACGCCGGCGGTGTTGAGCAGTTGGACGGTGGGGTCGTCCGAGGGGAAAAAGGCCGGCGCAAAGTAAATCGCGCAGAAGGCATAGACGTAGAAGTCGAACCATTCGACCAGGTTGCCGGAGGAAGCACCGACAATCGCAAAAATCCGTTTGCTGCGTTCTTCTCCGGTGTAGTGACTGGTTTTTGTTGTCATGGTTTTTACTCAGTGGGAACGGTTATAGCCTAGACATACTTTGCAACAACCGTGTCATGCAAGCAGACTTTTGGGTATGCAGTGCCTGGGAGGGCCTCATCGGGGGCAAGCCCCCTCCCACATTGGATCTATGTGAACCCGATCAAGTGTGGGAGGGGGCTTGCCCCCGATAGGGCCCTACAGCCAACTCAATAATCGAAAAACACCGTTTCCCTGTCTGTCCCCTGCAAAACCACATCCCACTGATAAACCCCAGCCGCATCCTGCCTGGCAATCAACGTACCGCGACGCTGCGCCGGCACACACGCCAGCAACGGGTCATCCCCATTCAACGCCTCACCGTCAAAATAAATCCGCGTCAGCAAGTGCTTCACCAACCCCCGCGCAAACACCAGCACCACCAGATGCGGCGCCTGGGTCGTGCCTTGAAGCCCGGGCACACTGCCCGGCTTGATCGTAGTAAAGCGGAAGCGCCCCTCGGCATCTACCGGCACGCGGCCAAAGCCTTCGAAGTTGGGATCCAGCGCTTTGTCCTGTTCGTCTTCCGGGTGGTCGTACTTGCCGGCGGCGTTGGCCTGCCAGACCTCAAGCATGGCGTCGTTGACCACATCGCCGTTGCCGTCCACCACCTGCCCGCTGATCGCCACGCGTTCGCCCAGGGTGGCGGCGACCGTCAGGTCTTCGCGGTTCAGCCAGGTCAGGCCGATGTGGTAATACGGCCCGACGGTGTGGGACGTGGTTGCGTAAAGGCTCATCTCATTTCTCCATCGGCGTGGCGTCGCGGCCGCGCAGGACGATGTCCCAGCGGTAGCCGAGGGCATAGGAAGGAATGGTTTTTTCCAGATCGAAGCTTGCGATCAGGCGTTGCTTGGCGCTGGTGTCCGGCACGCAGTTGTAGATCGGGTCGTATTCGAGCAGCGGGTCGCCGGGGAAATACATTTGCGTGACCAGCCGTGTCAGCACGCTGGGGCCGAACAGCGAAAAGTGGATATGCGCCGGGCGCCAGGCGTTGTGGTGGTTGCCCCACGGGTAGGCGCCGGGCTTGATGGTCTGGAATTGGTACCAGCCCTCGGCGTCGGTGACGGTGCGCCCGGTGCCAGTGAAGTTCGGGTCCAGCGGCGCATCGTGCAGGTCGCGCTTGTGGTTGTAGCGACCGGCGGCGTTGGCCTGCCAGATCTCCACGAGGATGCCCGGCACCGGCAGGCCGTTTTCATCCAGTACCCGCCCGTGAATGATGATGCGTTCGCCCTGGGGCTCGCCCTCATGCTGGGCGGTCAGGTCGTTGTCTGTCTCGCTGACGCGCTCGGCGCCGATGGTCGGGCCGGTGATTTCCGACAACGAATGGGGCAGAAACACCAACGGCTGCGAGGGCGAACGCAAGTTCGTCGACTGGTAGGCCGGGTGCAGGTAGTCAGGTTGAGTGCCCGCGTGCGGGCGCCGATAACCGGGCTTGTCATTCATGCAGCAATCCTCTGTTGTTAGACGCGTTCAATCGCCAGGGCCAGGCCTTGGCCCACGCCCACGCACATGGTCGCCAAGCCTTTGCGCCCGCCGGTTTTTTCCAGCTGGTGCAGGGCTGTCAGTACCAGCCGCGCACCGCTCATGCCCAGGGGGTGCCCCAGGGCGATGGCGCCGCCGTTGGGGTTGACCTGCGGCGCGTCGTCGGCGATCCCCAACTCGCGCAGCACGGCCAGGCCCTGGCTGGCGAAGGCTTCGTTGAGTTCGATCACGTCAAAATCGGTGACCGCCAGACCGAGGCGCTCCACCAGCTTGCGCACCGCCGGCACCGGGCCGATCCCCATCACGCGCGGGGCGACGCCGGCACTGGCCATGCCCAACACCCTGGCGCGGGCGGTGAGTCCGTGTTTTTTCACCGCGTCGGCCGAGGCCAGAATCAACGCGGCGGCGCCATCGTTGACGCCCGACGCGTTGCCGGCGGTGACGCTCTTGTCCGGGCCGTTGACCGGCTTGAGTTTGGCCAGGGCCTCAAGGGTGGTGTCCCGTGGATGCTCATCATGCTCCACCACGGTTTCGCCTTTTTTATGGGCCACCCGCACCGGCACAATCTCTTCGGCAAAGAAGCCGGCGGCCTGCGCGGCAGCGGTACGTTGCTGGCTGCGCAGGGCAAAGGCGTCCTGGTCGGCGCGCGAAACATTGTAGTCGTCGGCGACGTTATCGGCGGTCTGCGGCATCGCGTCGACGCCGTATTGGGCTTTCATCAAGGGGTTGATAAAACGCCAGCCGATGGTGGTGTCTTCCAGCTTCATGGTGCGTGAAAACGCCGCATCAGCCTTGCCCATCACGAACGGCGCACGGGACATCGACTCGACGCCGCCGGCAATCGCCAGCTCCATTTCGCCGCTGGCAATCGCGCGAAAGGCCGTGCCGATGGCGTCCATCCCCGAAGCGCACAGGCGATTGAGGGTCACGCCGGGAATACTCTCCGGCAGGCCCGCCAGCAGCAGCGCCATGCGTGCCACGTTGCGGTTGTCTTCGCCGGCCTGGTTGGCGCAGCCGAGGAACACTTCATCCACGGCGCTCCACTCCACCGTTGGGTTGCGTTCGATCAACGCCTTGATCGGCAGGGCTGCCAGGTCATCGGCGCGCACCGTAGACAGGCCGCCGCCGAAGCGGCCGATGGGGGTGCGAATGGCGTCACAGATAAAGACATCGCGCATCAGGCTTCTCCCGGTGCTTGGCCATGAGCGGCTGCGGTGCGTGCTTCGAGGTCACGCAGGGCGCTCAGCTCAACCTCAGTCGGTTCGGCGGTCACCTCGACCTGGTCGGCAAAACGAATGGCCCAGCCGGTCGCCGCGACCACTTGCTCGCGGGTCACCCCAGGGTGCAAGGCAGTGACCACGAACTCATGGCTGCCCGCTTCCGGCTCCATGATGCACAGGTCGGTAATGATGCCGACCGGACCGGCACCCGGCAGCCCCAGGCGCTTACGCGAATCCCCGCCTTCGCCGTGGCCGACCGAGGTGATGAAGTCCAGCTTGTCGACAAACGAACGGGACGACTGTTTAAGGATGATCAACACGCTTTTGGCGGAACCGGCAATTTCCGGCGCGCCGCCGGCACCCGGCAGACGTACCTTGGGCTGGTGATAATCGCCGACTACCGTGGTGTTGATATTGCCGAAACGGTCAACCTGGGCCGCGCCGAGAAAGCCGACGTCGATACGCCCGCCCTGCAGCCAATAGCGAAAGATCTCACCGGTGGGCACCACGGTGTCGGCGGTCTCTGCCAACTCGCCATCCCCAATGGACAGCGGCAACACCGACGGCTTGGCGCCAATCGGGCCGGACTCGTAGATCAGCACCACGTCAGGCGAGGAGGTCAGGCGCGCCAGGTTGGCCGCCTTGGACGGCAGGCCGATGCCGACGAAGCACACCGAGCCATTCTTGAGGCGGCGTGCGGCGGCGACGGTCATCATTTCATTGGTAGAGTAGGTCATTACTTGGCCTCCTGCGCGCTGGCCAGCCTGGCCTGGAACTCGCTGAAATCAGCAGTGCCGTGGATGTATTCGTCGATCCAGGCGGTAAAGGTCCCACGGTCGCGGGCAATCGGGTCCCACGCCTGGTAGAAACGGTTATCCCGCTCGTTGTAGCCATGGGCGTAGGACGGATGCGCGCCACCGGGCACATGGCACACGGCGGTCAGGGCCCAGGTCGGCAATACGCAGCTGTTCATCGGCGCGTTCAGGTCGTCGACGATTTCCTCGACGGTGACGATGCAGCGCTTGGCCGCCAGGGCCGCTTCCTTCTGCACGCCAAGAATGCCCCATAGCAGCACGTTGCCCTTGCGGTCGGCCTTCTGCGCATGGATTACCGTTACATCCGGGCGTACCGACGGGACGGCCGCCAGCACTTCGCCAGTAAACGGGCACGTGACGGTCTTGATCAGCGGGTTGACCTTGGGCAAGTCGGAACCGGCGTAGGCCCGCAGCACCGCAAACGGCAGGCCGGAGGCGCCGGCGACGTAGGCGTTGGCCAGGTCGGCATGGCTGTGTTCTTCGATCTCCAGCGGCTGCGGCCACTGCTTTTCCACGGCGTCGCGCAGACGATGCAGGGAACCCACGCCCGGGTTGCCGCCCCAGGAGAAAATCAACTTGCGCGCACAGCCGGCGCCGATCAACTGGTCGTAGATCAGGTCAGGCGTCATACGCACCAACGTCAGGTCTTTCTTGCCCTGACGAATGATTTCATGACCTGCGGCGGTGGGGATCAGGTGAGTGAAGCCTTCGAGGGCGACGGTATCGCCGTCGTTCACGAAGCGCTTGACCGCATCGCGCAGGGTGAGAATTTCAGCCATGGGGTTGGGCTCCCGGTGTTGATCGAAAAAGGCGCTGAGGGGGGCGCCGAAGTGCTTGAAGATTAAGCCGGGGGAATGGGTCGAACAATCCGATAATCGACTCAGCGTTCGATTATCGAACGCATTATTGCCTGGCTAATTTCTTGACCGCAGATGATCCAATGTGGGAGGGGGCTTGCCCCCGATAGCGGTGTATCAGCCAGCAATTATCAGGCTGACCCACCGCAATCGGGGGCAAGCCCCCTCCCACACTTTTAACCTCGCCAGAGGTCAGGTCGCATCGGCGTGGCTGACCATGCCCTTGATCAGCACCGCTGCCGTGGCCAACCCCGCCGGAATCACCAGCGCCGTCAGCACCTGCTCGAAGTTCCAGCCCAGGCCCAGCAAGGTAGCGCCCATCCACGCACCGAGAATCGCGCCGAAACGGCCAATGCCGAGCATCCACGACACGCCGGTGGCGCGGCCCTGGGTGGGGTAGAAGCGCGCAGCCAGGGAGGGCATCGCCGATTGCGCACCGTTGACGCACATCCCGGCAATCAGCACCAGGGTCGCCAACAGGGTGATATTGCCCAGGCTCTGCCCGACCGCGTAGGCAAATACCCCCGCCAACAGGTAGAAGGTGCCAATCACCTTGTGCGGGTTGAACCGGTCCATGGCCCAGCCCACGCCGACGGCGCTCAATACGCCGCCGAACTGGAACAAGGCGCCGATAAAGGCGGCCTGCTCCATGCTGGCGCCACTGTCGCGCATCAGGGTTGGCAGCCAACTGGTGAGCAGGTACACAATCACCAGGCCCATGAAATAGGTGAGCCACAGCAGCAGCGTGCCGGCGCTGTAGGTACCGGAAAAAATCACCGCGAACACGTTGCGCGCCTTGACGGTCTTTTGCTCCGGCACGCTGAAGCCGCTGGCCTGGGCGACGATACCTGGCTCAATCGGTGACAGGGTCTTGCGTACCTTGTCGGTGCCACGGTTGCGCACCACCAGGTAGCGCGCCGACTCCGGCAACCACACCAACAGCACCGCGGCCAGGATCAACGGCAGGATGCCACCGATCAGCAGCAGGCTGTGCCAGCCGAACGCCGGGATCAGCTTGGCCGAGATAAACCCGCCACCGGCCATGCCCAGGTTGAAGCCGCAGAACATGCTGGTGACCAGCAACGACTTGTGCCGCTCGGGGGTGTATTCCGACAGCAGCGTGGTGGCATTCGGCATGCCGGCACCCAGGCCCAGGCCCGTCAGGAAACGCAGCACCAGCAATTGGTCGACATTGCTGCTGTAGGCCGAAGCCAGGCTGAAGGCACCGAACACCAGCACTGCGCCCACCAGCACCCCTTTGCGCCCGAAGCGGTCGGCCAGCGGGCCGGAACCCAGCGCGCCGAAGACCATGCCGATCAACGCGGCGCTCATCACCGGGCCGAGGCTCGCGCGGTCGATGCCCCAATCCTGGGACAGCGCGGGTGCGATAAAGCCCATGGCGGCGGTGTCGAGGCCGTCGAGGAAGACAATCAGGAAGCACAGGATCACCACGCGCCACTGGTAACGTGACAAGGGCTGGGCATTGATGAAGGACTGCACGTCCAGGGTAGAACCGACAGATGGCTGATTCATTATTTTTATTCCACACCGATGGCGGGCCAGCGACCTGGGGTCGCCATTATTATTGGAGCGCGCCCTGAAGCGCTGCCGCACATTAATAAGCCAGGGGAAACAGCGTCAATTGATCACGCCGGGTTCTGTGCGGTCACCGAACACTCAGGCGAAAAGTTGCATGCTCAGCTCGCGGCTGGCGCTGAGCATGCTCGGCAGGAACCGCTGCTCCAATTCGCTGCGGCTGACCCGCCCGGCATGGGTGCTGACATTGAGCGCGGCCAACACCTGGCCGGATGCGTCGTAAACCGGTACGGCGATCGAACGCAGGCCCTGCTCCAGTTCCTGATCGACGATGCACCAACCCTGCTGACGCACCTGTTGCAGGCATTCGAACAACGCTTCGGGCGTGGTCAAGGTGCGACTGGTCTTGGTTTGCAGGTCGGCGTGGTCAAGGTAATCCCGCAACGAGGCGTCATCCAGGGCGGCCAGCAGGATGCGGCCCATGGAGGTGCAGTACGCCGGCAAGCGCCCGCCCACGGAAAGGTCTACGGAAATCAGGCGCTGGGTGGTGGCCGAGCGGGCGATGTAAAGAATGTCGTCACCTTCAAGGGTCGCCATGTTGCAGGCTTCGTGAAGCTGTTCGCTCATGCGGTCCAGATAGGGCTGGGCCGACACGGCCAAGGGGGTCGACGATAAATAGGCGTGGCCCAGGGTCAGCACCTTGGGCAGCAACGAGTAGGTACGGCCATCGGTGGTGGCATACCCCAGCTTAATCAAGGTATGCAGGCAGCGGCGCACGGCGGCACGCGGAATTTCGGTGCGATGGCTGATCTGGGCGATGGTCAGGTGACGCTTGCGCTCCTGAAACGCCTGCACCACGGCCAGGCCACGGGCCAGGGAGGTCATGAAGTCTGGATCGCCCGTGAACGCCTGGATGCGCTTGGCCGGTGATGCCACGATCGGCGGCGCCACCGACGCGAAGGAGTTGCGCAATTGATCGTTCATTTCAGGGATCCTTTTTCTTGTTTTCAACCACAGAAGGGCTGGCTGCTATTACAAGCCGCACGGTGAGCGATGCACAAGGCAAGGGCGGCAACATTGGGCGATTATCGGACGATGATTCGATTATCGCAATTCTCGGTTGCCGAGCCTGGCACAGTACGCTGTCCGGTAAAAAGCGGCTGCCTGAGGGAATATGTTCAGCCAACACTTACGTTGTGATGTAACAAAACTCGCACATGAAGTTGAGGCTTTTTAAATTTATGCCGATAGCGTTCTTCAAATGCGTCGCTATAATGCAGCCTGTACAGAGGTCAGCCCAATTCGGTTATTGGGATCGGAGCTCGCCCGGCGCCGCATCCCGTGCGCAGGGTCGATTAAAGCAGTGGATTGAAAAAGCGATCTCAGGTCCCTACTTAAACTTGAACAGGGCGTCTGTTCAAGTATGTACACCCGAGGCGCCTTTTGGCATGAAGTTGTACCCTTATTAAACTCAACTCAATTAGGTAACACTGTGACGAAAGATGAACTGCGCGCGGAACTTGAGCGCCAGGAGCAACGTTACAAGGACGTTTACGGCGGGGAAGTCACCACCTACGCCGCCCAGCCTGAGCCGGAACGTAAGCCCTGGCGCAAGCGCGCCAGCCTGCTGGACCAGGCATTCGCCCAGGAAATCCAGAAGATCGAGCAAGAGCTCAAGGCCGAAGAGCCCTAGGGCGAGTTGAGCCCCCAGGCTTTACGGTCTGTGCCGGTCATCACCTGCGAAGGGCAGCGACCTTCAAAACCACTGGTCGGCGCCCTACTGCTGCTAACGAAATTTCATACAAATGTTTCACACATGACATTTTTGTGTCGAAACCGTGTTTTTTCGCGCCCTGGCTTTACAAATCAAGCACTTGCCAAAGCCCCGAAAACCCTGGGATGCGCCTGCGCAGGCCGGTTTTTTTCACGCTGGATTGTTACCGATGAGCAGCTAATGCATCGATTACCGAGGTTTTCTGGCATAATCGCGCCCCCTTACGACCGGGTCAGAAAACCTTCATGATCGATTTATTCAGCGGACTGGATGCTTGGGTTCTAGTGAGCCTGTTGCTCGCCCTGGCCTTTGTCCTCGCCTTCGAGTTCATCAATGGCTTTCATGACACCGCTAACGCGGTGGCCACAGTCATCTATACCAAGGCCATGCCGCCGCACCTGGCGGTGTTCTTCTCCGGGGTGTTCAACTTCCTCGGCGTGTTGCTCGGCGGTGTGGGTGTCGCCTACGCCATCGTGCATCTGCTGCCGGTGGAGTTGCTGATCAATGTGAATACCGGCCATGGTTTGGCGATGGTCTTCTCATTGTTGGCGGCGGCAATCACCTGGAACCTGGGCACCTGGTACTTCGGTATCCCCGCCTCCAGCTCTCACACGCTGATCGGCTCGATCCTCGGTGTGGGCCTGGCCAACGCCCTGATCAACGATATTCCCCTGGCTGACGGTGTGAACTGGCAGAAAGCGATTGATATCGGTGCGTCCTTGGTGTTCTCGCCGATGGCCGGCTTTCTCGTGGCAGCCTTGGTGCTGATTGGCCTGAAGTGGTGGCGCCCGCTGTCGAAGATGCACAAGACCCCGGACCAGCGCCGCAAGCTTGACGACAAGAAGCACCCGCCGTTCTGGAACCGCCTGGTGCTGGTGATTTCGGCCATGGCGGTGAGCTTCGTGCACGGCTCCAACGATGGGCAAAAAGGTATCGGCCTGATCATGCTCGTGCTGATCGGTATCGTGCCGGCGCAGTTCGTGCTCGACCTGGGCAGCACCACCTACCAGATCGAACGTACTCGCGATGCCACCGTGCATTTGAGCCAGTTCTACCAGCGCAACAATGCCACGCTCGGCGAGTTCCTGGCCCTGGGCAAAAGTGTGAAGGACGATCTGCCGGGCAAGTTCCAATGCAACCCGCAGCAGACCGAGCCGACCATCAACGCGCTGGTTGATACGCTCAAAGGTGTTTCCGACTACCACGCGTTGAGTGCCGACCAGCGCATCGAAGTACGTCGTTACCTGCTCTGCCTGGACGATACCGCCAAGAAAGTCGGCAAGCTGCCTGGCCTGGATGCGCGTGAGAAGTCCGACCTCGACAAGCTGCGCAAGGACTTGACCGCCACGACCGAGTACGCGCCGTTCTGGGTGATTCTCGCGGTCGCACTGGCCCTGGGCCTGGGCACCATGGTCGGCTGGAAACGCGTGGTACTGACCATCGGCGAGAAGATCGGCAAGCAAGGCATGACCTATGCCCAAGGCATGTCGGCGCAGATCACCACCGCCACCATGATCGGCTTCGCCAATATCTTCGCCCTGCCGGTGTCCACCACCCACGTGTTGTCTTCCGGCGTGGCCGGTACCATGGTCGCCAACAAAAGCGGCCTGCAAGGCGGCACCGTCAAGACCATCCTGATGGCTTGGGTATTGACCTTGCCGGCAACCGTAGGCCTCTCGGCCGGGTTGTTCTGGCTGGCGTCCTGGGCGCTGGGCAGCTGATCAGTCGCCTGCAATGAAAAAGGTGCGATTCGCGAGAATCGCACCTTTTTTTATGGCCTGATAATCGCTCCCACGCTCTGCGTGAGAACGATAGGCAAAAAAAAGGGCGACCGAAGTCGCCCAAAATGCCTTGCGTGCCCTGTAACCCGGAAAAACCTAAGGTTTTTTACGCTTGTTTGCGTCTTTCCAGATAAAAAATCCGAATCCAACAAAAAACAGCACCATGAGGCTTACGGTCAGCACTCCGGCAAATACCACATTATCGATAAACATGACCGGCCTCCTGCACTTGCCCTGTTGCGATAGGGCTAAGTTAATGGAGAAGGCGGAATGGAAAATTGACGGGGATCAATGTCGCCCGCGACGGGGCGTAAAGAAGGGCAATAACTGACCTGGATCAATCAAGGCCAGTTGATTCAACGTTTTTTCGGCTTGTTCTTCGACTTCTTCTTGGCTTTACCCAAGGGCATCGCCTGTTCAAACGCCTGGCGCACTTCGTTCAGGCGTTTGTCATTAAGGTCATGCACGCGCTTGGCGCGTTCGGCATTCAGGTCGATCAGCTTGTCGTCGTCACTCATGGCTTGGCTTACGTTATGGCGGGAATGCCCAATAATGCGGTCTCCCGCGCCCGACGGCAAATCAGCGGGCGACAAAATGCAGGGCATCGACCAGAATCGGCACCTTCCTTCCTCCCCAGGAGACGCAATCCGGTGGCACTGCACAAGGACCTTCCTCCGTTGCTGGCCCTGCGCGCCTTTGAGGCTGTGGCGCGGCACTTGAGCTTTATCAAGGCGGCAAATGAGTTGTCGGTAACCCAGAGCGCCCTGAGCCACCACGTGCAGAAACTTGAGCAACACTTGGGCAAACCGCTGTTTATCCGGCGCACACGTGCGATAGATCTGACGGTGGACGGCCAGCATTACTACAACGAAATCCGCCCGGCCCTGGATGCCATTGCAACCGCCACCCGCCACCAAAAAGCAGTACCCGGCCCCAGCCTGCTGCGCGTCGGCTTGCTGGCGTCCTTCGCCACGCTGTGGCTGGCGCCGCGTCTGGCCGAGTTTCTCAATCGCTACCCGCATATCCAGGTTGAATTGCTGCCCGCCATTCAATTGGCCAACGTCGCCGGTGCCGAGGTTGACCTGGCCATCCGTTACGGCAAGGGCGACTGGCCCGACGTGCACGCCACGCGACTGATGACCGAAACCCTGTCACCGGTATGCAGCCCGGCCTTCAAGGCCGTCCAATCCCACGATAGCCCGCTGTTGATGGCCACCTCACACCGCCCGTTCGAGTGGACGGATTGGTCGCAGCATTATCAGGTCGACCTTGAGCGCCACCCTCGCGTGATGCTGCATGACTACAACATCGTGGTCGAAGCCAGCGTGGCCGGCCAGGGAATCGCCATGGGCCGCCATCGCCTGATCCAGCGCAAGCTTCGCGACGGCAGCCTGGTGGAGGCGTTCGACTGGCCGCCTTACCACAGTGAGATCGGCTACTGGCTGATCACGCCTCACAGTCCGCCGAGTGAAGCGGCGGCATGTTTCATTCAGTGGCTGCAGGAAACCTGCGCCGACGCATGATTTTTTTCGATGCGTCGGTTGAGATCTATCCGTTTGTCGGCCACCGGCGCAGCCAACATGCTGGAACCTCCCCCCTCAAGAGGTTGCATCATGAGCGACTCCATCCGTCAACGCGTTCACGCCCTTGGCCTGACACTGCCGACTGCCAGCCAACCGGCGGCCAACTACATCAACCATGTCGTCAGCGGCAACCAACTCTTCATTTCCGGGCAAATTCCCCTGCTCGATGGCACGCCCGCCTATGTGGGCCGCGTGGGCGACACGCTGGATGATCAACAAGGCGCGCAGGCAGCAGAACTCGCGGCACTGGGCCTGCTCGGGCAACTGAGCGATGCCCTGGGCGATGACCTGTCGCGCGTGGTGCGCATCGTGAGGCTGGGGGTATTCATCGCCTGCACCGCCGATTTCCAGCGCCAGAGCGCGGTCGCCAATGGCGCGTCGAACCTGTTGGTCAACGCCCTCGGTGATAAAGGCCAGCATGTGCGCACCGCCGTCGGCGTGAGCAGTTTGCCGGCGGGCGTGGCCGTGGAAGTCGACGCCATTGTCGAGTTGCAACCGTGACCCCGCTGGCCATCCAACAACTGCGAGCAGCCACGCCCGGCTGCCAGGCCGGCACCGTGCACTTCAATCATGCCGGTGCTTCTCTGCCCAGCCAGGCCACCCTCGACGCCATCGTCGCGCAACTGCAACGCGAAGCCCAGGACGGTCCGATGGAGGCTGGCGAACATGGCGCCGTGCTGGTGGAGCAGGCCCGTCACGCCGCCGCGCAATTGCTCAATGCGCCCGCGTCCTCGATTGCCTTCGCCAGCAGCGGCTCGACGGCCTGGAACCTGGCGTTCCAGGCCCTGGGCCCATGGCAGCCAGGTGACCGCATCCTGGTCGGCCGGCATGAATGGGGCGGTAACCTGGCGAGCATGGCAATAGCCGTGCAAGCAGGTGCCCGAATCGACGTCATCCCCTGCGACGCGGCCGGCGCAGTGTGCCCGGTGGCGCTGGAGGCGATGATCGACGCCGACGTGAAGTTGATCAACCTCACTTGGCTGCCGGCCAACGGTGGCCTGATCAACCCTGCCCAGGCCATCGGCGAAGTGGCGCGGCGTCACGCCATCCCCTACTTTATCGACGCTGGCCAGGCGCTCGGCCAGGTGCCTGTGGATGTGCAGGCGCTGCACTGCGATGTGCTCAAGTGCGCCGGCCGCAAGCACCTGCGCGGGCCACGGGGCACGGCACTGTTGTATGTAAGACCGGCGTTTTTGCAGCGCCTGAATCCCGCCCAGCGCGATGTACTTTCAGCCCCCTGGGCCGCTGCAGGTTTCGATGTGCGCAACGACGCGCGGCGCTTCGAGACCAGCGAAGCGTCCTTTGCCTTGCTGGCCGGACTCGGCAATGCCTTGCAGGAGATCAACCAACTGGGGATAGAAGCGGTATGGGAAAGCGTCTCGCGCACCAGCGCGCGAATCCGCGAAGGGCTGCGCCAGATCCCGGGGATTTCCTTGCATGACATGGGCACGCTGCAGTCCGGACTGATCGCCTTCAACCTGAGCGGTTGGGACGCCTTCGAACTCAAGCAGCGCCTGGGCTTGCAGCGCATCAACATCGGCGCCAACGGTGTGGCCTACACACCACTGGACATGCAAGCGCGCGGGTTGGACAGCATTGCGCGAATCTCCGTCAGCCCACTCAACGACGACCGGGACTGCGCGTTACTGCTGGAGGCCTTGCGAGCACTGCGCGACTAAACCTCGATGTCGACCCATAAGCCCTGGCGTGGCGCGTCTTCAATCAGCGGCGCCACCGGCACGGTGTTGTCGGCGTTGAGCAGATCGCCGGGAATCGGCAGGTGCTGCTCAGGGTCGTCGCCGGCTTCACGCTGACGTTTTTGCTGCTCTTGCTGGCGGCGTTGTTCCTCGCGCAGCAGAAAGGTCGATTGCTCCGCATCGCCCTTTTTCAAATCGATGGTGCTCTCGTTGGAGCCCGGTTGAACCGGCATGACGGGCGGGATATCCGGCTTCTGGCGCACCGGATCGAGTTGCGACGTGACCGGCACGACACTGACGGGCAGCATGGGTGGCAACATAATCTTGATTCTCCTGATCAACAGGCTGTCGGCGCGCCCCAGGGCGACTTGAGCGCGCGCTCGCCAAGCTGTGACCCAGTCGACAGTTGTGAGTGCCCGCCACCCGTCGATTTAGCCGGCAGGCGTGCGCACCAACCCAGTAGTTTTCGTCAGAGTCCTTGGGCGTGGGGCCTTGTTCCGTTAAGATAGTCGGCTTTTTCACGGCGGGAGTCAGGCAGCATGGCGCAGCAGTATCAACCGGGGCAACGCTGGATTAGTGACAGCGAAGCAGAGCTGGGGTTAGGCACCGTTCTGGCACAGGACGGCCGCTTGTTGACCGTGCTCTATCCGGCCACTGGCGACACTCGCCAGTATGCGCTACGGAACGCGCCCCTCACCCGCGTGAGGTTTTCGCCGGGCGACAGCATCACCCATTTCGAAGGCTGGAAAATGACCGTACAGGAAGTCGACGACGTCGACGGCCTGCTGGTCTACCACGGCCTCAACGGGCAGAACGAGCAGGTCACCCTGCCGGAAACCCAACTGTCCAACTTCATCCAGTTCCGCCTTGCCAGCGACCGCCTGTTCGCCGGGCAGATCGACCCGCTGGCCTGGTTCTCGCTGCGCTACCACACCCTGGAACACACCAGCCGCCAACTGCAGTCCTCGCTGTGGGGCCTGGGCGGCGTGCGTGCGCAACCGATCGCGCACCAACTGCACATCGCCCGCGAAGTCGCTGACCGTATCGCGCCGCGGGTATTGCTGGCCGACGAAGTGGGCCTGGGCAAGACCATCGAAGCGGGCCTGGTGATCCATCGCCAGTTGCTCTCGGGCCGCGCCAGCCGCGTGTTGATCCTGGTCCCGGAAAACCTGCAGCACCAGTGGCTGGTGGAAATGCGCCGCCGCTTCAACCTGCAGGTTGCGCTGTTTGACGAAGAACGCTTTATCGAAAGCGATGCCACCAACCCGTTCGAAGACACGCAGCTGGCGCTGGTCGCCCTGGAATGGCTGGTGGACGACGAGAAGGCCCAGGACGCACTGTTCGCGGCCGGTTGGGACCTGCTGGTGGTCGACGAAGCCCACCATCTGGTGTGGCATGAAGACAAGGCCAGCGCCGAATATTCGCTGGTCGAACAACTCGCCGAAGTGATTCCCGGCGTGCTGCTGCTCACCGCCACCCCGGAACAACTCGGCCAGGACAGCCACTTCGCGCGCCTGCGCCTGCTCGATCCGAACCGTTTCCACGACCTGCACGCCTTCCGCGCCGAGAGCGAGAACTACCGCCCGGTGGCCGAAGCCGTTCAGGAGCTGCTCGACAAGGGCCGCTTGTCGCCTGCCGCGCACAAGACCATCCAGGGTTTCCTTGGTAACGAAGGCGAAGCCTTGCTGACCGCCGTCAACGATGGCGACACCGAAGCCAGCGCGCGCCTGGTGCGTGAGCTGCTCGACCGCCACGGCACCGGCCGCGTGCTGTTTCGCAACACCCGCGCCGCCGTGCAAGGCTTCCCGGAGCGCAAGCTGCACGCCTACCCGCTGCCGAACCCGGACGAATACATGGAGTTGCCGCTGGGCGAACACGCCGAGCTGTACCCCGAAGTCAGCTTCCAGGCGCAACCGGACATCGAGGAAGAGCACCGCTGGTGGCGCTTTGACCCGCGTGTCGAGTGGCTGATCGACCAGCTGAAAATGCTCAAGCGCACCAAGGTCCTGGTGATCTGCGCCCACGCCGAAACCGCCATGGACCTGGAAGACGCCCTGCGCGTACGTTCCGGCATCCCGGCCACGGTGTTCCACGAAGGCATGAACATCCTCGAACGCGACCGCGCCGCAGCGTACTTCGCCGATGAAGAGTTTGGCGCCCAGGTGCTGATCTGCTCGGAAATCGGCAGTGAAGGTCGCAACTTCCAGTTCTCCCACCACCTGGTGCTGTTCGACCTGCCGTCCCACCCCGACCTGCTGGAACAGCGCATCGGCCGTCTGGACCGGATCGGCCAGAAACACGTGATCGAATTGCACGTTCCGTACCTGGAAACCAGCCCTCAAGAGCGTCTGTTCCAGTGGTACCACGAAGCCCTGAACGCGTTCCTCAATACCTGCCCGACCGGCAACGCCCTGCAGCATCAGTTCGGCCCGCGCCTGCTGCCGCTGCTGGAAAACGCCGACGACGGCGAGTGGCAAGCGCTGATCGACGAGGCCCGTGCCGAGCGTGAGCGTCTGGAACAGGAACTGCACACCGGCCGCGACCGCTTGCTGGAACTCAACTCCGGCGGCGCCGGTGAAGGCGATGCGCTGGTCGAGGACATCCTCGAGCAGGACGACCAGTTCGCCCTGCCGATCTACATGGAAACCCTGTTCGACGCCTTCGGCATCGACAGCGAGGACCATTCGGAAAACGCGCTGATCCTCAAACCCAGCGAAAAGATGCTCGACGCCAGCTTCCCCCTGGGCGACGACGAAGGCGTGACCATCACCTACGATCGCAACCAGGCGCTGTCGCGTGAAGACATGCAGTTCATCACCTGGGAACACCCGATGGTGCAAGGCGGCATGGACCTGGTGCTGTCCGGTTCCATGGGCAACACCGCCGTGGCGCTGATCAAGAACAAGGCGCTCAAGCCGGGCACCGTCTTGCTGGAACTGCTGTATGTCAGCGAAGTGGTTGCCCCACGCTCGCTGCAACTGGGTCGCTACCTGCCACCGGCGGCGCTGCGCTGCCTGCTGGATGCCAACGGCAATGACCTGTCCGGCCGCGTGTCGTTCGTGACCTTGAACGACCAGTTGGAAAGCGTGCCGCGTGCCAGCGCCAACAAGTTCGTGCAGGCTCAGCGCGACCAATTGACGCCGCGCATCAACGCCGGCGAAGAGAAGATCGCCCCGCGTCACGCCGAGCGCGTGGCCGAGGCCAAGCGTCGCCTGGCGGCCGACACCGACGAAGAGCTGGCGCGTTTGACCGCCCTGCAAGCGGTCAACCCGACCGTACGCGACAGCGAGTTGGTGGCCCTGCGCAACCAGCGCGAGCAAGGCCTGGCCATGCTCGACAAGGCCGCGTTGCGACTGGAAGCGATTCGAGTGCTGGTGGCGGGTTGATCACTGCCTGCTGAAAAAGAGAGGCCCGCACACAATGCGTAATGCCGTTCAGTTAAGGCTTTTTGTAGGAGCGAGGGGGGCGCCTAGCTCTTGCTCGCGAAAAACCACAGGCGCCGCGTTCAATCAGGAAACACGCGTTATCGTTGACGTTTTTCGCGAGCAAGCTCGCTCCTACAGAGGGCGATGTACGCTTAACTGAACAGCATTACGCACACAATGCGGGCTTTTTTATAAGCCTTCAGGGCCTCATCGGGGCATCTACACAACTTTGTAGGCCATAGAAGCCTGCAGTAACCACGATGCGAAGCGAGCCGCTCTTGCTCTTGATCTGGCTTTTGATCTTGATCTTAGGCGCCCCGTTAAACCACGCTGGCCGAACGCAGGCTTGAATCCGTGGGCAACCCGGCAGGACGCAGGGTTAGCCGCCCCGCGCCATGGATGGCGCGTGGCGGCGGCCCAAGGATTCAAGCCGGAGAGAGGGCACACCGAGCCTAGGCGAGGTGCCGAGTGGTGGGGCAAGAGCCCTTTGGTTACTTTGGGGCTTTTCCAAAGTGACCCGCCGTCAGGGCGGAACCCTAAGTGGC
The DNA here is from genome assembly GCF_002934065.1 of Pseudomonas orientalis. Taxonomy (NCBI): domain Bacteria; kingdom Pseudomonadati; phylum Pseudomonadota; class Gammaproteobacteria; order Pseudomonadales; family Pseudomonadaceae; genus Pseudomonas; species Pseudomonas orientalis. The sequence goes on along the minus strand of NZ_CP018049.1, from coordinate 1,503,258 downwards.
CGTGACCGCAGAAACGGATATGTACTCGATCTGATCCAAAATACTGGCCAGCCAAGAGGCCGCCATCGGGGGCAAGCCCCCTCCCACACTTGACTGCGTTCACAAATCAAAATGTGTGGAGCCCCGATAGACTCACCTCGGTCTCAAGCTGTCGCCGCCGCAGCCGGCACCTCCACCGCACTCAACCCCTCCTTCATCCGCCTGGCATCACGCACAAAACTGCGCGAAGCCTGAAACAAAAACAGCATAGTCAGAAACAACGCCACCGGGATCAAGTACATGGCGTCATGCAACCCCACCGCCTTATAAGCCTCGGTCATCTGCTCGGCCCCCGCCGCGTACATTGCCGCATGCGCAAAATGATCAGACAGTCCGCCCACCACAATCGGCCCCATCCCCCCACCCAGTAGATACAAACCGGCAAAGAACAACGCCATCGCCGTGGCTCGCAGCCGCGGTTCAACCACGTCCTGGATCGCCGTGTAGACGCAGGTATAGAAGTTGTACGCAAACAACCAACCCACGCTGAACAGCAAGACGAACACGCCGATCTCGATACGCCCGGCATGCAAGGCCCAGGCGGTGGTAGCCGTGGAGATGATCAGGCTGCACGCGGCGAACAGCAGCCGGCCATTGGCGACCCGCTGGTGGATCTTGTCGGCAATCCAGCCACCCAGGGTCAGGCCCACCAGACCGGTCAGGCCGACGATCACACCGGTGGCCACCGCGGCCTCCTGCAAAGGCATCAGGAAGTAGCGTTGCAGCATCGGCACCAGGAATGAGTTGCACGCGTAGGTGGCAAAGTTGAAGCACAACCCGGCCAGCACCAGCCACAGGAAAGTCGGCACCGCCAGCACACGGCGGATCGGACGGTCGACGCGTTCCTGGGACACTTGCACCGATTCCGCCGCGCCGCGTTTGGGCTCCTTGATGTAGAACATGAACACCGCGAGGATCAGCCCCGGCACCGCGGCAATAAAGAACGGCGCACGCCAGCTGTCGAACGCCTTGACCATCGCGCCGATGGTGAAGAATGCCAGCAACAAGCCCAACGGCAGGCCGAGCATGAAGATCCCCATGGCGCGCGCCCGGCGATGGGCGGGGAACAGATCGCCGATCAATGAATTGGCGGCGGGGGCATAGCTGGCTTCCCCGATACCGATGCCCATGCGCACCAGCAGGAAGCTCCAGAAACTGCCAACCAGGCCATTGATCGCCGTCAGCCCGCTCCAGGCAAACAGGCCCCAGCCCATCAGTTTGCTGCGCGAACCCGTATCGGCCAGGCGCCCCAGCGGTAGCCCGGCGATGGCATAGACGATGGTGAAAGAGGTACCGATGATGCCGAGCTGAAAGTCGCTCAGATGCCATTCCATGCGGATCGGCTCGATGATGATCGCGGGAATGGTGCGGTCGAAGAAGTTGAACAGGTTGGCGAGAAACAGCAGGAACAGAATGCGCCAGGCATTCGCCGCTTGGGTCGAGTTCTGCATGGGTCCGTCTCTTTATTGTTATGAGAGCTGCGATGCCCACTGCATCCTGCTCAGTAGCTGCAACATAGTCAGGCTGGCGGCGCTTGTCTGTAATGATTCGTAAAGCTGATAGGGCGTGATATCCCCGAAATTACGGGACTTTCCCTACGAAAATATATCTATGCGCCCCCCTTCCCAACGGCCACGGCCCAGATAGAATGGCGAGCCTTCCCGCAGTTCCCCTTCCCTACTCTTAATCGATGACGCCCATGTCCGAAGCCAGTCCGTGTCTGAATTGCGGTGCCTGCTGTTCACACTTTCGCGTGTCTTTCTTCTGGGGCGAATGCGCCTCATCGGGCGGTACGGTGCCCGACGACCTGGTGGTGCAGATCAACCCCACGCGCGTGGCAATGATCGGCACCGACCAGAAGCCCGCACGCTGCTGCAGCCTCGAGGGAGAGGTAGGTAAAGGCACGCGTTGTTCGATTTATGAACAGCGCTCAAGCCCCTGTCGCGAGTTCGACGCCTCGTGGAGCCAGGGCGTGCAAAACGTCGACTGCGATACCGCCCGCGCCGCCTTCGGCCTGGCGCCCCTCGAAGAACGACCTTTCCCCATCAGCGCTTAGTATCAGACGCTATGGGCGACATGCAAAAAGAGTTGAATCAAAGTGCCATTATTCATGGCAAATCCCGCGAGGCTTCTATACTCGATGTCATAGGTCATCGCCTCTGGCTGTGACGCGACGCTATGACGGGACATGCTATGGAATGGCTGGGGCTGCATTTTTTCACCGACCTTCCAGACAACGGGCACTTATTACTCAATTGCAGTCATAACCCCTTTCTGGTGCTACTGGCGTACCTGGTCGCCTGCGCGGCGGGCTTCGGCACGCTGGATATGGCCGAACGCGTGGGCCACGCGGAAGACCCCAAAGCCCGCCGCAACTGGCGTTGGTTGGGCGCAGGCTGCCTGGCGGGTGGAATCTGGTCGACCCACTTCATCAGCATGCTGGCCTTCCAGGCGCCCATTGCCATTCATTACGAACTGATCATGACCTTCGCCTCGCTGGTCATCGCGCTGATCGCTTCGCTGTTCGCCATGCAAACCCTCAGTCATGCACGCCTGCGATTTCACCAGTACCTGCTGGCCTCGGTGTGGATGGGTGTGGGTATCGCGCTGATGCACTACGTCGGCATGTCGGCCATGCGCTCCCAGGCCCAGGTGTACTTCGACTCCGAGCTGTTCATGGCATCGGTGGCAATTGCAATCGGCGCGAGCCTGGCGGCATTATTGCTGTCGAGCTACCTGCGCAACGGTGCCGGCGTATTTCATCAATTGCTCAAATACGCCGCCAGCCTATTGCTCGGCGCGGGCATTCTGAGCATGCACTTCACCGGCATGGCAGCCATGCAAATGCTGGTACCCAACGGCGTGAACATGGAATTGCCGGTGGATAACAACCCCATGCAGTTGGGCCTGTCGGTGGCGGTGATTACCTTACTGGTCATCGGCAGCAGCATCAGCGCCGCCCTGGCGGACAAAAAACTGCAGCACAAGGAACGCGATCTGCGCCGGGTCAACGCGCTGCTCAGCGAACTGGACCAGGCCCGCGCCTCGTTGCAGCAGGTCGCCCATTACGACGCGCTGACCAGCTTGCTCAACCGGCGGGGCTTCAATCAGATCTTTGCGGAAAAGGTTGCTGAAAAAACTGCATCCAACGGCATGCTGGCGGTGATCTTTCTCGACATCGACCATTTCAAACGCATCAACGACAGCCTTGGGCATGACGCCGGCGACCAATTGCTCACCGTACTGGCCAGCCATATCAAGAGCTCGGTGCGCAGCCATGCCGACGTGGTCGCGCGTTTTGGCGGCGATGAGTTCTGCATTTTGATCAATATCCATCATCGCGACGAAGCGCGGCACATGGCCCAGCGCATCATGCAAAAAATGAAAGAACCCATCGAGTTGGCAGGCCGGCGCATGGTCATGACCACCAGCATCGGAATCAGCCTGTTTCCCGACGACGGCCAGACCTGTGAAGAACTGCTCAAAACCGCCGACCTGGCGCTTTACCAGTCCAAGGACGCCGGGCGCAACAGCCTGCACTTCTTCAGTTCCAACCTCAAAACCCGCGCCTTCCTGGAGCTGCAACTGGAAGAAGAACTGCGCGCCGCCCTGCGCACGCGTAACGAGCTGGTGCTGTTCTATCAGCCGATCTTCGACATGAAGCTCGGCAAGGTCACGCGCCTGGAGGCCCTGGTGCGCTGGCAGCATCCGCAACACGGCCTGCTGGCGCCGGACCGGTTTATCGGGATTGCCGAGAGCAACGGGCTGATTGCCGAACTGGACCACTGGGTATTGCGCCAGGCCTGTCACGATCTGAGCCTGCTGTCTGATCGCGGCTATACCGAACTGACCATGTCCGTGAACTGCTCGGCCCTGAACCTGGCCCGTGATGAACTGGCTGACGAAATCGAAGCCGCCCTGCGCTTTGCCAGCATTGCCGCCAATCGCCTGGAGCTGGAAGTCACCGAAAACGCGTTGATGGGCAATATCAGCAGCACTCTGGCCTTGTTGCGGCAGATCCGTGCGCTGGGTGTCTCCCTGGCCATCGATGACTTCGGCACTGGCTATTCATCGCTGGCCTATCTCAAGCGGCTGCCGCTCACCACCTTGAAGATCGACCGCTCGTTTATCCAGGACATTCCCAAATCCACCGCAGACAGTGAAATCGTGCAGGCGATTATCGGCATGGCTCATACCCTGCACTTGCAGGTGGTCACAGAAGGCGTGGAAACCCAGGCGCAATTCGAGCTGTTGCTCAAACACGGCTGCGACTATATCCAGGGCTACCTGTTCAGCCCGGCGGTGCCCTTCAACAACATCATCGGTGTGATGGAGGGGATTGGGCTACGCAACCCGCTCTCCTCCTTCTGCGTAGACGGCAGCAGGGAATTCCCATCGACAAAAGCCCCCACCCTGGGACGTATCAAACCCGCCCCTATCGTTCGTCCCATCCGCTGACCTTGCTCCTTGACCACACGATCAGCGTGCTCACTTAGGAGGGACTGGCGCTGATCCTGATAATAAACAGATTGGGGAGCTGGGTGCCGTGGCGGTTATGCAGAATGCCTCCGATCAGGTTTATCAGCCTGTTCTCTCCAAGCGCCACACGCACCCGTGCAGCGTTTTGAGGAAAGGCGTTTTCCCTGACAGCAAATCTCCCCGGCCGCCCCGTGCGGCCGAAACTGCGCACAGGTACACGAAGGAAATCAACATCTGTGACGAACGGTTCATGGATGTCAACCGGGTGTACGCAATAAAGTCCACCGTCCTGTACACGCCTGAATAAGAGTGCAGTTCCATATGTCGATGTCTCCAGTAATTCAGCACCCACGACCCTGGCCATTATCTCAGCCATCAACCCTCGCAGCGTGACCGGCCCTGGACGGGTGACAGCATGAATGAAGTGAGGGTCAAAACTGGCAGGCTCAAAATTCACACGCCGCCAGACAGGTGGTAGAGCGCCCTCATGAGCTCGGCCGATATGAATTTTCGGGTTCGCTCCTCCTGTGTGAACGGACAAATAAATAAGCGACAAAGGATCTTTCATACTTGTCTGCCCCGTGCGCCAGATACGCAGCAGGTCCACATATTCGAAGCTCTTGTGGTATTTGTTGAATATCTCCCGGGCAATTTGTCGGTGGGTCGACGTGCTCATTTCCGGGAACGCGTCCTGAACGTAAGCAGTGATCGGTTTTTCAAAAGGTCGTCGATCAATGACACGCCACGTGGAAGTACCGCGGTCATAGAGTGCGACCATCGGCTGTTCAGACGGGTTGTTTCGCAACATCAGTTCGAAACTATCAAAGTCGTTATAGGAAACGTTGGGATTTCGAATAGCCACACTCGTGTCGTACCATGTCACATCAGCGGTTGTACGATAGTAACGATCCGCTACTTTAATGAACGTACCTTCGGTCTGGGACCAGCCCGAATCCCGACTGTATACTGGCGTGTGCTTGTAGACGCTGAACGTTTCCGGTACGGCTTGCAGCGATGCACCCTCAAGGCTATCACCCCATGATCGCCACTGATTTGTCACGATCACACTCGGCCGTGCCGGCGGCAGGGTCACTGCAACCCCACTCACGCTTTGGTCGATCCCCTGCAGCCGCAGCCTTGCCTGATCCAGCGTCGTCGCCGAATTCAGGTACTGACGAAATTCACCGGGAATATCCCGCAGACCTATCGCTTGTAGTTCCAGCGGACCACTTCCCAATCGCCTGACGAGGCTAAGCTCCATAGCCCTTTCACGGCCAGCGGGGAAATCGAATGAGTCCAACACCCTGGCAGCCTGTTGCGCATCCAGGTCGGGGTAGAGCCTGGTCAGGTCATCTCGCGCCATGCGTGAGTGATAGCCGCCTCTCAAACCATACTCTGGCGAGCGTATGACCCACTCATTCAAAGTGTTCTGAGCAAGGGGCGGCAGGTGATACTGATATTCTGCCGTTTGACGAGGCTTTTGCAGGCGCCAGATGCCGGTTCCCGAGGTTTTGTCATAGGTGACCTTGTACCAGCGGTCTTTCTCCTTGAGAAAATGCTGCCCTGGCGTCGAGCCTTTTCCCGGGCGAGTGTAGATCCCTTTGCTTTCCCATCCGGACAGAGGCGTCACACCTTTCGGCGCGGCCTTGAGGGCCATGTTGTGGGGCAATTGAGGGCGAGCAGGCGGGGTGAGATGTATCGGAGCAAAACCCACGGCGCCGTCTACCAACGCTCCAACCGCATACGTGAAAGCCCTCACAAACTGATGGGTCGCCCCGACAGAGTCATCATTTTGCAAAGCATCCAGGGCCGCACTCAACGACATTGCGCTGCGCACCAGGCCGATGACAAAGGTGATTTTGGTGGGAAAAACCGCCAGTGCCAATTCCACCATCCCTTCAACAACGGTCCAGACGCTACGCACATTTGCCTCATGGGTACTGGTGGTTTTTCGATCCGCATGGGCAATGGCGGCGCGAGCCTCGACGTCGTAGTACCACTCGAGAAAATTCAAACTGATGGGCGATAACGAGACCTCGCTGCGAAAAACCCCTCTTCTGAGCGTGCTGCGCAGCCTAGGTAGCGCATCGCCGTCCATCCTTTCAAACAGGTAGTCACGCCATGCCTCGTCATTGATAAATTGCTCAAGCAGTTGCGTCATGCCGGTGAATTCACGAAATGCCCGTCCGTCTTTCGCTCGCGGGGTGTAAAGCACCACGGTATAGACCTTTGGTTTTTTCGAGATGAAAGCCAACACCCCCCTCACGAGGATGTCACGTACATAGAGCGCGGCGACCACGACTTTATAACCCTCGACTTTTGCCCGCTGACCGTTGTCGGTGGGTTGATCGAGCACGCTTTTAACCAACAGATAACTAAGGTCCTGCGGGTGCGCTAAATAATCCTTGGCGATCTTGGCTTCAATGGCATCAACCCTGAGCTGTTTGTGCATCACATTGACAAAATCCTGCTTGAGCCTGCGAGCCTCGCTGGAGGTCAGCAAACGCGTGTTCAGAAACTCAATATAGGAGCCGCCGATATCCACGTCGCGCACCAGGTCCTTGACTTGCTGCGTGGTCAACTCCGTATAGGGCTCGCCGTAGAGGCTTAAGCGGGACTTGGCTACGAACACCTCGTCGAGGTAATCGACATTGACCAGCGCCAACTCTGCCAGGCTTTTTGTTTCAATGGCATAGTGGGACTGGCCGGTTTGCGGATTAGGCCTGGCACCGGGAAAATAGATGCCCGGTGCAGGGTTTGGCCGACGAATAGTGACCTTGATATCGGAAGGGTCCGTGTTGATGCCATATTGGTCCTCCAGCGCCTTCGCCAGTTGTTCATTGCTGTAGGCCAATAACGCTTTGTGGTCACCGAACTGTAAAACCGAGGGCGCGCCCTCCCCTGTATCGGTACGTTGCAGCTCACTCAAGTAGTCGCGCACGGCCGTCGCCCAAGCCTGTTTGTCCGCTTCTGCTGCTGTGCTTAAAAATTGATCGAGTTCAGCCTTGGAGCGCTTTGTTTCCCGAGCGAGCAGCACATCACTTACGCCAAAAAGCCGCTGCATGTCCGTGGCCAGATTCAAGCTGGCCGGCAATTGGCTAAAGTCTTCGTCTACACCCCGTTGCTGATAACGGCTGACCTCGAATGCCAAGTCTTCAATCAACTTTTCGTATTGCGACGCTACACTGGTGCTGAAGACCGATTCGAAAATCTCCTCATAGGCAAAACATCCTGTGGCGGGCACCCTGTCACGCAAGGTTGTAGCAGGTTCACAATCTTTGTTTGCCAGCAGTGTGAACAGGCTATCGAACTCGTAGTCGGTGTTTAAACGACGATGCAGTTCCTGATCCAGAAGCGCCAATGAAGGGAATGCCTCCAGCCCCCGATTGGGTGTGAACAACACCACGATGCCCACGCTGGCACTGGGCTCGACACGGCGAGCGACAGGGGCCGCAGGTGAAGTGTTGTCAGCTGACGGCGGATCAGAGGGGCCCTGGGAGGTTAGCACCAACGCCCCATGCAATGGCATGTCCGCAGTTGTGCCCTTGAGCACCAGGGAGTAGCCGGCAGGCCGGTTGGGCCTTGTTTGTCGTGCTACAGCATCGGGGTACGCCACAAACGCCTCGACCAGCAGCAAGCCATTAGAGTTCAGCGTTCCGTCCGCCCTGAGCAATGACGCTTCCAGGCTGATTTGCAAACTGCGCGCTAAAATAACGCGTTGCTTGTGCGAGCGCGGGTCTGCTGCGGTATCTGCCTTATTCCAGAACGCATCCAGGCAAGTCTTGTAGGCGGTCTGCAGTGAACCGGCAAGGTCATCCAGAAAAGCGTCAAATGCAACTGGGGTAAGCGACGATGGCAACCCCTGGTCGGCCGCCTCGTCTCGATCAAAGGTAAAGCGCGTACGCCGATTGGCATATGTCGCGGGTTGATCATCGACAATTCGCCTCACCACGGCATCCATCAAGCTGGGGAGTAGCCGGGTCACCTGATCGGCATCCGGCTCGACCGTCGCGTCGCTCGAATCGCTTTCAATGAACACCCGAGAGGCGTCCAAAGGCTTGGCGGTCGAGGGGAATATGGCATTCACTCGCTCGTTTAAAAACGATGAAAACGTCGGCCGCGCACGCAGAACCTGAAGCTTTTTATCGATGCCTTCGAGTTGATTCCGGTAGTGCGCCTTGTAGTCATTATCCTGCGTCGCCCAAAGGCTCGCAGAGGGAGTGGAAGACAAGCGTGAAGCCAGTTGCATGATTGAGCCCTTGCTGAAAAATGAATAGTTCAGGGCTCAAAATACGTCGCTGTCAGTTCGAGTAGGCATCACATACTTACGACGGAGATTCAGTTGTACTCAGTAACAATTAAACTGAGTTGGCAACAGTCATACAACTGTGCCCATGACGTTAACGTCACCCTTACCTGTGACATTTCTCTACGGCAAAGAGCCATCACGCTACTGGCCTACACACTTCGCTTCGCTGCGCTGGCGCACCATTGCGGGGCTCACCTGCTGATCGTCGCCCTTTCCTGGATCAGTATCCACGGCGAAACCACCACCGCCCACAAGCTCGGATCACGCTCAACAAGGTCCAACGCCCGCGTCGCAGACACTTCGCCAAGGCTCCCCGAAGCCAGCCAGGCAGCGACTTTGTCACGGTTGTCTTCGGCCATTCCCTCGGCCGCTTCGATCAAATCCAGGCCGGCGTCGACCCACAATAGGGCACCCTTGGCAAAGAACGGTTCGAGCTCCTTCCAGGTAATTTCAGCGGTTTCACCGAGCAGCTTGGCATAGAGGGTGCTTGGTTCTTGCGTCATGGGAGTTCACCTGAGTAAAAAATCGGCGCAATCATAGCGTCGTGGCTCAGTCAGAAAAACCCAGTAGCAAATGAGGTAGCGATTGAAAGCGTCGGAAAAGCCAGGGAATGCTTGAAAGACTGGTATAACCCCGGCGCAATTCTGTCTTTTTCTTTCATTTAAGCGACACAACCCGGTTTTGCCCCCGACAGCCAGCTTTTCAAGCGATCAACCGGCGCTCTACACTGTACCGGTACAGTTGCCAGGGCAATGCCGGGGGGATATCCGCGATATCTGATCCGGTTCTGCAGCTCACAAGGCCGCTAGAACTATAAAAAATACAACAGTAAGAGTGGAGCACTATGAATAAGGCTACTAAGCAGATTTCCAAACTGTTTGCCGCTATGGTCCTGGCTGGGGTTGCCGGCCATTCGTTCGCAGCCGACACCATCAAGATCGGCATCGCCGGTCCCAAGACCGGTCCCGTAACGCAATACGGCGACATGCAATTCATGGGTGCCAAGCAGGCCATCGCCGACATCAACGCCAAGGGCGGCGTAGACGGCAAAATGCTTGAAGCCAAGGAATACGATGACGCCTGCGATCCGAAACAGGCCGTTGCCGTCGCCAACAAAGTGGTCAATGACGGCGTCAAGTTCGTGGTCGGTCACCTCTGCTCCAGCTCCACTCAGCCCGCGTCGGATATTTATGAAGACGAAGGCGTCATCATGATTACCCCGGCAGCCACCAGCCCGGAAATCACCGCCCGTGGCTACAAGCTGATCTTCCGCACCATCGGCCTGGACAGCGCACAAGGCCCGGCGGCCGGCAACTACATCGCCGACCATGTGAAGCCGAAAATCGTTGCCGTACTGCACGACAAGCAGCAATACGGTGAAGGCATCGCCAGCGCCGTAAAGAAAACCCTTGAAGAAAAAGGCGTCAAAGTTGCCGTCTTCGAAGGCCTGAACGCCGGTGACAAGGACTTCTCCTCGATCATCCAGAAACTCAAGCAAGCCAACGTCGACTTCGTCTACTACGGCGGCTACCACCCGGAGCTGGGCCTGATCCTGCGCCAGGCCAAGGAAAAAGGCCTGAACGCCAAGTTCATGGGCCCAGAAGGCGTCGGCAACGATTCCATCTCGCAAATTGCCCAGGGCGCTTCCGAAGGCCTGCTGGTGACCCTGCCGAAATCCTTCGACACCGATCCTGCCAACAAAGCCATCGTTGAAGAGTTTGCCAAGAACAAGCAGGACCCAACCGGTCCGTTCGTGTTCCCGGCCTACTCGGCCATCGAAGTGATCGCCGGCGGTATCAAGGCCGCGAAAAGCGAAGACACTGCCAAGGTGGCCGAAGCCATCCACGCCGGTACCTTCAAGACCCCTACTGGTGACCTGAGCTTCGATGCCAAGGGCGACCTGAAGGACTTCAAGTTCGTGGTCTACGAATGGCACTTCGGTAAACCAAAAACCGAAGTTTCCCCTCAGTAAGCCAGGCGTTACTGGTCAACAAGCCCACTGTGAGAGCAGTGGGCTTTGTTTTACGAGGTTTATGGGCCTGTCACCCGCGATCCGGGCGCTGGCTCACCTGAAAATCTTAAAACCGTCACCAGCGGTTCGCTGGCAAACGCTTCGTGCAACCTGGTCACAGAACAGGGCACCCAGCCGGAAATGACTCCACCAGTGAAATGCGTATCGGGTTTTTAGGAGCGCTGTAATGCCTGAGATCTATCATTTTTTCCAACAGCTGGTTAATGGCCTGACCATTGGCAGCACCTATGCCTTGATAGCCATTGGCTACACAATGGTTTACGGCATCATTGGAATGATCAACTTCGCCCATGGCGAGGTGTACATGATTGGTTCCTACGTGGCCTTCATCGCCCTTGCCGGGCTGGCCATGATGGGGATCCACTCCCTGCCGCTGTTGATGACCGCTGCGTTCCTGGCGTCGATCATCGTGACCAGTGCCTATGGCTACAGTATCGAGCGGGTTGCCTACCGTCCCCTGCGTGGCAGCAACCGTTTGATCCCGCTGATTTCCGCCATCGGCATGTCGATTTTCCTGCAGAACACCGTACTGCTGTCCCAGGACTCCAAGGACAAGTCCATTCCCAACCTGATTCCGGGGAGCATCTCCTTCGGCCCAGGTGGCGCACAAGAAGTGCTGATCTCCTACATGCAGATCCTGGTCTTCATTGTCACCCTGGTGGCCATGCTCGGCCTCACGCTGTTCATTTCCCGCTCCCGTCTGGGGCGCGCCTGCCGGGCCTGCGCCGAAGACATCAAGATGGCCAACCTGCTGGGCATCAACACCAACAACATCATTGCCCTGACCTTCGTGATCGGCGCCGCACTCGCAGCCGTCGCTGCCGTGTTGCTGAGCATGCAGTACGGCGTGATCAACCCCAACGCCGGCTTCCTGGTAGGCCTCAAGGCCTTTACCGCGGCGGTATTGGGCGGCATCGGCAGCATCCCGGGCGCCATGCTCGGCGGGCTGGTGCTGGGTGTGGCCGAAGCCTTTGGCGCCGATATCTTCGGTGACCAGTACAAGGACGTCGTGGCATTCGGCCTGTTGGTTCTGGTGCTGTTGTTCCGTCCGACCGGCATCCTGGGCCGTCCGGAGGTTGAGAAAGTATGAGCAGATATCTTAAATCGGCGTTTTTCAGCGCCTTGCTGGTATGGGCCGTGGCCTTTCCGGTACTCGGCCTCAAGCTGAGCATTGTCGGGATCAACCTGGAAGTGCATGGCACCGGGCCCGTAACCCTGACCATCATCGCTCTGTGTTCGGTGCTGATGTTCTTGCGCGTGCTGTTCACCCAGCAGGTCGGCGCCCTGTTCAAGGGCAACCGTGCGCCGTTGGTGTCGCCCAAGGTCAGCCAATTCCTGACCCTGCCGCGCACCCAGCGCTACATCATCATCGGCCTGATCATCGCCGCATTGATCTGGCCGTTCTTCGGCTCGCGTGGCGCGGTGGACATCGCCACCCTGATCCTGATCTACGTGTTGCTTGGCCTTGGCCTGAACATCGTGGTGGGTCTGGCAGGGCTGCTCGACCTGGGCTATGTGGGCTTCTATGCGGTGGGTGCCTACACCTACGCGCTGCTCTCGCACTACCTGGGTTGGAGTTTCTGGATCTGCCTGCCATTGGCAGGTATGGCGGCGGCCACTTTCGGCTTCCTGCTGGGCTTTCCGGTGTTGCGCCTGCGCGGTGACTACCTGGCCATCGTGACCCTGGGCTTCGGTGAAATCATCCGCCTGTTCCTGCGTAACCTCACCGATATCACTGGTGGCCCCAATGGCATCAGCAGCATCCCCAAGCCGACGTTCTTCGGGCTGTCATTCGACCGCACCGCAGCCGAAGGCATGCAGACCTTCCACGAGTACTTCGGGATTGCCTACAACCCGGTGAGCAAAGTGGTGTTCCTGTACCTGGTCGCCCTGTTGCTGGCGTTGGCGGCACTGTTCGTGATCAACCGTTTGCTGCGCATGCCCATCGGCCGTGCGTGGGAAGCGTTGCGCGAAGATGAAATCGCCTGTCGCGCCCTGGGTCTGAACCCGACCATTATCAAGCTCTCCGCGTTCACCCTGGGCGCCGCGTTCGCCGGTTTTGCCGGCAGCTTCTTCGCCGCGCGCCAGGGCCTGGTGACCCCGGAGTCGTTCACCTTTATCGAGTCGGCGATCATTCTCGCCATCGTCGTATTGGGTGGCATGGGCTCGCAACTGGGCGTGATCCTGGCGGCGATCGTGATGATTCTGCTGCCGGAAATGATGCGTGAGTTCAGCGAATACCGCATGTTGATGTTCGGCGCCATGATGGTGCTGATGATGATCTGGCGCCCTCAAGGCCTGCTGCCCATGCAACGTCCACACATGGAGCTGCGCAAATGAGCCGCGAGATCCTGAAAGTCGAAAATCTGAGCATGCGCTTCGGCGGCTTGCTGGCGGTCAATGGCGTTGCCCTGACCGTCAAAGAGAAACAGGTTGTGGCGCTGATCGGCCCGAACGGCGCCGGCAAGACCACGGTGTTCAACTGCCTCACCGGTTTCTACAAGCCGAGCGGCGGCAATATCCTGCTGGACGGTCAGCCGATCCAGGGCCTGGCCGGTCACGAGATCGCCCGCAAGGGTGTGGTGCGCACCTTCCAGAACGTGCGTCTGTTCAAGGACATGACGGCGGTCGAGAACCTGCTGATCGCCCAGCACCGTCACCTGAACACCAACTTCTTCGCAGGCCTGTTCAAGACCCCGGCGTTCCGCAAGAGCGAGCGCGAGGCCATGGAGTACGCGGAATACTGGCTGGACAAGGTCAATCTCACCGAGTTCGCCAACCGGCCGGCCGGCACCCTCGCCTACGGCCAGCAACGGCGCCTGGAAATCGCCCGCTGCATGATGACTCGCCCGCGAATCCTGATGCTCGACGAACCGGCGGCCGGCCTGAACCCCAAGGAAACCGAAGACCTCAAGGCACTGATCGGCGTGTTGCGTGAGGAAAACAACGCCACGGTGCTGTTGATCGAACACGACATGAAACTGGTCATGAGCATTTCCGACCATATCGTGGTGATCAACCAGGGCACGCCGCTGGCCGACGGGACGCCGGAGCAGATCCGCGACAATCCCGAAGTGATCAAAGCCTATCTGGGGGAAGCGTAAAATGCTGCAATTCGAAAACGTTTGCACTTTCTACGGCAAGATCCAGGCCCTGCACAGCGTCAACGTGGAAGTGCGCCAGGGAGAGATCGTGACCCTGATCGGCGCCAACGGTGCCGGCAAGTCCACCCTGCTGATGACCCTGTGCGGCTCGCCCCAGGCCCACAGCGGGAGCATCCGCTACATGGGTGAAGAGCTGGTGGGCAAGCACTCCGCCGAAATCATGCGCAAGAGCATTGCGGTGGTACCGGAAGGCCGTCGCGTGTTCTCGCGCCTGACCGTGGAGGAGAACCTGGCCATGGGCGGGTTCTTTACCGACAAGGGCGACTACCAGGAGCAGATGGACAAGGTGCTGCACCTGTTCCCCCGTCTCAAGGAACGCTTCAGCCAGCGCGGCGGCACCATGTCCGGCGGCGAGCAGCAAATGCTCGCCATCGGCCGCGCGTTGATGAGCAAGCCCAAGCTGTTGCTGCTGGACGAGCCATCTTTGGGCCTGGCACCGATCATCATCCAGCAGATCTTCGACATCATCGAACAGCTGCGCAAGGACGGCGTGACGGTGTTCCTGGTGGAACAGAACGCCAACCAGGCCCTGAAAATCGCCGACCGGGCCTATGTGCTGGAGAACGGCCGGGTGGTGATGCAGGGCACTGGCGAGCAGCTGTTGACGGATCCGAAGGTGCGGGAGGCGTACCTCGGCGGCTAAGACCCGGCGCTGGCTCTAAATGTGGGAGGGGGCTTGCTCCCGATGGCGGTGGTTCAGTCAGAACATTTTTGACTGATACACCGCTATCGGGGGCAAGCCCCCTCCCACATTTGTTTTGCGTCATTTGAAGTTTTTTCGACTGGTCTTGTAACGAACCCAATCCCCCTCTCTCTAGTGGTGCAGGCAGGCAATCGAGCCTGTCCTTTCAACCCACTGCTGGAGATACACCATGACCACCAAGCTGTCCGCCGCCGCCCTCGTAATGGCCCTCGGCTCGGCTCTGAGCCTGTCTGCCCTCGCCACCACCGCCCATGCCGCCGACGACATGCAGAAATGCTTCGGCATCGCCGAAGCCGGCAAGAACGACTGCGCCGCAGGCGCCGGCACTTCCTGCGCCGGCACCTCGAAAACCAAAGACCAGGCCAACGCCTGGAAACTGGTCCCAGCCGGTACGTGCCTCAAGACCCCAAGCTCCACCTCGCCAACCGGTTTCGGTCAGGAAGCGGCCTTTACCGCCAAGTCCTGAATCCAAAAAAAACCTGAGGACTGATGATGACGCTTTCACTCTCCCCCACGGTCTCACCGGCTCAGGTGCCCGGCCTCCCTCACAGGGCCGGGCTGGGACTGAAGACCGAGCACATCCAGCACGTGCTTGAGACCCGCCCCGACGTCGGTTTCTTCGAAGTGCATGCCGAAAACTACATGGTTGCCGGCGGGCCTTTTCACCACCACCTGGGCTTGGTCCGCGAGCACTACCCACTGTCACTGCATGGCGTGGGCCTCTCCATCGGCGGCGAAAGTCCACTGAACCCTCAGCACCTGGCGAGGTTGGCCAGGCTGATCGATCGCTATCAACCCCACGCATTTTCCGAACACCTGGCCTGGTCCAGCCACGGCCCGGTATTTCTCAATGACCTGCTGCCCCTGGCCTACGATGCGCAAGCGCTGGCTCGGGTATGCGAGCACATAGACCAGCTGCAAAGCACGCTCAAGCGGCCGATGCTGCTGGAGAACCCGTCGACTTATGTGCAGTTCCAGCGCTCCACCCTGGACGAAACCGACTTCATCAGCGAGATCGTTCGGCGCACCGGCTGCGGTTTGCTGCTGGACGTGAATAACGTCTACGTGTCGTGCATCAATCATCAGCGTGATGCGCTGACCTACATCGATGCCTTGCCTTTGCATGCCGTCGGCGAGGTACACCTGGCCGGCTTTGCCGAAGACACCGACAGCCTGGGCGACCGACTGCTCATCGATGATCACGGTGCGCCGGTCGATGATGCCGTGTGGCGACTCTACGAACAGGTGCTCGAACGTACGGGGCCGGTCGCCACACTGATCGAGCGCGATAACCGGGTGCCGGCCTTCAGCGTGCTGCACGCCGAGGCCCGGCAAGCCGAATGGCATCTGTCGCGGGTGATGTCATGAGTGTCCAGAGCGCGTTTGCCGATGCCCTGCTCGCGGCGCACGGTGGCTGCCCGGATGGCCTGTTCAGCAGCAACGGCGCCGACCCCGCCAGCCGCTTTGCGGTGTATCGCAACAATGTGCATGGCTCGCTGATCAATGCCTTGGCGGCCAGTTATCCGGTGACGTTGCAACTGGTGGGCGATGAGTTCTTTCGCGCCATGGCCGGCCTTTTCGTCCAGGCCAACCCGCCTGCCAGCCCGCTGATCAACGAGTACGGCAGCCGATTGGCCGATTTTATTCAGGTATTCGAACCGGCCGACAGCGTGCCTTACCTGGCGGATGTCGCACGACTGGAGCGCCTGCGGGTGCGTGCCTATCACGCAGCCGACACGCCGGCGCTGTGCCAGCAGCATATTCTTCAGCACCTTCAGGGCCAGGCCAACCTCGGGCAGTCAAGCCTGCAACTGCATCCATCGCTTGCCACCTTGCGCTCTGCCCATGCGGTGGTGGCGATATGGGCCGCGCACCAGACTGACGGCGGTCTCGCTGATTTCAACCCCTGGCCTGCGCAGAACGCATTGGTGTTGCGCCACGGGCTGGCGGTCAAGACTTTCGCCATCGACAGCGGCTCGGTGGCCTTTATCAACTGCCTGAACCAGGGCACGGGGCTGGAAATGGCGGTGGAGCATGCCTTGCAGGCCTCCTCCGAATTCGACCTGCATCGCTGCCTGACGCTGTTGATCAGGCACGACGCCATCGCTCACTTACACCTGGAACAAAAGGTATCGCCATGAACAGTTCCGCTGCCGGCCTGCTGAAACAGGCCATAGCCCTTCTCGAAAAAACCCCTTACAGCCTGATCGCTTTTATCGCCCGTTTCTCCATCGCGGCGGTGTTCTGGAAGTCGGGGCAAACCAAGGTCGAAGGCTTTACCATCGACCTGATCAATGGCACCTTCGAACTCGGCGAACCCAGACTTGCTGCCTCGACCTTGCCACTGTTTCGCAGCGAATATCATGTCCCGCTGTTGTCCCCCGAAGTCGCCGCGCACCTGGCGGCATTTGCCGAGCACTTTTTCCCGGTGCTGATCCTGCTGGGATTGGCCACGCGATTCTCGGCCCTTGCCTTGATCGGCATGACCCTGACCATTCAGTTGTTTGTCTACCCGGACGCCTACCCCACCCATGGCACCTGGATTGCGCTGTTATTACTGTTGGTGGCCAGGGGCCCGGGCCGGTTATCCATCGACCACTGGATCGCTCGGCACTACCGCTGAAGGCGATCCAGGGTTGCACCGCTGCGCTTGAACCAGTCCACCAGGTAGTCGGCCAGTACCTGGGTGCGGCGCGGCAGGCCACCTTGATAGGGATGAACCAGGTACATCGGCTGGCTGCGCGTCTGATAGTCACGCAACAGCCAGCATAATCGACCGTCAGCCAATTCCGCCGGCAGCAGGTACGACGGCAGCCGCGCGATACCGGCGCCCACCAATGCGGCCTTCTTCAACAGGTTGTAGTGGTTGGAAGCGAAGGTGCCACTCACGCGCACACGCAGAAGCTCATGCCGCTGGTGATACAGCCATTCCTCGCGGCCGCTGTAGTGACTGTTGAGCAAACAGGTGTGGCCCGCCAGATCCGCCGGGCACAGCGGTTCGCCATGCTGTTGCAGATAAGCCGGGCTGGCGCAGGTCATCTCGTGCCAGGCCAGCAGAGGCTTGACCACCAGACGCTCATTCTCGATGGCCCCCGAGCGCACGCCCAGATCGAATCCGTCCCGTGCCAGGTCTCGATAGCCGTTGTTCAGTTCCAGTTCGATCTGCACCTGGGGGTATTGCTTGGAAAACTCCAGCAACAAGCCATCGAAGAATGTTTCTCCCAATGAAACCGGAACCGTCATACGCACCGGCCCGGCCAAGTCATCCTTAAGCCGTGCCAGTGCCTGACGCGCCCGTTCCACCTGCACCACCAGCGCTTGTGCCTGGGGCAGCAACACCGCGCCCGCCGCAGTAAGGCTCAGCTTGCGAGTGGTGCGATGCAGCAGCACCACGCCGAACTGCGCTTCCAACTGGCTGATCCGCTTGGACAATTGCCCCTTGCTGCACCCCAGTTGCTCGGCCGCCAGGGTGAAACTGCCGGCTTCGATCAATACGGCGAAAGCCGCCAGATCGTCCATTTCGCTCATCGATTGTTTCCAATTGAAAACCAACGGTTGCCCATTAGCGCGTTTATCCACGGAAAAAGCCACTCTAGACTGAACCTTCATCTCACTCCTGGAGGAACAGTACGATGAAAATCCTTTTGATTGGTGCCGGCGGCACGATCGGTTCGGCAGTCAAGGCCGAGCTGGCGCAGCGTCACGACGTGATTGCCATCGGTCGTAACAGCGGCGACTTCCAAGTCGATATCAGCGACAGCGCCTCGATACGCAAGCTGTTCGAGCAGACCGGCACGTTCGACGCGCTGATCTGCGCGGCAGGCAACGTGAACTTCGTGGCGCTGGGAGAGATGAGCCAAACCGACTTCGAACTGGGCTTGCGTGACAAGCTGATGGGCCAGGTCAACCTGCTGCTGATCGGCCGCGAGTTCGCCAATGATGGCGCGTCGTTTACCTTCACCAGCGGCATCCTGAACCGTGATCCGATCCGCACAGGTGCCTCGGCGGCGCTGGTCAACGGTGCGCTGGACGCCTTCGTCAAAGCCGCAGCAATCGAACTGCCCCGGGGGTTGCGCGTCAACTCCGTGAGCCCGACGGTGCTGGTGGAAGCCATGGGCAGCTACGCCCCCTATTTCCGTGGGTTCAAACCGGTAGCAGGCGCCGAAGTGGCTTTGGCCTACGCGAAAAGTGTCGAGGGCTTGCAGACCGGTCAGACTTTTATCGTGGGCTGAGTTTCAGGGTTGTAAGAATCGCCTGAAGCTGCGCCGCACACTTGTGATGCGGCGCGAGCCTGCGTAACGTGACGGCACTTGTCTGGAGACCGAAAATGCGTGCCGCCTCGACCCTTACCCTGCTAGCCCTGTTCCCCTTGTTCGCCGCTTGCCAGATGTTCGACAGCGAGCCGGCCAGGCTGTCTACCGTCGGGCTGACCCGCATGCAGGGCGAATTGACGGCAGTTGACGGCAAGCTGCTGTTCCAACCCTGCGGCGACCAGCGCAACTACGTGGTCAACGATACCGCCGGCACCAGCATCCTGCAGGAAGCCGCCTCCCTGGCCGGCCAGCAAGGCACGTTGTTTGCCGACTTGCGCGGCAAGTTTTCCGGCGTCGCCAGCGGCACCCAGGGCTCGGTGGACCTGCAACAGTTGTATCGCGTGGAGCGCTCGACATCGGCCTGCAATGACCCGGACTTCAAGCGCATGATCCTGCGGGCAAACGGCCATAAGCCGGCCTGGGCGATGAGCGTCACGGCCAAGGGCATGGTGCTGGAACGCGAAGGCCAGCCGCCTCTGGCGGTGCCTTATGTCGAAGAGCAACTGGGTGACGGGCGCTTCAATCTGATGACCGATGCCAATCACCAGCACATCGAATTGTGGGTCGCCCCGCAGCGCTGCGTCGACAGCGTGAGCGGCAGCCTGCAGCACATGAGCGCCGAATTGCGTGTCAACGGCCAGGTACAGCGTGGTTGTGCGGCGTTCGGCGGCTCGCGAGAGGACTGATTGCAGCTTGCATCGTTTTAACCTGACGGAAAAACCCTATTGGGGCTTATAATCGCCGGTTTGCAAAACAGCCGGCCTTCTTGCCCGCCGCCTACCGGATCCTGTCATGTTACGAATCACCGAACTCAAGCTGCCCATCGACCATCCCGAAGAAGACCTGCGGCCTGCCATCGTGCAGCGCCTGGGCATCGCCAGTGATGACCTGCTCGATTTCACCCTGTTCAAGCGCAGCTATGATGCCCGCAAGAAGTCCTCGGAATTGTGCTTCATCTACACCGTCGACCTCAATGTGAAGAACGAAGCGGCCCTGCTGCTCAAGTTTGCCGATGATCGCAACGTCAATCCGGCGCCGGATGTCAGCTACCACGTGGTGGGCAAGGCACCGGATGGCCTGGTCGAACGGCCGGTGGTAGTCGGTTTCGGCCCATGCGGAATCTTCGCCGGGCTGCTGCTGGCACAGATGGGCTTCAAGCCGATCATCCTCGAACGTGGCAAGGAAGTGCGCCAACGCACCAAGGACACCTGGGGTCTGTGGCGCAAAAGCGTGCTCAACCCCGAGTCCAACGTGCAGTTCGGCGAAGGCGGCGCCGGGACCTTCTCCGACGGCAAGCTGTACAGCCAGATCAAGGACCCGAAATTCCACGGGCGCAAGGTGCTGCACGAGTTCGTCAAGGCCGGCGCGCCGGAAGAGATTCTGTATGTCAGCAAACCGCATATCGGCACGTTCCGCCTGACCGGCGTGGTGGAAAACATGCGCCAGCAGATCATCGCCCTGGGCGGTGAAGTGCGCTTCGAACAACGGGTCACCGACGTGCTGATCGAAGATGGCCAGTTGAATGGCGTGGTCATCGACGGCGGCGAGCACATCCTCTCCAGGCACGTGATCCTTGCGCTGGGCCACAGTGCCCGCGACACCTTCCGCATGCTTCACAGCCGTGGCGTGTACATGGAGGCCAAGCCGTTCTCGGTGGGTTTCCGTATCGAACATCCACAATCGTTGATCGACGCCGCACGCCTGGGCAAATACGCCGGGCACCCGAAACTCGGTGCCGCCGATTACAAGCTGGTGCATCACGCCAAAAACGGTCGCTCGGTCTATAGCTTCTGCATGTGCCCTGGCGGTACCGTGGTGGCCGCGACGTCGGAACCCAATCGCGTCGTGACCAATGGCATGAGCCAATATTCGCGCAATGAGCGCAATGCCAACTCGGGCATCGTGGTCGGCATTACGCCTGAGGTGGACTACCCGGGCGGGCCGCTCGCCGGTATCGAACTGCAGGAGCGCCTGGAGTCCCATGCCTACGTGCTCGGCGGCAGCAATTACGAAGCCCCGGCGCAGTTGGTCGGCGATTTCATCGCAGGCAAGCCGTCCACGGCTATCGGCAGCGTGGAGCCGTCCTATAAGCCGGGGGTATCCCTGGGTGACTTGGCCCTGGCCCTGCCGGACTTCGCCATCGAAGCCATCCGCGAAGCCTTGCCGGCATTCGAGAAGCAGATCAAAGGCTACTCGCTGCACGACGCGGTCTTAACCGGCATCGAGACCCGCACCTCATCGCCGCTGCGGATCACCCGTGATGAATCGATGCAGAGCCTGAATGTGAAAGGCTTGTTCCCGGCCGGTGAAGGCGCGGGTTATGCCGGGGGCATTCTGTCGGCAGGTGTCGATGGCATTCGGATTGCCGAGGCCTTGGCGCGGGACATGCTGGGCATCGAGGCCTGAGAACATGTGGGAGGGGGCTTGCCCCCGATAGCAGTGGTTCAGTTGGAGCCTCTTTGACTGACACACCGCAATCGGGGGCAAGCCCCCTCCCACATTTGGTTCGTGGTGTGTCAGATATTAGCGCGCAGGACAGTGTCGGGTAGCGCATCACCGTGTTCGACACTTGCTGCAACGGCCGCGATCAATCCTTGCAAGTCATAGCCCTGCCCCGCCAGCCACGCCTGATCGTAGTAAGTGGTGGCATAGCGCTCTCCCCCATCACATAGAATCGCCACGATCGACCCCGACTCCCCCGCCGCTTTCATCTGTTGCGCAGCCACCAGGGCACCGATCAGATTCGTCCCGCTGGACCCCCCTACCCGCCGGCCCAACCGCTCGGCCAGGTAATGCATGGCCGCCAGGGACAGCGCGTCCGGCACCTTGACCATCGCATCGATCACCGCCGGCAAAAACGAGGCCTCGACCCGTGGCCGGCCAATGCCTTCGATCCGCGAACCACAGTCCAGGCGCAGGCTGGCGTCGCCGCTCAGGTAATAATCAAAAAACACCGAACGTTCGGCATCGGCACACAGCACGCGGGTGCAATGCTGGCGATAGCGCACATAGCGTCCCAGGGTCGCGGTAGTGCCGCCGGTTCCGGGGCTGGAAATCAACCAACTCGGCTCCGGGTGTTGCTCGAAACGCAACTGTTGGAAGATCGACTCGGCGATGTTGTTGTTCGCGCGCCAGTCGGTGGCGCGCTCGGCGTAGGTGAACTGGTCCATGAAGTGGCCGCCGCGCTCCTGCGCCAGACGTTCGGACTCGGCATATATTTGCGTAGGGTCCTGCACCAGATGGCTCTTGCCGCCATAAAAGGCGATTTGGGCGATCTTCTCCTGGGAGGTGGTGGCGGGCATCACGGCAATGAACGGCAGGCCGAGCAGGCGCGCGAAATAGGCTTCGGAAATGGCCGTCGAGCCGCTGGAAGCCTCGATCACGGGTGCACCCGGCTTCAGCCAGCCGTTGCACAATGCGTACAGGAACAGCGAACGGGCCAGCCGGTGCTTCAGGCTGCCGGTCGGATGGCTGGACTCATCCTTGAAGTACAACTCGATACCCGGCAAGCCCGGCAATGGCAACGGGATCAGGTGGGTGTCGGCGCTGCGCTGGAAATCCGCTTCAATGATACGGATGGCTTCGCGGGCCCAGGGACGGTGGTCGCTCATGAGGGACTTCTCTAAGGATTTCAGCCCGATATTAGGGGGTTTCCTACACTGCACACAGATACAGTGAAGACTCAATTGGACACACAATTGCTAGGCTTAGACGCAACGCTAGCGCTGCCCTACGCTTATAACAAATAAGAATATAACTTTTGTTTTAACAACTAACGGTACGGGTTAGGGTACCCACCTATTGAACCTGGATTGGAGAGCATCCCTTGCCTCTGCGTAGCACTTTCACTCGTTTCTTCCAGCTGGAGGCCGCCAGCGGCCTGTTGCTGATCGCTGCCGCCGCCTTGGCGCTGATTATCAACAACTCACCTTTGTCGCACCTGTACGGCGCCTTTCTCGACACGCCCGTGGTGGCCCAGGTTGGCGCGCTGCAGATCGCCAAGCCCGCCTTGCTGTGGATCAATGACGGCCTGATGGCGTTGTTCTTCCTGCTGATCGGTCTTGAGGTCAAGCGCGAGCTGCTCGATGGGCACCTGTCCAAACCGTCGCAAGTGGTGCTTCCGGGTGCGGCGGCGATCGGCGGCATGGTCGTGCCCGCGCTCATCTACTGGGCGTTGAACAAGGACAACCCTGCGGCCCTCGCCGGTTGGGCGATCCCGATGGCCACGGATATCGCCTTTGCGCTGGGCGTGCTGGCACTGCTGGGTAAACGCGTGCCGGTGTCGTTGAAACTGTTCCTGATGACCCTGGCAATCATCGACGACCTGGGCGCCATCATCGTCATTGCGCTGTTCTATTCCGCCGACCTGTCCGGCGCATCCCTGGCAGGCGCAGCGGCCTGCCTGATCGCCTTGATCGCGATGAACCGCATGGGCGTGGTCAAGCTTGGGCCGTACCTGATCATCGGCCTGATCCTGTGGGTGTGCGTACTCAAGAGCGGCGTGCACGCCACGTTGGCCGGGGTGACCCTGGCGTTCTGCATTCCATTGCGCACCCGCAATGCCGAAACCTCGCCCCTGCTGACTCTGGAGCATGCCCTGCACCCATGGGTGGCCTACGCCATACTGCCGTTGTTCGCGTTTGCCAACGCTGGGGTGTCCCTCACCGGCGTCAGCCTCGAGAGCTTTACCCACCACGTGCCCATGGGCATTGCCGCCGGCCTGTTGATCGGCAAGACCATCGGTGTGTTCGGCCTGACCTGGCTGGCCATCAAGACCGGCATCGCCTCACTGCCCAGCGGCGCTAACTGGGGCCAGGTGCTGGGGGTAGCGATTCTGTGTGGTATCGGCTTTACCATGAGCCTGTTTGTCGGCTCACTGGCCTTCGTACCGGGTGTCAGCGAGTTTGCCGGCGAGGATCGCATGGGGATTCTGACCGGTTCGATATTGGCGGCCTGTATCGGTTATGCGGTGACGGCGATGGCCAGTCGCAGGAAAGCCGTCACTTCCTAGCAGGTGATCGCCAAACACCAAAAAGCCGCCTCGAACTGAATCGAGGCGGCCCCACTTCTCAGACCTTACAGGTCATCGAAGCTGTCCCGCAGGAATACCCATACGTGATAAACACGCAGGGCATTCACTACGAGGTTCCACGTACGTCGTGCAAACTTAGACATACTCGGCCCTCCAAGCGTTGGGCCTTACCTCCAGCGCACTTACCGGAACACGTGGGCCTTCGAATGCTGTCATTGCGTTCTATGAGGCGGCAGGGTTGACGGGCCCTCCGCATCAATCCGGCACGGATTACTAGCCCGTGGCGGCGGGTCCAAAACCTTGCTCATTGACCCGGCTGACTCACAGGATGACGAACGTAGAACGGCGTCGATACTAACTGAGCGGCCCACCGAAGGTGTGACCAAGCGCACGGCGAATTTTGTTATTTATTTTCAATTTCTTTCTGACAAAAAAAGTATCAGAAGCGCTAGTGCTGCTTTACAACGGCTTCTTGCCAGATACCGCAGCCGGCAGTAACATTCCGACCATGTCATTGCGTTCTGTGAGCCTGCAAGGCTAGCTTGATATGGCCTTGCGATAAAAAACCGCCCTACTAAGGCGGTTTTTTATTATGTGCAATTAGGATCTTTTAGACGGTAAGATCACGGCCCATTAAACAAAAAACCCCAACCAGTCACCCGGTTGGGGTTTTTCTTTGCCTTTCGCTGACCGCTTAGCGGGTAACGCGGCTGGTACCGTCAACCGTCATGATGCGTACACGGTCGCCAATGCGGAAAATTTCATTTTCCTGCACGGCTTGTACGTAGGAGCGCATGCTGCCGTCGTCTTCGCGAACGGTGATTTCCACGCCCTGGGTGCGGGTCAGGCCTTCTTCGGTGGCCGAACCCAGCAGGCCGCCGGCCACCGCGCCGATCACAGCGGTGACGATACTGCCACGGCCGCCGCCGATGGCGCTGCCGCCAACGCCGCCGATGACTGCACCCGCAGCGCCGCCGATTGGGGTTTTGGTGCCTTCGATTTTCACCGGACGCAGGGATTCGATGGTGCCCATGCGAACGGTCTGTACGCGACGCGCCTCGTCACGGGAGTAGGAGTCGCCGGTCAGACTCGAGGCGCAGCCACCCAACAGCAAGGACAGGGTAGTAAAGCAGGCAACTAGTAAAACAGACTTACGCATAGCATCAACTCCAAAGGACAGGTATTCATTAAACGCTGCGGCTTGGCGCCTGTCACGGCAAGCCAGGCAAAAAAGTGCTTTCATTCAGCCTGAGTACAGACTGTCGGTACCACAGGATTCGACGAGCGGTAGCTAAGCCGCACCATGCCATAGCCTGGTTGATCAGTGTAGTCGTACAGCCGAAAACGCCGAAATCTCGTACATAAAGACTTCGGCGCGCAGGACATGATTCAGATGAGATGACGAAAGGCGACGCTCAAGGCGCAAGACGCTCGCGCGTCCATTGGCCCGCTTGCAGCCGATAGTTGAGGCGATCATGCAGTCGGCTGGCGCGGCCTTGCCAGAACTCGATGCGCTCCGGCAACAAACGATAGCCTCCCCAATGCTCGGGGCAATCGGGTTGGGTGTCGCTGAAACGTTGTTCAGTCGCCTTGAGCAGTTGCTGCAGTTCTTCGCGATCACCAATGACCTTGCTCTGCGGCGATGCCCACGCACCCAGGCGGCTGCCCAGGGGGCGTACCTGATAATAAGCATCCGACTCTTCAGGCGTGACCTTGACCACCCGCCCTTCAATACGCACCTGGCGCTCGAGGGTCGGCCAGAAAAAGGTCATGGCCGCGAACGGGCGCGCCGCCAGTTGCTCACCCTTGGCGCTCTGATAGTTGGTAAAGAAGGTAAAGCCCTGTGCATCCAGGCCCTTGAGCAACAGGATGCGACAGTGCGGCCGACCGTCCTGGTCAACCGTCGCCAGGGTCATGGCATTGGCCTCCACCGGTGCCTGCTCGGTTTTCACCGCATCGGCGAACCACTGGTGGAACAAGGCAAACGGTTCGTCCGGGGCCTGGGCCTCGCTCAAACCGTCCCGTGTGTAGTCACGGCGCATATCGGCCAGTGCCTGGGTCATGCGGCTTTATCCTTGTGGTTCAACGGATCAGTTTTTCGCCTGGTCGTTACTCGCCGGTGCAGCAGCCTTGGCTTTGGTCGCAGCCGGTTTCTTCGCAGCCGGCTTGGCCGGGGCCTTTTTAGCGGCTGACTTGGCAGCCGGCTTGGCGGCGGCTTTCTTGGCCGGCGCTTTCTTGGCCGGGGCTTTTGCCGCCGGGGCCGGTGCGGGAACATCCTGCACGGCGACCATTTCAGCCACAGGCGGAGTCTTGCCCGAGTTGTACTGGCTCAGCAGCGCCAACATAGTTGTACGCTGAGTGAACATGATTTCCATGCGACGATTCAGCGCACGGCCCTGGGAACTGTCATTGGCGGCGCGCGGCATCAGGTCGCCCATGCCCCGCAGCATCAGGCGGTCCTGCTTCAAACCGCTGAGGCTGAAAATCGAGGCAATCGACTGCGCGCGTTCCTTGCTCAGCGCCTGGCTGGCCGGAGCGCTGCCGGTGGCATCAACGTGGCCCAGAACCAGTACGGCGGTCTTTGGATCGGCTTCAACGGCCTTGGCGACGCGCGTGAACGGGCCCAGGGTCACCGGCAGCAGCATCGCCGGGCGTTTCGGGTTGTAAGAGCCGTCTACCGGGGCAATGACCACCAGTACGTTGTCGCGACGTTCCAATTGCAGGTTGCTGTCCTTGATCGCAGCGCGCAGGCGCGGCTCGTAATCGTCCAGCCAGGCCTGGGTGATTTTCGGATCGGGCATCTGCACGTTGGTCACATCGACCTTGGCCAGTGGCTTGGGCTTGGTATCGAACGGCCACCACCAGTGGGCTTCGGTGTCGGTCTTGGCCACGGGAGCCGGGGTGGCGGCCTGGAGGTCGGCTTTCAGGTCGGCCTTGGCCTCGGCGGCCTTGTCGTCGGCGCTCTTGGCGGAGAATGGCCACCAGTTGAAGCCAGTGTCGCTCTTGGCTGCCGGAGCAGGCGCTGCGGCGACAGGCGCGACAGGCTTGGCATCGGCAGCGGGCTTGGCGTCAGCAACAGGCTTGGCATCCGGCTTGGCGTCGGTCTGGGTCACTGCGTCCTTGGTAGCAACCTTATCTGATCCAAATGACCACCAGTGCCCACCTTCGGCATCATTTTGTGGAGTTTGTGCACAGCCGGTAATAGTGAGGCACAGCGCCAGTGCCAAGGACTTGTTCGATAACATGAGATATCCACAAAATGAGAAAAAACCAAGGGGCCACATGCCCCGTTAACCAGACGCTTAAAGAACATTGAAGTTACATCATTGCGTTCAGCGTCTTCTTATACGTGCCTTTGTAACAAAAAATTGTGAAACAGCAAGGGGTTTATAGACAACCGGCCAATATTCCGACCAACTTCTGAGCCCGTGGGTCCATAAGTACATAGGGCCCCAGGGTATTAGTCACAAAACCGAAGGCTACATCATGCTCAGGGTCGGCAAACCCTACCGAGCCCCCTGCCCCCGGATGCCCAAATGCGCGCGGACCAAGGCCGAACGTAGCATTGGGCAACTCCGGTTGATCCAACATGCAACCCAGGCCGAAACGGGTTTGGGTCAATAAGGTTTTATCCGGCCCGATACTGTGCTCGCGGGTCAATTGTTCGAGCATGTCGCTTTCCAGCAAACTACCGTCCAATAAACCACTATAAAAGCCGGCCAGGCTGCGTGCATTACCGTGACCATTTGCCGCGGGTTGCTGCATACGCCGCCATTCGGGTTTATTAGTGCTGGTCAGAATAGACGGCGGATTGGCAAATGCACTTGTAGTCATTGCCGTGGGTTCACGCATCATTACTTGAAGTAACCGTTGTGCCGCAGCATCGCCCATATTGCCCTTGCTGCGGGCTATATGGGCGACACGGTAAAACTCTTCGTCCGCCAGGCCCACGTGAAAATCCAGTCCCAACGGCCGCGCCACCCGCGCCACGATAGACTCCCCGGGCCCGCGACCATCGGCACGGCGCAACAGTTCACCGACCAGCCAGCCATAGGTGATCGCCTCGTAGCCATGGCCCTGGCCAGGTGTCCACCACGGCGCTTCGGCCGCCAGGGTATCGACCATCAGTTGCCAGTCGTACAGGGCTTCGATGGGCAGCATCTCGCGGATCGCCGGCAGCCCGGCCTGATGGCAGAGCAACTGGCGCAAGGTAATGGACGCTTTGCCCGCTGCGGCAAATTCCGGCCAGTAATCGGCCACGGGCGCATCCAGCTTCAGCTTGCCTTCGGCAACCAGCTGCAGGGCGGTGACGGCAGTGAAGGTCTTGGTGCAGGAGAACAGATTGACGATCGTGTCACTGTGCCAGGCCTCGGCGCCGTCCTTATCGGCGGTGCCGGCCCACAGGTCGACAACCGTCTCGCCGCCGACCTGGATGCAAAGCCCGGCACCGCGCTCCTGAGGGTCATCGAACAATGCGGCAAACGCTTCACGTACCGCTTCGAACTGGAGCGCGTAATGACCCTGAATCTGCACCGGAGCGACCTCGAGAAAACCGCATGAAAAGTGGCCGACATTGTTCCAGTCATTGAGGGATTTGTGAACCCGTCAACGGCGAATCAATGCCCATTTCCGGAGTGCCCGCCAGCATGCCCGGCGCCCTGGCCAGCACCTTTGCCGGCCTGACCCGAGCGGCCGCCTTCACTCTCACGGGACGCACCGGCGGCCCTGGCTTTTTCAGCCTCCTTACCCAGTTGGTCGACCGCCGCGAGATTGCTTTTACGCACGCTCTCGACAAAACCCTGAAAGGGCACGTCAGTGATGCCAACCAGGCCGAAATGGCCGTTTTCACCGTCCAGCAGGCGTCCGGTCACGGGCTGGTCCAGGTACTGGAACCAGTGCACGCCGACAATCGAAGGCTCCGCCATGGCTTGCTTGAGGAAGGCGGCATAGGCCGCGCCCCGCTCTTCTTCACGGGCCAACTGCGTCACGCCGCCCCAGAATGGGCCACGGTCGCTCGAGCCAAAGTTGAACTCGGTGATCAATACCGGTTTGTCGAGTGCGCGCAGGGCGGCGAAGTCATAACCGTCCTGGGGCTTGAGGGTATACATATTGAAGCTCAGCACATCGCAATACTGTGCACAGGACGCCACGGCTTCAGGGGTGCTCACGGCGTAACGCCCGCCCAGCAGCAGTTGGTTGGGCGCGTGCCATTTCAGCGAGTCGGAGATGGTCTTGAAGTAGGCATCGGCGAAGGTCTTCTGGAAATACTTGAAGTCGGCCTCGATTTCCGGGTGTTCCGGGCTGGGCATCGGCGGCTCGAAGCCGGGGTCTTCCATCAGCTCCCAGCCGGCCAGGTGGATGCCCCAGGCTTTCGACAGACCGTCCTCATTGCGGTACTTGTCGCGCAGTTGCTTGAGGAAGGCACGCTTGGCCGGCACGTCGGTGGTCATGCGCAGGGTGCCGTAGGCCAGGGCATAGCGCGATTTTGCATCGTCGCCAGGGCCGGCCCAGGCCAGTTCGTTGTCGGCGAAGAAGCCGATCAGCCACGGGTCGTCGCGATGATCGCGAGCGGCAATGGCCACGGCGCGCTCAGTGGCCATGGCGAAGCGTGGGTCGAACGGGTCGGGCATGCCGCCCCACCAGTCGGTGCCGGTGCTGATGCTGGCGTAGTCACCCACAATCGACAGCGGCAAGGTGTAAGGCACACGGTCAGCCGTGGCCAGGTCCGGATCGCTCCAGTTGCCCACGGTGTTGAAGCCCCAGGCTTGCAGGCGGTCGAGGGTATGGGTCACCCAGCGCTTCTGATCGAAGCCGTCACCGCCATAGGTGCGCTGCAGGTTGGCGCCATAAAAATCATACCAGCGTCCCGAACCGAAACCGCGACCTTCGCCCGCGCCGTTGCCGGTACGGTTGTCGCCACTGCCGTAATACTTGTCGAAGGGCTCACCGGCCTTGGGCAGCGCCGCAAACATCCACTCTCGTCCCGCCACATAGGTCTGGCTGTTGTCCGCAGCCACGGTGTTGACCCCCAGCGAGTAGAACGGATGGCCTTGCGGCGTGACCAAGTACCAGCGACCGTCGCGCTTTTCAGTGCGGAAGAAGCCGCTGGCGTCGAACGCCGGGCCTTTGTTCCAGCCGCCGTACTGATCCAGGGCGGATTTGTCACGCTCGGCGAGCCACCCCTTCAGTTGTTGCTGCTCCTTGGCGGCTGCGGCCTTGAGCTGCTCGTCGCTGCTGACTTTTTCCGGCCAGCGCGCGCGGGTGGACTGACCGTAAGCGTCCACCAGTTCGCTGTAGGCGGCCTTCATCACCGGCTCGCTGTCCTGCACGCCAAAGCGCTCCAGCAGGATGCTTTGGGCGGCATCGGGTTTGATCATCGACAGCGTCACCGACACCACCTGGCTGCGGTCAACTTCCCCGGTGCTGGCGGCCAGCAACACACGCTGACCGTCCACGGTCATCGGCATCGGCGGGCCGGCCTTCATGCCCTGGCTCAGCGGCGAGTTGGCTTGCAGTGGCACCAGCAAGGTCTGGGCCGGGCCGGCCGGCAGGTCGACGCGACTGACCAGGGTCTTGCCGTCGGCACTTTGTACTTTCACGTAGAGGGTCAACGCCCAATTCATGGCGCTCTGGATACGCAGGCTCATGGCGCCCGATTGCGACCAGTCCCACACGCCGGTTTGCGGGCTGAGCACCAGGCTCGGCTCGGCCGCCGGGCTGAAGGTGATGCGGCGCAGCACTTCGCCCTCCGGGGTTTGTTCGGC
The DNA here is from genome assembly GCF_002934065.1 of Pseudomonas orientalis. NCBI lineage: Bacteria > Pseudomonadati > Pseudomonadota > Gammaproteobacteria > Pseudomonadales > Pseudomonadaceae > Pseudomonas > Pseudomonas orientalis. The sequence goes on along the minus strand of NZ_CP018049.1, from coordinate 1,472,423 downwards.
GTTGTATTGCGGCAGGCTGGCGTCCTGGGTCGCCACCTTGACCACATCGGCGGGCCGGACGAAGTTGAACAGCGTTTGTTGCCCGGCCGGCGCGGCCATCAAGGGCGCGGCGAACAGCAGGGCAAAAAGAGCGGGCAGCGTGCGAATCATACGAACAAGGTTCTCCCAGACGGCCGATGAATGGCCTGATGACATACATGAGATAGACCACGAAGTGGGCGAGTTCGCCCACGGTGGCTTAAGAAATTTCGCGCCTGAACGGCGGCAAGGCATTCAGGATTGCCTTGCCATAGCGCTGGGTGACCAGGCGGCGATCGAGCAACGTGATGGTGCCCCGGTCCTGCTCGGTGCGCAGCAAGCGCCCGCAGGCCTGCACCAGCTTGAGCGACGCATCGGGTACCGAAATTTCCATGAACGGGTTGCCGCCGCGGGCTTCGATCCATTCGGCCAGCGCCGCTTCGACCGGATCATCCGGCACCGAGAACGGGATCTTGGCGATGACTACATGCTCGCAGTAGGCGCCGGGCAAGTCCACGCCCTCGGCAAAGCTCGCCAGGCCGAACAGCACGCTGGAATCACCACCATCGACCCGCGCCTTGTGTTTGTTCAAGGTTTCCTGCTTGGACAGGTTGCCCTGGATGAACACCTGCTTACGCCAGTCGCGGTCAAGGCCGTCAAACACATCCTGCATCTGTTTACGCGACGAAAACAGCACCAGGGTGCCTCGCGAGCCTTCCACCAGCTCGGGCAGGTCGCGGATGATCGCCGCCGTGTGTGCCGCCGCGTCCCGTGGGTCGGCCTTGAGGTCGGGCACCCGCAGGACGCCGGCGTCGGCGTGATGAAACGGGCTTGGCACCACTGCAGTGACGGCCTTTTTCGGCAGGCCGGCGCGCATGCGGAAGCGGTCGAAGGTGCCCAGCGCCGTCAGCGTGGCCGAGGTCACCAGGCAGCCGTAGGCCACGTTCCACAGGTTGCGGCGCAGCATCTCGGCGGCGAGGATCGGGCTGGCATTGACCTCGATATCGAATAGCGCACCGCTTTCGGCCAGGGTCAACCAGCGCGCCATGGGCGGGTTGTCTTCCGGGTCTTCAACGGTGAAGGCGGTCCACAACTCCCAGTTGCCCTGGGCGCGGGACAGCAGGCTGCCGAACAGCGGGTACCATTCTTCGGCCTGGTTACTGGCGATGCCGATATTGACCTCGCCATCCATGCCTTCCTTGAGCAAGTCGGTGAGACGGGTGAACAGGTCGGTCAGGCGGGAAAAGCCCTTCTTCAGTTCAATGCCCATTTCGCGCATATGCTCGGGAATCATCCCACCGACAAAACGGTGACGCGGCCGCTCACGGCCTTCCACGTCTTCGCCGGGCTTGAAGTCGGCCACCTGCTCGCAGGCGCTGAACATGAACTGCTGCTGGGTCTTGATCTCCCGCGCCAGCTCAGGCACCTGTTCGATCAGCTTGCCCAGGTCGCCGGGCAGCGGATGCTGGGCCAGCAGCTTTGTGAGGTTCTTGGCGGTGGTTTCCAGCCAGTCGGCGGTAGAGCGCAGGCGCGTGTAGTGGGCGAAGTGGCCGATGGCCTTGTCCGGCAGGTGATGGCCTTCGTCGAACACGTACAAGGTATCGCGCGGGTCCGGCAGTACGGCGCCGCCGCCCAGGGCCAGGTCGGCCAGCACCATGTCGTGGTTGGTGACGATCACGTCAACCTTGCCCATGCCTTCGCGGGCCTTGTAGAAGGCGCACTGACCGAAGTTGGGGCAATGGCGATTGGTGCATTGACTGTGGTCGGTGGTCAGGCGCGCCCAGTCGGCGTCTTCCAGGGCGGTGGGCCAGCTGTCGCGGTCGCCGTCCCATTTGTTACCGGCGAGTTTCTCGATCATGCTGGTAAACAATTTCTGGCTGACTTCGTCGACTTCGATCTTGAAGCCTTCTTCTTCGAACAGCGAGGCCGTGGCAGTCTGCGCGTGGCCTTCCTGCAGCAGCACGTCAAGCTTGGACAGGCACATGTAACGACCACGGCCCTTGGCCAGCGCGAACGTGAAGTTCAGCCCGCTGTTGCGCATCAGGTCCGGCAGGTCCTTGTAGACGATCTGTTCCTGCAGGGCGACGGTAGCGGTGGCAATCACCAGGCGCTTGCCGGCGGCCTTGGCAGTGGGAATCGCCGCCAGGCTGTAGGCCACAGTCTTGCCGGTACCGGTGCCGGCTTCGACGGCCACGACCGCAGGGTCGCCGCTGCGCCGCCCTTCGTCGTCGGTGTCGATATCCCCGAGGACCTTGGCCACTTCGGCGATCATCAGGCGTTGGCCGTAACGCGGTTTCAAGCTCTTGGCTTCGAGAAAACGCGAGTAGGCGCCCTGGATCGTGGTTTTGAGTTCAGTGCTGATCATGGATAGTCGGGCGCAAAAAACGCTGGATAAATTTTCAGTGGTTCGGATCGGCCGCTATCATACCCCGCTAATTAATCCCGCGCAGAACGGAGTACCACAATGACCGCGTTTAGCCTCGCTTACACCCTGCATGTATTGGCCGCCCTGATCTGGGTCGGCGGCATGTTTTTCGCCTGGATGATCCTGCGCCCCGCCGCCATGGCGGCCCTTGAGGGCCCTGCCCGGCTCAAGTTGTGGGCAAATGTGTTTCAACGTTTTTTTGTATGGGTGTGGGTGGCGGTGCTGATTTTGCCGATCAGCGGCGTAGGCCTGCTGCACCTGCGCTTCAACGGTTTTGAAACGGCGCCGCGCTATGTGCAGGTGATGATGGGTTTGTATCTGGTGATGACGGCGCTGTTTATTCGCATCCAGGCGTTGAAGTTTCCGGCGTTGAAGGCGGCGGTGGCGGCTGAGGATTGGCCCGCGGGCGCGGCTGCATTGGGGCAGATTCGCAAGCTGGTGGGGATTAACTTGATTGTCGGGTTGGTGGTAGTGGCGATTGCTTCGGCTAGGCCGATGTTGTAAGGCGACTCTTACATCGCCATCGGGGGCAAGCCCCCTCCCACCTTTGATCGCATTCCAATGTGGGAGGGGCGGTGCGACGATTCGACTTGCCCCCGATGGCGTCAGGCCAGGCGACTCAGAGCCGCTGGATAGTCACTGTTCCAGCAGGCCCCGCCGGCCCCGGTTGCCCTTCCAACCCCGAGCGGCCTTTTTCACCGCCATCGGCGCGGTACACCAGGCAGCCCTTGGACTGACCGCCCTTGCCGGGTTTACCCGCGACACCGGCCAAGCCCCCAGGCCCGCCGTCCACCAAGACCTTGATCTGATCAGCCGGGAAACTCTGCGGCAACTCCACGCGCACTAGCGCACCCGACGCACCCGGCAACCCATCGCCGCCGTTATCGCCATTGAACCCACGCCCGGCAGAACCCCAGGTGCACCCCGGATCGACGCCATTGGCGCCATCCAGGCCGGCATAACCCTGGGCACCGGCGCCACCGCGGGCATCCACCGACAGTGCTTCTGCAGTCAGCGACTCGATACGCAAGGTCAAGTCGCGCCCCGGCTTGGCTGGTCTTTCATGGGTGCCGGGCGCGCCGCGAGAGGTGATCTGGCTGCCCTGATCCAGTTGAGCCTGGCGCACCTGCAACTGCAGCGCGGTAGTGCCGGGGACGATGGCGATACGTGCTTCACGCCCCAGATGCAGTTCCTCCACCGCGATCTGACTGATGGTGGCGGGAATCAACAGGGTGCCGTAGTCCGCCACGTCCAGTCGCTCGAGCTGCAACACGCTGGTACTGCTGGGCAGGCGCATCAACGAATGGGTTTCGACGCTGACACTCTGGGCCAGGGCAATGGGGCTGACCAACAGGGCCAGCAGAAAAACCTTACGCATCATGGGGCTCCCGAGTGTTTCCGAATTTTTCTTTGGACGCACAGTAACGACTTCTACAGGCGATTTGCCAGTGAAGGATCAAAAAACTTCAGAAGGCCCGGCTCAGGCACCGGCGCTATCGGCACTGATGCGCTAGGCCAGCACGCCCAGCCGCGCTAGTCTCTAGGGTCCTGATGTGAGGATCTTAAATGACCGCTGGATTTTCTTCCCGTACACCCCAGCAAGCGCTGGCCGCGTTGCTGGACCTGCACGCCCCCAAACGCCTGTTGCTGTTGGGCGCCAGCCAGTTTCCCGCACTGGATGCGTTTAAAACGGCGCATCCCGATATGCGTGTCAGCGTTGCCCCACCCGGACCGCTGCCCGCCGAACTGGCGGCGCAGCGTTTTGACCTGGCGCTGGTGGTCGATTGCCTTGAACACCTGCCCAAATCCCAGGGTCTGACGTTGCTGGGCGGCATTCGCAACCTCAATGCCAGCCGCATCGCGGTGCTGGTGGACCTGGGCGCCTGCGACTGGCAGGACACCGATTTTTTCTCCCTGGCCCTGCAGGCCGGTGAGCGTTTCCAGCGCGATGAGCAGGTGCTGACGCTGTTTACCTATGATCTGCTTGACTATAAACAAGTACCCGACTGGCTCAACGCCCGTTTCTGGGCCAACCCGGAAAATTTTGGCAAGTATTGGTGGTAACACAATGAGTACATCCATTTGCCCCTGCGGCAGTGGCAATCTGCTGGATGCCTGCTGCGGCCATTACCACGCCGGCCACCCCGCGCCGTGTGCCAGCGCATTGATGCGCTCGCGCTACAGCGCCTATGTGCTGGGCCTGGTCGACTATCTGGTGGCAACCACCTTGCCGGCGCAGCAGGCCGGCCTGGACCGCGAGGCCATTACCGCCTGGAGTGCGCAGAGCACCTGGCTTGGGCTGGAGGTGGAAAATTCCGAGGTCTTCGGCGGCCAACCGGAACATGCCTTCGTGACCTTCACGGCGCGCTGGCACGACAGCAGTGGTGAACATAGCCACCGCGAGCGCTCTTCTTTCGTACAGAATGAGGGGCGCTGGTACTTCATCGACCCGACGGTGGATGTGAAGGCCGGGCGCAATGACCCATGCCTGTGCGGCAGCGGGCAGAAGTTCAAGAAGTGCTGTTCCAGCTATTTTTAACGACCTGACAGGGATAACGCCAATGCTTCGCACATTCAGCCTGATGCTGGCGTTAACCCTGGGCCTGAGCGGCTGCGCCTCCTGGTTCGAGGACGATTCGCCGCCGCCCCACGTATCACTGGTTAAGGTCGAAGTGGTGCGTGCCAAGTTGCTGGAGCAGAAGTTCAAGCTCTACTTTCGCGTGGATAACCGCGACGACGCCGACCTGACCGTGCGCGGCCTGATCTACAAGGTCACCCTCGGCGACCTGGTGCTGACCGAAGGCGAATCCAACGAATGGCTGACCGTACCGCCGCGCAGTCATAAATACTTCCGGGTGTCGGTACGGACCAACCTGTGGCCGCGAATACGCGATGTGGTGCAAATGCTGAAAAACCCCGAGCGCCCCGTGCCCTATCGTCTTGAAGGCGAGTTGAAAACCGGATTATTCATCGGTAATGACGTGCAGGTGGCTCACAATGGCGAGATAATGCCCGGCGATTTTATTCCGGAGCGACATCGATGACTCAGCAACCCCATGTCCATGGTCCCGACTGCAACCACGATCACGATCACCAGGATCACGACCACGGCCATGTCCACGGCCCGAACTGCGGCCACGCTCACCAGGAGCCGGTGCGCAATGCGTTGAAAGACGTCGGTCGCAACGATCCTTGCCCATGCGGCAGCGCGAAGAAATTCAAGAAGTGCCACGGCGCCTAAGCCACACTGAAGATCAAAATGTGGGAGGGGGCTTGCCCCCGATTCAGTGTGTCAGTCAGCCTATTTGTTACTGACCCACTGCTATCGGGAGCAAGCCCCCTCCTACATTAGTACTCATGCAATTACACAACTCCCGCTTGCGTCGTTTCGCCGCGCTCACTAACGTAGCGCCTTTAATGACGCTACCCCCCGCAGGAGCTTTGCCATGGCCTCGCCAGCCCTTACACATTTTCTTCCCCGGTTCGGCGTTGCCGCGGCAGTGGTCAGTGCGTTGAGCCTGGCCGGTTGCCAGCTCCAGAACACCCAGGACACCCTGCCCCCCGCAGCTGGCGTAGAGCCGATCAAGGGCCTGGCGCAAAACGTGTCGATACGCCGCAATGCCCAGGGCATGCCGCTGATCGAAAGCAACACCTTCCACGACGCGTTGTTCAGCCTCGGCTATGTGCATGCCAGCGACCGGATCACCCAGATGGTCACTCTGCGGCTGCTGGCCCAGGGCCGCCTGGCGGAAATGTCCGGGCCCGAGGTCCTTGATGTCGACCGCTTCATGCGCGCAGTCAACCTGAAAAAGAGCGCCGGCGAGCTGTACAACGCCTCGTCGCCGCGGCTCAAGCGTTTCTTTGAAGTCTACGCACGGGGCGTCAACGCCTACCTGTTCCGCTACCGCGACAAGCTGCCGACCGACCTGGCCCAGACCGGCTACAAACCCGAATACTGGAAACCGGAAGATTCGGCGCTGCTGTTCTGCCTGCTGAACTTCAGTGAGTCGAGCAACCTGCAGGAAGAAATCTCATCGCTGGTGCTGGCGCAAAAAGTCGGCGTCGACAAGCTCGCCTGGCTTATCCCCAGCGCGCCGGACGAAGCGATCCCGCTGGCCGAGGCCGACAAGCTCAAGGGCGTGAACCTGAGCCAGATCACCGGTCTTGCCGGGTTGGACACCGTCAGCCAGCAACTCAACAGCCTCAATGCCCTGGGCGTGACCACGTCGAGCAACTGGGCCATCGGGCCGCAACGCAGCCGCAGCGGCAAAAGCCTGCTGGCCAACGACATCGCCGCCCAGCCGCAAGCACCAACGCCCTGGAGCTACGTGCAGATCCGTGCGCCGAAATATCAGGCGGTCGGCGCGTCGATCGCCGGCCTGCCGACCCTGCTGTCGGGTTTCAACGGCAAGGTGGCGTGGAGCATGAGCGCGGTCAAGGGCGACACCCAGGACCTGTTCCTGGAAAAGGTCAAACGCCAGGGCAGCGCGCTGTACTACGAGAACAACGGCAAATGGCTACCGGCCGGCGTGCGTAACGAGACCTTCTTCATCAAAGGCCAACGCTCGATTCGTGACGTGGTGTACGAAACCCGCCACGGCGCCTTGCTCAACAGCAGCCAGGCGCTCACCAGCGGTTTTGGCCTGGCCCTGCAAACCGCCGATTTGAAGGACGACAAGAGCCTGGATGCGTTCTTCGACCTGTCCCGCGCGCAGAACGCCGGCAAGGCCTCGGACGCTACCCGAGAAATTCGCGCCATTGCGCTGAACATGATCTTCGCCGACGCCAGTAACATTGGCTGGCAAGTCACCGGCCGCTTCCCCAACCGCCGCGAAGGCCAAGGCCTGCTGCCGTCGCCCGGCTGGGACACGCGCTTTGACTGGGACGGTTACGCCGACGCGATGCTGCACCCCTATGACCAGGACCCGGCTCAAGGCTGGATCGGCACCGCCAACCAGCGCACAGCCCCGCGTGGCTATGGCATGCAACTGTCCAATTCCTGGGACGCGCCGGAGCGCAGCGAGCGCCTGGCGCAACTGGCCAACGCAGGCAAGCACGACAGCCGCAGCCTGATCGCCATGCAATACGACCAGACCACCCTGTTTGCCGCCAAACTCAAGGGGATGTTCCAGGCACCGGGCATGGCCCAGCCGCTGAAACAGGCAATCGACGCGCTGCCCGCCGCCGAACAGGCCAAGGCGCGCGAAGCACTGGGCCGCTTGATGGCCTTTGATGGTCGCCTTGCACCGACGTCCGCCGACGCGGCGGTCTACGAACTGTTCCTGCAGGAAAGCGCCAGGCAGATCTTCCTCGACAAACTCGGCCCGGAACACAGCGCCAGCTGGAAAGCCTTTGTCAGCAACGCCAGCCTGTCCTACTCCGCCATCGCAGACCATTTGCTGGGCCGTGAAGACAGCCCGCTCTGGGATGACACGCGCACACCGCAAAAAGAAGACAAGCCGGCGATTCTCGCACGCACCCTGGCCGCTGCGATCAGCAGCGGCGACAGCTTGCTGGGCGCCGATCACAAGGCCTGGCAATGGGGCAAGCTGCACACCACCGCCTGGAAAAACGCCGGCGGCCAGGTTATTCGCGGGCCTTTCGCCAGCGGTGGCGACCACAACACCCTGAACCCGGCACCGTACCACTGGGGGCAGGATTTCAATGTGGCCCAGACGTCAGCGCTGCGCACGATTGTCGACTTCGGCCAGCCCGAACCGATGATGGGCCAGGGCGGCACCGGCCAGTCCGGCAACCCGGCCAGCCCGAACTATGCCAACGGCATCGATCCGTCGCTCAAGGCGCAATACCTGAGCTTCCCGATGCAGCCGCAGAACTTTGACAAGGTGTATGGCAAAAGCCGGCTAACCCTCACACCTGGCAAATAACCCGGTTTTCAAATGTGGGAGGGGGCTTGCCCCCGAAAGCGATGGATAAGCCACTGCATCAGTGGCTGACACTCTGTCATCGGGGGCAAGCCCCCTCCCACATTTGGACCCCATGCATTCTGATAGAACTTCTGCACAGCCCCCCGCCTCATAAGTAACAAGCCCATCTCCCCGGTCACCCCATGGACCTCGTCATCGCCCGACCCGAAGGCCTCTATTGCCCCGCCGGGGATTTCTACATTGATCCCTGGCGCCCGGTGCAACGCTCCGTCATCACCCACGCCCACGGCGACCACGCCCGCACCGGCAACGAACATTACCTGGCCGCCGCGCCCGGCGAAGGCATCCTGCGCTCGCGCCTCGGCCAGGACATCAACTTGCAGACGCTGGCCTACGGCGAAAAACTCGTGCACCACGGCGTCACGTTGAGTTTCCACCCGGCCGGACATGTCCTCGGTTCGGCCCAGGTGCGCCTGGAATACCAGGGCGAGGTGTGGGTCGCGTCCGGCGATTACAAGGTCGAGCCCGATGGCACCTGCGCGCCTTTCGAACCAGTGCGCTGCCACACCTTTATCACCGAATCCACCTTTGGCCTGCCGATCTATCGCTGGCAGCCGCAGACGCAGATTTTTTCCGGTATCAACGACTGGTGGCAGGCCAATATCGCTGCCGGCAAGGCCAGCGTGTTGTTCTGCTATTCCTTCGGCAAGGCACAACGCATCCTGCACGGTATCGATGCCAGCATCGGTCCGATCCTCAGCCATGGCGCCGTCGAGCCGTTGAACCGGGTCTACCGCGAAGCGGGTATCTACATCCCCGAAACGCTATACGCCGGCGACTTCAAAAAAAACGACCCGCTGCTGCGCCAGGCCCTGATCATCGCCCCGCCCTCCACCGGTGGCAGCACCTGGATACGTCGCTTTGGCGACTACAGCGACGCCTTCGCCAGCGGCTGGATGCGCCTGCGCGGCACGCGGCGCCGGCGCGGGGTCGATCGCGGCTTTGTGCTGTCGGACCATGCCGATTGGCCCGGGCTGTTGTGGGCGATTGAGCAGACCGGCGCCGAGCGGGTGATGGTCACCCACGGTTCGGTCGGCGTGCTGGTGCGCCATCTGCGCGAGAAAGGCCTGGATGCCCAAGGGTTCAGCACCGAATACGGCGACGACGAAGAAGAGGCCAGCGCATGAAAGCCTTCGCCGAGCTGTACGCCAACCTCGATGCCACGACCTCCAGCAACGCCAAGCTGGCGGCACTGCAAGCATATTTTCAGCAGGCACCGCCACAGGATGCGGCCTGGGCGGTGTACTTCCTTTCCGGCGGGCGCCCGCGACAATTAGTACCGACCCGCCTGCTGAGGGATATGGCGACGCAAGCGGCGAACATCGAGCCGTGGTTGTTCGAAGAAAGCTACCAGTCCGTCGGCGATCTGGCGGAGACCATTTCCTTGCTGTTACCCGAATCCACCTACACCTCTGAAGATGGCCTGGCGGTGTGGCTGGAAGACAAACTGTTACCGCTGCGTGGCCTTGCGCCGCTTGAACTGGCCGAGCGCCTGCCGGCGCTGTGGGTGCAACTGGATCAACCGAGCCTGATGGTGTGCATCAAGTTGATCACAGGCAGCTTTCGCGTGGGCGTGTCCAAACTGCTGGTGACCCGTGCGCTTGCCGCCATGGCCGGGCTCGACAGCAAGCGCGTGGCCCAACGGCTGGTGGGCTACACCGACCTGTCCAATCGCCCGACGGCCGCAGGCTATCTCAAGCTGATTGCCGCCGAATCATCCGACGAGCATGCGCAACGCGGCGGGCAGCCGTATCCGTTTTTTCTCGCCCATGGCTTGGCGCAACCAGTGGAGCAGTTTGACGCCCTGCTCGGCTCTCCCGCCGACTGGCAAGTGGAATGGAAGTTTGATGGCATTCGCGCGCAGTTGGTCAAGCGTGAGGGTCGCTTGTGGGTCTGGTCGCGCGGTGAAGAACTGGTGACCGAGCGGTTCCCCGAGCTTCACAGCCTGGTCAGCGGCTTGCCCGACGGCACGGTGATCGACGGTGAAATCGTGGTCTGGAAAGAGGCGGTGCAACCCTTCGCCCTGCTGCAGCAGCGGATCGGCCGCAAGACATTGAGTAAAAAAGTGCTGGAGGATGCACCGGTGGCGGTGCTCGCCTACGACCTGCTCGAATACCAGGGCGACGACTGGCGCAACCACACCCTGGCTGAACGCCGTACGCAGCTGGAACGCGTGATCGCGCAGTGCAACCAACCCGTGCTGTTGCCCTCGCCACTGCTCGAGGGGCAAACCTGGGAAGCGTTGGCCGTGCAACGCGAAGCCTCCCGCAGCCTCGGCGTCGAAGGCATGATGATCAAGGATCGCAAAGGCCTTTACGGCGTGGGCCGCACCAAGGACATGGGCCTGTGGTGGAAGTGGAAGGTGGACCCGTTCAGCATCGACGCCGTGTTGATCTACGCCCAGCGCGGCCATGGCCGGCGCGCGAGCCTGTACAGCGATTACACCTTCGCGGTCTGGGACGGCCCGCCGGGCAGCGAGCGCACACTCGTGCCGTTCGCCAAGGCCTATTCGGGGCTGACTGACGAAGAAATGCGCAAGGTCGATGCAATCGTGCGCAAGACCACCGTGGAAAAATTCGGGCCGGTCAGCAGCGTCACGCCGAGCATGGTGTTTGAGTTGGGGTTTGAAGGGATCGCCCTGTCCAAGCGGCACAAGAGCGGCATTGCGGTGCGCTTTCCGCGGATGTTGCGTTGGCGCCAGGATAAGCCGGTGGAGGAAGCCGACAGTCTCGCCACGCTGCAGGACTTGTTGGCCTGACACCGGACTCCTGTGGGAGGGGGCTTGCCCCCGATGGCGGTGTGTCAGTCAGAGCATTTGTGTCTGCCCCACCGCTATCGGGGGCAAGCCCCCTCCCACATTGGAATCTCCATATGACCTGTAATGGTGCGACCTTTTCCGAATGCACATTAGTGGGCATTTCCTACACTTATAAATCCCTTATCCCACCTTTTAAAACGATCATTCGGAACTATGGTGCAGAAATTGCTACTTGTGCTGCGTCTGACACCGTTCAGTAACAGTCCTAAACGCGCCACAAGCGCTTATCTTGGTTTTCAGGGAACACATAATGAAAAAAGCATTGCTGACCCTTTCTGCACTGGCTCTGTGCATGGCTGCAGGTGTTGCAACCGCCAAGGAATACAAGGAATTGCGTTTCGGTGTCGATCCCTCCTACGCACCGTTCGAATCCAAGGCCGCCGACGGCAGCCTGGTGGGCTTCGATATTGACCTGGGCAACGCCATTTGTGCGGAACTGAAGGTCAAGTGCAAATGGGTTGAAAGCGACTTTGACGGCATGATTCCGGGCCTCAAAGCCAACAAGTTCGACGGTGTGATTTCTTCCATGACCGTGACCCCGGTGCGCGAGAAGGCGATCGACTTCTCCAACGAGCTGTTCTCGGGCCCTACTTCGCTGGTGTTCAAAAAAGGTGCAGGGTATTCGACGCCTGAATCGCTCAAGGGCAAATCCGTGGGCTATGAGCAAGGCACCATCCAGGAAGCCTACGCCAAGGCCGTGCTGGACAAGGCCGGTGTGACCACCAAGGCCTATGCCAACCAGGACCAGGTATATGCCGACTTGACGTCCGGGCGCCTCGACGCGTCCGTGCAGGACATGCTGCAAGCCGAACTGGGCTTCCTCAAGTCGCCGGCCGGTGCCGGCTACGAAGTCAGCGCCGCCATCGACGACCCGCTGCTGCCCTCGAAAACTGCGATCGGTATCAAAAAAGGTAACACTGAGCTCAAGGCGCTTTTGGATAAAGGTATCAAAGCGTTACACGATGATGGCACCTACGCCACCATCCAGAAAAAACACTTTGGCGATCTGAACCTGTACAGCGGCAAATAATGCCTGGGGCGCCCCTTTTTCAAGGGGCGCTTTTTTATCGCCATAGGTCCTGATTTATGTTCGAAGATCTGTTGCAAACCCTCGGGCTGAGCGCGTTCAGCTTGAAGGGTTTCGGCCCGCTGTTGCTGCAAGGCACCTGGATGACAATCAAGTTGTCGGTGCTGTCCCTGGCCGTCAGCGTGTTGCTGGGCCTGCTCGGCGCCAGCGCCAAACTGTCCAGCCTGCCCGTGCTGCGTATCCCCGCCCAGCTCTACACCACATTGATTCGCGGCGTCCCCGACCTGGTGCTGATGTTGCTGATTTTCTACAGCCTGCAAACCTGGCTGACCGGCCTCACCGACTTCATGGAATGGGAATACATCGAGATCGACCCATTCAGCGCCGGGGTCATCACCCTGGGCTTTATCTACGGTGCTTATTTCACCGAGACCTTTCGAGGCGCGATCCTGGCCGTGCCCCGTGGCCAGCTGGAAGCCGCCACCGCCTACGGGCTCAAGCGCGGGCAACGGTTTCGCTACGTGACCTTCCCGCAAATGATGCGCTTTGCCCTGCCGGGCATCGGCAATAACTGGATGGTGATGCTCAAAGCCACCGCGCTGGTGTCGATCATCGGCCTGGCCGATCTGGTGAAAGCAGCCCAGGATGCCGGCAAGAGCACCTATCAACTGTTCTACTTCCTGGTACTGGCCGCGCTGATCTACCTGTTGATCACCAGCGCCTCCAATTTTGTCTTGCGCCGTCTTGAACGTCGCTACGCCGCAGGTTCACGGGAGGCCGTGCGATGATCGAGCTTTTGCAGGAATACTGGCGCCCGTTCCTTTATAGCGACGGCCAGCACATCACCGGCCTGGCCATGACCCTGTGGCTGCTCAGCGCGGCATTGGTGATCGGCTTCCTGGTGTCGATTCCACTGTCTATCGCCCGGGTATCGCGCAGGCGCCTGGTGCGCTGGCCGGTGCAATTCTACACCTACCTGTTTCGCGGCACTCCGCTGTATATCCAGTTGCTGATTTGCTACACCGGAATCTACAGCCTTGCCGCCGTGCGTGCGCAACCGGTACTCGATGGGTTCTTTCGCGATGCGATGAACTGCACCCTCCTGGCCTTCGCCCTCAACACCTGCGCCTACACCACGGAAATTTTCGCCGGGGCGATCCGCAGCATGGCCCACGGCGAAGTCGAAGCGGCCAAGGCCTACGGCCTCAGCGGCTGGAAACTGTACGCCTATGTGATCATGCCGTCGGCACTGCGCCGTTCGTTGCCCTACTACAGCAACGAGGTGATCCTGATGCTGCATTCGACCACGGTGGCGTTTACCGCAACCATTCCGGATATCCTCAAGGTCGCCAGGGACGCCAACTCAGCCACCTTCATGACCTTTCAATCATTCGGCATCGCGGCATTGATCTACCTGGCCGTGACCTTTGCCCTGGTCGGCCTGTTTCGTCTGGCGGAACGCCGCTGGCTGGCCTTTCTCGGGCCGAGCCATTAAGGAGCGCTCATGCGTCATCAGCAACATGACCTGATTGCGCCGGTGCCCGGCACGGCGCGACAGATTCACAGTTTCCACTTCGGCCCGGAGCAGGCGCAAAGCAAGGTCTACATCCAATCATCACTGCACGCCGATGAACTGCCGGGCATGCTGGTGGCCTGGCACTTGAAGGCGCGCCTGGCACAGTTGGCGGCGACCGGGCGCGTGCGCAGCGAAATCGTCCTGGTGCCGGTCGCCAACCCAGTGGGGCTGGAACAGGTGCTGATGGACGTCCCCCTGGGCCGCTACGAGCTGGAAAGCGGACAGAACTTCAATCGCCTGTTTGTCGACATCAGCGACGCGGTCGGCGATCAGGTTGAAGACTTGCTGGGCAGTGATCCACAACGCAACGCCCGGTTGATCCGCACCGCGTTATCCGCCGCCCTGGCCGCGCAAACCGCGTCGACTCAACTGCAATCCCAGCGCCTGGTGCTGCAGCGCCTGGCGTGCGATGCCGACGTGGTGCTGGACCTGCACTGCGATTTCGAAGCCGTGGCGCACCTCTACACCACGCCCGAGGCCTGGCCGCAGGTGGAGCCGCTGGCGTGTTACCTGGGTTCGGAGGCCAACCTGCTGGCCACCGATTCCGGCGGGCAGTCGTTCGATGAATGCTTCACCCTGGTGTGGTGGCAGTTGCAGCAACGCTTCGGCACGAGCTTCCCGATCCCCATGGGCAGCTTTTCCGTGACCGTCGAATTGCGCGGTCAAGGCGACGTCAACCACGGCCTCGCGGCCCTGGACTGCCAGGCGATCATCAATTACCTGACCCACCTCGGCGCGATTGAAGGCGACGCGCCACCACAGCCCGCACTGCCCTACCCGGCCACGCCACTGGCAGGCGTGGAGCCTGTGACCACAGCGGTGGGCGGCTTGCTGGTGTTCCACGCCTTGCCGGGGGAATACCTGGAGGCCGGGCAGCTTATCGCCGAAATCATCGACCCCATCACCGACCGCGTAACGCCCGTGCATTGCCGCAATGCCGGCCTGCTTTACGCCCGCTCGCTGCGACGCATGGCCACCGCCGGAATGGTGATCAGCCATGTCGCCGGCGCAGAGGCCTACCGCAGCGGCTACCTACTTTCGCCTTGAGGATGCACGCCCCATGTACAAATTGACCGTTGAAGGCCTGCATAAAAGCTATGGCGACAATGAAGTGCTCAAAGGTGTCTCGCTCAAGGCCAAAACCGGCGACGTGATCAGCCTGATCGGCGCCAGCGGCTCGGGCAAGAGCACGTTCCTGCGCTGCATCAACTTCCTGGAAACCCCCAACGACGGCGCCATGACCCTGGATGGTCAAGTGATCCGCATGGTCAGCGACCGCCACGGCATGCGCGTGGCCGACGATGCCGAGTTACAACGTTTGCGCACGCGGTTGGCCATGGTATTCCAGCACTTCAACCTGTGGAGCCACATGAGCGTGCTGGAAAACATCACCATGGCCCCGCGCCGCGTGCTGGGGTGCAGCAGGAAAGACGCAGAAGACCGCGCCCGCCGCTACCTGGATAAAGTCGGCCTGCCCGCGCGGGTGGCTGATCAATACCCGGCGTTCCTCTCCGGCGGCCAGCAGCAACGGGTCGCGATTGCCCGCGCGCTGGCGATGGAGCCCGAGGTGATGCTGTTCGATGAACCCACTTCGGCGCTGGACCCGGAGTTGGTGGGTGAAGTGTTGAAAGTGATCCAGGGCCTGGCCGAAGAAGGCCGCACCATGATCATGGTGACCCATGAAATGAGCTTCGCGCGCAAAGTCTCAAGCCAGGTGCTGTTCCTGCACCAGGGCCGCGTGGAAGAGCAAGGCGCGCCGGCGGACGTACTGGGCAATCCGAAGAGCGAGCGTCTGCAGCAATTCCTGAGCGGCAACTTGAAGTAAACCTTTGGGGCGCCTGGGGGGTCTGTGCATTAGAGCCTCCAGAGCGTCCGCTGCCGCATGGCAAAACCCGTCGACTTCGCCAAACAATGGTTTGCCACCCGCGGCTGGCGCCCGTTCGCCTTTCAGAAAGACGTGTGGAAGGCCGTCAAGGAGGGTCAGTCAGGCTTATTGCATGCCAGTACCGGCGCGGGTAAAACCTACGCGCTGTGGTTCGCAGCCCTCAATCGTTTCGCCGTAACGCGCCCACCCGCTACCGGCAAGCGCAAGCCTGCGGCCGAACCCCTGACCGTGTTGTGGATCACGCCGATGCGTGCGTTGGCCGCCGACACCGCGCGTGCCCTCGAGGCGCCGTTGGCGGCATTGCAGATCCCCTGGAGCGTCGGCCTGCGCACGGGCGACACCAGCAGCAGCGAACGTGCGCGCCAGACCCGCCGCCAGCCCACCACGCTGATCACCACGCCGGAAAGCCTGACGCTGATGCTCGCGCGCGCCGACAGCGAGGTCAGCCTGGGGCATCTGCGCATGGTGGTGGTGGATGAGTGGCACGAACTGATCGGCAATAAACGCGGCGTGCAACTGCAATTGGCGTTGGCGCGGCTACGGCGCTGGCACCCGGATTTGCTGGTGTGGGGTATTTCCGCAACCTTGGGTAATCAGGCGCACGCGCTGGAGGTGTTGGTCCCACAGGGTGGCGGGATAAACGTGCAGGGGCAGACCGCCAAACAGCTGCAAGTGGACACACTGCTGCCGCCCACTGCCGAACGCTTTCCCTGGGCCGGACATATCGGTTTGAAGATGCTGCCGCAAGTCGTGGCTGAAGTGGACTCGAGCAGCAGCTGCCTGGTATTCACCAACACCCGCGCGCAATCGGAAATCTGGTATCAGGCGTTGCTCGAGGCCAGGCCGGACTGGGCCGGCCTGATTGCGCTGCATCACGGTTCGCTGTCGCGGGAAACCCGTGACTGGGTGGAGCGTGCGTTGAAAGAAGGCCAACTCAAGGCGGTGGTGTGCACCTCAAGCCTGGACCTGGGCGTGGACTTTCTGCCGGTGGAACGAGTGCTGCAGATCGGTTCGGCCAAGGGTGTGGCGCGCCTGATGCAACGCGCCGGCCGCTCGGGGCATGCACCGGGGCGTCCGTCACGGGTGACATTGGTACCGACCCACAGCCTGGAGCTGGTGGAAGCCGCCGCCGCCCAGGATGCGATTGCCCAGCGGCGCATTGAAGCCCGCGAATCACCGCACAAACCCTTGGATGTGCTGGTGCAGCATCTGGTCAGCATGGCCCTGGGCGGTGGGTTTACTCCCGACGCGCTGCTGGCGGAGGTACGCGGTGCCTGGGCCTACCGCGACCTGACCGACGCCGATTGGGCCTGGGCCCTGGCCTTTGTGCGCCATGGCGGGCTGTCGCTCACCGCCTATCCGGATTACCGCCGCGTCGAGCCCGACGAACAGGGCATCTGGCGCGTCCCCGATGCGCGCCTGGCACGCCGCCATCGCATGAGCGTGGGCACCATCGTCAGCGATGCGAGTATGCATCTGAAGTACTGGAGCAAGGGCGGCGGCGGCAAGAACCTCGGCAGTGTCGAGGAAGGCTTTATTGCACGGCTCAAGCCGGGGGATGGCTTTCTGTTCGCCGGGCGCCTGCTGGAGTTGGTGCGCGTGGAAAACATGACCGCCTATGTCCGCCGCAGCACCGCGAAAAAAGCCGCCGTGCCGCGCTGGAATGGCGGGCGCATGCCCCTTTCCAACGAGCTGGCGCAGGCGGTGATCGAGCGCTTTGACGCGGCGGCTCAGGGTCGCTTCGAGGGGCCGGAAATGCGTGCGGTGCAGCCGCTGTTGCAGACGCAATTGCGCTGGTCCGGCCTGCCGACCCGCGACCATTTGCTGGCGGAGTTTCTCAAGTCACGCGAGGGCTGGCACCTGTTTCTCTACCCCTTCGCGGGGCGTCAGGTGCATCTGGGGCTGGCAAGCTTGCTGGCGTGGCGCGTCAGCCGGCGGCAACCCGTGACCTTTTCCATCGCGGTCAATGATTACGGGCTGGAGCTGCTGAGCGCCACCGAGGTGCACTGGCCGGATATCTTCAATGAGGCACTGCTCAGCCCGCAGGAGCTGCTGACGGATGTGGCAGAAAGCCTCAATGCCGGTGAACTGGCGTTGCGCCGCTTTCGCGAAATCGCGCGCATTGCCGGGCTGGTGTTCGCCGGCTATCCCGGTGCGCCGAAAAGTACTCGCCAGGTGCAGGCTTCCAGCGGGCTGTTCTTCGAAGTGTTCAAGCAATACGACCCGCAGAACCTGTTGCTGGCCCAGGCGGGGGAAGAAGTCCTGCGCAACGAACTCGACATTCAGCGCCTGGAGGAGACATTGCTGCGCCTGTCGGCGCTGCAACTGGACCTGCATGTGATCCAACGGCCTACGCCGCTGGCCTTCCCCCTGCTGGTGGAGCGGATGCGCGAAAGCCTGAGTTCCGAAAAACTCTCGGAACGCATTGCGCGGATGGTCAAGGACCTGGAAAAAATTGCGGACAAAGGAAAAGGTTAATGGCTTGTTCGATAACGCTTGAGGGTGAGCAGTTGTGGTTACTGGCGGACAAAGCGGTTTACTGGCCGGCGCGCCACAGCCTGTTGATCGCCGACGCTCACTTTGGCAAGGCTTCGGCCTACCGCAGCCTCGGGCAACCGGTCCCCCAGGGCACCACCAGCGAAAACCTGCAGCGCCTGGACCGGCTGCTGACGGCGTTTCCCTGCAATGAGGTGATCTTTCTCGGCGACTTCCTCCACGGCCCCGGCTCCCACGCCAGCGGCACCCTGGGCGCGCTGAGGGCCTGGCGAGCGCGGCATGCCGAGTTGCCCATCACGTTGATTCGCGGCAACCACGATCAACGCGCTGGCGATCCGCCTGCCGACTTGGGCATTGAGGTCGTTTCCGAGCCTCTCTTAATGGGCCCGTTCGCGCTGCAGCACGAACCGGACGCCCACCCCAGCCATCATGTGCTGGCCGGGCATGTCCATCCGGTGTATCGCTTGCGCGGCAGAGGTCGGCAGAGCCTGCGCCTGCCGTGCTTCCAGATAGGCGATCGCGTCAGCCTGCTGCCGGCGTTTGGCGCATTTACCGGAGGGTATGCAGTGGAACAGGACAGTGAGCGCCGAATCTTCGTGATCGGCGATCACCAGGTATGGCCCGTTCAGTGAACGCCGGTTGGCCGTGCGTGGATCAGGCCACGGGCGCGGGTGGTGGCTCATCCGGCAGGGTCGGCTCACCCGGTTCGGTAGGTTGCGGATAGTCCGGCTCAGGTTGACCGGGGATGCCGCCCGCATAAGCAGGGTCGGCCATCAAGGACCAGGCCAGAACACCAATCTGGTTGGGTTCAAGCCGGGCAAGTTCTGCGCTGATTCGCGGGTTGATCTTCATAAGGCACTCCTCAAGCGTGGCTCGACGCGTTTCACACGCGCCGAGGCAGTACACCTAGATAGAGTCACTTTCTGCAGACTAATTCCCTTTAAGCGTAGGAGCTTTCTATCAAGCGCGTGGGAGAGTAACGCCGCGCTGGCCCTGGTACTTGCCCGCACGGTCCTTGTAGGACACTTCACATGCCTCGTCGGACTGCAGGAACAGCATCTGTGCCACGCCTTCGTTGGCGTAGATTTTCGCCGGCAACGTGGTGGTGTTGGAGAACTCCAGGGTCACGTGGCCTTCCCACTCGGGTTCCAGCGGCGTGACGTTGACGATGATGCCGCAACGGGCATAAGTGCTTTTACCCAGGCAGATGGTCAATACATCCCGTGGAATACGGAAGAATTCCACGGTGCGGGCCAGGGCGAAGGAGTTTGGCGGGATGATGCATACGTCGCTCTTGACGTCGACGAAGCTTTTTTCGTCGAAGTTTTTCGGATCGACGATCGCCGAGTTGATATTGGTGAACACCTTGAATTCATCGGCGCAACGCACGTCGTAGCCATAGCTGGAAACCCCGTACGAAATCACGCGTTCGTCACCTTCGCCACGAATCTGGCGCTCGACGAACGGTTCGATCATGCCGTGTTCCTGCGCCATGCGGCGAATCCACTTGTCCGATTTGATGCTCATGGCGGTGTCCTGAATAGCGAGGTGGAAAAATTCTGTGGGGCATCTTACCGGGGCCGGCGGTGGGGTTCAAAGGGCGCACCGCTTTTAATGACGAATGCACCGGCGCCCATAACCCCCAGCCAACGGGGCCGGGGCTCCTGGCGCAGTTTTACGGGACAATAAATACCACCGCCAGTGACGAAATTAGAGAAACCTGCGGAAATACCATTGGCACGTTCCGGAAAAAGGGTTAAGGTGGCGTCACTGTGTTGCTTGTGTCACTGAGAATCTCTACACGATATGTTGAATTTCGATCCAACCATCTCCAAGAATTTTTCCTGCTCTTTGCACTCAGTCTCGGCCAGGGCTTTTCCTGAGTCGCAGTTAACTTTGTTCAAGGAGTTACACCATGTCTAATCGCCAAACTGGTACCGTTAAGTGGTTCAACGATGAAAAAGGCTTCGGCTTCATCACTCCACAATCCGGTGACGACCTGTTCGTTCACTTCAAAGCTATCCAATCCGACGGCTTCAAAAGCCTGAAAGAAGGCCAACAGGTTTCTTTCATCGCTACCCGCGGTCAGAAAGGCATGCAAGCTGAAGAAGTTCAAGTTATCTAACTTGTACTGACTTAGTCGAAAAGACCCCGCCCTCAAAAGCGGGGTTTTTTTATGCCTGGGAAAAATGTGGGAGGGGGCTTGCCCCCGATAGCGGTGTCTCAGTCAAAGCCTATATCGACTGAAGCGCCGCCATCGGGGGCAAGCCCCCCTCTCACATTCAAGCCTTCAAGCAGGGTCGTTATTGAAACAACGACTCACTCGACAAGCCGTTCTTCTCCAGGATCTCGCGCAAGCGCTTGAGACCTTCTACCTGAATCTGCCGAACCCGCTCACGGGTCAGGCCGATCTCCAGGCCTACGTCCTCCAGGGTGCTGCTCTCATGGCCGCGCAGGCCGAAGCGGCGAATCACCACCTCACGCTGCTTGTCCGTGAGTTCCGACAGCCACTGGTCGATGCTTTGCGACAAATCGTCGTCCTGCAACAGTTCGCAAGGATCCGTCGGACGATCATCCGTCAGGGTGTCCAGCAGGGTTTTATCCGAATCCGGACCCAGCGAGACGTCAACCGAAGACACGCGCTCGTTAAGGCCGAGCATGCGCTTGACCTCCCCTACCGGTTTTTCCAGCAGGTTGGCGATTTCTTCGGGCGAAGGTTCATGATCGAGTTTCTGTGTCAGCTCCCGCGCTGCCCGCAGGTAGACGTTGAGCTCCTTGACCACATGGATCGGCAACCGGATCGTGCGGGTCTGATTCATGATCGCCCGTTCGATGGTCTGGCGAATCCACCAGGTGGCATAGGTCGAGAAGCGAAAGCCCCGCTCAGGATCGAACTTCTCCACCGCCCGGATCAAGCCCAGGTTGCCCTCCTCGATCAAGTCCAGCAGCGACAATCCGCGATTGACGTAGCGTCGGGCGATTTTAACCACCAGGCGCAGGTTGCTTTCAATCATGCGTTTGCGCCCAGCCGGATCACCCTTCTGCGACAGACGCGCAAAATGGACTTCTTCTTCGGGGGTGAGCAGGGGGGAGAAGCCAATTTCATTGAGGTACAGCTGGGTCGCATCGAGCGCCCGCGTGTAGTCGATGTACTTGTGTTGCTTTAACGCGGAGGAGTTCTTGGATTTGGTACGAACTGAGGGAGGTGAAGCCCCCTCATTATCTGACATCGTTTCCGTAGCGATACCGGTCTCCATAAGGAGAACCTCATCGTCGATGTCAAACTCCGGCGCTTCTTTACTGAGAGCCATTGTTATAGTCCTTTGGTGAGTTCGACCTCAAGCTCAAGCGACGCCTTTATCCTTGGCAACGCTGGAGCCTGTTCCTTCTACGTGAGGGAACAGGCTGGCAACACATCAACGACGGGGTAGGAATTGCAGTGGATCTACAGGCTTGCCCTGACGGCGAATCTCAAAGTGCAGTTTCACCCGGTCTGTCCCCGTTGAACCCATTTCGGCAATCGTCTGTCCGACCTTGACCTGCTGCCCCTCCCGAACCAACAACCTGCGGTTATGACCGTAGGCACTGACGTAGGTATCGCTGTGTTTGATGATGACCAGCTCGCCGTAGCCCCGTAGACCACTCCCGGCGTACACCACTGTCCCATCAGACGCAGCCAAAACAGGCTGTCCCAAATCCCCGGCGATATCAATGCCTTTATTCAAACTGCCGTTTGAAGAGAATTTTCCAATCAGCACCCCGTTTGAGGGCCATCCCCAACCGGTCGGCGCAGGCCCCGCAGGTGGCAATGGCGCAGGTGCCGGCTTGCTCGCAACCGAAGGCGCGGCAGTGCCGGCCGGCCGCGTGAATACGGTGGTTTTGCTCGAAGAGGAAGACGAAGAACCGGACTTTGTCACAACTGCCGTAGGCGCCGAACCGGTGCGACCGTCGAAACGAATCGTCTGCCCCGGATGTATCGTATAAGGCAGGGGAATGTTGTTACGAGCTGCAAGCGCCTTGTAATCCCAACCGTAACGGAAGGCAATCGAGAACAACGTGTCGCCCTTGCGTACAACGTACTGGCCCGTGGTCACCATCGGCTTTTGCGGTGCCGCATTCGTGCGGTCGACCACCCGCGCACCACCGGATGGCGTGCTCGAGCAGGCGGCCAGTAAGGAACTCAAGACAAGGCCAAGCACCAGTCGCTGAAAGCTTGTTTTACTCATTCGCTGCGCAGGACCTGTGAGACTCACCCGCCGCTCCCTTTGTGGTGGCTGAACATTAACGCCCGTATCAGGCTTGAAATATGACGCAAGTATAACTGGGCACTGGCTTTTTACCGGCACACGGCTGAAACGAAAAATTCATCGTGTTTAATGCCGGCTCTCACCCTTGTTGAATCTATAGACCCCGCTGTAAGACACATCCGCGTCTATGGAATTCACTAACAGGGAATAAATGTCAGGCCAGCGGGCCATTGAGCAACGGCACGAACCGCACGGCGCCAAGCACATGCCGGGAAAAGCCGTCGTCCTCTCGAATGATGAGCATCAATTGTTGCACTTCGCCGGAGCCCACCGGGATGACCAGTCGACCGCCAGGCGCCAACTGGTCCAGCAACGCTTGCGGCACATCGGTGGCCACTGCAGTCACGATGATGCCGTTGTAGGGCGCCAATGCAGGCCAGCCTTCCCAGCCATCCCCCCAACGAAACACCACGTTACGCAGGTTCAGCTCCACCAGGCGCTCCTTGGCGCGGTCCTGCAGCACCTTGATGCGCTCAACCGAGAACACCCGCTCGACCAACTGGGACAACACGGCGGTCTGGTAGCCGGAGCCGGTGCCGATTTCCAGCACCTTGTCCAATGGCCCTGCGGCCAGCAACAGTTCGCTCATGCGCGCGACCATATAAGGCTGGGAGATGGTCTGGTTGTGGCCGATCGGCAGCGCGGTGTCTTCATAGGCGCGGTGCGCCAGGGCTTCGTCGACAAACAGGTGCCGAGGCGTGCGCCGTATCACTTCCAGCACCTGCGCATTGGACAGGCCTTCTTCGTACAGACGCTGGATCAAACGCTCGCGGGTGCGCTGGGAGGTCATCCCGATGCCACGGCGCAGCAGGTCGTCTTGTTCACGAGCCATCAGCGCAGTCCCTCCAGCCAGCCATCCAGACCACTGAAGGCATCACTGAAGGTGCGATCGAATTGCAACGGGGTAATCGATACATAACCTTGCATCACCGCATGAAAGTCCGTGCCCTCACCACCATCCTCGGCGTCGCCGGCCGCCGCGATCCAATAGCCTTCCCTGCCACGCGGGTCGACCACCTTCAAGGGGGCCGCCGCACGGGCACGGTGCCCCAGCCGCGTCAGCTGGATGCCGCGAATATGGTCCAGAGGCAGGTTGGGAATATTGACGTTGAGCACGGTGCGCGGCGGCAGGTCCAGGGAACCGTGCGCCTCCACCAGCTTGCGCGCGTAATACGCCGCCGTGGCCAGGTTATCCAGTTGCCGGGAGGCGAAGGAAAACGCGAACCCGATCCCGCCCAGAAAGCGCCCTTCGAGGGCTGCCGCCACGGTGCCGGAATACAGCACATCATCGCCCAGGTTCGCGCCCAGGTTGATGCCCGACACCACCAGGTCCGGCGCGTGTTCCAGCAGGCTGTTGATCGCCAGGTGCACACAGTCGGTGGGCGTGCCGTTCACGCTGATAAAGCCGTTGGCCAGAACCTTGGGGTGCAACGGACGGTCGAGCGTCAGCGAACTGCTGGCGCCGCTCTTGTCCTGGTCGGGGGCGACCACCACGCACTCGGCGTAATCGGCCAGCGCAGCATGAAGCGCGGCGAGACCGGGTGCGGTGGCACCGTCATCGTTTGATATCAGAATACGCATGGGTTGTCCGTCGGCCCCACCGGCACCAGATCAACAAGCTCGCGCACCAATACAGTGGCAAAGCATCCGGCCGGCAGGACGAATTCCAATTGCAGAATGTCAGGCCCGGGATAATGCCACGTCAACCCGCCAATGGGCAGTCGCAGAATGCGACGTTCTTGGCTCATGCCCGCATTCACTAGCCAATCACGCAGGTCAGCTTCTGCGGCGGCGACAGATTGTTCCAGTTCGTACGTAGGACCCTTCGCCGGCGACTCACCCTCGCCCCACTGCGGGCCGGTGGGGTGCAGGTCCAGGATCGCCAGGCGCGGGTCGCTGCATTCAGCCTCCCCGGCCGGGAAAAAGCTGCGGCTGTCGGTGAAGGCGAGCAGGTCGCCGACCTGGGCGCGTTGCCACGAGCCGTCAGCGACGCGTGCCGCCAACACTTTGTTGAACAGAAAGCTTCGGGCGGTGGACAGCAGCCGCGAACGCACATTGCGCTGTTCCGGCAAGGCCTTGCGCGCAGCCCAGTCACGGGCATCGACGACATTGCCGCCGTTGTGGCCAAAGCGCTGGGCGCCGAAATAGTTGGGAATGCCGTGCCGGGCAATCAACTGCAGGCGCGCATCGAGGGCGGCGGTATCACCGGCCAACTGGGTCAGGCGCAAGGTGAAGCCGTTGGCGGCATGGGCGCCGCGCTGCAGCTTGCGTTTGTGCCGGGCGGTTTTCAGGATCCTGAGGGTGTCGTTCTCGGCGGCACCCATGTCCGGGTCGGCCTTGCCGGGCAATTGCAGGCTGAACCACTGACGGGTCAATGCCTGGCGATCCTTGAGCCCGGCATAGCTGACGGTGCGCAACGGCACGCCCGCCGCCTTGGCGATACGCCGCGCCGCTTCTTCGGTATTCAGGCCGCGCTTCTCCACCCACAACCACAAGTGTTCGCCTTCGCCGGTCAGCGGGATGTCGAGCACTTCGTCTACCTGGAAATCTTCGGCAGTAGCCTTCAGCACCGCGCTGCCCAGGGCCTCGCCATAGGCACGCGGGCCGAGTAATTCAAATTCGTTCATGCGCGCAGCAACAAGGCGACGGAGTGCACGGCGATACCCTCTTCACGACCGGTGAACCCGAGCTTTTCGGTGGTGGTGGCTTTCACGTTGACTTGGTCCAATTCTATTTGCAGGTCTGCGGCAATCAGGGCCCGCATGGATTCGATATGCGGGGCCATTTTCGGCGCCTGGGCCACGATGGTGTTATCGACGTTACCGACTTTCCAGCCCCTGGCATGGATCAAACCCACGACATGGCGCAGCAGGACACGACTGTCCGCGCCCTTGAAGGTTGGATCGGTGTCCGGAAAATGCTTGCCGATATCACCTAACGCCGCTGCGCCGAGCAATGCATCGCTCAGGGCGTGCAGGACAACGTCGCCGTCGGAATGAGCCAGCAGTCCATGATGGTGCGCGATACGCACGCCGCCCAACGTGATGAAATCGCCTTCAGCGAAACGGTGCACATCGTAGCCGTGGCCAATACGCATAAAAAAAACGCCCCGATTTAATTCAGGGCGTGATTCTACCTACTTTTGCCTCACATTAACCGAGCAAAGCACGACCATGATGGCGCAAATGGTCATCGATGAAGCTGGCGATAAAGAAGTAGCTGTGGTCATAGCCAGGTTGCAGGCGCAGTTCCAGCGGATGGCCGGCGGCCTTGGCCGCTTGCTGCAGGGCCTCGGGCTTGAGCTGCACGGTGAGGAAATCGTCGCGATCGCCCTGGTCCACCAACAGCGGCAACTGTTCCGAGGCTTCGCTGATCAGTACGCAGGCGTCCCATTCACGCCACTTCGAGCGCTCCTCCCCCAGGTAATGGGAAAAGGCTTTCTGGCCCCAGGGACAATCCATCGGATTGCTGATCGGCGAAAACGCCGACACTGACTGGTAACGCCCGGGGTTGCGCAGCGCAAAGACCAACGCACCGTGGCCGCCCATCGAGTGACCGCTGATGCCGCGCTTGTCCGAAGCCGGAAAATGCGCTTCCACCAGCGCCGGCAATTCCTGCACCACGTAGTCATGCATCCGATAATGCCTGGCCCAGGGTTGCTGGGTGGCATTGAGGTAAAAACCCGCGCCGAGGCCGAAGTCCCAGGCATTGTCCGGGTCATCGGGCACACCGGGGCCGCGCGGGCTGGTATCCGGCGCCACGATGATCAAGCCCAGCTCGGCGGCCATGCGCTGGGCGCCGGCCTTCTGCATGAAGTTCTCGTCGGTGCAGGTCAGGCCGGACAGCCAATACAGCACCGGCAGCTTGCCGCCCTGCTCCGCTTGCGGCGGCAGGTAGACCGCGAAGGTCATGTCGCAATCGAGCACATCGGAGTGATGCTTATAGCGTTTGTGCCAGCCGCCGAAGCTTTTCTGGCAGGACAGGTTTTCCAGACTCATGGCCGACCTCAGAAATGGATGACGGTACGAATGCTCTTGCCTTCATGCATCAGGTCAAACGCTTTGTTGATGTCTTCCAGGCCCATGGTGTGGGTGATGAAGGTGTCCAGCGGGATCTCGCCGGTCTGGGCCATGTCCACGTAGCTTGGCAATTCGCTGCGTCCGCGTACGCCGCCGAATGCCGACCCGCGCCAGACGCGACCGGTCACCAGCTGGAAAGGACGGGTGGAAATTTCCTGGCCGGCGCCGGCCACACCGATGATCACCGATTCACCCCAACCTTTGTGGCAGCACTCCAGGGCCGCACGCATCAGTTGAACATTGCCGATGCATTCGAAGGAGAAGTCCACGCCGCCATCGGTCAAATCGACAATCACGTCCTGGATCGGGCGGTCGTAGTCTTTCGGGTTGATGCAGTCGGTAGCACCCAACTGCTTGGCGATCTCGAATTTGGCCGGATTGATGTCGATCGCAATAATGCGACCGGCCTTGGCTTTTACCGCACCAATCACCGCCGACAGACCGATACCGCCCAGACCGAAGATGGCCACGGTATCGCCCGGCTTGACCTTGGCGGTGTTGAGCACCGCACCGATACCGGTGGTGACGCCGCAACCGAGCAGGCAGACTTTTTCCAGCGGCGCTTCTTTAGAAATCTTGGCCACCGAAATTTCCGGCAGCACGGTGTACTCGGAAAACGTCGAGGTGCCCATGTAGTGGAAAATCGGCTCGCCTTTGTAGGAGAAGCGCGTGGTGCCGTCAGGCATCAGGCCTTTGCCCTGGGTGGCACGGATGGCCTGGCAGAGGTTGGTCTTGCCTGACAGACAGAATTTGCACTTGCCGCATTCCGGGGTGTACAGCGGGATCACATGGTCGCCAACGGCAACCGAGGTCACGCCTTCACCAATGGCCTCGACCACTGCGCCACCTTCATGACCCAGAATCGACGGGAAGATGCCTTCCGGGTCCGCGCCGGACAGCGTGTAGGCGTCGGTGTGACACACGCCGGAGGCGACCACGCGCAACAGCACTTCACCCGCCTTGGGCATGGCGACGTCGACTTCCACGATCTCGAGGGGTTTATTGGCTTCGAAGGCTACGGCGGCGCGGGACTTGATCATCCGGGTTTCTCCATGGAGTTGAACATTGATGGAATGAGTGTAAACCATGGCTTATTGATTAATAATCCAGGCAAAAGCAAAACATTATTGCCATACAGGGACAATCAACGTGTTGGAAAACCGCTGGGAAGGCATCGATGAGTTCGTCGCCGTGGCCGAATGCAGCCAATTCACGGCAGCGGCCGAGCGTCTTGGGGTGTCGTCGTCCCATATCAGCCGTCAGGTGGCGCGCCTGGAAGAACGCCTGCAAACGCGCCTGCTGTATCGCAGCACGCGCAAGGTGACGCTGACCGAAGCAGGCCAGACCTTCCTGCACCACTGTCAACGTTTGCAGGACGGTCGCGAAGAAGCCCTGCGTGCAGTGGGCGACCTAACCAGCGAACCCAAGGGCATGTTGCGCATGACCTGCGCGGTGGCCTATGGCGAACGTTTTATCGTGCCCCTGGTAACTAGGTTCATGGCGCTCTATCCGCAGTTACGGGTCGATATCGAACTGAGTAATCGCCAACTGGATCTGGTACACGAGGGCCTGGATTTGGCCATCCGCCTGGGTCGCCTGCAAGACTCGCGCATGGTCGCCAGCCGCCTGGCACCTCGACGCATGTACCTGTGCGCCTCCCCTTCCTACCTGAAGCGGTATGGCCGGCCACATAGCTTGTCGGAATTGAGTCGGCATAACTGCCTGATCGGCAGCTCGGATATCTGGCAATTGGCCCTGGACGGGCGGGAGTTTTCCCAAAGGGTGCAGGGAAACTGGCGCTGTAACAGTGGGCAGGCGGTGCTGGATGCAGCGCTACAAGGCGTAGGACTGTGTCAGTTGCCGGATTATTACGTGCTGGAGCATTTGCACAGTGGCGCGCTGGTGTCGTTGCTGGAGGCACATCAGCCACCGAATACGGCGGTGTGGGCACTGTATCCGCAGCAGCGGCATCTGTCGCCGAAGGTCAGGAAGCTGGTGGACTTTCTCAAAGAAGGCTTGGGTGACAATCCGGTCTATCGAGCATAAACAGCTACCGTTCGTGCATTGCCTGGACACCGGTTAATAACCGCTTTCATTACAAGCCCAGGCAAGCCCATGACGTCCAACGCCCAGCAACTCCAGCATATCAATCATTTTGTACGCAAGGTCCTGGCTGACTTTCCGGTGCCCGGCGCTATCGCTGCCCAATTGCTTTACGAGCATCTGCAGCCATTCACCCAGGAACAGCTGGACCCGGATACCACGCTCCTGACCACGCTGGAATACAACCTCGATAATCCCAATGCGCCCTACACCGCGGTGATCGTCCAATCCATGAGCCTGACCGAGGCCATGATCTGCAATGCGCCCCAGGCCCCTGGCGGCATGATCAACAACACGGGCTTTTCCACCATCGCGCCGTACTTCAATATCGTTGATGAGCTGCCGCGCCTGATGGATAACCGCATACCGCAAATGTTCAACGAAGAGTTCATCACCTCCGGCTGGATCCCGCCCAGACGGTATGAGGCGCTTTACCGGCAGAGCGAACCTCAGGTCTACGACCCGACCACCCAACTGGAGATCGCGCCTGCTGTTCTCAGAAAGGTCATTGACTCAAGCAACTTCGAACAAACCTATGACAAGGCAATCACCCAGTTCTGGGGCGAACATCGGGACAATTACACTACCCTGATGCGCATCGCCTTCGCCAAGGCGTACCTCAATCAGTACGAAGAATTCACGCTCACCGCAGCCGAACGGCAACTGGCCGCACGGGCGGCGGGTATCGGCGTCGACAAGGACGCCGGAAATCTGACCCTCGAAGATTTTCAGGCGCCCTACTCGCCGGATGAAAATCTGTCCGTGCGTGTGCTGCGCATTCATCAGTTCGACGCCACCGACATTCTTGCGATTACCGACAACCAGAGCCAGGTCACCCTGCTGTACATCCCGGGCAACTCCTCGCCCATCCATGGTTTCAACAGCCCATCGGACATGCGTAATGCGTTGGTGAAAGTGGCTAAGGACCCGACCCAGCGCAAAGCCCTGACCAACCACTTTGAACCCGACTCGGTTGACTCCGGCCTGATCTACAGTGGCGTCGAGGAAGCATTGATCGGGATGGCGATGTACCCGGAATCCTCCAGCCCTCCCGGTTTCTTCAACAGTTTGTTGCACAACGGCTACTGGGACCCGGAGCAATACATCAATAACCCGATGTATCCGGCACTCAGAAGCGACCCATTTGCGTTTATCGCGCGACAGATCCGCACTCGAATTGCAAAATTGGCAGCCAAAACCATTGTCTCGCCCCTGGACGCGTTCAAGGCCGACACCCTTGACGCCCTGGATAAAGCCTGTCTGCTGGCGATCCCCGTGGCGCTGACCATGGGCGTGGCGTTGCTGGCGGAGTTTTGCTTCGTAACATCGGGCTTGACTGGAATGGCTATCGGCACCGATGACGCGCTCAAAGACAAACCCCACGCCGTCGAGCGCATAGTGTTCGGCGCCCTGAACGCGCTTCCAGTGGTTATCCACGGCATCAGCAAAGGCGTGAGCAGCCTGGAGGCGCTACGCCCTGTACTTGGCCAGGCTACGCGGGCAGAGGAGGGTCAGATCAGCGTCAAGATCATCACTTTGGCCCCCGCCTCCGCCCAAACCGAGACTCGCCCCCTGGTCGCTGCAACATCCCCCAGCGGCTTGCAGACCATCAAGATTCAGGGCGAGGCCTTCCTGACCTACAAAAGCCCTAATAACTGGGGTTTCTTTGAGCTGTTCGTGAATAATCCAGAAGCCCCCGATAAGATTCAATCCACGGGGCTCTACGCTATTCAAAGTTCCGACCTGCAATGGCGACGTGCCGGATTGGCCGGAGGCGGGGCATTTCGCAATGCCTGGCAACGAGTTTACAAACTGTTCGGAGGCGCCCAGCAGTTGAGTTTCTTCAGCGCTTACCAGATGCCAGCCCCCGCGCGCGCGATCGTCATGCAGATGCTCACCGACACCAGCTCATTTGCGGAAGACTTCGAACCCTTCGGAATGGATGCACCATTGATCAGCAACGCCCGGAAACTGTTCTTTGAAAAAAGGAGTCAATTAAACCAGGATTCGGCGATCTTCTTTAACCAACTGCCCTATTCACCGCTGCAGCCGGTACTCCCCCGCTTGAGCTTGAACGAATCACAGCAAAGCATTATCGAGAAATTGCTGCGTGCCAGCGACGGCCTTGTGATCGGTGAAAGCCACAGCGCCGAATCGAGCAAAGCCTTTCTGATCGACAACATGCAGCTACTCGCCAGCCAAGGCGTCAAACGCATCTACTTCGAACATCTTTTGACGGATGTGCACGTTCCAATGTTGAAGGCTTTTTATCGCTCAAAGAGCGCCTCCATGGCCGAGGAGCTGACAAACTATCTGAACGGGATCTACCCACTGCCCCGAAACCACTATTACTCTTTCCGAAACGTCGTGGCCAAAGCCCGAGACGCCGGGATCAAGATCCAGCCGATCGACTGCACCGCGAGCTACATACTTCGCGATATGCGCGACAGTGCGGGCACCCTGCGCCAGCGGATGATGAACTATTACGCCACCGAGGTGATTCAATGGATCCAGACCACCAAGCGCCAACCAGGTAAATGGGTCGCACTGGTGGGCGATACCCATACCAATACCTTCAAGGACATCCCTGGGATTGCCGAACTCACCAGCAGCATCGGCCTGCGCATAGAAGACAGGGTGGGCGCCCAACATTTGGGCATCGAAGTCGATCCGGGGCGCACTGCCAGCCTGGGCCTCAACAAAGGGGAAGGCACAGTCAAAGCCAACCTGGTGTTGCGCGTTGATCCTGCCGCCTTGCAGCACGCAGTGGAACCGCAGCCTGGCCCTTCGCACAGTCGAGTGGTGAAGTCGGCCCAGACACTGCTGACGCAACCGGGCCAATTCATGCTCTGCGAAGCCAGCCACATTGGCTATCGTTCCCGACGTGGGGAGCTGCGTTATGTCAGGATCAACGGCCAGGAGGGTCGATATTTGATCAATGCGTGCGGCTGGTCTATCGATCAGAAGCCATTCGACAGCATTGAGGCATTGGTAAACGAGCTGAAAACCCAGCCGGGGATGCAGCAAGTCAGCGGCTGAGGGTCAGGACGCTTGATAACCCCGGCGCTGACGCAGCCATTCGAGGTCTTCTGGACGGGTGACCTTGATGTTATCCGCACGCCCTTCGATCAGACGCGGCGCCTGGCCGGACCACTCCATGGCCGAAGCTTCATCGGTGATCATGGCATCGGCGACCAGGCTGTCCGCCAGAGCGCGGTGCAAGGCGCCCAGGCGGAACATCTGCGGCGTATACGCCTGCCAGATCAGGCGGCGGTCGACGGTTTCCACCACGCGGCCCTGCTTGTCGACGCGCTTGAGGGTGTCGCGGGCCGGCACCGCCAGCAGACCGCCCACCGGGTCATCCGCCAGCTCAGCCAACAGTTTGTCGAGGTCGTCACGGTTCAGGTTGGGCCGCGCGGCATCGTGCACCAGCACCCAGTCATCATCACTGGCGCCCAGAGCATTAAGATGCAGCAATGCATTCAGCACCGAGCCCGAGCGTTCCGAGCCGCCGTCCGCACGCTGGATACGCGGGTCGGTGGCACACGCCAGGGTGGGCCAGTAAGGATCATCGACAGCCAGACTGACTACCAGGCCCTTGAGCGATGGATGGTGGAGAAAACAGCCGAGGCTGTGTTCGAGAATAGTGCGTCCGCCCAGTTGCAGGTATTGCTTGGGACGGTCCGCGGCCATACGGGCACCGACGCCCGCGGCAGGAATCACGGCCCAGAAGGCCGGCAACGCGGTACTCATTGGGCCAGCTGGTAGAGGGTTTCGCCCTCCTTGACCATGCCCAACTCATGACGAGCACGCTCTTCGACGGTTTCGGTACCTTTCTTCAGCTCGAGCACCTCGGCATCAAGGACGCGGTTGCGCTCCAGCAGACGTTCATTTTCGGCGTGCTGGTCGGCAATTTGCTGAGTCAGTTCTTCCACCTGCGCAAAGCTGCCATTACCGACCCATAGACGGTACTGCAGGCCAGCCAGCAACAAGAGCAAGACGAGGAACAACCAATTGGGACTGCGCATCGAAATCCGGGTATCCAGTGAAAAAAGACAATCACGCAAACCTTTTGCAGCAACTGATAGCACGAAGCCTGGAAAACCCAGGCTTGTGCTTGTCAGTCAGCAGAGTAACGCCGAAACTCACACTATCGTGAGATTTCCGACGTAGTCCGCTGACTTTTTACCATTTACTGCTTAGCCGCGAAACTCGCTGCGACCGTTGTACTTGGCTTTACCCGCCAGTTGCTCTTCGATGCGCAGCAATTGATTGTACTTGGACACGCGGTCGGAACGGCACAGGGAACCGGTCTTGATCTGACCCGCCGAAGTGCCCACGGCCAGGTCGGCAATGGTGGAATCTTCGGTTTCGCCGGAGCGGTGGGAGATCACGGCAGTGTAGCCCGCAGCCTTGGCCATCTGGATGGCTTCCAGGGTTTCGGTCAGGGTGCCGATCTGATTGAATTTGATCAGGATCGAGTTGGCGATCTTCTTGTCGATGCCTTCCTTGAGGATCTTGGTGTTGGTCACGAACAGGTCGTCGCCCACCAATTGGATTTTCTCGCCGATCTTGTCGGTGAGGATTTTCCAGCCGTCCCAGTCGGACTCGTCCAGGCCGTCTTCGATCGAGATGATCGGGTAGCGCTGGGTCAGGCCTTTCAGGTACTCGGCAAAACCTTCGGAGTTGAACACCTGGCCTTCACCGGACAGATTGTACTTGCCGTCTTCATAGAATTCGCTGGCGGCGCAGTCCAGCGCCAGAGTCACGTCGGTGCCCAGTTTGTAGCCGGCGTTGGCCACGGCTTCGGAGATCACTTTCAGTGCATCTTCGTTGGACGCCAGGTTCGGCGCGAAACCACCTTCGTCACCCACAGCAGTGCTCAGGCCACGGGCCTTCAGTACAGCCTTGAGGTGATGGAAAATTTCGGTGCCCATGCGCAGGCCTTCGGAGAAGGTCTTGGCGCCCACTGGCTGCACCATGAATTCCTGGATGTCGACGTTGTTATCAGCGTGCTCGCCACCGTTGATGATGTTCATCATCGGCACCGGCATCGAGTACACGCCCGGAGTGCCGTTCAGGTTGGCGATGTGCGCGTACAACGGCAGGTCCTGATCCTGGGCAGCCGCCTTGGCGGCGGCCAGGGACACGGCGAGGATCGCGTTGGCGCCCAGGCTGCCTTTGTTTTCGGTGCCGTCGAGCTTGATCATCGCGTGGTCCAGGGCTTTCTGGTCCAGCGGGTCCTTGCCCAGCAACAGGTCACGGATCGGGCCGTTGATGTTGGCCACGGCCTTGAGTACACCCTTGCCCAGGTAACGGCTCTTGTCGCCATCACGCAGTTCCAGCGCTTCACGGGAACCTGTGGAAGCACCGGACGGCGCGCAGGCGCTGCCGATGATGCCGTTATCGAGAAGCACGTCGGCTTCGACGGTTGGGTTGCCACGGGAGTCGAGAACTTCACGACCTTTGATGTCGACGATTTTTGCCATTGTTGTAAACACTCCAAAGTTGACGAAAACGACGCAGCTGAAGGAAATCTTTTGACCGACCGCAAGGGTGGAACAACAGGGCAGGCTTGCAGACGACAAGGCTCAGGCCTGGGGCCTGAGCATAAAGCGTGGGAAATTCTACCGGAGAAACGACACTTACGCGGTCTCTACCGTCGGAAAACTCTTGACCAACTCGTCCAACTGCTTGAGCTGGGCCAGGAACGGCTCCAGCTTGTCCAGGCGCAGGGCACAAGGGCCGTCGCATTTGGCGTTGTCCGGGTCCGGGTGGGCTTCCAGGAACAGGCCGGCGAGGGATTGGCTCATGCCCGCCTTGGCCAGGTCGGTGACCTGGGCGCGACGCCCACCGGCGGAGTCCGAGCGACCGCCGGGCATTTGCAGCGCGTGGGTCACGTCGAAGAACACCGGGTATTCAAACTGTTTCATGATGCCGAAACCGAGCATGTCCACCACGAGGTTGTTGTAGCCGAAGCTCGAACCGCGCTCGCAGAGGATCAACTGATCATTACCCGCCTCCACGCATTTGCTCAGGATATGCTTCATTTCCTGAGGTGCGAGGAACTGGGCTTTCTTGATATTGATCACAGCGCCGGTTTTGGCCATCGCGACCACGAGGTCGGTCTGGCGCGACAGGAAGGCCGGCAGCTGGATGATGTCGCACACCTCGGCGACCACGGCAGCCTGCTCAGGCTCGTGGACGTCGGTGATGATCGGCACGCCGAAGGCTTGCTTGATGTCCTGGAAGATCCGCATGCCTTCTTCAAGGCCCGGGCCGCGATAGGAGGTCACGGACGAACGGTTGGCCTTGTCGAAGCTGGCCTTGAACACATAAGGGATACCCAGCTTCTGGGTAACCCGCACGTACTCTTCACAGACCTGCATCGCCATGTCGCGGCTTTCCAGTACGTTCATGCCGCCGAACAGCACCATGGGCTTGTCGTTGGCAATTTCAATGTCGCCTACGCGAATGATCTTCTGGGCCATCAGGGTTATGCCTTCTTCTGATGTTGCGTCAGTGCAGCTTTGACGAAACCGCTGAACAACGGATGACCATCGCGCGGCGTCGAGGTGAACTCAGGGTGGAACTGGCAGGCCACGAACCAAGGATGATCCGGCGCCTCGACCACCTCAACCAACTTGCCGTCACCGGAGCGACCGGAAATCTTCAGGCCGGCTTCTTTGATCTGTGGCAGCAGGTTGTTGTTCACTTCGTAACGGTGACGGTGACGTTCGACGATCACGTCCTTGCCATAACAGTCGTGTACCAGGGAACCGGCTTCCAGCAGGCAGTCCTGTGCCCCAAGGCGCATGGTGCCGCCCAGGTCGGAGCTTTCGGTACGCGTTTCAACGGCGCCAGTGGCGTCTTCCCACTCGGTGATCAGACCCACGACCGGATGGCCACTGGTGTGATCGAATTCGGTGGAATTGGCGTCTTTCCAGCCCAGCACGTTACGGGCGAACTCGATAACGGCCACTTGCATGCCCAGGCAGATACCCAGGTAAGGCACCTTGTTCTCGCGAGCGTATTGCACGGCAGTGATCTTGCCTTCCACGCCGCGCAGGCCGAAACCGCCGGGAACCAGGATCGCGTCAACACCTTCGAGCAGCGCGGTGCCCTGGTTCTCGATGTCTTCGGAGTCGATGTAACGCAGGTTGACCTTGGTACGGTTGCTGATACCGGCGTGGCTCATGGCCTCGATCAGCGACTTGTACGCATCGAGCAGTTCCATGTACTTGCCGACCATGGCGATGGTGACTTCGTGCTCGGGGTTGAGCTTGGCGTCGACCACAGCTTCCCACTCGGACAGATCCGCGCCATTGCACTGCAGGCCGAAACGCTCGACCACAAAATCGTCCAGGCCTTGCGAGTGCAGGATGCCCGGAATCTTGTAGATGGTGTCGGCGTCTTCCAGGGCAATTACCGCACGTTCTTCAACGTTGGTGAACTGCGCGATCTTGCGACGCGAGGAAATGTCGATCGGGTGATCGGAACGGCATACCAGCACGTCCGGCTGCAGGCCGATGGAACGCAGCTCCTTGACCGAGTGCTGGGTGGGCTTGGTTTTGGTTTCGCCGGCGGTGGCGATGTAAGGCACCAATGTCAGGTGCATCAGCATTGCGCGCTTGGCGCCGACTTCGAAACGCAATTGGCGGATGGCTTCGAGGAACGGTTGGGATTCGATGTCACCCACGGTGCCACCGATCTCGACCATCGCCACGTCGGCATCGCCCGCGCCCTTGATGATGCGGCGCTTGATTTCGTCGGTGATGTGCGGGATGACCTGGATGGTTGCCCCCAGGTAGTCACCACGGCGCTCCTTGCGCAGCACGTGCTCGTAGACACGGCCGGTGGTGAAATTGTTGTTCTGGGTCATGGTCGTGCGGATGAACCGCTCGTAGTGGCCCAGGTCCAGGTCGGTCTCGGCGCCGTCATGCGTGACGAACACTTCACCGTGCTGGAACGGGCTCATGGTGCCCGGGTCGACGTTGATGTACGGGTCCAGCTTGAGCATGGTGACTTTAAGCCCCCGCGCCTCCAGGATGGCCGCCAATGAAGCGGAGGCAATGCCTTTCCCCAATGAAGAAACAACACCGCCCGTGACGAATATGTAGCGCGTCATGAAAAACCCTAGAAGTCTGCGTTAAAGCGGTCCGAGCCGCCGGGGAAAGCGAAGAGAGGCCGAAGCCCCCGATCACCTGCATTAATCACAGTGCACCTTTCAAAAAAACCGCCGCGTTGTGACAGACCAGCAATGGAACACCGGTACGTTGATCGCTACACATTTTTTGGAATCGCCCAGCAAAGACTGCTTGGTAATCGGCAACTGCTGCGATTCAGGCGAATCCACAGAAGTTGTATCAAGAAGGGAGCGTAGTCTACCGGAAAGGCGCTATCAGCTCAAACCTTGATCGCAGGTCTGTGGCATCCAATGTAATTGCCAGCCCTCACTTGGCACTGCCCAGCGTCCAGCGACGCTGGGCACCCCCAGCAATTGCTCGCTCCGATACAGCAGCGGCAATCTGCCACGCACGAAGCCCGGCAGCCCGCTTTCGTTAAGCAGCCGCTTCAGGTCGCGCCGACCGCGATTTGGCACTTCGATGACTTCACCACCCTGTCGGTAACGGACCTGCAACGGACCTTCGGGAGCGTTGCCAGTGAACTTCAACTGA
Source organism: Pseudomonas orientalis (assembly GCF_002934065.1). Classification (NCBI taxonomy): domain Bacteria; kingdom Pseudomonadati; phylum Pseudomonadota; class Gammaproteobacteria; order Pseudomonadales; family Pseudomonadaceae; genus Pseudomonas; species Pseudomonas orientalis. The sequence continues at coordinate 1,435,063 of NZ_CP018049.1, read as the reverse complement.
CCGTTGCCGGGTAACTCCAGTGGTTTTTGCGCATCGGGCCAGCTCACTGACGCGTCGGAAAATTCCGACCACATAGACGGCAACCACCAGATGCGGTCACCGCAACGGTGCAGCTCGCCGTCGGCCAGACGCCACAGGGGCTGCGCATCATCTTTGGCATCGCGCAGAGAAATCCAGCCGGCCCAATGGCCGCTGTCGGGTAGGCGGGTCAGCGGAGCCAGCCAATGGCGCAGTGCGTTGCGCTGACGGGCATCGGGAAGCTCGCGCAAGGGTGCAAGAAGCAAAGAGCGCAACGGCAGCCAGGGAAACGGCGAGGGTTGATCGGCGCACTGCTGGTCCATGACGGCCAGCTCATCGAGCAAACCCTGGGCTTCTCGCAAATGCTCAGCCGTGCGGACCAGGCTTGAAACCACTTGCGGCCAGCGCTGCGCCAGCCCTGGGAAGACATGGTGTCGAAGATAATTGCGGGAGAAGCGTGGATCGGCGTTCGAAGGGTCTTCGATCCACTTCAAGTGATGTTCGTGGGCGTAGGCTTGCAGCTCGACACGCCCGACATCCAGCAACGGCCGCACCAGATGCCCCGCCGCCAGCGTACGCTGCGCAGGCATTGCGGCAAGCCCACGCACGCCCGCACCGCGCAGCAGGCGGAACAACAGGGTTTCGGCTTGATCGTCGCGATGTTGTCCGGTGAGCAACACCTCCCCTGCGCCGATCACTCCGGAAAAGGCCAGATAACGCGCGTCGCGGGCCGCGCGTTCAAGGCTGGGACCGGGTTGTACCTGCACGCGCAGGATGCGCAAGCGCACGCCCTGGCTGTCGCAGACCGACTGGCAATGAGCGGGCCACGCATCGGCGGCCGCTTGCAGGCCATGATGAACATGCACGGCGCAGAGGGGCGGTAATGTTTCGGACTTTGCCAGGGTGGCCAGAAGATGCAGCAGCACGGTGGAATCGAGCCCACCAGAGAAAGCGATATGCCAGGCCGGGGCGTCGCGCCAGGGGGCCAGGGCTTGCAGGAACCTGGCGGGCAGAGCCGGTTTCATCAGAGGTTACCGCCGCAAATCTGGAATACATTGACCGAGCATACACAAAGCAATGTGGGAGGGGGCTTGCTCCCGATAGCGGTGTGTCAGTCACCTGATACAGTGACTGATACTCGGCAATCGGGGGCAAGCCCCCTCCCACATTAACTTACGGCGTCGACTTAGAGACCGTAGCTCATCAGGCGCTCATAACGACGGGCCAGCAGCGCTTCGTTATCCAGCTTCTTGAGCATCGCCAGTTGCGAGCCCAGTTCGGCGCGGATGGTTGCGGCAGCGGCAGCCGGATCACGGTGCGCGCCACCCAGTGGCTCGGCAATCACTTTGTCCACGATCCCCAGGCCTTTGAGGCGATCCGCGGTGATGCCCATGGCTTCGGCAGCGTCCGGCGCCTTTTCGGCGGTTTTCCACAGGATCGAGGCGCAACCTTCCGGTGAGATCACTGCATAGGTCGAATATTGCAGCATGTTCAGTTGGTCGCAGACGCCAATGGCCAATGCACCGCCGGAACCGCCTTCACCGATCACGGTGGCGATGATCGGGGTTTTCAGGCGCGCCATGACGCGCAGGTTCCAGGCAATCGCTTCGCTCTGGTTGCGCTCTTCGGCGTCGATCCCAGGATAAGCACCCGGGGTGTCGATGAACGTCAGGATCGGCATCTTGAAGCGTTCGGCCATTTCCATCAGGCGGCACGCTTTGCGGTAGCCTTCCGGACGCGGCATGCCGAAGTTGCGACGCACTTTTTCACGTACTTCACGGCCTTTCTGATGACCGATCACCATCACCGGCTGGTCGTCCAGGCGTGCGATACCGCCCACGATGGCCGCGTCGTCGGAGAAATGGCGGTCGCCATGCAGCTCGTCGAATTCGGTGAAGATGTGCTGAATGTAGTCCAGGGTGTAAGGACGGCGCGGATGGCGAGCCAGACGCGCGATCTGCCAGCTGGTCAGCTTGCCGAAGATGTCTTCGGTGAGCGTGCTGCTCTTGTCTTGCAGGCGGGCGATCTCATCGCCGATATTCAGCGAATTGTCATTGCCGACCAGGCGCAGCTCTTCGATCTTGGCTTGCAGGTCAGCGATCGGCTGTTCGAAATCAAGAAAATTCGGGTTCATAAGCGTCCGTCTTGGGTCGACGGCCAAGGGGTGCCTGGCCAGCCGGTTGTCTGTTCGCGCCCTACCTTAAGGGAGAGGCGCGTTCAGGTCGAGATTAAATGTTCAGCCGAGGTCAGGGTCGCTGACCATCAACGGTATTGGAGGAAGACGTTGTCTCGCCCGAACTGGTCACGCAATGCTTGAATCAAGCCATCCGCCGGATCAATTCGCCAGGTCTCGCCAAACTGCAACATGGCCTTGGCGTCGTTGCCGGTGTACTCCATGGTCACCGGACACGCGCCACGGTGACGCTTGAGCAGGTCGCCCAACCAGCGTAGCTGATCGCCCTTGAGTGCGTCGGTCCTGACCTTCAGGCGCAGGCTTTCGGCCAGATTGGTGCGTGCATCTTCCATGCTCATCACGCGCTTGATGCGCAGGCGCAGGCCGCCGGAGAAGTCGTCGTTGCTGACCTCCCCTTCCACCACCACCATGGCGTCGGTCTGCAGCAGCGACTGGGCGGAGTGGAACGCGTCGGCGAACAGCGAGGCTTCGATCCGGCCCGAGCGGTCATCGAGGGTAATGAAGCCCATCTTGTCGCCCTTCTTATTTTTCATCACGCGCAGGGCAATGATCATGCCGGCGACGGTCTGGGTATCGCGCGCCGGTTTCAGGTCGATGATGCGCTGGCGGGCAAAACGGCGGATCTCGCCTTCGTACTCATCAATCGGGTGACCGGTGAGGTACAGGCCCAAGGTGTCTTTCTCACCCTTGAGGCGTTCCTTGAGGGTCAGATCCTTGGCTTTGCGGTGGTTGGCATACACATCCGCGTCTTCTTCGACGAACAACCCGCCGAACAGGTCGGCGTGGCCGCTGTCATGGGTCCGGGCGGTCTGTTCGGCGGCCTTGATCGCTTCTTCCATGGCGGTGAGCAACACCGCGCGATTGCGGTCGATATTGGCCTGGTAGGCCTTCGGCTCGTCATGGAAGTACGGGCCAAGACGGTCCAGCGCGCCGCTGCGGATCAGGCCGTCGAGGGTACGTTTGTTGATGCGCTTGAGGTCGACCCGCGCGCAGAAGTCGAACAGGTCCTTGAAGGGCCCGTCCTGACGCGCCTCGGTGATGGCTTCCACGGGGCCTTCACCGACTCCCTTGATCGCGCCGAGGCCATAAATGATGCGGCCTTCGTCGTTCACCGTGAACTTGAACTCAGAGGCGTTCACGTCCGGCGCGTCGAGGCGCAGCTTCATGGTGCGCACTTCCTCGATCAAGGTCACGACCTTGTCGGTGTTGTGCATATCCGCCGAGAGTACCGCCGCCATGAACGGCGCCGGATAGTGGGCTTTCAGCCAGGCGGTCTGGTACGACACCAGGCCATAGGCGGCGGAGTGGGATTTGTTGAAGCCGTAACCGGCGAACTTCTCCACCAGGTCGAAGATGTTACCCGCCAGGTCAGCGTCAATATTGTTGGTGGCGCAGCCCTCAATGAAACCGCCGCGCTGCTTGGCCATTTCCTCGGGTTTCTTTTTACCCATGGCGCGACGCAACATGTCCGCGCCGCCGAGGGTGTAGCCCGCCATGACCTGGGCAATCTGCATCACCTGTTCCTGATACAGGATGATGCCGTAGGTCGGCGCCAGTACCGGCTTGAGGCCTTCGTACTGATAGTCGGAGTGCGGGTACGCCAGTTCGGCGCGGCCGTGCTTACGGTTGATGAAGTCATCCACCATGCCGGACTGCAACGGCCCCGGACGGAACAGGGCCACCAGTGCGATCAGGTCTTCCAGGCAGTCGGGCTTGAGCTTTTTGATCAGCTCCTTCATGCCCCGGGATTCAAGCTGGAACACTGCCGTAGTTTCGGCTTTCTGCAGCAGGCTGTAGGTCGGTTTGTCATCCAGCGGGATGAACGCGATATCCAGCGGCTCCTCGCCCACCTTGGCGCGATCGCGGTTGATGGTCTTGAGCGCCCAGTCGATGATCGTCAGGGTGCGCAGGCCGAGGAAGTCGAACTTCACCAGGCCGGCCGCCTCCACGTCATCCTTGTCGAACTGGGTAACCAGGCCGTCGCCTTCTTCATCGCAGTAGATCGGCGAGAAGTCCGTCAGCTTGGTCGGCGCGATCACCACGCCGCCGGCGTGCTTACCGACGTTACGCACCACGCCTTCGAGCTTGCGCGCCATGTCCCAGATTTCAGCGGCTTCTTCATCAACCTTGATGAAGTCGCGCAGGATTTCTTCCTGCTCGTAGGCTTTTTCCAGAGTCATGCCGACTTCGAAAGGGATCATCTTCGACAGGCGGTCGGCCAGGCCGTAGGACTTGCCTTGCACCCGGGCCACGTCGCGGATTACGGCCTTGGCGGCCATGGAACCGAAGGTGATGATCTGGCTCACCGCATTGCGGCCATACTTCTCGGCCACGTATTCGATCACGCGGTCGCGGCCGTCCATGCAGAAGTCGACATCGAAGTCGGGCATGGACACCCGTTCCGGGTTCAGGAAGCGTTCGAACAGCAGATCATATTCCAATGGGTCAAGGTCGGTGATCTTCTGCACGTAGGCCACCAACGAGCCCGCACCTGACCCCCGGCCCGGACCTACCGGTACACCGTTGTTCTTGGCCCACTGGATAAAGTCCATCACGATCAGGAAGTAACCGGGGAACCCCATCTGGATAATGATATCCAGCTCGAAATTCAGCCGGTCGACGTAGACCTGGCGCTTGGCGTCGTAGTCTTCGGTGGTGTCCTTGGGCAACAGGACGCGCAGGCGATCCTCAAGGCCGTCGAACGACACTTTGCGAAAGTACTCGTCGATGGTCATGCCATCGGGAATCGGGAAGTTGGGCAGGAAGTGCTTGCCCAGCTTCACTTCGATATTGCAGCGCTTGGCGATTTCGACCGAGTTTTCCAAGGCCTCGGGCAGGTCGCTGAACAGTTCGGCCATTTCCTCGGCGCTTTTGAGGTACTGCTCTTCGCTGTAGTTCTTCGAACGGCGCGGGTCGTCCAGGGCGCGGCCTTCACCGATGCACACGCGGGTTTCGTGGGCTTCGAAATCTTCCTTCTTGATAAAGCGCACATCGTTGGTCGCCACCAGCGGCGCGCCCAGCTTGTCGGCCAGGGCCACGGCGGCGTGCAGATGCTCTTCATCGTTGGGACGGTTGGTGCGCTGCACTTCGAGATAAAAGCGGTCGGGAAAGACCTGCATCCACTCGCGGGCCAGCACTTCGGCTTCCTGCGGGTTGCCGCCAAGCAGCGCGATACCGATCTCGCCCTCCTTGGCGGCCGAGAGCATGATCACGCCTTCGCTGGCTTCGGCCACCCACTCGCGCTCGATGATGATCGAGCCATTGCGCTGCCCCTCGATAAAGCCACGGGAAATCAGTTCGGTCAGGTTGCGGTAACCCACGCCGTTCATCGCCAGCAGGCTGATGCGGCTCAGGGGGTTATCCGGGTCCTTGTTGGACAACCACAGGTCGGCGCCGCAGATCGGCTTGATACCCGCGCCCATGGCGTTTTTGTAGAACTTGACCAGGGAGCACATGTTGTTCTGGTCGGTAACCGCCACCGCAGGCATGTTCATGCCCACCAGGGTTTTGACCAGCGGCTTGATCCGCACCAGGCCGTCGACCAGGGAATATTCAGTGTGCAGGCGTAGATGAACGAATGAAGCCGGCATAGTGATCCTGTGCAGTAACTTGGAAACAACAAGGCCCGGGATTGTACCGAGCCTTGAGCAAAACATCAGCCTGGCGGACTAGACCTCGATGAGGCTGTCACGCAACTCATAAGCCTGACGCACCGGGGCGAACGAGCGGCGATGGATCGGCGTAGGACCGAGTCGCGCCAAAGCTTCCAGATGAACGGGCGTCGGGTAGCCTTTGTGGCCGCCCATGCCGTAGCCGGGATAAACCAACTCGAAAGCCGCCATTTCGCGGTCGCGGCTGACCTTGGCCAGGATCGACGCCGCCGCAATGGCCGGTACCTTGCTGTCGCCCTGGACCACGGCTTCGGCGCGCATCGTCAGTTTGGGGCAACGGTTGCCGTCGATCATCGCGAGCCTGGGCGTGATATGCAGCCCTTCAACCGCACGCTGCATGGCCAGCATAGTGGCGTGCAGGATGTTCAGCTCGTCGATTTCTTCCACTTCCGCCCGGGCGATGTGCCAACTCAGGGCCTTCTCACAGATTTCGTCATAGAGCTTTTCACGACGGGCCTCAGTGAGTTTTTTCGAATCATTAAGGCCCAGGATCGGACGGTTCGGGTCGAGGATCACTGCCGCCGTCACGACTGCGCCGCACAACGGGCCGCGCCCGACTTCGTCGACACCCGCCACCAGTTCATGGGCCTGTGCAACCAGGCTGAAATCCAGGCCCATCTGCGTGCTCATAAGGCTTCCTGTTTATGGACGATCAAGTTCAGCACGGCATCCGCCGCCTGGTTCGATGCATCACGGCGCAAGATACGGTGAATATCGTCGAAACCACGGGTCTGCTCTTCGCCGCCGTCAATCAAGGGTAGTAGAGTTTGCGCAAGCGCTTCGGGCGTAGCATCGTCCTGCAACAACTCCGGCACCAGCAACCGTTGGGCCAGCAGATTGGGCAAGGAAATATACGGGCTCTTGACCATGCGCTTTAGAATCCAGAAGGTCAGCGGCGCCAGGCGATAGGCCACGACCATCGGACGCTTGTACAGCAGGGCTTCCAGGGTTGCGGTGCCCGACGCGATGAGTACGGCATCGCAAGCGGCCAGGGCCAGGTGCGACTGACCGTCGAGCAGGGTCAGGGGCAGGTTGCGCCCTTCCAGCAGTGTTTCAATTTGCGCGCGACGCTGCGGGCTGGCGCACGGCAGCACAAAACGAACGCCTGGCTTGAGTGCCTGCAGACGTTCGGCGGCATCAAAAAACAGGCTGCCAAGGCGTCCGACTTCCCCTCCCCGGCTGCCCGGCATCAACGCGACCAGCGGGCCGGCGGCCAACCCCAACTCGGTCCGCGCCGCGTCACGGTCAGCCTGCAAAGGAATGGCATCGGCCAGGGTATGGCCGACAAACCGCACCGGCACGCCCTTCTCTTCGTAGAACCTGGCCTCGAACGGCAGCAGGGTCAGCATCAAGTCGCAGCCTTCGCGAATCTTCAGCACACGCTTTTGCCGCCACGCCCATACGGACGGGCTGACATAGTGCACAGTCTTGATCCCGGCCTGGCGCAGCTTGAGCTCAATATTGAGGGTGAAATCCGGGGCATCGATACCGATAAAGACGTCGGGTTTTTCGTCGATCAGCGTCTTGATCAGCAGCTTGCGCCGAGCGAGCAATTCACGCAGGCGCCCCAGCACCTCGACCAATCCCATGACCGACAGGCGCTCCATCGGAAAGTAGGAGGTGAGGCCTTCAGCCTGCATCAAGGGGCCGCCGACACCGATAAATTCGATTGCCGGGTGCTGGACCTTGAGAGCCCGCATCAGGCCGGCGCCGAGAATATCGCCGGAAGCTTCCCCGGCGACCAATGCGATACGCAACTTGGCCATGATCAGCGGGTAATGCCGCGAGTCGACGCCTGGATCGAGTCACGAAACACCGCGACTTCCGGGAACGACGCTGCAGGTTCTGCCAGTTCGATCAGCGCCTGCTCAACCGTCAGCCCTTGACGGTAAACCGTCTTGTAGGCGCGGCGCAGGGCCTGGATTGCGTCGTCGCTGAAACCGCGACGGCGCATGCCTTCGAAATTCATGCTGCGGGCTTCGGCAGGGTTGCCGAACACTGTGACGAATGCAGGGACATCCTTGCCGATGGCGGTGCCCATGCCGGAAAAGCTGTGGGCGCCGATATGGCAGTATTGATGCACCAGGGTGAAACCGGACAGAATCGCCCAGTCATCCACATGCACATGCCCGGCCAACGCGGTGTTGTTGACCAGGATGCAATGGTTGCCTATCACGCTGTCGTGGCCGATATGCGCATAGGCCATCACCAGGTTGTGATCACCCAGCGTAGTCTCGGCGCGGTCTTGCACGGTGCCACGGTGAATGGTCACGCCTTCACGGATGATGTTGTGGTCACCGATGACCAGGCGTGTTTCTTCACCCTTGTACTTCATGTCCGGGGTGTCTTCGCCTACCGAGGAAAACTGGTAGATACGATTGTGTTTGCCAATGCGGGTCGGACCCTTGAGGATCACGTGTGGCCCGATGACAGTCCCCTCGCCGATTTCCACACCTGCGCCGACGATCGACCAGGGGCCGACCTCAACGTCGGCGGCCAGTACGGCCGACGGATCGATGATTGCGCGAGGGTCAATCAAACTCATAGTTTGCGTTCCGCACAGATGATCTCGGCAGAGCACACCGGCTTGCCATCCACCGAAGCCTGGCATTCGAACTTCCAGATCTGGCGCTTGCAGCTGATGAACTTGGCTTCCAGGATCAACTGGTCGCCCGGAGTGACCGGATTGCGGAAACGCAACTTGTCCGAGCCCACGAAATAGTAGAGCGTGCCGTCAGCAGGCTTGAGGTCAAGCATTTTGAAACCAAGGATACCGGCAGCCTGGGCCATTGCTTCGATGATCAACACACCCGGCATGATGGGATGCGCAGGAAAGTGGCCATTGAAAAACGGTTCGTTGATGCTGACATTCTTATAGGCACGAATGCGCTTTTCCTCAACATTGAGGTCCACTACACGATCCACCAGCAGGAACGGATAACGGTGAGGCAGGTATTCGCGAATCTCGTTGATGTCCATCATTTCGGGGGGAAGCCTGTAATAAAGATTGGGGGCGGGCGGACTAAAAGCACGCCCCGCTAGCAAATCAAGGAGGCAGTCTAGCGGCTGTGCACACTTGATATGGAAATGGTATCAGCCTTCTGATGAAGCATTACCGCCAGGGGTCACGTCCCCAACACGCTTTTCCAGCTGTTTGAGACGTCGAGCCATGTCGTCGAGCTGCCGCAAGCGTGCTGCACTCTTGCGCCATTCAGCCGAGGGCTGCATGGCGGTACCGGAAGAATAGGAACCCGGCTCGGTAATCGAGTGGGTGACCATGGTCATGCCGGTGATGAAGACGTTGTCGCAAATATCGATATGCCCCACCAGCCCGACGCCACCGGCGAGCATGCAATGCTTGCCGATTTTGGTACTGCCGGAAATGCCCACGCATGCCGCCATGGCGGTGTGGTCGCCAATCTGCACGTTGTGAGCGATATGGATCTGGTTGTCGAGCTTCACGCCGTTGCCTATGACCGTATCGGCCAAGGCTCCACGATCGACGGCAGTATTCACGCCGATTTCCACGTCATCGCCGATCAATACGCCGCCGACGTGGGCAACCTTGTGCCAAATACCTTTGGAATTGGCAAAACCAAAACCTTCACCACCGATCACAGCGCCCGACTGCAGAACCACCCGCTCACCGATACGCACGTCGTGGTAAAGGGTCACGCGAGGAGCAAGCCAGCCATCGACACCGATTTCACAACGCGCGCCGATAAAGCAATGAGCGCCGACCGTTACACCCGCGCCAATACGTGCGCCGTTCTCGATCACCGCAAAGGCACCAATGCTGGCCGAGGGATCAACCTGGGCATCATCGGCGATCACCGCAGACGGATGAATACCAGCGCTGGCCTTGGATTTTGGAGCGAACAGGTGCGACGCCCGGGCAAAAGCCAGGTAAGGGTCAGCCACCACCAGCGCGTCCCCAGTAAACCCTTCGGCATCGACGGCCGTAAGCAACACGGCGCCGGCTTGGCAGTCGACCAGATACTTACGGTATTGGGGCTTCGCCAGGAAGCTCAACTGAGCTGGGCCAGCCTCCTGCAAGGTGGCTAGCCCAGTGATTTCCTTCTCCCTGGAGCCACGCAAGGTGGCCCCCAGGAACTCGGCCAACTCGCCGAGCTTGATAGTCGCAGTCATGGTTTACTTCAGCTGGTTCATGCGCTCGATCACCTGGCGGGTGATGTCGTATTGAGGCTTGACGTCAATCACGGCGCCACGTTCGAACACCAGGTCAAAGGCACCCTTCTTGATGACTTCTTCCACGGCGCTGTCGAGCTTGGGCTTGAGCTGCTTGAGCATTTCGCGGTCGGCAACCGCCTTGGCTTCGTTCAGTTCCTTGGACTGGAACTGGTAGTCACGGGCCTTTTGCTTGAACTCAAGCTCCAGACGCTCGCGCTCGCCTTGCTGCATCTTGTCGCCACCGGCAACCAGACGGTCCTGGATGCCCTTGGCGCTGCTTTCCAGAGTCTTGAGCTTGGTCAGTTGCGGACCGAATTTCTTCTCGGCATCCACGGCGTAACGCTTGGCCGCGTCAGATTCCAGAAGGGCCATCTGATAGTTCAGCACGGCAATTTTCATTTCGGCGAAGGCCGGGGTGGTTACCAGCACAGTGGCCAGCAGGACCAATTGAGTCAACTTACGCACGATGTACTCCTACAGAATCCGTTGTCGTTATCTTAGGTCAGACGCTTAGAACGTCTGGCCAAGGGAGAATTGGAAAATCTGGGTTTCAGCGTTATCCGGTTTCTTGATCGGCATGGCCAGAGCAAAGCTCAACGGGCCCAGCGCGGTCACCCAGGTCACACCCACACCGACGGAGCTCGCCAGATTGCTGAGGCTCACGTCGTTGCACTGGGTGTTGGACCGCGAACCGTTGGGGTTGGTGACCTGTTCACACTTGGAGTCGAACACGTTACCCACGTCCCAGAAGACCGAAGTACGCAGGGAACGCTGATCTTTCACGAATGGCAGCGGGAACAGAATTTCCGCACCACCCTGGATCAATACGTTACCGCCGAACGGCAGCGGGTCGTTATCAGAGTCAACCACAGTGCCTTGGTTACCGGTCGCAGCAAAACCACGGCTCGGCGTACCACGAGGACCCAAGGTGCTGTCCTTGAAGCCACGTACCGAGTTGAAGCCACCCGCGTAGTAGTTTTCATAGAACGGCAAGCCATTGGTCGAACCGTAACCGTCGCCATAGCCCAGTTCGGTATGCAGGCGCATGGTGTAGTTGTCGCTCAACGGCTGGAACAACTGGCCGCGGTAGTCGAGCTTGAAGAACGACAGGTCGCTGCCCGGCGTGGTGACTTCCGCAGTCAGGCTCTGGGAATGGCCACGGGTGGCCAGTACGCCTTTGTTCAGGGTCGACTCGGACCAGCCGGCAGACGCCTTGAAGTTCAGGAATTTGTCGCCTTCACGGCGGGTGAAATCGAAGATTTCGTCCACGGTGTAGACACCGGTCTTGATCTCATCCTGCTGCGCGGTCAGGCCGAAGGTGAGACGCGAGGTCTCGCTGATCGGGTAACCCACGTTCACACCGGCACCGAGGCTGTCGATCGCATAGCTTGCAACGTCAACGTCGAGGTCTTTGTAGTCAGTGGTGCGATAGAACGCGTTGTAGCCCAGGCTCACACCGTCTGCAGTCCAGTAGGGGTCGGTGTAGCCGAAGTTGTATCGGCTCTGGTATTCGCTTCGGGTCAGGCCGATGGAGACACGGTTACCGGTACCGAGGAAGTTGTTCTGGGTAATGGAACCACCCAGGATCAAACCGGCGCTCTGCGCGAAACCGACACTGGCGGTGATCGAGCCCGAGGCTTGTTCTTCAACGGCGTAGTTCACGTCGACCTGGTCATCCACACCCGGTACGGCCGGGGTTTCGACGTTGACTTCCTTGAAGAAGCCCAGGCGCTCAAGTCGGGTCTTGGATTGGTCGATCAGGTAAGTCGACGCCCAACCGCCTTCCATCTGGCGCATTTCACGACGCAGCACTTCGTCCGAGGACTTGGTGTTGCCGCGGAAGTTGATGCGATTGACGTAGGCTCGCTTGCCTGGATCGACCACGAACGTGATGTCCACGGTGTGGTCTTCATCGTTCGGGGTCGGCACGCCGTTGACGTTGGCGAAGGTGTAGCCTTCGTTACCCAGGCGACGGGTGATCAGCTCGGAGGTGGTGGTCATCAGCTTGCGCGAGAACACCTGGTCCTTCTGGACCAGCAGCAGGGACTTGACCTGGTCTTCAGGCACTTTCAAGTCACCGCTGAGCTTGACGTCACGAACCTTGTACTTCTCGCCTTCGTTGACGTTGACGGTGATGTAGACGTGCTTCTTGTCCGGGGTGATGGACACCTGGGTCGAAGCGATGTCCATATTGATGTAGCCACGGTCCAGGTAGTAGGAGCGCAGGCGTTCCAGGTCGCCGGACAATTTCTCACGGGCGTACTTGTCATCATTCTTGAAGAATGACAACCAGTTGGTGGTCTTGAGCTCGAACAGGCCGATCAGGTCTTCATCAGCGAACTTGGTGTTGCCCACCACGTTGATGTGCTGAATGGCCGCGACGGTGCCTTCGTTGATGTTGACCTTCAAGCCTACCCGGTTACGCGGCTGCGGAATCACTTCCGTTTCCACGCTCGCCGAGTAGCGGCCCTGGGCAACGTACTGGCGCTGCAGTTCGTTACGCACACCTTCAAGGGTGGCGCGCTGGAAGATCTCGCCCTCGGCCAGACCCGACTGCTTCAACCCTTTCATCAGGTCTTCAGTGGAGATGGCCTTGTTGCCTTCGATCGTGATGCTCGCGACGGAAGGCCGCTCGACGACGGTGATGACCAGGACATTGCCTTCGCGACCCAGTTGGATATCTTGAAAGAACCCGGTTTTGAACAGCGCACGAGTGGATTCCACCAGGCGACGATCATCAGCCTGTTCCCCGACGTTCAACGGCAAGGCACCAAAGACGCTACCCGCGGAAACCCGCTGGAGGCCGTTGACGCGAATATCGGAGATGGTGAAGGACTCGGCGTGAACTTCGGCGATCATCAATACGGTGAGAACCGCAGTTAGCAGCAGACGTTTCATGAAGTCCTTTCTTATTCCAACTGGCAATAAACAAACTGCCGCAAAATGCGGCAGATTCGCAATTCAGCGAAGCGTTACAGTCGTCCCAGATCGTTGACCAGAGCTAACAACATCACTCCGACCACCAAACTGATACCGATCTGTATCCCCCAACCCTGCACCCGATCCGACAAGGGGCGACCACGCACCCACTCGACCAGATAAAACAGCAGATGCCCCCCATCCAATACTGGAATGGGCAGCAAATTCAGAACTCCAAGGCTGATACTCAGATAAGCCAGGAAATTCAGGAAATCCGCGACACCCGACTGGGCAGAAGCGCCCGCCACTTTAGCAATGGTTATCGGTCCACTCAAGTTTTTTACCGAGAGCTCGCCGAACAACATTTTCTTGAGGGATTCGAGGGTCAGCACGCTCATGGTCCAAGTGCGTTTGGCACCCTCGCCAATCGCGGCCAACGGCCCGAAGCTGACCTCTCGCACCATCGATGGCGGCCATTCGACACCTTTGACCCCGGCCCCCAGGTAACCCCCGGCGGCCTTGGCTTCCCCACGAACCGACAAAGTCACCGGGACGTCGATTTGAGCACCTTCACGCTCAACTTTCAGCACAATTTGGGTATCAGGACGTACACGCACCAGGTCGACCACTTGCTGCCAGTCACCCAGCGCCTGGCCATCGAGGGCCAACAGCCGGTCGCCGGCTTTAAGACCTGCGGCCTGGGCCGGGCCTTTGGGGTCAAGCTCGGCCAGCACTGGCGGCAACGCCGGACGCCACGGACGAATGCCCAGGGACTTGATCGGATCCGGCTCGTCAGCGCCTTGAAGCCAATGGTCCAGAGCCAGCTCACGCGGGCTTTCGGCACTGGAGTCCTGCTCGCGCACCACCACATTGACGGTACCGCTCTCGCCCAGTCGGCGCACCAACTGCAAATTGACCGCACCCCAACCGGTGGTGGGCTCGCCATCAATAGAAACAATTTCCTGACCCGCAACCAGCCCGGCCTTGGCCGCCATACTGCCTGACTCGACCGCACCGATCACCGGTCGCACTTGCTGGCTGCCGAGCATGGCAAGGACCCAGAAAAACACCATCGCCAACAAAAAGTTGGCAATGGGGCCGGCAGCCACGATGGCGATACGCTGGCGCACGGTCTTGCGGTTGAAGGATTGGTCCAACTGATCCGCAGGCACCTCGCCTTCTCGCTCATCGAGCATCTTCACATAGCCACCCAACGGGATGGCTGCGATCACGAACTCAGTGCCACGACGATCATGCCAGCGAACCAGCGGCATGCCGAAACCGACGGAAAAGCGCAGTACCTTGACGCCGCAACGACGCGCCACCCAGAAGTGGCCGAATTCGTGGAAGGTAACCAGCACACCCAGAGCAACCAGGGTGCCGACAATCATGTAGAGCGCACTCATCTAATTTCTCCGCATTTCAATCCGATGCCTGAAGGCCCTCACCCGCCCACAGCCTGACGCGCGTTGTGGTCCAGCCATTGCTCGGCCAGGGCCCGAGCCTTGGTATCCGCCTCGAACACGGCCCCCAGATCATTCACCGCCACTACCGGCTCAAGATTCAGAACGTCCTCGATGATACTCGCGATCTGAGGAAAGCGGATGCGCCGTTCGAGAAACGCCGCCACGGCCACCTCATTGGCCGCATTAAGCATGGCCGGCGCACTGTTGCCCGCCTCGGCCGCTTGCCGGGCCAGACGCAGGCAGGGGAAGCGCTGCTCGTCCGGCGCCTGGAAATCCAGACGCGCAATTGCAAACAGGTCCAATGGCGCCACACCGGAGTCAATCCGCTCCGGCCAGGCCAATGCGTTGGCGATCGGCGTGCGCATATCGGGGTTGCCCAATTGCGCCAGTACCGAGCCGTCCACGTAATCGACCAGGGAATGAATCACACTTTGCGGGTGAATCACCACTTCCACCTGATCCGGCCGCGCATCGAACAACCAGCACGCCTCGATCAGCTCCAGCCCTTTGTTCATCATGCTTGCCGAGTCTACGGAGATTTTGCGCCCCATGGACCAGTTCGGATGCGCGCACGCCTGGTCCGGCGACACATGCTCCAGCTCATCCAGCGGAGTTTGCCGGAAGGGGCCACCGGAAGCCGTCAGTAAAATCCGGCGTACCCCCACCTGGCTCAAGCCACGGGCGAAATCGACGGGCATGCACTGAAAGATCGCGTTGTGCTCGCTGTCGAGGGGTAACAGAACCGCACCGCTCTTGCGCACGGCCTGCATAAAGAGCGCACCGGACATGACCAAGGCTTCTTTGTTGGCCAGCAGGATTTTTTTGCCCGCGTCGACTGCGGCCAACGTGGGGCGCAAACCCGCCGCCCCGACTATCGCCGCCACCACCGTATCCACTTCGGCATCGGCCGACACCTGGCACAGCCCCTCCTCACCCACCAATACTCGGGTGGCAAGGCCGGCAGCGCGCAGATCATCCTGCAGGCCTCGCGCGGCAGCCGTCTGCGGCACCACCGCAAAACGCGGCGAGTGGCGCACGCACAGCGCCAGCAGTTCGCTCATACGCGTGAAGCCAGTCAGGGCAAACACTTGATAGCGATCAGGATGACGAGCGATCACATCCAGGCTGCTCAGGCCGACCGAGCCCGTTGCACCCAGCACGGTGACCTGTTGCAAGCGGCTCACGAAGCGATCATCCACAGCAACACGGCAAAGATCGGCAACGCAGCGGTAAGGCTATCGATACGGTCCAGCACGCCACCGTGACCTGGCAGCAGGTTACTGCTGTCCTTGATCCCGGCCTGGCGCTTGAACATGCTTTCGGTGAGGTCGCCCACCACCGAAATGAATACGACCACGGCGGTCCCCAGCAAGGTCAGGAAAATCTGTTTCACCGACCAGTCGCGCAGCACACCGACCACCAACGCAATCAGCAGCGTCAAGGCCAGGCCACCGTATACACCCTCCCAGCTCTTGCCCGGACTGACGGCCGGCGCCAGCTTACGCTTGCCAAAGGCACGACCCGAAAAGTAGGCGCCAATATCAGCGCCCCAGACCAGCACCATGACGGCCAGGATCAATTCGTTGCCATTCGGGAAACGCTTGATTTCCACCAGCCCCTGCCAGGCCGGCAGCAGGATCAGCAAGCCAATCACCAACTTGCACGCCACACTGGACCACTGGCCGCTGGTACGTGGATAGGTCAGCACCAGGAACGTCGCCATGGCCCACCACAGTACTGCCGCACCCAGCACCCAAGGCGCGATATCGGGCAGGATGTACATCAGGAACAGCAACAGTGCGACGATTGCGGCGTACGCCATACGAGGCAATTGATCGCTGAACCCCGCCAGACGCGCCCACTCCCAGGCGCCGAGGGTGACGACCAGACCGATGAACAGCGCAAAACCGGAACCCTCGAGCAGGAAAAAACCACACAAGGCAATCGGCAGCAGGATCAGTGCCGTGATGATTCGTTGTTTAAGCATTTAAACCCGGGCTCCAGCTTCGATCTGCTCGCTCGTTTTACCGAAGCGACGCTGACGGGAAGCGAAATCGGCCAGCGCATTGCGCATGGCATCGTGTTTGAAGTCCGGCCAGAACAGGTCGGAGAAGTACAGCTCGGTATAAGCCAGCTGCCACAGCAGGAAATTGCTGATGCGGTGCTCGCCACCGGTACGGATGCACAAGTCCGGCAACGGCAGGTCGCCGGTCACCAGGCAGGTTTGCAGCAGTTCGGGCGTGATGTCGTCGGGCCGCAGATGACCGGCCTGCACTTCGCGGGCCAGTCGCTGCGCAGCCTGGGCGATGTCCCATTGGCCACCGTAGTTGGCTGCGATCTGCAGCACAAAACGGTTGCTGCCCGCAGTGATAGCCTCGGCTTCACGCATGGCCGCCTGCAGTTCCGGGTGGAACCGGGAGCGATCACCAATGATGCGCAGGCTGATGCCATTGTCATTGAGGCGCTTGGCCTCGCGACGCAGCGCCTTGAAGAACAGGTCCATCAAGGCGGTGACTTCTTCGGCAGGCCGTTGCCAGTTCTCACTGGAAAAGGCAAACAACGTCAGCACTTCGACCTTGGCCTCGGCACACACTTCGATGACGGCGCGCACCGCATCGACACCCGCTTTATGCCCGGCAACACCCGGCATAAAGCGTTTCTTCGCCCAGCGATTATTCCCGTCCATGATGATCGCGACATGGCGCGGCACCACAGAGGGCACAGTCTGCTTGGTCTTTTCCATGAAGGCGTCCTGACCCTTTATACGGCCATCAGGTCCTTTTCTTTTTCTTCGGTGGCCTTGGTGATCTGGGCCTCCGCATCCTTGGTCAGCTTATCGATATCGGCAACGGCGCGACGCTCTTCGTCTTCGCTGATTTCCTTGTCCTTGACCAGCTTCTTCAGATCACCCAATGCATCGCGACGGATGTTGCGCACGGCCACGCGTGCATCTTCAGCCGCGCTGCGCGCCTGCTTGGTGAAGCCCTTGCGGGTTTCTTCGGTCAGGGCAGGCATGGAGATCAGCAGCAACTCGCCCAGGTTGGTCGGGTTGAGGTTCAAGCCGGCGCTCTGAATAGCCTTGTCGACAGCGCCGAGCATGTTGCGCTCGAAAGCCACGACCTGCAGGGTGCGCGAGTCTTTTACAGTGATGTTGGCCACCTGGGTGATGGAGGTGTCCGTACCGTAGTACGGCACCATCACGCTGCCCAGGATGCTCGGGTGCGCCTTGCCGGTACGGATCTGGCCGAACGCGTGGTTCAGAGACTCCAGGGATTTTTGCATACGGTCTTGAGCGTCTTTCTTGATTTCGTTGATCATTGTTGGCCTTCCTCGATCAGAGTCCCTTCCGCACCGCCGTGTACGATATTCAGCAGGGCGCCGGGCTTGTTCATGTTAAATACGCGCAGCGGCATCTTGTGGTCGCGGCACAGGCAGATTGCCGTCAGGTCCATCACACCCAGCTTGCGATCCAGTACTTCATCGTAGGTCAGATGATCGAACTTCTCGGCATGCGGGTCTTTGAATGGATCTGCAGTGTATACGCCATCCACCTTGGTCGCCTTCAGCACCACGTCAGCGTCGATTTCGATGGCGCGCAGACACGCGGCCGAATCAGTGGTGAAGAACGGGTTACCGGTGCCTGCGGCAAAGATCACCACTTCCTTGGAATTCAGGTGGCGCATGGCTTTGCGGCGATCATAGTGATCGGTCACGCCGACCATGGAAATCGCCGACATCACGATCGCCGAGATATTGGCGCGCTCCAGGGCGTCACGCATGGCCAGGGCATTCATCACAGTGGCCAGCATGCCCATGTGGTCGCCAGTGACCCGATCCATGCCGGCGGCACTCAGCGCCGCGCCGCGGAACAGGTTGCCGCCGCCGATCACCAGGCCCACCTGAACACCGATGCCGACCAGTTGGCCGACTTCGAGCGCCATGCGGTCAAGCACCTTGGGGTCGATCCCGAACTCTTCCGAGCCCATCAGGGCCTCGCCGCTGAGCTTGAGTAGAATGCGTTTATAGCGAGCCTGATAACCACTGCCCTGCTGAGCCATTGCGAATCTCTCCTGCGGCGTATTTTTTAAAAATTCTTGGCAAGCCGTTTACGGCTTGCGTTCACTCTAGCTGGACGCTATCACAGCGCCATCGGAACACGGCTTTGTAAGCCAGTTCCGACAGGAAGCCAAATAAAATTAGCCTTCCCATTTGAAAAGAGGCTGCGCGCGTGAGCGGGCAGCCTCTTTCGGGCGACAGTTGAAAACTGTCTTATTGCTTGGCGGCAGCCAACTGGGCGGCAACTTCTTCAGCGAAGTTGTCGACCGGCTTCTCGATGCCTTCGCCTACCTTGAAGTAGGTGAAGGAAACGATTTCAGCACCGGCTTTCTTGGCCAGTTCGCCGACCTTGATTTCAGGGTTCTTGACGAACGCCTGCTCTACCAGGCTTGCTTCAGCCAGGAACTTGCTGATGCGGCCCTTGATCATGTTTTCAACGATATTCTCTGGCTTGCCGGCGATCTTGTCGGCGTTCAGGCTCAGGAACACGGCTTTTTCACGTTCGATGGCGTCGGCGGACACTTCCGAAGGCAGCAGGAACTCAGGGTTGCTGGCCGCCACGTGCATAGCGATGTCTTTGGCCAGCTCAACGTCGCCGCCCTTCAGAACGACGGCTACGCCGATCTTGTTGCCGTGCAGGTAGCCACCCACAACGTCACCTTCAACACGAACCAGGCGACGGATGTTGACGTTTTCGCCAACCTTGCCGACCAGTACCAGGCGATCGGCTTCTTGAGCTTCGATCAGCGGAGCAGCGTCAGTCATTTTCTCGGCGAACGCTTTTTCAACGCTGGCAGCAACGAATGCCTTGAAGTCATCCTGCAGAGCCAGGAAGTCGGTCTGGGAGTTCACTTCCAGCAGAACGGCGGATTTGCCGTCTTCTTTCAGAGCGATCGCGCCTTCAGCAGCGACGTTGCCGGCTTTCTTGGCAGCCTTGATGGCGCCGGAAGCACGCATGTCGTCGATGGCTTTTTCGATGTCGCCGCCGGCCTTGGTCAAGGCCTTTTTGCAATCCATCATGCCTTCGCCGGTACGCTCACGCAGTTCTTTAACCAACGCTGCAGTAATCTCTGCCATTTCAAAATCCTCTTGGATAGGTTTTCAACCATTCCACCCGATCAAACGGGCGATCAATTCTTCCCGAACCACCGTTGTTAGCCGCTGCACGTTACAGTCACTAGGTTGCGCCGTCACAAGTGAGCGCCGACAAACGGTTTTCGAGGTGGCAAAAAGGGGGCCAAGCCCCCTTTTTGCTTACTGAGTCAACGCCAGGGCGTCAGTTACTCAGCGGCAGCTACCGGAGCTTCTTCAACGAACTGCTCGGTACCACCAGCAACGTGGTTGCGACCACGGATTACAGCGTCAGCCATCGAACCCATGTACAGCTGGATAGCGCGGATTGCGTCATCGTTGCCTGGGATGATGTAGTCAACGCCTTCCGGGCTGCTGTTGGTATCGACTACGCCGATAACAGGGATGCCCAGCTTGTTGGCTTCGGTAATCGCGATGCGCTCGTGATCAACGTCGATAACGAACAGTGCGTCAGGCAGACCGCCCATGTCCTTGATACCACCCAGGGAACGATCGAGCTTTTCCAGGTCGCGAGTGCGCATCAGCGCCTCTTTCTTGGTCAGCTTGGCGAAAGTACCGTCTTCGGCTTGCACTTCAAGGTCACGCAGACGCTTGATGGAAGCACGGATGGTTTTGAAGTTGGTCAGCATGCCGCCCAACCAGCGGTGATCGACGTACGGCGAACCGCAACGTGCTGCTTCTTCAGCAACGATCTTGCCAGCGGAACGCTTGGTGCCGACGAACAGAATCTTGTTTTTGCCCTGAGCCAGGCGCTCTACGAAGGTCAGCGCTTCGTTGAACATTGGCAGGGTTTTTTCAAGGTTGATAATGTGGATCTTGTTACGTGCGCCGAAAATGTACTTACCCATTTTCGGGTTCCAGTAACGGGTCTGGTGACCGAAGTGCACACCGGCCTTCAGCATATCGCGCATGTTGACTTGGGACATGATAGTTCCTTAATAAGTCGGGTTTGGCCTCCACGTATCCCAATGACCAACCAGCGGCATCAAGGCCTCCGGCACCCAGGTCATCGTGTCGACACGTGTGTGGATTTAAGCTCTGCGGGGTATCCCCGGAAAGCGGCGCATTTTATACCACAGCATCGGCAAAAACGGAACACGCATTCACGTTTGCCGCGCGTCGCGTTCATGTAACCCCTTGAATAGAGCCGATCTACCCCTACCTTATAGAGAGAAGCGATCATCAGAGGCTCATGATTTGACGCCATCGTCTGTTAGAATCGCGTTTTTTGTGGCTTGTGCGAATTCTGCAACCTTTTGTAGCACGCCCGTGAACCGAATTGATTTCAGCGTATTGCGCTAGAGAGAGCCTGTATGACCGTGAGTTTGAAAACCGCCGAAGACATCGCCGGCATGCGCATTGCCGGCAAGCTGGCCGCCGACGTGCTGGAAATGATCGCCGAGCACGTCAAGCCCGGCGTGACCACCGAGGAACTGAACCGAATCTGCCACGACTATATAGTCAACGTGCAAGGCGCCATCCCTGCACCGCTGAACTACAAGGGCTTTCCCAAGTCGATCTGCACCTCGGTCAACCACGTGGTTTGCCACGGAATCCCAGGTGACAAGCCGTTGAAGGATGGCGACACCCTGAACATCGACGTCACCGTGATCAAGGACCGCTACTTCGGCGACACCAGCCGCATGTTCCATGTCGGCACCGTGGCGCCGTGGGCCGAGCGCCTGTCCCAAGTGACCCAGGAATGCATGTACAAGGCCATCGAGATCGTCAAGCCTGGCTGCCGCCTGGGCGATATCGGTGAAGTGATCCAGAAGCACGCCGAAAAGAACGGTTTTTCGGTGGTTCGCGAGTTCTGCGGCCACGGCATCGGCACCGTGTTCCATGAAGAACCGCAGATCCTGCACTACGGCCGCGCCGGCACCGGCATGGAACTCAAGGCCGGCATGACCTTTACCATCGAGCCCATGATCAACCAGGGCAAGGCTGATACCAAGGTGCTGGGCGACGGCTGGACCGCCATCACCAAGGATCGCAAGCTCTCGGCGCAGTGGGAACACACCCTGCTGGTCACCGAGACCGGCTACGAGATTTTCACCCTGCGCGCCGACGACACGATTCCACGCGTATCGGCGTAAAGGCCGGACAGGTTTTCCCAACGGTGTAATGACTGACTGACAGATAGAAAGGAAAGCCGATCGATGCCCCAGGTGGATCCCGAACTCTTCGACCGTGGCCAGTTCCAGGCCGAACTGGCGTTGAAGGCAAGCCCCATCGCCGCGTTCAAGAAGGCGATCCGCCAGGCGCGCGAGGTGCTCGACGCACGTTTTCGCAGCGGCCGCGACATACGACGGCTGATTGAGGACCGCGCCTGGTTTGTCGACAATATCCTGCAAAAAGCCTGGGAACAGTTCAACTGGAGCACCGAGGCGGATATCGCCCTGGTGGCGGTCGGCGGCTACGGGCGTGGCGAGTTGCACCCCTACTCCGACATCGACCTGCTGATCCTGCTGGGCAGCGCCGACCATGAAATTTTTCGCGATTCCATCGAGCGCTTTCTGACGCTGCTGTGGGACATCGGCCTGGAAGTCGGCCAGAGCGTACGCTCGGTCGAAGAGTGCGCCGAAGAGGCCCGCGCCGACTTGACTGTGGTCACCAACCTGATGGAAAGCCGTACCATCTGTGGCCCCGAGCGTCTGCGCCAGCGCATGCTCGAAGTCACCAGCACCGCGCACATGTGGCCAAGCAAGGAGTTCTTCCTGGCCAAGCGCGCCGAGCAAAAGGCACGGCACCACAAATACAACGACACCGAATACAACCTGGAACCCAACGTCAAGGGTTCGCCGGGCGGGCTGCGCGATATCCAGACGATTTTGTGGGTGGCCCGTCGTCAGTACGGCACCCTGAACCTGCGCGCCCTGGCCGGCGAGGGTTTTCTGGTGGAGAGCGAAAACACCCTGCTGGCCTCGTCCCAGGAGTTCCTGTGGAAGGTGCGCTACGCCCTGCACATGCTTGCCGGGCGCTCCGAGGACCGCCTGCTGTTCGACCATCAGCGCTCCATCGCCACCCTGCTGGGTTTTGAAGGCGAAGATGCGAAGACCAGCATCGAAAGCTTCATGCAGCAGTATTACCGGGTGGTGATGAGCATCGCGCAGCTCAGCGACCTGATCATCCAGCACTTCGAAGAAGTGATCCTGGCGCCCGAAGACGAAGCGCCGCCGCAGCCGATCAACGCACGCTTCCAGCTGCATGATGGCTATATCGAGGCGCGCAACGACAACGTGTTCCGCCGCACGCCGTTCGCCATGCTGGAAATCTTCGTGTTGATGGCCCAGCAGCCGGAAATCAAAGGCGTGCGCGCCGACACCATCCGCCTGCTGCGGGAAAACCGTCATCTGATCGACGACGCGTTTCGTCACGACATCCGCAACACCAGCCTGTTTATCGAGCTGTTCAAGTGCAAGATCGGCATCCACCGCAACCTGCGGCGGATGAACCGTTACGGCATCCTCGGGCGCTATCTGCCGGAGTTCGGCTTTATCGTCGGGCAGATGCAGCATGACCTGTTCCACATCTATACCGTGGACGCCCACACCCTGAACCTGATCAAGCACTTGCGTAAGTTGCAGTACACCCAGGTGTCAGAGAAATTCCCACTGGCCAGCAAGCTCATGGCCAAGCTGCCCAAGCCGGAACTGATTTACCTGGCTGGCCTGTACCACGACATCGGCAAAGGTCGACATGGCGACCACTCGGAAATCGGCGCGGTCGATGCCGAAGCGTTCTGCCAGCGCCACCAGTTACCGTTGTGGGACAGCCGCCTGATTGTCTGGCTGGTGCAGAACCACCTGGTCATGTCGACCACTGCCCAGCGCAAGGACTTGTCCGATCCGCAAGTCATCCACGACTTCGCGCAGATCGTCGGCGATGAAACCCGCCTCGACTACCTCTACGTGCTGACCGTCTCCGACATCAATGCCACCAACCCCACGCTCTGGAATTCCTGGCGCGCCAGCCTGTTGCGCCAGTTGTACACCGAGACCAAGCGCGCCCTGCGCCGTGGCCTGGAAAACCCGGTGGACCGTGAAGAGCAGATCCGCCGCACCCAAAACGCGGCCCTGGATATCCTGGTGCGCGGCGGCAACGACCCGGATGACGTCGAGCAACTGTGGTCGCAACTGGGTGATGATTACTTCCTGCGCCATACCGCCGGCGATGTCGCCTGGCACAGTGACGCCATTCTTCAACAGCCGCCCGAGGGTGACCCGCTGGTGCTGATCAAGGAAACCACCCAGCGCGAATTCGAAGGCGGCACGCAGATCTTCATCTACGCGCCGGACCAGCACGACTTCTTCGCCGTAACCGTTGCAGCCATGGACCAGCTGAACCTGAACATTCATGACGCCCGGGTGATCACCTCCAGCAGCCAGTTCACCCTCGACACCTATATTGTGCTCGACACCGATGGCGACTCGATTGGCGATAATCCGGTGCGCGTCAAGAAGATCCGTGAAGGCCTGACCGAAGCCCTGCGCAATCCGGATGATTACCCGACCATCATCCAGCGCCGCGTACCGCGCCAGCTCAAGCACTTTGCCTTTGCGCCCCAGGTGACTATTTCCAACGACGCCCAGCGTCCGGTCACCGTTCTGGAGCTCAGCGCGCCGGACCGGCCGGGTCTGCTGGCGCGGATTGGCGGGATTTTCCTGGAGTTCGACCTGTCGCTGCAAAACGCAAAGATCGCGACCCTCGGCGAGCGCGTGGAAGACGTATTCTTCATCACCGACGCCGATAACCAGCCGCTGTCCGACCCGGAGCTGTGCCGCCGCTTGCAGGCTGCGATCGTGGAGCAATTGAGCGTCACCCAGGAACCGGGCGTCGAGCTGACACGCTTGACCCTATGAACACCGGGCTTATGTGGGAGGGAGCTTGCTCCCGATAGCAGTGGATCAGATAACAATCAGCTGACTGACACAACGCAATCGGGAGCAAGCCCCCTCCCACATTTAATTTTCGCCGGCAACCAGACCGCGTGCCGACAACTGAATTTGACGAGACTTGCGATGAACAACGCCCTGAACCAGCTGCAGCCCTACCCGTTCGAAAAACTGCGCGCACTGCTCGGCAGCGTCACACCAAACCCGGACAAACGTCCGATTGCGCTGTCCATCGGCGAACCCAAGCACAAATCTCCGGCGTTCGTCGCCGAGGCGCTGAGCAACAACCTCGACCAGATGGCGGTGTACCCCACCACACTGGGCATCCCCGCACTGCGCGAGGCGATTGGCGCCTGGTGTGAGCGTCGCTTCAACGTACCTGCAGGCTGGCTGGACCCGGCGCGCAACATCCTGCCGGTCAACGGTACGCGAGAAGCGCTGTTCGCCTTTACCCAGACCGTGGTCAATCGCGGTGACGAGGCGCTGGTGGTCAGCCCGAACCCGTTCTACCAGATCTATGAAGGCGCCGCGTTCCTGGCCGGGGCCAAGCCGCATTACCTGGCGTGCCTGGACACCAATGGTTTCAACCCGGACTTCGATGCCGTGTCTCCAGACATCTGGAAACGTTGCCAGATCCTGTTCCTGTGCTCCCCGGGCAACCCGACCGGCGCGCTGATTCCGCTGGACACCCTGAAAAAGCTGATCGCCCTGGCCGACGAGTACGACTTCGTGATCGCCGCCGACGAATGCTATAGCGAGCTGTACTTTGACGAGCAAACCCCGCCACCAGGCCTGTTGAGTGCCTGCGTCGAACTGGGACGTCAAGACTTCAAGCGTTGTGTGGTGTTCCACAGCCTGTCCAAGCGTTCCAACCTGCCCGGCCTGCGCTCGGGCTTTGTCGCCGGCGACGCCGACATCCTTAAGGCGTTCTTGCTGTATCGCACCTATCACGGCTGCGCGATGCCGGTGCAAACCCAGTTGGCCAGCATTGCAGCCTGGCAGGACGAGGCCCACGTACTGGCCAACCGTGACCTGTATCGCGAAAAGTTCGACGCAGTGCTGGCGATCCTCAAGCCGGTGCTGGATGTGCGCAGCCCGGACGGCGGCTTTTATCTGTGGCCGGATGTAAACGGTGACGACGCAGCGTTCTGTCGTGATTTGTTCGTGGAAGAACATGTGACGGTGGTGCCGGGCTCTTACCTGTCCCGCGAAGTCGATGGTTTCAACCCAGGCGCAGGACGTGTGCGCCTGGCATTGGTTGCACCCTTGGCCGAATGCGTCGAAGCGGCTGAGCGGATTCGCGCTTTCATTCAGCGTCGCGTTTGAATTTCAGGCCGCTCCCCCACCATGGGAGCGGCCATTACCGATGTATCTTGCAACCCATAAACGGGAACAAAGCCTGTTAAATGCTCCACCCACGTTCATCCGGTACAAATGCTCAGGTGAACGAAATGCCCCTCACAATCCCAACCAGCCCCATCTCTCCTCACTCCGTGAGCGCACCTGCAAGTAGACGTAAACGCGGCGTCGCCATGCCCGACAAACTCTGGCCTCAACATTCAGTGCTGACCATCTCGCGGCTGAACATGACCCAGGAACAAAAGGATCTGGTAAAGCACAACATCAATAAATGGGCGCCGCACACCAATCTCTACTTCAAGTTCATTGACAGCCCCGACGGCGATATACGCATCACGGCAGACAATACCACTGGCCCTGGATGGTCAAAAGTGGGTACCGATGCCAAAAAGGTTGCGTTATCCGAGCCCACCATGGGCATCAGCTTCACACGCTCCGCCGACAGCGTCGCCGCCACGATCCAGCATGAATTCGGCCATGCCTTGGGCTTGAAACACGAGCACCAGCACCCTGACCGGACATTGGACTTGAACAGGCAGAATATCTATGACGAGTACGAATCGCGGGGACAATTCAGCTATGAGGCCGATAACGATATCGTCAGTACATTTTCGCGCAGCCAGGTAAAGACCTCTGCAGACTATGATGACAAATCCATCATGCACTATGGCTTTCCCGCTTCACGGCTCAACAGCGGCGCCCCTATACCGCGCAACTTCAAACTGTCTGAAGGCGATAAAAAGTTCATGCAGTCGCTTTATCCAGAAGATCAGACACTGTTGGGCAAAGTGCTCAGCTCAAGCATCCGTGCAATGATCAGCAGCACCACTACTTGATACTTCCCAAGTTCGCTTCACTCATATCCAGGTCGGCCAATACTTCGCGCAGTACATCGTCGCCAATCTGGTGTTGACGACTCAAACGGTAGAGCTCCAGGCGCTGTGCGCGTAGCGCCTTGAGCCTCAGCCTGCGCTCCAGCAGATCCATCTGCAACGCCAGTGCCTGGGCCTCGGCCGAGTCATTGAATACGTCCAACTGGTGGCGATACTCCGCCATCAGCCGCGCCTTGAGTTCGGTGGCCAATGCCGCTTGAGCGGCGTCCGGCGTTTGGGCTTCGACGGGTTCTTCGACCTCCAGCGCATGGATCGCCGCCACGGCGGTCTTTTTCCAGGCTTCGCGCACTTCGTTGTGGCGCTTTTCATCCGGGCCTTTCTCGACACCACGCAGCAGCAATGGCAGGGCAATACAGGCAGCCACCAGCGACAAAAGAATCACCCCGGCTGCGATAAAGATCAGCAGGTCACGCTCGGGGAAGTCCTGGCCCGGGGCCATCAGCAACGGCACCGACATGACACCTGCCAACGTCACCGCACCGCGCACACCGCCGACGGTCAACAACCAGCAGGAACGGGCCGTCGGCACCAGGGTCAGCGCACCTTTGCCACGCAGCCTGCGCAGCAGACCCGACAGCCGCCAGATGCTCTGCACCCAGATAAAGCGCAATACCACCAGCACCAGGAAGATCGCCACCACATCCAGGCAGCGATACATCAGGGTGGGCCACAACGTGGCTTCATGACTGACCACGGCCTTGACGATGTCCGGCAGTTGCAGACCGAGCAGCAGGAAGATCAAACCGTTGAAGGCAAACTCGAGCAACGACCACACGCTGCGGTTGAGCAGACGCGTGCTGGTCTGGCGCGGCAACAGGTCGAGCCAGCTTTGCATCATGCCTGCCGCCACCGCCGAGAGAATGCCGGACGCGCCCAGGCGTTCAGCCAGTACATAGGCAGCAAAGGGCAGCAACAACATGAACACCACATGGGTCGCCGGGTCATCCCAGCCTCGCGCGATCATCCAGGCGCGCAGGCGGCCGACCAGCCAGCTCAGCGCCACCCCGATCGCCAGCCCGCCCACAGCCACCAGTACAAACGTCAGACTGGCATCGGCCAGCGAAAACACGCCGGTCAATGCCGCCGCCAGGGCAAATTTGAAGGTCACCAAGCCCGAAGCGTCATTCATCAAGGCTTCGCCTTGAAGCATGTGCATCAGCGGCTTGGGCAAACGATTCTGGGAAATGGCCGACACCGCCACGGCGTCCGTGGGCGACAACACCGCTGCCAGGGCAAAGGCCACGGGCAAGGGAATCGAGGGCAGCAACCAATGAATGAAGTATCCGGCGCCGACCACGGTGAACAGCACCAGACCGACTGCCAACGTCAGGATCGGCCCGCGCAGGCGCCACAATTCACGCTTGGGCATGCGCCAGCCATCGGAAAACAGCAACGGCGGCAAGAACAGAAACAGAAACAGCTCCGGGTCCAGTGCCACGTGCAGGCCCAACGTGGGCCAGGCGAGCAAGGCACCGGCGGCGATCTGCAGCAACGGCAAGGGCAGCGGGATGATGCGCCCGACCAGGCGCGAAACGCTGACCAGCATCAGCAGGATAAGAACGGTGTAGGCGGTTTGCATAACGCGGGGTTCCCGGACAATCGACTTGCAATGACACACATCAGGCAACAACTGGCCGTCGAAGTGCCTTACTACTCCGCTATGTTACCCGCCTGTACCGCGCACTGGCGTTTACACAAACGTCGCATCCTGCTGACGAGCGGAGCCGAAACGCGCCGAGCGTGGCATAATCCGCGATCTTCCATTTTTCATTCGTCCAGAGGAGGGCAATTCCTTGACTGCTTCAAGCAAAACCTTGCACCTTTTCGGCATCAAAGCCTGCGACACCATGAAAAAGGCGCGCACCTGGCTCGATGAGCATGCGGTGACCTATGAGTTCCATGACTACAAAACGGCCGGTATCGACCGCGAACACTTGACCCAATGGTGCAACGAGCACGGTTGGCAGGTGGTGTTGAACCGTGCAGGCACCACCTTTCGCAAACTCGAAGACGAACGCAAAGCCGATCTCGATCAGCCGAAAGCCATTGAGTTGATGCTCGCACAACCCTCGATGATCAAGCGCCCGGTGCTCGATCTCGGTGACAGAACCCTGATTGGCTTCAAGCCAGATAGTTATTCGGCGGCCCTCAAGTAGGCCAGCCTTCCATTTTTGTAGAGGTAACAGCATGTCCCATTCCCTGTTCAGCCTGGGCTTCGGCGTCGGCACTCAGAACCGCCAAGGTGCTTGGCTGGAAGTGTTTTACGCACAGCCGCTGCTCAATCCACCGGCTGAAATCGTCGCGGCCATCGCGCCGATCCTGGGTTACACCGAAGGTAATCAAGCGATCACGTTCACCATCAGCCAGGCGCTGCAATTGGCTGATGCACTCAAAAATGTCGACGCGACCCAAGCCGCGCTGCTCAATCGGCTCGCCGAAAGCCACACCCCGCTGGTCGCGACGCTGCTGGCCGAAGACGCCGCACTGACCTCCACGCCTGAGGCTTACCTCAAGCTGCACCTGCTGTCCCATCGCCTGGTCAAGCCTCACGGCTTGAGCCTGGCCGGTGTGTTCCCGCAGCTGCCGAACGTGGCGTGGACCAGCCAGGGCGCCATCGATATCGCTGAGCTGGCCGAACGCCAGCTGGAAGCGCGCCTGCGAGGCGAGCTGCTGGAAGTGTTCTCGGTGGACAAGTTCCCGAAAATGACCGACTACGTGGTGCCGAGCGGTGTGCGTATCGCTGACGCTGCGCGCCTGCGCCTGGGCGCCTACGTTGGCGAAGGCACCACCGTGATGCACGAAGGCTTCGTCAACTTCAACGCCGGCACCGAAGGCCCGGGCATGATCGAAGGCCGCGTATCGGCGGGCGTATTCGTCGGCAAGGGCTCGGACCTGGGCGGCGGTTGCTCCACCATGGGCACCCTGTCGGGCGGCGGCAACATCGTGATCAAGGTGGGCGAAGGCTGCCTGATCGGCGCCAACGCCGGTATCGGTATCCCGTTGGGCGACCGCAACACCGTGGAGTCCGGCCTGTATGTGACCGCCGGGACCAAAGTGGCGTTGCTGGACGAGAAGAACCAACTGGTCAAAGTGGTCAAGGCGCGTGAACTGGCCGGCCAGCCGGACCTGCTGTTCCGCCGCAACTCCGAGACCGGTGCCGTGGAGTGCAAAACCCACAAATCGGCCATCGAACTGAACGAAGCGCTGCACGCTCACAACTAAGCAGCCACTCGATGCCCCCTGGCGGGTCGCACCTCTGGTTGCGGCTCGCTTATACGAGTTTTGAACATCATGCTTGTGCCCTCCCCCTGGCGCGCTGACTTTCCAGCCATCGCCACCCTGCAACGGCAAGACCAGACCTACCTGGACAGCGCCGCTACCACGCAGAAACCTCAAGCCCTGTTGGACGCGATCAGCCATTACTACGCCAATGGCGCAGCCAATGTGCACCGTGCCCAGCATTTGCCGGGGGCCCATGCGACCCAGGCGTTTGAGGACAGTCGCAGCAAGGTGGCGCAGTGGTTGAATGCGGGCGACAGCGGGCAGGTGGTGTTTACCCACGGCGCAACTTCTGCGCTGAACCTCCTGGCCTATGGCCTGGAGCATTTATTCAATGCGGGCGATGAGATTGCCATCAGCGCCCTGGAGCACCACGCCAACCTGCTGCCCTGGCAGCAACTGGCAAAACGTCGCGCGCTCACGCTGGTGGTATTGCCCCTGGACGATGACGGCGTGATTGACCTTGAAGCCGCCGCCACCTTGATCGGTCCGCGCACGCGGTTGCTGGCAGTGAGCCAGTTGTCCAACGTGCTCGGCGCGTGGCAGCCGCTGGAAGCCTTGTCAAAAATGGCTAAGACGCACGGCGCCCTTACTGTGGTGGATGGCGCGCAAGGCATCGTCCATGGTCGCCACGATGTGCAAGCCCTGGGCTGCGACTTCTATGTATTTTCCAGTCACAAACTCTACGGCCCGGACGGCGTTGGCGTGCTGTATGGCCGCACTGAGTCCCTGCATCACTTGCGTCACTGGCAGTTCGGCGGCGAGATGGTGCAACAGGCGGACTACCACAGCGCCAGTTTCCGCCCTGCCCCGCTGGGGTTTGAAGCCGGCACGCCGCCGATTGCCGGCGTGATCGGCCTGGGGGCGACGCTGGATTACCTGGCTTCGCTGGATCAACAGGCGGTGGTCAGCCACGAAGCGGCGCTGCACGACTATTTATTGCGCGGCTTGAAAGCGCGCAATGGCGTGCGCGTATTGGGTACGCCGCAGGTGGCACTGGCCAGTTTTGTGGTCGAGGGCGTACACAACGCCGACCTTGCGCACCTGCTGACCGAGCAGGGGATTGCCGTGCGTGCCGGTCATCATTGTGCGATGCCGTTGCTCAAGACATTGCAGCTATCGGGCGCGATTCGTGTGTCCCTGGCGCTGTACAACGATTCCGATGATCTGGAGCGCTTCTTTGAAGCGCTGGACCAGGCGCTGGACATGCTGCGATGAGCTTGCCTGAACAGGCAGCCACCGCACTTGAGGCGTTCCAGGCCGTAGGCGGCTGGGAGCAACGTGCACGCCTGTTGATGCAATGGGGCGAGCAACTGCCGGCGCTGGCGGAGGCAGACAAGGTCGACGCCAACCTAGTACACGGCTGCGAAAGCCTGGTGTGGCTGGTGGGCCACTTGCAGGACGGCCATTGGCAGTTTGCCGCCAGCAGCGATGCGCGGATGATTCGTGGGTTGGTGGCATTGCTGCTGGCCCGGGTCAACGGCTTGTCGACTGATCAATTGCAAGCGGTTGACCTGCCTGACTGGTTCAATCAACTGGGCTTGTCGCGCCAGTTGTCGCCGTCGCGCAGCAATGGCCTGAATGCGGTCTTGCAGCGGATGCGGGCATTGAGCCAGATAAAGGACTAAATGTGGGAGGGGGCTTGCCCCCGATGCGGTGTGTCAGCCAAAAATTTATTGGCTGATTCATCGCTATCGGGGGCAAGCCCCCTCCCACATTTTGAACCCTGTAAAGTCTGCGATTCAGGTGGGCTTGACCCGCTCCGACGGCCTGCGTACCCCGGCCACAATCTTGTCCACCGCCTTGGTCGCCGCCACCATGCCGAAGGTTGCGGTGACCATCATCACCGCGCCAAACCCTCCCGCGCAGTCAAGCTTGACCCCATCGCCGACAAAACTCTTCTGCAAACAAATGCTGCCGTCCGGCTTGGGATAGCGCAGCTGCTCGGTGGAAAACACGCACGGCACGCTGTAGTGGCGGGTCACCGTGCGTGAGAAACCGTAGTCACGGCGCAACGTGGAGCGCACTTTCGAGGCCAGCGGGTCATTGAAGGTGCGGTTGAGGTCGCACACCTGAATCAGCGTCGGATCGATCTGCCCGCCGGCGCCACCGGTAGTGATGATCTGGATCTTGCGGCGCTTGCACCAGGCAATCAGCGCCGCCTTGGCGTTGACGGCGTCGATGCAGTCGATCACGCAATCAATATTCGGGGTGATGTATTCGGCCATGGTGTCGCGGGTGACGAAGTCCGCTACCGCATGCACCGTGCAATCCGGGTTGATGCCACGCAGGCGTTCGGCCATCACCTCGACCTTGGGTTTGCCCACGGTGCTGTCCAGCGCGTGCAACTGGCGGTTGCTGTTGCTGACGCAGACGTCATCCAGGTCAAACAGCGAAATCTCGCCGACCCCGCAACGGGCGATGGCTTCCGCCGCCCACGAGCCCACGCCGCCGACCCCGACGATTGCCACATGGGCCGCTTTCAAGCGTTCCAGACCTTCAATGCCATACAAGCGGGCGACGCCTGCAAACCGCGGATCTTCTGTGCTCATGACCATTACCCTAAAAACCGGCGCGCATTATGGACTACGCCGCGACAAGTTCGAAGCGACAAGCTACAAGTAAAGAACTTAGATGGCCTTTCGCTGACTAACGTCCGGCTTTTCTTTGTCTGCTGTACGCTCAGGGAAAGGCCGGTGTAGGATGCGCGCCGGTTGGCGTAGGCCAACACCTCTTTTCGTTCCACACCCTTTGGAACCCGACATAACCATGGCATCGCGTAAATTTGGACTCAACCTGGTGATCGTGCTGGCAATTGCCGCGCTGTTCACCGGTTTCTGGGCGCTGATCAACCGCCCGGTCACCGCTCCCAACTGGCCCGAGCAGATCTCCGGTTTTTCCTACTCGCCGTTCCAGCAAGGCCAGTACCCCCAGAAAGACCAGTACCCGACCGACGAACAGATGCGTCGCGACCTCGAAATCATGAGCAAGCTGACGGACAACATCCGCACCTACTCGGTCGACGGTACGCTGGGTGATATCCCCAAGCTGGCCGAAGAGTTCGGCCTGCGGGTGACCCTGGGGATCTGGATCAGCCCGGACCTTGAGCGCAACGAGCGGGAAATCCAGCGCGCCATCGAGATCGCCAACAACTCCCGCAGTGTGGTGCGGGTGGTGGTCGGTAACGAGGCGCTGTTTCGCGAGGAAATTACCCCCGAAGCGCTGATCGTGCTGCTGGACCGGGTGCGCGCCGCCGTGAAAGTGCCGGTGACCACCTCCGAGCAATGGCACATCTGGGAAAAGAACCCGCAACTGGCCAGGCACGTCGACTTGATCGCCGCGCACATCCTGCCGTTCTGGGAATTTATTCCGATGGACAAGGCCGGCCAGTACGTACTCGACCGCGCCAGGGATCTGAAGAAACTGTTCCCGAAAAAGCCGCTGCTGCTGTCAGAGGTTGGCTGGCCGAGCAACGGGCGCATGCGCGGTGGCAATGAAACGTCGCCAGCGGACCAGGCGGTTTACCTGCGCACACTGGTTAACAAACTGAACCGCCAAGGGTTCAACTACTTCGTCATCGAAGCCTTCGACCAGCCCTGGAAGGTCAGCGACGAAGGCTCGGCCGGCGCTTATTGGGGCGTGTTCAACGCCGCGCGCCAGCAGAAATTCAACTTTGAAGGCCCGGTGGTCGCGATCCCGCAGTGGCGCGTACTGGCCATCGGCTCGGTGGTGCTGGCCCTGCTGTCCCTGACGTTGTTGATGATCGACGGTTCGGCCCTGCGCCAGCGTGGCCGCACCTTCCTCACGTTTATCGCGTTCCTGTGCGGTTCGGTACTGGTGTGGATCGGCTACGACTACAGCCAGCAATACAGCACCTGGTTCAGCGTCACCGTCGGCATCCTCCTGGCCCTCGGCGCCCTGGGTGTGTTTATCGTGTTGCTGACCGAAGCCCACGAACTGGCCGAAGCGGTGTGGACCCACAAGCGCCGGCGTGAATTCCTGCCGGTCGAGGGGGAATCGGACTACCGACCCAAAGTGTCGATCCATGTGCCGTGCTACAACGAGCCGCCGGAGATGGTCAAACAGACCCTCGACGCCCTCGCGGCGCTCGATTACCCGGACTACGAAGTCCTGATCATCGACAACAACACCAAGGACCCGGCGGTGTGGGAGCCGGTGCGCGACTACTGCGAAACCCTCGGTCCGCGCTTCAAGTTCTTCCACGTCGCGCCCCTGGCCGGTTTCAAGGGCGGAGCGCTGAACTACCTGATCCCGCACACCGCCAAGGACGCCGAAGTGATTGCGGTGATCGACTCCGATTACTGCGTGTCGCCCAATTGGCTCAAGCACATGGTGCCGCACTTCGCCGACCCGAAAATCGCCGTGGTGCAGTCGCCGCAGGATTATCGCGACCAGAACGAAAGCACCTTCAAGAAGCTCTGCTACGCCGAATACAAAGGCTTTTTCCATATCGGCATGGTCACTCGCAACGACCGTGACGCGATCATCCAGCACGGCACCATGACCATGACCCGCCGCTCGGTACTCGAAGAACTGGGCTGGGCCGACTGGTGCATCTGTGAAGACGCGGAACTTGGCCTGCGCGTGTTCGAGAAAGGCCTGTCGGCGGCGTATTACCACGACAGCTATGGCAAGGGCCTGATGCCGGATACCTTTATCGACTTCAAGAAACAGCGTTTCCGCTGGGCCTACGGTGCGATCCAGATCATCAAGCGACACACCGCCAGCCTGCTGCGCGGCAAAGGCACCGAGCTGACCCGTGGCCAGCGCTATCACTTCCTCGCGGGCTGGCTGCCGTGGGTGGCCGATGGCATGAACATCTTCTTCACCGTCGGCGCACTGCTGTGGTCGGCGGCGATGATCATCGTGCCGACCCGCGTCGATCCGCCGTTGCTGATCTTCGCGATTCCGCCGCTGGCGCTGTTCGTGTTCAAGGTGGGCAAAATCATCTTCCTGTACCGCCGTGCGGTCGGGGTGAACCTCAAGGATGCCTTCTGCGCGGCCCTGGCCGGCCTGGCGTTGTCGCACACCATCGCCAAGGCGGTGCTGTACGGTTTCTTCACCACCAGCATTCCGTTCTTTCGTACACCGAAGAACGCCGACAACCATGGCTTCTGGGTGGCGATTTCCGAGGCCCGCGAAGAAATGTTCATCATGCTGCTGTTGTGGGGCGCGGCACTGGGGATCTACCTGGTGCAAGGCCTGCCGAGCAATGACATGCGCTTCTGGGTGGTGATGCTGCTCGTGCAGTCGCTGCCGTATGTGGCCGCGTTGATCATGGCGTTTCTGTCGTCGCTGCCCAAACCGGCACCGAAGGCCGAGCCTGTCACGGCGGTGTAAAAACTTGCGTCATGCACTAAACGGCGGCCCTTGGCCGCCGTTTTGCTATAAGATAACGGCCGTTTTGTTGGATCAGGCAAGCACCGATTGCCTTATGTGGGAGGGGGCTTGCCCCCGATAGCAGCGTATCAGTCAGCTAATTTATTGCTGATAAACCGCCATCGGGGGCAAGCCCCCTCCCACATTGAATCTGCGCCGTTTCAGCACATTCGTCCTGCGCCCATTACACGCTTTCCGGAGTTTCCCCATGACGGCCCATGCCGACCTTTCGCCGACCCTTCAACTCGCCATCGACCTGATCCGTCGCCCATCGGTCACGCCGATCGATGCCGATTGCCAGAAGCTGATGATGCAGCGCCTGGGCGACGCCGGTTTCGCGCTCGAGCCGATGCGCATCGAGGACGTGGATAACTTCTGGGCCACCCATGGCCAACATGACGGCCCGGTGCTGTGCTTCGCCGGCCACACCGACGTGGTCCCCACCGGCCCGGTGCAGGCCTGGCAGAACGATCCGTTCGACGCGCTGATCGACGAGCACGGCATGCTGTGCGGGCGTGGCGCGGCGGATATGAAAGGCAGCCTGGCGGCGATGCTGGTGGCGTCGGAACGCTTCGTCAGGGATTACCCGGACCACAAGGGTTCGGTGGCTTTTTTGATCACCAGCGATGAAG
Source organism: Pseudomonas orientalis (assembly GCF_002934065.1). NCBI lineage: Bacteria > Pseudomonadati > Pseudomonadota > Gammaproteobacteria > Pseudomonadales > Pseudomonadaceae > Pseudomonas > Pseudomonas orientalis. Next base: position 1,398,998 of record NZ_CP018049.1, on the reverse strand, counting down.
AAGGCCCGGCGCACCATGGCACCAAGGCCGTGATCGAACGCCTGGCCGCGCGCAAGGAGCGCCTGGACTGGTGCATCGTCGGCGAACCGTCAAGCACCACTCTGGTGGGCGACGTGGTCAAGAACGGCCGTCGCGGCTCCCTCGGCGCCACCTTGACCGTACGCGGCGTCCAGGGCCACGTGGCCTACCCGCACCTGGCGAAGAACCCGATCCACATCGCCGCGCCGGCCCTGGCTGAACTGGCCGCCGAGCATTGGGATGACGGCAACACCTTCTTCCCGCCGACCAGTTTCCAGATCTCCAACCTCAATTCCGGCACCGGCGCCACCAACGTGATTCCCGGCGACCTGACGGCCGTGTTCAATTTCCGATTCTCCACCGAGTCCACCGTGGAAGGCTTGCAGCAGCGGGTCGCCGCGATTCTGGATAAACACGGCCTGGACTGGCATGTGGACTGGGCGCTGTCGGGCCTGCCCTTTCTCACCGAGCCGGGCGCATTGCTCGACGCGGTATCGGCCAGCATCAAGGCGATCACCGGGCGCGAGACCAAGGCGTCCACCAGTGGCGGTACGTCCGACGGCCGTTTCATCGCGACCCTGGGCACCCAGGTGGTCGAGCTGGGCCCGGTGAATGCGACGATCCATCAGGTCAACGAGCGCATCCTTGCCAGCGACCTCGATGTCTTGACCGAAATCTACTACCAGACCCTGATCAAGTTGCTCGCCTGATGCTTGCCTGCCCCCTCTGCACTGCCCCGCTCACTGCGGTGGACAATGGCGTGGCCTGCCCCGCCGGGCACCGTTTCGACCGCGCACGCCAGGGTTACCTCAACCTGCTGCCGGTGCAGCACAAGAACAGCCGCGACCCAGGCGATAACCTCGCCATGGTCGAGGCACGCCGTGATTTCCTCAACGCCGGCCACTACGCCCCGGTGGCCAGGCGCCTGGCTGAACTGGCCGCTGAACGCGCACCGCAACGCTGGGTGGACATTGGCTGTGGCGAGGGTTACTACACCGCGCAGATCGCCGATGCCCTGCCCCGCGCCGACGGCTACGCCCTGGATATTTCCAGGGAAGCGGTCAAGCGTGCATGCAAGCGCAACCCGGCGCTGACCTGGTTGATCGCCAGCATGGCCCGTGTACCGTTGGCCGACGCCAGCTGCCAGTTTCTCGCCAGCGTGTTCAGCCCGTTGGACTGGCAGGAAGCCAAGCGCCTGCTCAGCCCGGGCGGCGGCCTGATGAAGGTCGGTCCGACACGTGGTCATCTGATGGAACTGCGCGAGCGCTTGTACGACGAAGTACGCGAGTACACCGACGACAAACACCTGGCCCTGGTGCCGGATGGCATGCACCTGGCGCACAGCGAAACCCTAGAGTTCACCCTGAGCCTGGCCGAAGCCGCGGACCGCGCCAACCTGCTGGCCATGACCCCGCACGGCTGGCGCGCCAGTGCCGAGCGGCGCAGCGAGGTCATCCAAGCCGCCGAGCCGCTGCAGGTCACGGTGTCGATGCGCTACGATTATTTCGTGCTTCAATAACCTTTTTTCAGCACCCGCGAATGGATTTTCGAATCCCGCAACGAGGAACATCCATGCGCCAACCCGATATCGAGATTTACCTGAAGGACGCCGACGTCGACTACAAGGCCATCGCCGCCTGGCTGGGCGCCGCCCTGGGCCCATGCAGCGACTGGGTACAGAAGGGCCAGACCTACAAGTGCAAGGCCGGCAACGTGCCGGTAACCTGGCTGCCAAAAGCCGTGGGCAAGTGGAACAGCCTGTACCTGGAAAGCGACCAGACCCCATGGGACGACGACATCGCCTGCGCCCGCGCCGCGTTTGCCGCATTGAATGTTGAAGTGCGCTGCGCGCCGGGGACCTGGGTCGAGGAAGAGGGTGAGGAAAGTGCTGACCGCTGGATGCGCATCAGCGCGGACGGTGAAGAAGAGATCACCTGGAAAACCGCCTGACCCTGGGCAGCGAACCCAATCAAATGTGGGAGGGGGCTTGCTCCCGATAGCAGTGGCTCAGTCAATATAGCTGGTGACTGACACACTGCAATCGGGGGCAAGCCCCCTCCCACAGGGGTTCAGTGGTGAACTTACAGGCCCACCACATCCTCGGCCTGCAAGCCTTTCTCGCCGGTCACCACGGCATACTCCACCTGCTGGCCCTCGGCCAACGAGCGGTGCCCGTCACCACGAATGGCGCGGTAGTGCACGAACACATCCTTGCCATCTTCACGCTGTATAAAGCCGTAGCCCTTTGCATCGTTGAACCACTTCACGTTGCCGGTTTCGCGCGTTGTCATCTGTTCACTCCCACTGGTTTTTATTATTGAGTCGCTGGCGTTGAACTGCCGAGTATAAGACAGGTTCAAAAACCATCAACTCAACTTTACATCGCTGCTTTTTTGCCGATTTTCGGTGAATACGGCACACTACCCGCCCGAGCACCTGCTCGGTTTTTTCCACTTGAAGCAGTTCGCCTATGACCCGCTCCCCGTTCCGCCGTCTGGTGTTTGGCACCTTGCGCCGACTGTTGTATCTCTGGGTTCGCTCGGAGACGATCAACCAGTCGTCCCTAACCCTTAACCTGGACCGCAGCCGGCCGGTGTTCTACGTCCTGCAATCGCCCTCAATGACCGAATTGGCCGTGGTCGATGCCGAGTGCACCAAGGCCGGCCTGCCGCGCCCGGTGCTGCCGGTCTCGGTGGGCCCGTTGATGGAGCCTGCGGCGTTCTTCTACCTCACGCCCGACCCGGACTGGCTTGGCCGCCAGGACAAGCGCGGCGCACCGCCCACCCTGACGCGCCTGGTCAACACCCTGAGCGAACATGCCGAAGAGAATGCACAAATCATTCCGGTCAGCGTGTTCTGGGGCCAATCCCCCGAAAGCGAGTCCAGTCCCTGGAAGCTATTGTTCGCCGACAGTTGGGCGGTCACCGGGCGTCTGCGCCGGTTGTTGAGCATCCTGATCCTCGGTCGCAAGACCCGCGTGCAATTCTCCGCGCCCATCAACCTGCGTGAATTGATCGAGCACAATAAAGGGCACGAACGCACCGTAAGAATGGCCCAGCGCATCCTGCGTGTGCACTTTCGTAACCTCAAGACCGCCGTGATCGGCCCCGACCTGTCGCACCGGCGCAACCTGGTGAAGGGTCTGGTCAATATGCCCCTGGTGCGCCAGGCGATTGCCGATGAAGCCGAGCGCGAAAAGATTTCGCCGGAAAAAGCCAAGGCCCTGGCCCTGCGCTATGGCAACGAAATCGCCTCGGACTACACCTACACGGCGATCCGTTTTCTGGAAGTGGTACTGAGCTGGTTCTGGAACAAGATCTACGACGGCATCAAGGTCAATAACATCGAGGGTGTGCAACAGGTTGCCCAAGGCTACGAAGTGATCTACGTGCCGTGCCACCGCAGTCATATCGACTACCTGTTGCTGTCCTACCTGCTGTTCAAGAATGGCCTGACCCCGCCGCACATTGCCGCCGGCATCAACCTGAACATGCCGGTGATCGGCAGCCTGCTGCGCCGTGGCGGTGCGTTTTTCATGCGCCGTACCTTCAAGGGCAACCCCCTGTACACCTCGGTGTTCAACGAATACCTGCACACCCTGTTTACCAAGGGCTTCCCGGTGGAGTACTTCGTCGAAGGCGGACGCTCGCGCACCGGTCGCATGCTGCAGCCGAAAACCGGGATGCTGGCCATCACCCTGCGCAGTTTCCTGCGCTCTTCGCGCATGCCCATCGTGTTCGTGCCGGTGTACATCGGTTACGAACGCGTGCTCGAAGGCCGCACCTATCTCGGCGAACTGCGCGGTGCGAGCAAGAAGAAAGAGTCGATCTTCGATATTTTCAAAGTGGTGGGCGCGCTCAAGCAGCGCTTCGGCCAGGTGGCGGTCAACTTCGGCGAGCCGATCAAGCTGGCGGAGTTTCTCGACCGCGAGCAACCGGACTGGCGCGCCCAGGAACTGGGCCCGAACTTCAAGCCGGCGTGGCTGAATGAAACCACCCACCGCCTCAGCGAAAAGGTGGCCCGCCACCTCAACGAAGCCGCTGCGGTGAACCCGGTGAACCTGGTGGCGTTGGCGCTGCTGTCGACCACCCGCCTGGCCCTGGATGAGCAAGCCATGGCCCGCCAGTTGGACCTGTACCTGGCGCTGCTGCGCCGCGTGCCCTATTCACCGCACACCACCCTGCCGGAAGGCGATGGCCTGGCGCTGATCAAGCACGTCAAGGACATGGACCTGCTGTCGGAGCAAAGCGATGCCCTGGGCAAGATTGTCTATCTGGATGAGCAAAATGCCGTCCTGATGACCTATTACCGCAACAACGTGCTGCACATCTTCGCCCTGCCGGCGCTGCTGGCGAGCTTTTTCCAGAGCAGTTCGCGGATGAGCCGCGAGCAGATCCTGCGCTATACCCAGGCGCTCTATCCGTACCTGCAATCGGAGCTGTTTATCCGCTGGTCACTGGAAGAGCTCGATGGCGTGGTCGACCAGTGGCTGGAGGCCTTTGTCGAACAAGGCCTGCTGCGTTTTGAAAACGGCGTGTATCTGCGCGCGGCGCCGAGTTCGCGGCATTTTGTACTGCTGACGCTGCTGTCCAAGAGCATCGCCCAAACCCTGCAACGCTTCTACATGGCGATTTCGCTGTTGCTCAACAGCGGGCAGAACAGCATCAGCGCTGAAGAGCTGGAGGACCTGTGCACAATCATGGCCCAGCGCCTGTCGATCCTGCATGGCCTCAACGCCCCTGAATTCTTCGACAAGAGCCTTTTCCGACATTTCATCCAGACCTTGCTGGAGCAAGATGTGCTGCGCCGCGATGAAGCCGGCAAGCTGAGCTATCGCGATCTGCTTGGCGAACTGGCCGAAGGCGCGGCGAAACGTGTACTGCCGGCAGACATTCGCCTGTCGATTCGCCAGGTGGCGCTGCATCGCGTCGATGGCGCGGCCGAGCAAGCGGTGGAACCCGCGCAAATCCGCTAGATTGAACAAGGCGCCGGGCGGTTTCCGGCGCCGTTGAAAAGGAGCTGCACCATGAAAAAGATCATCCTCCTGGGCCTCACTGCCCTGCTCGGAGCCTGCCAATCCATGCCTCCTGCCCCAACGGCCAGCCTCGACGGCGAAGTGTTCTACCTGCAGCGCATCGCACTGCCGCCAACCGCCACCTTGAGCGTCAGCCTGCAGGATGTGTCCTTGATGGACGCTCCCGCCGTGGTCCTGGCCGAACAGAAAGGCCCGATCAAGGGCCAGGTGCCGCTGCCGTTTCACCTGAACTATGACCCGACTCAGCTCAAGCCTGGTCACAGCTACTCGGTCAGCGCTCGCATCGAGGTGGATGGCAAGCTACTGTTCATCACCACGCAGCGGCACGCGGTACAACTCAACGGCCAGGACCCACAGCCACTGCGCGTGCGTGTCGACGCGGCAGCCCACTGAACCCAACCACAAGGAAGCGCCCATGCTCCGTAACCCTCTTCGTCTCACCGCCCTGTTCGCCGGACTGCTGCTGGGCGCCAACGTCATGGCGCTGGACCTTGGCAGCCTGTCCCAGGGCGACGCCAGCGGCGGCCTGAAGGACGCCCTGACCCAAGGCGCACAGATCGCCGTGAAACAACTGGGCACGCCCGGCGGTTTCAGCAATAACCCCGAGGTGAAAATCGGCCTGCCGGGCAAGCTGGGCAAGGTCGCTGACAAGCTGAAGATGTTCGGCATGGGCGATCAGGTCACCCAGCTGGAAACCAGTATGAACAAAGCGGCGGAAACCGCCGTGACCCAGGCTCAGCCGATCCTGGTCAATGCCGTGAAAAACATGAGCGTGACCGATGCCAAAGGCATCCTCAGCGGTGGCCAGGACTCAGCCACCCAGTACCTGAACAAAAGCAGTCGCGAACAGATCCGCGCCAAATTCCTGCCCATCGTCAAGGCCGCAACCGACAAGGTCGGCGTGGCCCAGCAGTACAACGCACTGGCCGGCAAGGCGGCGGCGTTTGGTGCCGTGGATTCCAAGAGCGCCAACGTTGAAAACTACGTGACCGAACAGGCACTGGACGGCTTGTTCAAGATGATCGCGCAGCAGGAAGAAACGATTCGCAAGAATCCGGCAGCTGCCGCCACCAGCCTTGCCAAAAAAGTGTTTGGCGCACTGTAAACACTTCGGTACACCCGAGCAGGTGGGGAAGGATCACCTGCCCGGGCGCCCTTATTTACTGCACCGTCAAAACAGCTTGCCGGCCAGCCCGCCAAAGATCACCGCGCCCAATGGCATCACGCTCACACCGAACTTGATCGAGCCGCCACCGCCATGGCAGTCGGGCTTGGGTTTGCACTTGTCGTTGCAGTCATCTGCAGGTGGCTTGGGCTTGGCACAGTTGCCGCCGCCAAAGCTGCTGTTGACCGAAACGTTCAACGATTTACCGATGAATAATCCCATTGGATACTCCTTGAATCATCAGATTTGAGATCCGGCCAGCCGGCGTGAAGTCCGACGGACCGAATACCTGTCATCAGGTAGTCCATGAGTGGCGAAACGTTAAGAAACGTTCCTCGCCATAAGCACCGTCATTCCTGTTTGACCCTGAACCACGCCGCGTAAAGCGCCGGTAGAAACAGCAGCGTCAGCGCCGTCGCCACAATCAGCCCGCCCATGATTGCAACCGCCATCGGCCCGAAGAATACGCTGCGTGACAGTGGAATCATCGCCAGCACCGCCGCGAGTGCCGTCAGAACGATCGGGCGGAAACGCCGAACAGTCGCTTCAATGATCGCCTGCCATGGCGTCAGCCCCGCCTTGATGTCCTGTTCGATCTGGTCCACCAATATCACCGAGTTGCGCATGATCATCCCCGACAGGGCAATCGTGCCGAGCATGGCCACGAAACCAAACGGCTGACGAAACACCAGCAGGAACAACGTGACGCCGATCAAGCCCAGGGGCGCGGTCAGAAACACCATCGCCGTGCGTGAGAAGCTGCGCAGTTGCAGCATCAGCAAGGTCAGCACGACCACGATGAACAATGGCACGCCGGCCTTCACCGAGTTCTGTCCGCGCGCAGAGTCTTCAACCGTGCCACCGACGTCCAACAGGTAGCCATCCGGCAACTCGGCACGTATACCTTCGAGGGTCGGGAGGATTTGCTGGACCAGGGTCGCAGGTTGTTCCTTGCCGTAGATATCGGCACGCACGGTCACTGTCGGCAGGCGGTTACGGTGCCAGATGATGCCCTCTTCAAAGCCATACTCGAGGGTTGCAATCTGCGCCAGGGTCACACTTCTACCGTTGTCGGTCGGTACCGCCAGGCTTGGCAGCAGCGACAACTCGGTGCGTTCATGGACGGTGCCGCGCAGAAGGATCTCGATCAACTCGTTATCCTCCCGGTACTGGCTGACGGTGGAGCCGGTCAGGGAGCTTTGCAGGAATTTCGACAGGTTGGCGGTACTCACGCCAAGCGCCCGGGCGCGGTCCTGATCGATATTCAGATAGACGATCTTGCTCGGCTCTTCCCAGTCCAGGTGCACATTGACCACGTGGGAATTTTCGCGAACCCTGGCCGCGACTTTCCGCGCCAGGGCGCGGACTTCGTCGATGTGCTCGCCGGTCACGCGAAACTGCACCGGGTAGCCCACCGGAGGGCCATTCTCCAGGCGAGTAACGCGCGAGCGCAGGTCGGGAAACTGTTCGTCGAGGGTTGCAATCAGCCAGGTGCGCAGGCTTTCGCGCTCTTCGATGGTGTGGGCCAGCACCACAAATTGCGCGAAGCTGGCAGCCGGCAGTTGCTGATCGAGCGGCAGGTAGAAACGCGGCGAACCGGTGCCCACGTAGGCGACGTAGTTGTCGATGCCAGCGTGTGCCTTGAGCAAGGTCTCGAGGCGTTTGACCTGGTCGGCGGTGTTGCTCAGGGAGGCGCCTTCGGCCAGTTTCAGGTCGACCATCAGCTCCAGGCGACCCGAGGCCGGGAAGAACTGTTGCGGCACGAAACGAAATAGCCCAACCGAGCCGATAAACAGCAACAGGGTCAGGACAATCACCGTCTTGCGCCGACGTACACACCACTGCACCAAACGTCTTACACGCTGATAGAAGGGCGTGCCATAGGGGTCCGGACCGTCGGTGCCGTGCTTGGCCGCATGTATTTTCGCCAGGTCCGGCAGCAGCTTTTCCCCCAGGTACGGTACAAACACCACCGCAGCGACCCATGAGGCCAGCAGTGCAATGGTCACCACTTGGAAGATCGACCGGGTGTACTCGCCGGTACTCGATTGCGCGGTGGCAATCGGCAAAAAGCCTGCGGCGGTGATCAACGTGCCGGTCAGCATGGGGAAGGCGGTGCTGGTCCAGGCGAAGCTTGCGGCCTTGATCCGGTCGTAGCCCTGCTCCATTTTGATCGCCATCATCTCCACCGCGATGATCGCGTCATCCACCAGCAAGCCCAGGGCTAGCACCAGGGCGCCCAGGGAAATTTTGTGCAGGCCGATACCCAGGTAATACATGGTGGCAAAGGTCATGGCCAGCACCAGCGGAATCGCCAGGGCCACCACCATGCCAGTGCGTACCCCCAGAGAAAAGAAGCTCACCAGCAACACGATGGCCAAGGCTTCGGCCAGCACCTGGACGAATTCGCCGACACTGGTCTTCACCGCTGCGGGCTGGTCCGAAACCTTGCGCAATTCCATGCCCGCCGGAAGGTTCTTCTGCAAGCGTGCGAATTCATGCTCCAGTGCCTTGCCCAGTACCAGAATATCGCCACCTTCACGCATGGCCACCGCCAGGCCGATGGCGTCGGCGCCCATGTAGCGCATGCGCGGTGCCGGTGGGTCGTTGAAACCACGGTGGATATCGGCCACATCGCCGATCCGGAAAGTCCGGTCCGCCACCCGAATAGGGAAGTTACGGATCTCTTCCACGCTCTTGAAGTTGCCCGACACCCGCAGTTGCACCCGTTCACTCGGGGTTTCAAAGAAGCCGGCGGTCGACACCGCATTCTGCTCCTGCAAGGCTTGCTGCACAGCGGCCAGTGGCAGGCCGAGGGTGGCGAGCTTGAGGTTGGACAGCTCGATCCAGATCTTCTCGTCCTGCAGGCCGAGCAACTCGACCTTGCCCACATCCGGCACCCGTTGCAGCTGAATCTGGATGCGGTCGGCGTAGTCCTTGAGCACGGCGTAGTCAAAACCGTCACCGGTCAAGGCGTAGATATTGCCGAACGTGGTGCCGAACTCATCGTTGAAAAACGGCCCCTGGATATCCGGCGGCAAGGTCTGACGGATATCGCTGATCTTCTTGCGCACCTGGTACCACAGCTCGGGAATCTGCGCCGAGTGCATGGCGTCGCGCGCGATGAAGGTCACCTGGGACTCGCCGGGCCGCGAGAACGAGACGATGCGCTCGTACTCGCCGGTCTCCATGAGTTTTTTCTCGATGCGCTCGGTGACCTGGCGAGACACTTCCTGGGCGGTTGCCCCCGGCCAGTTGGTCTTGATCACCATGGCCTTGAAGGTGAAGGGAGGGTCTTCGCTTTGTCCCAGTTTGGTGTAGGACAAGGTGCCGACGACCGCCAGCAGGATCATCAGGAACAGTACGATCTGGCGATTACGCAACGCCCACTCGGAAAGATTGAAACCCATCGGGGACTACTCCTTGGCCGCCAGATTCACCACGCGGTTGGCGCGATCCACCGGGCGCACTTGCTGGCCCTCATGGAGCACATGCACGCCCGCCGCAACCACCCAGTCGGTGGGCGCCAGGCCTTCCAGTACCGGCACGCTCTTTTCGCCAAACGCGCCGATGCGCACGGGGGTGCGCTTGAGGGTGTTGTCCGGCGCCACACGCCAGACATAAGACGTGCCGTTCTCCGCACTCAGGGCAGACAGCGGCACCGACAACGGCATCACCCCGTCAACCGGTATGAATACCCGAGCGCTCTGCCCGAGTTCTGCAGGGACTTTGCCGCCAGTGAATGCCACCCGTGCGGCGAAGGTGCGCGACCTCGGATCGGCGGCGGGCGACAGCTCGCGAATGCGTCCGGCAAAGCGTTGATCCGGCTGGCTCCACAGCTCAACCGAGACCGGCTGGCCGATCTTGAAGCGGCCGAAACCTTGCTCCGGCAGGCTGATCACTACTTCACGCTCGCCATCGGTGGCCAGGGTGAACACGGTTTGGCCGGCGGCGACGACCTGGCCCACTTCCACCGCACGCTTGGCGACGACACCATCCTGGGGCGCACGCAGCACCGCATACCCGGCCTGGTTGCTGGACACGTCGAACTCAGCCTTGATCTGCTTGAGGCGTGCCACACCGGCTCGATAGAGATTTTCGGAATTGTCGTACTGGGATCGGCTGACCATCTGACGATCCATCAGGGTCTTGTAGCGGTCACGCTCGGCGCGCACCAGGCTCAGATTGGCCTCGGCGCCAGCCACCTGGGCACGGGTGGCTTCCAGTTGCAGGCGTACATCCTGTGGGTCGAGCTCGGCCAGGGGCTGGTTGGCCTTGACCCGCTCGCCCTCCTCCACCAGGCGCTTGCTGACTTTGCCACCGATGCGGAAAGCCAGGTCCGGTTCATAGCGGGCACGCACTTCACCAGGATAACTGTCCATTGCCTGTGCCAAGGGCTGAGGTTGCACCACCATGGCCGGGCGAGGGGCAGTGGGGGCCGCTTCTTCATGGCCGCACGCGGCCAACAGGAACATCAGGCTGACAGGCAAAGCAAAGGGCAGGAAAGTGCTGCGCATGCTGTGGGACCTTTCGCAAATGAGGCTTGGAATAATTATACTGGCCGGTATGTTATTAATACCAAACTCACCAGTCCAGTATTAAAGGTGAAAATGTCCGACAATCCTGTAAACACCAACAGTCCCGGGCGCCCCAAGGACATGGCAAAACGCCAAGCTATCCTTGAATCCGCGAAATCGCTGTTCCTTGACAAGGGTTACGCCAATACCAGCATGGACGCCGTGGCTCTTGCGGCCGGCGTATCTAAACTCACCGTCTATAGCCACTTCACCGACAAAGAGACCCTGTTCACCGCGGCGGTGGTGGCCAAGTGTGAAGAGCAATTGCCGGTGATGTACTTCGAGCTGCCTGCAGGCGTGCCTGTAGCCACCGTGTTGCTGAACATCGCGCGGGGCTTCCATCGGTTGATCAACAGTGAAGAGTCGGTGAACCTGCATCGCTTGATGATGACCACTGGCAGTCAGGACGTGAAACTCTCACAGATCTTCTTTGAAGCCGGCCCTATGCGCATGCTGCAAGGTATGGAGCGCCTGCTCGGCAAGATTGACCAGGGCGGCGCCCTGAGCATCGACAAACCCTTCAAGGCCGCGGAGCACTTTTTTTGCCTGCTCAAGGGCACGGCAAATTTCCGTTTGCTGTATGGCTGCGGCGGGCAACTGAGCGAAGAAGCGGCCGAAGAGCATGTTCGGGAGGTGGTGGGGTTGTTTATGCGGGCGTATGGGGCGTAGGTATCTACGCAGCTTTGATATGGCACCGGCATGTGGCGAGGGAGCTAGCGTCCGATGGCGGCCTCTGGGCCGACCAGGATGTTAGTGTCGATCCCGGTCCAATGTGGGAGGGGGCCTGCCCCCGATGGCGGCCTCTGGGCCGACCAGGATGTTAGTGTCGATCCCGGTCCAATGTGGGAGGGGCTTGCCCCCGATGGCGGCATCCGGGCCGACCAGGATGTTAGTGTCGATCCCGGTCCAATGTGGGAGGGGGCTTGCCCCCGATGGCGGCCTCTGGGCCGACCAGGATGTTAGTGTCGATCCCGGTCCAATGTGGGAGGGGGCTTGCCCCCGATGGCGGCATCCGGGCCGACCAGGATGTTAGTGTCGATCCCGGTCCAATGTGGGAGGGGGCTTGCCCCCGATGGCGGCATCCGGGCCGACCAGGATGTTGGATTGGGCGAGTACATATCCGTTTCTGCGGTAACGGCCACTTAGGGTTCCGCCCTGACGGCGGCTCACTTTTGAAAAGCGCAAAAGTAAGCAAAACGCTCTTGCCCCACCACTCGGCACCTCGCCTAGGCTCGGTGTGCCCGAACGCAGGCTTGAATCCGTGGGCCGCCGCAATGGGCCATCCATGGCCCAGTGCGGCTAACCCGGCGTCCTGCCGGGTTACCCACGGATTCAAGCCTGCGTTCGGCCAGCGTGGTTTAACGGGGCGCCTAAGATCAAGATCAAAAGCCAGATCAAGAGCGGCTCGCTTCGCATCGTGGTTACGGTTGGGCGCTGCTGAGTTGTGTAGGTACCTGCAAGCTGCAAATGAAAGGCGCCTTTGCTTGAAACTTAAACCTTAAGCGCCTTCTTGGGATAAATATCATAACGACTGGACTTGCCCTCCAGCGCATGGCTCGGCTTGTGCCCGTCAATGCACGGCGCCTTGCGCGGGCGCTTGACCACTACGCGATGGCTGGCCAGGGCGAGGGCCGCCGCGAGCAATGCCGGTGCATCCAGGTCATCACCGACCAGTGGCCGGAACAGGCGCATTTCCTTCTTCACGAGGGCGGTTTTCTCGCGGTGCGGGAACATTGGGTCCAGGTAGATCACTTGCGGCGGCTCGCCTTCCCAATTGAGCATCACTTCAATGGCGTTGCCCTTGAGCAGCGTCATGCGCGCCACGATCGGCGCCACGTCAAAATCCTGCGCAGCGCGTGCCAGGCCGTCTTCCAGCAAGGCACCAATCAACGGCTGGCGCTCGATCAGGCTCATCTCACAGCCCAGGCTTGCCAGCACAAACGCATCCTTGCCCAGCCCGGCCGTGGCGTCCAGTACACGGGGGCGCACGCCTTGGGCGACGCCCACGGCCTTGGCGATCATCTGCCCGCTGCCACCGCCATATAGACGCCGGTGCGCCGCGCCGCCTTCGACAAAGTCGACCCGTACCGGGCCCGGTGCGTCCGGTCCGAGCTGTTGCAATTGCAGGCCTTGTTCGCCGACCTGCAGGGAAAAATCCGCCTCATCGCGTTGCACAGGCAAGCCCAACAGCGCAGCCCACTGCGCGGCGCGGGCCTGGAATTCTTCGGCCAAGGCCTCGACCCGAATGCGGCTGGCCGCTGGTTGTTCACTCATCAATCGCTACGCTCGAAAATATTAAGGATCGGCCAATACCGGCCGATAAAAACAACAGTCAGGTATTTTGCCAGAGCTGAGCGTCGACCGAAAAAAATGTCAGACATTCTTCCCCTAACCATCGGTGTACTGCCGACCCACAACCACTACGGCCTGCGCAATACTCAAGCGCTGGCCGGGGTGAGTCATGTGTGGCAGGACTTCTTCGCCCGAGCCCTGGCCGAACAGCTCGGCGCTGCGCCGGGCGCGCTGGCCGCCACGGCGCCTGCACCGCAGGACCCGGCGGTGGAGCCCGGCGAAGGCGCCGACCTGCTGGCGCAGATCCTCACCCAGCGTGGGTGTGACGTGAAAGACACCGAAGTCGCCCCACCTGAGCCGCTGTTCCTGCCGATTGCCGAATTCGAGACCGAGCTGCTGCCACCCGCGCCCGCGCCGTTCCCTGACGAAGAAATCATCGCCCAGCAACACCAGCAGCATTTCGAAAGCAGCTGGGTACGGCCAATTGTCCTGAATGCCGGCCAACCGGTCGCTGAACCCGGCCCGGCGCCACAACCGCGTCCGTTGCATCTGCCGATTGCCGAGTTCGAGCTGGACTTGTTGCCACCGCCCGCGACCCCGTTCACCGAACAGGATCTGGTCGAACAACAGAAGGCGCTGGATTTTGACTACCACTGGGCGCGTCCGTTGATCGTCAACAACCTGCGCCTGGCCGCCTGACGCCTAGCGGCACACCCACCAGCGGCCCATATCCAGGTGAAAATGGTTACGGTGTGCGGCGTTGTAGTCGGGGCTCAATACCCCGTTGAACGCGTTACACGCACTGTCACGCACCTGACGCAGAAACCGTGCGTCAGCGTCGTCGCCCGGCCAATCCTTGAGCACACTGATACGGCGTCCATCGGCCAGGCGAAACCCGGCGATATCCAGGGCATTGGCCGAGGCGTGCTGACTGAGGCGGCCTTCGGCGCGGTTGTAGATATTGCGACAGGCAAAACTGCCCAGGTGATCGACCCGCGTCACCGCCTCGCCATAGATCGCCTGAGCCGCTGGCTGCAGGCCGTGCCGCTCGAACAACGCAAAGGCTACGGCCAGCGGGCAACTGGCCAGAAAACTGCTGCTCAAGCCCACCTCCCCGCCCTGTACCCGCAATGTGTTGCGCAACGGGCAGGCGGCGTCGGGGGCTGAGTCCGCCTGGCGGGTCACCCGCAACCCCGAGGTTTTCAGCACCTGGTCGCACAGCAACGGATCATCCTGCAGCCGCCCCAGCTTGTAGCGCGTCAACAGGTTCGGACTGGCGCGCACATCCAGCGGCGCCCAGGGGTTCCACTCGTCCGGCACCGGCACACAGCCCCGCCATGCGCCCACCGCAACAGCGCCGCCGAGCACCAGCAACGCGCCCATCCACCCGATCAACCGCACGGCTCAGCCCTTGAAGAATTGGTTGGCCTGATCGAACGGCATCTTGCGTTCGGTAAAGGTGAAGGTGCCCGATCCATAGACCTCCTGCGCCGCCCGATAAAACTCGCCATAGGCCGCCAGGGCCAGGGCCGAGCCGACGCTGATGCGCCGCACGCCCAACTCACTCAACTGCACGACGCTGAGGTTCAAGCCACCGGACATCAACACGTTCACCGGCTTGGGCGCGACGGCCTTGACCACCGCCAACACCTCTTCGGCACTGCGCAGGCCCGGCGCATACAGCACATCGGCGCCCGCCTCGGCGTAGGCTTGCAGGCGGCGAATGGTGTCGGGCAAATCCAGGCGGCCATGCAGGAGGTTTTCTGCGCGAGCTGTCAGCGTGAAGGGAAATGCCAGGCTGCGGGCAGCGGCAACGGCAGCCTCGACGCGCTCGACGGCCAGGTCGAAGGGGTAGATAGAGTCGGCGGCAACGCCCGTGGCGTCTTCGATGGAGCCACCGACGATACCGGTGGCGGCGGCTCGCAGAATGGTCTGGGCACAGCCTTCGGGGGTGTCGCTGAATCCGTTTTCCAGGTCAGCGGCGACCGGCAGCGCAGTCGCCCGGACGATGCTGCCGGCATTGCCCAGGGTGTCCTCCAGCGATAGCGCGCCTTCGGCATCCGGCCGCCCCAGGCTGAACGCAAAGCCCGCGCTGGTGGTGGCCAACGCTTCGAAGCCAAGGCTGGCAAGCATGATGGCGGAACCGGCATCCCACGGGTTGGGCATGACAAAGGCACGATCACGCTCATGCAGGGCTCTGAAGGCTTCGGCGCGAAGGGTTTGGGCATCCATGACGGGCTCCTGGCGGGGGAAAGGAGCATTAGAGTAACCCCAGTTGCTCCGCGACGGGTTCTCGATGCAAGGTCGGGAGCGGCGCCAGCCCTGGCAAGCGCATCATCAGTTGGTCATGGAAACGCAAGGCCAATTGGGCGGCGAGGCGGTTGTCCGAGGTGTGCAGGAACATGTAGGGGGTGCGCCCCTCTTCGATCCAACTGGCGATCTTTTCGACCCAGGGCACCAGGAACGGATCGTTGGCCTCAAGCTCGGGGTGCCCGATAAAGCGCACCTGGGGAAACTGGGTCAACGCCGCAGGGCGTGGAGGCACCCTGGGCTTTTTCGATTGGGCATGCAATACGGCCGCCGAGGTGGAGGTGCAACTGAACAGCGCGCGCGGATCAAGGCAGACGCGCTCGACGCCGCGGTCGCGCAACAGGCGGTTGAGCATGCGCTCAGCCTCGCCTTTGGCGAAGAACGCTTCATGACGCACTTCAACGGCCAGGGGGCGATCAATGCCATCCAGGAAGCCGGCCAGCTCACCGAGGCGCTGCGGGGTAAAACCCTTCGAAAGCTGCAGCCACAGTGGCGAAACACGCTCGCCCAGGGGGCTCATCAACCCGACAAAACTTTCCGCCGCCGGCAGCTGCTCGCGCAAGTCACCGGCATGGCTGATATCACCCGGGAATTTGGCGGTGAAGCGAAAGTCATCGGGCATGATGTCGGCCCAGCGCTGCACGGTCGCGGCCGAGGGTCGAGCATAAAAAGTGGTGTTGCCTTCGACGGCGTTGAAGACCTGGGAGTAGAGCCCGAGATAATCATTGGAGCGCGCATCGGCAGGGTACAGGTACTCGCGCCAAGCGTTTTCACTCCAGGACGGGCAGCCGATGGAGTAAGGAAGGCGCATCAGATGTGGATATCGAGCCCCAGCACTTCCATATCCCATTCGACAAAACCGGCGGTGGTCAGGTAGCTGGCCAGGGCCGTCGCAACGCTTTTGCTCATGGAGCGGGGGAAGACCATGTCTTGCTGACGGGCGGGAAGACCGCTGATGCGTGCCTGAGCACCGGCCTGTGCATCGGATTGGACTTCGATGAAGTCCGGCGAATCCTCGACCGAATCGTCCACCGTGGCGTGCGCCTTGCGCGGCTTACGCTTGATCGGGTACGACTGTGAGGAAAATCCATCAATACGCATAGGCGCGAACTCGCTATCAGTAATGGCATTTTAGTGGCGCTATCCGTAACGCGCAAATGCTCTGGTGATAACTAGAACACATAATTGGTAAAAGGTTTAAAACACGGTAAAAATTCTGACGATTGGCGGAATTTGCCCCAAAATGCCATCATTTTTGGCGTCAAATAATCCCGCGTTCCGCCTTGGTTTGCGCGACCTTATCGCGCAAGTACACCGGCGCCGCCTGATCAGCGGGAATCGCCTCGCCACGCTCGAACGCGAAGCGCGCCAAGGTCAGTAAATCCTCTGCATGGGGCAGCATCGTGGCATCCTGGCCAACCAGCTGGACGCCGATCCGCTCGCCATATCCCCAGCCGGTACCGGCGCCGAACCAATCACCGCTGGCATCGCCCGGCAGCACGGATGATTCCGGCGCCTGCACCGCTTCCACGCCAACCAGGCGCATTTCACCGGCGCTCTCGCGGTAGCAGCCCCAATACACTTCATCCATCCGCGCATCGATCGCCGCCGCCACCTGCACAGCACCGTGTTCACGCAGCGCACGCTGGGCCAGTACGGCGAGGTTGGACACCGGCAACACCGGACGCTCCAGCGCAAATGCCAGGCCCTGCACCACGCCAATGGCAATGCGCACGCCGGTAAACGCGCCGGGGCCACGGCCGAAAGCGATGGCATCCACGGCGGCCAGGCTGGTGCCGGCGTCTTCCAGCAGTTGCTTGATCATCGGCAACAGCTTCTGCGCGTGCAGGCGCGGGATCACCTCGTAGTGGCTGGTTACTTTGCCATCGTGCAGCAAGGCAACCGAGCAAGCTTCAGTCGCGGTGTCCAGGGCCAGCAGGGTGCTCATGGGTGTGGGTGTCCAAGTCGAAAAAGTGCGCCAGTATAAACAACAACGGCCCGCAAGCGGGCCGTTGTCAATGCAGCCGATCAACGCATCAGCTCAGTGCTTGCAGCACCTTGGCTGTAATCGCCTCCACGGAACCGACGCCAGGGATATGGCTGTATTTCGGCTTGCCCTGGGCAGCGGAGAGCTTCTGGTAGAAGTCCACCAGCGGCTTGGTCTGGGAATGGTAGACCGACAGGCGATGACGCACGGTTTCTTCGGTATCGTCCTTGCGCTGCACCAGGTCTTCACCGGTGACATCGTCCTTGCCTTCAACCTTGGGTGGGTTGTAGACGACGTGGTACACGCGGCCCGAGCCTTCGTGAACGCGACGACCGGCAATGCGCTGGACAATTTCTTCGTCCTCGACGGCGATTTCAACCACAGCGTCCAACTCGACACCGGCTTTCACCAGGGCTTCAGCCTGGGGAATGGTGCGCGGGAAGCCGTCGAACAGGAAACCGTTCTTGCAATCTTCCTGGCTGATGCGTTCCTTGACCAGGTTGATGATCAGGTCATCGGAGACCAGGCCACCGCTGTCCATCACGCTCTTGGCGATCAGGCCCAGCTCGGTGCCGGCCTTGACGGCCGCGCGCAGCATGTCGCCGGTGGAGATTTGTGGAATGCCGAATTTTTCAGTGATGAACTTTGCCTGAGTACCTTTACCGGCCCCGGGAGCTCCCAGCAGAATGACGCGCATCGATGTGCTCCTCAATTTTTTATAGAGATGACGCTCGGATTCGCCGCGTGGGGCCAATCTCGTAAAAATGTGGTTCCAGGCCGATCAAACGGCCAAAGGCTGATCAAGATACACAGCAGGCCCCTGCCACACAAGCCGCCCAAAGTAGGAGAAACCCGCGCCAGGCGTGCGTCGGCCAACGGGTTTGCCGGAGCGCAACCCCGCCCCTCAAACAACGACCGTCCTTTTCCGGGCGGTCGTCGCAGTTCATTCGCAAGCCGTTGAGAACACGCGAAAAACCTCAACCGGTGTTGCGCAAACCTGCGGCAATACCGGCCACGGACACCAGCAGCGCCTGTTCCAGAGGGCTGTCCTGCGCCGCTTCGCGCTGGCGCGAGCGGGCGAGCAATTCAGCCTGCAACAGATGCAGGGGGTCCAGGTAGGTGTTACGCAGGCGGATGAACTCCAGGGTGTCCGGGCTGTGGGCCAACAGTTGCGACTGGCCGGTCAGGCCAAGCACCACCTCGCAGGCCTGCGACAATAGGTCGCGTAAATGCGCGCCCAATGGCAGCAAGTCAGCCTGCACCAGGCGCTCATCATAGAGCCGGGCGATATCGGCGTCGGCCTTGGCCAGCACCATTTCCAGCATATCGATGCGCGTGCGGAAGAACGGCCACTGTTCGCGCATCTGCCCCAGCAACTCACCCTCGCCGCGCTCCAAGGCCTTGCTCAATGCCGCTTCCCAGCCGAGCCAGGCGGGCAGCATCAAGCGGGTCTGGGTCCAGCCGAAGATCCAGGGAATCGCGCGCAGGCTTTCAATACCGCCGGCGCGCCGCTTGGCCGGGCGGCTGCCCAGCGGCAAGCGGCCCAGCTCCTGTTCGGGTGTGGACTGGCGGAAATACTCGACGAATTGCGGATTTTCCCGCACCACCGCGCGGTAGGCGCTGACACCGTCGGCCGCCAATTCGTCCATCAAATGACGCCAGGCCGGTTCGGGGGGCGGCGGCGGCAACAATGTGGCTTCAAGCACCGCAGCCAGGTAGAGGTTGAGGTTCTGCTCGGCAATGTCCGGCAGGCCGAACTTGAAGCGGATCATCTCGCCTTGTTCGGTGGTGCGAAACCGCCCCGCCACCGAGCCCGGCGGCTGCGACAGGATCGCCGCATGCGCCGGGCCGCCGCCACGGCCGACGGTGCCACCGCGACCGTGGAACAACAGCAACTCCACTTGCTGCTCACGGCAGATGTCCACCAAGCGCTCCTGCGCCCGGTACTGCGCCCAGGCGGCGGCGGTGGTGCCGGCATCCTTGGCCGAGTCCGAATAGCCGATCATCACTTCCTGCGGGCCTTGCAACCGCGCGCGATAGCCCGGCAGCTGCAACAACCGCTCCATCACCGGCCCGGCGTTATCCAGGTCGGCCAGGGTCTCGAACAGCGGCACCACACGCATTGGCCGTTGCACGCCGGACTCTTTAAGCAGCAGTTGCACCGCCAGCACGTCCGAGGCGGCACCGGCCATGGAAATCACATAGGAGCCCAGCGATGCGGCCGGTGCAGCGGCGATTTCCCGACAGGTGTTCAAGACTTCCGCCGTGTCTGCCGACGGCTTGAAATAACCCGGCAGCAGCGGTCGACGATTGTCCAGTTCCTTGCTCAGGAAGTCGATGCGCGCTTCTTCGTCCCAGTCCTCATAACGTCCCAGGCCAAGGTAGTCGGTGATTTCAGTCATGGCCGACGCATGGCGAGTAGAGTCCTGGCGCACGTCCAGGCGTACCAGGAACAGGCCAAAGGTCACGGCGCGGCGCAGGCAATCGAGCAACGGGCCATCGGCGATCACGCCCATGCCGCACTCATGCAGCGACTGATAGCACAGTTGCAACGGACCGAGCAGGTCGCGATTGTCGCGCAACACCTGCTCCGGTGCCGCTGCGGCGCCATTCAACGAGGCATGGGCCCACTGGCGCGTGGCACGCAAACGCTCGCGCAATTGCTTG
The DNA here is from genome assembly GCF_002934065.1 of Pseudomonas orientalis. Taxonomy (NCBI): domain Bacteria; kingdom Pseudomonadati; phylum Pseudomonadota; class Gammaproteobacteria; order Pseudomonadales; family Pseudomonadaceae; genus Pseudomonas; species Pseudomonas orientalis. Next base: position 1,378,947 of record NZ_CP018049.1, on the reverse strand, counting down.
AGCACCGCACGGTAGGGTTCGACGCTGTCTCCCGCCTGGGCCTGCAACGCCGCGCTGGCCTGTTGCATGGACAACTCGGAGGCGAGTTGATCGATATCGCGCAGGTATAAATCGGCCGCCATCCAGCGCGCCAGCAACAGCACTTCACGGGTGACCGGCGCGGTGACGTTCGGGTTGCCGTCACGGTCGCCGCCCATCCACGAGGCAAACCGAATCGGCGCAGCCTCAAGCGGCAGGCGCAAACCGGTAGCGGCATGCAAGGCCTGGTCGGCCTTGCGCAAATAATTCGGAATGGCCTGCCACAATGAATGCTCAATGACCGCGAAGCCCCATTTGGCTTCATCCACCGGCGTGGGCCGCACGCGGCGGATTTCCTCGGTGTGCCAGGCCTCGGCGATCAATCGTTGCAAACGTTCACGGATTTGCTCACGTTCGGCACGGGTGAGATCACGGTGATCCTGCAGCGCCAGTTGCGCGGCGATCGCATCGTACTTCTGGATCAGGGTACGACGTGCGACTTCGGTGGGGTGGGCAGTGAGCACCAGCTCGATCTCCAGCCTCGCCAATTGGCGGGCCAGGGACTCATCGCTATGGCCTTCGCTTTGCAGGCGCGCCAGCAACTCCGGCAACACGCGGGACTCGAAGGGCGCCGGTTGCGATTCATCGCGCCGGTGAATCAACTGGTACTGCTCGGCAATGTTGGCCAGGTTCAGGAACTGGTTGAAGGCCCGGGCTACGGGCAGCAGTTCCTCTTCCTGCAGCTGGTTCAGGCTCGCGCTGAGCTCATCGCCCGCGCCGCGCCGGTCAGCCTTGGCGCCTTTACGGATCTGCTCGATCTTGTCGAGAAAATCACCGCCGTATTGCTCTCGAATAGTGTTGCCCAACAGTTCACCCAGCAGGTGAACATCCTCACGCAAGCGTGCATCGATATCACTCATCAGCCACTCTCCAGCCAGAAATCCGGGACGCGCAGGGGGTCCAGAGTGCCGTCGGCGCAGGTTTCTGACAAGACACTTTAAACCTTGCCGCTTCCCGCTAGTCTCAACATCAGGTCGCCGCGTTATGCACACTGGCGGCTGGACACTCATTATTGAGGTTGCCATGAAAATTCGAGACCTGCCCCAGCATTGGGAAGAGACCGCCAAGGGTCAACTGACTAAAACCGAATACGCCATTCATCTGGATATGGAGGCCGCCGCGAGACTGGCCGCCCTGGCCGAGATGTACCCCAAGCGTCACGCCGAAGAACTGCTCGGCGAGTTGCTCGGCGCCGCCCTGGAAGAACTGGAAGCCAGCTTCCCTTACGTCAAGGGGCAGCAGGTGATCGCCACCGATGAGGAAGGCGATCCGCTGTATGAGGATGTCGGGCCCACCCCACGATTTCTGACGTTGTCGCGCCGACATCTGCATGATTTGTCAGCCGGTGCTGACGAGCAAAAACACTGATCACGCCTTTACTGAAGTCAATTCAACCCTTGTATTCCGGGCCTTTCAGCGGTCCGGAGTACCGCTGCGCGTTATGAAAGTTCCAATTTTCTGAAGCTGACCAATCAGTCAGATATTTTTTTAGGCAAATCGCCATCTTCGCTGAACTTTTGAAAAAAGCCTCCGGTCACAGCCAGTAAGCCATCACTTGGAACGCTCGTTTGAACTGGCGTCATGTGCTTCACCGCCGGGCCCGCAAACGGCCACCAAGATGGATTTTGATGTTTTTCAGGAGTTATCCAATGGAGTTGAAGACGATGAAGACCAGCACTGCCAAATCCTCGTTTAACCACCTGCGCGGGCTTAAATTGGCCGCGCTGGCAATCGGCACCAGCTTCCTTCTGGCAGGTTGCGCCGGTAACCCGCCGACCGAGCAGTACGCAGTGACCCAGTCTGCGGTCAACAGCGCGGTCAGCGCCGGCGGCACCGAGTTTGCAGCCGTGGAAATGAAGTCGGCCCAGGACAAGCTCAAAGAAGCTGAAATCGCCATGCACGACAAGAACTACGACAAAGCTCGTATGTTGGCTGAGCAAGCCGAGTGGGATGCTCGTGTCGCTGAGCGTAAGGCGCAGGCTGCCAAGGCCGAGCAAGCGGTGAAGGATTCCCAGAAAGCAGTTGATGAGTTGCGTAAGGAAGGCATGCGCCCGGCTGCTATCCAGCAGAAGTAAGCCGCTGCCCCTTGATTGCATCGCACCTGATATCGAATTGAAAGGACGACACGACTATGCGTAAACAATTGATGATCCCTGCCCTGTTGGCGATGAGCGTTGCCTTGGCAGCCTGCTCCACCCCGCCTAACGCGAATCTGGAAAACGCACGGACCAACTTCACGGCCCTGCAAACCAACCCGCAGGCGACCAAGCTCGCGGCGCTGGAAACCAAAGACGCCAGCGAATGGCTGGACAAGGCAGACAAGGCCTACCGCGACAAGGAAGACGAGAAGAAAGTCGACCAACTGGCTTACCTGACCAACCAGCGTGTAGAAGTGGCCAAAGACACCATTTCCCTGCGTGAGTCCGAAGCCAAGCTGAAAAACGCTGGCGACGAACGTGCCCGCGCCCTGCTGGACGCCCGTGACGCGCAGATCAAGCAACTGCAAGACAGCTTGAACGCCAAGCAAACCGATCGTGGCACCCTGGTGACTTTTGGTGACGTGCTGTTCGCCACCAACAAGTCCGACCTCAAATCCAGCGGTCTGGTCAACATCACCAAGCTGGCTCAGTTCCTGCGCGACAACCCGGACCGTAAAGTGATCGTCGAAGGCTACACCGACAGCACCGGTTCCGACTCTTACAACCAGAGCCTGTCCGAGCGTCGTGCAGCTTCCGTACAGCGCGCACTGGCACAGCAAGGCGTGGATATTTCGCGCATCGTGACCCAGGGCTACGGCAAGGAATATCCGGTTGCCGACAACGGCAGCGTCTCCGGCCGTGCGATGAACCGTCGCGTTGAAGTGACCATTTCCAACGACAACCAGCCAGTCAAGCCGCGCTCGTCCGTTGCTAACTGATTGATTGAAGCGGCATAAAAAAACCCACCTTATGGTGGGTTTTTTTTGGGCTCGTCGAACTGGACGGTTCGACCGGTATCTTCAGCTGGCATTTGAATCTGCGGGCCCGCCTGCTTGTCTGCCTGGCTCTCAAGCCTGTTGCGGCGAGCAGCTTCCTGTTCAATCGCCACATGCTGCCTTGCCATGATCAGCATATTTTCCAGCACTGGAATCTTGAATTCCATCCTCGCCTCAAACCGTGTGAGTGACAACGCTTTGTGTGGTATCTGACGAAATAAGGTTCCAGGCATTCCTGCCCAGACCGACGACTGGCCATCCGATGCACGAAAAAAAACCGCCCCTATGGGCGGTTTTCCTCAGGGGCTTGGATCAGCCGCCGATCTGGCCTGCACCTTGATAGTCCGGCTGCTGAATCTGGCCCTGGCCCTGGCCCGCGCTCTGCCCGCCACTTTGATTCTCTTGCGCGCCTTGACCGCCTTCTGCACCCTGAGCGCCCTGCGCGCCGCCCGCCTTCTGCGCGAGCAGCTTCTTCAGCAACTCCTCCAATGCCTTGAGAGGATCTTCCCCACCGGCACCACCATTGCCCTGATTGCCTTGAGAACCTTTCGCTTTAAGGTCCTGGATCTGCTTTTGTACATCTTTAATCTGCTGGTCGAGGCCTTGCGAGCTTCCCTGGCCATTGCCAGCGCCGCCCACACCGCCCATGCCGCCCATGTTTGCGCCGCTCGAGATCCCGTTGATACCTGCCATAAATGCTAACTCCAACCTGTGATTTGATGGACCGATCAGTCTTGCCAATCAGTGCATAATCAGTGGTGGGTGAGTCAGGATGGTTCCGGCCCGCTAAGGGACTGACAGGGGTGAAATCAATAATCTGTAAAGATAAGGGTGGTTTCCCACGGTAGGGAGACAGAATTCACTGCTGCAGCTGCGGAGTTTCTTGCCCCATGCAGCGCACTGCCTGTTTCTTGTTGTTCACCAGCACGCCGCTCAGGCCTTTCTGGTCGGTATCGAACATCACCAGTACGCCATCAACGCACTGCGCCACTTGAGCGGCGGGGGTCAATGAGACTTTGTAATCCTCACCCGGCACGGTCTTGAGCATCGTGAACTCACTGAGCAGCAGCGCATCTTCCGGCTTGGCGAAGTGCAGGTAGCCGTAGTACCACAAACACCCGACCGTACCGATAATGGTGCCGATTCCCGTGAGAATCAGCGGGATCATGTTGCGCTCTTCACTCATTGCGGGCTCTCTGATGGGTCAACCTTGGAAAGGGGGTAATTCGGTATTTCGCCCAGACGCCGCAGGCCGTTGAAATGCTGCGGGTCGTCCAGGTAACGCAGCATGACGGTTTGCCAGGTCTTGTCGGCAAACGTCTGCACATGCCCACCCCGCGTCAGTTGCAGCACCCTGGGCGGTGGCGCCGCTTGATACAGGCGGATGCCATTGGACACGGGCACGATCGGATCATCCAGGCTGTGAAACAGCAGTTTGGGAACGCCCTTGAGCTGGGGCATGGCGTTGATCGCGCTGTCGGCGTCAGGTACCAGCCAGGACAGAGGGACCTGAAACGGCCATGTTAACCAGGATGTGCTCAGGGCAAATTGTCCCACGTCACGATAACTGGCAGGCACACCGTCCAATACCAGGGCCTTGAGCCGGGACTGGCGCTCGGGGTGAGCCGCCAGATAATGCACCGCCAGGGCGCCCCCCAGGCTCTGGCCAAGCACGACCAACGGCTGCCCCTGGGCTTCGGGCGCCTGATCCAGCCAGCTGAAAGCAGCGTCCACGTCCTGATAGATGGCCGGCAATGACGGCTTGCCTTGCGAAAGCCCATACCCGCGATAGTCGAGCAACAGCACCTGGTAGCCCTGCTCCGGCAACCACCAACTGCCGCCCAGATGCCACGCCAGGTTGCCGCCATTGCCGTGCAGGTGCAGCACCGTGCCCTTGAGGGGCACGCCAGGCTTGGCCGGCAGCCACCAGGCGTGCAGTTTCACGCCGTCGGCGGTGGTGAGGGTGACGTCGCGATACGCCAGGTGAGCTTTTTGTGGCGTGAACGACAAGCCGGGCTCCGGGTAGAACAACAGGGAGCTGCAGCCGTTCAATGTGAGTAGCAGGCACAGAATGCCGAGGATTCTCATCCGTTGAGCCTCGTGAGTGAGATGAAATGGGCGGACGTGGGAGATCCCGGGTGAATCGACGTCCGGTCAAAGGATATTGGAATAGTCCGCCTCGATCCGGTCCAGGCTCAAATGGTTGAGGAAGTTGGAAAAGCACATCCAGGCCGCCAGTGCGTTCATGTCGCGAAACTGTTCCGGCAGGTACTTGGGTGGCACTACCAGGCCTTCGTCGACCAGTTGACGCAAGGTGCGCATATCTTCGAGGGTCGTCTTGCCGCAGAACAGCAACGGCACCTGTTCCAGCTTGCCCTTGCGCACGGCCAGCTGGATGTAGTTGTAGACCATGATAAAGCCCTTGAGGTAGGACAGGTCCTTTGTGAACGGCAAGCCGGTCGGCACCGAACCTCGGAACACCCGACTGGCGTTGCCGTAGCTCTCAGCCATTTCAAAGCCTTGCTCGCGGAAGAACTCGAACACCTGCAGGAAGTCGGCGCCCTCCTCCACCATATGGATGGCGCGGGTGCGGTTGGTCAGTTTGCGCAGCCGGCTGGGGTAGGAGGCAAACGTGATGATCTCCATCAGGATCGCCAGGCCTTCCTGGGTCACGGTGGACGAAGGCGGCCCCTTGGACAGGAACGTGCAGATCGGCTGGTTCTGGCCATTGAGGGTGGTGCCCACATGCACCAAGCCTTCGTGCACTTCGAGGGCGCGCACGTCACGGTCGTTGAACATCGCGTCGGCGCGGATCTTGATGTAGTCGGCGCCCGCTGCCGCGTCGGCAACGATGCCATCGGATTCGAATACACGGATGGTCTCTTCGGCCTCGCCGAACACCTTGTTCAAGCGGGTCTGCAGCAGGCTCACCGCATCCTTGGCGGTCAGGGTCTTGGCTTCGTCCTTGAGGTCGCCCCGGCCATCGATGTTGTTCAGGTAGTCCGAAAGCATCAGCCCCAGGTCCGCCAGCGTCGGGTCGCCGGCGTGGAAGGCGTCGGAAGCGGCGCCGTAGAGCTCCTGGGAGATCAGGCCGAAGTCCTCGGTACCACGGGCTTCGAGCATCCGCACGACCATGCGGTACTCTCGGCACATGCGGCGCATGATCTGCCCCACCGGGCTGAACTGGCCGAGGCGGCGGGTAATGTCCCGCTCGATGTTCTGGAACTCCAGCTTGACCGCGCTGGAATCGAACGACAGCGGCCGGTTCAGGTAGTAATCGCGATCCACGGCGGGCATGGCCTTGCCCTTGGCCTTGAGAAAGCCCTGGCGAATGTTCTCGTCCCACTTCACGGCGTCGAGGACGCGGATCGGCGTTTGCGCCAGCACAATGCGATCGGACAAGCTGCGTATCGTCTGCTGGTAATCGTCCACCCGGTGCTTCCTCTTTAAACGTGGCCTTTCTGGTATCAGACTGAAGCCAATACCAGGTGCATGTAACGCTTGAGTATCTCCAGCATTTCGTCACCGGTCAGCGGCTCTGCGCCGCCCAACAGGCCCTGATATTCCATCCGACTGATAATCGCCGTCAACACCTTGGCATCCTGCTGCGGCTCGCGGGAGCCCAATACCTGGAAAAACTGCCCGGTGCCTTGCAGCAGAATCTGTTGGTGGGAGCGTACCAGTTCGGCAAGGCGCGGATTGAGCAAGGCTTCCTGGCGGAAAGCCTGCTCGGCCATCAGGTATTCGCGACGGTTGATCAACTGGCGCTGCACATAGTCAGCGGTCAGCCGCGCAATGTCATCGGCCAGCTGCGAGCGCGACGCCGGACTGCCGTCGCCGTAAGCGACCATCTCGCGCAGCAGGCCTTCGTTGCGCACCCACAGCTTGCCCATGAACGCGGCGCTGCGTTCGACGTATTGGGCGAAGGTGTCGGTGAGCAGGTCATCGATATCCTTGAAGTAGTAAGTGGTGGCCGACAACGGCACACCGGCCTCCGCCGCCACGGCCCGGTGCCGCACGGCACGTACGCCGTCGCGTACCACGATGCGCATGGCCGCATCGAGAATGTCCTGCCGGCGCTGTTCACTCCCCCGGCGGCTGGCCTTGCGGCCCTGGTACTGGACGCTATCGGCCACGGCAGCGGCAACGCCGGCGGCGCCTTCTTGAGCCATTACGCGGTTCACCACATTTCCCTCTTTTAAGTGTGACGCGCAGCGTCACTGGATGCATTCCCACGCAGAGCGTGGGAACGAGCAACCGATCAACAAAACCTGGCGCTGTTTGTTTGACGCGAATTTACGCCACATAAAAAAGCCGCCTTATAAAAGGCGGCTTCGGATTTCGCTACGGTTACGCTTGTGGCCGCATATGCGGGAACAAGATCACATCGCGGATCGACGGCGAGTTGGTCAACAGCATCACCAGCCGGTCGATGCCGATACCTTCACCGGCGGTTGGCGGCATGCCGTATTCCAGGGCCCGTACGAAGTCGGCATCGTAGTGCATGGCTTCGTCATCACCGGCGTCCTTGTCGGCCACCTGGGCCATGAAGCGCTCGGCCTGATCTTCCGCGTCGTTAAGCTCGGAATAGGCATTGGCGATTTCACGGCCGCCAATGAACAATTCGAAACGGTCGGTAACGTTCGGGTTGTCGTCGTTACGACGCGCCAGCGGCGACACTTCGAACGGGTACTGGGTAATGAAGTGCGGCTGTTCCAGCTTGTGCTCCACCAGCTCTTCGAAAATCATCACCTGCAACTTGCCCAAGCCTTCGAAGCCCAGCACTTTGGCGCCGGCCTTCTTGGCGATGGCGCGAGCCTTGTCGATGTCGTTCAGGTCGTCGGCGGTCAGCTCAGGGTTGTACTTGAGGATCGAGTCGAACACCGACAGACGCACGAACGGCTCGCCGAAGTGGAACACTTTGTCGCCGTACGGCACGTCGGTGCTGCCCAGCACCAGCTGCGCCAGCTCGCGGAACAGCTCTTCGGTCAGGTCCATGTTGTCTTCGTAGTCGGCGTAGGCCTGGTAGAACTCCAACATGGTGAATTCAGGGTTGTGCCGCGTCGAGACGCCTTCGTTACGGAAGTTGCGGTTGATCTCGAACACCTTCTCGAAACCGCCGACCACCAGGCGCTTGAGGTACAGCTCCGGCGCGATCCGCAGGAACATTGGCAGGTCCAGCGCATTGTGGTGGGTTTCGAACGGCTTGGCCGCGGCGCCACCAGGGATGGTCTGCAGCATCGGCGTTTCCACTTCCAGGAAGTCACGCTGGGCCAGGAAGCTGCGGATGTGGGCGATGACCTGCGAACGCACGCGGAAGGTCTGGCGCACGTCTTCGTTGACGATCAGGTCAACGTAGCGCTGGCGGTAGCGCTGCTCGGTGTCGGTCAGGCCGTGGTGCTTGTCCGGCAGCGGGCGCAGGGACTTGGTCAGCAGGCGCACGCTGGTCATCTCGACATACAGGTCGCCTTTGCCGGAACGGGCCAGGGTGCCTTCGGCTGCGATGATGTCGCCCATGTCCCAGGTTTTCACCGAGGCCAGGGTTTCTTCGGAAAGGGTCTTGCGGTTGACGTAGACCTGGATGCGCCCGGTCATGTCCTGGATCACCATGAACGAGCCACGGTTGAGCATGATGCGACCCGCCACCTTGACCGGGATCGCCGCTTCTGCCAGCTCTTCCTTGGTCTTGTCCGCGTACTCTTTCTGCAGGGCATCGCAGTAGTTGTCGCGGCGGAAGTCGTTGGGGAAGGCGTTACCCTTGGCGCGCTCGGCAGCAAGCTTTTCCTTGCGCAGGGCGATCAGGGAGTTTTCTTCCTGTTGCAGGGCTTGCGGGTCGAGTTGTTGGTCGCTCATGTCTTAAATTTTCCATCAGGTTCGTTGTCCCCGGCCAGTGGCCGGGGATCGCCTACAATCTTTACAGCCCCGATTTCAGGCTGGCTTCCAGGTATTCGTCGATATCGCCGTCGAGCACCTTGTCGCAGTCGCTGCGTTCAATGTTGGTGCGCAAATCCTTGATCCGCGACGCATCGAGCACATAGGAACGGATCTGGTGTCCCCAACCGATGTCCGACTTGGTGTCTTCCAGCGCCTGGGAAGCGGCATTGCGCTTCTGCATTTCCTGCTCGTACAACTTGGCCCGCAGCATTTTCATGGCGGTGTCCTTGTTGGCGTGCTGGGAGCGCTCATTCTGGCAGCTGACCACGGTGTTGGTCGGTACGTGGGTGATACGCACGGCCGAGTCGGTGGTGTTTACGTGCTGGCCACCGGCACCGGAGGAACGGTAGGTGTCGATGCGCAGGTCGGCCGGGTTGATCTCGATTTCCACCTTGTCGTCGATCTCCGGGGAGACGAACACCGCCGAGAAGGACGTATGGCGACGGTTGCCGGAGTCGAACGGGCTCTTGCGCACCAGGCGGTGCACGCCGATCTCGGTACGCAACCAGCCAAAGGCGTATTCACCCTTGATGTGCACGGTCGCGCCCTTGATACCGGCCACTTCACCGGCGGACAGCTCCATGATGGTCGCGTCGAAACCGCGCTTGTCGGCCCAGCGCAGGTACATGCGCAGCAGGATGTTGGCCCAGTCCTGGGCCTCGGTGCCGCCGGAACCGGCCTGGATATCCAGGTAGGCGTTGTTCGGGTCCATTTCGTGGCTGAACATGCGGCGAAATTCAAGCTTGGCGAGGTTTTCCTCGAGACGGGCCAACTCGGCGACAACATCGCCCACGGCGCTTTCGTCATCTTCCTCGACGGCCATGTCCAGCAGGTCGCGGCAGTCGGCCAGGCCGGTGTTCAGCTCGTCGAGCGTGTCGACGATCTGCGCCAGCGCAGCGCGCTCGCGCCCCAGTTCCTGGGCGTACTCAGGTTTGTTCCAGACACTCGGATCTTCAAGCTCGCGATTGACTTCGGTCAGACGCTCATGCTTTTGATCGTAGTCAAAGATACCCCCGAATAGTTTCGGAGCGCTCGGACAGGTCCTTGATGGTGTTAAGGATCGGGTTGATTTCCATGGCGGGCAGCACTCGTTGGCGAACTTTTGAAAGCCGGCGAGTATAACGGCAAACGCCTGGAAACGGCAGTCCACCCGGCCGAAAAGGCCAAGGTTTGTACACAATCCCAAGACCGATGAAGAGCCAAATGTGGGAGGGGGCTTGCCCCCGATGGCAGTCTGTCAGTCAGATTATTTTTAACTGACATACCGCTATTGGGGGCAAGCCCCCTCCCACAGTTGGCTTTGTGCCGGCCTTGAGTTATTCGATACCCACCTGATTACGCCCATTATGCTTGGCCATATACAGTCCCTTGTCCGCCGCCATGATCAACTGCCGGCAATCGGTGCCCTGTACGGGTGTCAACGTCGACAGGCCAATGCTGACGGTCAGGCTCGAACCTTCCGCCGGCGCGATATGCGGGATTTTCAGAGCGGCCACCGCCATGCGCAGTTTTTCCGCCACCAGCCGCGCACCGCCCGGCGAGGTGTTGGGCAGCACCAGCGCGAACTCTTCGCCGCCATAGCGTGCCGGCAGGTCCGAGGGACGGCTGCTGGCTTCGCGGATGGTATTGGCGACTTTGCGCAAGGCTTCATCACCCTCGACGTGGCCAAAACTGTCGTTGTAGGTCTTGAAGAAGTCCACATCGATCATCAACAAGGAGAGCTGGGTCTGGTCGCGCATGGCTCGGCGCCATTCCAGTTCCAGGTATTCGTCGAAGTGGCGCCGATTGGACAGCCCGGTCAGGCCATCGGAGTTCATCAGCCGTTGCAGCACCAGGTTGGTGTCCAGCAACTGTTGCTGGCTGACCCGCAGCGCACGGTAAGCCGCGTCGCGCTGCAACAGGGTCATGTAGGAGCGCGAGTGATAGCGAATGCGCGCCACCAGTTCGATATTGTCCGGCAGCTTGACCAGGTAATCGTTGGCCCCGGCCGCAAACGCTGCGCTCTTGATCAGCGGGTCTTCCTTGGTGGAAAGCACGATGATCGGGATATTCGCCGTGGCCGGGTGATTGCGGTACTCGCGCACCAGGGTCAGGCCGTCGAGGCCGGGCATGACCAGGTCCTGCAGGATCACGGTCGGCTTGATGCGAATTGCCTGCGCGATCGCCTGGTGCGGGTCGGCGCAAAAGTGGAAATCGATGTTTTCTTCATGGGCCAGGCCGCGCCGCACAGCTTCGCCGATCATGGCCTGGTCGTCGACCAGCAGCACCATGGCGGCGTTTTCGTCGGTCTTGAAGTCGTCAAGTTGTAGATCATTCATGTGCGGTCACCTGAATTACGCCTGCAAACCAGCGCGGCGGGAGATTGTCGATCATGTTGCAAAGACCTCCTGCAATCGCGGCGCAATTCTTTCCAGTGGGCGAATTTCAACAGCGGCGTCAATCGCCGCCGCTGCTTTGGGCATCCCATACACCGCCGAACTCGACTGGTCCTGGGCGATGGTCAAATATCCTTGTTCGCGCATCAACTTAAGGCCCTGGGCGCCGTCGCGCCCCATGCCGGTCAGCAGTACGCCGACGGCGTCACCGATCCAATAGCTGGCGACACTTTCGAAAAACACGTCGATGGACGGCCGGTAAATCTCGTTCACCGGCTCTGCGGTATAGGCTAGCGTGCCATTTTTCAACAAGCGAATATGGTGGTTGGTACCGGCCAGCAAGACCACGCCGCTTTGCGGCGGCTCACCCTCTCGCGCCAAGCGCACCGGCAGGCCGGACGCACTGCTCAACCACTCGGCCATGCCGGCGGCGAACACCTGGTCCACATGCTGGACCAGCACGATGGCGGCGGGAAAGTTGCGGGGCAATCCCTTGAGCAGGACTTCCAGAGCAGCCGGACCGCCCGCTGAAGAACCGATCGCCACCAGGCTCTGGCGTTTGCCGGTGCTGCGCTCGGGCGCGCTTTCGGCGCGCACACGGCTACCGCGCTGGCCGATCAGCCAGCCGATATTGAGGATCTTGCGCAACAACGGCGCTGCCGCATCCCTGGGGTTGCCCACGCCGAGCGCCGGGGTGTCCACCACATCCAGGGCGCCGTGGCCCATGGCTTCGAACACCCGGCTCATATTGGCCTGGCGGTCGACGGTCACCAGCAGAATCGCGCAGGGCGTCTCGGCCATGATCTGCCGCGTGGCCTCCACGCCGTCCATTACCGGCATGATCAAGTCCATCAGGATCAGGTCCGGCAGCCGTTCGGCACAGCGCTGTACCGCTTCCAGGCCATTACTGGCCACCCATACCACCTCGTGCGCGGGTTCCAGGTTCAAGGCGCGCCGCAACGCCTCGACGGCCAGGGGCATGTCATTGACGATCGCAATCCTCATGCCCGGGCGCCCCCGATCAGTTCAACCACGGCGTCGAGCAAGGCATCGTCGTGGAAGCTGGCTTTGGCCAGATAATAGTCGGCGCCGGCGTCAAGGCCTCGGCGTCGGTCTTCTTCCCGATCCTTGTAGGAAACCACCATCACCGGCAACGATTGCAGGCGACTGTCACGGCGCAAGAGTGTGACCAATTCAATACCGTCCATGCGAGGCATATCAATATCAGTGATAAGCAGGTCGAAATCCTCGGAACGCAATGCGTTCCAGCCATCCATGCCATCGACCGCAACGGCCACTTCATAACCGCGATTGAGTAATAACTTGCGTTGCAGCTCACGCACGGTCAGCGAGTCGTCCACCACCAGCACCCGCTTGCGCGGTGCCTCGGTAGCCTGCTGGGTGCGCCGGGCGATGCGTTCCAGGCGGCCGGTGTTGAGCAACTTGTCCACCGAACGCAGCATGTCCTCCACGTCGACGATCAGGACCACAGAGCCATCGTCGAGCAATGCGCCGGCGGAAATATCCTGGACCTTGCCCAGGCGATCATCCAGCGGCAATACCACCAGGGTGCGCTCACCGATAAAGCGCTCCACGGCGATCCCATACACGGCATCGCGCTCGCGTATCACCACCACTTTCAAGGTATCGCCAGGGGTTTGCCCCGGTGGACGCTGCAACAGCTGACTGGCGGCGACCAGGCCGACATGCCGGCCCTCGTGCCAGAAATGCTGGCGACCTTCCAGTTGCACAATGTCCTCGGGCGCCAGGTCGCACATGCGCTCGATGTGCGCCAGCGGGAAGGCGTAGGCCTCCTCACCGACCTCCACCACCAGGCTGCGCACCACCGACAAGGTCAACGGCACCTCAAGATGAAAGCGACTGCCCTGCCCCGCCGTCTGCTCCAGCACCACGGCGCCGCGCAGTTGACGCACCATATGCTGCACCGCATCCAGGCCGACGCCGCGACCGGACACTTCGGTCACCTTGTCGCGCAGGCTGAACCCCGGCAGGAACAGGAACGTGAGCAGTTCTTCCTCGCTCAGGCGCAGCGCGGTTTCCACGGGGGACAGGTGCCGATCGACAATGGTGCCGCGCAGGCGCTCAAGGTCGACGCCGTTACCGTCATCGCTCAACTCCAGCACCAGCAAGCCGGCTTGATGGGACGCGCGCAGGCGAATCAAGCCTTCCGCCGGCTTGCCCGCCAGCAGCCGCTGCTCGGGCATTTCAATGCCGTGGTCGACGGCATTGCGTAATAAATGCGTGAGTGGCGCCTCGAGCTTTTCCAGCACATCGCGGTCGACCTGGGTCTTTTCGCCCTCGATCTCCAGGCGCACTTGCTTGCCCAGGCTGCGGCCGAGGTCACGCACCATGCGCACCTGCCCGGCCAGCACATCGGCAAACGGGCGCATGCGACAGGCCAAGGCGGTGTCGTAAAGCACCTGGGCACGCTGGCCGGCCTGCCAGCCGTACTCATCCAGCTCGGCGTTCTTCTGCGCCAGCAGCGCCTGGGCCTCACTCAACAAGCGGCGGGTATCGGCCAGGGCTTCCTGGGCCTCAAGGTTCAGGTCGATGACCTTGAGGTGGCCCTCCAGGGTATCCAGGGCGCGCAGGCTGTTGCTTTGCAGGCGCTTGAGGCGCTGCAGGCTGGCCAGGTAGGGCTTGAGTCGCTGGGTTTCCACCAACGATTTGCTGGACAGGTCCAACAGGCTGTTCAAGCGTTCGGCCGTGACACGCAGCACGCGCTCACCGCCTTCGGTCATGCGTTTGCCCTGGCGCGGCGGCTCGCTGATGACGGCGGGCGCCGGCTCAGGTTCGGGCGCCGGCGCCGGCGCCTCGATCACCGGCATGGGAGCCGGTTCGGGTTTCGGCGCGACCATGGCGCTGGGTTGCGACGGGTCCAGCAAGCGCTCCATCAGCGCCACATAGGCCTGGATATCCGCCGCCCCTACGTTATTGCCCGGGGTGGCGATGCGCATCAGCAAATCCGTGCCCTGCAGCAACGCGTCGATATGCTCGGGCTGCAGGTACAAGCGCGCTTCCTGGGCGCTGACCAGGCAGTCTTCCATGACATGGGCCACGCTGACGCCGGCATCCACCCCGACAATCCGCGCCGCGCCCTTGAGCGAGTGCGCGGCGCGCATGCAGGCCTCAAGCTGGTCGGCCTGGGTCGGGTTGCGTTCCAGGGCCAGCAGGCCCGCACTGAGCACCTGGGTCTGCGCATCGGCTTCCAGACTGAACAGTTCCAACAGCGAGGCATCGCGCATCTGGTCGGGGGTCATGCGAGGCTCCGGGTCACGGCGGACAACAATTGAGCCTCGTCCAGCCAACGCAGGCTGCGGCCTTTCCACTGCAATACGCCCTGGGTGAAACGCGCGCTGGCCTGGGTACCGGAGGCCGACGCGGCGCTCAAGGTGCGCTCATCGATGGCATGGATGCCATCCACTTCGTCCACCGGCACGACCACCGGGCCATCCTGCGCGGCAATGATCAGCATGCGCGGCATGATGCGCCCGCCGGTGGCGCCGGTATTGGCGCTGTCCAGGCCGAGCAGTTCCACCAGCGACAGGCAGGCCACCAATGCGCCGCGTACGTTGGCCACGCCCAGCAAAGCCCGGGAGCGCTGGTGCGGCAAGGAGTGGATCGGCTGCAGGGGCGCAACTTCCACCAGGCAACGGGTAGCGATGCCCAGCCACTCTTCGCCGAGGCGGAACATCAGCAAGGAACGGGTGGCCACCTGGTCATCGATCTCGCCGCTGGCTTGCGCGGGACGCTCGTCCTGCGCCAGCGCATAGCGGTCGAGCAGGCGCGTGGCCGCGGCCGAATACACCGAGCAGTTACGGCAATGGATGTGCTCCACCAGCAAGGGGCAGGATTTGTCGCCATGGATGCCGATGCGGTTCCAGCAGTCGTCGATGGCTTGGGTGTCGGCCAGGGTCAGGTCCAGGCCAGCGGTATCCAGCGCGTCAGGGCTACTCATCGTTTGGACTCACTGTCAGCTCGCTCGCTACGCGCGGCGCGCGCCTGTAAACGACGCGCCCCCGCACTGTCGCCCTGGGACTCGAGCAACGCGGCCAGGTGCATCAAGGCCTGCGGATGCTGCGGCTCCAGGTATAAGGCTTTACGGTAATACCCTTGGGCTTGGGGGGCGTTGCCGGCTACATCGCTGAGCAAGCCCAGCCAGTAGAACACCTGGGCCACTGGCGGATGGCTGCCCAGATAGCGCTCGCACGCAGCGCGGGCCTCGGCACTCTTGCCCTCATTGGCCAAGGTGGCGATCTGGTTGAGCAGCTCGCCGGCCTCCGTGTGCGGTGCCTTGACCGGCGCCGCCTGGGCGCCGACCGTACTGAACGGGCGCGGTTTGAGCGCAACAGGTGCCGCACTGCGCGGCCTCGTGGGCGCCGGTAGCGGTGCAAACACCGGGGCTGGCGCGACCGACTCCGCGTGCCGGCTGAACGCAAAGGATTGCGGCACGCCAATCGAACGCATGCCATGGCGTCCCAGCAGGCTGCCTTCGGCCGGGCCGATAAACAACACGCCGTCCACGTGGGTCAGTTCCTTGAGCACATCGAAGACTTGCTTCTGGGTGGGCTGATCGAAATAGATCAGCAGGTTGCGACAGAATACAAAATCGTAGCTGGACTCATTGGCCAACAGCGCCGGGTCGAGCAGGTTGCCGACTTGCAGGCGTACTTGCTCGCGCACCCGGTCGGCGATGCGGTAGGCGCCGCCGTCTTCAGTGAAATGCCGGTCGCGAAATTCAAGGTCGGCGCCGCGAAAGGAGTTCTTGCCGTACACACCGCGGCGGGCACGCTCCACGGACAGCGGGCTGACGTCCATCCCTTGCACTTTGAACTGGTGCGGCGCCAGGCCGGCGTCGAGCAGGGCCATGGCAATCGAATAGGGTTCTTCGCCGGTGGAGCACGGCAGGCTGAGAATGCGCAGGGCGCGCATCTGCTTGATCTCGGCCAGGCGTGCATGGGCCAGGCGCGCCAGGGTCGCAAAGGACTCGGGGTAGCGGAAAAACCAGGTCTCGGGAACGATCACCGCTTCGATCAGTGCCTGCTGCTCATCGTGGGAGCTTTGCAGGAGCTGCCAGTAGGCGCCCGCTGTGGGCGCCTGGGACAGTTGGCAACGCTGGCGCACCGCGCGCTCGATGATCGCCTCGCCCACCGACGCGACGTCCAGGCCGATGCGTTCCTTGAGGAAGGCCGAAAAGCGCGGATCACTGCTCATAGGCTCAACTCGCTGGAAAACAGCAACGCACGCACGTCATCGCTCAACAACTCGGCCACGCCGATCCATTGCATCAAGCCCAGCGCATCTTCGCGCACCGGCCCCAGGTAGGGCGCCTGGCGATTGTCCAGGCCATAGGGCTGGAACTCGGCGGGGTCGCAACGCAGGGTGTCGGTGGCCTGCTCCAGAATCAGGCCCAGCCACCGCGCCTGGCTCCCGGCTTGTGGCTGATAATTGACCAGCACCAGCCGCGTACTCGTACGGGCCTGGGCCACGGTGCCAAAGGTCAGGGCGCTCAGGTCGATTACCGGCACCAGCGCGCCGCGATGGGCAAAGATGCCCGCCACCCACACAGGTGCCTGGGCGATGGGTTTGAGCGGCAGGCGCGGCAGCACCTCGACCACTTCGGTGGCCTTGAGGGCAAAGCGCTCAGTGCCGATGTGGAACACCAGGAACAACGCCTTTTTCGCTGCCGGGACGGCGCCGCGTTTAGCCGCGAAGTCGCTCATCAGACTTTGAAACGCGATACGCCGCTGCGCAGACCCACCGCGACCTGGCTCAGTTCATCGATGGCAAAGCTGGCCTGGCGCAGGGACTCGACGGTCTGGCTGCTGGCATCCCCCAACTGCACCAGCGCGTGGTTGATCTGTTCGGCGCCGGTGGCCTGGGCCTGCATACCTTCATTGACCATCAACACCCGCGGCGCGAGGGCCTGCACCTGGTGGATGATTTGCGACAGTTGCTCGCCCACTTGCTGCACCTCGAACATGCCGCGGCGCACTTCCTCGGAGAACTTGTCCATGCCCATCACGCCCGCCGACACCGCCGACTGGATCTCGCGCACCATCTGCTCGATGTCGTACGTCGCGACGGCGGTCTGGTCGGCCAGGCGGCGTACTTCGGTAGCTACCACGGCAAAACCGCGCCCGTACTCACCGGCTTTCTCGGCCTCGATGGCGGCGTTGAGGGACAGCAGGTTGGTCTGGTCAGCCACTTTGACGATGGTCACCACCACCTGATTGATGTTGCCGGCCTTTTCATTGAGGATCGCCAGCTTGGCGTTGACGAGGTCGGCGGCGCCCATCACCGAATGCATGGTTTCTTCCATGCGTGCCAGGCCCTGTTGACCGGACCCGGCGGCGACCGAAGCCTGGTCGGCGGCGGTCGACACTTCGGTCATGGTGCGCACCAGGTCCTTGGAGGTCGCGGCGATTTCACGCGATGTGGCGCCGATTTCAGTGGTGGTGGCGGCGGTTTCGGTGGCCGTGGCCTGTTGCTGCTTGGAGGTGGCGGCAATCTCGGTCACCGAGGTGGTGACCTGCACCGACGAACGCTGCGCCTGGGAGACCAGCGCGGTCAGCTCGGTCATCATGTCGTTGAAGCCGGTTTCGACCATATTGAATTCGTCATTGCGCTCCAGGTTCAGGCGCTTGCTCAGGTCGCCCGTGCGCATGACTTCGAGGATATCGACGATACGTTTCATCGGCGCCATGATTGCGCGCATCAACAGCAGGCCACACAGCGCGGCGGCAAGCACCGCCAGCAGCAGCGAGACGCCCATGCTGATCTTCGCGGCCTCGACCGCGTCATCGATGGCGGCGGTGGCCTCGTCGGCGACCTGCTTGTTCTGTTGGATGATGTCATTGAGCTTCATGCGGCCTGCGACCCAGACGGGCGTCAGTTGCTCGCTGAACAACCTGACCGCCTCGGCGGCGTTGTTGCTCTGCTGAGCCTGGAGCACTTGGGCAAGGATCTGGTTGTAGTTCTGATGCATTTTTTCGAAGGCATCGAACTCGCTGCGGTCCTGGGTGAAATTGATCGTCTGTGCGTAGTCGGCCATGTATTTCTCAAGGCGTGCCTCGAAGGACTTGTAGTCCTGCTTGTCCTCCTCGGAAATGCCCTGGTTTTTGTGGATGCCCACCAATTCCTGGGTCTGCAGGTAGCTGTCGACCCAGGCGCTGCGAATCATCGAACTGAAAAACACGCCAGGCACAGCGTCATCGCGCACGGAGCTCTCGCTGGTTTCGATTTTCAAGAGACGCGAATACGAGAGCACGACCATCAGCAGCATGATCGCGATGATTACCGCAAAGCTCGCCAAAATCCGTTGGCGCAGGGTCCAGTTCTTCACAGTAATTCCTCGCAGATCCATTCAAATGGAGGGGAGTATAGCTGAGCGATGGCGTGTATTAACCAATGGTTTGCGGGGACACTGCAGGTGCCGGCGCCGCCCTTGCGGCAGGCGCCCTGGCGCTTTGAACCAAGCCCGGTTTGAATGTGGGAGCAGGCCCGCTCCCACCTGTGGAAAGGTAGGCGGTTTTATTCGACGTTAAGACGCACCTGTTTCTCCAGCTCCGCCTTCAGGCCCGGCTCCAGCTTCAGCTGGCGCGCCAGTTCGTCCAGGTAGGCCTTCTCCATGAAGTTTTCCTCGTCCACCAGCATCACACTGGCGATGTACATCTCGGCGGCCATTTCCGGAGTACCGGCGGCGCGGGCGACATCGGCCGGGTCGAGGGGTTTGTTCAACTCGGCGTGCAGCCAGGCCTGCAGTTCGCGGTCATTGTCGAGCTTGGTGAACTCGCCTTCGATCAACGCCCGCTCACGCTCATCCACATGCCCGTCAGCCTTGGCGGCAGCGACCAGCGCCTTGAGAATGCCCTGGCTGTGTTGCTCGACCTGGGCCGGCGGCAGACGATCAATGGTTTGCGGCTCGCCCTGGGGCGCGTTGGCTTGCTGCGCCTGCCAGTTGCCGTAGGCTTTGTAGGCAATGACTCCCAACGCGGCCAGGCCTCCGTAGGTCAGGGCCTTGCCGCCGAATTTGCGCGCCTTCTTATTGCCCAGCAGCAAGCCCATGGCACCGGCCGCCAATGCACCACCGCCTGCGCCACCGAGCAGACTGCCAAGCCCGCCACTGCCAAGCAGCCCGCCAAGGGCGCCTTTGTCAGTCGATTGACGCTGGCCGCCAGCCTTGTTCTGCAACATGTCCTGGCCAGACTTGAGCAACTGATCGAGCAATCCACGGGTATTCATTCGTAGCCTCCAGACACTTGGGTTCGTAGGACCAATAGGCCCCCAGCGTAAAACTAAGTGCCAAAAACGCTCTATCTAGAGTGCTTCCAGATGTAACGCCCTGCCCTGGCGTCGGAAATGTCTTGTTGCACAGCGGCGCCATCATGCTGCCATCAATGATTTTTCCTTCACCATCGAACCGCTTAAGCTATCCGGCGTCTGTTTATTGTCCGTTGCGTTTGGCCGAAGGCATGTCCGAACCGTTATTTCTGATCCGTTACGTGCCAGGAACGGCGCGGGATTCGCTCACGACAGGTTGTCTCTATGCACCGCAGGAATTTGCTCAAAGCGTCCATGGCCATTGCGGCCTACACCGGTTTGTCGGCCAGTGGCCTGCTGGCCGCGCAGGCCTGGGCCGGGAACCGTGCCGCCGACGGCAAGGCCGTGGCATTCGATTTCGACACGCTCAAGGCCCAGGCCAAACAGCTCGCCGGCGCCGCCTACAAAGACACCCGGCAGGTGCTGCCGCCCACGCTGGCAACCATGACCCCGCAGAACTTCAACGCCATTGGCTACGACGGCAACCATTCGCTGTGGAAGGAACTGAACGGGCAACTGGACGTGCAGTTTTTCCACGTCGGCATGGGCTTCAAGACGCCGGTGCGCATGCACAGTGTGGACCCCAAGACCCGCGAGGCCCGCGAAGTGCATTTTCGCCCTTCGCTGTTCAACTATGAAAAAACCACGGTTGACACCAAACAGCTGACCGGCGATCTGGGCTTCTCCGGGTTCAAACTGTTCAAGGCACCGGAGCTAGACCGCCATGATGTGCTGTCGTTTCTGGGTGCCAGCTACTTCCGCGCCGTCGACTCCACCGGCCAGTACGGCCTGTCGGCGCGCGGCCTGGCGATCGACACCTACGCGAAAAAACGCGAGGAGTTCCCCGACTTCACCCAGTTCTGGTTCGAAACCCCGGACAAGGACGCCACCCGTTTCGTGGTCTACGCCCTGCTCGATTCCCCCAGCGCGACCGGCGCCTATCGCTTCGATATCGACTGCCAGGCCAATCAAGTGGTGATGGCGATCGATGCCCATATCAATGCGCGCACCGCCATCGAACAATTGGGTATTGCGGCCATGACCAGCATGTTCAGTTGCGGAACCCACGAACGCCGGATGTGCGACACCATCCACCCGCAAATCCACGACTCGGACCGCCTGGCCATGTGGCGCGGCAACGGTGAGTGGATTTGCCGTCCGCTGAACAACCCGGCCAAGCTGCAGTTCAACGCCTTCGCCGACACCAACCCGAAAGGCTTCGGCCTGGTGCAGACCGACCACGAGTTCGCCAGCTATCAGGACACCGTGGACTGGTACAGCAAGCGCCCCAGCCTATGGGTAGAACCCACCACCGCCTGGGGCGAAGGCTCGATCGACTTGCTGGAGATCCCCACTACCGGCGAGACCCTGGATAATATCGTGGCCTTCTGGACCCCGAAAAAACCGGTGGCGGCCGGCGATTCGCTCAACTACGGCTACAAACTCTACTGGAGCGCCCTGCCGCCGGTGAGCACGCCGCTGGCCCAGGTCGACGCGACCCGTTCGGGCATGGGCGGATTTACCGAAGGATGGGCCCCTGGCGAGCATTACCCTGAAGTATGGGCACGCCGCTTTGCGGTGGACTTCAAGGGCGGCGGTCTGGACCGTTTGCCAGCCGGCACGGGCATTGAACCGGTGGTCACCTGCTCTCACGGCGAGGTGAAGGACTTCAGCGTACTGGTGCTCGACAACATCAAGGGCTATCGCATCCTGTTCGACTGGTACCCCACCAGTGACAGCGTGGAGCCTGTGGAGCTGCGCCTGTTTATCCGCACCCAGGACCGCACTTTGAGTGAAACCTGGCTGTATCAGTACTTCCCGCCCGAGCCGGGCAAACGTAAATACACATGACACAATGATCCATACGGTGGGAGCAGCGTGCTCCCACACTTTATCCAGCGGTCATTCAGAACCGCGTCACGCTTTTCATCGCCCCAATCAAATACCGCATCGCAACCTGATCGCTCTCGGTCAGGGCGCGATAATGCGCCAACAGCTCGACTTCATCCGAACTCAACCTGCGGCCACGCAAGGACATCCCGCGGGTCAGAAAAGCCGCCACCACACCCGCTACACCATAGGACTTGGCCATGGACTGTTTCTCCTGATATCGATCCAATACTCCTGCCGCCCACTCCCTGCGTGCCTTGAAGCATCCTGCCTTCATGGGCGAACCGACTGACTTCCTAGGCCGAAAATCAGGCTTACCTTAAGCGTAGAAACAATCTGGTTACATGTGGGATTTTTTTAGAGTATTCACTTAAATAATTATCTCGGTAATAAATACCTACAACCGATTCTTACACTTTCGAAGTGTCAATCAGTTCAACCTCCACCAAAACCACGAGCAAAAAAAACCCACCGAGTGAGGGTGGGTTCTGTGGGCATACGCTAACGGATCAATCCCTGAGATCCGATTCATGAATCGGCTGGTCGCGGTGCGTCGCCCGCTGATATTGCGCCGGCCAGGTCGCCTTGCGCCCGCCCAGGTCATCGTCGGCGTGCAGCGGCCAGTACGGGTCGCGCAACAGCTCGCGGGCCAGGAAGATGATATCGGCCTGGCAGGTGCGCAGGATGTGTTCGGCCTGGGCCGGTTCGGTGATCATGCCGACCGTACCGGTGGCGATGCCCGACTCTTTGCGCACCCGCTCGGCAAAGCGCGTCTGGTAACCGGGGCCGGTGGGGATTTCGGCATTGGCGGCGGTGCCACCGGAGGACACGTCGATCAAGTCCACACCGAGGTCTTTCAAGCGGCGCGCCAGCTCCACGGTTTCATCGGGGTTCCAGCCGTCTTCCACCCAGTCGGTGGCGGACACACGCACAAACAGCGGCAAATCCTGGGGCCATACTTCGCGCACCGCGCGGGTCACTTCCAGGACCAGGCGGATGCGGTTTTCAAAAGAACCGCCGTACTGGTCCTGGCGCTGGTTACTGATGGGCGACAGGAACTGATGCAGCAGGTAACCATGGGCAGCGTGGATCTCCACCACTTCAAAGCCGGCGGTCAAGGCACGCTTGGCGGCGGCGACAAAATCCGCGATCACTTGGCGGATCTGCGCTTCATCCAGCGGTTTGGGTTGCGTGTGCTGAGGGTCGAATGCGATGGGCGACGGGCCTACGGGCACCCAGCCCCCCTCTTCTGGCTTGACGCTGCCATGCTTGCCGATCCAGGGCCGATAGGTGCTGGCCTTGCGCCCGGCGTGCGCCAACTGAATACCGGCCACCGCGCCTTGCGCAGCAATGAAGCGCGTAATGCGTTGCAACGGTTCGATCTGTTCGTCTTTCCACAGACCCAGGTCCTGGGCAGTGATGCGGCCATCGGCGGTCACGGCGGTGGCTTCGGTAAAGATCAGCCCGGCACCACCGACGGCGCGACTGCCCAGATGCACCAGGTGCCAGTCGTTGGCCAGGCCATCCTCGCTTGAGTACTGGCACATCGGTGATACCGCGATGCGGTTCAGCAGGGTGAGTTGACGCAGGGTATAGGGTTCGAGCAGCTGACTCATGGCGCACCTCTTCGGGTTCTGTGGGCAAGCTCCAAGGCTCTCTTTCATGGTGCTTAGAGCCTAGTCGACAACGACGGATCGCACTGGGTTCAGAGGTAAAGAGTTCAGACGTAAACCGGGAGCCGATTGCCGGCTCCCGCCATACAGTGCCTTACATTTCGACCTGGGTGCCCAACTCGATCACCCGGTTGACCGGGAGTTTGAAGAAGCGCAGGTTGCCGTTGGCATTCTTCAACATGAACGCGAACAACGCTTCGCGCCAGCGCGCCATGCCTTTGATGCGCGAGGCGATCACGGTTTCGCGGCTGAGGAAGTAGGTGGTGCGCATCGGGCTGAAATCCAGCTCGTCCAGATGGCACAGTTTCAGCGCCTCGGGCACGTCCGGCTCATCGGTAAAACCAAAGTGCAGGATCACCCGGAAGAACCCCTCGCCATAGGCGTCCACTTCGAAACGCCGCGCCGCGGGCACACGCGGGATGTCTTCGTAGACCACCGTCAGCAGCACCACCTGCTCGTGCAGCACCTGGTTATGCAGCAGGTTGTGCAACAGCGCGTGGGGCACGGCATCGGGCCGCGCCGTGAGGAAGACCGCCGTGCCCTGCACGCGATGGGGTGGCTGCACGCGGATACTGCTGATGAAGATGGGCAGCGGCAGGCCGCCCTCGTCGAGGCGCTCGACGAGCAATTGCTTGCCGCGCTTCCAGGTGGTCATCAGCACGAACAGCACGATCCCCGCCAACACCGGAAAGGCGCCGCCCTGGATGATCTTCGGCACGTTGGCGGCAAAGTACAGCCCGTCCACCAACAGACAGCAGAGCAACACCGGCACCGCCAGCACCGGCGGCCATTTCCACAGCAGCAGCATCACCGCAGACACCAGGATCGTGGTCATCAGCATGGTGCCGGTCACCGCCACGCCATAGGCGGACGCCAACGCACCGGAGGATTCAAAACCCAGCACCAGCAGGATCACGCCCACCATCAGCGACCAGTTCACCGCGCCAATATAGATCTGGCCCTGTTCGGCGCTGGAGGTATGTTGAATGTGCATGCGCGGGATATAACCCAGCTGGATGGCCTGGCGCGTCAGGGAGAACGCACCGGAAATCACCGCCTGGGAGGCAATCACGGTGGCCAGGGTCGACAGCACCACCAGCGGAATCAGCGCCCAGCTCGGTGCCAGCAGGTAGAACGGGTTGCGGGCCGCTTCCGGATCGCCCAGCAACATGGCGCCCTGGCCGAAATAGTTGAGCACCAGCGC
Source organism: Pseudomonas orientalis (assembly GCF_002934065.1). NCBI lineage: Bacteria > Pseudomonadati > Pseudomonadota > Gammaproteobacteria > Pseudomonadales > Pseudomonadaceae > Pseudomonas > Pseudomonas orientalis. Next base: position 1,354,476 of record NZ_CP018049.1, on the reverse strand, counting down.
CGGCAGCACCAGGATGAACCAGGCACGGGCGATGGGTTTGCGGCCGAAGTGGCCCATGTCGGCATACAACGCTTCGGCGCCGGTCAGTGCCAGCACCACCGCGCCGAGGATGGCCACGCCGATGCCGGGATGAGCCTCGAAGAAGCGCACTGCCCACATCGGGTTCATGGCGCTGAGCACTTCAGGGTGCAGGGTGATGCCATACACGCCAAGGCCGCCCAGCACCAGGAACCAGGTCACCATGACCGGCCCGAACAGTTTGCCGATGCGGTCAGTGCCGTGTTTCTGGATCAGGAACAGCGCCACCAGCACCACCAGTGCGATGGGCACGACCCAGCGCTCCAGACCGTCGAACGCCAACTCAAGGCCCTCGACGGCCGACAACACCGAAATCGCCGGGGTGATCATGCTGTCGCCGTAGAACAGCGCCGCGCCACACAAGCCGCACACCACCAGGAAACTGCGCAATTTCCTGCGCTCCCCCGCCGCACGACGTGCCAGGGCGGTCAGCGCCATGATGCCGCCTTCGCCCTGGTTGTCGGCGCGCAGCACGAACAGCATGTATTTGATCGACACGACCCAGATCAGCGACCAGAAGATCAGCGCGAGGATCCCCAATACCCCGTCATGGTTGACCTGCACCCCATAACCGCCGTTGAACACCTCTTTAAGGGTGTAGAGCGGGCTGGTCCCGATATCGCCATACACCACCCCGACCGCTGCTACCAGCATGCCAATCGGCTTGGCGGTCGAATGCTCGGCACCCGCTGCCTGACTACTTGCCTGACCCATCAACCACTCCTGCCCTTTGACCTGAAGTCTTCTATGAACAACGTGCTCAAACTGACCCTAGCATGCGCTGTTTTACTTCTCGTAACAGACGTTTTGTTGACCTTAGGATTTCACCTACACGCAACGGCGCGAAGCATAGCGCAGCGCTCGTCGCATTTCCCTGCATAAAGCTGGTCAAGTGCGTTGCCCACCGCTAGAATTGCGCACTTTTTGATCAGAGGCGCACCAAGCGCCCGTCCGCTGCCTGCCCTTCACGGTGGGGGCGTCATTCGATACCGAGGTTAGACATGTCCACCACCATCGCAAAAGCCAACCCCAAGGTTGGCTTTGTTTCCCTGGGTTGCCCGAAGGCTCTGGTCGACTCCGAGCGCATTCTCACGCAACTGCGCATGGAAGGTTATGACGTCGTGTCCACTTATCAGGACGCGGACGTGGTGGTGGTCAACACCTGCGGTTTCATCGACTCGGCCAAGGCGGAGTCCCTGGAAGTGATCGGCGAAGCGATCAAGGAAAATGGCAAGGTCATCGTGACCGGCTGCATGGGCGTGGAAGAAGGCAATATCCGCAACGTACACCCAAGCGTGCTTGCCGTGACCGGCCCGCAGCAGTACGAACAGGTGGTCAACGCCGTGCATCAAGTGGTGCCGCCCCGCCAGGACCACAACCCGCTGATAGACCTGGTGCCGCCGCAAGGCATCAAGCTGACCCCGCGTCACTATGCCTATCTGAAAATTTCCGAAGGCTGCAACCACAGCTGCAGCTTCTGCATTATCCCGTCGATGCGCGGCAAGCTGGTCAGCCGCCCGGTGGGCGATGTGCTGGACGAGGCCCAGCGCCTGGTCAAATCCGGGGTGAAAGAACTATTGGTGATTTCCCAGGACACCAGCGCCTACGGCGTCGACGTGAAATACCGCACCGGTTTCTGGAATGGCGCGCCGGTGAAAACCCGCATGACCGAACTCTGCGAAGCGCTCAGCAGCCTGGGCGTGTGGGTGCGCCTGCACTACGTTTACCCGTATCCGCACGTGGACGAACTGATCCCACTGATGGCCGCCGGCAAGATCCTGCCGTACCTGGACATCCCGTTCCAGCACGCCAGCCCCAAAGTGCTCAAGGCCATGAAACGCCCGGCCTTTGAAGACAAGACCCTGGCGCGCATCAAGAACTGGCGCGAGATCTGCCCGGAACTGATCATCCGTTCGACCTTTATCGTCGGCTTTCCTGGCGAAACCGAAGAAGACTTCCAGTACCTGCTGGACTGGCTGACCGAAGCCCAGCTGGACCGCGTCGGCTGCTTCCAGTACTCGCCGGTCGAAGGCGCGCCGGCAAACCTGCTGGACCTGGCCGTGGTGCCGGACGACGTCAAGCAGGACCGTTGGGAGCGTTTCATGGCGCACCAGCAGGCGATCAGCTCGGCGCGCCTGCAACTGCGCATCGGCAAGGAAATCGAAGTGCTGATCGACGAAGTCGACGAGCAAGGCGCGGTCGGCCGTTGCTTCTTCGATGCGCCGGAAATCGACGGTAACGTGTTTATCGACGATGCCAGCGGTTTGAAGCCGGGCGACAAGGTCTGGTGCACCGTGACCGATGCCGACGAATATGATTTGTGGGCCGAAAAGCGCGACTGATTGTAAAAATTGCAAAAGCCCTGCTTCTGGACAAGATGCGGGGCTTTTTTAGGTCTATCGTTTTGTCCATTAACACCTATTTCCACGAGAGACAGCGGGCATGCGCGAGCATTCGGTTATCCATACCCCCAAAAATAGCGATTACCCGGAGCTGGCGAGGATCTGGGAGGCCTCGGTGCGCGCCACTCATGATTTTTTGCCGGAAAGCTACATCCTCTTGCTGAAAAACCTGGTGCTGACCCGCTACCTGGATTCAGTGATGCTCGTCTGTACCAAGGATTCAAGCCAGCGCATTACCGGGTTTGCCGGCGTAGCGGCGCGCAAGGTGGAGATGCTTTTTATCGACCCGCTGCACCGTGGCCAGGGCCTGGGCCGACAATTGCTGCGCTATGCAATCGAACACATGAACGCCGATGAGCTGGATGTGAACGAACAGAACCCGCAGGCGCTGGGATTCTATTGCCATCAGGGCTTCGAAGTGATCGGACGCACGGAGCACGATGGCCTGGGCCGGCCCTATCCGTTGCTGCATATGCGATTGCGGCAGCAGCAAATGCGCAGTGGCTGAAATGGGACCGGGATTAACCGGCGCCAGGCAGGTACAATAGCCGCCCCCTTTTGTTACGGCCCTTGTCATGACTGACCCCATACGCCTCTCCAAACGCCTTATCGAACTGGTCGGTTGCTCCCGTCGGGAGGCTGAGCTGTTTATCGAAGGCGGCTGGGTCTCGGTGGACGGTGAGGTGATCGACGAACCGCAGTTCAAGGTCACGACCCAGAAGGTCGAACTGGACCCCGAAGCCAAAGCCACCGTGCCAGAGCCGGTGACCATCCTGTTGCACGCCCCGGCGGGCATGGACGCAGAGACGGCCATGGCCACGATCAGCGCCGAAACCCTGTCGGAAGAACACCGCTTCAGCAAGCGCCCACTCAAAGGTCACTTCCTGCGCCTGACCGCCAGTGCCGACCTGCAGGCCAAGGCCAGCGGCCTGCTGGTGTTCACCCAGGACTGGAAAATCCTGCGCAAGTTGACCGCCGATGCGGCCAAGATCGAACAGGAATACGTGGTGGAAGTCGAAGGCGACATGGTGGCCCACGGCCTCAACCGCCTGAACCACGGCCTTACCTACAAAGGCAAAGAACTGCCGGCGGTAAAAGCCAGCTGGCAAAACGAAAACCGCCTGCGTTTCGCACTGAAGAACCCGCAGCCGGGGGTGATCGCGCTGTTCTGCGAAGCCGTTGGCTTGAAAGTCGTCGCCATCCGCCGCATCCGCATTGGCGGCGTGTCCATTGGCAAGGTGCCGGTGGGCCAATGGCGTTACCTGTCCGGCAAAGAGAAGTTTTAGGCCGTTACCCTTTTCCCGACACCGCCTGACTGGGCGGTGTCTACCCGCTGAAAACCAGGATTGCCCACCATGATTCACAACGACGTACTGCGCAGCGTGCGCTACATGCTCGACATCAGCGATAACAAGATGGTCGAGATCATCAAGCTCGGCGGCATGGACGTGACCAAGGAAGACCTGCTCACCTATCTCAAGAAAGATGAGGAAGAAGGCTTTGTGTTCTGCCCGGACGAGGTCATGGCCCACTTTCTCGACGGCCTGGTGATATTCAAGCGCGGCAAGGATGAAAGCCGTCCGCCGCAGCCGATCGAAACCCCGGTGACCAACAACATCATCCTGAAAAAACTGCGCGTGGCCTTCGAATTGAAGGAAGACGACATGCACGCCATCCTCAAGGCTGCCGAGTTCCCGGTGTCCAAGCCCGAGCTGAGCGCGCTGTTCCGCAAGTTCGGCCACACCAACTACCGCACCTGTGGCGATCAGTTGTTGCGCAACTTCCTCAAGGGTCTGACGCTGCGGGTCCGTGCGTAAGCCATGAGTTATCAGGTCTCGCCCATCGGCTTCGTACGCTCCTGCTTCAAGGAGAAGTTCGCCATTCCGCGTCAGCCGCAGTTGGCCCCGGCCGCCCGCGGTGTGCTGGAGTTGGTGGCGCCGTTCGATGGCGGCGAGGCGGTGCAGGGACTGGAACAGGTCAGCCATGTGTGGCTGCTGTTTCTGTTTCACCAGGCGCTCGAAGACACGCCACGCCTTAAAGTGCGACCGCCGCGCCTGGGCGGCAATACGTCTATGGGCGTGTTTGCGACCCGCGCGACTCATCGCCCCAACGGGATTGGCCAGTCAGTGGTCAAGCTGGACAAGGTGGAAGCGGGCCGGCTGTGGATTTCCGGGATAGATTTGCTCGATGGCACGCCGGTGCTGGATATCAAGCCGTATGTGCCGTACGCCGATATCGTTGATACGGCGACCAACAGCATCGCCAGCGGTGCGCCGCCCCTGATTGGCGTGCAGTGGCTCAAGACCGCGCTGCAACAGGCGCAGGGCCATGCCCAGCGTCTGGGCGAACCGCTGGTGGAGTTGATTGATCAGTGCCTGGCACAGGATCCACGGCCCGCTTACCAGACGCCTGGGCCCGAGCGCGAATATGGCGTGCAGTTCTGGGATGTGGATGTACGTTGGCACTATCCCGAAGCAGGGATGATTTGCGTATTGGAAGTGGTGCCTGCTGGATAAACCGGAACCCAAATGTGGGAGAGGGCTTGCCCCCGATAGCAGTGTGTCAGTCAACTCATCTGTGACTGATCCACCGCAATCGGGGGCAAGCCCCCTCCCACATTTTTTTGATCGCGTTTATTTTTCGACGAACGCACGCTCAATCAGGTAATCACCCGGCTCACGCATGCGTGGCGAAACCTTCAGGCCAAAGCTGTTCAGCACTTCGCTGGTCTCGTCCAACATGCTCGGGCTGCCGCACAGCATGGCGCGGTCGTCCTCGGGGTTGATCGGTGGCAGGCCGATGTCGCTGAACAGCTTGCCGCTGCGCATCAGGTCGGTCAGGCGACCTTCGTTTTCGAACGGCTCGCGGGTCACGGTCGGGTAGTAGATCAACTTGTCACGCAACGCCTCGCCGAAGAATTCGTTCTGCGGCAGGTGCTCGGTGATGAACTCGCGGTAGGCGACTTCGTTGACGTAACGCACGCCGTGGCACAGGATCACTTTTTCGAAGCGCTCGTAGGTCTCCGGGTCCTGGATCACGCTCATGAATGGCGCCAGACCCGTACCGGTGCTGAGCAGATACAAGTGCTTGCCCGGCTTCAAATCGTCAAGCACCAGGGTGCCTGTCGGTTTTTTGCTGATGATGATCTCATCGCCTTCCTTCAAATGCTGCAACTGGGAAGTCAGCGGGCCATCCGGCACCTTGATGCTGAAGAACTCCAGATGCTCTTCCCAGTTCGGGCTGGCAATGGAGTAAGCGCGCATGAGCGGGCGGCCATTGGGCTGTTGCAGGCCGATCATCACGAACTGACCGTTCTCGAAGCGCAAACCCGGATCGCGGGTGCACTTGAAGCTGAACAGAGTGTCGTTCCAGTGATGAACACTGAGGACACGCTCGTGGTTCATGTTGCTCATGTACGGGGGACTCCTGGAAATGGGTCTGCGCCAAATGTGAAGTGCGCAATTGCACAGCATTCTAATGGCGGCGACAATATCTGTTAACTGGATTATTAAGATAAGGGTTATCGGTTATATCGATATGCGATTTACTCTCCGTCAACTGCAAGTCTTCGTCGCGGTCGCCCAGCAGGAAAGCGTGTCCCGCGCTGCTGGCCTGCTGGCCTTATCTCAATCCGCCGCCAGCACCTCGATCACCGAGCTGGAGCGCCAATCCAGCTGCCAATTATTCGACCGCGCCGGTAAACGCCTGAGCCTCAATGCCCTCGGTCATCAACTGTTGCCCCAGGCGGTGGCGTTGCTGGACCAGGCCAAGGAGATCGAAGACCTGCTCAATGGCAAGTCCGGCTTCGGCTCACTGGCGGTAGGCGCCACCCTGACCATCGGCAACTACCTGGCGACCCTGTTGATCGGCAGCTTCATGCAGCAGCACCCTGAGAGCCAGGTGAAACTGCATGTGCAAAACACTGCCCATATCGTGCATCAGGTGGCGCATTACGAAATTGACCTGGGTCTAATCGAAGGCGACTGCAGCCATCCGGACATCGAAGTGCAAACCTGGGTGGAGGATGAACTGGTGGTGTTTTGCGCACCCCAGCATCATTTGGCCAAACGTGGCGTGGCCAGCATGGATGAGCTGACCCATGAAGCGTGGATCCTGCGCGAACAAGGCTCGGGCACGCGCCTGACGTTTGATCAGGCCATGCGCCATCATCGCAGCGCACTGAATATCCGCCTGGAGCTGGAACACACCGAGGCGATCAAACGGGCAGTGGAATCAGGTCTGGGAATTGGCTGCATTTCGCGGCTGGCACTGCGCGATGCGTTCCGGCGTGGCAGCCTGGTGCCGGTAGAAACCCCGGATTTGGACTTGGCCCGGCAGTTCTACTTCATCTGGCATAAGCAGAAATACCAGACCTCGGCGATGCGCGAGTTCCTGGAGCTGTGCCGCGCGTTTACCGCCGGGGTTCAGCGCAGCGACGAAATCGTACTGCCGAGCATCGCCTGATCGTCAGATCAGAATCACCGCCCACACCAGCGTAATCATGGTCAAGGCCACGAATTGCGCGGCGCTGCCCATGTCTTTGGCGTTTTTCGACAATGGGTGACGGTCCAGGGAAATGCGGTCAATGGCCGCCTCCACCGCTGAATTGAGCAATTCGACGATCAGGGCCAGCAGGCACACGGCAATCAGCAATGCGCGTTCGACGCGGCTGACCTGCAGGAAAAAACTCAACGGAATCAGGATGACGTTCAGCAGCACCAACTGACGGAACGCCGCCTCGCCGGTGAAAGCCGCGCGCAGGCCATCCAGGGAATAGCCCCCTGCGTTGAAGATACGTTTGATACCGGTTTGACCCTTGAAAGGCGACATAGATGTAGGCAACTGAACCAAAAGGAGTGGGGAAACTAGAGCACGCAAAGTCAAAAAAGCGTGAATCGGTAACACTTTAATGCTGCGAAATTGACTCAAGTTGTTGCAGGAGTAGCGCCGCCTGGGTGCGCGTACGTACCCCCAACTTGCGGAAAATCGCGGTGACATGCGCCTTGATCGTCGCTTCCGACACGCTCAACTCGTAGGCAATCTGCTTGTTCAACAAGCCTTCGCAGACCATGGTCAACACCCGGAACTGCTGAGGCGTCAAACTGGCCAGGCCATCACGGGCCGCCTTGGCTTCATCGGACACGTTGATTTCTTCGAACGCTTGCGGTGGCCAGGACACATCGCCGTCCAATACCGTACGCACCGCCTTCTGGATGTCTTCCATCGCGCTGGACTTGGGGATGAAACCGCTGGCGCCGAACTCCTTGGAACGCACCACCACGTCAGCCTCTTCCTGAGCCGAGACCATCACCACGGGAATCTGCGGGTATTGCCCGCGCAACAGCACCAGCCCTGAAAAACCATAGGCACCCGGCATGTTCAGGTCGAGCAGCACCAAGTCCCAGTCGGATTTTTCGGTCAGGCGCGCTTCCAGCTCGGCGATGCTGGCGACTTCGACCAGTCGCACATCCGGGCCAAGACCCATGGTAACGGCCTGATGCAGCGCACTGCGAAACAGCGGGTGGTCATCGGCTATCAGGATTTCGTATGTGGCCATTGATTAAATGATCCTGTTTTTTAGGGAAGCCCTGATGGGTTCAGGGTTCGCCAGTACACACGGCAACGGCCAGGCAGCCGGCGCCACGGGGCACGCTCAACGTCAAAACACACGAAACAACGTCGAAAAAACCAAGGCAGTGCCCCAATCGGCGCCCAGCATGCCCAGCGCGGCCAGGGGGGTCAAGCACTACGCCCATGGTGATTCTAGCGAGCTGCACGGTTAAGGTGCCATCATGCAAACGTCGACTGGTCATACCGCCGGGATATAGGGCGCCAAACGCGTGTGGGCCTTGTCCGCCGCGTCCAGGGGCAGCTGAAACTTGGCGGCCAGATAGTGCGTGCTGAATACGTCGAGGTAGGCGTCCAGGACTTCACTGGCGAGCTGATCATCAGCCAACTCCAGGCACAGCGCGGCGACCTCGGCAGTGCAGAAATGATCATCGCGCTTGGAGCGGCGCAACTTGTAACGCGACAACTGCTCCGGCGCCAGGCTCAGCACCGGCAAATGCTCCAGGTACGGACTCTTGCGAAACATCTTGCGCGCTTCGCTCCACGTGCCGTCCAGCAGGATGAACAGCGGGCGCTTGCCCTCCTCTGCGCTGACCGCGCTGACCACCCGTTCAGGCGCCACGAATTCGCCAGGGAATACAATGTACGGCTGCCACTGCGGATCGGAGAGCAAGGTGAGCAGATCCGGGTCGACTTCGGTCCGCGACCAGGCGAACGCGCTGGTGTCGTCGATAACATCGGCGATCAGCCAGCCGGTGTTGCTGGGTTTCATCGGTTCGACATCGTGCATCAACAGGCACATTGCCGATTTGGCTTCAACCGTTGGTCGCCACGCGCACAGGCAGTACTCGGGAATCACTCGGCAACCGGCACACCGCTCGGCACGCGATCCCCGATTAAGGAAAGGCCTGACGGCTCGGGCCAGGCGCTGGGTGCGCAAACGGGAGACAGCGTGGCTCATGGGATGCGCCACATAGACGGGTAAATCAACACGGGATAACTCGAAAGCAATTGAAGTGGGCGCAGTTTACCAGCGATACGCCTGGCTGTAGTGGCCAGCGCTCACCTATAATTGCGCGCCACTGAACGCATAGCGCAGTGGCTGGTCTATGCACCAGTAACCGAATCAGGAGAGTTTGATGCTGCGTTCCATGCTGCGCCTCGTTGCCCCATCCGTCGCTATTGCGCTGGCCTTGCCCATGGGCGCCCACGCGGCCTCGCTGCTGGAGGCTCAAATGAACCGCAAGCTGCAAAGCGTCGCCACGGAAAGCAACAAGGACCTGCCCCGGGAAATCGATGAGAAAACCCTGGAAGTGGCCTACACCGTTGAAGGTATGCAACTGATCGATCATCTCAGCGTACTGCCGGACCGCGCCGAACAGATGCGTGCCAACCCCAAGGCGGTGTATTTCCAATTGGGCCGCAGTGTCTGCACCAACTTAGGCTACCGCGAGCTGATGGCGAAGGGCGCGGTCATGCGCTATGAAATCACCGAGAACAAGACCAACCGTCCTGTGGCATCGGTAAAGTTTGTCGAAGCCGACTGCCCGGCTCCAGCCAAGAAGAAAAAGTAACTCCGGCTTGCACCTCGCGCGTTGCCGCCCGGCGACGCGCACTCCCCCGCTTCAACGCCCGCCTGCATCTGAACGCCTTAATGACTCGCCAATAAGCGGTTGCCAGCCAAGGGTTTTTCAGCCCATGATCGACTCATTCCATACGCCCGCCAGAGCAGTCCTCCCTGCTGTTCTGTAATACTTTCAGGGCATAAGAAGGCCTGCCCTCCTGCGGCAAGCAACGACACATGCAGTGTCGTGGCCCCCCCTGACGACACGCGTCGGCTGGCCAGGCCCTGTGAAGAAGGAGAAAGTCGAATGCCTCATGAATCCAACGCCGCCCTGCTCGATCTTTTTGAACAAAACGGTACCGACCTCACGCAGCAGGTTGACGAACAACTCCAGCTGGTCGCGCCAAACAGCCCGAACATTCCCCTTTATCGCGACATGATTCTCACGGTCCTGCGCATGGCCCGGGACGACCGTGACCGCTGGAATGCCAAGATCACCCTGCGCGCGATCCGTGAGTTGGACCACGCCTTCCGCGTGCTCGAACAATTCAAGGGACGACGCAAGGTGACGGTATTCGGCTCCGCGCGCACGCCAATCGAAAGCCCCTTGTATGCATTGGCTCGAGAGGTCGGCGCGGCATTGGCACGTTCCGACCTGATGGTCATCACCGGCGGCGGCGGCGGCATCATGGCTGCGGCGCACGAGGGTGCGGGCCTGGAGCACAGCCTGGGGTTCAACATCACCCTGCCGTTTGAACAGCATGCCAACCCGACCATCGACGGCACCGACAACCTGCTGTCCTTCCACTTTTTCTTTACCCGCAAACTGTTCTTCGTCAAGGAAGCCGATGCACTGATCCTGTGCCCGGGTGGTTTTGGCACCCTGGACGAAGCCCTGGAAGTGCTGACCCTGATCCAGACCGGTAAAAGCCCGCTGGTACCGGTAGTGCTGCTGGACGCTCCAGGCGGCGGGTTCTGGCAAGGCGCCCTGGACTTTATCCGCAGCCAGTTGGAGGCTAACCGCTACATCCTGCCGACCGACCTCAAGCTCATACGCCTGGTCTACAGCGCAGAAGAAGCCGTGGATGAGATCAACCGGTTTTATGCCAACTTCCATTCAACGCGCTGGCTCAAGCGTGAGTTTGTAGTGCGTATGAACCATCCACTCAGTGATCAAGCCCTGGCCCATTTGCAGGATGAGTTTGCCAGCCTTCGACTGAGCGGAGAGTTCCAGCAGCTTGCCTACACAGGCGAAGAGCATGACGAAGCAAGGTTCAGCCATTTGACGCGGCTGGTCTTCAATTTCAATGGCCGAGACCAGGGGCGTTTGCGCGAGTTGGTGGACTACATCAACTTGCCGGAAAATTGGGTGCAACCTCAGGGTGAGGTGCAACAGCGAGGGGTGCCACAGCCCGCGTGACTTTTTACAGGCGAAAAAAAAGGCCCACTATTTTCATAGTGGGCCTTGATCGTTCCCACGCTCCGCGTGGGAATGCCACTCGGGACGCTGCGCGTCCTGCTTTCAGCGAAAAAATCAGGCACCTGCGCAATGGTGACGCGGAGCGTCAGGGATGCATTCCCACGCGGAGCGTGGGAACGATCAGTCAGGTTTTCGTTTTGCGCTCAGTCGTCCATATCACGGCCGCTTAACAAGCGACTGATCATGTCCATCGAAAACCCGCGATAACTCAGGAAACGCCCCTGTTTCGCACGCTCCCTGGCATCAATCGGCAGATGCCCAGCAAACTTGCGCCGCCAAGTCTCTTCCAACTGTGACTGCCAACTGATACCGCACTCACGCAGTGCAAGGTCGATATCGGCACGTTGGAGGCCGCGCTGGCTCAATTCTTCGCGAATCCGCGCAGGACCATAACCGGACCGCGCGCGATAGGACACAAAGCTTTCGAGGTATCGGGACTCCGACAACAGCCCCTCTTCCGTCAACCGGTCGAGGGCCGTTTCGATCATTTCGGGCTCTGCGCCGCGCTGACGCAACTTACGCGTCAGCTCGACTCGACCATGCTCGCGGCGAGCAAGCAGGTCCATTGCAGTGCGCCGAACGGCGACGAGTGTATCCAGTACAACAGTCATCGTTTGCTTCAGATGTCAGTGTCGGCTTCTTCCATCTCGTCAACCGGCTCGCGGTTGGCGGCGGCCTTGACGTCCGGTGCTGGGGTCAGCAGCTTGTCGCGAATCTGCTTCTCAAGCGTGGCAGCGATATCCGGGTTGTCTGCCAGGAACTTGGCCGAGTTGGCCTTGCCCTGACCGATCTTGCTGCCGTTGTAGGCATACCAGGCACCGGATTTCTCGACAAAACCGTGCAGCACACCCAGGTCGATCATCTCGCCGTTCAGGTAGATGCCTTTGCCATAAAGAATCTGGAACTCTGCCTGACGGAAAGGCGGGGCCACCTTGTTCTTCACGACTTTAACGCGGGTTTCGCTACCAACAACCTCGTCACCTTCCTTCACCGCGCCGGTACGACGGATATCCAGACGGACCGAAGCATAGAACTTCAGCGCGTTACCACCGGTGGTGGTTTCCGGGCTGCCGAACATCACACCGATTTTCATACGGATCTGGTTGATGAAGATCACCAGGCAGTTGGCGTTCTTGATGTTGCCGGTGATTTTACGCAGCGCCTGGGACATCAGACGGGCTTGCAGGCCCACGTGCATGTCGCCCATTTCGCCTTCGATTTCTGCCTTCGGTACCAGCGCTGCCACGGAGTCAACCACGATCACGTCGATGGCGTTGGAACGCACCAGCATGTCAGTGATTTCCAGGGCTTGCTCACCGGTGTCTGGCTGAGAAACCAGCAGGTCGTCAACGTTGACACCCAGCTTGCCGGCATATTCAGGATCCAGGGCGTGCTCAGCATCGACGAACGCGCACGTGGCGCCCATTTTCTGAGCCTGGGCAATCACCGACAGGGTCAGGGTGGTTTTACCGGAAGATTCAGGACCGTAGATCTCAACGATACGGCCTTTTGGCAGGCCGCCAATGCCGAGCGCGATATCCAGACCCAGAGAGCCAGTGGAAATAGCCGGGATCGCCTGACGGTCGTGATCGCCCATACGCATTACGGCACCCTTGCCGAATTGACGTTCGATCTGACCCAGGGCCGCAGCCAAGGCTTTCTTCTTGTTGTCGTCCATTAAAGTCCTCACGTAATCAATAAGGCCTGACGGCCAACACCTGTATAAGTAGACAGTATTGTTCCACAAAGATTGAAGATCGCCTACCCCTGATTGTCTATTTCTGCTGCAGCTCGTCGCAACAAGCCTTCCAGCGCGGCCTTTACCGTTTGACGACGGACCTCGTCGCGGTTGCCGGGAAAGTGCACACGCTCGGCCGTGACCTCATCGCCCACGCCAAACGCCAGCCATACCGTGCCCACCGGCTTGTCCGGCGAACCGCCGTCCGGGCCTGCCACGCCGCTGACCGCCACGGCAAAGCGCGCCAGGCTTTTTTCCTGCGCCCCTCGCGCCATGGCTTCCACCACTTCCTGGCTGACGGCGCCGACCTTGGCAAACAACGTTTCCGGCACATTAAGTTGCCGGGTCTTCTGTCGGTTGGAATAGGTGACATAGCCCGCCTCGAACCATGCCGAACTGCCCGGAATCCGCGTAATGGCTTCGGCAATACCGCCGCCGGTGCAGGACTCGGCGGTGGTGACATGGGCGTTGAGCACCTGCAAACGGCGCCCCAGTTCAGCAGCCAGTTGAGTGATTTCCTTCACGGTCGTCTCCAGGAATGGGCGGTGGTTTGCCTACCCTACAGCAGCCCATCGGCCATGCAAGTTGCAGAGTGCATCAAAAGGCTAACGCGCGACGGCTCGCACATAGGCCTGACAGGCACCCAAGGCGATCAGGGCGTTATCGCCGTCGTCGGTGATGCGGATAATTCGTTGAGCATGCGCCGGGTCAAGTCGGGCGCGTGGGGCTGCATGAACCACGCCGCCGGGGGTGGCGGCGGCTGACACTGGCGTGCAGCCGGCGGTATCGGTGGCGTCGAGAAGGACTGACAGCCGCACATCAGCAGTGGCCAGGCGGTCGCGCAGAGCAGCTTGGTGACGTTGGGCATCGCTCAACTCCTGAGTGTGTTGTTGGTCGCTGGTAGTGAGTTGGCGCTCCAGGGCCAGGCGCTTTTGCTGTTCTGCCTGTTGCTGTTCGAACGCGGCCTGCTGTTGCTGGCTGAGCGCCAGCGCCTGCCCGGCCGCCTGACGCTCCAGCTGCGCGCCATAGCGCCAGGCCTGTACTTGCCACACCAATGCAAGCAGCAGGCAAACGCCGACCCAACGCAACGTGCCTAGCCAACGCATAGCACCGCCTTCGCCCTCTCCCACAATTGCACGCGCGCCTGCAGGCCATTAAGGCCGCCGTTGATACGCCGGGTAATGGTGGTGAATTGATCTTTATCCGCCAACTCGTTGAGGCCGTTGCTGTGCCAGAACCAGGCAGCGGACTCACAGGCCCACTGCGGTTGTTCCAGCAATTGCGGTTGCAGCAGCAGGCGCGCATCGCCAAACAGTGCCTGACTGCATGCAAGGTAGTTGCGGCGCCCGGTTATCTGGATCAGCCCCCTGCCCCGGTACTTCTGCCCATCGCCATCCGCTTCGGGGGTATTGCCCAGACGGGTGGCGAGGGTGCCGGTGTCGTACTTGCTCAGGTATTGATCGCTGCCCAGTTCGCGCACGTAGCGCAGTTCAGCGGATTCATGGCCGATCTGGGCGAGGAAGGCGGCGACGCGCCTGGCACTGTTGACCTCGTACCGTACTAAGGCTGCATTTAACGGGGACAAAAAAATGCCCGCTCGAAGGCGGGCTCCCGGCATCACATCAAGAAGCTGGGTAAGGGTAATCTGCATGGGATCTACTCTGAAAAAATGTCTACACCGACAAACCACTGGCCTGGATCGTGCTTCGGTAGCCGCCGGTGCGTTTACCGCTGGCCGTCACCGTCTTGATCGACCAGCGTCCCTGCATGAAGCCCGGCCACGACTCGTCCAGCAGCAGCAAGCCTTCAGCGGCCAGCGACGGGTTACCGGGGCACACCACATCGATCTGCAGTACTTCTCGGCCCACACGGCGCATCTCGCCCTGCGCCGCCGAGCGCGCTTCGTCCTCGCTTGGATAACGCTGCGTCACCACCTTGAACGGTGCGATCCCCACCTCTACCACCTGCTTTTTGCCGCCCGCCGCATCCCACCAGGACGTCTGCACGCCTTTATATTTGGCGCGACTGGTTTCGGTAAGGGTGGCGCTGATGAAGGCGTGGTCGCCCGGGTGATTGTCACGGGTGACGGACAAGCGCACATCCGGCAGCGCCTTGCCCGACAAGGACTTGATCTGACCCTTGCGCCCGAGCACATAGAGCTCGTCCAGAGGCTTGGCCACTGCATCGAAGCGTTTGGCCAGCCGGGTCAGAAATGCCATGTCACTTTCGTTGGTCTGGTCGATATGCGCGATCCGCTCGCCATCGAGCTCAGGCGCCACACGCGGGGAAAACCCGTAGCGACTGGTCAATTGACGAAACAGTGCGCCCAGGGTTGTCGGCCCATGGCTGGCGGTGCGGCGCTGTTTGAACCCATGCTCATCGAACGGCGCCGCCGTGGCCACCAGCACCAGGCGCATCGGGAACAGCGACGGCTTACGCTGAGTGATCTTGAACATGCCCTTATCCACCAGGCCGGACTCCAGATAACCGACGCGCAAGCCGACTTTCCCGCCCAGATCGGGCAGACCTTCAAGGCCCTCGATGTCGAGAGTCAACTTGAGTTGGTCAGACACAAATCCCGCCGTATCAATATGCTCCCACTCCAATAGCCGCTCGTTGAACAAGGCGGCATTGGCGCCGTAAAGCTCCACCACCGGTGTGAATCCAAGTGCCATGATCGCTCCTTAATCCCAGGCTGAAACCGGCCGACTCGCGACAGGTTTTGCATCCAGTTCGGGCACCAGCACACTGACGCCGGCCGGCAATATTGCGCCCTTCTCCGCCAGCTCCGGATTCAAGCGCCACAGCGCCTCCTCCGCAGCATCATCACAGCGGCCGAGCTCTCGGTAGAGCAGCAGGTTTACCGAATCGCCCGCAATACTTCGCACTCTACGCATTGACGAACTCCTCCAATACCAGCAACCAGGTAATCGCCATGGCGGTGCCGTCGTCGATGACGCTGGTTTGTTTTTCGCTGATCGACTTGATGGTCCACAACCCCCAGTTGCGCCCCAGGCCGTCCACCAGAGGCAATGGCACGCGCAGGTCCTGCAGGGCCCGCAGTTCATCCAGGCGTTGCATGCCATTGGCCCGCGCGGCCTTGCCGCCCACTGCCAATGTTTCAAGGCCCTGCCCCACCTGGCTGGATTTGGGTTTGCCGGCGATGATGTCCAGGCTGACCCACCCACCACTGCTGCCACGATCAAGGCTGTCGTAGGCGAACCCGCGGGACAGCCCGAAAATAAACGTGCCCAACACCATCTGTTGTCGCATCACACAGCTCCATCGGTCAGTGCTGCGCCACGTCGCGTCGCCAGCAGGTTGTCCATCGACAGCGGCGTAAATTGCGCTTCGATCTGTTGCACCACGAGTGTCGCCAATTGCTGATAGCTGGCTTGTTCCGGCGCGTTGATAGTGATTTGCGGGGCAAAATTGATTTGACGGTTATCGGCTTGGGGGTTGTTGAGGTTGTGGCTGACATCCGTGGGAGACGGCAAGCGATCCCCGGAACCCATGACTTTCTCGGCAAGCCATGCCCCCACGTCACTGCCGACAAACGTACCGACGGCGCCGCCCACCACGTTGCCGATCGCGCCACCGGCAACGCCGCCCATGACCCCGCCCAGCACCGTACCGGCACCCGGCACCACCGAACCGATCACCGCTCCGGCAAGCGTGCCGACCGCTCGGCCAATCGCCATGCCGGCGAACTCACCGGCAACGCCACCGGCGACGGCGCCGCCTACCGAACCCACGCTGGAGCCCAGCGCTTGACCCGTATTCCCCGTCAGCGCGCCCTGTGTGACATCAACTCCGGCCTGTGCCAGCACCAACCCCAACGAAGCCTGTCTGGCGACTTTGCCGGCCTTCTCCGTTTTGCTTGGCCGGTCAGGACCGGACGCCGAACCCGGCGTGGGTTTACCTGTAGGGGTGTCGTCACTCCGGGTGTGCTGCGGGCGGGCGGAAGGGTCAGCGGCAGGCCCTTCGCGGAGAATTTTCCCCGCGACCTTTTCAAACACCTTGTCCTTCACGGCATCGAACACGCCGGAAAGCACAGCCCCCAGTGCAGCCCCTGCCACCGTAACGGCGGCGGTGGTGTGAGGCAGCGCTTCAGCCAAGCCACTCACGCCGTTGACCAAACCGGTCATCGCTGTCAGCGAGGTATCCACGGCGGGCGCCAGGGCCACATCGGAGGCAGTTTGCAAGCGTGTTGTACTGGCCTCATAGGCCTGCCGTCGAGCCTGGGAGGAATCGGCGCGAATCGCTGCAACGCGCTGAACAGAGCCTTGATCGCCTAACGCCGAGGTGGCGTAGGTGGACGTTTCGGCCACCTGCGAAAAGGCGTGTTTAACGCTGTCAATAATCGGCACCAGGCTCAGAATCGACTGGTTACCGTCGAACAGTTGCGCCGCCAGCGCCGCCTGCTTTTCAGCCGGTTGCGACTTGAGTGCCTCCAGCACGGTAACCAGGGTCTGCGGGGCATCCTGTTTCATGCCACCGGCCAGCTCTTTGGGATCAAGCTTGAGCGCTGCCCAGGCACTGCGCTGCGCGGGAGAAGCGCTGTCGCCTTTGGCCAGGGCGAGACTGATTTTTTCCAGCCCGAGCTCCGCAGCACCCTTGCTGTTACCGGCACTCAACAACACCGCCGAAAGCGCCGCGGCCTGTTCGGGAAGCATGCCCGCAGCCGTGGCGGCGGCGCCCTGACGTTGCACGATCGCTGCAATGTCCGCTGACTCGGCCTTGAGCGAGACATCGCTGCCCAGCACATTTGTCGCGTCAGCCAAATCCAGGGCTTGGGTGCGGTCAAGGTGCATGGACTCACGCCATCCGCCGATGAGTTCGCCGGCATGCTTCACATCGATTTTGAACACCGTCGCCATGATCGCCGCGTCGCGGGCGAATTGCTGCAAGTCTGCCTGGCGCCCGGCTTGGTCGATATTGCCTGACGCGTCAACTCGCTCGCTGCCGATACCCGACTTGGCCGCAACGTACTCGACCTTCGCCAGGTCCACCGCGCTCGCGCCGCTGGCCGCCACCATGGGCTCGGTCGCCATGGCGAGGTTGGCTTCGCGCATTGACTTGCGCTCACGCCCGACGAAGTGCAGCAGTTGGTCCAGGTCGGTCATCGCGGCATCCAGTGCCTGCGATGGCGTACCCGCGGGGGCCGCCGTGCGGGTGCTCGTATCGCCCGTGCCCGCCGCCTCGATGGCGTCGGCTTGCCCGGCGTCCATCATCTTGAGCAATGAGGCGTTGAACAGCTCAAGCGTATCCACAAGCCGCGCCTGGCCTTCGGCCAGATGGTTGATCTGCAGGCTGGCATCGGCTAATGCCAACACCAGGTTCGCGGCACCTCCCGGCACCGCCTCAGCCGGACTCGCCAGGGTTTGCGCGATGGGGTTGAGGCTGGCCTGTGCGCCGGCCATTTCGGGTGAGCGCTGAATCATCACGCCGTCCCTGGCGATGGCTGACTCAGCGCCTTTATTACTGTCTGCCATCCCGCTCTACTCCTGTTTAACGCCAAGGCGATTGATCGCGATGTCGTAGCGGCGCAATGCCTTGCCGGCGTCCCAGTCGAGGATTTCCGCTTCGGTTACTGAGTAAACCAGCGGTACTACATCGAGGATCACTTCGATGTCGCGTTCCGAAAGAAGTCCGCCGGTTTGTTTAAAAAATCGTCGATGCGCCCCTGCAGTTCGGTCCAGTCGGGCACGGTCAAGCCGGCGAGATCGGGAATCATCAGGCCGGCGCAATGAGCGGTGATGAACTCGGCACGTTCTTTGTTGGTGGGCAGTTTTTTCATCACTTTGGTGGCGCGCAGGGCGGGCATTTCCAGGGTGACGTGGGTGAGCGTGCGACCGCTTGCCTGAAGGGGAAGCAGCAGCGCGACCTGCTCGCTGGTCAGCGATTGGCGCGGCACATCGGCCTGATCGAGAAAAAACGATGCAGGCTGGGTCGACATTTCGTGTACGTATTGCGCAATGCTGACGTAGTCCGGGCGCTTGAGTTGGTCGAGTTCTTTTTCCGACAGGCCGGTGGCGAGCTTGGCCAGTTCGAAAAACTGCTCATCTTCATCGTCGCCAGCGCGCGCCAGGGCTTCTTTCTGTGGCGCGTAGAACAAGGGTTTGAGTTGAATCTGCTCGATCACGGCACCGGTGTCGGCGGTGATCGGGGACAGCAGGACGTGTAGCGCAGGCATCCAGGCCATGGATTGATTCCTTTATCAGGTATGGGGGCGAGCGAACCCGCCCCCGGAGGGGGTTACGGCATCAGCACGGCGCGGCGGGCGTCGCCGAGAATGTCGACGCCGTTGAGCATGAACTTCTGGGTGCGCACGTCGATATCGATCACCGGAATGCCGTTTTCCAGACGGTTATAGGTACGGCAGGACAGTTCCAGGGTGGTGACGGGCTTGGCATTCATCGTCAGCGCGGTTTCGGTCAGTGACTTCAACTTGCCGCCCACAGTGTGGTAGGTGAAGTAGGTCTTGCCATCCTGATCCTGCCCGGCTTCGCGCACGTTCAACAGGATGTCATCGCCCCGCGTGACGCCAAGCGCCAGCAACACTTCTGCACCCACCCCTTGCAGTACCAGGGTTGCGCCCAGCACCTTGGCGCTTTTGGCCATTTCTTCTGCGATGAAGCGCCCGCCGGTCATCGCGTCCATCTCGAACTCGATCTTCGGCGGCGTAAAGGAATCGACCGTGGCCGACAACGGCAGGCCTTGGAGGGTGGCCGCAATGGCCTGTCTGACTCGGTTGGTAAACATTAGAGAACGTCCTCCAGGAACTGCTCGATGATTTCATCGCGGGCGTTGAGTTGATAAACCATGTGTTCGTTCGGCGCGTAGCGACCGTAGTCGATGACGATGAACCAGGTGCCGTTCTTGTACTTCTCGACGCTGTTCAACTCCGGGTGCAGGTAGACGCTGCCGCCAGGGATGGTTTCGTCGGCCACCAGGGTTTGCAGCCAGTCGTTGATGCGCTTGACCTCCTGGTCCATGAAGGATTTGGTGAGGTTCTTGGCCATGGCCTTCTGGCCGGCCTTGACCAGCTTGCGGCTGATGGCGTCTTCCAGGCCGACGTAGCTGATGAACTTGCCGGTGATGGAACGGTTGCCCAGCAGCGAGAAACCGCCGAGCACCGTGCGGGCGTAGTAGCTCACGCCATAACGGTTGAGCAGGTCGCCTTCAGTGGAGGTGTCGAGGATGTTGTACTCGACGACGCGGGAAACGTCTTCGGCGAAGGTCACCTGATTACCCGGGCTTTCCCACTGCTTGACTTTGGCCAGCGCAGCGATGGCCAGCGAGGATGGCGAGAGGAACACGTTCTTCTTTGCAGCCTTGGAATACACCGACGGCATGTTGTGCACCAGCAGGCAACGGTCGAAGCCCAGGTCGGCACCGCCCAGTTCGCCGCTGTAAGTCACTTGGTCGGCGACCGAAGCGTCCTTGCCATCGAGTACCACACGGGCCTTGATGCGCTTGCCGAAGGAGGCGAACTCGCCGGCCACGGCCTTGGTGCCGGTGAAGCCCGGGGCACCGATGATGGTCAGGTCTTCAGGCACGCTGCTCAGGGCAGCCAGGCCGAGTTTGCGACCGGTGACCGGGTCGTTGCCGCCGATCACATTGTTGAGCGTGTCGGCCGGGGTGGCGCCTTCTTCGACAATCACCACGTAGACCGGCACCTTGACCACTTTGAGGATCTGGTACACCGCCTGGAACAAGGTGCCCGACTCGGTACCGGTCGGGTCGAGCAGCGCCTGGGTGGTGAAGCTGTTGATACGAAACGGCGCGTTTTTCGGGATCGATGCATGGGCGTTGGGGGCAGTGCCCACCAGGCCGATGACGTTATCGCCCAGGCCACCCATGGCCTCGGGCGATTCGGTGGCATTGACGGTGATGCCGTTGTGCTCGAAGTTCAAAACCTCAGCCATGATTATTCAGCCTTCTTGGGGGTGGAGTTGAGGACGCTGGTCAGTTCCAGACGGCCGGCGGTGCGCAGGGCGGATGCTTCGACGTCCAGCAGTTCAAGCTCCTCGCCAGCGGTGGACCAATGGCCGTTACCGATGGGGAAAGGGATGAGGACGGTGTAGGTTTGGCGCGTGGGCATGGGTAGGATTCTCCGGGTGAGAAATGCCAAAGCCCCTGCGGGAGGGGCTTTGGGGAGGCGAAAAAAAACCGCTTTCGCGGTGGGTTATTTCAGGAAGGTAGGCAACTCTGGCCACTCAATTTTGTAGGGATCGCCTGTGTCTTGTGGAACCTCACGCACTGCTTGTCGATAAAGCGCAAGCTCGCTGCGTTGCGCGTCAGTAAGAGAACTATCTACAGCCTGCATGGCTTCTGAAACAGCCAACAACTGTTGACGGCGAGTGCGAATAGACGCCCATTCGGCAAGAGCAATAGACTCGGGATTGGGTTTATACTGAACCTCAGAATTAACTATTTCGCTCATTTAAAATTCCACCTTGTCAGCAAGTGACAGTTTCGACTTAATACTTCCAACTGCAAATAAGCCACCGATACCGACTTGCATGGTGTCAATACGGATCGTAGTGACGTAAACACTTGGAAACTTTAACCGCATAATCACGTTACCACTCGCATCGGTGTAAATTCCTGGAGACATATTCCCAAATACGGACTTGTTCAAAACTGCGCGCTGAGGCGAATAGCAATAACCCACAACAGTCTCATCTACAATACTCGCACTGCCGTAGCTATAACCACGAATATTGAACCAGAACATCTGATCATGAGTATTGATGTTGACCGGCAATTTGAAGTGCATGTAAACGTCCGCCGATGTTCCTAGATCGACAACAGAAAACCCACCTGATGCGCCTGTATTCTGAGGCCCCCCAGTACCCCACACGCCGCCTTGGAAAACATTTAGCTGAACCGAGCCGGCCGCACCAACCACGCCCACCATATCTTTTTTGCTGCGAAAATCATCAAACTCCGCCCGTGCAATATCCATACGGTCGTCTATCTGGAGAATCTTTTCGTTAACCGCAGTTGTCAAATTATCTGCGGCCGTGACCAAGTCACCGATTTTCTGCTCAATGCCCATACTCAACCTCCGAATTATTTAATGCCGAGAAAGCGTCAACACACGCTCACGCCTCTCTAAGCCTGCGCTCCAGAACCATCATTCGAAACAACAGACCCAAATGCCGTGACATATTATTTACATTAGCAGCGGCAATAGCCGCCAACTCTTCCACCAATAGTAAATTAAGGCTATCGCCGCTCACCACAATCGTCACGCTATCCGCCGGCAATGGCGAAACATCCAGCGTAAACTTCTGCAGCACCCTTGCCGCCGCCGCTTTATACGTCAGCAACTTCCCAGCCACGGAATACACCGCCAGCAACGTCCCGCTGGCGAGGTAAAATCCGAACTCGCCAATCTCATACTCGCCGTCGCCGTCAAACACCGCGGCCATCCTGAGTTGGCGTTCGCCCAGGTCTTCGTAATCGACGATGGCCACCCGTTGGCGCTCGTCACGCAAGGCCACTTCGCTGCCGTCGGGGTTATAGCGGCCGGTGCCGGCGCCGATGTGGGTGATTTCGCCTTTGAGGCCCTGGTTCTTAGCCCGCAGCACTTCATCCAAACCCTTGGAGGTGAAGCGCACCAGGCGCGTGATTTCATCTGTCATGGCTGCGCCCTGAGGTCGTAGTCGTTAATGGTGTAGTGCTGGGCAACGCCGGCACTGTTTAGCCGAGCAGCCAACGCCAATTCCGGCAGCGCTCCGTTCAGATAGAACTCTGCGTCACTTAACGGGGCGTCCAGGACCTGCGTGAGCGCAAGCTGACCTTCGGTTTCATGCACGATGGTAATCGTCGCCTGATCGCGCTCACTCTTAGCCGCATTGATACGCCGGATCAGCCGGTTGTGATCCCCACCGGACCAACTGCGCCCAATGATCGCCTGCACGTCGAACGTATACGGCGTACCGGTTGGCCGCTGCTGATACCAGGCATTGATGTTGGGGGTGAACCCCAGTGACTCCACCGCATAGCTCAAGGCCTTGGGTGTGCCGGCCTGGCGCTGGATCTGCCAGGACAAGGCCACGGTCAGGCGCTTTTCCGATTCGCTGGCCTCGGCGTCCCATTCGCTGACACCTCGGTCGGCGGCCAGGTAAGGGAGGAACTCGGTAGGCGTTAGCAGCGGGTTCATCAACGCTGGAAACGGCGGTGCGATCCGGTCAAGCAGCTTGCCGAATCCCAGATCCAGTGCCTTTTCCAGTGGAGAACTGTTGGCCGGCAACAAACTCGCGTTGGGGTCACTCATAGCGTGCGCACCTCCACCTCGACACCCGTGCAATACGGGGCCTGGAACGCGCTGCTGACAATTGGTGCAAGCGGTTCCAGGATTTGCAGCTGCGCCGCCCCTGCACTGTGGATGGCGTAGTCGATCCAACTGGGGTCGACGCGCCCTTCCAGGCGATGACAGGAATCAGCGTAAGTCTGCAGCAGCTGCTGCGCCGCCACTTGGGTCAAGCCCGAGTCAGGCCCGGCGTTGATCCTGGCGATGACGCGAATCTTGTAGGGCTGAATCTGTGCGCCCTGGACGGTGATGAGATCGGTTTCCGGACGTACATCCGGCCGTGCGAAATGTCGGCGCACACCGTCAAGCAAATCCGCAGATGGGGTACCGTCACCCTCACGAGACAGCACGGTGACCATCACCTCGCCGGGCGCGGTGCGTCGGCCATTACCGTCCTTGACCTGTGCTGCATAGCCGTCCGGATCGAAGGTGTAGTTGACGGTCACCACGCCCGGCGATGCGCTCTGGACCTTGACCGCCGGGCGCTCGCCGAGGGTGAACACTTCGCGGCGGTACTGCATCCGCGAGCCTGCCGCCGGGGCATGAGGGGCCAGGTAGTAGCGCAGCCGGGCATCGTCGTCGCTTTCCAGAATTGGCGGCACGGGCGGGAAAGCCGCCGGGTCACCGGGATCGAGCACCTGGCGCTCCAGGCCCATATCTGCCAGGCGTGCATCCAGGTTACTGCCGGTGGCCCACCACGCCAGCATCTGCTTGATACGCGCATTGTATTTACGCTCGTGGGTTTGCAGGCGCACGCAAAACGCTTCCAGGGCCAGGGTCAGCAGCTCACTTTCGTTGTCGAGGCTGACCTTGAGTTTCGCCGCGCTCTGCGGCGCACGGGTGGCGACGTAGTCAACCACGAACGCCTTGAACTCGGCCAGCAACGGTTCGAACTCATCGACCGCGATAATCGCCGGCTCGGCCAGTTGATTCTGGCCAGGGATCAGCATGCTCATGTCACGACCTCAAAGGTTTGTTGGCGGTTTTTCCAAGTGCCGGCAAAGCGCAGCAGCAGGCCGGCGCCCTGGCGGGTGGCGACGATGACCTGGGGCTGAAAGTCGCCGATGCCGTTCTGGGCGTTGTAGAACGCCTGGGCGGCATGGCTTTGGGCGAGCAGCAGCAGGTCATCACCAAGGTTCTGCCCGAGCAATTGCGGGATCAGCGAGCCATACAGCGCACGTTTCTGCCGTGTGCCAACGGGTGTGGTCAGCGCTCGGGTGGCGCGTTGGACGAATTGCAGCCAGTCATCGACGGCCGCCCCGGTGTTGCGATCGATGCCAATCATGGAGTGTCCTTGTCAGGGGCTGATGACCCGACCTTGGTGGTCTATCACCGGGCCGCTGAAGTGAGCACCGCCGGCATCCAGCAACAGTGCGGTGCCGCCGATTTGCAGGGTGATGCCCTGCGGGTTGAGGGTCAGGCTGGCGGCGCCGACCTTGAGGTCGACCTGTTCGCGGGAACCGCTGAACACCGTCGGCCCGTTGGCCCAGTTGAAGGTGTGACTGGCGTCGTCGTAATCACTTTGTGTACCGTCTTGATGGCGCCGTCGGGTCACCGAGGGAACCGTCGAGACTGGCGGAAAGAGACTACTGTTGAGGCCGAACAGAGCCACGGACTGCGCGCCCCCTTCCCCGCCGCCGTAGTTGAGTAACAGACATTGCTCGCCTACGGACGGAATACGGGTTTCGGTTTGCGCACCGGCGCTGGGATTGAAAAAGCGAATGGCCGGCGTGAGCAACTCACCGTGGCTGACCCGGCAGGTATTGCTGGCAGCGTCGACCTGTTGGCAAACGCCAATCCGGCAGAAACTTTCAGCGCGTCGGTCCAGGTCTTCGAGCTGGGCCTCCATCTCCGCCAGACGCTCGACGATGGGTCCCAATTGCATGCGTAACAGCGCGTCGAACATGGGCTACTCCGCCAGTGGCTTGTATTGATCGGGGTCATCGATGTTCAAGACGTCCCAGGTGGAGGCAAACAGCGGTTGGCCCGTAGGATCGTTGAGTAACTCGGGCCCGAGGTAGAGGGTTTGAGTGAAGGAAACAGTCCAGGTGTCGTAGTCCGTCGCTACGCTGGAAACCATAGAAGGAGCGGCGACCATATTCGTCGGCAAATCGCACTGGGACTGAGGCAGGTTCCAACGGTTGTCCAGCACCAGGTCCATCAGTTGGCTGGCGAGGTCACAGGCGTCGAACGGCAATGCGCCGGGGGCAACCATGGCTCTGAGCGAAATGGCCAGGACATGGGCCTTGCGCCCTTCGCGGGAGCGAATGCCCGGACCATTGCGTTCAACCGTGATCATGACGCCGGTATTCTCCAGGTCACTCTGGAAGTCCCGGTGGCTGCCGACCTTGAGGTCCGGGTAGGCCGCATGCAGCGCGGCGCCGATAGCCCGGGGTAGTTGGGATGGCTTTTCGATAAGGGTCATTTGGGTAGCATCCTTGCGGTTACTGCGGGTCCTGACGAGACCCTTCATTGATCCCGATGCGCTTGGCCGCCCAGCGCTCATACAGGCCGATGGCCACGTCGGCGCCGGCCATGGCGGTCAGGCAGCCAATGGCGCCGGCAGTCCAGATCGACATACCGGCGGCATAACACAGCATCAGGGCCGAAACCCCGCAGACCATGCACGCGCCGGACCTGAGCGCCAGACGGCGGATCAACGACCAGCCGCGGGCGCCCTCCTTGTCGGCGCGCCACATTTCTCCGGAAACGCCGCCGACCAAGGCCAATATGATCACCAGCCAGATAGGCATTTCCGCTAACGCTTGTTGTTCGTTTGTCATGTCACGCCTCCTGGCTGAGCACTGAATAGTCCGTTTTTCAATTACACACACTTCGATAGGTAGGCATTCCAAAAAGCCCGGTAGCCCGGGCTTTTCAGTAATGATGTCCTCGGACTTTCGGCGCTACTGGCGCGGTACGGTCCTTTCCTGAATGTTTTTCCGACCACGATCCCTGTCTGCCGGATAACTGCTTCTGGTGCTTTACGCTGCACACCCGGGTCAGTTGCCAACCCTCTGAACCGTTAAGGCCGGTTCATCGCTGCCTGTTTTTGAAGCTGGGCGAAACTAAAGAGCGTCGGCATCCTTGCCGGTGTTGCCTGGCATCCCTGCCACCGCTTCGATGGCGTCCTTGCCGATGTTGCGTGCCTTCCTTGTCTTCCTTGGCGGCATCCTTGCCGCCTCCACCAGGCCTTGTTGGCTGGCTTGAGATGAATAATATGCATGTATGCATATACAGTCAATGCATCAACGCATTTATTTTTCCGTCGAATATGCATTTCCGCATTCAAAGCCTTATGTGCTCGGGGTTTGGAGGTGTTCTGCAGGCGAAAAAAAACCCGCTCATGGGCGGGTTTCGTCTTACGCGATGATGTCAGCGGGCGTACATGCCCCACCAGAAAACATGACCGAGAATGCTGATCTGCTCATCCTGAATATCCTGGAAGCTATAGTCTTCGTCCGGATGCTCATCACGGTTGAAGCTGCGCAGGCGAATCCCGGAAGGCAGACGGTAGAGCTGCTTCACCCGTAGCTGGCCATTATGATTGATGGCATACAGGTCACCATCGACGATGTCGCCAATCCCGCTCTTGCCGGCATTGACCCCCACCGTCGCGCCATCGCGCAGCACCGGCAACATACTGTTGCCGCGCACCGTTACGCATTTGGCCTGATCGAACTGCACGCCGTTATGCCGAAGGCTGCGCTTTCCAAAGCGCAGGCTGGCTTTCTCACTTTCCTCGATGACGAATCTTCCTGATCCAGCAGCCAATTCAACCTCGCGCAGAAAGGGGATCGACACCTCGTCATCATTAACGGGCGTGTCGTCGTCCCACAGGCTTATGTCCTTGAGCTCCGAATGCATCGGATCGCGCCCATCATCTCGCAAAGCACCCACCCCGGCGCGCCCGCGCAGGTGATCGGTGCTGACGCGGAAATACTCGGCGATGCGAGAGATGTGTTTGTCCGACGGGTCAACGATCTTGCCGCTGAGGATCCGGGACAGTGTGGATTGAGGCACACCGGTGCGTCGGTGAAGCTCCGTAGGGGAGATCCGATCGCGATCCAGCAGCTCTTTCAAGACGATAGAAACGTTGCGTTTTTGCATAACGCGGATATTGCCGGGAGTCTTGAACGTTGGCAAATGCTAATTTGCATATTTATGCATTAAACACACAATTTTGTTTAGATTGAAACAAAATACTGTATATGCAAACAGTTAATTGCTTTCTATCATTCAGAACCGCTTGATATCGCCGCAGGGTAGCCTGATGCCACACCGAGCGGGTGGACAGGCGCCCTTGCTTATCGACAATTCAGGGCCTATGTATAAGACTCTGGAACAACATGGCCAGCAACGACGGAGGTGCTCATGGCTTATTCAGCGCTAGCTGTTGCTAACGCCTTCATTGAACGCGCGAAGGAAGGCAAGCTTTCGGGCCTGACGCCCATGAAGCTGCAAAAACTGCTGTTCTACACGCAGTCCTGGCATCTGCGTGAACGGGATCAGCCGCTCATGGATGACCACTTCGCCCGCTGGCAATATGGCCCGGTCATCCCGTCGCTGTACCATGAGTTGAAATCCTACGGCAGCCGTCCGGTCACTTCGCTGCTCAGCAATTTGAAGCCGGACGACGAGGACATCATCTTCGTTACACCGAGGATTCCCGACAGTGACACCTATGCCCACCGCCTGATTGATCGGATCATCAGCAAATACGGCAAATGGTCAGGCACCCAACTGTCCAACCTTTCCCACGAGAGCGGCACAGCCTGGGCGCTCAAGGGCGCCGACGGTTCCGCCATCGACTGGCAAGACATGGCAGCACTCATTCATCCCAAGAGTCGCATCCGTGAGTGAAGAACTCGACAGTCTGGAACTCACCCTACCCCCCGAGGCTGGGCCTGACCAAGACTCGCAAGCTGGTGGCGAGCAAGCCATAGGCACCGATGATGAGAGAAACCAGAACCTCAAAGACCAGAAGGCCGAACGGCAACTGCGCAAGAAATATGCGGGGCGTGCGTTCTGGTTTGCTGCCTGCGGTGTGATCTTTTGGGCGGTACTGCTGGTGTGGAATGGGTGGTCGACTTATTACTCGGGTAAGGCGCCGTTCTCGGATAACGTGCTGATTGCCATCACTACGGCGACTTCAATCAATTTGTTTGCGGCGTTTCTTGGGGTGATCAGAGGGTTGTTTCCGGCAAGTGGGCGTAGATCCAGATAGCCTGTTGAACCGCGCGGTAATTCCAACTTTGAAGGATTAATATGCTGCGAAAAAGCCAGATCATCACTCTCCCGGCATTGATCGCATCGGTACTTTTACTCACAGGCTGTCCGCCACCTGCTGAATTCACACAGTGGCGGCGTACCTCCACGAACGTCGATGATGTTAAGGCTGCGATGGCGGAATGTGGTGACCCTGTAGGCGGCTCATTGACTCAATTACCCATAAATGAACAGGTACTCCAGTTTCAATGCATGCAACTTCTGGGTTTTAAGCGTAAAGACGGTTTTGAGTTCTGTGATGTCATGAAAGACACTCCGGCCTGCGTTGAAGCAAAAAAAGGTCGTCCACTAAGCGTGTCCGAGCTTGAGGCTTTGCCGTTTAAAGATGATGACGGTTTCTACCCGATAAAACCCGATTCTGGCCGGTTTGAAGACATGCAGGTCACCTGGCGTAAAGTAGGCGCATCGACGCACCACTCCGTGCAACTGGTCAACGATAAAGAAGCGCTACCGGTCATGTACGCCTGCGGATACCCAAAACCGCTGGGGTCGAACCTGGCCGTCGCCAGCATCGGGCGCACAGCCAAGGCACAACGCTGCATGATTGATCATGGTTTTGAACCGAAGAATAAAATGATTCTGGTCTGCCTGCCTTATCCCACCGTGACGGGTTGTAAAAATGGCGCTGGAGAGAATGAGTGATCAGAGCGATAAATCGCTGAGTTTATTGCGGTGTTACTGCTTGGTGATTTGGCGCGTACTGCTTTCAGGGCGCCCGGTAGCTAATCATTCAGAAACGCAGAAATAGACTTAGCTGAAGTCAAGCGACTCGAAAACTCCTCCCGTAGCCTCACCCGAGGAGATGCAGACTTTGAACGGATACCAGCAATCGTCTACATACCATCCCTCCCCTGTAATAATCCCATCCGCGAGCGAGACTTGGATATTTCTAATCCCGTCCAAAGACAGGCGCTCAGAGCACCAGACCTCAGCCTCGCCTTTAACAAGCCTGAGCCACAACCCATTTGAAACAAGAACACTGTCTAATTCTGGAATGCTGACCAAATACTCGATATCCCCACCGAAATGCTTCAAGAGAACGCCGCTACGAATGTCCACGATATAACCCTGACCACCGGCAACTATCATCACATGGAAAGTTGAACCCAGCTCCAGAACGCAACTGAAGCGGCAAAAACCCGGTTGAAAATTCCCCACCCAAGAAGGCATCGCCTCCGGCGAGAACCTGATGACTACTCCTTCACTATGGTGCCCTTGGCCGGTAGCGCTGAACTGTAAAGGAAGAGGTCCTTCGCCTGGTAGCCCAGCAAGAATCTGATACTTCAGGGTACTCGTCATAAGTTTCCGGGTTGCGAAGTTCAAACTAATCGAATCATGACATTACCTGCCACATCGTTCTAGGAGGCGTGATTTGCCAATGGTGCCTACTGGAGAAAAGTGGACGCATCTATTTCCAGGACACAATTTTCCCAGTTGCACCCTCCTTATCACCACGCTACCCTTCCATTCGTCGCTGCCAATTCAGCGATCGGGCCTGAGAACCCGGCAAGATGCAGGCGCAAAGCGCCCCCAAACCCGATCTGCAGGCGTTTTTTTTCGCCCATCATTTCGTGCAATGGCGGCTGTGCGTGGGAGACCTTCGGGTCTGCCGGGTTCCTGTATCTCCGGTTTCTCAGCCTGCGCACAGCTGCCACCCATTCGCCTGAGAACGAACGTGGTAGCTCTCACTTGATATGGGAGTTTTACCGATGACTGCTACAAATCCGCCTGCGTTAACCACCCTCGGCGTCACCCCCTTCTCCTTTCACTCCGACCAGCCTCTATTCCGCGTCAACAGCGGTGTTTCCCTGCGGGAAGCCTTGCATCACGCCTCCGATCTTCTCCATGTCGCCAAGCTGCTCGCAGAAGATGCGGCGATGACCAAGGAGACGGACCGTTACGCATGGGCCTCGCATTACTTGCAGGAGATGGTCAAGGCGGTGATTGATGATGTGGTGAAGGTGTTGGATTCCCCCAGCAACATTCAGTAAGGGCCGATAAAAAGAAGGGGGCGGTGTATTTGAATGAATGCGCTGCGCCCTTCTTCTATTTCTACCTGGCCGTTTGCAACCTGCGAACCCCCGACCTCGCGTGTTAACCTTGCGCCCATCGCAACAAATGCTGGGCCAATCGCCCCCTTTGCCCCATCACTTTCAACGAATTTGCCTACTACCCAATGAGTAAAAACACCTCCGATCTGTCCTCCCACACGCCAATGATGCAGCAGTACTGGCGCCTGAAAAACCAGCACCCTGATCAGTTGATGTTCTACCGCATGGGCGACTTCTACGAGATCTTCTACGAAGACGCGAAGAAGGCCGCCAAGCTGCTGGACATCACCCTGACCGCGCGCGGGCAGTCGGCGGGGCAGTCGATTCCGATGTGTGGGATTCCTTACCATTCATTGGAAGGTTATCTGGTCAAGTTGGTGAAGCTGGGCGAGTCGGTGGTGATCTGTGAGCAGATCGGCGACCCGGCCACCAGTAAGGGGCCGGTGGAACGGCAGGTGGTGCGCATTATTACGCCGGGCACGGTGAGTGATGAGGCGCTGCTGGATGAGCGGCGCGATAACCTGATCGCTGCGGTGTTGGGCGATGAGCGTCTGTTCGGCCTGTCGGTGCTGGATATCACCAGCGGCAATTTCAGCGTGCTGGAGATCAAGGGCTGGGAGAACCTGCTGGCGGAGTTGGAGCGTATCAATCCGGTGGAGTTGTTGATTCCGGATGATTGGCCCAAGGACTTGCCGGCAGAGAAGCGCCGTGGGACCAAACGTCGTGCGCCGTGGGATTTTGAGCGTGATTCGGCGCTGAAAAGTCTGTGCCAGCAGTTCTCGGTGCAGGACCTTAAAGGCTTCGGTTGCGAAACACTGACCCTGGCCATCGGCGCTGCCGGCTGCCTGCTCAGCTACGCCAAGGAAACCCAGCGCACGGCCCTGCCGCACTTGCGCAGCCTGCGGCATGAGCGGCTGGACGATACCGTGGTATTGGATGGCGCCAGCCGTCGCAACCTGGAACTGGATACCAACCTGGCGGGCGGGCGTGACAACACGCTGCAATCGGTGGTCGACCGCTGCCAGACGGCCATGGGCAGCCGCCTGCTGACTCGCTGGCTGAATCGTCCGCTGCGGGATTTGACCGTCCTTCAAGCACGTCAGACTTCCATTACCTGCCTGCTTGACGGCTATCGCTTTGAAAAGCTGCAGCCGCAACTGAAGGAAATCGGCGATATCGAGCGCATCCTCGCGCGGATCGGCCTGCGTAATGCGCGGCCCCGTGACCTGGCGCGCTTGCGTGATGCCTTGAGTGCCCTCCCCCAGTTGCAAGTCGCGATGACCGAACTGGACACGCCACACCTGCAACAGCTTGCAGTCACCGCCGGCACTTACCCGGACCTCGCGGCGCTGCTGGAAAAGGCCATCATCGACAACCCGCCAGCGATCATCCGTGATGGCGGTGTGCTGAAAACCGGTTACGACAGCGAGCTGGATGAGCTGCAATCGCTGAGTGAAAACGCCGGCCAGTTCCTGATCGACCTGGAGGCCCGCGAAAAAGCCCGCACCGGGCTGGCCAACCTGAAGGTCGGCTACAACCGCGTGCATGGCTATTTTATTGAGCTGCCGAGCAAGCAGGCGGAGTCGGCGCCTATCGACTATCAACGTCGCCAGACGCTCAAGGGCGCAGAGCGGTTTATCACCCCCGAGCTCAAAGCGTTCGAAGACAAGGCGCTGTCGGCCAAAAGCCGCGCCCTGGCGCGGGAAAAAATGCTTTACGAAGCCTTGCTCGAGGACTTGATCAGCCGCCTGGCGCCGCTGCAGGACACCGCCGCCGCCCTGGCGGAACTGGACGTGCTGAGCAACCTGGCCGAACGTGCGCTGAACCTGGACCTCAACTGCCCGCGTTTTGTCAGCGAGCCGTGCATGCGCATCGTGCAAGGGCGCCACCCGGTGGTGGAGCAGGTGTTGACCACGCCATTCGTCGCCAACGACCTGTCGCTGGACGACGACACTCGCATGCTGGTGATTACCGGCCCGAACATGGGCGGTAAATCCACCTATATGCGCCAGACCGCGCTGATCGTGCTGCTGGCACACATCGGCAGCTTCGTGCCGGCGGCCAGTTGCGAGCTGTCCCTGGTGGACCGAATTTTCACCCGGATCGGTTCCAGCGACGACCTGGCCGGTGGGCGCTCGACGTTTATGGTGGAAATGAGCGAAACCGCGAACATCCTGCATAACGCCACCGACCGCAGCCTGGTGTTGATGGACGAAGTGGGCCGCGGCACCAGTACGTTTGACGGCCTGTCGCTGGCATGGGCGGCGGCCGAGCGTCTGGCACATTTGCGCGCCTATACGTTGTTTGCCACCCACTACTTCGAACTGACGGTGTTACCGGAAAGCGAGCCGCTGGTAGCCAACGTGCACCTCAATGCCACCGAGCACAACGAGCGCATCGTTTTCCTGCACCACGTGCTGCCGGGCCCGGCCAGCCAGAGTTATGGCTTGGCGGTCGCGCAGTTGGCCGGCGTGCCCACTGATGTCATCACTCGCGCCCGTGAGCACCTGAGCCGCCTGGAAACCACGGCCCTGCCCCATGAAACCGTGGTCGCCAGCCCGGCCAAGGCCAGCAGGAAACCCGCCGCGCCGCACCAGAGCGACCTGTTCGCCAGCCTGCCCCATCCGGTACTGGACGAGCTGGCCAAGCTTGACCTGGACGACGTGACGCCGCGTAAAGCACTCGAAATGTTATATGCACTGAAGACTCGGATATAACGCACACGCGTGCAAGCTGGTAGACTCTCGCGCGGTTTGGGATGCTGCGGGCTTTTAGCCTGGCCTGCAGACTATCGCTCCCGAACCTCGCGAGCCCTGCCACACAGGGTTTCGCTGCCGCCGCCTGAGGAGAAAATTAGAAATGACCTTCGTCGTCACCGACAACTGCATCAAGTGCAAGTACACCGACTGCGTAGAAGTGTGTCCGGTGGACTGCTTCTACGAAGGCCCGAACTTCCTGGTCATCCACCCGGACGAGTGCATTGACTGCGCCCTGTGTGAACCAGAATGCCCGGCTAACGCCATCTTCTCTGAGGATGAAGTACCTGCGGGTATGGAAAACTTCATTGAGTTGAATGCCGAGCTGGCGGATATCTGGCCGAACATCACGGAAAGAAAGGATGCTCTGCCCGATGCGGAAGAATGGGATGGCAAACCCGGCAAGATTGCAGACCTCGAACGCTGATAGCAGCGTCGTTGCCAAAAAAAAGGCCCCTTGCGGGCCTTTTTTGCGTTTTCGTGTAGCCGCTTTCACTTTTCTACAGGCGAAAAAAGGGGCGGTATGACCCGCCCACATTTTTTCCCTAGTCCCTTTAATCCTTTTCATCGTCCTGATGAGTCGCATCCTGCGACATTCCTTCCAAACCACCGTTCCTTGATGGCTGTGCCAATCCGTGGACACAGGGCTGATGTTAGAGCCTCCCAAGATAAGTTCAACGGGATCCAAACAGATAGCGGCCAATCGGCGGTGCTCAAGGGACATTAAATAATTGTTTTATTTCAAACAGTTAGAAATATCGCTCGCAGATTCGAGACGCTCATTTCCGGTAAAAAAACCGAATACCTACATGACGGTAAGCGAATGCTTACACGACTTATTGGGAAAAGAGCGTCACAACCCTGTGCGGGACCGTTCCTACATCGCGATTCAGTCGTCGCTGACGGTGATCGTCGGCATCGCGGGACTGCTCGCCTCCTGCAGCACTATCCGCGCGCCCACATGGCGGGCCAGTTCCTGATACACCATGGCAATCTGACCATCGGGCTCGGCAGCCACGGTGGGCTTGCCGCCATCGGCCTGTTCGCGGATAGACATCGACAGCGGCAACGAGGCCAGCAGTTCGACGCCGTATTGAGTCGCCAGCTTCTCGCCACCGCCCTCGCCGAAGAGATGTTCGGCATGACCGCAGTTGGAGCAGATGTGCACCGCCATGTTTTCCACCACGCCCAGCACCGGAATGTTGACCTTGCGGAACATCTCCACGCCTTTCTTCGCGTCCAGCAATGCCAGGTCCTGGGGCGTGGTGACGATCACCGAGCCGGCCACCGGGACTTTCTGCGCCAGGGTCAACTGGATATCGCCGGTACCGGGTGGCATGTCGATCACCAGGTAGTCCAGGTCGCCCCAGGCGGTCTGGGTGACCAATTGCAGCAGCGCCCCGGAAACCATCGGCCCGCGCCAGACCATGGGCGTGTTGTCATCGGTCAGGAACGCCATGGACATCACTTCCACGCCCAGGGACTCGATCGGCACAAACCACTTCTGGTCCTTGACCTTGGGTCGTGTGCCTTCGGCAATGCCGAACATCACACCCTGGCTCGGGCCATAGATATCGGCGTCGAGGATGCCCACGCGGGCACCTTCTCGGGCCAGGGCCAGGGCCAGGTTGGCGGCGGTGGTGGATTTACCCACCCCGCCCTTGCCCGACGCCACGGCGATCACGTTCTTGACGTTGGCCAGGCCAGGGATCTGCGCCTGGGCCTTGTGCGAGGCGATCACACATCGGATGTCGACCTTGGCCGAGCGCACGCCATCGAGGCCTTCGATGGCCATTTGCAGCATCTGCGCCCAGCCGTTTTTGAACAGGCCGGCGGCGTAGCCCAGCTCCAACTGGACCGATACCTGGTCAGCCTGGACCTCGATGGCCCGCACACAGCCGGCACTGACCGGGTCCTGGTTCAAATAGGGGTCGGTGTACTGGCGAAGGACGGCTTCCACCGCTGCGCGATTGACGGCGCTCATGGGCAACTCCCGAAAAAGACTGACTGAAACAGGCGGCTATCCTAACCGTTCCGGGCCACCAGCGGCATGCTTTCGCAGGATGGGAAGATTCTGAAACAGCACCACGGGGTGAAATAAATTTCCCGGCGCTTTATAGTGGCCGACCTCCGTTTCATCAAGTAGCCGAGCCCCATGTCCGAGCCACGCAAGATCCTCGTCACCAGCGCCCTGCCCTATGCCAATGGTTCCATCCATCTTGGCCATATGCTTGAGTACATCCAGACCGATATGTGGGTGCGCTTCCAGAAGCATCGCGGCAATCAATGCATTTATGTCTGCGCGGACGACGCCCACGGTTCGGCCATCATGTTGCGCGCCGAAAAGGAAGGCATCACCCCGGAACAACTGATCGCCAATGTGCAGGCTGAACACAGCGCCGACTTTGCCGAGTTCCTGGTGGACTTCGACAACTTCCACTCGACTCATTGCGACGAAAATCGTGAGCTTTCGAGCCAGATCTACCTGCGGTTGAAAGACGCCGGGCACATTGCCACGCGCTCGATCACCCAGTATTTCGACCCGGAAAAGAAAATGTTCCTGGCCGATCGTTTCATCAAGGGCACCTGTCCGAAATGCGGCACCGACGACCAGTACGGCGACAACTGTGAGAAATGCGGTGCCACCTACGCACCCACCGACCTGAAGAACCCGAAGTCGGCCATCTCCGGCGCCACCCCGGTACTCAAGGATTCCCAGCACTTTTTCTTCAAACTCCCGGATTTCCAGCAAATGCTGCAAACCTGGACCCGCAGCGGCACCTTGCAGGACGCCGTGGCCAACAAGATCGCCGAATGGCTGGATGCCGGCCTGCAACAGTGGGACATTTCCCGCGATGCGCCGTACTTCGGCTTCGAGATCCCGGGCGAGCCGGGCAAGTACTTCTATGTCTGGCTGGACGCGCCGATCGGCTACATGGCCAGTTTCAAGAACCTCTGCGACCGCACACCGGAGCTGGACTTCGATGCGTTCTGGGGCAAGGATTCCACTGCCGAGCTGTACCACTTCATCGGCAAGGACATCGTCAACTTCCACGCGTTGTTCTGGCCGGCGATGCTCGAAGGTTCGGGCTACCGCAAGCCGACCGGCATTGCCGTGCACGGCTACCTGACGGTAAATGGGCAGAAGATGTCCAAGTCCCGCGGCACCTTTATCAAGGCGCGCACCTACCTGGACCACCTGTCGCCGGAATATTTGCGTTATTACTATGCGTCCAAGCTGGGCCGTGGCGTCGACGACCTCGACCTGAACCTGGAAGACTTCGTACAGAAGGTCAACTCGGATCTGGTCGGCAAGGTTGTCAATATCGCCAGCCGTTGTGCAGGGTTTATCCACAAGGGCAACGCAGGAGTGCTGGTCGCTGAAAACGCTGCTCCGGAATTGACCGATGCCTTCCTGGCCGCTGCGCCGAGCATCGCTGACGCCTATGAAGCCCGCGACTTTGCCCGCGCCATGCGAGAAATCATGGGCCTGGCCGACCGCGCCAATGCCTGGATTGCCGACAAGGCGCCATGGTCACTTAACAAGCAGGAAGGCAAGGAAGCTGAGGTCCAGGCGATCTGCGCCACCGGCGTCAACCTGTTCCGTCAGTTGGTGATCTTCCTCAAGCCGGTGCTGCCGCTGCTGGCCGCCGATGCAGAGGCGTTCCTCAACGTCGCGCCACTGACCTGGAACGACCACGCCACGCTGCTCGGCAACCATCAGTTGAACGCGTTCAAGCCATTGATGACCCGCATCGACCCGGTAAAGGTCCAGGCCATGACTGACGCGTCGAAAGAAGACCTGGTCGCCAGCCAGACCGACACCGGCTCGACTGCGCCAGCAGGTAACGGCGAGTTGGCCAAGGACCCTATTTCCGCTGAAATCGAGTTCGACGCCTTTGCCGCCGTAGACCTGCGGGTTGCACTGATCGTCAAGGCCGAAGCCGTGGAAGGCGCCGACAAGCTGTTGCGCCTGACCCTGGATCTGGGCGGCGAGCAACGCAATGTGTTCTCCGGCATCAAGAGCGCTTACCCGGACCCGTCCAAGCTCGATGGTCGCCTGACCATGATGATCGCCAACCTCAAGCCACGAAAAATGAAATTCGGTATCTCTGAAGGCATGGTGATGGCGGCCGGTCCTGGCGGCGCAGAAATCTATCTGCTCAGCCCGGACAGCGGCGCCAAGCCAGGTCAACGCATCAAGTAACCCCTGCAGGATGCCCCGGCGTTTCGACGTTGGGGCTTTTCAGCCCGCCCACATCGGCGGGCCGGGCGTCAACGCAATGATCAAAGCATGAACCTGATTCAACGTATCGACGCGCTGCTACCGCAGACTCAATGCGGCAAGTGCGGGCACCCGGGCTGCAAGCCTTACGCCGAAGGCATTGCTGACGGCGAGGCGATCAACAAGTGTCCGCCCGGAGGCCAGGAAACCATCGCCGGGCTTGCGCAATTGCTGCGCGTGCCGGTGCTGGCCCTGGATACGAGCCGTGGCGACGCGCCGGCCCAGATCGCCTACATCCGTGAGGCTGAATGCATCGGTTGCACCAAATGCATCCAGGCTTGCCCGGTGGACGCCATCATTGGCGCCGCCAAGTTGATGCACACGGTCATCATCGACGAGTGCACCGGTTGCGACCTGTGCGTCGCGCCCTGCCCTGTCGACTGCATCGAGATGCGCCCACTTGCTGAAGTCCTGCCGATTGTGGGCGACCTGGCGCGCAGCGATGACGAGCGGCGCAAACGTGGCCTTAAACGCGACCGGGCACGTCGGCGTTTCGAACAGCGCAACGCACGCCTGCAACGTGAGCAAGCCTGCAAACACGCCGAACGCGTGGCGCGGGCCAAGCGCATTGCGCCCGTGGCAGCGGCATCAGCCGATAGCCATCAGGCCGCTCAGGATGCAGCAATCAAGCAAGCCAAAATCAGTGTCGCCATGAGCCGTGCGCAGTTGCACAAATCCCTGAAGGCGTTTGGTCATCCCCCGACCTTTGAGCAACAGTCACAATTGATTGTCCTGCAAAGGCAGTTCGAAGCCTCGGAGCAGGCGCTTGCCGCGCTGGAGGTCAACGTCCCGCCACCGCTGCCGACAAGCAAAAGCGCTGAACTCAAGCGCGCGAAGATCCAACTGGCAATGCGCCGGGCCGCATTGAAAAAGGCCCAGGATCAACAGGCTGACGAACAGCAACTGGCAAACTTGAATGCCGCGCTGGACGCCGCCGAGCAGACGCTGCATGACGCCCAGGCCACTTGCGACGCCAGCGCCAACGGTAACGCCTGACCCACAACCGACGCTGCGTTGTGTATTGCTACAATTACGTCGATAGCCTGCAAGGAAACGTCCCTCCCTATGAACGCTGCAAAACGCCTGGAAATTTTCCGCAGGTTTCACGAAGACAATCCGGAACCCAAGACCGAACTGGCCTACTCCTCCCCGTTCGAGCTGCTGATCGCCGTGATCCTGTCGGCCCAATCCACAGACGTCGGCGTCAATAAGGCCAC
Source organism: Pseudomonas orientalis (assembly GCF_002934065.1). Classification (NCBI taxonomy): domain Bacteria; kingdom Pseudomonadati; phylum Pseudomonadota; class Gammaproteobacteria; order Pseudomonadales; family Pseudomonadaceae; genus Pseudomonas; species Pseudomonas orientalis. The sequence continues at coordinate 1,315,721 of NZ_CP018049.1, read as the reverse complement.
GGCCAAGCTGTTCCCGGTGGCCAATACGCCGGAGGCGATTTACGCCTTGGGTGTACAAGGGTTATCGGAGTACATCAAGACCATCGGCTTGTACAACAGCAAGGCCAAGAACGTGATCGAGACGTGCCGCCTGCTCATGGAGCTGCACGCCGGCGAAGTACCGCAAACCCGGGAAGCCCTCGAAGCATTGCCCGGCGTGGGCCGCAAGACCGCCAACGTTGTACTCAATACGGCGTTCCGGCAGCTCACTATGGCGGTGGATACGCATATTTTTCGCGTCAGCAACCGAACCGGCATCGCTCGCGGAAAGAATGTGGTGGAGGTCGAGAAACAGCTGATGAAGTTCGTGCCCAAGCCCTATCTGCTCGATTCCCATCACTGGCTGATTCTTCACGGGCGCTATGTTTGCCAGGCGCGCAAGCCTCGGTGCGGCAGTTGTCGGATCGAAGATCTATGTGAATACAAGGACAAGACATCCGACGATTGAGGGTTGTTAGGTTTTCCTCATCAATCGATTGAAAAAATCTTTTTTACGCGTTCGTCGATTATCGCTATAAGGAGCGCCAATGGCAGTCTTTAGCCTGGAGTGAACCTTATGAGCACTGGCAAAGAACAACTGGAAGTAGATGACGAATTGGTGGAGCCGGAAGACGATGAGGCGCCAGCGCCCGTCCCGGAGACAGCCAAGACCAATTTGAGCAAACGCCTGATTATCGACAATCTTCTGGAAGAGCGACGCTTGCAAAAACAATTGGCCGATTACGACTTCGACTTCTGAACGCTCGGCAAACGGCCGGAAGCCTCCCTGACGGAGGCTTTTTTGTGCCGGATTCTACAGCAGTGTCAGAATGGTGAAGCGCCCCTCCTCACACCAGACCATTGCGCTGGGCAAGCTCTATCAGGTCGACCAGTGACCGAGCATTGAGCTTGAGCAGCAGGCGCGTCTTATAGGTGCTGACGGTCTTGTTACTGAGGAACATACCGTCGGCAATCTCCTTGTTGGTTTTGCCACGGGCCAACTGCTGCAGCACCATCATTTCCCGCCCCGATAGACGTTCGACCATGTCTGCCTCACTGGCGTTGCCCATGGTGGACCGCACCGAATTGAGTGCCTGGTTAGGGAAGTAGCTGTAGCCGGAAAGCACTGCCTTGATGGCGCTCAACAGTTCGGTCAGGTCCTGCTGCTTGCACACGTAGCCGGCAGCGCCGGCCTGCATGCAACGCATGGAAAAATGTCCTGGCGCCTGGGAGGTCAGCACCAGCACCTTGAACGATACGGCTTGCTTGGTCGAGGCCAGCCGGCAAATAACTTCAAGGCCATCGAGTTTGGGAATGCCAATGTCCAAAATGACAATGTCCGGCATATGTTCCCTTGCAAGTTGCAGCGCATCGACACCGTTATCAGTCTCGGCAACGACCTCATAACCATGACGTTCCATTAGCATGCGCACAGCAAGCCGAATGACGGGATGATCATCCACGATCAGCACTTTATTCATGAGAAAGTCCAATTTCGCTGTTCGAATTATTTAGAGAAAGCACAATAGCCTAGTCGTCTGCTAGTTGGCATAGCATGCCCCCCCGAGCAACAGCAGGCAGAGACCCACCCCACAACAAGAAAGGAATTAGCCTACAAAAATTCGCCAACTTTAATGTATTGGCCTTTATGGAGCCCTTCAGACCTTTCCCTGCTCGTACATATTTTGAGAGAAATATCCTCATCCCGGGGGCAGCAAGGTAAACGTGGCGCACAGGTCTCTCAGGAAATACCCCTTGTTTGCCATGGCGGCTTATACAAAGGGCTGAAAAAACTCCATCAGCTTCAGTTCCATTTAACATATTTATATACACCCAATTTTCCTACAGAAAATTCCACAAATTACACCGCCTTTGCGCCTTCATGAGTGAAACTTCTGTAAGACATAGTTCCTATCTAGATGTAAAAAACCTTTCCGCAGGAAAGTAGATTTCTGGATTCGAAAAAACCTTCAAAGACTTGAAGAAAGCCCCTTAAACACCGATCAAACATTTTTTAAACGTCGTTCGCTCTGATTAATGCTTGTATTGGTATATTTGGGGCAAAAAAAAGCCCCTTGCAAAAGGGGCTTTTTCACAACAAGCAAAACACTCAGAACAACTTGCGTCCTTTGTTGGCTGCGATGCGCATGCGCAAGGCGTTCAACTTGATGAAGCCGGCTGCATCCGCTTGGTTGTAGGCACCACCATCTTCCTCGAAGGTCGCAATGTTGGCGTCAAACAGCGACTCATCGGACTTGCGACCGGTCACGATCACGTTGCCCTTGTACAGCTTCAGGCGCACCACACCGTTCACGTGGGCCTGGGAGGCATCGATCATCTGTTGCAGCATCAGGCGTTCAGGGCTCCACCAGTAACCGGTATAGATCAAGCTGGCGTACTTGGGCATCAGCTCATCTTTGAGGTGGGCCACTTCACGGTCCAGGGTAATGGACTCGATGGCGCGGTGAGCGCGCAACATGATGGTGCCGCCCGGAGTTTCGTAGCAGCCGCGGGACTTCATGCCCACGTAACGGTTCTCGACGATGTCGAGACGGCCGATACCGTGTTCACCACCTATACGGTTCAGGGTCGCCAGCACGGTGGCGGGTGTCATCTCGACACCATCGAGCGCGACGATGTCACCGTTGCGGTAGGTCAGTTCCAGGTACTGTGGCTTATCTGGCGCGCTCTCCGGGGAGACGGTCCATTTCCACATGTCTTCTTCGTGCTCGGTCCAGGTGTCTTCCAGCACGCCGCCTTCATAGGAGATGTGCAGCAAGTTGGCATCCATCGAGTACGGGGATTTCTTCTTGCCGTGACGCTCGATCGGGATCGCGTGCTTTTCAGCATAATCCATCAGCTTTTCACGGGACAGCAGGTCCCATTCACGCCACGGCGCAATCACTTTCACGCCGGGCTTGAGCGCGTAGGCGCCCAATTCAAAACGCACCTGGTCGTTGCCTTTGCCGGTGGCACCATGGGAAATGGCATCAGCGCCGGTTTCGTTGGCGATTTCGATCAGGCGCTTGGCGATCAGCGGACGTGCAATGGAGGTGCCGAGCAGGTACTCGCCTTCATAGACGGTATTGGCGCGAAACATCGGATAAACGAAATCGCGGACGAACTCTTCGCGCAGGTCGTCAATGTAGATCTCTTTCACGCCCATGGCTTGCGCCTTGGCACGTGCAGGTTCGACCTCTTCGCCCTGACCCAGGTCAGCGGTGAATGTCACCACTTCACAGTTATAAGTATCCTGCAGCCACTTGAGGATCACCGAAGTGTCCAGGCCGCCGGAATACGCGAGAACGACCTTGTTTACGTCGGCCATGCCATCACTCCACGGGGTTGTACGGAAAGGCAACGATTCTACCGATCAAAACCGTGAATTTACAGGGGCGCGACAGCAAATGAAGATAAAGCGACAGATTATGTCGACCGGGCGACCGATGACCGCGCCTCACGAGGTCGCAGCAGGGGTGCTCGGAGCTGCGGCCTGGGGTGCCGGTTTCTCGGGCGCCGCCACGCGTTCGAGCTGCACGTTGACCCGACGGTTGCGCGCTCGGTTGGCGGCATTGGTGTTGGGCGCCAAGGGGTAGCTTTCACCGTGGAAACGCATCGTGATCTGGGATTCCGGGATGCCGTTGGCCTTGAAGTAGTCCACTACCGCCAAGGCACGGCGTCGCGAGACATCACGGTTGGTCAGGCGGTTGCCGCTGTTATCCGAATGGCCGTTCAGCTCGATGTGGTTGACCGTGGGGTCGGCTTTCATGAACGCGACAATGACCGACAGTTTCTGCTTGGCCGCTGCATCCAGTTCGATGCCACCACCGGGGAAACCGACTTCCGTCTGTTTAACCTGATCGTAGTTCATCGGCAACAGCTTGGTAGTACACAACTGATAGTCGTTGTAGGCCTTGGCGAACTTCACCGGCAGCAGGCGAATTTCCGAATAACCGCCTTCGCGTCCGTAATGCCGCACGGTCGGGCTGCGGCCTTCGAGCAGACCGGTAAAAAGACGCCCGGCCTGGGCCTGTGAGCTGTTAAACAGCACATCACCACTGCCGACGCGTACCGCACCCAGGTTGATGTCGCCACGGCCCGGTTGCCAGGGCGCGGCGGCGGCCAGCAACGTGGCGGAGCCGGCACCAAGCGAACCACTGTAGGCTTTCAGGCGAAAGGTCGCCTGCTCGCCCGCCCGGCGCACAAATTCACCCGAACCGAAATCGGTGATCGGCTGGGTCAGGCGGCACTCGAACTGATCGCCCTCCACTTTCCACTCAATATTCTCCAGGCGTGTCTGGAACGTAAGGGCCATCGCGGGCAGGCTGGCGAACACACTGAGCAGGGCTAGATAATGCTGGCGCACGGGAGGCTCCACTGGTTTCTACAACACTTCAAGGCGTCATACATCGTTAAGGCATACCCAGTGCTATCGGTTGCATCCTGCAAAACTTGATAGCGAGTGCCTGCACGAGTCTTTTCCGGTAGCATTCCCACCAGATTGACCCGCCTGGAATCCCCAATGTCCGACCGCCTGACCCTGCTGCGTCCCGACGACTGGCATATACATCTTCGCGATGGTGCTGCGTTACCCCACACCGTGGCCGATGTCGCGCGCACCTTTGGCCGCGCCATCATCATGCCTAACCTGGTACCTCCGGTGCGTAACGCCGAGCAAGCCGACGCCTATCGCCAGCGTATCCTCGCTGCACGACCGGCCGGAAGCCGCTTCGAGCCGCTGATGGTGCTTTACCTCACCGACCGCACCCAGCCTTCGGAGATCCGCGAGGCCAAGGCCAGCGGCTTCGTGTACGCCGCCAAGCTGTACCCGGCCGGCGCGACCACCAACTCCGACTCCGGCGTGACCAGCATCGACAAGATCCTGCCGGCCATCGAAGCCATGGCCGATGTGGGCATGCCGCTGTTGATCCACGGTGAAGTCACCCGTGGCGATGTCGACGTGTTCGATCGCGAAAAAATCTTCATCGACGAACATATGCGCCGCGTGGTCGAGCTGTTCCCGACCCTCAAGGTGGTGTTCGAACACATCACCACCGCCGACGCCGTGCAGTTCGTCACCGAGGCTTCGGCCAACGTCGGCGCGACCATCACCGCACACCACCTGTTGTACAACCGCAACCACATGTTGGTGGGCGGTATTCGGCCGCACTTCTATTGCCTGCCGATCCTCAAGCGCAATACCCACCAGGTGGCGTTGCTGGATGCCGCGACCAGCGGCAACCCGAAGTTCTTCCTCGGCACCGATTCCGCGCCCCACGCCCAGCACGCCAAGGAAGCCGCCTGCGGTTGCGCGGGATGCTACACCGCGTTTGCCGCCATCGAGCTGTACGCTGAAGCGTTCGAACAACGCAATGCCCTGGACAAGCTGGAAGGTTTCGCCAGCCTCAACGGCCCGCGCTTCTATGGCCTGCCGGCCAATACCGACCGCATCACCCTGGTTCGTGAAGACTGGACCGCCCCCGCCAGCCTGCCGTTTGGCGAGCTGACCGTTATCCCGCTGCGCGCCGGTGAAACACTGCGCTGGCGCCTGCTGGAGGAAAGCAAGTGAGTGAAGACCATTACGATGAAGACCAGGAACACGGCGGTGGCGGCGGTTCGCGCCATCCGATGGCCGAGCGTTTCCGCGGCTACCTGCCTGTCGTTATCGATGTAGAAACCGGCGGTTTCAATTGCGCCACCGACGCGTTGCTGGAAATTGCCGCGACCACCATCGGCATGGACGAGCAGGGCTTCGTCTACCCTGACTACACCCACTTCTTCCGCGTCGAGCCGTTTGAAGGGGCCAACATCGAAGCAGCGGCCCTGGAGTTCACCGGCATCAAGCTTGATCACCCGCTGCGCATGGCGGTGAGTGAAGAAGCGGCGCTGACCGACATCTTCCGTGGCGTACGCAAGGCGCTGAAGGCCAACGGCTGCAAGCGTGCGATCCTGGTGGGGCACAACAGCAGTTTCGACCTGGGCTTCCTGAACGCCGCCGTGGCGCGGCTGGACATGAAACGCAACCCGTTTCATCCGTTCTCCAGTTTCGACACCGCCACGCTCGCCGGCCTGGCCTATGGCCAGACCGTGCTGGCGAAAGCCTGCCAGGCCGCCGGTATCGACTTTGACGGCCGCGAAGCTCATTCGGCGCGCTACGACACCGAAAAGACCGCTGAGCTGTTCTGCGGCATCGTCAATCGCTGGAAACAGATGGGTGGCTGGGAAGACTTCAGCGACTGAGACTCGTCCCGCCAGGTCTGTAGGAGCGAGCTTGCTCGCGAAAAACTCACAGGCACCGCGCTCATTCAGCAAGCACGCGTTATCGTTGACGTTTTTCGCGAGCAAGCTCGCTCCTACATGGCATCAGGGCTTGCGGGGTGTCAGTGACGTATTTATGGACTGATACAGCGCAATCACGCGCAAGTCGAATCGTCGCACCGCCCCGCCCATAAAAAAACCGGCCCTCACAGGCCGGTTTTTTTTCTACCTTGAATCCGGCTTACAGCTTGCCGGCGTTCTCGGTCAGGTAAGCCGCCACACCTTCGGTGGAAGCGGTCATGCCTTTGTCGCCTTTTTTCCAGTTGGCAGGGCAGACTTCGCCGTGCTCTTCGTGGAATTGCAGCGCGTCGACCAGGCGAATCAGCTCTTCCATGTTACGGCCCAGCGGCAGGTCGTTGATGATCTGCGAGCGCACAACGCCCTTGTCGTCGATCAGGAACGCGCCACGGAAAGCCACACCGCCTTCGGACTCTACGTCGTAGGCCTTGGCGATATCGTGCTTCATATCGGCAGCCATGGTGTATTTGACTTTACCGATGCCGCCATCGTTGATGGCTGTGTTGCGCCAGGCATTGTGGGTGAAGTGGGAGTCGATGGAAACGGCGACCACTTCAACGTTGCGTGCCTTGAAATCGTCCATGCGGTGATCCAGAGCAATCAGCTCGGATGGGCAGACGAAGGTGAAGTCCAGCGGGTAGAAGAACACCAGGCCGTATTTGCCTTTGATGGCTTCAGACAGTTTGAAGCTGTCTACGATTTCGCCGTTGCCGAGGACGGCAGGTACGTCGAAATCCGGGGCTTGTTTGCCGACGAGTACGCTCATTGGATATCTCCTGATGAAGGGGTGACGATTGAAGTAACAGGACCAGCGTCGAGTCTGCCGTGTATTGGCGACAGACCTGTGACGCAGTCACGCTTCGTAAAGACCGACCATCATACACCGAAAAAACCGTTCGTCAGCGCGCAGGCAATACCCAAGGGACAGTCGACGAAACTATTTTGACAATCATTCTCGTTAACATTAAGATCCATCGCACTTAAGCCCTAAACCCGCGACGGTTCTCCTTATGTATGTGTGCCTCTGTACTGGCGTCACCGACGGACAAATCCGCGAAGCAATCTATGAAGGTTGCTGCAGCTACAAGGAAGTGCGTGAAACCACCGGCGTTGCCAGCCAGTGTGGAAAATGCGCATGCCTCGCCAAGCAAGTGGTGCGGGAAACCCTTACTCAGTTGCAGACAGCTCAGGCTGCGGCACCGTATTCAGTAGAATTTACACACGCTTAAATAGGCGTGTTTTAAAGAACCGGACCCTGTGTCCGGTTTTTTTATGCCTGCAATTCAATTAGTTAGCGTCAAGACGCGGAACACAAACATTCTTATTCCGATTAATTTTCATTTATTATTCAATAACTTAGGTTTGACACCGGGATTGTCGCCGCTCAAACTCCGCCCATACACAGCTATTACAGGGCAGGACCCCAGTCATGAAAGGCGACATCTCAGTCATCCAGCAACTCAACAAAATCCTTGCCAATGAACTGGTCGCGATCAATCAGTACTTTCTGCATGCACGCATGTACGACGATTGGGGCCTGGAAAAGCTGGGCAAGCGCGAATACAAAGAATCGATCAAGGCCATGAAAGACGCCGATGCGCTGATCAAACGCATCCTGTTCCTGGAAGGCCTGCCGAATGTGCAGGACCTGGGCAAGCTGAATATCGGCGAGCACACCCAGGAAATGATCAGCAGCGACCTGGGCTTTGAACGCAAGAGCCACAGCGACCTCAAGGCCGCCATCGCTCACTGCGAAGCCACGGGCGACTATGGCAGTCGCGAATTGCTGGAAGATATCCTTGAAGACCAGGAAGAACACATCGACTGGCTGGAAACCCAACTGGGCCTGATCGACAAAGTCAGCCTGGAAAACTACCTGCAATCGCAGATGGGCGAATAACCCCAAGCGTTCAGGTACAAAAAAGCCCCGCTCTCTCACGAGAAGCGGGGCTTTTTATTGCAAGCCAATCAAGCGTCGGTCTTGGCTGCCGCGTTTGCTGCTGCGTCTTTGATCAGCGCCTGCAACGAGCCATCAGCTGCCATTTCAGTGATGATGTCGCTACCGCCTACCAGCTCACCGGCTACCCACAGCTGCGGGAAAGTCGGCCAGTTGGCGTACTTTGGCAGATTCGCGCGGATTTCAGGGTTTTGCAGGATATCCACGTAAGCAAACTTCTCGCCACACGCCATGATGGCCTGGGACGCTTTCGCGGAGAAACCGCACTGAGGAGCGTTTGGCGCGCCTTTCATGTAAAGCAGAATGGTGTTGTTGGCAATCTGCTCTTTGATCGTTTCGATGATATCCATGGAACACCTCTGCAGGAACTTTTCGACTCACGGGTCGGCACGGTGGCGCATTGTAACGCAAAAAACCTGCTGGATGCTCGGGCGCGCCGACAGCCAACCTCAAGCTGCCGAAACGTTCACCGGTACGCCGTTGAGCGCCGCATTGCCCGACAGCTCGTCCAATTGCCGCTCGTCGGTCAAGTCGTTGGCACTCGCCCCGGGCTGGCCGCTGGCGATGCTCATCTGCACACCCGGGCGCCCGTGCCCCCAGCCGTGGGGCAGGCTGACCACGCCAGGCATCATATCGGTGCTGGCCACCACTTCGATTTCGACCATGCCGATACGCGAACTGACCCGCACCCGCTGACCGTCGCTCAATTGCCGTCTGGCCAGGTCGTCGGGGTGCATCAGCAGTTGATGACGCGGCTTGCCCTTCACCAGTCGATGATAGTTATGCATCCAGGAATTATTACTGCGCACGTGACGACGGCCAATCAGCAGCAGTTCGTCAGCCAGCGGCAGCGGTTGCGCGGCAAAGCGCGCCAGGTCAGCCAGGATCACCGCCGGCGCCGCCTGCACCTTGCCGTCGACAGTCTTCAGCCGCTCGGCCAGGTTCGGCCTGAGCGGCCCCAGGTCCACGCCATGGGGATGATCGGCCAGCATCGCCACTGATAGCTTGTGCGCAGAGGCATCGCCGTAAGTCCCGGCGCGCAGTCCAAAGTCGATCATCTGCGCGGGCGGCATCGTCGGTTTGAGCACCACGCCGGTATGCGCCGCAAACGCCTTGGCCAGGCCGACGAAAATTTCCCAGTCGTGCAGCGCACCGTCAGGCTTGGGCAGGATCGCGCGGTTGAAGCGCGTGACATTGCGCACCGCGAACATATTGAAAGTGGTGTCGTAGTGATCATTCTCCAATGCCGATGTGGACGGCAGGATCAGGTCGGCATAGCGCGTAGTCTCGTTGATGTAGAGGTCGACACTGACCATGAACTCCAACCCCTCCAGCGCCTGCTCCAGCTGACGGCCGTTGGGCGTCGACAATACCGGGTTGCCGGCCACCGTCACCAGGGCGCGGATTTGCCCGTCACCTTCGGTGAGCATTTCCTCGGCCAAGGCAGACACCGGCAGCTCGCCGCCGTATTCAGGTCGCCCGGATACGCGGCTTTGCCAGCGGTTGAAATGCCCGCCTCCGGTCGACGCCACCAGGTCCACCGCCGGCGTGGTACACAAGGCGCCGCCCACGCGGTCAAGATTGCCGGTGACCAGATTGATCAACTGCACCAGCCAATGACACAGCGTGCCGAATGCCTGGGTCGAGACGCCCATACGCCCATAACACACAGCCTTGTCCGCTGCGGCGAAGTCACGCGCCAACTGGCGGATCTGTTCGGCAGGCACCGCGCACTGACGGCTCATGGCCTCGGCGGTAAACCCGGCGATCGCCTGGCGCACGCTTTGCAGCCCCTCAACCGGCAAATGGCTGTCGCGGGTCAACCCTTCTGCAAACAGCGTGTTGAGCAGTCCGAACAACAAGGCCGCATCGCCGCCGGGGCGCACGAACAGATGCTGGTCTGCAATCGCCGCCGTCTCACTGCGTCGCGGGTCGACCACCACTACTTTACCGCCTCGGGCCTGAATCGCCTTGAGGCGTTTCTCCACATCGGGCACGGTCATGATGCTGCCATTGGACGCGAGCGGGTTACCGCCCAGGATCAGCATGAAATCAGTGTGGTCGATGTCCGGAATGGGCAGCAGCAGGCCATGACCGTACATCAGGTGACTGGAGAGGTGATGGGGCAGTTGGTCCACCGACGTTGCGGAGTAGCGGTTACGCGTCTTCAGCAGGCCAAGAAAATAATTGCTATGGGTCATCAGCCCGTAGTTGTGCACGCTGGGGTTGCCCTGGTACACCGCCACCGCATTCTGCCCATGCCTGGCCTGGATGCCCGCAAGGCGTTCGGCTACCAGCGCAAACGCATCTTCCCACGGGACCGGTTGCCATTCGCTGCCAACGCGCAACATGGGCTGGTGCAGGCGGTCCGGGTCATTCTGGATATCCTGCAATGCCACGGCTTTAGGACAGATGTGCCCACGACTGAAGGCGTCCAGCGGGTCGCCCTTGATCGAGGTGATGGTCAGGCCTCCGTCTTCGGCTTGAGTGGTTTCCAGGGTCAGGCCGCAGATGGCTTCGCACAGGTGGCAGGCACGGTGATGGAGAGTCTTGGTCATGGCCAGTCTCTTTATAGGGGCTTTGCCCAACTATGGGCCGCGACCGCCCAGTGCGCCAGCAAGGTTCGTGCGGTGAATCGGCGGATATAGGCCAAGGCATGGCTAAACGTGAGCAAATATTTCAGAAGCCTCCCTCAGGTGCCGTGAACCGCTATAACCGCGCCCCCAAGCGCCCTGCGCATTGCAAAACGTCTCAACGCCAGTGTACAAATGGGCCGCTGCTGTCTGGAAACCGTCTTCAAAAGCGCTTCGGCGCCCTGCTTGAACACCCCTGAAAACCGTAGCCCTATTGGTAAGACGCGACATTTAATGTCAACGGCGTTCCGGGGTTTTACGGGGGTTTTGAGCAATAAAAAAGGCGCGAGCATCATTGCCGCGCCTCAGTGTTTTACGAGCATTCCACCCGTCACGGCCCGCACTCCCCCGCATTCGTAATCCATCACTGGCCCATAAATTGGCCCAGCCCTCTCCGGCGTCCCTGCCGAACGAACACATCTTCCTATTTTGGCGTTACATCAATTCCTTTCGCCTGCAACTGCTTTGTCAGGTAGATAACCGCTGCTTTCAACTGATACAGCTCTTCGCGATCTGACACCGACATGTATCCATCGGGATTGACGACGACCGCATCAGGGTTGGTTTTCTGTACGTCTTGAGCAAGGTTGCCAGTTTCGTTGGTTGCGATCTTCTGGCGCTTCTCGGTGACCACGCCGTTGGCGTCGGTTTCCTTCCAGACGACATAGCGGTCGGACACATAGACCTTGTTCGCCAGCACGCGCTGCATGCTCTTGGCGTAATCGACTTCACCGCGTACTTCCTGCAGGCGGCTATCGGTGGCGGTCATCACGCGGCCGGCCTGGACATCGCCAATAAAGTAGCCCGAATAGTTGATCTTGCCGCCGGTGGCATTCGCATATACGCCGTAGTTGGCGTCGTTGCGACCATCAACCAACGCACGATAGCCGGTGGCCTGCTTGCCATCAGTGGCCAGAACGGTAGAGGTGCTGCCACGCGCATCGCCTGAACCGGTCACGGCGCTGGATATGCGGGACTCCTGAGCAGTGACAGCGCCGACCCCGGTGGACGCCGCGACAGGCTCAACGCTCGAGACAGAAGCTGTTACTGATGCGGTACGCGGGCCACCTCCGGACACAAGGCTGGTCGACGCGATGCCGAAAGATCCGTTGGCGCGCTCAAGGGTGTTGGACACCGGCGATGTGTTGGTGACATCCGTGAGCGAATCAATGGCCCGGCCGACATTGCGGGCGGAGAAAACTCGCAGCGCCGAGTCACGGCCGCGAGAGTCGGCCAGGATCGAGTAACCCCAGTCGCCTTCCTTTTTAAGCCCGGCTACCGACGCGTTATCAATACCGGTGGCGCCCTGGGCATAGCCAAGCACACCGTAGCCAGGCCCTGCCCCGTTCAGGCGCTCACCGTACACCCCGGCACCATCTGCGGATTCGTTCTTTCCGTAAACACCATGACCGGAGCCTGTGAGGATCTTGTATCCGGTTACACCGCTACCCGAGCCAGTGCCGCGCATCACGCCGTATACGCCCGAACCGTTGCCGTTTTCCCACCTGGTACCGATCACGCCATTACCTGGGCCTGACTCACGACGATTGCCCACGATTGCATCGGCTGCCGTAGAGCGCGTGGTTGCGCCGCCTATTGCCCCGCCGCCGGCGCCGCCGTCACCTTCATCAAGCGCATGGAAGCCGTAGCCAGACGCCATCGGACCAATGGCGTTGTGATAGGCGAACACTGCGTCAGATACGCCGTGCGTATCCTTCACTACGCGCAGCGAGCTGGGCTTGACCACGGCGTCATCGGTGACGATGTTCACATGCTGAGTGATGGTTTCCGGAAGAGGCTCGGCAAAAGCGGCAGATGAAAGCGCGCCGAGCAACAGGATGGCTGACAGGTTTTTCATTCCAATAATTCCTACAAAGCGATGGCAAATCATACATCAACCCCCTTGGATCGAAGCGTTTCTACCAGGTATTTAAAAGCAGCTTTGAGCTGGAAAAGCTCAGACCGATCAGAGACAGAAAGGTAATCAGTGTCCCCAACTGCGTATGTGGTAATAAAGTCGGGGTTGGTTTTCTGAATATCCTGCGCAAGGTTGCCAATTTCCCGAATGGCGACAAGATGCCGGCGCTCTTCTTTTCCATATGTAGGAATTATCAAGTTCCCCACTCGATCCTCAACTTCGCTCCATACGGAAATGTCCGCCATGTAGGCGGCTTCTTTGTCGTAGCAATAAATCGGATTTGCCAATACGTTTTCCAGGCAAAGAGAGTAATCAACCTCGCCATGGATAGTTTTCAAGCGTTTATCTGACGGTGTAAGCGCGCCACCGTAAAATACGTTTCCCACAAAATAACCCGACCAGTTTGTCGTTCCACCGACAGCGTTACCGTAAAGTCCATAGTTGATCGTGTTCGCACCGTTCACGACGGCTTTAGCGCCAAATGCACTTGCACCGTTCTTCGCCAAGACGTCATAGGATGCGCCACTGGCCTCTGCTGATTCTGATACGTTGGAGCCGATAGTAAGGGCATGCCCTGTAACGTTCGACGCGCCAGTCGAGTTCGCAGTTGGTGCAACGGTGGAAACGGTGGCTATCACAGCTCCCGTGCGCGCCGTGGCTCCATTCACCCGATGCAGAACGCATATGCCCTGGGCACCGTAGTCACGTTCAAATGTGTTGGAGGTGGGCGCGGTGGATGTCACATCAGAGAGCGACTCTACTGCTTTTGCGGTGGTACTGACGGCGGAAAAAGCTCTGAGCGCGGCATGCACGCCTCTTCCGTCAAACAACCCGGCTGGAGATGTCTCGCCAGGCAGCTTAAACCCCATAACAGAGGCGTTTTCAATGCCAACGCCAACGCCTGAAGCGTGACCAAGAACGCCCGGCCCCTCACCAGCGCCATTTGATCGCTCACCAAATACACCTGCGCCGCTGAACGTGCCTTCGTGCCGGCCATGCACCGCACTGCCTTGCGCTGCTTGTGCTACGTACCCATAGACGCCATCGCCGGCGCCGGTACCTGCCCGAAACCCGTAGGCTCCGTGCCCCACACCGCTTTCAAGGCGGGAGAAGCTACCACCATTACCCTCACCCGTTAGGCGCCGGTTGCCGACAATGGCATCGGCGTAGGTAAGTCTGCTCGTCGCGCCACCGATCGCGCCACCGGTGCCTACATCTGGCGAACCGGTACCGGAATCTAGGGCGTGAACAGCGTACCTGCACCGGAACCGCACAACGAACGAGCGGTTTTCGCTACGCGACCTTGGCGACGGGCCGGTGCGCCGCAATGAAAAACTGCCCGCCTGCTCATTTTTCTGCGAGATGGCAGAAGCCGGCATCATCGCCAGCGCATAAATCTCCCCACTCCACCGCCCGGGCATGGCCCGGAAGGACTCACCATGCCTACAGAAAACACGATTCAGCGCTGGTCGCGAACATTGCTGAGTGGGGCCTGCGGCCACTCTCGGCGCACCCAGGTCACGAATTCATCTTTTTCGTCCAGCACCACCGCTAACAGCGCGGGCTGCTCGGCGTAGAGCGCGACACGTTGCAGCGCATTGGCCTTTCTGGTCGCATGCATGCCGACACATTGCGGATCGTCCAGAGCGTCCTGGGCGACGAATAGCACCGGATCGCCCTGGGGCTGGGAGGCTGCGGTGATGGATGGGCATATAGCGCGCAACCCGTGCCTGTCCATGCCCAGGACCAAGTTACAGAAGCGCCTCGTGGATCCATTTGAGCGGGCCGAGGCAGAGCGCATCATTGCCGACCTATACGAGCACCTGCCAGGCAAGACCAAGATCTACGCGGCCTACTTTGAGCTTGCCTTCTTCGCCGGGATGCGCCCCGGCGAGCAGCGCGCACTCAAGTGGTCGGAGGTCAGCGAGGAAAAGCGGCGGGCCCACGTTTGCCGGGGCACCGTGAAGGGGGACCTGCAAGAGCGGATCAAAACCAAATCGGTAAGGGATGTGCTGATGAATGATCGCGCCATGAACGCGATAAAGGTGGCCAGGTCACTGGCAGAGGAGGGGGCGGAGTTTGTCTTTGCTCCAGCAGATGGGAGTAGCGAGTGGATCAGGTCGGACAGCACTCCAAAGAAATACTTCCTTGCCTCACTGACTCGCCTGGGGATTCGTCGGCGCCGTCAGTATGACTGCCGTCACACCTGCGCCACGATGTGTCTGATGGCGAACATGAATACCGCGTTCATTGCAAACCAGCTTGGTCACAGTGTACAAATGCTGCTCTCGACCTACGCGAAGTGGATCAACTCCGCATCCGACTGGACCGAACTGAACAAGCTGTAAACGTGCAAATTGGCCCATTTGTGGCCCATCGCTACAAAGGCATATGGCTAAAGACCCTAAAACTAAGCCTTCCATTGGAAAGATGCGACATTTAATGTCAATATCGCGCCTTCCCCTATTTCGTCGCCCCGTGCGGCTTTCGCCGCAGGTCTCGCCCGTTGTCACAATAAACAAGGCTTTGAGTATCTGCGGTCTGTTGCAAAAGGTAGTTAATGATGAGCGCAAGGCACTTTCTCTCCCTGATGGATTGCACGCCCGAAGAGCTGGTCAGCGTGATCCGTCGAGGCATTGAGCTTAAAGACCTGCGTAACCGCGGCGTACTGTTTGAGCCTTTGAAAAATCGCGTGCTCGGGATGATTTTCGAGAAGTCCTCGACCCGCACCCGCCTGTCCTTCGAAGCCGGCATGATTCAGTTGGGTGGCCAGGCTATCTTCCTGTCGCCGCGCGATACCCAATTAGGCCGTGGCGAGCCGATCAGCGATTGCGCCATCGTGATGTCGCGCATGCTCGACGCCGTGATGATCCGTACCTTCGCCCACAGCACCCTGACCGAATTTGCCGCCAACTCGCGCGTGCCGGTGATCAACGGCCTGTCCGATGACCTGCACCCGTGCCAGTTGCTGGCCGACATGCAAACCTTCCTCGAACACCGCGGCTCGATCCAGGGCAAGACCGTGGCCTGGATCGGCGACGGCAACAATATGTGCAACAGCTATATAGAAGCGGCCATCCAGTTCGACTTCCACCTGCGCATCGCCTGCCCCGAGGGTTACGAACCCAGCGCCGAGTTCATGGCCAAGGCCGATGGCCGTGTGCAACTGCTGCGCGATCCGAAAGATGCGGTGGTCGGCGCCCATCTGGTCAGCACCGACGTCTGGACCTCCATGGGCCAGGAAGACGAAACCGCCAGGCGCCTGGCACTGTTCACGCCATTCCAGGTCACACGCGCCCTGCTCGACCTGGCCGCACCGGACGTGCTGTTCATGCACTGCCTGCCCGCCCACCGTGGCGAGGAAATCAGCCCGGACCTGCTCGACGACCCGCGCTCGGTCGCCTGGGACCAGGCCGAGAACCGCCTGCATGCGCAAAAGGCCCTGCTCGAATTCCTCGTGCCGCCGTCGTACCACCACGCATGAGCCAGCCATTACTGCTGAGCCTGCGCAATCTGGCCTGCGGCTATCAAGGTCAACGGGTGGTGCAGAACCTCAACCTGCACCTCAACGCGGGCGATATCGGCTGCCTGCTCGGCTCCTCGGGCTGCGGCAAGACCACCACACTGCGCGCCATTGCCGGGTTCGAGCCGGTGCACGAAGGTGAAATCAGCCTGGCGGGCGAAGTGATCTCCAGTGCCGGTTTCACGCTGGCACCGGAGAAACGTCGTATCGGCATGGTGTTCCAGGATTACGCGTTGTTTCCTCATCTGAGCGTGGCCGACAACATCGCTTTCGGCATTCGCAAGCACCCGCACAAAGAGCGTGTGGTCGCCGAGTTGCTGGAACTGGTGAACCTCAAAGACCTGGGCAAACGCTTCCCCCACGAGCTTTCAGGTGGCCAGCAACAACGCGTCGCCCTCGCCCGTGCCCTGGCGCCGGAACCGCAATTGCTGCTGCTGGACGAACCGTTTTCCAACCTGGATGGCGAACTGCGGCGCAAGCTCAGCCATGAAGTGCGTGACATTCTCAAGGCGCGCGGCACCAGTGCGATCCTGGTCACCCATGATCAGGAGGAAGCCTTTGCCGTCAGCGACCATGTGGGCGTTTTCAAGGAGGGGCGTCTTGAGCAATGGGATACGCCCTACAACCTCTATCACGAGCCGCAGACGCCTTATGTGGCCAGCTTTATCGGCCAGGGCTATTTTATTCGCGGCCAATTGAGCTCGCCCGAGTCCGTCAGCACCGAGCTGGGCGAGCTGCGTGGCAACCGTGCCTATAGCTGGCCGACCGGTGGCGCGGTGGATGTATTGCTGCGGCCGGATGACATCGTCTACGCACCGGACAGTGCGTTGAAAGCGCGAATTGTCGGCAAGACCTTCCTCGGCGCGTCAACGCTATACCGCCTGCAACTTGCGACGGGCGCGCAGCTGGAGTCGATTTTTCCCAGCCATGTCGATCAGCAGGTCGGCGCGCAGGTGGGCATTCGAGTGGCTGCCGAGCACCTGGTGCTGTTCCAGGCACAATCAGCTATCTGAATAAACCAGGTTAAACCTGTAGGAGCGAGCTTGCTCGCGAAAAACTCACAGGCAACGCGTTCATTCAGGAAGCACGCGTTATCGTTGACGTTTTTCGCGAGCAAGCTCGCTCCTACAGAGGGCGGTGTAAGCTTAACTGACTGGCATTAGGGCAAGCCCATCAGGCCCGGCCAATCGGCGCGAACCTGGCTTGGGTATGTTCAGCCAGCACACTGGCCGGCAGCTCGACTTCCAACCCGCGCCGGCCAGCACTGACAAAAATCGTCGCAAACGGCTGTGCCGTTACATCGATGAACGTACGCAAGCGCTTCTTTTGCCCCAGCGGGCTGATGCCGCCTAACAGGTAACCTGTAGAACGCTGCGCGGCGGCCGGGTCGGCCATTTCGACCTTCTTGACGCCTGCCGCATTCGCCAGTGCCTTCAGATCCAGACTTCCGACGACCGGCACCACTGCCACCAGCAATTCGCCCTTCTCACTGCTCGCCAGCAGCGTCTTGAACACTTGCGCCGGGTCTAGGCCCAATTTTTCCGCGGCCTCCAGGCCATACGATGCGGCCTTGGGGTCATGTTCATAACTGTGGATACGATGTTCGGCGCGAACTTTTTTCAACAGATCCAAGGCCGGGGTCATATGGGCTCCGAGAGTGCTAACTGACGGCCGATTCTAGGCCAAGTCCGCCCAAAACGCTCTAGTACAGTCCTTCCCGCGTACGAATACCTGGCTCGCTCCGTGATCATTCACCACACCAATAGTTCGGAAATGACCAATCGTTCACTTTCGACCTTTGACAGCGGTCATTCTTGTCTATATTTTTTCGTTTCCGAATGCTGTAGGAATAGCTCCCGGTATTCGAGCAGTAAGCCGTGGCGCAGGATGGGGATCCTTGTCACGGTGAAAATCGCGCAACCGCCCATTGAGGCAGTGCGCCAGACAAGAACAACAACTGAGGTTTTCCATGACAACTGCTCTTCAACAGCCTTCACTTTCGAGCCAATGCATGGCCGAATTCCTCGGCACTGCGCTGCTGATCTTCTTCGGTACCGGATGCGTCGCTGCGCTCAAGGTCGCGGGTGCGAGCTTTGGCTTGTGGGAAATCAGCATTATCTGGGGCGTCGGCGTCAGCATGGCGATCTACCTGAGTGCCGGTATTTCCGGGGCTCACCTCAACCCGGCGGTGAGTATCGCCCTGTGCATTTTCGCCGATTTCGAAAAGCGCAAACTGCCCTTCTATATCCTTGCCCAAATCGCCGGTGCCTTCTGTTCCGCCGCGCTGGTGTACACGCTCTACAGCAATCTTTTTTTCGATTACGAACAAAGCCATCACATGGTGCGTGGCTCCCAGGCCAGCCTTGAATTGGCCTCGGTGTTTTCCACTTACCCCCATGCATTGCTGAGCACGGCGCAGGCATTCCTGGTGGAAATGGTCATCACGGCGATCCTGATGGGCGTCATCATGGCGTTGACGGACGATAACAATGGCCTGCCACGCGGTCCGCTGGCTCCGCTGCTGATCGGCCTGCTGATCGCTGTGATTGGCAGCGCCATGGGCCCATTGACCGGCTTTGCGATGAACCCGGCGCGGGATTTCGGGCCCAAGCTGATGACCTTTTTCGCCGGCTGGGGTGAAATGGCCTTTACTGGCGGCCGCGATATTCCTTACTTCCTGGTACCGATTTTCGCGCCGATTGTCGGCGCATGCCTCGGCGCTGCCGCGTATCGCGGGCTGATTGCCCGTCATCTGCCGAGCGCCGCACCTGCTATAGCTGAAACACCTGACACGGCTGTCAACGGCAAGACGCGTATTTCCTGATACCGCCGGCCTGGCCCGCACTGCCCCTTTGCGGACCCGGCCGACTCCTTACTTCCTTATTTTCCGTCTAAGGCAATCGACATGACCGACATTCAGAATAAGAACTACATCATTGCCCTTGATCAGGGCACCACCAGTTCCCGCGCCATCATCTTCGATCGTGACGCCAACGTGGTGTGCACCGCCCAGCGTGAATTCACTCAGCACTATCCGCAAGCGGGCTGGGTCGAGCATGACCCGATGGAAATTTTCGCGACCCAGAGCGCGGTGATGGTCGAAGCGCTGGCGCAGGCCGGCCTGCACCATGACCAGGTCGCCGCCATCGGCATCACCAACCAGCGTGAAACCACCGTAGTGTGGGACAAAGTCACCGGCCGCCCGATCTACAACGCGATCGTCTGGCAATGCCGGCGCAGCACCGAGATCTGCCAACAGCTCAAACGCGACGGTCACGAGCAATACATCAATGACACCACCGGCCTGGTCACCGACCCGTACTTCTCCGGCACCAAGCTCAAATGGATCCTCGACAACGTCGAAGGCAGCCGCGAGCGTGCGCGTAACGGTGAACTGCTGTTCGGCACCATCGACAGCTGGCTGATCTGGAAATTTACCGGCGGCAAGACCCACGTCACTGACTACACCAACGCCTCGCGCACCATGCTCTTCAACATCCACACGCTGGAGTGGGATGCGAAGATGCTGGAAATCCTCGACGTACCGCGCGAAATGCTGCCGGAGGTGAAGTCGTCCTCGGAAATCTACGGCCGTACCAAAAGCGGCATCGCCATCGGCGGCATCGCGGGCGACCAACAGGCTGCGCTGTTCGGCCAGATGTGCGTCGAAGCCGGCCAGGCCAAGAACACCTACGGCACCGGCTGCTTCCTGCTGATGAACACCGGCGACAAAGCGGTGAAATCCAAGCACGGCATGCTCACCACCATCGCCTGCGGCCCACGTGGCGAAGTGGCTTATGCCCTGGAAGGCGCGGTATTCAACGGCGGCTCCACCGTACAGTGGTTGCGTGACGAGCTGAAGATCATCGCCGATGCCACTGACACCGAATACTTCGCCGGCAAGGTCAAGGACAGCAACGGCGTGTACCTGGTCCCGGCCTTCACCGGCCTGGGCGCGCCTTACTGGGACCCGTATGCCCGTGGCGCACTGTTCGGCCTGACCCGTGGCGTACGCGTGGATCACATTATTCGCGCCGCCCTGGAGTCGATTGCCTACCAGACCCGTGACGTGCTCGACGCCATGCAACAGGACTCGGGCGAACGCCTCAAAGCCCTGCGCGTGGACGGCGGCGCGGTCGCCAACAATTTCCTGATGCAGTTCCAGGCCGACATCCTCGGCACTCAGGTCGAGCGTCCGCAGATGCGCGAGACCACTGCATTGGGCGCGGCCTACCTGGCCGGTCTGGCGTGCGGCTTCTGGGGCAGCCTGGACGAGTTGCGCGGCAAAGCGGTGATCGAACGCGAATTCGAACCACAGCTGGATGAGGCCTCCAAAGAGAAGCTCTACGCAGGCTGGCAAAAAGCAGTCAGTCGCACCCGCGACTGGGAGCCGCACGAAGGCGCTGAATAAGCCAACGTCAGGTTGTAACTGGCAGGGAGCAGATTCCTGCGTCATCATGGGCCACTTTTGTATGGCAGCCCAAAGGACGCCCCATGAATCTGCCTCCCCGCCAACAACAAATCCTCGAACTGGTCCGCGAACGCGGTTATGTCAGTATCGAGGAAATGGCGCAGCTGTTCGTTGTCACCCCACAAACCATCCGCCGCGATATCAATCAGTTGGCGGACGCCAATCTGCTGCGCCGCTACCACGGCGGCGCGGCCTATGACTCCAGCGTCGAGAACACCGCGTACGCCATGCGTGCCGACCAGATGCGCGATGAAAAGCAGCGTATCGGCGAAGCCATCGCGGCACAGATCCCCGATCACGCCTCGTTGTTCATCAATATCGGCACCACTACCGAATCCATTGCCCGCGCGCTGCTCAATCACCATCACCTGAAAATCATCACCAACAACCTCAACGTCGCCACCATGCTCAGTGCCAAGGACGACTTCGACGTCTTGCTGACCGGCGGCAATGTGCGGCGTGACGGCGGTGTGGTTGGCCAGGCCAGCGTCGATTTCATCAACCAGTTCAAGGTCGACTTCGCGCTGGTGGGTATCAGCGGCATCGATGAAGACGGCAGCCTGCTCGACTTCGACTATCAGGAAGTGCGGGTCTCCCAGGCGATTATCGCCAATGCGCGGCAAGTGATCCTGGCGGCGGACTCCAGCAAATTCGGGCGCAATGCCATGATTCGCTTGGGCCCGATCAGCCTGGTGGACTGCCTGGTCACCGATCAGCAGCCGGTGCCGGCGCTGGTGCAGGTGTTGAATGAACATAAGGTTCGTCTGGAAGTGGTGTAGCGCCTGTACTGACGCCATCGGGGGCAAGCCCCTTCCCACACTTAATATGTAAACACATTCAAATGTGGGAAGGGGCTTGCCCCCGATGGCAGTCTAATCGACACCCATTTCTTGAGCCTTGGCCCTCGGCTCATGTTCACAAATTTTCCTTTTCCCTCCCTTCGATGAGTTTTTTCAATCGATGTCAGGTGGCTGTGCGCGCATTTATCAGCTACCATTTTCGCAAATGAACATTAATGTTCGAATTCCAATACGAAAAGATCGCGAGGCCAGCCGATGAACCCTTCTACCTTGCCTGCTCCACCGCTTGCCGAAGTCTATGACGTGGCCGTAATAGGCGGCGGGATCAATGGCGTCGGCATTGCAGCAGACGCAGCCGGTCGCGGTTTGTCGGTATTCCTTTGCGAAAAGGATGACCTGGCCAGCCACACCTCCTCCGCCAGCAGCAAGCTGATCCACGGTGGCCTGCGCTACCTGGAGCACTACGAGTTCCGTCTGGTACGCGAGGCCCTGGCCGAGCGCGAAGTGCTGTTGGCGAAAGCTCCGCACATCGTCAAGCAGATGCGCTTCGTGCTGCCGCACCGTCCGCACCTGCGCCCGGCCTGGATGATTCGTGCCGGCCTGTTCCTGTATGACCACCTGGGCAAGCGCGAGAAACTGGCCGGTTCCAAAAGCCTCAAGTTCGGCGCCGACAGCCCGCTGAAAAGCGAAATCACCAAAGGCTTCGAATACTCCGACTGCTGGGTCGACGACGCCCGCCTGGTGGTGCTCAATGCCATGGCCGCACGCGAGAAAGGCGCGCATATCCACACCCAGACCCGTTGCATCAGCGCACACCGCAGCAACGGCCTGTGGGAAATGAACATGGAACGCGCCGATGGCAGCCGGTTCTCGATTCGCGCCCGTGCGCTGGTAAACGCCGCAGGCCCGTGGGTCGCCAAGTTCATCAAGGACGATCTGAAGCTGGATTCGCCTTACGGTATCCGCCTGATCCAGGGCAGCCACCTGATCGTGCCGAAACTCTACGAAGGTGCGCATGCGCACATTCTGCAGAACGAAGACCAGCGCATCGTCTTCACGATTCCGTACCTGAATCACCTGACCATCATCGGCACCACCGACCGTGAATACACCGGCGATCCGGCGAAAGTGGCTATCACCGAAGGTGAAACCGACTACATGCTCAAGGTGGTCAACGCACACTTCAAGAAACAGCTGAGCCGTGACGACATCGTCCACACCTATTCGGGCGTGCGTCCGTTGTGCAATGACGAATCGGATAACCCGTCAGCCATTACCCGTGACTACACGCTATCGCTGTCCGGCGGCACCGGCGAGGCACCGATCCTGTCGGTGTTCGGCGGCAAGCTGACCACGTATCGCAAGCTGGCTGAATCGGCCATGGCGCAACTGGCGCCATACTTCACGCAAATGCGCCCAAGCTGGACCGCCAAGGCCAGCCTGCCCGGCGGCGAAGACATGACCACGCCAGAAGCCCTGGCCGAGGCCATTCGCAGCAAGTTCGACTGGCTGCCGGGCGAGATCGCCCGCCGCTGGTCGACCACCTACGGCAGCCGCACCTGGCGCCTGCTAGAAGGTGTGCAGACCCTCGCTGATCTGGGTGAGCACCTGGGAGGCGGGCTTTACACCCGTGAAGTCGATTACCTGTGCGCTGAAGAATGGGTGACGCAGCCTCAGGACGTGCTGTGGCGCCGCACCAAGCTGGGCCTGTTCACCACGACGGCGGAACAGGACAACCTGCAACGCTACCTGTCCAAGGTTGAACAGAGTCGCAGCAAGATCGAAGCGGCCTGACGCCCTGCCGACACTGTAGGAGCGAGCTTGCTCGCGAAAAACCCGAGAGCGCCGCGTTTATCCAGAATAAACGCGGCGCTTTTGCGTTTTTCGCGAGCAAGCTCGCTCCTACCGTCAGCAGGCTTGAGATTCGGTTTTCCGAACGCTATACAGCCTCTCCATTCGGTTAGCCGTACCCAGGATGCAAAGCGCAACCGTCATACAAAGTTAATATTCATATAAATCATGCAGTTAAGCTTTTAATTGCCGTATGGCACGACTCATGCTCTACACTTCCTGACGATTGCCCGAGACGCCTCAGGAGCCGTCAAGGCATTCGCTGTACAAGAGAGCCGTTTAGCTGGCTTCATAAAAAAAACAAATGTCGAGGAAGTATTGATGCGCATCGTTCCCCATATCCTGGGCGCAGCTATCGCTGCTGCTCTGATCAGCACTCCAGTTTTCGCCGCCGAACTCACCGGCACGCTGAAGAAAATCAACGACTCCGGCACTATTACTCTCGCTCACCGCGACAGCTCCATCCCGTTTTCCTACATTGCGGATGGTTCGGGCAAGCCTGTCGGCTACTCCCACGACATTCAGCTGGCCGTCGTCGAAGCCCTGAAAAAAGACCTGAACAAGCCAGACCTGAAGGTCAAGTACAACCTGGTGACCTCGCAAACCCGTATCCCGCTGATCCAGAACGGTACCGCGGACCTTGAGTGTGGCTCCACCACCAACAACGCCGAACGCGCCCAGCAAGTTGATTTCACCACCAACATCTTCGAAATCGGCACCCGCCTGCTGGTCAAGAAAGACAAGGAAGGCAAGCCGTCCTACGCCGACTTTGCCGACCTGAAAGGCAAGAACGTCGTGACCACCGCCGGCACCACGTCCGAGCGCATCATCAAGGCGATGAACGCCGACAAGCAGATGGGCATGAACGTCATCTCCGCCAAAGACCACGGCGAATCCTTCCAGATGCTCGAAAGCGGCCGCGCCGTTGCGTTCATGATGGACGACGCCCTGCTGGCCGGTGAAGAAGCCAAGGCCAAGAAGCCGGACGACTGGGTCATCACCGGTACTCCGCAGTCCTTCGAAGCCTATGCGTGCATGGTCCGCAAGGGCGACCCGGACTTCAAGAAAGCCGTGGATGACGCCATTGTCGGCCTGTACAAGTCCGGCGAGATCAACAAGATCTACGCCAAGTGGTTCGAAAGCCCGATCCCACCGAAAGGCCTGAACCTGAACTTCCCGATGAGCGACAAGGTCAAGGAGCTGATCGCCAACCCAAGCGACAAACCAGCGCCAGAAGTAAAAATCTGATACCTGACTAAGCTTATCGCCTGAGGGAGCCAACCCTCCCTCAGGCGTCTGTTAATACCTGCTGGCTTTAACTTGGAACACTCGACCTGGCGGTTTTCGAGCCGATCGTGTG
Organism: Pseudomonas orientalis; assembly: GCF_002934065.1. Classification (NCBI taxonomy): domain Bacteria; kingdom Pseudomonadati; phylum Pseudomonadota; class Gammaproteobacteria; order Pseudomonadales; family Pseudomonadaceae; genus Pseudomonas; species Pseudomonas orientalis. The sequence goes on along the minus strand of NZ_CP018049.1, from coordinate 1,290,854 downwards.
TGCCTGGCGTTCAACGTCAGGTGGGAAATGGCATTCCCCAAGCGGGTGCTTGTACATCGATCGATTTCGGGGGAGACCCTAATGAATTACAACTGGGACTGGGGCGTGTTCTTCAAGTCCACCGGCGTGGGCAGCGAGACTTATCTCGACTGGTACATCGCCGGCCTGGGCTGGACCATCGCCATCGCTGTCGTGGCATGGATTGTCGCCTTGCTGCTGGGCTCCATTCTGGGGGTCATGCGCACTGTACCGAACCGCCTCGTATCGGGTATCGCGACCTGCTACGTGGAACTGTTTCGTAACGTGCCGCTGCTGGTTCAACTGTTTATCTGGTACTTCCTGGTACCCGATCTGCTGCCGCAGAACCTGCAGGACTGGTACAAGCAGGACCTGAACCCGACTACTTCCGCCTACCTGAGCGTCGTCGTCTGTCTGGGCCTGTTCACCGCCGCCCGTGTGTGCGAACAAGTGCGCACCGGTATCCAGGCGCTGCCACGCGGCCAGGAATCCGCAGCCCGCGCCATGGGTTTCAAGCTGCCGCAGATCTACTGGAACGTGCTGCTGCCCCAGGCCTACCGCATCATCATTCCGCCGCTTACCTCCGAATTCCTCAACGTGTTCAAGAACTCCTCCGTGGCGTCCCTGATCGGCTTGATGGAACTGCTGGCGCAAACCAAGCAGACCGCCGAGTTTTCGGCCAACCTGTTTGAAGCCTTCACCCTGGCCACGCTGATCTACTTCACCCTGAACATGAGCCTGATGCTGCTGATGCGTGTGGTCGAGAAGAAAGTCGCAGTGCCCGGCCTGATCTCCGTGGGGGGTAAATAATGGACTTCGATTTCAGCGGCATCATCCCCGCGATCCCGGGCCTGTGGAACGGCATGGTCATGACCCTGCAACTGATGGTCATGGGCGTGGTGGGCGGCATCATCCTGGGCACGATCCTCGCGCTGATGCGCCTGTCGTCCAGCAAGCTGCTGTCCCGCGTGGCCGGCGCCTATGTGAACTACTTCCGTTCGATCCCGCTGCTGCTGGTCATCACCTGGTTCTACCTGGCGGTGCCCTTCGTGCTGCGCTGGATCACCGGCGAAGACACGCCGATCGGCGCGTTCACCTCGTGCGTCGTGGCGTTCATGATGTTCGAAGCCGCGTACTTCTGTGAAATCGTGCGGGCCGGCGTGCAGTCGATCCCCAAGGGACAGATGGCTGCCGCTCAGGCGATGGGCATGACCTACGGCCAGACCATGCGGCTGATCATCCTGCCGCAGGCGTTCCGCAAGATGACGCCGTTGCTGCTGCAACAGTCGATCATCCTGTTCCAGGACACTTCGCTGGTCTACACCGTGGGCCTGGTGGACTTCCTCAACTCCGCCCGCTCCAACGGCGACATCATCGGCCGTTCCAATGAGTTCCTGATTTTCGCCGGTGTCGTCTACTTCATCATCAGCTTTTCCGCCTCGCTGCTGGTCAAGCGTCTGCAAAAAAGGTTTGCCGTATGATCTCTATCAAGAACATCAACAAGTGGTATGGCGACTTCCAGGTGCTGACCGACTGCAGCACCGAGGTTAAAAAAGGCGAAGTGATCGTGGTGTGCGGGCCGTCCGGCTCGGGCAAATCCACGCTGATCAAGTGTGTCAACGCGCTGGAACCGTTCCAGAAGGGCGACGTAGTCGTGGACGGCACCTCGATTGCCGACCCGAAGACCAACCTGCCGAAACTGCGCTCGCGCGTGGGCATGGTGTTCCAGCACTTCGAGTTGTTCCCGCACCTGACCATCACCGAAAACCTGACCATCGCGCAGATCAAGGTGCTCGGCCGCAGCAAGGAAGAAGCCACCCAGAAGGGCCTGCAACTGCTCGAGCGCGTAGGCCTGTCGGCCCATGCCCACAAGCACCCGGGCCAACTGTCCGGTGGTCAGCAGCAACGTGTGGCGATTGCCCGCGCCCTGGCCATGGACCCGATCGTCATGCTGTTCGACGAACCGACCTCGGCGCTGGACCCGGAAATGGTCAACGAAGTGCTCGACGTGATGGTGCAACTGGCCCAGGAAGGCATGACCATGATGTGCGTGACCCACGAGATGGGCTTTGCGCGCAAAGTGGCCGACCGCGTGATCTTCATGGACGCCGGCAAGATCATCGAAGACTGCCCGAAAGAAGAGTTCTTCGGCGACATCAGCGCCCGCTCCGAACGTGCGCAGCACTTCCTTGAGAAAATCCTGCAGCACTAAGTAAAGCTTCCCCTGCCGAAACCGGGCCAATGTGGGAGGGGGCAAGCCCCCGATAGCGGTGGATCAGTTAAAGGTGTACCGACTGACACACTGCTATCGGGGGCAAGCCCCCTCCCACAGTGGACCACACAGGCTGGCAGCGCTGGTTGACCCAAGGCATCTGTGATGAAATGCGACCCCAATCAATATCGCGCCGCGCCGCCATCACTTGCCGTGAAGCCTCGTCTGATACGCCAACTGTTCCTGCCGCCGTTGATCATCGCCCTGATGATCGGCCTGGGTTATATCGGCTTCTGGGTCAGTGAGTACTACGGCATCCGCACCCTCAGCGACAATGGCGGACGCCAGTTGGAGTTGCATGCCCGCACCGTCGAAAGCGAACTGAGCAAATACACCTACCTGCCCAGCCTGCTTGAGCTGGAATCCAGCGTTTCCCTGCTCCTGGCCGATCCCAGCCAGGAAACCCGCAAGACCGTCAACGATTACCTTGAAGGTCTGAACCGCCGCAGCCGCAGCCGGGCCATCTACGTGATGGACACCACCGGTCGGGTACTGGCCACCAGTAACTGGCGCGACGCCGACAGTTACCAGGGTGAAGACCTGTCCTTTCGCGCCTATTTCCAGAACGCCGTACGCGGCCAGCCCGGGCGTTTCTACGGCATCGGCAGCACCAACGGCGAACCCGGCTACTACCTGGCTCATGGCCTGGAAGAGCACGGCAAGATCATCGGTGTCGCCGTGGTCAAGGTGCGCCTGGAAGCGCTTGAGGAACGCTGGCAGCGCGCGCGCCTCGAGGCCTTTGTCAGTGACGAAAACGGCATCATCATCCTGTCCAGTGATCCGGCACGTCGCCTCAAGGCGGTGCGGCCCCTGAGCGATGACACCCGGGACCGACTGGCGCACAGCCTGCAATATTACTGGGCGACCCTGAACGCACTGGAGCCCCTGGCCCGCGAGCGCTTGAACGAAGGCAGCGAAAAGCTGACGTTCCCGGCCAACAGCGAAGTGGTCAGCGACAAGCACGAAGTCAGCTACCTGGCGCAAACCCGGCCCTTGAATGACACGCCGTGGAATTTCACCCTGCTCACCCCGCTCAATGACCTGCGCCGCGCCGCGATCAATCAGGGCATTCTGGTCGCGGTCGCGTTCGGCCTGGTCGCGTTTTTGCTGATTGCCTGGAATGAGCGACGCAAGGTCATCGCCACCCGTCTTGCCGCGCGGGAAGCCCTGCAGGAAGCCAACAGCCAACTGGAGCGACGGATCGCCGAACGCACCGCCGACCTGCGCGCCAGCAATGAACGCCTCAAGGGCCAGATTCGCGAACGGCGCCAGGCCGAAGAGACCTTGCGCCACGCCCAGGACGAACTGGTGCAGGCCGGCAAACTCGCGGCGATCGGCCAGATGTCCACCAGCATCGCCCACGAATTGAATCAACCCCTGGCCGCGCTGCGTACCCTGTCCGGTAACACCGTGCGTTTCCTCGAACGCGGAGCCCTGGACACCGCGAGCGCCAACCTCAAGACCATCAACGAACTGATCGACCGCATGGGCCGCATCACCGCCAGCCTGCGCTCGTTTGCCCGGCGCGGTGACGACCAGGGCGAGGCGAGCCTGGCCAAGGCCGTGGACGCGGCGTTCCAGGTGCTTGGCGCGCGCCTGGACAGCCTGCCCGTGACCGTGCACCGTGAGTTCGCCAATGCCCAACTGCAGATCGATCAGACACGCCTGGAGCAGATTCTGGTCAACCTGATCGGCAATGCCCTCGACGCGATGCAGGCACAACCGGCGCCGCAGTTGTGGCTGGAAGGCCAGAGCGCCGAGGGCAAATATCGCCTGCGGGTGCGCGATAATGGCCACGGCATCGACGCCGAAGCCCGCAAGCATCTGTTCGAGCCGTTCTTTACCACCAAACCCGGCGAGCAAGGCCTGGGCCTGGGCCTGACCCTCTCCGCGAGCCTCGCGGCCGCCACCGGCGGCAGCCTGGCGGTGGAACACCCGGCCAGTGGTGGTACCGCGTTTGTCCTGAACCTGCCGTTGGCGGGCGCTGAAAAAGTTGAGTCGACATGAATATGCAAGCCCAAGACCTCACTGTCCTGATCGTCGAAGATGACCCCCATGTGCTGCTCGGTTGCCAGCAGGCCCTGGCGCTGGAAGACATTCACAGCATCGGCGTGGGCAGTGCCGAAGAAGCGCTGACGCACATCGGCGAGAACTTTGCCGGCATTGTCATCAGCGATATCCGCCTGCCGGGCATCGACGGGCTGGAGCTGCTGACCCGCCTCAAGGCGCTGGATAAAAGCCTGCCGGTAGTGCTGATCACCGGGCATGGCGACATCTCCATGGCCGTCGGCGCCATGCGCAACGGCGCCTACGATTTCATGGAAAAACCCTTCTCCCCCGAGCGCCTGGTAGAGGTTGCCAGGCGTGCCCTGGAACAGCGCGGGCTGGCGCGGGAAGTCTGGTCGCTGCGCCGCCAGCTGGCCGAGCGCGACTCACTGGAGGGCCGCATCATCGGCCGCTCGTCGGCGATGCAGAACCTGCGCGAACTGATCGCCAACGTCGCCGACACCTCGGCCAATGTGCTGATCGAAGGTGAAACCGGCACCGGCAAGGAGCTGGTCGCGCGTTGCCTGCATGATTTCAGCCGGCGCCATTCCCACCCGTTCGTCGCACTGAACTGCGGCGGACTGCCGGAGAACCTGTTCGAAAGCGAGATATTCGGCCACGAGGCCAACGCCTTCACGGGCGCCGGCAAGCGCCGCATCGGCAAGATCGAACACGCCCATGAGGGCACGCTGTTTCTCGATGAAGTGGAAAGCATGCCGATCAACCTGCAGATCAAATTGCTGCGGGTTCTGCAGGAACGCACCCTCGAGCGCCTGGGTTCGAACCAGAGCGTGGCCGTGGATTGCCGGGTGATCGCCGCCACCAAGTCCGACCTGGACGAACTGAGCCGCGCCAGCCAGTTCCGCAGCGACCTGTACTACCGGCTCAATGTGGTCACCCTGGAACTGCCGCCCCTGCGCGAGCGCCGTGAAGACATCCTGCAGTTGTTCGAACACTTCCTGCAACAATCCTCACTGCGCTTCGATCGCACCGCACCGGAGCTGGACAACCAGACCCTGTCGAGCCTGATGAGCCACGACTGGCCGGGCAACGTGCGCGAACTGCGCAACGTCGCCGAACGCTTCGCCCTGGGCCTGCCCGCCTTCAAGAAAAGCGGTACGGGTAGCAGCACCCAGGGCCTGGCCTTTACCGAAGCGGTGGAAGCCTTCGAGCGCAACCTGCTCAACGATGCCCTGCAACGCAGCGGCGGCAACCTGACCCAGGCCAGCCAGGAACTGGGGATGGCCAAGACCACGCTGTTCGACAAGGTCAAGAAATACGGGTTGAGTCACTGATGGATCTATTTCTGAAAGCCGCGCTTGGCGCTGCGGTAGTGCTGATATTGGCGGCACTGGCCAAGACCAAAAACTATTACATCGCAGGCCTGGTGCCGCTGTTTCCCACCTTTGCGCTGATCGCCCACTACATCGTCGGCAAGGGCCGCTCCGTGGAGGACCTGAAGACCACGATACTGTTCGGGATGTGGTCGATCATTCCGTACTTTGTGTACCTGGCCACGTTGTATGTGGTGGTGGATCGGATGCGGCTGGAGGCGTCGCTCGCAGTCGCGGCGGTGGCGTGGCTGATAGCTGCAACCGTACTGGTCAGCGTGTGGGTACGCCTGCACTCCTGACACACCACAGTCCAACTGTGGGAGGGGGCTTGCCCCCGATAGCGGTGGGTCAGTTGAAGATAAGGTGACTGACACACCGCAATCGGGGGCAAGCCCCCTCCCACAGTTTCAATCACATTCGCTCAGCGGACTATTTTGTCGACCTGGATGCCGAGCTTCTTCAGGCGGTACCAGAAACTGCGCTCTGAAATCCCGATGCGCTGCGCCGCCGCAGCCTGTACCCCGTTGCTCTCCTGCAAGGCCGCCAGGATATAAGCCTTCTCCACCTCCGCCAGCGCCGCATCCAGATCCTGCGGCAAACCCGGCCCATCACTCAGGATTGTCGCCGCGCCGGCCTCGGCGGGCCTGGAGGCGAACAGGTAACCCGGCAAATCGATATCTTCGATCACCGGCGACGCCGCCACGATGGTCGCCCGCTCCACGCAGTTTTGCAGCTCGCGGATATTACCCGGCCAGTGGTACGCCGCCATGGCCTGCAAGGCTTCGGGACTGAACCCGCTGATGCGTTTGCCGGCCGTCGCGCTGAGGGTGCGGGCGAAGTGCCGGGCCAGGGGCGCGATATCTTCCACACGCTCGCGCAGGGCCGGCAGCGGAATCGGGAAGACATTCAGGCGGTAATACAGGTCTTCGCGAAACTCCTTGTTGGCCACTGCGTCCAGCAGGTTCTTGTTGGTGGCGGCGATCACCCGCACGTCCACCTTGCGCTCGCGGGGGTCGCCCACCGGCTCGATAACCCGCTCCTGCAGGGCGCGCAGGATCTTGGCCTGCAAGGCCAACGGCATATCACCGACCTCATCGAGGAACAGCGTGCCCTTGTCGGCCTGCATGAAGCGCCCTACCCGGTCGGCCACGGCGCCGGTGAACGCGCCTTTGCGATGACCGAACATCTCGCTTTCCAGCAAACCTTCAGGGATCGCCGCGCAATTGACCGCCACGAACGGCTGGTCGGCACGGCTGCCGTGCTTGTGAATGGCGCGGGCGACCATTTCCTTGCCGGTGCCGCTTTCGCCGGTCAGCAGGATGGTTGCGCTGCTGTCGCGCACCGAGTCCACCGCTTGCAGCACTTTGCGAAACGCCGGGCTGTCGCCCACCAGGCTGTCGAACTGGGCGTGCTCATCCAGCTCGGCGCGCAGCCGTGCGTTATCGCGCATGATGTCGCGAAATTGCAGGGCCTTGGCCACGGTGATGTCGAGTTCGTCGATATCGAACGGCTTGGCAATGTAGTCGTAGGCGCCATTGCGCATCGATTGCACGGCATTTTTCACCGTGCTGTAGGCCGTCATCACGATCACCGGCACGTGTGGATAACGCTGCTTGATCTCGGCCAGCAACGCCGGCCCGTCCATGCCCGGCATGCGCCAGTCGCTGATGACCAGGTCGATGTCCTCCTGCTCCAGCACTTTGAGCGCGTGCAGGCCGTTGCCGGCGGTAAACACCTGAATGCCGTTCTGGCTCAGGGCGGACGACAGCAGTTCACAGAGCTTGGGCTCGTCATCGACCACCAATACGTTATGCGTCATGCCCGTCCTCATACTCGCCGTTGTCTTCACCGTTAGCCGGAATGTACAGGTTGAAGGTGGCGCCGGCATCTTTCTCGGTGACGCACTCGATGCTGCCGTCGTGACTTTCCATGATGGAATAGACCTTGGCCAGGCCCAGGCCTGTGCCCGAGGCCTTGGTGGTGACAAAGGGCGTGAAGATGCGCTCGACCATATCCGCCGGGATGCCCTCACCGGTATCGGCGATGCTGATCACGGTATTGTTGCCCGCGCTGCGGATACCCAGGGTGAGGCGCCCGCCTTCGGGCATCGCGTCGATGGCGTTGAGAATCAGGTTGAGACAGGCCTGCTTGAGCTGCTTGGCGTCGGCGTAGATCGTGGCGTCGGGCGCCTGGTCGTCAATCTGGGCGTCGATGTTGTGAGTGCTCAACTCCGGGGCGCAGAAGCCGAGAATTTCCTCCACCAGCGCGCGTGCCGGTTGCAGGACGCGCATCGGCGGATTGGGCTTGGCGAAATCGAGGAATTCAGTGATCAGTTCGTTGATCCGGCTGACCTCGCTGATGACGTACTCCAGGTGGCGCTTGTCGGTGTCCGGCAGGTCGGCGCGACGATGCAGCAGTTGGGTGGCGGTCTTGATGATGCCCAGCGGGTTGCGGATTTCATGGGCCAGGCCCATGGCGACTTCACCCAGGGCATGCAGGCGGTCACGCCGGCGTAGCTGGGCTTCCAGATGATGCAATTCGCCCAGCCGTGCAGTCATGTGGTTGAACGTGCTGCTCAGTTGCGCCAGTTCGTCGCCGCCGCTGACCACGACGCGGTGCGTGTAGTTGCCGGAGATCACCGCATTCACGCCCTGGGACAAGTCGCGCAGCGGCTGGGTCAGGCGTCGCGACACCCACATGCCTGCGGCCAGCGACAGCGCCGAGCTGACCAGGAAAATCAGCAGGAACAAATTGCTCTGGTTCACCAGCCCCACCAGGCTCGTGTGGCGCAGCAGGCCGCTGAAGATCACGCCTTGCAGCTCGCCGTCGTCGTTGAATATCGGCCAGTACAAGCCGCTGTACTGAGTGGTGAACTGCTCGCTCGGCTGCCGGGTGCTGCGCAGCTCGGCTTCGACGTCTTTGGGAATGCGCGACGGGTGATTTTCGAAACGCTGAGTCGAGAATATCTCGGAAAACCCCGACGTGTTGGCCAGGTACAAGCGCAGGTCGAGGGAATGCACGTCGGCCACGCTGGTGAGGAAACTGCTGTCCAGGTAAGTCGCCACCAGCAGCACATAATCGACCCCATCGCGGGTGGTCTCGAAGGTCGACACCACCAGGCCCGTGCTCACACCGGCCACCTGTATGGTCTGCAACACCGCATTGCTGGTCAGGCTGATCTGCTTGACGATATCGTCGGCGGCGGTGCTGAACAGCACCTTGTGGTCGCTGGTACGAATCAGTGCCACCACATCGATGTCGGTGGCGCTGGCGATGTCGGCGGTGAGCTGGTCATGCCGTTCAGCCTGCCTGGTTGAGGGTGGGCTGGTGTAGCGCAGGAACAGCTTGGCCATGCGCGCGTTATCGTGAAGGATATCGCCGATCTCGTCCTTGACGATCTTGGTCGACTCCTGCAGCCAGATGCGCACGTTGCTGTCGAAAATCTGCGACAGCGTGGTGGCGGCCAGTTCCGCCGCGATCATGGTCGGAATGACGCTGACCAGCCAGAAGGCCAGCACCAGCTTGCGCTGCACGCTCCAGCGTGAAATGGCAAAGGGGCGGGCTTTCTGGCGGGTCTTGGTAATCATCAGGTTTCGCTTATCGCAGCAGCCATGGCAGGGTCGGAACGGTCCGGTCGGATAAACAGTTTTACAAGCGTGAGCAGGCCGTTGACCAGCCGATTGCGGTGGCGGAAAAACAGGCTGTTGCCCTGGAACTGGCATCCCAGGCGCAGTTTACTGGCATAACCGGCCTGGCCGCATTCGTACAGCGCAATATTGTGTTGAATACAGTAGTCGACGTTGGTCAGCCAGCTGCGAAAGTACAGGTTGTATTCACGGCTGAACGTGATGTCATGCCCGAAAAACTTGTCGATCAGCCGATGCTCGTCAAGCAGCATCAGGTTGAACGCCACCAGGTGCTCGTCCACCCAGTAAAGTACACACACCGCACGCGCTTGCAGTTGCTCGAGAATCCCCGTGAAGTAACCGGCGGGCAGGCGTTCGAACTGCAAGTCCGCGCGTGTGAGTGTCGCTTCATAGAGGCGCATCACCTCGGGCAACACATCATCAATGTTGTGTCGCCACTCCACCCGTGGCCCCGGCGCGCGCAGTTTGCGCCGCAGGTCCTTGCGGGTGGACTTGCCCAGCGAGCCCAGGTAGGCGTCCACCGACCCATAGGGTAGCGGCAACACGCCGGTGGGCAGGCTCGGCATGCTTTGAAAGCCTGCGGCGCGACAACTCTGGGCCCAGTGCGCATCGTTGGTCGGTGCGTCCTTGACCGCCAGCAGGCCGATGCCGAACCCGTCGGCATCGCGCCGCGCCGCGATGAGCAATTGCTCGAGCAACAGGGGCCTGCGCCCCTCGGGCACGTGGCTGGCGACACCCGCGTCACACCGTTCGGCCACCGGCGAGCCGAGCGCGTACAGGGCCAACTGCAAGGCCCCCGGCCACAGGCGTTGCAAGCGCTCGGTCAAGCGTTTGCCGACCCCGGACACCGTGGTGTCGAGGCGATAATGGGTCATGAACGCGACGGCCACGGCCACCAGCGCTTGATCTTCGTAGACGGCCAGGTAACGCCACTGGAAGTCATCGATCGCGGCGTTTTCCACGGCGAGGTAATAGTCCCAGTCCTCCAGGGCACCGGGAAAACAGTCATTCCAGGCATCGCGCTGGATAGCCCGGATAGACGGGTAGGCTTGGGTGGTTATCACAGTTTTTCCTTATCAACACCGCCCCTGCTGCAGGAGCGAGCGTGCTCGCGAAAATCGCGCAGAGACCACGTTCAGCCTGGCATTACGCGTTATCGTGAACGACCTTCGCGAGCACGCTCGCTCCTACAGGTCAGCGAATCAGGCCACACGATTGAGATGCATCGAATGCCGCTCGACAAACTCGGCGCTCAACTCGATCACACGGCGGTATTGCAGGTCGACGGTAATCATGTGATAGCAGTTATCCAGCAGAATCTTGGTCACCGGGCCACCGAGGTGGCGCTCCACGTAATCGGCGTTCCAACGGCTGGTGATGTCGTCCTCGATGGAGTGCAACACCAGCGCCGGTGCCTTGATCGCCGGCATGCGCTTCTTGACCACGGCGTTGAGGCGATGCAACTCGCGCACGGTGACGCCTTCCATGGTCAACAACCCCGCCTCGCTGCTCTCTCCCTCCTTCATCTGCCGCTCGACGACGGCCCGCAGGCGCTCGTTCTTGATGCCATAAGGCGGCTTCTCCTCGAAGCTGCAAACGTGCACGCCGAACGGAATCTTCATCAGCAACGGCGTGAGAAACGCCAACTTGTTGATGCTCCAGCCGTCGTACTTCAAGGTGGTGGAATACATCAGCAGCCCGGCGACCTGCCCCGGGTGCTCGGCCGCCACGTACATCGACATCACCGCGCCCATGGACAAGCCGCCGACGAACACCTGCGCGTGACGCCGCTTGACCTGTACGAAGGTCTTGCGCACCCCTGCGTACCAGTCGCGCCAGCCGGTGGCCTGCAGGTCGCTGTTATCGCCGCAGTGCCCGGCCAGGGTGGGCACGTACACCGTGCAATTGCCCGCCTTGACCAGCCCCCTGGCGACCTGGCGCAATTCCGTCGGAGTGCCGGTCAGGCCGTGAATCAACAGAATCCCGACCGGCCCCTCACCGAGAACGAAGCCGGCACCGCCTTCACCGAGGTCGATCTCGCCGATACTCACCGGTTGGTCGCTCGCACCAGCAGTTGCTCGAGCAGCTTCAGGCCCAGGTCGATTTCCGGGTAGCTGATTTCCAGGGACGGTGCCAGGGTGATCACGTTCTTGTAGTAACCGCCCACGTCGAGGATCAGGCCGAGTTTCTGGCCATCGACCACCATGTCACCTTTCATGCCTTCCTCGACCATGTAGTCCAGGGTCGCCTTGTCCGGGGCGAAGCCATCCGGCCCGCAGATTTCGCAGCGCAGCGCCAGGCCCAGGCCGTCGACGTCACCGATGATCGGAAAACGTTTCTGCAAATCCTGCAGGCCTTCAAGGAAGTATTTGCCCTTGGCCATGACCATTGCGCCGTAGTCGACTTCGCTGGTCATCTTGAACATTTCCAGGCCCACCGCCGTGCCCAACGGGTTGGAGGCGAAGGTGGAGTGGGTCGAGCCTGGCGGGAAGATCTTCGGGTTGATCAGCTCTTCTCGGGCCCAGATGCCGCCCAGCGGGTTGAGGCCGTTGGTCAGCGCCTTGCCGAACACGATCACGTCCGGCTGCACGTCGAAGTGCTCGATCGACCAGAGTTTGCCGGTGCGGTAGAAGCCCATCTGGATTTCATCCGAGACCATCAGGATGCCGTGCTGATCCAGGACGTGCTTGAGTTCGCGATAGAAGTTCATCGGCGGGATCACGTAGCCGCCGGTGCCCTGGATCGGCTCCACATAGAACGCCGCGTATTCGCACTGGTTGGTTTTCGGGTCCCAGACACCGTTGTATTCGGTCTCGAACAAACGCGCGAATTGCTGCACGCACTGGCTGCCGTACTCTTCCTTGGTCATGCCTTTGGGGCCGCGGAAGTGATACGGGAACGGAATGAAGTTGGCGCGCTCGCCAAAATGGCCGTAACGGCGACGGTAGCGGAAGCTCGACGTGATCGACGAGGCACCGAGCGTACGGCCGTGGTAGCCGCCTTCGAAGGCGAACATCAGGCTCTTGCCGTTGCTGGCGTTACGCACCACCTTCAACGAGTCTTCAATCGACTGCGAACCGCCGACGTTGAAGTGCACGCGACCGTCGAGGCCGAATTTTTTCTTGGCGTCGACCGCGATCATTTCCGACAGCTCGATCTTGCCTTTGTGCAGGTACTGGCTGGCGATCTGCGGCAGCGTGTCGATCTGCTGTTTCAACGCATTGTTCAGGCGCGGGTTGGCATAACCGAAGTTGACGGCCGAGTACCACATCTGCAGGTCGAGGTAGGCCTGGTCTTCGGTGTCCCACACGTAGGAGCCTTCGCAGCGACTGAAGATACGCGGCGGTTCGATGTAGTGAACGGTGTCGCCGTAGGAGCAGTACTTGGCTTCTTTATCCAGAAGGATCTGGTCTTCGGCGGTGGCAATGCGGATATCAGACATGGTGGAAGAGTTCCTGAGTGTCAGAAGAGGTGTTGAACGTCGTGGCGTTGGCGGCGATGTCTTGCGGCAGCTGAGCCAGCAACGCAGGCACTTGGGCAAAGGTGTCAAAGCGCGCATGGGGAATGCGGTGGGCGACGCAATACTCGGCGAGGCTGCCCTTGGCGAACACGAAGTCGGCGGTAGAGGCCACGCACATGTCGGATTTGCCGTCGCCGATCACCAGCACGCGTTTGTTGCCCGGCGTGGACTTGCACTTGCAGTTGCCGGCAGCGGCGCGGCAGGCATCGCTGGCGTGCGGGAAGTCGATGCGCCAGCTGTTCTGGTCGACCTGGCGCAGGCGGTTGGCGAGGATCGGCAGCAAGGTCACGTAGTTGCGCGACAGAATGCGTGCGATGCCCTGCTCGATGCCGTCGCTGACCACTTCGATGGTCGCGCCCAGGCCCATGACGTGATCGACGAAATCCGGGAAGTCCGGGTCAATCTCGACGCTGTCGAAATACGCCAGCAGTTCGCTGGGGGTGGCCTTGATCAGCGCCAGCTGGCGGCTCAGGCATTCGCGTGAACCGATATGTCCATCCAGCCATTGCTGTTCGATGGTTTCCCACTCGGGGCCGGCGAAGCGTTGGAGGACGTTGTCGATGACATCGGTGGGGGTGATGGTCCCGTCGAAGTCACACACGATATGCCATTGGATCATTGCGTCTACCTTTGGAAAGAGGCGCGCTGTATGCGCTTGCATTACCGGTAGAGCAGGGAGCGTGCCAACCGCGCAAAGCCCGGCGGGGCCGGGGTTTCGCCTGGGCGTGGAGAGGATATGTGTTCGAGAAGCTACAATTTTTGTAGCTTGCTACAAACAAGATGAGTGCTTGCGTGCAAGGCGCCGTCTGCGCGTTCATGCGCGCATGAACTCATCAGGAAAGCGCGCCATGTCCACCTTCACGTCTGCTGTATGCGCAGGATTTCTCGGGCTGTGCAGCGTTTCCACAGCCGCCTGGGCGCAAGGCATCAGCGGCGACGTGGGCGCCGGCCTCAGCTACCAGCCCCATGACCCGACGGGCAGCCGCTACGAAACCCGCCCCGTGCCCTACCTGGACCTGGACTGGGGCGATGTCAGCCTGAGTACCGATGACGGCCTGACCTGGAGCGCGTTGAACACCCATGGACTTACCGCCGGCCCGTACATCAATTACCTCTCCGGCCGTACGTCCAACGGCGCGCTGCAAGGCCTGCGCAATGTGTCGGATATGGCCGAGGTCGGCGGGTTCGTCCAGTACGCCCCGGCCGATTTCTGGCGGGTCTACGCGCAGTTGGGCCAGGCCGTGGGCGGCGGGCATACGCAAAGTGGCGCGCTCGGCAAACTGGGCGGCGAACTGGGCTATCCACTGGGTAGCGGGATTATCGGCAGCACCGGGCTGGTCGCGCATATTGCCGATGCACGCCAGGCCAATACCTTCTTCGGCGTGGACAACCACGAAGCCGCCGCCACGGGCTTTCGGCCCTACACCGCCAGCGGTGGCGTGCAGAACGTGGCGCTGAGCCAGAGCTTCGCGTTCCCGGTGGCAACGCACTGGTCATTGCTGACCAGCGCCAGTTGGGTCCACCTGGTCGGTTCGGCAGCCAAAAGCAGCATCGTCAGGCAAGCCGGCAGCGTCAACCAGCGCCAGGTGCAGACGGCGATCAGCTACACCTTCAATTAAAAGCCATCACTGATCTACCTGATGTATAGAGATCAACATGTGGGAGGGGGCTTGCCCCCGATAGCGGTGGGTCAGTCGCACATGTACTCACTGACACGCCCTCATCGGGGGCAAGCCCCCTCCCACATGTTGAACCGAGCTGGACACACCAGACCGGTCAGTTCTCTTCTCCCTCCGCCAACAACGCAATCCCCGCCACAATCACCGCCACACCCACCCAGTGCAAAACGCTGATGTGCTCCCCCAGCCCCAGCCAGGAACCCAGCAGCACCGCCACAAACACCAGCGAACTCAGGGGAAAGGCCAAAGACAAACTGCTGCGCCGCAGGATCAGCATCCACACAAAAAAAGCGCCGAGATAACTGGCAATCGCCGCCAGAATCCCAGGGTTGCGCGCCACCTGCGTCAGCCACTGCCAGTTGAAATCCATCTGGCCCAATTGATCACCGGCCACCTTGGTAAACAGTTGCCCGGCACTTTCAGTGGCGATCAACAGCGCCCACAGCACCAACGTGCCAAGACGCCCATGCAGCCAGCCCGTATCGAGGGTTTGCGTATTCATGCCTGGCCTCCCGCAATCGCCACCAACATCACACCGAACGTAATCACCAGCGTGCCCAGCCAACGCCGTCGGCTGACGGTTTCCTTGAGCACGACCCTGCCCGCCAGCACCACCAGGCAATAGGCCAACGCCGCCAGCGGAAACAGCAGGCTCAACGGCGCGCGGGACAAGGCTTCGAGCCAGACGAAAAACTCGATCACGTAGGCCCCGACGCCGGCCCAGAGCAGCGGCGCATTGAACACTTGGCCCCAGAACGCGCGCAGGCGAAAACCGCCCTCAAGTTGCGGTAAACGGTCCACGCCCAACTTGAAACACAACTGGCCAATCACATCGAGAACAATCGAAAACGCCAGCAACAGCACCACGGTCAGGGTCACGGGAACAGCTCCTCAAACAGGTCGATCAAGGCTTCATTGGTCGCCGCATTGCGCTGCAAATCCTGCGCGCTCCAACGCTCGGGTGGTGGCTGGTCGGACTTGGCCTCCCAGCGCTTAAAAGCGTTGCTGAAGGCCGGCGCCGCGAACTCGCCGCACACGTCGATGCCAAGGATGCGTTTATGCGCCGCCAACGCCCGCAGGGCCTGGAGCAAGTGGCTCAGGCGCATGCCACCCTGGTCCCAATTGGTGGCGGCGTCTTCGCTGGCCAGTACGTCTTTGTCGATGGTGATCCAGATCGCTTCGGTGGGCAGGCTGGCGATCATCTCCTTGAGGAAGGCCGCCCAATCCAGTTCCGCCAGGTTGCGCCAGTGCAGGTGGTTTTCCTGCTGTTGGTGCCCGGCGCCATCGCCGATCCGGCCCCACACCTGCGACGGCGGGTGCTGCCAGGGAAACAGCTGCAATTGCCCGCGCTTGAGGGCGCCAAGGTTACCGCCGCGCAGTTGCGGGTTATGCAGGTCGTCACTGCAAGGCCCCAGGGTGACGATGCGTTTGATCGCCGGCATTTTCAGTGCGCGGTTGACCCACGAACCACAGTGACGCTTGGGCGCAAAGCGCACCCAGTCGGGGTGGTTGTCGAAGTGGATAAGGCTGACGGGCTCCTTCAGGTCGGCCAGGAACGCCGGCGTGAGGTGGTGGTAGTCGCCGGAGCCGACGAACAGGATTTCCGGGCGTGCATTGCTGGGCCGTGGCCGTTGGGCCAGGCGCTCTACAAAGCGCTTCCAGGTTTTTTCCGTGGACCACAGGCGCAGTTTCGGGCCCAGGTCCAGCAGGTCGAGGCGCGTCGCCCGGCCGCTGGCCAACCGCCGGGCAATCGGTGCCTGACCGGTGAGGCTGTGGTCGAGGTCAAGAATGTTCAAGGTAATGTTTCACCCCTAATGGCAGCGCCCAGCCGCAGACCGGGTGGGCTTTAGAGGGACAATGCAAGGGATGGGCCAGCGAGATATTCAGACCAGCGCAGATCCAAATGTGGGAAGGGGCTTGCCCCGATAGCAGTGTGTCAGCCAACTGATCGGTGACTGACACACCGTCATCGGGGGCAAGCCCCCTCCCACATGTTGATCGGTGTCTGGCTTTAGTTTTTGGACTCAGTGATGATCTGGCGAATCGCGCCAACGAAGGCGTCGGCCGGCTGGCCACCGCTGACCGCGTACTGGTCGTTGAACACGATGGTCGGCACCGACGTCACGCCGCGGGTGATCCACAATTTCTCCTGCTCACGCACCTCGGCGGCATAGTCGTCAGAGGCGAGAATATCGGCGGCGCGCCTGGCGTCCAGGCCAACACTTTCAGCAATGCTCGCCAGGGTCGCGTGGTCGGAAGGGTCCTGGCCGTCGGTGAAGTACGCCTTGAACAACGCTTCCTTGAGGTTGTACTGCAAGCCCTCCATCGCGGCCCAATGCAACAGGCGGTGCGCGTCGAAGGTGTTGTAGATGCGGCTCTGGCCGTCGGTGCGGAAGGCAAAGCCCAACGCGGCGCCCATGTCGCGGATGCGCGCGCGGTTGGCCTGGGACTCTTCGGCGCTGGAGCCGTATTTTTCGGTGATGTGCTCGACTATGTTCTGCCCTTCGGCAGGCATCTTCGGGTTCAGCTCGAACGGCTGGAAGTGAATCTCGGCCTGTACCTCGGCACCCAGTTGATCGAGGGCTTCGGTCAGGCCGCGCAGGCCGATGATGCACCAGGGGCAGGAAACGTCGCTGACGAAATCGATTTTCAGGGGAGTAGTCATGGTGGGCAACCTCGCTGGCATTAATACGCCGCAAAAAGACACACGATACACCCCTTTTACAGCACCTTCGAAGGCACGCCCAAGTCGATCTGCGCCCAGTGCGCGGTATCTTCGCGATGAGCCTGCAAGTACGGCAACACCGCCGCCAGCAGCGGCGCCTTGAACGCCTCCTGGAAACGGTGGGCCAGGCCCGGGATCAATTTCAACTGGCTGCCCTGGATATGCGCGGCCAGATGCACGCCATGCATCACCGGCAGCAACGGGTCGGCAGTGCCGTGGACCACCAGGGTCGGCACCCTCAGTTGGTTGAGCAAAGGCACCCGGCTCGGCTCGGCCAGGATCGCCATGATCTGACGCTTCACGCCTTCCGGATTGAAAGCACGGTCGTAGGACAGCGCCGCCTGATGCAGCAAGGCCTGGCGATCATCCTTCACATTCGGGCTGCCCAGCGCTGCGAGCAAATCGGCTTGCTGTTCCAGAGCCACCTCGCGATTGGGCGCGCTGCGCCGCGAGAGCAACTGCACCAGCGCCGCATTCGGGGCGGGCAGGCCTTGGGCACCGGAACTGGTCATGATCAGCGTCAGGCTCTCCACCCGTTGCGGCGCCATGGCCGCCAGGTGCTGGGCGATCATGCCGCCCATGCTCGCGCCGAGCACATGGAATTGCCGCACCTGCAACGCATCCATCAAGCCCAGGGCGTCGTCGGCCATGTCGGTCAGCGTATAGGGCGCCGCCACCGGCAGACCGAGCTTGTAGCGCAGCACTTCGAAGGTCAGGTTGGCACTGGCCGGGGTATGGCGCCACGTTGACAGGCCCACATCGCGATTGTCATAGCGGATCACCCGAAAACCTTGCTCGCACAGGGCCACAACCACTTCATCCGGCCAATGAATCAACTGCCCACCCAGGCCCATTACCAGCAACAAGGCAGGGTCGGACGCCCGCCCGATACTCTGGTAGGCGATGCTTACCTGAGCCAGATCGACCGTTTGAGTTGCAACGTTGACATCACATCGAGAAGCCGCAAAAGACGGCAGGCCGAGCAACAGAGCGGCCAGAAAAAGCAACACACGCATGGAAAACACCGAAACGCAGAACCCCAGTAGAGCGCCAGTCTGATGAAGTTTGTTCAAGCGCGCTGCCACGCTTGCATGACAATTTGATGAATGACGCTGAACGGTCATCGGTCTCTAACTATGTAGGCCACGACATTCCGCTTGCTCGCCGTTAATGAGGCTCCCTTTATTTACGCGAGCACGATCCCATGGCCCTCCAGGCGCAACTACGCAGCAAGGCCCAGGAACCGATCACCACAGGTCGTGCCATGCGCATTCGCCAGTCACTGCGCATGCTCTACTTCAAGGATTGAAACCATGACCCACCCAACAAGCCCCACCGTTTTCGGCGCCTGGTCTCCACTGCCGCTAACGAGCATTGACGAAGACCTGTTAGTCGACGCCACACAACGCTGGCAAGACTGCCGCCGCGATATGCTCACGCTGATGGCCGGCATTCCCACGGTTCGCAGTTCGATCAACCGCCTGCTCCAAACCGATCTGCAACTGGACGGCGAGCGCGTGATGCTGCAGTTCTCTGCCACCGAACAACGTGGCCGTAGCCTGATCAGCCTGACCGATGCCTGCCTCTACCTGCAACAACACCCCAGCCTGGACACCGCGCAAATACCGGAATGCAACCTGCTTTACCTGCCAGCGCAACACACCTTGGCGCAGCACACCGTTGCCCAACTGCTCAATGAGCTTAAAACCCTGGATCTGGAACAAGCGATAGAGGACAACTGGTTGCGCTATTGGCGCACGGAGCGGGGCCCCAATACGCCTCTGACCTGCCTCAACCGGGCGATCGAACTCTACCGGATCCACTTCGAAGCCAGCGGAGAACACTTGCTGGCCGAAAACAAGGTCCATCCCGAAGTGCTCACACCGTTGTTCTCACTGATCAACCCGGTAGCGCCCACGGCCGACGCGCCAAAATTCTGCGCCGAGCAGCTGTTGCTCAAGCGCACCGGGGCCAATACCATCGCGCTGCCCGGCGCCTGGGTCCTGACCCTGGATACAGAACAACCGGTCAGCCAACTGGTGTACCTGCCGACACAAGCGCCTGCCTGGCATTCCTTTAGCCGGCGCCTGGACCTGGAACGTTGGTTGCTTGACCGACAAACCACATTGTTCGCAGCCAGCGACATCGATCCCCTGGCCATCATCGAGTACGAGATCAACAACAACCCGCTGGAAGCCGGCCTCAATCTTTGGCTCAAGCAGTTGGCCAACCAGCAATACGAGGACGCGATCAAGCCGTTGGCCCACGTCAAGATCCACGATGCCTACCAGGCCGGCCAGCATATTGACCAACGCGATGTTCAGCGCCGGACCCAGGCACTCTTTGCGCAAGCGCCCGAACAACCGGGGACGACCGTCGATGCACAAGTCGACAGCGACCTGCCACAGTTCGGCCTGCTGCATAACGGCATGCACGCCAGCCAACGCAAGGTCCTGATACGACAGCACCGCCTTGCCCTGGAAAAACTGCTCGGCAGCAACACCCCGACGAGCCCGGCCTGGCAATCGTTCAAACAGCAACTGGACAACCTGAAAGTGCAGCAACGCGCCGCTGAAGAGGCGGCA
Source organism: Pseudomonas orientalis (assembly GCF_002934065.1). Classification (NCBI taxonomy): domain Bacteria; kingdom Pseudomonadati; phylum Pseudomonadota; class Gammaproteobacteria; order Pseudomonadales; family Pseudomonadaceae; genus Pseudomonas; species Pseudomonas orientalis. The sequence goes on along the minus strand of NZ_CP018049.1, from coordinate 1,271,028 downwards.
CGCGCCATGCTGAACCGTAGCCACTTGGATTTCGCCACACTCAATACCCACTACTCCGCGCTCTACCAGGCGCGCCTGCTGGGGCTGCGGATCGAAGCGAACATCCAGCGAACCCTGGACCAGATCACCGAAGCCGAACTGCTACAGGTCACCAGCGCTCTCGACACGCCTAAGCCGGACGTCATGGCGTTGATATTGTCGGTCAAGCGGCCCGGCGATCTCCAACCGACACACACCGAACTCAACGGGCCGCTGGTTTTGCTCCCCCCCCAAGACCCGCAAACCCCAACCACCGGCAGCGGCACACATTTCGTCTACTGGCCCGGTAACGACGGCGGCTTGCAACGCTTCGCCTCCCGACAGGCGCTGGAAGACGCCTTGTTCGCCATCCATCCCCAAGATGAGGTATTGGCCCTGCGGTTCAAGCCATTGGACCAAGATCCCTTCGAGTACAGCTTGAGCAGCCAACAAGTCGCCGTCGAAGAACAAGCCGCGAGCCTGCGCCAAATCTGGTCCGCCCCGGGAGACGCCGCAACGCTAGCCGATGAGTTGGAAAAACTGCGCGCACAAACGCTGCCGGGCTTGCTGATCCCGGATAACGCGGCACGCGAGGCCGCGTACCTGCAACTCATCGAGCAATACAATACCCAAGTGTTGGCCAACGACATGCAACCGTGGATGCGCATACAGCCCACAGAAAAACACGAAGCCCTAAAGATGCTGCTGAGCGCCCATATCCCCGCGCTGACCCGCTCACAGGCCTTGTTTGAACGCTCGCTGCCAGCACGTGACGTGTTTGTCAGCCAACAGCTGGATGCACGCTTGCGCAAGGATTTCGGCATTAAAAAAGCCTTTACCCTAGAGCTGGAGCTGCCCGACTCGGTGGCGCAAAAGCGCGACATCGTCGCCGGTGCCGGGCCAGGCTCGCCAATCAAAATGATCGATATCCCCAGCGCTGAACGCAGCAAGATGTCCCTGGAGACCGTGGCCTTACTCAACATCGGCTCTGATATTAGTCTGCGCCTGGGGTTCGTGAGCGTCGAAGTGACGGCCGATGATCCCCTCGAAGGCAACACTCTGAAGGCGGGCATCACCAGCCACTATCTGGCGGCCATGGTCAAGGACCTTAATCTGGCGCAACGCTATGAAACGCTGATTACCAGGGCCTTCAATGGCGCACCAGAGGAGTCCACATTCCATAAACAGTACCGCCGCGAATGCCTGGTCGAGCCCCTGCGTCTGATGCTCAAGGCCCAGGGCCTGCTGGCAGTCATGCAGAACCATATCAACAACGACGAACTGAGTACTCTCAATATCGCGATCGACGCCGATACCCAGAGCGCCTGGGAAGTCGATGGCAAGCGTATCCGCCTGTTGCCGGCCCACCTGAGCATAGGCGGCAAAGACACAAACCATCAGAGCCCGATCACACTCTCGGGTATCACGTTCATCGAGGAACAGAACACCGGGAGCATCGTGCTCTACCTACCCGACGCCCCCGACCAACGCTACCTACGCGGTTATGCGAGCCTTGAAAAGGCGCGCCTTGCTCTGTTTGAACTGTGCCGGCTCGACAGCCTGTTGAACTATGTCGCGGGCCGCGCAATCAAGGGGGACGTACGAGCACACATCAGCCGCATTGGCCAGGCCATCGACAAAAACCAGAACGAGATGATCCAGACAGGCTTTGCTTGGCCGGCCACCACTTCGCTGGCTGTCCATCAGTTGAATGCCCATATGGGCCGCTTGCTCGAAGCCCATCGTAATGACTCACGCTCCAACGACGATCTGGCCAATGAAAAGTACCATCTTCAAAGCGCCAAGTTGTTCAACGGCATCAAAATCGCCCTGAGTATTATCCCGATGATTGGCACCGCCGTGTCCCTGGCAGACGCTGTCACCAACCTGTATCAGGCGGTGGCTGCGTTTCGGCGCGGTGACATAGGCGACGGCATCGACCTGCTGGCCTCAGTGTTCGAAAGCCTGGTGTATGCGGCCATGGATGCCCTGGCCATGGCCGCCGTGCCCAGCACACGCGCCAGCACCGCCCGCCAACTGACCGCAGCGCGCCAAGCCAAACAAGTGCCGAAGCCAAGCTTATGGCGAACGTTGAAGCAGCGCCAAGGCACCACCACCCGGCAGCGCTTCGCAGGCTTCGAACACCCCGCCCCCCTTGCAAGCGGCAGCCTGCAACCGGTGCTGACCGGGCCCTATCGCCACACCTTGCGCCATAACGTGTCCGGCGATTACTTCATACTCAGTGAAGGGCGTTATTACAGAGTCAGGTACGACGCTGGCACCGGAGAAATGCGCCTGATTACCAGAAACAGGTATGACAGCCTGATCGTTGAACTGGACCATGCCCTGCAATGGGACACCTACGGTGCGCTGCATGGTGGTCGCAACACCGTTTATGGCGGTGGCAGCCGGCGCAGAGGGCATGGGCAAGCCCAGCCGGGCAGCGTTCCACCAGCGGTCAATCGGCAACTCCCGGCACCCGCGCTGGAGGTCAATACGCGGCGCGCTACGCTCGGTAACGATGTGACAACCCAATACAACAACCTTAAGACCCAAGTCGATGCCAGCACCGCAAAGTTAAGAAAACACGCAAGCGACTATCCAACCCCCTCAACCACGTCCACTCAAAGAACAACAGACAGCAAAGCCCTGGATGTCGACCTGGCCAGGGACATCGAAAGCGCCAAGAAGATGTATACGTCGCTCGAACTGGCCCAGCAACAGCAAGTCCGCCTACCCGACTTCAACTATGCTGCAGAAATGAGTAAAACAGCCCACATTGTGTCGGACCGACTCAATCACCTGATTCACCATGCCAGCAACCGGTCCGTGGCGTCACTTGACCGATCCATGGCGATCACCCAGCAACTGGATAGCCTGTCTCCAGCCTCCCCCACAACTCAAACACTGCTCAGTGAAGTGAGGCAATGCCGCCTGGCCATTCTTGATGATCTTAACGTGATAGAGCGCTCGATGAAGGACATGGGCACCTGGAGCAAACGCATTACCGCCAGACCGCCACGCACTGAGGTCGCGGCCAACCTGGCTCATTGGAAACAAAAATTTACCGACCTGCGCATTACCAGCATGCGCAGCGGCCAACTGTTGCACCCAATCACCCGCCGACAGCCAACCGTGAGCATTGACTGGATCTACCAGGAAATCGCGGTGAATCAGGCCAGGCACAACGTCAGCCGCGCTCTAACCGCACACATGACCCTGTCCGAAGCCAATATCAGCCGGGTTGAACGCAATCGAATATTGCAGAACTGCATCAAGGTCTATGAAGAGTTTTCCCGTGATCTGAGTGCCTGGAACGAGAAGTCACCAGATCATTTCGATCCGAACTTCCTCCAACTCATGCAAAAGGACCTTGACCGCTTGGTTCGAAAAGCCGACCGGGCCATCAAGAGACCCGCTTCCGAGCCCAATCCAAACGCTACTCGGACCGCCTTTGAAACCGAGGACGGGCAACTACTGATAGGCACCGAAAAACCCGCCGGGCAACAATCACCGCGACAATTCATCATCAGCGACGCCGACGGCAACCCCACTGAGGTATGGGATAGAGTTGGCGACAGCAACACCTACCGTTTGAACCCGACCCAGAGCCAACCTGCCGCCGCCCCGCCTGCGCTGCCCACCGACCGCCGCGCCACGCTTGCGGATGCCCGTACCCGCCTGGACGGAGTGGATGCTTTTGAAAAGCAGGTGCAAGGGTACAAAACCATGGAGCCGATCAACCTCGAACACAGGCTGGTCACCGAAGCCAGACAACTCAGGATTCGCGCCAATAACGTGCAAAGCCTGGACGCGGGCAACCCGATTGTTGATCAATTGCGCACTCGTGCAACTGCGCTTGAACAGGCAGGCGAAGCCTTACGGATCCAACGCAGCCTGGAAAGCCCAACGCCGACTGAAGGCTACCTGGACTATCTGGTCGGTAAAGGCCGAGTGGTGATTCGAAAAATCGGCGCGCGTAAAAAGCTCAGGGACAAACGCCCTGACGGCAAAGACGACTACCTGCAGGAATACGAGATCTACGACTCGAACCGGCAGGCTAAGGCTGACCAACCGATCTGGTACGCACACTTTCACTATGACGCGCCGCAGTCCTCGTTCGACAGTTTCCCCAAGGCGCATTTAAAGCGCTTTGAACAACGCTACCTGGGCATGAAATGGCAAGCCGCAGCAGAGGGACTGGCATTTGCAGACACTAAAATCTGGCGTGGGTCTATCGAAAAGCCCTTCGCCAGAATGCACTTCCAGGCGCTGAAATAACCCCGACAGGCAGGCGGCCAACATGAAGAGCGCTCAATGAATTATTATTGAGCGCAAATTTTATTCATGGAGGCCGCCGTGCTGGAAATTCGTCATCTAAAAACGCTGCACGCGCTGCGCGAGGCCGACAGCCTGGTGGAAGCCGCCGAACGCCTGCACTTGACCCAGTCCGCCCTCTCCCATCAGTTCAAAGAACTGGAAGAGCGCCTGGGCATGCCGCTGTTCGTGCGCAAGACCAAACCGGTGCGCTTCACCAGCGCTGGCCTGCGCCTGCTGCAACTGGCCGACGCCACTCTGCCACTGCTGCGCGGTGCCGAGCGCGATATTGCGCGGCTGGCTGGCGGTACCGCTGGGCGCTTGCACATGGCGATCGAATGCCACAGTTGTTTCCAGTGGCTGATGCCGACCATCGACCAGTTCCGTGATGTCTGGCCGGAAGTCGAATTGGACCTGGCCTCGGGCTTTGCCTTCGCGCCGCTGCCGGCCCTGGCCCGTGGCGACCTCGACCTGGTGGTGACCTCCGACCCGATGGAACTGCCAGGCATCACCTACGTGCCGCTGTTCACCTACGAAGCCATGCTGGCGGTGGCCAACCAGCACGCGCTAGCGAACAAGTCTTACATCGTGCCGGAAGACCTGCTGACAGAAACCCTGATCACCTACCCGGTGGAACGTGACCGCCTGGACATCTTCACCCGCTTCCTTGAACCGGCCGACGTCGAACCCGCCCAGGTGCGGACCTCGGAGCTGACCGTGATGATGATGCAACTGGTGGCCAGCGGCCGTGGGGTGTGCGGCATGCCCCACTGGGCGCTGCATGAATACAGCTCACGCGGATATGTGAAGGCCAAGCGTTTGGGTGAGAAGGGTTTGTTCGCTACGTTGTATGCGGGCATTCGTGCCGACATGCTCGATGCGCCTTACATGCGCGACTTTTTGCTGACGGCCAAAGACACCTCGTTTTCCACCCTGGATGGCGTCAGCGCAGTGCGTTGAGCTACAGCATGTCGACTCAATGTGGGAGGGCGGTGCGACGATTCGACTTGCGCCATCCCACATTTGGCTATCATGAGGCGCGGATATGGGAGTGCTTCGTCGAGCGCGCAAGCACGTTGCCACAGTCCTCCGCCAAGGGAAAAGCTTACTCGCCGGTCATTGCTCTTGATGAAACGCAGCAGTGGAATACTTACTCGGCGCTGCATGACGGCCGTCTCACCGGATATGGTGGTGGCAGCGGACGGGGACGGGGAGCATCGGGCGCGGGTCCGAGCAGGCCAGTCGCCCTAGAGCAACAGATGCCCGCGTCCGCGTCCACCCCCCCATCTGGGTCGCTCATTTCCACTATGTGGCGCAGGACTCGGCGTTCGACAGTTTCGTCAAAGCGCATTTGAAAACACGTGCACAGCGCTCGCTGGGAATGACCTGGCAAAAGGCTGAAGTGAACACCGGAGCCACCTTCGCGGACGTTGAGATTTGGCGCGGCAATATTGATAAGCCCTTTGCAAAGAAACACTTCGAGGCTCTGAACTAACTTAAATGACGCAAGGGCGAACATGAGGAGTTCGCACCACGCTTTCGTGACAGCCTGAAAGCCGACAATCATCCCACTGATACCCAGCGATCCAACTGTGGGAGCGGGCTTGCCTTAATGCCAGTCAGTCAAGGCTTTTTGTAGGAGCGAGCTTGCTCGCGAAAGACGCACAGACGCCGCGTTATTCAGGAAGCCCGCGTTATCGTTGACGTTTTCGCGAGCAAGCTCGCTCCTACAGAAGGCGATGACGTTAAACTGATTGGCATTAAGGCTTGCCTGCGAAGGCGGCCTGGCAGTCGACCAAGATGCTGGATCAGACTGCCGCCTCGCAGGCAACTCGGCTCATCGGTCACACCGCGGCGATGCTATCGCGGGCAAGCCAGCTCCCACCTTGGACTTCAGCCAACCTGGAGTTCGCGCCACATGTGGATCTTGTCGAAATACTCGACACCTACCCGCACCGCCAGTGGCTCGAGGCCGTACTGGATGAAGCCGCAGCGTTGGTAAAGTGCCAACGCAGCTTCATTTCCAGCGGTGACGGTCAGTTGAATCAGTTTCAAGCACGGATGCCGGCGAGCTTCCTCAAGCGCTGCTTGCACCAACTGCCGCCCCATTCCCTTCTGCTGATAAGCCTCGGTCACGTACAGGCCGAACAAGGTCACCTTGTGCCGCGCCTTTTCGCGAGGCTCGTAGGCCAGGCCGACGATACCGGCCAGTCGCTCTCCATCAAAGCCGCCCAACAGGCAATCCAGCGGGCTGTCGAGACGCTTTTCCCACCAGCTCAATGGCATCGAGGCACGCTCCGCGACACTGGACGTGAACGCTTGGGGATAGGCGCCATAGGCCTCGAGCATCAATGCCCGATAGGCTTGCGCATCGTCGGCGTCCAGCGGGCGAATCATCATGCGCTAGCCAGCGAATCGCGATAGAACGGCAGGATCAAATCGCGCGTCAATGGCGCCAGATGCAAGTCACCTTCGCCCATGGGGTCGATCCAGCACACCTCTTCAATCTCTGCTGAAGGGGTGACGGCGACGTCGACCTGCACCTTGAACAACGCAGCCTCTACGGTAAAACCCGGCTCGTTGGCCGCAGGCGCCGAGAATAGGCCAAGATAGACGGCTTGGTTTGGATCAACGCGCAGGTTCAGCTCCTCGTGCAACTCACGGACGAGCGCCTCGGCAGGTTGCTCGCCGGCGTCGATCTTGCCACCCGGTTGCATGAAAGCCAGGGTATCGCGCTTGCGCACCAGCAGGGTTTGGCCGTCGCCACGGATCAACAGCGCGGCTGCAATGCGGATAATCTTGGACATGAAACGCCCTCCCTCGGATTGAAAAGCGGCCAAGGATCCCATGCACATTCTGCACACGCAACTCGCGCGCGCAGAGCGTTTTTTTCCGACATACATACACCGCAAAGCCCAGTTTCGGCCGCGTGTACCAGCAGCAACTGGCCGAGATATTTCCCGATGTACATCTTCGCGCACGTCATAGAACAAACCGGCGCTTCCCTGAAACTCAATTTGATCACTCAAACCCGCCAGCAGCTCGGCGTGCTGGATGAAGCTGAGTTTCGCCGCTGGCTATCGAACCCGAGAAGCTTGAGCCGAGCCAATCAAGAGCGATTATGCAGTTCCATTCTGAACCTGCGATTCGAGCTGTCCACGCTTGAACATATACACCTGTCGACACAGCATTTCAGGCAACCTCTGTCTGCGCTGGACAAAGAGGAGCTGTTTAAGAAAGCCAGAAGGCTCATTGGCAAAAACGACAACTTCGACAAACAAATCAGAACATCGATTCCCCGCGTTCAAACCCATAGGGTTGAAAGGCCAGGGCCGGCGCTGCCTCGCGTCCCGGAAGTCCTGCCCACTCGCAACCCACACATCAACGTCGTGAAGCTGGATGATCTGGCGCGCACCCAGAAAAAACTCCTGCCCGCCCCCGCCACGGCCAAACTTGAGGAAATCATCCAGGATATCCAGGCCGGCCGTCTCAGCCGCAAGCGAAGAGGCAACTACACCTATGTCGATCTACCCCAGGTAGAGGCCGGCTCGGGCCGTGGTCTATGGCGCGTGGCGATTGAACAAAACGGCAAGGACGGCGGCAAAAACGTCTACATCATCAGGGGCATCTTTGATTACCACGCCAGCAAGCACGTAGCCTGGGGCGTTTAGCTACAGGAGTGGCGGTACCTCGTCGGGCGCCTTGATAAACACGCTGTACTTGGCGCCCTCCATGGCCTCGAATGCGATCAGCTTGTCCACCAGCGGCAGGTTCAGCACCTTGCCGGCGTTGAGCAACAGCATGCCGTTGTCGGCATTGAGGTTGCGCGCCAGCACCATACCGTCCTCCAGCTCGCGGGTGGTGAGGACTTTGACCGTAGGATCGCCCAGAGTCACATCGCTGAGGAAGGTGGCGCAGGCCTGCACGAAATCCTCCACCAGCTCCGAGTCATACAGGCGCCCGGCGTACTTGCGGATATACAGCAGCGCTTCGTCGCTGTTCAGATGCCGCTCCAGGATCAAGCCCTTCTGCAACTCGATGAAGTCCACGGCCAGCTTCAACAGCCGCGAGCCGGGCGGGATCGCGTCGCCCTTGAGGTGGTCGGGAAACCCCGAGCCGTCCCAGCGCTCCTGGTGATGACGAATGATGCGCGCCGCGTCCTTCATGGGCTCCAGCGTCATCAACAGCGACTCGCTCTGGGTCGGGTATTCGCGATACAGCGCGCGGTCGGTACTGTGCAGCTTGTCCGATGGCGCAATCATCATGCTGTCGTTCCAGCTGAGTTTGCCGATGTTGTAAAGCGCGGCGGCCATGGTCAGGTCGCGGGTGCTGGCTTCATCCATCGACTGGGCGGCGCAGTACACGCGGATCAACTCGATCAACGCGCGGTTGGTCTGCTTGTCTTTGGGCAGGCGCAGGTTGGCCAGCAGGGAAAACACTTCGGTACCGGTCACATAGCTGCGCTTGAGCTCGTCGTAGGCCAGGTCGAGCATGTCGGCGGTCTGTTGCAATTCGGCGGTGCGCGCCGTCACGCGTTTTTCCAGGGTGGCGTTGAGCGCCTTGAGCTGCTCGTGCTGAGCCTGGGTGAGACGTTCGAGCCGCTGGTGTTCGAGGGTTTGCTGCAGGATCAGCTGCAACTCCTCATCATTCCAGGGTTTGCTGATGTAGCGGTGGATCTGGCCGTCGTTGATCGCCTTGATCATAGTGGTCAAGTCGGCGTAACCGGTGAGCAGAATGCGGCGGGTACCCGGGTAGAGACAGTGGACCTCGGCCAACAGCGTGGCCCCGTCCATACCCGGCATGCGCGCATCGCTCATCACCAGATCGATGGGCCGGGTCGCCATAATCTCCAGCGCCTGAGCGCCGCTGGTGGCCAGCACGACGTCATAGGGCTGGCTGCGCAACAGGCGGCGCAGGCTGTTGAGGATCGATTCTTCATCGTCGACCAGCAAAACGGCGGGCTTGGGAGCGAGTTGTTCATCCATGGCGACTCTGCCTTCAAATTAAATCAAGTTAAGCTAAATTGAACCGCTATAACACGTATACGGTGTTGATTTGACGCGAAGTAGCCGCCGATATCAAGGTAACTCAACTATGCTGTCACGGCAGATGTGCACTTCGTTCAACTGTAGAACCAAGGAAGGAATCGTTATGCCATCGACCCTTTTGCATCTGTGGAGCGCGCCATGAATCCGGAGCCGGGACGCGCCAACCGTCGCATACTCATCGTCGATGACACCGCTTCGATCCACCAGGACTTTCGCAAGATCCTCTGTGCCGACGAGCACGGCGAGCCCTCCCTCGATACCTTGGAATCAGCTCTTTTCGGCACCGCCGCGCCAGTACGCCAGGCATTCGAGCTGGACTCTGCCTACCAGGGTCAGGAGGCACTGGTGCTGGTAAACAAGGCACTTGAGGCCAATGCGCCCTACGCCATGGTGTTTATCGATATGCGCATGCCCCCCGGCTGGGACGGGCTGCACACCATCGAACAGCTGTGGGACGTCGACCCCAACCTGCAAATTGCCCTGTGCACCGCCTATTCCGACTATTCCTTCGAGGCCATCGAAGCGCGCCTGAAATATAACGATCAGTTGCTGATCCTGAAAAAACCCTTCGATGCTTTGGAAATCCGTCAGATGGCCAGTGCGCTGACCTGGAAATGGCAACTGGCCCAGGACGCCGTGCTCAAGGTGATCGGCCTGGAACGCACCATCGAAGAACGCGTGCAGGAACTGCTCAAGGTCTCGCACCTGTTGCACTACGACGCCTTGACCGAGCTGCCCAACAGTACGCTGCTCGGTGACCGGCTGACACAGGCCATCGCCCTGGGCCGGCGGCATGACACGCAACTGGCGGTGATGTTTATCGGGCTCGACCGCTTCAAGCGCATCAACAACGCCCTGGGCTACCCGGCGGGCGACGAGGTACTTCAACAGGTGAGCCAAAGCCTGGTGGCGACGGTGCGCGCGTCGGACTCGGTGTTTCGCTACGGCGCCGACGAATTCGTGATCCTGCTCAACGACATCCAACATCCCCTGCAAACCCAGCATATTGCGCAAAAGGTGCTCAATGCCGTCAGCGCGACCCGTCACGTCGCGGGGCATGACCTGAGCGTGACCGCGAGCCTGGGGATCAGTATTTACCCCAACGACAGCAGCAGCGCGGTAGGTTTGGTCAAGCAGGCTGAAACCGCCATGCACACCCGCAAGGAACGCGGCCGGAACGACTTCAGTTTTTATACCGAAGACATGAACCTGCGCGCACAACACCAGCAAAACCTGGAGAGCGCGATCCGCCAGGCGTTAGACCGCGATGAGTTCGTGGTGCACTACCAGCCCAAGCTGAATCTGGACTCCGGGCGCATCGTCGGCGCAGAGGCGCTGACACGCTGGTCACAACCCTACGGTCGGGTCAGCCCGGCCGAGTTCATTCCGGTCGCCGAAGACAGCGGTCTGATCGTGCGCCTGACCCAGTGGGTATTGCGCCAGGCCTGCGCACAAGCCCAAGCCTGGCGGGAGATGGACCTGGCGCCGCTGTGCATGTCGGTGAATATCTCGGCAGTCGACCTTCGACAACGTGACTTTGTCGACAACCTGGTTGCCATCCTCGAACAGACCGGCCTGCCGCCAGCCATGCTGGAGCTGGAAATCACCGAGAGCGTGCTGATGCGGAATGTCGACGAAACCGTCGATACCCTGCAAAAGATCAAGGCCATGGGCGTGCGCCTGGCCCTGGATGATTTCGGCACCGGCTACTCCAGCATCACTTACTTGCGGCGCTTTCCTATCGATGTGCTGAAAATCGACCAGTCCTTCGTAAGCGGCCTCGGTGTGAATCACCAGGATGAACAATTGATCAGCGCTATCATCGGCATGGGCAAGAGCCTGGCGCTGAACATCATTGCCGAAGGCGTGGAAACTGTCGAACAACTGAATTTCCTGAAAGCCAGGAGGTGTGAAGAAGGTCAGGGCTTTCTATTCAGCAAAGCGTTGCCGCCCAAGGATTTCGTCCAGTTGCTGCACGCGAAGTGCTCGAGCCTGATGCCCGATCAATCGCCCTAGGCCTGCAAGGAGTGCTCGCTTGAGCCATGTTTCCAATCACCGTCTGGTTCTTACGCTCGCGTTGTGTCTGGGCACCGGCGCGCCGCTATCGGCCGCACCACTGAACGAGGCGCTCAAGCCTCTGCCGGCGGTTCCGACGCTGGACCCGGCCAAGGTAGAGCTGGGTCGCCAGCTGTTCAACGAGCCGCGCTTGTCGGTCAATAACAGCTTGTCCTGTGCCAGCTGCCACCAGTTGGACGCCGGCGGGGCCGACAACAAACCGTTCTCCATCGGCTTTGACGGCAAACCGGTGGAGCTCAACACGCCCTCGGTGTTCAACGCCAGCCTGAACTTCAAGCAGTTCTGGAATGGTCGGGTGGACACGCTGCAAGCCCAGGTCGAACAGGTTGTGATCAGTCCGGTGGAAATGGGTAGCGACTGGCAAACCGTGGTGCGCAATCTCGCTGCACTGCCCGCCTACCAGAACGCCTTCAAGCAGGCGTACCCCGATGGCGTCAGCGCCGCCAATGTGCAGAATGCACTGGCGACCTACGAGCGCACGCTGCTGACGCCCAACTCACGGTTTGATCAATATCTGCTGGGTAACACCGAGATCCTGACCACCCAGGAAAAGTACGGCTACCAGCGCTTCAAGGACTACGGCTGCATTGCCTGCCACCAGGGCGTCAACATCGGCGGCAACATGTTTCAGAAATTCGGCGTGATGGGCGACTACTTCAAGGCGCGCGGTAATCCGCTGGAGTCCGACCTTGGGCGTTACCTGCTGACAAAGGACGAAGAAGACCGCCATGTGTTCAAGGTGCCCAGCCTGCGTAATGTGGCCGTTACCGCACCGTATTTCCACGATGCGTCGGCCAAGACCCTGGAAGAGGCGGTCGACGTGATGTTCAAGTACCAGTTGGGGCGCAACCCTTCCCAGGAGGACAAGGACCTGATCATCCAGTTTCTCAAGACCTTGACCGGCGAATGGGCGGGCAAGCCGCTATGAGACGATTCGCCCGCCGCCGTGCCAGCCAGTTGCTGCTGGGCTTCATGACGCTGTTCCTGGCCTCGACCCTGGTGTTCTTGTACATCAAGTCCTCCCGCGACCAAACGGCCACTTACACTCAGTCGCGGGACCTGATCCGCGAGCTCCAGCAGCTCAATGCGCAATGGGACAGCGAAGTGCTCAAGGCCCGGATCGCGATCACTCACAACTACGATCCACTGGTCATGCCGCTGACGGAAATGACCCGCATCTGGGCGGAACTCGAGAGCCGCGATACCTACCACGGCGCCACCGACCTGGCGGGTTGGCAAGCCGGCCGGGCGGCGTATCAGACGGCCATCCAGGAAAAAGCCCGGCTGGTGGACCAGTTCAAATCCCACAACGCCGTGTTGCGTAACTCACTGGCGTTTCTGCCGACCGCCGAAGATGACATCCAGGCCCAGTTCAACAGCATCGACGATGAAGGCCGCCTGCAACTGCAGGGTGTGGCCACCGACACCTACGACCTGCTGCTCAGCAGCCTGGAGTTCGCCCAGGTCACCAGCGACGAGCGTGCTGCCGATATCCTGGTGGGCCTGGGCAAGCTGGCAATCAACAAGCAGAGCCTGCCCAGTGACTTCCAGGCGCCGGTGGATATCCTGAGCAACCATATTTCGCTGATCCTGCGCGAACAGCCGGTGGTCAACAGCCTGCTTGAGCGGATTGCCGCCGTGCCCGTGGCCGAACGCCTCGACGCGCTGACCACCCACCTCAATCAGGACCAGCAGGCCGCCGACCTCGTCGATCATCAATACCATCGCTACCTCTTGGTGTTCTCGACGTTGCTGGTGCTGCTGCTGCTCTACCTGGCCGTACGCCTGCTGCGCAGTTTCGCCGAGATCAACCGCGTCAACCGCGCCTTGCAGTCGGCCAACGAAACCCTGGAGCAACGGGTGGAACGGCGTACGCAACAACTCAAGGATGCCCAGAGCGAACTGATGGACAGTGCCCGTCAGGCGGGCATGGCGGAGATCGCGACCAATGTGCTGCACAACGTCGGCAACGTGCTCAACAGCGTGAATATTTCCGCCGACCTGGTCAGCCGCAAACTGCGCAACAGCAAGGCCCAGGGCCTGGGCAAGGCCATGCAGTTGATCAACGCGCATCAGGCCGACCTGGGCAGCTTTCTCACCGAGGACGAAAAAGGCAAATTGCTACCGGGCTACCTGAATCAACTGGTTGAGGCGATTGCCATCGAGCAGCAGGGCATGAGCGAGGAGTTGACGCAACTGAGCAAGAGCGTCGACCACATCAAGGACATCGTTTCAACCCAGCAATCCTATGCCGGCGCTTGCTCGTTGCTCGAACCCGTCGATATCGGCGCGCTGATGGATGACGCCTTGCGCATGAACGCCGGTGCGCTGAGTCGTCACCATGTCACGGTGGTCAAGCAGTACGCGCCGGTACCGCAGATCCTGGGGGACAAACACCGGCTGCTGCTGATCATGGTCAACCTGATCAGCAACGCCAAGTACGCCATGTCCTCTCTGTCCGAGCGGCCACGGCAAATCACCCTGACGGTCGAGCAGACAGGTGACGACAGGCTCAGGATCAGTGTGAAGGACGATGGCGAAGGCATACCGGCCGAGAACATGACGCGGATCTTCACCCACGGGTTCACCACCCGCAAGGAAGGCCACGGCTTCGGCCTGCACAGCTGCGCGCTGGCGGCCGTGGAAATGCACGGCCAGCTCACGGCCCACAGCGACGGGCCGGGCCTTGGCGCGGTGTTTACCTTGACGATTCCCTTGACCCTTGCAGGAAGTACCCTATGAACCAGCCCCCCAACCGGCGCATCCTGCTGATCGATGACACCCCCTCCATTCATGAGGATTTTCGCAAGATCCTGATGCCCGACGCACAAGCCAACCAGGCGCTGGACGATATGGAGTCGGCGCTGTTCGGCGACACCGCCAGACCGCAGGCCCAGGCGTTCGAACTGCATTGTGCCTATGGCGGCGAAGAAGGCCTGGGCCTGTTGACCACCGCCATGGCGGAAAAACGTCCCTATGCCCTGGCCTTCGTTGACATGCGCATGCCCCAGGGCTGGGACGGCGCGAAGACCATCGAAGAGTTGTGGAAAGTCGCCCCTGACCTGCAGGTGGTGGTCTGCACCGCCTACTCGGATTACTCCTGGGACGACCTGCTGTCTCGCCTGGACGCTTATGACCGCGTACTGATCCTGAAAAAACCGTTCGACAACATTGAAGTCCAGCAAATGGCCAATACCCTGGCCAATAAATGGGACATGGCCCGGCGTGCTTCCCTGCAAACGGCGCAGTTGGAGCGACTGGTGGAACAACGCACCGAGGCGTTGCAACTGGAAATCAACGAGCGCAAGCACCTGGAAAGCCAACTGGTGCAGTCGGAGAAACTCGCATCGCTGGGGCAACTCGCCGCCGGCGTGGCCCATGAGATCAACAACCCGGTGGGCTTCATTTCATCCAACCTCAGCACCCTCGAGAGCTACTTCAACCAGCTGCAGCAAATGCTGGAGGCGTATCAGCACAGCCAAGCATTGATCCCGCAGCAGGAGCCGCGCGACCGGCTTGAGGCATTGCGCACAGAGCTGGAACTGGACTTTCTCAGGGAAGACATTCCGGTGCTGATCCGTGAGTCCAAGGAGGGTATTGGTCGCGTGGTACAGATCGTCAAGGACCTGAAGAACTTCTCACGGGTGGATAACGACCAGACCTGGCAGTTCGCCAACCTGCAACACGGCATCGATTCAACGCTGAACATCGTCGCCAGCGAACTCAAGTACAAGGCCGATGTGATCAAGCACTACACGCCATTGCCGGACATCGAATGCCTGGCCTCGCAGCTCAACCAGGTGGTGATGAACCTGGTGATCAACGCCGCCCAGGCCATGGGGCCGGAACGCGGCACCATCACCATCAGCAACGGCGTGGACGGCGACACCATCTGGCTGGAAGTGGCGGACAACGGCTGCGGCATTGCCGCCGACACCGTGCAGAGGATTTTCGACCCGTTCTTCACCACCAAGCCGGTGGGCGAAGGCACCGGTCTGGGGCTGTCGCTGTCCTACGGCATCGTCAAGAAACACCGGGGGGATATCTCGGTCACCAGTGAGCCGGGCAAGGGTACGACGTTTCGCGTGGTGCTGCCGATCCGGCAGACGGCGGCGTAGGACACGCCGCCGGCCGTTCTTATTCGTCGGCTTTTTTCGGGCTTGAGCCAAACGACGCGAAGCGCTTGTTGAAGCCGGCAATCCGGCCTTCGACCTGGGTCTTGCGTTGCTGGCCGGTATAGATCGGGTGCGAAGCACTCGAGACGTCCAGCGGGATGTACGGGTAGGTATTGCCATCGCTGTGTGTATGGGTGCGATCACTGTCGGCGGTGGAGCCGATCAGAAAGAACACGTCGGCGGCGGTGTCGTGGAACAGCACGGTGCGGTAGTCGGGATGGATACCAGCTTTCATAAGGCCTCCGGGGCGTCTGGGTGCTTTGCATATGTTATAGAGTAACACTAATTACACACCCAAACGAGAACGGATTGCAATAGCCCGGTGACCGAATGGGCTGTTGTCACGGTTTTTTGGCGCGTAGTGCGGTGGCCAGGCTCAGTGCGTCCGACACTTCGTGCAATCCGGTTTTGACGGAGCCCGGCGTGGCGTCGTTCTTTTTCACCGCATCGAAATAGCCTTTGGCAACGGCCTTGTAATCCCCAGTGGCCGCGCCGACCAGCGCCTGGTCAAAACCATCCGTACAGGTTTTATTGAACCCGGTCAGTGCGCCACTCACAGCGCTCTCGCCGTTGGACTTGGCCTTTGCAATGCCCAACAACACGTTACTCATGCCGGGGATAAACCACAGATTCTTGCCGGCCTCGGCGGCAAAGCGCTGAAGTTTTCCCGGTTGAGTGCCGTCGCGGTTCACGGGGGCAGCCTCATGCCGGGCAGGCCTCATCCGCTGCTCGGATTGAGCGACAGGCTGTTCACGGCCGATCGCCAGCGGCAGGCCTTGATTGACAAGGGAATGGGCGGAAACAGCAGACGGGATTGGCATGAGCGATGACTCCAGAGGCATGAGAAAGCGGGCGTCTGCACGGATAGTGGCCGCTTTTGGGTGAACGGTTCCATGGCCTGTGCCTGTGCACGTGGCGCTCCAGAGCCGTCGATCCTTGTCGCTTGTTTGAGTACGGGCGCAGAATGCCGGATCGACCTCAAGAGTCCGAACCAAGGAAAACCGTATGAGCCTGTCGTTACTCAGCCGTTACGCGTTCTTTGCCGCATGCGTCATATTCACCCTGGCCAGCCTGCCCTTTATCGAACATGAATGGCTGTGGCCCCTCACGCTGGTTACCGGACTGCTCAGCCTGATTGGCATGTTCGACCTGCTGCAAAGCCCCCACGCCGTACGTCGCAACTACCCGATCCTGGGCAATATCCGTTACCTGGTGGAAGCCATCCGCCCGGAAATCCGCCAGTACCTGCTCGAATCCGACAGCGATGCCCTGCCCTTCTCCCGGGCCCAGCGTTCACTGGTGTATTCGCGTGCCAAGAACGAAACCGCCGACAAACCCTTCGGCACCTTGATTGATGTGTACCAGTCGGGCTTCGAGTTCATCGGCCACTCCATGCGACCCGCACCGCTGAGCGATCCCAGCGCCTTTCGCGTGATGGTCGGGGGCCCGCAGTGCACACAGCCGTACTCGGCGTCGGTGTTCAATATTTCGGCAATGAGCTTCGGCTCGCTCAGTGCCAATGCGATCCGCGCGCTGAACCAGGGTGCCAGGCTCGGCAACTTCGCCCACGACACCGGCGAAGGCAGCATCAGCCCCTACCACCGCGAAAACGGCGGCGACCTCACGTGGGAACTGGGCAGCGGTTACTTCGGCTGCCGCACCAGCGATGGTCGTTTCGACCCGCAACGCTTTGCCGTGCAAGCGCAGGACCCGCAGGTGCGCATGATCGAAATCAAGATGAGTCAGGGCGCCAAGCCCGGCCATGGCGGGATCCTGCCCAAGCATAAAGTCACCCGGGAAATCGCCGACACCCGCGGCATCCTGATGGGCGAAGACTGCATCTCACCGTCGCGCCACAGCGCGTTTTCCACGCCCATCGAGCTGATGCAGTTCATCGCCCAGTTGCGTGAGCTGTCAGGCGGCAAACCGGTGGGCTTCAAGTTCTGCCTGGGCCACCCGTGGGAATTCATGGGCATTGCCAAGGCCATGCTCGAAACCGGCATCCTTCCGGACTTCATCGTGATCGATGGCAAGGAAGGCGGTACCGGCGCCGCCCCCGTGGAGTTTACCGACCACATCGGCGTGCCGCTGCGCGAGGGCCTGTTGTTTGTACACAACACGTTGGTGGGCCTGAACCTGCGCGACAAAATCAAGCTCGGCGCCAGCGGCAAGATCGTCAGTGCCTTCGATATCGCCAGTGTGCTGGCCATCGGTGCCGACTGGGCCAACTCGGCGCGCGGCTTTATGTTCGCCATCGGCTGCATTCAGTCGCAGTCATGCCACACCAACAAATGCCCGACCGGGGTCGCCACCCAGGACCCGCTGCGCCAACGTGCGCTGGTGGTGCCGGACAAGGCCCAGCGTGTATTCAACTTCCACCGCAACACCCTCCATGCCCTGGCGGAAATGCTCGCCGCTGCCGGGCTCGATCATCCGTCGCAGCTATCGGCCAAGCACCTGGTACGCCGCGTGTCGGCGACCGAGATCAAGTTGTTCTCGCAGTTGCACGTGTTCCTCAAACCGGGCGAGTTGCTCACCGGCGAGGTGAACGGCGAGTTCTATTCGCGGATGTGGCAGATGGCGCGGGCAGATAGCTTTGAGCCGCACGAAGTGGCCGCGGCCTGATTCATCCAGTGAATGCCTGCCCGGACGCCGGGCAGGCCATCGAGACATTCGGTAACACCCAGCCTTTGCAATTGCTTACAAATACCGCCAACCTGCGCCCGCCCGACGTGGGGGCGTGCGAATACGCCCGCGCTCGCTGATTTTCACTCAACAACTTGTTCAAGAGCCCGCAGCCATGCTGAACGGACGCGACCCGCGCATCGATTTTTTTCGAGGCCTGGCGTTGATCTTCATTTTTTGGGATCACGTGCCCCACAACCCCCTGGCCCATGTCACGGTACAGAACTTCGGGTTCAGTGACGCCGCCGAAATTTTCGTGTTCCTGGCCGGCTACGCAGCGGTGCTGGCGTACGGCAAGATCCTCCAGCGCGATGGCTATTTCATCGCCTGCCTGAAAATCCTACGCCGGGTGTGGACGCTCTACGTGGCGCATATTTTCCTGTTGGCGCTGTTGATGGGTATCGTGATTTTCGCCAACAGCCATATCGAGACCCGCGACCTGGTGCAGGAGATGGGCCTGGAGCACTTCCTCAACAATACCCAGCAGGCCATGCTCGATGAGTTGCTGCTGCGCTTCAAACCCAACCTCACCGACCCGTTACCGCTGTACATCGTGCTGATCCTGAGCCTGCCGATCACGCTGCCGCTGCTGGTGCGCGCCCCCATGGTCATGGTGGCGATTTCGGTGGTGGTGTACCTGCTGGCGCCCTGGCAGGGCTGGAACTTGCCGGCGAGCAATGGCGGTGTGTGGTACTTCAACCCCGTTACCTGGCAGTGCCTGTTTATCCTCGGTGGCGCGGCGGCCTTGCGTGCCCCTGGCCCGGCTGACGCCCGCCCGGTACTGCGCCAACCCTTGTTCGTGGCCGCTGCGCTCTATGTGGTGCTCACCGGCGCGATCACCCTGTCGTGGCGCTGGCCAGAGGTACACAACGCCTGGATGCCAGGCGTGATCGGCGAATGGCTGTACCCCATCAGCAAGACCGACCTGTCGCCGGTACGCCTGCTGCACTTTCTTGCGCTGGCCTACGTCACCGCGAAACTGCTGCCCGATGTCGGCTGGACACATCACTGGCTGGCGCGGCAATTGGCACGAATGGGGCGCTATTCCCTGGAAGTGTTCTGCTTGGGCGTGGTGCTGGCGCCGTTGGCCGACATGCTCAATGCCATGGCCGGGGACAGCTTGGCGATCAAGTTGTCCACGGCCTTGGCAGGAGCTGTCTTGATGGGAGGGCTGGCGGCGTGGCTGGATCTGAACAAGCGCCTGGACCAACGCTACGCCACCCGCACCGCAATGGCTGCAAAACCGCCAGGCTGAACGGGTGCGCCAGATAGCGAATCAGCGCGAATCACGGGTTGGGCCCGCCGGTAGTTCTTTTCGCCGGCCCAATTGGGCAATCAGATAAGCGACGGAGTCGGCGTTGTTAAGTACGGTCATGATGCGTTTAAGCGGATCGGTCCGGAAAACGCGCCGGGCATCGACGAGGGTTTGGGTGCCCATGAGGGTGGCCTGGGTAAAAAGTTGCAGCCGTGAGGCCCCGTTGAAGCAGGCTGATTCCAAAACCTCTTGAGCCGTTGTTTCAGCTCTGTTTTCAAGCCCCGGGCCAATCCTTGCACTGATACTTCCCAACGCAACTGATCGTCAGCCTCCTGAGTGGGCTGCTGGGGAGCCGGCGCGCGTTGAGGATTTATGTAGCGCCGGGTTTCACCCGCAGGCCAGCCGCACTCAGCTGCGTCTTGAGGGTTTCATGGCTTTCCAGCTTTTCCAGACCACGCACCGGCGTATAGAGAACAACCCCACCTTCCGAAGCGGGGCTCATGACGAATGCGTCCGCCAGTTCAATAGCCGGTTGACCGGGCATGTTCAGTTGCAGGGTCTGGACGTGCATCGGCGGTTCTTGCGCCCGCCGCAAAGCATCGGTGGCCAGATAGACGGCGTCGAACCAGTCAAGGTCCTTGAGGGTGAAGTTGCGTGTACGTTGGCGCTCGCTCAGCTGCGTGCGCTCGGTTTGAGTTTCGCTGAAAAAATACGGGGGGGTTGTCAGGGGTCATTGAAGGCGCTCCATGCCGGATTGGCTGCTGAGCAGCGGTGATGAATGCTCGCCGCATCGCCCGCCTTCACCCCGGAACAGCGCAAGTGAGCGCAGCAGCGTCCCGGTATCGCCTGCTGAGATAAACGCGTCCCGGAAGGCTTTCCCGGTCTGCGGGTTGAACAGGCCATCACGCTCGAACCGCTCGAACGCCTGGCGTGCCAGTACACCGGACCACTTGTAGGAATACAGTCTGGCTCCATAGCTACCCATCGGTTGTTCGAAACTGTTCATCGGGCGTGTGCCATCAGGCCACTGCAAATACCCGACTTCAGCGTTGGCATGGGTGAACACCTCATGAGGGGTACGCCCGTCGCTATAGGTACGGTGCACCTCGAAGTCGACGAGGCCCGTGAGCAAAACACTGGCGGTTTCCTGGCTGGTCTGGGTGTGAACGAATCGGATCATTTGATTGGCCATATCGTCGGGCAAGGGATCTCCCGTCTGGAAATGGCCGGACAGCCAGATCAGGAACGACGAAGTAAAGCAGAATTGCTCCAGCACTTGGCCGAAGAACTCCGCCGTATCATGACCAAACTGGCCCATACCGGAAATCGCCCGGTAGGGGGCGACGGTCAACAAGTGCTGCAGGCAGTGGCCGAACTCATGCAACAAGACTCGCAATTGCAGATGATCCAGCAAGCAAGGCTGGGTCCCTGTCGGTCGTGGCAACTGGCTACGCAGCATCGCCAAGGGCCGGCGTGGGCGCCCCTCGGCCGTCATCCGGTGATTGCGCAAGCCCGAGGCGGCATCAATCTGGCCGCCTGCCACGCGGCGATAAGGGTCGATAAACAAATGACCGATCGGCTCCGCGTATTCCCTCAATTCATATACACGCACGTCCGGGTGCCAGGTATCGACCGTGGTTTGCTCGATCATCTCAACGCCGAACAGGGTCTGAGTGAAGGTGCACAATCGCTGCAATACCGTTTCCAGCGGGAAGTAGTTGCGCACGGCGTCCTGGGAGACGCCCGCCACGGCCTGGCGAATTTTTTCCGCGAAATAGGCGTGATCCCAGGGTTGCAGAACATCCACCCCCCGTTGCGCGGCATAGCGTTGCAGTTGGTGGGCCTCATCGACAAATGTCGCGCGCGCCTGATCAACCTGTTGGTGCAAAAATGCAGTGACCTCTTCGGTCGTCTGCGCCATTTGTCCCACCAGCGCCAGTTCGGCGAAGTTGGCATAGCCCAGCAGTTGCGCTTTGTGGTGCCGACTGTCGAGCAACACCGTCAGCACCAGTTCATTGTCGGTCGCAAGAGCGTCAGGACCGGTGCTCACGGCTCGGCTGTAGTAAGCCAGCATCATTTCCTGGCGCAAGGCTCGATGGTCGGCATGGTTCATCACCTCCTGAAAAGACTGCTCGGAAAGGGTCAATAACCAGCCATCCATGCCAGCGGCCCGCGCCGCGGCCTCCATGCGTGCCAAAGCGGCATCAGGCAGTCCGCTCAGCAGCGCCTTATCCTGGATGTGCCTGCGCCATAGGTCGTTGGCGTCTCTCACGCGGCGCAGGAACTCCTGACTGAATTCGTCGATTTGCCCATTCAACGCTTTGAGCCGTAGCCGCTTCTCAGGTGACAGATCAAGGCCCGCCAAGTGGTACTGACGCAGTTTTTTACGCAACGTGCTTTGGCGTTGTTCATTGAAAAGGGCCGCGATCGGACTCTCGGCAAGTTGTCGATGGAGCCGATACAGGTCATCGTTCCCGGCCAACTCGGCTTTGTACTGCACTGCCAGTTCATGACTGCGGTGGGATGCCTGCTGCCACGCGGGCTCTTGGGGAAGAGAGTCAAGCAATTCGATGAGGGTGAGCACATCTTCCAGCCGGGACTCCAGCGCCTCCACGGCTTGAACCAGGTCGTCCCAGGTTGGGAACAGCGACTGGCTGGCAATGATTGCGGCAGTGGCGTTGCGGCTGTCAGTGATGATCTGCTCAATGGCGGGCACCAGGTGTTCTGCCCGGATGGCGGAGAAAGGCGGCAAGTCGTAGGGCAGTAGAAGTGGATTGCTGTCGGGCATGAAGTCACTCTGCAAAGGTCGCTGTTGAAACAGCTAGCCTAGGGAATGAATGTTCATGGGGAGGGATAGATAGGTAGGGATAACAACGGCAGAAAAAGCGCTAACGCGAAGCATCGAAATGCCCCGCGTTATGCTCAAGCACGTCACATGCCTTTAAGTGCCGCACCTTTGCCGGCGTTGCTCGGTTGCAACTTGAACACGTAGTACAGCACGGTCAACACCACCAGGAACGCAGGCCCCACATACAGCGCCACTCGCGTATCCGGGAAGTACGCCATCAGGCCTACCACCAGCAGCAGGAACACCAGTGCCAGGTAGGAACTGACCGGGTACAGCCACATCCGATACTTCAGACCCGCCTGCTCGGCCGGGCTCAAGCCCTTACGGAATTTTAGCTGGGCCAGCAGTATCATCAGCCAGGTCCAGATCGCGCCGAAGGTGGCGATGGAGGTCACCCACACAAACACCTGGTCCGGCACCAGGTAGTTGAGCAACACGCCCAGCAGCAAGGCGAAGATCGACAGCAGCAGAGCCTTGCGCGGCACGCCATTGCTCGATGTGGTGCCGAACGTCGCAGGCGCCTGGCCGTTCTGCGCCAGGCTGTAGAGCATGCGCCCGGTGCTGAAGATGCCGCCGTTGCAGGACGACAGCGCGGCGGTGATCACCACGAAGTTGATGATGCCCGCGGCGGTCTTGATGCCCAGACGCTCGAAGGTCATCACGAACGGGCTGCCCTGGGTGCCGATTTCATTCCACGGGTAGATCGACAGGATCACGAACAACGCGCCCACGTAGAACAGCAGGATGCGCCAGAACACCGAGCCGATTGCGCTGGGAATGGTCTTCTGCGGGTTGCGTGCTTCACCGGCGGTAAGGCCGATCATTTCCACGCCCAGGTAGGCGAACATCACCATCTGCAAGGACATCAACACGCCCTGCACGCCATTGGGCATGAAGCCGCCGTGGGCCCACAGGTTGGAAATACCCAACGCTACGCCGTCATTGCCGAAGCCGAAGGCAATGATGCCGACGCCGCCGATCACCATGGCGATGATGGTGACGATCTTGATCAACGCGAACCAGAACTCGAACTCACCGAATGCCTTGACCGCGATCAGGTTGATGGTGCCCATGCTGATCAATGCCGCCAGGGCCCAGATCCAGCGTGGGGTGTCGGGGAACCAGACGCCCATGTACACGGCCACGGCGGTGATTTCCGCCACGCAGGTCACCAGCCACAGGAACCAATAGTTCCAGCCGGTGAGGAAGCCCGCCAGCGGGCCAAGGTAATCCTGGGCATAACGGCTGAACGAACCGGCGACGGGGTTGTGCACCGCCATTTCGCCAAGGGCGCGCATGATCACCAGGATCGCCAGGCCACCGATGATGTACGAAAGCATGATCGCCGGGCCGGCCATTTCAATGGCCTTGGCCGAACCAAGGAACAGGCCGACACCGATACAGGCGCCTAGGGCCATCAGGCGAATATGCCGTTCACCGAGTTCGCGTTTGAGCGGGCCGCCTTGAGCGGTCTCGCCATGGGGCAGTGGGTTGCCGACTGGCATGGGGTACAACCTCATCTTGTTATTGGATAATCCACTTGGTCTCACAGACAGGCCGATAAGCCTGGCAGTGGGGATGAGTCCGAGTCTGTTTCATGGACAAACCCACCTTGTAGGACGAAACCTACAAGGTCAGCGGGGCATGCAGTATAAAAACCTCGACACAGGGTTTTTCACTATAAAAAAACACAATTTCAGTGGTAGCTCGTGGGAATAAGCCGGTTTACGAAGGAGCTTTAACTGGTTTTGTCCTGAAAGCCGCTGACCAAAACGGCGGCGAGTATTGCACAGCATTGGTGCATCGTCATGCCCTGCGATGGCGCAATTGCCGACGCCCGGCTCAAGTCCTTCACCCCATAGCGACACCCTCCAGAAAGAAACGAGAACGGTCCCGCTGCAGCCTGCCTCCGTAAAAGGCACGCTCGGCCAGTACCTTCAACGAGATTTCACGGATGACTGACTTGACCACCAACGACGGCCCCTCCCCCATTACTCAGACCACCCTCGACCAAGGCAAGGCGCAACGCCAGAGCAGCGACAGGCAAATGCTCCAAACATTGATCGAACACTTGAAAATCCGCTCGAACGCCCCGGCCACTCTTCTGGTCATTGCCCCACATTGCTCCCTGGACTGCTGGCTGCAACTCTTTCGCGAGGCGCTCAACCGTCCGCAATTACTTGTCTGGGCCCAACGTCGCTCAATGCGCCTCACCGGCATGACCCTGCGCAACGGAGCGCTGTACGCCAAAAATGCGACCACGCCGAGTGTCACACTGAGCGACGACAGCGGTTGGCGGCGGTTTACACCTCCGATTTTGCACATCGCCCACATCATCGACCCAGACGCCATCGGCCTGCCCTGCCTGCCGCCCAAGGATCAAAACCCGCCCCTGCAACTGAGCGCCCGGCAGGTCTTGAGGTTCTACGGCTACCCACAACCGCAAAACCGCATACAGCGTGAGATGGTGATCGAAGAAATGAGTCGCCTGTATTCGTTTTGCGGCACCGCCGGTTCGCCCAGCCTTACAACCGCGTTCGAGCAATCGAACCAAGACCTGCGCGCTTTGGCTGAACAACTGATGGCCAGCATCATCGCCGCGAATCTGGACGAAACCGCGTTCAGCCCACACATGCTGGACCGGGCGCGATTGCAGTTAACGTCGCAATCGTTTTGCGCCAAAACCCTGCAAAGCGCGGCGACGTTACTCAAGGGCATCATCGAGCACCCGGGGTTTGAGGCATTGGACCAAACCCGTGACCTGCTACCTGACGAATATGATTTTGACCCCCGCGTACAGACGATCAGAGGCGTAAAGGCCGATGGCATGCCTGTCAACATCGGCCGTGAGCTACTGGCGCCGCTGTCGGCGGGCGAACCGCTTGAAAGCCTGATGGTCGTTGCCCGACGCCTGGACCTGAACATCCACGTCGACACCAAGATAAGCCAGGCGCAATTGCTCAGACTCCACGGCCTCGAACTGCCTGGCACCCGCGAGGCTGCCTGGGACCTGGTTGCACGACTGCGCCGCAGTGCCCCTCTACCTATTCCTCCCAGCGGTGACCTGGCCAATGCCGATGTCGCCTTGATGGATCACCGCCAACGGCTCGCCATTGCCCATGATCGCGACACCCTGGCTGTAGCGGTGAGCAACATGCTCGTGAACAAAACACCCAGCCCCGCGCAGGCCGCCCCCCGAGTGATGCTGACCGACACCCCGCTCCCTCACCCCGCCCTTACGCCCTCGACACCGCAAAAGCAGACAGACCTTAAAAAAGGGCTGCAGCGCTATAAACTCGACATGCCGATAAAACAAAAGGCGCTGCAAAAAACTCTGCACCGCCTGGAAACCACCCAACCCGTCTCCACCAGACTGGGAAACTATTGGGCTGCCCTGGGCATGCCTCAACCGGACACACTGACCCTGTCAGCCGAGCAACGCGCCAAGGTCATTCGTGTCACCCGTGATTTTTTACCCCGCCCCAATAAAGGTTTAATCGACCTGCTGGCCGCCGACCTGCTGGCGGATCACACCCTCCCGGCCGAAGCCGAGGAACTGCTGCACAAATTACTCGCCCGCCCAGCGGTGCAAAGGCTGGCGGATCTGTTGATCAGCGCCGTGCAGTGGTATGGCCACGCAGCCGATGAGACGACCAATCAAGCAAGCCGTGACGCCCTGATATTGGCCGCATTGATCCTTAACCTCGATCCACACGCCGGTGAAACACGCTATAGGGTGGCCGGCCTGAACCTCAATCACAGCGATTACTGGGGCCGGTGCTACTCGCCATTACGTACCATCATCGAATTGCACCTGATCGACAGTGGCGTTGCGACCTCCGCCACCACCGCGTTGGCCGCGCATCTGTTGCTGGCCGGTATCGCGCCTGAGTTCCTGGTCCAGGAGATTCCTGACTCGCTGTATTTCATGAGTTCTCACGCCTGGATGCTCTTCAAGCACGGCGTGATGCTGGCAGAAGCGCTCGCCTGTGGCTCATCCAGACACCTGACGTTCAATGACGTCATGACCCTGGCCATGCAAGAGCCGGCCACCCGCAGGCAACAAGAATGGCGCACACATTACGCGACCGGCAGCCTGATCGACTGGGCGGTTGCCCAGGGCGAACTGCAAGCAGCGCCCGCCGATCATGCGTATAGCGTGGATGAGATTGATGTCGTCAAAAAAAAACTGGACACGCGTATCGAGGCATTGCGCAAAGCCTCGACACTCTTCGCCACCCCGCTCACCACTCGCCGAAGTCTTGCACGCAAGGACCTTGAAAAAGTGTTCCCCAAAAACCGATTCCTCACGCGCAAATGCCTGCATTGGAAAGCCAGCCCCACCCAAGTCCCTCCCCCACTCCTCCTGCCGGGTTTAAACCCGCAATCATTGGTGGAGCTGCACATGAGTGGTCACTTGCAGCCCTTTGCAGCACAGTGGCATTCAACACACCCAGGCATCGACCTGGCGAACATGAAAGAGCACTTCGCCAAACTGGCGGATATCAACATGCTGTTCCAGACAGTTTGCGAGACTCGGGTAAAGGCACTCAAGCAAGCCTACACCTGCGTCATTCAATACCTGCTGTCACAGCTGCCACTGGCCGATCGTTTGAAACTGCAAAAAGGCGACGTGCAACTGTTGGTAATGCGGCAACCAGCGAAAAAACCACCTCACCTGGAGGCGCTGAGCGAACGGATGGCCCGCACAGGCAGGCTCGGTTTTATCCTGAGCTGCAAAGTAAACGGCAATGTTCATTACTATGAGCTGTTTCCATTACTGAACCTTGTGTGCAAAAACGATCGTATTCCATCTGGCCTGGTACTTGGCGGTGTGTCCATAACAGTGACCACCGGTAATCCCCGCAGCATCCAACCGACCACAGTCCTGTACTTGGGCAGCCGGTTACCCATTGACGAACAAGCCTACTTGACAGGTCGACCACCAAGGCCCGATCAGCATTCAACCGTGGTGCTGGATCAACTATGGCACTTCGAGGTCGCGCCGACACTCGATTCACCGTTGACTTTCGACTCGCCCAGATGCCGCAGCCTGGCGAACACCATCGTCGAACAACATTTCTTCCTCGATATCGATGCCTTGCTGGTACAAGCCAGGGAGGCGACCACCCTTGAGAAGAGAACACAAAACGCCGAGAACCTCTTCAAGGTGCTTTTAGGTTTCATACCTTTCTGGTCCTGCGCCCACGACCTGGCCTCTGGCGAAATCAATCGCCAGGTAGAGGGGGCCTGGGGGTGTGCCTTCGATGCAATTGGCTTGTTCCTCCCAACCAAAGGCTTGCTGGTCGGCGGCGTGAACCGCCTGAGAAACACCGCCCCGGCCTACGTAAAACTCCTGCAAGTGGCCAAACTCAGTGCCCGCTACCTGAACGACACCCTCAACCCTCTCGACCTGGCGCCGTCCCTGGTGCGCCTTACCGGACATGGCCTGATACGGCTGAATCAATCAGGCCAACAGGCATTGAACACAGCACTGCGCAATGCCCGGCAGCGAAGCATGCCTGGAACCGCCACCCCCTACACCCGGCTGATAGACAGGGCCGATGCAGGGCCGGCAACCGTGACGCACACTGATGGTTTGACTGACCTGCTGGTGATTAAACGCCCGCTCGCCTGGCATGCCTTCGACAACTTCAGCGCGCGACCTTATGGGCCTCAAATACAGAACTTGCGCCTCGCCAACGCCATTGCAGTCACCCCCGTCAGCACGGCGGACGGCTACAAGGCGCTGGTGGCGCAACCACTTTTCGAAACGCCGCCTTTGATCATGCAACGGGCCAATGCCACTGACCTGCTGGACCAGGAACGCGTATGGCGCCTGAGCCATAACGCCCCCAGTCATCTGGACGAGTTGAACTCACCCGCCTTTTTCAACCTCACCGACGAGCTCGATTCCGTATGCACGCCCGGCAGGCAAAAACGCAGCCCGATTCCCCTCATCTGCTTCACCAAAAAACTCTATCCGCACCAACGCTCGATCCAAAAGCGCCGAGTCCAGGCGCTGGAACATATCCGACTGATACCCGCCCCGCTGCAACTTGTGGGCAAACGCAAGCTGGTGATCAACCGCTGTGTCCATGAGGTAAGCCCTCATGGCATCGGATTCAGACTTACACCGTTACCTGCGCACCCTCCCCTGCAGTACAGGCCACAGACCCACGGCACGTTCATCAACGAACCCGAATTCGGCCTGCCCAACGCTCAACTGGACATCCAGTTGAGTACCCAAAGCAGTGTCGTGAAACTCAAAGGCATTGTTGATGGCATCGATGACAACCGCACCCTGCGGGCGCTGATCGTTGACCTGTCTCCCCCCAGCGTGACGGTTGGCAAACACCTGGTGGTCGAAGCCGACGTGGGGGTTTTTTACAAGACGACCACCGTCGCGCCAGGCTCCGGCGACCTACAGTTTGACTTGCTCAATTACAGCCGGGGCGGCGACGAGAGCGCGTTGATCAACGCCTACGGTGACCTGAAGAACCAATACCTGCACTCAGGGGGATTTATCGTCGACCAACCGCTGGTGACCCTGCCGACCCTGGAAACGCTTTACCGACAGTTGCTCCAGCGCGGTTTTTCCGCCGAAAAGGTTGCACTCATCCGCACCAGGACCAACGCGCTTAAAAAACTCAAACAACGCGAATTTTTGCTGAACACCTCCTCTGAAGGACGACGCCTGAACATCAACGTCGTCGCCGAACCGATCACGCTTGATACCTGGGCGCCCAACCCCATCACCCGGCCCGGCACCGATCAGATCAACCGCTACCTGGCCGAACAGGCCTACGCCAGCACCCATGCACGCGTTGAAACAACAGGTATCGGCTCGGCCAACATCAAGGGCGTCACCCGAAGCGAAGCCCTTCGCGCGCAGATAGCCGAGCCCGTGGTGATGTGGGAGTACAGCAAGATTGGCCATCCCAACTACACCGAAGTCATTCTCAAGACCGGAGCCGGCAATTGCGACCAGTTGGCCCATGTCGCCCGCGAGCAGATTCGTAGCAACGGCGGTACCGCGCAATTGTGGGGAACGATCCCACCCGCCCATGCATTCGTTCTAGTGGGGACACCGCCGGCAGGTCTGCACCAAACAGCCGACTTCAGCCAAGCGCAATGGGCGGACTTATGGATTTGTGACCCCTGGAGCTCGATTGTCTGCCCGGCGAACAAATACATCAGCAAACTCATCGCCACCATGGAAGCTTGGAACACGAACAAGGTCTCGGTGTTATTCAATGACGGGGTTCAATATCGCTGGGGGCCAGCCAATGACGCCGCCTGGCTGAACTTGTTGAACACCAGCATTAAATACGCGCTGACATAACTCCACCCAGCCTTTATGCAGGGTTAGCGGGCAACAAGCGCGCAGAACTTGCACGACAGTCAGCATTAAAGACCGCGCCCCCTGCATAGCGGCGATGATCACCAACGAGACATTTCCAAATGACAGACTTCCCACCCCCGCACAATCCTCCCAACCCATCGCTGCGCCAGGATGGCAACCAGCAAATGTTGAACACCTTGATCGAGCATCTCAAGGCCGGCCCGCACACCCCATCGACTTCATACAGGGTCCCGCTCCATTGCTCCCTCGGCCGCTGGCTGCTGCTGTATCGCAAAGCGTTCGAGCGCCCGTCTTTCCTCATGTGGGCCAAACAGCAGGGCTTCAAGCCGATTGACGTGAGCGTGCGTAACGGGGCACTGCATGCCAACGGCACAGCATTCACCCTTGAAGGTGCCAGCGGTTGGCGCCAACTCGCTCCGCCCATACTGGCCATCGCCCGGATCATCGACCCTGATGCGGTCGGCCTGCCTTATCCTGCCGACAACCTACTGCTGGGCGCCCGTCAGGTACTACGGTTCCATGGCTACCCTCAGCCGACCACGCTCGCCCAGCGCAGCGTGTTGATCGACGCACTGGGGCGCGCCGAATCTGAATTGGCGGACGCGTTTGGGCAGCTGAATCAGGACCTGCACACCTTAGCGGACGCACTACACGCACAGATCGGCGCAGACGACCTGGATGAAACAATATTCAGCCTCTACAGCCTGTATCGCGGCCGTTTCTGGCTGAAGTCACGCTCGTTCTGGGCCGGCTCCATGGACGCCGCTGCGACGCTGCTTCAAGAGATCAGCGAACACCCACCGTTTCAGGCATTGGCCCAACGCCATAGGTTGACGCCCGGGCTGTACCAGTTCGACCACCTTCAACAGTCGATCAAAGGTGTCGGTCCGTGGGGCTTGCCTGTGGAAATCGGGCATGAGCAACTGTCGGCTCTGCATCTGGAGGGCCGGCTTGAACGCCTGCAAGCCCTTGCCAGCGCCATGAACCTGCACATCCACCAGGATGGCAAATTCAGCCTCGCGCAAATGCTCAAGTTGCACGACCTACCGTTGCCGGATAATCGCGAAGCGGCCTGGGAGCTGATCAAGCAACTGCGGCGCAGCGAACCGCTGCCGGTGCCGCCCGTGAGTGATCTGGCGCATTCCGACGTCGCCTTGCGCCAGTATCGACAACGCCTGGAAACCACCCGGCTCGCTAGCCCCCAGCAGGTCAATTACTGGGAAGCCCTGGGTATGCCACTACCGGGTGCGCTGACCCTTTCAACCGAACAACGCGCCAAGGTGATCCATATCAGCGCAGCTTTTGTCCCACAACCCAGCTCCGGCTTGTTCAACCTGCTGGCCGCCGATCTGCCGCCTGGGCCACCGGATGAACAACTGCAACAACTGCTTGCCGCTCCCCGTGCGCACAAGCTGGCCGATTCGTTGCTCGGCGCCGTGGGCTGGTTCGGACACGCCCCCGGTGAAACGACCAGCAACGCCAGTCGAGACGCATTGGTTCTTGCCGCGCTGATCCTCAGTCTCGACCCGCAGGCCGCACAAGCGCGATACACCCTCGCCGGCCTGAACCTGAACCACAGCGATTACCATGGGCATCGTTATGCAGACCTGCGCCGCTCACTTGAGCTGCACCTGATTGAGGCCGGTGTTGCTACTCCTCAAACCACAGGGTTGGCCGCACACCTGCTGCTGGCTGGTGTCGCACCGGAGTTTTTGGTGCAAGGCATCCCTGATTCGCTGTACTTCATGACTTCCCACGCCTGGATGCTGTTCAAACAAGGCGTGATGCTGGCAGAAGAGCTCGCCTGCGGGTCAACACGACAGCTGGCGTTCAGCGACATCATCGCCCTTGCCATCCAGGAGCCGGCGACGGACCAGGAACGCTTGTGGCGCGAGCATTACGCCACCGCCACCCTGATCGACTGGGCAATCGTCCACGGCGAACTGCAGCCTGCACAGACCTATCGAACCGATGAACTCGACGCCGTCAAAGAACGCCTGAAAGCCCGTATAAAGACGTTGCACGACGCAGCCGAAACCTTGCGCAGCAAGCTCATCACGCGCCGCAGCCTGGCCTTGACGGACCTTGAACGCGTCTTCCCCAACCACCGCAGGCTAAAGAAAAAATGCCTGCAAGAAGGACAGGGCCCCTCTCGGCTCCCCTCCCACAGGCCGACCACGGGCGTAAAGCCTCAGTCTCTGGTGGATCTGCATATGAGCGGCCACCTGCAACCCATTGACGATAAATGGCGCTCAACCGACCCCGACCTCGACCTCACCCTGCTGAAAAAAGACTTTGGCCAGTTGCGCGATGTCAACGCGCTGTTCAGCGAGGCCGCTGGTGCTTACACGCAACGACTCAAAGAGGCGTATATCCAAGCGATCAGTTACCTGCTGTCGCAGTTACCCCTGGCCGACCGCAAGCGCTTGCATGAGGGGGCGGTACAACTGCTCGTGGTGAGGCAAGCCGCCAGCAAACCGCAGATCGACGAAAGGCCCGGAGAAAAAATGGCCCGCACCGGCCGGTTCGGCTTCATCCTGCGTTGTACGGCAGGCAACAGCTTCCATGACTACGAACTGTTTCCCCTGCTCAATCAAGTGCAACAAAACACCCGCCTTCCTGCCATCCTGGAACTGGGAGGCCGCCCGCTCAAGGTCACCACCGGCTCCCCCCACAGCACACGACCGATCGCGTATTTGCATGAGGGCAGTCGCCTGGCCATTGATGAGGACGCCTACTTCAAAGGCAGCCCACCCATACCTGGCAAGTATTGCACCGTTATCGTGGATCGACTCTGGCATTTCGCGGGGCTTGCGGCCACTGCCCGTCCGCTGGTGTTCGACTCGCCAAGAAACCTCACGTTGGCGAGCACCATCGTCAATCACCACTTTTTCGTTGATGTCGATAGCTGGGTGGCCCAGGCCAAAGGCTTGACCACCCTTGAAGAGCGAAAAAAAAACAGCGAGCAGTTGTTAGAGGCGCTGCTGGGCTTCATACCCTTCTGGACCTGCGGCCATGATCTCGCCTCCGGGGAAATCAAACGCGTGCTCGATGGCACCCTGGGCTGTTTTTTCGACATGCTTGGCTTGGTCATGCCGACCAAAGGCTTCATGACCAGCGGCTGGGGCCGCCTGATCAAGCCCGCACCGGCCTACTTGAAACTGCTGCAACTGACCAGACTCAGTGCCACCTTTATCAATGAGTTGCTCAACCCACTGGAGGCGGTGCCATCGGTGGTGCGCCTGACGGCCTATGGCCTGGCCAGGTTAAACCACTCAGGCCAGCGGGCACTGGCGGGCGCACTGCGTCATGCCCAACAACGTCTGGCCCACGGGACGACGATGGATTACGCCCGGCTGATCAACCGCGCCGACGTCAGGTCTGGCGTTCTGATGCACCCTGAGGGGGTCTCGCCTCTGCTGGCGATCAGGCGGGCCAACGCCTGGCATGCCTTTGACCCCTTCAGTGCAAGGCCGTACGGCCCTGCGCTGGAAGGGTTGCAACTGGACACCACGATGGCCGTCACCCCGATCAGCTTCGCCGACGGCTACAAGGCGCTCGTTGTAGAACCCTTTTTCGACACGACGCCCTTGCTCATTCAACGCGCCGACGCGACCGACTTGCTGGACCAAGACCGCGTCTGGCGTTTGTCCCATAAACACCCCGACCGACTGGACGAACTCACCTCAGCGGCCCATACCGGGCTCACCGACCACTTCGATACGGTCTGCCCCGTCGGCAGAGCAAAGCGCAGCCCGGGGGTGCCCCTCATCTGTTTCACCAAAAGGCTGTACGCCTTTAAGGATTCGATTCATAAACGTCGAGTCCAGGCGCTCGACCATATTCGCATCCAGCCGGCGCCAATGATCGATGGCAACAAACGCCAGTTGGTCTATTACCGAAACGTGCATGATGTCACCCCGCACTACGACAGCTTCGAGCTGACCCCTCAACCCCAACCCTCAGTATTGATCTACCAACCGCAGGTCAGGGGCAGGCGCATTGACAACGAGCCGCAGTTCGGCTTGCCCGAAGACGACCTGGACAGCCTGCTCACCGGTAAAACTCAAGTGGTGGAAATCGATGGGCTGGTGAACCTCATCAATGACCGCAGAACCCTTCGGGCGCTGAAGATCACCCTACCCAACACGACAACGCCTTACTGGGTGGCCGAGGCCGATGTCGGTGCTTTTTACCGGGCAAACGCAACGCCCGGCGGCCCCGACACCTTGCAATTCCAGCAATTGGATTTCAGCCAGGGCGGCGACGACACAGCCCTGATCAGGGCCTATTGCGACACCAAAATGCAGTTTTTACGCGCTGGCGGGATGATTCCCGACCAACCACTGGTGACACTGCCGACCCTGGAGGTCCTGTACCGACAGTTGAGCAGGCGCGGATTTTTGCCGAAAAAAATCGAAAATATCCGCAAAAAGGCCAGCAGCCTGAGGGTCATCAAGCAGCGGGAACTGCTGCTAAACGCCTCGGACGAGGGAAGGCGCCTGGATATCAATGTGGTCTCGCGGCCGGTGCAACTGGACATCTGGCCACCCAGGTCCACCACGGGTATCCCGCTCAATAAATACCTCGCAGAGCAAGCCAACGTCAGCACCCAGGCAGTGGTGGATAGAACCGGCCTGAGATCCAACAACGTCGTTGGGGCGACCCCGGCTGAAATCCTGCGACTGCAAGAAGCTGAGCCCGTTGTGATGTGGGAATACAGCAAGATCGGTCACCCGAACTACACCGAGGTCATTCTCAAGACGGGTGCCGGCAATTGTGACCAGATGGCCCATGTGGCGTGTGAAATGATCCGAACCAATGGTGGCGTCGCTCATGTGTGGAGCTGCCGGGGCCATACCTTTGTGGTGGTGGGTACGGTCCCTGCGGGCTTGACCCAGACCCTGGATTTCCAGGGCACCGACTGGGCGAACCTGTCTATCTGCGACCCCTGGGCATCCATTACGTGTTCGGCGCAGGACTATATACGGCAACTGAAGATAAAAATGACCGTCTGGTACCTGGAGGACAAGATGGTGTTTTTCCATGACGGCGTGAGCCGTCGCTGGGCACCGGCCAATGACCCGACCTGGCTGAACATACTGGAGACCAGCATTAAATATCCGATGCCATGAACACATTTTCCCCCCAACCGGCCCGAGGCCAACCCCGCTGTAGACTGGCCACGCAACTCGAAAATACCGCCACTCTCCCGATGGCCTGACCGTGTCGGGCGCAGGCGTAATTAATTACCGGAGGCAGGAGAGACAGAAGTCGTTAAATCGCCTGGTCGTTCAACAACCGAACTGAAAAGGCAACATCATGGACATTACCCAATCCGTTATCTCTGAAATAGTCACTGCCGTCTTGGCAGCGCTTGACGCCACGCCCTCCATCAATAACCCCATAACTCCATGCGTTAATCCACCTGAGCTACCTGACCGGCCTGAAAATGCATGGGTTCCCCCCACCTATAGAAAACATATTTTCTGGCTGGATAAACGCAACAATGAAGAAAGTCTCGTCGTTGTAATCCATGGCAGGGTACTCATGGACAATGACTGTGCAGTCTACGTAGTCATGCCCGGAGTGGATGGAGAGCTTCGCATGACTGACGAAGGCTACTACCAAATAGACAGCCCCCATCCAGGCTCCTACCTAAGACCGCGCCTGACCTGCGCCTCCCTTCCCCGCAGAAGGCATCCGCTGTACCTGCGCAATAACGTACTGAACTACTCCAGTAGCAATCCAATAGTCATTCACGCACACCAAGACATTGATATTAAATACGTGGTACAGGAGAAAAACCCGACGCAACCACCGGCTGAATCCTCACAGTAAACATCCGCCGAATCGGGAGGGGCGCATTTGATGCGCCCCTCTTTGCGCCTGCGCGCCTCAATCCACACTGAAAAACAAGCGCCTGGCCAACGCACGAGAAATAAGTGCCCACTTGATATCCAAGGTTTACCGCACCCGCCCGGTCTGAATCCACGCATGGGCCTCGACTCGGGCCTGGGCAAGCCACAGCGGCATGATGTTACGCAGGCTTTGCTGGAACGGGGCCAGGCTTGCAACAAACCTGATGGCACCGGCAATCAGCGTCTACGCTTCAGACAAGTCCGATCAATCTGCGTGCAGGGGTCAATCGACTATGGGCGCACTGTGGCAAACCGAATCGAGCAAGGTTGCGAAATTACAAGGCAGTCCGGACCCAGCGCCTTTACCCAAAAATAAACCCCGGCACCGTTATGTACGGCGGCTGTTCGGGTTGATCGTGCTGATGGCGCTGGTGGCCTTGGGGTTTGCCGCCACCAAAGAGATGCGCACCTCACGCCTGCAGGCCAAGGAACTCAGCCGCCTGGCCCGTACCCTCACCTACCAGGTACAACCCGGCCCCAGCGATGCCATCACCTATCCAGGCGCCGGCCCGTTCGACCGGCGCCTGGGTTACAGCGACCTCGGCACGTTCCTGCCGCGCTTGCTCAAGCGTGGTTATGTGATCGAGGCCCAGGCACGCTTTTCGCCGCAATTGATGGACTACAGCGCCAAGGGTCTGTTCGTGCCCTACGCGGAAAAGATCCAGGCCGGGCTGTCCATCACGGATTGCCGAGCCGTGCCGCTTTACCAGTACAAGTACCCGCAACAGTTGTATGAGAGCTTCGACGCCATTCCGCCTCTGGTGACCGGCAGCCTGCTGTTCATTGAAAACCGCGAACTGCTCGACCCCACTCAACCCCAGGCCAACCCTGCCGTTGACTGGCCGCGCTTCGCCAACGCCGCGTGGTCGCAAGTAGCCAAGGCGCTGCATCTGCCGGGACAGAGTGCCGGCGGCAGCACCTTGGCCACGCAGCTGGAAAAATACCGCCACTCTCCGGATGGCCTGACCGTGTCGGGCACCGAGAAACTGCGACAGATGTTTTCTGCCGCCGTGCGGGCCTATCGCAATGGGCCACAAACCTTACTGGCGCGGCAGAATATCCTGCGTGACTACCTCAACAGCGTGCCGCTGTCGGCAGTGCCCGGCCATGGCGAAGTGCACGGCTTGGCCGAGGGGCTGCGAGTGTGGTACGGCGCCGACTTCAACCAGGTCAACCAGGCGCTGGTCGGTCCGGTGAACAGCGAGCAAGGTCTGGCCCTGCGTCAGGTGTTGTCGTTGATCATTGCCCAGCGCCGCCCTTCTCACTACCTGGCCAAAGGCCGTGAAGAGCTGGCTCAACTCACCGACAGCCATCTGCGCCTGCTGGCCCACAACGGTGTAATTGCCCCTGCGCTGTTGCAGGCAGCGCTGACGTCCAGGGTCAGTTATCGCGACTGGGTGCAACAACCCACGGTGCAACCCATCGAGACGACCAAAGGCATCAGCATGGCCCGCGCTCGCCTCGCCGCCCTGCTCGACCGCCCGCTGTACGATCTGGACCGCCTCGACCTCTCGGCCACCAGCACTCTGCAAGCGCCGTTGCAGGCCCAGGTCAGCGATTACCTCAAACGCCTCGCCGAGCCGGACTACGCACGCCAGGTCGGCCTGCTCGGCGATCGCCTGCTGACCCCAACCAGTACCGCGCAAGTACGTTACAGCTTCACCCTGTTCGAGCTGACACCGGACGGCTCACGGGTACGTGTACAAACCGACAACACCGACCAGCCCTTCGATATCAACGAAGGCAGCAAACTCGAGCTAGGCTCCACGGCCAAGCTGCGAGTGCTGACCACCTACCTGCAAATCATTACCGAACTGCACGACAAGTACGCCGCCCAAACCACCGCCGCACTGAAGAAAGTCGACATCGCCGAACAGGACCGCATCAGCCGCTGGGCCGTCGACTACCTGATCCAGACACCGGATAAATCCTTGGCCAACATGCTCGACGCCGCCCTCGACCGCACTTACTCGGCCAGCCCCAGCGAAGGGTTTTTCACCGGCGGCGGTATGCATCGCTTCCATAATTTTCGCAACGAAGACAACGGCCGCAGCCCGACCCTGCGCGATGCCCTGCGCGAGTCGATCAACCTGCCGTTCATTCGCCTGATGCGTGACTTGGTGCGTTTCAGCACCTATGCGGGCGCCAACAACAGCGCCGAGTTGCTCAAGGACGACAGTGACCCGCGCCGCCAGGAATACCTTGCCGACTTCGCCGACCGCGAGGGTACGACGTTCCTGCGCAAGTTCTGGAAGAAGTACCAGAAGAAAGACACCCAGGACCGCCTCGACACCTTCCTCGACGGCCTGCGCCCCACGCCGATCCGCCTGGCCGCCGTGCACCGTTACTTGTTGCCCAACGCCAGCCAGGGCAGCTTCGACCTGTTCGTGCGTGCGCACCTGAACGGCATCACAACCAATGGGAAACTCACCGATGAGCGCCTGCAAAATCTCTACAAAGCCTACGGCCCCGGCAACTATGACCTGCCCGACCAGGGCTATATCGCCAAGGTGCACCCTCTGGACCTGTGGCTGATGGGCTACCTGCTCAATCATCCCGAGGCAACCTTCAGTGAGGTGGTCAAAGCCAGCCAGTTCGAGCGCCAGGAGGTCTACAGCTGGCTGTTCAAGAGCCGTCATCAGACCGCCCGCGACAGTCGTATCCGCACCATGCTCGAGGTCCAGGCCTTCCTCGATATTCATCAGCGCTGGCAGGCGGTGCGTTATCCGTTCGACCATCTGGTGCCCTCCCTGGCCACGGCCATCGGCAGCTCCGGCGATCGCCCGGCGGCGCTCGCGGAATTGATGGGGATCATCCTCAACGATGGCGTGCGTGCGCGGGTGGTGCGTATCGACAGCCTGCACTTTGCATCTGATACACCGTATGACACCCAAGTGATCAACGACCGCGCCGAAGGCAAACGGGTGATGCCGCTCGAAGTGGCGCGAGCACTGCGCGGGGCCTTGTCCCAAGTGGTGGATGCCGGTACGGCCAAACGTGTGGCCGGCAGTTTCAAGCTGGACGACGGCACAGCGCTGGCCATGGGCGGCAAGACCGGCACCGGTGACAACCGTATCGAGGCCATCGGCGCCGGCGGCCGGGTACTCAGTTCCAAGGCGATCAACCGCACCGCCACCTTTGTGTTCTATATCGGCGATCGGCACTTCGGCACGCTCACTGCCTTCGTCCCGGGCAGTTCGGCACAAACCTTCAAGTTCACCTCGGCGCTGCCCGTGCAGGTGCTCAAAGGCATGGCGCCCATTCTGCTGCCGTACCTGAAGCCAGGCAGCCACACGCTGTGCCAGCCCGTGGCTAGTCAACACTGAAAAACAGGCGTCGGGCAAAAGGCCGCGTAATCTTATCCCGGTCAATTTCCAGAGTCTGGCGCACACGCCCGGTCTGGCCACTGCGCATACGGGTGAACGCCTCGGCCTCGACCCGGGCCTGGGCCTGGCGCCCCAAGCGTTCCTGCTCGGGGCTCTTGAGGTGGGGATCGCCCACATAATGATCATCCGGCCCCTGGGCCGTTTTATAGTGGAAGTGGGCGTAGCACAAAACCCGGGCGGTATTCCTCGCGTCAACGACCATATACACCTGCAGGTAATCATCAACCGTGTCCTTGAGCAGTACGCGCTGCCCCTTGCGGTAAATGAGCACTTCATTGTGGCGCTTAAGAAAGTCGACGTGGTCCTGAGTGCGGGGCCGCAGCCGGGTCGCTTTAATCCGTGCCGCCAACCCCGCAGCCTTCAGTCGGGCCTCGGCCAGCCGCAGGTCGCGGGCCATCGCCAGTGCCTTGGCTTGCTGCACAGCCACCAGTCGAACGGTTTCCATACCCTGGCGCCTGCGGTCAATCGCCTCAGCGGTCCAGCGGCGGGTATTGGCCTGCGCCTCGAGCAGGTACTCCAGGGAAGACGGATCGTTGACCCGCTCAATCAGCACCTCCACCTGCTGGATCGCTCTACCTTCATCATCCAGCAGTGCCTGACCTTTTTTCAGCAAGCTACCAAGCTGCGCATCAGGCTTTGGCGTCGGCATCACCGGTTCCCAAACTCCGTCCCGGGCCTCGGTAAACGTGCCGATCAGCTCGCCGTCAGCCTCATGCAGCTCTGCGGTGACGGGCGCCAATGACGTGGCTTCATTGATCTGTACCACATACATATCGTGATTACGTGTACGGATAATTCTTTTACGCCGGGTGCCTTGGGGCACTGGGACCGATGCAGTAGGCCGCTCTGTCCGGGGTTCAGGTTGCAAGAGGCTCGCCAGTTCTCTTTCGATCTGTTGGTGCAGGCTGGCAAGCAGCTCCTGAAGTTTTTGCAGGTACTCCAAGTCGAATTTTTCCGGCTCCATGGCACGCCAGAACTCAATCTGATCGTCGACTTGCGCATAGACATGGTCAATATTCTTCAGCAGTTCAATGCGTTCTGCCGGCGTCGCCTGCAGCTGTTGCAAGTCCGCCAGAGAGCGAGTGGCACGGCGCGCACGCTTGATGGCTTCGTTGACAGCGTCGAAGAAATCATCGCTGAGCTCAGGTCCCGCAACATCGATGGAAATTCCCCACAAGGTCGTCAGTTGCAAGACTTGCAGATCCTGTATCAAAGGGCGCCCGGCCAGCGTCAGCTCTTGGACCTTGTCCCGACCTAGTCGGGGAACACGGCTCAATTCATCCAGATACCCGGCCTCCAGGGTTCGCCAGCGGATGCCCTTTTCCTGCACGGCCGCCAACTCACGCATGAGGGTGCCCAGCTTGGCATGGTCCTGACGGTTGATATCCGATGCGGCCTCTTCCGGGGTTTCCTCGCTCAGCCGGTCCAGCAGCGGCCTGAGCCTGGCATTGCAGTCCACTACGTGCCGTCTAGACTGCGTATCCAATAACTGTGCGGTCAGAATCACTGACGCCAACACGTTGCAAAGTTCTTCCTCATAACCAGGGCGAGGGGCCAATTCCCGCAGACGCTTGAGCAGTTGCAACTCGCGCTGTGCATGCTGGAACTTGTTGCTCATTTCCCGACCATAGCGCTCCCACGCCTGGGTACGTTGCGGGTCAGTGATTTGCCCGGCGGGCCGGGTCGCCAACGTGTGTGCCAGGTGCATCGCGGTGTCCGCCCGGGTGCGGTCCGCCTGCGTTTTTGCATATTCGGCCTCAAGCGCTGAGTGGGCAGCCTGCTGCGCTTGCGGGTCATGCGCAATCACCTCGTCGGGATTACCGCCCGGAAACCGCAGTCTCAAGTCAAAGTCCCACCGTCCCTGGCCCAGAGGCCTGAGCCAAGGCCCAAGGGTGGCGCCATCAGCGCTGACCACCCGCACCACGCCTTGATTGATTTGCACCCGGTACAGCGCCCCGCGAACCAACGCCTGCCATTGCGGCGGCACATGGGTGGTATCACGCAACAAGCCCTGGGCAGCACCACTGGGCTCGGCGTTGGCCAGGGCAACCGGCCAGGGCGTGGGGAAGGTCTTCAGGCGCAACGGCTGGATCAACGCCCGCTGTTGCGGGGTCAGCACGTCGCGGGCATTGGCCCAGCGGGTGGGCGTGTAGAACGTCGCCGGCGGGGGAACAGGCTTGAGCGGCACAGCCCGTTGCACGGGTTCGACACGCGCCAAAGGTGCAAACACCGGGTGCTCCAGCGCCAAATGCTGTTGGGCATCCTGGGGCGTGGCCTGATGCGCCACAATCGCCATCAGGTTCACCAGCAGGTCGGTGAGGGCTGCACTCCTCGTTTGCCCGTCGTCACTCTGCAGCCCTCGGACATCGCGCTGCGCGCTGTCAACCAACTGAGCCAGCCAGCCCCCCAGCATCAACGGCCCGTTGAGTAATGGCAGCACAGTCCCCAACAACAGCCAACCAGCCTGCTTCAAGTTGGCCCAACGCCGCTCGGCGTTCGACACCGACTGGCGGTCCGCCAGGGCTATCAGTGCCTGGGTCGTGGCGTTGAACACCTGCTCCGCCGGGTCGGTGGTGACCACCTGTTTGCTCAGCTGTGCCGGTGCCGGCGCCTCATACACGCTGAACTCATCGCCCGGTAGAAAGCGGCGAATATGCGGCTCATTAAAACCATTGTTGGCATAGATCGCCTGACGCGCAGGCGCAAGCCAGGTCAACACATTGTCCTGCAGGGCACCTGGGGTCTTGATCGCCGTAAACAGAGCCTCCAGCGATTCATAT
The DNA here is from genome assembly GCF_002934065.1 of Pseudomonas orientalis. Lineage (NCBI taxonomy): Bacteria > Pseudomonadati > Pseudomonadota > Gammaproteobacteria > Pseudomonadales > Pseudomonadaceae > Pseudomonas > Pseudomonas orientalis. The sequence continues at coordinate 1,229,153 of NZ_CP018049.1, read as the reverse complement.
TCCAGCAGCATCGGGCTGAATAGTGGCCGGTACAACAGGTGCGGGCCGAGTTGCCCCTGTTGCGGCCCGATAATGAACATGTTGGCGACCACATCCGCTGCGGCCTGCACCGAAGCCTTGAACGCCAACGGCCACAGCGCGACCGCCTGCCCATTGGCCTTGCGTTCGGCGACACTCGCCTGCAAGGCCGCGAGTACCCGCTGAAAACCGCTCCACGTCACACCGTGCTCGCCTTTGATCTTCGATTCCAGGGCCAACATCGGCAGTTGCACTCGCAGTTGCCGGCTGAACTGCTGCCGGCGGCGGGCGGCCCCAGCCGTGTCGTCGATCAGTGTTTTTTTCAGCAGGGCAGGATAGGTTTGTCCCACATCCGCCTCGTCCACACAGCACTTGATCAGGTCGTACGTCAGCCAGGTCGGTGCCTCTGCGTCGTTGAGCGTGATGCGCTTGGCGGTGTGCGGGAAGCCGGCGAGGTTCTCCAGGGCCAGCTCGGTCATCGTCAGCGTGACAGGGTCCACCTCCCCGGCAATGAACCCGCCAGGCACCGGCACGGCTGCCGCGACCACTCGATCAAAGGTCAGCGAAACGTCACCCGGCTCAAGGTTCTTCGCACCCGGTTGCCTCCTCAGGCACTGCTGTAACTGGCGGTCGGCGTACTGGGTAATCGACTCGATACCCTCAAGAAAATGCGCAGCCCCGCTTTCATGCCGGGCCAACACCCACTGCTGCAACAACTGGGCGTAGGCAATGCTGTCCCCAGGGCTAGCCTGGCTCAGCCACCCTGGCATGGCCTGGCGCAAACGCTGCTGGGGCGCGCTCAGTTCACAGATAAACCAACGCCTGGGATCAACGATGTAATCGAGCAACGCTTGGCACGCCTGCGGCGTACGCCGCACCGTGCGCGGGATGCTATCGATCTCCAGCAGTTGGCGTGCCAGGTAACTCGACGCCAAGGCATCGAACGGGTCGCCTTGAGCCTCCACGACGAACCACTGGTCAGCCGCCCCCGTCAGCACCGGGCTGGTGTAAGCCGGCAACAAAGCGCCGATGTCGTCCAGTCTGTTGAGCACGTGCATACCGCTCGCAGGGCTGAACAGCAAGGTAGTCGAAGCATGGTTGAGGACCAGCAGCGGCAACATCTGCGTTTGATCGGCCCCTTGCAGGTGCACGGTCTGCATCCGCAACGGGCCGCCATGCAGGCTCCATGAAGCGGTCGGCCGCACCGGGCGTAACAAGGTCTTGGGGAACAGCGCAGTGAAACGTTTTTCGTCCATGCCAGGGGGTTTCGGTGAGTCGTAGAGCAACGCCAGCAGGTGGTCGGACAGATCCCCCCAACGGCTCCTGTTTTTCGTAAGAAGCTCACGCCACCATGTTTGTAAACGATTGGAAAAAGACTTCAGCAGCACGGCGCCGCACTCATTGATCAATTTCTCCAGCTCAGCCAGGGTCGGCCCACTCGGCGCAAACACCTCGCGAACCCGCCGGACCACGACCTGATACTGCTCGACCAGCAATGTCGGCCTGGCACTGGCCAGGCGTTGCACCAGTAATTCGGGCAAAGGCTGGTAAGTGCAGGACGGCAATGCAGCGGTGCTGCCAGCGGTGGGTGTGGCGATGTGGATCAGGCCGGCCATCCACTGTTGCGTCGCAAAATGCTGGTCCAGATAGGCTTGGGCAGCCTCTTGCGCCACGGTGAGCAATGACGGTGGATCGCGAAACAGGGTCTCGATTTGGTCAATATGGGTTTGGCGCAGGGAAGCGGGGCGAGGCTGGGTCGAGGGCATGACAGGGTTTCTCGGTGTGATAGAGCCATCGACGCTACAGACTGCCCGACACCCAATGTCGATAGACAGTTACTGCCAGACGCTCCCCTGCGCGAATCTAGTCTGAGGGCCCGACCCACTTCAGAAAACAAGCCATGAGCACCATTGCCCCCTCGACACACGAAGATAAAGGCCAGCACTACGAAGTCATTCGCAAAGCCTTGCCCGACTGGATCACTACGCTGTCGGCATCACGTGTCAGCGCCTTGAAGTCCAGCCGCAAAACCATTGCGCCCTGGTATAAAAGTGCCTCGCCCCACCAGCATCAATTATTGAAAACTGCGATTGCCGAACATTGGCAAACCCAAACCCTTGTCGACCAGAAACTCGCCCCGGTCACCGACCTCAAAGGCTTTGCCGAGCCGTTGTTGAAAGCTGCGCTGAAACAGCAATACAACCTCGATATTGATGTCCGCAGCACCTACCTGCGGCTCTATGCCCCGGTCAAGCGGGCATGGTGGGTCGGGGATTTTGGCGCTGGTGTGCAAAGCCGCACGGTGTCGCTGCTGGACGCGGCACTGCACAACTTTGCCGACAGCGAGGCGTTTACCGCCGATTCGCAATTCATCACCCAGCCCGACGCCTTGGGCCATTTCGACGTCGTCCCGCTGAAAGCCCGGCTGTCGATCCAGCAGTTCAAAACGCTGGTTCGCGACCTGGACATCGGCGCCCGGTACCAACAGCACCTTGAGAACTATCTCGGCCGCACCGCCCCAGTGGTCGAAGGCGTACTGCGCGCCCGGGTGGTACTCAACCAGCAGGCCGCCCTCACGGTGGCAGCACGCATGGCGTTGATCAAGGGCGATATCCTGGCGTTGGATCATGCGTTGATCACAGGCTTGGTCAGGGGCCAGAAAAACCTGATGCTCGACGGCCAGGCCGCCCACTGCCATGACCTGAGCCTGATGGACGCGACCTTGACCGGCGTGGTACTGATTGCCGCCGACCTGGAAGCCAATCGCCAGGCATCACCCGTGATCGTCTATATCCCGGATGACCCGCAGCACCCACTCAAGCGCTATGCCTCGACGGTAGCGTTCATGCAGGCGCTGACGGGGCAACTGCGCCAGCCCGACTATCAGCAATTCTTCAGCCGGTTTGTCGAGCATCAGTACCAGGGGCATTTTTTCAACCAGTTGGGCGCGCGTTTGAGCCAGGTGAAATGGTATCGGCACACGCCCGGCGATCCACGGCCGAGCTGGCGCAAAACGCCAATCGACACCCCCAACCTGCAGTTCAGCGTGACGCGTGTACACACACCACTGTGGGAGCATTTGTATCAGCAAAGCCTCAATAAAATCCTCAACGATGCCCGTGAGCTGGCCATCTCCACCGCCTACGCCGATCGCATGGCACGTTGGGTCTGGTGGGACAATCTGGAAAAAATCCTCTCGGACATTCTCAACGCGGCGCTGTTAGTGGTGACCCCCTTCGTACCGTTTTTGGGCGAATTGATGTTGGCCTATACCGCTTACCAACTCGCCGACGAGGTGTTCGAAGGGTTGTTGGATTGGGCTGAAGGCCAGGGCCTGGAGGCCATTGAACATGTGGCGGGGGTGACGGAGAGCGTGGTGCAACTGATCGCCTTCGGCGCCGCCGGGCAACTGGCCCACCTCAAGCTCTCCACCTTTGTCGAAGGTTTGAAGCCTGTGACGCTGGCTGACGGCAAAACCCGTTTATGGCATGCGGACTTACGCCCTTATGAACAAAAAACCGTAACCCTGGCCCCCGGTTCAAAACCCGATGCCCATGGGTTTCACTCCCACGCCGGCAAAAAAATCCTGCGCCTGGAAAACAAACACTACGAAGTCAGCCAGGCCGCCGACACCGACCCGCACCGGATCATCCACCCACAACGCGCCGAGGCTTATCGCCCTGAAGTGCGGCTCAACGGTCACGGCGCCGTGGTGCTGGAGGGCGAAGATCCCCGGGCCTGGAGCGACTCACAACTGTTCCAGCGCCTGAGCCCGACCACCGCCACCTGGCCAGAAGCACACCTGCAGCAGTTGCGCGCGATCAGTGGTATCGAACCTGACACGCTGCGCCATACCTACACTGAAAACCAACCACCGCCGCCGTTGCTGGCCGACACCTTGGGTCGCCTTGAACTGCGGCAGCACATCGAGACCCTCAGCGATCCTGCCGCCGACAACGGTGAAGCGGCCTACTGGGCGGCCGACATGGTCACGCGGATGGACGGCTGGCCCAGCGGTAAAGCGCTCGCCGTATTCGAAGCGTCGGACTTGAGCGGCGAGTCGATCCAACATGGCGCGATGCAGGCAACGCCGGACGCAACATTGACCCTCAGCCGTGAGGACCTGCTGGCCGGCCGATTGGCCCAGCGAGTGGTGGACTTTCTGAATGAAACCGAACTCGCCGGGTTGCTCGGCGAACCTTTGCCCGCCGACAACAACACCCGAGTACACACCCTGCGTGAACACCTGAGCCGTTACGTGACCTCGCGTAAAGACGACATCTTCGAGCACCTGTACAGTTTCAAACGCCAATCCAACAGCACTCACGGGTTACTGCTGCAACGGCAGTTTCCCGAGCTGCCCGACAGCCTGGCCGGGGCGATAGTGGCCCAGGCCCGCCCGGCTGAAGTGCAGTTGATGAGCAAAGAACAACGCGTGCCCCTGCGCCTCAAACACCAGGCCAGGGAGTTGCAGTTTGAAACGCGAACCACCCACGCCTACGAAGGTTTCTACCCGGACAACGCGCCCACACCCGATACCGAACGGCTGCTGCTCAACGCGTTGAGAATCCACAGTGACGCCTTCGGCGACCTGCGCCTGAGCATCCGCGAGCAACAGCCCAGCGGGCAATTGCGTTGCCGCGTCGGCCCGGACGACGCGACCACCGATACGTTGCTGATACGCACAGCGCCAGGACGATACGTGCTCCATGGCGCCAGCGCCGATACCGCTTTGGATCTGTATGAAGCCGTGCTTCAAGCCATACCGCGTAACACCCTGGGCTTCGCGCCAGGCGACAGCGAAGCGCTGCGCCAATGGCTGACACGTACCCTGCAACCGCCCGCCGAGCGCCGCACGGTGTTGGCCGAACCGCCAACCCTTGACGTCGCCTCCCCTGCTATCCAGCACCTGCTGCAAAAGCCTCGGTTCAGCGCCCTGCGCCACAGGCTGGGTCTTGCCGGCGTTGAGGAGCGGCTCAAGGCCCTGTATCCGACGCTGACCGAAGACGACGTGACGGCCTACGCCCAATCGCTGCGCTCGACCGAAGGGCAACACCTGTTGATCGAGCTTGAAACCCAAAAGAAAACCCTGTGCAAGTCTCTCAAAGACTGGCAAGAACGCCCCGCCGCCGGCACCCAGAGACGCCGCCCGGCACTCCCGGAGCAGTTGTTCAGGAAACGCGTGAGCGCGCTCATACAGCAGAGCTGGGAGCAATCGGCCAAGGGTCATGAAACGGACTTCGGTGAGCGTCGAGTGGGTGGCGAACTGGACCTGCGCGGAGAAACCATCTATGGCTTCTTGCAGAGCTTTCCCCCCCTCGATACCCGGCTGGAGCACATCACCAACCTCAACCTGGCAGGCACTGACTTCACGGATGCCGACAGCCCCTTCCTGAATAACTTCCCCAACCTGCGCCTTCTGGATATCACCGGTAAACGCCTGAACACTCTCCCCCAGGCCGTCACCGGCATGCGTCGCCTCACCCACCTGGGCCTGGCCGAAAATCCGATTCGATGGCGTGCGCGGGACCTGGAGCACCTCAGGCAATTGAACCATCTGAAGGTGTTGATCCTCTCGCACAACGAACACCTGGTCACACCACCGGACATCAGCCGGATGCCGGAACTGCGCATACTGGCGCTCAATAACACGCTCATTCGCGATTGGCCCATAGGGCTGTTCGAACTGCCGCGCTCGCCCGACCTCAACCTGAACCTGTTGAATACACGGATCACCCAAGTACCGATTGTCGAACCCGGTTCGGCGCACGCCGAACTGGTGACACGAGCCCGCCTGGACACCAACAAACTGGCGAGCGACGCCGAGGACCGGCTGGTCCGCTACCGCCGCGCAGCTGGCCTGGACCCCTATCGCACCTACCCCCCACGCGGTGAACTGGACAGTCAGTTCTGGCTTGAGCACCTGCCCCCCGAACAACGCCAGGGGTGGCAGGAGATTTGGGACGACCTTGAACGAGAGCACGGCTCCCAGGGCTTTTTCGAGGTCATCAAAAGCCAGCAGCTCCCGGCCCCTGACATCGTCCACGACCCGGACGATCTGATGCGCTACAACCTGAACCTGAGCCAATTGCGTACCAATGTGCTACGCCTGCTGAGGGCCGCCGACAGTGACGAGCCAACCCGCACCGCGCTATTCAACCTGAGCGCCACGCCGACCAACTGCGCCGATGCGGGCGCCCAACTGTTCAACGCCATGGGTATCGAAGCCATGAAGCTGGAGGCTTGGCGCAAGCCCACCGTTGAAGCTCGCACCCATGCATTGGTGCGGCTGGCCAAACAAAAGGCACGGCTGGACAAGGTCAATCGAATCGCACAGCGCGATATCCAGAGCCGTCTCAATACCCCCACGCGCAATGAAGATGGCAGTGAAGGCCCGCCCTTGCGGCTGACCACCGATGTCACCAACGGCGTGGCGGGCACAGTGGATGAAGTCGAGGTGTACAGCGCCTATCAGACAAGCCTGAAGAGCCGCCTGGATCTGCCTTGGCTGGCGGATCACATGCTCTATCGCGATGCCAGCAACGTCGAAGCCAGAAAACTGGTCGACGCCTACGACAAAGTCATTGAGGAGGAGCAAGGTGATGGGCTGGTGAACCAAATGCTTGAGCAGTACTTCTGGAGCGACTACTTGCTCAATATGCATCCCGACGAATACCGGACAATCAAATGCCAGCATGAACTAGTCAGTGAAACCATCGACGATTTGCGCCTGGCTCAAAACGCCTGGGCGGCCAATGAACAACTGTCGGCGCAGCGCAGGAATTCCGCCACCACAGCCCAACTGCGGCAGCGTCTGCTCGATCTGGCAGACACGCTGAATGTCCCCCATGAACACGTCCTGACCGGCGAGCCTATGACAGAAGAGCTGTACTTGAGCCTGTTTCTCAAGAGTTTCTACGATGAACAGGAGCTGGGCCGCCGCCTGACTCGCAAGGCCATGGTTGCCGCCGGGGTTTAACCCTCACTCCCATTGCACAAGCGAGCAGGTCCCTCTAAACAGGCGCAAACAGCCGCTATCGACCTTTCAGCGGCAGGTCCTTGCGCCCAGACTCCGTCTGAACGTGTGTGCTTGACCCGTACCCTGACCCGTACCCTGAATAGTTACCGCCGACACAACCCGCCCCCACCCCATGCTGAAGGTTCATCCATCAGCATGAGGGCATTGCCAATGAGCACGTCGAACCCACCAGCAGCATCACCGCCGCTTCAAGAAACACTTACCCACCTGCTTGAAATCGACCCGGCACTGCGTACTCAAACCCAGGAGCCTGCCGTATTACCACCTGAACTGCTTGCGCTGGAAAAAATCAACACTACCCTGATCAACGCCAACAAAATCTTGCTGGCGAGGTCACGCAGTTTGTTTGAGGCATTGGCACTGGCAGACCTTACTCAAGAGGCCGGAAAAACATTACTCGCCCAGCTCAAAACCGACTTGAACAAGCACCTGCAAGGCCTTGACGAAGCCAGCACCGTGGACAATCAAGGCCGCAAGAGCTACCTCATCCAAACGGCTGGCCTTGCAGCGTTGGAGCAGCAGGCCAAACTTGATATGCGCGATTACCTGCTGGCCCCCGCCGAGCAGCGCATGGTTGAAGACTGCTCCCGAAGCCCGGACTATCGACCGGGGATGTACTCGCTCAACTTCAGCTACCAGGACAACACCGTAGAGTTTGCCGGGGCCTTTGTGCTTACGCGCAAATCCAGCCCAGTCGTGGATAACCTGACGTCCGGGAAAGACGTCGGCCAAGTCCTGTTGTTCACCCCAAGCCGAGGCCTGGAGGCCTTCGACTCGCTGGCGCAACTGGACCAGCGACTCAAGGCGACGCTGGCGTTGCCGGCGGGCCAGGAGGAATTCTGCCAACACCTGCCTGTGCGTTATCAGGCGCTGGACGTCGATGACATCTGGCCTTTGCAATTGCTGCCCATCGACGACGAGCCATTGTTCGAACATACCTGCAACGCGATCATCGACAAGCGCAGCCAGGACATCGATTGGGCATTGAGCCTGGTTGAAAACCCGCTGCACGAGGCAACGCTGCTCCAGTCAGCCCTGGACAACGCGGTGAAGGCCGCACTGCCAGACTTGTCGTCACGCTTGGCGTTCAGGCGCCAACAGCTACTGGAGCGCAGCGTCTATAACAGCTTGCCGCACTGGTATCGCAATGCAGCTGCGACGGACCAGCAAACCCTGAGTCGTTTCATGCAGGATTACAATCAGGCCCGGGCCACCTATATCGAGTTGCTGGGGCCTGTCGCTTCGCCTCAAGCGCTGGCAAATTTCCAGTTGACCGAGTATCTGGACGAAGCGCTGGAAATCCACGACCTGGACCCGCACCACCTGAACATCACCACCCGGCGCAACGTCACCAATGTCGGCACCTATGAGCAGACACGCAACCTGGTGCAGTTAAGCTATGACGGGCTGCACACCGGCGACGAGTTGCCGGGCTCTGATTTTTTGGCTAATACCACCCTGGCCTACGCGGGCGCGGCACTGCAAGGCGACCATGCCATTGTGAACGCGCAGAGCCTGCTCGACCTACTGCGCGAACCCGGCCTGCAACCGCGCCTGGACTTTGCCGCGCTACAAAAAAAAATGCAGGCCGATACTGAATTCAACAAGGCTGCTCGCGACCTGTTTGATCATCGGCTGGTGTTGCTGGCCTTTATCGCCCGGTTGCGAGGCGACCTGAGCCAGGCAGACCATAGCCTGTTCGACACGTTGCGAGCCGGTACGAACCCGCGCCTGTGCGCGCGAACCGTGCTGCTGCATGGCGCGCAACTCAAAGACCTGTGGTTATTGCGCGAGGAGGATGCCGACGGCCAAATCCGGCGCTTGCTGTTGTGCACCCCGGATTCGCCACGTGAGCGACAGTTCCTGGTATTTGCCACCGAGCGCGAATGCCAGACGCATATCATCGGTTGGGCCGATGACAAAACGCGGCATAAGGGTCGCACCATGAGCGACTACCTGTTGGAGCAATGCCCGCTGCGTTTTCGCCCGAAGATGGGCACCTTCCTCGCCGGGCTGGGCTTCAGGCCCGACGCAAAGGAGCACGAAGAGGTGACATTCGGCCCTGTGTGCTCCCACACGGTCTGCCTGGACGCCATGGTCGTTCATTCGCAAAGCGCAGCGCAGGACGACTACGAATACAGCACCCCGCTCTGGTATCGCTCGGCCAAGCCGCAAGACCGAACCCGTTTGACCCGCCTTGCCGAAGATGCCGCAGGTGCCTTGCGCGTCTATAACGCCATGCCCGATTCAGAAGCGAACTTCATTACCTTCAATGCCTACCTGCACGATAAAGCCAAACTGAGCCTGAACAGTTTGCTGGGCCGCACTCAGAATGATGTTGACCCGGACAGCGTATACATTTCGGCGCCGTGGCCACTGCTGGGCGGTATGCCGAAGCCCATCACCTATACCCGGCTGTACAGAGACGGCTACACGGATAACGTCGGGTTTATCGACCCGAAATTTTCCACCTCGGCCACGTTCAGCGGCCCGGTGGGAGTGGACCTGAGTCGCTTGACCCCGCAGAACGTATCAAGGTCGGTAACGGGTGTATGGATCGGTCAACGCTACACCGACGAGGTTCGTGCCAAGTTGCAAAGCGCGAGTAGCCCTGGTTACGCCAGAAGGCGCGACGCCACCTTGGCGATCACACAATTGCAGATGAAGTACGCAGCGCTCGATTGCTGCCTGCGCGGCCATATCGCCCGGGTCGACTTGACCTGGCTGGAGCGTGCCATCGACAGCCTGGGCGATACGGCGGCTGCGACCCGCTCCACCTACCCTGTACATCGCCTGATGCTTGACGGCGATTGGGTGATGGGCAACTACCTGTTCAGCCACGCCGATAACCCGGTTTTGCTCTACACCCCCAACGCACCCGATGGCATCAGCTTTCGTGAGGCGAAGCTGTTCAACTACTGGCTGAAAAAAGTCGACGGCGTGTCGGGTTACCTGCAGGGTCGGGTGCCGGTCCAGTCCCAGGTACGGATCGGGATGTTTCTGAAGACTGCCCGCGATGGATTGCCAGCGACGATTGACCGTACCACTCCAAGCCCGGCGCGCTATGACCGGACAACCTCCGACACAACGCTGATAGACCTGCGCAATGACCTCTACAACATGGTATTGCAGCGAAAAATTGATGATGTGATTGCCACCACAGTCAATCGAACCGAGATGATCATGGGGATTCTCTGGACGTGCGTAGAACTGGTCACCGCCATCGCCACCATCCCTTTTCCCGTATTGAGCCTGGGCCTGGGTGGTTTGCTGGCGTTCAAGGACGCGATGCTCGCCATCAGTGCCTACCAGCAGGGTGACATGGCCGGGGCCTTGAGACACTACATCGGCTACCTGGCTAACGTGGGCGGTGCTGTGTTGTTTGACTTTCGCCCGGCCCTGAAAGGCCCTTTCAATACACTGTCCATCAGACCCGTTACTAAAGCGATACAGCAGACCACGCTGATCAACGATATTGACCCAGGCATTGCTGCCGGAATGCAACCGGTGATGTTCAAGGGCAAACCGTTCTGGATCAAGAGCACACCGGATTCTCTGGGGCGGCATCTGCTGTTTCACCATGACCCGGTCACCGGGCAAATGCAGTCGACTGCACGTTTGGTCAACAAGAATACCGATGGCCACTGGATACGCTCCGGGGTTGCCGCAGGCGGGCGCAGAAAGACCTACACGGTACTCCAGGAGGAAGTGGACCAGCCACTGGCGCGCTACGAGATTGCATCCGAGCAAGGCAAGTACTTCAGAACAGCGCTCAACCCTGAATATGTGCGCAACGTCGTCAACTATCCGGATGACGTTATTGCGCAGGGCGTACGTGAAGGGGCCCATTTTGATTTGAAGCCTCTACGTGAGAGCTATCCCAATCAGGTGAAACACCTGACTGAAGATGCGCAGGCGCTTTACGCCTCGCCTCCAGCACGCGCGGACCGCACCGGTTTGCCGGTACTGGCACCGGATTCCAGCCCGTCTACCGTACTTGCCACCCTGTTCCCACTCAAGAAGCGGCTGATCATTGGCGCATCCAATACCAGCGTTGCCAGTAAGCAGTTACTGATCGAAAACCTGCCGGCCCTGGCAGCGCAAGGACTCAAGCGCTTGCACATCGAAAACCTTCCGGCCGATATTTTTCGCACCAAACTCAAAATAATCAACGGCGAAACCAAGGGCAATCTTGCGCATGCCTTGAAGCAGGTCGAGGACCATCTGGCGCGGGTCGACGCAGCCTTGGGCTGGGATGCAGATGCGCCTTTTACCTTCCGTAAACTGATGCTTGAAGCCCACCGGCACAAGGTCGCGATCGACGGCGTGGATGCCTCGAGCTCCTATCATATGGAGCATGTGCTGGAGCTCTCTGAGAAAGAGCGATTTATCCCGCGTAACAGTCAACTCAGAAACTTCTATTCCCACCAGGCGCTTGCGCAAAACGATCCCGATGATGGCTGGATCGCCCTGGTAGATCACGTTCGCATAGGCAGTACCGACGAGGTGCCGGGGCTGGCCGACTTGCAGAATGTCATCGCCTTGCGTGTGGATGATGCTATCCCAGGCCAGGCAGTGGGCATCCTGCCTGATACATCCTCCGCCGCGCTTTCCCGGGGTGATTACAAGCTGACAATGGCCACCACCGCCCAAACCTTGCCGAAGGCCGGCCCCTCGAGAACGGTACAGGTCCCCCCATCACCGTCTCATTACAATGAGTTTGATCTGCCCGCATCGTTCAAACCGGACCTGGACGAGATGGTGCACAGGCATCAAAGCTTTGACACCCACTACGGACCTGCAGCGGGAGACCCGTACCATCCGGCGCGGCAGGCGTTCGAGCAAACACGCAATCGCCTGGATGAAGCCGCCAAAAAGGCTTTTACCGCTTACACGCCACTGCCCCGCCCGGACTTCGCCGACCTCGCCAGGGCGACCAGTGAGGAGGCATTTATCAGGCAGCTGTATAAAAAGATACGGGGACTGGTTATCGGCGAATCCCATCTTGATACCTACAGCAAACAGTTCCTGATCAAATACATGAAGCTGTTGAAGAAGGAGGGCGTCGAGACCTTGTACCTGGAGCACCTGTTCACCGATCTGCATCAGGCGGAACTGGAGCTTTTCTACCGCACGAGCAAAATGCCGAAGAACCTGAAACGCTATCTGAGAGCGCAAGATGCCGGCCATATGCACAGTTATACCGGGCCCGACACCTACACCAATGTGGTCAAAGCCGCGAACAAGGCGGGCATTCGTGTGCGTGCGCTCGATTGTACGGCCAGCTATTACGTTAAAGGCATGAACACGAACAACCCCCGCACGAACCTTTTCAACTATTTCGCCAATGAGGTGATCAAGGCCGACCAGTTGGCACAGGGCCCGCATAAATGGGTAGCGCTCATGGGGGACACCCACTGCGATACGTACTTGGGTGTCCCGGGCATTGCGCAATTGCAGGATGGGGTCAGCTTGAGGATACGCGATGTTCCCCCCACCCAGGCATTACCGCTGCAGAGGGGAGGATGGGAATTCGCCGAGGGGCAGATTGGCTCTCCCGGGACAAAAGCCATGCGCAGTGACTTCAAATTGCACGCCGGTATTGCCGGTAAGCGCGCGCCGTCGCCTAAAACTGCACCGAATCGCGCATGGCTGAGAAATGTCGACGATTTCCTGATCGAGCAGCCCTCAAGCACTGAAGCCAATGTGGTCTTCCGTACCATTCTCGGAGGGCAGGCGAGCGCCCCTATTAAAATTGACGACCTGGGGAAGTTCTTTGTTGAAGATTTTCCGCTATTGAAAGATAAACGTTTCACAACGTTGGAACAGGTGAGCCAGGCACTTAAAGACGACGCGTATATGACCCCCGTTTCCGCTACGACCCTGCCGAGCGCGCGGCTGAGAACCATCGGCGACGCCCTGATCGAGCGACCTACTATTCTTGATACCTGGTTGGTCCACCATTCCAACAGCGGAGAAGTTGTTCGCACGCTTATTGAACAGGACGCCAGTAATCAGTTCTTTATTAAACGTTGGAACCTGGACAACAGGCGCTTCCGGACGGTCGAACATTTGATCGAGGCACTCAAGCGAGAAGTCCATTTGTCATTTGTCACCCCTACAGCTTCGCCCCGAACGCGGCTGGTATCGGCAGGTCAATTCGTGGTTGAGCAACGGGCTTCACCGCCTCAAGCCACTGTGATCCACCGCTCCGGTGATATGAATATATATTCCACCGTCGTTGAAACAAATGCCGAGGGGCAGTTCTCTATTGATCGTTGGCCGCAGTTGCAAAATAAACGTTATCCAACGCTGGATGATTTGATTGATGCCCTCTTAAAGGACGTGGGTTTGACCGCCGCTTCATAACGCCGTGATCGGTTTTGGCCCTGCCCGTTCCCGGGGCGGGGCTTTATTGACCATTGAGGGGCATATCGGTCTTCCATCGCAACCCGGTAGTGGTTCCACGCACCACCCACCACTGACCGTGCGGCAGCGGCAAGGGCGATGTAGTGGTTATGTAGGCCTGCCCTTTTCGAGGGGGTGATTAGTGTAGATCGGGTTGATCATCCGACTATTCATTCAAAGGCACCACTACCATGCTACTCGAACGCCCCTACCTCCACGCTGCCAGCCACGCGACACAGGGTATTCACTTTGACTTTATCCGGCGCGCAATACCGGATTGGCTCAGCACTGCCACGCTGACCCGCGTTCGCGCAATGCGGGCCGCCAGCCCTTATGTCTATACCCGCCTCAAGGCTCTCGACGCGCCTGCTGACCCTGTCCAGAGAGAAGCGATGGGCGAATATTGGGCAGCCAGGAACGCTTTGGATGAGCAACTCAAATACATGAAGGACGTGTATTCATTCGCCGAGCGCCTGCTCAAAAAAGCCTTACGGGAATACGGCAACATTGATGTGAGAAACACCTTTATTCGTCTTTATGCCCCCGCCAAGAACAGCTGGTGGGTCATTGGCGTACACAAAGGGGTGACCAGCCGAACCGTGTCGTTGCTGGATGCCGCACTGCATAACTTTAGCGCCAGTGAGCAGTTTGACGACTATGCTTTTTTGTCCAGCGCCGACGCTCGCGGCCAGCAGAACATCCTGGCGCTGACCTCCAACACCAGTGGTCAACCCCTGACGGCAGTGGGTTTCAAAAACCTGTGCCGCACGCTCGATATCGGTCGGCAATACCAGACACGACTATTAAGCACCCTGGGTTTCAGCAATCAGGTTCAGGCCCATACCTTACGGCTCAAGGTGATTGCCTGCGACAAGGCCTCGCTTAAATATGCCGCCTGCATCGCCTTTTCACAGCAACACATCAAAGCCGATGCAAGGCGTTTGCTCTTTGATATCGTCGAGGGCAAGCCCACTCCATCCCTGGATGGCATACCGGTGGAGTACTACAACCTGAGCCTGCTGGATGCCCGCTTGAGCGGTGTCCTGGTGATTGCCGCGCCACAAGGCCGCGACAAACACATCGAACGTTTGATTGCCTATATCCCCGAGGACCCGGAGCATCCCTTGAAGGAATACGCCTCGCCGGTCGCGTTCATGAACGAGCTGACGCGCCAACTGCGCGACAGCCCTTCGCCCCCCGATGCAACGGGCCAACCGCAGACCAAGGCCACCTACCGGCAATTCTTCAGTCAATTTATCGACCACAAACAACGCGGGCATTTTTTCGCTGAACTGCAAAGCCGCCTATACAAAGTGCAGTGGCATCAAAAGGCACGCACCGACAGCGGCCCCAGCTGGCAAACCCTTGCGGTCGACACGCCGCAATTGCACTTCAGCGTGCAAAACATCTTTGACGATTACCAGAACCGCCCGCCCTCAGGCCACTCAGAACCCGATACGCTGTGGCATTACCTGTACCGGGTCAGACTCAACAAGATCGTCAACGATACCCGGGAAATTGCCATCACCACCGCCTATTCAGACCGGATGGCACGCTGGGCCTGGTGGGACAACCTGAGCAAGATCCTGTCGGACATTTTTAATGCCGCGCTACTGGTGGTCACCCCGTTCGTGCCGTTCCTGGGCGAGT
This sequence comes from Pseudomonas orientalis, assembly GCF_002934065.1. NCBI lineage: Bacteria > Pseudomonadati > Pseudomonadota > Gammaproteobacteria > Pseudomonadales > Pseudomonadaceae > Pseudomonas > Pseudomonas orientalis. The sequence continues at coordinate 1,214,038 of NZ_CP018049.1, read as the reverse complement.
TGATGCTCGCCTACACCGCCTACCAGGTGGCCAACGATGTGTTCGAAGGTATCGTTGACTGGGCGCAGGGCAAAGGGCTGGAAGCCATCGGTCATGTCATGGAGGTAATGGAGGCGGTGGTGCAGTTGGGGGTTTGGGTAGGGGCCGGCACTATCGGCCAGACGCTCACCCTCAAGCTGTCACCGTTCGTTGAAGGCCTGCACCCGGTGGAGCTTGCCAGCGGCGAAAAACGCTTGTGGAACCCGGATCTTTCTCCTTACAAACAAAGCATCAGCCTGCCCAAAGGCATCAACCCTGATGCGCAAGGCTTATATCAACATGCGCAAAAACCCTGGCTGGCTCATGCTGACAAACACTATCAGCTCACGCCTGACCCGCAACTGCCCTACCACCGCATCGAGCATCCCAATCGGCCGCAAGCCTATCGACCGAAAGTACGGCTCAATGGCAACGGGGCCTGGGTGCATGAAGGCGAACAACCGCGCAGTTGGGACGATGACACGCTGATGCGCCGTATCAGCCCCGCCACCCAGGCGCTCACGACCGAGCAGCTCGAACAGATCCGTATCATCAGTGGCAGCGATCCCGACCATCTACGCCATATGTACGTGCGCAATCAACCGTCCCCGCCGCTGCTGGTAGATACCCTCGAACGCTTTCGCGCCGGCCGGTTTGCCGAAGAATCGGCCCGTAAGATACGCACAGGTCAGGCACTCGAGCCGTACTCCTACTGGTTCGAACAGGCCGTCACAGAACTCCCCGGCTGGCCGCCAAACAAAGCCCTGGAGGTGTTTCACAACAGCGACCTGAGCGGCGCGTCGCGCAAGTACGGCAATGCCACCGCCCTGCGGGCCGATACCCTGACCATCAGCCTGGCCGACGTGATGGCGACCAAACTGCCGGAGCGCGTGTTGGGCTTTCTCGAAGAACAGCAGGTCAATACGTTGCTGGGCGAAACCTTACCCCCGGCACAACGAGCCCAAGCGCTGCGCAATCAATTAGCCAGTTACGTGGATGGCTTTGGCGGCCACATCGCCAACAGTCACTATCAATTGGACCAAGCCAGCAGCGATCCGCACATAGCCCTGCTGCGCCAGACCTTTCCCGAACTGCCGCTGAGCAGCGCCAATGCCTTGCTCAAACAGGCCTGGCCCGAAGAATTAAAGGCAATGACCGAAGAACAGGGCCTGCCCCTGCGCCTTAAAAGCCTGGCTCGAGAACTGGACTTCGACAACCAGGCCAGTCGTGCCGTCGAAGGGCTTTACCCTCCCCGGCAATCATCGGCACAAAGCGAACGGTTGGTGCTCAACACCCTGCGTTTGCACAGCGACTCATTCAGCGGCCTGAAAATCGATATACGTGACAACAGCCCCACCGGCCCCCTGCGCTGCAGCGTCGGGGAAGCCGATGCGCCCCAGACGCGTACCCTGGTGCGTAACGCTCAAGGCAGTTATGAAGTATTCGATGGCGAGTCCAAGTCGCGGAATCACACCGCCGATCTGTACGAGTCTGTGCTCTGGACCCTGGCGCAGGTTCCGGAACGCACCCCACCCTATGCCGTCGGCGAAGGTGAGCGGTTCAGGCAGTGGGTGATCGAGCACAGTCAGGCACCGGCCGAGCGACGCCTGGCATTGGCCGAACCGCCCGTGCGGATGCAACCCGCCACCGAAACCGAAGTGCTGCTGGGCGGCGGCGTATGCTGCAAGATGAGCCGAACCGACAGCGATAACACGCGGCCAAAAACGATTGCCGAACGCATCAAATTGCTCCTCCCCAACATGAGCAAAGATGGCGTCCGACGCTTATCCAGCACGCTGGGGACGCTCGAAGGCGAGCAGACACTGGCGCAGATGGAGTCGCAAAAACAGCAGCTATTCCAGCAGCTCAATGCCTACATCAAGGGCCCGATCCACAGGGAATCGACACTGTTGGAGCCGGAAGTACGCAAACGTCGATCCGAAGTCGCAATACGCCTCTACGACGGCTGGAGCAATGGCCTGACTGTTCACCTGGACGAGAGTTTCGAACACCGAGGTGGCATCGCCCTCGATTTATTCAACACCAACATGCCCGATGAGCTACCTACCCTTAGCGTGCCGCTGAACCACATCAGCGACGTGGACCTGCGCGGTTGCGATTTTGCAGACAGTCACACCGCCTTCCTGAACAACTTCCCTCATCTGCGCGATCTCGACCTGAGCCATAACCGCATCACCCAGTTACCCGAGACTCTCGGCAACCTCAAACGCCTGCGGCGATTGCACTTGGAAAAAAATGCTCTGGTGCTGGATGACTCGGCCATTGCCACGCTCAAACGCCTCAAGCGCCTCAAACAACTTGAGATGGCTGGCAACCCATTGGGGCAACCGCCGGATATCAGCCAGATGCCAAACTTGACCTTGCTGAACCTGCGCGACACACAAATCAAGGATTGGCCTGCCGGGCTGGTGGGCCAATCCCGCCCACGGGGGTTCCAATTGGACCTGAGCGAGAACCCGATCACCCAGTTACCCCATGTGGCGCCAGGCTCGGATGATGCCGACATCATCGCTCGTACACGCCTGGACCAAGGCAAGCTCACCTCGGACTTTCAAGACTTGCTCGCCGAATACCGCGAGTCCGTGGGGTTGGACCCGCTGCGCTTCTACGCCCCCAAAGGCGAGAGCACGCCCTGGCTCACCTACATCAAGCCTGAAGAGGTTGAACGTCACCGGCAACTCTGGAATGAGATTGAAAAAGAGCCGGGCTCCCAGGGCCTGTTTGAAGTGATCAAGTCCCTTGAGGAGCCGGATGCATTTCAAGCCGAGGCGGACCGCTTGGCCTACCAGAGCAATCGCCCTGAACTGAGCCAGAGAGTCTGGCGACTGCTCAGAGCAGTGGAAGCCGACAGTGAATTGCGCGAACGCGTGTTCAAGGATACCCGCTACCCTGGATTGTGCCCCGATGCGGGCGCGCTGATCTTTCAGAAACTGGGCATCGAAGTACTCGCCAGCGAAGCCTATCGAACCAGCACATCACCGGCGGAGCTTGAGGCCAGGCTGGTGGTATTGGCCCGCGGAGCCGCGCGCGATGCTTATATGGGCAAAGCCATTGGCGAAGATATCGCCCACCGCCTCAAACCCAAAGAACAGGGCGGGCTGGGACAACGACTGTGGTCGCAGGTCGTCAACGGCGAGCATGGAGAGGTCGATGAGGCCGGCATTCACCTGGCCTATCGCAGCACATTGGCAGACCGCCTGGAGCTACCGTGGCTATCTACCCATATGACCTACCGTACCCTGGCTGATGTCACACCCGAGCAGATCGAAAAAGTTGCCAGCGCAGTCGCCAGGCTTGAAGAAGGTGACGGGCTGGTGAATCAGATGCTGCTGGACACCGGCTGGGAGCGTTACCTCGAGCAGCACTACCCCACCGCCAAATGGAACAATGACACCGCCTTCGACCTGAAATATGCTCAGCTCGACGAACTGCAAGCGCTGCAACAGCAATACGCAGACTCGCAAGACCTGCCTGAGACCGATCTGGAACCCCAGCGGGAAAAGCTGCGCAGCTTGGCATGGGTGCTGGAGTTGGACGAAAGCAGCGTGTTATCCGGTAACCCCATGAGCTCGACACTGTACGATACGACTCTCAACGAGCTGGGCTACCGTCACAACCAGTGGCTGCGAGATCTGACCCGCGAAGCGTTGAACCGCGCAGGCCCCCGCAAGAAACGGACTTGATCAAGGCGCCGGAAAATCAAACACCAGCTGCACCGTGCCGTAATACTCGCCGCCCTTGTAACCGTCCGCCGGTTCGATGGCGGCAATTTCCAGCTCGGCGCGGCGGCCGGTACGTGCCTCGTCGGCGCTGAGGACCTGGGTCGAATCCAGCGTCAGCGGCACCCGGTTGAACAACACCTGCAGTTCGATACGGTTGCGGCCACTCAACAGGTAAGGCGTATCCCCCAGGCGCGCGGTCACCCCGCCATTGATGTTTTTCACGTCGAAATTCTTGCGCAGGCGGCCCAACCGGGCAGTCGCCAGGTCCCAGGCCAGCACCTGGTCATGCCCCATCCAGTCGGGCTCGGAGGGCAGCACATAAGCCTCATGGATCGGGATGGTCACCGACACATCGAACGTGTGGCGCTCCTGGAACGCCAGCGCCCGCTCGCCCATCAGCACGGGCGCCATCAGTACCGCCAGTACCGTCAGTTGCTTGAACATAGTCATCACCCGTTACTGCTGACCGACATCGGTTTTTTGTTGCGGCCCTCGATCATCTGGAAGTTGAACTGGCGCCCCGGCTTTTTCTCGAGCACCAACTGGCGACCGGGCAGGATGTGGTGCTTGGTGGTGGCCTCACAGTCGGTCTTTTTCGCCACCGAACAATCGCGGAACTCATCAAGCACCACCACGCTGTTGCCGGCATTACGCAAGCTGTACTGGCTGGCGGTCTCGCTGATCCGGGTATCAAAACGGGTGTCTTGCGGACGCACGAAGAACACCGTGCCATACCCGGCCATGACGTTGACCCCGGCTGCCAGGGCGTTCTTGTATTCGGCGCGCTCGGCATCGGTGACAGCGAAGTCATCTTCCTTTTCCGGCACCACCGGAATGAAGCGCACGCGGAAATAGCGCTCCTTGTCTCGCTGGCCCATGTACAGCAAACGCGTGCCCTGACGCCCGCCGGCCGGTACGATCAGACGCGCCGGGCTGGCCATCAGGCCGTCGCGATTGGTGGTGCTGCCTTTGGCGTCGGTCATCGACGCGACGGGCACTTCCCGGGACGTGCCGTCGGCGTTGTAGACGATCTCCAGCACATTGACCTTGATAAACGCGGTACTGGTGCCGCCGTTGTAGACCCGCTTGAGGTAGGAACTGCGATCGCCCTCCAGGTAGTCATAGACCACCCCAACGTTGATCGCCGGCCCTGCATAAGCGCTCAGCGACATCAGGAACAGTCCCACCGATAACACTGCATGTTTCATGTTTGATTACGCCTTATTGAATGAGCCCAGCCAGGGGCTGAGATGCGGCCAATACCCGCTCAGACTTCTGAATCCCAGATCACCGTGACCACGCCCGAATAGGTGCTGCCCGGATGTTCGAGCATCCCTTTGACGTCGTCGTTTTCGACTTCAAAGTGCAGTTTTCCGGAGCGGTTGTTCACATAAAACACCGGCTGGAACAGCTCGGTGCCCACGCCATCCAGGCGCAGGGGCAGCTTGTTGACGGCTTGCCCGGCCTGGTCCTGCATGCCAAATGGCAGGCTGACAGCCACCTGCAACGGCACCTGGTCCCCCGCGTCATTGCGCAAGCCACAGGTGTTGCCCACCGCAAGGCCGCATTCGAGCTGCATCTTGAAACGCCCACTGGCGGAAATGACGAAGGTCTGGTCACGGAATAACCGCGCTGGCTGGCGCCCACGGTTGAGCCAGGCTTGCCAGCCACCTTCGGGTAGCAATTCGATGCGGTTGCCGCCTGGCGGCAGGTCAACCTTGAGGTTGTGCTCGACCGACAAGGTAAAGTTGAAGGTGAGTACGTTGTCATCCGGGATCATCGCATCGCCGAAATCGACGTCACCGCCCGGCCCCATACTGTAAGTGATGCTCCCCTCATACACACCGGCGTCCATCCCCAGCGGGTTGGGAGTCTTGAGTTCATAGCCATACTCAAGCGTGGAGTAGCTCATACGCGCGATTTCGTAACCGTTGGTCACACTGCAAGCCCCGGCGTTTTCAGGCACGATCCAGAAAAACAGCGCGAAGTTGGTCCCTGCCGCAATGTAATTGATCGGCATACACGGCGAGGGCGCCCCGTACCAGTAGCGGTTCCAGCTTGCATCCGTAGTCGCCCAAGAAGATACCGGCGCATTCCACCGCCCTCCAATTCCAGCCATGCGCATCTGTACCGTTTCCACTCTGCCGGTGCCTCTGTGCGTCACTTGCAGATCACGGAATGCTGAAGGCACCTTGAAGTAGGCGCTCTTGCGTGGGTCGTCGGGATAGGCCGGTATGGGTCCAGTCGAATAGGCCCTGAACGAGCTATTACGAATACTGAAGGTATTGACCGCCTCACATTTGGCCGGAACGTGCCAAGGGCATAACCCACTTTGCGGCGTCGTGTTGATGAACTTGTTGCTCATGGGGTTAGAGGGGTCAGGGCGAAAGACTGCGGTAATCTCCTCCACGATGGCCAGCGCCGGCTGGCTGAACGCCCCCAGGGCCACCGCCAACACGCAAGGTCCTGCGAACTGTTTGATTGCTGTATTAACACTCATAAAAATCCCGGTTCTTTTATCCGAACCGCCGTTAACCAGCGGTTTCGGCGTTGTGGGTCGCTTCTGCGAGCGTGTCCTTGGTGCAGCGCAAATCGCCGATCATCAACACGTCGTTTTCGTTCGGCGCATTGCTGGGGTCCAAGCGAAACTGGCAAAGCAACTGGTTTTGGTAGCGCACTTGCAAGGTGGGTGCGCTGGAACTCATTTCCATCGAGAAGAACCCGTCCACTTCGCTGACTCCACGGCTGGCATGGTTGATCACGTGATGGCCCTTGAGCGGTGCACCGCGTTCATCCAACAAGCGGCCGAGCACGGTGACGGTTTTCATCACGGTGATTTTCCGGTAGTCCACGCCGCCTTTGTTCAGGTGATAGCTGGCGCGGGTCGGCTGGATATTGGCGGCGGGCGGATGATTGCCTTCAAAGTCGAAGCTCACACTGCTGCTCTTGTAGGCCGAGACCGGTACGTAATTGCGCCCCGGACGCAAGATTGCGCCACCACCGCCGAGGTCGTCGGCGCGCAGGGCGATTTCGTCGAGGTCGGTTTCCACGTCGATGATCATGCCGGCGCCGTTGCCTTGGTATTGGCTACTCAGCAGCATCTTGCCGGCACCGGCAACGAAGGTGCTGTTGAGGTTCAAGCCACCGCTGAGGTCGCCATTGAAGGAACTGCGCTGTACAAAACCGTCACCGCTGAGCGCGTCCGTATTGAAGCTGGCCATGCTCGACAGGCCGACGCCATAGGTGTCGGTGATCGCCGTCGCCGAAACGCTTTGCAGGAAGTGATCGGAGAGGTCCTGGCGCAAGGTCACCGAGGCGTTATTATCGCGCCCGCCATCACGGGCAGTCCGTGTGCCGATGCTGCCGGAAATCTGCCGGCCTTCACTGCCCAGATTGACACTCACGCTCACATCCACACCCCGGTTGCGCGCGTCGTTGGTACCGGCGCTGCCGGGTCGGTCGAACACCGAAAAACGCCAGTTGGCATCGCTGCCGAACAGGTTGTCGTGGCGGCTCCAGCCCAGGTCAAGCCCCGCGCCCTCGATATTGCCCTCACTGTGGGACAGGCGCATGTTCAGGGTGTTTTTCGCGTCGAGCCGGTGGTTGACCGACAACGCGGTGTTGCTGGCCTCACCCACGAAGGTATTGCGGCGCAGACGCGTACCGTCCGGCAGTGTTTCGTAGGTGTCACGAGTGTCCAGCCAACTGCGGTTATGGCTGAACACCAGGTTGGTTGAGCCCAGGGTGTAGAGCCCTTGCAGGTCCATGCCGATGCCATGTTCCTGGGTCTGGTACAGGTTGGCATAGACGCTGGTGTTATTGGCCACCGTCCAGTCCATCGACCCGCCGTACTGGAGTTGCTCGCGCACCTGGCGGGCCGACAGGCCGAGGATCACGCGCGGGTGTATCAGATAGTTGAGCGACGCACCGGCCGTCATCGCGCCCGAGGCCTGCTCATCCCAGTTGCTGAAGAGTTTGGTCTCGCGCCCGGCGAACAGGTTGTAGCGCCAGCGGTCTTCGGCGTTGCGCCAGTTGCTGGGCTTGTAGACCAACTCCTGGGTAGTACTGGTGGTCAGGCCGTCTTCCACCAGGCGCACTTCCACTTCATAAATGCCGCCGGGCAGTGGCCGGGTATCCAGGGTTTGCAGGCCGGCCGCTACCGCCTGAGTGTTGATCAACAAGCCGTTGCGGTAGATCTCCACCGCCGCCTGGCGGTTGGCGGTGACGTAGATCGGGTACACGCTGGGCTTGGAATTGTTGATGGCCAGGCTGTCGGAACTGCCATACATCAGGCCCAGCGCCGTATCGGGGCTGGCGCCGAAGCTGCGCAATTGACGGGTCAGACCATCGGAATTGGGGGTGAAATGGCCAAGGCGGAAAAACTGCCCTTCCAACTCACGCTGGGTATACAGCTCGTGGATCGCATGGCGCACTTGTTCTTCATCGCCACTCTGCCGCGCCAGTTGCAGGTTGAGCACCTGGCTCCAGTTGCCAAGGCTGGAGCTGGCTTGCAAGCCGTAGCGACCGCCCAGGCTGTCTTCCTGGCTGCCGTTGAGGTTGAGCTGGTTGTTAATGATCAGCCCCAGGCTGCCGCCTTCGGGTTGGTCATAGAAACGCGGAATGTCGTCACTGCGTTCGACGTCCTGGGTGAGGATCGACAACTGCGAGCTTTCCAGGTTGTAGAACGCCGAGATCATTTTTTCCGGGCAGGCCTGGGTGCAGGCGCCCAGGGCCACGCCTTTTTCCAACAGGGCTTGCCAGGTATCACGGGTAGCGGCCGGGACTTTGCTGTCGCCGGTGTCGGTGAATTCGAGCAAGGTCACGCGATCATCCCGTGACAGCACAATCAGAGCCTCGCCCAGCGGTTGCTGGTCAAGGTCCACCCGCACCGCCAAAGGCACGTCGAAAAAGTGATCACTGAAACCTGCGGGCAGGCCTTGGGCCTGGGTAATCAAGCTGCCAGGGGTTGCAGCGCCGGAGGCAGCAGGTGCAGCCAGCGCACTCGTACACATCAACAGCGCAAGCGCAGCCGCGATAGGCGTCATCGGAAACATGAACGGATACCCTGAATGCCAAGAGATAAAAAAACCAGGTCGGCGGACAGAGAAGGGAATCAGCCGACCTGCAAGTGAATGCCCGTGATTAACAGGCACTCATTGGCATCACAGGGCTGGCAGTACGGCGTCGAATACCAGCGGTATCACGGCAGTGTAGGAACCACGCTGAGTCGCCGTAGGCTTGGCAGCGGAGATGTGCAGTTCAACACCCGCACCTGGAGTGGAGTCGGCTTCGTTGAGCACTTCCTGCGGGGTGCCGGACAGGGTCACACGATTGAGGGTGGTGGTAACCGGGATGTTCTGCGCGGCATCACCGTTGAACAGCACCGCCGGGCCACCTTCGATGTAGGCGGCAACCGAACCGTTGGTGTTCTTGATGTCGTAGATGGCGCTCAAGGGAGCCAATTCACCGCTGACCAGGTTGTAGGTCATGGTCTCGTCACGGCCCCAGTTCGGATCACGCGGCTGGGCGTGGAAAACGGTGGTCGGGATGTTTGCCTTGAGGTTGACGGTGTGGCTGGCTTCACCGGCAGCGATAGCGGTTACCGAGGAAGACAGCGCCAGAACAGCCAGGGGAACAGCAACAGCAAACTTCTTGAACATGGTCAATACCTGTAGTTGACAACATTGATTGGTTCATTGCCAAGGACATCCCCAACAACGAATTACATTGCCGATTAGTTGGAACAAGCAATGCCAAACAATGATCAATCGAAACTAGAGGCAGGTATGCAGGCGCATTCTAAAATGAGCGTAGCCCTTGTAAACAAGGGTTGAGCGAAAAAGATGGCATTTCGCCAAAACTTTAAAAGTATCCGTAGGAAACAAGCTACACACTTAAAAACACGATAAGGAAGTTACTGTAAGAGGCAGACCACACAAAGTAAAAAGCGCCTGCGCAATACCGGACCAGACAAGAATTCGAGCTATAACTCTAATTAAAGTTATAGCTCTATAAATAAAAAAGGTCCAATCGGACTTGTTTCACTTATGACCGAAACCCGTGCCTACCCCATTGACCGTTGGTCGCCAAGGACTATCCTCCACGTAAAGATATATCTTAAGTTATATCTAAACCTGTACAGAGGACTTGCGCATGAAACACGAGCATCGCGGCGAATTTGAAAAACGCGGCGGCCGCGGCCCACGGGTATTCGCTCCCGGCGACCTGAAGCTGCTGCTGTTGTCATTGATCGCCGAGCAACCTTGCCATGGCTACGACCTGATCCGCCGCATCGAGAGCCTGTTCGACGGCGCCTACAGCCCCAGTCCCGGCGTGATCTACCCCACCCTGACCTTTCTTGAAGAGAGCGAGCTGATCAGCGGCGACGCCGATGGCGGAAAAAAACGCTACACAATCACCGACGCCGGTCGTCTCTTCTTAAGCGAACAAGCCGTTGCCCTGGAGGGTGTGCGCATGCGCCTGGATGTCAGCAAGCGCTCGCTGCGTGGCCACGACCGCCCACCCCAGATCCATGAGGCGGTGCACAACCTGCGCCACGCCTTGCATTCGCACAACGGGCACTGGAGCCCGGAAGAAATCATTCGTGTCGCGGCGCTGCTCAATCGCACCGCTCAAGCCATTGCCGACGGGACAGACCAATGAACACACAAGCCATTCATCGCGTGACCCACGAAATCAAACGCCGCCGCCTGGAAGTTCTGCGGGTGGTGGACATCACCCCACGCATGCGTCGCATCACACTGGGCGGGCCTGAACTGGAGGGCTTTATCAGCCTGGGCAGCGACGATCACATCAAGCTGCTGTTCCCGCAGAACGCCGCCGAGCAAGCAGCGCTTGAAAGCCCGACGTTCGCCATCAAGGGCGACGGCCCGCAACCGGCCATGCGCGACTACACGCCACGGCGCTACGACCTAGAAATCGGCGAGCTGGATATCGACTTCGTGCTGCATGGCGATGGCCCTGCGTCCACCTGGGCCGAGCAGGCGCAGGTCGGGCAGCACCTGTATATCGGTGGGCCACGGGGCTCGATGATCGTGCCGGACATTTTCGACAGCTACCTGCTGATCGGCGATGAAACCGCCCTGCCCGCCATTGCGCGGCGCCTGGAGGAGTTGCCCGCTGGGCGCAAGGTGCTTGCGGTGATTGAAATCGCCGATGCGGCGGAACAACAGACGCTGCAAAGTGCGGCCGATGTGGAGGTGATCTGGGTGCTGCGTGGCCACGATGACCTGCTTGAGGTGGTGCAAAACCTGAAGCTGCCCGGCGGCAAGCTGTACATCTTCGTGGCGACCGAAACCAGGTTGTCGCGCCAAGTACGGCGGGTGCTGCTGGACACCTACGAAGTCAATGAAGAATACCTCAAGGCCGTGGGTTACTGGCGCGCCGACGGCAGCCCGCAAGAGTGAGTCAGGACCGGGGCTTGATGAATTTATCCAGCCCCACCATCACCAACGCTGTCGCCACAAACCCCGCCAGAATCCCCCCGGCATTCACAAACACTTGTGGATAACCGAGGCGGTCCACATCGATGAACGGGTACTGATATTGCCCAAGCAAACGCCCACGCATCAGCACATACGCGAAGTACATCAATGGGTAAATCACCCAGGCGCCGATGTGCTTGAGGCGCAGATACCCCTTGGGCACACAGCGCCACCAATAAATCAGAAACAGCAACGGCATCACGTCGTGCAGCAATTCATCGGCAATAAATTGAAAGCCTTCAGGGCTCCACAAATGCCGCAGCAGCAGGTTGTAGGCCAGGCTCACCACCACAATGCTCACGGCGACTCCACTGCTGATGTGAGGTGCCAGGAAAAACCGTTTGCCGGCTGACTCCCGGTTGACCCAGGCGTAGCTCAACACCACCACCACCAGGGTGTTGGTCAACACGGTGAAGAAACTGAAAAAACTCACCACCCCACCCAGCAGGCTGGCTTCAATGGACCAGCGTGAATAAAGGATCAGGTATTGCTGGATCGCCAACCCCACCCAGCCGGCAAGCGCCGCCGTCGCGACAAAACGCTTCATGGGTTCAGTCCAGCGGGCGTTTGGTGCGCATCAGCTTGACGTACAACCCTTCGACTTTTTCACGGGCCCAAGGGGTCTTGCGCAGGAAGGTCAGGCTCGACTTGATACTGGGATCGCTCTTGAAGCAGCGGATATCAATACGCTCGGCCAGGCCGCTCCATTCGTAATGCGCCACCAGCGTGGTGAGGACGTGTTGCAGGGTCACGCCGTGGAGTGGGTCGTTGCTTGTCGCGGTCATGCCGGGCCTTTTGCAGGAGAGGAAACACAGCCGCGCACCTTAGCCGACGGGGCGTAACGGTGGAAGCACTGCATTGAATATAGCCGGCCGGAAAAAGTTCCCCTTCTCAGGCTAAAAAGAGATGTTATATTGTAACATCTCTTATCAAAATCCTGCCAAGGAATGTCCGATGTCCGTCTCCTGTTTCTGGCGTTTGTCCCCGCTCGCCGCCGCCCTGCTGATCTGCTCCGAAGCCCACGCCCTGGAGCTGCAACCGCAAATCATCACCGCCAATCCCCTGGGCAGCGAACAGCTCGCCTCGCCCACCACCGTGCTGGAAGGCGATGAGCTGACCCTGCAGCAAAAAGGCAGCCTTGGCGAGACCCTGAACAGGCAGCCGGGGGTGTCGTCTTCCTACTTTGGCCCGGGCGCCAGCCGGCCGATCATTCGTGGCCAGGACGGTGACCGTATTCGCCTCCTGCGCAATGGCGTGGGTGCGCTGGATGCATCGTCGCTGTCCTATGACCATGCCGTGCCGCTGGACCCGATCAACGTCGACCGCATTGAAATCGTGCGCGGCCCGGCGGCCTTGCTGTACGGCGGCAGCGCCATCGGCGGCGTGGTCAATACCTTTGACAACCGCATCCCCACCGCCGCCATCGAAGGCATCCACGGTGCCGGTGAACTGCGCTACGGCGGCGCCGACACCACCCGCAGCAGCGCGGGCAAGCTGGAGGCCGGCGATGGCACCTTCGCCTTGCACCTGGACGCCAACGCGCGGGAATTCAACGACTTGAAAATCCCGGGCTCTGCGCGTAGCCGCCATGCCCCCGACACCGAGGATGGCCCCGGCAAGAACGGCCGCCTGGGCAACAGCGACGGGCGCCAGGATGGCGGTGCCGTAGGCGGTTCCTACACTTGGGATGACGGCTACGCGGGGCTGTCCTACAGCAACTACGACAGTAACTACGGCTCGCCGGCCGAGCAGGATGTGCGCATCCGCATGCAGCAGGAGCACTACGCCTTCGCGTCCGAGATCCGTAACCTGCAAGGGCCGTTCACCTCGGTGAAACTCGACGCGGGCTATACCGACTACGAACACCGCGAAATCGAAGGTGGCGAGACGGGTACCACCTTCAAGAACAAAGGCTATGAAGCCCGCGTTGAAGCCCGTCACCAGCCTGTCGGCCCATTCGATGGCGTGGTCGGCGCCCAGGTGACCCGCAACGAGTTCTCGGCCCTGGGCGAAGAAGCCTTCGTGCCCCAGACCGACACCAACGCCGGTGCACTGTTTATCCTTGAAGAGATGCAAGCCAGCGAACGCCTGAAGCTCAGCCTCGGCGGGCGCCTGGAACACACCAGCGTCGACCCGGATGCCAAGGGCAACGCGCGCTTCGCCAATGCCGACAAGGCCAGTGACTTCACCGCGGGCAGCCTGTCCTCCGGCGCGGTTTACAGCCTGACGCCGATCTGGTCCCTGGCTGCAACGTTGGGCTACACCGAGCGTGCGCCCACGTTCTACGAGCTGTACGCCAATGGTGCCCACGTCGCCACCGGCACCTACGAATTGGGCGATGCCAACCTGTCCAAGGAAAAAGCCGTGTCCAGCGACCTGGCCCTGCGCTTCGACAACGGCACCCATAAAGGCAGCTTCGGCGTGTTCTACAGCCGCTTCTCCAATTACATCGGCTTGCTCGGCACTGGCCGTACGTTGAACGACGAAGGTGAAGAGGACGCCGGCGGTATTCCCGAGTACAGCTATTCGGGCGTACGCGCCCGTTTCGCCGGCTTCGAAGCCCAGGATCACTGGAAACTCGGCGAAGGCGCCTACGGCAAGTTCGCCCTGGAGCTGTCGGGCGACTACACCCGCGCGACCAACCTGGACACGGGCGAAGCCCTGCCGCGCATTGCGCCGCTGCGCGTGAACAGCGGGTTGCTCTGGGAACTGGACCGCTGGCAGGCGCGTATCGACGTAGAACACGCCGCCGGCCAGGGCCGTGTGCCGAGTAACGAAAGCGGCACCGATGGCTATACCACCCTCGGCGCCAGTGCGGGTTACCACTTCAATGTGGGTGGCAGCCAATGGCTGGCGTTCGTCAACGGTGAAAACCTGACCAACCAGACGGTGCGCTATGCCAGCTCGATCCTGCGCGACATCGCGCCGGCACCGGGGCGCAGTGTGCAGTTCGGCATCCGCACCACCTTCTAACCCCCACCTCGCCTCCTGTAGGAGCGAGCTTGCTCGCGAAAACCGTCAACGATAACGCGTGCTTCCTGAACACACGCGGCGCCAGTGGTTTTTTCGCGAGCAAGCTCGCTCCTACAAAGGCTATTCAGGCAGCGACTATCTGTCACTGTTACCAAATCTGAAATGATGCATCTTGCGATTCACCCTTTCTCAAAATGCCCCGCCGCATTATCCTTCGCAACAATCTGAAACGCCTCACCTCCCGGTCGACCCTTTTTGCCGAACCTCCCTGTACGCAAAGACAGCGCTGTCTGAAATAGACCTGCGCATGGGGTGTTATTGCTTGCCTGTGGATAACCCGTTTATCCACAGAAAAAACCAAAAAAAACGATGAACCAAGCCCGTGCCGAATCGTCATCTACAGTGAATGAAGCACGGGGTTACATAATTCCAACGTAACGGAGAAACACACTATGAGCACTGATGGTGCCTCAAGCCCAAGCCGCCTGCTGCCCAGGTTGCTGGGCGTATTGCTGCTGATCATGGGGCTGGCCTTACTGGCCGGTGGGGTCAAGCTGAGCATGCTCGGCGGCTCGCTGTATTACCTGCTGGCCGGTATCGGCATCGCCCTGACCGGCGTATTGCTGCTGGCCACCCGCCGTGCTGCGCTGGGCCTGTACGCATTGGTGCTGTTCGCCAGCACCGTGTGGGCACTGTGGGAAGTGGGCCTGGACTGGTGGCAACTGGTGCCGCGCCTGGCCCTGCTGTTCGCCCTGGGCATCGTCATGTTGCTGCCGTGGTTTCGCCGTCCGTTGCTGCGTGGTCAGGCCGCGCCGCTGGGCACCGGCGCGCTGAGCGTAGCCGTGGTGCTGGCGGGCGCTACCGCCCTGGCCAGCCAGTTCACTAATCCAGGTGAAATGGTCAAGACCGGCCAACTCGACCGCGACGCGGTGCCTGGTATGGCCAGCGCTGCGCCGACCCAGGCCGACGGTGACTGGAATTCCTATGGCCGCTCGGCCTTCGGTGACCGTTACTCGCCACTGGCGCAGATCACCCCGGAAAACGCGCACAAGCTGGTGCCGGCCTGGACCTTCCGTACCGGTGACATTCCCGGCGCGGGCGATCCCGGTGAAACCACCGCGGAAAACACCCCGCTGAAAGTCAACGGCATGCTGTACGTGTGCACCCCGCACAGCCAGGTGATTGCCCTGGACCCTGACACCGGCAAGGAAATCTGGCGTTTCGACCCGAAGATCACCACCCAGGGTGCTGAAAACTTCAAGGGTTGGGCACACATGACCTGCCGTGGCGTGTCGTACCACGACGACGCCGCCTATGCCTCCGAGCAGAGCCCGACCGGCAGCGCCAGCCTCGCCGCCGCGCCGAACGCCTGCCCGAAACGCATCTTCGTGCCGACCGCCGACACCCGTCTGATCGCCCTGAACGCCGACACCGGCAAGATGTGCGAAGACTTCGGTGACAAAGGCCAGGTCGACCTGCGTGCCAACATCGGCAGCTTCGCGCCAGGCGGCTACTACTCCACCTCGCCACCGGCCGTGACCAAAAACCTGGTGGTCATCGGCGGTCACGTGACCGACAACGTTTCCACCGACGAGCCAAGCGGCGTGATCCGTGCGTTCGACGTGCACACCGGCAAGCTGGTGTGGAACTGGGACAGCGGCAACCCGGACGACACCACCCCGTTGGCCGAAGGCAAGACTTACACCCGCAACTCGCCGAACATGTGGTCCATGTTCGCCGTGGATGAAAAACTCGGCATGCTCTACCTGCCGATGGGCAACCAGATGCCCGATCAATACGGCGGCGACCGTACTGACGACTCGGAAAAATACGCTGCCGGCCTGACCGCCCTGGACATCGACAGCGGCCATGTGAAGTGGACCTTCCAGTTCACCCATCATGACCTGTGGGACATGGACGTGGGCGGCCAGCCGTCGCTGATCGATATCAAGACTGCTGACGGCGTCAAGCAAGCAGTGATGGCATCGACCAAGCAAGGCAGCATCTACGTGCTGGACCGCAGCAACGGTCAGCCAGTGGTTCCGATCAACGAAATCCCTGTACCGCAAGGCGCAGTGGCCGGTGATCGCACGTCCCCGACCCAACCCAAGTCTGACCTGAACTTCATGCCACCGCCCCTCAAGGAGCGTGATATGTGGGGCGTGACGCCGTTCGACCAACTGATCTGCCGGATCGACTTCAAGTCGCTGCGCTACGACGGCCCGTTCACCCCGCCATCGTTGCAAGGCTCGATCGTTTATCCGGGTAACTTCGGTGTGTTCGACTGGGGCGGCATCTCGGTTGACCCGGTGCGCCAGATCGCCTTCGTGAACCCGAGCTACATGGCGTTCAAATCGAAGCTGATCCCGGCCGCCGACATCGCCAAACAAGGCCCGCGCGTCAGCGAAACCGAAGGCATACAGCCAAACAAAGGCGCACCGTACGGTGTGATCCTCGAAGCGCTGCTGTCGCCGATGGGCCTGCCGTGCCAGGCGCCGGCGTGGGGTTACGTGGCAGCGGTCGACCTGACCACCCATCAGACCATCTGGATGCACAAGAACGGCACCGTGCGTGACAGCTCGCCGATCCCGATCCCGCTGACCATGGGCGTGCCGAGCCTGGGCGGTACGTTCACCACCGCCGGTGGCGTCGCGTTCCTCAGCGGCACCCTCGACCAGTACCTGCGTGCCTACGACGTGAAAAACGGCAAGCAACTGTGGGAAGGCCGCCTGCCTGCAGGCGCGCAAACCACCCCGATGACGTACACCGGCAAGGACGGCAAGCAATACGTGCTGGTCATGGCCGGCGGTCATGGCTCCCTGGGCACCAAGCAGGGTGACTACGTGATGGCGTTCAAACTGCCGGAATAAGCAAGACTGGCGGTATTAAAAAGGCGGTTACCTTCAACAGGTAACCGCCTTTTCTTTGCGCCGCTGAAGGCTCGTTCCCTTGCTCCGCGTGGGAATGCATCCCGTGACGCTGCGCGTCAGCCTCGCCGGGCCCGCATGAAATCCCCCCAGCGCCGCACCAGGTAGTTGTGCTCATCCATGACCGAATTCCATACCGCAATATGCCCCATGCGCTGTTCATAGGAGCCGCCGTCGCGCACTTCGCCAATATCGATCAGCGGCAGACCATCGCTTCCCGGCAGTTGCTCTCGCGCAGGCTTGCCCGCGTACCAGTAATCCCACTCCGCACGGCTCAAGTGATCGCGACTGCGCGCCGGATTACCGATGTAATAGCCCTGCCGAGCCATCACCGCCCCGGGCCAGCCCGACAGCCACCAATTCAAGTAAGCATAGGCCGCATCCAGCACCGCGCCTTGGGCATGGCGCGATAATGACAACCCACCAAACCAGGCCCGATAGCCTTCACGTGGCACCGCCAGGCGGTATTTCACCCCGGCGCGGTGCAGGCGCATCAAGGTCGGCGACCACAGGCTCTGGATATCGATGCTGGGGCTGAGCATCAATTGCGCGGCTTCTTCGTCATCGGACCAGAACGCCGCAAAGTGGCCTTCCTTCTGCTTGCGCACCAGGACGTCGGCCAGCAAATCGATCTCTTCGATGCTCATGTTGCCGATGTCCTTGAAGCTGGCCAGCCCTGCCCCCTGCACCGCCAAGGCGGCGTCCAGGGCGCCGATGGCGGCGTCGCTTTGCAAGGCCGTGCGCGCGCGCCACGCGGGGTCCAACAGCCAGCCCCAGCTTTCATTGCCGTGGCAAAACCCGTCGGGCATACGCTCGGGACGGTAGGCAAAGCTGTCGGCGTTGTGGGTCAGGGGCAGCATGCTGATGCGCTCGGTAACCGTGCTGCCCAGGCTGCCATCGCGCTGCACGAACAACCGCTCGCTGGGCACGCTGCCGCTGCCCAGGCGATCATCGGGCGACAGGCGTCCGCGCTTGGGCAGGTCATTGATCTCGTGCCACAACGCGACGCGCCGGGTGTCGATGGGTTGGATCGCCCGGGCCGGCCACACGAAATCGACATTGTGAAACCACTGGTCGTACAGGTCGTAGCTTTCGGGCTGCATCACCGCGATGCGCTGGGCCTGTTCAACGTCGTGCACCTGATACACCAGGCGGATACCCAGTTCCTGCTCGGCCCGCACGCGCAGGCATTCGAGCAAGGTGACCGACGTGCCGAGGACCCTCAACGTGATCATGCTGCGAACCGCCGCGAGAACACATCAAAGGAGCGGCGCAACAGCGCAGGGTCGAGGCCGCGCAGGATAAACACCAGGCGCGATTGCCGGTCGCTGCCCGGCCACGCAGGCAGATGCACCGGCGCATGCAGGCAGTGCTGCACGCCATGAATGACGATGGGGGTGTTACTGGCGTTCACGTTGAGCAGTCCTTTGACACGAAGGATTCGTTCGCCGTGGCATCTTAACAGCATCGACAACCACACCCCGAAACCGACCCAATCCAAAGGCTGGTCGAAGGTCAGGCTGCACACTTGCGCGGTGCCGTGGCTGGCCGTGGTGGTCTGATGCAACTGCCAGCGGCTGACTTCAATGGCCGGTTCGGCGCTGCGCAGGCCTTCGCCAAGCAGCAGTTGGTCGCCGCTGTGAATGGCATGGGTATCGAGGATCGGCGTGCCGGCATTGAGCGCCCGCAAATGTGCGCGCAGTGCCGTGCAGTCGCCCGCCAGATCGGTCTTGCTCACCAACACACGATCCGCCGCCGCCACCTGGGCCAGCCACTCCGGGTGCAGGCGTTCCTGCAGGACGGCGTGGCTGGCGTCCACCAGGGTAATCACCAAGCCGATGTGCAAACGCCCGCGCAGTTGCACGTCGTTATTCAAGGTGGCGAGGATGGGCGCCGGGTCGGCCAGGCCGGTGGTTTCCAGGATTACCCGCTTGAATGCCGGGATTTCACCGCGCTCGCGACGTTGCAGCAAGGTCAGCAGCGCCTCCTTCAGCTCGCCACGGATCGAGCAGCACACGCAACCGCTGGGCAGCAGCACCGTGTCGGGCGCGATGTCTTCCACCAGCAGATGGTCGATGCCGACGTCGCCGAATTCGTTGATCAGCAACGCGGTGTCGCCCAGGCTTTCACCCTGCAACAGGCGCTTGAGCAAGGTGGTCTTGCCGCTGCCGAGAAAACCGGTGATGACGTTGAGGGTGATGCTCATGGGGTGGACTCCAAGTGATCCAACAGGCGTGGGTCGAGGGGGTCCAACGGACGACCGAGCATGTCCTGGGCCGCCTGCCACAGCTGATCCAGGCCGCTGGCCAGGGCCTGTTTGCCGGTAGCGCCCAGCAGCAGATAGGACGCACCCTGGAAGTCTTCAACCTTGAGCCGGAACACCGCCAGCACCTGGTTGATCGCCGCGATCCGGCGCAGGCGTTCGCGGCGCCTGGGCAACTCGTCGCCCAGGGGGTCGCTCCAGTGCAGGTCTTCGCCGAGCAATCCGCAGAGTCCGCACATGGCTACACCCCGCTCATGGCATGACATCGCCGGAATTCGGGCCCAGGGTCTGGCCGACAAACAGGTTGCCACCCGGCTCGCTGGCCAGCAGCACTGCCGTCGGCCCCACTTCGTCGGCCAGCCCGAAGCGGCCCAGGGGCAGCTCCCTGGCCTTGGCACGCTTCCAGTCATCGCTGATGCCGCTGACCAATGGCGTCTCAATGGGGCCGGGGGCGATGGCGTTGACCAGCACATTGTCCTTGGCGACTTCCAGCGCCAGGGACTTGGTAAAGCCAATCACGCCGGCCTTGGCGGCGGCGTAATGCGTCAGTTCGGCGCCGCCCTTGATCCCCAGTTGCGAGGCGACATTGATGATCCGCCCCCAACGCTGCGCAACCATGTGCGGCAAGGCGCGCTGGCTGGCGACGAAGACGCTGGTGAGGTCGACGCGCAGCATGTCGTTCCACATCGCGATGGACAGGTCGACGCAGCGCGCCTGGGTGAGCATGCCTGCGTTGTTGACCAGGATATCGATACCGCCCAAGTGCTCGACGCAACAGTCGACACTGGCCTGGGCGCCTTCGACGGTGCCGACGTCAGCCAGGCATTCGAACACCTCGGCACCGAGGTTACGGCAGGTGATCGCGGTTTCGGCGAGGCTGGCGGCGTTGCGGTCGGCCAGCACCAGGCGTGCGCCTTCAGCGGCGTAGGCGCGGGCGATAGCGGCTCCGATGCCGCTGCCGGCGCCGGTGATCACGGCGCGGCGGTGGGCGAGTTGGTTCATGTAGACGATCTCCCGAATAAACACAGTTCCAATGTGGGAGGGGCTTGCCCCCGATGGCGATGGCTCAGAAAAACAACTGTGGCTGACCCACCGTCATCGGGGGCAAGCCCCCTCCCACATTTTTGAGCCAGTACAGTCAGTCAGGCCAGCGTACGGTCAGGCCACCATCAATTACGATGCTCTGCCCGGTCAGGTAACTCGATGCATCACTGGTTAAAAACTGCACCAATGAAGCCACTTCATCCGCGCGCCCTACCCGCCCCAGCGGAATCGCACGCGCTGCTTTCGCCAGGCCCTGCGGCCCCAGCGAGTTCTTCGCATCCAGCGACTGCGGCGTCTCGATCAACCCTGGAATTACCGCATTACAGCGTATGCCCTTTGCCGCCAACTCCACCGCCAACGAGCGGCACAACCCCGGCACGCCGGCCTTGGCGGCCGCGTAATGCGAATGCTCTTGCCAGCCATACACGCCTCCGGCAATCGACGAAATCGCCACCAACGCGCCGCCTTCGTGCATGTGCCGGGTCGCCGCGCGAAAGGTGCGCATGACCCCCGTCAGGTCGACATTGAGCATCTCGTCCCACAGCGCATCGGTCATCTCCAGCAACGGCGCACGACGCAGCAACCCGGCGTTGGCCACGGCGTAATCCAGCCGACCAAAATGCTGCACGCCCTGCGCGGCCAGGGCATCCACCGAGGCGGTATCGCCCACGTCCAACGGCAACATCAGGCATTCGCCGCCGGCGGCCTGCACCAGGCTGACGGTGGCCTGCGGGTCATGGGGGTCCGCCGGGTAGTACCCGCCGACCACCGCCACACCGTGGCGCGCATAGGCCACGGCGAGGGCTTGGCCGATGCCGCTGGCGGCACCGGTAATCAAGGCAACTTTACGGCTCATCATTGACTCCTTACTGAACGGTTTCCGGACGCACATGGCGTGCGGCAAACATCAACAGGCCGGACAAAAAGCACGGCACGGCGCCGAACCACAGTGCGGCGGTCTGCCAGTCACTGCCGGCGGACAGCACCTGGGTTGCACCAAAGCCTGCGACCACCGCACCGATCGGGCCCATGGCATGGATGATCGCGCCGCCGGTGGCGCGGATGCTGGTAGGGAAACTCTCGCTGATAAAGAACAGCGCCGCCGAATACGGCCCGATCAGGAAAAACAGGCCCAGGCTGTACAGCCCGACCACCATCGCCATGTTGCTCGGGCCGAACAGCATCCCGGCGAACGACAGACCACCGAGCATCCAACCCAGGCCGATCACGTTGCGACGGCCGATCTTGTCGCCCATCCAGCCATGGCTCAAGTAGCCGCAATAACCCACCAGGTTCGACAGCACGAGGATGATCAGCGAGTTCTCGAACGAGATGTGGTGCACGCTGACGATCACCGAAGTCCCCAGCACGCTGAACACCTGAATCGCCGCCCAGTTGAGCAACAACGCGGCGCCGATCACCAACGTGGCACGGCGAGCCGGCCCACGGAACGCGGCCTTGAGACCGGCCTTGCTGTGCTCGTCATAGTCCACGCCATAGGTCTGCGCTACGTTCTGCGCGTCGCTCACCGCGCCGCTTTTACGCAGCCGGCTGATGCGTTCGTGGATCTGGAACTGCGGGCTCTCCTTGAGCTTGCGCGCCATGATCGCGATCACGACAGCCGGGATCGCCGCAAAAACGAAGCAGCCCTGCCAGCCGATGATCGGCAGCAACAGCGCGGTCAATCCGGCGGCGATCAACGCGCCGACCGGCCAGCCGCCCTGCACCAGGCTGTAGATGAAGCCGCGACGCTTGGTCAACCGCGGATCTTCCGAGGCGCCGTACAGCTCGGTCAGATAGGTGGCGTTGACGGTTTCCTCGGCATAGCCCAGGCCGCCCAGCGAACGGATCAGGATCAGCGGCGATTTGCCCCACGCCCCGCCTATCGCAGTCAGCGCCGAGCACAACGCGGAACCGGCTACGGTGAAGATAATCCCTTTGCGTCGCCCCAGCTTGTCCACGATCGGTCCGATGGCCAGGGCGACCACGGCGGTGCCGACCGCCACCCAGGTCGCGATCTCGGCCTGCTCCACTTCACCCCATCCAAAGTGCCGGCCAATCTCCGGTAGCAGGGTGCCGAACAGGATGAAGTCGTACACCGCAAACACCCAGGCGAAAAACGCGATCCAGGTGGCGAAGCGCACCTCCCGGGAAGTCAGCTGCCGGGGTTTCCAGCCAGTCAGGTCAAGCTTGTTGTAGATGGACATAGATCGCGCCTCAAGGGGATGGGTGGACCCTGTAGGAGCGAGCTTGCTCGCGAAAATCGTCAACGATGACGCGGGCATCCTGGATGCACGCGGCGCTCTCTGGTTCTTCGCGAGCAAGCTCGCTCCTGCAGGGTGACGCTGGTTCAGGTACGCGGCTGGCGGCGGATGAAGTCATCGGCAATTTCGTCAAAGGTGACGAAGCGCACGCCGGCATGGCTCTGGATGTGTTCGATCAGACGCTCAAGCATCAGCAGCACTTGCGGGCGGCCGGACACGTCGGGGTGGATGGTCATGGTGAACACGGCGTGTTCGTGTTCGCGGTAGACCCAGTCGAACTGGTCGCGCCACATTTCTTCCAGGTGACGCGGGTTGACGAACCCGTGGCTGTTGGGAGCTTTTTTGATGAACATCATCGGCGGCAGGTCGTCGAGGTACCAGTTGGCCGGGATCTCCACCAGGTCGGTTTCTTCGCCGCGCACCAGGGGCTTCATCCAGGTATCGGGGTGCTGGCTGTAGTCGATCCTGGTCCAGGTATCGCCCTTGCGCACGTAGTAAGGGTGGAAGTCGTTGTGCATCAGGCTGTGGTCGTACTTGATGCCTTTTTTCAGCAGCAGTTCGTTGGTCACCTTGCTGAACTCCCACCACGGCGCCACGTAGCCGGTGGGGCGCTTGCCGGTGACCTGGGTGATCAGTTCGATGGACTTGTCGAGAACGATTTCTTCCTGCTCGGCGGTCATCGCGATCGGGTTTTCGTGGCTGTAGCCGTGCACGCCGATCTCGTGGCCGGCGTCGGCCACGGCCTTCATCTGCTCGGGGAAGGTTTCCATCGAGTGACCGGGGATAAACCAGGTGGTGCGCAGGCCGTAGCGTTCGAACAGTTTGAGCAGGCGTGGCGCGCCGATTTCACCGGCGAACAGGCCGCGGGAGATGTCGTCCGGCGAGTCTTCACCGCCGTAGGAACCGAGCCAGCCGGCGACGGCGTCAACGTCGACGCCAAATGCACAGAGGATGTCTTTAGCCATGGTGTGTCTCCTTAGATAGTCAGTACGGATTCGACGGACAACGCCGCGCGCAGCAGGCGCGCGTCTTCTCCCGTCGGGGCGCTGAGCAGCAACCCGGTGGGCAGGCCCTGGGCATCGAGGCCGCTGGGCAGGGTCACGCCTGGCATGTCGAGCAAACTGCCGGGCATGGTCAGGCGCAGGGTGGCGAGGTTGGTTGTGACGAACAGCTCATCGTCGGCTTCAAGCGCCGCCAACGCCGGGGCGACGTGGGCGACGGTCGGGGTGATCAGGACGGCGCCGTCGAGGTCTTCGATCAGTTGCTGTTGCAGGCGTCGGCGCGCCTCGGTCAGGTGGATCAGTTGGCTGGCCGGCAGTGAACGCGCGGCTTCCAGGCGGCGGCGCACGCGGGGGTCGAGTTGGTCGGCGTCGGGGCTGTCGAGCAACGCCTGGTGCAGGGCGAAGGCTTCGAAGGCGCCGAGCCAGCCATGGTCTTTGATCAGCTCCAGCGTCGCCTGGAAGGCCGGGCATTCGCGCTCTTCGACCAGCGCGCCGTGGGCCTTGAGCTGCTCCACCGCGCGCAGCAGGTTGTTGCGCACGGCGGGTTCGACCTTCTGCTGCGCCAGCACGAAACGCTGGCCCTTGAGGCTGCGGGCGACGTGGCTGTGGCTGCGGCCATGCAGCAAGTCGTCGACGACCAGGGCATCACGCACGCTGCGGCTTATCGGGCCGAGGCTGTCGAGGCTGTGCGCCAGTGGAAATACGCCGTCGCGGCTGTAGCGCCGACTGCTGCTGCGGTAACCCACCAGGCCGTTGAACGCCGAGGGGATGCGAATGGAACCGGCCGTGTCGGTGCCCATGGCGATGGGCACGATGCCGGCGGCCACGGCCACAGCCGAGCCCGAGGAAGATCCGCCGGGGATGCGCGGTTGATCCTTGCCATGGGGATTGTGCGGCGTGCCGAAATGAGGGTTCAGGCCCAGGCCGGAATAGGCCAGTTCGCTGAGGTTGGTCTTGCCGACGCTGACCATTCCGGCACGACACAGCAGGCCGACGGTGGGTGCATCGAGCAACGCGACGGGCGCATGGCGGCGATAGGCGGCGCCAGCCGTGGTGATGCTGCCGGCCACGTCGAACAGGTCCTTCCAGGCCAGCGGCACGCCATCGAACAGGCTCAACGGCTGGCCGGCGCGCCAACGTGCGGCAGAGGCTTGGGCTTCACGACGGGCGCGCTCGGGCATCAGGCTGATGAATACCGACGGAACCTGGCTGGCTTTGTCGAGTGCCTGTTCGAGGGCTTGCACCGGGTCGCTGCGACCACTGGCGAAGTCCTCGGCCATTGAAGTGGCGTCTGACATCAGGATGACCCTCATAAACGTACATATTAATAAAATGTACATTTTATAAAGGCAGCTTTCGTGCCAGTCTGTGCTCAACGAATTTTGCGCAGGCAGCTGTTTTCGGCCAGAACCGCGAGGTAGAGGGTGTTAGACCAGGTAAAAAATCCGGGCAGGCGGTGACTCAGGCGCCTCAACGAAATAATGTACTTTTTATTAATAAATACATTTTGGTGCAGAAAAGTAACAGGTCGACTTCCGAAGCCCCAAAAACGTGCCGCCGACGTGGCGCAGAGTGACAGGCGCATCTATGAGAGAATCCCCGGTCAACGGTCCCTCCACCTCTGAGAACGCAATGAAAGCAGTGTCCGCCTCGGCCTCCCGTTACGCGATGATTCACAAAGTGATGCGCGACGCGATCGTCAACGGCACCGCCCGCCATGGGCTGGTGTTGCTCGAAGCGCCGCTGGCCGAATTGTTCGGCACCAGCCGCGTGCCGGTGCGCAAGGCCCTCGACCTGCTGCATGACGAAGGCTTGATCTGCCGCTTCAACGGCCGGGGCTACCTGATCAATCCGCAAGGCCTGGCCATGGAGCCGTTGCGCCTGCCCCTGAGCCATGCCCACCTGGGTCTTAACGGCGAGGACGAGTTGGTGGACACGCGGCCGCTGGGCGAACGCATCGTCGAGGAAATCGGCGCGGCGTTGTCCACCTGCATTGCCTTCGGCCACTACCGCCTGGACGAGCAAGCCGCCGCCGACCACTACGGCGTCAGCCGCGCGGTAGTGCGTGAAGCGCTGATGCGCCTGCGCGACCGTGGCCTGGTGGAGAAAGAGCCCTACTCCCAATGGCTGGCCGGGCCTTTGACCGCGCGGGAAGTCACCGAAGACTACGAACTGCGCGCCTGCCTTGAGCCCGAAGCCCTGCGCCAGAGCGCGCCCAACCTCGATCGCGAGCTGCTTGAAGCCATGCTGCAACGCGTGCTGGACGCCCAGGACAGTGCGCAGTGCAGCCTGGAGGCCATCGAGCAGATCGAGGAAGACTTGCACCAACGCTGCCTGGCCGGCCTGCAGAATCGCAAGATCGCGGCGCTGATTCGACAAGGGCAGAGCCCGATGATCATCAGTCGGATTTTTTATCGGTTGCTGGGGATTGGCGCCGATCCGGCGATGTTGGCCGAACATCGACTGATTCTGGAGTTGCTGCTGCACGGCGCGGTTGATGCGGCGGCGCTGAATCTGCGTGAGCATTTGCAAAGGGCCAGTCAAAGGATGTTGCAGCGGTTGAAAGTGTTGTCGGTGCTGCCCGAACAACCGCTGCCCGCCTACCTGCACAAAATCAGCTGATCCAACACAGACCAAATGTGGCACGGGGCTTTCCCCTCCCACACGACTCCAGCGTCGTTCTGAAAATTTCATGCAATATGTTGCTATCTCACCCCCACCATTGAAACCACCACTGCCCTGCCCCATCTAAGCACCATACTTCCTGATGCAGGTGCCCCATGAGCGACCAGCAAGACATCCCTGATTACGACCTGAACGACTACGCCGACCCCGAAAACGCTGAATCCTCGTCCAACACCGGCCTGGCCCTGCCCGGGCAGAACCTGCCGGACAAGGTCTACATCATCCCGATCCACAACCGGCCGTTTTTCCCGGCGCAAGTGTTGCCCGTGATTGTGAACGAAGAGCCCTGGGCCGAAACCCTGGAACTGGTGAGCAAATCCGACCACCACTCCCTCGCCCTGTTTTTCATGGATACACCGCCCGAAGACCCGCGCCACTTCGACACCTCGGCCCTGCCGCTGTACGGCACGCTGGTCAAGGTGCACCACGCCAGCCGCGAGAACGGCAAACTGCAATTCGTGGCCCAGGGCCTGACCCGCGTGCGCATCAAGACCTGGCTCAAGCATCACCGCCCGCCGTACCTGGTGGAAGTGGAATACCCGCACCAGCCGAGCGAGCCGACCGACGAGGTCAAGGCCTACGGCATGGCGCTGATCAATGCGATCAAGGAACTGCTACCGCTCAACCCGCTGTACAGCGAAGAGTTGAAGAACTACCTCAACCGCTTCAGCCCCAACGACCCGTCGCCGCTTACCGACTTCGCCGCCGCGCTGACCTCGGCCACCGGTAACGAGTTGCAGGAAGTGCTCGATTGCGTGCCCATGCTCAAGCGCATGGAGAAAGTGCTGCCGATGCTGCGCAAAGAGGTCGAAGTCGCGCGCCTGCAGAAAGAACTGTCTGCCGAAGTGAACCGCAAGATCGGCGAGCACCAGCGCGAGTTCTTCCTCAAGGAACAGCTCAAGGTCATCCAGCAGGAGCTGGGCCTGACCAAGGACGACCGCAGCGCCGACGTCGAACAGTTCGAGCAGCGCCTGGAAGGCAAGGTGCTGCCGGCCCAGGCGAAAAAACGCAT
This sequence comes from Pseudomonas orientalis, assembly GCF_002934065.1. Lineage (NCBI taxonomy): Bacteria > Pseudomonadati > Pseudomonadota > Gammaproteobacteria > Pseudomonadales > Pseudomonadaceae > Pseudomonas > Pseudomonas orientalis. Next base: position 1,186,603 of record NZ_CP018049.1, on the reverse strand, counting down.
CGACGAAGAACTTAACAAACTGTCGATCCTCGAGACCGGCTCGCCGGAATACGCAGTGACGCGCAATTACCTGGACTGGGCCACCTCGGTACCCTGGGGCGTGTATGGCGAAGACAAACTCGACCTGAAACACGCGCGCAAGGTGCTGGACAAGCATCATGCGGGCCTGGACGACATCAAGAGTCGCATCCTCGAATTTCTCGCGGTGGGTGCCTATAAAGGCGAAGTCGCCGGTTCCATCGTGCTGCTGGTAGGCCCGCCGGGCGTGGGCAAGACCAGCGTGGGTAAATCCATCGCCGAATCCCTGGGCCGACCGTTCTACCGCTTCAGTGTCGGCGGCATGCGTGATGAGGCCGAGATCAAGGGCCATCGCCGCACCTACATCGGCGCCCTGCCCGGCAAGCTGGTGCAGGCGCTCAAGGACGTGGAGGTGATGAACCCGGTGATCATGCTCGACGAGATCGACAAGATGGGCCAGAGCTTCCAGGGCGACCCGGCGTCGGCACTGCTCGAAACCCTCGACCCGGAACAGAACGTCGAATTCCTCGACCACTACCTGGACCTGCGCCTGGACCTGTCCAAGGTACTGTTCGTGTGCACCGCCAACACCCTGGACTCGATTCCCGGCCCGCTGCTCGACCGTATGGAAGTGATTCGCCTGTCGGGCTATATCACCGAAGAAAAAGTCGCCATCGCCAAGCGTCACCTGTGGCCCAAGCAACTGGAAAAAGCCGGCGTCTCGAAAAACAGCCTGAGCATCAGCGACGGCGCCTTGCGTGCGCTGATCGACGGCTATGCGCGGGAAGCCGGTGTGCGTCAGTTGGAAAAGCAACTGGGCAAACTGGTGCGCAAAGCCGTGGTCAAGCTGCTGGATGAGCCGGACTCGGTGATCAAGATCGGCAACAAGGACCTGGAAAGCTCCCTGGGCATGCCGGTATTTCGCAATGAACAAGTGCTGTCCGGCACCGGCGTGATTACCGGCCTGGCCTGGACCAGCATGGGCGGCGCCACCCTGCCGATCGAAGCGACGCGCATCCACACGCTCAATCGCGGCTTCAAACTCACCGGGCAGTTGGGTGAAGTGATGAAGGAGTCCGCAGAAATCGCCTACAGCTTCATCAGCTCGAACCTGAAGTCGTTTGGCGGTGATCCGAAGTTCTTCGATGAAGCCTTCGTCCACCTGCACGTGCCGGAAGGTGCCACGCCCAAAGACGGCCCGAGCGCCGGTGTGACCATGGCCAGCGCGTTGCTGTCACTGGCACGCAACCAGCCGCCGAAAAAAGGCGTGGCGATGACCGGCGAACTGACCTTGACCGGGCATGTGCTGCCGATTGGCGGAGTACGCGAGAAAGTCATCGCGGCGCGGCGCCAGAAAATTCACGAACTGATCCTGCCGGAGCCCAACCGTGGCAGCTTTGAAGAGCTGCCGGAGTACCTGAAGGAAGGCATGACCGTGCACTTTGCCAAGCGCTTTGCGGATGTGGCGAAGGTGCTTTTCTGACAGTTATGTAGTGCCTGAGCTGGCCTCATCGGGGGCAAGCCCCCTCCCACATTTTGACTGCATTCCAAAGGATGTACTCGGTCAAGTGTGGGGAGCTTGCTCCCGATGAGCATAGGTATCTACAACTCTGTAGCGCCCAAACGTAACCACGATGCGAAGCGAGTCGCTCTTGATCTTGATCTTAGGCGCCCCGTTAAACCACGCTGGCCGAACGCAGGCTTGAATCCGTGGGTAACCCGGCAGGACGCCGGGTTAGCCGCACTGGGCCATGGATGGCCCATTGCGGCGGCCCACGGATTCAAGCCGGAGAGAGGGCACACCGAGCATTAGCGAGGTGCCGAGTGGTGGGGCAAGAGCGTTTTGCTTACTTTTGCGCTTTTCAAAAGTGAGCCGCTGTAAAAGCGGAACCATTAGCAGCCGTTACCGCAGAAACGGATATGTACTCGGTCTGATCCAACATCCTGGTCGGCCCTGAGGCCGCCATCGGGGGCAAGCCCCCTCCTACACTTCAATGCGTTCACAAATCAACATCTGGGATGGCCCCGATGAGGCGAGACCTGTCAACACACCCCCTCCTGTCACACCTTGTCTCATCTTCGGTTATGCTCGCCCTTCGTCGTGTATAAACGGAGCCCCCATGACCGCTGCCCGCCTGCTTCTCCCCTTGAGCCTTGCACTGCTGGCCGCGTGCGCCAGTGCGCCGAAGCAAAACGTCACCGTGGAAGATCAGAGCGCCTGCCCGCTCCAGCTTAAACCTAACCAAACCCTGATCCTCACCCTGCCCAGCAATCCCACCACCGGCTATCGCTGGGCCATCCAGGACTCCGCCGGCGGTGTACTGCGCGCATTGAGCCCCGAGGTCTACAGCAGCAGCGAATCCGGCGTGATCGGCGGTGGCGGCCAGTCGACCTGGCGCTTCCAGGCGTTCGCCCCAGGCCAGGGCCGTTTGCGCCTGACCTCCCAGCAACCGTGGGAACCGGAAGCCGAGCCTGTGGAAACGTTCGACTGCGCCATTACGGTGAACTGATGGGCCAAGGCTTTGGTGACGTGCTGATTCCGGCACCGCGTTCATCCAGAATGTCTGCGTAATCGTTGACGACCATCGCAGGCAAGCCAGCTCCTACGCTAAAATGCCGGCCTTTCCCCCTTCGTCGCCGGAACAACCGTGAGCAAAGAACCCGATCGCCTATTCGCCCAGCCCCTGCCCCAGGTGCCGGACTTCGCCTTTAACGAGGACGTGGTGCGGGTGTTCCCGGACATGATCAAGCGCTCGGTGCCCGGTTACCCGACCATCGTCGAGAACCTCGGTGTGCTCGCCGCCCAGTTCGCCCAGCCCAACAGCGTGCTGTATGACCTGGGCTCATCCCTGGGTGCGGTCACCCAGGCCCTGCGCCGCCATGTGCGCACCGAGGGCTGCCGGGTGATCGCGGTGGATAACTCGACGGCGATGGTCGAACGCTGCCGCCAATACCTCAATGGCCAGGACTCGATGTTCCAGGAGTTACTGCCGGTGGACGTGATCGAGGGCGATATCCTTGCCCTGCACTTCCAACCGGCCTCGGTGGTGGCGCTGAACTTCACCCTGCAATTCATCGCCCCCGATGAGCGCCTGGCATTGCTCGGGCGTATCCGTCAGTCGCTGCTGCCGGGCGGCGCACTGATCCTCTCGGAAAAGCTGCGTTTCAACGATGTTGAAGAACATGGGTTGCTGACCGACCTGCATATCGCGTTCAAGCGCGCCAACGGCTACAGCGAACTGGAAATCGCCCAGAAGCGCAGCGCCATCGAAAACGTCATGAAGCCCGACAGCCTCGAAGAACACCGCGAACGCCTGCTGGCGGCCGGTTTCTCGAAAGTCGTGCCATGGTTCCAGTGTCTTAACTTTGCCTCGTTGATTGCCTTGCCATGATTGATTTGTCTCCTCTCGCCCGCCATCTGGTTGGTACTCCTCTGGCCGTATGGGCCCAGGGCCTGCAAGCGCAGCTCGATAGCAAGATGGAAAAAGGCCACGGCGACCTGGAGCGCTGGCAGAGTGCTTTGGACGCGCTGCCAAACATCCAGCCCAGTGAAGTGGACCTGTTGAACGGCCTGGTGCTGGACACGGATTGCGACGACGAGACTCGCGCACAGATGCACACGGCGCTCATGGGGCTGAGCCCCTGGCGCAAAGGCCCGTTCCACCTGTTCGGCGTGCATGTGGACACCGAATGGCGCTCGGACTGGAAATGGTCCCGGGTTGCGCCGCACCTGGACTTGAAGGGCAAGCGCATCCTCGATGTGGGTTGCGGCAATGGCTATTACATGTGGCGCATGCTCGGCGCCGGCGCCGACAGCGTGATTGGCGTGGACCCCAACTGGCTGTTCTTCTGCCAGTTCCAGGCGGTGCAGCGTTACCTGTCCGAACCCAGGGCCTGGCACCTGCCGTTCCCGTTCGAAGACCTGCCGGCGAACCTGGAAGGCTTCGACACGGTGTTTTCCATGGGCGTGTTCTACCACCGTCGTTCGCCGATCGAACACTTGCTGGCGCTGAAAGACACGCTGGTCAAAGGCGGTGAGCTGGTGCTGGAAACCCTGGTGGTGGACGGCGATCAGCAGCAAGTGCTGGTGCCGGAAGACCGCTATGCGCAGATGCGTAACGTGTGGTTCCTGCCGTCGGTTCCGGCGCTGATGCTGTGGCTGCGCCGCGCGGGTTTCAGCGATGTGCGCTGCGTGGATGTAAGCGTGACCACGGTTGAGGAACAGCGCGGGACGGCGTGGATGAAGTACCAGTCGCTCAGTGACTTCCTCGATCCGCAGGATCACAGCAAGACCATCGAAGGGCTGCCGGCGCCGATGCGGGCGGTGATCATCGCCAGGAAGTAGCGACACGCTCCCTGAAAAAAACGCAGGGCAAAATGTGGGAGGGGGCTTGCCCCCGATAGCGGTGTATCAGCCATGGATGTGGTGACTGACACTCTGCTATCGGGGGCAAGCCCCCTCCCACATTTGATCACCTGTGTTGGCTAGATATGAGGCTTGGCGCGGCGAGCCTTGAAGAATTCACTCAACACTGTGCCGCACTCCTCGGCCAGCACCCCGCCTTCAAACAGGACCCGATGGTTGAGAAAACCCTGGGTAAAAAACTGCCCCTGGCTCTGCACGATCCCGGCCTTGGGCTCGAGTGCGCCATAGACCACCCGTGCAATACGCGAATGCACGATCAGGCCCGCGCACATGCTGCACGGTTCCAACGTCACATAGAGGGTGCTGCCCGGCAGGCGGTAATTGCTGACGGCGTGGGCAGCCGCGCGGATCGCGACCATCTCGGCATGGGCACTGGGGTCATTGCCGCTGATCGGGCAGTTGAAACCGCGGCCGATGATCTCACCGTCCTGCACCAGCACCGCGCCCACCGGCACTTCACCCAGCGCCGCGCCCTGGGCGGCGAGTACCAGGGCTTCGCGCATGAAGTCCTGGTCGCGGCTGCGGTCGATGATTGCCGGACGAACCTGGCGCATCACGCCACCTCGATGGCAGCCATCAGGCCGGTTTCCATATGGTCGATCACATGGCAGTGGAACATCCAGACCCCCGGGTTATCCGCCACCAGCGCTACACGGGCGCGTTCGTTCTTGCCCAAGAGATAGGTGTCGGTGAAATACGGGATGACCTTGTGGCGGTTCGACGCAATGACCTTGAAGCTCATGCCGTGCAGGTGGATCGGGTGCTGGTACTGGGTCATGTTCTTCAATTCGAAAATGTAGCTCTTGCCCTTCACGAGCTTGGCAATGGGGCGGTCGGCGCAGGTCTTGTCGGTGATGTCCCAGGCCTGGCCGTTGATCTGCCACAGGCTCGGCGGCTTGCCGTTGTCGACGTTGACCGACACCGAACCGACCCACTCGAAATTGAAGTTGAGTTTCTCGGCATTGGCCAGGTCCGGTTCGGCAACCGGGTTGGCCGGCAGTGCCGGGGGCCACTCGGTGGGCGCGTCGGTATTGGCCACCGAACGGAACGTGCCCAGGCGCACCGGGCCATTGCGGATCGACAGCTCTTCGCCGGCCGGCGGCGCCTTGATCGCCAGGCAGATACGCATGCCAGGGCCCAGCCAGTACTCCTTGCCCAGCGGGCGCGGCTCGATGGGGTTGCCGTCCAGCGCGTAGATCTGCGCGTCGACATCCGGAATGTTGATGCGATACGTCAGGGTGTTGTCGAGGTTGAGCAGGCGCACCCGGGTGATCTGCCCGGCCGGCAGGTCGATCACGGCCTGGGACACGCCATTGATGGTGGATAAACGCCCCGCCGTACCGCCACGCGCCGCCTCACGGGGAATGCTGAAGGCGACAAAGGCGCCCTCTTCGTCCACGTGCCAGCTTTTCAGGCTGAGGGTGCGTTCGTGCTTGAAACCGGTGGGTTCGCGCTCCTCGATGATCAGCGGTCCGACCAGGCCCCGGCCGAGTTCTTCGCTGCTGTTGACGTGGGGGTGATACCAGTAGCTGCCGGCGTCGGGCACACGGAACTTGTAGTCGAAGTATTCCCCCGGCAGGACCGGCAATTGCGAGACGTAGGGCACGCCGTCCATCTCCAGCGGCAGGCGGATGCCATGCCAGTGGATGGTGGTGGCGACCGGCAGGTGGTTGATAAAACGCACCCGCAGCCACTCGCCCTGGCGTACGCGCAGCTCGGTGCCGGGCGCCGAAGGGCCGAACGCCCAGGCCTGGGTGGTGTGGCCCGGCACCAATTCCACGTCCAGGGGCGCTGCGATCAACTCGTAATCGTGCCCCGCCTCGGATTCAGCGACCTTCCCCAGCCAATAGCGGTAGCCGCCACCGGCACCGACGCCCACTACGGCCAGGCCTGCAAGACCACCCAGGATTTGTCGACGGGAAAAGGATCGGGACACAACAACCTCACGTATCTGCCACAGGCACAGGGCCTGCAAAGGGCGGATACGATACACCCACAGGCGCTAAACAGTAAGGGTTCGCATGTGGGAGGGGGCTTGCCCCCGATAGCGGTGGGTCAGCAGCAGAGAAGTTGACTGACACACTGCCATCGGGGGCGAGCCCCCTCCCACATTTTGATCTGCATTGGGTCCTATAGGGTGTTCGCTCAGGCCCTGGCGGCCGCCAGGATCAGCGCCTTCATTTCGGCCACGGCGCCCTTGAAACCGACGAACAGCGCATGGGCCACCAGCGCATGGCCGATGTTCAGTTCGTTGATGCCCTTGATCGCCGCCACGGCTTCGACGTTGTGGTAGTGCAGGCCATGGCCGGCGTTGACGATCAGGCCTTCTTGAAGACCGCAGTTCACGCCATCGATGATGCGCTGCAGCTCGTCGGCGACTTCGCTCGGGGTGGTGGCATCGGCATAGCGACCGGTGTGCAGTTCGATGGCGGGGGCGCCGACGCGGCGTGAGGCCTGGATCTGACGCTCGTCGGCGTCGATGAACAGCGACACTTCGCTGCCGATTTTCGACAGGCGCTCCACGGCGGCCTTGATCCGTGCTTCCTGGCCGGCCACGTCGAGGCCGCCTTCGGTGGTCAGCTCCTGGCGGGTTTCCGGCACCAGGCAAATGTGCGCCGGGCGGATGCGCTCGGCGAACTGCATCATTTCTTCGGTGACGCCCATTTCGAAATTCATGCGGGTCTGCAGCACATCCTTGAGCAGCAGCACGTCGCGCTCCTGGATATGGCGGCGGTCTTCGCGCAGGTGCACGGTGATGCCGTCGGCGCCCGCTTCTTCGGCGTCCAGCGCGGCCTTGACCGGGTCCGGGTAACGGGTGCCCCGGGCCTGGCGCAGGGTGGCGACGTGGTCGATATTGACGCCAAGAAGAATGCGATTGCTGGTGGTCACGGAAGCGCTCCTGAAAAGGGAAAGAATCGGTGCACAGCATACACGGGGATATCAGGGCTTTCGAAACAACTCGCGACTGACCAGCGGCCGGCCACCCAGGTGCACAGCCAGGGCCTGGCGCATCAGGCGCTTGGCGGCGGACAAGGCACCGGGGGCCGTCCAGTCCGCTTCGCTCATGGCGAGCAACTCGGCGCCCTGGAACAGGCCGGGTTGCAACAGGTACACGCGCTCGAGGCCCGCGTCCACTTGCAGGCGATACAGGCCGTCGGCGGCGATTGGATCACCGTGCAGGTCGTTGGCCAGTTCAAAACCGTAGCCCAGGTCATCCAGCAGGCGCCACTCAAAGGCCCGCAGCAGCGGCTCCAGGGGGCGGCCTTCAGCGAGGGCGAGCAAGGTGGCGGCGTAGTGATCGAAGACGGCCGGGTGCGGGTCCTCGGCGGGCAGCAGGCGGATCAGCAATTCATTGAGGTAGAGCCCGCTGAACAGCGCATCGCCATTGAGCCAGGCGGACGTGCCGACGCTTTCCAGGCGGCCGACATTCTTCAGCTCGCCCTTGCCGCGAAACTCCACGTCCAGGGCCACGAACGGCCGCGCCAGCGTACCGGCCTTGCCCCTCGCGCTGCGCAGAACCGCGCGCAGACGGCCCTGGGGCGTGAGGAAGTCCACCAGGGCGCTGGTCTCACGGTAGGCGCGGCTGTGCAGCACATAGGCGAGCTGGCTGGGAGGCGGGGATTGGGACATGGGTTCTCGATCTTGAAAACAACATCAACCGAATGTGGGAGGGGGCTTGCCCCGATGGCAGTGTGTCAGTCACTTATCCATTAACTGATCCACCGCTATCGGGGGCAAGCCCCCTCCCACATTTTCTGACCCTGCGGTGTCTTACAGGTCGCCATAGCCCAGGGAGCGCAACGCGCGCTCATCATCGGACCAGCCACCCTTAACCTTCACCCACAGGTTGAGCATGATCTTGGAATCGAACAGCAATTCCATGTCCTTGCGCGCCTCGGTGCCGATGCGCTTGATGCGCTCGCCCTTGTCGCCAATGATGATTTTTTTCTGGCCGTCACGCTCAACGAGGATCAACGCATGGATGTGCAGGGTTTTGCCCTGCTGCTTGAACTCTTCGATTTCAACGGTGATCTGGTACGGCAGCTCGGCGCCCATCTGGCGCATGATTTTCTCGCGCACCAGTTCCGCAGCAAGGAAGCGGCTGCTGCGGTCGGTGATCTGGTCTTCCGGGAAGAAGTGCTCGTTCTCCGGCAGGTAGCCGGCAATCACGCGCTCCAGGGCTTCGAGGTTGTGGCCGTGCTGCGCCGAGATCGGCATGATCTGGGCATTCGGCAGTTGTTCCTGCAGCCAGGTCAGGTGCGGCATCAGTTCGGCTTTGTCTTCGATACGGTCGGTCTTGTTCAGCGCGACGATCAACGGGCCGGTGACGTACTGCACGCGCTCCAGAACCATCTGGTCTTCGTCGGTCCACTTGGTGCGGTCGACCACGAAAATCACCACGTCGACGTCTTTCAACGCCGCCGAAGCGGTCTTGTTCATGTAGCGGTTAAGCGCCTTTTCACCGCCCTTGTGCATGCCGGGGGTGTCGACGTAGACCGCTTGCACGTTGCCTTCGGTCTTGATGCCCAGCATGTTGTGGCGGGTGGTCTGCGGCTTGCGCGAGGTGATCGCGAGCTTCTGGCCGAGGATGTGGTTGAGCAGCGTGGACTTGCCCACGTTGGGGCGGCCGACGATGGCAACATAGCCACAGCGTGTTGCGGTTGAATCAGTCATGGCCATTCTCCACGCCCAGGGCAATCAGTGCTGCAGCGGCCGCTACCTGTTCGGCAATACGACGGCTCACACCCTGACCTCGGCTTTTTTCGTTCAGTAAGGTGATTTCACATTCCACGAAGAACACGCGGCAATGCGGCTCACCCTGGATATCCACCACTTCGTAGCGTGGCAGTTCGCAACCGCGCGACTGCAGGTATTCCTGCAGGCGGGTCTTGGGGTCCTTGTTGGTGTCGACCAGCGTCAGGCTTTCGATTTCCGAAGCCAGCCAGGCGACCACGCGCTCCTTGGCCGTCTCCATCCCTGCATCGAGGTAGATCGCACCGATCAAGGCTTCCAGGGCATCAGCCAGGATCGACTCGCGACGGAAACCGCCGCTTTTCAACTCTCCGGAACCGAGGCGCAGGTACTCGCCCAGGCCGAAACCGCGAGCCAGCACGGCCAGGGTCTCGCCTTTCACAAGGCGTGCGCGCAGGCGCGACAGCTGGCCTTCGCGCGCTTGAGGGAAACGCTCGAACAGCGCCTCACCGGCGGCGAAATTGAGAATGGCGTCACCGAGGAATTCCAGGCGCTCGTTATTGCGCCCTGCAAAGCTGCGGTGTGTGAGGGCAAGGACCATCAATTCCTGGTCCTTGAAGGTGTAGCCGAGCTGGCGCTCGAGACGACTCAGAGAAACGGTCACGGTTTATCCATATCTAGTTGGTGGCACCGGCGGCCATCGACGATTGACGCAGTGTTCAAATTCAAATCCTGACTGGTGCCGCAGGGCGTCGGAAAATGTCCAAGCCCCAGAAAAGCATTCGGCGCTGTGTTCACAGCGCCGCCTGTATTACCTGATCAGCCCCACCCGCGAGAAGTTCGGCAGGTGGCTGAGCTTGGGTTCCGGCCAACTCATCCAAACCGCGAAGGCTTTGCCGACGATATTCTCGTCGGGCACCATGCCCAGCAGGTCCTTGGGAATATTGGGGTCGTCCCAGTAGCGGCTGTCGTTGGAGTTGTCGCGGTTGTCGCCCATCATGAAGTAGTGCCCGGCAGGCACTTTCCACTGGCCATCGGGCATCGCGCGGTAGCGGCTCATTTCCTTGCGGATCTGGTGCTCTACCGCACCGAGTTTTTCCTGGTACAGCTCGGCGCTGCCCAACGTGTTCGGCTCGGCGCCCAACAGTTTTTCGGCCACCGACTCACCGTTGATGAACAGGCGCTTGTCGCTGGTGTAGCGGATCACGTCGCCCGGCAGGCCGACCACACGCTTGATGTAGTTGACGTTCGGGTCGCTCGGGTAGCGGAACACCATCACATCACCGCGCTGCGGGTCACCGACCTCAATCACCTTCTTGTCGATCACCGGCAAGCGGATCCCGTAGGAAAACTTGTTCACCAGGATGAAGTCGCCGACGTCCAGGGTAGGTTTCATCGACCCCGAAGGGATCTGAAACGGCTCCACCAGGAACGAACGCAGCACCAGCACGATGAACAATACCGGGAAGAACGATTTGCCGTATTCAACCAGCAAAGGCTCTTTGTTCAGCTTCTCGACCACCACGGCATCAGGCTGGCTGACGCTGCCCTGATAGGACGCGATAGCCGCCCGCCGACGCGGGGCGAAGAACACCAGATCGAGCAACGCCAGGAAACCACAGACGGCAACGGCGATGACCAGCAACAGCGGGAAATTTAGCGACATAGGACCTAACTATCCAACCTGAGCACCGCAAGGAAGGCTTCTTGTGGAATTTCCACATTGCCCACTTGCTTCATGCGTTTTTTACCGGCCTTTTGCTTCTCAAGCAGCTTGCGCTTACGGCTGACGTCGCCACCGTAGCATTTGGCCAGTACGTTCTTTCTGAGTGCCTTGACGGAGGTCCGCGCAATGATCTGCCCGCCAATGGCGGCCTGGATCGCAACGTCGAACATCTGACGCGGAATCAGTTCTTTCATCTTCTCGGTCAACTGGCGACCTTTGTAGTGCGCATTGTCCTTGTGCACGATCAGTGCCAGGGCATCAACCTTGTCGCCGTTGATCAATACATCCAGCTTCACCAGATTAGCCGACTGGTAACGGTCGAAATGGTAGTCCAGCGAAGCATAGCCGCGACTGGTGGATTTGAGACGGTCGAAGAAGTCCAGGACCACTTCGTTCATCGGCAAATCGTAGGTCACTTGCACCTGGGTACCGAGGAACAGCATGTCGTGCTGCACGCCACGCTTTTCGATACACAGGGTGATGACGTTGCCCAGATGCTCCTGCGGCACCAGGATATTGGCGCGCACGATCGGCTCACGCATGTCTTCGATGGAAGACAGGTCTGGAAGCTTGGAGGGGTTGTCGACGTAAATCGTTTCACCGGTTTTCAGCGCCAGCTCGAAAATAACCGTTGGCGCGGTGGTGATCAGGTCCAGGTCGTATTCGCGCTCCAGGCGCTCCTGGATGATCTCCATGTGCAGCATGCCGAGGAACCCGCAGCGGAAACCGAAGCCCAGGGCGTCGGAGCTTTCCGGGGTGTACTGCAACGACGAGTCGTTGAGGGTCAGCTTTTGCAGGGCTTCGCGGAAGTCTTCGAAGTCGTCGGAGCTGACCGGGAACAGGCCGGCATAGACCTGCGGCTGAATGCGCTTGAAGCCTGGCAGTACGTCGACATCCGGCGTGGAGCTCAGGGTCAGGGTGTCACCGACCGGCGCACCGTGGATGTCCTTGATACCGGCGATGATGAAGCCTACTTCGCCGGCTTTCAGATCAGTGGTGGCGGTATGCTTGGGGTTGAACACGCCGACGCTGTCCACCAGGTGGATCTTGCCGGTGGACTTGACCAGGATCTTGTCGCCCTTCTTCACGCGGCCATGGCGCACGCGCACCAGGGAGACAACGCCCAGGTAGTTGTCGAACCAGGAGTCGATGATCAACGCTTGCAGCGGATCTTCGTAATTGCCGGTCGGCGCGGGGATGGTCTTGACCAGGCGCTCGAGCACTTCATCGACGCCCAGGCCGGTCTTGGCGCTGCACTCGACGGCGTCGGTGGCGTCAATGCCGATGATTTTTTCGATTTCTTCCTTGACGCGGTCCGGATCGGCCTGTGGCAGGTCGATCTTGTTCAGCACCGGCATCACTTCCAGGCCCTGCTCGATGGCGGTGTAGCAGTTGGCCACGGACTGGGCTTCTACGCCCTGCCCCGCGTCCACCACCAGCAGCGCGCCTTCGCAGGCGGCCAGGGAACGGCTGACTTCATAGGTGAAGTCGACGTGGCCCGGGGTGTCAATGAAGTTGAGCTGGTACTTGATACCGTCTTTGGCGGTGTAGTACAGGGTAACGCTGTGGGCCTTGATGGTGATCCCGCGCTCGCGTTCGAGGTCCATGGAGTCCAGGACCTGGGCTTCCATTTCACGCTCGGCAAGGCCGCCGCACATCTGGATGAATCGATCGGCCAGCGTCGACTTGCCATGGTCAATGTGGGCGATGATGGAGAAATTGCGGATATGACTCAAATCACTCACGGATCAACACTCAAAAAGGCTGCAGGCAGATTGCCCGCTGAAAAATAGCCGGGAATTGTACCTGATGCTCGGGCCAGACGTCATCTTTGCTGACGAACACAAAAAAGCCCCGTCTCCACGGGGCCCGATGTTGTAGGAGCGAGCTTGCTCGCGAAGATCGCCAACGATAATGCGCTCATCCTGGATGAACGCGGCGCTTTGCAGATTTTCGCGAGCAAGCTCGCTCCTACAGGGCGAGCATTTAGTGTGCGCGCAATCAGCCGGCTCGGCGCAACAACCAGAACCCGGCCACGGCGCAGATAAACGTCGGTACCAGCACCGCGAACAACGGCGAGAAACCGAATACCAGGCTCGACGGGCCCAGCAAATCCTGGGCGATACGGAAGGTAAAGCCCACCAGTACCCCGGTGAATACCCGCTGGCCGAGGGTCACGGAACGCAACGGGCCGAAGATGAAGGAGATCGCCATCAATACCAGCGCGGCGGTGACCACCGGTTGCAACACCTTGACCCAGAACGCCAGCCAGTAGCGGCCATTGTTCAGGCCCTGGTCCTTGAGGTAGTGGATATAGCTCCAGAGGCCCGAGATCGGCAGGGTTTCCGGGACCATGATCACCGTGTTGAGCAGCTCCGGCTTCAGCGCGATGTCCCAGGCCTGGGTAGGCGCATTGACCACTTCGGTACTGGCATTGACCCCCTGGCCCACGTTGTGGAACAGCGTGGTGGTGACGTCGGTCAGTTGCCATTGCGCGCCATCGTACTGCGCGCGCTTGGCGAAGCTGGAGCTGAGCATGTGTCGCTCTTTGTCAAACGTGTAGCGTGTGACCCCGATCAACAAGCCGCCGGGCTGCACAGCGTTGATGTGGATGAACTGGTCGCCCTGGCGGTGCCACAGGCCGTGCTTGGAGCTCTGCGCATCGCCCGAACCCTGGGCCAGGGCGCGATTGGCCTGGGCGGTGGCTTCGGACGGTGGCGCGACGTATTCGCCGATCAGCACGCTGCACGCCATCAGCAGCAGCATCGGCTTCATGACCGCCCAGACGATACGCCCGATGGACACGCCCGCCGCGCGCATGATGGTCAATTCGCTGTTGCTAGCCAGGGTGCCCAGGCCGATCAGGCAGCCGATCAGGCCGGCCATCGGCATCATGTCGTAGAGACGACGCGGCGCGGTCAGCGCCACGAAGCTCAGTACGTCGGTGACGGTATAGGTATCGGTGACGTTGCCCACTTCATCAATGAAGGCAAACAGCGAGGCCAGGCCCAGGATGATGCCCAATACCGCCAGGATGGCGATCAGTACGCTGCTACCAATGTAGCGATCGAGCTTAGCCACGAGCCAACTCCTTCAGGCCACGACGGCTCTTCATTTTCAAACGGATAGGCTCCCAGTAGAGCAGCCCCAGGCCAATCACCAGGAAAATCCCGTGCACCCACCACAGGCCCAGGGCGGGCGGCAACTTGCCCTTCTCCAGGGAGCCACGGGCGGAAATCAGGATGGTCAGGTAAGCCATATACAGCAGGATCGCCGGCAGCAGCTTGAGGAATCGGCCCTGGCGCGGGTTGACGCGCGACAGCGGCACCGCCATCAAGGTCACGATAAACACCAGCAGCGGCAGGGACAGGCGCCATTGCAGCTCGGCGATGGAGCGCAGTTCCTGGCTGCCGAACAGCGAGGCGGTGGGCAGCGCATCGCGGTCGGTGACCTCTTCGCTGATATCGGGTTTGGGCAGCATGACGCCGTAGGTGTCGTATTTGATCACGCGGTAATCGGCCAGGCCCGGGCTGCCATCGTAGCGATAGCCGTTATCCAGGATCAGGTAGCGGCTGCCGTCGGGGCGCACTTCCTGGCGGCCGCCGTCGGCCACCAGGATCGAGATGCCACGGTCTTTCTGGTCCTTGCCGAGGTTTTTCTGGGAAATGAACACACCGCTCAGGTTGGAGCGGTCTTCGGTCATTTCTTCGGTATAGGTCACCCGCGTACCGTCGTTGAGCGCCTGGAAACGCCCGGGTTCGAGGGTGTCGAACTCGGTCATCGCGTCCTGCTTGTTCAGCAGCAGCTGGAACTGCATCGCCCCTTGAGGCGCGAGGCTCAGGCTCAACCAGGCCACTACCAGGGCAACGCCGGCGGCCGGCACCATGGTCATCGCCAGCAGACGCTGCTGGCTCATACCGGTGGCGGACAGCACGGTCATCTCGCTTTCGAGATAAAGCCGGCCATATGCCAGCAGAATGCCAAGGAACAGGCCGAGCGGCAGGATCAGTTGCAAAAAGCCCGGCAGGCGAAAGCCCATGATCAGGAACAGCGAGCCCGGATCCAGGGCGCCGGAGGCAGCCTGCGCAAGGAATTTGACGAAACGACCACTCATGATGATGACCAGCAACACCGCACTCACGGCACTCAGGGTCAACAGGACTTCGCGGGATAGATAACGGAAGACGATCAAACCAGACACTCCAGGGTTGTCAGGCTAAGGCGGCCAAACAAGCAAGCATACCGAGTCGACCCGTTTATCACGGGTCGGCTAAAAAGATGGCGCATTATCCTGTGATTGACCGCGCCTGTCACTGCGCAACCTCATGCGCATGCACAAAGCGTGCTTCGAGGGTTGTCAGGCTTCGCCTGCGAGGTTCAAACTGCGGCCTTTGTCGCTGGCGGCTTACAAGGCTGCCGCGCTTTTAAAGCCTGGGTAAAAACGCCAGGCTCACCGACCTTTATAAGGGACCCGAAAATGGAATTGGTTGTAAAAAGCGTTAGCCCCGAAACGTTGAAAACCGCCACCCTCGTGGTCGCTGTTGGCGAAGGCCGCACACTCGGCGTTGCCGCCAAGCAACTGGATGAACTGAGCGGCGGCGCCATCAGCGCCGTGCTCAAGCGCGGCGACCTGGCCGGCAAAGTCGGCCAGAGCCTGCTGCTGCACAGCCTGCCGAACCTCAAGGCCGAGCGCGTGTTGCTGGTGGGCGTGGGCAATGACGCCGAACTGGGCGACCGTCCGTTTCGCAAGATCATCAGCGCCATCCTCACCACGCTTAAAGGCCTGGGCGGCAGCGACGCGGCACTGGCACTCGACGAAATCGTCATCAAGGGCCGTGACAGCTACGGCAAGACCCGCCTGCTGGCCGAAAGCCTGGTGGACGGCGGCTACGTCTTCGACCAGTTCAAGAGCCAGAAAGCCGACCCCCGTGCCCTGAAGAAAATCACCCTGCTGACCATCAAGGCCGCCCAGGCTGAAGTCGAGCGCGCCGTGACCCACGCCACCGCGATCGCCAACGGCATGTCGTTCACCCGCGACCTGGGCAACCTGCCGCCGAACATCTGCCACCCCACCTACCTGGGCGAACAGGCCAAGGCGCTGGGCAAGGAGTTCAAGGGCCTCAAGGTTGAAGTGCTGGACGAGAAGAAGATCAAGGAACTGGGCATGGGATCGTTCTATGCCGTGGGCCAGGGCAGCGACCAGCCGCCACGCCTGATCGTGATGCAATACAACGGCGGCAAGAAGTCCGAGAAGCCTTACGCCCTGGTCGGCAAAGGCATCACCTTCGACACCGGCGGCATCAGCCTCAAGCCGGGCGCCGGCATGGATGAGATGAAGTACGACATGGGCGGCGCCGCCAGCGTGTTCGGCACCCTGCGTGCCGTGCTGGAACTCAAGCTGCCGATCAATCTGGTGTGCATCCTGGCCTGCGCCGAGAACATGCCGAGCGGCGGCGCTGCCCGCCCAGGCGATATCGTCACTACCATGAGCGGCCAGACCGTGGAAATCCTCAATACCGACGCCGAAGGCCGCCTGGTGCTGTGCGACGCGCTGACCTACGCCGAACGCTTCAAGCCGCAGGCGGTGATCGACATCGCCACCCTGACCGGTGCCTGCGTGGTTGCCCTGGGCGCCCACACCTCGGGCCTGCTGGGCAACAACGACGAGCTGATCGAGCAACTGCTCAGCGCCGGCAAGGCTGCCGACGACCGCGCCTGGCAGCTGCCGCTGTTCGATGAGTACCAGGAGCAACTGGACAGCCCGTTCGCCGACATCGCCAACATCGGCGGCCCGAAAGCCGGCACCATCACCGCAGCCTGCTTCCTGTCGCGGTTCGCCAAGAACTTCAACTGGGCGCACCTGGACATCGCCGGCACTGCATGGACCAGCGGCGGCAAGGACAAAGGCGCCACCGGCCGTCCGGTGCCATTGCTGACCCAATACCTGCTGGACCGCGCCAAGGCCTAATCCCTGTAGGAGCAAGCTTGCTCGCGATGGTCGTTCACGATGACTCGGGAAACCAGGTTGATCGCGGCGACCTTGCGCTTTTCGCGAGCAAGCTCGCTCCTACAAATTCCGAGACGGTCATCGCGCCGTCCCGGTCTCAGGAACCGCAATGACCCAAGTCGACTTCTATATATTGCCCAGCGCCGACCCATCCGCGCGCCTGGACTTTGCCTGCAAGCTCACCGAAAAGGCCTGGCGCATGGGCCATCGCATTTACCTGCATTGCAGCGATGCCGCCCAACGCGAGGACCTCGATGGCCGCCTGTGGCGCTTCAAAGGCGAAAGCTTCGTACCTCACGGCCCCGCCGAATCGGAACCCGACGGCGTGGTAGTGCTGGGCCTGGGTGACAGTTGCGGCGACCACCATGACCTGCTGGTCAACCTTGACCTGAAGGTACCGGCCTTTGCCAAGGCTTTCGCCCGTGTGGCGGAAGTGGTGGTGGAAGACCCGGCTATTCGTCAGGCCGCGCGGGAGAGTTTCCGTTTCTACCGCGAACAGGGCTATCCTCTGCAGGACCACCGGCTACAACGACTTTGAGCACATGATGGACACGCCCAATCCGCTGAAAAAAGACGACCACCTGCTGGACGACCTCGAGTCGATCCGCCAGCTGCTGGGTGATGATGGCTTGCAACCGCCGCTGTTGACCGAAACGGCCGATGGCGAGATACAGATTCCGCTGTTGTTCGACATGGTCGGCAACAAGTCTGCTGCGCCGCAGCCAGCCATTGCAGAACCCGCCCCCGCTGCCGAAAAGGCCCCTGACGCCCTGCTGCTGCATCTGGACAACGAACTGCGCGCTGCCGCGCAATTGATCATGCAGGATGTGATCGATGATTTTTCGCCGCATATTGAAGCCGAGATCAAACGGCGAATGGATGCGCGGATGGAGCGGCTGCTGAGCCAGTACCAGTCTTAAGCCACACAGAGATCCCCTGTGGGAGGGGGCTTGCCCCCGATAGCGGTGAGTCAGCAGTCTATTTGAAGCTGACAGACCGCCATCGGGGGCAAGCCCCCTCCCACATTTGGTTGCATACACCTTAAGCCCTGTCTTCGCCTCGCCCTGCGCTCTATCCCCCGTTATACTTGCCGGCTTTCCTGAATAAATGCCAACTAGGGTCCCGCCGCGCATGGATAAGACCTACCAGCCCCACGCCATCGAAACTTCCTGGTACAACACCTGGGAGTCCGAGAACTATTTCGCCCCACAAGGTGCGGGCGACTCGTACACCATCATGATCCCGCCACCGAACGTCACTGGCAGCCTGCACATGGGCCATGGCTTCAACAATGCGATCATGGATGCATTGATCCGTTTCCGCCGTATGCAGGGTCGCAACACCCTCTGGCAACCGGGTACCGACCACGCCGGCATCGCCACTCAGATGCTGGTGGAGCGCCAACTGGAAGCCACCGGCCAGAGCCGTCATGACCTGGGCCGCGAGAAATTCCTGGAAAAAATCTGGGAATGGAAAGACCAGTCCGGCGGCAATATCAGCCGCCAGATCCGTCGCCTGGGTTCGTCCGTGGACTGGAGCCGCGAGCGCTTCACCATGGACGACGGGCTGTCGGAAGCCGTGAAGGAAGCCTTTGTGCGCCTGCATGAAGACGGCCTGATCTACCGCGGCAAGCGCCTGGTCAACTGGGACACCAAGCTGCACACGGCGATCTCCGACCTCGAGGTGGAAAACCACGACGAGAAAGGCTTCCTGTGGAACCTCAAGTACCCGCTGGCCGATGGTGCCAGGACTGCTGAGGGCAACGACTACCTGATCGTCGCCACCACCCGTCCGGAAACCATGCTGGGTGACGCCGCCGTCGCGGTTAACCCGAATGACGAGCGCTATCAGGCACTGATCGGCAAGTTCGTCGAGCTGCCATTGGTCGGCCGTCGCATCCCGATTATCGCCGACGACTACTGCGACCCTGAATTCGGCACCGGCTGCGTGAAAATCACCCCGGCCCACGATTTCAACGACTACGAAGTCGGCAAGCGCCACAACCTGCCGCTGCTGAACATCTTCGACAAGAATGCCGCCGTATTGCCGGCCTGCCAGGTGTTCAACCTGGACGGCACGCTGAACGACAGCGTCGACGGCAAGGTCCCGGCCGAATATGCCGGCCTGGACCGCTTCGAAGCGCGCAAGCAGATCGTTGCCGCCTTCGACGCTGCCGGTTTGCTGGTGAGCGTTGATGACCACGGCCTGAAAGTACCGAAGGGCGACCGCTCCGGCACCGTGATCGAGCCGTGGCTGACCGACCAGTGGTACGTGTCCACCAAGCCGCTGGCCGAGCCTGCCATTGCCGCCGTGGAAGACGGCCGCATCCAGTTCGTGCCGAAACAGTACGAAAACATGTACTTCTCGTGGATGCGCGACATCCAGGACTGGTGCATCAGCCGTCAGCTGTGGTGGGGCCACCGTATTCCGGCCTGGTACGACGAATCGGGCAAGGTGTATGTAGGCCGCGACGAAGCCGAAGTGCGCGCCAAGCACAACCTCGGTGCCGACATCGCCCTGCAACAGGACAACGACGTACTGGACACCTGGTTCAGTTCGGGCCTGTGGACCTTCTCGACGTTGGGCTGGCCGCAGCAGACCGAGTTCCTGAAGAAATTCCACTCCACCGACGTGCTGGTCACCGGCTTCGACATCATTTTCTTCTGGGTTGCCCGGATGATCATGCTCACCATGCATTTGGTGAAGAACGAAGACGGCACCCCGCAGGTACCGTTCAAGACCGTGTACGTGCACGGCCTGGTTCGCGATGGCCAGGGCCAGAAAATGTCCAAGTCCAAGGGCAACGTCCTGGACCCGCTGGACATCATCGACGGCATCGACCTGGAAACCCTGGTGCAGAAACGCACCTCGGGCCTGATGCAGCCGAAACTGGCGAAAAAGATCGAAAAGCAGACCCGCGACGAATTCGCCGACGGCATCGCCAGCTACGGCACCGACGCCCTGCGCTTCACTTTCTGCTCGCTGGCCTCCACCGGTCGCGACATCAAGTTCGACATGGGCCGCGTCGAAGGCTATCGCAACTTCTGCAACAAGATCTGGAACGCCGCACGCTACGTGCTGGATAAAGGCGAAGACTGCGGCCAGAACGGCGAAGCCTTCGAACTGAGCCTGGCCGACCGCTGGATCATTTCGCAGCTGCAGCGCACCGAAGCCGAAGTGACCCGCCAGCTCGACCAGTTCCGTTTCGACCTGGCCGCCCAGGCCTTGTACGAGTTCATCTGGAACCAGTATTGCGACTGGTACCTGGAACTGTCCAAGCCGGTGCTGTGGGACGAAAACGCGCCCGTCGAACGCCAGCGCGGCACCCGTCGCACCCTGGTGCGCGTGCTGGAAGTGGCATTGCGCCTTGCGCATCCGTTCATGCCGTTCATCACCGAAGAAATCTGGCAGCGCCTGGCGCCGCTGGCCGGTATCGAAGGCAAGACCATCATGCTGCAGCCTTGGCCGGTGGCCAATGAAGCCCGTATCGATGAGGCCGCCGAAAGCGATATCGAATGGCTCAAGACCCTGATGCTCGGCACGCGCAACATCCGCGCCGAGATGAACATCGGTCCGGGCAAGCCGCTGGCGGTGTTCGTCAAGAACGCCAGTGCCGAAGACCAGCGTCGCCTCAGCGAAAACGATGCGCTGCTCAAGAAGCTGGCCAAGCTGGAGTCCATCACCGTATTGGCCGATGGCGCCGAAGCACCGCTGTCCGCCACTGCGCTGGTCGGCGATATGGAAGTGCTGGTGCCGATGGCCGGCCTGATCGATAAAGGCGCGGAACTGGCCCGTCTCGACAAGGAAATTGCGCGTCTGCAAGGCGAAGTGCAGCGCGTGGGCGGCAAGCTGTCCAACGCGGCGTTCGTCGACAAGGCGCCGGCGGAAGTGATCGAGAAAGAACGCGCCAAGTTGGCCGAGGCTGAACAGGCCTTGGGCAAGTTGGCGGAGCAGCATGCGCGGATTTCCAGCCTGTAAGGCTTGAGTCGCGTAAAAAAAGAGACCTTCGGGTCTCTTTTTTTTGCCTGATCGTTCCCGATGTCCTGCTGTGAATGCAGTCAATGTGGGAGGGGGCTTGCCCCCGATGGCGGTGGGTCAGTTAACAGATAATTGACTGACACACAGCCATCGGGGGCAAGCCCCCTCCCACATTTGAACGAGTTGAGCTCAGGATGTGTGACAATGGCCGCCACTTTGAGCCAACACCAGAATCAACATGACCGCCCCCAGCACACCCAAACCACCGCGCAAGAAGCCTAAAACCGCCGCCACGGCCAAACCCGTCGCGCCACGCAAAGAGGCTACCCTGCACCCGCGCAACCGCCACACAGGCCGTTACGACTTCCAGGCGCTGATCAAGACCACGCCGGAACTGGCGCAATTCGTGATCATCAATCCCTATGGCAAAGAGAGCATCGACTTCGCCAGCCCCGACGCGGTGCGGGTGTTCAACCGGGCGCTGCTCAAGTCGTTCTACGGCATCCAGCATTGGGACATCCCGGCCGATTACCTGTGCCCGCCGGTGCCCGGGCGCGCCGACTACGTGCACTTCCTTGCCGACCTGCTGGCCAGCGTCAACGACGGCAAGATTCCGCGCGGTTCCATCGTCAAGGTGCTGGATATCGGCATGGGCGCCAACTGCGTCTACCCGCTGATTGGCTACATGGAGTACCGCTGGAACTTCCTCGGCTCGGAGGTCGACCCTATCGCCGTGGCGGCTGCCAAGGCCATCGTGCAGTCCAACGACTTGAGCAAAGTCATCGAGTTGCGCCAGCAACCCAACCCCAAGCACATCCTGTTGGGCCTGCTGGAGCCTGCCGAACGCTTTGACCTGACCATGTGCAACCCGCCGTTCCACGCGTCCATGGACGAAGCCACCAAGGGCAGCGAGCGCAAGTGGCGTGCCCTGGGCAAAGCCGACCCCAAGCGCAAGTTGCCGGTGCTGAACTTCGGCGGCCAATCGGCCGAACTGTGGTGTGAGGGCGGCGAAGCGCGTTTCGTGACGCAACTGATCGCCGAAAGCGCGCATTTTGCCCACAAGGTGCTGTGGTTCAGCACACTGGTGTCAAAAGCGTCAAACCTGCCCGCGATCGAGACGGCATTGAAAAAGGCCGGCGTGCTGGAAAGCCAGGTGGTGGAAATGTCCCAGGGGCAAAAGCAAAGCCGCTTCGTCGCCTGGACCTTCCAGACCAAGAACGAACAGCAGATCTGGCGCCAGCGCTGGGTGCGCTGACGCCCACACTGTAGGAGCGAGCTTGCTCGCGAAAAACGCCAAGGCGCCGCGTTCAACCAGGACGGGCGCGTTATCGTTAACGTCTTTCGCGAGCAAGCTCGCTCCTACCGTTGCAAACAAAATCGCAGGCAACAAAAAACCGTGCCCGGATCACTCCGGAGCACGGTTTTTTTACGGCGTCTTACTTGTTAACAGCGTCGGTCAGGCCTTTGGCCACAACCAGCTTGATAACTTTCTTGGCAGCGATTTCGATGGCAGCGCCAGTCGAAGGGTTACGGCCGGTACGGGCAGGACGCTCGGTCACTTTCAGCTTGCCGATACCTGGCAGAGTGATTTCGCCGCCGTTTTCCAGCTGATCGGCAACGATCTGGCCCAGTTGGTCCAGCGCTGCGCGCGCGGTGGTTTTCGGCGCGTCGATAGCTTCAGCGATATCAGCGATCAGTTGGTCTTTAGTCAAAGCCATTGTGGTGTTCCTTCCCTATCAAATTCATATGGATTGCAGAGTGCAGTGTCAGCCGTCGAGCCCGACCGTGTCGGCCTGGCGCCCCGGCTATAACCTTTGGAGAACGGGGTTATAGATGCTTGAAACGGGGATTGGTTCGACCTGACAAATGCTGAATGCACGCTTAACGCCGAGACTTGGCGTAAGACGGGGCAAAACTAGCACAGAGACGGGGAAATATCCGCCTCAACATACCCATTTGGTCAGCTTTATCGCTCTAAAGCGTGAAAAAACCCCATATGCACGGTGGGAGAACATCCAAACCGCCCTTCCAGGCGCGTCTTGACCAACGGGTGCGGTACACTGGGCAACTTTTTGCGGGAGGCTCAACGCTCCCCTTCAACCAGCCGAGAAGCCTATGCCGATCCGTCATTGCATCGTCCACCTGATCGACAAAAAACCCGACGGCACACCCGCAGTTCTGCATGCCCGTGATTCAGAGCTGTCCGAGTCGGCCGCCATCGAGAACATGCTTGCCGACCTCAACGAGAGCTACAACGCCAAACAGGGCAAGGCCTGGGGTTTCTTCCATGCCGAGTCCGGCGCGCACCCGTTCAGCGGCTGGTTGAAGGAATACTTTGACGGTGGTCAGGATTTCACCACCTTCAGCCGTACCGCAGTGGAACATCTGCAGAAGCTGATGGAGGAGTCCAACCTGTCGACCGGCGGTCACGTACTGTTCGCCCACTACCAGCAAGGGATGACCGACTACCTGGCCATCGCCCTGCTGCACCACAGCGAAGGCGTGGCGGTGACCGACGAGCTGGACGTGACGCCCTCGCGCCACCTGGACCTTGGCCAACTGCACCTGGCAGCGCGGATCAACGTGTCCGAGTGGCAGAACAACAAGCAGTCCAAGCAGTACATCTCGTTTATCAAGGGCAAGAACGGCAAGAAGGTCTCGGAGTATTTCCGCGACTTTATCGGCTGCCAGGAAGGCGTCGACGGCCCGGGCGAAACCCGCACCCTGCTCAAGGCGTTCAGTGACTTCGTTGAAAGCGAGGACCTGCCGGACGAGTCGGCGCGCGAGAAAACCAAGACCCTGGTGGACTACGCCAGCAGCCAGGCCAAGCTTGGCGAGCCCATGGGCCTGGAAGAACTGTCCGGCCTGATCGATGAAGAGCGGCCCAAAGCGTTCTACGACCATATTCGCAACAAGGACTACGGTCTGTCGCCGGAAATTCCTGCCGACAAACGCACCCTCAACCAGTTCCGCCGCTTCACCGGCCGCGCCGAAGGCTTGTCCATCAGCTTTGAAGCCCACCTGCTGGGCGACAAGATCGAATACGACGAAGCCGCCGGCACCTTGATCATCAAGGGCCTGCCGACCCAACTGACCGACCAGCTCAAGCGCCGCAACTGATGCTTGGCGGGGTCTTGAAGAAAGTCCTGCTGGTGTTGCTGGTGGTGGTGGTGATTCAGAACTGGGGTAAGATCGAGCGACTGCTCAACCCCTCGCAGGTGGCATCCGAGCAGGTACGCGCCTCGGCGCGCGTGGTGCTCTATTCCACCGAGTGGTGCGGCTATTGCAAGCAGATTCGACGTTTTCTGGACCAGAAGGGTATTCCCTACCAGGCCTTCGATATCGAGAAGGATGCCCAGGCGCGCAAGGCGTATGAAGCGTTGGGCGGCGGCGGGATTCCGTTTGTGGACGTCAACGGCACCTTGATCCGCGACTACAACCCCGAGGCCATCATGGCCGCCCTGAAATAACCCGACCCTCGAAAACACCGCAGATCAAATGTGGGAGGGGGCTTGCCCCCGATTGCGGTGTATCAGCTACAGATAGGCTGACTGACACAATGCTATCGGGGGCAAGCCCCCTCCCACATTTGGTTTGTGGCAGCCTAAGAAACTAGCTTCGAGCGAGACCCTCGCCGCGTGTAACCTTCTAGTGACAGATTCTGGTGATTGCGATGACGGTTCGGTAAACGGCGCCGTGCGCCTAGCGCAACACAATCACTCGCCCCAGCAGCGTGTATTGCTCGAAGCCGAGGACCGCTTGCAAGGCCTTCAACACGGCGGCAGGGTCGTCGCTTGGA
The DNA here is from genome assembly GCF_002934065.1 of Pseudomonas orientalis. NCBI lineage: Bacteria > Pseudomonadati > Pseudomonadota > Gammaproteobacteria > Pseudomonadales > Pseudomonadaceae > Pseudomonas > Pseudomonas orientalis. The sequence goes on along the minus strand of NZ_CP018049.1, from coordinate 1,161,957 downwards.
AAGCTGCCGCTGACGCGCCTGGCGCCCATCTCGGCATTGAGCAGGAGGATGCGGCCCGGGTAGTAACGTGCGAGGTCCCTGACCACCTCGGCCAGCGGCGCCTTGTAGTAATTGAGCCAACCGTCGCGCCAGGCCAGGCGTGATTCGCTGTCCACCGAGTGCAGCGGCTCGGCTACACCGTCGGCGTAGGCCACTTGCTGGCCTGCCGTCAGAATTTGCTGCGGTGCCTGTGCGGACGGCGTCACGCCAACCTGGCCGGACAGCACGGTCACCTGGGCCCCTGCCGGTTGCAGGCGCACTTCGAACTGTGTGCCCAGCACCCGCGTTTCTCCATCGCCCGCCTCGACCACGAAGGGCTGGCCGGTGTGGACAACGCGGAAAAAACCGGCCCCGCGACGCAATTGGATATGCCGCTCGCCGTGACTGAAATCCACCGCAATCGCGCTGTCGGCGTCGAGGGTGACGTGGGACTGATCGGCCAGGGTGACGGTCCTCACCTGCCCTGGCGCCGTCACGTAATCGGCGCCAAGGTCATCGACCCAACGCGACGGCTGCCAACCGGCGCCCATCGACACCATCAACAACAAACAGGCCGCCATGGCCAGGGCGCCGGCCCCACGCACCAGGCGCGAGCGCCCGGAACGGCGCATCGCATCGAGATAACCCTGCAAGGCCTGTGCGTCTTCGTCGGCCAGGGTGCGTGCCGGCACCTCGCTCAACTCCCACAGCACCTGTGCCTGGGCGTAGGCTTCGATATGGGCGGGGTCGGCGCGCAGCCATCGGCTGAAGGAGGCTTGATCGCCGCTGCCGGGCTGGTCGTGCAGCCGGCTCAGCCAGTCGAGCGCGGCCTGTTCCTGGGCGGGCGTAGGAGTGACGTTCACGATGCGTTCCCTGGCGTACGTGGGACTGACGGTTCGCGCAGGCTCGCCTTGCACGCGTGCAGGGCACGCATCATGTGTTTTTCCACGGCGCTTTGGGACAGGCCCATGGCCTTGGCGATCTCTGCGTATTTGCGCCCGTGAATGCGGTTGAGCAGGAAAATCTGCCGGGTGCGCTCGGGCAGACTGCGCAAGGCGGCTTCGACATGGCGCAGGTCATTGCCCGCTTCGAGAGCCGCCTGGGGTTCCCAGCTCTGGTTGTCTTGTTGCTCCGGCAACCAGCCCTCATTGCTGCGCACGCGGGCGCCCTCGCTGCGCAAATGGTCGATGGCGATATTGCCGGCGCAGCGCAGCAGGTAGGTGCTGAGTTCTTCGACCTGCACCAGCGGACGGCGCCAGAAGCGCAGGAACAGGTCCTGCACCAGATCAGCCGCCGTGGCGCGGCAACCGACACGACGACTGACCAGGGCCTCCATCTGCGAACGCTGGGACAGGAACACCTGGAGGAAATGCGCACGCCCACCGGCCGCGTTCGGGTGCGAACTGTCTTGGGGTTCGGGCGGCGGGCTGATCACCATGGGCCGCTCAGAAAAGCCCAAACGCCGCGACAGGGCTGGCCAGCAGGCCGACGCCCGCAAGGATCAAAGCCAGCCGTGGCCGGTACGGCAACAGCAGCACCAAAAGCAGGGCGCTGAGCATGAGCACCGCGCACCACTCCACCAGGCCCTGACCCCAACCGGTGACGGCCACCGCCGGCCAGATGGACAGGGTCAGCAGCAACCAGCCGAGCGCACGCAAGCCCAGGCGCCGTGCAGGCGTGGGTTTGCTGCGCAGCAACTCGCCGTGATGACGATCGGTGGCCAGGCACAGCGCGGTAAACCCGGCGTAGCACAGCAGCAGCGCGAGCAACATTCAGCCGGCCTCCTGCTTGAACGCCAATGCACGCGCGCGCTCTGCCTTGGGCTGCAACGCGGCGCGGCGCTGCATCTTCCAGGCCGCCCATGCCAGGAACAGGCCGCTGAACAAGCACGTCAGGTCGAAGCCGGCCATGGCCCAGTCACCGCTCATCAGCGAAGTGCCCAAGTGATAAGGCGTAGTCAGGGCATTAATCAACGGGATGGCCACAAACAGCAGCGCGCCCAGGCTCAACTGCTCGACCCAGCCCTGGCGACCGCGCCGCAACGCGGCATGGAGCAGGCTCAGGCCCCAGGCGATAAAGAAGCTCTGCACTTCCCAGTCGGAACGTTCGGCCACACTCACCGGCAGCAGTCGATTGGCCCAGAAAAACGCCGCGATGGCGATCATCAGCCCCGACATACTGGCGATGTTCAGCACCTCCACCAACCGCAGTTCAAAGGGCATCACACCGGTTTTGGCGTGCTTGAGCTGACGCTTGCCAAGCCATATCACCAGGCCTGTGCCGATCATCGCCGTGCCTGCCAGGCCGCAGATGAAATACAGCCAACGCAACACCGGGCCGGCGAAATGGCCCATGTGCAAGCCGTAGAAACTGCCACCGATGACCGACGGCAGGGACGGTTCGCCACTGACCCGCAACACCTGCCCCGTGGTGCCGTTGAACGAAACGGTGCTGCCGAAATCATGCACCACGCTGTCGGACCCGGCGCGAAACACATTCACCGAAGCGTTGACGTCGCTCGGATTATTCACCGCCAGGCGCCCCACATGCCCACCCGCCCACTGTTGCTGCGCCTGCTGGTACAGCGGCCACAACGGCAGCAACGTACCCGGCTGGCCGAGTGCGGGCGCATTATCGGAACTGGGAAACACTTCATTGAAGAAGGCACGGCTGTCATTGCCATAGGAGGCCACGATCGGCGCCGGCATGACCATGCTCATGAAAATCACCAGGCTGCTGTAGGTGATCATCAGGTGAAACGGCAGCACCAGCACGCCCACCGCGTTGTGCCCGTCCAGCCAGGAGCGCTGGCCCTTGCGCGGGCGGAAGGTGAAGAAGTCCTTGAAGATTTTCTTGTGGGTAATGATGCCGGTGATCAGCGCCACAAACATCACCATGGCGGCGAGGGTCGACAGCCAGCGGCCCCATGGGTAAGGCATCTGCAGTTGGAAGTGGAAGCGGTAGAAGAATTCACCGCCCATGCTTTCGCGGGCCTGGACCGCCTGGCCGCTGACCGGGTCGAGGACTTTCTGGATGAAGTTGCCGCGCTTGCCGGGGTCGACCTTGTCTTGCCACATGACTGACAGGCCGGGGTCGCGAGGGGTGGGCAAGGTAATGAACCAGCGCGCGGCCGTGGGCGCCTGTTGCTGCAGGTAGTCTTGCGCTACGGCGAGGCTGCGCGCGTCGTCCAGCGGATGGGCCTGGACTTCGGGCTGCATCCAGTGGGTTATTTCATCCTTGAAATAGGCCAGGGTGCCGGTCAGGAAAATCGCAAACAGCAGCCAGCCGAAAATCAATCCGGCCCAGGTGTGCAGCCAGGCCATGGCTTGGCGAAAACCCTCTTTCATGTGCGCACCACCCAGAACCCAATGCCCGCCAGGGTCGCGAGCAGGGCGCTGGGCAGCATCACCCCCGCCCACGCACGCCACGCGGTGCGGCAGGCGAAACACCAGAGCACCGCCAGCAGGTAGAACACGAATGAACTCATCATGCCGACAATCACCGCGTCGGCGCGCGTCGTCGGCAGCCACAGCGCAAGGCAGATCGCGGCCAGCGAGGCCGTCAGATATCCACCGACCACAGCCGCCAGTACACGCGAAGTGACGGCGAGGCGATAAGAGGCGGGCAGTGAGGTTTTGCTTTTCATGCGGCAGGCGCCAAGTTCATCAGCGCGCAATATTAATGATAAATATTCTCATAAGCAAAAGAGAACGGATAAATCACCTGCTCGGGTCGATTGCCGAACCGTGTTTGCGGCCCTACAATGCGAACAATTCTTGTTCTCTAAAGCATGCCGATGCTGATGGAGTGATCACGTTGCCGCCGTCCAACACCGTCGAAGTTCTGTACAACGACCATCACCACTGGCTCACCGGCTGGTTGCGACGCAAGCTCGGCTGCCCGCAAAGCGCCGCCGACCTGGCGCACGATACCTTCATTCGCGTGCTCAGCGCGCGGGAAGCGCCCACGCTGATCGAACCGCGCGCCTTTCTCACCACGGTCGCCAAACGCGTACTGTTCAACTACTACCGTCGCCAGGACCTGGAACGCGCCTACCTCGACGCCCTGGCGCAAATGCCGGAGCACGTCGCGCCGTCGGAAGAAGACCGCGCAATCATCCTGCAAACCCTGGTGGAACTGGACCAACTGCTCGACGGCCTGCCGGTGCAGGTCAAACGCGCGTTCCTTTTGGCCCAGCTCGATGGCCTGACCTACGCACAGATCGGCGCGCAACTGGGCATTTCCATTGCCACGGTCAAGCGCCACCTGCATAAAGCCGCCCTGCGCTGCTACTTCGCCCTATGAATGTCTCGACCCAGGTTGCCGAACAGGCTGTGCACTGGTTGCTGCAAATGCAGCAAGGCGCGCTCGACCCGCGCCAGCAGGCGGCCTGGCAGCAATGGCTGGAGGCGCATAGCGAACATCAGCGTGCGTGGGACCAGATCCAGCGCGTCAACCAGCGCCTGCGTGGCCTGCCTTCGCCCCTGGCGCACGCGGCGTTGAATGCACCGACCTCCACCAGCCGGCGCCAGGCGCTGAAGCTGTTGTTGATCCTCGGCGCAGGTTCGGCGGCAGCCTGGAGCCTGCGCCAGCAACATATTTTGCCGCCGTTGACGGCGGACTACCGCAGCCCTGTCGGCCAGCGTCGCCGCGTGCAGCTGGCCGACGGCAGCCAGTTGCAGCTCAACACCGGCAGTGCGGTGGATGTGCATTTTGATGGCCAGCAGCGCCTGATCCGCCTGCTCGAAGGTGAAATCCTGCTGACCGCCCGCGCAGGAGCCACGCCGCTGCGCGTGCTGACCGGCCAGGGCTTGCTCAGCAGCCAGGCGGCGCGCTTGAACGTGCGGCAGTTCAATGACCATACCCAATTGGCGGTGCTCGATGGCCGTGTCGACGTGATGCCCAACCACTACAGCGGCCTGCCGCTGAGGGTGGACGCCGCGCATCAGGTCAATTACACCCGCAAGGGCTGGGACAGCCCGCGCGCTATCGACGCCAACAGCGGCGCCTGGGCTGACGGCATGCTGGTGGCCGCGCATATGCGCCTGGAAGACTTCCTCGGCGAACTCGGGCGCTATCGCCGGGGCCAGCTCAACTGCGACCCGCAGGTGGCAAACCTGCTGCTGTCCGGCAGTTATCCGCTGGATGACAGCGAACGCATTCTCGATCTGCTGGAAGTCAGCCTGCCGGTAAAAGTGCGACGCTTTACCCGCTATTGGGTGACGGTTCAGGCCCGTGCGTGAAGTTTTTTGAAAAACGCTGAGCCGTTTTCCCTACGTCGCGTGACAGAGAAGGAAAGCCACCTTGATCCTTCCTTCTCAGGACCACCCTTCATGCCCCTGCAACCGACGCTTCTTGCCCGTACCCTGCGCCAACTCTTGCTCGGCGCCAGCCTCAGCCTGGCCGCGCTGCCCCCGGCGATGGCGGCCGACACCAAGGCCTATCACATCGCGCCGACGAGCCTGGAAGCGGCCCTGAACCAGTTCGGCCGTGAGGCCGGGGTGCTGGTGTCCTTCGGTTCCGAGGTCACCGCCGGTCGGCAAAGCCCCGGTTTGACGGGCAACTACAACACCGCCGAAGGCCTGGATAAACTGTTGGAAGGTAGTGGCCTGCAAGCCCGCGCCGAGGGTGACAACGCCTACAGCCTGCAACCGGCCGGCGCCCCGGCCACCCTCGAGTTGCAAACCTCCAACGTGGTCGGCGACTGGCTCGGCGATGCGGCGCAGACCAACGTGTTCGAGCACCCCGGCGCCCGTGACGTCATCCGCCGCGACGAATTCGAACGCCAGGGCGTGACCCAGGCCCGCGACGTGCTCAACCGCATCCCCGGCGTCAATGCCCCGGACAACAACGGCACCGGCAGCCATGACATGGCGCTGAACTTCGGCATTCGCGGGCTCAACCCACGTCTGGCATCGCGCTCCACGGTGTTGATGGACGGCATTCCCGTGCCCTTCGCCCCCTATGGCCAGCCGCAACTTTCGTTTGCACCGATCAGCATGGGCAACATGGACGCAGTGGACGTGGTGCGCGGTGGCGGCGCGGTGCGCTACGGTCCGCAGAACGTCGGTGGCATCGTCAACTTCGTGACCCGCGCGATTCCGGATGCGCCCACCGTCAAAGGCGGCCTGCAGACCGAAACCAGCCCGTCCTCCAGCCACGACGGCTTCAAGACTACCGGCAACCTGCTGGCCGGCGGCACCGCCGACAATGGCCTGGGCGGCGCACTCCTGTACTCCGGCACCCGTGGCGGCGACTGGCGTGAAAACAGCGACACGCGCATCGATGACCTGATCCTCAAGGGTAAATACCAACTGGATGACGCCAACAGCTTCAACGCCATGGCGCAGTACTACGACGGCCAGGCCGATATGCCCGGTGGCTTGAACGTCAAGGACTACAAGGCCGACCCGTACCAGTCGACCCGCCCCTACGACAAGTTCTGGGGCCGCCGCACGATGTTCAACGTCGGCTACCGCTACGAGCAGGATCGCCGTGAGTTCACGGTCAACAGTTTCTTCACCAAGACCCTGCGCAGCGGTTACCTCGATCAAGGCAACTTCCTCTCGCTGTCACCCCGCGAGTATTGGGTGCGCGGCCTGGAAACCCGCTTTGCCCAAGGCTTCGACCTCGGCCCCACCAGCCACGAAGTCGGCGTCGGCTACCGCTACATCAACGAAGCCGGCCACGAGTTGCGCTACCGCACGCCGATTGCCGCCAACCAGCAAATCCCCACCACCGACAGCCGCAACGACCGCGACACCCGTGGTGGCACCGAAGCCAATGCGTTCTTCATCGACGACCGTATCGATATCGGCAAGTGGACCCTCACGCCGGGCATCCGCTACGAAATGATCGAGTCCCAACAGACCAACAACCTGAGCAACGTCAAATACAAGGGCGACTACAACACCGCGCTGCCGGCGTTGAACGTGCTCTACCACCTCACCGACGACTGGAACCTCTACGCCAACACTGAAGGCTCGTTCGGCAGCGTGCAGTACAGCCAGATGCCCAACCGCGTGAACAGCGGCGAAGTGAAGCCGGAAAAAGCCCGCACCTGGGAGCTCGGCACACGCTATGACAACGGCAGCCTGCGCGCGGAAATCGGTGCGTTCCTGATCAACTTCGACAACCAGTACGACAGCAACCAGACCAATGACACCGTGATCGCCCGCGGTGAAACACGCCACCAGGGCATCGAGTCGAGCATCAACTATGCCCTCGACGGCGTGAGCCCGGCGCTGGCCGGCTTCGACGTGTATGCCACTTATGCCTATGTCGACGCGACCATCCGTGAAGACGGCCCGAACAAAGGCAATCGCGTGCCCTTCTCGTCCAAACACAAAGGCACCCTCGGCGTGGGGTACACCGAAGGCCCGTGGAAGCTCAACCTGGACAGCAGCTACCAGAGCAGCCAGTTCGCCGACAACGCCAACACACAGGCCGAAAGCGCCGACGGCGCCAACGGACGCATCCCGGGCTACATGCTGTTCAGCAGCCGCGCAGCCTATGACTTCGGCCCGCAGCTGTCGGACTTGAACCTCGCGGTCGGGGTGAAGAACATCTTCAACAAGCAGTACTACACGCGCTCGTTCGACGATAACAACAAGGGCAAATACGTGGGTGAACCGCGCACGGTGTATGTGCAGACGTCCATCGCGTTCTGACTGTCAGCCTTCAATTTGCAGGCCACAACACATCCAATTGTGGGAGGGGGCTTGCCCCCGATGGCAATGTGTCAGTCAGCTTATCTGTAGCTGACCCACCGCTATCGGGGGCAAGCCCCCCTCCCACATTTGATCCTCAGTGTGTTCAGGACTGGCGTGCATCCGAAGCTCTAACTGCCCGCCAGGCAACTGGGCGTGGCCGCGACCAGTGCATCAATGGCGCAACGTGTCTTGGCCGGCATGTGCGGCGCCGTCGGCCAGATCACATGGATGGGGGCCGGCTGTTCGCGGTAACCGGGCAGCACCGCCTCCAGTTGCCCGCGCAGCGCATAGTGGGCAATCAACCAACTCGGCAACCAGGCCAGGCCCACGCCCGCAATCGCCGCGTCGGCCACGGCCTGAAGATCGTCCAGCACCAGGGGCGTGACCAGGCGCGAACGATGGGCGTTGTTGCTGCGGTAGGCAATGCCGCGATGCAGCGCCAAGTCCTCGATACGTTCAATTCGCCCCCTGCGCTGCAGATACGCCGGTGACGCCGTCAGGCCCATGACCTGCTCCCCCAGACGCCGCGCAATCAGGCGGTCGGTATCCGGCAACGGGCCGATACGCACGGCAATATCGAAGCCTTCCTGCGTCAGATCGATCATGCGGTCGGAGAAGCAAATCTCGATCTCGAGTTCCGCATAGCGATCCATCAAGCCCCACAGGGCAGGCGCGGCATAGTGGTGACCAAACGCCAGCGGCAAACTCGCGCGCAAGCGTCCGCGCGGCTGCTGGCGGCCGCTTTCCAGCACGGACTCGGCGGCCTCCAGCTCCGCCAGCGCGCGCAGACAGTGCTCGTAGTAGGCCTGCCCATCCTCGGTCAGACGCTGGCGGCGTGTGGAGCGTTGCAACAGGCAGGTGCCCAGGCGCGCTTCAAGCCGCGCCAGGCCCTTGCCCACCGCCGAACGCGTGAGGTTCAGCCGCTCGGCGGCGGCGCTCAGGCTGCCGCTCTCAACGACTTGCAGAAACAGCTCGACACCATCGAAACGTGGGGTAGACATCGCAGATTGTCGCCTTGAATTCCCTTATCAAAGGAAAAGTTATCGCAAATAAAGAACTCTATTCCCGAGAGAATAATCCCTCCCTCTCTCTTAAGGAACTGCGTATGCCACCCGCCGCCGCTCTACCGGCCCTAAGCCCGGCGCATGCCGCCAGAAATGGCCTGGCGCTCACCGCCGTGTGCCTGGTGGCCCTGATGTTCGGTCTGGAAATTTCCAGCGTACCGGTCATCCTGCCCACCCTGGAACGCAAATTGGGCACGGGGTTTCAAGATGCCCAGTGGGTCATGAATGCCTACACCCTGGCCTGCACCAGCGTGCTGATGGCGGCGGGCACCCTGGCAGATCGCTTTGGCCGTCGACGCGTGCTGGTGCTGTGCCTGTGGGTGTTCGGTCTGGCTTCACTGGCGTGTGGGCTGGCCAATGACGCTTCCACGTTGATCGTGGCGCGCTTCGTCCAGGGCATCGGCGCCGGCGCGATGATGATCTGCCAGTTCGCGATTCTGTCGCACTTGTTTCGTGAACCGGCGGCACGTGCCCGGGGCTTCGCGATCTGGGGCGTGATTGCCGGCGTGGGCCTGGGGTTCGGGCCGATGGTCGGTGCGCTGATCCTGGCAGTCGCCGATTGGCGCTGGGTGTTTCTCGCCCACGTGCCGCTCACTCTGCTCACCCTGGTGCTGTTGCGCATCAGTGTGCAGGAATCCCGCAACCCGGCCAGCCATCGCCTCGATATCGCCGGCATGCTGACCTTGACGCTGTCGGTGTTCGCCCTGGTCTACTTCATCACCCAGGGCACCGAGCACGGCTTCGCCACACCGGCCATGCTCGGCTGGGCGGGCCTGGCGCTGGTGGCGTTGCTGCTGTTCGTCGTGGTTGAAAAGCGCAGCGCCCATCCGATGTTCGATTTCTCGGTGTTCCGTATCCGGCGCTTCAACGGTGCGCTGATGGGCTCGATCGGCATGAACTTCAGCTTCTGGCCGTTCATGATCTACCTGCCGCTGTATTTCCAGGCGGGCCTGGGCTACGACACCCTGACCACCGGCGGCGCCCTGCTCGCCTACACCCTGCCGACCTTGCTGGTGCCCCCATTGGCCGAACGCCTGGCCCTGCGCTACGGCGCCGAACGCATCATCCCGCTGGGCCTGGCGACCATGGGCGCGGGGTTTCTGGCGATGACCGTGGCCAATCTCGCGGCACAGCCGGACAGCCTGCTGATACTGCTCGGTTGCGTGATGGCCGGCACCGGCCTGGCGCTGACCAACTCGCCCACCACCAACACCACCACCGGCGCCGTCTCGGCTGATCGCGCAGGCATGGCCTCGGGCATCGACTTCAGCGCCCGCCTGATCACCCTGGCGCTCAATATCGCGCTGATGGGCCTGGTGCTGTTGTTGGGGATCAGCCATCACCTGGCCGATGTACTGCCGCCGGGCACGGCAATGGAATGGCCTGCCCTCAGCCAGCAACTCGCGGCGGGCAAGCTGGATGCGCCGGGATTGGCGCTCAACGAGGCCCGTGCGGCTCTGCGCAGCGGTGCCGGTTGGGCCATGCTCTTTGCAGGCTTGGGTGCGTGCGGACTGGCGCTGCTCAGCGGGTATTTCTTCAAACAGCGCCGTTAAACGAAAACGGGCCTGCATGCGCAGGCCCGTCTTCAATGGGGAGTCAAAAAACTGTCAGCCGTTGAATACGGCCCGTTCTTTTTCCAGAAACTCCTGTTCAAGCTCATCTTCATTGACTTTGGTGGTCGGCTGGTTTTTACCGGCAGCGCGGGGCTTGCCTTGCAGTTTGCCGAACAGATGTTCCAGCGCATGGTCGAGCTTGGTGGCCGCGCCATCGATCGCTTGTTCCAGCGTATCGGCCTTGTGCAGCACCGAAAGCGGTTGGTGGCCTTTTGGCCGGGCCTCGAGGCGGCAACTTAAATCGTGGGGACCGGGCTTGTCGCCGTTCTCATCCCGCAGGTAGACCTCCACACGGGTCAGGTCTTCTTCATAACGTTCGAGCGTGCTCTCAATGGTGGTACGTACCCACTCCTCCAGTCGGATGCTGCTTTCAATATGGTTATCGCTATTGACTTGGATTTGCATAGTTCTTCCCTTATTTCAGCTAGCTCGCCAGAGATCACAAACTGCAACACCGGGGTGGTGAAACCATGACCTCTTGGTTACACAATTGAGCACCTGCTGAAACATTTCAACCCCTTTGCAAAGATAAATCCTACATTACAAATTAACCCTGACGACGAGCAAGAACGCTGGTAGGGTGGGGAGTTAGTTACAACTTCTTACGTCCTGTTTTCCTCACAATGGCGCCGCTCCCAACGGGTGCAAGGCGCGAAAAATCCCCGCTTCTTCCACCAGCCAGTCGTGCACCGCCCGCACGCCGGGGTGACTCAATGCACCCGGCGCATACAGCAGCACGTAGCGTTTATGGTTGGGCACGGCCAGGCCAAACGGCACGATCAGGGTCCCTCGCTCCAGCTCATCATTGAGCAAGGTGCGCCGCGCAATGGCTACGCCCATGCCGGCAATGGCGGCTTCGATGGTCAGGTGATTGCGGTTGAAGGTGTGCCCGCGACGCACATCGGCATCGCGGTAACCGATTTCATTCAGGTAGAACTCCCACTCGGCATACTCATAACTCCCACGCCAGGCGGTGATGTCGTGCAGCAACGGAAAGTGGGCAAGGTCGGCCGGTCCATGCAGTGGCGGCCGGCCACGCAACAGGCTGGGGGCGCACACCGGAAATATCTGCTCATCCAACAGGGCTGTGGATAACAATCCGGGATAGCTGCCGTCGTTCAGGTCGATGGCCAGGTCGAAGTCGCCCTCGTGCAGCGCGACGCTGCTGTCTTCGGCAACCATGCGCAACTGAATATCCGGAAAACGCTGCTGCAAGCGTGGCAGGCGCGGGGTCAGCCACTTGCCGAGAAACGACGGAATCGAGCGCAGGCGCAAGGTGCCGCTGATCATCCCGGCGTCCAGACGCTGCAATTCGGCGTCGATGCTGCCGTAGGCCTCCCCCACCACCGTCGCCAGGCGCTGCCCTTCGGCGCTGAGCTCCACACCGCGTGCGCGGCGGTGAAACAGCCTGAAGCCCAGGCGCTCTTCCAACTGACGGATCTGCTGGCTCACCGCCCCCGGCGTGATGTGCAGTTCTTCGGCGCAACGGGTAAACGAAAGGTGCCGCGCAGCACAGGAAAAAACATGCAGCCAGACGTAGGTCTGGCCATGGAGGGGCCGGGTCATAGCGTTTAGTCCTGCTAAAGGGTGTCTTAGGATAATTCGTTGGTCAGTGCCGATCCAGAGGCTCAGTATCGCGCCAATTCCGCCTGCTCTACAAAACATGGCAGCGATTCCTACTCCATTGCTTGTAAGGCTTTAGCATGGCTATCAGTGTCTTTGATCTATTCAAGGTGGGCATCGGCCCGTCCAGCTCCCATACCGTCGGCCCGATGCGCGCTGCGGCGACCTTTGCCCAGGCGCTGACCGACCAGCAGTTGCTCAGCGAAACTCGCCGCGTCGAAGTGCGTTTATACGGTTCGCTATCCGCCACCGGCGTCGGCCACGCCACTGACCGCGCCTGCGTGATGGGCTTGATGGGCGAATGGCCGGATCAGGTCGACCCCACTTCGATCAACGCGCGCATTCAGCAACTGCGCGAGTCCGGCCAGTTGTTACTCGCCGGCCAACAGGCCATTGCCTTCGACTGGCACACCGACCTGCTCCTGCTCGTCGAAAGCCTGCCATACCACCCCAATGCCATGTCCCTGCACGCCTACGGCGACGGGGGCCTGTTGAGCGAGCAAACCTACTATTCGGTGGGCGGTGGTTTCATCATCGAAGCGGCCGAAGCCGCATCGGGCATTGCGCCGACCAGCGACGTTGAATTGCCCTACGACTTTTCCAGCGCCGTTGAACTGCTGGCCTTGTGCAACAAGCACGGCCTGCGGGTTTCGGAATTGATGATGGCCAACGAACGCGCCTGGCGCAGCGACGAAGCCATCCGCAGCGGCCTGCTGCATATCTGGTCGGTGATGCGCGCGTGCGTGGAACAGGGTCTGCGCGATGAAGGCATTCTGCCCGGTGGCTTGGACGTCCCGCGCCGCGCGGCGAAATTGCACCGCAGCCTGCTGGAAATCGGCAAGCCCAATGTCATCACGTCAACCTTATCGGCCATGGAGTGGGTCAACCTGTTCGCCCTCGCCGTCAACGAAGAAAACGCCGCCGGCGGGCGCATGGTCACCGCGCCGACCAATGGCGCGGCGGGGATCATTCCTGCCGTGCTGCATTACTACATGAAGTTCAATGCCGACGCGTCTGACGACGACGTGGTCAATTTCTTCCTGGCCGCCGCCGCCGTCGGCATCCTCTGTAAAAAGAACGCCTCGATCTCCGGTGCCGAAGTCGGCTGCCAGGGTGAAGTCGGCTCGGCCTGCGCCATGGCCGCCGCCGGGCTGGCGGATATCCTTGGCGCCACCCCCGAACAGTTGGAAAACGCCGCCGAAATCGGCCTGGAACACAACCTCGGCCTGACCTGCGACCCCGTCGGCGGCCTGGTGCAGGTGCCGTGCATCGAGCGCAACGCCATCGCAGCCGTCAAGGCGATCAACGCCACCCAAATGGCCCTGCGCGGCGATGGCAAGCACTTCATTTCCCTCGACCGGGTGATCCGCACCATGCGCGACACCGGCGCCGATATGCATGACAAGTACAAGGAAACTTCACGGGGCGGCCTGGCGGTCAGCTGGGTGGAATGCTGACTGCGCTGTCTGCGATCGTTTTCTCGATACTGCCCTGAAACAGGTCACTTCCCCCAAGCACAACACAGTTCAAATGTGGGAGGGGGCTTGCCCCCGATAGCGATCTTTCAGCCAAGTATTCATTGGCTGATGCACCGCCATCGGGGGCAAGCCCCCTCCCACCTTAAAAGCCCAGCACCTGTACGGCACGCCCCTTGCTGTAGAGCTTTTGAGGAAAACGGACTTTGGCCGGTGGTCAGGCAACGCGAACTATTCCCGACACCGGTCGTCAATGACTGCATGTTCTTATCAGGCGGTAACGCACCATGGACAACCCTTTTCAGATCATCACCGACACCTTCAGCCCACAATACCGCGTCAACCTGAGCATCCAGCGGCTGGACGGCAGCATCATGCTCACCCTCTCCGATGACAGCGGCGTAGTGGCCAAGCGCATGATCAGCGCCGAACAACGCAACGACCCGCAACGGCTCAAGCGCCTGGTGCAAAGCATCCAGTTCGGTATTGCCATCGAGCAGGGTCACAGCGCCATGGAAATCCTGGCGGTGATGACGGATGGGGACAATCACAAGCTGTTGCAGCGACCGCCCACCCGCCACCTGCCTTTCAGCGTCGGGCTCTAAAGCTCGCCCTTCTCGGTCTCCAGGCTCGCCTCGCCCTTGCGACGCGGGCCTTCGACTTTCACCGAAGGAAACGCCGACGACGCGTAGCGCACTACCAGAATCGCGAAGGCCAACAGCAGAATCCCACCGCACAAGTAGATAATGCCCACGTCCGGCGGATTGTGATGGGACACGTTGGAGATCAGCAGCCGCGTCAGCGCGGTGATGGCCACGTAGATCAGGAAGCGCACGGGCATGTGGTTGGTCTTGAATGCGTAGCTTCCCTAATTATCCGTAAAAAACTAATCTTTGCGCCCAGATTAGACCAAAGAAGCTACACCAGACTCGCTCCCTACCCAGCCATAGACAGAAGTCTGGTCGGTTGAGAGTCTTGACGATCGCCGTTTGAAAAGTCTCGTACGCGACAACCGAACGGACTAAGCTTTGCACCGTATTTCGCAAAATCAGGGCAAAAAATAGGCAGCTCCTCATCTCGACGCAGTGAGCCCATGTCCCGTGATCGACTAACCCTATGAGCTAGGGATACGAGCACCGCTTCGGGCAGACTGGATGTGGTAGGATCTTTGCTATAGATAGCCCTTTGACATGGTGCCAGAAATGACAGAAAAGACTCGACACTCGATTAGTCTTGTTACTCAAGGCAAACATAAGTTTTATACGTTAACTATCCCCAGTGACATCCTCGCTAAATGCTGCTTTGCTACCAGCCGACAGGAAGATCCTATTGAGGGGTTTCAACGTGTTTTAGACAAAAAACGCGCGGAAGAAATTGCAAAGTATATCGACTCTGGGCTAGGTACCATTCCGAGTTCTATTGTTTTATCCGCTCAACCCGAGGCTGAGCTTGAGATAATTGGCAGGGGAAAAACTGCGGAATTCAATATCTCACCAAAATCTTTTCTAATATTAGATGGTCAGCACAGAGTCTATGGCTTTACTCTAGCAAAATCAGAGCTGAGGGTTCCAGTTGTAATATTTAACGGTCTTAGCCGAAAAGACGAAACCCGTTTATTTATTGATATAAACTCAAAGCAAAAAGGTGTACCCAACGAGCTTCTTCTAGACATTAAAAGTCTTGCGGAATACGAAGGAGATCCAGAGCAGCGTCTGCGAGAACTCTTCGACACAATGGATGAGGATGCAGAAAGCGCTCTTTATAATAAACTCTCAAGATCAGCGAAAGCAAAATTAAAAATCTCCCGCGTTACATTTAACACGGCAATGAAACCACTACTCCCTATGTTCGAAGGGAAAGATCAAGATGAAATTTTCTCAACCATCAACAATTATCTAATCGCTTTCGCCTACAACTTAAAATCTATTGACTGCGAAGATCAGTTGACTAACTCAACCGTTTTCAAAGCTTCGACAGCTTTTTTCCCTTCTGTCGCGTCAAAACTTAAAGATAGATTCGGACCAATTTACACTCCAGACAATTTCAACGAAGTTCTCTCCACAGCATTTAAAGGATCAAGCGCTTCCAAATTCAAAAAACCTGGAAACTCGTTCAACGAATTAGCTCTACACTTGGAAGGAAAATTAAAATCTGGCTTCACGCTATGATCGACTTCAAATTATTTCGACCTTTGTACTCTACAAAAATCTCTCAAAGCCTTGGGCATTCCTTGTGCGATTTTAAATCTTGGATCGCTCAAGGAAGGTATCAAGTATCTAGCATTTTGCCTAATGGAGATATAACATTATATATTCTAGACCACGACTCGTTAAACGAAACCTTAGGATACGATCTCGCAAGATTTACATGTGCAGCTTTCGAGTCGATGCTTGATATAAATGAAGACATACAGTTCCCAAAAGCAACGGCTTGGCCGGGCATAAAAACATATTACGCTTCTTTTTTTAGCGCCCACGCCTTGTTAAGATTGTTCGGAGTATCGTGCTCACAAATCGAGTCCACGCAAGCCGCATTACTATCTAAGTATGCAAAAATTTACGGAGTAACTTGTAACGCACAAGCTGGCTTTTATGTCGCCAATTTCTCCCCTAGCACAAATTCTTTAACATTAAAAAAAATGAAAGACACCCATGGAGACACATGGAAATCTTTTAACAATCAACTCATTGCACTGAGCAACGAAGTACTTCAAGTACCGGGCATCGCACAAAACAAAAGTGACACATCCGCATTCCTCCTAAAACTTTCTGATTCTCTTTGCGGCTCTGGGAGAATGCCTGAAGGCAATTGGCCTTCATCTTACAGAAACAATCTTAACTACAAACAGGACTATCAAGCTTGGTATCCCTACCACAAAACATCGATCAAAATAAAAAACATAAGAAACTATCTCACAAAATGGGCAAGTGTAGAATTCAATCCAAATCTGGGGCTTCTCGAAAGCGACGAACGCCTTAGATTTTTCGGGACTTGCTCAGCGATATTGCATTTGCTTGCAAACCTATCTACAGAAATTTCTAGTACAGCAAAAAAGGGCTCCATTCATAAAAAAAGAACATCAAAGCTACTTTCTCTTACTAGTAAACCTTAAACAGCAAGACACCCACAGCAGTATAGAAAAGACCAGATTCAAGGATTCACTACACGGCTAATTTTTTTGCACTTCGATAAATATCAAGTCTGCATTTCACAAATAACCGCGTACATAATCGTCAACCAAAAACACGAGCGTCGGCTTTCGGAAACTGCTGAGTAAGCCATTTACCAAAAATCAAGAAACCTGTGCCTTATTCATCAACACTTACAACGACACCAATACACCCCCTTCACTTCTACCTAATCACAGCCCAAGAAATCCAACTTACAGCACTCACCATAGCCCATTAAAATTAGTTGTTTAAAAACATGACTCAACCTCCAAGCATGACTTTTACAAAAACGGTATAACAGTTTAAACCAATAAAATTTAAGCGCACTTAAGAAACTCTTTCTGGATGTCCATATTCGATAACATCCCAAGGCGCATTCCTAAACTGAAAATCATATTCCGTAAAGGGCATTTTATCCGAAACTCCTAGATAGTATCCAAATAGCAACCTGCTTACATTCTGGGCCAATTTAAACATTGAAAATTTACTTACCTCTAGACTTCTCTCAAGTAGCTCATCTCTAAACCATTTTCGCTTACCTCTTTTACGTTCAAAACCATGCTTAACCATCCACTCGGAAAGACATAGCGACAACTTCCTTCGGTGCTCGACATCATAAATCAACCCATGTCCGTAGAAGGCGTTCCTCACATGGGAGATAACATCAATCTCTTGATCTATGAATTTTATATTAGCCTTAATTATTGCACGTCGCTCGGGATCGTTATTCTTATACTTAAAAGCCTTATTAATTATTTTCTTGTAACCCTTGTTACCTAGCGTACTGTATTTCCCCCGAACATCAAGCGCGGCATTTGCCAAACACTCTATTGACAAAGCGAAAAGTCCAATTGTGTAAGGCATATACAAATCTGCCATTTGCACTCCCAAACAGTAGTTTGCAAGCGCCTTATGGATATAGTTATTTTTCCATTTAGAATTTGACTTCAAAGGTCTAACCTCAACCTTTTTAATATATTTTATAAAATCCTCATATTTGAAATACAAATCACCTCTCACGAACGAACATGTTGAATTCGTGACCGCATACGGATCTGTAGCAGACTCACCAAAATAAAGAGTCAACCACATTAATAGATCATACTCAACAGCCTCCCCATCTATCCTACAGACTAAATAGCCATGATTTTTTTTAACTCTGACATCAGAAAAATCTAAATAGTATTCAATATTTCTGTAGCTAAATTTAAAAACCCAACTATCTCCGAGCACCACCTTACACATGTTAAAGTGCGAAAGATTCTCGTTTATTTCTAGCTTCACCTTAGTTCCTACCCGACTATTTATTTTGAGTTCTGTCTACTAGGGCCCGTAAGTTTTTAGTTCTCAATCACTCCTCTCTTTCACTGAGGGGTATTTTGATGAAGAATATCGAACAACCAGAATCGAAACAGCCAGCAGCAACACACCACCACAGACATAAAGAATCCCAGTATCAGGTGCATTGTGATGAGAAACATCACTGATCAACAATCGAATGAGTGCGGTCACGCCAATATATAAAAGAAAACGCAAAGGCATATGATTTGTTTTAAAATAGATGCCCGCCATGGCCAACAATTCAAGATAGATAAATAGCAATAAAATATCATCAATTGTAATTTTCGGCTGCTGAAGCATACCTATAAATGTAGAAACTCCAGCCCAAACAGTGATTAATCCAATTGCAAAAAGGGCGAGGTAGTGAAACGTTTCTACAAATAAATTACCAATTGAATCAGCACCACCATGCAGCTTTTTGCGCAGGCTTTCAGCCCATTTCACTTCTTGCGTCATCGTACCACCACTGTTCAAAAATTGAGCGAATCAAGCCAACTACTTTGCGCGTCCGAAGCGGGTCATGCACACCACGCCCCTAAATTATCAGGACTTGCAACGTTTTTCTGAGCGGCAAAAAATTGTTAGAAACGTGTACCTTGGTCTTGAAATAAATCCCGACCATCGCGCCCAATTCCAAATAGATGAACAGCAGCAAGATGTCATCAATCTTGATGTGCCCGTTCTC
This sequence comes from Pseudomonas orientalis, assembly GCF_002934065.1. Classification (NCBI taxonomy): domain Bacteria; kingdom Pseudomonadati; phylum Pseudomonadota; class Gammaproteobacteria; order Pseudomonadales; family Pseudomonadaceae; genus Pseudomonas; species Pseudomonas orientalis. The sequence continues at coordinate 1,143,256 of NZ_CP018049.1, read as the reverse complement.
CAGCATCCCCAGAAATCCCATCACCGCCGCCCAGGCAGTCACTGCACCAATGGCGAGCAGCGCCAGGTAATGGAACGACTCCACAAACAGATTGCCCAGCGACTCGGCCAGCCCATGGACTTGCCGGCGCAGCTTTTCGGCCCAGTTGATTTTCACGATGTTGCTTCCTTAGGTCGGTGCGACCGGATAATGCGGGGTGCAGGTGACGGTTGTTCTGCATGCAGAAAAAAGGCCAGCGGTGTGCATAAGATGATGGCGGGGTGACATGAGGCACGTACGACGATGAACAGAGTAAGTGCTCTGCTCATCCGCGAAGCAGATGTATCAAGGATATCGCTGGCGAGCGTGTAAAACTGAGAGCACCCGAACGCTGTCTGTTACCTGATAGACAACCAGATAATTCGGGTGTACCACCATCTCTCGCGTACCAATAACGCGCCCTGGGCGATAGAGATGGGGTCTACGGGAGAGCGCCAAAACTGAGGCTTCTATTGCTTGGTTTAGCTCAAGCGCTGCAACTGGATTGCGGTCGCTGATGAAATCAGTAATTTGCCGGAGTTGTGCCCGCGCTGCGGGGGCCCACTCAATCAGCATCGCCTTGCTTGCGTTTTGATTCAATCAGCGCACGCATTTCCGCCATCACCTCATCATGAGGAATGCCAGGGTTTGGATCATCAAGAGCAGCCTGTACCTTGGCACGAAACCAGCGGTCGTAGCTGTCGGCCTGCTCTTCGTTATCTGCTTGGATATCAGAGGAAAAGGAAGTGTCCATAAAAACCTCCGTTGTCGACGAGGAAGGAGTCTAGTCGCTGGCGTTTTCGCTGTCGTGCTCCGAGCGATGAAGTGAGTAACAGAAAAAATCCGCTCTCCACCAACCAGTTTTTTAGACCGTTCCCACGGGCGTGGGAACGATCAGGCCTTAGCATCAAGCTGGTGCGACTTGCTCAAGCGCCCGGTCGACTAGCAGACCGCCCATTTCAACCAGTTGGTGAATTGCCAGGACCAAGCTTCGCTGTGGACCTTCAAGGTCGAATGCAAGCGTATTAGCCATTTCACGGGCGCTGTTCAAGGTTTCGCTGGCGTTTGCCAGCAAGGTTTCTGTATCAGCTTCAGGCGTGACACTGAACAGCGTCGAATCGCTAGATGGGGGATTGGGAGTAATTTTTTTCATTGGGCAAAACCTTTCGTAGGGGTAACAGGCACCGCCTGCCGCCAAGCAGGTTGGATGACGGATTGCACAAGGTTGGCGGACCGGTACGAAAGAAACCCGGCACCCCGAAGGGTCCGTGCGCAACCCGCCATGACACAGAAAATCAAACGCCATTAGCGCCTGCATCTGATTAGAGCGTTATTGCGCCTTTCGTATCGGGCCGCCAAGCCCGCTCGCTGCAAATGCAGCGCCCGAGGAAGGTAAGCCACCGGACAATTCCAGCGCAACCCCGGCAAGTTGTCAGAAATTTCCGGTGTAGCAAACCCCCATTTCCCAACTACATTAAAAACCTGCTATCCAAACCCCGGCGTTTGGCTTATGCTTTTAGCTGTATATAAATACAGTAGTCGCAAAAGACAACTATCGTGAAGGCATGTGAGGTGGTGAATGGCCGTCGAAGTGGTATACCGCAGCAGCCGAGATCTGGAGCGTTTGTTCATGGATAAAGCCGAAGCTGATCGTCATGACAAGATGCTTGAACTCGCTGAGTTGCTGGCAGAAGTGTTGCAGAAAGCCGTGCCGTCCTTGAGCGAGCAGCAGGTGGAGGAAGCCGGGATCTACATGGCGAAGAACCGCGATGTGTTTGCCAAGGCGTTCAAGAGCCAGCCGGACGCGTTGTCCGAGTTGCTGAACGCGGCGGCGGAATAAAGCCCGAATTGAACAGGCCCTGAATCATCGATTCAGGGCCTTTTTAATGCCGGGTCAGGGGTAGAGCAGGCGCTCGGCGAGTTCGTCCGCGACCCGTGCCGGGGAACGTTTTTCGGCTTGGGCGTGGGCGTAGATTTCGGTCAGGCGCCTGCCGATGTTGGACAGGTGCGCGGTGATGCTCGGCAGCTCGGCGCCGCTATGTTTGAGTGCGACGTAGATCAGGCCGCCGGAATTGATCACGTAGTCGGGCGCGTAGAGGATGCCGCGGCCTTCCAGTTGATCGGCGATGTCCAGGCTGGTCAACTGCGCGCTGGCGGAACCGGCCACGGCGGCGCAGCGCAGTTGGCCCACGCTCTGGCGATTGAGCACCGCGCCCAGGCCGCACGGGGCTAGGATGTCGCAGGGGGTGCTGAGCAAGGCGTCGTTGGCGATGGGGTGCGCGCCCAGTTGCTCCATGGCCAGTTGCACCTTGCCGTGGTCGATATCGCTGACCAGCAGTTCGGCGCCCGCCGCATGCAGCTGTTCGGCCAGGGCGTAACCGACATTGCCCAGGCCCTGCACCGCCACGCGCAGGCCTTCGAGGTTATCGCTGCCCAGGCGGGCCATGGCGGTGGTGCGGATGCCGGTGAACACACCCATTGCAGCGTGGGGCGCCGGATCGCCGGCGGCACTGGTGCTGGTGACAAAGCGGGTGTGTTGGGCGATGCAATCCATGTCGGCGACCGAGGTGCCGCTGTCGATGGCGGTGATGTAGCGACCGCCGAGCTGCTCGACACAGCGACCGAAGGCTTCAAACAGCGCCGCACGACTCTCCACATGGGCAGGGCGCAGGATCACCGCTGTGCCGCCGCCTACCGGCAGGCCGGCCAGGGCGGCTTTGTAGCTCATGCCCTGGGCCAGGCGCGCGGCGTCGGCCAGGGCTGTTTCATCGTCGGGATAGGCCAGGTAGCGGCAGCCGCCCAAGGCAGGGCCCAGGCGGCTGTTATGGATGGCGATGATCGCCTTCAGCCCGGTCACCGGGTCGACGCTCAGGTGCAGCGATTCCAGGCGGGTGCTGTGCATGAGCGCAAACATCGTCGTGCTCCCGAATCACTTCTGGTGGTGGATCCAGTATAGGCTTGCGGCAGAAAAGTGCTGGATTGCACTGGAATAAGCCGCCCAATTTCGTAGGTTCTGCGACATAAGCGAGCGGGATATTTCTTAAGGCGCTGGACGAAAATTCCCAGCAAGGCTAAAACGAGAGCATCCGCCGGAGAATGCAATGAATCCCCGCACAGCTTTTTTCGCCTGCCTGGAGCGTTCACCCCCTGCGCTGTTCGAAGCCGCGCTGTGGGTTGCCGCCGAACACGACGCCGCCGTGCAGCCGTTGCTGATCCTGCAGGCAGTCGGCCTGTTGCAACAGCAGGTCAGCCTGGGCATGCCGCTGCTGCCGGCCGACGAACTGGGCCAACCGTTGCTGCGGCGCATGAATGACCTGGGGTTTGCCCAGGATGATTTGACCCCTTTGCGCCCCGCCGCCGCCTTGCTGGACAAGGTGTTGCAGCGCAAGCGCGGGCAACCCTTGGCCATGGGCCTGATCGCCCTGGAACTGGCGCGGCGCCTGGATATCCCCATGGTGGGCGTCAATTTCCCCGGCCACTTCCTGCTGCGGGTGCCCGGTGCCGATCACCTGCTGGACCCCTGTGGTGGCCGACGCCTGTATCCCAACGACTGTCGCGAACTGTTGCACCGCCAATACGGGCCGAATCTCAAACTGCAGGCCGAGCACCTGCATACCGCCGAGCCTCGCTCGATCCTGCAGCGGCTGTCACGTAACCTGCGCCAACTTTACCTGGCCAACGACGAACCGCTGGCCGCCTTGGTGGATGCCGAGCGCGTGCTGGAACTGGGCAATGCCAGCGCCGCCGATTACCTGGCACGCGCCAGCCTGTATCAGCGCCTGGACTGCCCGAGCGCCGAGCGCTTTGATCTGGAACACGCATTGATGCTCAGCGAAGACCCGATCCAGCGTCTGCGCCTGACCGAGCGACTCGGCCATCTGCCGCCCAATTCAGTGGTGCATTGACCCAACTCCCACTGTAGGAGCGAGCTTGCTCGCGAAAAAACCCAGGACACCCCGTCTAACCAGGATGCCCGCGTTATCGTTATCGTTAACGTTTTTCGCGAGCAAGCTCGCTCCTACAGCCAGGCAATGGGGTGTTCGGTGCAGTGGGTCCCGGCGAGCGCACCTGGATAATCAGCAATGCTGCAATCACCGCAGGAATCGCGCAGAAAAAGAAGATCTGCTGCACCGGTATATGCATCGCCAGCAACAGGCTGCCGAACAACGGCCCCAGGATTGATCCGAAACGCCCTACCCCCAGCGCCCAGCCTGTGCCGGTGGCGCGCACGTGCGCCGGGTAGAAATTGCTGGCGAACGCATTGAGGGTCAGTTGCCCGCCGATGATGCAGAACCCGGCGGCAAACACGCAGGCCACCAGATAGCCTGGGTTGTCATGATTCAGGCCCAGCAACACGGTGCACGCCGCAGCCGCCGCCAGCACCCCGGACAGCAGTCGCACCTTGCTTTTCAGATGGTCGGCAAACCAGGCCATGAGGATGGCGCCCAAGGTGCCGGCGAACAGGAACATCGAGGTCACCAGATTGGCCTGGTTCAGCGCCAGGCCGCTTTCGAGCAGCAGCGAAGGCAACCAACTGATCATGAAGTACAGCAGGATCAGGCTGACGAAAAAGGTCGCCCAGATCAGCAACGTCGGGCGTGCGTAGCCATTGCGAAACAGCTCCAGCACCGTCAGTTGGCTGCCCTGCTCCTGACGGTTTTCGGCTTCGCTGGCAGGCGGCGGTTGCCAGTCGGGCAACAGGCGCGCGGTGACTTTGCGCAAACGCAGGTAGGGCGGCGCATCCCGCAGCAAACGAGGCAGGGACTCGGGCAGCAACCACAGCAGGAACGGGAACAGCAGCAACGGCGTCACTCCACCCGCCAGAAACACCGCCTGCCAACCAAAACCGTCGATGAACCCGGCTGCGACAAAACCACCCGCCGCGCCGCCGAACGAGAAACCACAGGCCGCCAGGGTCACCATGAAGGTGCGCATGCGTGGCGGCGAATATTCCGACATCAGGGCCATGGCGCTGGGCATCGCGCCGCCCATGCCGATGCCGCAGATAAAGCGGGCGGCCATCAACGTGGTCAATGAACTGGCAAACACCATCAGCACGGTGAGGCTGGCGTAAATCAACACACAGCCCAGCAGGATGCGTCGCACGCCGAAGCGGTCCGCCAGCGGCGTTACCAGCAGCGAGCCGAGTGTCAGGCCGAGGAGGTTGGCGCTGAACACCGGCCCGAACGCGGCTTTTTCCAGGCCCCAGTCCCTGGCCAGGGCCGGCACGACATAGCCCAGCACCTGGGCGTCGTAGCCGTCGGTCACCAGCAGCAATGCCAGCAACACAAGGATCAACCACTGGTAGCGCGACACCGGACGGGCGTCGAGTGCTGCGCGAAAGCTGGCAATCTGATTGTGCATCGCAAGGTACCTTTATTTTTATTAGGTTGGCACGATCAAATGTGGGAGGGGGCTTGCCCCCGATAGCGGTGTGTCAGTTGATAAATTTATTGCTGATACACAGCAATCGGGGGCAAGCCCCCTCCCACATTTGGACCCATGCAGTCTATGGGGTATCAGGTTGGTTGGCGGGGTGGGCCTGCATGAAGGCTTGATGTTGGGCCGCCAACGCCGCCACTCGGCCGATGCGCGGGTACGCACCCAATGGCACCTTGAAACGTTCGGCGGCATACAACTGGGGAATCAGAAACGCGTCCGCCATGCCCGGCTGCTGGCCAAAGCAGAATCCTGTGTCGCCAATCAACTGCTCCACCGCGCCCAGGCCCTGGCTGATCCAATGCCCAATCCACTCCAGCAATTGCTCCTCATCGTGCCCCCACTTGCGTAGCAGGTTCTGAGTACTGGAGTTATGCAACGGATGGATATCGCAGGCGATGATCGACGCCAATGCGCGTTCATGGGCTCGAGCGACCAGGTCTTTTGAGAGCAACGGCGCCTGTGGATAACATTCCTCCAAGTACTCGATGATCGCCTGTGACTGGATCAGCAGCGCCCCCTCATCAATCCGCAAGGCCGGCACGCGCCCTTGCGGATTGATCGCCAGGTACTCGGGCTGGCGATTGGCGCCGCCGGCCGGCACCAGCAAATTGACCGGCACCGCCGTGAAATCCAGGCCCTTGAGGGCCAGGGCGATGCGCACCCGGTACGACGCGGTAGAACGGTAGTACGTATACAGTTCCATAATCCTGCCCTCTCAGCGTGCGGCGACCACGATGCCACGGCATTCACCGAAACCGATGGAGGCGAAGCCTTCACGATGGCAGCGGGCACGCAGGATAATTTCATCGCCGTCTTCGAGGAACTTGCGCACCTCGCCGGACGCCAGTTCAATCGGCTTTTTGCCGCCTTCGGTGATTTCCAGCAGGCTGCCGAACTGCCCCGGCTGCGGCCCCGACAAGGTCCCCGAACCAAACAGGTCACCGGCTTGCAATTGGCAACCGTTGACGCTGTGGTGCGCCACCATTTGCGCCACGGTCCAATACATATGCTGGGTGTTACTCAAGGTCAGGCGATGGGCCGGCAGGTTCTGTTCACGCATTGATGCGGTGGTCAGCAGCACTTCCAACTCGATATCGAAGGCGCCGGCCTTCTGGTCGCGAACGTCCAGCAGGTACGGCAGCGGCTGCGGATCGCCTTCGGGGCGCGGCGGTTGCGCCTTGCGAAATGGCTCCAGCGCTTCGGCCGTGACTACCCACGGCGAGATGCTGGTGATGAAGCTCTTGGACAGGAACGGCCCGAGCGGCTGGTATTCCCAGGCCTGGATATCCCGCGCCGACCAGTCGTTGAGCAGGCAGAAGCCGGCGATATGTTCGGCCGCATCGCCAATGGCGATTGAGTCGCCCATGGCATTGCCCTGGCCGATCCAGATACCCAGTTCCAACTCATAGTCCAGGCGTGCGCAGGGGCCGAACGTCGGCTCGGACTGGCCGGCGGGCAAGGTCTGGCCTTTGGGACGACGCACCTCGGTGCCCGAGGGGCGAATGGTCGAGGCACGGCCGTGGTAGCCAATCGGCACGTACTTGTAGTTGGGCAACAGCGGGTTGTCGGGACGGAACAGTTTGCCGACGTTCTGCGCGTGTTCGATACCAACGTAGAAGTCGGTGTAGTCATTGATCCTGGCTGGCAGGTGCATCTGGCAATCGGCGGCGCGGTGCAAGACCCGCGCCTCACGGGTTTGCAGGGTGCTGTCTTCGGCCAGCAGTTCCAGCAGGCGCTCGCGCAACGCCACGCGGGGACCGCGACCGAGTTCAAAAAAGGCGTTCAACTGGCCACCGGCGGTGGCTTCCACTGCGCGCCGGGCCTCACCCTCAAATGCGTCCAGCGCCGCGTGCAGGTCGAGGATCGCGTCGCCAATCGCCACGCCACTGCGCGGCGCCGAACCATTGATGCTGAACACACCCAGCGGCAGGTTCTGCAGGGGGAAGTCCGCGTGACCGTTGGCCGAGGCCACCCAGCTGCGGGTCTGCGTTGGTTGAGTCATGGGTTATCTCCGATTCGGATTGAAGGTGGCGGGCAGCGCGGCCCAGCATGCGTCGTAAGAGGGCTGCAATTGCGGACATTGCAAGGCGAACTGGGTGGGGCGCAGCACCTGGCTGGTCTCGAACATGAAGGCCATGGTGTTATCGATCTTGTGCGGTGCCAGCTCGGCATTGATCGCCCGGGTGCAGGTTTCGCCATCCGGGCCATGGGCGCTCATGCAGCTGTGCAACGACGCGCCACCGGGCAGGAAGCCCTCGGCCTTGGCGTCGTACGCGCCCTGGATCAGGCCCATGTATTCGTTCATCAGGTTGCGGTGGAACCACGGCGGCCGGAAGGTGTTCTCGGCCACCATCCAGCGCGGCGGGAAGATCACGAAGTCGAGGTTGGCCAGGCCATGCACGCTGGTGGGCGAGGTCAGGACGGTGAAAATCGACGGATCCGGGTGATCGAAGCTCACCGTGCCGAGGGTGTTGAAGCGGCGCAGGTCGTATTTGTACGGCACGTTGTTGCCGTGCCAGGCGACCACGTTGAGCGGCGAATGGTCGAGCTCGCAGGCCCACAGCTCGCCAAGGAACTTCTGCACCAGGGTGGTCGGTTGCTTGAGGTCTTCGTAGTGCGCGACCGGCGTCAGGAAGTCGCGCGGGTTGGCCAGGCCGTTGCTGCCGATCGGGCCAAGGTCCGGCAGGCGCAGCGGCGCGCCGTGGTTTTCGGCGACGTAGCCGCGTGCCTGGGCGTCGAGCAGTTCGACGCGAAATTTGAGACCGCGTGGCAACACCACAATTTCCAGCGGCTCGACTTCCAGCACGCCCAGCTCAGTGACGATACGCAACCGGCCCTGTTCGGGCACGATCAACCATTCGCCGTCGGCGTTGAAAAACACCCGTTCCATCGACCGATTGGCACGGTAGTGGTAGATGCTGATGCCTGAGGGTTTTTCCGACCCGGCGTTGGCTACCATGCCTGCGAGCCCGTCGATAAAGTCGGTCGGCTCACCTGGCACTTCCAACGGGTTCCAGCGCAACCGGTTGGGCGTCACCGCGCCCAGGGGCCCGCCGGCCAATTGCCGCTCCAGCTTGATAAAGGCCGGGTGATTGGCCGACGGCTGGATGCGGTACAGCCAGGTACGCCGCGCTTCGCTGCGCGCCATGGTAAATGCGGTGCCGGAGAACAGTTCGGTGTAGAGCCCGTAGGGCGCTTTCTGCGGCGAGTTCTGGCCAACGGGCAGCGCGCCAGGCAAGGCTTCGCTGGCAAATTCATTGCCAAAGCCCGACAGGTAGTCGAGGTTCATGGAGCATCCTCTGGGTCAGTTGTTTTTATCGTAATCCAGTTACGCATAACGTAATTTGATCGTCAGAGAGCGTCAAGCTATAAAGACGCCCACTTATCTCTCGGATTCTCGCTCCCCCATGGAAAAGCCCCGCGACACCGGTAAACAGAAAGTCCGCTCGGCCGAGGTGGGCACCGATATCCTCAAGGCCCTGGCGCAACTGTCGCCCTCCACCTCGTTGTCGCGCCTGGCCGACCATGTGCAGATGCCGGCGAGCAAGGTCCACCGCTACTTGCAGGCGCTGATCGCGTCGGGCTTTGCCGAACAGAACACGGCCACCAACCACTATGGGCTGGGCCGTGAAGCGTTGCGCGTGGGCCTGGCGGCGCTGGGCAGCATGGATGTGTTGAAGGTCGGCGCACTGCCGCTGGCGGAGCTGCGCGATGAGTTGAATGAAACCTGCTTTCTGGCGGTGTGGGGCAATCAGGGGGCGACTGTGGTGCAGATCGAACCGGCGGTGCGCGCCGTCACCGTGGTGACACAGCTGGGTTCAGTCTTGCCGCTGCTCAGCTCATCCACCGGCCTGGTGTTCAGCGCCTACCTGCCGGCGCGGGAGACCGTGGAATTGCGTGAACGCGAGATTCAGGCCGGCACCGCCCACGCCTTGGCGGACGATGCGGCCTACGCCACGCTCTGCGAACAGATCCGCAGCCGTGGCCTGCATTTTGTGCATGGCTTGCTGATGCCCGGGGTGGATGCGTTATCAGCGCCCGTGTTCAACGCGACCGGGCACGTGGCGGCGGTGATGACGGTGGTCGGCCCCACCTCGCTGTTTCACGCCGATGAAGACGGTGCGGCGGCGCAGCATTTGCTGGCGGCGACCCGGGCCGTGAGTTGGCGCATGGGCTATCAACCCTGACTCAATCGTCCCAGCGCGCCAGCGCCACTGCCATGCGGTCTTCCAGCGCTTTGATCTGCGCGCCGTCCACCACATAGTTGTTGCTCAGCATCGAGAACACCAGCCTGCGCCCATGGGCGTCGGTGACGTAGCCGCTCAGTGACGACACGCCGCCCATGGAGCCGGTCTTGGCATGCAGGTTGTTTTCCACCGGCGTGCCGCGCAAGCGATAGCGCAGGCTACCACCGGTCATGCGGTCGGTGTTGCCGGCAATCGGCAACGCGTTGTACCAGGCGTTGAACCACGGCTGTTTGCCGGCGGCCAGCAGCACCTCGGTAAGGGATTGCGACGACACCAGGTTACGCCGGGACAGGCCGGAGCCGTCGACCTGACTGAGCGTCGTGGTGTCCAGCCCCTGGCGTTTGAGAAAGCCGGCCACCGCCACTGCGCCCGCCGCCGCCGTGCCGCTGTTGGCGGTCTGGCGCCCCATGGCCTTGAGCAAGGCTTCGGACATGCTGTTGTTCGAGAGTTTGAGCAGCGGCACGATCAACGCCTGCAACGGCGCCGATTGATGCTCGGCCAGCATCGTCACCGCCGCCGGGCTCGCCCCGCCCATCACGCGACGCCCCTGCACCGTAATGCCCTGTTGTGCCAGGGCGTGTTCAAACAGATTGGCTACCAGTTGCGTCGGCTCCCAGACGCTGACCAGTTGCTGGCTCTGCCGCCCCGGTGCCACCGCGCCGCTGAGCTGCAACAAGTTGGTGCCATGCCGGCGGTTTATCCCATAGCTGTTGCCCGGCCCACTGACGGCGCCGTTGCTCAGTTGCAGGTAATGGGTAGGCGGATAGATGTCCACGCTGACAGGCTGGCCAACCCGCACCGGCGCCTTGGCGGTGACCAACACGCTGCCAGCATCAAAATCCGTGTTGGGCGCCACCGTCAGCGCGGAAATCTGCGCGCCGTAGTAGGTAGTTTCATCATCATGGGACCAGTCGACACCCAAGCGCTCAGCATCGAACCAGGTGTCGTCAAACACCAGGTCGCCCTGCACCTGACGCACGCCCTGGCTGGCCAATTGCGCCGCCAGCGCCTGATAGTCGGCGTACTGAACAGTCGGATCCCCCAGGCCGCGCAGGTAGAGATTGCCGGTAAGACGGTCGCCCTGGCGGATGCCATCGCTCAACAGTTGCGTGGCGAAACGGTATTGCGGGCCCAGCACATCCATCGCTGCGGCGGTGGTCAGCAGCTTGAGGTTGGACGCGGGCACCAAGCGTGTGCGTGGGTTGTGCTGATAGAGCGTGGCCCCAGTGCGGGCATCGCGCACCATCAGCGAGACGGTGGCGCCTTGCAGCGCCGGGTCGGCCAGCAGCTTGTCGAGCGTCGCGGTAGTGGTGGTTTGCGAAACATTGGCGCAGCCGCCCAGTAAAAAACTCAAGCCGGCCAGCAGGGCGCCGGTGTGTAACCATTTGGCAAAAGACATCAGTCGCGTTTTCCGTAAGCATCGAATGCCCGCAACGCTAACAGCTCAGGTGTCAATGTGGGAGGGGGCTTGCCCCCGATAGCGGTGTGTCAACCAACATTAGTGTTTGCTGACACACCGTCATCGGGGGCAAGCCCCCTCCCACATTTGATCCTCGCTGCTTTAAGCATTTCGTTCGCTTAACTGACTGGCATCAGGGCAAGCCCCTCCCACATAAAGCGAACCGCGGTCAGAAGGTAAGGGTGCTGGACACCGATACCTGCCGTGCATCGCCGATGGACACGAACTGCGTGTTCACCGACGAGGTGTAGTAGGTGCGGTCAAACAGGTTCTTCACATTGAGCTGGAACTTAACCTTCTGCCCGTCGAGCCGGGTGTCATAACTGGCGAACACATCGGCCACGGTATAACTCGGCAGTTCGAAACTGTTGGCCGCATCCCCTGCCCGTTCACCGACATAACGCGCGCCGGCACCGACGCGCAGTTGATCACCGCCCAGGATACTGCCGAAGTCATACACCGCCGACAGCGAGCCGGTGTTTTTCGCCACGTTCTGCAAGCGATTGCCTTTAAGGCTCGGGTCTTCGGTGACCTCGGCATCGGTGTAGGCGTAACTGCCGATCAGGCTCCACTTGTCGGTCAACTGGCCGCTGGCATCCACTTCCAGCCCACGGGAGCGCACCTTGCCCGCCACACTGTAGACCGAAGTCAAGCCGTCGCCCACCTGTACCAGCACATTGCGCTTATCGATGGTGAACAGCGCCGCGCTCGCGGTGATACGCCCCGGCAAGTCGAACTTGGTGCCCAGCTCCCAGGCCTTGGATTCTTCAGGGTCCAGGCTGCCATCCAGTACGGTCTTGTTGGCCAGCGGCGCAATGGTGGAGTTGGGTTTGAACGACTCGGTGTAGCTGCCATAGAACGACAGCTCATCGGTGTAGCGATACACCAGCCCGGCACGCGGCACCCATTTCTGGCCGTTGCCATCGGTGTTGGCGGTGAACGGCACGCCTTTGCCGGCGTATTGGTCGTACATCTGGTAGCGCGCGCCGCCGACCAGGATCCACTGATCGTTCAGGTGAATGGCGTCCTGGAAGAACAACGAGTCGCTACGCAGCAGGTCGGTCTGGTTGCTGTCCGGCGCGCTGACTTTGGAGCCTGCCACTTCGTTGCCATACACCGGGTCGTTGTAGTTGAAAACGCCACGCGGCGTCTGGCGGATCAGGTCGGCGCGGTAGATTTTGCGGTACTCGTCATCCAGGCCGAACACCAGGTCGTGCTGCATGCCTGCCACATTCACCTTGCCTTCAAGGCTGGCGGTGGCGAAGCGGTCGGTGGTCAGCGCGCCCTGGGTGCCGTCCATGCTGCGGGTCAGGGTGCCGTTGGTGTTGACCTTGACCACGCGTACCTGGCTGGCGTCGTAGGTTTCGCGGTTCCAGCTATAGCCAAAATGGGCTTTCCAATCGTCGTTGAGATCATGATCGACGTTGAGGCGATACAGATCGGAGCGGCCTTCCATGTTGTTGAACGGCTCATCCAGACGGCGAGTGGCGGGGATGTTTAGCGGATGGTTGGTCTTGGGATCGATGGCGGTGCCACGGTCGAACGGCGAAAGAAATTCGCGGTGCTCATAGGCCAGCACCACTTGGGTGGTGTCGCCGTACCATGCCAGCGACGGCGCCAGCAACGTCTCGCGGTGGGTACCGTAGTTACGCCAGTAGTCTTCATCTTCATGGTCGACGATCAGGCGATAGGCCAGGCCGCTGTCACCCAGGGGGCCGGTGGTGTCCAGGCCGCCACCGCTGCCGTTCTTGCCGCTGCCAAAGGTCGAGCCCCGCGCCGTCAGGGAGGTGGACTGCACCAGTTCGGGCTTTTTGCTGACGATATTGACCACGCCGCCGGGGTCCTGGATGCCATACAGCAACGACGACGGCCCCTTGAGCACTTCGACACGCTCGGCCGTCGCGTTCAAGGCACGGCCCTGCACCACCGGCATGCCGTCCTTCATGATCGAGCCGTTACGGTTGTCGCCAAAACCTCGCAACATCACCGCGTCCTGGGTACTGCCGAGGGTGTTGGACTGGGTGATACCACTGATATTGCCCAGCGCGTCATCCAGATTGCGCGGTTGTTGATCGCGCAGTACTTGAGCCGGGACCACGTTGACGGTCTGCGGGGTTTCCAGCAGCAGGCCATGGGAACGCATCACCGAGCTGGTCGGCGGCGGCTGGTAACTGGTGCTGTCCTGGGTGAGGTTGGCGCCGCTGATGGTGGTAGCGCCGAGATTGACCGCGCCGTCGGTAGGCACAGGTTCCAGGGCCAGGGTGCGGGCGTCGATCTGGCGGAAGGTGAAACCGGAATTGCCCAGCAGGCGTTGCAAGGCCTGGGTCGCGCTCATCTGTCCGCTGACTGCCGGAGCGCTGAGGCCGTAAGGCGCTTCATCGGTGTAAATCACGCTGATCCCGGTGACCCGGCTGAAATCGCTCAGCGCCTGAGGCAGCGGTTTGGCCGCCAGGGCAAACGTGAACTGGGCGCGTTGCTGCTCCTGCGCCTGCGCCACGGCCAGGGGCAGCAATGCCAGCCCCGTCACCGTGAATACCGAGGCTCCCAGCCACTGTTTGACCCAACCGCCCGCCGTTGATTTCATGCTGTGAGCACCCGTGTAGAAAACGCTGTTAATGCGAATTGATCGCAGTTTCAAGCACTACACGGATGGGCTGGTGGTTTACCTCATCTTTATTTGCAAATTTTTTTATTGCGCCTGGATGCGAAAACCAAAGCGTGGGAAATGTACATGCACGGTGCCGGCGCGTTCGTCGGTGCGGCGCAGGATCAGCTCTTCGCGCCCGGCAAACAGCAGTTCTCCGGCCACCGGATCGACGCCATAGTCGATGGCGGCAATCGTGACCTGCTGGCCGGCCTTGAAGCCATTCAAATCCTCGAAAACCTCATCGGGCAACGCTGCCGGGGTAGCGTTGCGGGCAACCTCCAGCGCCCGCTCAGCGCTCATCTGGCTTGCGGTGCCGTGGCCGAAGCCCAGCACGCGCCCCAGCCATGCCAGCACCGCCGGATAAGCGTCCACCAACGGCGAAGTCACGGGAGTGGCCTTGAGGAACCACAGCGAGTGGGCCAAGGCAAAGTCGGCAATCGACGGCGCGCCGAACAGGAAGTCCCCCGGCTCGCGCTGCAACTGTTGCTCCAACCGCGCCATGATCGCCGGCCACTGATGCTTGGCCAACTCAGCCGGAAGCTTGCTCGCCGTGCCGCCACTGAACAGTGCGGCGCGGTCGGCGATGAAGGCCTTGATGGCCTCCGGCGGTAATTTGCCAAAACGCACCGCCACCGACTCGGGCTGGAACACCAGGCTGACGGCGTGGGCGAACACCACGCTGTCGGCCCAAGTGGCGAAGGTCTGGGTGATCATTTCCTGGCCCAACGGAAACAAGGCTGGCGAGGACTTTTCCTGCTCCAGTCGGCGAGCGATCAGGGCGGTGTCGCAATAGATATCCGCACCGATTTGCAGCACCGGGGTTTTGCGGTAACCGCCGGTCAAGGCCGTCAGATCGGGCTTGGGCATCACCGGCGAGATGTGTACGGAATGCCAGGACAAGCCTTTGAAGCCCAGCAACAGCCGCGCTTTTTCCGCGAAGGGTGAGGTCGGGTAATGGTGCAGGATGAGCTCAGACATACGGGGTTCCGCTTGGCGAGTGAGCGAGCAGATTACCGCGCAAAAGCCCTCGGCGGTGTGATGGGAACCTATCAGTCAGCGTGATGAACACTCGCCGCCAGGCACTCCTTGGCGCTCTTCTTCAATTTCTTGATCAAGCGCTCCTGGCGCAGCGCCTCACCCTTGCTCGCGCATTGCTCGGTGTACACCAGCGCAATGGCGGGGCTGGAGAGGAAAAACCGTGCGCCCCTGCCGCTCTGGTGCATGGCAAAGCGGCGCACCGGGTCATTGCTGATGCCGCAATACAGCGAGCCATTGGCGGCGCGTACCAGGTAGACGAACCAGGGTTTGGGTTCAGGCGTATTCACAGATGGGTTCAGCAACGCTAAGGGGCGCCCAGTTTATCAACGACTGGCCTGGAATGCCTTCAGCCCTTTATTCGCCTGGGCCCTCACGGCGTTCTTCACCAGCGGCGTCCACCCCAGCAACACGCCCTTGGCGCCCAGCGCCTGCCGCGACCAGCGCCACAGGTCGAAGCTGTCGTGGTGTTCACAGATCTTGCCGTCGCGAAACACAAAGCGTGCCTGGATATCGTTGACCACCGTATTGCCGGTCGCGCTGAACAGGTACGTCGCCACCCAATGCGCACTGCCGGCGGCCTCATCACTGCGCACGCTGTCGAAGGTCAGGGAAAAATCCTTGGCCCGGGTGGTGAGCATGCGCCACATATCCCCGGCATCACGCCCGCGCAGTTCGCCGAAGGCCGGGTCGCTGAACAGCACATCGTCGGTGTAGCAGGCGGCCATGGCTTCGGCGTCCAGGCGCTGGAAGGCGCGGTAGAACTCGGTAATCAGGGCGTTATGGGCATCACTCATGGGCAGGCACCGTGCTAGTCAGGGGTGCTGAACGATAATCCGCGTCACACTGGAAAGCCATTGCTATTCGCCATGGGAATGAGTGATGCCCGGCGCGGTCAGAGGTAGACCACATCCAAGGTGGCGCTGCCGTCGATCTGGATTTCCTCGGTAATCGGCAGAGACCGCTTGGATGCGAGAACTGTGTCCAGCAACAGGTCTGCCTTGAAGGTCGTCACGGCCATGGGTGTGAGTCCGCCACTA
Organism: Pseudomonas orientalis; assembly: GCF_002934065.1. Lineage (NCBI taxonomy): Bacteria > Pseudomonadati > Pseudomonadota > Gammaproteobacteria > Pseudomonadales > Pseudomonadaceae > Pseudomonas > Pseudomonas orientalis. Next base: position 1,127,368 of record NZ_CP018049.1, on the reverse strand, counting down.
CTGACGGAGCGCATCCAGCCTGGTTGCCAGACCGCCACATCAGCCCCCATCCAGGTGGTTTGGTCCACGGACTCGATCACGGCGGCGGGGTTGCCATCGGCTGTAGCATTAGCCGTCCTGAACGTGTATCTACCGATCTTTTCACCACCACTGGCCAAGCCCAAACCATAAACGGAGCGCGGATCAACGTACGAGTAAACATTCGCAGTTCCGGCACGGTTATCCGTACTCTTGACCGCCATCAATAGCGGCCCATCACAAATAACCTCCAGTTGCAGGGTAGCCTGTGGCAGTACCATTTCGTTAGCCGGGAAGTCCTGAACCGAAAGTTTTCCATGGTCCACCACCCCGCTGTTGGACAAGGTCGGTGTACAGGCCGAAGGCGTGATCACGCCGACAACACTTAGATCTACGCTGGACGCGGCGATCACATTGGAAACACTCCCCAGCAATAACGTAACGGTAATAAGTGCACGAGACGGCATATCAATGCTCACTTTAGGTCGCTTGTTAACAGGCTTAAACAGACACACATAAGCGCCTCACCAAACCTGTAAGTTCGACTCAATTAATAGATAAATAACCACTGCAACAGCAGGGCGACCGTGCCAAGTTACTGGAGACTTAAATAAACCCAAATACAAGTAATACGAATCGCTACTGGCGCACTCATCAACCCAAAGCCGTCATATAACTGTCACTTTCTACGGCACCATCCCCGCATCACGCGCATAGGCAAACAAATCGACATCCGTCGAGATACTCAGCCGCTGCATGGCCGTGCTCTTCTGTTTGCTGATAGTAGAAATACTCCGATTGACCTGTGCCGCGATCTGGCTGACGGTCATGCCGCTGGCCAGCATGCGCACCACCTCGCGCTCCTTGTCGGACAACTGCGGCTGCCGGGACTGGTCACCCACCCCCGCCTCCACCAGCTGCGCACGCAGGGATTCGCTGGTGAAGGTCTGGCCGGCACACACGGCCTTGACCGCCAGGGGCAACTCTTTGGCCGAAGCGCTCTTGGCGACCACCGCTCTTACACCGTGGGCAAAAGACGCACGCAATATGGCGATATTGGCGAACATCGTCACCACGATGACCGGCACCTGCGGATACTGACGGTGCAGCAGCCCCAACAAGCCATAGCCATCGGCCTGCTGACCGCCTGGCATGGCAAAGTCCGTGACCAGCACGTCGCACGGGGTTTTACTCAACACGTCAAGCAACTGATCGGGTCCGTCGGCTTCACCGACCACTTTGCATCTGCCATTCGCCTCGATTACTACCCGTTGTCCGACACGAACAATGGGGTGATCGTCAGCAATAATTACTCGAAGCATAGGTACCCACGAATGATGGCAACTTGAATCCGCGCAAAATACATCTACCAGCGATCATCAACAACAATTAACAAAGAGCCCCTTGCAGCCATGCCCAATGTTCAGTACTGGCTAATCTTTGGACTACAGCACAACAGGAAAAAGCCTACAGCCAAAACCAGCCCGACAAAGAACTGAAAACTTTTGCAGCGCAGGTTTCAAATGCTGGACAAATATTCCAGATAGACGCACAAACGTGCCTGGAATACCTCCAGTTGTACCTTGTGGAACGCAATATCATCGCGCTGGAGCTGTTCGATCAATTGCATTGCAGTTAACTCAAGGTCGGTACCACCCAGAAACACCAGGCTACCCACCAGGCGATGCAGGCGTTCGGCAGCCAGTGCCGCGTTCAGGGTTGAACAAGCATGACGCAACACACGATGGTCTTCCCACGCTTCGACCAGCAGGCTTTCCAGCAACTGATCGACCATCAGGTCGCTGCCAAATGTGGCGACAAGCGTGGCGCGGGTCGGCCAGCTCGCAGCGGCTTCAGCCTGCTGGCCGGCTTGCGGACCGGTATCGCCAGGCAACCAGCGCAGCAGTACAGCGTGCAGTTGTTCAAGGGTCAAGGGTTTGAGCAGCCAGGCATCCATGCCGGCTTCGCGGCAGCGCCTGGGGCTGTCGTTTTGCAAGTTGGCGGTCAAGGCGATGATCGGCACGCGCCTCGTCCGGTAATCACGCTCATGCTGTCGAATGGCGCGGGCCATGCTGTAGCCGTCCACCAAGGGCATCTGGCAATCACTGATGACCAAGTCAAAGGACCGGCTGGTGAACGCCATCAACCCCATGAATCCGTCTGCGACCAACTCATGCCTCAGGCCCAATTTCTGTAGTAACCAGCCCAGCACCAGGCGATAGGCTGCGTGGTCTTCCACCACCAGGACACTCAGTCGCTGCCAATGAAGGGGGGGAACAACAGGCGACTTCGGCTTGCGGCTCGTTCCTGCGCTTGAACCTACCCGCGAAACCATCCGTACCTCTTCATGGCTATTGATCCGGCGGCAACGCATCACACTGATGCAACAGCCATGCAGGCCTATTGCGCAGTGAGGGTCGCCACATTCTTTTGATGGTTATCGGCCTGAAACAAATAACCTTTCGGATGCCTGTAGCCGATACAACAACTACGAAAGAGGCACATATTTCATAGGTGCCCGCCGCACCAAGCCAGTGTCGTATTAGTTGTATTTCCCCTACGCAGGTCCCTCGCTAAATTGTGCCCTCCCCGATAGAGGGACCGCTTGCCACCCCCCGGCAACCGTCAATAACCATCGAGACCGTCGCCCAGCAAACCACCCACCTCTAGAGAAGGGGCGCTGGCCTGCACGCGCCTTGATATCCGCCAATCTGCGATGGACAAACTGAAATGAAAACCCCTGTACGCCTGATGAGCGGTGCCCTGTTGCTCGTCATGAGTTCATCCGCGCTCGCCGCCAGCAGCGTGGACCTGACCGTCAAGGGGCTGATCACGCCCAGCGCTTGTGCTCCCGGCCTTTCAAGCGGTGGGGTTATCGACCACGGGAAAGTTGCGGCCAAGGATTTGAAACCGGACAACTGGACCTTGCTCGGCAATCACACCCTGCAACTGGCGATCACCTGCGATGCGCCGACCCTGCTGGCCCTGAAGGGCGTCGATAATCAAGGGAACGCCCATGACCCGATGAACAGCTACGGCCTGGGCCTGGTCAGCGGAAAAAAATTGGGCGGGTACACCCTGACGTTAGAAAACCCCATGGCCGACGGCGCGGCGATCACCTTACTTGAGTCCTCCGATAATGGCCTCACCTGGCGGGATGTTGTCCCAGGCGACATATGGCCGGTCTCCTACCTTACTTCGTTTGGCGTTCGCTCGACAGGCAGTTGGGCACCCACTCCGGTCCAGCAGGTGACGGCAGACCTCGACGTGCAAACCATGATCGCTCCAACAGCCGGCATGGACCTGACCACGGAGGTCGCCATCAACGGCTCCGCCACGATTGAAGTGAAATACCTGTAATGCCTTAACCATTCCCAATGCCTAAGGAGATCCACTGACCATGAAGGTTTTCGCCCCCAGCTTGTTAAGTGCCTTGCTGTTATGCCCCGCAGCATTCGCCGCCAGCAACACCGAGTTGCTCGTACGCGGCAGCATCACCCCCGCCGCCTGCGCGCCCGTGGTTTCCGGCGGCGGGGTCGTCGACTTCGGCAAGGTGTCGGTCAAAGACCTCAATACCGACACCTACACCGACCTGCCCCGAGAAACCATGCACTTGAGCGTGCGCTGCGAGGGGCCGACATTTTTCACCCTGAACACCATCGACAACCGCGCGGGCACCACCGCCAGTCACTTCAGCTGGCATGGCTTGGGCATGACGCCTAACGATGAAAAAGTCGGCGATGCAGGGCTTGGCCTGTACATGCCGGTAGCCGATGGCGTACCGGTACGCACCATCACTTCCAGGGATGGCGGTGTGACCTGGATGCCTTCGGTAATGCTCAGCCACACCTTGTTGACGGCGGTCGCCGACAACGACGGCCTGACGCCGATTGCGGTGCAGGAGCTGGACGCAGAAATACGTCTGATCGCCCACATTGCCCCCGCCAGCAACCTCACCCTGACCGACGAAGTGCCCATCGACGGCCACGCCACCGTGCAAGTCAATTACCTCTAAGGAGCCTCCCGATGAAAACCTGTTTGACCACCCTGGCCGCCAGTGTACTGCTGCTCAGCTCGGCCAATGCCTTCGCCGCATCCAGCGTGGACCTGACCGTCAAGGGCCTGATCGTGCCGAGCGCCTGCACGCCAAGCCTGTCCGCAGGTGGTGTGATCGACCACGGCAAGATATCTGCAAAGGATTTGAACCCAGACAAAAATACAATCATCGGCAACCACACTCTGAGCATGGCGGTCAATTGCGATGCCCCGATCCAGTTTGCCGTGCACTCGATTGACAACCGTGCAGCCTCAGGTTCCTCGCTTAGCTATGGGCTGGGCTTTATCAACGAGACCCAGCGGCTTGGTGGCTACAGCCTTACCTTGGTCAGCCCCGTCGCCGAAGACGGAGTAGTGGTGCAGCCCATCGCATCGGGTGACCAAGGCAATACCTGGTACCGCGAGAAATTCTGGGATCCGGGCCTGTACATGTCGGTGGCCTCAATGGAGGACGACAGTCAGCCGCTGGCAGTCAAGGATTTGCGAGTCGATCTGCAGGTGCAGACCTTTGTCTTTCGTGCCGATGGCCTGGACCTGAGCAACGAAGTGAACATTGACGGCTCCGCCACCCTTGAAGTGAAGTACCTGTAACCCATGGCTGCCCATCCCTTGTACGTTGGCAGGCATGGGCTGCGCCTGGCGTTGCCCGTGCTTTGCCTGGCCGCGATGACCGGTGCCCACGGGGCGTCGGCCGTGGACCTCACGGTCACCGGCCGAGTCACCCCGGATGCCTGCTATATCGAGCTGACCCATGAAGGCACTGTTGATCACGGCAAGATCCCTTCCCACAGCCTCAATGCCGATGAGTTCACCGTGCTGCCTATCCAGGTGCTCGAACTGCGCGTGCGGTGCGCCAGGCCCATGCTGTTTGCGTTGGTCGGTATCGATAATCGCGCCGACTCCTCCTCGGCCCCCGACTATTTCTACGGCCTGGGCAGGAATATCCACGTCCCAGAGGAGCGCCTGGGTTCGGTAGCCTTGTCCTATCGCAACGCGGTGGGCGATGCGCAGCCTATGCAGGTATTGGCCTCCACCGACAACGGCGAAACCTGGACGCAGGAGCCCAATGCCTACCCACGCACCCATATGGCCTTTGCGCCGCCAGGTGACCGTCAACCCGACTTCATCAGCCAGTTGACCGTCCAGCTTCAGGTGAGCACGGCCATCAACTTTTCGCAGTACCTGACCCTGAACCAGGAAGTTCCGCTTGACGGCGCCATCGTCCTGGACCTGCGCTACCTCTGACCGATCCCTTTTTTGGCTAATGGAAACCCGTCATGACGACGACATTCTCGAACACCGCTGTCGGCCTCATTGCCTTGCTGCTAGTGCTCGGCAATCAGGTAAAAGCCGACGGCATGGTCCCGGACACCTCCGTGGTGATCGTGCATGAAGAGGACGGCGAAGCGTCCGTGTCGGTGACCAACACCGACAGCCAACTCGCCCTGTTGCATGTGACCTTGCAGGACATACCGGAAGACACCGAACCGCTGTTGGTGGTGACACCGCCGCTGTCACGGGTGGAAGCATCCAAGTCCCAGTTGGTGCGTTTCATTTTGCAAAATCAGCAGCCATTACTGACCCAGCGACTTAAACGCGCGGTGTTCGAAGGCATGCCCCAGGGCCGCGCCGCCACCGCCGCCGGGCATGCCCGCGTGGGCGTGACCGTGCGCCAGAACCTGCCGGTGATTGTGCACCCAAAGGGCCTGGCCCCCAACCGCACGCCCTGGACCGACCTGACCTGGACACTGCGCGAAGGCCAATTGCAAGTGCGTAACGACACGCCGTACGTGGTGCGCCTGGCGCAGGAGCTGCAACTGCTGCCCGGTAACGGCAAGGCGTTGCTGCCACGGACCTATGTGCTGCCCGGCGAAGCCTTGAGCGTGCCGGCCAGCAGCAGCCAGGCCAAGACGGTCAGGCTGCAGCCGGCCACGGTGTACGGGTTTGCGGTCAAGGCTTACGACGCCCCCATCAGCTTCTGACGGAACACCCCAGGCGGCGTACCTCCCTGCGCCGCCTGAGTAACGAAGTGACGGCTTATTGATCGTCACCAGAACGCCAGGCTCACGGGGCCTGCGCGCTCACTACTCGAGTACCTTGCGTGAAAACAGTATTGAGTTACCGTGACGGCGAAGCCGTGCCCGATCCCTCTGCCAGCCCTGCCCTGGTGCTGGTGTTGCTGCTGTGTGCGCTGATACCCGCCAACGTCTGCGCCGAAGATTCAAGCCCGTCCGGCTTCGATGCCCAGACCTTGCAACAACGCGGTATCGACCCACAGCTGGCCAGCCTGTTGCTGGCCGCACCGCGTTACGCGGCCGGCCAACACACCGTCAACCTGCGCGTCAACGGTCAGCGCCGTGGTCGGTTGGCGGTGAACTTCGATCAGCAAGGCAATCTGTGCTTTGACCGCGCTTTGCTGGACGCCGCCAATCTGATGCCGCCCGGTGAAACCGAGGACTGCCATGATTTTCTTGCGCGGTATCCGCAAACCCTGGTGGAACCAGACCCGGCGACATTGACGGTGTCGCTGGTGGTGCCCACCGACGCCCTGCGCCCCGTACAGCAGGACATCTCCGGCTACGAAACCGGCGGGTTTGCCGGGCTGCTCAACTACGACCTCAGCGGCTTCTACAACCGCTTCGGCGATGACGCCAGCCGCTTTGGTTCGGCCAATACCGAGGTGGGGTTCAATGCCGGCGACTGGATCGTGCGCAGCCGCCAGGTGCAGACCTGGCAGGACGGGCTGTCACGCAGCAGCCACCTGGAAACCTACGCACAACGTACCTTTGCCAGCCACCAGGCCGTGTTGCAGGCCGGCCAGATCAATCTCTACAACCCCGTGCTGTCCGGCGCGCAAATCACCGGGGTGCAGGTGCTCACCGAGCATGCGCTGCAGGAACAGGGCCAGGGCGCGCTGATTCAAGGTATCGCCAATAGCCCGGCACAAGTGGAAATCCGTCAGAACGGCGCGTTGATTCACTCCACCGTGGTGCCCGCCGGGCCCTTTGCCCTGACCGATGTGCGTCGTTTGAATACGCGCTCGGACGTTGAAGTCACGATTAAGGAGAGCGTCGGCGGTGAACGACGCTTCACCGTGCCCGCCGCCATGCTCGGGCTCGGGTTGCCAGCCCCGGGTTACTCCGTGGCAGCGGGCCGGGTGCGCAATGTGGGCGATGCCAAAGGCGAGGATCCGTGGGTAGTCAGTGGCGGCTGGACCGGCGCCCTGCACCCGCAATTGACCCTCGGCACGGGCGTGCTGGCGGCCAGTGAATACCGTTCGGTGGGCGCCGGCCTGGGCTGGTTGCCGTGGCTGGACAGTCAGATCCAACTGTCCACGCAAGTGTCCAATAGCCAGGCACGGGAAAAGGTCTCCGGCGTGCAGACCGATCTGTCCTGGTCCCAGCGCCTGGGCGAACAATGGTCGATCAGCGCCGCCAATTCCTGGCGCAGCATCGGCTACCGCGAACTCGAAGAAAGCACTTACACGCGCGACGACAGCAACCGTGATTCACGCTACCGCGACCAGCAAAGCCTCAACCTGGGCTGGTCCCATCCGCGATTGGGTGCATTCAGTGCCGGTGTTTCACGCTCGGCCAATTTTGCCGGTGACAGCAGCAGCCGTGCGCTGGCCTCCTGGGGCACGAGCATTGGGGCCGTGTCGTTGTCGGCCAGTGCCGAATGGCAAATGGGCGGCCGCCAGCAGCAGGACAACGCGGTGTACTTCAATATCAGCGTACCGCTGGGCGAGAGTCGCCGGCTGCGCAGCTGGGTGCGCAACTCCGGCGGCGAGAACCGCGCCGGCCTGGGCATCACTGAACAGATCGACGACCAGCTCAGCTATCGCGTCAGCGCCGAGCACGACAGCAGCGACCATCAAGTGGAAACCACCCTGGGCATCTCCGCGCTGCCGCGCTACAGCCAGCTGGATGTCAGTTACAGCCGCTCCGATGCCGAGCGTTCCAGCTATCAAGGCGGTGCGCGCGGCGGCGTGGTGCTGCATGGCGACGGCGTGACCTTTTCCCCCTATCCGGTGCGCGACACCTTCGCCCTGGTGTCAGTCGGCGACATGAGCGGCATCAAGCTCAGCACTCCCAGCGGCCCTGTGTGGACCGACTGGCAAGGCCAGGCCGTGGTGCCGCAGGTCGCCGCCTACGGACGCAGCCCGGTGGAAGTGCAGACCCGTTCACTACCGCGCAATGCCGATATCACCAACGGCCTGGCCATGATTTCGGCCGGACGCGGCGCCGTGGACCGCGTCGAGTTCGGCGTCGGCCTGACCCGCCGCCTGCTGCTCACCGTCAGCACCGACCAGGGCGCGCCGCTGCCGGCGGGTGCCTCGGTCAGCAGTGCCGAAGGTGAGTTCATCACCCTGGTGCAGGACGGCAGCCAGGTGTTTCTACCCAATGTGCTGGGCCAATCGACGCTGTGGATCACCACGCCCCAAGGCAGTCGTTGCCAATTGCGTTACTCGCTGCCGGAAAAAGCCGACCCCTCGGTGTACTTCGAAACGGCCCCCGCACGCTGTCACGCCCCGTGAGGATTCCCGCCATGCCCCTTGCAAGCTGTTTGCGCCCCCTGTGCCTGTGGCTGTTGATCGGCGCCGCCGGCACAGCCCAGGCTTTTGAAGAGTGCCAACTGAACGTCAGTGAACCATTGCTGGATCTCGGCCTGATGAGCCGCCTGGCCCAAAGCGACAGCGCACCGCAGCGCCTGCTCGGCGAGCGTCGCTTGAGTGTGACCGTCAGTTGCCCCCAGGCCGAAGACCTCAGCCTGTTCTACCGTGCGCAAGCCGCCAGCCCGCAGCGCTGGCAGTTTACCGAGCACGGCAGCTATGCCATTGAAGTCGGTAATGCCCTGCTCGACGGCCGCGCGGTGGAGCTGGGTGTGCTGCCCGCCGTGGGGCAGGCGCCCGTCGCCACCGGCAGCGTCATGGAATGGCGACCCGGCCACGGCATAGCACCCGTCGAACGAGGCACAGTACTCAGCGGAAAAACCCTGGCGCTGCAATTGACCCTGCGCGCCTGGGCCGCCCCTGCCGCCACCCAAGTACGCGATGCGACCACGTGGGAAGTCTCAGGCATGTTGTACGGCGCGCACCACGGGCGCTACCGGGAACTGACACTGCGCGCGCACTTCGCGCCTATCGCCTGCCTGCCAACCTTGTCCGATCAAGGCGTGGTGGACTACGGCACTCTGTACGCCAAAGACCTCAACGCCAGCACTGAAACGCCCCTGCCCACCCGCACCTTGCGCCTGAGCGTGACCTGCGACGCGCCCATCCGCTTCGCCCTGCGCATGAAGGACAACCGCGACGGTTCTGCCACGGGCGGCACCGATGAAACGGCTTATGGCCTGGACCTGGATGCCAGCCGCAACAAGATCGGGCGCTTTTACCTGACCATCGACCCGGCCGAATTCAGCGCCGATGCCTTCCCCACGCTGTACCGCACCGACTCCACCAGCAATGGCGTGGCGTGGAGCCGTTCCACCGCGCGGCAAATCCCCATGGCCGCCAACAGCATCATGGGTTTTACCGACAAAACCGGCGTCACTACCGGGCCGGTCGCCCTGCAGGCGCTGACCGGCACGATGCGCATCAAGACTTACCTGGCGCCGATGCAAACCCTGGACCTGCGAGACGTGGTGCACATCAACGGTTCCGGCACGCTCGAAATCGTCTACCCCTGAGCCCCCCCTGTAAGGAGTCCGTCCCATGAAAACCCGTATCCCTTTTAGTCTGTTGCTCCTGGCGTGCTTGCCCGCTGCGTGGGCCACTTCGGCAGTGGACCTGAATGTCCAGGGCCTGATCGTTCCTGCCGCCTGCCTGCCGCAGTTCCCCGGCGGCGCGCTGATCGACTACGGCAAGATCGCCCAGCAGGACTTGAACCTGGAGACCGGCACACGCCTGCCCGCCAAGACCCTGCGTTTCGCCATCGCCTGCAGTGGCCCCGTCCGCTACGCCCTGCGCATGCGTGACAACCGTGACGGTTCGGCCATGGTCAACAGCGAGATTTACTACGGGCTGGGGTTCGATAAGAGCGGTAACCGCCTGGGTGTCTATTCCATGACCTTCGACCCACGCCAAACCCAGGCCAGCAACACCGCGCAGGTGTACGGCACCGAGTCCACCACCGGCGGCCTGGCGTGGCGCACCTCCAATCTCGACCCCATCGATATTGGCTCGCGAAGCTACCTGGGCTTTACCGACGTGGAGGGCAGCGTCAGCGGGCCCACGGCCATCGGTACCCTGGGGGGCAATGTCACGGTGCAGACGGTGATCAATGCCCGCCAGAATCTGGATTTGAGTGTGGAAACCCCGCTCGATGGCTCGGCCACGCTGGAAGTGGTGTATCTCTAAACCTTCTCGCTGGTGACCTGCACATAGCGCGCACGCCCGGCGCCCAGCCCGGCAATGATGGCCCCCAGGCCGATCACCGCGAAGATCCAGCCAATGGCTGCCCAGCCGCCGGTCCAGTCATGCACCAGGCCGACCGCAAACGGGCCGAGAGAGGCCAGGGTGTAGCCGATGCCCTGGGCCATGCTCGACAGGTTGGCGGCCACATGGGAATCGCGCGAGCGCAACACGATCAGGGTCAGCGCCAGGCTGAAGGTGCCGCCCTGGCCCAGGCCCAGCACAATCGCCCAACCCCACAGGCCATCCAGTGGCGCATAGAGGCAACCGAACAGCCCGCCAAGGGTCAGCAGCATCACCACCACAATCGCCAGCCGCTGGTCCTTGCCCCGCGTAGCCAGCCAGGGAGCCGCGAGGGAACTTAACAATTGCACGATGATAGAGCCGGACAGCGCGAGCCCGGCCTCAGTCGCACTCAGGCCGCGACCGATCAGGATCGATGGCAACCAGCCGAACACGATGTAGGCCAGGGACGATTGCAGGCCCATGTACAGGGTCACTTGCCACGCCAACGGATCACGCAGCAAGCCCCTCACACGGTAGGCGACTCGGTGGGCGCCGTGTTTTTGCCCGACTTGGGGCAACCAGAACAGCGCCGCCACCAGGGCCGGCAGGATCCAGAAACCCAGGCCGATGGTCCAACTGCCACCGAAATAATGGCTCAACGGCACAGTGGCACCGGCGGCCAGGGCGGCCCCCAGACACAGGGCCATGGTGTAGACCCCCGTCATGGCACCGGCCTGCCTGGCGAAATCACGCTTGACGATGCCCGGCAGCAACACGCCGATGATACCGATACTCGCACCGGCAATCAGGCTGCCGGCAAACAGCCCCACCTCGCCGAACGAACTGCGCAGGATGATCCCGGTGGCCAGGGTCAGCAAAATGCCCAACACCACGCGCTCGGCGCCAAAACGTCGCGCCAGCAGCGGCGCGGTGGGCGCGAACAGGCCCAGGCACAGCACCGGCAAGGTGGTCAGCAAGCCGGCCTTGGCCGCCGACAAACCCAGGCTGCTGGAGACTTCGGCCAGCAACGGCGACAGGCTCGACAACGCCGGGCGCAGATTCAGTGCCACCAGGACCAGGCCGAGCAACAGCAACCAGGGTCGCACCACACTCGGCTGCGCGTGTTGCACACCCTCATCGTCGGCCTCGGCGTCAATCAGCAGCTCTTCAAGTTCAGTCTTGCGTTGCGTTTCAGGGGTCATTGATCAACTGCCGGCAGAGGGATTTGGCGCGTTGCGGATCTTGCCGAGCGCAGTGCCTGCAGCTCGCCTGCAGGACGGCCAATCATGGGATGAATTTTCCCACAGGCTATTCGCAGCTGCCTACAAAGGCAACGCACTAGGGTTCTTGGGCAGGAAAAGGAGCAGTATTTTCGATTGGTAAAATACCCTTAGAGGGTAATTATTGGCTTCAGGTGTCTTATGGAAAAGTACACACCTCATTACAACTTGGCGGTGATAAAGGCGGGTCTGGCAGGACGTGTACCACATCAGTTCACACGGCATGGAGATTTACATAAAGGTCACTTACTGCATAGGCGGCACCCCACCGGTAATCTCCTTCAAGGAGCGCAACTCATGAAAACCCAACAATGCTGCATATGCGGTGCGCCCGAAGGAATGACACGCTTCGAGGGGCGCAGCGAAACCCTTAGTGTCAAAGGGATGGAGCGTGGTGTTGATGACCTTTCCGGCTGGGAATGCCATGTATGCCGGGACGGCATGTATGACCCCGATAGCTCAGCGCGCCACGCGAAAGCAGGTGATGAACTCATCCACGCTGCACGAAAAATGATCGGCACCGAGATGAAACGCATCCGCCGTAAGCTGCACCTCACACAAAAAGAAACGGTGGAGCTTTTGTCAGGCGGTGGCCACAACGCGTTTTCACGCTACGAACGCGGTGAGCTCCTGCCACCCAAACCGCTGGTGCTACTGATGCGGTTGTTGGATCGCTACCCGCACCTGCTAGCTGATGCCAAGGTATTGGCCGAGGGTGCTGACATGCGGGGGTTCACCCATACCGTCAACACAGAGCATGAGGCGAAAATTTCATAGCCCTCAAGCAATAAACCCGGCACCAGGCCGGGTTTATTTTTCACCCATCGATCAATGCAAAATCTGGCTCAGGAACAACTTGGTCCGATCATTCTGCGGATTGTCGAAGAAGTCATTCGGCGCCGCCTGCTCAACGATCTCGCCCTTGTCCATGAAGATCACGCGGTTGGCCACGGTGCGCGCAAACCCCATCTCATGGGTCACGCACAACATGGTCATGCCGTCTTCGGCCAGGCCGATCATGGTGTCCAGCACCTCCTTGACCATTTCCGGGTCGAGTGCCGAGGTCGGCTCGTCGAACAACATGATCTTGGGCTTCATGCACAGCGCGCGGGCAATCGCCACACGCTGTTGCTGGCCACCTGAAAGCTGCCCCGGAAACTTGTGGGCCTGCTCCGGAATGCGCACGCGCTCCAGGTAATGCATGGCGATTTCCTCGGCCTTGCGCTTGGGCATCTTGCGCACCCACATCGGCGCCAGCGTGCAGTTCTGCAGGATGGTCAGGTGCGGGAACAGATTGAAGTGCTGGAACACCATGCCGACCTCGCGACGGATCGCTTCGATCTGCTTGAGGTCGTTGGTCAGTTCCACGCCATCGACCACGATGCGGCCCTGCTGGTGCTCTTCCAGACGGTTGAGGCAGCGGATGGTGGTGGACTTGCCCGAACCCGACGGGCCGCACAGCACGATACGCTCGCCCTGCTTGACGTTGAGGTTGATATCTTTCAACACGTGGAACTGGCCGTACCACTTATTGACGCCCTGCATCTGGATAATGCCTTCAGGGCTCACAGGCTGTTTGATCGCTTCGCTCATAACAACAACTCCTAACGCTTGTGGCCTGTGTCGAGCTTGTGTTCCAAATGAATGGAATAGCGCGACATACCAAAACAGAAAATCCAGAACACCAGAGCGGCGAACACGTAGCCTTCGGTGGCCATGCCCAGCCATTTGGGGTCGGCGGCGGCTTGTTTGACGCTGTTGAGCAGGTCGAACAGGCCGATAATGATCACCAGGCTGGTGTCCTTGAACAACGCAATAAAGGTGTTGACGATGCCGGGGATCACCATCTTCAGTGCTTGCGGCAGAATCACCAGGCCCATGCTGCGCCAGTAACCCAGGCCCATCGCCGCGGCCGCTTCGTACTGGCCCTTGGGAATCGCCTGCAAACCACCGCGCACCACCTCGGCCACGTAGGCCGACTGGAACAGGATCACGCCGATCAATGCGCGCAGCAGCTTGTCGATGCCCATGCCCTCGGGCAGGAACAGCGGCAGCATCACCGAGGACATGAACAGCACGGTGATCAACGGCACGCCGCGCCAGAATTCGATGAAGGTCACGCAGACCACCCGAATCGCCGGCATGTTCGAACGCCGCCCCAACGCCAGCATGATGCCCAGCGGCAACGCGCCGGCAATGCCCACGGTGGCGATGACCAGGGTCAGCATCAAGCCGCCCCACTGGCTGGTGGCCACGTTGGTCAGCCCGAACGCGCCGCCGTGCAGCAGGAAGAACGCGATGATCGGGTACAGCACCAGAAAGCTCAGGCCGTAGACCGCCTTGCGTTGAAAACGCGAGATGAACAACGGCGCCACGCCGACAATCGCCAGCCATACGGTGAGGTCCACGCGCCAGCGCAGATCGCCGGGGTAGTAGCCGTACATGAACTGGCCGAAGCGCTGTTGGATGAATACCCAGCAGGCGCCTTCCTTGGTGCAGTCGGCGCGGGTAGTGCCGACCCAGTTGGCATCGATGATCGCCCAGCTGAGGATCGGCGGCACTACCAGGTAGATCAGGTAGAACGCCAGCAACGTCAGCAGCGTGTTGAGCCAGCTGGAGAACAGGTTGGCGCGCATCCATGCCATCGGCCCGAAGACTTTGTTCGGCGGCGGCATATCAGGTTTGAACGTATGTGAACTCATGGGCGTTTCCTCACCGCTCGATCAGCGCAATGCGCTTGTTGTACCAGTTCATCAGCAGGGAAATGCTGATGCTGATCGCCAGGTACACGCTCATGGTGATGGCAATGACTTCGATGGCCTGGCCGGTCTGGTTGAGCACCGTGCCGGCAAACAGCGAAACCATTTCCGGGTAACCGATACCGGCGGCCAGCGAGGAGTTTTTCGCCAGGTTCAGGTATTGGCTGGTCAGCGGCGGAATGATCACCCGCAGGGCCTGCGGGATGATGACCTTGCGCAGCGTCGGCCCGGGGCGCAGGCCCAGGGAACGTGCCGCTTCGGTCTGGCCATGGCTGACCGACTTGATGCCCGACCGTACGATCTCGGCGATGAACGCAGCGGTGTAGACGGTCAGCGCCAGGGTCAACGCGAGCAGTTCGGGAATCAGTACCCAGCCGCCGACGAAGTTGAAACCTTGCAGCTTGGGCATTTCCCAATGCAGCGGCGCACCGAAGATCAACGCGCACAGTGCCGGGATCACGATGAACAACGCCAGGCCCGCCCAGAACTTATGGAACGGCACACCGGTCGCTTCAAAGCGCTTGTTGGCCCAACGCGCCATCAGCACGATTGCCGCAATGGCAACCACGATGCTGACCACAAACGGCCAGAAACCATCAGCTGCAATCGCCGCCGGCATATTCAGGCCACGGCTGCTGACAAAGAAAGTGTCGCCGAAATTGTGACTGTTGCGCGGCCCCGGCATGGTCAGGAACACCGCGAAGTACCAGAACAGGATTTGCAGCAGCGGCGGAATGTTGCGGAATACTTCCACATACACGGTCGCCAGCTTGTTGATCATCCAGTTCGGCGACAGCCGCGCCACGCCGATGATGAAGCCGAGCAGGGTCGCCAGGACCACACCGATCACGGTCACCAGCAAGGTGTTGAGCAAACCGATCACAAACACCCGGGCATAGCTGTCCGACTCGGTGTAATCGATCAAATGCTGCGCGATGCCGAAGCCGGCACTGCGCTCAAGAAAGTCGAAACCCGAGGTAATGCCCCGGTGCTGCAGGTTGGTCTGGGTGTTATTGAAGAGGTACCAGCCCAGCGAGACCACCGCCACAATCGTGATGATCTGGAAGAGCCACGCACGCACTTTGGGATCGCTGAAGCTGAGCTTCTGCTTGGGTGCGCCGATTTGATTTTGCATGAAGTGCCCCGAAAAGAATGGAACAGAACATCACCCGGCGGTTGGCCCACCGGGTGACAGAACCATCAGCGATCAGCGCACAGGCGGTGCGTATTGAATGCCGCCGTTGTTCCACAGCGCGTTCAGGCCACGGTCGATTTCCAGCGGGGTGCTCTTGCCCAGGTTGCGCTCGAACACTTCACCGTAGTTACCGACTTGCTTGACGATCTGTACCACCCAATCCTTCTTCACTTTCAGGTCTTTGCCGTATTCGCCGTCGGCACCGAGCAGACGGGCAACGTCCGGGTTCTTGGTGGACTTGGCTTCAGCTTCAACGTTTTTGGAGGTGATACCGGCCTCTTCAGCGTTGAGCATGGCGTAGCCAACCCAGCGCACGATGGCCAGCCACTCGTCGTCGCCGTTACGCACGACCGGGCCCAGGGGCTCCTTGGAAATGGTTTCCGGCAGCACCACGTAGTCCTTCGGCGCGGCCAGCTTGCTGCGCTGGGCGAACAGTTGGGACTTGTCGGAGGTCAGCACGTCGCAACGCCCGGATTCCAGCGACTTGGCGCTTTCATCGGAGGTGTCGAAGGTGATTGGGGTGTACTTGAGGTTGTTGCCACGGAAGTAGTCGGAAACGTTCAGCTCGGTGGTGGTACCGGCCTGGATGCAGATGGTTGCACCGTCCAGTTCCTTGGCGCTTTTCACGCCCAGCTTGTTGTTAACCAGGAAACCGATGCCGTCGTAGTAGGTGATGAAGCCCGGGAATTTCAGGCCCATGCCCGCATCGCGGGAGCTGGTCATGGTGGTGTTGCGCGACAGGATGTCGACTTCGCCCGATTGAAGCGCGGTGAAACGCTCCTTGGCGTTCAACTGGCTGAACTTGACCTTGGTCGCGTCGCCGAAAACGGCGGCGGCGACGGCACGGCACACGTCAGCGTCGATCCCGAGGATCTTGCCGCTGGCATCCGGCACCGAGAAACCCGGCAGGCCGTCACTCACGCCACATTGTACAAAGCCTTTCTTCTGCACGGCGTCCAGGGTGGCGCCAGCCTGGGCAAAACCACTGACACCCAATACAGCGGCCGCGGTCACGATGGCCAGGGTGGATTTCAATACCTTCATTCAAACCTCCAGTTGCTCTTGTTGTGTCGGAGCTCCAACCTCAGCGCACCCTTATGAGGCGATATCGACCCGTGTTGGCTTTTTTTGGGGTCAAGCAGCATGAGATCTTTGCGGTAATTCCAGTTGCTTCCCCACAAGCGGCACTCACTGATAGTGTTACCGCCGTCGGAGAGTTCTGACATCGACCTACACATAGCAAGGCCCGTACCAGAGTGCCGGCTGGGTCGCTGAGCGCCCTGTTCAATGGCAAAAGATTCAACCTTGCGACATTCTCTTAACAGATCAACCTATCGCGCACCGTTGCGACGCACCCAATCGGAGCGCCCGCACATCTATGGAGCAGACATGACCGAACCCTTGATTCTAGAGCCCGCCAAGCCCGCAGACGCCTGCGTTATCTGGCTGCATGGCCTGGGCGCCGATCGCTACGACTTCCTGCCGGTGGCCGAAGCGCTGCAGGAAACGTTACTGACCACCCGCTTCGTTTTACCCCAGGCACCCACCCGGTCGGTGACGATCAACGGTGGCTATGAGATGCCGAGCTGGTACGACATCAGGGCCATGAGCCCGGCCCGTTCGATCAGCCTGGAAGAACTGCAAGCGTCGACCGAAATGGTCACCGATTTGATTGAGGCACAGAAGAGAACCGGAATAGACGCTTCGCGCGTTTTCCTGGCTGGCTTTTCCCAGGGTGGCGCGGTGGTTTTCCACACTGCGTTTAAACACTGGCAGGGCCCACTGGGTGGCGTCATCGCCCTCTCCACTTACGCGCCGACCTTCGACGATGAGCTGGAATTATCCGCCAGCCAGCAACGCATCCCTGCCCTGTGCCTGCACGGTCAGCACGACGAGGTGGTGCAGAACGCCATGGGCCGCAGCGCCTTCGAGCATTTGAAGAGCCGTAGTGTCACCGTGACATGGCAGGAATACCCAATGGGCCACCAAGTGTTACCCCAAGAGATACACGATATCGGCACCTGGCTGGCTGAGCGCCTGCGCTGATCCCCGCGTTTATGTAGTTGTATGACAGACGCACTACGCCGCGCCCGATTCTTGCATTACACTGGCCGGCGTACATTCCTTAACCAATTAATGAGATGACCGTGCTCAAAGCACTCAAGAAGATGTTCGGCAAAAGCGAGGCTGAGCCGCTCGCGCCTGTTCCCAGTGCTCCCGTCCCGCCAACCGGCAGCCGCAATGGCGGCCAGCAGCCCGCCCGGACGGCACCTGTTGCCCAGGCGAACGTGACAGCGCCGGAACAACCAAAACCGATTGAGGTCGCTGCCGCGCCGGTCGCGCCAAAGCCTCGCCGCGAGCACGCCCCAAAGCGGGTCGTCATCCCATGGAAACTCGAAGACTTCGTCGTCGAGCCCCAGGAAGGCAAGACCCGCTTCCACGACTTCGACCTGGCCCCGGAACTGATGCACGCCATCCAGGACCTGGGCTTTCCGTACTGCACGCCGATCCAGGCGCAGGTGCTGGGCTTCACCCTGGCCGGCAAAGACGCCATTGGCCGCGCCCAGACCGGCACCGGCAAGACCGCCGCGTTCCTGATCTCGATCATCACCCAGCTGCTGCAAACGCCGCCGCCCAAGGAACGCTACATGGGCGAACCGCGCGCACTGATCATCGCGCCTACCCGGGAGCTGGTGGTGCAGATCGCCAAGGACGCCGCCGACCTGACCAAGTACACCGGCCTCAACGTCATGACGTTCGTCGGCGGCATGGACTTCGACAAGCAGCTCAAGCACCTCGAGGCGCGTCACTGCGACATCCTGGTCGCCACCCCAGGCCGCCTGCTCGACTTCAACCAGCGTGGCGACGTGCACCTGGACATGGTCGAAGTGATGGTGCTGGACGAAGCCGACCGCATGCTCGACATGGGCTTTATCCCACAAGTGCGCCAGATCATTCGCCAGACCCCACCAAAAGCCGAGCGCCAGACCCTGCTGTTCTCCGCGACCTTCACCGAAGACGTGATGAACCTCGCCAAGCAGTGGACCACCGACCCGTCCATCGTCGAGATCGAAGCGCTCAACGTTGCCAGCGAAAACGTCGAGCAGCACATCTACGCCGTGGCCGGTGCCGACAAGTACAAATTGCTCTACAACCTGATCAACGACAACGGTTGGGAACGCGTGATGGTCTTCGCCAACCGCAAGGACGAAGTGCGCCGTATCGAAGAACGCCTGGTGCGCGATGGCGTCAACGCCGCGCAACTGTCCGGCGACGTGCCGCAGCATAAGCGCATCAAGACCCTGGAAGGTTTCCGCGAAGGCAAGATCCGCGTGCTGGTGGCCACTGACGTGGCCGGGCGCGGGATTCACATCGACGGCATCAGCCACGTGATCAACTTCACCCTGCCGGAAGTGCCGGACGACTATGTGCACCGCATTGGCCGTACCGGCCGTGCCGGGGCGGCGGGTGTGTCGATCAGCTTTGCCGGCGAGGATGACTCGTACCAGTTGCCATCCATCGAGGCGTTGCTGGGGCGCAAGATCAGCTGTGAGACGCCGCCGACGCATTTGTTGCGGGCGGTGGAACGCAAACGCCCTTAACTCTGGCCACTCTTAAAGCAGGCCGGTGAGCGCCTGCTTTTTTGTCCAGAACCGACCTCTGGCTTTTATGCACCTGTGTAGATCTCACGCAAGATTGGCTCACGGATACGTATGGCCTCCTCTCTGAACGTCTGGTAGTAACCCGCGACGCTTTCTGTCATGCCGCCCCATTGCTGCTGCATCGGTTCTGACTGTGGGTTCACCGGATACGACTGATTCCTGGAGTCGTCCTTTGGGCCACTGGACTTGGGAGTCAAAGCGTCATAACGCGAATTTGCCGTGCGCATCAAGTTGACCGTTCTGATGACTGCCCGAGTTGAACCGAACGTCTTACTGCCAGTGCTGAGCTTGGTTCCGAATTTAAAATTTCGACCCGCGAGCGACTTGAGGGCTGCGTTCACACCGTCACGCAGGGGAACATCGATTGTCATCGGACCTGCAGGCGTTTTCCCTATGCCCGTCACTTTCGCCGCATCATAGACTTTGCTTGCGGCGTTCCACGCTTTGTATGCGTTAATTCCCCAGGAGGCCATTGAAAACCCGAACGCCGCCCATCCCAGATTTTGAATGTGATGCGAACGATCCCAGCCTTTCGCTTTATCAACCGCCTCTATGCTCAGCGCGGTCACCCCCAGCGTGCTGGCAACGATCCCTGAAGCCGTTCCGAGCAACCCCACAATCTGCATCGCAGTAGCGGCGGCCCACCCAACAGCCACGATGCCAGCCACGCCACTCGCCAAGGCCACCGTCCCTAATACCAGTGCAGCCCCCGTTAACACCCACTTCATCCAAACAGGCAACCAGCCGCTGGGATCCATCAGGTTGACCGGGTTACAGGCACAGTAGGCATAGCTGTTGATCCCGCCCTCATCAAATGGGCTCAGTGGATCAGGCTGGAGAAAGATCATCAGTTCCGGAATATAGATACGCCGACCGTTACCCAGGAAATAAAGCTGGGCCGCCGCATCCAGACGCTCGCCATTGAATGCCGGTAATTGCAGATCTGCCAGAGTTCGCGCCTTGCCGTCATCCAGGGCAATGTGGGTGATGCCGTACGGTGTGTAATGACGCGACACCGGTGCCTCGTTCAGACTCGAAATACCGCGTACGCTGCCCGCCGCATCGAGGGTATGCAGTTGCGGCCCGTCGACGCCGCCGCTGCGCGCCATCGCCTGCTTATCCCGTTCGTGATAACGGATCTGTCTGCTCCCTTCAACCAGCGTATCGAGGCGGTTACCGGCGTACGCCAGCATGACGGGTGTTTCGTCGCCGCGGTTCATCAGCACTTGGCGCGATTGGGCATCATAGCAATAGTGGTAATCAAAGGTGTCGTCCTGCACAGAGGCCAATTGTTCATAGCCATTGAAGGTATAAACCTGGCCCGTAGGGCCTGCCTGCAGGTTACCCGCCGCATCGTAAGTCAGGGTGAGATCCTGTGCCGGACGAGTATGAGTCAAGCGCGTCAGCTGAGTCGGATCATTCCCGGTAAAGAAGCGCTGACACGTGTCCTGAGTGCCGTCGGCAAAAAAAGTCACTACCCGGGTGATGTTGTTAAGGCCGTCAAAGCTGAAATCCTGCCCCACGATGCCTCGCCCCTGCCGATCCTTCGGCTGCTCAAGCCCTTCGCACCGGTAGGTCTTGAGTCGTAGATAAGCGTCGTAAGTAAACGTCTCGCCGATAACCAATTGTGCGTTCGCATCCCGCAGAAAACGGGTCGCCAGCATGCCGTTGACGTAATAGGTGCTGGCCATGACCTTCAAGAGCACACCGTTTTGCTCAATGCGGCGTTCGGCTTCGCGTCCCAGTGAGTCGTAGGACAGTTGCATCAGAACCCGCAAACTCTCCCATGTGGTGGTGAAGTTGCGGGGGCGGCCGAAATTGTCATAGCTTTGTTCGATAATCAGCGCGCCGCTGGTCATTTTGCAGAACCGGCCACGAGTATCGTACTCAAGATCACTGCGCTGACCATCGGCCCTGCTTTGATGCAGCAGGCGCCCACCGGGGGAATGACTGAACTCAGTGGTCAATGTTGTGCCGTTGGCTGTTTGAATCTCTCTCTCTGGGTGACCATATGCATCATGGGAAAACTCATGAATAAAACCACCGGCCTGCGAACGATCCAATAGGCCGCTGGGCATGCTGTACACATAAGTACTCGCCGGGAGGCCGGTCATCTCGATACGCGAGGGCACGGCCAACTCTCTGTCGTATTGCATGGTCTGACGATCACCACGAGGAGAATTCATCGCAATCGGCTCCATCCAATTGGCCTCATATTCCCACGTCGTCGCCACCCCTGCTCCGCGTGCCTGGCTGGTCATTCGGCCCAGGCTGTCGTAGGTACGAACGCCCAATCGCTTGCCGTCAATAGAAATTGCGCTGACCAATTCACTGCTGTTGCCGGGAACATAGTGGGTTTCTTGCAAACGTGGGGCGGCACCGTCTGCCGGTGTTTGCCGAGTGGTCAACACCCGATCATAAGCGTCATGACTGAACTCAGTGAGGGTTGCGTTCACATCCCGTGCCGACAGACAGCGACCCCACCCATCATAGGTACGTGACTCAATTTCAACGCTCGCATCGTCAGCGTCGACTCGTTCAATCCTGACCGGCTGATTGTGCTCGTTGAAATAGGTAACCCGCCGCTCGCCGCCCTCAACACCCTCAATCTTGATATTAAGCTGCGGATCGTACTCATCAATCGTCACGCTGCCATCGGCGTGGGTTACACGGCTGGGGTTGCCCCAACGGTTGTAGGCGTAAGTGCTTGTCAGCGAGCGCACCCCGTCAGGCAGGTAGTCGGTATCGACCATCTCAATGGTCCGCCCCTGCGCGTCATAGCGCCAGGTCCGGGTGACGCGCTCCTGCTCCTCGCTTAATTTCTGGGCTTGGGATACCTGTCGTCCGAGGCCATCGAAGTAGGTGATGACCTGGTTATCCTGACCGTCGGTGGTAATCAGATGGGCACGTTTTGCTTGCGTTGCAAAGTGATAGGCATAGCGACGTGCGGCTTGTTGGGCTTTAGCGGGGGAAACCGTTTCCGCTGTCAGACGGCCACTGACATCGAACGTCAGGGCCAGAATGCTGCCACCGTCTCTCGTCATCGATAGCAGACGTCGATTGACCCGGGAGAGTATGCGCGTCGATTCGAGCCATTGCCCTTCGCGTCCCTGCATACGCCGGGTTTCACTGAGGTTGTCTCCCACAATGGCATAACTGAATTCACTGACTAACGAAAGCCCATCAATCGTGCTGGTCGTACTTTTGATCCGGCCTGTCAACTCCACGGGAGTATCGAAGTAAGTTTGTTCTGTGTTAAACGTGCCGGCCTGATTGCAGGACGCCTGCAGAACCAAGTAACGGGCTCCGGTTCTGGGCACCCGAGTATGGGTGTACTCGGTAAGTCGACCTGTAGAAGTCTCTCCTACGGGGATCAGGCGTTCGTGCTTCAAGTAACGCTGAAACAACTCATGAGGATCACCCGGGCATTTGCCACTCTCACCTGCAACCGCATAATAGTTGTACTCGGTGCGAACGCCAGAAGGCTCGATGCGACTAAGAACGTTACCGTATTCATCTGTTTCCGACACTTGCACTTCTTCACGCGCGGTGCCACCTGCGACCAGTTCGAAACGCTTAGTGATCTGCCGAGGAAGTTGCAGGTTGGCTGGCTGGTCTGGGAACAGTTTTCCGGGGTCAACGTTATAATCGTATACCGTAATGACTCGCGTACCTTCGCGCGTCACCCGTTCCTCGCTCAACAGATGAAATTTGTTATAAGTAGTGCGCGTAACACAGAGAACGGCGTCATTGTTGCTGGTATCGATCAAAGTTTCGTCGGTCCAATAATCGTAGTCTCCAGTCACCAGATACAAATTGTCCTCACCAGGTCGATAAACGCTTCCAGAATGATAGCCCGTGAAGTTAAGCGTTGGACTATAGCTGTAGACGCTAGCGATAGGAGGCTGACCAGCACCCGGCGTTCGCCGCCACCCCGTCACATACGGGATAAACTGGCCAGTTGCATAAGTGTGGCCATTCTCTTCATAACTGATTAGTTCGGTACCCCCCATCGGCGATTTAACTTCAGTGATCGCAATCAACCCATTCCGAAACGGCTGGCGATAGATGAAATTGAAGGACGCTGTGCCTGGCGGAACCTGTGTGCTGTCATACGGCACCGTGACGCTCACCAGTTGGTTGTTGGCATTACCATAATTTATTCGAGTACGCGCATAACGTCCCCCCTCAATCCGCGCATCAGCCATAACGAGCAAACCATCAATGTAAGTCAGCACAAGCATCTCTCGTCCATCTTGGTCAAGAATGCGCTCCAGTGGCCCACCATCAAGATAACGAAAGTTCCAACGCTCTCCGTTTTCAAATGCGATCGCCATAATTTTGAAAGGCCCGGAACTGATAGGACGACCCAGTATTTCGACCGTACCCTCTTTGTAGATGACATGCAGTTCCGACTCGGCGATGCGCTTGACCACCACGTCTTTAAGTTTGCAATCCTTAATCACCAGCGTGCCACCGACGGACGGTAGACTCTGGGTCTGATAACGCTCACCTGTTATGAGCGTGAGTGATGAAGTTGCCAAGTCGAGCTCGGTATTGCTCAGACTCCATCCGGCGCCATAATGCCCTGACTTATCGGAACTCAACATCGAGAAGGACAGCGCAATATCGCGACTGACATCCAACGCCCCTTGTGGATATAAGGTGCCCAGGTTGATACGGACAGTATATTGCCCGGTGCGGGTATCGACTGCCCCATTGAGGTGGGTACTGAAATTAAATGCATTGGAATAAATATTCATGGCGGTATTTCCCTCTGCCTTCGAATAGCCGTCATATTTGAATTAATCCAGATCCTCAAAACCAACATCCTCTAATCGCAAAAAGTTTCTGCTGCTGCCATAGGCAACCCGGTATACATGCTCGCAGCCGAAGTTATCCAGTAACCGCCACGGACTCATGGGTTCTCTATTAGGGCTGTCAATCCAGCCGTCGTACCGTATAGCTCGCATGATCGTCGCGTAACGGTTGAACTCGATGAGGGGGTTATTCCCAGAGGGTCGTTGAACATCATCCACTCGCAACTGCAGTCCCAGCGTGTCTTTCTTCCAAATAATCCCACCTTTTTCGCGGTTACCACCACTATAATTATAAATAAAAGACGTTTGAAAATAGGCACCTTCAAGCGTGACGGGTACCGGGTTATCCAACCCCTTGTTTTCGATGAACCGCAAACCAGACGGGGGCATCCAGTAATAGACATCAATATCAATTTTATTGTTTTCAACAATTCCGCTGAAGGCATGGAGGTCGTGATATTCGGTCAGGTCGCGCACCAACAGCCGAATCGTAAGCATGGGAAAAATATCCACATAGGTATAAAAAATCGTCCCCCCCGCGCTGCCGTTGGTCGTAAACACCTTACCACCTAGAGTAATACGCCCCATAAACCTTACGGGGTCATCACGAACGCTGGTAGCAGCACGCATATACCGAGGTATCAATTCGACAACAGTCGCTTCAGGCACAGATTCGACAGGTTCAGACGCTTGGGTACATTGCTCGCCTGAATCCGCACGACGCCAAAGACCAGCGTCAAATTTATTTTTCTCAGTATCACAGTACCAGCCCGGCGGTAACGGTTGATTTGGCGTACCAAACTGGGTGATGGTAGCACTTGCGCGCTCGACTTCGGTTAAGGGTGTTTCAACCCAAATTCCGCGCTCATCTTCAACAATTTTGACAACCAACAAACTCACACGGCATTGATGCCTCCCGTTGGCGTAAAGCTCCCGGGTCACCAACTCACCACTCGGAAGCTCAATATCAAACCGTTTTAAACTAATATCACCAGCGGCCATGTCCTTACTCCAATGCGTATATTAATAGTTACTCCAACCCTTTCAGCTTCACGATTAAAATACTGATCTAGTCGCAACCAGTTGACACCCAAAAAAAAGCCCCGGCTACTGTCATAGTTGACAGTAGCCGGGGCTTTTCAATAACAAAATGCACTTAATAGATGTTTTTATAGGCCTTATTTAACCAGCTTATGGCAAGGCATGCTTAGAGCGTTCAAAACCTCATATTTTATATCCATCGTTTCGCTGCTAAATGATCTGCCCCTCGCCCCTCGACCCAACGTGGGCCGTCGGGGGTGTTTTCCTTTTTCCAGAACGGCGCCCGCGTCTTCAGGTAATCCATCACAAACGCACAGGCATCAAACGCTGCCTGGCGATGCGCACTGGCCGTGCCGACAAACACAATCGGCTCGCCCGGCTCCAGCGCGCCAATACGATGCAGCACCTCCAGCTTGAGCAACGGCCAGCGCTGCTCGGCTTCCACGGCGATCTTGGCCAGGGCTTTTTCGGTCATGCCGGGATAGTGCTCCAGAAACATCCCCGACACTTCACGCCCATCGTTGAAGTCGCGCACATAGCCGACAAAACTCACCACCGCGCCCACGCCCGCATTGGCCGCGTGCATGGCGTTGACTTCGGCTCCGGGATCAAAGGCCTCGACCTGCACACGAATGGCCATGATCAGCCTCCGGTTACGGGCGGGAAAAACGCGACTTCGTCACCCGCTTGCACCGGTTCATCAAGGCCGCAGAGTTCTTCATTGCGTGCGCACATCAGGCTGAACTCGTTGAGCACCGCAAACTCCGGGTCACCGGCCAGCGCCAGGCGCACAGCATCGACGGTGGCGAAATCGCCCTCCATCTCCAGCGAATCAAAGCCCACCGCTTCGGCATAACGCGCAAAAAACAATACGTTGATGCTCATACCTGATCCGCCTTGAAATGCCCGCTTTTACCGCCAAGCTTTTCCAGCAGGCGAATGCTTTCGATGGTCATGCCACGGTCCACCGCCTTGCACATGTCGTAGATCGTCAGTGCCGCGACGCTGGCGGCAGTCAGTGCCTCCATCTCCACGCCGGTCTGGCCTGAGAGTTTGCAGCGCGCCAGAATATGCACGGCATCCACGCCATCGGCGCGCAGTTCGACCTTGACGCCAGTGAGCATCAGCGGGTGGCACAGGGGGATCAAGTCACTGGTTTTTTTCGCCGCCTGGATCCCGGCGATACGGGCCACGGCAAATACGTCGCCCTTGGGGTGGGCGCCGTCGACAATCATTGTCAGGGTTTCGGGCAACATGCGCACCCGCGCTTCGGCCACGGCTTCACGGAACGTCACGGCTTTGTCGGTGACGTCGACCATGTGGGCGCGACCTTGGGAATCGAGATGAGTCAGCACAGCGATACTCCTGATCAGGAGCAGCGATTGTAAACCCAACACGGAACAAAATGTGGGAGGGGGCTTGCCCCCGATTGCGGTGGGTCAGTCAACAGAGATGTTGAATGTGCCACCGCTATCGGGGGCAAGCCCCCTCCCACATTGATCGCGTTTACAAATGAGACTCGGCGTACTCGGCCAGAATCGAACGTGGTACGCCCTGCAGCGCGATGTGCACGCCGTTCGGGAAGTCCTTGAAGCGTTCCGTCAGGTAAGTCAGCCCGGAGCTGGTCGCGGACAGGTAAGGGGTGTCGATCTGTGCCAGGTTGCCCAGGCACACCACTTTGGAACCGGCGCCGGCACGGGTGATGATGGTTTTCATCTGGTGCGGGGTGAGGTTCTGGCATTCGTCGATCAAAATCAGGCTCTGCTGGAAGCTGCGACCTCGAATGTAGTTGAGGGATTTGAACTGCAACGGCACTTTGCTGAGGATGTAGTCGACGCTGCCATGGGTGTTTTCGTCATCCATGTGCAAGGCTTCGAGGTTGTCGGTGATCGCCCCCAGCCACGGCTCCATTTTTTCCGCCTCGGTGCCGGGCAAAAAGCCGATTTCCTGGTCCAGGCCCTGCACGCTGCGGGTGGCGATGATGCGGCGGTAGCGCTTGGTCACCATGGTCTGTTCAATGGCGGCAGCCAGGGCGAGGATGGTTTTCCCCGAGCCTGCAGCGCCGGTCAGGTTGACCAGATGGATGTCCGGATCGAGCAGCGCATACAGCGCCAGGCTCTGGTAGATGTCACGCGGTTTCAGGCCCCAGGCTTCCTGGTGCAACAGGGGTTCCTGATGCAGGTCGAGGATCAGCAGCTTGTCGACCTGGATCTCTTTGATCCAACCCACGAAGCCCTGCTCGTCGACGATGAATTCATTGATATGCACCGCCGGCAGGTTGTCGATCAACTGCACCTGATGCCAGGTACGCCCGTGATCCTGGCGGGTTTCGACCTTGCTGACACGGTCCCAGAACGAGCCGGTCATCATGTGATAACCACGGGACAGCATCGACACGTCGTCGACCAGTTGGTCGGTGCTGTAGTCCTCGGCCGCGATCCCGCATGCCCGGGCCTTCAGGCGCATATTGATGTCTTTGGTCACCAGCACCACGCGCAAGTCCTTGTCGCGCGCGTGCAGGTCGATCAGTTGGTTGATGATTTTGTTGTCGTTGAGGTTTTCCGGCAGCAGGCTGTTGGGCTCGCTGCGCTTGCTCATCAGGATCGACAGCAACCCCTTGGGCCCGCTCTTGCCACGCTGGATCGGCACGCCGACTTCAACGTCCTCGGGTGAGGCTTCGCCCAGGGTCTTGTCGATCAGGCGGATGGCCTGGCGGCATTCGGCGGCGACGCTGTGGTGGCCGCTTTTGAGTTTGTCCAGTTCCTCCAGCACGATCATGGGGATGGCGACGTGGTGTTCTTCAAAGTTAAGCAGTGCGTTTGGATCGTGAATCAGTACGTTGGTATCAAGCACATAAAGGATTGGCTGGTCGGAAGAAGGGGTGCGTCCATGATCATCCATACTCGGTCACCTTTGTGGGAGCCAGTCGACGCAATACCTGGGCGGTGCTGCGCCTCGATTCGACCACCGACTGCACCTTGAGTAAGGTCAAGTGCAGTACCCACATGAGGAGTCTTGGAAGACGCCACCTGTGCTGCAGGTTTCGGCGGTCTGACTTCGTAATACCGCAAAACCCATGACAGGAAAAAGCACTTTGACGCTTTTTTGAAGTTTATTTTTCAGGATGACGAATAGCACTAGCCGAGTGCCATACACCCCGTTAAAGTCGGAAGTCCGCCTGCATCGAAATGTCGCAGAAAATCACCCCGAAAATCCCCCTCAACCAACAGGACCGGGCATTTCATCGAAATGCTTCACGACAGTCCTGCCAACCCAAGCCACTCTGCGCCGTCGACTGCAACAACATTGGCAATGCCACCCGCGCCTTGTCCTGGGGATCGTGGAACACAATCACGCCTTTGCGCCACAGCAGCATCAGCGTCAGCACCCGTTGCGCCGACTCTTCGGCCTTGAGCTTGCCCGGATCGTCCTGGGAATCGATGTCCCATAGCGCCACTTGCAGACCCTGGGCCTGGAAGAATCCCTGACTGTCCGCACGCCGTTGCCCGTAAGGCGGCCGGAACAGCGGCAGGTAGTTTTCCGGCAGCAGGTTTTGCACCAGTGACGCGCTGCGGGTGATGGAATCCTGCCAGTCGACCCAATGGCTGTGAGAACGATACTGCCAGCCCTGGATTCCCACGCACTGCCCTTGGTACAGCGCCTGCACATCCGCGGCGGAACTGCGCTCCACACGGGTTTGCAGACTGCTGCCAAGGGTGAAGAACGTGGCGTTCATCTTTTGCTTGCGCAGGTAGTCGGCGAGCCAGTCGGTATTGCCGCCGACCGTTGCCGGGCCGCCGTCGAAGGTCAGCAGGAACATGCGATCGTTGAGCTCGTCGCCATTGCGTTCGTGGTCACCAAAGCGCGCCACTTCGCTGCTGATCTGCGGCAGCAGCGCGGCCTTGCGCAGCAGTTCATCGAGATAGCGTTCGTGAAAGTGCCGGCTGGGGGCGGCCCAGCCTATATAGAAAGAGTCGTCACTGACTTCGAACTTGCCGGCCTGCTCGCGCAGGTCATCCATGTTTTCCACCAGGTAGCAGAACGAAGCGTCTTCTTCGCAGCTTTGCTGGGCGAACGTGTAGTTCTCCAACAACCGTTGCCAGAGCTGGCGACGCAGATCGTCGATGGCGGCCAGGTTGATGATCTTCAGCCCCAGGCGCTGCTTGAGCGCGGTGTCGTCCAGGGCTTCGCTGACCAACAGGCCGTGGGCAAACATCAGGATTTCCGCGCGCGAGGCCACATCGAACAGCGCCGGGCTGGCGAGTTTTTCCGGCCAGGTGGCGCGGTCGAGGCTGGCTACGTCCACCGGCGCGGCCTGGGCATTCAGGCACAGCAGGCAAGCCGACAATAAAAGCGCTAATCGCACACGAGATCTCCCTCTGCGAAGTTACCGCCCATCATAGCGGACTGCCCCGCCCTTTTTGTGCAGGAGCGAGCTTGCTCGCGAAAAACGTCTGGACATCGCGTTTATTCAGCCAGGCAGCGTTATCGTTGACAACTTTCGCGAGCAAGCTCGCTCCTACACAAAAACCGGGGCCTATTGGCTTGATAGGTGGAGTCAAACGCTCTAACCCCCTAGAATCCAGCCCACGATTCCAGGAGCCAACTTCATGCTGATGGTGATTTCCCCCGCCAAAACCCTCGACTTCGAGTCCAAGCCGGTCACTGCGCGCTTCACCCAGCCGCAGTACCTGGACCATTCCCAGGAACTGATCGAGCAACTGCGCGAACTGAGCCCGGCGCAGATCAGCGAGTTGATGCACGTCTCCGACAAGATCGGCGGCCTCAATGCCGCCCGCTTCGGCAGCTGGACGCCCGCTTTCACCCCGGCCAACGCCAAGCAGGCGCTGCTGGCGTTCAAGGGCGACGTCTATACAGGCCTGAACGCCGAGACCTTCAGCGATGCCGATTTCAGCTACGCCCAGGATCACCTGCGCATGCTCTCGGGGCTCTACGGCCTGTTGCGCCCGCTGGATTTGATGATGCCGTACCGCCTGGAGATGGGCACCAAGCTGGCCAATGCCCGTGGCAAGGATCTTTACGCGTTCTGGGGCGCGCGCATCAGCGAGTGGTTGAATGAAGCACTGGCCGCGCAAGGCGACGACGTGCTGCTCAACCTGGCTTCCAACGAGTACTTCTCGGCGGTCAAGCGCACGGCGCTGAACGCACGGATCATCAACACCGAGTTCAAGGACCTGAAGAACGGCCAGTACAAGATCATCAGCTTCTACGCGAAGAAAGCACGAGGCATGATGAGCCGGTTTGTGATTGAAGAACGCATCAACGATCCGGCGAAGCTCAAGCAGTTCGATGTGCAGGGCTACCGCTTCAATGCGGCGCAGTCCAAGCCGGATAACCTGGTGTTCTTGCGCGATCACGCACCGGAATAAGGCCTTACAGACACCGATGATCAAATGTGGGAGGGGGCTTGCCCCCGATGGCGGAGTGTCAATCACCGAAGTATTGACTGCTCCACCGCTATCGGGGGCAAGCCCCCTCCCACATTTGTTTTGTATTTCAAATCAGAGAATCGTCATTTATTTGGCGCCAGAAAAACACCCAGACACAACCCTAACGATTTATTCACTCGACATTCATCGTTTTTTTTCGTAGTGGCACCACTTTTTTTATTCAGTAGTGGCACAAAACTATCCCCCCGCGCCAACTCCCCACAACTACTGGTCTAAATAGCAAGTGCTATCAATATACTACTAGTGCCATCTTTCCCAATATTTCAAGAAATTTCCGGAAACAGGATGAGCGGGCTGGAACTTCATCCTGAAGCACCGCTCATACCACCGGTAACGAAATTCTCTACGCCTGTAAGAGATGACTTACATAACGACCAATGGAAGCAGTCAAGTTGTCTTAAAACACTTTGACTCTATGGTCATAACATCAACTGATCGAGTTAAGGGTGGCGATAAGTACGCGTTGCTATCCCCTACAGGCCAAGGAAGCGCTGACCTAAATGAGCCCGTGCAAACACACAAGGCATTGATAAAAAAGGCAATTTGCCTACATCGATACCCTTGCCGCACCGGTGCCGGAGCCTTCCTCCAAGGAAGCACGGCTGCATTTCAGGGCAAGCCCCAATAATAAGGCCTGGTTGCGCACAACTTGAGTGCAATAGTTAGTCACTCGTTATTCAACATGCCTGCACGCGGCAAGTCGGCGTCTATTCGCCCAACTTTCGCGGCATCAGTGACGCTTGCAAACATGAACTCCAGCCATCTAATGGCATGATTTAAATACAGAGGTAATTGCGATGCGCATCAGCATATTTGGTTTGGGTTACGTTGGCGCCGTGTGTGCCGGTTGCCTGTCTGCCCGTGGCCACGAAGTGGTCGGCGTAGACATCTCCAAGGAAAAGATCGACCTGATCAATGCCGGTAAGTCGCCGATCGTTGAGCCGGGTCTGGGCGAGCTGTTGAGCCAGGGCATCCAGACTGGCCGACTGCGTGGCACCACCAACTTCGCCGAAGCCATCCGCGATACCGACCTGTCGATGATTTGCGTAGGCACGCCAAGCAAGAAGAACGGCGACCTGGAACTCAACTACATCGAGTCGGTATGCCGCGAGATCGGTTTTGTCCTGCGTGACAAGACCACCCGCCACACCATCGTGGTACGCAGCACCGTACTGCCGGGCACCGTAGCCAATGTGGTGATCCCGATCCTCGAAGACTGCTCCGGCAAGAAAGCCGGCGTCGACTTCGGCGTTGCGGTCAACCCGGAGTTCCTGCGCGAATCCACCGCCATCGCCGACTACGACCTGCCACCGATGACCGTGATCGGCGAGTTCGACACCGCCTCCGGCGATGTCCTGCAGTCGCTCTACGAAGAACTCGACGCGCCGATCATCCGCAAGGACATCGCCGTCGCCGAAATGATCAAGTACACCTGCAACGTGTGGCACGCCACCAAAGTCACCTTCGCCAACGAGATCGGCAACATCGCCAAAGCGGTCGGCGTCGATGGCCGTGAAGTGATGGACGTGGTCTGCCAGGACAAGACGCTCAACCTGTCCCAGTACTACATGCGCCCGGGCTTTGCTTTCGGCGGCTCGTGCCTGCCCAAAGACGTGCGCGCCCTGACCTACCGCGCCGGCTCCCTGGACGTGGAAGCGCCGCTGCTCAACTCGCTGATGCGCAGCAACGAGTCCCAGGTGCAGAACGCCTTCGACATCGTCTCCAGCCACGACAAGCGCAAAGTCGCCCTGCTGGGCCTGAGCTTCAAGGCCGGTACCGACGACCTGCGTGAAAGCCCGTTGGTAGAACTGGCGGAAATGCTGATCGGCAAGGGCTACGACCTGAGCATCTACGACAGCAACGTCGAGTACGCCCGCGTGCACGGTGCGAACAAGGACTACATCGAAGGCAAGATCCCCCACGTCTCGTCCCTGCTCAACTCGGACTTCGATGATGTGATCAACAACTCCGACGTGATCATCCTCGGTAACCGTGACGAGAAGTTCCGTGCCCTGGCGCACAACGCGCCGGAAGGCAAGCAAGTGGTCGACCTGGTGGGCTTCATGTCCAAGGCCACCAGCGTGAGCGGCCGTACTGAAGGTATTTGCTGGTAACAGCAACGGCAAGTTTCAGGCTGCCAGTGGCTTAATCCCCAGCGCTTGCAGCCTGAAGCCTCCTCCCCTTCCGGATGACGCTTATGTCCAAGTTAAAACATGTATTGCTGCAAGCCGCCGGCTGGCTGTTGTTTCTCAGCCTGCTGATGGGACTCGCCCTGCTGTTGCCGGCGAGCACCTTCGATTCGCAATCGAAGAATTTTATTTTCCTGATTGGCGCCGTCGGTATCTGGCGCTACTCGATGGGTGCAACGCATTTCTTTCGCGGCATGCTGTTCCTGTACGTGGTGTACCCGCACCTGCGCCGCAAGGTGCGCAAGCTGGGCAAGGCCGCCGACCCCTCCCATGTGTTCCTGATGGTCACCAGCTTCAGGATCGATGCGCTGACCACTGCGCAGGTCTACAGCTCGGTGATTCGCGAAGCCATCGAATGCGGCTTCCCCACCACCGTGGTCTGCTCGCTGGTGGAAATGTCCGATGAGCTGCTGGTCAAGAGCCTCTGGGAAAAAATGAACCCACCGGCTCACGTCAAGCTCGACTTCGTGCGCATCGCCGGTACCGGCAAGCGCGACGGCCTGGCCTTCGGTTTCCGCGCCATCTCGCGCCACCTGCCGGATGACCGCGCCGTGGTGGCCGTGATCGATGGCGACACCGTGCTGGCCGAAGGCGTGGTGCGCAAGACCGTGCCGTGGTTCCAGCTGTTCGGCAATGTCGGTGGCCTGACCACCAACGAATTCTGCGAAGTGCGCGGCGGCTACATCATGAGCGAATGGCACAAGCTGCGCTTCGCCCAGCGCCACATCAACATGTGCTCCATGGCCCTGTCCAAGCGCGTGCTGACCATGACCGGGCGTATGTCGGTGTTCCGCGCCAGCGTGGTGACTGACCCGGGCTTTATCGCCGACGTGGAAAGCGACTCGCTGCAACACTGGCGCCTGGGCCGCTTCAAGTTCCTCACCGGTGATGACAAGTCCAGCTGGTTCAGCCTGATGCGCCTGGGCTACGACACCTTCTACGTGCCGGATGCCGCGATCAACACCGTGGAACACCCGCCGGAAAAGAGCTTTATCAAGGCCAGCCGCAAGCTGATGTTCCGCTGGTACGGCAACAACCTGCGCCAGAACTCCCGCGCCCTGGGCCTGGGTGTGCGCCGCCTCGGTGTGTTCACCAGTGTGGTGCTGTTCGACCAGCGCGTGTCGATGTGGACCTCGCTGCTCGGCCTGACCGTGGCAATCATCGCCACCTTCAAATACGGCGGTGCCTTCATCCTCGCGTACCTGCTGTGGATCGGCATCACCCGCCTGATCCTCACGCTGCTGCTGTCGTGCTCCGGCCACAAGATCGGCCCGGCCTATCCGCTGATTCTCTATTACAACCAGATCATGGGCGCGCTGGTGAAGATCTACGTGTTCTTCCGCCTTGATCAACAGTCCTGGACCCGCCAGGACACCAAACTGACCCGCGATTTGGCCAGCTTTCAACGTTGGTTCAACACCTGGTCGTCTCGGACCATGACCTTCTCCGCCGGCAGCATTTTCGTCGCCGTGTTGCTGATGATGGTCTGACCCTGCCAAGCCTGAATTAACTTAAGGAATGCCCTGATGAACAGCCAAGTAAACGCCAACGTAGTCCACGAATCCGAAGCCCAGCGCCAGCACGCCCGGGTCAAAATCCCGGCCAAGCTGCGCTTCTTCAACAGCGACCGCACGCCGACCGAAGCCAAGGTCATCGACCTGTCCGCCGGCGGCCTGGCCTTCACCGCCACGCAGCCGTTGACCATCGGCCAGGTGCACAAGGGTCGCCTGCAGTTCGTCATCGATAACCTTGGCCTGGCGATGGACGTGGAGCTGCAGATCCGCTCCTACGACCGCCAGACCGGCCGCACCGGTTGCCAGTTCCAGAACCTCGATGCCCAGGATATTTCCACCCTGCGCCACCTGATCACTTCGCACTTGTCCGGCGACATCGTGACCATGGGCGACGTGCTGGCCACCCTGCAACGCGACAACTTCACCAAGGCGCGCAAGGTCAAGGACGGCGGCAGCGGCATGACCGCGTTCGGGCGTCTGCGCGCCGTGACCTTCAGCCTGGCGATTTTCCTGGTGGGCCTGGCCGCCTTCGGCTTTGTGTTCAAATCGCTGTACGGCATGTATTTCGTCAGCCACGCCCAGGCCGGCCTTGTAAGTGTACCGGGCATGAACGTGACCATGCCGCGTGACGGCACCGTGCAAAGCCTGCTCAAGGGTGACGCGGTAGCGGCCAAAGGCGCGCCGCTGGCGACCTTCAGCACCAGCATGCTCGATGTGCTCAAGGGCCATCTGGACGAAGACCAACTGCAACCGGCCAAGGTTGAAGAACTGTTCGGCAAGCAAATGACCGGCACCCTGACCTCGCCGTGCGATTGCGTGGTCGCCCAGCAACTGGTTGCCGACGGCCAGTACGCCAGCAAGGGTGACGTGATCTTCCAACTGGTGCCACGCGGTAGCCAGGCCAACGTGGAAGCGCGCTTCAGCTATCGCCAGTTCGGTGATGTGCGCCCAGGTACGCCGGTGAGCTTCCAGGTCGCCGACGAAGACCAGGTACGCACCGGCACCATCGTCAGCAGCACCAGCTTGAACAGCGCCGACCTGTCCTCCGACATCCGCGTGCAGATCAAACCGGACGCCCCGCTGGACAGCACCTACGCCGGCCGCCCGGTGGAAGTCACCAGTGACCGCGGCCCTTCGCTGAACTGGCTGATCGATAAAGCCATGGCTCACGGTCTGTAAGCGAGGACATGCCTGTGAACCCTATTTCAAGAACAACACAATCCCTGTGGGAGCGGGCTTGCTCGCGATGGGATCAGCGCGGTTTGCCTGATGCACCGAGTCGCCTGCATCGGGGGCACGCCCCCTCCCACATGGGTTCGGTGGCGTTGCTGGCGGTTGCGGTGAGCCTGGCCGGTTGTGCCGGCCTGCCCGACCAACGCCTGGCCAATGAAGCGCTCAAGCGTGGCGACACCGTCACCGCCCAGCAGAATTACCAGCAACTGGCAGACCTGGGCTACAGCGAGGCCCAGGTGGGCCTGGCTGATATCCAGGTCGGTACCCGCGATCCGGCGCAAATCAAACAGGCCGAGGCCACCTACCGCGCGGCGGCGGACACTTCGCCCCGTGCCCAGGCGCGCCTTGGCCGCCTGCTGGTGGCCAAGCCCGGCGCCACCGAAGCCGAACACCATGAAGCGCAAATGCTGCTGAAAAAAGCCTTTGCCAATGGCGAAGGCAATACCCTGATCCCGCTGGCGATGCTGTACCTGCAATACCCGCACAGCTTCCCCGACGTGAACGCCCAGCAGCAGATCAGCCAATGGCAGGCCGCCGGTTATCCGGAAGCCGGCCTGGCCCAAGTGCTGCTGTATCGCACCCAGAACACCTACGACCAGCATCTGGATGACGTGGAGCGCATCTGCAAAGCCGCGCTGAACACCACCGATATCTGCTACGTCGAGCTGGCCACCGTCTACCAGAAAAAAGCCGAGCCGGAAAAACAGGCCGAGCTGCTCAAGCAGATGGAAGCAGGCTACAGCCGTGGCACCGTCACCGCCCAGCGCGTCGACAGCGTCGCCCGCGTACTCGGCGATGCCACCCTCGGCACGCCGGACGAGAAAACCGCCCAGGCGTTGCTGGAAAAAATCGCCCCGGGTTACCCCGCGTCCTGGGTCAGCCTGGCGCAACTGCTCTACGACTTCCCCGAACTGGGCGACGTCGACCAGATGATGAAGTACCTGGACAACGGCCGCGCCGCCGACCAGCCACGCGCCGAATTGCTGCTGGGCAAGCTCTACTACGAAGGCAAGTGGGTACCGGCCGACGCCAAGGCTGCCGAGGCGCATTTCGAGAAAGCCGTGGGCCGTGAAGTGGCCGCCGATTACTACCTCGGCCAGATCTACCGTCGTGGCTACCTGGGCAAGGTCTACCCGCAAAAAGCCCTGGACCACCTGCTGACCGCAGCGCGCAACGGCCAGAACAGCGCCGATTTCGCCATTGCCCAACTGTTTTCCCAAGGCAAGGGCACCAAGCCCGACCCGCTCAACGCCTATGTCTTCAGCCAACTGGCCAAGGCCCAGGACACGCCGGAAGCCAATGAGCTGGCCACCCAGCTCGAAGCCCCGCTGACGCCTGAGCAACGCGCCGAAGGCCAACGCCTGGTGCAACAGGAGCTGGCCGCCCGCGGCACCCTGGCCCAGAGCACGCTGCAACTGCACGCCCTGCAAGAAGACGGCGAGGAATCCCTATGAAGCTCAACCCATTCGTCAAGGCCGGCATCGGCCTGTCCTTCGCCCTGCTGTGGTCGTGCCCGACCCTGGCCGCGCTGACCGAAGCCAAGAACTTCGGCCTGGAAGTCAAAGCCACCGCGCAGTCCGAAGACGACCGCGACCTGGGCACCCAGAAAGGCGGCGACGTCAACGGTATCGGCCTCGACCTGCGCCCGTGGATCTACGGCGAAAGCGGCGCGTGGAGCGCCTACGCCATGGGCCAGGCGGTGGTGTCCAGCGACATTATCGAGACCGACACCCTGCAACCGTCGGCCGATGACACGACCGAACAATCGAGCAACGACGACCGCAAGGCGAAGAAAAACTACCTGGCCCTGCGCGAGTTCTGGGTCGGCTACAGCGGCTTCACGCCCTACCCCGGCGAGATCCTCAAGTTCGGTCGCCAGCGCCTGCGCAATGACGACGGTCAATGGCGCGACACCAACATCGAAGCGCTGAACTGGACCTTCGACACCACCCTGCTCAAGGCCAACGTCGGCGCCGCCGAACGCTTCAGCGAATACCGCACCGACCTCAAGGAACTGTCGCCGGTCGACAAGGACCGCCAGCACTTCTACGCCGACGCCGCCTACCAATGGACGCCGGGCCAGTGGATCGGTCTGCGCGGCCACCACACCCACGACGACGGCAAGCTCGACTACGCCGAACCGGGCGTGGCCAGCGACCCATTGGACAAGCGCGAAAACGGCGACCTGACCTGGCTCGGCATCGAAGCCAACAGCGACGCCTATAACTGGCGCAACACCAACACGGTCAACTACTGGGCCAGCATCACCGGCATGAAGGGCGACCGCGACACGGTCAACACCTTGAACGCCGATGGCAGCCGCCCGACCAATGGCAAGCGCAGTGATGACGTCAGCGGCTGGGCCACCGATATCGGCGTGCGCCTGCGCCTGGACCCGCAGTGGCAAGTGGGCGCGGCCTATTCGCGCGCCAGCGCCGAGTACGAACAGAACGGCCTGCAAAGCAACCGTTCGAACTGGACCGGCACCCAGTCCCGCGTGCACCGCTTCGGCGAGGCGTTTCGCGGCGAGATGAACAACATGCAGTCCATGAGCCTGTTCGGTTCCTGGCAGCTGCGCGAGGACTACGACGCCAGCCTGGTGTACCACAAGTTCTGGCGCGTGGACGGCAACAAGCCGGTGGGCAGCAACGGCATCGACGCGGTGCAGAACAACACCGACGACGTGACCGGCGCGATCCTCTCCAGCACCTCCCTGCCGCTTGAAGACGGCAAGAAGGACCTCGGCCAGGAGATGGACCTGGTCGTCACCAAGTACTTCAAGAAAGGCTTGCTGCCCGCCGCGCTGAGCCAGTCGATCGACGAGCCCTCGGCCCTGGTGCGCTTGCGTGCCGGCGTGTTCAAGCCGGGCGACGCCTATGGCAGCCAGGTCGACTCCTACATGCACCGCGCCTTTGTCGACGTGGTCTGGAAATTCTGATGGGAGCCTGCGCAATGAATGCTCAAAGCCTACTCGTCGCGGCAATGCTGGTGGCCAGTGCCCCAGCGTTTGCCGACACGGCGGCCAAGGCGCCGACCATCGCCAAGGAACTGCAACAGGCCAAGACCTACACCATTTCCAGCCCGCCCACCGCGCCGCTGGAAATGGCCAAGCCGGCGCTGCCCGACCTGTCGGGCTACACCGCTGCGGCCATGGAAAAAAAGATCGTCAGAAGCAAACCGGGCAAGATCAGCATCCGCCGCATGATGCAGGAAGACGCGCTCAAGGACTTTATCGGCGGCGACAACAAGATGGCCGAATGGGTGGTGCGCCAGCATGGCATTCCCCAGGCGATCTTTGTCGACGACGGCTACATGAACCTCAAGGACCTGCTGGGCAAGGTGCCCAAGCAGTACTTCAGCGAGACATCGCCCGGTGTGTTCCTGGCCAAGTTGCCGATCGTGGTCGGTCGTAAAGGCATCCTCGATATCGACAAGAACACCCAGGAACTGCGCCTGTCCCAGCAAGCCGGTTCGTTCCTGATCAACGACGGCCAACTGTTCGTGCGTGACACCAAGGTCACCGGTTGGGATGAAAAAACCAACGGCCCGGCGCTGTTCAAGTCGCCCAAGGAGTTCCGCCCGTTCCTGCTGGCCTGGGGCGGTACCGAGACCTATATCTCCAAGACCAAGATGGCCAGCTTCGGCTATGCCAACAGTAAGTCGTACGGGGTGAGTATTTCCCAGTACACGCCGAACATGGCCAAGGTGCTCAAGCGTCCAGAGCCGACCGGCTGGATCATTGATTCCGAGTTCTCGGACATGTGGTACGGCTTCTACTGCTACGAGACCACAGGCTTTGTGATCAAGGGCAATACCTACAAGGACAACATCGTCTACGGCATTGACCCCCACGACCGTTCCCACGGCCTGATCATCGCCGACAAC
This sequence comes from Pseudomonas orientalis, assembly GCF_002934065.1. Taxonomy (NCBI): domain Bacteria; kingdom Pseudomonadati; phylum Pseudomonadota; class Gammaproteobacteria; order Pseudomonadales; family Pseudomonadaceae; genus Pseudomonas; species Pseudomonas orientalis. Next base: position 1,087,827 of record NZ_CP018049.1, on the reverse strand, counting down.
ACCGTGTACGGCACGAAGAAGAAGCACGGCATCATCATTTCCCGGGAAGTGAACGACAGCTTCATCTTCAACAACCGCAGCTACGACAACAAACTGTCGGGCCTGGTGATCGACCGTAACAGCGTGAACAACCTGATCGTCGACAACGAGATCTACCGCAACCACACCGACGGCATCACCCTCTATGAGAGCGGTGACAACCTGCTGTGGGGCAACAAGGTGATCAGCAACCGTCGCCACGGCATCCGCGTGCGTAACAGCGTGAACATCAAGCTCTACGAAAACACCGCCATGGCCAACGGTCTGACCGGTGTGTACGGCCACATCAAGGACTTGACCGACACCGACCGCGACATCGCCCTCGACCCGTTCGACGCCAAGGTCTCGCTGATCGTGGTCGGCGGTGAGCTGGCGGGTAACGGCAGCGGGCCGCTGTCCATCGACTCGCCGTTGAGTATCGAGCTGTACCGCGTGTCGATGCTGGCGCCGACCAAATCCAGCGGCATCAGCTTCTCCGGCATTCTGGGCGAGCGCCAGGAAGAGATTCTCGACCTGCTGGTGCGCCAGCAGAAAGCCGTGCTGATCGACCCCGTCGAACGCCAGACCGAACTGCAGGACTGAGGATGACCCTTATGCACCCACACATGATCAAACTGCTGAGCCTCTCGGGTCTGACCCTCGGCCTGCTCGCGGCCAGCCAGGGCGTGCGCGCCGATGAAGTGAAGGCACCGACCTTTACCGCTGAACCCTGCTGCAGCCTGTGCCCGGCCGCCCACGATGCGAAGAACTACACCACGCGCTACCAGCAGAACTTCACCACCCTGGTGCAAGCCCAGGGCGACTGGCTGTTTCGTACCCAGGAAGACCTGCGCACCGAATTCGACACCACGCCGGCCGGCTACAAGCGCATGCAGCAGTTGCACGATGCGTTCAAGAGCAAGGGCGTGGAACTGGTGGTGGTCTACCAGCCGACCCGCGGCCTGGTGAACCGCAACAAGCTCAACCCCGAAGAAAAAGCCAGGTTCGATTTCGACAAGGCCCTGGGCAACTACAAAACCATGCTCGGCCGTTTCGCCAAGATGGGCTATGTGGTGCCGGACCTGTCGCCGCTCACCAACGAGCAATTGCCCGACGAGTTGCCGGCCCATGATTTCTACTTCCGTGGCGACCAGCACTGGACCCCGTACGGCGCCCAGCGCACCGCCAAAATCGTCGCGGCCAAGGTCAAGCAGATGCCGCAATACGCGGAAATCCCCAAGCGCGAATTCGAGACCAAGCGCTCGGGTCGCATGGGCAAGACCGGCACCCTGCACAACATGGCCGGGCAATTGTGCGGCACCAGCTACGCGATCCAGTACATGGACCAGTTCACCACCGAACCCAAGGGTGAAGCCGGTGACGGCGACCTGTTCGGCGATTCGGGCGACCCGCAGATCACCCTGGTGGGCACCAGCCACAGCGGCAAGAACTACAACTTTGCCGGCTTCCTGCAGGAAGAAATCGGTGCCGACATCCTCAATGTCGCCTTCCCTGGCGGTGGTCTGGAAGGCTCAATGATCCAGTACCTGGGCAGCGAAGAGTTCCAGAAAAACCCGCCGAAGATCCTCATCTGGGAATTCTCGCCGCTGTACCGTCTCGACCAGGAAACCATCTACCGCCAGATGATGGCGCTGCTCGACAACGGCTGCGAAGGCAAGACTGCGCAGATGTCGGCCAGCACCACATTGAAACCGGGCAAAAACGAACTGATGGTCAACAGCGCGAACAAAGACCTGCGCAATGCCAACCATCAGGTCGATATCCGCTTCGCCGATCCGTCGGTGAAAACCTTGCAAGCCACCCTCTGGTACATGAACGGGCGCCACGAGGACATCAAGATCGAGAAACCCGAAACATCCGATACAGACGGGCGTTTCGCCTTTGAACTGCGCACCGATGAAGACTGGGCCTCGCAGAACTTGCTGGCCGTGGAAGTGCAGGGCCCGGAAAAGGGCGCTGCCGCGCAGAAAGTCGAAGCGAAAATTTGCACACGCAACGTATTCCCAAGCGGTGGTCAGCAGACCGCCCAACTCGGGAAGTGAGGTTACCTATGCAAAAGTTATTGCTCCCTACCCTGCTGGGCCTGGCCATGTTTGCCGGCGCCGTGAATGCGGCCGCGCCACTGCGTCCGCCCCAAGGCTATTTCGCCCCGATCGAAGCGTTCAAGACCGGCGACTTCAAGGAAAACTGCGACACCATGCCGACGCCCTACACCGGGCCGTTGCAGTTTCGCAGCAAGTACGAAGGCTCGGACAAGGCTCGCTCGACACTGAATGTGCAGTCGGAAAAAGCCTTTCGCGACAGCACCGCCGACATCACCAAGCTGGAGAAAGACACCAGCAAACGCGTGATGCAGTTCATGCGCGACGGCCGCCCACAGCAGCTCGAATGCACGCTGAACTGGCTGGTGTCGTGGGCCAAGGCCGATGCCTTGATGTCCAAGGACTTCAACCACACCGGCAAGTCCATGCGCAAATGGGCACTGGGCAGCATGGCCTCGGCCTATGTGCGTTTGAAGTTCTCCGAGTCGCACCCGCTGGCCAACCACCAGCAGGAATCGCAACTGATCGAAGCCTGGTTCAACAAACTGGCCGATCAGGTGGTGAGCGACTGGGACAACCTGCCGCTGGAAAAAACCAATAACCATTCCTACTGGGCCGCCTGGTCGGTGATGGCGACCTCCATCGCCACCAACCGTCGCGACCTGTTTGACTGGGCCGTCAAGGAATACAAGGTCGGTGTGAACCAGGTTGACGACCAGGGCTTCCTGCCGAACGAACTGAAGCGTCAACAACGCGCCCTGTCGTACCACAACTACGCCCTGCCGCCGCTGTCGATGATCGCCAGTTTTGCCCTGGTCAACGGCGTGGACCTGCGCCAGGAAAACAACAGCGCGCTCAAGCGCCTGGGCGACAAGGTGCTGGCCGGGGTCAAGGACCCGGACATCTTCGAACAGAAGAACGGCAAGGAGCAGGACATGAAGGACTTGAAGCAGGACATGAAATTCGCCTGGCTCGAGCCTTTCTGCACCCTCTACACCTGTGCCCCGGAAGTGATCGAGCGCAAGCACGGCATGCAGCCGTTCAAGACCTTCCGCCTGGGCGGCGACCTGACCAAGGTCTACGACCCGACGCATGAAAAAGGCAACAAAGGTTCCTGACCAAACGCGGTAAAAAATGTGGGAGGGGGCTTGCCCCCGATGGCGGTGTAACAGTCGCCATCTGTGTTGAATGACACACCGCTATCGGGGGCAAGCCCCCTCCCACATTTTTGAGCCGGTTTCGACAGTGAGATTGCAACACAACCCTCCCCGAATTTCGTGGGGGGGTTTGGGGGGGCTGCGGCCCTTGACTGTTGGTTTAAACATGGAGAGATCGGGATGGTTTTCTCGTCCAACGTGTTCCTGTTTCTGTTCTTGCCGATCTTTCTCGGCTTGTACTACTTGAGCGGGCAACGCTATCGCAACCTGCTGCTGCTGATTGCCAGCTACGTGTTCTACGCCTGGTGGCGAGTGGACTTCCTGGCGCTGTTCGCCGCCGTCACGCTGTGGAACTACTGGATCGGCCTCAAGGTCGGTGCCGCCGGTGTGCGCACCCAACCGGCGCAGCGCTGGCTGCTGCTCGGCGTGGCCGTCGACCTGTGCATCCTCGGCTACTTCAAGTACGCCAACTTCGGCGTCGACAGCATCAATGTGATGATGAAGTCGGCGGGCCTGGAGCCGTTTATCCTCACCCACGTGCTGTTGCCGATCGGAATCTCGTTCTACATCTTCGAGTCCATCAGCTACATCATCGACGTGTATCGCGGCGACACCCCGGCAACGCGCAACCTGATCGACTTCGCGGCGTTCGTGGCGATCTTCCCGCACCTGATCGCCGGCCCCGTGTTGCGCTTTCGCGACCTCGCCGACCAGTTCAACAACCGCACCCACACCCTGGACAAGTTCTCCGAAGGCTGCACGCGGTTCATGCAGGGTTTCATCAAGAAAGTCTTCATCGCCGATACCCTGGCGGTGGTGGCCGACCACTGCTTCGCCCTGCAAAACCCCACCACGGGTGACGCCTGGCTCGGCGCGCTGGCCTACACCGCGCAGCTGTACTTCGACTTCTCCGGCTACAGCGACATGGCCATCGGCCTGGGCTTGATGATGGGGTTCCGCTTCATGGAAAACTTCAAGCAGCCGTACATCAGCCAGTCGATCACCGAGTTCTGGCGGCGCTGGCACATCAGCCTGTCCACCTGGCTGCGTGACTACCTGTACATCACCCTGGGCGGCAACCGCAAAGGCACGCTGACCACCTACCGCAACCTGTTCCTGACCATGCTGCTCGGTGGCCTGTGGCACGGCGCCAACATCACCTACATCGTGTGGGGCGCCTGGCACGGCATGTGGCTGGCGATTGAAAAAGCCATCGGCCTCAATACTGCGCCGCGCAGCTTCAACGTGCTGCGCTGGGCCTTCACCTTCCTGCTGGTGGTGATGGGCTGGGTGATCTTCCGCGCCGAAAACCTGCACGTCGCCGGGCGTATGTACGGTGCCATGTTCAGCTTTGGCGAGTGGTCGCTGTCGGAACTCAACCGCGCCAACCTCACTGGCCTGCAAGTGGCGACCCTGGTGGTGGCCTACGCAACGCTGGCGTTCTTTGGCCTGCGCGATTTCTACCGCAACCGCCCTGCCGAGAAATCCAAGCCGAGTGATCCGAGCCTGATCAAGGCCGTACCCGGCGACAACCCCGGCAGCATCCACGAGCCCGGCTTCAGCGTGGGCCGTGACGCCGCCGTGCAACCGGCCTACTGGACCGCTGACTGGCCACGCTACGCGATGCGTGCGGCGGTGCTGCTGCTGTTCGTGGCGTCGATCCTGAAACTGTCGGCGCAGAGTTTCTCGCCGTTCCTTTACTTCCAATTCTGAGGGAGCCGACCATGACCCGTTCATTACGCATCCTCTATATCAGCCTGTTCCTGGTGCTGCTGCTGGCGCTGGGCGCCTGGTCACTGCGCAGTTTCCTGGGCTTCAGCACCAACGCCGATGCCACGGTGCTCAACGGGCGCTGGACCAAGGCCGTCGAGACTCATTACGACGAGGCGTTCCCGATCAAGCGCCTGGGCACCAACCTGTGGGCGGCGCTGGACTACAAGCTGTTCAACGAAGGTCGCCCTGGCGTGGTGCTGGGCCGCGATCACTGGCTGTACAGCGACGAGGAATTCAACCCCGCCGTCAATGAAGACCAGAACCTGCAAGGCAATTACGCACTGGTCGAAGGCGTACGCCAGAAACTCAAGGCCCAGGGCATCCAACTGGTGATGGCGATCGTGCCGGCCAAGGTGCGCCTGTACCCGGAACACCTGGGTGAGGTGAAACCAGCAAGCATCCACGCCAACCTGTACCAGGATTTCCATGCCCGTGTGGCCGCAGACAACATCCCTGCCCCGGACCTGCTCGGCCCGCTGCAAAAGGCCAAGCTCGCCGGCAAGCAAGTGTTCCTGCGCACCGATACCCACTGGACCCCGGACGGCGCGGAAATCGCCGCCAAGCAACTGGCCAGGGCGATTGCCGACAAGACTCCGCTGAGCGGCGAGCCGCAGCGCTTCGTCACCGAAGCGGAAAAGACCGAACCGCATAAAGGCGACCTGCGCCTGTTCCTGCCCCTGGACCCGCTGTTCGAAAACCTGATGCCGCCCAAGGAGCCGCTGCAAAAACGCGTCACCCACCTGGCCGAAGAGAAAGGTGATGACGCGCTGTTCAGCGACAGCGAAACCCCGGTGGCCCTGGTGGGCACCAGCTACAGCGCCAACCCCAACTGGAACTTCGTCGGCGCCCTCAAGCAAGCCCTGGGCAGCGACGTGGTCAGCTACGCCGAAGACGGCCACGGCCCGATCCTGCCGATGCTCAGCTACCTGAAAAGCGACGACTTCAAGAACAACCCGCCCCAGGTGCTGATCTGGGAGTTCCCCGAACGCTATCTGCCCGTCAACAACGAAATCGGTGATGCCGACCCCGCGTGGGTTGCGCAGCTTAAACAAGCCGGTTCGCGCCAACAGAACATGGCAAGCAACACCCCTGCTTTTAAAAATCAGAAATCCGAGACGCCCGACCGGGCGCAAAACTGAAAGAGAGGTAACTCACATGACTTTCACTACAACTCCTCGTCGTCTCGCCAAGACCCTGGCTATCGCCGCCGGCCTGAGCTTCGTATCCATGTCCGCCTTCGCCGGTGGTGATGCCGCGCTCTACGGCCCAACGGCGCCGAAAGGCTCGAGCTTCGTGCGCATCTACAACGCTTCGAACCAGGAAGTCAGCGCGACGGTTGGCAGCACCAACCTCAGCGACGTTGCGCCGCTGGCCAGCAGTGATTTCAGCTTCATGCCGGGCGGCGACTACAGCGCCAAGGTCGGCAGCCAGACCGTGCCGGTCAAGCTTGCCGCCGATCACTACTACACCCTGGTCAACAACAGCAGCGGCCAGCCGCAACTGATCGAAGAGCCGCCGTTCAAGAACAAGCAGAAATCCCTGGTTCGCGTGCAGAACCTCAGCGACAAGGCCCTGACCCTGAAGACGGCCGACGGCAAGACCGACGTAGTCAAGTCGGTGGCCGCCAAGGGCCGTGGCGAACGTGAAATCAACCCGGTGAAGGTGAGCCTGGCGCTGTATGACGGCGACAAAAAGGTCGGCGATGTGAAGCCGGTTGCCCTGGAGCGCGGTGAGGCAGCGGTGCTGTACGTCACCGGTTCGGGTTCGAGCCTGTCGCCGGTCTGGGTGAAACGCCCAGTGTCGACCCGCTGATTATTTCCCGAACTGAACGCAATCTACTGTAGGAGCGGGCTTGCCCGCGAAGAACGTCAACGATGACGCAGCGCCTTTGGTTATCGCGCTGCTCTCGGGTTTTTCGCGAGCAAGCTCGCTCCTACAGGGGATCGAGGCGCCGGTTCGGACCGAGACAAAAACAAGAGTGAAACGACAAACCTTCGTAGCTCTGACCCAAACTGATTCAAGGAGAAACACCCATGATTCCAGTCATCCTTTCCGGTGGTAGCGGCTCACGTCTTTGGCCGCTTTCGCGTAAACAGTTCCCCAAGCAATTCCTGGCCTTGACCGGCGAGCACACGTTGTTCCAGCAAACCCTGGAACGCCTGGTGTTCGAAGGCATGGACTCCCCCATCGTGGTCTGCAACAAGGACCACCGTTTTATCGTCAACGAGCAACTGAGCGCGCGCAAGCTTGAGTGCCAGCGCATCCTGATGGAGCCGTTCGGCCGCAACACCGCGCCGGCCGTAGCTCTGACCGCGATGATGCTGGTCAATGAAGGCCGTGACGAGCTGATGCTGGTGCTGCCTGCCGACCACGTGATCGACGACCAGAAAGCCCTGCAACGCGCCCTGGCCCTGGCCACCGTGGCCGCCGAGCGCGGCGAAATGGTGCTGTTCGGCGTGCCGGCAACCCGTCCGGAAACCGGTTACGGCTACATCAAGTCCAGCAACGATTCGCTGCTGCCTGAAGGCGTAAGCCGCGTGCAGCAGTTCGTGGAAAAACCCGATGAAAAACGCGCCGTCGAGTTCGTCAAAAGCGGCGGCTACTTCTGGAACAGCGGCATGTTCCTGTTCCGCGCCAGCCGCTTCCTGGAAGAGCTGAAAAAGCACGACCCGGACATCTACGACACTTGCGTGCTGACCCTGGAACGCAGCGAGCAGACCGCCGACACCGTGACCTTCGACGAAGCCACCTTCGCCTGCTGCCCGGACAACTCCATCGACTACGCCGTGATGGAAAAAACCCAGCGCGCCTGTGTGGTGCCGTTGAGCGCCGGCTGGAGCGACGTGGGCTGCTGGGCCTCGCTGTGGGCGGTCAATGACAAAGACGCCAACGGCAACGTGAGCAAAGGCGACGTGGTGATCCAGGACAGCCGCAACTGCATGGTGCATGGCAATGGCAAGCTGGTGTCGGTGATCGGCCTGGACAACATCGTGGTGGTGGAAACCAAGGACGCGATGATGATTGCCCACAAGGACAAGGTCCAGGGCGTCAAGCAGATGGTCAACACCCTTAACGAGCAAGGCCGCAGCGAGACCCAGAATCACTGTGAAGTCTATCGTCCGTGGGGTTCCTACGACTCGGTGGACATGGGCGGGCGTTTCCAGGTCAAGCACATCTCGGTCAAGCCGGGCGCCTGCCTGTCGCTGCAGATGCACCATCACCGCGCCGAACACTGGATCGTGGTCAGCGGCACCGCTGAAGTCACCTGTGACGACAACGTGTTCCTGCTCTGCGAAAACCAGTCCACCTACATCCCGATCGCCTCGGTGCACCGCCTGCGCAACCCGGGCAAGATCCCGCTGGAGATCATCGAGGTGCAATCGGGCAGCTACCTGGGCGAAGACGATATCGAGCGCTTCGAAGATATCTACGGTCGCTCCACGCCGATCGAACGTGGCGTGTCGGTGAAAACTATCGCGCAGTAAAACAGTCGTACAAGAAGCCCTCACCCAGCCCATTGCGTCCCCTATCCGCAGTGGGTTGGGTGGGGGCTTTTTGTTTGGGGGTTTGTGGTGCCTGCGATGGCGCCCGAAAGCACAACCTCCATCATTGACCAGTGCGTCCATCCTGCCTATCCTCGCGCCTGTCACGACTCATTCGTGATGAGGTTTGACGGCCTCGCTGTTCTCAAGATGCATAGTCCCTTTTCTTTGCTCGTGCACTCATGTGCCCGCAGCACAGCGTTATGGCGACTGTGCGTGGGGCACCTTCGGGTGCGCCGGGTTCTTGAGACCGGTCCGTCAACCTGCGCACAGTTGCCACCCAATCGTTTGACGGCGATCAGAGGCAGCTTCTTTTTCTCAAGGAGCAAGATAATGTCCAAACAAACCACCCGCCCCACCCCTTTCGGCGTCTGCGACCGGAATGAGGCACCCTGTTTTCCGTACAACCCGGCATCCCCATCGAACATGCGCTGGAACATGCCAGCCATGTACTGGGCACCGCCCGAGTCCTCACCCTGGCCGCTCAGGATTTATGCACTGAACACCAGAGCTGCCTGAATTGGGCGAGCCTGCAATTGGCCGAAACCGGCTTGGCATTGGTCGAGGCCTCCATCGAAGGCTTGCAGGTGGACGCTGCGGCTCAGTAAGTAAGTCATCGGGGGCAAGCCCCCTCCCACCTTTGAGTTGTGAACACATTCAAATGTGGGAGGGGGCTTGCCCCCGATGAGGCCCGCACGGCCACCACAGCAATCAAGCTAACCAATCCCACCTACGCTTAAGTTAGGATGCTCATTCCCAATTCGAGGTGGTCTCCATGTTTTTCGGCGTTCTCCTGATCATCACCTGGCTGATCCTGCTGCTGCGCTACCCCGCCAAAGCCCTGCCGGTATCGCTGGCCGCCGCCGTCGGCCTGGGTTTGGTCGCCGTCTGGGTAGTCTGGCTGGACAACCGCGAAGCCGCGCAACTGGCGCGCCTTGAGCTGCGCATCACCTACACCCCACAGGAATGCCCCGCCGAACGCCCCCTGAAGCTGACACTCAACAACGGCAACGACGTACCGCTCACCGAACTTCGCTGGCGCGTCGCCGCGTATGCCCCGGGCGATACGGTCAACCTGGCCGACAACGTCTACGCCGCCCCACGCTATCGTGGCCCTGGTGAACTACAAGCGGGCGCCACCTGGGAAGACTGCCTGCCCGCCCCGCCACTGCGCCCCGGCTATCGCCCACAAACCCTGGAATTTCGCGCCGAGCACCTGCAAGGCAGTTTCTCGGACTGACAAAGGATAGCCCCATGCCCAACGTACTGATCACCGGTTGTTCCAGCGGCATTGGCCGCGCCCTGGCCGACGCCTTCAAAGCCGCAGGCTTCCAGGTGTGGGCCAGCGCCCGCCGCACCGATGACGTCGAAGCTCTCACCGCCGCCGGTTTCAACGCCGTGCAACTGGACGTCAACGACCGCGCCGCACTGCAACGCCTGGCCGAACAGTTGGACGAGCTGGATGTGCTGGTCAACAACGCCGGCTACGGCGCGATGGGCCCGCTGCTCGACGGCGGCACGGAGGCGATGCAGCGTCAGTTCGAAACCAATGTGTTTTCCATCGTCGGCGTGACCCAGGCGCTGTTCCCCGCGCTGCGCCGCAGCAAGGGCCTGGTGGTGAATATCGGCAGTGTTTCCGGCGTATTGGTCACGCCGTTCGCCGGCGCCTATTGCGCGTCAAAAGCCGCCGTGCATGCCTTGAGCGATGCGTTGCGCATGGAGCTGGCGCCGTTCGGTGTACGGGTCATGGAAGTACAGCCCGGCGCAATCAATACAAGCTTTGCAAAAAACGCCGGCGCCGAGGCCGAATTGCTGATCAACGAACAATCACCCTGGTGGCCGTTGCGCGAAGGTATCCGTGCGCGCAGTCAGGCGTCTCAGGACAAGCCAACCCCAGCCAGTGAATTTGCGGCGGATGTACTCAAGGCCGTGCAACACACGCAGCCCCCGCGCCTGTTGCGCTCGGGCAACGGCAGCCGCGCGTTGCCGTTGATGGCGGCGCTGTTGCCCAAGGGGTTGCTGGAGAAGGTGTTGAAGAAGCGCTTTGGGTTGGATGGCAAGCTCTAGCCCTTCATAAAATCAATAAACGCCCGCACTTTCAGCGGCAAATGCCGCGTGTCCGGATACATCGCATACACCCCTTGGGGCGCGAAGCGATGATCCGCCAACACGCGCACCAGCCGACCGGCATCCAGATCCTCCCGCACCAGCCATTGCGGCAGGACCGCCACACCGTGGCCACGTACGGCAAACGCCTGGAGCACCGCCGCGCTGTCGGCCACCAACGCGGCAGGGCCGGCGCGGTAGTGGTGTTCACTGCCTGCCGGGTCGGTCACGCTCAACTCGGTCAAGCGGCCGTGGCCAAGCCGGGGGACCTGCTGCAACTCATCCAGGGTACGAATCCCGGCAAACTGCGGTGCCGCAACGGCAAACACCTCGAACCTCGATAACTGCACGGCGCGGTGGGTGGAGTCCAACAGCCGCCCCAGGCGTATTGCCACGTCAAAACGCTCTGAAATCAGATCGGCATGGGTGGAGGATGTGGATAAGTGGATATTCAAGTCCGGGTGCAGGCGGCGAAAGGCTTCCACTGCCGAGGCGACCACGGCCAGGGCATATTCGACGGTGGTGGTGATGCGCAGCGTGCCTTTGAGCTGGGCGTGTTCGGAGCGGGCTTCCTCCACCGCCAGACGGGCCTCTTCGAGCATACGCGTGCAGCGCAGGTAGAAGCGTTCGCCCGCGTCGGTCAGTGCCAACTGGCGGGTATTGCGCGTGAGCAGGGTAACCCCCAGCTCCGCCTCCAGGCGCTTGAGGTTGAAGCTGACTACGGCGCGTGTTTGCCCGAGCAAATCGGCCGCCGCCGTCAGTGAGCCGGCTTCGACCACGGCCTTGAAGGTATCGAAACGATCCAGGCTGACCATAGGCCGCGCCCTCCTTTGTCAAAATATTTTTGACAAACTAGCAGGCAAACCGACGTAGCCCAAGCCGCTTATCGCGCCTACCCTGCCCGCTTCACTCGCAGGACCGCATTCATGACCTACCGCTCGAAAGTCGCCTGGATCTTTTTATTGGGCTTTGCCCTGGACTTGGTGAATATGTTTGTCGCCACGGTCGCTTACCCGGACATCGCCCGTGAACTGCACGCTTCGGTCACGCAGTTGGCCTGGATCAGCAACGCCTACATGCTCGGGCTGACCCTGATCATCCCCTTGAGTGTGTGGCTGGCGGCGCTGATGGGCGAACGCTCGCTGATCGCCATGAGCCTGCTGCTGTTCGCCGGGGCCTCGGTGATGGTCGGCCAGGCCGGTTCGATTGACACGCTGATCGGCTGGCGTGTCCTGCAAGGTCTCGGTGGCGGTTTGCTGATTCCCGTGGGGCAAGCCATGGCGTATCGGCACTTTCCTGTGGCCGAGCGCAGTTACCTGACGGCGCGGGTGATGTCGGTGGCCTTGCTGGTGCCGGCCCTGTCTCCGGCACTGGGCGGGGTCATTGTCGACAGCCTGTCCTGGCGCTGGATTTTCTACGCCAACCTGCCCCTGGCCTTGATCACCCTGGCGCTGGCCTTGCTGTGGATAAAACCTGATGTGCCCGTGAAGGTGCGTGCGACCCTGGACCTGGGCAGCATTGTCAAACAGCTCGCCAGCCCGATGCTGCGCGTAGCGATGCTGGCCTACCTGTGCATTCCCGGGGTCTTTATCGGCACCAGCCTGATTGCCATTCTGTATGTGCGCGGCCTCGGCTATGACGCCACCCAGACCGGCGCGCTGATGTTGCCGTGGGCCATGGCGTCGGCACTGGCGATTTATCTGAGCACGAAGCTGTTCATTCGCTGCGGGCCCAAACCCCTGCTGCTGGTGGGCATGGCGCTGCAATGCGGCGGTATCCTGTTGCTCAACCAGCCTGCCCTGATTATTCCGGCCTACACCCTGATGGGCCTTGGCGGCAGCCTGTGCAGCAGCACCGCGCAGACCCTGGCCTTTCTCGACATTCCCGCCGAGCGCATGGGCCACGCCAGTGCGTTATGGAATATCAATCGGCAACTGAGCTTCTGCATAGGCGCCGCCGTGCTCAGCGCAGTGCTCTCGGCCTTGGATTCTTTCGCCATAACCTTCACGATGGCAGCAGCCCTGACCCTGTTGCCCGTTTTCGCAGTGCTGCGCCTGGATGCGTCCCGCGTACACGCACTGCTTCACCCCTCCAGCGAGCCTGACCGATGATTGATTACAGCGATTTTTTTGAAGAAGTGATCCAGACCCACGTCGAGATCGAGCAATGGTTTGCCGGCGTTGCGCCCGAGGGCACATTGCAGAACTTGCTGGCGCGCTTCTCGCCTGAGTTCAGCATGGTTGCGCCTGCCACCGGCACGCGGGTCAATGCGGCAGGGGTCAACGCGCTGTTCACACGCCTGGGCGGAATGCGGCCGGGCTTGAAAATCACCTTGAGTGAAATGACCGGGATAGACCGGCACGCGCGCGGGGCCACGGTGACTTATCGCGAGCATCAGGTGGATGACAGCGGCACCCGCACGGATCGCCGCGCCACGGTAGTGTTCGAGAAGCAGGCCAGTGGCGCGCTGCTTTGGCGGCACTTGCATGAGACTTTTATCAAAGCCTGACGCGGTCAAAATGTGGGAGGGGGCTTGCTCCCGATAGCGGAGTGTCAGTCACTGAATCTATGACTTCATAACCGCTATCGGGAGCAAGCCCCCTCCCACATTTGAATCTCCCACATTTTTTAGTTTTGTGTTGGGTTGACGATAACGGTGCAGGTAATGCCTGCCGCCAACAACACACCTTCCGGCACTTCATCAATGTGGATCCGCACCGGCACGCGCTGGGCCAGGCGCACCCAGTTGAAGGTCGGGTTCACATCAGCGATCAGCTCGCGGCTCTCGGGGTTGTCGCGGTCGTAGATGCCACGGGAGATGCTTTCCACGTGGCCCTCGAGGGTCTCGCCGCTCATCAATTGCATATCAGCCGTGTCACCGACCTTCACGTGGGGCAACTTGGTTTCTTCAAAGAAGCCATAGACCCAGAACGAGTTCATATCCACCACGGCCATCTTCGCCTCGCCGATGCGCGCGTAGTCGCCGCGATGCACATTGAGGTTGGTGACATAACCGTCGACCGCCGCCACGACGTGGGTGCGTTTCAAGTTGAGTTCGGCGGCCTCCAGTTGCGCCAGGGCATGCTGATAGTCGGCCAGGGCCGAGTCGGCGATGTTGCTGGCGTCGTCGCGGTTTTCTTTGGAGATTACCAAGGCATCGAGGTCGGCGCGGCGGTGGGCGTTAACCTTGCGCATTTCCCAGGTGGCTTTGCGTGAAGCCACCAGCGACTGCGCCTGCTTGACCGCAATGCGGTAATGCTCGGGGTCGATCTGCATCAGCAGGTCGCCCTTTTTTACCAACTGGTTATCGCGCACCGGCACGTCGACCACTTCGCCAGTCACGTCGGCGGCAACATTGATGATATCGGCACGCACGCGCCCGTCGCGGGTCCAGGGTGTCTGCATGTAGTGCACCCATAACGTGCGGCCAATCCAGATCGCCAACGCCAGCACCAGCAGGGTTGCGAGCAGGCTGAAAAACTTTTTCATCGGGGCATTCTCAACGGTAGACGCTCAGCGCCAGGGCGCCGAACAGGCAAACGAACAGGCTCAGGCGCAGCAACGCCGGGTGCCAGAAAAACCGGTACAGGTCGAACCCGGCCAGGAAGCGGTCCAGGGCCCAGGCCAGGACGGCCGCGACCAGGAACATCAGGGTCATGGTCGGCATGTAAAGGCCGTGGAAGGCAATTTCACGGGGCATTTGCAGATCCTTTCAGCGCCGCCAACGGCGATTGCGGGTCCATCAATGAGGTGCGGATAAAGTGCAGGTAGCTCTTCACCCGGCGCAGGGCCGACGTGTCGAAGTGCGGCGCGAACGGTTCGTCGGTGGCCTGCACGCGGCTGATCGCATGGTCGACGGCGATCAGCCCGCGCTCCAGGTTGCTGGCGCTGGGTTGCAGGAACAACCGCACCAACGAGCGACCCATCACGCGGATCGCCTGGCGCCACGGCTGGGATTCGGCGTACGCCGGATGCACCGGCAGGATCGCCTGTTCCTTGCGCAACTCGATGATCGCGTGCCCCACCTCCAGCACCACAAACATCCAGCGCAGCAGGTCGCGCTGCACCCGCGGCTGGCCGGCGGCGAGGCCATAGGCCTGGTGCAGCAGGTCACGGGTGCGGCTTTCAAAGCTCGACGCCAGGCCCTTGAGCTTGCCGCTGATCGCGTACACCACTTGCTCGCGCAGGTCCTGCTCCAGGCGCTGCCACAGCCAGCGGCTGTTGGGCGGCAGGATGATCGCTCCGGCTGCCGCGCACACCAGCATGCCGATGACCATGGCGATGTAGTCGTTGATAAAGAGGTAGGGGTTATAGACCGTCAGGTTATCCGGCACCGAACCCGTGCTGAAGAAGATCAGCAAGCCCACGCCGACCCCAGCGTACTGCGGGCGGGAGGCGAGGAAGGCGCCGAAGATGATCACCGGCGCGAGCATCACGCACAGCAGCGGGAAGCCATCGATCAAGGGAAACACGAAGAACATTTCGACAAAGCCCACCAGCGCACCGATCAAGGTGCCGCACGCCATCTGGAAGGCCATGCGCTTGGGGTTGGGCGTCGCAGCGGACAGCCCGACCGTGGCGGCTGCGATCAGGGTCATGGTTGCACCACTGGGCCAGGCAGTGGCCACCCAGTAGCTGCCGAGCACGATCAGGATGAACGAGGCGCGTATACCGGCGGCAGCGCAGGCAAGCCAGTTGGTTTTCGGCGTATAGACCTCGTTCCAGTCTTCCCGTGCGTGACGGTGATCGGCCAGGGAGGCGTGGGTTTGCGCATAGTTGTGCAGGTCGTCGACAAAGCGGTACAACAACTCGTAGGCGGTATGAAAGTCTAGCTGCTCGGCTTCGGTGGGCTCGCCTTCCTGAAAGGTCGCGCGCAGGCTGCGCACCTTGGCGGGCAAGCTGTCCTTGTAGGCGCTGAGCAAATTGACCAGCCGCGCCGCGTCGGGGCTGGTCAGGGCGCGTGCGGAAAAACCGTCGAGCACTTCGGCCAGGTCCTGCAGGCCAGGCTTGATCGCCGCCGCCACATGATCGGCGGCGTCGGCGCGCAGTCGCGCCAGCAACTGATGCAAGGCGTTGAAGCGTGTGGTGAGGCTCATGAATTCGCTGTTAAGGCGACTGAGCCGCCCGTTGCGCCGACGCATGTGCGGGTCTTCGAACACGGTGACGCTGCGCAGGCCCTCCAGACCAACCGCTTCGGCGATAAAGCGCACGTTGGCGCTTTCAAAGGCTTCACGCCGGCTGCGTCCGCGCAGGCCGTCGGTGACAAACAGCGCGAACACCCCGAAACGTTGATAGAGCGCATTGCGCATCGCGGCGCTGGAGGTCTGTGGCAGGATCGCGGCGCTGACCAGCGTCGAGCAGAGAATCCCCAGGGAGATTTCCAACACCCGCCACACCGCCGCCATAAAGGCGCCGTCCGGGTGGGCCAGGGCCGGCAAACCGACCATCGCCGCCGTGTAGCCGGCGAGCACAAACCCGTAGGCGCGAAAATTGCGATTACGCGTGGCGCCGGCGGTGCAGATGCCCACCCAGATGGCCAGGGCGCCGAGGAACAGTTCGGTGTTCTGCGCAAACAATGCGATCAGCAGCACCATCACCGCAGACCCCGCCAGCGTACCGAGGAAGCGGTAAAAGCTCTTGGCAAACACCTGGCCGCTCTGCGGTTGCATCACGATAAACACCGTGATCATTGCGGTGCGCGGCTGCGGCAGTTCCAGGCGCATCGCCAGCCACAGGGTGAGGAATGCGGCGAGCAGCACCTTGAAGATATACACCCAGGTCACGCCATCGCTGCGTGCCCAGTCGAAAAAACCACGGCGCCACTCAAGGGCGTGCAGCCGGCGCAATGGTGCAGGCAAGGAGGTCATCGCCATTTACTCAGTGATCGAATACGGCCAGCGCCGCAGGAGTCTTGCTGGGGAAGGTCTTGTCGTTACGCGGAGTATCGTCGCCGGCACCGAGGCCACCGCCCAGGGCGGTGACCAGTTCGGCGTGGGCACTCAGGCGCGCGGCCTGAACCTGTTGCTCCATCTGCTGCTGACGAAACAGCAGGGTCTGGGCGTTCAGCACATTGAGGTAGTCGGTGAGGCCGCGTTGGTAGGCGATGGTGGCGATGTCGTAGGTTTTCTGCGCCGACGCCACCGATTGCGCGGCAAACGACGCCTGCTTGTCCATGGACTCGCGGCGGATCAACTGGTCACTGATGCCCTTGAGCGCATTGACCAGGGTCTGGTTGTACTGCGCCACGGCACTGTCATAACCGGCGCTGGCTTCACCCAGCTCGGCACGCAGACGCCCACCGTCAAAGATCGGCAGGGTGATTGCCGGGCCGACGTTGTAGTTGAATTTCTTGCCCGCCAGGAACGCCAGCATGCCGCCACCGGTGGCCATGTAACCGAGGCTGCCGACCAGGTCGACGTTGGGATAGAAGCCCGCGTGGGCGACATCAATACCCCGCGCCTGGGCCGCCACCTGCCAGCGACGGGCGACGATATCCGGACGCTGGCCCAGCAACTGCGCGGGCAAGGTCGAGGGCAACTTCAACGGGGCGGCAAGCGACAGGCTCGGGCGTTGCAGCTGCGCGCCCTGCCCCGGCCCTTTGCCGGCCAACGCCGCCAGCTGGTTGCGGCTCAGGGCGATTTGCTCATCGAGCGCATCCAGTTGACGGTGGGTTTCCGGCAGTGGGGTTTCGGCCTGGCTGACCTCCAGGTGCGTGCCGATCCCGGCGTTCAGGCGCTTGTTGGCCAGATCCAGGATCTGGTGTTGCTGGGCCAGGGTGGCCGCGACGATATCGCGCTCGGCGTAGTGCAAGGACAACTGGATATAGACGCGCACCAGGTTGTTCTGCAGCTCGAGCTGGGCCTGGCGCGCCTGGGCGACACTCATATGGGCCAGGTCGACGGCACGCTCGGTGGCATTGCTTTCACGGCCCCACAGGTCGAGGGCATAACTCAAGCCCAGGGACGCGTTATTGTCCCACGTGTTCGCACCGCTCAACTCGCCGGGGCCGTAAAACTGATCCTTGGGCCAGTTGTGGCGTTTGAGCGTGGTGTCGCTGTTGATCTGCAGGGACTCTGCCGACTCGGCCACCCCGGCCAGCGCGCGCGCTTCACGCACCCGTGCGGCGGCCACGGCCATACTCGGGCTGTCTTGCGTGGCGAGTTCAACCCAGCGGTTGAGCTGCGGATCGCCGTAGGCTCGCCACCATTGCGCGGTGGGCCAATGGGCGTCGCTGGCGGCGCTCTGGATCGCTTCGTCGGTGGCCAGATCATTGGCGTCCAAGGCCTGGCCCCGGGGGCCGATGCCAGAGGTTCCGATGCAGCCGCTTATTGCTAACGATAAGGCCCAAACACTGAGAGTCTTCAGCTCTCTGCTGATGCGACGCGGCACGGCTTGCGAATTCCTGAGGTGGTTGACGCGGGGAAAGTGGCGCAATTCTAGGGGGCACGACCGGGAACGATAAGCGGGCATTCCTGTGAATCTTTGTTACCGTTCCGACGATAATCCAAGTGGGGCCTGCACGGTTCAGACGGTTTTCCAGAGACCCAAGAACTCCTCCTACATCGCCCTGCATTACCAGCCTTCACAATCCTGAGCCCGTCCGGCCTCAGGAACATCCGATGCTTCGCGTCCACAGCCCAGTGTCGACTCATCCGCCCCTGTATGACACCGCCGCAGTGCTGCACAGACAATTGCGCATGAATCCCCGGGCTTTGAGCCCCGGCACGCTACCCCTGCAGAGAGATGTACGCTGGATCGCCGACCACATAGTGGAAAAGCTGGAACCGCTTGGCGGCGATCAACGCCACCGGCTCGCCATCGAGGCGCTTCACCAGCGACTGTGCAACAGCGAACAACAGTTGGAACTGTCGGCCAATGAGCTACCGGGTTTCTACGCCTTCTTCAAAAAGGCCGAACATCTGCTCAAGCAACATCGCACCCGCCAACACCCGGATATCGAGGCGGACTACACACTGTGCCGCGCCTTGAAATGGCAGTTTCGCGCAGCGATCAGCGACGGCCGGCATCAACGCCTGACGCAACGGTTACTGACGTCGCTGGCCTACGTGCGCAAGGGTGGAGAACGCAGCAACCATCGTCATATCGGCATCGACTACCCATTGGAGTCAACGCGCCAGCTCAGTGCAGGCCCGCACCTGGCCATCGACTCGCACCTGCACACCGGCCCGGACCAGCGGGCTCACAGCACCCGTGTGATCGCCCTGCAAGGCAAACTCAAGTCCACGCTGACGGAACTGAGTGAGGGCCGGTCTGAGCAGCACCTCAGCCTGGGACATGTGATGTCCCGCACGTATGCCAGCCTGGAGCATTACGCCGACAGCCGCAGCGGCTCGCTACGCACGTCGCTGAGCGAAAGCATCGGGCGTACGCTCGGGCAATTGCGCGAGCAGGTGAGCGACCATCGCCACCTGCATCGACACCGGGCCTATTCGGCGCTGAGCCAGCCCTACGTTCGCCAGGCACTGGCGCATGCAGGCCTGGCCGCAGTGGAATTACCCGTCCTGCACCCGCCCTCGGCGCCGATCATCCGCGAAAAAGGCATCGCACTGACTGTACACAGCAAGGTGGCGATGGATTTTTTCAGCGTATTGAACGTGAATTCCACCCTGACGCTGACCCTGCAACGCACCCGCCTGAGCAAAGTGCTGGATATCCTCGGCCTGCACGACATGGCGCCGACCCTGGCGCTGCAACACATGGCCGGTTCCAAACGCCAGGACGACGATGCAGTGACGCTGCTCACTGCGATGAACACCCACGTGGCCGACAGCAGCCGGCGGTTCACCCTGCGGGCCAGTGCGCGCCTGCCGGCATCCGCATTGAACCGCGGCCTGAGCGCAGACCACCGACACGCCTGCTCGCTGCTGGAACGCTATGTGCGGCTCAAGGCCAACTCGCGTATCGATCCCGAGCAGGACAACGCCATTCGGGCCCTGATCGATCAACATCGCGTATTGCTTCGACCCGATTCGTTAAAGGTGTACACGCTCACAGCCCCCTCCCGGACGCTGAGCGGCTCGTCCGGCATCACGGCGTCGTCACAGGCAGGCAGCGGCAAAGGGGTGACGATTGAAATCAGCCACCGCAAACGCGATGACCCGCATCTGAGCGGCGATTACCTGACGATCGACATCGCCCCGCTCAAACCAGCCGATGCGCTGAAAAAAAGCCTGCGCCAGGCGTTGTCGGCGATTGGCGAGCAGACCTTCGAGTGGGACCACCTGATCCGCTCGATCAGCGAGTCGCTGCTCAACCCCGCCAAGCCGCCGCACACTCAGGTGCTGGTTAAAATCAAGTACGGGGAGCCGGTGATCCTGCTCACCCGGCATACGGTGAGCAAAGCGCGTGACCTGACGCTGCCGGCTCCAGTCAAGCAGCACAGCGGCCTCGACCTGCAGTCCTTGCGCACCCGGCAGGCCTTGCGCAAGGAGCAAGTGGGCAACCAATCCCTGGACCATCTGCTGCCAATAGCCCGGAACTGCCTGCAATCGCTCGGCCAACCACCCGCCTGGGACGCTTACCTGCAGCAGCACGCCGATGACATTCAGGCACTGCTCGACAGGATCGGCGAGCAACACCCTGGCACGGTGCTGAGTAGCGAACTCGACGCGCTCAAGCGCATCAGTCCGGCGCTCGCCTCGGCGGTTGAACGATTGACCCGGCAGGCGCGCACCGCCACTGCGGCCCCCACGCTTGAAAACCGCAGCAGGGCGCTCGCGGCGTTCAATCAGATGCTAGCCGCCTACCTGCCGCACTATGAGGCAAAAGTCAGTGAGGCCTGGACCCTGTCCTGAAGCGCCGGGCCGAGCAGATACACACCTGCGCGCAACTTCATGTCACAATTTGCCATCTCCCTTGAGAACACCCCATGGACACCTTGCAAAACATGCGCGCGTTCAGTTGCGTTGCAGAGGCCGGCAGCTTTACCGCCGCCGCTGTGCAACTGGACACCACCACCGCCAACGTCTCGCGCGCGGTCTCAAACCTTGAGGCCCACCTGCAAACCCGCTTGCTCAACCGCACCACCCGCCGCATCGCCCTCACAGAGGCGGGCAAACGCTATCTGCTGCGCTGTGAGCAGATCCTCGCCTACGTCGAGGAAGCCGAAGCAGAAGCCAGCGACGCCCACGCGCGCCCCGCCGGGCAATTGAAAGTGCACACCATGACCGGTATCGGCCAGCATTTCGTTATCGACGCGATTGCCCGCTATCGCCGTACCCACCCTGACGTGACCTTCGACCTGACCCTGGCCAACCGCGTGCCGGACCTGCTCGATGAAGGCTATGACGTGTCCATCGTCCTGGCCAGCGAACTGCCGGATTCGGGTTTCGTCTCGCAACGCCTGGGCATCACCTACAGCATTGCCTGCGCCTCGCCGGAGTACGTCAAAGCCAAGGGTTGCGCACAACGGCCCCAGGATTTGCTCAACCATGCCTGCCTGCGCCTGGTCAGTCCGGTGATCCAACTGGACAAATGGACCTTCAACGGCCCGGAAGGCCAGGAAAGCGTCGCGATCAACACCTCGCCGTTCCTGGTGAATTCGGCCGATGCGATGAAAACCGCCATCACCAGCGGCATGGGCGTCGGCCTGCTGCCGGTGTACGCCGCCATCGAAGGGCTGCGCAACGGCACGCTGGTGCGCGTGATGCCGACCTACCGTTCCCAGGAGTTGAACCTGTACGCCATCTACCCGTCGCGCCAATACCTGGATGCGAAGATCAAGACCTGGGTGGAATACCTGCGCGGTTCGCTGCCGGAAATCCTCGCGGCGCACCAGGCGGAGCTGGTGGCGTATGAGTTGAGCGGTGGTTTGGGTGGCGTGCGGATGGCGAACTGATTCTGCCTGACCACACGGATCAACTGTGGGAGGGGGCTTGCCCCCGATAGCAGTGGGTCAGTTTGAGCATCTTTGACTGACACACCGCCATCGGGGGCAAGCCCCCTCCCACATTAAGAACCTGCCCACTTTAGAGCTGCGGTGTCCTGACAATCAACGGCGGGAATGTTAGCGTGCCAGGCATTCTTTCGTCGTCGATGAGCCCGCCAGCCATGAAAAAGACTGTCCTCGCCTTCAGCCGTGTCACGCCGCAGATGATCGAGCGCCTGCAACAGGATTTCGAGGTGATCGCGCCCAATCCAAAGCTGGGCGACATCAACGCGCAATTCAACGAAGCCCTGCCCCATGTCCATGGCTTGATCGGTGTGGGCCGCAAGCTGGGCCGTGAACAGCTTGAAGGCGCGCGCCAGCTGGAGGTGGTGTCCAGCGTGTCGGTGGGCTACGACAACTACGATGTCGCGTACTTCAATGAGCGCGGGATCATGCTCACCAATACCCCTGACGTGCTCACCGAAAGCACCGCCGACCTGGCCTTCGCCCTGTTGATGAGCAGCGCGCGCCGCGTGGCCGAGCTGGATGCCTGGACCAAGGCCGGCCAGTGGAAAGCCAGCGTTGGCGCACCGTTGTTCGGCTGCGATGTGCACGGCAAGACACTGGGCATCGTCGGCATGGGCAATATCGGCGCAGCCGTGGCCCGGCGTGGGCGCCTGGGCTTCAATATGCCGATCCTGTACAGCGGCAACAGCCGCAAGAACGCGCTGGAACAGGAACTGGGCGCACAGTTTCGCAGCCTCGACCAGTTGCTGGCCGAGGCGGATTTCGTCTGCCTGGTAGTGCCCTTGAGCGACAAGACCCGTCACCTGATCAGTCGCCGGGAGCTGGCGCTGATGAAGCCCGGTGCCATCCTGATCAACATCTCCCGTGGCCCGGTGGTGGACGAGCCGGCACTGATCGAAGCCCTGCAAACCCAACGCATTCGTGGCGCCGGGCTGGATGTGTATGAAAAGGAACCGCTGGCCGAGTCGCCACTGTTCCAACTGAGCAATGCGGTGACCCTGCCGCACATCGGTTCGGCCACCGGCGAAACCCGCGAAGCCATGGCCAACCGCGCGCTGGACAACCTGCGCAGCGCCTTGCTCGGACAGCGCCCCCAGGACCTGGTGAACCCGCAGGTGTGGAAGGGCTGACAGAAATCCAATGTGGGAGGGGGCTTGCCCCCGATGAGGGAGTGTCAGTCAGCACATCTTTGACTGACACACCGCCATCGGGGGCAAGCCCCCTCCCACATTGGGACTCGACAAAAATCCGGTTAAAGCCCAGGCCCCTCAAGTCGATAACCTTCCATAGAAGATCGTCATCCCTGATCCCCAGAAGGTTTTTATGTCCACCACCAAAGCCCGCGCAGACTCACTCTCGCTTCTGCTCTTTACCTTGCGCAGCGGCAAGCTGATGGCGATCAACCTGCTGAAAGTCAGCGAAATCATCCCCTGTCCGCCGCTGACCAAACTGCCGGAGTCGCACCCCCACGTCAAAGGCATTGCCACGTTGCGCGGTAACTCGTTGGCCGTGATCGACCTGAGCCGCGCCCTGGGCGAGATGCCGTTGCTGGACCCGAACGGCGGCTGCCTGATCGTCACCGATGTCAGCCGCTCCAAGCAGGGCTTGCATGTGCAGGCGGTGAGCAAGATCGTGCATTGCCTGACCACCGACATTCGTCCGCCGCCCTATGGCTCCGGCGGCAATCGCGCGTTCATTACCGGGGTCACCCAGGTGGAAGGTGGCCTGGTGCAAGTGCTGGATATCGAAAAAGTCATCCATGCCATCGCCCCGGCGCCGATTGAAGTCGCGCCGACCGACCTGACCATGGAAGAAGCCGAAGTCCTCGGCAATGCGCGCATTCTGGTGGTCGACGACAGCCAAGTGGCGCTGCAGCAATCGGTGCACACCTTGCGCAACCTCGGCCTGACCTGTCACACCGCGCGCAGTGCCAAGGAAGCCATCGATGTTCTGCTGGAACTGCAAGGCACCGGCGAGCAGATCAATGTGGTGGTGTCGGACATCGAAATGTCCGAGATGGACGGTTATGCCCTCACCCGCACTTTGCGCGAAACCCCGGACTTCCAGCACCTCTACATATTGCTGCACACCTCCCTGGACAGCGCGATGAACAGTGAGAAAGCGCGCCTGGCCGGTGCCGATGCGGTGCTGACCAAGTTTTCCTCCCCTGAGCTGACCAAGTGCCTGGTGGTCGCTGCGCAAACCGTGGCGCAAAAGGGTTTGTAAGCCTTGGCGGAGTATTTCCAGCTGCTGCGTCGCGATCTCACCGGTAGCCTGCCCGCCCCGCAGTGGCCGGTCGGTACGCAACTGGATCACTACCGCGATGAATTGGCCCCGGCCATTCACGCGGTATTGCGCATGACCCAGGATCAGGGCGGTGGCCGTGTGGTGAGCCTTGAGCCGTGGCGCCGGCAATTCGTCACCGATGCCGAGTTCGACCCCAGGCTGTGCCTGGTGGCCAGCAATGCCGATGGCATCCTCGGCGTGGCCGTCTGCTGGACCAGCGCCTTTATCAAGAACCTCTCGGTACACCCCTGCGCGCAGGGCCAGGGGCTGGGCCGGGCGTTGTTGCTGCATGCCTTCCACGTGTTCAAGCAGCGTGGCGAACCTTACGTGGATCTCAAGGTGCTGGAGCGTAATCTGCGCGCGCGGCAATTGTATGAAAGCGCAGGCATGGGCTTTGTCCTGCGCGACGTGGTTGCCGCGGACTGACGTTCACTGGCGCATAACTTGCTTCCAGATAGGCCAAGCGGTGAACAGAGGTCAAAACCCGTCACCGCTCACGCTTGCCTTCTGACCTTGCCTGGTGACAGATCACGCCATGAACACTCACTTTTCCTGCGTAGGTTGCGGCAAATGCTGCTCCGATCACCACGTCCCCCTGACCCTCGAAGAAGCCCGTCACTGGGCGGCGGACGGCGGTAACGTGATCGTGCTGGTCGAGGGTTTTCTGGCCAGCGGCCTGGGGTTGCCCCAGCAGCAACGTGAACATGCCGAGCGCCGTTCAGTGGTGGTCCCCAGCGGCAATACCGAGGCCTTTGTGGCAATCACCTTCGCCGCGTACAACGCCGGGCGCTGCCGGAATCTTGACGAAGACAATCGCTGCCGCATCTACGAACGACGCCCGCTGGTGTGTCGGATCTATCCGATGGAGATCAATCCGCATATCCCGTTGAACCCGAGCGCCAAGGATTGCCCACCGGAGTCGTGGGAACAGGGACCGGCGTTGATCGTTGGTGGTGAGTTGATGGACGCTGAACTGGCTGAACTGATCCGCCGTTCGCGCCAGGCCGACCGTGATGATGTGCACACCAAGGAGTCCGTGTGCGCCTTGCTGGGCATTCGTACCGCGGCGCTCAAGGGCGACGGGTTCACCGCGTACCTCCCGGATATGCAGGCGTTCGCCCAGGCCATTGACGCGGCGACTGCCCAGCCGGCGCCGGCCAATCAGTGGGTGTTTCATGTGTCCGCCATGGACATTGCCGAACAACTGCTGGACGCCGGCGCGCAGATTGCCACCGAGGTGCCGGCCAATTACGCGTTTATCCCGTTGCGGGCGGCCTGAGCGTCGCTGGATCAATAGGGGTTGTGTCGAGGCGGTAGGGCTGGAGAATGCGCTGGTATTCGCCGTTTTGCTTGAGTTGCTCCAGGGCGCGGTTGAGCTCGGTACGCAGGACGGTATCGGTCTTGCGTAAGGCAATCGCGACACTGCTGCCCAACAGCTTGGACAACACCGGGGAGCCCATGAAAGCGAAATCCATACCTTCGGGCTTGTCGAGCAGGGCTTCGCGGATTTCCACCGCGCCTTGCAGGGTGGCATCGATCTCGCCCGCGAGGAGGCTGCCCACCAGTTGGTCATTGAGCCAGAAACTCTTGATGTACACGCCCGAAGGCGCCCAGCGTGACAGGGCAAAGGCTTCCCGGTTGCTCCTTAACAGAACCCCGACACGCTTGCCCTTGAGTGACTGCCTGTCCGGGCTCAAGCCTGAATCCCTGTGTGCCACCAGGCGCGTGGTGATCGGGTAAAGATCATCGCTGAAATTGACCCATTGCTGTCGGCTCGAGGTCGGCGCCATCCCCATGATCGCGTCAAATTGCCGGGCGTCGAGGGCGGGAAAATTTTCCATGACGACCTGGTCGACCCAGGTGCACTGCACATTGAGCTGCACGCACAAGGCGTTCCCCAATTCGATATTGAGCCCCACCAATTGCCCTTGCGGGTTGCGGCTTTGAAAAGGCGGGAAATGCGCCGCGACGGCGAAGCGGATTTCGCGTCGCGGCGGCTCGACGGCGACCACCGCCGCCACCGACAGCAGGAGGGCAAGCGTCACACAAAGGTGTATCAGGGCCACGGGAAACGTCCTTTTCCAGAGAGAGCGGCATCGCCATGTCCCGGTACAGCTGATCAGGGCATGGCGATGCTGGGCAAGCTTTCAAGAAACGGTTGCGGACCTACAAGCAGAAATATCAACGCGAGTTGTAGGCAAATGCCTATACGAACTTACAGGCGCTACTCTCAACGTTTACCCATTGAACGGCGTGTACCCGGCGGCGCCATACCGGGTGTCTTGGTATGGCCGTTCCTGGCGCCACCTTTGTACCAAGGCTGGCCGGCCTGCTTGGCCCCGGCCAGTTCTCCCGGTTTGAAGGGAAACTTGAACGCCGGGATTTCGGCTTTTTCAACGCCGTCGGCGTCGACCGCTTCAACGGGGGGTTGGATCGGGGAAGTCATGGGTGCTCCGAGGTGCGCAAAAGATAAAGCGGGCCGGACAAGCGGGCCACACTGGCACGCAGTATACCTGCGCGTTCCAGATCTTTATGCGTTGGCGTACGAATGGTCGCCGCTTAACTGACAGCGCTGTCAGACAGCCGTCACTGTGCTGACCCGATCAAAGGTCTATAACGGTCGTTTCATGCTTTCAATCCTTTGCCTGGCGCCGTACCTATGCACATAAAACGAAACACGGCCCTGCTGGTGGGCGCCCTTCTGGTTATGGCAGTGACGGCCTGGACGCTGACTCGGCCCGCCAAGACCCGGCTGGCGGCCCCCAGCGCGATTCCAGTACGCGTGGTGAGCGTGGTGCAACAGGACGTGCCCCGCTTCGTCAGCGGCATCGGCTCGGTGTTGTCGTTGCACAGCGTGGTGATCCGTCCGCAGATCGACGGCATCCTCACTCGGTTGCTGGTCAAGGAAGGCCAGCGGGTCAAGGCCGGGGACTTGCTGGCAACCATCGATGACCGCTCGATCCGCGCCAGCCTCGACCAGGCCAGGGCGCAACGGGGGGAAAGCCAGGCGCAGCTGCAAGTGGCATTGGTCAACCTCAAGCGCTACAAGGCCCTGAGTATCGACGACGGTGTGTCGAAGCAGACCTACGACCAGCAACAAGCACTGGTCAATCAGCTCAAGGCCAGCGTCCAGGGTAACCAGGCTGCGATTGATGCGGCTCAAGTACAACTTTCCTACACGCAGATTCGCTCCCCCGTCAGTGGCCGCGTGGGCATTCGCACGGTAGATGAAGGAAACTTCCTGCGCATGAGCGATACCCAGGGGTTGTTCTCGGTCACCCAGATCGACCCGATTGCGGTCGAGTTTTCCCTGCCGCAGCAGATGCTGCCGAGCCTGCAAGGCCTGATCGCCGCGCCCGAGAAAGCCAGCGTGAATGCCTACCTGGGCGCCGACACCGACGGCCAGACCGGCGACTTGCTCGGCGAAGGCCACTTGAGCGTGATCGACAACCAGATCAGTTCCAGCACCGGCACCCTGCGTGCCAAGGCCGAGTTCGCGAACGGCGCGCAGAAGCTGTGGCCGGGACAACTGGTGACCATCAAGATCCAGACCGCGCTCGACAGGGACGCCCTGGTGGTGCCGCCAACGGTAGTGCAGCGTGGCCTGGACTCGCATTTCGTCTACCGGCTCAACGGTGACCATGTCGAAGTGGTGCCGGTGCAGGTCAGCTACCAGAACAGCGAGATGAATATCATCAAGGGCGTGCAGGCCGGGGATGTGCTGGTCAGCGACGGCCAGTCGCGGCTCAAGGCCGGCGCGCGGGTGGAAGTGCTCAAGGAGCCGCCGCAAATCATCCAGACCGCCGACGCCAGGGTGCAGCCATGAGCGGCAGTCGCTCGCCCTCGGCCTGGTGCGTTGATCACCCGGTCGCCACCCTGCTGCTGACATTTGCCCTGGTGCTGCTGGGCATCATTGCCTTCCCGCGCCTGGCCGTCGCGCCACTGCCGGAAGCGGAATTTCCGACGATCCAGGTCACGGCCCAGTTACCCGGCGCCAGCCCGGACACCATGGCTTCCTCGGTGGCGACGCCGCTTGAGGTGCAATTCAGCGCCATCCCCGGCATGACCCAGATGACCTCCAGCAGCGCCTTGGGCTCAAGCCTGTTGACCCTGCAATTCACCCTGGACAAAAGCATCGACACCGCCGCCCAGGAAGTGCAGGCCGCGATCAACACCGCCTCCGGCAAGCTGCCCGGCGATATGCCGAGCCTGCCGACCTGGAAGAAGGTCAACCCGGCCGACAGCCCGGTGCTGATCCTCAGCGTCAGTTCCGCCAGCATGCCCGGCACCGAACTGAGCGACTACGTGGAAACCCTGCTGGCGCGCCAGATCAGCCAGATCGACGGTGTCGGCCAGATCAACATCACCGGCCAGCAACGCCCGGCGATTCGCGTGCAGGCCTCCCCCGACAAACTCGCGGCGGTCGGCCTGACGCTCGCGGACATCCGCCTGGCCATTCAGCAGTCGAGCCTGAATCTGGCCAAAGGCGCGCTCTACGGCGCCGACAGCGTGTCGACCCTGTCGACCAACGATCAACTGTTTCACCCCGACGAATACGGCCAGTTGATTGTGTCCTACAAGA
The DNA here is from genome assembly GCF_002934065.1 of Pseudomonas orientalis. NCBI lineage: Bacteria > Pseudomonadati > Pseudomonadota > Gammaproteobacteria > Pseudomonadales > Pseudomonadaceae > Pseudomonas > Pseudomonas orientalis. The sequence goes on along the minus strand of NZ_CP018049.1, from coordinate 1,059,385 downwards.
ATGGCGCACCGGTGCAGTTGCGTGATATCGCCAGGGTCATCAACGGTGCGGAAAACGCCTACGTGCAGGCCTGGTCCGGCGATACCCCGGGGGTCAACCTGGTGATCTCGCGCCAGCCGGGCGCGAATATCGTCGACACGGTCGACCGCATCCAGCAGGCACTGCCACGCCTGGAAGCGATGTTGCCGGCCTCGGTGCAGGTCAGCGTATTGACCGACCGCACCAAGACCATCCGCGCCTCCCTGCATGAAGTGGAAATGACCCTGCTGATCGCCATCCTGCTGGTGGTGGCGGTGATGGCGCTGTTCCTGCGCCAACTGTCGGCGACGTTGATTGTGTCGGCCGTGCTCGGTGTTTCGCTGGTGGCCACTTTCGCGCTGATGTATGTGATGGGCTTCAGCCTGAACAACCTGACCCTGGTCGCCATCGTGATTGCCGTGGGCTTTGTGGTGGACGATGCGATTGTGGTGGTGGAGAACATCCATCGGCACCTGGAGGCCGGGTTGGGCAAGCGCGAGGCCGCGATCAAAGGCTCGGGCGAAATCGGCTTTACCGTGGTCTCCATCAGCTTCTCGCTGGTGGCGGCCTTCATTCCACTGCTGTTCATGGGCGGTGTGGTCGGGCGGCTGTTCAAGGAGTTTGCGCTGACCGCCACCTCGACCATCCTGATTTCGGTGGTGGTCTCGCTGACCCTGGCGCCCACCCTCGCGGCACTGTTCATGGGTGCGCCGACCCATCCCGCCCATGCCAAACCCACGTTCAGCGAGCGCCTGCTGGCCGGTTATGCGCGCAACCTGCGCCGCGCCCTGGCCCATCAACGCAGCATGGCGGCGATCTTCGTGGTGACCCTGGCCCTGGCCGTGGTCGGCTACGTGTTTATCCCCAAGGGATTCTTCCCGGTGCAGGACACCGGTTTTGTGCTCGGCACCAGCGAGGCGGCGGCCGATGTGTCGTACCCGGACATGGTCGCCAAGCACAAGGCCCTGGCCGAGATCGTCAAGGCCGACCCGGCGGTGCAGGCGTTCTCCCACTCGGTGGGGGTGACCGGCAGCAACCAGACCATCGCCAACGGCCGCTTCTGGATTGCCTTGAAAGACCGCGCCGACCGCGACGTGTCCGCCAGCCAGTTCATCGACCGCATCCGCCCGCAACTGGCGAAGGTGCCGGGCATCGTCCTGTACCTGCGCGCCGGCCAGGACATCAACTTGAGCTCCGGCCCCAGCCGCGCCCAGTACCAATACGTGCTCAAGAGCAACGACGGTCCGACACTCAACACCTGGACCCAGCGTCTCACCGAAAAACTGCGCACCAACCCGGCGTTTCGTGACCTGTCCAACGACCTGCAACTGGGCGGCAGCATCACCCACATCACGATCGACCGCCAGGCCGCCGCGCGTTTCGGCCTGAGCGCCACCGATGTCGACCAGGCGCTGTACGATGCCTTCGGCCAGCGCCAGATCAACGAGTACCAGACCGAGATCAACCAGTACCAGGTGGTGCTGGAGCTGGATCGCCAACAGCGCGGCAAGGCCGAGAGCCTGAACTATTTTTACCTGCGCTCGCCGTTGACCAACGAGATGGTGCCCTTGTCGGCGCTGGCCAGGGTAGACCCGCCGACCGTGGGGCCGTTGTCCATCAGCCATGACGGCATGTTCCCCGCCGCCAACCTGTCGTTCAACCTGGCCCCCGGGGTGGCGCTGGGCGACGCGGTGATCATGCTCAACCAGGCCAAGAACGACATCGGCATGCCCGCTGCGATCATCGGTAACTTCCAGGGCGCGGCCCAGGCGTTCCAGAGTTCGCTGGCCAGCCAGCCGTGGCTGATCCTCGCGGCACTGGTGGCGGTCTACATTATCCTGGGCGTGCTGTACGAGAGTTTCGTGCACCCGCTGACGATCATTTCCACCCTGCCCTCGGCAGGCCTGGGCGCGTTGATCATGCTGTGGCTGTTGGGCCAGGACTTTTCGATCATGGCCCTGATCGGCCTGGTGCTGCTGATCGGTATCGTCAAGAAAAACGGCATCCTGATGATCGACTTCGCCCTCGAGGCCCAGCGCGTGCGGGGCCTGCCACCTGAGGACGCGATCTACGAAGCCTGTGTCACGCGGTTCCGGCCGATCATCATGACCACCCTCGCCGCCTTGCTAGGCGCGGTGCCGTTGATGCTCGGTTCCGGCCCCGGCGCGGAGCTGCGCCAACCGCTGGGCATCGCGGTGGTCGGTGGCTTGCTGGTGAGCCAGGCGCTGACGCTGTTCACCACGCCGGTCATATACTTGTACCTTGAACGTTTTTTCCACAGGCCCAAACCGGCGCTCGCGCTGGCGACCACACACTGAGGCCAAGGCCCCGCCCTGGAACAAAAGGCTGATGCGCGTCCTGATTATTGAAGATGAAGAAAAAACCGCGGACTACCTGCACCGCGGCCTGACGGAGCAAGGCTACACCGTCGACGTGGCGCGCGAAGGCGTCGAGGGTTTGCACCTGGCGCTGGAGAACGATTACGCGGTGATCGTGCTGGACGTGATGCTGCCGGCGCTCGACGGCTTCGGCGTGTTGCGCGCCTTGCGTGCGCGCAAACAGACCCCGGTGATCATGCTCACTGCCCGCGAACGCGTGGAAGATCGCATCCGTGGCCTGCGCGAAGGCGCCGACGACTACCTGGGCAAGCCGTTTTCCTTCCTGGAACTGGTGGCGCGCCTGCAAGCACTGACCCGACGCAGCGGCGGCCATGAGCCGGTGCAGGTGACGGTGGCCGACCTGTGGATCGACCTGATCAGCCGCAAGGCCAGCCGCAACGGCGTGCGCCTGGACCTGACCGCCAAGGAGTTCTCGCTGCTCAGCGTATTGGCGCGGCGCCAGGGCGAAATCCTGTCCAAGACCGCGATTGCCGAGATGGTCTGGGACATCAATTTCGACAGCGACGCCAACGTCGTCGAAGTCGCAATCAAACGCCTGCGCGCCAAACTCGACGGGCCCTTCGAGCACAAGCTGCTGCACACCATCCGTGGCATGGGCTACGTGCTGGAGAACCGCAGTGTCGGCTAACTCCATCGCCCTGCGCCTGAGCGGCATGTTCAGCCTGGTGGCGCTGCTGATCTTCGTGCTGATCGGCGGCGCACTCTACCAGCAAGTGGACCGCGGCCTGGGGCTGTTGCCGGGGGCCGAACTGGATGCGCGCTACAGCGTGCTGGAATCCTCGGTGAACCGCTTCGGTACGCCCGAGCATTGGGTCAAGATAAAGGCCAAGCTCAAGCTGCTGGGCGAAGAAGACAAGCGCATTCGCTTCTGGGTGGTCAGCAGCGACCCGGGTTACGAATACGGCGAGCCCGATGCGCAGATTCGTGCGTTTGCCCAGGGCCCGACGGGTAAACGCGACCTGCGCCTGCCCGGCCATGATTATCCGTTCAAGGTGCTGGTCAGCCAGTTTGCCGCCAAGGAGCAACGCCCACCGCTGCGCTTCATGATCGCCATCGACACCGAGAATTTCCGCGCCACCCAGCACCATCTGCTGGTGGCGCTGGTCAGCCTGGCGCTGGTCGGCGTGATCATGGCCTCGCTGCTGGGTTTCTGGGTGTCGCGCATCGGCCTCAAACCCCTGGAAAAACTTTCGGCCGAAGCGCGCAAACTCGCGCCGCCCAAGCTCTCCGGGCGCCTGCAACTGTCACCGCTGCCGCCGGAACTGAGCCAGTTCGTCAACTCGTTCAACGCCACCCTCGACCGTGTGGAACTCGCCTACTCACGCCTGGAATCATTCAACGCCGACGTGGCCCATGAACTGCGCTCGCCGCTGACCAACCTGATCGGCCAGACCCAGGTCGCACTGACCCGCGGGCGCTCGGCCGAGCATTATTTCGAGGTGCTGCAATCGAACCTGGAAGAACTGGAGCGGCTGCGCTCGATCATCAACGACATGCTGTTCCTCGCCAGTGCCGACCAGGGCAGCAAGGCCACCAAGCTGATCGAAAGCGCCCTGGCCGATGAAGTCGCTACCACCCTCGATTACCTGGACTTCATCCTTGAAGACGCCCGGGTCGAAGTGCGCGTGCACGGTGATGCACGGGTACAGATCGAAAAGGCCCACCTGCGCCGCGCGCTGATCAACCTGCTGAGCAACGCGGTGCAACACACCGCGCCCGGACAGGTCATCGACGTGCACATAGCGGTGCAGGGACATCAGGTGATGATCGGCGTGACCAATCCCGGCGAGGCGATTGCCGACGAACACCTGCCGCGCCTGTTCGAACGTTTTTATCGAGTGGACGCGTCCCGCAGCAACAGCGGCGCGAATCACGGGTTGGGGCTGGCCATCGTGAAGGCGATTGCGCTGATGCATGGCGGGGATGTGTTTGTGCGCAGCGAGGGTGGCGGCAATACCTTCGGCATGACCCTGCCTGTCTAGAACACTTCAATCAAATGTGGGAGGGGGCTTGCCCCCGATTGCGGTATGCCAGCTACAGATGAGTCGGCTGATCCACCGCCATCGGGGGCAAGCCCCCTCCCACAGTTAGAATAGGCATACCCGTGGAAACTGTTGCGATTTGGGCAACAGTCATTATCTTGTTACACTCTGTATCGCAGCGCTCGCCTGCGTTACTTTGACGCATCGATGAGCGCGACGGCAAAGGCAGCTGACCCTCACCCGAATTTCCCTCGACTTATTTCCAGGGCTCTACACTGGGAATCTGTCTTAAAGCCGCTGACTTCAGCGGCTTTTTTTTGCCGTGAAAAAAGGCCGGGCACACCCCACGACACTGGCCGTTCATGTTTGACCAAAGGAGCTCCACCGGTGAAGAACTCGCTGACGTTCACCCCGTTATTCCTCGCAATTGCAGCAACGATCACCTCCCTTGCCCACGCGGCAGACACCGCACCCGCCGAAGGTTTCGTCGAGGGCTCGCACCTCACGCTCAACACCCGCAACTACTACATGAACCGCGACCGCCGCGACCTTCACACCGATGACAGCAAGGAGTGGGGCCAAGGCTTTATCGGCACCTTCGAATCCGGCTACACCCAGGGCGCGGTCGGTTTCGGCCTGGACCTCAACGCCATGCTCGGCCTCAAGCTCGACGGCGGTGGCGGTACCGACGGCTCCACCATCCTTCCGTACGGCAGCGGCAACGGCAAGGCACCCGGTGCGTTTTCCACCGCTGGCGGCACCTTGAAAATGCGTGCGTTCGATACCGAGTTGAAGGCCGGCGACCTGTTTCTCAACAACCCGGTGATCGCCGGCGGCATGACGCGCATGCTGCCCCAGACGTTTCGCGGCGTAAGCTTGAGCAACCACAGCCTCGACGGCTGGCTGTTCGAAGGCGGCCAGGCCAGCTTTACCAAGCTCTACAACCAGAGCGGCCACCGGCGCATCGGCACCAGCTATGGCGCGTTGCCGGCCAACGCCGACAGCCGGCACCTGAACTGGGCCGGTGTCTCTTTCAGCGCAATCCCGGCGCTGACCAGCAACCTGTACGCCGCCGAGCTCAAGGACGTATGGCACCAGTACTACTACGACCTTGAATACACCTATGCGCTGAACGACCTGGTCAGCCTGACGCCCGGCCTGCACTACTATCACACCCAGGACACCGGCCAGGCATTGCTGGGCGATATCGACAACAACACCTACAGCCTGCATGTCACCCTGGGCGTGGGCAACCATAGCGTCACCGCCGCGTATCAGCGGGTCAACGGCAATACGCCGTTCGACTACATCACCCAGGGCGACAGCGTGTACCTGGACAACTCCCAGCAATACTCGGACTTCAACGGCCCCAACGAGCGTTCGTGGAAGCTCAAGTATGCCTACGATTTTGCCGGTGTCGGCCTGCCCGGCCTGACGTCCGCCGTGTCCTATATCAGCGGCAAGACCGACCTGACCCGCGTCGACCCCAACAGCCGCGGCTACGGCAGCTGGTACAGCGCCGATGGCAAAAATGCCAGGCACTGGGAGCGGGACATCGACCTGAAGTACGTGGTACAGGGTGGCAAGGCCAAGGACCTGGCGGTGCGCCTGCAATGGGCGACCCACCGGGGTGGCAATGGCTATTCGGCGGTGGACCGGGATGTGGATGAGTACCGGGTGATCGTGGACTACCCGATCAACGTGTTCTGAGCACGATCGTGCTGACGATGAAGATCCAATGTGGGAGGGGGCTTGCCCCCGATAGCGGTGGGCCAGTCAACATATCATTTGCTGACACTCTGCTATCGGGGGCAAGCCCCCCTCCCACATTTGGATCTGCGCCATATTCCGGAGTTGCTACTACGCTAAGGGCATCTCAACGCAGAAGTACGTCCGATGAGCCCAAGCCCTGCCCGCCCTACCCGCCGCCCGGAGCGCTTGCTGATCCTGGGCAGCACCCTCACGGTATTGCTGATCGTAGGCATCGTCACCGCCTTGTTGATTCGTGAACACGCCAATACCTTGCAGACCGCCAAGCGCACCGCCAACACCATCACTCAATTGATCGACGCCGATGTGCTGCGCAACGTCGAGCTGTATGACATGGCGTTGGAAGGCCTGATCGCCGCGACCGCGCGCACCGACCTGCAGGACCTGCCCGCCAGCATCCGGCACCTGGTGCTGTTCGACCGCTCCAACGCAGCGCCCTACAAGGGCGACATCCTGCTGCTGGATCCAGGCGGCGAGGTGATTGCCGACTCTTCCCTGCTCACACCCAAGTCCGGCAACTTCGCCGACCGCGACTATTTCCAGATTCACCGTGGCAATTCCGACATCGGGCTGTATATCAGTCGCCCGTTCATGGCCCGCTGTGAATGCGAAGACCCCTGGCGCATTGCATTCAGCCGCCGCCTTTCATCGGCGGACGCGCGCTTTCAAGGGGTGGCAGTCGCCTCCATGCGTCTTTCGTACTTCCACCAACTGTTCAGCAGCCTGAATATCGGCGCCGGCAGCACCATCACTCTGCTCAACCATCAAGGCATCCTGTTGGCGCAGGAGCCTTTGCTGGAAGCGGACATGATCAACAAGGACCTGAGTGCGCGGCCCAATGTGGCACGCATGCTGCGCGAGCGGGACGGCAATTTTCGCAGCGTATCCAGTGTCGATCATCGGGGGCGGCTCTACAGTTTCTCAAGTGTGGGCAATTTGCCGCTGATCGTCGCGGTGGCCCTGGCCAGCGATGAGGTATTCGCGCCCTGGCGACGCGCAGCGTGGTTGGTCGGCCTCGCAACGGGGGTGTTGTGCACTGGCCTGCTATGGCTGACCTGGGCGCTGAGCAAGGAGCTGCGCCGGCGCCACCGGGTCGAGCAGGTGCTGTCAGAACTGGCAGGAACCGATGCCCTTACCGGTCTGGCCAACCGTCGCACCTTGGACGAGCGCCTGCGCCTGGAATGGGACCGCGCCCAACGCTCGACCGAACCGCTGACGGTGCTGATGATCGATGTCGACCACTTCAAGGCTTTCAACGACCGCCATGGTCACCAGGGCGGAGATGATGCGCTGCGCGCCGTGGCGCAGGTGATAGACAGCAATATCCGCCGCCCGGCCGACCTGGCGGCGCGTTATGGCGGTGAAGAATTTGCGGTAGTGCTGCCCCACACCGATGCCAAGGGCGCGTGGGTGATTGCCGAGCGTATCCGCCAGAGCGTCCAGTACTTGCCACGGATGGCCGGGGATGATCAGCCGATCACGGTGAGCATCGGCATGAGCACCTGGCACAAACACAGCCGTAATACCCTTGAGGATCTGCTGTTCAAGGCCGACCAGGCGTTGTACGAGGCCAAGCACAGCGGGCGCAATCGGACGATGGATGCGGCAACCCTGCCTGTGTAGGAACGATCTATCACACCTGCGCAATGGGCATAAAAAAAGGCCACCCGAAGGCAGCCTTTAAAAACTAAAGAAAGAGAGTTGTTACTTACACCGCCGCAACGGGACGCATGTAAGAGATCGGTGCGGTGCTGGCATCTTCGAAGGTCACGACTTCCCAAGCGTCTGTCTGCTCAATCAACTTGCGCAGCAGCTGGTTGTTAAGGGCGTGGCCCGACTTGAAGCCTTTGAACTCGCCTATCAGGCTATTGCCCAGCAGGTAGAGGTCACCGATTGCATCGAGGATCTTGTGCTTGACGAATTCGTCTTCGTAGCGAAGGCCGTCTTCGTTCAGTACACCATCCGCGTCGACCACAATGGCGTTTTCAACGCTGCCGCCGAGTGCGAGGTTGTGCTTGCGCAGGTACTCGATGTCACTCATGAAACCAAAGGTACGGGCGCGGCTGACTTCTTTTACGAACGAAGTGCTGGAAAAGTCCACGCTTGCACTTTGGGTGCGGTCACGGAATACCGGGTGATCGAAATCGATCTCAAAGCTCACTTTAAAGCCTTCGAACGGGACGAAGGTGGCGCGCTTGTCGCCGTCTTCCACTGTCACTTCCCGCAGAATGCGAATGAACTTCTTGGCTGCGTCCTGTTCTTCCAGGCCGGCAGATTGAATCAGGAATACGAAAGGTCCAGCGCTGCCATCCATGATTGGGACTTCGGACGCGGAGAGCTCGACGTAGGCGTTATCGATGCCCAAACCGGCCATGGCCGAGAGCAAGTGCTCCACCGTATCCACTTTGACGTCACCGTTGACCAACGTGGTCGACATAGTGGTTTCGCCAACGTTTTCCGCGCGAGCAGGAATCTGCACCACAGGGTCCAGGTCGGCACGCACAAACACGATGCCGGTGTCGACAGGTGCAGGCTTGAGGGTCAGGTATACCTTCTCCCCGGAGTGCAGACCTACACCTGTGGCACGAATAATATTCTTCAGGGTGCGTTGTTTAATCATGGCTTGGACCGCTTGAGCGCAAATTGCGAACTGGTATCAACAAAGGCTGGCGATAATAGCAGACCAGACCTTTGCTGAACACCAATCACCTTCATAGCCCTGATACATTCCATTAATCGGCCTGACGACGCAGGAATGCCGGGATATCCAGGTAGTCCAGATCGTCTTGCGGATTCGGGCTGCGGGACGCCGCAGCACCGGCCTGAGCCTGGTTGCGCATCACGGTCGGACGGTCCAGGTCACGGTAGTTCACCGACGGCAGTTCCTGGCGCGAAGGCGCTGGAGCGGCAGCCGACTGGCTGGCGTGGCTGGCCTGGCTGTTGTGCAGGGTGTTGTCGATGACCTTCACAGGCTTCTCGATTTTCGCACCCAGGCCGGTCGCAACCACGGTCACGTGCAGCTCGTCGCGCATGTCCGGATCGATAACGGTACCGACCTTGACCATGGCGTGCTCGGAAGCGAAGGCTTCGATGATGCTACCCACGTCGGAGTACTCACCCAGGGACAGGTCAGGGCCGGCGGTGATATTCACCAGGATGCCGCGTGCACCTTGCAGGTTCACGTCTTCGAGCAGCGGGTTGCGGATGGCCGCTTCGGTGGCTTCGCGTGCACGGTTCGGACCGCTGGCGCAGCCGGTGCCCATCATCGCCATGCCCATTTCGCTCATGACGGTACGTACGTCGGCAAAGTCAACGTTGATCATGCCTGGACGCTTGATGATGTCGGAGATACCGCGAACGGCACCGGCCAGTACATCGTCAGCCTTGGCGAACGCGGACAGCAGGCTTGCGTCCTTGCCCAGGATGGTCAGCAGTTTCTCGTTGGGAATGGTGATCAACGAGTCGACGCTTTCAGACAGCAGACGGATACCTTCGTCGGCGATCTGCATGCGCTTGCGGCCTTCGAACGGGAACGGACGGGTCACGACAGCAACCGTCAGGATCCCCATTTCCTTGGCCACTTCGGCAATGATCGGCGCTGCACCGGTACCGGTACCGCCGCCCATGCCGGTGGTGATGAACACCATGTTGGTGCCTTGCAGCACTTCGGCAATACGCTCGCGGTCTTCCAGAGCGGCTTGACGGCCGACTTCCGGGTTGGCGCCAGCGCCGAGGCCCTTGGTCACGGCTGTGCCCAATTGCAGGATGGTCCGCGCGCCGATGCTTTTCAGCGCCTGGGCATCAGTGTTGGCGCAGATGAATTCAACGCCTTCAATGTTGCTCTTGACCATATGGTTGACAGCGTTGCCGCCGCCACCGCCGACACCGATTACTTTGATAACCGGGCTAGCGGGGATGTTGTCTACGAGTTCAAACATGTTCCCTCTCCTTTCGTTTTCTCTAGTTTTTTCGCCTACTGCTTGTTACGGGTGTTGCGGTGTCACGGTAAGTCTTTAGAAATTGCCTTTAACCCACGCCTGCAGCCGCTCGAACAACGGCGCCTTGGCTTCGTCATCGCTGCGGTAACTGTCACGGATACTCGGGCCCGACAGGGAAATGCCGTCGGTCTGCTTTTGCAGTCCGTACAACAGCAAGCCCACACCGGTGGAATAAATCGGGTTGCGCACCACGTCGCCCAGGCCCTTGACGCCATGGGGCACGCCCAGGCGCACCGGCATGTGGAAGATTTCCTCGGCCAGTTCGACTGCGCCTTCCATCTTCGAGGTGCCACCGGTCAGCACGATGCCGGCCGGGATCAAATCTTCGTAGCCGCTGCGGCGCAGCTCGGCCTGGATCAGGGTGAACAGTTCGTCGTAGCGCGGCTCGACCACTTCGGCCAGGGCCTGGCGCGACAGTTCGCGCGGCGGACGGTCGCCGACGCTCGGCACCTTGATGGTTTCACCGGCACCGGCCAGCTTGGCCAGGGCGCAGGCGTAGCGGATCTTGATTTCCTCGGCGTACTGGGTCGGTGTACGCAAGGCCATGGCGATGTCGTTGGTGACCTGGTCGCCGGCGATCGGGATCACGGCGGTGTGACGGATCGCACCCTCGGTGAAGATCGCGATGTCGGTGGTGCCGCCGCCGATATCAACCAGGCACACGCCCAGTTCTTTTTCGTCGTCGGTCAGTACCGAATACGCGGACGCCAACTGCTCGAGAATGATGTCGTCGATTTCCAGGCCACAACGGCGCACGCATTTTTCAATGTTCTGTGCAGCGTTGACGGCGCAGGTCACCACGTGGACCTTGGCTTCCAGGCGCACGCCGGACATGCCCAGCGGCTCGCGCACGCCTTCCTGGTTATCGATCACGTAGTCCTGCGGCAAGGTGTGCAGCACACGCTGGTCAGCCGGGATCGCCACGGCCTGGGCGGCGTCGAGGACGCGCTCGAGGTCGGCCGCGCTGACCTCACGGTCGCGGATCGCCACGATGCCGTGGGAGTTCAGGCTGCGGATATGGTTGCCGGCCACGCCGACGAACGCCGAGTGAATCCGGCAACCGGCCATCAGCTGCGCTTCTTCAATGGCGCGCTGGATCGATTGCACGGTGGACTCGATGTTCACCACCACGCCCTTCTTCAGGCCCCGGGACGGATGCGTGCCAATACCGACGATTTCGATCGTGCCGTCTTCACCGACCTCGCCGACCAGCGCCACCACCTTGGAGGTGCCGATATCGAGACCGACGATCATTTTGCCGCTTTGCACGTTTGCCATGGGTCCTGCCTCTTCTTAATTCTTCGCGACAGCGGGTTGTGCTGCCGTGGGCGCCGCCGGTACACGCCAACCGACGGCCAGGCCGTTGGCGTAACGCAGGTCGACGCTCGCAATGTTCGTGATCTGTTCTTTCAAGGTTTTTTCATAGATGGCAATAAAGCGGCGCATCTTTTCCACCAAGCGGTCGCGTCCCAGCAACAACTCGATGCCCGGGCCGGAACTGCCTGCCCCGGTCGTCAGAAACCAGCTGCCCCGCTCACGCAATTCCAGGCGTGCAATGGAGAAGCCCAGTGGCCGCAGCATCTGGCTCAAGGCCTGATACTGCTGCATCACTTGCTGTTGCGCCCGCTGCGGCCCGAAGAGCTGCGGCAGGTGCTCATAGTTCGCCACTTCACGCGGCGCAAACGCCTGCCCCTGGTTGTTCAACAGCGCGCCATCGCCCCAACGGGCCACGGGCAGTTGTTCTTCCAGGCGGATCGTGACCTGGTCCGGCCACACGCGACGGACTTCGGCGTGGGCGATCCACGGCATCTGTTCCAGCTCGGCGCGCATGCCGGCCAGGTCGATGGTGAAGAAGCTCGCCGCCAGGAACGGGCTGATGCGCTGCTGCACCGCTTGCTGGCTGATGTAGCTCAAGTCGCCCTGCACGCTGATCTTGGTGATCGGCCGGTCGGCATACGGCAACAGGCGCTGCGCGCCCTCGTAGGTGCCAAAACCCAGCACCACCAGCAACACCGGCCAGAACAGCGCCTTGATGAAACCAAAGTTGGCTTTGGGCAGGCGCGCCGACATCGGCTCTTTGGCCACCATACGGCTGGCACCCCGTGGCACCGGCTTGCGGCTCGGTGCTTGTGGGGGCTGATGACGAAGCGATGCGCCTTTCATGTCTTAGCCTCTTGGCTCGATGCTGGCGGCCAGTATCGCCAGCACCAACTGCTGGAAATCCAGGCCGGCGGCACGGGCGGCCATGGGGACCAGGCTGTGGTCGGTCATGCCCGGTGCGGTGTTGACTTCCAGGAACCAGAAATTGCCCTGGTCATCCTGCATCACATCTGCCCGCGCCCAGCCGGCGATACCCAGCGCCTCACAGGCTTTCGCCGTGAGGTCCATCAAGTGTTGTTCCTTGGTTGCGTCAAGACCGCAGGGAATCCGGTACTGGGTATCGGAAGCCACGTACTTGGCGTCGTAATCGTAGAAAGTGTGGGGCGTGCCCAATGCGATGGGCGGCAATACCTGGCCACGCAGGGTGGCGATGGTGTACTCGGGACCCTGGATCCACTGTTCCACCATCACTTGCGAATCGTAGGTGCTTGCCGCTTTCCATGCGTCGATCAATTCGGCGGCCGAGTTCACTTTGGCCATGCCGATACTGGAGCCTTCATGGGCTGGTTTGACGATCAAAGGCAGGCCCAGTTCCTTGGCCGCAGAAATACAATCGTCTTCGCTGCACAGCACGGCGTGACGCGGGGTTGGAATCCCCAGGCTGTGCCACACCTGCTTGGTACGCAACTTGTCCATCGCCAGCGCCGACGCCAGGATGCCGCTGCCGGTATAGGGAATGCCGGCGCATTCGAGCAGGCCCTGCATGCTGCCGTCTTCACCGCCACGGCCATGCAGAATGATGAAGGCGCGGTCGATCTTTTCGGCCTGCAGACGGGCGAGGAAGTCATCGCCCACGTCGATGCCGAACGCATTCACGCCGGCGCTTTGCAGGGCTTGCAGCACGGCATTGCCGGACTTGAGCGACACTTCGCGCTCGGCGCTCTTGCCGCCGAACAGCACCGCGACGCGGCCGAAGTCGGCAGGCGCGACCGTGGAGAACAGGGAGGCGTAGTCAGTGATCATTTCGATGCTCCCTTCTCAGCGGCGAACAAAGGACTCGCGAGCAGTTTGGGTGCAAGACCACCGATATCACCGGCACCCTGGCACAGCAGGATGTCGCCGGCGCGCAGCAGCGGCTTGACGATCGGCGCCAGGTCCACGCCACGCTCGATGTAGATCGGGTCCAACTGCCCGCGCTGACGGATGCTGTTGCACAGCTTGCGGCTGTCGGCGCCCGGGATCGGTTCTTCACCGGCCGGGTAGACCTCCATCAGCAGCAGCACGTTGGCATCGGCCAATACATTGACGAAGTCGTCGTACAGGTCGCGGGTGCGGCTGTAGCGGTGCGGCTGGTAGACCATCACCAGGCGGCGCTCCGGCCAGCCACCGCGCACGGCCTTGATCACGGCGGCGACTTCGGTCGGGTGGTGACCGTAGTCGTCCACCAGCATCACGTCGCCGCCTTCGACCGGCAGTTGACCGTAGACCTGGAAGCGTCGGCCGACACCGGCAAAGCGCGACAGGCCTTCGACAATGGCTTCATCGCTGACGCCCTCGTCGGTGGCGATGCAGATGGTCGCCAGGGAGTTCAGTACGTTGTGGTTGCCCGGCATATTCACCGAGACATCCAGCGGCTCGCGATCGGGGCGCAGCACGGTGAAGAAGGTCTGCATGCCTTGCTGGCGTACATTGATCGCGCGCACGTCGGCGTCTTCGCTGAAGCCGTAGGTCACGGTCGGGCGCTTGACCTGCGGCAGGATTTCGCGCACCACCGGATCGTCCAGGCACACCACCGCCAACCCGTAGAACGGCAGGTTGTGCAGGAAGTCGACGAAGGTTTTCTTCAACTTGTTGAAGTCACCGTCGTAGGTCGCCATGTGGTCTTCGTCGATGTTGGTGACGACAGCGACCAGCGGTTGCAGGTGCAGGAAGCTCGCGTCACTTTCATCGGCTTCGGCGATCAGGTAGCGGCTGGTGCCGAGCTGGGCATTGGTGCCGGCTGCATTCAGGCGGCCACCGATGACGAAGGTCGGGTCCAGGCCACCGGCGGCGAACACCGAGGCGATCAGGCTGGTGGTGGTGGTCTTGCCGTGAGTACCGGCGACGGCGATGCCGTGACGGTAGCGCATCAGCTCGGCGAGCATCTCGGCGCGCGGCACCACGGGGATACGCCGTTCGAGGGCGGTGGCCACTTCCGGGTTGGAGGTATTCACAGCGCTGGATACCACCAGCACATCAGCCTCGGCGGCGTTCTCGGCGCGGTGGCCGATAAAGATCTGCGCGCCAAAGGACTTCAGGCGCTCGGTGACCGGCGACTCTTTCAAATCGGAGCCGGACACCTGATAGCCCAGGTTCAGCAATACTTCGGCAATGCCGCACATGCCCACGCCGCCGATACCGACGAAGTGGATGCGACGGATGCGGCGCATTTCCGGTTGCGGCATGGCTTTCTGATTCTCAACCATGGGCCACCTCCAGGCAGATATCGACCACGGTGCGGGTTGCGTCAGGTTTGGCCAGTCGGCTTGCGGTGCTCGCCATGCTGTTGAGTCGTTCCGGTTGCATCAAAACCTCGGTCAGGCGTGCGGCCAAATCGGCGGCGCCAGTCGTTCTTTGCGGCAGCAGGAAGGCAGCGCCCTCCCCGGCCAAATATTCGGCGTTGCGGGTCTGGTGATCGTCGATTGCATGGGGCAGAGGCACCAGCAACGACGGCAGACCGGCGGCGGCCAGTTCACTGACGGTCAGCGCACCAGCGCGACAGACCACCAGGTCGGCCCAGCCATAGGCTTGGGCCATGTCTTTGATGAAGGGCTGTACGTTCGCCTCGACACCGGCTTCGCGATAGCGCGTGGCGGTGACTTCATCGTGGTTTTTGCCGGCCTGGTGGAAGATTTCCGGACGCAGCGCTTCAGGCAGTTGCGCAACGGCTTCAGGCAGCAATTTGTTCAGTGGCTCGGCGCCCAGACTTCCGCCGAGGATCAGCAGATGTGCCTTGCGTCCGGCCAGCGCTTCACGTGCGATGGCCATGAACAGTTCGGTACGCACCGGGTTGCCGGTGGTGCGAAGCTTGTCCGAAGCCGCGAACGTTTTCGGGAAGGCTTCACACACCCGCGCGGCCAACGGCACCAGCAGGCGATTGGCGGTACCGGCAACGGCGTTCTGTTCATGGACAATCACCGGTACGCCGGCGAGTTTCGCCGCCACGCCACCGGGGCCGGTCACATAACCGCCAAAGCCGAGCACGCACACCGGCTTCAATTCGCGGATGATCTTGCGTGCCTGCATGACCGCCTTGAGCAACACGAACGGCGCCTTGAGCAGGGACAATTTGCCCTTGCCACGCAGGCCGGTGACGTTGATCAGGTGCAGCGGCAAACCGGCGTTTGGCACCAGTTCGTTCTCGATGCCACGCGGCGTGCCCAGCCAGTGCACGCTGTAGCCACGGCTCTGGAATTCACGCGCGCAGGCCAGGGCCGGGAACACATGGCCCCCGGTGCCGCCGGCCATGATCAGCACGTTAGCGCCCATGGGTCGGCTCCTCGGCGAAGTCGCTTTCGCTGAACTCCATCTCTTCGCTGCCCAGGTGCGTACGACTTTCCCACTCGATGCGCAGCAACAAGCCCAGGCAAGCGCAGCAAATCACCAGCGAACTGCCGCCGTAACTGAGGAACGGCAGGGTCAGGCCCTTGGTCGGCAGCAAGCCGACGTTCACACCGATATTGATCAGGAACTGGCCGATCCACAGGAACGACAAGCCGTACGCCACATAAGCGGCGAAATACTGTTTGGCTTTCTCGGCCCACAAGCCGATGTACATGCCGCGCACGCACACAAATACGAACAGCGCGACGGTGCACAGCGAACCGACCACGCCCAGTTCCTCGGCGAGTACCGAGAACACGAAGTCGGTGTGCGCTTCCGGCAGGTAGAACTGCTTCTGCACGCTGTTGCCCAGGCCCACGCCCAGCCACTCGCCGCGCCCGAACGCGATCAACGCCTGGGTCAGTTGATAGCCGGAGCCGAACTGGTCGGACCACGGGTCGGTAAAGGTAATCAGGCGCGCCATCCGGTAGGGTTGCGCCTGCACCAGGATCGTCACGGCCGCGACGGCCAGCAGCACCATCAAGGTGAAGCGGAACAGACCGACACCGCCGAGGAACAGCATCGCGGCGGCAGCCCCCATCATCACCACGGTGGCGCCGAAGTCGGGCTCCATCAGCAGCAGGCCGGCCATGGGCAGCAGCACGATGAACGGCTTGAAGAAGCCCATCCAGCTTTCGCGCACTTCCTTCTGACGGCGTACCAGGTAGCCGGCCAGGTAAATCACCACGAACACCTTGGCGATTTCCGACGGCTGTACGTTGAACGCACCGAAGCCGATCCAGCGCATCGAACCGTTCACCTCGCGGCCGATGCCGGGCAGGATCACCATGACCAGCAAGCCGAACGCGCCGATCAGCATCAGCCAACCCAGGCGCTGCCAGGTGGCGATCGGAATCATCATGGTGACGATGCACGCACCGAGGCCGATCACCAGGTACACCAGGTGGCGGATCATCATGTACAGGGTGTTGCCCGACTGCACGGCGGCCACTTCGGAGGATGCCGAGGTGATCATCACCAGGCCCAGGCCGAGCAGCGCCAGGCAACCGGCGAGCATTGGGAAGTCAAGGTCGATGCCGCGCCCGGTAATGATCGGCGACGGGTACGGCTTGATGATGTTCTTCAGGTTGAGGCTCATGCCAAAGCCTCCACGGCGCGGGCGAACAGCTGGCCGCGCTCTTCATAGTTCTTGAACATGTCGAAACTGGCGCAGGCCGGCGACAGCAGCACCGCATCACCGGGCTGGGCCAGGGCCTTGCACCGGGCAATCGCGTCATCCAGGGAGGCAGCGCGTACTTGCGGCACGGCGTCACCCAGGGCGGCGGCGATCAGGTCCGAATCGCGACCCATCAGCACCACGGCGCGGCAATGCGCAGCCACCGGGCCTTTAAGGTCCTTGAAGTCGGCACCCTTGCCGTCGCCACCGGCGATCAGCACCACCTTGCCGTCGATATCGGCACCCAGGCCTTCGATGGCCGCCAGGGCAGCGCCGACATTGGTGGCTTTGGAATCGTTGTAATAGCTGACGCCATCGAGGTCGCGCACCCACTGGCAGCGATGCTCAAGACCGCCGAAGCTGCGCAGGGCCGACAGCATCGCGTCGAACGGCAGGCCAACCGCGTGGCCGAGCGCTAGGGCTGCCAGGGCATTGGATTGGTTATGCGCGCCACGGATTTTCAGTTCGCGCACCGGCATCAGGTTCTGGAATTCGAAGGCCAGGTATTTCTCGCCGTTCTCTTCGCGAATGCCGAATGCCTTGAAGTCGGGCTTGCCCAGGCCGAAGGTCCAGCACGGCATGCCCTCGCCGATCAGTGGACGGCTCAGGGCATCCTGGCGGTTGACCACAAACTGCCTGGCACCGCGGAAGATCCGGTGCTTGGCCAAGTGATAAGCCGGCAGGCCGCTGTAGCGGTCCATGTGGTCTTCGCTGACGTTCAACACGGTGGCCACTTCGGCACCCAGCTCGTGAGTGGTTTCCAGCTGGAAACTCGACAGCTCCATCACGTACAGCTCGACGTCGTCGCTGAGCAGGTCCAGCGCAGGCATCCCCAGGTTGCCGCCCACCGCCACGCGCTTGCCGGCAGCCGCTGCCATCTCGCCGACCAGGGTGGTCACGGTGCTTTTTGCGTTGGAACCGCTGATGGCCACGATCGGCGCCTTGGCGTTGCGCGCAAACAGGTCGATATCGCCGGACAGCTTCACGCCCCGCGCCGCAGCGGCTTGCAGGGCCGGTGTAGCCAGCGCCAGGCCGGGGCTCACGTAGAGCTCATCGGCGCGGCACAGAAACTCGACATCCAGTTCGCCACAGCGCACTTCCACATGCGGGTAGTCACGGCGCAGCGTGACCAGCTCCGGTGGATTTTCCCGCGTATCGGCCACGGCGAACGACGTGCCCCGGTTCGCCAGGAAGCGAACCAGGGACATGCCGCTCTTGCCGAGGCCGACAACGATGCGGAAGTGGTCTGAAGCGATCAGGGACACTCGTTTCTACCTCAGTTTCAGGGTGGCAAGGCCGACCAGTACCAGAATCACGGTGATGATCCAGAAACGGACGATCACGCGTGGCTCGGGCCAGCCCTTGAGTTCAAAGTGGTGGTGAATCGGCGCCATGCGAAATACGCGGCGCCCGGTCAATTTGAAGGAGGCCACCTGGATGACCACCGACAGGGTTTCCATCACGAACACACCGCCCATGATGAACAGCACGATTTCCTGACGCACGATCACCGCGATGGTGCCCAGTGCCGCGCCCAGCGCCAGTGCGCCGACGTCGCCCATGAACACTTGCGCCGGGTAGGTGTTGAACCACAGGAACCCCAGGCCGGCGCCAATCAGCGCGCCGCAGAACACAATCAACTCGCCCGCGCCCGGCACATAGGGAATCAGCAGGTATTCAGCGAATTTCACGTTACCCGACAGGTAGCAGAAGATGCCGAGCGCACCGCCCACCATCACCGTCGGCATGATCGCCAGGCCGTCGAGGCCGTCGGTCAGGTTCACCGCGTTGCTGGAGCCGACAATCACGAAATAGGTCAGCACCACGAAGCCGATGCCCAGTGGAATGCTGGCGTCCTTGAGCATCGGGATGATCAGGGTGGTTTCCACGGCGCTAGGCGCGGTGGTGTAGAGGAAGATCGCCGCCGCCAGGCCGAATACCGATTGCCAGAAATACTTCCAGCGGCTTGGCAGGCCCTTGGAGTTTTTCTCGATCACTTTGCGGTAGTCATCGACCCAACCGATGGCGCCGAACAGCAGGGTCACCAGCAGCACCACCCACACATAGCGGTTATGCAGGTCCGCCCAGAGCAGGGTGCTGACGCCGATGGACGACAGGATCAACGCACCGCCCATGGTCGGGGTGCCGGACTTGGACAGGTGCGACTGCGGGCCGTCATTGCGAACCGATTGACCAATTTGCAGGTTCTGCAGGGTGCGGATCATCCACGGGCCCAGGAACAGCGACAAACACAGCGCGGTCAGCACACCCAGGATCCCGCGCAGGGTCAGGTACTGAAAGACCGCGAAGCCTTTGTGGAACTGTTGCAGATACTCAGCCAGCAGCAGCAGCATTAATGTTTCTCCGTACTTGAGCCACACAAGGCTGCGACGACGTTTTCCATCACCGCGCTGCGCGATCCCTTGATCAAAATGGTTGTGTGTTTATCGTGCTCGGTCGCAGCCAACGCCTGGATCAATTCGGCCTGGGTCGCGAAATGGCGCGCGCCGGGGCCGAAGGCGTCTACCGCGTGAGCCATGTTCGGGCCGACCGCGTAGAGCGCGTCGACTTTGCCGGCGGCATAGGCACCGACTTCGCGGTGGCCTTGCTCGGCCCAGTCGCCCAGTTCGCCGATATCGCCCAGTACCAGCACTTTGCGCCCATCGAAGCCGTTGAGCAGGTCCACGGCAGCATTGATGGAAGACGGGTTGGCGTTGTAGGTGTCATCGATCACGCGCATGCCGTTGCTGGCCAATTGCGCCACGGTGCGCCCCTTGACCGGCTGCACCGCGCCCAGGCCTGTGGCGATGCCAAACAGCGACACACCCAGGGCGTGTGCGGCAGCGGCGGCGGCCAGGGCGTTGGCGACGTTATGGTTGCCCAGCAGGTTCAGTTGCACGTGCTCATTGCCTTGCGGCGTGTGCAAGGTGAAGGACGGGCAACCCCGTGCATCAACGGTAATGTTGGAGGCGTGGAAATCGGCCGCAGCGTTCAGCACGGCAAACGTCAGTACCTTGCGACCGGCAGCGCGTGCACGCCAGGTCTCGAACGCCTTGTCATCCAGATTCAGTACAGCAGTGCCCGAAGCGTCGAGGCCTTCAAGAATTTCACCCTTGGCTTCGACGATTTTTTCCGGGCCACCGAACTCACCGACATGGGCGGTCCCGGCGTTGTTGATAATCGCGACGTGAGGCTGGGTCAGCGCCACGGTGTAGGCAATCTCGCCGATGCGTGAAGCGCCCAGCTCGATCACCGCCGCCGTGTGTTCCGGCGCCAGCTCGAGCAGGGTCAGCGGTGCGCCGAAATCATTGTTCAGGTTGCCACGGGTAGCGAGCACCGGCCCGCGCGTGCGCAGTACACCGGCCAACAGCTCTTTGACGGTGGTCTTGCCACTGGAACCGGTGACGGCGGCAACCGGCTTGTCGAAGGCGGCGCGGTTCAGCGCGCCCAGTTGGCCCAAGGCCAGGCGGGTGTCGGCAACCAGCAACTGCGGCAAGGTGGCGTGCGCCACTTCACGTTGCACCAGGGCACCCACGGCACCTTTGGCGGCGACCTCATTAAGGTAGTCGTGACCATCGAAACGCGGGCCTGCGAGGGCGACGAACAACTGGCCGGGCTTGATATTGCGGCTGTCGATACTGACGCCATCGAACGTGCAATCGCTGGACAGCACGCGGGCCGACAAGGCATGGGTCAGTTCGCTGAATGTCATCCTCTTAAGCATGGGCGGCCTCCCAGGCAGTCAAGGCGCGATCGGCCTCGACCAGATCGGAAAAGGCATGGCGCTCGCCGTTGATTTCCTGGTAGTCCTCATGCCCCTTGCCGGCCAGTACCACTACGTCATCCGCGCTGGCGCTGGCGATCAATTGAGCGATGGCTGCGCCGCGACCGGCCACGAAGGTGACGTTGGCGGTGTCTTTGAAGCCTTCGCGGATATCGTCGAAAATCCGCCCCGGGTCTTCGCTGCGCGGGTTGTCGTCGGTCACCAGCACACCGTCAGCCAGGCGCTCGACAATCTCGGCCATCAACGGACGCTTGCCGCGATCGCGGTCGCCGCCGCAGCCGAACAGGCACAACAGCTTGCCCCTGGCATGGGGGCGTAGCGCCAGCAGGACTTTTTCCAGGGCGTCAGGGGTGTGAGCGTAGTCGACCACCACCAGCGGTTGTGTGCCGCCACCCAGGCGCTGCATGCGACCGGCCGGGCCTTCCAGCTTCGGCAACACCTTGAGGATTTCGTCGAGGGCGTAATCCAGGCCGAGCAGCGCGCCGATAGCGGCGAGCACGTTGCTCAGGTTGAAGCGACCGAGCAAGGTGCTGCGCAAATGGTGTTCGCCCTGAGGCGTAACCAACGTAGCGCGCACGCCTTCGTCATTGAATTGGGCCTCACGGCAATACAGGTAGGCGCTGGAATCTTCCAGGCTGTAGCTGATCAGGCGCGCTTCGCTGTCTTGGGCAGCCAGCTGGCGGCCAAACGCGTCGTCGAGGTTGACCACCCGGCATTTCAGGTCATTCCAGGCGAACAGCTTGGCCTTGGCGGCGGCGTACGCCTCCATGGTGCCGTGATAGTCCAGATGATCCCGGGACAGGTTGGTCATCACGGCCACATCAAACGCCAACGCCGTCACGCGGCCCTGGTCCAGGCCATGGGACGATACTTCCATGGCAACCGCCCTGGCACCGGCCTTTTTCAGGTCGGCCAGGGTCGCCTGCACGGCAATCGGGTTCGGCGTGGTGTGCAGGCCGCTTTGCAACGCGCCATAAAAGCCGGTGCCCAGGGTACCGACGATGCCGCAATGCTGGCCCAGCAGGTCAAGCGCCTGGGCGACCAGTTGGGTCACGCTGGTCTTGCCGTTGGTGCCGGTTACGCCCACCAGGTTGAGGTGGCGGCTCGGCTCGCCATAGAAGCGCCCGGCGATGTCGGACAGCTGGGCGGCCAGGTTCTTCACCGGAATCAACGGCACATCGGTGATTGGCAGCACGGTGGCGCCATCCACTTCATAGGCCACGGCGGCAGCGCCACGCTGCAGGGCATCGGCGATGTGCGCACGGCCATCGAATTTGCCACCGGGCACAGCCAGGAACAAGTCACCGGCGCGTACCATGCGGCTGTCCAGGCTCAACTCGCGGATCAACAGATCGCGGCCGGCGTGGGCAAAAATCTTGTTCAGGCTAAGAGACATCAGCCGCGCCCTCCATTGGCTTTTACAGCGGCTACCGGCGGTGCGGCGTTCGCTTGCTGGGTCGGCGGCAGATTGTCCGGCGTGATGTTCATCAGGCGCAGGGTGCCGGACATGACTTTGCTGAACACCGGCGCCGAGACCAGGCCACCGAAGTAACCGGCCTTGCTCGGCTCATCGATCACCACGACGATGGCGTAGCGTGGGTCGCTCATCGGGCCGAAGCCGGCGAACAGCGAGCGATAGGAATTTTCCGCATAGCCCTTGGTGCCGACCGAGGTTTTACGTGCGGTACCGGACTTGCCGGCCACGTGATAAGCCGGCACCTGGGCGCGGAATACACCACGCGGCGCCTCGATCACTTGTTGCAGCATGCCTTGCATGGTCTTGGCGACTTTTTCCGGGATCACCTGGGTGGCTTTCGGCGCTTCGTCGACATGGATCAGGCTCAGCGGAACCATGCGGCCGTTATTGGCCAATACAGAGAAAGCATGGGCCAGCTGGATCGCGGTCACCGACAGGCCGTAGCCGTAGGACAGCGTGGCGGTCTCGGCTTTTTTCCAGTCGCGGTAGTTCGGCAGGTTGCCTACGCGCTCACCAGGGAAGTCGAGACCGGTGGGTTGACCCAGGCCTATTTTTTGCGCCAGGTGGTAGATGGTCTCGCCGCCGATATCAAAGGCGACCTTGCTCATGCCCACGTTACTGGAGTTGATCAGGATGCCGGTCAGGTCCAGCACCGGGCCCTCGGTACGGGACACGTCACGAATGGTGTATTTGCCCAACTGCAACGTACCTGGATACACCTCGACCTTATCGCTGGGCTTCCAGCGTCCGGTTTCCAGGGCGGCGCTCATGGAGATGGCTTTCATGGTCGAACCCGGCTCGAACACGTCGATCATGGCGCGGTTGCGCATCATCGCCGGTTGCAGGTTGCGACGGTTGTTCGGGTTGTACGTCGGCTGGTTGACCATGGCGAGGATCTCGCCGGTCTTCACGTCCATGATCACCAGGCTGCCGGCCTTGGCGCCGTTCTCGATGATCGCATTACGCAGTTCGCGGTTGGCCAGGTATTGCAGACGCAGGTCAATCGACAACGCCAAGGGCTTGCCGGCCTTGGCGTTCTTGGTGACCTGTACATCCTTGATCAGTCTGCCGCGCCGGTCCTTGATGACCTGGCGCTTGCCCGGAACCCCGGCCAGCCACTCGTCGTAGGCCAACTCGACGCCTTCGCGGCCATGGTCATCGATATCGGTAAAACCGACCATGTGCGCAGTGGTTTCCCCGGCGGGGTAGAAACGACGAAATTCCTCGATGCCATAGACACCGGGGACTTTAAGGTCGAGCACTTGCTGACCCTGTTCAGGGGTAAGCCCGCGCACGAGATAAATGAATTCTTTGTTGGCCTGGGCTTCCAGGCGCTCGGTCAGCGTTTTGCGGTCCTGCCCCAGGGCGGCGGCGAGTTCGGGCCACTTGTCCTTGGCAACCTGCAATTCCTTGGCGTTGGCCCACAGGGTGGTCACCGGCGTGCTCACGGCCAGGGGCTCACCGTTTCGGTCGGTGATCAGGCCGCGGTGTGCGGGAATCGGGATATGCCGCAGGCTACGGGCGTCGCCCTGGCCGATCAGGAAGTCACGGTCGACCACCTGCAGGTCGAAGATCCGCCAGACAATCGCGCCGACCATCAATGCCAGCAAGCCGAGCATCAGGCGGAAGCGCCATGGGTAGAGTGCGCCCTCAAGCTTCATCATGGCGCCACCATGCGAACGTCGGCAGCGCCCGGAATGTGCATTTTCAGCTGTTCGGTGGCCAGCACTTCGATACGGCTATGGGCCGTCCAGGTGCTCTGCTCCAGGATCAGCCGACCCCATTCCGCCTGGGCCTTGTCGCGCACGCTCAACTCCCCATAGAGGGTGTTGAGCAACTGGCGATTCCAATGCGCGCTGTAGGACACCGCAATCGCGGACACCAGCACGCCGACAAACAGCAGCAACATAAAGAAGCTGCCGCCCGGCAGGGGTTTGGCGAAAAGCTTGCTCACCGCAACTTCTCCGCGACGCGCATGACGGCGCTGCGGGAACGCGGGTTGGCCTTGAGTTCGGCGTCGGAGGCGAACTGCGCTTTGCCATGGATTTTGATTTTCGGCACAAAGGCTTCGAAACGCACCGGCAGGTTGCGCGGCAGGTTGTCGGATTCGCCCTTGACCAGGCGACGCATGAACAGCTTGACGATGCGGTCTTCCAGGGAATGGAAACTGATCACCACCAGGCGACCGCCCACTTCCAGTGCCTCGAGGGCGGCCTCGAGGCCGGCCTCCAGATCGCCCAATTCGTTGTTGACGTGAATGCGCAAGCCCTGGAACGCACGGGTCGCCGGGTTCTTGCCCTTCTCCCAGGCCGGGTTGGCGACCTTGAGCACTTCGGCCAGGTCGGCGGTGCGTTCGAAAGGCTGGATCTCGCGGCGCTCGACCACGGCGCGGGCCATGCGGCCGGCGAAGCGCTCTTCACCGTATTCCTTGAACACCCGGGCGATTTCTTCGACTGGCGCGGTGGCGATGAACTGCGCGGCGCTGACGCCACGCGTCGGGTCCATGCGCATGTCGAGGGGGCCGTCGTTCATGAAGCTGAAGCCGCGCTCCGGGTCATCGAGCTGCGGCGAAGACACGCCCAGGTCGAGCAGAACCCCGGCCACCTTGCCCGCCATGCCGCGCTCGGCGACTTCGGCGCCAAGCTCGGCAAAGCTGCGCTGCACAACGACAAAGCGGCCGTCTTCGGCCGCTAGCGCTTGCCCGGTGGCAATCGCTTGAGGGTCTTTGTCGAACCCGAGGAGTTTACCGTCGGGCCCGAGCTGGCTGAGTATCAACCGACTGTGCCCGCCCCTGCCGAAGGTGCCATCCAGATAGCAGCCATCCGCGCGTACGGCGAGAGCCTCAACGGCTTCGTCAAGCAGTACGGTGATGTGGTTAAAGCCGCTATCAATAGTCACAGGATCAAATCACGCAGTTCATCAGGCATGGCGCCCGGTTGTTGAATAGCAGCCAGGTCAGCTGCAGAAACAGCATCCCAGGCATCTTCGTCCCACAATTGGAACTTGTTCAATTGGCCTACCAGCATCGCGCGCTTGTCGAGCCTGGCGTATTCGCGCAACCGCGGAGGCACCAGGAAACGACCGCTGCCATCGAGTTCAAGGTCGACGGCATTACCGATCAGCAAACGCTGGAGGCGGCGGTTTTCTTCACGCAATGAAGGCAGCGCGCGCAACTTGGTTTCGATCAACTCCCACTCATCGAGGGGGTAAACACATAAACAAGGGTCAACAGCGTCAATCGTGATGATTAACTGCCCTGAACTTCGCGAAATGAGCTCGTCACGATACCGGCTCGGCATAGCGAGACGGCCTTTTGCATCAAGACTGATAGCGTTAGCTCCGCGAAACACAGATGCGTTTCTCCAAATTTTAGCGTTTTACGTTCAAAAAACCCACTTTGTGCCACTTTCCGCCACTTGCGCACACTATAGGAATGCGCCCACCACACCGTCAAGGCGCGGATAGAAGGAAAAGCCTTACAGAACGGAGATTTACGAGCGTAAAGAGAGGAGAAACCCGACTTCAGCGTTGTTTTTGACTCAACAAGCGCAGCCAACTCAAAGAGCTGAAGCTCAAAGTTAAAGTAATTTATTAAGAGTAAGATTTTTTTGGTATTACGAAGACGCATCTGCCAATGATTTGGCAGGGAGGGATTCTTGCGTTACTACCGGTTTCCACCCGAGGTACGGATGGAAGGAAAAAAGGTGGAGAGTCGATCTGTAAGCCGGGTTCTGTCTTGAACAGTCATTCGTCTACGATGGCCATCACTGGACATCTTTAGCAACCTACCCGGTCCCAGCGCGGGCCACGCCTTGGGACCCTATTTGGTCTTGCTCCAAGTGGGGTTTACCTAGCCACGAACTGTTGCCAGTCGTGCGGTGCGCTCTTACCGCACCTTTTCACCCTTACCGGCACCGAAGTGCTTAGGCGGTTATTTTCTGTGGCACTTTCCGTAGGCTCACGCCTCCCAGGCATTACCTGGCACTTCGCCCTATGGAGCCCGGACTTTCCTCCCCCCCCTAATTTTCATAGAGGGCAGCGACTGTCCAATCGACTCTCCGCCGCGCAGGTTAACGGCACGACGGCGTCAGGACAAGTATTAAAAGTGCAGCATTGCCATCACGTTCGGACGAAACACCGGCCTGGCCCCGGAACTATTCGGCTTTCTGTTTATCGAGCGCGGCCTGATACAACACATTCTTGCGCCCCCCGGTAATTTCCGCCGCCAGGGCAGCGGCGCGCTTGAGCGGCATTTCCTTGAGCAGCAAGTCCAGGATGCGCATGGCTTCGCTACCGACCGCGTCTTCACTCTCTGGCGCCGTCCAGCCGGCCACCAGCACGACGCACTCGCCACGCTGCTGATTGCTGTCGCCTTCGACAAACCCACGCAGTTCTTCCAGGGGCAAGCCTTTGAGGGTTTCAAAGGTCTTGGTCAACTCTCGCGCCAGCAGCGCCAGGCGCGCGCCGCCGAATACCAGTTCCATATCCTGCAGACACTCCAGGATGCGGTGCGGCGCTTCGTAGAAAATCAGGGTGCGCGGCTCTTCCTTCAACGCCTGAAGACGGGCGCGACGCCCTACCGTCTTGGCAGGCAGAAAGCCTTCGAAGATAAAACGGTCCGACGGCAACCCGGCTGCAGATAATGCGGCAATCAGCGCGCACGCTCCCGGAACAGGCACTACATTGATACCAGCGGCGCGCGCCTGGCGGACCAGATGGTACCCAGGATCGGAAATCAGCGGCGTGCCCGCATCGGAGATCAGCGCAACATCATCACCGGCCAGCAGACGGGTGATAAAACGGCTGCCCTCCTCGCGCTCATTATGTTCATGGCATGCCGCCAGTGGCGTGCTGATTCCAAAATGCTGCATTAACCGTTGGGAGTGCCGCGTATCTTCTGCCGCGATCAATTTGACCTCGCGCAACACCTTCAAGGCCCGGGCACTGATGTCGTCCAGGTTGCCAATCGGCGTCGCCACGACAAAAAGCGAGCCTGCAGTGGAATTCAAAGGACCTGGAGCAGTCAAAACGCACACCTCGATGATTGGCAAAGCCACATTGTAGCGCGTCGACGGGCTGAAAATATGCCATCACGGCGGAAGTCGTTTCAGCCACTCTTAGCAAGTCGCAACAATTGCACGACCTAAATCCACGGTTTCACGCCACGAACATCGCGCCTGGGCCAGTGCTTGGGTACACTTCCACGCTAATTTGATCGGTATCAGGAACACTTACATGATCGCTTGCCTGCGGCTGCTCTCCGCCCTCTGCCTCGCTGCCTTGCTGGCCGCTTGCGCCAGCTCGCCCTCGTCGAGTCTTGGCGACCTCCCACGCACCCCGGATGCCAGTATCGAGCAATTGCTTGAACAGGCCACCGCCGCCAGCACGCCGGAAAAGGCCGCATTGCTGCGCCTGAGTGCGGCTGACCTGGCCTACCGGCAGAACAATGCTGGTCGTTCCTCGCAGATCCTGGCCCAGGTGCCCCTGAATGTGCTGAAGCCAGCCGGGCAGATATTTGCCAGCACCCTGGCAGCGGAACTGGCGATGACCCGCAACCAGCCCAAGGCTGCCTTGACGGCGCTGGACCATCCCAGCCTGCAAAGCCTGAAGGAGCTGCCGGCCGATCAGCAGGTCCGCACCGGCACCGTGCATGCCCGCGCCTATGAAGCCGACGGCCAGACCCTGGCTGCGGCGCGCGAGCGTGTCGCCATGGCGCCTCTGCTCAGCGGCGATGCTGCCAACAACAACCACGAAGCGATCTGGGCGCTGATTGCCGCACTGCCGTCCGAGCAGTTGCAAGCGACCGGCAACCCGACGCTGGACGGCTGGATCACCCTGGCCCAGGCGGTCAAGGGCGCCGGCACACTGGAACAACAGCAAACCGCCATCGACACCTGGCGTGCGCGCAACCCGGGCCATCCGGCGGCGGTGCAATTGCCGACGCCGCTGACCAAACTCAAGGAACTGGCCAGCCAGCCGCTTAACAAGATCGCCCTGTTGCTGCCGCAGGAAGGCGCCCTGGCGTCAGTCGGCAAGGCGCTGCGTGAAGGCTTCATGGCCGCTCACTACCAGGCCGAACAGGCCGGGCAGAAGCCGCCCGTGATCGAGTTTTACGACAGCTCGCGCCTGACTTCCATCGACGACTTCTACGCCAAGGCCCAGGCCGCCGGCGTGCAACTGGTAGTCGGTCCGCTGGAAAAACCGCTGGTCAAACAGCTCAGTGCTCGCCCGCAGTTGCCGATCACCACCCTGGCGCTGAACTACAGCGAAACCGATCAAGGCCCGGCGCAACTGTTCCAGTTCGGCCTGGCCGCTGAAGACGAAGCCCGCGAAGTGTCACGCCGCGCCCGTGCCGACGGCCTGCATCGCGCCGCCGCCATGGTGCCCCGTGGCGAATGGGGCGAGCGTGTCTACAAAGCGTTCCGTCAGGATTGGGAAGCCAATGGCGGCACCGTCATGGGCGTCGAGTATGTCGATCAGCCGGTGGCACTGGCCCAGCAGATTGCCGACCTGTTCCAGTTGCGCAAAAGCGAAGGTCGCGCCAAGAGCCTGCAAAGCACCGTCGGTACCGACGTTGCCGCCCAGCCGTCGCGTCGCCAGGACATCGAGTTCATCTTCCTGGCCGTCACCCCGCAACTGGCCCAGCAGATCAAGCCGACCCTGAACTTCCAATACGCCGGTGATGTACCGGTCTATGCGACTTCCCACGTATTCAGCGCCAGCGGCGACCGCAACCAGTACCTGGACATGACCAACGTGATGTTCTGCGAAACCCCCTGGTTGCTCAACACCACCGACCCGCTGCGCAACCAGGTTGCCGCACAATGGCCGCAAGCCAACGGCAGCCTGGGCCGCCTCTACGCGATGGGCGTCGATGCCTATCGCCTGGCGCCACGCCTGGGCCAGCTCAAGGCGCTGCCGGACACCCGTGTCGACGGCCTCTCCGGTAACCTGGGCATCAGTGCCAATCAGCGCGTTGATCGCCAGATGCCATGGGCCAAGTTTGTCGGCGGCGAGATCCAGCGCCTTCCGGACACCCCGCGCTGATGCCCCAGCGGTCCAGCGCACAAAGCGGCAAGGATGCCGAACTTCAAGCGTTGAGCTACCTGCAACAACAGGGTCTGCGCCTTCTGGCGCAGAACTGGTTATGTAAACGCGGTGAGCTTGATCTGGTCATGCTTGACGGCGATACAGTAGTATTCGTCGAAGTCCGCTACAGAAAACACGCACAATGGGGTGGCGCGCTCGCCAGTATCGATGGGCGCAAGCGTCAGAAGCTGATACTCGCCGCGCAGTTTTTC
This sequence comes from Pseudomonas orientalis, assembly GCF_002934065.1. Taxonomy (NCBI): domain Bacteria; kingdom Pseudomonadati; phylum Pseudomonadota; class Gammaproteobacteria; order Pseudomonadales; family Pseudomonadaceae; genus Pseudomonas; species Pseudomonas orientalis. The sequence goes on along the minus strand of NZ_CP018049.1, from coordinate 1,029,737 downwards.
CTGCTCAAAGAGCATCGCTGGGCCAACTCCCCCTGCCGTTTCGATGTGGTTGCCATAGAAAGCACACCGTCGGGTCCTGCTGATCTGAACTGGCTCAAAGATGCCTTCGACAGCTGATTCACCCGGCACCTTCACCACACACTTTTGCTCTTTGCTTTGCGGGCTGCACATTTCCGTGTCAAACAGCCGCGCTAATTAAGGTCACACAGATGGACATGCAATCCCGAATTCGCCAGCTTTTCCAGGCCAGCATCGACACTAAGCAACAGGCGATGGACGTACTTGCACCGCACATCGAGCAAGCCAGTCAGGTCATGGTCAATGCCTTGCTCAACGAAGGCAAAATGCTTTCGTGCGGTAACGGCGGCTCGGCCGGAGACGCCCAGCATTTTTCCTCCGAGCTGCTCAACCGCTTCGAGCGCGAGCGCCCGAGCCTGCCGGCAATCGCCCTGACCACCGACACGTCGACGATCACTTCGATCGCCAACGACTACAGCTACAACGAAATCTTCTCCAAACAGATCCGTGCCCTCGGCCAGCCGGGCGATGTGCTGCTGGCGATTTCCACCAGTGGCAACTCGGCGAACATCATTCAAGCGATCCAGGCCGCACATGATCGTGAAATGATTGTCGTAGCCTTGACCGGACGCGACGGCGGCGGCATGGCCTCATTGCTGCTGCCTGAGGACGTGGAGATTCGCGTCCCGGCCAATGTCACTGCACGCATTCAAGAAGTCCACCTGCTGGCGATCCACTGCCTGTGCGATCTGATCGACAGCCAACTGTTCGGGAGTGAAGAATGACCGTTAACCGCCTTAGCCTTTTGGCCATCACGCTGTGCCTCGCCATCAGCGGTTGCAGCACGGCAATCACCGCAACACGGGACACCCCCATCCAGGACGACCGGGGCACACGCACATTCGGCAGCACCATCGATGACTCGCTGATCGAAACCAAGGTCAAGGTCAACGTCGCCAAAGCGGCTACGGACCTGGGCAATGGCGCATCGCGCATCGTCGTGACCAGCTTCAACGGCGTCGTGCTGCTGGCCGGTCAGACTCCGCGCGAAGAGCTCAAGGCCCAGGCCGAACAGGCTGCCTCGACGGTGCAGCGGGTCAAGAAGGTGCACAACGAACTGCAGGTCATGGACCCGATCACCCTGCTGGCGATCAGCAACGATGCGTTGCTGACCACCAAGATCAAGGCGCAGATGCTTACCGACAGCGCCGTGCCGGGCTCGCGCATCAAGATCGTCACCGACAACGGCATCGTCTACATGATGGGCCTGCTGACCCAGGCTGAAGCCACTCGCGCGGCCAACCTGGTACAGGGCGTGTCGGGTGTGCAGAAAATCGTGAAGGTGTTCGAATACATCGACTGATGTAACCAGTGTCTAGTTGATGATCGTTCCCACGCGGAGCGTGGGAATGATCCATGTAACCGTCAGCCACGAAAAAAGGCGCCGTGCATTGAATGCACGGCGCCCTTTTTTGTATCGGTTGTTTACTGGTATTGCGAGTACGGGTTGCCCTGGAACTGGTTGTTCTGCTGCGGCGCCTGTTGCTGGGCGCCCGGCTGGCCGTACTGCTGGCCCGGGATCGGACCAAGGTTCACTTCTACGCGACGGTTCTGGGCACGACCATTGACGTCGGCGTTACTGGCAATCGGATTATCCGGGCCGGCACCGCGTGCGCTCAGGTTGGCGGCGCTGACGCCCTGGGAAGTCAGGTAGTTGGCCACGCTCTGCGCACGGCGCTGGGACAGGTCCATGTTCAACTGGCGGCTGCCGGTGCTGTCGGTGTAGCCAACGATCTGGATGGTGTTCTGGTTGAACTGCTTGAGGGAGTTGGCCAGGTTGTTCAGCGGCTGGTAGAAGCTGCTGGCGATGGCGTCGGAGTTGGTGGCGAAGGTGATATTGCCGGGCATGATCAACTTGATCTGATCGCCCTGGCGCTGCACTTCAACCCCGGTATTGGCCATGCTTTCGCGCAGTTTTTTCTCTTGCTGGTCGGCGTAGTAGCCATAGCCGGCAGCGCCGGCGCCCGCGACCACTGCGCCAATCAGCGCGCCCTTGCCACGGTGGTTATGGTCGATGGCCGCACCGGCCAATGCCCCGGCCAGCGCGCCGAGGCCGCCGTACTTGGCGGTCTTGCTCATGCCGCTTTCGGAACCATTGCCGGCCTGTCCCTGGCTGCCATCATAAGGATTAGGTGAAGCGCAGCCGGACAACAGGGCTACGGCGGTAGCAACAACAAGCAGACGACGCGGAGTGAACATGAAGGAAGCTCCTACTTTTGCATTCTGTGATGCAGAGGACATGGGCAACGGACCTGTGCCGGGTTTGGAACACGACAAGCGGTAAAAATTCCGTGAGAGTGGCGCAAAGCGGATTCATCCAGGCCCTGGAGATTCAAGTGTAGGAGGGGTAGCGCCCGCCCGCAGCATCAGATGCGCACAAAAGGATAATCGAGCCTGCGGGCTGCTAAGCTACCCGAACTCAGCCCACGGCAATGACCACACCGCAGTCAGGCGTATCTGGAGCAACACGTATGGCAACCCGACAGGTCATCTGCGAACACTGCGACTGCGTGTACCAGAAAGTCACGCTCGCCCGGCATCAAAAAGCCCTGTGCCTACGCTGCGACGGGGTACTGCAGCGTTATAACGGCCTGTCGGTGCAACAGCGCCTCGCGTTGACGGTCACCGCTGCAGTGCTGTGGGCGTTCGCCAATTTCTATCCGGTGATGAGCATCAGCCTGCAAGGCTTGAAGAACAGCGCGACGCTGTGGGATTCGGTGGTTGCGCTGAGTCTGGGGCCGATCACGTTTATCGCCCTGGTGGCGGCGATTTCCATCATCATCGCGCCGGTGTTCCAGTTGCTGCTGCTGACCTGGGTATTGAGTTTCGCCCTCACCGGCAGACGCTCGCCGGCCTTCAAGCTGTGCATGCGCTGGCTGGAAGCACTCAGGCCGTGGAGCATGCTGGAGGTGTGCCTGCTGGGCGCAATGGTGGCGGTGTTCAAGCTGGCCGGCATGCTCGATGTGATACCCGGCATCGGCCTGTTCGCGCTGGCCGTCCTCAGCCTTTTGCTGATCCGCATCGCCGGGCGCGATGTGCGCGACCTGTGGGACACCCTATGAATTCACCGCCCACCGCCCGCCAGCTCAACCTGTGCCTGTGCCACACCTGCGGCCAGCCTTGCGACATGCGCTTTGAGCCCACCGAGTGCGACCGTTGCGGCGCGCCCTTGCACCGACGCAAGGTCCAATCCTTGACCCGCACCTGGGCCTACCTGCTCACCGCGCTGGCCTTTTATGTGCCGGCGAACATATTGCCGGTGATGAACACCACCATGCTCGGCTCCGGGGCGGACAGCACCATCATGAGCGGCGTGCTGGAATTCTGGCAGCATGGCGCCTGGGACATTGCCCTGATCATTTTCATTGCCAGCATTGCCGTGCCGGGCATCAAGTTCGTGTCACTGGGGTTGCTGCTGATCACCGTGCAGCGCAATAGCCAGTGGGCGCGCAAGGAGCGCTCGAAGCTGTTTCGGTTCATCGAGCTGATCGGCTACTGGTCGATGCTGGATGTGATCGTGGTCGCACTCGTCGCCGCGCTGGTGAAGTTCCAGGCCCTGGGCAACATCGAGCCGCGCCTGGGTATCCTGTTTTTTGGTCTGGTGGTCGTGTTCACGATGCTGGCCGCCATGAGTTTCGATCCCCGGCTGATCTGGGAAAATCCACACAATGAGGAGACCTCGGATGAGCTCATCCAAGGCTGACAACACGGCGGGGCAACCCGCGATCAAGACACGTCGCTTCAGCGTTTCGCTGGTATGGATCGTGCCGATTGTCGCCGTACTGGTGGGCCTCTCACTGGTGGTTCACAGCATGCTGCAGGAAGGACCGACCATCACCCTCAACTTCAAGACCGGCAGCGGGCTGGTCGCCAACAAGACCGAAGTGAAATACCGCAATGTGGTCATTGGCCAGGTGACCGGTGTCGCCTTGAGCGATGACCAGAAAAGCGTCAACGCCACCGTCGAACTGGTCAAGCAGGCCGAAAGCTTCACCCGTGAAGACTCCAAGTACTGGGTGGTGCGCCCGCGCATCGGCGCCGGTGGCGTGTCCGGTATCGATACGCTGCTGTCCGGCGACTATATCGGTGCCGACATCGGCCAGTCCGATACCCGCGCCAAACAGTTCAAGGGCCTGGAAAACCCGCCGCCCATCACCTACGGCGAGCCCGGCAAGCGCTTCACCCTGCATACCCAGGGCCTGGGGTCGCTGGATATCGGCTCGCCGGTGTATTACCGCAAGATTCCGGTCGGCCAGGTGGTTGCGTACGCACTGGACAGCGAGGGCAAGGGCGTGAATATCGAAGTGTTCGTGCATGCGCCCAATGATGCGTACGTCACCGAAAACACGCGGTTCTGGAACGCCAGCGGGGTCGACCTCAGCGTCGGCGCCAATGGCTTCGAGATGAAGACCGAATCGGTGTCGTCGATGTTGATGGGCGGTATCTCCTTCCAGGCACCGCCCTACAGCCCCAACGACAAACCGGCCGGGGAAAATCAGAACTTTGAGCTGTTCGAAGACCAGCAAAGCGCCCTTGCCCCGCCCAATGGCAAAGGTCAATACATGGTGCTGCGCTTTGATCAGGCCCTGCGTGGGCTGAAGGTCGGCGCGCCGGTCGAGTTCCTCGGGGTCGAATTCGGCAAGGTGGTCTCGATCAACCTGGATTTCGACGCCCGCAAACGCAGTTTCCCGGTCAACGTCGGCATCGTGATCTACCCGCAACTGCTCGGCCAGGCGCACACCAAGCTGCTCAAGGCGATGAACAACAACCCTGACGATGAGGCCGCCGGCGTGCGGCTGATCGGCAGCTTCATCGAAAACGGCCTGCGCGCCCAGGCCCGCAGCGGCAACCTGCTGACCGGTCAGCTGTACATTGCTCTGGACTTCTACCCCAAGGCCGAGAAAGTCGCGTTTGACCCGAACCAGCGTCCCGTGGGCATCCCCACCCTTCCCGGCAACCTGGAACAGTTGCAGGAGAAATTCGAAGGCATCGTCAACAAACTCAGCCAACTGCCTGTCGAGCGCATCGCCGGCAACCTCGACGCCAGCCTGGTCGAGCTGCGCAAGGGGCTGGCCCAATTCAACGCCAAGACCCTGCCTGGCGTGCAGACCACCCTGGGCGACGTGAGCAAGACCCTGCAGTCGGCCAGTTCCACCCTGGCCGAAGACTCGCCGCAGCGCGAACAACTGACCCAGACCCTGGATGAACTGGCGCGCATGTCGCGCTCCTTGCGCGAGCTGTCGGATTACCTGGGCCGGCATCCGGAATCACTGATTCGCGGGCGCGCCGATAACGCCGCGCCTCTGGACCTGCAAGGGCCACCCCGCAAATGACTATTGGAGCCGCCATGACGTTGCCGTTGAAAATCACCTGGGTGACCGCCCTCTTGCTGCTGGCGGCGTGCCGCAGCGAGCCGATTGCATTCCACACCTTGACCCCTGGGCACTGGAACAACGCCACGCGCGCGGACGCCGGTGGAATACGCATTGAAAGCATCACTGTGCCGCCTCAGGTCGACCGAGCACAGATCGTGATCCGCGAGGGCGACAGCGGCCTGGCGATTCTGGAAACCCAATGGTGGGCGGCCAGCCTCGCCTACGAGCTGAAGAGCGCGCTGGTGGACCAGTTGGCCAGCAGCGATGCCCGGCAAGCGGTGTCGTTGCGTGTCGAGGTGCAGCGCTTTGATTCGGTGCCTGGGCAATACGCGCTGCTGGATGCGCGTTGGCGCCTCAGGCCGGTCGGCGGCGGTGATCGCCCCGGGCTGACCTGCCGCTCAACCCTGCAGTCACCCGCCGGCCCGAGCATTGATGATGTGGTGGTGGCTCACCAGAACAACCTCAAGCGCTTCGCCGCGCTGATCAACAGCGCCGCAGGTTCGTCCCTGACGCAGTGCCCGAGCGCACAATGAGCGGCGCAATCAGCCCAGCAAGCCCATCGACTTGGCCCGCGCCACCGCCTGGGTGCGGCGCTCCACGCCGAGCTTGCTGTTGATATGGCTGGCGTGGGTTTTCACGGTGTGCAAGGAAATGAACAGCTGGTTGCTGATCTCCTGGTTTGAACAGCCCTGGGCGATCAGTTGCAACACTGCCAGTTCCCGTGCGCTCAGGGTTTCATGGTGAGGCACGCTCTCAACGGCGACGATTGCCGGTAGCAGTGCCAGCAAGGCTTGGTTCAGCAAACTATGTGAATGCTTGCCCAACTGCTCGCGCATCCAGTCCGGGTACTGCTCCAGCAACCGCTGGAACGGTTGCAACGCGCCCCCCGCGCCGGCTTCGAGAGCGCGGGCCAACACCGGTCCGGCCGTGCTGTCCTGACCACACGCCAGCAGCAAATGCGCCTGCTGGGTCAGGGCCATCAGGGCAATCATCTGACGGCCGCTGTTGAGCGCCTCTTGCGCCAGGTCTTCAAGCCGTTGCAGCGCCATGTCCGGTTGGTGGCGAATGGCATCCAGCGCGGCCTGTTGCAGCGCCACATGTTGCGGCAGGTGCGGATGAAACTCCGGTGCGGCGGCAGCCTGCTCACCGGTGTAGGTCTGGCCCAGCCGGGTCAGCCAGGCGTCCGCCAGGTCAATGCGGCCCTGGGCCAGCCACAGCTCGCATTTGATCAGGGTGATCATCGCCAGGTAGTAGATCGGCGGCACGTCCCAGATATGCATCAAGCGTTCAGCCTCGGCCAGCTCGGCAAAGGCCGTGGAAAAATCGCCACGCCGGCCTTCGAAGCTGGCGATCACACAATGCCCGATCAGCACGCTGATATCCCGACAGGCCCGCGCTTCAGTCAGGCCGGCACGCAACCGCGCAAGGCCGGCTTCGGGCTGGTAGCGCAACAGCAACAAGTAACCTTCATAGAGCGACAGTCGCGCGCGTACGGCATACAGCCGCTGAGCCGCCAGCCCGTGCAGGCGCTGCAGGCCCTGGCGCACTTCGTCCAGGGCACGCAGGACCTCACCGCGCGCCTGCAGCACCCGGGCCCGGTCGTAATGGGCCAGGGCTTCGAACAGCGGGTTACCGACACGCTGCGCCAACTCCAGGGATTCGCGGTTCAGGCCACGGGCACGCCACAGATCGGCGTCGACAATCGCCAGGTTGGACAAGGTCGACAGGCACATCAGGCGTTGGCCGTAGCGCTTGTGCGGCAGGCTCTCCAACGCCTCGTTGCAATAGCGCAGGGTCAACTCGCGATCACCGCGTCCACGGGCGATGATCCCGCTCAGTGCCAGCCACTGGGCCAGCATGGATTTCTGCGCGGTGGCCGACGGCGCCGGCAGGAAGCGACTGAGGTAGCTGGATAATTCCTGCGCCGCATCCAACTGGCACGCCAGCCCCAGCGCCCAGCTGTACAGCACGATCAAGCGCGGGGTGCTGATCAGCAGGCTGTCGGGCAAATCCATTTTCCAGCGCAGCAACATGCCGACATTCTGTTCCGCCAGCAACTGCTCCTCGGACAGGTTCTGTACCAGGTTCGCCGCCACGTCCAGATGACCGGCCCGCAGCGCCTGCTCCACCGCCTCATCGATCAAACCCTGGGCGTTGAACCAGCGACAAGCCCGCAGGTGCAGGCTGGCCAGGGGCAACGTGCTGCTCTTCTCGCGACGGGCACGCAGCAGGTCGGAAAACAAATGGTGATAACGGTACCAGTGACCCTGCTCATCCAGCGGCACCAGGAACACTTGATGGGCCTGCAGGTAGCGCAGGATTTCCAGGCTGTCATGGGCCTCGCGGATCGCGTCGCACAGCTCGCTGCAAAAGCGCTCCTGAGGCGCGGTGTCATACAGGAACGCCTGCACCTGGGCAGGCAGACAGTCGATGACTTCCTCCAGCAAATAATCGCGAATCAGTCCTTCGCCGCCGTTCAGACCTTGGGGCAAGGCACCGTCGCTGCCGGCTTCGGAGGCCGCCAGCAACCAGAAGCGCAGGCCGGCGACCCACCCCTCACTGCGACGGATCAGGTTCTCCAGGGCCTCACCGCGCAGTGAACTGCTGTGCCGATGGAGCACAGCCAGGGATTCGTCATGGGTCAGGCGCAGGTCTTGCTCGTGCAATTCCTGCAGGTGCCGCGACAGGCGCAGGCGCGCCAGGTGCCAGTCCGGACGCTGGCGGCTGGTGACCAGCACCACCAGGCCATCGGGCAAATGATTGAGGAAAAATTGCAGGCAACGGTCCAGCACCGGGCCCTGGGCCAAATGGTAATCATCGAGCACCAGCAACAGCGGCGCCTGGACGGACAAGTGCACCGCCAGCTCATCGAGCAGGCCATCGAGCCATTCTTCAAAGGCGAAGGGTTGGTGCCGCTGACGCATTTTCAGCAGGCCCAGGGACTGGGCACCCAGTTGCGGGAAATACGCGCGCAAGCCTTCGAGCAGGCGCTCGAGAAAACGGCCAGGGTCGCTGTCCCTGGGGCTCAGGCCCAGCCACAGGTTTTGCCAGTGGGCCGGCAGGCTCTGGCAGAACTCGACCGCCAGGGAACTCTTGCCGAACCCTGCCGGCGCGCTGACCAGCAACAGTCGCCCTTGCAGACCGGCGCCCAGGCGTTCGCACAGACGGGGGCGCGGCACGTAGCCATCAGGCAGCGGCGGCCTGTAGAAACGGCCTTCCAGGCTTGGAATCACCGCGCCGGCAGGCCCCTGGATTCGGGACAGATCAGTCATCGCCGGGCTCTTGTGGAAGGCTGTTGTCGGCACTGCAGATGTGCGCAGACTAGCGGTAAAAGCGGCGCGATTGTAGATCTTTGCAACAAATGCCTGAAAAAGAACTGCGACAAAAAATATCCCCACAGACACCCCAAACAAAATGTGGGAGGGAGCTTGCTCCCGATGGCGGTGCGTCAGTCAATACCTGCATCGACTGTCGCGCCGCTATCGGGGGCAAGCCCCCTCCCACATTTGAGGATCAGCGCAGGTTAGCGAACGCCGTCCTGGCGCAGGGCTGCCGGGGTGAAGTCGCTGGTGGTGGCGGTGAAGCCGAAGTCATAGGCCTGCTTCTCTTCGTTCTTCATGCCCAGGGCCAGGTAGCGGCCCGATTGCAGGTCGTAGAGGGTTTCCAGGGCATACCACGGCACTTGCTTGTCGTAGTAGTTCTCGGCATGGGCTTCGGCGACGCGCCACAGTTGGCCACGGCCGTCGTAATGGTCGATCACCGCAGCTTGCCAGGTGTCCTCGTCGATGTAGAAGTCACGTTTGGCATAGATGTGGCGCTGGCCTTCCTTCAAGGTCGCGACCACATGCCAGACGCGGCGCAGCTCGTAGCGCGTCAGGTCCTGGTTGATGTGGCCGGCCTTGATGATGTCGGCGTATTTCAACTTCGGATCGTCGATCTTGTAGCTGTTGGCGGCGATGTAGATTTCCTTCTTGCCTTCCAGTTTCCAGTCGTAGCGGTCCGGCGCGCCGTTGTACATGTCGAGGTTGTCGGAGGTGCGCAGGCCATCGGCGGCCGTACCCGGCCCGTCATAGGAAACTTGCGGCGCCCGACGCACGCGGCGTTGCCCGGCGTTGTAGACCCACGCCGAACGCGGTTCCTTGACTTGGTCCAGGGTCTCGTGCACCAGCAGTACACCGCCGGCCAGGCGCGCTGGTGCGGTGACTTGCTGCTTGAAGTAGAACAGCACGTTGCCTGGGTTTTTCGGGTCGAAGTCCTTCATTTTGTCGCGGAACACAAACTGGTCGCGGAAGTACACCAGGCTGTAGGAACCGTTGGTTTGCGGCGTGGCCTGGGTCACCAGGCGGGTAACGCTGCCACCGCGATAACGGGTGATGTGGTTCCAGATCACCTCGACGCCGCTTTTCGGAATCGGGAACGGCACCGCCGTCTCGAAGTTTTCCAGGCCGTTGCCGCCGGACACCAGGTTGGTGGTGGTGGCGTTCTTCTTGATGGAGGCGAATACCTCAGCCGGCACCGTGGCGCCGCGATGGCTCGGGTACACCGGCATCTTGAAGCTGTCCGGGTAACGCTTGAACATCGCGTACTGCCCGGGGGCCAGTTTGTCTTTGTATTGCTCGACGTTCTGCGCGGTGATGGTGAACTGCGGTTGTTCGCTGGCGTACGGGTTGGCCAGGAAACCCTTGGCATCCACCGCCCCTGCGTTCACCGGCATCGGTGACCATTTCGGAATGGTACCGGCCGCGTTCCCGGCCATTTCGGCGCCCATCGGGGTCAGGCTGGTGCCCAGCTTGGCGGCTTCATCCGCCGACACTGCCGCCATGACGTTGCTCGCCAGGATCGACAGTCCAAGCACACCCACATGCAACAGACTTTTAGTTATTTTCATGTTCTGGACTTCCTGAATACATACCACTTGAAAAGAGTGTGCTTAGAAGTTGGCGCCAAAGCTCAACGCGACAAAGTCACGGTCATCCACGGTGCTGAACTTGCCACCAAAGAAGTTGGTGTAGGCCAGGCTCGCGGTGTAGGTGTTCTGGTATTCGGCATCCAGGCCCAGGCTGACCGCCTTGCGCCCTTCTTCGAAGTTGCCGCCAGGGCCTGGCGAGTAACCTTTGACGTCATGGGACCAGGCGACGTTGGGCTTGAGGTTGACGCCGGCGAACACGTCCGGGTACTCCCAGATGGCACGGGCGCGGTAGCCCCAGGACGTTGCGGTGGTGTAGCCATCGTTGTTGCAGTTGGTGTTCAGGCCGGCTGCGTTGGGCAGGCCGGCACCGGTTGCGGTGGAGTTGTTGAGGGCGTTGCAGAACCCACCTGGCAAGGTGCCTGGGCCAAATACCGGGTCGCGGCCATAGCGGGCCTGGGATTTGCTTTCGAGACCGCCCACATGGGTCACACCGATTTCACCGACGGTGGTGAGGCGGCTGGCGCCCATCACCTGGTCGAAGAAGTGCGTGAAGGTGGTCTGGAACTGGGTCACTTCCTTGCGGTTGTAACCGTGCAGGTCCTGGCCCGGCGTGCCCTTGAGCACGGAGGCATTGCCAAAGCCCGGGATCGGCGTGACGCCGGCGAACAGAATGTCGGTGGTGCTCAACTGCACCGGCGCATTCGGCCGGTAGCTCAACTCACCGCTCCAGGCGGTGCCGGTGGGCAAGGTGGTGGAGAAACTCAGACCGTAGAGGCGGATATCTTCCGGATACTCGACGAAGTAGTTGGAACTGCCCGCCACGATCAGCGGACGCAATGCCCCCAGCGGCCCCAACGGACGGGTGTAGGCCGCCGATGGCGCACCCTGTGCGCTGAAGATCGGCGCACGGCTGTGGTAGTTCATGAAGTAGGCGCCGAACTCGGTGTCCAGCGGCTCGAAGTTATAGTGCATGGCCACGCCGAACTGGCCGCTGTCGCGGGCATCACGGTCCGGGCCACGGCGCACGAGCACGCCTTCGCTGTTGACGTCCACACCCAGGGCGCCCAGGGTCGGCAGTGCTGCGGCAGGGATGGTCGAACGCTTGTTCAGTACCCGCAGGTTGTTGCTGCAGCCGTCGGAAATCACGTCCGGCTGCGAGAAGAAGGTGCCGCAGTTATCGGTGACGGTCTGGTCCCATTCCAATTGGTAAAACGCCTCGGCCGACAGGTTGTCAGTGAGGGTCTGGGACACGTAGAACATGTTGACCGGAATCAGGCCTTCCTTGATCTCGGCCCCCGGACGACGAAACGCTGATACGTCGATCGGGTTGATGGAGTTGATCCCGCCGCCGATGAAGGTACTTTCGCCCCAGCTCACCACCTGCTTGCCGAACCGCACGGAACCCGGCGCATCGGCGATCGAGTAGTTGTGGTAGACGAACGCATCGAGGATCTGCCCGCCGGAAGACTTGGCGCCTTCCTTGCGGTTGTTGTCGCTGATGTCCTTGAACGGACGGCTTTCGTCCTTGAGTTCAAAGTCGTACCAGTACTTGCCACGCACAAACACACCGGTGTCGCCGTACTTCAGTTCCAGGTCGTGGATGCCCTTGAAGATCTTCGAAAAGGTTTCTCCACGCTTGAAGTTCAGGTGCCCGTCGTCGGAGGTCTGGGACAGGCCCCTGCCGCCGTTGTTGGCGCCGATCAGGTCGCGATTGGCCTTGGACGTGCTCCAACTGGCGCCTACCGACAGGGATGAGTCAAAACTCCCTTCGATTTCACCGATGTTGAAACTGACGCCGAATGCGGGCCCGGCGAGCGTAGAAGCGAGACTGACGGCCAGGGGCAGACGTGCCCGGCGCCAGAACTGGTTTACTGAGGTCATCGACGCTACTCCATGTGCATTTTATTGTTATGGCAGCGAGCTCTTTCGGAAGATGCATGTAACGGCCGGGATACAACGATTCCAATGCCGAGCGACAACCGGGCCACCTTCACCCGAAGCGCAACATCCGCGAAAAACTCTGGAAGGGACTATAGCCAGCAGGGGGTAGTGCTTGATCCCTCTAAAGTGTGATTTGCATCACCAACCCGTCTGCCCCGACCCTTTCGCCACGCCGACGAAGGTCGACGCGGCAAGGATGGCTGAAATTCCACAAATCACAAGTAAAGGCCTGAGATAGAGCATTGCCGTCCCCGAACGGGCACGGCAAGCGGCGTCACAGGGTCGACAGGAACGTGCTGTTGTTGGCCTGCCATTCGATGATGTCGATACGGATACGTTTTTTGTCGAGCTTGCCGACGCTGGTCTTGGGAATTTCAGTAACAACGGCGATCTGGCTCGGAATCGCCCACTTGCTCAAGTGCCCCAATTCAACGAACGGCTTGAGGTGTTCCTTGAGTTCACGGGCCCCTATCACATGGCCATCACGCAACACCAACAGGGCAAACGGGCGCTCGCCCCACTGCGGGTCGGCAATGCCCACCACCGCTACTTCGCGTACCGCCGGGTGGCGGCTGACCAGGTCTTCCAGAGCCAGGGAAGAGATCCACTCGCCGCCGGTCTTGATCACATCCTTGATGCGGTCACGGATATCGATCACGCCAAACGCGTCCAGGGTGGCGACATCACCGGTGTGCATCCAGCCACCGGCCCACAGCTCGGCGCCCTTTTGCGGCTCGTTGTAATAACCCTCGGTGAGCCAGGGCGCGCGCAGTACCAGCTCGCCCTGGGATTCGCCGTCGGCAGGCAGGAAGTTGCCGTCGGTGTCCATGATCGCCGCCTCCACCAGCGGCCCGGGTACACCGGCCTTGATCCGATAGGTGGTGCGTTCGTCTTCGCTGCCGGCCATCAGTTCTTCATTAAGATGAGCACAGGACACCAGCGGCCCGGTCTCGGACATGCCGTACGCAGCCGTCAACTGGATGCCGCGGGCCTTGGCGGCTTCGTACAGCGAACGATTGAGGGCGCTGCCGCCGATGACGATTTTCCAACCGCCGAAATCCACGTCCTGGGCGGCCTTGGCATTGAGCACCATTTGCAGGATGGTCGGCACACAATGGGAGAAGGTGACCTTTTCCTTGCGCCATAGCTCCACCAGGTATTCGGGGTCGTAGCGGCCGGGGTAGACCTGCTTCAAACCGAGCATGGTCGCCACGTAAGGCAGGCCCCAGGCGTGCACGTGGAACATCGGTGTGATGGGCATGTACACATCGTTGGTGCCGAGCAAACGCACACTGTCGACACTGCCCATGATGGTCGCCACGCCGATGGTGTGCAGCACCAGTTGGCGATGGGTGAAATACACGCCCTTGGGGTTGCCGGTGGTGCCGGTGGTGTAGAAGGTGGTGGCCACGGAGTTCTCGTCGAAATCCTCGAAATTGTACGTCGGGCTCGCGGCGGCCAGCAGGGCTTCGTACTCGCCCACCAGGTTGGGCAGGTCGGCCGTCTTGCTGTCGCCGTCAGTGATCAGCAAGGTCTTGTCGACGCTGGTGAGCTGCCCGGCGATCGCCTGGTAAAGCCCCACGAATTCGCTGTTGACCAGCACAAAGCGGTCGTCGGCGTGGTTCATGGTGTAGAGGATCTGTTCCGGCGACAGGCGCACGTTGATGGTATGGATCACCGCGCCGATCATCGGGATGGCGAACATGCATTCCAGGTAACGATGGCTGTCCCAGTCCATCACCGCCACCGTGTCACCGGCCTTGACCCCGGCTTCGGTCAGTACGTTGGCCAGGCGCGCGACGCGCTCGATCAGCGTCGGGTAGGTGTAGCGCAGTTTGTCGCGGTAAATGATTTCCCGGGTTTTCTCGTAACGCGCCCCGGACATCAACAGGCGTTTGATCAACAGCGGGTATTGGTAAGCGCCTTCGGCGGGTGGGATAACACGGGTCTGCAACATACGAATCCCTTTTATGACTGCGCGGTCTTGGCGTGAAGACCTGCACTGTAGAGAGGTTATGTTGCAGCTAAATCAGCCAAAGGAATGATTTGCAGGGTCCGGCAAATGCTAGCTTTTGGCGATGATCTTGGACGCATGAAGATCCAATGTGGGAGGGGGCTTGCCCCCGATGGCGGTGGATCAGCTGATTGATACTTGGCTGAAACACCGCTATCGGGGGCAAGCCCCCTCCCACATTTTGACCGTGCCGGCTTGAGTGAGCGGCGCTTATTTCATGCTGGTAAATGCCAACTTCACCCCAATCGCAATCAACACCGCGCCCATGGTCCGATCAAACCAATGCCCCATCTTCGCAAACCCGGCGCGCACGCGCTGCTGGCTGAACAGCCTGGCCACCAGACAAAACCACAGCGCTGTCACCACTGCCAGGTACACGCCATAACCGGCCTGCACCGCCAGCGGTGTGTGCGGGTTGATCACCACGGTGAACAGCGACAGGAAAAACAGCGTGGCCTTGGGATTCAAACCGTTGGTCACAAACCCTGCGGTAAACGCGCCACGGGGCGTGCGTTCGCCCGCCTCGCGATGCAGCTCGCCTTGCGCCGGCGGCTTGACCGGTTGCGCACGCAGCGCCTTGAAGCCGATATACAGCAGGTACGCCGCCGCCGCCCATTTCAGCGCATTGAACAGCACAATGGACTGGGACACGATCAAGCCGATACCCAGCAGCGAGTAGCCGACGTGAAGAAAGATCGCCGAACCGACGCCCAGCGCAGTCCAGGTGCCGGCGCGACGGCCATGGGTCACGCTTTCACGCACCACCACGGCGAAGTCCGGCCCGGGGCTGGCCACCGCCAACAGGTGGATCAAGGCTACGGTCAAAAACTCGGCGACGTACATACGCACTCCATTAAGTAACGGATTATTTCATCTGATAGGCTCAAGAGATTACGCTTTCGACCCCCGCCGCAAAAGGTACAGTTGATGATGAACAATCGCCGCGCCGTCTTCCTCGATCACCCCTCCCTGGACCTCGGCGACCTCGACCTCAGCGAGTTGCATGACTGCTTCAGCGAGCTGCAGCTGTTTGAGCAGACCACGCCGCAGAATCTGCTCGAACGCGTGCAAGGCGCCCAAGTTGTCATCAGCAATAAAATCCCGCTCGGCGCCGAGACCCTGGCGGCCTGCCCCGAGCTCAAGCTGATCCTGGTGTCGGCCACCGGCACCAATAACATCGACCTTGAAGCCGCCCGCGCCCAGGGCATCACTGTGAGCAACTGCCAGGATTACGGCACGCCGTCGGTGGCGCAGCACACGATCATGCTGCTGCTCAACCTCGCCACGCGCCTGAAGGACTATCAGCGCGATGTGGCAGCCGGCAAATGGCAGCAGGCCAGGCAGTTCTGCCTGCTGGACTATCCGATTGTCGAGCTGGAGGGCAAGACGTTAGGCCTGCTCGGCCATGGCGAACTGGGCAGCGCCGTGGCGCGCCTGGCCGAAGCCTTCGGCATGCGCGTGGTACTGGGTGCGATTCCCGGGCGCCCTGCCCGCACCGACCGCGTGCCGCTGGATGAACTGCTGAGACAGGTCGACGCGCTGACCTTGCATTGTCCGCTCAACGAGCATACCTGCGATTTTATCGGGGCTCGCGAACTGGCGCTGCTCAAGCCCGGCGCGTTTATCGTCAACACCGCACGCGGCGGCTTGATCAACGAACAGGCCCTGGCGGATGCATTACGCAACGGGCACCTGGGTGGTGCGGCCACCGATGTGTTGAGTGTCGAACCTCCGGTAAACGGCAACCCGCTGCTGGCCGGTGATATCCCTCGGCTGATCGTCACGCCCCATAATGCCTGGGGCAGCCGTGAAGCGCGGCAGCGGATCGTCGCGCAATTGAGCGAAAACGCCCTGGGCTTTTTCAACGGTGCCCCGCTGCGCGTCGTCGCTTGATAAACTGCGCCCCTTTTCAAGGAGCAGACCATGGATCCGCGCAGTGAAGTACTGCTTCGCCAGGCCGAACTTTTTCAAGGCAACCTGCTGCTGGTCGGTTTGCCTGCCGACGATTTGCTCGGCCGCCTGCCCAACGCCCACGGCTGGAACTGGCATGCCGGCGATCAGGCGGCGTTGGAGGCGCGTTTTCCCGAGCGCAGCCAGTTCGGCGTGAAGGTGCCCGAGCGCGCATTTGATGCCGCTGTGATTTTCCTGCCCAAGTCCAAGGACCTCACCGACTACCTGCTTAACGCCGTGGCCGCGCGCCTGCCCGGCGCCGAGCTGTTCCTGGTGGGCGAAAAAAAGGCCGGCATCGAAAGCGCGGCCAAGCAGATGATCGCCTTCGGCAAACCGCGCAAGCTGGATAACGCACGGCACTGCCAGCTCTGGCAGGTCACGGTGGGCAACGCGCCGCAGGCGCCCGACCTGGAGAGCCTGGCGCAGACCTTCGAGGTACCGCTGGTCGACGGGCCGCTCAAGGTGGTGAGCCTGCCGGGCGTGTTCAGCCATGGTCGCCTGGACCGGGGCACCGAACTGTTGCTGGAACACCTGGACAAGCTGCCCAGCGGGCATTTACTCGACTTTGGCTGCGGCGCCGGCGTATTGGGAGCAGCGGTGAAACGTCGCTACCCGCACAATACCGTGACCCTGCTTGATGTGGACGCCTTCGCCGCCGCCAGCAGCCGCCTGACCCTGGCTGCCAATGACCTGGAAGCCGAAGTACTGACCGGCGATGGCATTGACGCCGCTCCAATGGGGTTGACCGCGATTTTAAGCAATCCGCCGTTCCATGTCGGGGTGCACACGGATTACTTCGCCACGGAAAACCTGCTGCGAAAAGCAGGCAAACATCTGGCAAAAGGCGGAGAACTGCGCCTGGTCGCCAACAGCTTCCTGAAATACCAGCCGCTGATCGAAGAGCATCTGGGCATCTGCGCGATCAAGGCCGAGGGCAATGGCTTTCGCATCTACCGGGCCAAGCGTCCCTGACGGGCGTTTGAAAAAGAAGGCTTGCCGAATGGGTTTTGCCTAGGCAGAATCCGCTCCGTCCTAGGGGAGTAGTCTCCCACGAGCGCCATGCTCGTCCGGCATACGTCAACATACTTGGTCAGCAGACCATGGCGTATGCGACCCAGGAGTCCGCACAGACGGACCGGGGTCTGACAAGACCTATGACACGCACACCTTACCCGGGGCGGGAAGGCTGTACGTGTCATAGCCGTGTCGGCCCGCCCCTGGAAACCTACCTGATGCTGGATTCACTGCTCGTTCCTACCGCAATCGTTGCCTTGGCCGAAATCGGCGACAAGACGCAACTGCTCGCGCTTATTCTTGCCGCTCGCTTTCGCAAGCCCTGGCCCATCATCGCCGGCATCGTCGCCGCGACCCTGGCCAACCATGCGGCCGCCGGTGCGGTGGGGGCCTGGTTCGGGAGTTTCTTCTCCGACGCGGTGCTGCACTGGATTCTCGCGGCGAGCTTCTGCGCCACGGCGCTGTGGACACTGGTGCCGGACAAACTCGACGATGACGAAGCCAGCACCACGCGCAAGTTCGGGCCGTTCCTGACCACGCTGATTGCGTTCTTCCTCGCGGAAATCGGTGACAAGACCCAGATCGCCACGGTGATGCTGGCAGCGCAGTATCCGGAGTTGTGGCTGGTAATTATCGGGACCACGCTGGGCATGTTGATTGCCAACGTGCCGGTGGTGCTGGCGGGGAATTTTGCGGCGGAGAAGCTGCCGCTGACCTTGATTCGGCGCTTGGCGGCTACGGCATTTTTTGTATTGGCGATTGTGGCGGTGTACAAGGCCATGCAGAGCAGTGGCTGGATCTAAGTAACCAGGGCTGTAAACCCAATCCGATGTGGGAGGGGCGGTGCGACGATTCGACTTGCCCCCGATAGCGGTGTGTCAGCTGATGAATACTTGGCTGAGAGGCCGCCATCGGGGGCAAGCCCCCTCCCACATTTTGATCTCGATCAGGCCTTAGGATTTCTTGGCCTGTTGGTACAGCGGCATGACCTTCGGAATCGCCGCCTGCAACGAGGCAATGCGGCTATCAGACGCCGGGTGAGTGCTCATGAACTCCGGCGGCGCGCCTTCCGAGGCCTTGGCCATCTTGTTCCACAGCGTGATGGCCGCGTTCGGGTTGTAACCGGCGCGGGCGGCCAGTTCGAGGCCGATCAGGTCGGCTTCGTTCTCATTGCTGCGGCTGTTGGGCAAGGTCATGCCGTAGTTGGCCACGGTATCGGCCAGCGCCAGGCTGTCCTGGCCGAGCCCGAATATTGCACCGGCGCCCTGCTTGGCCATCTCGATGCCGTAGGCCTTGGACATGGCTTCGCGGCCGTGTTCACGCAAGGCATGGGCGATTTCATGGCCCATCACGGCGGCCAGTTCATCATCGGTGAGCTTGAGGTTGTCGATCAACGCGCTGTACACCAGGATCTTGCCACCCGGCCCACAGTTGGCGTTCATCTCATCGCTCTTGATCAGGTTCACTTCCCACTTCCATTGCGCCGCATCCGGGCGGAAGGTCGGGGCCTGGGCGATCAGGCGATTGGCGATGGCCTGCACGCGCTTGGCGTTGGCACTGGTCTTATCCAGAACTCCTTTGCCACTGGCCTCGCCCAGGGTCTGCTGGTAGGACTGGGCATACATCTGGTCGACTTCCTGGCTCGACAGCATGCTGAACATGTACTGCTTGCGCTCAACTCCAACCGCGCCGCCGCTGGTGGTATTGACCGACTGACACCCTGCCAGCAGCATCGCTGCAACCAACCCACTTACCGCCAATGACTTCTTCATGAACACGCTCCCTGGAAACATGGCGCGTATCGTAGGCGGACATTTGTATCGGCGCCAGATACATCAGACGTTTAACTGCTGTATTTCGGATCCAGCTCACGTGCCGGCAGGTAAGTTCAGGGTCAGGCCGGGGTCAGGCACTCAGGCCCATTGAGCTTGGGATCGTTGACCATGTTGGCCAGCACCCGCTCGCGCAACGCGGCGGGCTCACTGGCCAACAGACTTTGCAGCACATGCAGCGGCGTCTCGGGATCCAGCCAGGCCGCCTGCCCGGCTTGATCCAGAATCAACGGTCGGCGCTGGGCCTGCGCCGCTTGAGTGACCACCGCCGTACTCAACCACACCTGCTCCTGCACCGGATACGCTTCCCAGATCGCCGCGAAAAACAGCGTGGAGCCTTCCCCTGGCGTCAACCAGTACGGGCGCTTGCGCTGGGTGCCGCGCCATTCGTAAAACCCGTTGGCCGGCAGCAGGCAACGGCGCTGGCGGAATGCTTCGCGAAACATCGGTTGCTCGGCCAGGGTTTCGGCGCGGGCATGGGCGGGCGTGCGGGACAGGTCGGTGAGCCACGGCGGCGTCAGCCCCCAGCGCGCGCGCGCCAGGCTGAGCTGGCCGTCGATGGCGCGCTGGATCAGTACCGAATCATTGGGGGAGATATTCCACTGGGCCTGCTGGTCAGCGGGAAAGCCCGGCAAGGCAGCAAAGGCGGGGTTCCAGCGAAACAGGGCATAACGTCCACACATTGGGCAACACGACTCTTGGGGTAAACCGACCGACAGCCTAACAGACCAGTACGTCGGGAAAACTGTCGGGTTCATCCCCGGGTATGGGTTGCGCGCCGATATAGGCCGTGATCAGCTCGCGGGCACTGGCAGCCTGGTCATTATCGACTTCCAGCCCGAGCAGGCCGAATATCGGCAGTTCGCCGGTGCCACCGAGCAAATGGCGGCCCACCAGGTGCGCCTCGATGCCTTCGCTGGCAAGCATCTGTTGCAGCAGCTCGCCTTCCATGAGGTTTTCCGGTTCGTAGATTCGCTGCATGGAAATACCTGTTGTTATTCGTTCTCGCTGCGGGTTTCGAGCATCCACTCGTCCCCATGAACCTGCAGATCGAAAGTGATCGGTCGGCAACACACCTGGCAGTCCTCTATATACACCTGATCACCACCGGACAAATCCACCGTCGCTTCGACCTCTTCCCCACAATAAGGACAATCGTACAGCGCAGGTTCCAGCATCGCAGTCTCCAAGGTGACTTGTGCGTATAATCGCCGGTCTATTGACAGGGTTATTTCCGGCTGAGCCCGTTTACTCACGCCGCCCCTGGTATTTCCTTTAATTACCTAGCCGTTTCCAACAAGAGAGCATGATGGGCGAATTCGATACCATCCGACCTTACAACGACAGCGAAGTCCCGGCAGTGCTGGACCGGCTGTTCAGTGACAAGGCCTTTCTGGACATCCTGACCCACTTCCGCTTCCCGCGCTTTGCCGGCGCGCTGGGCTGGCTGCTCAAGCCGATGATCGCACGCAAGCTGCGCCGTGAATTCGCCGGCGTCACCACCGTGGCGACGCTGCAGGATAAAGTCGAGTATTACGTCGACCATACCATCGATCGCGCGACTGATGGCGTGACCTATACCGGCGTCGAACAGCTGAAATCCGGCACTGCCTACCTGTTCCTGGCCAATCACCGCGACATCGTGATGGACCCGGCCTTTGTCAACTATGCCGTCTACCATGCCGGCCTGCCGACGCCGCGCATCGCCATTGGCGACAACCTGCTGCAAAAACCCTTCGTCAGCGACCTGATGCGCTTGAACAAGAGCTTCATCGTGCACCGCTCGATCACCGGGCGAAAGGAAAAGATGGCGGCCTACCAGTTGCTGTCGGCCTACATCAACCATTCGATCCGCAACGACTGCCAGTCGATCTGGATCGCCCAGGCCGAAGGCCGGGCCAAGGACGGGGATGATCGCACCGAATCGGCGATCCTCAAGATGTTCCACGTCAGCCGCAAGGACGAGCCGTTCGCCGAAGTCATCCAGTCGCTGAACCTGACGCCGGTGTCGATCAGCTATGAGTATGATCCGTGTGACGCCGCCAAGGCCCGCGAGCTGTATATCCGCGCCACCACCGGCACCTACTGCAAAGCGCCGGGCGAGGATGACGTAAGCATTGCACTGGGCATCACCGGCTACAAGGGGCGAGTGCACGTGAATTTCGCGCCGCCGATTACCGAGCGCTTCGAAGACACCAAACTGCTGGCGGCCGAAATGGACCGGCAGATTCTCGGTGGTTACCGGCTGTTCCCGGTGCACTACCTGGCGTACGCCCAATGGCACGATGCCGACCCGCAATTGGATGTGCCCAGGGCCGAAGACGTATTCCCGGCCGATGAGCTGGCCAAGGCGAAAGCCGAGTGGCAGCGGCGCCTGAACGAATGTCCGTCCGAGCATCGTCCTTACCTTGTGACGCAATATGCAACGCCAGTGCGCAATCAATACCGGGTCAAGGCCGGGATCGCGCTGTAAACATCGATCCAATGTGGGAGGGGGCTTGCCCCCGATAGCGGTGGGTCAGATACAGATAGGCTGACTGACACCCTGCAATCGGGGGCAAGCCCCCTCCCACATTTGAATCCCAGTGTTCTTAAAAGTGAGTGCTGAGCCAGGACATGGCCAGCGCCACTCCCAAGCAGGCGAACCCGACACGGTAAGCCTGGCGATGCGCCCGTTCGGTGCGCCTGTCGAGAAAGAGCATCGGCTGGTCAATCGCGCGCTCTTCACTTTGCGCGGTGAGTTCGGCCAGCGCCCGTTGCGCCAGCAGGCGAGTGAAGAACAGCAGTATGGCGCCGCAGCAGGCAACCATCAGGGCAATCGCATTGATCAGCAGCGCCATCGCGAACCTCGGCGAGACCGTATTCGGGTATCGGTCCAGATACGAACCTGAACGATAGTGGCTCCCTGCGCCTTTAGTGCTCCCTCCCCGTCGACGGTTAATGTATCCAGTAATTTACAGCGTCACCTGAACGTCACCTTAACAGGCCACTCTGTTGCCCTTCGACGCTTGAGGAGCTTGTCATGCTGCACGCGCAAAACCAGGATCGGCTGTATCTGATCGCCCCGAGTGATGAACAGGAAGCCTTGATCGGCGGCCTTGCCTTCAATGTCCAGGACCGCCATTGGCTGGTCTATTGCGCCCTCGCCGGGCACCCCCATGCCGACTTGCCGGAGCTGGATTTACTCACGGGCGTGAGCATGCTGGATTTTTACGTCGATACCGCCGCCTGAAAGCAACAGGCATAAAAAAACCGGGCTCAGCCGATGAGCCCGGTTTTTTTGAACAGCTTATTGCGAGCTGAGCAACTGGCCGATGCTTGGGTCCTTGAACAGCCGGGTCAGGGCATCGCTGAGCACGTCGCTGACCAGCTTGGTGTTGGTTTCCTGATTCGGCGACATGCCGAAGCGCTGGTTGAGGGACGCGGCATAGCGGCCGCTGTAGCGGCGGGTACCGGCGCTGACGTCGGACTTGAAAGTTGCGCCGATGGACGCTTCGGTCACATACAGGCCTTCCTTGGGCGACTGGTACTTCAGCTCGGCCAGGGTCACGGTCAATTGCGGTGCGCCTGGCGAATTGGTCGGGGTAAAGCCCAGCAAGCGCACAGCAGCTTCAGCCTGGGCCTGCAGCTTGGGCAGCACGTCCTGGCCGGTCACCGAAATCAGCGCGGTCTCCGGGTACAGGCCACCACGGGAACCGAGGGTCGGTGACGGACGACCGTCCACTACACGCACCGATACGGGCTGGCCGTGACCGACCGGGGCCAACTGCGCCGTGACTTTAGGTTGCGGGCTGAGTTGTTGCGGGCTGTTGGCGCAGCCAACCAAAGCCAAACTGGTCACAGTGATCAAACCGAACAACAGGCGTTGCAACATACTCATTTCTCCAGGACTAGGCGCACACAGGCCGCCAGTATAACGGTGCACGCGCATCACCCACCAGCGATCCTGAACCGCAGCTGAAGGCATCTGCAAATTACAATTTCCCATCAAAACGTCATTCCCCTGTCATGCCAGACTGACAACCTTCAAGCATGTAACGCAACCGGTACACAGCCATGCGCCTTCTCAAGTCACTGTTCCTGTCACACAGCCGCCACCGCCACTTTGCCCTGCTCGATGCCCACGGCCATTGCCTGGCGTTCAAGCAATGCAGCCTGCCGCCCGTCGGTGAAGGCTGGGTCGAGGTCGCGGAAACGCATCTGGGCTGGATGCACCGTCCGCTGCCGGCCAGCGCCAGGGTCAGCCCTCAGTTTGTACGCGCACAATCACGCCAAGCGTTGGCCTCCTGACCGGCGCACTAATAAAAGTCATAAAACACGCCCATTTCCGTGGCGTTCTTCGCTACAATCTCCCCCCGATTATAAGGACGTCTCCTGATCGGGCCTCGCAGCATCGTTATTGCCTCGGCATAACCCCCAAATCGCCCACAGAGAGCCGCCCACACAGATCGAGTGAAGCTGGCGTGCTTGCTGTTTCCTGTGCAAACCACCCGTCTTTATCGAATCTGCCAGAGCTGCCATTGCGCTCGGCCACTTGAGTTGTTTGCCCGTTTCGCGGGCCAGGTGCCAGGCTGGGGCAGCCCTTTTTTGAGGTTCACGTCTTCAAAAGAGCGTGAAAAAAACGGGTTTTCACAACTTCACAAGAGTGTGGCGAGCAAATGAATAGTTTGGCGTTTGTACAAGCACCATCAGCGTCTGAAACAGCCCAACACAGGACCGAGCGTTCCTCAATAAGCGGAGCTTGAGCCTGTCCGCTACGGATTGGTTGCACGAATCGCACGCTTTGACCATAAGTCGAATTGCCACAGGCGCCCATGAATGCGTTCATAGGCAGATTAGCCGGGCAGGAAGCGTGCGCTGAAGTTGCAAAGAATTGCGAAACGGACATGGCGATCCTGGCCATGGGTAACCTGGGGCAACACGTGAACCGCCCCGTCACTCCTGGCAGCCATGCCGTCAATTTGGTGCTGCAGATTTTGGAGACGCGTTAAATGGCGCATAACGAAGCAGTCGACGTAGTTCTGGTAGGGGCCGGCATCATGAGTGCCACCCTGGCCGTACTGCTCAAAGAGCTCGACCCCGGCCTCAAGCTGGAAGTCGTTGAGCTGATGGATTCGGGTGCCGCGGAGAGTTCCAACCCGTGGAACAACGCCGGTACCGGCCACGCCGGGCTCTGTGAGCTGAACTACACGCCGCAGGCCGCCGATGGTTCCATCGACATCAAGAAAGCCGTGCACATCAACACCCAGTTCGAGGTGTCGAAACAGTTCTGGGCGTACCTGGCCAAAAAGGGCACCTTTGGCTCGTGCAAGTCCTTTATCAGCCCGGTCCCGCACTTGAGTTTCGTGCAGGGCGACAACGGCGTTGCCTTCCTCAAGAAGCGTTTTGAAACCCTCAGCCAGCACCATGCGTTTTCGGACATGCATTACACCGAAGACCGCAGCGAAATGGCCGAGTGGATGCCGCTGATGATGCCGGGCCGCCCGCTCGATGAAAAAATCGCCGCCACCCGCGTGATGAATGGCACTGACGTCAACTTTGGCGCCCTGACCAACCAACTGCTCAACCACCTGACCAGTTCGCCGGACGCCCAGGTCAAGTACTGCAAGCGTGTCACCGACCTCAAGCGCAATGGTGCGGGCTGGACCGTCAGCATCAAGGACGTCAACAGCGGCAACAGCCGCGAAGTGGACGCCCGCTTCGTGTTCCTCGGCGCCGGCGGCGCGGCCCTGCCGTTGCTGCAGGCTTCGGGCATCGAAGAAAGCAAAGGCTTCGGCGGTTTCCCGGTCAGCGGCCAGTGGCTGCGTTGCGACAACCCGGACGTGGTCAAGCACCACCAGGCCAAGGTCTATAGCCAGGCGGCCGTGGGTTCGCCACCGATGTCAGTGCCGCACCTGGACACCCGCGTGGTGGATGGCAAGAAGTCGCTGCTGTTCGGACCCTACGCCGGGTTCACCACCAAGTTCCTCAAGCACGGCTCGTTCCTGGACCTGCCGATGTCGATCCGCGCCGGCAACATCGGTCCGATGCTGGCTGTGGCCCGCGACAACATGGACCTGACCAAGTACCTGGTCAGCGAAGTGCGCCAGTCCATGGAGCAGCGCCTGGAATCCCTGCGCCGCTTCTACCCCGAAGCGAAAGCCGAAGACTGGCGCCTGGAAGTGGCCGGCCAACGCGTGCAGATCATCAAGAAGGACCCGAAGAAAGGCGGCGTGCTGCAATTCGGCACCGAGCTGGTTGCCGCCGCGGATGGTTCGCTGGCGGCGCTGTTGGGCGCCTCGCCGGGCGCTTCGGTGACGGTGTCGATCATGCTGGATTTGATCGAGCGCTGCTTCCCGGAGAAAGCCAACGGTGAATGGGCGACCAAGCTGCACGAGATCTTCCCGGCGCGCGAAAAAGTGCTGGAGACGGATGCCGAGCTGTATCGCAGGATCAATGCGCAGAACAACATCAGCCTGGAGCTGGTGGAACCTGTAGGAGCGAGCTCGCTCGCGAAAAACGTCAACGATAACGCAGCGCAAGTGGATTAACGCGGCGCTCTCAGGTTCTTCGCGAGCAAGCTCGCTCCTACCGTTAAAAGCGAAACGCCCCGGACTCTTATGAGGCCGGGGCGTTTTTGTATGGCTTGGATAATCAGCCGCGCGCGTTGTCGATCAGCGCGATGTACTCGGCGGCGTTGCGCTGGTCCTTGATCAGGTCGACAAAGGTCTGGCCATGCTCGTCCTTGCCGTCCAGGTCCAGGCCGGCAGCCTTGAAGAACCCCAGGAAGCGCTCGAAGTCGTCGATACGCAGGCCGCGATAGGCCTTGATCAGTTTGTGCAGGGACGGAGAAGTCGCATCGACCGGTTCGAAGTTCAGGAACAACTTGATCTGGTCGTCGCCGATCTCGTCACCGATCACCTGTATTTTATCTTTACGCATTACCGACTCCAGCCTGCAGACATTGACACGGGGTTTGAAGTCTACCTGTGGTGCACAGGCTTCGAAAGCGTTGAAGAGCCAATGTGGGAGGGGGCTTGCCCCCGATAGCGGTGTGTCAGCCCATACCTGT
The DNA here is from genome assembly GCF_002934065.1 of Pseudomonas orientalis. Classification (NCBI taxonomy): domain Bacteria; kingdom Pseudomonadati; phylum Pseudomonadota; class Gammaproteobacteria; order Pseudomonadales; family Pseudomonadaceae; genus Pseudomonas; species Pseudomonas orientalis. Next base: position 1,003,573 of record NZ_CP018049.1, on the reverse strand, counting down.
GTGCCTGACCCAACCTCATCGGGGGCAAGCCCCCTCCCACATTTGGATCTTGGTCAGTTCAATCGAACTGCGCAAGTATCCAGCGTTGGTAGTCGGCCACACCTGCATCGCCTTCGCGCGGTGCCCAGGTGGCCAGCTCACCCTCACCCACCGGCCGATAAGGCCCGGCCTTGCATTCGAACATCACCGTATCGGGTTCCAGCACTGCCAGGCCATGGAATACGCCGGGCGGCAGGTCGACGCCCGCGCACTCGCCGCCCGCCTGCATGACGCGCTTGGCGATGACTTCACCGGTTTCGCTGAATATCAGCAAACCCAAGCGGCCCTTGAGCACCAGCAAGGTTTCCGCCTTGTCCGCGCTCAGGTGCCGATGAGGCGGCACATAGGTACTCGGTTGCAGGGCCACGGCGAGGCGATGACACGGCTCTTCCATCTGGTGGAAGTTGTGATGGTGCCGGCCACGGGGGCTGTCGCCCGCTTTCTCGGCCAACTCTGCAAATAAGGTCTGATCAAGAAAACGGGCCATCGATTACATTCCTTTAACGGCGTAGATGCCATTGGCGTTACGCCAGTAGCCCTTATAGTCCATGCCATAACCGAAGATATAGCGGTCGATGCACGGCAGCCCGACGAAATCGGCTTTCAGCTCGGGGCGCGCCTTGCGATCGTGGTCTTTGTCGATCAACACGGCGGTGTGCACTTTACGCGCGCCGGCATGTTTGCAGAAGTCGATGATCGCGCCCAGGGTATGCCCTTCGTCGAGGATGTCATCGATGATCAGCACGTCACGGTCGATAAATGACACTTCCGGCTTGGCTTTCCAGAACAGATCGCCGCCACTGGTTTCGTTGCGATAGCGGGTGGCGTGCAGGTAAGAAGCTTCCAACGGAAATTGCAGATGGGTGAGCAATTTGCCGGCGAAGATCAGGCCACCGTTCATCACGCAGAAAACCACTGGGTTGGTGTCGGCCATTTCGCGGGTGATGTGCGCGCCGACCTTGGCAATCGCTGCTTCGACTTGCGCTTCGGTGTACAGGCAGTCAGCCTCGTGCATGATTTGACGGATATGCTCGAGATCAGCGGACATGGCGCTCTCCAGGGGGTGCTGTGGCAAGAAAAGCGGGCGAAGGTACGCTTCTACTGCGCTCCAATCAAGCCTTTATGGACTAACGTACTTGATGTCTATAGGACAACACCCTCGGATAGATTAATCTAGGCCGGTTTTTTTGCCCGCCGCCGGAGCCTTTCCCATGCCCACTCGCGAGATCCGCCACCCGCTGATCCGACACAAACTCGGCCTTATGCGCCGCGCCGACATCAGCACGAAGAACTTCCGTGAGCTTGCTCAGGAAGTCGGAGCGCTGCTCACTTACGAAGCCACCAAGGATTTGCCCCTGGAGACCTACGAGATCCCCGGTTGGGCCGGTCCCGTACAAGTGGAGAAAATCGCCGGTAAGAAAATCACCGTGGTCCCGATCCTGCGCGCCGGTATCGGCATGCTCGAAGGCGTGCTCAGCCTGATCCCGGGCGCCAAGGTCAGCGCCGTGGGCGTGGCCCGCAATGAAGAAACCTTGCAGGCCCACACCTACCTGGAAAAACTCGTCCCGGAAATCAACGAGCGCCTGGCAATGATCATCGACCCGATGCTCGCCACCGGCAGTTCCATGGTCGCCACCATCGATTTGCTGAAAAAAGCCGGCTGCCGCGACATTCGCGCCATGGTGCTGGTGGCCGCCCCCGAAGGCATCGCCGCCGTCGAGAAAGCGCACCCTGACGTGCAGATCTACACCGCCTCCATCGACGAACGCCTGAATGAACACGGCTACATCATCCCGGGCCTGGGCGATGCCGGTGACAAGATCTTCGGCACCAAGCAGAAGGACGCGTGACCATGCAGGATGAATTCAACGACCCGCTTTGGCGCCAGATCCTGTCTGGCGCACAGATGCTCTTCGTAGCATTTGGCGCGCTGGTGTTGATGCCGCTGATCACAGGTCTTGATCCAAACGTCGCACTGTTCACCGCAGGCCTGGGCACGTTGTTGTTCCAGGTGGTGACGGGACGGCAGGTGCCGGTGTTCCTGGCATCGAGCTTTGCGTTCATCACCCCGATCATTCTCGCCAAGGGCCAGTTCGGCCTGGCGGCGACCATGGGCGGGGTGATGGCGGCGGGTTTCGTCTATACCTTCCTGGGCCTTGCCGTGAAGGTCAAAGGCACAGGTTTCATCGACCGACTGCTGCCGCCGGTCGTCATCGGCCCGGTGATCATTTCCATCGGCCTGGCCATGGCGCCGATTGCCGCCAATATGGCCATGGGCAAGTCCGGCGACGGCGCCGAGTTGATCCACTACCAGACGGCGATGCTGATCTCGATGCCGGCACTGCTGACCACCTTGATCGTCGCGGTGTTCGGCAAGGGCATTTTCCGCTTGGTGCCGATCATCTCCGGCGTGCTGGTGGGTTTTGCCATGTCGTTCTACTTCGGCGTGGTCGACACGGCGAAGATCGCCGCCGCACCGTGGTTCGCCCTGCCCCACTTCACCGCGCCGGAGTTCAACTGGCAGGCGATCCTGTTTATCGTGCCGGTGGCCCTGGCCCCTGCGATCGAACATATCGGTGGCGTGATTGCGGTAGGCAGCGTGACCGGTCGCGACTACCTGAAGAAGCCCGGCCTGCATCGCACCTTGCTGGGTGACGGGATTGCCACCACGGCCGCCGGCCTGTTTGGCGGCCCGCCCAATACCACCTACGCCGAAGTGACGGGCGCGGTGATGCTGACCAAGAACTACAACCCGAAAATCATGACCTGGGCCGCGGTATTCGCGATCAGCCTGGCGTTCATCGGCAAGTTCGGCGCGCTGCTGCAAAGCATTCCGGTGCCGGTAATGGGCGGGATTCTGTGCCTGCTGTTCGGCTCGATTGCGGCGGTGGGGATGAATACGCTGATCCGCCACAGGATCGACCTGGGTGAAGCGCGCAATCTGGTGATTGTGTCGGTGACCCTGGTGTTCGGGATTGGTGGTGTGCTGGTAGGCACCGGCACCGGCCCGGACGATTTCGGCCTCAAGGGCATCGCCCTGTGTGCGGTGCTGGCGATTGGTTTGAACCTGCTGCTGCCGGGCAATGATGGCTGGAAGAACAAGAAGCCTGATGAACCGCTGCTCTAACTAACACCCTGGAACCCAATGTGGGAGGGGGCTTGCCCCCGATGGCGGAGTGTCAGTCAACAGATGTATTGGCTGACACACTGCCATCGGGGGCAAGCCCCCTCCCACATTTTTATCTCCAGTGTGGCTTAGAGCTCGCCCAGGCCATCGATCAGCGCCTGGTTCTGCTCAGACGTGCCGATGCTGATCCGCAGGAACTGGGCAATCCGCTCCTGCTTGAAGTGCCGCACGATCACCCCTTGTTCACGCAATTTCGCCGCCAGGCCAGTAGCGTCGTGCCGTGGGTGACGAGCGAAGATGAAGTTGGCGGCTGACGGCAGCACTTCAAAGCCCTTGGCTTGCAGCTGCGCGACCAGCTTCTCGCGGCTGTCGATCACCCACCGGCACGTCTTCTCAAAGTATTCACGGTCATCGAAAGCGGCGGCTGCGCCAGCGACTGCCAGCCGATCCAACGGATAGGAGTTGAAACTGTTCTTGACCCGCTCCAGTGCCTCGATAAGGTCCGGATGGCCCACGGCCAGGCCCACCCGCAAACCGGCCAGTGAGCGCGATTTGGACAGGGTCTGGGTCACCAGCAGGTTCGGATAGCGGTCCACCAGGCTGATGGCCGTCTCGCCGCCGAAATCAATATAGGCTTCGTCGACCACCACCACCGAGTTCGGGCTGGCCTTCAGGATCTGCTCCACGGCGTCCAGCGCCAGTACGCAGCCGGTCGGCGCGTTCGGGTTGGGGAAAATGATCCCGCCGTTGGGCCGCGCATAATCAGCCACGCGAATCCGGAACTGCTCATCCAATGGCACCGCGTCGAACGTGATGCCATACAGGCCGCAATACACCGGATAGAAGCTGTAGCTGATATCCGGGAACAGCAGCGGCAGGTCGTGCTGGAACAAGCCGTGAAAGATGTGTGCCAGGACTTCGTCGGACCCGTTGCCGAGGAATATTTTGCGCGCATCAATCCCGTAATAACCGGCAACGGCCTGTTTGAGCAGATCGCTGTTGGGGTCCGGGTACAGACGCAAGTTGTCGTTCAACTCGGCCTGCATCGCCGCCAGCGCTTTGGGCGATGGGCCGTAGGGGTTTTCGTTGGTGTTGAGCTTGACCAGCTTGGTCAGCTTCGGTTGCTCACCAGGTACGTAAGGCACGAGGTCCTTGACGAAAGAGCTCCAGAATTTGCTCATGCCTCACTCTCCCTTGACGATGCGGTATTCGGCGCTACGTGCGTGAGCGCTGAGGGATTCGCCACGGGCCAGCACCGAGGCGGTCTTGCCCAGTTCGGACGCGCCCTGGGGCGAACAGAAGATGATCGACGAGCGCTTCTGGAAGTCATACACCCCCAGCGGCGACGAAAAACGTGCGGTGCCGGAGGTCGGCAGTACGTGGTTAGGGCCTGCGCAGTAGTCGCCCAGGGCTTCACTGGTGTGGCGCCCCATGAAGATCGCGCCGGCGTGACGAATCAACGGCAGCCAGGCCTGTGGGTCCGCCACGGACAGCTCAAGGTGCTCCGGCGCGATACGGTTGGCCACTTCGATGGCTTGCTCCATGTCGCTCACCAGAATCAACGCGCCGCGGCCATTGATCGATTTCTCGATGATCTCGGCGCGCTCCATGGTCGGCAACAGCTTGTCGATGCTGGCGGCAACCTGGTCGAGGAAGTCGGCGTCGGGGCTGACCAGGATCGCCTGGGCGTCTTCGTCGTGCTCGGCCTGGGAGAACAGGTCCATGGCGATCCAGTCCGGGTCGGTCTGGCCGTCACACACCACGAGGATCTCCGAAGGCCCGGCGATCATGTCGATACCGACCTGGCCGAATACATGGCGCTTGGCGGTGGCGACGTAGATATTGCCCGGCCCCACCACTTTGTCGACCTTCGGCACGCTTTCAGTACCATAGGCCAGGGCAGCCACTGCCTGGGCGCCGCCGATGGTGAACACGCGGTCGACGCCGGCGATGCAAGCGGCGGCCAATACCAGTTCGTTGAGTTCGCCACGGGGGGTCGGCACCACCATGACCACCTCGGTCACGCCCGCCACTTTGGCCGGGATCGCGTTCATCAATACCGACGACGGGTACGAGGCTTTACCGCCCGGCACATACAGGCCGGCGCGGTCCAGCGGCGTGACCTTCTGGCCCAGCACGGTGCCGTCGGCCTCGGTGTAGCTCCAGGAGTCCTGCTTCTGTTTTTCGTGATAGCTGCGCACCCGCGCCGCCGCCACTTCCAACGCTTCACGCTGGGGCGCGGTGATACGCGTCAGGGCCAGTTCCAGGCGTTCACGGGGCAGGATCAGGTCGGCCATGGACTTGACGTCCAGGCCGTCGAACTGACGGGTGAAGTCCACCAGTGCAGCATCGCCGCGCTCGCGCACGGCCTTGATGATGTCGAGCACTCGCTGGTTGACCGAGTCGTCGGACACGCTTTCCCAGCTCAGCAGATGATCCAGATGATGGGCGAAATCCGGGTCGGCAGCGTTGAGTCGGGCAATTGCAGTGGACGTGGTCATAGCGAGGGCCTCAATAGAATTGGCAAAAACTCAGGTGCCCTAAACTAGCAGTCGTTTCCGCTTGGGCACCTGAGAATTCTGGCTATGAGGCGGATAGACGGGCGCAGTCTTTGGGCTACGCGGGTTAGTCAACCGCGGTGTCGAGACTCCACTGCCTTGCGCAGGGTGTCGATCAACGCCTGGATACGGGCGTGCTGCATCTTCATCGATGCTTTGTTGACGATCAGGCGCGAGCTGATGTCGGCAATGAAATCCTGGGGTTCGAGACCGTTGGCGCGCAGGGTGTTGCCGGTGTCGACCACGTCGATGATCTTGTCGGCCAGGCCGATCAGCGGCGCCAGCTCCATCGAGCCGTAGAGCTTGATGATATCGACTTGACGGCCTTGTTCGGCGTAGTAGCGCTTGGCGACGTTGACGAACTTGGTCGCCACGCGCAGGCGGCCCTTGGGTTCGACGTCGCCGACACGGCCGGCGGTCATCAGTTTGCACAGGGCGATACGAAGGTCCAATGGCTCGTAGAGACCCTGGCCACCGTATTCCATCAGCACATCCTTGCCGGCGACACCCAGGTCGGCGGCGCCATGTTCAACATAGGTCGGCACGTCGGTAGCCCGCACGATCAGCAGACGCACGTCGTCCTGGGTCGTGGGGATGATCAGCTTGCGGCTCTTGTCCGGATTCTCGGTCGGCACGATGCCCGCTTCAGCCAGAAGCGGCAACGTGTCGTCAAGGATGCGGCCCTTGGACAGTGCGATGGTCAACATGGGAAATGTCAGTCCTTCATCAGGCTATTGCTGTCCGGTCGCAAATGGCGCCAGACACAGATCGAGGCCGTTACAGCCTCGACTTGAAACAAACCAGTGTGTGTGTAGGAGCGAGCTTGCTCGCGAAGAACGTCAACGATAACGCGTTCACTCAGAGTCAACGCGGTGTACATGAGTTTTTCGCGAGCAAGCTCGCTCCTACAGTGCAGCAGGGGTTTAGCCCGGGACGCGGCGGATTTTAGCGCCGAGCATCTGCAGCTTTTCTTCGATGCACTCATAGCCACGGTCTATGTGGTAGATGCGGTCGATCAGGGTATCGCCTTCGGCGCACAGTGCCGAGATGACCAGGCTGGCCGAAGCACGCAGGTCGGTTGCCATCACTGGCGCGCCCTTGAGCTTGTCGATGCCGGTGACGATGGCAGTGTTGCCCTCGACCTGGATCTTGGCGCCCATGCGGTGCAGTTCGTACACATGCATGAAGCGGTTTTCGAAGATGGTCTCGATCACGGCGCCGGTGCCTTCAGCGATCGCGTTCAAGGAAATGAACTGCGCCTGCATGTCGGTCGGGAATGCCGGGTACGGGGCCGTACGCACATTGACGGCTTTTGGCCGCTTGCCGTGCATGTTCAGCTCGATCCAGTCTTCACCGGTGGTGATTTCAGCGCCGGCTTCCTTGAGTTTTTCCAGGACGGCTTCGAGGATGGTCGGATCGGTGTCCTTGACCTTCACGCGGCCACCGGTCACGGCAGCGGCAACCAGGTACGTGCCGGTCTCGATGCGGTCAGGCATGACTTTGTAGGTGGCGGTGTGCAGACGCTCTACACCATCAATAGTGATGGTGTCGGTGCCGGCGCCGGAAACCTTCGCGCCCATGGCGTTGAGGAAGTTGGCCAGGTCGACCACCTCCGGCTCGCGCGCGGCGTTTTGCAGGACGCTGCGGCCATTGGCCAGGGCAGCGGCCATCATGATGTTCTCGGTACCGGTCACGCTGACGGTATCAAAGAAGAAATTCGCGCCACGCAGGCCGCCTTCCGGCGCCTTGGCCTTGATGTAGCCGCCTTCGACGTCGATGATCGCGCCCATGGCTTCCAGGCCACGGATGTGCAGGTCGACCGGACGCGAGCCAATGGCGCAACCGCCAGGCAGGGCCACTTCGGCTTCACCGAAACGCGCGACCATCGGGCCGAGCACCAGAATCGACGCACGCATGGTTTTCACCAGTTCGTACGGGGCGATCAGCGTCTTGATGGTACGAGGGTCGATTTCGACGGACAATTTCTCGTCGATCACCGGCTCGATACCCATGCGACCGAACAGCTCGATCATGGTGGTGATGTCGTGCAGGTGCGGCAGGTTGGCCACAGTCACAGGGCCGTCGCACAGCAGGGTCGCCGCCAGGATCGGCAAGGCGGAGTTTTTCGCACCGGAAATGCGGATCTCGCCATCAAGGCGGGCACCACCGGTAATAATCAATTTATCCATAAGAATCTCGACGCCTTGAGGGCTCAGGTGCGCTCGGCCCAGGCCGCGCGGCTGAAAAATTTCATAGTGACCGCATGGATGCTGCCATCGGTGATCCATGGGTTCAAATGGGCATAGATCTGCTGCTGACGCTTGACCGGGCTCAATGCCGCCAGTCCATCGCTAATCACGTTCAGCTGGAAATTGCAGCCTTCGCCTTCAACTTCAACAGTCGTTTCCGGCAGCTTTCCTTCAAGGAAGCTCTTAACTTCTAGGGCCTGCATGCTCAACCTCTATCGGCGCCCAGTGCGCACGGGTCGCACATCATACAAAAAAGCCCCGCGCCTGCGAACCCCGCATAGCAGGACTCTGACGGGGGGCTTTCGTGATAAATGTGTATTAAGGGTGTGCCAACAGCTCGGTCAAGCCGGAAACCTCGGCAATCTCGCGCATGTCTTCAGGCAATGCACGGATGCTGAGTGGCTTTTTTGCCGCTTGCGCATCGCGCATAAAGCACAGCAGCAACGACAGCCCGACACTGCTGGACTTGGTCACCGCCGAGCAATCGACCACCAGCGCAGGCGCGCTGCTGGCCTTGATCAGTGCCTGGCCCTGCTTGCGCAGGTCAGGCCCGGTGCGGTAGTCCAGCACGCCGCTGAGGAACAGCTCGCCGGCGTCGCCGATACGAACAGCCGACTCGGTCATTGCGCTGGCTTCCCGGCTTCCTTATCGGAAGTTTCCTTGGCCTTGGCCACTTCTCCGGCCCAACCATCGATGGTTTTGTCCAGGTTGTTGCCATTGCGCTGCATCGCGTCAGCGAACTGGTCGCGGAACAGCTTGCCGATATTGATGCCGTTGATGATCACGTTGCGCAGCTTCCACTCGCCGTTGACCTTCTCCAGGGTGTACTGCACAGGGTACACGGCGCCATTGTTACCCTTGACGGTCATGTTGACGCTGGTGCGATCACCCGACTCATCACCGGCCGGAGCCACGGTGATGCCCTGGTTGTTGTATTCAAGCAAGGCGTTGCCGTAGAACTGGAACAAGCCGCGCTTGAAGTTTTCCTGGAAACGCTGCATCTGCGCAGGTGTAGCCTTACGCGAATACTTGACGGTCATGATGCTGCGGGAAATGCCTTCGGCATCCACCACCGGACCGACAATGCTGTTGAGCGCGTTGTAGAACTGGCTCGGGTCCTGTTTGTACTTTTCCTTGTTGGCCGACAGATCAGCCAGCATTTTGTTGGTCGTGTCCTGCACCAGTTCGTGGGCGGAACCGGCTGCGTTGGCCATCAATGGCAGCGCTGCAAGCAGCACCAGAAGGCCGCGTCGCAAGGTAGAGATCATGAACAGATTCCTCATTTGGCGTCTTTATTGACCGTGTTGAGCAGGAATTTACCGATCAAGTCTTCAAGTACCAACGACGACTGTGTGTCGTGGATTGTCGAGCCATCCTTGAGCAGGGCTGTTTCCCCGCCAACGCTGAGACCGATGTACTTCTCGCCCAGCAGACCTGCAGTGAGGATAGATGCGGTGGAGTCAGTCGGCAGATTATCCACCTTCTTGTCCAGTTGCATCGTCACTCGCCCGGTGAAGCTGTCGCGATCCAGATCGATTGCCGTGACCTTGCCGACGGTCACGCCGGCCATGGTCACTTTAGCTCTGACCGTCAAACCGGCAATATTGTCGAAGTACGCATAAAGTTTATAAGTGTCGGCGGTGGGGCTGGCCGACAGGCCACTGACCCGCAGGGCCAGCAACAGTAAAGCCAGGATGCCAGCCAGCAAGAAAAGGCCGACACCGATTTCCACAGTGCGGTTTTGCATCAGAAATCTCCAAACATCAAGGCGGTCAAAATGAAGTCAAGGCCCAGTACCGCCAGCGAGGCGTACACAACGGTCTTGGTGGTGGCGCGACTGATCCCTTCTGAAGTGGGCTCACAGTCATAGCCTTGGAATACGGCGATCCAGGTCACTACAAAGGCGAAGACGATGCTCTTTATGATGCCGTTGAGCACGTCGCCCGTGAAGGTCACGCTGTTTTGCATGTTGGCCCAGTAGGAACCGTCATAGACGCCCAACCAGTCCACCGCCACCCACGAACCGCCCCAGATCCCGACCACGCTGAAAATCATCGCCAGCAGCGGCAGGGAAATGAAGCCGGCCCACAGGCGCGGGGCAACAATGTACTTGAGCGGGTCCACGCCGATCATTTCCAGGCTGGACAGTTGCTCGGTGGACTTCATGTTGCCGATTTCGGCGGTCAGCGCCGAACCGGCACGCCCGGCGAACAACAAGGCGGTGACCACCGGCCCCAGCTCACGCAACAGTGTCAGGGCGACCATCTGCCCTACCGCCTGCTCGGAACCGTAGCTGGACAGAATATTGAAGCCTTGCAGCGCCAGCACCATGCCGATGAACACCCCGGAGACCACGATGATCACCAGGGACATCACGCCGACCGCATGCAGTTGCTTGAGCAGCAAGCCAAAGCCGCCGCCGATACCGCCGCGGCCAAGCAAGGCGTGGAACAGGAATATAGTCGAACGCCCGAGGACTTCGACGATGTCGATGCCCGAGCGACCGAAAAGGCGAACCTTTTCGATAAAAGATGTTTTGCGCATCAGCGCTTCCCCAGAAGATCTGCGCGGTAGTCCGCTGCCGGAAAGTGAAAAGGCACCGGGCCGTCGGGATCGCCGGTCATGAATTGGCGAATGCGCGGGTTATCGGCGTTCATCAGTTCTTCCGGCGTACCCTGCCCCAGCACCTGGCCATCACCCACGACATAGAGGTAGTCGGCGATGCTTGCGGTTTCGGCCAGGTCGTGGGACACCACGATGCTGGTGATACCCAGTGCGTCGTTGAGCAGGCGGATCAGGCGCACCAGCACGCCCATGGCGATCGGGTCCTGGCCCACGAAAGGCTCGTCATACATGAGGATCTGCGGGTCCAGTGCGATGGCTCGCGCCAGCGCGACACGGCGCTTCATGCCGCCGGACAATTCGTCAGGCATCAGGTCGATGGCCCCGCGAAGCCCTACGGCCTGCAGTTTCAGCAGCACAATGTCGCGAATCATCTCATCGGACAGCTGGGTATGCACCCGCAGCGGGAAGGCTACGTTTTCGAACACATCGAGATCGGTAAACAGCGCGCCGCTCTGGAACAGAACCCCCATGTGCTTGCGCGCGTCGAACAGATCACTGCGCGACAGTGTCGGCAGGTTCTGGCCGTTGACCCATACTTCGCCGGCACTGGGGCGCAATTGCATGCCCATCAGGCGCAACAAGGTGGTCTTGCCGCAACCGGAAGGCCCCATGATGCCCGTGACTTTTCCGCGAGGAATGCGAATATCGACGTTATTGAAGATGCTGCGCGTACCGCGCTTGAAGGAAAGGCCCTTCAGCTCGACCGCGTAGGCGTTATCGGCACTCATCTAATCTCCTTGGGATGCAGCCTTTCACTCAGACACCATGCATGCGACTTTCGTTTGCCGCGAGTGCGCAAATGTTTGCGCCATGGGTTGGGCGGACCGAACTGGCCGCGAACTATATCACTGCTGGTGCAGAGCCCCCAAGGCCGGAACAGTGCTTGTTCAGATTCAGGACAGAGAAAAAACGTAGCGGGCTGTGATATTGAGACGAATCCGGGAGACCTTCGGAATAAAGCCTGACGAACTTGTGTGAGGGAATTGATCATTACCGCTATAATCGCCGACTTTTCGTCAGGCTATACGATTTCAGACATGAGCCAATCCAGCGACCTTGTTCAATCCGCACAACGCACCATCCGCCTCGAGCTGGAAGCCGTAGAAGGTTTGCTGGCCCATATCGACGCAGATTTCGTGCGCGCCTGCGAGATGATTCTGGCCAGCAAAGGCCGCGTTGTCGTGGTTGGGATGGGCAAGTCCGGCCACATCGGCAACAAGATCGCCGCGACGCTGGCAAGCACCGGCACCACGGCGTTCTTCGTGCACCCGGCCGAAGCCAGCCATGGTGATATGGGCATGATTACCCGGGATGACGTGATTCTGGCCCTGTCCAACTCGGGCACCACCAACGAAATCGTGACCCTGCTGCCGCTGATCAAGCGCTTGGGCATCAAGCTGATCAGCGTCACTGGCAACCCGGAATCAACGCTGGCCAAGGCTGCCGAAGTGAACTTGAACGTTCATGTCGCCCATGAAGCCTGCCCGCTGAACCTGGCGCCCACGTCCTCCACGACCGCGGCACTGGTCATGGGCGACGCCCTGGCGGTGGCATTGCTGGAAGCTCGCGGGTTCACGGCTGAAGATTTCGCCTTTTCCCACCCCGGTGGCGCCCTGGGCCGTCGCTTGCTGCTGAAAGTGGAAAACGTCATGCATGCGGGCGATGAATTGCCCCATGTCCAACGCGGCACCCTGCTCAAGGATGCGTTGATGGAAATGACCCGCAAGGGCCTGGGCATGACCGTGATCCTGGAAGCCGACGGGCGACTGGCCGGCGTGTTCACCGACGGCGATTTGCGTCGTACCCTGGACCGTACCATCGACATCCACACCGCGACCATCGATGCCGTGATGACGCCCCACGGCAAGACCGCTCGCCCCGAGATGCTTGCAGCCGAAGCCCTGAAGATCATGGAAGACCACAAGATCGGGGCGCTGGTAGTGGTCGATGACAATGACCGCCCGATCGGCGCCCTGAACATGCACGACTTGTTACGTGCGGGAGTGATGTAAATGACCAGCGACCTGCTGCAACGCGGTAAAAACATCAAGTTGGCGATATTCGACGTCGATGGCGTGCTGACCGATGGCCGCCTGTACTTTCTCGAAGATGGCAGCGAATTCAAGACGTTCAACACGCTCGACGGCCAAGGCATCAAGATGTTGATGGCCGCAGGCGTGCAAACCGCCATTATCAGTGGTCGAAAGACTCCCGTTGTGGAACGCCGCGCACAAAACCTGGGGATTGCTCACCTGTATCAGGGCCGCGAGGATAAACTGGTGGTGCTGGACGAGCTTCTTGGCCAACTCAACCTAAGCTATGAGCAGGTCGCCTATCTGGGTGACGACCTGCCTGACCTGCCGGTGATCCGCCGGGTCGGCCTGGGCATGGCCGTCGCCAACGCCGCAGCGTTTGTGCGTGAACACGCCCATGGCATTACCACCGCCCGTGGCGGCGAGGGGGCCGCCCGCGAGTTCTGCGAATTGATCCTGCGTGCCCAGGGCAGTCTTGAAGCGGCCCACGCCGCCTACCTATAGAGCCTTATATGCTGAGCAAAAAGATTCGCAACTTCCTGTTATTCGGGGTCATCGCCGCGCTGTTCCTCGCGGTGGGCTACTGGAATATCAGCCCGGAGCGCTTTCTCGACAAACCTGTCGTGCAGGTTGACGAAAGCATCATCGATAACTTTGCCACCAACACCCACACCGTGCAGTTCCTGCCCGATGGCAAGGTGCAGTACGTGCTGGCCTCCGACAAGGTCGAGCGCTTGAAAGCCTCGGAAGTCAGCCTGCTGACCAATCCGGACCTGAACCTCTACCGGGGCACCGAACTGCCGTGGCATGTCACCAGCCTGCGTGGCGAGGTCAATCCGGACGGCACTCAAATCGAACTGATCGACTCGGTACGCGTCGCACGTACAGACGCGCAGAACCGTGACACCATCATTACCAGCAGTCGCATGACGGTATTCCCACAACAGCAATATGCGCAGACCGAGCAAGACGTTAGAATCGACGGCGCTGGCGGTGTATCGACTGGCAAGGGAATGAAAGCGTATTTGAAAGAAAGCAGGATACACCTGCTATCGAACGTAAGAGGACAGTATGAGGCTCGTTAAAACCCTCCCTATTTTGCTCGGTCTGGGCGCAGCACTGGGAAGCGTGAGCGCCTGGGCTCTGCCGAACGATAGCCAGCAACCGATCCACATCTCGGCTGACGATGCGCAGCTGGATGACAAACAAGGCGTCGCGACCTACACCGGTGGTGTGATCATCACCCAGGGCTCGATGAAGATCACCGGCAATACGGTGACTCTGACTCGCACGCAGTCCGGCGACATCGACGTGGTGACTTCGGTGGGTAACCTGGCTTACTTCGAACAGAAGCAGTCGGCTACCGATACCGGCCCGATGAAGGGTTATGGCAAGACCATCCAGTATCACGCCCAGCAAAACCGCATCGTGCTGATCGACCAGGCCAAGGTGCTCAGCCCCGACGGCAACTCCACGGAAGGCGAGAAAATCACCTATGACACCGTGAAACAGGTCGCCAATGCAGGCCGCGCTACGGGCAGCAAGCTCAGCGCGCCACGCCCACGCATCGACATGGTTATCCAGCCGAAGAAGAAGGCCGAGTAATGGCAACCCTGAAAGCCCAGCATCTGGCCAAGGCCTATAAAAGCCGTCAGGTCGTGCGCGACGTCAGCCTGTCAATCGACAGCGGCCAGATCGTCGGCTTGCTCGGCCCCAACGGCGCCGGCAAGACCACCTGCTTCTATATGATCGTCGGGCTGGTCCAGGCGGACCAGGGACGCGTATTGATCGACGACCTGGACGTCAGCCACCAGCCAATGCACGGCCGTGCGCGCGCAGGTATCGGCTATCTTCCCCAGGAGGCGTCGATCTTCCGCAAACTGTCGGTAGCAGACAACATCATGGCGATCCTCGAGACCCGCAGGGAACTCGACCGCGACGGCCGCCGCCAGGAGCTGGAAAGCCTGCTGCAGGAATTCCACATAAACCACATTCGCGACAACCTTGGCATGAGCCTGTCCGGTGGTGAGCGCCGACGCGTGGAGATTGCCCGCGCACTGGCCACCGCCCCCAAGTTCATCCTGCTGGACGAACCGTTTGCCGGCGTTGACCCGATTTCGGTAGGCGATATCAAGCAGATCATTCATCACCTCAAGGCCAAGGGCATCGGTGTGCTGATCACCGACCACAACGTGCGTGAAACCCTGGATATCTGCGAAACCGCTTACATCGTCAACGATGGGCAACTGATCGCCGAAGGTGATTCCGCGACGATCCTGGCCAACGAACTGGTGAAAGAAGTTTACCTGGGTCACGAGTTCCGCCTGTAAACACGGTGCTATCGGGCCATTCGCGAGAGTGCGAGCGAGTCAATGAAAACCTCGGTTTTTTTATTGTCACCGCGCTCTAGGCAAAGGCCCCGATATCAGGCATATAATTTGCTTATGTTTGGCGCTCACGCGCCCTGTCGTGGATGGCGCATTGCGCCGGCGAATAAGGTGTTAAGCCCCTGCCATGAAACCATCGCTAGTCCTGAGAATGGGCCAGCAGCTGACGATGACACCGCAGCTGCAACAGGCCATCCGCCTGCTCCAATTGTCGACCCTGGACCTGCAACAGGAAATCCAGGAGGCCCTGGAGTCCAATCCGATGCTCGAACGCCAGGAAGAAGGCGACGACTTCGACAACACGGATCCTTTGGCCGATAACATCGAGCAAAAGCCCAATCCCGACGTACAGGAACCGTCCTACCAGGAAACCGCGCCGACGGTGGACAACCTCGAGGACGGCGAATGGAACGAACGCATTCCCAACGAGCTTCCGGTGGATACGGCCTGGGAAGACGTCTACCAGACCAGCGCCAGCAGCCTGCCCAGCAACGATGATGACGAGTGGGACTTCACTACCCGCACGTCCGTCGGCGAGAGCCTGCAGAGTCATCTGTTGTGGCAACTGAATCTGGCGCCGATGTCCGACACCGATCGCCTGATCGCCGTCACCCTGATCGATTGCATTAATAACCAGGGTTACCTGGACGAGACGCTGGAAGAAATTCTTGAGGCGTTCGACCCGGAGCTGGATATCGAGCTGGACGAGATCGAAGCCGTCCTGCACCGCATCCAGCAATTCGAGCCCGCCGGGATTGGCGCCCGCACGCTCAGCGAGTGCCTGTTGCTGCAACTGCGCCAACTGCCGACCAAGACGCCCTGGCTGGCTGAAGCCAAGCGCCTGGTCAGCGACTACATCGACCTGCTGGGCAGCCGCGACTACAGCCAACTGATGCGTCGGATGAAGCTCAAGGAAGACGAACTGCGCCAGGTCATCGAGCTGGTGCAGAGCCTCAACCCGCGCCCGGGCTCGCAGATCGAGTCCAGCGAAGCCGAGTACGTCGTACCTGACGTGATCGTGCGCAAGGACAACGAGCGCTGGCTGGTGGAATTGAATCAGGAGTCGGTGCCACGCCTGCGGGTCAACCCGCAATACGCCGGTTTCGTGCGCCGCGCCGATACCAGCGCCGACAACACCTTCATGCGCAACCAGTTGCAGGAAGCGCGCTGGTTCATCAAGAGCCTGCAAAGCCGCAACGAAACCCTGATGAAAGTCGCCACCCAGATCGTCGAGCACCAGCGCGGCTTCCTGGAATATGGTGACGAAGCCATGAAACCGCTGGTGCTGCATGACATCGCCGAGGCGGTCGGCATGCATGAATCGACGATTTCACGGGTGACCACGCAAAAATTCATGCATACCCCACGGGGTATATATGAGCTGAAATACTTTTTCTCCAGCCACGTAAGCACCTCCGAAGGCGGCGAATGCTCGTCCACGGCGATCCGCGCGATCATCAAAAAACTGGTTGCCGCGGAAAATCAGAAAAAGCCGTTGAGTGACAGCAAGATCGCTGGTTTACTGGAGGCACAAGGCATTCAGGTCGCCCGTCGAACCGTCGCCAAGTACCGCGAGTCCCTCGGGATCGCGCCTTCCAGCGAGCGTAAGCGTTTGATGTGACGGGCGGGGCATAGCGTTCCAGTGGCAGGCGCTTTTCGCCTGCCGCTTTATGCACTGGCAACGAAGGAGAAGCTGTATGCAAGTCAACATCAGTGGACACCATGTAGAAGTCACCCCTCCAATGCGCGAATACGTCGAACTGAAGCTGAAGAAGCTTGAAGGACATTTCGACAAGATCACCAACGTGCAGGTCATCATGAAGGTCGACAAGCTTCAGCAGAAAATCGAAGCGACCCTGCAGATACCCGGTGGCGAAGTGGTTGCTAATGCCGAGCATGAAGACATGTATGCATCGATCGACTTGCTCACCGACAAGCTTGACCGCCAACTCAAAAAGCATAAGGAAAAGAATCTGCACCTGATGCAAGGTACAGGTCGTTAACCCTCCCCCATGATCCAACTTCAAACCATCCTGACCCCCGGCCGTTCGCTCGTGAACGTGCCGGGCGGCAGCAAGAAGAAAGCCCTCGAGCAAATTGCCAACCTGATCAGCAGCCAAGTGCCTGAACTGGAGATGCAAGATGTATTCGAGGCGCTGATTGCCCGTGAAAAACTCGGTTCGACCGGTTTTGGCAACGGCATCGCCATCCCCCACTGCCGCCTCAAAGGCTGCGAAACACCGGTCAGCGCTTTGCTGCACCTGGATCACCCTATCGATTTCGATGCCATCGACGGCGCCCCGGTCGACCTGCTGTTCGTTCTGCTGGTCCCACAAGCCGCCACCGATGCGCACCTGGAGCTGCTTCGGCAGATCGCCAGCATGCTCGACCGCAAGGAAGTGCGCGAAAAATTGCGCAGCGCCAGCAGTAACGAGGCGCTGTATCAGGTCGTCCTTGATGAGCAAAACGGGCAGTAATCATGCGTTTGATCATCGTCAGCGGCCGTTCCGGCTCGGGTAAGAGCACTGCGCTTAACGTTCTTGAAGACAGCGGCTTCTATTGCATCGACAACCTGCCCGCCGGCTTGCTGCCGGAATTGGCGGAACGCGCCCTGATCCACACCGAACTGGCGCAACCGCTGGTCGCCGTGTCGATCGACGCGCGCAACCTGCCCAGCCACCTCTCACGGTTCCCCGAACTGCTCGAGGAGGTGCGCGCCAAGCATATTCATTGCGACGTGCTGTATCTGGACGCCGACGAGGAAACCCTGCTCAAGCGGTTCTCCGAAACCCGTCGACGCCACCCGCTCAGCAGCGCCAACCGTTCCCTGGCCGAAGCCATCGAGGACGAAACCAAACTGCTGGGGCCGATCATCGATCTGGCCGACCTCAAGATCAACACCACCAACCTGAACCTGTACCAACTGCGCGATGCGATCAAGCTGCGATTGCTGAACCAGCCGGAGCCTGGCACTGCGTTCCTGGTCGAGTCGTTTGGCTTCAAGCGCGGCATGCCGGTGGACGCCGACCTGGTGTTCGACGTGCGCTGCCTGCCCAATCCCTATTGGAAACCGGAGTTGCGCGATCAGTCCGGGCTTGACCAACCCGTGATCGACTACCTGGCGGCACAACCGGATGTGGAAGAGATGTTCCAGGATATCTCCACCTACCTGCTCAAATGGTTGCCGCGCTTTGCTGCCAGCAACCGCGCCTATGTCACCATTGCCATCGGCTGCACCGGCGGCCACCACCGTTCCGTCTACCTGACGGAGCGACTGGGCCAGGTGCTGCAACAAACCCTCAAGAACGTCCAGGTTCGCCACCGCGACCTTAGCTGAAAGGAACACCACTGCGATGCCGGCTCGGGAAATTGAAATCATCAACAAGCTGGGCTTGCACGCCCGCGCATCAGCCAAGTTTGTCGGTGTTGCCGGGCAGTTCCCCTGCCAGATCCGCGCCGGGCGTGATCCTGAATCGATGGTAGACGGCAAGAGCATCATGGCAATGATGATGCTCGCCGCAGGCAAGGGCACCAAAATCCATCTGAAAACCGAGGGTGAACAAGACCAGGAAGCGATGGACGCGTTAGTCGCGCTGATCAACAACTACTTCGACGAGGGTGAATAACGACTTCCTCTTGCGGGAGCGAACTGGCTCGCTCCTGCTATCCCAACGCCGTATCCATCACCATCATCAAGCAAAACCCGATGCACAATCCCAGGCTGGCGAGCTTGTCGTGACCGTTGCGGCGTGACTCAGGGATGACCTCATGGGTCACCACCAGCAGCATCGCCCCCGCAGCGAGTGCCAGGCCCAAGGGCAGCAGCACTTCGGCAAGGCTCACCAACCACGCACAGAGCACTGCAAATACCGGCTCTACCAATCCCGACGCTGCGCCGATCAGAAACGCCTTGACCCGCGACATTCCCGCCCCTGCCAATACCAGCGCAATCACCAGGCCTTCCGGTACGTCCTGCAGGGCAATGCCCATGGCGAGGCTGTCGGCATCCGCCATGCCGCCGCCGGCAGAAACACCCACGGCCATGCCTTCCGGGATGTTGTGGGCAATGATTGCGAACACAAAGAGCCAGATGCGTGGTGGGATAACCGGCTTATCCGGCGTACCCACCAGCATTTCCGGGCTCGCGCCTGAGACCTTGAGGTCCACCAGATACAACGCGAACGCACCGAGCATGATGCCGAAGCTGATCAAGCCTCCTGCGCCCCAGGGCGAGAGCCCCAGGTTCTCTGCGGCGGCAATCCCTGGCACCACCAGCGAAAAGGCGGTCGCCGCCAGCATCACCCCCGCACCAAACCCCAGCAAGGTGTCGCTCAATGCCGCCGGCATCCGGCGAATCACCAGCACCGGCACCGCGCCCAACGCGGTGCCGAGTGCGCAGATGGCCCCGCCCTGCAACGCACGCAAGATGCGCGGCTCCAAATCGAGCCAGGCCAGGCCATGAGCCACCAGTAATGCCGTACCGACTAATAGAAGCAGGGAGCCAAACGCGTAGCGAAATAATCGCACGCTGCTGATCGCCAGTGTTTCAGTGCCCATGGTCGGCCTTAGATCTTGTGATGGAGTGAATATCAGGCCAATGCAGCCTGGTAGCGTGCGGCAACCTCGGGCCAGTTGATGACGCTATAGAATGCATTGATGTACTCCGGTCGTCGGTTTTGATACAGCAGGTAGTAGGCATGCTCCCAGACGTCCAGGCCGAGGATAGGCGTATTTCCGCTCATCAACGGGCTGTCCTGGTTACCGCTGCTTTCTACCACCAAGGTCCTTTGCGGGGTCACACTCAACCAGGCCCAGCCGCTGCCGAAACGGGTCAACGCCGCCTTGGTAAAAGCGTCCTTGAAGCTGTCGAAGCCCCCCAGCTGCTCGTCGATGGCCTGGCCCAGAACACCCTCGGGCTTTCCGCCACCCGTAGGCGACATGACCGCCCAGAACAGCGAGTGGTTGGCATGACCGCCTCCTTGGTTGACCACGGCAGCGCGTAATTTCTCCGGTAATTTTTCAACGCTGGACACCAGCTTCTCCACCGGCCAGCCCGCGAACTCGGTGCCCTCGACCGCAGCATTAAGGTTATTGATGTAAGTCTGGTGGTGCTTGGTGTAGTGAATCTCCATGGTTTGCGCATCGATATGGGGTTCAAGCGCATCAAAGGCGTAAGGCAAGGCCGGCAGGGTGTAGGTCATATCAATGTGCTCCATATTGAGAGGGGGTCGGTTGCGTCGCAGCACCGCCCAGCAAACGATGGGTGCGCGGGTATTCGCCGTGATCGCTGATGAAATTCAACAGTTCTACATAGGTTTTGCTGCTCTGGCGCAGCGCTGCCTCACGCAACTGCGGACTGAGCCGTGGGTCCTGCATGGTCTGCAGCAGCCGTTGGTGAATGGCGCAGAGGTATTCCGCGCTTTCCTCTGGCTGGTTGAGACGCAGGTGCAGGTCTGCCAGGTTGTGGTGGGAGATAACGCAAGCCGCCACCGCTTCATCGGCATCCGCCCAGCGTTCGAACAACACTTGGGCCAGGGCCAGGGCTTGCAGGTAGGCCTCGCGGGCGTCAACCAGTTCGCCCGCCATAAAGCAGCGATTGGCCCGTTCGATCGTGCGTTTCCAGTGCTCCATGGTGAACCTCCAAAGCGGGGTCGATGATCACACGCCGCCAGCCGTGAGCTTTTCCGGGTCCAGCAGGACTTCCAGTTGGCTGCGCGGCAAGTCGGTGTGTTCGAGGGCGACATCGATCACCGGACGGCCCTGCTGATAAGCCTGCTTGGCGATTTCGGCGGCCTTTTGGTAACCAATGATCGGGTTGAGGGCGGTGACCAGAATCGGATTGCGCGACAATGCTTCCTTGAGCTTCGCTTCGTTGACCTTGAAGCTGGCGATGGCCTTGTCCGCCAGCAGCCGGCTGGCGTTGGCCAGCAGCTCCAGGCTGCTGAGCAGGTTCTGGGCGATGATCGGCAGCATCACGTTCAGTTCGAAGTTGCCCGATTGGCCGGCCACGGTAATCACCGTATCGTTGCCGATGACTTGCGCAGCCACCATGGCCGCGGCCTCGGGGATTACCGGATTGACCTTGCCCGGCATGATCGAAGAGCCCGGTTGCAAACCTTCCAGCTCGATTTCGCCCAGGCCTGCCAGCGGACCGGAGTTCATCCAGCGCAGGTCATTGGCGATCTTCATCAGCGACACCGCAGTGGCTTTCAACTGGCCGGAGACGGCTACAGCGGTGTCCTGGGAGCCAATCAACGCAAACAGGTTCTTGCCCGGCGTGAACTTCACCTGGGTCAGGTGGCTCAGGTGTCCGCTGAAGCGTGCGGCAAACTCAGGGTGGGCGTTGATGCCGGTGCCCACGGCCGTGCCACCCTGGGCCAGCGCCTGCAGCGCCGGCAACAGGTCCTGCAAGTGACCGATATTGGCCTTGAGTTGCTGCGCCCAACCATTGAGCACCTGGCTCATACGCACCGGCATGGCGTCCATCAAGTGGGTACGACCGGTCTTGATAAACGGGTGGACCGCTTCGGCTTTTTGCTCGATCACCTGCACCAGGTGCAGCAAGGCCGGCAATGTGTGCTCGTGCAGCACCAGCGCGGCGCTGACATGGATAGTCGTCGGAATGATGTCATTGCTGCTTTGCCCACAATTGACGTGGTCGTTGGGGTTTACCACCTCGCCCAGCAAGCGACTGGCCAGGGTTGCAATCACTTCGTTGGCGTTCATGTTGGAACTGGTGCCGGAGCCGGTCTGGAAAATATCCACCGGGAAGTGCTGCATGTAGTCGCCTTCCAACAGACCCTGGGCGGCATCGACAATGGCCTTGCCCTGCCCTTCGCTGATTTGCTTGAGGTCGACGTTGGCCCTGGCTGCGGCGGCTTTGGCCAGGATGAGCGCGCGAACGAATTGCGCCGGCATGCGCTGGTGGCTGATCGGAAAGTTGTTCACCGCGCGCTGGGTTTGCGCGCCGTACAGGGCCTCGGCGGGGACTCGCAGTTCGCCCATGCTGTCGCGTTCGATACGTGTGTTACTCATCGTTGGATCCTTGCACCACATCGGAGAAAGAGAGGGATGGCAGCAATTGGCAGGTCGCCAATTGCCAGGCGAAGGCTTGCCAGCGCTTGAGCCGGCAGGCGCAGTGGGAGAGTTTTTCCAGGTCACGCAGTGGGCGCCAGGCCTGGTCCAGACACAGGGAGCGCCAATGCCAGGGCAGCGCGATATCGTTGGCGGTGTCGATGAGCAGGCGAAATGAGGTTTCGGCGATCGTCCACGGATGGGTCGAGGTACAACACGCCAGGTAACGCCCTTCATTGAGGTAATGTTCGATCAGGCGAGGTTCATTGGGGTCGAGCCCGCAGCGAATCTGACGACTCATCCATCGCCAACTTTCCAGGTACGGGTCCTCATGCAAGACAGAACTCATGATCCACACTCATCCAGTAATGATATTCATTATTAAATGATATTGAGAATCAAAACAAGAACAGCAGATCGATCCTGTCTTTTATCACCACAAAAAAGGCGCGCCATCCTCACGATGGCGCGCCTTTTTGGTGAAGCGTCGCAGGTCAGCTGCCGGCGACAGTCATCCGTTCAATCAACACGGAGCCGGTGCGGATATTACTGCGCAGCTCCAGATCGTTACCCACGGCAACGATCTGCTTGAACATATCGCGCATGTTGCCGGCGATCGTCACTTCCTGGACGGCGAACTGAATTTCGCCGTTTTCCACCCAGAATCCCGCCGCGCCACGGGAATAGTCACCCGTCACCATGTTCAGGCCGTGGCCCATCAATTCGGTCACCAGCAGGCCGCGGCCCATGCGACGCAACAGCGCCGCCTGGTCTTCATCGCCATGGGTCACAAACAGGTTATGGACGCCGCCGGAGTTGGCGGTGCTCGGCAGGCCAAGCTTGCGGCCCGCGTAGGTGCCCAATACATAAGACACCAACTCGCCTTTCTCGACGAACGGCTTGGCGTAGGTGGCCAGGCCATCGCCATCGAACGAGGCGCTGCCCATGGCGCGCATCAGGTGCGGACGCTCATCGATGGTCAGCCATTCAGGGAACAGCTTCTGGCCGATCGCGCCTTCCAGGAATGAAGATTTACGATACAGGTTGCCGCCGGAAATCGCTCCGAGAAAACTGCCGAACAAGCCACCGGCCAATTCGGCGGAAAACAGCACCGGCACCTCGCACGTGGGAACCGGGCGCGCGCCCAGACGACTGGCAGCACGCTGCGCAGCGCGCTGGCCAATGCTTACCGGGTCTGCCAGCAACTCACCCTGACGATTCACGTCGTACCAGTAATCCCGCTGCATCTGGCCATTGGCTTCAGCGATCATCACGCAGCTCAGGCTGTGACGGGTGGACGCATAGCCCCCGATAAAACCATGGCTGTTGCCGTACACACGGCAACCCTGATGGGTGCTCAGCGTGGTGCCGTCGGCGTTCTTGATGCGAGCATCGGCGTCGAACGCTGCCGCTTCGCAGGTCAGCGCCTGCTCGATGGCTTGCTCGGGCGTGATGTCCCAGGCGTGGAACAGATCGAAATCCTGCAAGTCCTTGGCCATCAAAGCTTTGTCGGCCAAGCCCGAGCTTTCATCCTCGGAAGTGTGCTTGGCGATTGCCAAAGCAGCGGCGACGGTCTCGCGAATCGCCTCCGGGCCACTGGCCGACGTACTGGCCGAGCCCTTGCGCTGGCCCACGTACAAGGTAATGCCGAACCCCTGGTCGCGGTTGAATTCGACGGTTTCCACTTCCTGCTGACGCACCGACGTCGACAGCCCCTGCTCCAGCGACACCGCTACTTCACAGGCGCTGGCCCCCTGGCGCTTGGCCTCGGCAAGGATCTGCTCGACTTGTTCCTGCAGTGCCGGTAACGCTTGCGGACCGACGCTTTGGGCTGCACTCATGGTTTTCTCCACTCAAATTCTGCTCTCGGTTAAGGCCATCGAGCGACCGGGCCGGACAAGCGGCCCCCGACTGGTTATCATGGCGGCGTTTCTTTGCGGACTGCCACCATGGTTGATTCTTACGACGACTCCCTCGATGGGGAGAAAAGCAAAACCCAGGTCAAACGCGAGCTGCATGCTCTGGTTGACCTTGGCGAGCGCCTTACAACGCTCAAGAAAGACTTGATTGCCAAACTGCCACTGACCGACGAAATGCGCCGGGCCTTGGCCGATGCGCCTAAGCACACCGCGAATATCGCGCGCAAACGGCACATCATGTTTATCGGCAAGCTGATGCGCGATCAGGACACTGACGCCATCCTGGCCTTGCTCGATCAAACCGATGCCTCCACTCGCCAGTACAACGAACGTTTCCATAACCTGGAGCGCTGGCGTGACCGCCTGATCTCGGGCGATGACGCCGTGCTGGAGAAATTCGTGCTGGACTATCCGGAAGCGGACCGCCAGCAATTGCGTTCCCTGATCCGTCAGGCCCAGCATGAGCAGGCGCATAACAAGGCGCCGGCCACCAGCCGTAAAATCTTCAAATACATCCGTGAGCTGGACGAGACTCAACGCGGCCTGCGCTGATCCTCTTCCCCGGGTGGCGGCCTTCGCCACCCGAAGCTCCACGACTTACGACCCCGTGCCACCCACGGTGATCGCATCGATTTTCAAGGTTGGCTGGCCCACGCCCACCGGCACCGACTGCCCATCCTTCCCGCACGTACCCACGCCGCTGTCCAGCGACAGATCGTTACCGACCATCGACACCTTGCTCATGGCCTCCGGCCCATTGCCGATCAATGTCGCGCCCTTGACCGGTGCGGTAATCTTGCCGTCTTCGATCAGGTACGCCTCGCTGGTGGAGAACACAAACTTGCCGCTGGTGATATCCACCTGCCCGCCACCGAGGTTGGCGCAGTAGATGCCGCGCTTCACCGAGGCAATGATTTCTGCCGGATCGCTTTCACCACCGAGCATGTAAGTGTTGGTCATGCGTGGCATCGGCAGGTGGGCATAGGATTCGCGGCGACCGTTGCCGGTGCGCGCCACGCCCATCAGCCGGGCGTTGAGCTTGTCCTGCATATAGCCCTTGAGCACGCCGTTTTCGATCAGGGTGGTGCACTCCGTCGGCGTGCCCTCGTCATCCACACTCAACGAACCCCGGCGACCGGCCAGGGTGCCGTCATCGACAATGGTGCACAGCTTGGATGCGACCATCTCGCCCATGCGCCCGCTGTAGGCGGAACTGCCCTTGCGGTTGAAGTCGCCTTCCAGCCCATGGCCCACGGCTTCGTGCAACAACACACCGGACCAACCCGAGCCCAGCACCACCGGCAAGGTACCGGCCGGCGCAGGAATCGCTTCCAGGTTGACCAGCGCCTGGCGCAGCGCTTCACGGGCGTAGCCCATGGCGCGGTCCTCGGCGAGGAAATAACGGTAGTCGGTGCGCCCGCCGCCGCCATGGCCACCGCGCTCGCGGCGACCATTCTGTTCGACGATCACACTCACGTTGAAACGCACCAGTGGCCGCACATCCGCCGCCAGCCCGCCGTCGGTGGACGCGACAAGGATGCGCTCCCACACGCCGGCCATGCTTACGGTGACCTGCTGGATACGCGGGTCCAGGGCACGCGTAGCCGCGTCAACACGCTTGAGCAGCTCGACCTTCTCCGCGCGGCTGATCACTTCCAGCGGATTATCCGGCGCATACAACTGCGCCACGTCCTGGGTGCTGAACGCCTGCACCGTGCCGTTTTGCCCCGCGCGGGAGATCGAGCGCGCCGCACGCGCCGCCAGGCCCAGGGCCTCCAGGGTAATGGCGTTGCTGTAGGCAAAACCGGTTTTTTCGCCCGATTGCGCGCGCACGCCCACACCTTGGTCAAGGTTGAAACTGCCTTCCTTGACGATGCCGTCTTCCAGTGCCCAGGACTCGGAAATCTGCCCCTGGAAATACAGGTCGGCCGCGTCGATTCCCGGTCCGGCCAGATCGCCCAGCACGGTTTGCAGATTTTCGATGGTCACGCCACCGGGTGCCAGGAGATGTTCACTGACTGAGGACAACAACTCGCTCATAGGTTTGGCCTTAAATTCATCGTTCTGAAGCAGGTCGCTGTGCGCCCTGCGAGAAAAAGCGCCGATGGTTGACCACCGGCATGCGCGCCCGTATCGACGCCTGTTCACTGCTGTCGCGTTCGGCCACCAGCACCGCTTCGCCTTGATCCTGCCGGGCCAGCACGCGCCCCCAGGGGTCGATAATCGCCGCGTGCCCATGGGTTTCCCGTGGCCCCGGGTGCACACCGCCCTGAGCGGCCGCCAGCAGGTAGCACTGGGTTTCGATGGCCCGTGCACGAATCAGCACATCCCAATGCGCAGCCCCGGTCACCGCCGTAAACGCCGAGGGCGCACTGATCAACTCAGCCCCCGCCGCTCGCAACTCGCTGTACAACTCGGGGAAGCGCAAGTCGTAACACACCGTCAGCCCCAAGCGCCCCACAGGCGTATCCGCCACGACCACATTGCTTCCGAAAGCATAGTCGTCGGATTCGCGATAGCGACCTCGGGCGTCCGCTACATCCACGTCGAACAAGTGCAGCTTGTCGTAACGAGCGACGATGTCACCGCGATCTTCGATCAGCAGCGAGCAGGCGTTGGGCTTGGCGTCCGGCTGATCCCTGGGTGGCAGCGGGATTGTGCCCGCCACTATCCATAAGGTGAGGTCGCGGGCGGTCTGTTTCAACCAGGGCAGGATCGGACCTTCACCCATTGCCTCGGCGCGACCGATATCGGCCATGTCACGGCGGCCCATGGCGGCAAAGTTCTCCGGCAGTACCGCGAGCCTGGCGCCATCCGCCGCCGCGCGTTCCAGCAAGCGGCGTGCCTGGGCCAGGTTAGCCGCCACATCACGCTGGCTGACCATTTGAATTACCGCAAAGGACATGGGCCGACACTCCGTAAAGGGCATGCGGCCATGCTACTCCACGTCCTCTCAGTTTGGCTTTTCAAATGGCTTGTCGAAGGTGATTTTCGGGTCTTTCCATGGGCCTTGCACGGTGTACTGCACACTGGCGAAGCGCGATACCCGGTCGCCGATCAACTTGTCGATCAGGAACAACGCACCGCCGATGGCCGGCGCGCCGACGATCAACGCCGCAATGGGCAGGTTGTTGGTGACCGGCAGGGTCACCAGCAACTTGGCATCGACGCGATCCGCCACCAGGTCCAGGGTGCCATTGAGTTCCAGGTTGGTGGACGGCCCGGTCATGGTGATGGGCTCACGGGTCACGAACACACCGTCACTGGCCGCCAGCAAACCCTTGACCCGGTCATAGCTCAAGCCCTTGCCGAGCAAGTCGGAGAAGTCCAGGCGCAAACGGCGGCCAATGGAATTGAAGTTAAGCAGGCCGAACACCCGCAGCGCCTGGGCGCCACCCTCCACTTCCACGAACTGGCCTCTACGGAACGCTGCGTCCAGGCTACCGGAGAACCGCTTGGGCCCGACCCAGGCGGGCGAGCCCGGCCAGCGACCATCCACGTCCAGATGAAAGTCCTCGCTGGTCACCGTGGGCGCAAAGCCCCAGCCTTTGAGCACATCGGCAATGTTCTTGCCGTCCAGTCGCCCTTTATACCAACTGCTGCTGGCCCCCGGAGCACCTTCCCAACCACCGGCGCCGTTGAGCTGCATGCCTTTGAGGCCCAGGTTCAGGTTGTTGAAGGCGAGGCCCTTGGCGGTCGGGCGGATTTTCAGCGACCACGCGCCTACCAGGTCCGGCCCCTGGAAAAGCTGGTCAATGGCGATATCCAATGCGGGAATATCCTTGGGATCGATATCGGCCAGCGGGTCCGGCGCGTTCTCGTCAGCCTGCACGGCAGGGTCTACGGCGGGCAGCTTCACGTACTGCAGGTTGACGGCAATGGGAGCGCCCTTGGCATCCGGCAGATTCACCGTGCCTTTGGCTTGCTGGCTGTCGAACTGCAGGCCCCAGGCCACGGGCTTGCGATCCAGCTGCAGTTTGACCTGGTCGAACCGGGTACCGAAACCGGTCAGCCTGCCCACCTTGAAATCCGCGCCACTGAGCAGTTGCTTGGCACTGCCGCCCGGATCGTTACCCGCGTAACGGTTCGCGAGTTTTTTCCACGGGTCGATGTCCAGTTCTGAGAGCACCCCGCGAACGCGCAGCCCCTTGGCGCCGGGTAATACCGCATCGCCATTGCCGAGGAACAATTCGCCGCGTCCATCATTGAAATTATCCGACGGCGCCGCAAAGGTGAAATTGGCCAGCTCACCGTAATCAAACCAGTAACGCCGCTCAGCGCCCTGCAGGGTCATGCGGAACGTACTGTCACGGCCCTGGCTCGCCGGCATGCCGAACGGCGCCGGCAGGTCCACCGCAACGCCCTTGAGATTGGAGTCGACCATCAGTTGACTGTCCGCACCGTCCAGGATGACTTGCAATTGATAAGGGATATCGCCGGACACCGGCAGCGGCTGGCTGATTTTCAACCAGTCCGTGAGCCGCTTGACCGTAACCTGCCCCTTGGCGGTGACGCGGGTACTGATGGCGCCGGGCTTGCCTTCGGCAAAAATCTGCGCGGTGATCGGGCGGTCGAACGCCTGGGCCGAAATACTCTGGCCGCTCAAGCCCTTGGCGCTGTCGAAACGGAAGTCGCCCTTGAGCTGGGTCAGGTCCAGGGTGGGCTCCGCCAGTTGCAGGCGCGCCTTGTCGGTCTTGAAGTCGACCACGATCTTGGGTTCGGTGCCCTTGGCCAGAGGCACGTCCAGGTCCAGGCTGCCTTGCAGGTTGCCCTCGCCCTTCCAGCCTGCAAAGGTGGAGGCGGTGCCGATCGGCGCTTCCTGGAGGATTTTCAGACCGTCGCCCAAACCACCGGAGAATCCACCGGTGAGCAGCAGATGGCTGTCCTGGCCAGCCGGTGCGTGGGGGATATTGACGTAGACGTCCTTGACCTGGGTATCGAGCAACTGCCCCTTGCTGGCCAGGATGCGCACGCCGCTCTCCTCGACGAACACCTCACCATTGACCTTGCTCACATGGGGCCAGCCCGGCTGGAAGGCCAGCTCGGCATCATGCACCTTGAAAAACAGGCTGATATTGCGTGAAGCCGGCAGCGCGTTGTGACTCAGCGAGCCCTGGTACTGGAAGAAACCTTCGTCTACCGCGCCTTTGAGGATCGCCGTGCGCAACCACTCATCCAGCGCCGGGCTCAACACTGCCGGCAGATACTTGGGCGTGAAACGACCATCGCCGTCGACCATACCGACCCGCAGGTCCATATAGTCCTCCTGGCTATGGTCGAAATGCAGGCGAATCAGGAAGTCCGCAGCGACCTTGCCTTCCTCCCCCAGCACCTTGATATACGGTGCAATGAGCGTGAAGCCCTGTTTGTCCAGCGTCCAGGTCAGGCGCGCATTGGCCTGGATGTACTGCCACGGCTTGGCGAAGATCGGGGACAGGTGCAGGGAAAAGTCCTTGCTGTCCATGCGCAACTCGCCATGGCCCAGATCGCCGCTGATGCTGCCGGACACATTGCGCGCGGCC
The DNA here is from genome assembly GCF_002934065.1 of Pseudomonas orientalis. NCBI lineage: Bacteria > Pseudomonadati > Pseudomonadota > Gammaproteobacteria > Pseudomonadales > Pseudomonadaceae > Pseudomonas > Pseudomonas orientalis. The sequence continues at coordinate 974,040 of NZ_CP018049.1, read as the reverse complement.
GGCGCGCCGAAGTAGGCGTCAAAACCGACACGCTCAAGGTTGGCGGCGAAACTGACTTTTTGATCGGTGCTGTCCTCTGGACGAAAGTCCACGAGCACATTGCGCAACAGACCGGTGGCGTTCAGATGCTCGACGGTCTTGGCGAAACCTTCCGGCAGCGGCGCCAGGGCATTGAGCAAGGGTGTGATGGGGGTCAGGTCGAGCCGGTCGGCCTGAAGCTTCCAGACTTCCTGATCTTTATCGGTCGCCAGGCTCTGCTGCAGTTGTATGCGCGATTCCCAGCGGGTTTCGCCGATATTCATCGCCAGCGAATCGAACAGCACCTTGAGGCCGCTGTCGCTGCGTTGCACATAAGCGGTGAGCGCCAGATTCTCGATATGGACCGGCTTACGCTCGGCGTAGCTGCCCTTTACTTGCGGCGAATTGAGGCGCGCCACGGCGCTTTGTACGGTGCCGTTGGCCCAGTTGAGCCAGAACTCACCGCCAGCCTTGAGCTGGGTGAGCTTCCATTGCCGGGTCAACCGGGACGGAATCCACTTGGCCCAGTCGCTTTGAGGAAGGCTCAAGTAGGCCTCAAACTCGGCATCTTTCCACTGGTTGGCGCGCATGCGGCTGCGCAGGCTCAAGGCCAGCGGTTGGCCGTCGGGCAATGTCAGGCGTGCGTCCAGACGCTGCCGGGTCTTACCGGTGTGCAGGTTCAGGCCTACATAGGTCACGGTCACCGGCGCGCGGTCGAAGGGTTGCAGCGTCACCTGGCTGTCCAGCACCGATACGCGCTTGACCATTTGCATGCGGGTGAGCAGTTGCTCAGGGTCCAGGGGCTGGTCGTCCTGTATCGGCAAGCCTTGCAGCTCCCAGCGGCCATCCTTGTCCTCCTTGACGCTCAACTGCAAGCCGCTGACCTGCAGGTGAGCGATGCGCACTTCACGGGCCATCAGGCTGGCCAAGAGGTCGGGTACTACTTCAACCTGATCCAGGCGCAACGCGCTGCTGCCCTCGCCGACCATCACATCGCGGGCCAGCAATATTGGCGCAAACCCACTCCAGCGGCCCTCGAGGCTACCGATATGCAGCGGCATCTGCACCGCTGCCTGGGCCTTGGCTTCGACTTCAGCGCGGTATTCGGCCACCAGCGGGGTCAATTCACGGCCCAGGCTCACGTACACCGCCGCCACTACCAGCACCAATGCACACAGGCCCAGCCCCCAACGGGTCAAAGCGGCAAAAAAGCGTATCAGACGCTCCATGTCAGGCGACCCTCAAGGCAGTAGTCGGACCACAGATCAGCGCCTGTCGGTCTCGAAAAGAGAAAACGAACGGGGATCAGAGCAGCACCACGTCGTATTGTTCCTGGGAGTACATGGTTTCAACCTGAAAACGAATGGTGCGTCCGATAAAGCCCTCCAGTTCTGCGACGTTACCCGACTCTTCATCCAGCAGGCGATCCACCACTTTCTGGTTGGCGAGCACTCTATAACCTTCAGCCTGGTAGGCGCGTGCCTCCCGTAGGATTTCGCGGAAAATCTCGTAGCAAACCGTTTCCGGGGTCTTCAATTTACCGCGGCCCTGGCAACTGCTGCAGGGCTCGCACAGCACCTGCTCAAGGCTTTCGCGGGTGCGTTTGCGGGTCATCTGCACCAGGCCCAGCTCGGTGATGCCAATGATGTTGGTTTTGGCGTGGTCGCGCTCCAGCTGCTTTTCTAGGGTGCGCAGGACCTGGCGTTGGTGCTCGCCATCCTCCATGTCGATGAAGTCGATGATGATGATGCCGCCCAGATTGCGCAGGCGCAGTTGACGCGCAATCGCGGTAGCCGCTTCGAGGTTGGTCTTGAAGATGGTTTCTTCGAGGTTGCGGTGGCCCACGAACGCGCCGGTGTTGACGTCGATGGTGGTCATGGCTTCCGCCGGGTCCACCACCAGGTAGCCACCGGATTTGAGCGGAACCTTGCGCTCCAGCGCTTTTTGGATTTCGTCTTCGACGCCGTACAGGTCGAAGATCGGCCGCTCGCCCGGATAGTGCTCCAGGCGGTCGGCAATTTCCGGCATCAGCTCTGCAACGAATTGCGTGGTGCGCTGGAAGGTTTCCCGCGAGTCGATGCGGATTTTTTCAATCTTTGGGCTGACCAGATCGCGCAAGGTACGCAACGCCAGGCCAAGGTCTTCATAAATGACGCTTGGCGCGCCGATGGTCTTGATCTGTGCATCGATCTGATCCCACAGGCGTCGCAGGTAACGGATGTCCATCAGAATTTCATCGGCACCCGCCCCTTCGGCAGCGGTGCGCAGGATAAAACCACCGGCCTCCTTGATGCCCTCGGCGGCCACGCAGTCGCTGACTACCTTTTTCAGGCGCTCGCGCTCGGCTTCATCTTCGATCCTGAGGGAAATGCCCACATGGGCCGTACGCGGCATGTACACCAGGTACCGCGAAGGAATCGACAGTTGAGTCGTGAGCCGAGCGCCCTTGGAACCGATGGGGTCCTTGGTGACCTGCACCACCAGGCTCTGCCCTTCGTGCACCAGGGCGCTGATGCTTTCCACCGCTGGGCCTTCGCGCAGGGAGATTTCCGAAGCATGGATAAACGCGGCGCGGTCCAGGCCGATGTCGACGAAGGCTGCCTGCATGCCCGGCAATACGCGCACTACCTTGCCTTTATAGATGTTGCCGACGATCCCGCGCTTCTGGGTACGCTCCACATGCACTTCTTGCAGAACACCGTTCTCTACCACCGCCACGCGCGATTCCATCGGCGTGATATTGATCAGAATCTCTTCACTCATGGCTGGGTCTCGTTCAGGCGTTTTCACAATAGTGACCGATCGCTTATGGCTTGGCGCGAAAGTAAAGGTGCTCAGCGCGCGGTAAGGTTTTGCCAACAGGGTATGCCGAATTGGCCCAGCAGTTGCGCGGTTTCGCACACCGGCAGGCCGACCACGGCGGAATAGCTGCCATTGAGGCCGGTCACGAACACCGAGCCAAGCCCCTGGATAGCATAGCCGCCGGCCTTGTCGCGGGGTTCGCCGCTGTGCCAGTAGGTCGTAGCCTCTTGAACGGAAATATCGCGAAACGCAACAAGGCTGCTGACACAACGGGTTTCGCAGCGCTGGCCGTCTACCAATGCAATGGCCGTGAGGACTTCATGCTCACGTCCCGCCAGGGCCATCAACATCGCCAGAGCATCGGCCTGGTCCACTGGTTTGCCAAGAATTTTGCCATTCACGACAACCGCCGTATCGGCACCCAATACACAGATGCCTGCGGTTTGCTCAAGCGCAGCCAAACCCGCCGCGGCCTTGCTTCGCGCCAGGCGCTCGACATAGGCCACGGGAGTTTCGTGGGTTAGAGGCGTTTCATCGATGGCGGCGCTGACCACGGTGAAAGGCACACCGATCTGGGTCAACAACTCACGTCGGCGCGGGGAGCCCGAGGCCAGATAAAGCGTATTCATTGCAGACTCTCCCTGTAGGGTTCGATAACCAGGCAGAGCCTCGCAATCCATCAATTGATTTTATAGCGACGACGTAACCCACGCAGGCCGAAACTGACCCAGGGCCACAGCAATGCGCTGACCAGCGCCGGCAACACCAGTGCCAGGGTGGGCTGGCGATTGCCGGTCAAGGCACTGAGCCAGAGTTGAACAAGCTGCGCCAGGCCGAAGATCACCAGGATCACCAGGCACTGCTGCCACATCGGGAACATGCGCAAGCGCTGCTGCAACGACAGCACCAGGAACGTAATCAGGGTCAGGATCAGTGCATTCTGGCCCAGCAAGGTGCCATAGAGCACATCCTCCGCCAAGCCCAGGCACATCGCCGTGACCATGCCGACTTTGTGCGGCAGGTTCAACGACCAGAACGCCAACAGCAGGGCCAGCCACAGCGGGCGCAGGATTTCCATGAATTGCGGCAGCGGTGACACGCTGAGCAGCAAGCCGATGGCAAAGGTCAGCCAGACAATCCAGCCATTGCGCGATTGAGTGCTGGCCATTATTCCTCCCTCTGCCGCGTTGTGGTCGCGGGCCTCGCGGCAGGCGTGGTGGTCGCCGCCGGTTTCGCCGGGCGGGCGTTGTGTGCAGCGGGCTTGGCCGGCGTGGCGACAGGCGCTGCGGTAGCGGGTACGGCCGCAGGCGCGGGCGGTCCCACGAACGCCGGTTTCGGCACGGTGGCAGGAATCACGGGGGCGGTGCCGTTCTGCTTGTCTTCCGCCTCCTGAGCCTGCGCCGCGTCATTGGCGCGCTCTTCCGGCGTGCGGTTGTCGCTGAACACCAGCAGCAGGTAGCGGCTGCGGTTCAACGCGGCAGTCGGGACGGCACGCACAATGGCAAACGGCTGGCCGGAATCATGGATGACCTCCTTGACCGTGGCCACCGGGTAGCCGGCCGGGAAGCGCTGGCCGAGGCCGGAGCTGACCAGCAGGTCGCCCTCCTTGATATCAGCGGTATCGGCTACGTGCCGCAACTCAAGGCGCTCCGGATTACCGGTGCCGCTGGCAATGGCGCGCAAACCGTTGCGATTGACCTGCACGGGGATGCTGTGGGTGGTGTCCGTCAGCAGCAGAACGCGCGAAGTGTAGGGCATCAACTCGACCACCTGGCCCATCAGGCCACGGGCATCGAGCACCGGCTGGCCGAGCACCACGCCGTCACGCTCGCCCTTGTTGATGATGATGCGATGGGTGAAGGGATTGGGGTCCATGCCGATCAATTCGGCCACTTCGACCTTTTCGTTGACCAATGCAGAAGAGTTGAGCAACTCGCGCAGCCGAACGTTCTGCTCGGTAAGGGCTGCGAGCTTTTGCATGCGGCCCTGCAACAGCAGGTTTTCGGTCTTGAGTTTTTCGTTCTCGGCGACCAGCTCGGTGCGGCTGCCGAATTGGCTGGCCACGCCCTGGTAGAGACGTTGCGGCAGGTCGGTGATCCAGTAAGTCTGCATCAATACCAGCGACATCTGGCTACGCACAGGCTTGAGCAGCGAAAAGCGCGCATCGACCACCATCAGCGCGACCGAAAGCACGGTCAGCACCAACAAGCGCACGCCCAATGAGGGGCCTTTGGCAAAGAGCGGTTTAATAGGCCGCTCCTCCCAGGCAAATGTTCTCTTTATTCATACGGCATCAAACCGGCCTGGATGCAGATTGAAGAAGATAAACGCCAACAGGCAGCACTGCAAAGTGCTGCCTGCCGACCCAGCATGAACCGTCCAGGCGATCTTATTCGCTGGAGAGCAGGTCCATGGTGTGTTTATCCATCATTTCCAGTGCACGACCACCGCCACGGGCAACGCAGGTCAGCGGGTCTTCGGCGACGATCACCGGCAGGCCGGTTTCCTGGGCCAGCAATTTGTCGAGGTCACGCAGCAAGGCGCCACCACCGGTCAGCACCAGGCCACGCTCGGCGATGTCGGAAGCCAGCTCCGGCGGCGACTGCTCCAGGGCGCTCTTCACTGCCTGGACGATGGTGGCCAGGGATTCTTGCAGCGCCTCCAGCACTTCATTGGAGTTCAGGGTGAAGGCACGTGGCACACCTTCGGCCAGGTTGCGACCGCGAACATCGACTTCGCGAACTTCGCCGCCCGGGTAGGCGGTACCGATTTCCTGCTTGATGCGCTCGGCGGTGGATTCGCCGATCAGGCTGCCGTAGTTACGACGCACATAGGTGATGATCGCTTCGTCGAAGCGGTCGCCGCCAACGCGTACGGATTCGGCATACACCACACCGTTCAGGGAAATCAGGGCGATCTCGGTGGTACCGCCACCGATATCCACCACCATCGAACCGCGGGCTTCTTCAACCGGCAGGCCGGCGCCGATTGCGGCGGCCATCGGCTCTTCGATCAGGAATACTTCGCGGGCACCGGCGCCAAGGGCCGATTCACGGATGGCACGACGCTCCACCTGGGTGGATTTGCACGGAACGCAGATCAGCACACGAGGGCTGGGCTGCAGGAAACTGTTTTCGTGAACCTTGTTGATGAAGTACTGCAGCATCTTCTCGCAGACGCTGAAGTCGGCGATAACGCCGTCTTTCATCGGACGAATGGCAGCAATATTGCCTGGTGTACGGCCGAGCATGCGCTTGGCCTCGGTGCCAACGGCAACGACACTTTTCTGATTACCATGGGTCCGAATGGCCACAACCGATGGCTCATTCAGAACGATACCGCGCTCGCGCACGTAAATAAGGGTGTTGGCAGTGCCCAGGTCAATGGAAAGATCGCTGGAAAACATGCCACGCAGTTTCTTGAACATGGGGAAAGGACCCTAGGCAACGCGTGGGTAAAAAAGTGCGGCAAACTCTAACAACGACAGGGATTTTGGGCAAGGCGCCAATGTGCTAAATTGGCCGACTTTCTGTGCACCAACCCCCACAATCGCGGCCATATGACCGTAGAAATGCGGTAGTGTTCCGACAATCTAACACACGGACGCCTTCCGTTCTGTTTTCCACTGGAGAATCCCATGGCGCTTGAACGCTCCGACGTGGAAAAAATCGCGCATCTGGCCTCGCTTGGCCTCAATGACGCCGATCTTCCACAGACCACCGCAGCCCTGAACAGCATTCTCGGGCTGGTTGACCAAATGCAGGCCGTCAATACCGACGGCATCGAGCCCCTGGCTCACCCGCTGGAAGCCAGTCAGCGCCTGCGCGCCGACGTCGTGACCGAGCGCAATAACCGCGAGGCCTACCAGTCCATCGCGCCAGCGGTCGAAAACGGCCTGTACCTGGTTCCGAAAGTCATCGACTAAAGGGAAAGAGCCTTTCATGCATCACATGACTCTGGCCGAGATCGCCCGCGGTCTCGCCGACAAAACGTTTTCTTCCGAAGAGCTGACCAAGACCCTGCTGGCGCGCATCGCCGAGCTGGACCCCAAGGTCAACAGCTTCATCAGCCTCACCGAGGAGCTGGCCCTGAGCCAGGCCAAGGCCGCCGACGAGCGGCGGGCCAACGGTGAAGACGGCGCACTGCTGGGCGCCCCGATCGCCCACAAGGACCTGTTCTGCACCCAGGGTATTCGCACCAGCTGCGGCTCGAAGATGCTCGACAACTTCAAGGCGCCCTACGACGCTACCGTGGTCGCCAAACTGGCCGCCGCCGGGGCCGTGACCCTCGGCAAGACCAACATGGACGAATTCGCCATGGGGTCGGCCAACGAGTCGAGCTACTACGGCGCAGTGAAAAACCCGTGGAACCTGGATCACGTACCCGGTGGTTCCTCCGGTGGCTCGGCTGCGGCCGTGGCCGCACGCTTCCTGCCGGCCGCTACGGCGACCGACACCGGCGGTTCGATCCGCCAGCCAGCCGCGTTCACCAACCTCACCGGCCTGAAGCCGACCTACGGTCGCGTTTCCCGCTGGGGCATGATCGCCTACGCTTCCAGCCTGGATCAGGGCGGCCCATTGGCACGCACCGCCGAAGACTGCGCGATATTGTTACAAGGCATGGCAGGCTTCGATGAACAGGACTCCACCAGCATCGATGAACCCGTGCCGGACTACAGCGCCAGCCTGAACACCTCGATCAAGGGCCTGCGCATCGGTGTGCCAAAAGAGTATTTCAGCGCCGGCCTCGACCCGCGTATCGCCGATCTGGTGCACAACAGCATCAAGGAACTGGAAAAGCTCGGCGCGGTGATCAAGGAAATCAGCCTGCCGAACAACCAGCACGCGATTCCTGCCTACTACGTGATCGCACCAGCGGAAGCGTCCTCCAACCTGTCGCGTTTCGACGGTGTGCGCTTCGGCTATCGCTGCGAAAACCCCAAGGACCTGACCGATCTGTACAAACGCTCCCGTGGCGAAGGCTTCGGCAGTGAAGTCCAGCGCCGGATCATGGTCGGTGCCTATGCCCTGTCCGCCGGCTACTACGACGCGTACTACCTCAAGGCGCAGAAGATCCGTCGCCTGATCAAGAATGACTTCATGGCGGCCTTTGAAGAAGTCGACGTGATCCTCGGCCCGACCACGCCGAACCCGGCGTGGAAGATCGGCGCCAAGACCGGCGACCCGATCGCCGAGTATCTGGAAGACCTCTACACCATCACCGCCAACCTCGCGGGCCTGCCGGGCTTGTCCATGCCCGCCGGTTTCGTCGATGGCCTGCCGGTCGGCGTGCAATTGCTCGCCCCGTATTTCCAGGAAGGCCGCCTGCTCAATGTGGCGCACCAGTACCAGTTGCACACCGACTGGCACACCCGCACCCCTACCGGCTTCTGAGGAGAACACTATGCAATGGGAAGTTGTGATCGGGCTGGAGATTCATACCCAGCTCGCCACCCAATCGAAGATTTTCTCCGGCAGCGCCACCACGTTCGGCTCCGAGCCCAACACCCAGGCGAGCCTGGTGGACCTGGGCATGCCCGGCGTGCTGCCGGTGCTGAACCAGGAAGCGGTGCGCATGGCGGTGATGTTCGGCCTGGCGATTGACGCCCAGATCGGTCAGCACAACGTGTTCGCGCGCAAGAACTACTTCTACCCGGACCTGCCCAAGGGCTACCAGATCAGCCAGATGGAGCTGCCGATCGTCGGCAAGGGCCACCTGGACATCCCCCTGGAAGACGGCACCATCAAGCGTGTCGGCGTCACCCGTGCGCACCTTGAAGAAGACGCCGGCAAGAGCCTGCATGAAGAATTCCCCGGCGCCACCGGTATCGACCTGAACCGTGCCGGCACGCCGTTGCTGGAAATCGTCTCCGAGCCGGACATGCGCAGCGCCAAGGAAGCCGTGGCCTACGTCAAGACCATCCACGCGCTGGTGCGCTACCTGGGCATCTGCGACGGCAATATGGCCGAAGGTTCGCTGCGCTGCGACTGCAACGTGTCGATCCGCCCCAAGGGGCAGACCGAATACGGCACCCGCTGCGAGATCAAGAACGTCAACTCGTTCCGCTTCATCGAGAAGGCGATCAACAGCGAAGTACGTCGCCAGATCGAGCTGATCGAGGACGGCGGCAAGGTCATCCAGCAAACGCGCCTGTACGATCCGAACAAAGACGAAACCCGCGCCATGCGCAGCAAGGAGGAAGCCAACGACTACCGTTACTTCCCCGACCCGGACCTGTTGCCGGTGGTGCTGGAAGATTCGTTCCTCAACGATATCCGCGCCACCCTGCCGGAGTTGCCGCAGCAAAAACGCGAACGCTTCCAGGCGCAGTTCGGCCTGTCGGTCTACGATGCCAGCGTCCTGGCCTCCAGCCGTGAACAGGCCAACTACTTCGAGAAGGTCGTGAGCATCGCCGGCGACGCCAAGCTGGCGGCCAACTGGGTCATGGTCGAACTGGGCAGCCTGTTGAACAAACAGGGCCTGGAAATCGACGAAGCACCGGTCAGCGCCGAGCAACTGGGCGGCATGCTGCTGCGCATCAAGGACAACACCATCTCCGGCAAAATCGCCAAAACTGTGTTCGAAGCGATGGCCGCCGGTGAAGGCAGCGCCGATGACATCATCGACAAGCGTGGCCTCAAGCAAGTCACCGACAGCGGCGCGATTTCGGCGGTGCTCGATGAAATGCTCGCGGCGAACGCCGAGCAGGTCGAACAATACCGTGCGGCGGACGAAGCCAAGCGCGGCAAGATGTTCGGCTTCTTTGTCGGCCAGGCGATGAAAGCGTCCAAGGGCAAGGCCAACCCGCAACAAGTCAACGAGCTGCTCAAAAGCAAGCTCGAAGGCTGATAGCGCAGAACGGTCCGAGTGGGATGTCATGCTCGACTCGGACCCATGTGGGAGGGGGCTTGCCCCCGATGAGGGTGTGTCAGTCGGCACATGTATTGACTGCTGCACCGCTATCGGGGGCAAGCCCCCTCCCACATTTGTCAGGGGAATATCCAAAAAAATGAAGCGTCTACTCGGCCTGCTGGCCCTGTCTTCCCTGCTGACCGGTTGCGCCAGCGGCCTCATCGACCCCAATGGCTATGACGAAACCGGCACCGCCTCCTACTACGGCGCCAAGCACCATGGCAAACGCACTGCCAGCGGTGAAGCCTTCAACCAGAACGCCATGACCGCCGCCCATCGGCGCCTGCCCTTCGGCACTCAGGTCAAGGTAACCAATCTCGCCAACAACCGCTCTGTGGTGGTCCGTATCAATGATCGCGGTCCGCATGGCCGCGGGCGCCTGATCGACCTTTCACGCAAGGCCGCCGAGCAACTGCGTATGCTGGGAAGCGGCACCGCACGGGTGCGCGTGCAAGCCCTGAACAACTGATCGAGGCCGCCTTGAGTATTTTCGGATTGAATGCCCTTTCGCCCTGGAGCCTGCTCGAACTGGTCAGCGGCTTGCTGCTGCTGATCGTCGGTGCTGAAATCCTGGTGCGCGCTGCGGTGCGCCTGGCGGCCAGCCTCAAGGTGCGGCCCCTGATCATCGGCCTGAGCATCGTCGCCTTCGGCAGCAGCGCGCCACAGATGGCCGTCAGCCTGCAAGCCACCCTGGCCGGCAACACCGATATCGCCGTGGGCAGTGTGATCGGCAGCAGCATCTTCAATATCCTCGTCACCCTGGGTTTGTCTGCGTTGATCATTCCGTTACGGGTATCACGACAACTGGTGCGCCTGGATATCCCGGTGATGATCGTCGCCGGCCTGTTGGTGTTCATCCTCGCCGCCAATGAGGCCCTGACGCCGTTTGACGGCCTGGTGCTGCTGGTTGCGCTGGTGGCCTACCTCGGCGTGCTGCACTACCAGACGCGTCACTCGCGGCGTCCGCGAACGCTGGCTACCGTGACCCGGGCGCCCTGGCTGAGCAGCGTGCTGTTGATGCTTGGCGGGTTGCTGGTGCTGGTGCTGGCCGGGCACTTGCTGCTGGGTGCGGCCGTCGCGGTGGCGAGCGACCTGGGCTTGTCGGAGCGCATTATCGGCCTGACGTTGATCGGCGTCGGCACCTCGCTGCCTTGCCTGGCCACGTCGCTGATCGCCGCCTTGCGTGGCGAGCGTGAGATTGCCGTGGGCAATGTGATCGGCAGCAACCTGTTCAACCTGCTGGGCGTGCTGGGTTTTACCGCGCTGGTGGCACCGTCGCCGCTGTCGGTCTCGCCCAACGTCCTGGACTTCGACCTGCCGGTCATGCTCGGCGCCATCACCCTGTGCCTGCCGGTGTTCTATACCGGCTACCGCGTCACCCGCGCCGAAGGGCTGGTGTTGCTGGGGCTGTACCTTGCCTATGGGCTGCATGTGATGGCATTTACTACCGGCATGCCGCTGGCCACCCAACTTGAACAATTGATGCTGTTTTACGTCTTGCCGGCGCTGGTGGTGGTGCTGTTGTTCACGTCGCTGCGCGCCTGGCACCGTCAACACAAGAGGGAATCGCAATGACCGGTCAGAAAAAACCAGGGGTTGAAATGCGTCGCCAGGTGATGGGCGATGCATTCGTCGACCGTGCCCTGGCCAATGCCACCGAGTTCAGCCAGCCGCTGCAGGACTTCGTCAATGAACACGCCTGGGGCAGTGTGTGGAATCGCGAGGGCTTGCCGCTCAAGACGCGCAGCCTGATCACCCTCGCCGCCCTGACCGCGCTCAAATGCCCGCAGGAGCTCAAGGGCCATGTGCGCGGCGCGTTGAACAACGGCTGTACGGTTGAAGAGATCCGCGAAGCGCTGCTGCATTGCGCGGTGTATGCCGGCGTACCGGCGGCAATCGATGCGTTTCGTGCGGCGCAGGAGGTGATTGAGGCGTATCAGGCAGACCAGCAGTAGCGGTCAGATCCAGCCGCCCGCCTGCAGCACAAAGATGCCGATGTTCGTGGTTATCGCCGCCATCAAGGTGGTGATCACGATAATCGCCGCCGCCAGCTCATGATTACCCTCGGCCGCCCTGGCCATCACGAAACTCGCCGCCGCCGTCGGCGCGCCGAAGTACAGAAACAGAATCCCCAACTCCGGCCCACGGAACCCCAGCAGCCACGCGCCCAGTGTGGCTATCACCGGCAACCAGACCATCTTCATCAGGCTCGCGCTCAAGGCCATGTTGCCGCTCTTGCGCAGCGCCGCCAGGGACAAGGTGCCGCCGATGCAGATCAGTGCCAGGGGCAGCGTGGTGTCCGCCAGATACCCCAGGGACTTTTCCAGCCAGCCGGGCAGGCCGATCTGGAAGTACGCAAACGGCGCGGCCACGATCACGCTGATGATCAGCGGGTTGGCCACCACACTCTTGAAAATACTCCACGGGTCGGACTTGATCACCGGGCTGTACACCGCCAGCACAATGGTTGAGAGGGTGTTGTAGAACAGGATCACCAACGCCGCAAGAATCGCACCGAGGGAAATACCGTAGTCGCCGTACATGCTGGCGGCCAGCGCCAGCCCGATCACCCCGTTATTGCCGCGAAACGCGCCCTGGGTGTAGATGCCCCGGTCTTCGCGCTTGCAGCGGAAAATCGCCCAGCCCCACGCCATGGCAAAGCTCACCAGCGTGGCCACGGCAAAATAAATCAGCAAACCCGGCTTGAGCGCCGCATGCAGGTCGGCATGCAGGATGCCCAGGAACAGCAGCGCCGGCATGGTGACGTTGAACACCAGGGACGAGGCGGTATGGATAAAGTTGTCGTTGATCCAGTTGATGCGCTTGAGCAGCACACCGAGAAACAGCATGGCGAACACTGGCGCGGTGATGGTCAGGGTGGTGAGAAAGATTGCCAGCATGCCGGGAAGGACCTTGGGGCGTCATTAGGTGGCTAATGATAAGCCATGGAGGCCGTGTCGTCTGGTCTACCGCTATCGGGGGCAAGCCCCCTCCCACACTTGACCGAGTTCGTGGGAGGGGGCTTACCCCCGATGCAGGCGACTCGGTCTCAGGTAATCGGCGCCGGGTTGAACAGCGTGATGTCGTTATGCAACTTGTGCTGCTCCGCCCACGTCTGCTTCCTGCCGCTGGCCACATCCAGGTAGAAGTGAAACAACTCCCAGCCCAGTTCCTCGATGCTCGCGCGCCCGGTGGCGATGCGCCCGGCGTCGATATCGATCAGGTCCGGCCAGCGTTGCGCCAACTCCGTACGGGTCGAGACCTTCACCACCGGCGCCATCGCCAGCCCGTAAGGCGTGCCTCGTCCGGTGGTGAACACATGCAGGTTCATCCCCGCCGCCAGTTGCAAGGTGCCGCATACAAAATCACTGGCCGGGGTTGCGCAAAAAATCAGGCCCTTGGTCTTGAAGCGCTCGCCTGGGCCGAGCACGCCGTTGATCGCGCTGCTGCCGGACTTGACGATGGAGCCCAGGGACTTTTCGACGATATTCGACAGCCCGCCCTTCTTGTTGCCCGGCGTGGTATTGGCGCTGCGATCCGCCTCGCCCTTGGCCAGGTAACGGTCGTACCAGTCCATTTCACGCACCAACTCCTCGGCAACTTCCTTCGTCTCTGCGCGAGAAGTCAGCAGGTAGATGGCATCGCGGACTTCGGTGACTTCCGAAAACATCACCGTCGCCCCGGCCCGCAGCAGCAGGTCGGATGCATAACCCAGCGCCGGGTTGGCGGTGATGCCTGAAAACGCATCACTGCCGCCGCATTGCATGCCCAGGATCAGCTCGGACGCCGGCACCGTTTCGCGGCGGCGCTGGTCGAGCTTTTTCAAGCGGACTTCGGCCAGCGCCATGATCTGCTCGATCATCTCGGTAAAGCCGTGGCTGGAATCCTGCAACCGGTACAGCCAGGGCTCGCTCAGGTCGACGGAGCTGTCGTTGTCGTGCATCACTTGCCCGGCCTGCAACTTCTCGCAGCCCAGGCTGATCACCAGGGCTTCGCCGCCCAGGTTCGGGTTGCGCGCCAGGTTGCGCACGGTACGGATCGGAATGTAGGCATCCGTGGCCGTGATCGCCACTCCGCAGCCGTAGCTGTGGGTCAGCGCCACCACATCATCGACATGCGGGTACCTGGGCAGCAATTCATCCTTGATGCGCTGGACGGCATGGTCCAGCACGCCGGTCACGCACTGCACGGTGGTGGTAATGCCCAGGATATTGCGCGTGCCCACGGTGCCATCGGCGTTGCGATAGCCCTCGAAGGTGAACCCCTCCAGCGGCGCCTGGGTTTCAGGTACGTCGGTGGACAGCGGCAGGCTGTCCAGCGGCGGCGCGGTGGGCATGCGCAACTGGTCTTCCTGCACCCAGCTGCCACGCGGGATCGGCGCCAGGGCATAGCCGATCGTCTGGCCGTAGCGAATGATCCGGCCGCCTTCGGGGATATCTTCCAGGGTCACTTTGTGGCTCTGCGGGATGAAGTCCACGGTGACCAGGCCGTCCGGGAACTCGGTCCCGGCCGGCACGCCCTGGTCGTTCACCACGATCACCACATTGTCGCGCTCGTGCAGGCGAATCGAGCGCGGCGAGTCGGCATGTTCAATCAACTGCATCACATGAACCTCAGGAATGCGCTTGGGAAAGGTGGGTCAACTCAGGGCCTTTGCTTGGCGGGTCCTTGAGCACCACGCGCTTGATCGGGCCGACAATCACCAGGTAGCTGAACACCGCCACCAGCGCGTTGGCGCCGACGAACACCAGGGCCCATTTGAACGAGCCGGTGGTGCTGATGATGTAGCCGATGACAATCGGCGTGGTGATGGAGGCCAGGTTACCGAAGGTATTGAACAAGCCACCACTGAGGCCGGCGATTTGTTTCGGCGAGGAGTCGGACACCACCGCCCAGCCCAGTGCGCCAACACCCTTGCCGAAGAAGGCCAGCGCCATGAAGCCCACCACCATCCACTCAACATCGACATAGTTGCACGCGATGATGCTGCTGGACACCAGCAGCCCGGCAATGATCGGCGCCTTGCGGGCGAACGTCAGGGAATGGCCCTTGCGCAGCAGATAATCGGAAATCACCCCGCCCAGCACGCCGCCGATAAAGCCGCAGATCGCCGGCAGCGAGGCAATGAAACCGGCCTTGAGGATGGTCATGCCACGGTCCTGCACCAGGTACACGGGGAACCAGGTCAGGAAGAAGTAGGTGATGCCGTTGATGCAGTATTGGCCCAGGTACACACCCAGCATCATGCGGTTGGTCAGCAACTGGCGGATGTAATCCCACTTCGGTCCATCGGTTTTCTTGCCCTGACCCTTGTCCTGGTCCATATCCACCATGGCGCCATTGGCGGCAATATGATTGAGCTCCGCTTCGTTGATCATCGGGTGCTGGCGCGGACTGTGGATAACTTTCAGCCAGATCAGCGAGAACACAATGCCAATCACGCCCATCACGATAAACACATGCTGCCAGCCGAAGCGATAAACGATCCAGCCCATCAGCGGTGCGAACAACAAGGTAGCGAAGTACTGCGCCGAGTTGAAAATCGCCGACGCCGTACCGCGCTCGGCCGTGGGGAACCAGGCCGCCACAATCCGTGCGTTGCCGGGGAAGGATGGCGCTTCGGCCAGGCCCACCATAAAGCGCAGCATGAACAGCGCAACCACGGCGGTCGAGACACCGAACTCACCGACGTAGCCTTGCAGCACGGTGAACAGTGACCAGGTAAAGATGCTCAGGGCGTAGACTTTTTTCGAACCGAACCGGTCGAGCAGCCAGCCACCGGGGATTTGCCCGGCAACATAGGCCCAACCGAATGCAGAGAAGATGTAGCCGAGGGTGACCGCGTCGATGCCGAGGTCTTTTTGCAGGCTGGAACCGGCGATGGCGATAGTTGCACGGTCGGCGTAATTGATCGTGGTCACCAGAAACAGCATGAGCAGGATCAAATAGCGGACGTGAGTCGGCTTGGTCGCTTGCATGTAGAAGTACTCCCACTAATTATTTTTTTTGCGGGTAATGGTTATGTCTTACTGGTGCAGCCCCTGTAGGAGCGAGCTCGCTCGCGAAAAACTCACAGGCACCGCGAGCATCCTGAATGCCCCGTAATCGTTGACGTTTTTCGCGAGCAAGCTCGCTCCTACAGTGAACGGGTGCTACGAACCGATATAGCTGGTTTTTACGACGGTGTAGAACTCTTGCGCATAGCGACCCTGCTCACGCGAACCGTAGGACGACCCCTTACGGCCACCGAACGGAACGTGATAGTCCACCCCGGCTGTCGGCAGGTTGACCATCACCATCCCGGCCTGGGAATGGCGCTTGAAGTGGTTGGCATATTTCAGCGACGTGGTAGCGATACCTGCCGAGAGACCGAACTCGGTGTCGTTGGCCATGGCCAGCGCCGCCTCGTAGTCGGCCACCCGCACCACGTTGGCCACCGGGCCGAAAATCTCTTCACGGCTGATGCGCATGGCCGCTTCGCTGTCGGCAAACAGCGTCGGCGCCAGGTAGTAGCCTTCGGTGTCGCAGGTCACCAAGCCGCCGCCGCTGACCAGCCGCGCGCCTTCGCTCTGGCCGATGTCGATGTACTTCATGTCCTGATCCAACTGAGCCTGGGAAACCACCGGGCCAATGTCGGTACCGCTGTGGAGCGCGTGGCCGACCTTGATCGACTTCATGCGCTCGGCCATGGCCGCGACGAACTGGTCATGGATGCCGGCGGTGACGATCAGGCGGCTGGAAGCGGTACAACGCTGGCCGGTCGAGTAGAACGCGCTCTGCACCGACAGCTCGACGGCCTGCTTGAGGTCGGCGTCGTCGAGAATGATCTGCGGGTTCTTGCCACCCATTTCCAACTGCACCTTGGCCTGGCGCGCTACGCAACTGACGGCGATCTGACGGCCCACACCGACGGAACCGGTAAAGCTGATGCCATCAACCTTCGGGCTGTTGACCAGCACATCGCCCACCACGCGGCCGCTGCCCATCACCAGGTTGAACACACCGGCCGGGAAGCCGGCGCGGGAAATGATGTCGGCCAGTGCCCAGGCACAGCCGGGTACCAGCTCGGCCGGCTTGATCACCACGCAGTTGCCGTAGGCCAGGGCCGGGGCGATTTTCCAGGCCGGGATGGCGATCGGGAAGTTCCACGGCGTGATCAAGCCGACCACGCCAAGGGCTTCGCGGGTGACTTCAACGTTGACGCCGGGGCGCACCGACGGCACATAGTCGCCAGACAGGCGCAGGCATTCACCGGCGAAGAATTTAAAGATGTTACCGGCGCGGGTCACTTCGCCGATGGCTTCGGGCAGGGTCTTGCCCTCTTCCCTGGCCAGCAGCGTGCCCAGCTCTTCGCGGCGGGCGAGGATTTCGCTGCCGACTTTATCCAGCGCGTCGTGGCGCGCCTGGATACCCGAGGTGGACCAGGCCGGAAACGCGGCGCGGGCGGCATCGATAGCGGCGTTGACCTGGGCGACGTCAGCCTTGGCGTATTCGCCGATCACATCGGAAAGATCCGACGGGTTGATATTGGTGCAGTAGTCGGCGCTGGTTACCCATTCACCATTGATGTAGTTGTCAAAACGCTTTGCTTGGGACACGAATCTTCTCCTGACGCAAAAGGCCGCTGATCTCTCAGCGGCCTTGTTGATAAGTTATTGCGCGCCTTGCTTGTCGATCAGCGCGGCCAGGGCTTCGTATTCTTCCGGCAGCAGATCGGTCAGCGGCGTGCGCACTGGGCCTGCGTCGTAGCCGGCGATTTTCGCACCGGCCTTGACGATGCTCACGGCATAACCGGCCTTGCGGTTACGGATGTCGAGATAAGGCAGGAAGAAATCGTCGATGATCTTGGAGACGGTGGCGTGATCATCCTTGGCAATCGCGTGGTAGAAATCCATTGCGGTTTTGGGAATGAAGTTGAACACCGCCGAGGAGTACACCGGCACGCCCAGGGCCTTGTAGGCAGCAGCGTAAACCTCTGCAGTCGGCAGGCCGCCGAGGTAGCTGAAACGATCGCCGAGACGACGGCGGATCGACACCATCAACTCGATGTCACCCAGGCCATCCTTGTAGCCGATCAGGTTCGGGCAGCGCTCGGCCAGGCGTTCCAGCAGCGGCGCGGTCAGCCGACACACGTTGCGGTTGTACACCACCACGCCGATCTTGACCGACTTGCACACTGCTTCAACGTGGGCGGCAACCCCGTCCTGGCTGGCTTCAGTCAGGTAGTGCGGCAACAACAGCAAGCCCTTGGCGCCCAGGCGCTCGGCTTCTTGAGCGTACTCGATGGCTTGGCGGGTCGCGCCACCGACACCGGCAAGAATCGGCACGCTGGTGGCGCAGGTATCAACAGCGGTCTTCACCACTTGGGAATATTCGCTGGCGGCCAGGGAGAAAAACTCACCGGTGCCGCCTGCGGCGAACAGCGCAGTGGCGCCGTACGGGGCCAGCCATTCCAGGCGCTTGATATAGCCCGCCTGGTGAAAGTCACCCTGGGCATTGAAATCGGTCACCGGAAAGGACAGCAGACCGTGGGAGAGGATGGACTTCAGTTCTTGTGGATTCATTATTCGAACACCCTGGGCGAAGACTTTCTGAGGAAAGCGTTGTTGTTGGTTTAAATGATGTCGTACGTCATCGTACAACTATAAATAGATTCGTCAACTGCAATTCATCAGCGCTCATCTCACGCTCGCCGTTGGGACAGGTTTCTTGACGTAGGAGATTTCCCGCCTATGATTTTTTTTGCTGTGTATACATACAGCAAAAAGGAAGATTCCTACGACATAGCAAGGAGCTAACATGTCAGGTCTTGAATACGCCGCACCGGCACAAAAGCCCCCTACCCTGCGCTTCGAAGGCGCAGAACACGGCGCCATCGGCGACGATACGCTGTTGCGTTTTGCCAAGGACGCCGCAGCGATGCCTGCACGCGAAGTGCAGCTGCATTTGCCTAACGGACTGGCGCTGACCTATGGCCAAGTGATTGCCCTGGGTGGCGACTTCTATGGGATTCCCGGCCAACCTATCAGCGATGGCGCCTCCCCTGCCGACCGTGCACAACGCTTCATCGCAGCCTTTAATTCACTGGCAGTCCTGCCTGCTTCGCGGGAAGAAGCCGGCAAGATCCTGGCGGTGATGCAAAAAGAGATCAGCGCGGTAAAACAGGCGATAAAGGACGGCAAGCAACCCCATGAAGCCTATGACGCCCTGGGTGATATGTTGTCCGAGGAGTGGAACCGTATCACCGGTGGCGGCAGCGCCATCTCTGCCCTGATCCCACTGGGACGCTACCTGAAACTGGCGGCGGACAATGCCGACCATTTTGGCGAATGGGCATTGTCGGCCTACCTGGCCGGGCATACGGCGGCACTGCAACAAGCAGTGGTTGCGCATCAGAGCGGCACCGACCAGGCGTTGGAATTGGCGTACGCCATGAACGGCTTTGCCGACCACTTCCTCACCGACCTGTTTTCCGCCGGCCACCTGCGCGTCCCACGCAAGCAACTGGCGGCGGTGGTCACGCCTGGAGAGCTGGGATCGCTGATCAGCCGCTTCATGCATGACGAAGACAGCAAGTTCGGCCTCAAGGTGCGTAATGCCGTGGGGGATCAGTGGCACGCGTTTGGGGATAAACGCTATTTCGACGCTGTTGATGCGGACAATCGGGTGCAGGTCAAACGTGCGGTGCAGGCTTCGGCGGATGAAATTTTCGAGACGTTCATCAGCGGTGTCGCGCCCGCTCCGGCCAGCTTCAAGGCGCCGTTGTCTGTTCCGGATCTGAACGCTGTGCAGAACCCGGCCAATAACTTCTCGCCGTTGTTCAAGATGGAAGGGGACAAGGTACTGCGCCGTAAAGATGTGAATGACCTGAACGACAAGCGGTGGACGAAGGATTGGTGGGGGTGGAGTACGTATTTGTTGCTCAAGGATTACAAGCCGAATAACCCGCAGTCTTGAGATAACCGTAGCCCATGCATGCAATCGCATGCATGGGCCCGTTCGTCGACACTGTTAATTCTGACAGTATCGCAGTGAGCCAACGGCCGTTAGTTTGCATTAGACCGCCGGGGCTCTCTCAGCAGCAACAAGCAATGCAGTCACCTCGGAGGTCGCAACTCATCCTGAAATTAATGAGGCTTATCATGGCTACTAAAAAGTGCACCTTCAAATCCCGCTCCAACAAATCCAAAGCTGCCACTCATGACTTTGACGTCGCCCTTCTGCCCAACATCGGAGATACCATTGAACTTGAGGGTGATCCGGCTCAGGAGGTCATAGCCAAAAACTTCGTAATCATCGGCGGCGACGTTGTGCAAATCGACTTCACCTTCGCCTGAACGAGTTAATCGCTGTTACCAGAATTACCCCCGCTGCGCCTCCGCCTCTTCATGGGCATGGCGCAGCCTCTCCCGACTATTGGTCAAATGCAACCGCATGGCCGC
Source organism: Pseudomonas orientalis (assembly GCF_002934065.1). Classification (NCBI taxonomy): domain Bacteria; kingdom Pseudomonadati; phylum Pseudomonadota; class Gammaproteobacteria; order Pseudomonadales; family Pseudomonadaceae; genus Pseudomonas; species Pseudomonas orientalis. The sequence continues at coordinate 953,866 of NZ_CP018049.1, read as the reverse complement.
CCGCGCCGCGTCCGAATCCTGACGCGCGATCGCCTCGTAAATCTCTTCATGCTCACGACTCAGGCGCCCCATGTAGTGCTGCTGGTCATCATGGGCCAGGCGCGCCGAATTCAGGCGGGTACGCGGAATGATGCTGGTGCCCAGATGGGTCATGATGTCAGTGAAGTAGCGGTTGCCGGTGGACAGCGCAATTTCCAGGTGGAACGCGAAGTCTGACGCCACCGCATCACCTGCATGGGCCGCGCTTTCATTCAACGCATCGAGGGCGGCACGCATCGCCGCCAGTTGCTCGTCGCTGCGGCGCAAGGCAGCCAGGCCTGCGGACTCCACTTCCAGGCTGATGCGCAGTTCGAGAATCGCCAACACATCGCGCAGCGTTACCACGGTGGCCGGGTCGATGCGAAAACCGCTCGGGCTTGGCGTGTCCAATACGAACGTACCGATACCGTGCCGCGTCTCTACTTGCCCCGCCGCCTGCAAGCGCGAAATTGCTTCGCGCACTACGGTACGGCTGACGCCATGGGCCTCCATGATCGCCGACTCGGTGGGCAGCTTGTCGCCACGCTTGAGCTGGCCGTCGCGGATCTGCTCGGACAACACCGTGACCAATTCCTGGGCAAGGCTGCGACGCTTGCGGGGAAGACGTGGGACGGCGTTGGCGTTTTCCATGATGAGTCATCTTTCTCGGTGAACTGAAGACGCATCATAGCCCATGGCGGTTGTACGATCACCGTTCCTGTCGCGACTTTCATGCCTGTGCGGCAGGCAAAAAAATGCCCCGGCAACCGCCGAGGCATTTTTCAGGCTCGCCCGAAGGCAGCAGCCGCTTACTTCACCACTTTCAAGCTCGGCCGGCCAGTGGGGCGCGGTGGCTCGTTATCCGGTGGCGGTACATCATCGCCGTCTTGCCCTTCGATCGTTTCGTCGTCCTCGAAAGGCGACTCCAGATCAAACACCATGCCTTGGCCGTTTTCACGGGCATAAATCCCAAGGATGGCGCCGATCGGCACGAACAGCGTATGCGGCACGCCGCCAAAACGCCCTTCGAAACTGACCGCCTCGTTGTCCATGTGCAGGTGGCGCACGGCACTGGGCGATACGTTCAATACAATCTGTCCGTCACTGGCAAAACCCTGCGGAACCTGCACCGCAGGAAATTCGGAGTTGACCAGCATGTGCGGGGTGCAATCATTGTCCACAATCCACTCATAGAGCGCGCGGACCAAATAAGGTCGACTGGAGTTCATCAGCGGCTCCTTAAGCCTTAGCGCATATCGCGTTCGACGCCAGACAGACTCGCCTGGAAAGCCTCACGCGCAAATTGGCGCTCCATGTAATCAAGCAACGGCTTGGCCGGCCGTGGCAGTTCAATGCCCAGAATCGGCAAGCGCCAGAGTATGGGTAATAGGCAGCAATCGACCAAACTTTGTTCCTCACTGAGGAAAAAAGGTTTATCGGCGAACAACGGCGAAACGCCGGTCAGGCTTTCGCGCAATTCCTTACGTGCCTGTACGCGCGCGGCCTCTTTACTGCGGGTATCGAGAATCACATCCACCAGCCCGCACCAGTCACGCTGGATCCGATGGATCAGCAGGCGGCTGTTGGCACGTGCCACCGGGTACACCGGCAGCAAAGGCGGATGCGGGTAACGCTCATCCAGGTATTCCATCACCACGGTTGACTCCCACAACGCCAGGTCACGATCAACCAGGGTGGGCAAGCTGCCGTAAGGGTTCACTTCGATCAGCTTCGGCGGCTGACGGCCCGCTTCCACACTGATGATCTCGGCGCTGACACCCTTCTCTGCGAGCACGATGCGTACTCGGTGGGAATAGTGGTCGGCGGGGTCGGAGTAACAGGCCAACCGGTTGGTCACGCCCATGGCGGTCCTCCTCGCTTGTTGAAATTATCGAAAGCTCAAAAACGAGCGCGCCCAGAGAGCATCTCTGTAACGTCCGGTGAAACCGGCGCTACGTGTTCAGAGATGCCGCTGGGCGCGCAAGATTAACAGCAATTGCTTACGGTTGGATCAATGCACATCCTTCCAGTACTCGCGTTTGAGCAGATAGGCGAATACGAAGAAGAAAGCCAGGTACAGCAAGACGTACGTACCGATGCGCTGGTGCTGCAGTTTGACCGGGTTGGCCGAGTAGGCCAGGAAGGTCACCAGGTTCTTGACCTTCTCGTCGAACTGCTCTTCGTTCAGCGTACCGGTCTTGGGCACGATGGTCAGTTGATCACACGCTTCATGGGTCAGCGGCGTGCCGGTCAACGGATCATATTGCTTCTTGCCGTCTTCAACGACCTGAACCTGCTTGCATCCTACCACCTGGCGACCCTGCAGGCCGACCAGAACGTTAGGCATGCCGACGTTCGGGAACACTTTGTTGTTCACGCCCCACGGGCGGGCCGGGTCTTCGTAGAAGGATTTGAGGTAGCCGTAGAGCCAGTCGGTGCCTCGCACCCGCGCCACCAGGGTCAGGTCCGGCGGTGCCGCACCGAACCAGGCCTTGGCGTCCGCTGGCTTCATGCCGATGTTCATGTGGTCGCCGATCTTGGCCCCCGTGAACACCAGCTTTTCCAGCATCAGCTCATGGGGGATGCCCAGGTCGTCGGCCACCCGTTCGTAGCGCTGAAACTTGGCGCTGTGGCAGCCCATGCAGTAGTTGGCGAACGTGCGCGCACCGTCCTGCAGAGCGGCCTTATCGGAGACGTCGATGTCGACCTTTTCCAGCTGCGCGCCATGCTCGGCGGCCAGAGACAGGAGCGGCAGTGCCGCAAGCACTAATGCAACGAATAATTTTTTCATCAGCCAGTCACCCTTTCCGGAACCGGTTTGGTCTTCTCGAGCCGGGTGTAGAACGGCATCAGAATGAAGTAGGCGAAGTACAGGAAGGTGCAGACCTGCGACAGCAACGTGCGCTCAGGGGTCGGCGCCAGTACGCCCAGCACACCCAGGATCACGAACGAAATGCAGAACACCCACAGCCAGATCTTGCTCAGCCAACCTTTGTAGCGCATCGACTTGACCGGGCTGCGGTCGAGCCACGGCAGCACGAACAGCACCGCAATCGCCGCGCCCATGGCGATGACGCCCATGAGTTTGTCGGGAATCGCACGCAAGATGGCGTAGAACGGCGTGAAGTACCAGACCGGGGCAATATGCTCAGGAGTCTTGAATGCGTTGGCCTGTTCGAAGTTGGGCTTCTCCAGGAAATACCCGCCCATCTCCGGGAAAAAGAACACGATCGAACAGAATACGAACAGGAACACGACCACGCCGACAATGTCTTTTACGGTGTAGTACGGGTGGAATGGAATGCCGTCCAGCGGGATGCCGTTCTCGTCCTTGTGCTTCTTGATATCCACGCCATCCGGGTTGTTGGAGCCGACTTCATGCAGCGCCAGGATGTGCAATACCACCAGGCCCAGGATCACGATCGGCAAGGCCACCACGTGCAAGGCGAAGAAGCGGTTCAGGGTGATGCCCGAGATCAGGTAGTCGCCGCGAATCCACTGGGTCAGGTCGTTGCCAATCACCGGGATGGCACCGAACAGCGAGATGATCACCTGGGCGCCCCAGTACGACATCTGGCCCCATGGCAACAGGTAGCCCATGAAGGCTTCGGCCATCAGCGCCAGGTAGATCAGCATGCCGAACACCCACACCAGCTCGCGGGGTTTCTGGTACGAACCGTAGAGCAGGCCACGGAACATGTGCAGGTAGACGACGATAAAGAACGCCGATGCGCCGGTAGAGTGCAGCAGGCGCAGGATCGAGCCGTACTCGACGTCACGCATGATGTACTCGACAGAGGCAAACGCCTCTTCCGCCGAAGGCGTATAGCTCATCGTCAGCCAGACACCGGTGACGATCTGGTTGACCAGCACCAGCAGTGCCAGGGAGCCGAAGAAGTAGAAGAAGTTGAAGTTTTTTGGCGCGTAATATTTGCTGAGATGGTCTTCCCACATTTTGGTGGCGGGGAAGCGCGCGTCCACCCAATCCATGAACTTGCTCATCACGCGTTCTCCTTATCGAGGCCAATGACAATAAGGTCGTCAGTTTCGTAGGTGTGCGGAGGAACCGGCAGGTTCAAGGGTGCAGGCTGGGACTTGTAGACACGGCCGGCGAGGTCGTAATGGGAACCGTGGCAGGGGCAGAAGTAACCGCCAACCCAGTCCTTGCCCAAGTCAGCGGGTGCGACTTCCGGGCGAAACGTAGGCGAGCAACCCAGGTGGGTACACAAACCCACCAGCAGCAGGATCTCCGGCTTGATCGAACGTGCTTCGTTCTTGGCGTAGGCGGGCTGGTCGGATTTCTCGGATTGGGGGTCAGACAACTGGCCTTCAATCTTCTTGAGATTCCCCAGGATTTCCTCGGTACGACGAACAATGAAGACCGGCTGGCCGCGCCATTCAGCAATCATCTGCTGCCCTGGCTCGATCTTGCTGACATTCACCTTCACCGGTGCACCTGCGGCTTTCGCCTTGGCACTGGGAAACCATGACCCCACGAACGGGACCGCAGCCCCCACCGCTCCTGCAGCACCCACCACGGATGTGGCTGCTACGAGGAAGCGACGCCGGCCTGCATTCACGCCGTCATTGCTCATTCAGTCCTCTCCCATCAGCTTTTTGGCCTGTTAAATCAGGCGTCTACTAAGTGTTGAATCTTTACTTATAAAAATTTTGACGGATGGTAATGAAAAGCCCCACGTATGACAAGGGAATTACCCGGAGCTCCACCCCCAGGCCTTGTAGTATAGGGGGTCTACGGATGTGGCAAGTTGTCACGGCGAAAAATCTGCATAAATCCCAGGCAATAAAAAACGCCCAGCTCCGTGAGGAGGCTGGGCGTTTTTGTGGAACGTAAAGCGAATTAACGCTTCGAGTACTGCGGACGCTTACGCGCTTTACGCAGACCGACTTTCTTACGTTCAACTTCACGAGCATCGCGAGTTACGAAGCCAGCTTTGCGCAGAGCGCCACGCAGGGTTTCGTCGTACTGCATCAGAGCGCGAGTGATACCGTGGCGGATTGCGCCAGCTTGACCACTTACACCGCCACCGATAACGGTGACGTAGATGTCGAACTTTTCAACGGTCTCGGTCAATTCCAGCGGCTGACGAACTACCATGCGGGCAGTTTCGCGGCCGAAGAAGTTGTCCAGGGAGCGGTTGTTGATCGAGATGTTACCAGTGCCCGGACGCAGGAAAACGCGTGCGGTTGCGGTTTTGCGACGGCCAGTGCCGTAATTTTGAGTCGCCGACATAATGAACTATTCCGTTAAAACTTCAGTTCTTGGGGCTGCTGAGCAGCATGAGGGTGTACAGCGCCCGCATAGACTTTCAGCTTGCGAAACATATCGCGACCCAGTGGGCCCTTAGGCAGCATGCCTTTGACCGCGATTTCGATCGGGGCTTCAGGCTTCTTGGAGATCAGGCCTTCAAAGTTGGAAGACTTGATACCGCCTGGGAAACCGGAGTGACGGTAGTACATTTTGTCTTGCGCTTTGTTGCCGGTAACACGTACCTGCTCAGCGTTGATGATGACAATGTAGTCACCGGTATCAACGTGCGGGGTGTATTCAGGCTTGTGCTTGCCACGCAGACGGCTGGCGACTTCAGTGGCCAGACGACCCAGGGTCTGACCAGCGGCGTCGACGACAAACCAGTCGCGCTGAACTGTTTCCGGTTTTGCAGTAAAAGTTGTCATTCTTTAATAGCCTCAGGGGCCGCCCTGTAAATTAGACGGCGGATCTTACTGAATAGTGCGTACTTTGACAAGGTCAAAGGCAGCCGGATACAGACGCTATCGGGGGCTCGGGTCAGCGCGTCCGTTCAACGGCAAGATTCTTCGGCAGGCGGCGCATCACTTCCACTGCAGAAAGAGGTGGGCAATTATGCAGATTGCGAAAAAAAATTCAACCTGCTTTTATGATTGTTTTCCCCTGAAGGAGTACCCGATGGATTATCGACAGCTGGGCCGGACTGATCTGAACGTAAGCGCGATCGCCCTGGGCACCATGACCTGGGGTGAGCAGAACAGCGAGGCAGAGGCCTTCGCCCAGATCGAACGGGCCAAAGCGGCGGGCATCAACTTCCTCGATACGGCGGAAATGTACCCGGTACCGCCCAGGGCCGATACCTATGCCACGACCGAGCGTTATATCGGCAATTACTTCAAGAGCCGTGGCGACCGCGCCGACTGGATCCTCGCCAGCAAGATCGCCGGCCCCGGCAACACCATCGATTACATCCGCGACGGCCACCTGCGCCATAACCGCAAGCACATTGTCGAGGCGCTCGACGCCAGCCTCAAACGCCTGCAGACCGACTGGATCGACCTCTACCAACTGCACTGGCCGGAGCGCAGCACCAACTTCTTCGGTCAATTGAGCTACAAGCACAAGGACGAAGACGACCTCACCCCGCTGGAGGAAACCCTCGAAGCGCTGGATGAGCAGGTCAAGGCCGGCAAGATCCGCCACATCGGCCTGTCCAACGAAACGCCGTGGGGCACCATGAAATTCCTTGCCCTGGCCGAAGCCCGCGGCTGGAGCCGTGCGGTGTCGATCCAGAACCCCTACAACCTGCTCAACCGCAGCTTTGAAGTGGGCCTGGCGGAAATCGCGATTCGCGAACAATGCGGCTTGCTGGCCTACTCGCCCCTGGCGTTCGGCATGCTCAGCGGCAAGTACGAGGGCGGCGCGCGTCCGGCCAAGGCGCGCCTGACGGAGTACAGCCGTTTCAGTCGGTATTTCAATCCGCAGTCGGAAGCGGCGTGCAGCCGTTATGTGGCATTGGCGCGGGAACATGGCCTGGACCCGGCGCAGATGGCGTTGGCGTTTGTGACGCAACAGCCGTTTGTGACCAGCAATATTATCGGTGCAACGAGCCTTGAGCAGTTGGATAGCAACATTGCCAGTGCCGATTTGAAACTGTCCAAGGAAGTGCTGGAGGGGATTGAGGCGATTCAGAAGGATCATCCGAATCCGGCGCCCTGATTGATCTTCAGGCCGCCATCGGGGGCAAGCCCCCTCCCACACTTGACCCTGTTCACAGATCAAAATGTGTGGGAGGGAGCTTGCCCCCCCACACACCTGACCCTGTTCACAGATCAAAATGTGGGTGAGGGCTTGCCCCCGATGAGGCCCTCAGCCACACCACACAATCAAAGTGCCCGCGCAATGATCTCCTTCATGATCTCATTGGTCCCCGCATAAATCCGCTGCACCCGCGCATCCGCCCACGCCCGGGCAATCGGGTACTCCCACATGAACCCGTAGCCGCCGTGCAGCTGCACGCACTCATCGAGCACCTTGCATTGCAGGTCCGTGGCCCAATACTTGGCCATTGCCGCAGTGGGCACATCCAGCTTGCCTTCCAGGTGCAGTGCCAGGCATTTATCCACGAACACACGGCCGATCTGAATCTCGGTGGCCATCTCCGCCAGCTTAAACCTTGTGTTCTGAAAGTCGGCAATCGCCTTGCCGAACGCCTTGCGCTCGCGGGTGTACTCCAGCGTCCATTGCAAGGCCGCTTCGGCTGAAGTGATGGCGCCGATCGCCACAGTCAAACGCTCCTGAGGCAGTTCCTGCATCAAGTAGGCGAAGCCCATGCCCGCCTGGCCCAGCAGGTTTCCCCTGGGCACACGGACATCCTGGAAGAACAGCTCCGAGGTGTCCTGGGCCTTCATGCCGACCTTCTCCAGGCGCTTGCCCTTGGCGAAGCCCGGCGTATCGGCTTCCACCAGGAACAGGCTGATGCCCTTCGCACCCGCCTTGGGATCAGTCTTGGCGACCACGATCACCAGGTCGGCCAGATAGCCATTGGTGATAAAGGTCTTGGAGCCGTTGATCACATAGTCATCACCGTCCGGCACCGCCGTGCTATTCACCCCCTGCAGGTCGGAACCGGCCCCGGGTTCGGTCATGGCAATGGCTGTCACCAGCTCGCCGGAGATCAGTTTGGGCAGGTACTTTTGCTTCAGCGCCTCACTGCCGTAATGCAGAAGGTATGGCGCGACAATGTCTGAGTGCAGGGAAAACCCGATGCCGGTGAGCCCGAGCCGGCCGATCTCTTCGATCACCACCGCGCTGTAGAGAAAGTCCGCGCCCAGCCCGCCGTATTCTTCCGGCACGTGCGAACACAACATCCCGGCCTCCCCCGCCTTGTTCCAGAGGCTGCGGTCGATATGGCCCTGCTTCTCCCATTGCCCATGGAATGGCGCCGCCTCCTTTTCAAGAAAGGTGCGCACGCTTTCGCGAAAGAGTTCGTGCTCCGGGCTGAACAAGGTTCTGGGAATCATGGCTCACCTGCGTGGATTGTCGGACAAAAACAAGCCAACAGAGCCTATGCCGCGAATGCGTCACGGGACACTGGACACATGCGACAAAAAATAAGACGATCCAGCCGTCTGGTGACCACTTTCCCCTATAAGAATAAATGAAATTATGTCTAACCAAATCTCCTCGCCCTTGCGGCGCGTCAGCATTCTGGCTATTGATCGGGTATTCGCTTCCACCCTCATGCAAGCCAAGGATTTTTTCCATCTCGCCAGCCTGCGTTATGGCAAGCAACAAGGCCTGGGCCTGACCCCTGCGTTTGAAACGCGCCTGGTCAGCCCCGACGGACAACCGGTGCGCAGCTTCAGCAATGTGATCATGCCGGTGGACGGCGGCCTGGAAGACGCCGACATCATCGTGCTGCCCGCCTTCTGGGACGACTTTGAGGCCTTGTGCACCCGCTACCCACAGGTACTGCCCTGGCTGCGCGAACAGCACGCCCGCGGCGCCGTGCTGTGCGGCGAAGCCACCGGGGTGTTCTGGCTGGCCGAAGCCGGCCTGCTCGATGGCAAGGAAGCGACCACCTACTGGCGCTTCTTCACGGCTTTCAGCGAACGCTTCCCCCAGGTGCAGCTCAACCAGGACAAGCACCTGACCGACGCCGACAACCTGTATTGCGCCGGCGGCACCACCTCAGCCTGCGACCTCTACATTTATCTGATCGAACGCTTCTGCGGCGCCAACATCGCCCAGGCCGTGGCCCGCGATATTCTGTATGAGGTGCAACGCAGCTATGCGCCGGGGCGCATCGGTTTTGGCGGGCAGAAGCTGCACCAGGATGTGATCATCCTGCAGATCCAGCATTGGCTCGAAGAACACTTTGCCGACAAGTTCCGCTTCGAAGACGTCGCCAGGGAGCACGGCATGAGCATCCGCAACTTCATGCGCCGCTTCCAGGCCGCCACCGGCGACAAGCCGCTGCATTATCTGCAACGCTTGCGCATCGAGACCGCCAAGGGCCTGCTGTCGGGCAGCCGCAAGAGCATCAAGACCATCAGCTATGAGGTGGGTTACGACGATGCGAGCTTCTTTGCGCGGTTGTTCAGGCAACACACGGAGTTGTCGCCGAATCAGTATCGGCAGCAATTCCAGCAGGCCGCGTAACTGGATATACACAAAACCAATGTGGGAGGGGGCTTGCCCCCGATAGCAGGGTGTCAGTCACTGCATGAGTTGACTGATCCACCGCTATCGGGGGCAAGCCCCCTCCCACAGTTTGATTTGCATTGATCTTAGGGTTTGTGTCCGCGCGACAGGAATTCGTGGGACTGCATTTCCAGCAAACGGCTCAAGGTGCGCTGGAATTCGAAGTTCAAGCGCCCGCCGGTATACAGGTCCTTGAGTTCGACTTCCGCCGAGATGATCAACTTGACGTTACGATCGTAGAACTCGTCGACCATGTTGATAAAGCGCCGCGCGATGTCGTCGGTGGTCACGCCCATCTGCTCCACACCGCTCAAGATCACCGCATGGAAGATCTTGCCCAGTTCGATGTAGTCGTTCTGGCTACGCGGGCCGTCGCACAGTTGACGGAATTCGAACCAGGCCACGTCATCGCAGGTACGCAAGGCGATGATTTCGCGGTTCTCGATCATCAGCTTGTCGTTTTCCACCGCCTGGGTGCATTCCGGCGTCAACGCACGGAAGCTTTTCTTCAGGCTTTCGTGGGCCGCCTCGTTGAGCGGAAAGTGGAACAGTTCCGCTTGCTCGAGGTGACGCAAACGATAGTCGACGCCGCTGTCGACATTGACGATATCGGTGTTCTGCTTGATCAACGCAATGGCCGGCAGGAAGCGCGCGCGCTGCAGGCCGTCCTTGTACAGGCCATCGGGCACGATGTTCGAGGTCGCGACCAGGGTTACGCCGTTCTTGAACAGCTCTTCCATCAAGGTGCCGAGGATCATGGCGTCGGTGATGTCGGAGACGAAGAACTCATCGAAGCAGATCACCCGCGCTTCGTCGGAGAAACGCTTGGCAATGATCGTCAGCGGGTTCTTTTCCCCCGGCAGGGTCTTCATTTCTTCGTGCACACGCTTCATGAAGCGGTGGAAGTGGGTACGCACCTTTTCCTTGAACGGCAGCGCTTCGAAGAAGGTGTCCACCAGGTAAGTCTTGCCCCGGCCGACGCCACCCCAAAAGTACAGGCCCTTGACCGGCGTGTGGTCTTTTTTGCCAAACAGCTTGCTGAACATCCCCGGCTTGGTTTGCGAGGCCGCGACCAGGTCTTCATACAGGCGCTGCAAATGACGCACCGCATTTTCCTGGGCCGCGTCATGGAAGAAGTCAGGGCGTTTCAGATCAGCTTGATATCGTTCTAGGGGCGTCATAATTTCGTTAGCAAGGCAACAAAAACGGGCCGTCACTGTAACGACGGCCCTGGATAATGGCAATCAACCCTTGGTCGGGTTAATCCTCGGAAGGGGCCAACGCGACGCGCAACGCAGCGATGGCGGTATCTCGAGAGGCTTCGTCGGCGAACTCGGCGCTGTCGGCCACAGCGGCGTCGTCCAGCCATACGCTGAAGCGCCGGGCCTCGGTGCGTATGTCCAAATCACCGCTCTGCAATTGCCTGGTCACCGCGCCGGCCGCTTTGCCGTCGGCGAAGTTGCGCGACAGCAGCAGTTGCTCGCCATCGGCCGCCAGCAGGCGGAAGCGGAAGCTGCCGTCGTCCTCACGAAAGCTCACGAAGCGCGCAGCCTTCGCTGCTTTCTTCTTGGTGGCGACCGGCGCCGCAGCCTGGTTGACGAACGAGCGCAGGCCCACCGCTTCGCGCAGCTCAGCCAGGAACGGCGCCGCCACGGCACGGGCTTTTTTCGCGCCGACCAGCAGCAGGTCTTCCATGTCGGACGGGCGCGACATCAGTTGGTGATAACGCTCGCGCGCTTCACCGAGTTGGCCGTCGAGCAGTTGGAACAGATGGTTCTTCGCCTCGCCCCAGCCCAGGCCTTGCAGCAGCTCACCACGGAACTCCTCTTCCTGGGCCTTGGTCGCGAATGCCTGGTACAAGGTGAACAGGTGCGAGTTGTCCGGGTCCTTGGCTTCGCCTGGCGCGCGCGAATCGGTGACGATCCGCGAGATCGACTCCTTCATGTCCTTGGCGCTGGTGAACAACGGGATGGTGTTGTCATAGCTCTTGGACATCTTGCGCCCGTCCAGGCCCGGCAAGGTGGCGACGCTTTCTTCGATCAACGCTTCAGGCATGGTGAAGAATTCTTTACCGTTGCCGAACAGGTGGTTGAAACGCTGGCCGATATCACGGGCCATTTCCACGTGCTGGATCTGGTCGCGGCCGACCGGCACCTTGTGCGCGTTGAACATCAGGATGTCCGCCGCCATCAATACCGGGTAGCTGTACAGGCCCATGCTGATGCCCGCGTCCGGGTCTTCGCCGCTCTCCACGTTTTTGTCCACCGACGCCTTGTAGGCGTGGGCGCGGTTGAGCAGGCCCTTGGCGGCCACACAGGTCAGCAGCCAGGTCAGCTCGGGGATCTCGGGGATGTCGGACTGGCGGTAGAACGTCACTCGGTTCACATCCAGGCCACCGGCCAGCCAGGTCGCGGCGATTTCCATGCGCGAGCGCTGGATGCGCTGCGGGTCATCGCATTTGATCAGGGCGTGGTAGTCAGCCAGGAAGTAGAAGGAATCGGCATTGGCGTCTTCGCTGGCAAGGATCGCCGGGCGGATCGCACCGGCGTAGTTGCCCAGGTGCGGCGTGCCGGTGGTGGTAATGCCGGTGAGGATGCGGGTACGGGTCGTCATGGGTGATCGCTTGTCATCAATTCGAAAGGCGTGGCAGCACCAGATCCTTGAGATCGGTCAGCTTGCCATGAAAAAAGTGTCCGCATTCTGCCACTTTCAGCAGCGTATGGGGGCGTTTCAGGGCGGCGGACCAATCGTAGACCAGCTGTGGGTCAACCACTTCGTCGGTTTCCGGCTGGATCAGGGTCAACGGGCAGCCCTGGGGCAACAGGTCCGACTCGCCCAGGCGCATCACCGCCGCAGCGACCATGAACAGGTGCGCGAGCTTCTCGCCCTTGGCTTCCAGACGCCCGCCGAGACTGGCAGCCACGTAACCGCCGAAGGAAAAACCCAGCAAGGTGATCGGCAGGTCCGGGTGTTTTTCCCGCAACCAGGTGGCGGCCGCTTCGGCATCGTCCACTTCACCGCTGGCCATATCGTGGGAACCGGCGCTGGCGCCGACGCCACGATAATTGAAACGCAACGTAATCAAACCGGCATCGCGCGCGGTGCGCTGCAGGGTCGACACCACTTTATTGAGCATGGTCCCGCCCTGCACCGGGTTGGGGTGGCAGATCAGCGCCAGGCCACGGGGTTCGGGGTGATCCAGATACAGGGCTTCCAGTTGGCCCACCGGGCCATCGATCAAAACGGGGGTTTCACGCATGAGCAAGGATGAACTCCGTGACCTCTCAAGGGGTCGACTCGTCTAGCTAAAAGTCTGTGCATGGCATCATTGCGAGCTTAATCGCGGTATACAGCGCAGGTTTGAGCCGTTAACGTAAAGCAAAGCCGTTTATAGAGGAAGGACTCGTGGAACACTCGCTCTTAGTTTGGTTGTTGCCGACTCTTGCCCTGGTTGCCGGTGTCGCCATTGGATTCCTGGTTGCTCGCCTGCTGCCGAATGCCGCGCCTAACCGCACGCAACGTCAGCTGGATGACATTCAGGAACGTTTTGACAGTTATCAGAACGAGGTTGTTACCCACTTCAACAGCACCGCGACCCTGGTCAAGAAGCTCACCCAGAGCTACCAGGAAGTACAGGATCATCTCGCCGATGGCGCAAACCGCCTGGCCCTCGACGACATCACCCGCCAGCGCCTGCTGGCCGCGCTGCATTCCGATGCACCGCAAACCCCACGGGAACGCCTGACCCCACCCCGGGAAAACCAGGAACCGCCGCGGGACTACGCGCCAAAAACGCCGAACGCTCCAGGCATGCTGGATGAGCATTACGGCTTGAAGAAGTAATTCATTCAAGCAATTAAAAAGCCCGGCTGATCGATGATCAGCCGGGCTTTTTGTTGGGGCTAAGTTTCCCTGACCATGGAGATCTAATGTGGGAGGGGGTTTGCCCCCGATAGCAATGTGTCAGATCCAAAGCAGGTGACTGACATACCGCCATCGGGGGCAAGCCCCCTCCCACACTTGACCCCACATGACCTTAGGCCGGTTGTTGTTCCTGCAACCGCCCACCCTCGATCCGCACATGCCTTTCATGGAAGCGCTTGAGACTGCTGCGATGGCCGACGCTGACGATGCTCAACCCCGGCAGTTCATCGATCAGCGCCTGATACAACGTTGCCTCATCCTCCTCATCCATGGCCGAGGTCGCTTCGTCCATGTACAGCCACTGCGGCGCGAACAATAACGCACGGGCAAAGGCCAGGCGCTGTTGCTCGCCGGGCGAGAGCATGCGCTGCCAGTGGTTGGCTTCATCCAGGCGGCTGACCAAGTGCGGCAAGCGACAGGTTTCCAGGACTTGTGCATAACGTTCTGCCGGATAGACGCTGTCGTCCTGTGGATAACTCAACACAGCCTTCAACGTGCCAATCGGTAAATACGGCTTCTGCGGCAGAAACAAATAGCGCGTCGCCGGCAGGCGAATGCTGCCATGGCCGGCCGGCCACAGATGCCCCATCGCCCGCAGCAAGGTGCTCTTGCCGCTGCCGGAACGCCCGCTGAGCATCACGCGCTGGCCAGGCTCCACGGTCATGTCGGCGTCGGTGAGCAAGTGACGGCCGTCGGCCAGGTCCATGCCCAGATTCTTGATCACCAGGTGTTCGCCTTCAGGGCGCACATCGATGGCCGGGGCGCGCTGCTCATTGTCGCTCATAGCCTGCTGGAAACTCAGTAGACGGTCACTGGTAGCGCGCCACGACGCCAGTTCCGAGTAGGCGTTGATAAACCAACTGAAGTTCTCCTGCACATTGCCGAACGCCGAGTTGATTTGCATCAGCTCGCCCAGTTCGATCTTGCCGGTGAAGTAGCGCGGCGCGGCCACGATAAACGGGAAGATAATCGCGATCTGGCTGTAGCCGGCGGTGAAGAAGGTCAGGCGCTTGGACACTTTCATGATGTCCCAGAAGTTGTGCCAGACCTTGCCGAAGCGCGTGCTCAGGCGCTGCTTTTCATTCGGTTCGCCGTTGTACAGCGCGATGCTTTCGGCATTTTCACGTACCCGCACCATGGAGAAACGCAGGTCGGCTTCGAAGCGCTGTTGCTGGTTGCTCAAGCCGATCAGCCGCCGCCCGATCAAATGCGTCAGCCAACTGCCCACGGCGGCGTACAGCAGCGCGCACCAGAACATGTAGCCGGGAATGGTGAGGCCGAACACCTCAATGCTGCCCGACACGCCCCACAGGATGATCGAGAACGACACTAGGCTGACCACGTTGCGCAACAGCCCAAGGCCCAGGCTCAAAGTGCTGGAGGTAAAGGTATTGAGGTCTTCGGAAATCCGCTGGTCCGGGTTATCGGTGTAGCCGCCCTGCTCCAACTGGTAGTAGTTCTTGTGGGCGAGCCAGCGTGCGAAGTGCTTTTCGGTCAGCCAGGCACGCCAGCGGATGGTGAGCATCTGGGTCAGGTACAGGCGGTACACCGCGCCCAGGATCGCCACGGCCGCGATACCGCCGAAATAAACGATTAATTGCCAGAAAGCAGCCGTGTCCTTCTTCTCCAGCGCGTTGTAGAAATCCTTGTACCAGTGGTTGATCCACACGGAAATCGCCACGCTGAACAGCGATAGGCCAATCACGGCGGCCAGCAGCAACCAGGCCCTGCCCTTCTCTTCACTGCGCCAATACGGCGTGATCATGGCCCAGGTTCGGCGGAAGAATTGCCCGCGCACCGCATCGTTGACCGCGGAATATTCAGCGTTCTGATTCATCGTTCAGGCTCGATAGGAAAACATCACAGGCGTTTGAACCGATCATAGGTGATCGGTTCGTGCATCCGTGCAGCCTGAAGCGGGTTGTTCAGTCGCCGTTCAGCGTCGTACCGGGCGCTTCTGCAACTTACGCTGCAAGGTGCGCCGGTGCATGCCCAACGCGCGAGCGGTGGCGGAGATATTGCCTTCGTGCTCGGTCAGTACACGCTGGATGTGCTCCCACTGCAGGCGGTCCACCGACATGGGGTTTTCCGGTACCAGGGTATCGAGGTCGGCGTGCTCGGACAGCAGCGCGGCGAGCACGTCATCGGCATCCGCCGGCTTGCACAGGTAGTTGCAGGCGCCACGCTTGATGGCTTCGACGGCAGTGGCGATGCTGGAATAGCCGGTGAGGATCACCACGCGCATTTCCGGGTCGAGTTCGAGCAGCTTGGGCAACAGCACCAGGCCCGAGTCGCCGTCCATTTTCAGGTCGAGCGCGGCGTAGTCCGGCAGGTCGGCCTGGGCGATGGTCAGGCCTTCTTCGGCCGAGCCTGCGGTGCTGACGCGAAAGCCGCGACGGCTCATGGCACGCGCCATCACGCGGGTAAAGGTGGCGTCATCATCTACCAGCAACAAATGCGGCAGTTCTTCGCCTTCGACTTGGATCTCGTCACTCATCGATATCTCCTCGTGCGACACGGGGCAGGCGCAGCTCGGTGAGCGTACCGCCTTCCTCATGACTATAGAGCTTCACTGAGCCGCCCGCGCGGGTCACGCTGGCCTTGCTCAAAAACAGGCCGAGGCCGAAACCTTTGCCCTTGGTGGTAAAGAACGGTTTGCCGATCTGCTCGGCAATGGCCAGCGGCACGCCCGCGCCGTGGTCACGAATGCTGATGGTGACGTTTTCCGCGTCCCAGTCCAACTGCACGCCCAGGCCTTCAGGACAGGCGTCGGCGGCATTGTTCAACAGGTTGAGCAAGGCCTGGGTGAGGTCCGGCGGCGGCGCCATGCGCGGCACGCTGCCCTGGCCCAACAGGCTGAAACGGTAACTGGCTTCGGGGCGCATCAGGTGCCAGCGGTTGAGCGCCTCATCGAGCCACTGGGTGACGTCCTGCATTTCGACCGCCAGACGGCGATTGGCTTCGGCGGCGCGCACCAGTTGCTGCAACGTCAGCTTGCATTGCTTGACCTGTTCCTGCAGCACGCTCAAATCATCCTGCAGAGCCGGGTCGTGATGGTCCTGGGTCATTTCCTTGAGCAGCACGCTCATGGTCGCCAGCGGCGTGCCCAGCTCATGGGCGGCACCCGCCGCCTGCGTGGCGACCGCCAGCAGTTGCTGGTCGCGCAGGCCTTCTTCGCGGCGAATCGCGCGCAGCTCTTCCTGACGGCGCAACTCTTCGGCCATGCGTGCGGCAAAAAACGTGATGACGGCGGCAGACAAGGCAAAGCTGAGCCACATCCCGTAGATCTGCAGATTTTCCCGAGCGATCGGAAAGGTCTGCAGTGGATAGAATTGCGCCAGGAGCAAGGTGTACAGGGTCAGTGCGATGCCCGACAGCACCACCGAATAGCGCCATGGCAAGGTCACGGCGGCAATGGTCAGCGGCACCAGGTAATACGACACAAACGGATTGGTGGAACCACCGGAGAAGTACAGCAACACACTGTGGATAAACAGGTCGCAGGCCAATTGCAGCGCGTATTCCAACTCGGTGACCGGCCAGGTGGTGCGCAAGCGGATGGCGGTAAACGCACACAGCACGCTGGAAAAGCCGAGGGTCACGGCCAGTTGCAGCCAGGGCAGCGGCAGCAGGTCGAACCAATAGGCGAGCCCGACGGAACCGGCCTGTGCGGCCAATACCAGGGTGCGGATGAACGTCAGGCGCCAGAGGTTCTGGCGGGTGGCGGAAGTCAGTTTTACGGCGGCGAGCATGAGCTCTCCCGATGAGCGCTGCAGGCGGATCGGCACGAGTATAAACGAAGCAGACCCGCCGGCACGGCGCGTGTGGCTCTTTGACGCAGGCCGGGCAGATGACCGTTCGTCGCCACCGCCACAACATGTAGGGAATATGTAAACCCGAAGAACCCGATGCCAACGTCTACAGTCATACCGAACACGACAATCTCAAGGAGCTTTCATGTCCCGTTTCTCTCGCAGTGCCGCTGTCCTCACCCTCGGCGCCAGCGCCCTGGCCAGCCTGCCGGCCATGGCCGCCGATGAACTGCATTACAACCAGATCTCCCTGCGCGCCGAAGTCAGCCAGGAAGTGGCGCGCGACAAGATGATCGTCACCCTCTACACCGAGTCGCAAAACGCCGACCCGGCCAAGCTTGCCGCTGAAATCACCACCACCATGAACACCGCCCTGGGCCAGGCCCGCGAAGTCAAGGCAGTGACCCTGCGCCAGGGCAGCCGCAACAGCTACCCGATCTACGACAGCAAGAACCAGAAAATCACAGGCTGGCGTGAACGCGCCGAACTGCGCCTGGAAAGCGCGGACTTCCCGGCGCTGTCCAAACTCACCGGCGAGCTGTTGAACACCCTGAAGATGGACAGCATGGACTTTGCCATCGCCGACAGCACGCGCAAGGCCAGCGAAGATGCGCTGCTCAAAGACGCGGTTGCGGCATTCAAGGCCCGTGCGCAACTGGCAACCGATGCGCTGGGCGGCAAGGGTTACAAGATCGTCAACCTGAACTTCAACACCAACGGCTACCCGATGCCCTATGCACGCGGCGCCATGATGATGAAAGCGGCGATGGCCGATTCAGCGCCCACGCCTGAAGTGGAAGCCGGCACCAGCCAGGTCAACATGAGTGCAGATGGCGTGATTGAAGTGCAGATGCAGTGACCCCTACCTGACAACCCTGAACGGCGGTAACCTCGGTGACCGCCGTTTTTTCATTTGCGCAGCTTTGACAGGGTTGCTATTTCAGGGGTCTCCATGGACAGAATTGCTTTCAAACCGCTCCTCCTTGCCGCCGGCCTCCTGGCCTTCATGCCCATGGCGCACGCAGCTACCACCCTGGTCTATTGCTCCGAGGCCAGCCCCGCCGGCTTCGACCCCAGCCAGTACACCAGCGGCACCGACTTTGACGCCTCCGCCGAAACCGTGTTCAATCGCCTCACCCAGTTCAAGCGCGGCGGTACCGAAGTCGAGCCCGGCCTCGCCACTCGCTGGGATGTGTCCGGAGACGGTCTCGCCTACACCTTCCACTTGCGCGAGGGCGTGAAGTTTCACACCACCGACTTTTTCACCCCGACCCGCGACTTCAACGCCGATGATGTGGTGTTTACCTTCAACCGGCTGTTAGACGCCGAAAGTCCGTTTCGCAAGGCCTACCCTTCCGAATCGCCCTACTTCACCGACATGGGCCTGAACACCACGATCAAAAGCGTCGACAAACTCGACGACCACACTGTGCGCTTCAACCTGAACAACGTGGATGCCTCGTTCGTGCAGAACCTGGCGATGAGTTTCGCCTCCGTGCAGTCGGCCGAGTACGCCGCCCAGCTCCTGAAACAAGGCAAGGCCGAGGACATCAACCAGAAACCGGTCGGCACCGGCCCGTTCGTGTTCAAGCGCTATCAGAAAGACTCGCAGATCCGCTATGTCGCCAATACGCAGTATTGGAAACCCGAGGACGTGAAGCTCGACAATCTGGTGTTCGCCATCACCCCGGACGCCGCCGCGCGCCTGCAGAAACTCAAGGCCGGTGAATGCCAGGTCAGCGGCTACCCGCGCCCCGCCGATATAGAAGTGATGAAACAGGACCCGAACCTGCGGGTGCTGCAACAGGCCGGGTTCAACCTTGGCTTTCTCGCCTACAACGTCACCCATCCGCCCCTGGACCAGCTCAAGGTGCGCCAGGCCCTGGATATGGCCATCGACAAGCCTGCGATCATCAAGGCGGTGTATCAGGGCGCCGGACAATTGGCGCAGAACGCGTTGCCACCCGCGCAGTGGTCTTATGACCCGGCTATCAAGGATGCGCCGTACGACCAGACCAAGGCCCGGGCGCTACTAAAAGAAGCAGGGGTTGCACCTGGTACCACCATCGATCTTTGGGCGATGACCGTGCAACGCGCCTCCAACCCGAATGCGCGCATGTCCGCGCAAATGATCCAACAGGATTGGGCTAAGGTCGGCATCAAGGCCAATATCGTCAGCTATGAGTGGGGCGAATACATCAAGCGCGCCAAAAATGGTGAACACGACGCGATGATTTACGGCTGGACCGGCGACAACGGCGACCCCGATAACTGGCTTGGCGTGCTCTACAGTTGTGCCGCCGTCAAGGGCAGCAACTACGCCAAATGGTGTAACCCGGCCTATGACAAGCTGGTGCAGCAGGCCAAGGTCAGCAACGACCGCGAACAGCGCATCAAGTGGTATCAACAGGCACAACAAATCCTTAAGGAACAAGTACCTATAACGCCTATTGCGAACTCGACGGTTTTCCAGCCAATGCGCAAGCAAGTGCGCGACTTCAAGATCAGCCCGTTCGGGCTGACACCGTTCTACGGTGTGAGTCTAGATAAGTAACAACAACGCCCCAATCGAGTGCACTAGACGCCTCGATTGGGCTTTTGCGGTGCGCCCGACGCACCGAAAAAACCCGCCAAACAGACACATTTATGTCGAAACTTTCATAAATGCGACATTCTTGTACGCCCGTCCCACTGTTTGGCGCTTGCAACCGTTCAACATCTTGCAATGGGTATGGCGCCTGCATAAGTATCCGCAGGCCGACTCACGAGGTCGCCCTCACCACCAAAAATGACAACAAATCATGAGGCCAACATGCTTAAACACGCAGTCCTTCCGTTATTAGTGAGCGCTGGCCTTATGGCCGCAGCCCCATTTGCCCAAGCGGCAACTAACCTGGTGTTCTGCTCCGAAGGGAGCCCGGCCGGTTTTGACCCAGGCCAGTACACCACCGGAACAGACTTCGATGCCTCGGCCGAAACCATGTTCAACCGCCTGAGCCAGTTCGAACGCGGCGGCACCGCCGTGGTGCCTGGCCTCGCCACCAGCTGGGACGTGTCCCCGGACGGCCTGACGTATACCTTCCACCTGCGCGAAGGCGTCAAGTTCCATACCACTCCGTACTTCAAGCCGACTCGTGAATTTTCGGCCGACGACGTACTGTTCACCTTTAACCGGATGATCAATAAAGACGATCCATTCCGTAAGGCCTATCCCACCGAGTTCCCGTATTTCACGGACATGGGGATGGACACCAACATCAAGAACATCGAAAAGATCGATGACCACACCGTCAAGTTCACCCTTGGCACCGTGGACGCCGCGTTCATTCAGAACATGGCCATGAGCTTCGCCTCGATCCAATCCGCCGAATACGCCGCGCAGTTGTTGAAAGAAGGAAAACCCGCCGACATCAACCAGAAACCGGTCGGCACCGGCCCGTTCGTGTTCAAGAGCTACCAGAAAGACTCGAACATTCGCTATACCGGCAACAAGGACTACTGGAAACCTGAAGACGTGAAGATCGATAACCTGATCTTCGCCATCACCACTGACCCGTCGGTGCGTATCCAGAAGCTCAAGAAAAACGAATGCCAGGTGACCCTGTTCCCACGTCCGGCCGACCTCAAGGCGCTGGGTGAAGACAAAGACCTGAAACTGCCGCATCAGGCCGGTTTCAACCTGGGCTACGTGGCCTACAACGTGATGGACAAGGTCAAGGGCAGCGATCAGCCGAACCCACTGGCAGACCTGCGCGTACGCCAGGCCCTGGACATGTCGGTGAACAAGCAGCAGATCATCGACTCGGTGTATCAGGGTGCCGGTCAATTGGCCGTGAATGCCATGCCGCCGACCCAATGGTCCTACGACACCACCATCAAGGATGCCGCCTACAATCCTGAGAAAGCCAAAGCGCTGCTCAAGGAAGCCGGCGTCAAGGAAGGCACCGAGATCGTGCTGTGGGCCATGCCGGTTCAGCGTCCATACAACCCGAACGCCAAACTGATGGCTGAAATGCTGCAGAACGACTGGTCCAAGATCGGCTTGAAGGTCAAGATCACCAGCTACGAGTGGGGCGAATACATCAAGCGCTCCAAGGGCGGCGAGAACCAGGCCATGATCATTGGCTGGAGCGGTGATAACGGTGACCCGGACAACTGGCTGAACGTGCTGTTCGGCTGCGACTCGCTGTCGGGCAACAACTTCTCCAAGTGGTGCGACAAGAAATTCGACGGCATCGTGAAAGAAGCCAAGGCCACGTCGGATGTCGCCAAACGCACCGAGCTGTACAAGCAGGCGCAACATGTACTCAAAGACGCAGTTCCGATGACACCTATCGCGCACTCGACGGTGTATCAACCCATGCGCAACACCGTACAGGACTTCAAGATCAGCCCATTTGGCTTGAACTCCTTCTACGGCGTGAGCGTAAGCGGCAAGTAAGGATCAATAACGGCGACGTTTCACAACGTCGCCGTTATTTCATCCGCCTGGACCGTAGGAAACAGACCACATTTATAAGCGCCGCTGTCCTACAGCAATGAACTGCGCTCCGTGTCTCCGTTACCTACAAGGTCAATCCGATTTGGCGCATTTACTGTGAAGTCCGCGACCCATAACGTCGTAGGACAGCAGAGGCCTCACTTTGGGAAAGGCGCTCGCTATGTGTGGGATCAGTGATGTCTCCCTGGCTGTGACCAGTGGGATCGCTCGCTGTTGATAACTACAAACAAGGATCGGGATCGTCATGCGCCATACCACCGTTCTATCCGCACTGTTTGCCACCAGCCTGTTAGCCGTGGCCACAATGGCTCAAGCCGCCGACAAGAAGAGCCTGGTGTTCTGCTCCGAGGGCAGCCCGGCAGGCTTTGACACCGCGCAATACACCACCGCCACCGACAACGATGCGGCAGAACCGTTGTACAACCGCCTGGTCGAGTTCGAAAAAGGCGCAACTGACGTAGTGCCCGGGCTGGCAACCAAATGGGACATCTCCGAAGACGGGCTGACTTACACCTTTCATTTGCGTGAAGGAGTGAAGTTCCACAGCAACAAAGAGTTCAAGCCGACACGCGACTTCAACGCCGACGACGTGCTGTTCACCTTCAACCGCATGCTTGACCCCGACCACCCGTTTCGCAAGGCCTACCCTACCGAGTTCCCCTACTTCAACGGGATGAGCCTGAACAAGAACATTGCCAAGGTCGAAAAAACCGACCCGCACACCGTGGTGATCACCTTGAACACGGTCGACGCCGCGTTCGTGCAAAACATTGCCATGAGCTTCGCCGCGATCCTTTCCGCCGAGTATGCCGAACAGTTGCTCAAGGAAGGCAAACCCAGCGATATCAACCAGAAGCCGATCGGCACCGGCCCGTTTGTGTTCCAGCGTTACCAGAAAGACTCGCAGATTCGCTACGTGGCGAACAAACAGTACTGGGACCCGAGCCGGGTCAAGCTCGACCAACTGATCTTCGCCATCAACACCGACGCTTCGGTGCGCGTGCAGAAGCTCAAGGCCGGCGAATGCCAGGTCACCCTGCACCCGCGTCCTGCCGATGTCGACGCGCTCAAGGCCGATCCGAACCTGCAATTGCTGACCAAGCCCGGCTTCAACCTGGGCTACATCGCCTACAACGTGCGCCACAAGCCGTTCGACCAGCTCGAAGTGCGCCAGGCGCTGGACATGGCGGTGAACAAACAGAGCATCCTCAATGCCGTCTACCAGGGTGCGGGGCAATTGGCAGTGAACGCCATGCCGCCGACCCAGTGGTCCTACGACGAGAGCATCAAGGACGCCGCCTACAACCCGGAAAAAGCCAAGGAACTGCTCAAGGCCGCCGGCGTGAAGGAAGGCACCGAGATCACCCTCTGGGCGATGCCGGTACAACGTCCGTACAACCCCAACGCCAAGCTGATGGCTGAAATGCTGCAGAACGACTGGGCCAAGATCGGCCTGAAAGTGAAGATCGTCAGCTACGAATGGGGCGAATACATCAAGCGCACCAAGAACGGTGAGCACGATGTCAGCCTGATCGGCTGGACCGGCGACAACGGTGACCCGGACAACTGGCTGGGCACCCTCTACAGCTGCGACGCCATCGGCGGGAACAACTACTCCATGTGGTGTGACCCGGCGTACGACAAGCTGATCAAGCAAGCCAAGGTCGTCACCGACCGTGAACAAAGGACTGTTCTGTACAAACAGGCGCAGCAACTGCTCAAGCAGCAGGTGCCGATCACGCCAGTCGCCCATTCGACGGTCAACCAGCCGTTAAGCGCCAAAGTCGAAGGCTTCAAAGTGAGTCCTTTCGGCCGCAATGTGTTCTCGGGCGTCAGCATCACCCCATAAGAAAAATAACCGGATTGCGCAGGGCGAAACTGGCCCTGCGGCAAACGTGCAGGCTTTTGTTGGGAATTTTCCTACGCCAAACGTTTGCAACAGCTTGAACGAGTTACACACCCAATAGCCGGTTCACCTAAAAAGACCGGCATAAAAAAGAGAACCAAAGGAGCTTCACCCATGAAACTGAGCAGCAAAGCGCTTCTGGCCCTGGCCATCAGCAGCATCACGGCCACCGCCTACGCTGAAACCCAGAGCCAGGACTTCGTTCCTACCACTCTGGCCGGCACCAGCGCCCAAAGCGAGGCCAAGGGCTTCATCGAAGATTTCAGCCTGGGCGGCACCACGCGTAACTGGTACTCCCATGAAAGCAAATACCGTGGGGGCACCTTCGCTTACCAGAAGCATGGCCAAACTCTGACCGACCGCAACCGTACCAACTGGGTGCAGGGCACCATCCTCAACGCCAGCTCGGGTTTCACCCAGGGCACTGTCGGCGTCAAGACCGAAGTGGCGGTGTACAACGCACTGGTCCTGGACCGCAGCAAGCGTGATATCAAAGGCGGCTCCAACCGCACCCTGGCCGACTCCAACGGTGACGCCGTCGACCAGTGGAGCAAACTGGGCCTGGCCAACGTGCAGTTCCGCGTGTCCAACACCACACTGACCGCCGGTCGCCAGAATTTCAGCAGCGGCATCGTCGACACCATCGGCAACCGTGCGCTGCCTTCAAGCTTCCAGGGTGTGAGCTTCAACAGCGAAGAGTTCAGCAACCTGTCGTTCCAGGGCGGCGTGTTTGACCGCGTTTCCCCGCGTAGCGAACAGAGCCTGTCGAAATTCCGTAGCGAATACGGCAATGGCGCTGAAACCGACAAGGTCTCCACCCTGGGTGTGAACTACCAGCCGCTGAAAAGCCTGAAGACCAGCTTCTTCGCCGCCAACGTGAAGGACTTCTGGAACCAGTACTACTTCGGCGCTACCCACGAACTGGGCGACGCTCAGCAACTGGGCCTGACCACCGGCTTCAACTACTACAAGACGGTCGATGAAGGCAAAAAAGAGATGGGGGAAATCGACAACGATACCTTCTCCCTGTCCCTGGGCCTGACTCACCAGGCCCACAGCCTGACCTTCGGCTATCAGCAAGTGAACGGTAACGAGTACTTCGACTACCTGCACGAAACCAACGGCATCTACCTGGCCAACTCCCTGACGTCTGACTTCAACGGCCCGAACGAGAAATCGCTGCAGATCGCCTATGCCATCAACATGGCCGAATACGGCGTGCCAGGCCTGAAGTTCAACGCCTACTCGGCCCGCGGCTGGGGCATCGACGGTACCCACTACACCGGCAACAACGGTCGCGCCAAGTTCGCCTACGACGGCATTCAGTCCCAGGACGGCGAGAAACACCAGGAATACGGTGTAGGCGCCTCTTACGCCTTGCAAAGCGGCCCACTCAAAGCCACTACCGTGCGCGCAACGTATGTTGAGCACCGTGGCAGCGAGTTCCAGTCCGACGGCAGCATCAAAGAGTTCCGTCTGGTCACCACCATCCCGTTCAACATTCTTTAATTAGCGCCAGGTAAGCGGCGGGCTCAGGACGAGCCCGCCGTCTTCGCGTTTCTGGCTCCATCGATTGCAGAGGGCTCTGAATGAAAATGCTCCCGTTACAAGCTGCCATGGCCGCTGCGCTGTTGAGCGTGGCGATCGGCGTTTCGGCCAAACCGCTGGTGGTCTGCACCGAAGCCAGCCCGGAAGGTTTTGACCCGGTCCTGTACACCACCGCCGTGACCGCTGACGCCGCTGCCGAAACTATGTTCAACCGCCTGGTGGACTTCAAGCCCGGCACCACTGAAGTGGTCCCGGCGCTGGCCAAGGACCTGCCGGAAATCAGTGCCGATGGCCTGACCTACACGTTCCACCTGCGTGAAGATATCAAGTTCCACACCACCGACTATTTCAAACCCACGCGCAACCTGAACGCCGACGACGTGCTTTGGAGCTTCCAGCGCCAGCTGGACCCGAATCACCCGTGGCATAACAAGTCGCTCGTAGGCTACCCGTACTTCGAAAGCATGGGCTTCAAGGAACTGCTCAAGAGCGTAGAGAAGACCGATGATCACACCGTCGTCTTTACCCTGACCCGTCCTGAAGCACCGTTCCTGGCCGACCTGGGCATGGCATTCTCTTCAATCCACTCCAAGGAATACGCCGACCAGTTGCTCAAGTCCGGCAAGACCGATGACCTTAACGCCAAGCCCATCGGCACTGGCCCGTTCATCTTCATCCGTTATCAAAAAGATGCCCAGGCGCGCTTCAAGGCCAACCCTGAGTACTTTCGCGGCAAACCGGCAGTTGATCCGTTGATCCTGGCGATCAGCACCGATAACAACGTGCGCCTGCAGAAGCTCAAGGCCAACGAATGTCAGATCGCGTTGTTCCCCAAGCCGGATGATATTCCAAGCATCAAGAAAGACCCGAACCTGAAAGTCGACGAACTGGCGGCGATGACCACCAGTTACACCGCGATGAACACCACCCACAAATACATGAGCGATGCGCGGGTACGTCACGCGATCAACATCGCGTTCGACAAGGCAGGCTATACCGATGCCCTGTTCGGCAAAGGCAATGCAGTGGTGGGTACCGGCCCTTATCCGCCGACCTTGCTGGGTTTCAACGACAAACTGAAAAACCCGCCGCGTGACCTGGACAAGGCCCGCGCCCTGCTCAAGGAAGCCGGCGTACCGGAAGGCACCGAATTCACCCTGTTCACCCGCAACGGTGGCGGCCCGACCAACCCCAATCCAATGCTCGGCGCCCAGCGCATGCAGGCGGATCTGGCGCAGGTTGGCCTGAAGGTCAATATCAAAGTCATGGAATGGGGCGAAATGCTCAAGCGCGCTAAAAACGGCGAGCACGACATGGTTTCGGCTGGCTGGGTCGGTGATAACGGTGACCCGGACAACTTCCTCACACCCAACCTGAGTTGCGATGCGGCGAAAAACGGCGAAAACTACGCACGCTGGTGTAACAAAGAGTTTCAGGACTTGATCGACAAGGCCCGTGCAGAAAAGGAACCGGCCTCACGGGCTGCGCTCTATGAACAAGCACAGGATGTTTTCGAGAAGGACCAGCCATGGCTTCCAATGGCTTATCCGAAACTGTTCACCGCCATGCGCAAGAACGTAGAAGGCTTCACCCAAAGCCCTCTGGGTACAAATAACTTCGCCACCACCCAGGTGAAGTAAATAAGAAAAACGCTCGGCGCCATCGCTATTGACGGCGCCGAACCTGCCTAACCGGCTGATTGAGGTATACACCAAGATGTTTAGTTTTATTGCCCGCCGACTGGGGTTATTAATCCCCACGTTCTTCGGCATCACGTTGCTGACCTTTGCGTTGATTCGCATGATTCCAGGCGACCCCGTAGAAGTCATGATGGGCGAGCGTCGGGTTGACCCCGAAATGCATGCCCAGGCAATGGAACGCCTTGGCTTGAACAAGCCGTTGTATGCGCAATACCTGGACTATGTGGGCAAACTTGCCCAGGGCGACCTTGGCGAATCCCTGCGCACCCGCACCAGCGTGTGGACCGAGTTCACCGCACTCTTTCCGGCGACCCTGGAACTGTCCATGGCCGCCCTGTTGTTCGCCGGTATCCTGGGCCTGCTGGCCGGGGTGATCGCGGCACTCAAGCGAGGATCGCTGTTCGACCACGGGGTGATGGGCATCTCCCTGGCGGGTTATTCGATGCCGATCTTCTGGTGGGGCCTGATCCTGATCATGTTCTTCTCGGTGAGCCTGGGCTGGACCCCGGTTTCCGGGCGTATCGACCTGCTCTACGACATCGAGCCGCGCACCGGCTTCATGCTGATCGACACGCTACTGGCCGACGAGCCGGACGCGTTCTGGGATGCCTTGCACCACTTGATCCTGCCGGCCATCGTGCTGGGCACCATCCCGCTGGCGGTGATCGCGCGGATGACCCGTTCGTCGATGCTCGAAGTGCTGCGTGAGGACTACATTCGCACCGCCAAGGCCAAGGGCCTGTCGCCGGCGCGCGTGGTGTTCGTGCACGGCCTGCGCAACGCGCTGATCCCGGTGCTGACCGTGGTCGGCCTGCAAGTCGGCACGCTGCTGGCCGGCGCCGTACTGACCGAAACCATCTTCTCGTGGCCCGGCATCGGCAAATGGCTGATCGAAGCCATTGGCGCGCGAGACTACCCGGTGGTGCAGAACGGTATTCTGTTGATCGCCTGCCTGGTGATCCTGGTGAACTTCGTGGTGGATATCCTCTACGGCTTCGCCAACCCACGCATCCGTCACCAGCGCTGAGATCATGACCATGACTACCTCTACTCCAGTGTCAGCAGTCGATCAGAGCCTGCTGTACCCGTCCCCGTACAAAGAATTCTGGCAAGCCTTCTCCAAGAACAAAGGTGCGGTTGCCGGCCTGCTGTTCATGCTGCTGATCGTGTTCTGCGCGATCTTCGCACCCTGGGTTGCACCGCATAACCCGAGCGAGCAATACCGCGACTTCCTGCTCACCCCGCCTGCGTGGCTGGAAGGCGGGCAGATGCAGTTCCTGCTCGGCACCGACGAACTGGGCCGCGACCTGCTCTCGCGCCTGATCCAGGGTTCGCGCCTGTCGCTGCTGATCGGCTTGTCGTCGGTGGTGATGTCGCTGATCCCGGGCATCCTGCTGGGCCTGTTCGCCGGGTTCTTCCCGCGCCTGCTCGGCCCGACCATCATGCGTTTGATGGACATCATGCTGGCCCTGCCTTCGCTGCTGCTGGCGGTGGCGATTGTCGCCATCCTCGGCCCTGGCCTGATCAACACCGTGATCGCGATCGCCATCGTGTCGCTGCCGTCCTACGTGCGCCTGACCCGCGCTGCGGTGATGGGCGAGCTGAACCGCGACTACGTGACGGCGGCGCGCCTGGCCGGTGCCGGCCTGCCACGCCTGATGTTCGTCACCGTGCTGCCCAACTGCATGGCGCCGCTGATCGTCCAGGCGACCCTGAGTTTCTCCTCGGCGATTCTCGATGCCGCGGCCCTGGGCTTCCTTGGCCTTGGCGTACAACCGCCAACGCCTGAGTGGGGCACCATGCTGGCTTCGGCCCGTGACTACATCGAACGCGCCTGGTGGGTAGTGAGCTTGCCTGGCTTGACCATTTTGCTCAGCGTGCTGGCAATCAACTTGATGGGTGACGGCCTGCGCGACGCGCTGGACCCGAAACTCAAGAACGCCGCCTGAGGAGATTCCCATGTCACTGTTAGAAATCAAGAATCTCAACGTGCGCTTCGGCGACAAGACCGCCGTACCGGTGGTCGATGGCCTCGACATTACCGTCGACAAAGGCGAAGTCCTGGCAATCGTTGGCGAGTCGGGCTCGGGTAAATCCGTGACCATGATGGCGCTGATGGGCCTGATCGAGCATCCCGGTATCGTCACCGCCGACGCGCTGAACTTCGACGGCAAGGACATGCTCAAGCTGAGCAACCGCCAGCGCCGCCAGATCGTCGGCAAAGACCTGGCGATGGTGTTCCAGGACCCGATGACCGCGCTGAACCCCAGCTACACCGTGGGTTTCCAGATTGAAGAAGTGCTGCGCCTGCACTTGAAAATGTCCGGCCGACAAGCGCGCAAGCGGGCCATCGAACTGCTGGAAAAAGTTGAAATCCCGGGCGCCGCCAGCCGTATGGATGCCTACCCGCACCAACTGTCCGGCGGCATGAGCCAGCGCGTGGCCATCGCCATGGCGATCGCCGGCGAGCCGAAACTGCTGATCGCCGATGAGCCGACCACTGCGTTGGACGTGACCATCCAGGCGCAGATCATGGACCTGCTGCTGGCCCTGCAGAAAGAACAGAACATGGGCCTGGTGCTGATCACCCACGACCTTGCGGTGGTGGCTGAAACCGCCCAGCGCGTGTGCGTGATGTACGCAGGCCAGGCCGTGGAAGTCGGCCAGGTGCCGCAACTGTTCGACATCCCGGCGCACCCGTACAGCGAAGCGCTGCTCAAGGCGATTCCGGAACACAGCCTGGGCGCCACGCGGCTGGCCACGCTGCCCGGCATCGTGCCGGGCCGCTATGACCGCCCGCAGGGTTGCCTGCTGTCGCCGCGTTGCCCGTACGTGCAGGAAAACTGCCGCACCCAGCGCCCGAGCCTTGATCCGAAAACCAACAGCCTTGCACGCTGCTTCTACCCCTTGAACCAGGAGGTGGCGTAATGGCCGTCGTTCTTACCGCCCGCGACCTGACCCGTCACTACGAAGTGTCCCGTGGCCTGTTCAAGGGCCACGCCACGGTGCGCGCCCTTAATGGTGTGTCCTTCGAACTCGAAGCCGGCAAGACCCTTGCCGTGGTAGGCGAGTCGGGTTGCGGCAAGTCCACCCTGGCCCGCGCCCTCACGCTGATCGAGGAGCCGTCTTCGGGCTCGCTTAAAATCGCCGGCCAGGAAGTGGCCGGTGCCGACAAGGCCCAGCGCAAGCAGTTGCGCAAAGACGTGCAGATGGTATTCCAGAGCCCGTACGCCTCGTTGAACCCGCGCCAGAAGGTCGGTGATCAGCTCGGCGAGCCGCTGCTGATCAACACCCACCTGTCCGCCGCCGAACGCCGTGAAAAAGTGCAGGCGATGATGAAGCAAGTGGGCCTGCGCCCCGAGCATTATCAGCGCTACCCGCACATGTTCTCCGGTGGCCAGCGCCAGCGTATCGCCCTGGCCCGGGCGATGATGCTGCAACCCAAAGTGCTGGTGGCCGATGAACCGACCTCGGCGCTGGACGTGTCGATCCAGGCCCAGGTGCTCAACCTGTTCATGGATTTGCAGCAGGAATTCAACACCGCCTACGTGTTCATCTCCCACAACCTGGCGGTGGTGCAACACGTCGCCGACGACGTGATGGTGATGTACCTCGGCCGTCCGGTGGAAGTGGGCCCCAAGGAAGACATCTACGCCCGTCCGCTGCACCCGTACACCCAGGCACTGCTGTCGGCCACCCCAACGATTCACCCGGACCCGAACAAACCGAAAATCAAAATCGTCGGCGAACTGCCCAACCCGCTGAACCCGCCGCCTGGCTGCGCGTTTCACAAGCGCTGCCCGTATGCGACAGCGCGCTGCAGCACCGAGGAGCCGCTGTTGCGGCCGTTGGATAATCGCCAGGTGGCGTGCCACTACGCAGAGCAGTTCGTGGCCTGAGCGATCGTTCCCACGCTCCGCGTGGGAACGACCAGTGATGCGGCGTCAGTGAGTTCTACAGCCCTTCCCGTCAGGTTGCGCATCAGCCTGGCGGGAGGGGCTTCTTTTTGGGTTGGCACCGCGTCTCAGGTTTCGCCGTCATCAAAGGTCACACTGTCTTCGCCTTCGTTGATCGGGTTTTCCGGATCTTTAACGTCTGTGGGCTGAGGCTGCGGTTTCCAACTGCCGGAATTGACCTCGTTGGCCTTTCTCTTGGTGACAGGGCCGGTGTCCTTCCATTGGGGCGTGCCATCGACAGCCAGTGCCGGGAGCGTCGTCAGCCCCGGGCCTGCCAGTAGCATCAGACAAATAGCGTATCGAACATTTCGCACGGAGGTCTCCTTCGCAGTCAATGTGTGAACGCTAGACCCGATGCAGGGTTCTCGCCAATTCCCAGCCGTATAGAGGGCAAAATGTGGGAGGGGGCTTGCCCCCGATAGCAGTGGGTCAGGACATTACATGTGACTGATAGACCGCCATCGGGGGCAAGCCCCCTCCCACAGTTGATAGTGTTTCACAGCCAAGAAAAAGGGCGAAGCCATGACAGCTTCGCCCTTCTGTGTACCGCTCAGACCTTAATGGTGTTCGCGGGTTGCCCGGAATTTCACATCCGGCCAGCGCTCTTCCATCAGCGCCAGGTTGACCCGGGTCGGGGCCAGGTAGGTCAGGTGACCACCGCCGTCCACCGCCAGGTTTTCCACGGCCTTGTTGGAAAACTCTTCCAGTTTTTTCTTATCGCTGCACTCGATCCAGCGCGCCGAGTACACGGTAATAGGCTCGTAGGAGCATTCCACCTTGTATTCCTCTTTCAAGCGGCTGGCGACCACATCGAACTGCAGCACACCGACGGCGCCGAGGATGATGTCGTTGCTGCGCTCGGGGAAGAACACCTGGGTGGCGCCTTCTTCAGCCAATTGCTGCAAGCCCTGGCGCAGTTGCTTGGATTTCAGCGGGTCGCGCAGGCGTACGCGGCGGAACAGTTCCGGTGCGAAGTGCGGGATACCGGTGAAGCCCAGCGCTTCGCCTTCGGTGAAGGTGTCGCCGATCTGGATGGTGCCGTGGTTGTGCAGGCCGATGATGTCGCCGGCGTAGGCTTCTTCGAGCTGTTCACGCTCGGAGGAGAAGAACGTCAGCGCATCGCCGATGCGTACGTCCTTGCCGGTGCGCACGTGGCGCATCTTCATACCCTTTTCGTAGCGGCCGGAGCAGATACGCATGAAGGCGATACGGTCGCGGTGCTTGGGGTCCATGTTTGCCTGGATCTTGAACACGAAGCCGGTGAATTTCTCTTCGACCGGTTCCACCGTGCGCTCGTTGGCGACCCGGGCCAGAGGCTCGGGTGCCCAATTCACCACGGCGTCGAGCACGTGGTCGACACCGAAGTTGCCAAGGGCAGTGCCGAAGAACACCGGGGTCAACTGACCGTCGAGGAATTCCTGCTGGTTGAACTCATGGCAGGCGCCCTGCACCAGTTCCAGTTGGTCGACAAAACGGTCGTACTCATCGCCCAGGTGGGCGCGGGCTTCGTCGGAGTCGAGCTTTTCGATGATTTTCACATCGGTGCGCTCATGCCCGTGGCCGGCGGTGTAGACGATGATGTAGTCATCGGCCAGGTGATACACGCCCTTGAAATCGCGGTAGCAACCAATCGGCCAGGTGATCGGCGCGGCCTTGATCTTCAGGACGGCTTCGATTTCATCCAGCAGCTCGATGGGATCGCGGATATCGCGGTCGAGTTTGTTGATGAAGCTGACAATCGGTGTGTCGCGCAGACGGCAAACGTCCATCAGCGCAATGGTGCGCGGCTCGACGCCCTTACCGCCGTCGAGGACCATCAATGCCGAGTCCACCGCAGTAAGGGTGCGGTAGGTGTCTTCGGAGAAGTCTTCGTGGCCCGGGGTGTCGAGCAGGTTGACCATATGGTCGCGATACGGGAACTGCATGACCGACGTGGTAATGGAAATACCCCGTTGCTTTTCCATTTCCATCCAGTCGGATGTCGCATGGCGGTCGGATTTACGCGATTTCACCGTGCCGGCCACCGCGATTGCCTTGCCCATCAGCAGCAGCTTTTCGGTGATGGTGGTTTTACCGGCATCGGGGTGGGAAATAATGGCGAAAGTGCGGCGTTTCGCGACTTCGGCGGCCTGGTGGGTCATGGGAAATCGCCTGGCAGGTGAGTCAAAAAAGGGCGGCGAGTATAGCGCAAACGCGAGGGTACGGACCACCGTTGAGCCCATTGGGGGTGGCTAAATGCTCCCAAGTGTGGAACCTTTTAAAAGGTAGAGACGTCCACTCCCCTGCTTACGCACTCGGAACAGGGGCTGGAAAATCAGCAAGTTAGCCTGACGAGGCTGCGCTTATGGCTCGAACTCATGCCGCTTTTGACGGCATTGGCGAGCTGCATTTCGCGATCACATTTCGCTGACAGCCAGCAATGGCTTGCCACGCGGGAATGTGTTCGTCGACAGAAGAAAAAAGGAGTCCGCCTGTGGCTATTCGCTATGGCAAAGGGCTTATGGGAGCAGCGGTTGTCGTCGCGCTCCTGGCCCTGCTGGTCCACTGGATCGGCATCAACACGATCGAACTGTACCGCGACGATTTATTGTTTTACCTGCAAGCTCATTTGATTCTCGTCCTGGTCTCCATGCTGGCCGCCCTGATTGTGGGGATCCCCGCCGGTATCCTGCTCAGTCGACCGAACATGGTCGGGCGCGCAGAACGCTTCATGCAGATTTTCAACATCGGCAACACCGTCCCTCCCCTGGCCGTACTGGCCATCGCCCTCGGCGTCCTCGGCATCGGCAGCGGTCCGGCCATCTTCGCGTTGTTTCTCGCCTCTCTCCTGCCCATCGTGCGCAACACCTACGAAGGCCTGAAAAATGTGCAGGGCTCACTCAAGGAAGCCGCCACCGGCATCGGCATGACCCCGCGCCAGGTGCTGTTTCGCGTGGAATTGCCCAACGCCGTGCCGATCATCATCGGTGGCGTGCGGGTGGCCCTGGCGATCAACGTCGGGACCGCGCCGCTGGCCTTCCTGATCGGTGCCAACAGCCTGGGCAGCCTGATCTTCCCCGGCATCGCCCTGAACAACCAGCCGCAACTGCTGCTCGGCGCCGCCTGCACCGCGCTGCTCGCATTGCTGCTTGATGGCCTGGTGACCATGGCCAGCCGCCTTTGGCTGGAACGCGGGTTACGTCCGTCTTAAGGCTTGGCGCCGTTTTAGGCCTGAAACAGGAATTCACATGAAAACACTAAGCTTGATATTAGGCTGCGTCCTGCTGTTTGCAGGGAGTGCGCAAGCCGCTGAAAAACCGGTGATTCGCATCGGCGCCCGGGTGTTCACCGAACAGACCCTGCTGGCCGAAATCACTTCCCAGTACCTGCGCAGCAAGGGCTACGACGCCCGCGTGACCGGCGGCCTGGGCAGCAACCTGGCGCGCAGCGCCCAGGAAAGCGGGCAACTGGATCTGATCTGGGAATACACCGGCGTGTCGCTGGTGGCCTACAACCATATCGACGAGAAGCTCGACAGCGAACAGTCCTACGCGCGGGTCAAGGAACTCGACGCGAAAAAGGGCCTGGTCTGGCTGTCGCCGTCGCGCTTCAGCAACACCTACGCCCTGGCGTTGCCCGAGAAAGTGGCTCAGGAACACCCCGAGATCAACAGCATCAGCGATCTCACCAAAGCCATGGCCGAAGACGCCAAGGATCACCGCCTGGTCGCCCTGGACACCGAGTTCGCCAACCGCTCCGACGGCCTGGCAGGCATGGTCAAGCTGTACGACATGAACCTCACGCGCAAGAACACTCGGCAGATGGACGCAGGCCTGGTCTACACCGCGTTGCGTAATGGCCAAGTGTTTGCCGGCCTGGTCTACACCACCGACGGTCGCCTGAACGCGTTCAAGTTGAAGCTGCTCGAGGACGACAAGCACTACTTCCCGGACTACACCGCCGCCCCGGTGATCCGCCAGGACTACCTCGACAAGCACCCGCAACTGGCCGCCGAGCTCAAGCCTTTGGCCACGCTGTTCGACGACCAAACCATGCGCCAGCTCAATGCGCGGGTCGACGTCGACCATGAAAGCCCGTCCGCCGTTGCCGCCGATTTCCTGCGCCAACATCCAATCAACTAACGAGGAGAAGACATGGAATTTTTGAACGCCTTTTCCCATCTTGATTGGGCCCAGGTCCTGCACCTGACCTGGCAGCACATCACCCTGGTCGGTATCGCTGTGATTCTCGCGATTGTCGTCGGTGTGCCCCTGGGCGTGCTGATGACCCGCTACCCGACCCTCGCGGGCCCCTTGCA
The DNA here is from genome assembly GCF_002934065.1 of Pseudomonas orientalis. NCBI lineage: Bacteria > Pseudomonadati > Pseudomonadota > Gammaproteobacteria > Pseudomonadales > Pseudomonadaceae > Pseudomonas > Pseudomonas orientalis. The sequence goes on along the minus strand of NZ_CP018049.1, from coordinate 918,729 downwards.
AGCCAGCGCCACGGTATTGCTCACGGTGCCCTCCATCGCCCTGTTCGGCCTGCTGCTGCCGTTCTACTCCAAGTTCGGCCAGGGCCTGGGGCCGATGCCGGCGATCACCGCCGTGTTCCTCTACTCCCTGTTGCCGATCATGCGTAACACCTACCTGGCGCTCACCGGTGTCGAGCCGGGCATCCGTGAGGCCGCCAAAGGCATCGGCATGACCTTCGGCCAGCGCCTGCGCATGGTCGAACTGCCGATTGCCGTGCCGGTGATCCTCGCCGGTGTGCGCACCGCCGTGGTGATGAACATCGGTGTGATGACCATCGCCGCCACCATCGGCGCCGGTGGCCTGGGTGTACTTATTCTGGCTTCCATCAGCCGCAGCGACATGTCGATGCTGATCGTCGGCGCCGTGCTGGTCAGTCTCCTGGCCATCTTTGCCGACCTGCTTCTGCAATGGCTGCAACGCTCGCTGACTCCAAAAGGATTGCTCAAATGATCGAACTTCAAAACCTGTCCAAGACTTTTCAAAGCAACGGCAAGACTGTCACCGCCGTCAACGATGTAAGCCTGACCGTCAACGAAGGCGAAATTTGCGTATTCCTCGGCCCGTCGGGCTGCGGCAAGAGTACGACGCTGAAGATGATCAACCGCCTGATCAAGCCCTCTTCGGGCAAGATCCTGATCAACGGTGAAGACACCACCGACCTGGACGAAGTGACCCTGCGTCGCAACATCGGCTACGTGATCCAGCAGATCGGCCTGTTCCCGAACATGACCATCGAAGAAAACATCGTGGTGGTGCCCAAGTTGCTCGGCTGGGACAAGCAGAAATGCCACGACCGCGCCCGCGAACTGATGAGCATGATCAAGCTCGAACCCAAGCAGTACCTGCACCGCTACCCGCGTGAATTGTCGGGCGGCCAGCAGCAGCGCATCGGTGTGATTCGCGCCCTGGCGGCCGATGCGCCGTTGCTGCTGATGGATGAACCGTTCGGCGCGGTCGACCCGATCAACCGCGAGATGATCCAGAACGAGTTCTTTGAAATGCAGCGTGCGCTGAACAAGACCGTGATCATGGTCAGCCACGACATCGACGAGGCCATCAAGCTGGGCGACAAGATTGCGATCTTCCGCGCCGGCAAGCTGCTGCAGATCGACCATCCCGATACGCTGCTGGCGCACCCGGCGGACGAGTTCGTCAGCAACTTCGTCGGCCAGGACAGCACCCTCAAGCGCCTGTTGCTGGTCAAGGCCGAAGACGCGGCGGACAACGCGCCGTCGGTGAGCCCGGAAACCCCGGTGGCCGATGCGCTGGAACTGATGGACGAGCACGACCGCCGCTATGTGGTGGTCACCTGCGCCGAGAACAAGGCGCTGGGCTATGTACGCCGTCGCGACCTGCACCGTCAGACCGGTACCTGCGGCCAATACCTGCGCGAGTTCAACGCCACGGCGGCGTATGACGAGCATTTGCGCATCCTGCTGTCGCGCATGTACGAGTTCAACCGTTCATGGTTGCCGGTGATGGATGCCGAGCGGGTGTTCCTGGGCGAGGTGACCCAGGAATCGATTGCCGAGTACCTGAGTTCCGGCAAGTCCCGTGGCGGCAAGACCAGTATTGTCTCGCCTGCCGAGACTGCCCTGGCCTGACCTGGCACAACACAGTTAAAACTGTGGGAGGGGGCTTGCCCCCGATGAGGGTGGATCAGTCACTAAGGTATTGGCTGACCCACCGCTATCGGGGGCAAGCCCCCTCCCACATTTGGCTCTGCTGGGTGTCAGGGAAATGCACTCAATTCGCCCATCCGGGGAACATCAATCCGTCACACCGGTCGGTTACATAAGTAGCTGCACGGGGTCGCGCGACGAACGCGTGCAAAAACGCGACATTTTTAGTTGATCCCACGCCCATCAAGCCCTAAAGTTCGCGCCGAACGTCCATGCTGGAAACGATCCATCCGGCTCAAGTACTGACGACGAGACAGCAAGGCCAAGGGACGCGTATCCCATGGCCTTTTTGCTTTCGGCGACATGCCTTGGGAAGTAGGCGAACCAAAGTGGGGATACGGAGGACGTTCATTTGCACCCATTGATTAATACAGTTTGCCCTTAGGAGTTCCCAGCATGTCGATCAACGTCGAAGATTATTTCGCGCGCGCCACCTTTGACAAAATGAAGGCGTTCGCCGACAAACAGGAAACCCCGTTCGTGGTGATCGACACCGCGATGATCAGCCAGGCCTACGATGACCTGCGCGCCGGTTTCGAATTCGCCAAGGTGTATTACGCGGTCAAGGCCAACCCGGCCGTCGAGATCATCGACCTGTTGAAAGACAAGGGGTCGAGCTTCGACATCGCCTCGATCTACGAGCTGGACAAGGTCATGGACCGTGGCGTCAGCGCCGACCGTATCAGCTACGGCAACACCATCAAGAAATCCAAGGACATCCGCTACTTCTACGAGAAAGGCGTGCGCCTGTTCTCCACCGACTCCGAGGCCGACCTGCGCAACATCGCCAAGGCCGCACCGGGTTCGAAAGTGTATGTGCGCATCCTCACCGAAGGCTCGACCACGGCCGACTGGCCTTTGTCGCGCAAGTTCGGCTGCCAGACCGACATGGCCATGGACCTGCTGATCCTCGCCCGTGACCTGGGCCTGGTGCCCTACGGCATCTCGTTCCACGTCGGTTCCCAGCAGCGCGACATCAGCGTGTGGGACGCGGCGATCGCCAAGGTCAAAGTGATCTTCGAACGCCTGAAGGAAGAAGACGGCATCGAATTGAAGTTGATCAACATGGGCGGTGGCTTCCCGGCCAACTACATCACCCGCACCAACAGCCTGGAAACCTACGCTGAAGAAATCATCCGCTTCCTCAAGGAAGACTTCGGTGACGACCTGCCGGAAATCATCCTGGAGCCGGGCCGTTCGTTGATCGCCAACGCCGGTATCCTGGTCAGCGAAGTGGTGCTGGTAGCGCGCAAATCGCGTACCGCCGTCGAGCGTTGGGTTTACACGGATGTGGGCAAGTTCTCCGGCCTGATCGAAACCATGGACGAAGCCATCAAGTTCCCGATCTGGACCGAGAAGAAAGGCGAGATGGAAGAAGTGGTCATCGCAGGTCCCACCTGCGACAGCGCCGACATCATGTACGAAAACTACAAGTACGGCCTGCCGCTGAACCTGGCGATTGGCGATCGCTTGTACTGGCTGTCGACCGGTGCGTACACCACCAGCTACAGCGCGGTTGAGTTCAATGGGTTCCCGCCGTTGAAATCGTTTTACGTGTAAGACGGCTGCAACTAAAAAGCCCATGACGTTTCATGGGCTTTTTTGTGCGTGCTCCGAAGTTTCAGCGGTCCGCGCGAACGTGCCATAACCGCAAAACATAGAGTGTCGACGCTTCAAGCGTCAAGCGACTGCGCTCTCCTCTTGATCGACCCAATCGGCAAGCGCTTGCTTTGACCACCCATCCACGTGAGCGATCCATCCGCGCGGCCATCAGCACGTTCTCCATCAAGCACAACAAGCCCCACGCATCAGATGCGCGGGGCTTTTGCGTGTTTTTCGGCAACTCACGGCATAATGCGCGCCGTGACACCTATATCCAGCTAAGCGAGGCGCTTTGACGTGTTGAAGAAAACCCTGTTTCAGTTGCATTGGTTCTTCGGCATCACGGCCGGGCTGGTGCTGGCCTTGATGGGGATCACCGGGGCTGCGTACTCGTTCCAGGATGAAATCCTGCGCGCGCTCAACCCCACGGTACTGAACGTGCAGAAGCGCGAAGCCGGCGTGCTGCCGCCCGCCGAGCTGGTGCGCAAGCTGGAAGCCGCCGAAGGCAAGCGCGTGGCCATGCTGTGGGTGGAAGACCACAGCGGCAAAGCCGCCCGCGTGTCCTTTACCCCGCCGCCAGGCGAGCAGCGTGGCCCGTTGCGTTACTTCGATCCGTATACCGGCGACTACCTGGGTGACGCCGTCGGCCAGGATGTGTTCGGCTTCATCCTGCAGTTGCACCGCTTCCTCGCCATCGGCGACACCGGCCGCAACATCACCGGCGCCTGCACCCTGATCCTGCTGTTCTTCTGCCTGTCCGGCCTGTACCTGCGCTGGCCGCGCCAGGTCAGGAACTGGCGCGTGTGGCTGACCCTGGACTGGCGTAAAAAGGGCCGCAGCTTCAATTGGGATCTGCACTCGGTGTTCGGCACCTGGTGCCTGCTGTTTTACCTGCTGGCGGCACTGACCGGCCTGTATTGGTCCTATGACTGGTACAACCAGGGCGTGACCAGACTGCTCTCGGATGCGCCGCAGAACGAACGCATGCGCAAGCGCGGCCCGCCGCCCCCAGGCCCTGCGCCCGTGGCCAACTATGAGGCGATCTGGAGCAGCATCTACAGCAACGCCGGCCCTGGCTTGAGCGCCTACAACATCCGCCTGCCGGCCGTCGCCGGGCAACCGGCCACCGTGTATTACCTGCTCGACAGCTCGCCCCATGACCGTGCGCTGAACCAGATCAACCTCGACCCGGTCACCGGCGAGGTCACGTCCCATGAGCGTTACGCCAGCAAGAGCCTCAAGGCGCAGTTGCTGACCAGTGTCTATGCGCTGCACACCGGCAGTTATTTCGGGCTGGTCGGGCGAATCGTGCTCACGGTGAGCGCGCTGCTCATGCCCTTGTTCTTTATCACCGGCTGGCTGCTGTACCTGGACCGTCGCCGCAAAAAACGCCAGGTGCGTGACGCACGCAAAGGCCTGGTGGTCAGCCACAGCGACGCGCCGGCCTGGTTGATCGGCTTTGCCAGCCAGAGCGGCTTTGCCGAACAGTTGGCCTGGCAAACCGCCGGGCAATTGCAGGCCGCCGGGCTTGGGGTGAAGGTGCAGCCCCTGGGCAGCGTCAGCCGCGATGACCTCAGCCAGGCGCAACAGGCGTTGTTCGTGGTCAGTACATTCGGTGACGGCGAAGCGCCCGACAGCGCCCGTGGCTTTGAGCGCAGCGTGCTCGGCCAGGATCTGTCCCTCAAAGGCTTGCACTACTCGGTGCTGGCCCTGGGCGACCGCCAGTACGCGCACTTTTGCGGCTTTGCGAGGCGCCTGCACTTCTGGCTGACCCATCAGGGCGGCAACCCGCTGTTTGCGCCGGTGGAGGTCGACAGTGGCGACACCGAGGCCTTGCTGACCTGGCAACAACAACTCGGCCAGCTCACCGGTCACGCGCCGGCAGCGGCGTGGCAGACGGCCCGGTTTGAACACTGGACCTTGAGTCAACGCTCCCTGCTCAACCCTGGCAGCGTCGGCGCCCCCGTGTACCTGCTGGGCCTCACGCCACCCTCGCCCAGCAGTTGGCTGGCCGGTGACCTGGTGGAAATCCTGCCGCGCAATGGCCCACGGGCCGTCGAGCACTTCCTGGAAGGGCTGGGCCTGGCCGGCAGCGACGGCGTATTGATCGAAGGCCTGGCGCAAACGCTGGACCAGGCCCTGGCCACACGCCAACTGCCGGACAACCGCACGCACCTGGTGGGCCTGCATGCCCAGGCAATGGTGGATGCGCTGGTGCCGCTGGGCATGCGCGAATACTCGATCGCCTCGATTGCCAGTGATGGCGTGCTGGAGCTGATCGTGCGCCAGGAGCGTCATCCGGACGGCAGCCTGGGCCTGGGCTCCGGTTGGCTGACTGAGCACGCCGCCGTAGGCTCAAGCATCAGCCTGCGCCTGCGCCGCAACAGCGGCTTCCATCTGCCCGAGGCGCCCGTGCCGCTGATCCTGCTGGGCAACGGCACCGGCCTCGCCGGCCTGCGCAGCCTGCTCAAGGCGCGCATTGCCGAGGGCCGGCAGCGTAACTGGCTGCTGTTCGGCGAACGCCATATCGCCCACGACTACCTGTGCCGGGAAGAACTGCAAGGCTGGCTGGCCAGTGGCGACCTGGCCCTGCTGGACCTGGCGTTCTCGCGGGACCAGGCGGAGAAAATCTACGTGCAGGATCGCCTGCGCGAGTCCGCCGACGTGCTGCGCAAATGGCTGGCCGACGGTGCGGCGATTTATGTGTGCGGCAGTTTGCAGGGCATGGCCACGGGTGTGGACCAGGCGCTGGTGGACATCCTCGGCCGTGAAGCGGTGGAGCGCCTGATCGAACAAGGCCGCTATCGTCGGGATGTGTACTGAGATTTCACAGTCACTGTAGAACCAATGTGGGAGGGGGCTTGCCCCCGATAGCGGTGTATCAGTACCGGAGATATTGACTGACACACCGCCATCGGGGCCTAGCCCCCTCCCACAGTTTTTACCGCGTTCCAGGTCAAGCAGGCTGCAGTTTTTGCTCGAACACCGAGATACCATCGAGATCGCGCAAAATAACGGTCAACTCCGCCGTCTGCCCATCAATCTGCACCTCGCCGAAAAACTGAAACCCGGCAAACGGCGAGGTGTTCTGCGCCGGCGGTGCCTTCTCGAACACCACCTCGGGTCCGAAGGTCTTGTCCAACGGATTGGGCCCGAAGCTCCCCGCATTCAACGGCCCCGCGACGAACTCCCAGAACGGTTCGAAATCCTGGAACGCCGCCCGGACCGGGTGATAGTGATGCGCCGCGCAATAGTGCACATCAGCGGTCAGCCATACATGGTTACGGACCTTGTGCGCGCGCAGGAACCCCAGCAACTCGGCAATTTCCAGCTCACGTCCCTGGGCCGGGCCGGGATCGCCGTTGGCAATCGCTTCCCAGCGTGGCACGCCGGGGCTGACTTCACCGTCGGGCACGCCCAGGCCGATAGGCATGTCGGCTGCAACCACTTTCCACTGCGCCTGGGACGCCTTGAGTTCGCGCTTGAGCCAGTCCAGTTGCTCGCGGCCGAGGAAGGGCTTTTCGCCGCCCAGGTTGTCGTCGTTCGGGCCGCGATAACTGCGCATGTCCAGCACGAACACATCCAGCAGCGGGCCGTAACCGAGCTTGCGGTAAATCCGCCCGCCCGCGTCGGCGCTTTGCCGGCGCATCGGTGAATATTCCAGCCAGGCCTGGCGCGCACGGCCGACCAGGGTGTTGATGTCGCGAGTCTGGTAGCGCTCATCCAACGGCTTGCTGGATGACCAGTTATTGATCACCTCGTGATCGTCCCACTGCCAGATCTGCGGCACCTCGGCATTGAAGCGCCGCACGTTTTCATCCAGCAGGTTGTAGCGGTAATTGCCGCGATATTCATCCAGGGTTTCGGCGACTTTGCTCTTGGCTTCGGTGGTGATGTTGCGCCAGATGCGTCCACCTTCGGTGGCCAGTTGCGCCGGCACCGGGCCGTCGGCGTAGATGGTGTCGCCGCTGTGGATAAAGAAGTCCGGCAGGCGCAGGCGCATGGCTTCATAGATGCGCATGCCGCCGATGTCCGGGTTGATGCCGAAGCCTTGCCCGACGGTGTCGCCACTCCACACAAAACGGATGTCGCGACGCTGTTGCGGCACGCTGCGCAGGTGGCCGAACCAGGGCTCGCTGGCGATGCCGGTCTGGGCGTCTTCGAAATGCACGCGGTAGAAAATCGCCTGGTCGGCGGGCAACCCGGTGAGTTCGACGCGGGCGGTAAAATCGCTGCGGTTGTCGGCCAGGGGCGAGACGAATCGGCGGGGGTTGCTGAACACACTGCGGGTGTCCCACTCCACCACCATCCGTGCCGGGCGGTCGCTGCGGCTCCAGATCATCGCGCGGTCACCGAGCAGATCGCCTGATTGCACACCATCGGTGAGCAGCGGGCGGTCCTTGACCGACGCAATCACCGCCGGCGCCAGGCCCGGCAACAACAGGCCCGCGCCAACAGCTTGCATCACGCGGCGACGGCCGAGATCGAAATGGCTCATGCGTGTGCCCTCTTGAGTATCAAAAGGGCCACTTAAGCATGGGCGGATGAAGCAGATATGACACCGCCCTCACAGACCCTGAAGATCAAATGTGGGAGGGGGCTTGCCCCCGATGGCAGTGTGTCAGCTGCAAATAAGCTGGCTGACACACCGCTATCGGGGGCAAGCCCCCTCCCACATTTTTTACCGCGTCAGGCAGTGACGGCCAGCTCCGCCGCTTCCGGCCGCTTGATCAGCGCATACACCACACCGGTCAGCACACTGCCGGCCACGATCGCCAGCAGATACAGCAGCGCATGATTCATCGCGTTCGGAATCACCAACACGAACAACCCGCCGTGGGGCGCGGCCAGTTTGCAGCCGAAGTACATCGACAGCGCGCCGGTCAATGCGCCACCGGCGATGCTGGCCGGGATCACGCGCAATGGGTCCTTGGCGGCAAACGGAATCGCGCCTTCGGAGATAAAGCACAGGCCGAGAATCATCGCGGCCTTGCCGGCTTCGCGTTCAGTCTGGGCGAACTTGCGCCGGGCCAGGAACGTCGCGATGCCCATGCCAATCGGCGGCACCATGCCGGCGGCCATGGTCGCGGCCATCGGCGCCCCGCTCGACGCCGCCAGCAGGCCGACGGAAAACGCGTACGCCGCCTTGTTGATCGGCCCGCCCAGGTCGACACACATCATGCCGCCCAACAGGATGCCCAACAGCACCGCGTTGGTGGTGCCCATGGTGCTGAGAAAATCCGTCAGCCCGGTCAGCAAGCGCGCCACCGGTGGGCCAACCAGATAGATCATGGCAAGGCCCGTGAACAAACTGGCCAGCAACGGGATGATCAGGATCGGTTTGAGCGCCTCGAGGCTTTGCGGCAAGCGCACCGCCCGCGAGATCAGCTTGACGCTGTAGCCGGCCAGGAAACCGGCGAAGATCCCGCCAATGAACCCGGCGCCCAGCGTGCCCGCCAGCAGGCCGCCGATCATGCCCGGCGCCAGGCCGGGGCGATCGGCAATCGAGTAGGCGATGTAGCCAGCGAGCAACGGCACCATCAGCATGAACGCCTGGTCGCCGACGGTTTTCAGCGCCGCCGCCAGGGTGCCTTTTTCTTCAAACGCATGGATGCCGAACACAAAGGACAAGGCGATCAACAAGCCGCCCGCCACCACCATCGGCAACATGAACGACACCCCGGTGAGCAGGTGTTTGTACACGCCGGTTTTTTCCGACTTGGCCACTGCGCCGCTGCCGGCGCTTTCCACCGCGCCTTCGGCCAGCGCCTTGTTGAGGGTGGCTTCCGATTGCTTGAGGGCAATGCCGGTGCCGCAGCGGTAGATCTTCTTGCCGGCGAAGCGCTCGGTGGCGACTTCGATATCCGCCGCCAGCAGCACCACGTCGGCGTCGGCGATGGCCTGCGGACTCAACGGCGTGCGCGCACCGACCGAGCCCTGGGTCTCGACCTGCAAGTCATAGCCCAGGCGCTTGGCCGTCTGCTGCAAGGCCTCGGCGGCCATGAACGTATGGGCAACGCCGGTCGGGCAAGCGGTAATCGCGACGATGCGCGGGGCATTCCCGGCCGGTGCCTCGGTCGCCACGTACACCTGCGCCTCCTCGGCGCCCCGACGCAATACCGCGTCGACATCCGCCAGCGCCTGGGCCGGCGTGCTCTGGAACACGCGCTTGCCGACAAAACGCTGCATATCCAGCGGCGTGCTGCTGACCAGCAACACCCACTCGGCGTCATCGAGGGTCGCCTGGGACAGCTGGCTGTCCGGGCGCTGCACGTCCACCACTTCAACACTGGTGCTCCAGCCCTGGCGCTGTGCGGCGGCGTCCAGCAAGCGGGCGCACAGCACACTGGTGACCATGCCGTTCGGGCAGGCGGTAACAATGGCTAACTTCATCACAAACCCTCTTATTGTTCTGTCAGCGTGCGCACATCGACGCCGCTTTCGAGACGCGCCAACTGCGCGTCATCGCTGATGCCGAAACCAATCTGCGTCACCGCCATCGCGGCAATCGCCGTGGCGCGGCGCAGGGTCTGCTCGGGCGCTTCGTCGCGCAGCAGGCCGTGTAGCATGCCCGCCAGCAGCGAATCGCCGGCGCCTACGGTGCTGGCCACCGTCACCTTGGGCGGCGTGGCCTGCAGGGTCGCCCCCGAGCTGTACCAGCTCACGCCGGCAGCACCGTCCGAGACCACCACATGTTCCACGCCCTGTTGATGCAACTGGCGGATGGCATCGGTGGCGTTATCCAGCGCCTGGGCGAGCTCTTCAGTATTGGGCTTGACCATCCAGGGGCCCGCCTTCAACCCGGCGCTCAAGGCTTCGCCGCTGGTGTCGAGGGCCACTTTCAAACCGAGGTTTTTCAATTGCTCGATCAGTGCCTGAAACCATTGCGGGCTGACGCCACGCGGCAAGCTGCCGGCGACCACCACCGCGTCGAAGTCAGGGCCGATCAGCGCAAGTCGCTTGAGCAGTTCGGCTTGCGCCTGCTCGCTCACCAGCGGCCCCGGTGCGTTGATGTCGGTGACCCGGCCATCCTGTTCGGCAATCTTGATATTGCTGCGGGTTTCCCCCGGCACGCGAACGAACGCGTCGCCAAACCCACGGTGGGCGATCAGTGCTTCGAACGCCTGCGGGTTGTCTTCACCGAGAAAGCCGCCCACGGTCACCGCGTGGCCGAGGTCCGCCAGCACCTGCGCCACGTTCACGCCCTTGCCGGCGGCATGGGTGATGAGCGTTTCGCTGCGGTTGACTGCACCGGGTTCCAGGCGCGCCAGGCGTACCGTGAGGTCCAACGCCGGGTTCAGCGTCAGGGTCAAAATCCTTGCCATTTACACGGCCTCCACTAGAGCACGTACTTCGGCGGGCGAGCCCACCGCGAGTGCCTGTTGCGCCAGGCTCTGGGCCTGGCTCAGGCTGAATTCACGCACCCGCGCCTTCACTTCGGGGATGCTGCGTGCCGACACGCTCAACTCGTCCACACCCAGGCCAATCAGCACCGGCACCGCCAGCGGGTCCGCCGCCAGCTCGCCGCACACGCCGACCCATTTGCCATGGGCATGGGCGGCACGCACGGTGATGTCGATCAGTTGCAGCACGGCCGGGTGCAGGCCATCGGCCTGGGCCGACAGTGTCGGGTGCCCACGGTCGATGGCCAGGGTGTATTGGGTCAGGTCGTTGGTGCCGACGCTGAAAAAGTCGACTTCCCGGGCGAGCACCGGCGCCAGCAGCGCGGCTGACGGCACTTCGATCATGATCCCCAGTTGCAGGTCGGCCACCGGTATTTCCAGGCGCAGGCGCTCGGTCATGTCCCGAGCCGCGCGCCATTCATCCACGCTGCCGACCATGGGGAACATGATGCGCAACGGCCGGTTGTCCGCCGAACGCAACAGCGCGCGCAGTTGCGCTTCCATGATCTGCGGGCGTTGCAGGGTCAGGCGAATGCCGCGCACACCGAGGAAGGGGTTTTCTTCCTCGGCAATCGGCCAGTACGGCAGCGGTTTATCGCCGCCCACATCGAGGGTGCGTACCACCAGCGGGCGCCCGTCGAGACCGTCGAGTACGCGGCGGTATTCAGCTTCCTGGGTGGCTTCGTCCGGCGCTTGCGGGTGGGCCATGAAAATCAGCTCGGTGCGTAACAGGCCGATGCCTTCTGCGCCCTGCTCTACCGCTGCGGCCACTCCGGCGCTTTCGCCGATATTGGCGAACACTTCCACCGCGTGGCCGTCGCGGGTCAGCGCCGGTTCATGGCGTTGCGCAGAGGCCGCTTGCAGGCGTTGTTCGCGGGTGTCGCGCTCAACGGTCGCGCGTTGCAGGGTGGCCGCATCGGGGTCGACGTGCAGGCGGCCGCGCTGGCCGTCGAGCAACAAGGGTGTACCGGCGCCCAGCAGCAGCACCGCCGCGCCGGCCCCGACCAGCGCGGGAATGCCAAGCGCGCGGGCGACGATGGCACTGTGGGCCGTGGCGCCGCCACGGGCCGTAAGGATGCCGGCAACACGGGCCGGGTCCAGGCGCGCGACGTCCGAAGGGCCGACTTCGTCCATCACCAGGATGTAGGGTTCATTGGGTTCCTGCGCGGTATCGACGCCGCACAATTGCGCCAATACGCGGCGACCGATGTCGCGCAGGTCGGCGGCGCGCTCGGCGAGCAAGGCATCCTGCAACGACTCCTGCTGCCGGGCAGCCGCTTCGATCACGCTCATCCAGGCCGCTTCGGCGCTTTCGCCTTGCTTGAGGCGCGTATCGACTTCGTCGGTCAGCTCCGGGTCGTCGAGCATTTCCTGGTGAGTGATGAAGATCTCCCGAATCGCCTTGGACTGGCTGCGTTCGATCAGGCCCTCGATATCGCGACGCACATCACTCAGCGCAGCCTGCAGGCGCTGGCGCTCAACCGCGCAGGACTCACCGCGCAGTGGGTAGTCGAAGACCTGCTGAACCTGAATATGCGCGGGGCCGATGGCGATACCGGGCGCGGCGGCAATTGCCTGGATCTGGCTACCGGACAGCGGCACGCTGATCACCGGTTCGATGTCGACGGTGGCGGGCTGGGCGCTGACGGTCGGCAAAGGCTCGACCTCTTCCCCCAGGCCTTCTTCAATTGCGGCCAACAGGGCCGGCAGCGCGTCCCCGGCGATGCTCGGCTCGGCGACGAATTCCAGCACCTGGCCACGCCGCGCGCCGAGGCTCAACAGCTTGCTCAGGCTTTTAACCGATACCGCGCCGACCGGACCATCGACAATGCGCACGCGAATATCGCCATCGAAGCTTTTCGCCAGTTGCGCGAGGATCTTCGCCGGGCGAGCATGTAACCCGTGGGCATTGGCCAGGGTGATGCGCGCGCTCGGCCAGTCGGGCGGCAGTTCGCCACCCAGCACCTCAAGCACGGCACGACTGCTGGTGGCGCGGCCCAATTCCTGGCCGCGCCCTTCGATCAGCAAGGCGCACAGGCGCTCGAGCAACGCCTGATGCGCTTCGCCCAGGCTGGCCAGGCAGAACAGGCCATTGAGCGGTTGACCCAGGTAGCGCATGGGTTTGTCCGGCGTAACGAACGCCAGGCCCGGACGCTTGACCGTCTGCTCGCTGTGCAGCCACCACAGGCCATCGCCCAGGGGCAGTGCATCGACTTGCTGCAACACGGCGGCAAACCCATTGCTCACGCAATCGGCCTGGCGCAACAGGCGCGCGCCGCGCCACACCAGTTCCTCGAAATCATCGGCCGACACGCCGAGGCTGATCATCTGGGCATCCAGTGCCAGTTCCTGCGGCGCGCCTTGCAGCAGTTTCAGCAAGGCCTCGGCGGAACCGGCACGGCGCAGCGCCTGGCCGAGGTCGGTTTCGCCGAGGGCGCGGGTCAGCAATTGCAGCAGGCGCAAGTGTTCATCGGATTTGGCGGCAATCCCGATCGCCAGGTACACGACCTGGCCGTCGCCCCAGTCCACGCCTTCGGGAAACTGCAACAGACGCACGCCGGTGGAAAACACCTGGTCGCGGGTTTCCGGGGTGCCGTGAGGAATGGCGATGCCTTGGCCAAGAAAGGTCGAGCCTTGGGCTTCACGGGCTTGCAAGCCACTGAGATAACCTTCGGCAACCAGGCCATCGGCCACCAGTTTTTCCGCGAGCAGGTGCAAGGCCGCAGATTTATCCAGCGCCACCTGGCCCATGGATATCTGCTCTACAGTGAGCTCGAGCATGCCGTTCTCCTAGTTAGTGCGGTGTGCGCACTAGGTATTGTTTTGAATAAATCAGCTTAGCGGTGTTCAAAAGTAACTGACTGAGCGGTCAGTTGGCAGTAGCCACTCAGCGGCGAACATCGTAAAAATACCCTTGCTGAAACGTTTAATCTAGAATTTATGGCAGATTACGCGTTAATTGCGCAAGCTTGAAGGGCCACTCGGCGCCTGTTGTGGGACATTGGTCGTATGCGGGAATCGGTTACGATTGGACAAAATGTCGGGGCACGCTCAAAAAAACAAGGAAACCCGGTTTGAAACTCAGTGATATCGCACGTCTGGCCGGTGTGTCGGTCACAACCGCCAGCTATGTCATCAATGGCAAGGCCGAACAACAACGTATCAGCAACGCGACGGTGGAGCGGGTAAGGGCCGTGGTCCAGGCCCACGGTTTTACGCCTAACCCGCAAGCCGCCGGCTTGCGCAGCCGGCACACGCGCACCCTGGGCTTTATCCTGCCGGACCTGGAGAACCCCAGTTACGCACGCATTGCCAAGTTGCTCGAACAAGGCGCACGGGCGCGCGGCTATCAATTGCTGATCGCCAGCTCCGACGACGAGGCTGACAGTGAGCGCCAATTGCTGCAACTGTTCCGCGCGCGGCGCTGCGATGCACTGTTTGTCGCCAGTTGCCTGCCGGCCGAGGATGACAGCTACCGCGAGCTGCAAGCCAAAGGCTTGCCGGTGATCGCCATCGACCGGGTCATGGAGCCCAGCCAGTTCTGCTCGGTGGTCAGCGATGACCGTCAAGCCTGTCAGCAGCTCACCAGTAGCCTGCTGCAACCGTTGCCCAAGCAAATCGCACTGATCGGCGCACATCCGGAGCTGAGCATCAGCCAGGAACGTGCCGCGGGTTTTCGTGAAGCCCTGCAAGGCTTTACCGGCGAGGTGATCATCGAACAGGGCGAAGCCTTCAGCCGCGACTGCGGGCGACAGTTGATGGAGCAATTACTGCAGCGCCTGGGGCATCTGCCTGACGCGCTGGTGACCACATCCTACGTGCTGCTGCAAGGCGTGTTTGACGCCCTGCACGACTTCCCGCTCAAGTCGCGGCCACTGCGCCTGGGCACCTTCGGCGATACCCAGTTGCTGGACTTCCTGCCGCTGCCGGTCAACGCCATGGCCCAGCAGCATCAATTGATCGCCGACACCGCCCTGCGCCTGGCCCTGGCGGCCATTGAAGAAGAACATTACCAACCCGGCGTGCACGGCATCAGCCGAACCTTCAAGCAGCGTATTCACGAGGCCTGAGCGTGGAGCTGATCGACACCCACACCCACCTGGATTTCGCGGACTTCGACAGTGATCGTCCGCAGGTCCTCGCCCACAGCCGTCTACTCGGTGTGCGGCGCATGGTGGTGCTTGGGGTTTATCAGCGCAATTGGCAACGGTTGTGGGATCTTGTGGTGGAGGATGAAGGCTTGTTCGCCGCCTTCGGCCTGCACCCGGTGTATCTCGATGAGCACCGCCCTGCCGACCTGCTGGAATTGGGCGACTGGCTGACGCGCCTGCAGGGCCACCGGCAACTGTGCGCCGTGGGTGAAATCGGCCTGGATTACTTTCTTGAGCACCTGGACCGAGAGCGCCAGCAAGCGCTGTTCGAAGCCCAGTTGAAACTGGCGGTGGATTTCGCCCTGCCCGCCTTGCTCCACGTACGCCGCAGTCACGCGGCGGTGATCGCCACACTCAAGCGCATCCGCCTGCCGCGTGGCGGCATCATTCATGCGTTCGCCGGCAGCCGGGAAGAGGCCCGCGAGTACATCAAGCTCGGCTTCAAGCTGGGCCTGGGCGGTGCCGCCACCTGGCCCCAGGCCTTGCGCATGCACAAGGTGCTGGCCCAATTGCCATTGGAAGCGGTGGTGCTGGAGACGGACGCGCCGGATATGGCCCCGGCCATGTATCCGGGCCAGCGCAACAGCCCACAACACTTGCCGGCTATCTGCAGCGCCCTGGCCGAACGGATGGGCATCAGCGCTTCACGGCTGGCTGAGGCGAGCACACGCAACGCGTGCGAGCTGTTCCAGTGGTAACCGGCTGACCGCCTGCAGACTCAAGGTCATCCTTTGCCGATGGCGCACGTAGCGCAACACCAGAAAGTGGATCAACAGCGTCGCCAGCGAAATGTTGAATTGCCCGATCACGCTGAGCAGCCCCAGCCATTCTGCAAACAGCGCCGCCAGGAGGCTCGCGCACGTCAGCATGATCATGCCAGGCGGCACCAGGGCCCATTGGTCGAGGGCACGAAAGCGCCGCAGCTGTTTTCGGCAGCACAACTGCAGGCACGCGTGGCAATAGGTACAGACAAAGGGTTCGTCGATGGCAATGGCATTCAGTTGCCAGGGTTTGAGTTCAAACGTCATGTCGCAGTGGGCGCAATGCCCTTTGATGCCGATGACAGCGGCCATCACCGTGCCTCCTTGGGACCGTGACCAGAGGATACAAATTTTCACCTATTCACGACGCATTGAAAGGCCATCAGCGAAATCAGGATAAGTGCTACGCCGGGCAGCGCTAAATCCCACCGACAATTCCTACACGCGAAACGCGCCAATCAACTGCTTCAATTCCATCACCTGCTGCGACAAATGATAGCTGGCCGCTTCGGTCTGGTCGGCCCCCTGGGCGGCGTGCTCACCTGCGCGATTGATAGCGACGATATTCTGATCAATCTCATGGGCGACGGCCGTTTGCTGCTCCACGGCGGCCGCAATCTGCTGGTTCTGATCGACGATCATGCCTACCGCCCCGAGGATGTTCTCCAGGGCTTGCTGGACTTTTTCCGACTGCCCTACCGTGCCATTGGCCATGTCATGGCTGGCGCCCATGGCCTTGACCGCTGCGCCGACGCCACTGTGCAGGCGCCCGATCATCTGCTCGATTTCTTCGGTGGACTGCTGGGTACGCCGCGCCAGCGTGCGCACCTCGTCGGCCACCACTGCAAAACCACGCCCCTGCTCACCGGCGCGCGCGGCCTCAATGGCTGCGTTGAGCGCCAGCAGATTGGTTTGCTCGGCGATGCTTTTGATCACGTCCAACACGCTACTGATGGCCTGGCTGTCGGCAGCCAGCTGGTTGATCACCCGCACCGACTCATCGATCTCCGACGCCAGGCGCGCAATGCTGCCTTGCTGGGACTGCACCAGCCCACGGCCGCTGACAGTTTCATCGTTGACACTGCGCGCGCTGCTGACAGCGGCTGCGGCGCTGCGCGCCACCTCCTGGGCGGTGGATGACATCTGGTTCATCGCCGTTGCCACTTGCTCGATCTGACTGCGCTGGCCGGACACCGCCTGGTTGCTCTGCGCTGAGACTGCCTGTACTTGCCCGGCTTGCAGCTCGACCTGGCCGACCGTGTGCCCGACGCGCTCGATCAGGTCGTGGATCCTGGCCACGGTGCCATTGAATACCTGGCCCAACTCCCCCAGTTCATCGCGACTTTCAGCCACGAAGCTGACCGTCATATCGCCGGCCGCCACTTTGTCCATCATCGCCCCAAGGCTGCGCAAGGTCGCGCGCGTGGACGCATAGAAGCCTGCATACAAGTAGAAAATCAGCGCAAATACCGCCACCAGCGCCGTGACCAACAGCAGCATGTGCAGGCGCTTCTGTGCCAGACGTTGCTCCAGTTGCTGCTTGAGAAATGCCAGGGTCGCGTCATCAAGCTGGTAGGTCTTGGCCATCAGTTGGCTGACATCGTCATAGAAGCCCTGCCACGGTGTGTCCAGGGTTTCAGCCACCACCACCCGCTCTTCGAACAATTCGGCGCCCTGCTTGAGGCTGGCCCGGCTGGCTTGCGCCACGGGATCAAGCGCCACCTGCGCGGCATGGCTGGCGCCGAGCGCATCCTGCAGCTTCAGGCCATATTCGCCCTGGAGCTTTTCCAACTGCTGCAGCAATTCGTCAAAGCGCGTGCTGGAGGACGAATTGATAAAGCCCTGGCCCAGGGAATACGCGCCCATCGCACGCCCTTCGCCGAGCAACTGCGTGACGTGTGGGGTGACGGCGGTGATCAGGTCGCTGAGCTGGCGCAGATCGCTCTGCGAATCCCGGCTCAAGCCCGATTGACTGGCGATGATCTGGCTGAGTATCTGGGCCTGGTTGAGCAATTTGCCGATCAACGCAGTTTTGTTGAGCAGCGACGTTTCCTGTTGCTGAGCCTTGAATGCGGCAATCAGTTCGTCACGCTTGGCATCGAAGGCGGCAACCTGCTCGGGCTCGGTAGCCATCGCACTGAGTCCCTGCACACGGCCGAGCACACTCTGCTCCAGGGCATTGATGCTGGCTTCAAGGTCACCGGCCTTTGCGGATTGGCCGAGGGTCGCGTTGATCTGCACCTGGTTATTGAGCGCTTCCAGCTCGCGACGCACCACCAGGCTGCCACCAAGCAGATCGAGGCTTTGCAGTTCAATGCGGGTGCCCTGGAACTCAGCCCAGGCGTCACGCACCAGAACATAGTTGGTCGCCAGCATCGGCAGCAGGAACAGCACACTGATCAGACTGAACTTCAGGCCGAAACTCAGGCGATTCATCAACGCGACGGCGGGATAGAGCAAGCGCTTCACAGGTGATCTCCCCTTCTATTATTTTTATTGAGGCGCAGGGCGGCGGCAGATAGCCACTATTGGCGCTCTGTCTGTATAGCTCAATTTGAAAGGGAGTTTTGTAACGTAAAGTTAACGACAGGGGGGGGGGGCCCCTGCCGGTTGTCTCAGGGCAACACCGTCCAGATGGCAAATCCGGCATACCACAGCACTGCCGCACGCAGGAGCAATTCCCACAGCTGGTCAAGACTGGTGATGCCTTCGGCGCCCACCACCGGTGGCGGTATTTCCGCAGCCGCCAGGCCGACCTTTTCCACCAGCCGTGCAGCGCTGATATCCCAGCTCAACAATTCGTGGAGCATCACCCGGCTGACCCCGACAAAATTGCCCACCAGGGCAAAGCTCGCCGCCAGCAGACGCACGGGCAGCCAGTCAAAGGCGTGGCGCATTTGCGTGGCGCGCTCGGCCACCAGGGGGTTCTCGCTGTGCTCACTGGCCAGCGCCAGCAGGCGATAGGCCAGAGCGGCCACCGGGCCCAGCAGGAAATACCAGAAAATCACCGCGAAAAAGCTCTGGTACGCCTGCCACAGCACATAGCCTTGAACCCGCTCGAGCAGTTGCTCGCCACTGTCGGCGCCCAGCTTCAAGTCACGTTCGGCCACATGCTCGGCGGCTTGCAGATCACCGCGCCGCCAGGCATCACGAAAGGGTCCCAACGCGGCCAACAGATCGCCACGGCCCAGGCTGTAGATCACCACCAGCACATGCACCGGCAACGCCAACAAACCATAGGCCACGGGCTCCAGCACCAGCAGCAGCAAGCCCAGCAGCGCCACCGGC
Organism: Pseudomonas orientalis; assembly: GCF_002934065.1. Taxonomy (NCBI): domain Bacteria; kingdom Pseudomonadati; phylum Pseudomonadota; class Gammaproteobacteria; order Pseudomonadales; family Pseudomonadaceae; genus Pseudomonas; species Pseudomonas orientalis. The sequence goes on along the minus strand of NZ_CP018049.1, from coordinate 899,802 downwards.
AGCAGCACCAGCGCCAGCAGGATCAGCCAGGGCCGCTTGCCCATGCGCGGGCTCGATTCAAGCTTGGTCAGCTCATGCAGCCATCCGCCGTCGCGCTGCAACCGCTGACGTAAAGCCGAGAACTTCTCGATCCACACTGCCAGCACCAGCACCAGGAAACTCATTGTGTATGTCCTCCATCCTGCAGCGCGCTGCGAAAGCGCTTCCAATCAAAAGCCTGGCCCGGATCGGTTTTGCGGCCAGGGGCGATGTCGCTGTGACCGCAGATACGTTGGGGAGTGATCGCGGGGTAGGCTGCGAGCAACTGGCGCGCAAGGTCAATCAGCGCCTCGTACTGGGCATCGGTGAACGGCAGATCGTCCGTGCCTTCGAGCTCGATGCCCAATGAAAAATCGTTGCAGGTGTCGCGGCCCTCAAAGCTGGAAACGCCCGCATGCCAAGCCCGGTCCTGGCACGCCACAAACTGCGTCACTGCTCCGTCACGCTCAATCAGAAAATGCGCAGAGACCCGTAGGTCGACTATCCCCTCAAAGTAGGCGTGCTCCGTTACATCCAGGCGATTCTGGAAAAACTCCTGCACTTTACCGGTGGCAAACTGCGCCGGGGGCAAGCTGATGTTATGTACCACCAACAGCGATACCTCGCCTGCCGGGCGCTCGTTGAAGTTGGGCGAAGGGCAATGGCGAATGCCCTCGAACCAACCGCTGACGGGGTCCAACTGCATACAGGCTCCTTGAATGAGACGAAGTGTTACCAGTATGCCGCGTTCCGCCCTGCGGTTGCGATCACTTGCCGCGATTGAGTTGACGCAGGTTACCAATCACCGCCGCCAGGGCGCGGTCGAACAGCAAACCCTCGTCCAGGCTGCGCAGGGCGCCGCACTTGAAAGCCGCAGCCAATTGCCCGGGAGTTTTCTCCAGGACCTTGAGCCCCGTGCGGCTGACGAAAATATAACGATGGTTCGGCGCCATGATCGCGGTGAGCTTGCACCGCAGCATCGTGTCTGCGTCCTGCTGGAACTCCACCCAACCGCCGACCCGCAGCGGGTAGACCTTGAGCAGATCCGGGTCATCATGCGGCAGGTCTTCGACGGCATCCGACAGCCGGGTGCCGAGGACGAAGGGCTCGCGGACTTCAATCAGTCCGCTGCCGCCCTCACCTTCACAGGTTTGAACATGTACGTTCTGCAAGCGTAAAAAGAACTCACGGGTGCTGAAGGGATCGAACGCTGCACCGGCCAGCCCGTCGCGCAACGACTTGAGCAACCCTGGCAATTGCTCCAGCAGATGCCGCCCCGCCTCGGTGTCTTCGTGCAGGCCGACGCTCCAGATCAATTCATCCATGGTGCGCAGCCCGGTTTGCCACTGCACCGAGTGTTCGCCGTGCTTGAGGTTGGCCAGCAACAGCACCTGGCTCCAGGTCTGTTGCAGAAACTGCACCACGAACGGCGGCAGGACCTTGCCTGATAACCGCCGGTTCAGCGCTTGCACCACGCGCTGGCGAGCGACCTCGGTACGCAGGCGCCCTTCCTCGACGTCACGGGTGTGCTGCTCGAGCAACTCACTGCGCTGCTGCTCTTGATTGATGAATGTGCTGAATTGCGCCAGTAACTGCGAAAAAATCGCCGGGTCTTCGATGAACTCATTCAATAGGCGCTGGATGACCTGTTCGATACGCAGGTACAGGCTGTCGTTCTGATAGCCAGTGTACGGGCTGCAACCCATGGCGGCACTGGCGATCTGATTGAGCAAGCGTCGGGCCGGGTGCCCGGGGCAACTGAACAGGCTCTTGTCCAGCACGGCGACTTTCAGTATCGGAATCTGCAAGCGCGCGATCAGGGCTTTGAAGGCGTGGGGCACACTGCGGTCATTGCGGATGAACTCAAAAAGCAGCGCGACGAGGTTGATCACGTCCTCGTCGGCCGCCTCCAGCACCCGCGACTTGCCGCTCTTGACGCTGACGCGAGTCAGCAACTGTTCCAGCTGGTTGCGCAGGTCGACATCGTCTTCGGCCCCAGGCTCCGGTACGTATTGCTGCAAATGCGACAGCAGGCGCAGCAGGTCTCGGCTGGCGATGGGTTGCGGTTGCGCACTGGCTTCAAGGGTTGGCGCTACGCTGCCGCGCATCCCGACCAGCAACGCTTGCAAGGCGGTAAAGGCCTGCACGCCGCTTTCGTCACAAGGGGGTTCGGCGGCCGGCGGACGGGCCTGGTGCTGAAGCTTCCGCGCAACGCGCCCTCCCGCGCGACGGGACGGCACGCTCTTGAGTCCAGGCAGGACCCCGGTGGCAACCAGCAGTTGATTGGCTTCGCCATAGAGCTGGTCGGCATCGCTGAGCACGTATTTCTCGAAAAGCTTGAGGATGATCAGCTTGACCCGGATCTCCACCCCCAGACTGCGGCCGGCCTGCAAAAAAAACTGGCAAAGCCGTGCAGGGCCCAGAGGATTCTCATGATCGGTCATGGGCCTGCCCAGCACTTCACTCAAACGCGCGCTCAGTTGCCCGAGCGCCAAGCCGTCACGGTGTTGCACCCGACCGAGCATTGCCGCCAGTGCCACGGCCTTTTCCCGGTCATCCGCCCGGGCAGTGTCGGCAATCTCATAGGACACCACTGGCACCGGATGCAACTTGCCGCTATCGGCCTGACTCAGACTGGCGAAGGCGGCATACAGGTGTTCCATGAACACGCGCTCGAAGTTCTTGCGCTTGAGGCGCAGGTCGCGCATGGCCTCAAAGAAAATATGCTGGTCGACTGTGCTGCGGGCCTTGTCGGCCATTTCGAACAGGGTGTCGTCGGCGTTATCGAACAGTTCCTGCAACCCCTGTTGCAACTGTTGCGCCGCTTTGTCACGCACCTGCAGCACCACCACCGGCAGACGTGCGAGCGGCGATGGCGTGGCCTGTGCCTGCTTGATAGGCACCACCTTCCCGTCATTGTGCATCCTGGCCTCCTGAAACGGCGGGTGTTGAGATGGGCAAGAACGGGGCCTGGCCCGCTGGGTATTGCAAATACCCGGTCACCATCAGGACGTCAAAGCTATGACGCCAATTGCAAGGCGCGAGATTATCGGCAAATCAGGGGCGTTGCGCCAGTAAACTCTGCCCTGCGCGGTAAATGAATGGCGAGTCTGGGTTCCAGTCCACACAGCCCCTATAATCGCGGCACTTTGTCTGTGGAGCCTGTTATGCCGAACCTGCGTATTGCCGACCTCGCTGTCGAAATCGAAGCCAACGTGCGCCGCGCACTGCTGGAAGACATCGGCAGCGGTGATATCACCGCACAGTTGATCCCGGCCGAACGGCTGGCCAAGGCCACCATCATTACCCGCGATACGGCCGTTATTGCCGGGACAGCCTGGGTGGATACGGTCTTCCGCCAACTGGACCCCCGCGTCGCCGTGCATTGGCAGGTGGCCGATGGTGAACGTGTCAGCCCTAACCAACCTCTATTTCACCTGGAAGGCCCGGCGCGCTCGTTGCTCACCGGTGAACGCAGTGCGCTGAATTTCCTGCAGATGCTGTCAGGTGTCGCCACTCGTGCCCGGTACCTGGCGGATTTCGTCGCCAGCACCCAGGTCAAGCTGCTGGACACCCGCAAGACATTGCCGGGCCTGCGCCTGGCACAGAAATACGCGGTCACCTGCGGCGGTTGTCACAATCATCGCATCGGGTTGTATGACGCGTTCCTGATCAAGGAAAACCATATCGCCGCGTGCGGGGGCATTGCCCAGGCTATCAGCGCGGCCCACAAAATCGCCCCGGGCAAGCCGGTGGAGGTCGAAGTGGAAAGCCTGGAGGAGTTGCGCGAAGCGCTGGCGGCGGGCGCCGACATCATCATGTTGGATGAACTGAGCCTGGACGACATGCGCGAAGCCGTGCGGCTGAACGCAGGCAAGGCCAGGCTGGAAGCCAGCGGAGGGATCAATGAAAGCACCTTGCTGCCCATCGCCGAGACCGGTGTGGACTACATCTCCATTGGTGCGATGACCAAGGATGTGAAGGCCGTGGATTTGTCGATGCGGCTCAGTATCTAAAGAGCCTTGGCTGTAGGAGCGAGCTTGCTCGCGAAAAACTCAAAGGCACCGCGTGCACTCAGATGTCACGCGCTATCGTTAACGTTTTTCGCGAGCAAGCTCGCTCCTACTGGCGGCGTTTAGACTACAAGATTGTTCATCTCGCAGTACTCTTCCCATTCGACACCCAGCACTTCGGCTGCCTCCTTATGCAAAGCGAGCCGTGAGGCTTCGAATTCTTCCGGCATAGAGGTGTATTTGAGGGTCAGTTCCCAAGGCTGGAGGTTCTGGCTTTCCGCCTCGTCCTCGAATGCCCACTGAACCTGATCACGCTGGTCGTCAGCGCTCAGGTCCTTGATCTCTTCTTTGAGCTGCGGCGTTGCCTCGAGGTATTTGTCGAGGGCTGTCTGGTGCCGAACTTCCTGGGTCATCTCAGTTGTGGTCATGTCGTTCTCTTAGATCGAGGAATGGGGATGCATCTGGGTCATCAAGGTTGCGCAGATACGAAAGAACAGGCGCGAATGCCGGCTCGTCTGGCCTTCAGAACCATTCTGGGATCATCTGAAAACAGTGCCTTTGGAACATGCCTTTTGAAACAAGTGAAACAGTGTTGCCTTGGTGCCCGAGACAGGAATCGAACCTGCGACCTTCGCGTTACGAGTGCGCTGCTCTACCGGCTGAGCTACACGGGCGGTGGGCTAAAGCTAGCACCGCATCGGGCATGCGGCAACCAGCTCGCTCACCGCCCGGTGACCGTCATGCGCCGTTGGCGCCACACCCCTTGGCGACGTATTGCGCTTCGGCCGTGGTTGCGCAGGTCCAGCCACTGGTGGCGCTGCGCGTCAGGGTGATGGTCTTGCCCAACACGGGCGCAGGCGCATCGAGGATTTCACAGCTGATGGAGCCGCTGCCCGTGGCGACATCGCCTGTCACATCGATCTTGCAATTGGCGGTGGGGCTCTTGCCGCCTATCGACGACACCGTGGGCACTGCGCCCTGGTTGATGACATCTTCGTAGCCGGCCTTCAATGCGCTGATTTCAGCCAACCCCGCCGTGAACTTGGCCTTGGCCTGGTGCTTGGTATACATGGGCAAGCCAATCGTGGCCAAAATGCCGATGATTGCCACGACGATCAACAACTCGATCAAGGTAAAGCCTTTCTGACGCATCACTTTCACTCTCCAGAATAGAACCATGACAAGGCGCGTCCTGCGCCCCGTAGTGTGCAGCCGCGCCAGTGTACTCATCCCGGCGCGGTCAATCGCATGCCAGAAGCACAATTTGACATTTTATCGCCCGACGCCAGCCTGCCTGTATCCGCCCGCTGGCTAAGCTGTAAATTCTCAATCTGCATGTGCGGACGCGACATGAACGACAGCTCGACGATCTACGCCTGGCAAGGCATCAACCACAAAGGCCGCAGGGTATGCGGGAAAATCGCGGGGCATGACCTTGCGCGGGTCAAGGCACGACTACGCGAGCAGGGGATCTGCCCCGTGCGTGTACGCAGGCAATCGCCAGGCCTGCCAAGCCTGGCGGCGCCGATACTGCCGGCGGACATCGCGCTGTTCACCCGCCAGTTGGCGACGCTGTTGAAGGCGGGCATTCCGCTGCTGCAAGCCTTCGACATCATCAGCGAAGGCGTCGAAAACCGCCCACTGCGCAAGCTGGTAACGGGTCTGAAACAACACATCGCCGCCGGTAACAGCCTGGCCAGCACGCTGCGCCAACACCCCCGTTACTTCGATGACCTTTACTGTCACCTGGTTGCCGCCGGTGAACAGGCCGGTGCCCTGGAAACACTGCTGGAGCGCGTGGCCATTCAGTTGGAGAAAAACCAACAGCTCAAGACCAGGATCAGGAAAGCCATGACCTATCCTCTTGCAGTGCTGGTGGTGGCCGGCCTGGTCAGCGCAGTGTTGTTGATACACGTGGTGCCGCGGTTCCAGAACCTGTTCGCCGGAGCCGACAGCCAATTGCCCGGTTTTACCCTGGGGGTCATTGCCCTCTCCGATTTTCTGCAACAGGCCTGGTGGATACTGGCCCTGGGCCTGGGCGCAGCCATTGGCGGGCTGCGCCACGCCTATCGTGTTTCTGCGGTTTTTCGCTATCGACTGGAAGCGGGTTTGTTGAAAGCCCCCCTGGCAGGCAAACTATTGAACAAAGCTGCCGTCGCCCGCTACGCCCGCACGCTTGCAACCACCTTTGCGGCAGGTGTCCCGCTGGTGCAGGCGCTGGGCTCAGTGGCCGGCGCCGTCGGTAATGGCCCTTTCAAACAGGCAATCGAACATATGCGCCACGACGTATCTACAGGCATGCAGTTGAATCAATCCATGGCCGCCAGCGGCCTGTTTCCAGGCGTGGCGATCCAGATGACGGCAATCGGCGAAGAGTCCGGCACCCTGGACCACATGCTGGAAAAGGTCGCAAATCATTACGAGGCCGACGTAGAGACTCTCGTCGATAACCTCACCAGCTTGATGGAACCGCTGATCATGGTGGTGCTGGGGAGCATCGTCGGTGCGCTGGTGATTGCAATGTACCTACCGGTGTTTCAACTGGGTTCGGCATTTTGAGCGCGTTGCTGGGCGAGCAGCCCTGGGCGTTTGTCGGCATGGCGCTGGTGCTGGGCCTGATTGTTGGCAGTTTTCTCAATGTGCTGGCATGGCGCCTGCCCAAAATGCTTGAGCGGGAATGGCGCGCACAGGCCCATGAGATCCTCGGCCTGCCCGCCGCGCCAGCGGAGCCGGTTTATAACTTGATGCGCCCGAATTCGTGCTGCCCGCGCTGCGACCAGCCGATTCGCCCCTGGGAAAATATCCCCCTGCTCAGCTACCTGATGCTCAAGGGGCGTTGCTCCCATTGCCGTGCAACCATCAGCGCACGCTATCCCCTCACCGAACTGACCTGTGCGCTGATATCCGCCATCGTCGCCTGGCACTTCGGCTTTGGCTGGCAGGCCGGCGCGGTGATGCTGCTGAGTTGGGGGTTGCTGGGCATGAGCCTGATCGATGTGGATCACCAACTGCTGCCGGATGCCATGGTGCTGCCGTTGCTATGGTTGGGGCTTGTCCTCAACAGTCTGGGCCTGCTCGTAACATTGCCCGATGCGTTATGGGGCGCGGTGCTGGGCTACATGAGCCTGTGGAGCGTGTTCTGGCTGTTCAAGCTGGTCACCGGCAAGGATGGCATGGGCCATGGCGATTTCAAGCTATTGGCGCTGCTAGGTGCCTGGGGCGGCTGGCAGATACTGCCGATAACGCTGCTGATGGCGTCAGTGCTCGGGGTGTTTGTCGGGCTGCTGCTGATGCGCTGGCGCAAGGCGCACATGTCGGCACCGATGCCATTTGGACCCTGCCTGGCAATTGCCGGCTGGATTGCATTGCTCTGGGGTGGTCAAATAACCGACTTCTATTTGCAGTCTGTCGGTTTCAGATGACCACTCCTGTTGCAACACCCTGGATTCTCGGCCTCACAGGCGGTATCGGCAGCGGTAAAAGCGCTGCGGCCGAGCACTTCACAAAGCTGGGTGTCGACCTGGTCGACGCCGATCACGCCGCCCGCTGGGTGGTCGAGCCCGGCCGGCCGGCGCTGGCGCGCATTGCCGAGCATTTCGGCAGCGGTGTGCTGCAGGCAGACGGCCAACTGGACCGCGCCGCGTTGCGCAAATTGATTTTTGAAGTACACGAAGAACGTCGCTGGCTCGAAGGCCTGTTGCACCCGCTGATCGCTGACGAAATTCGCGATCACCTGGCACGCGCCCAGTCGCCTTACGCGATTCTGGTCTCACCGCTACTGATCGAATCCGGCCAATACAGCATGGCCCAGCGCATCCTGGTGATCGACGTGCCGCAAACGCTGCAGATTCAGCGTACCCTGCAGCGCGACGGCATCAGCGAGCAACAGGTGCAGGCCATTCTCAAGGCCCAGTCGAGCCGCGAAGACCGCCTGAACCATGCCGATGACGTACTGGTCAATGACCAGGACCTTGCCTGGCTGCACGGCGAGGTTGAGCGACTGCACCACTTTTATCTTACTTTGCGTGGAGGCCGATCATGAGCCAGCCCTTGACCGTCGATTGCCCAACCTGCGGTGCGCCCGTGGAATGGAAAGCGACCAACCTCAACCGACCGTTCTGCTCGGACCGTTGCAAACTCATCGACCTGGGTGCCTGGGCCGCTGAAGAACACAAGATCCCGGTGGCCCCGGACGCCGAAGACGAGTTGTTTTCCGAAGACCTGCCGCCGCGCCACTAAGGCCGCATAAAGGCGTATTCCTGTTGGTCGTCGAGGTTTTCCGCAAGGTATTGCAACTCGTCGGCCAGGTCTTCAAAACTGCGCACGCCCTTGCTTTGCTGCACCACTGCGCTGAGCATGGCGCGCAGGGTCAAGCCCGGATCAAAGCCGATTTCCTGCGCCGCATCCTGGCTTCTACGCAACTCCTGCCGTGCCCATTCGTACACACTCATGATTGGCGCTCCTGAAATTTCGCAGAGCATGGGCCTGTGCGGTCATCTGCCTTTTGACCTGGATCAACGCCGCGAATCGTCGTCCTTCCAGGGCACCGAGAGGTAGCGGGTGCGGTTGAACGTCTCCAGCCACTCCGGGCAGAACACCACCAGGGCACTGATGATCATGCCGTTGATAAACGCTTCCGGAAAAATGATCAGCCACAGGTAGCCAACAAAATCCTCCAGCCATTGCGGCATCGCAAATCGTCCATCGAACCACAGCAACCCCAGGCCGACCAGCAGGCAAAGCAACGCCGAGAGCGCTGCGGCGAAAAAGCCGGAAAAATAAATATACACAAAGGGGTTTCGCGGTTGCGCCCGTTCCACGAGCAGCGCGCAAAGCTCAGTGATGAGTACCGGGAGGCCAATCAGCAACAGCCCATTGATGCCGACGGCGGCGAGGTCCTGACGCCCCAGCCATACCAACCCCAACTGCGCGACAAACCCACCGACGATTGCCAGCGGCCAATCCAGCAGCAGGGTCACCGCGGTCATGCCGATAAAGTGGTAAGACACCCCCGTATCGAAATCCCGCCGCACCAGCCACAACATGAACAGCGCGAACACCGTGCCGAACAGCAAATGCTGGCGCCGTCGGTCGGCAAACAGTTCGACCCAGGGCGCACTTAAAATCGCCCAGATCACCAACGGGGCATACAGCAACCAGCCGATGCCGAGCGTTTGTGGCGCCAACACCATCGCGCCGATCACCGCTTCACCTGCCTCACCGCCTTGCGACCTGTCATTGGCCGGGCTGTGTTGATCCTGCGCATAACGCCTCGCTTCCAGAGTCACTGCCGGTAGTCAGTCTACATCGCCAACGTTCGAGTTGCCGGTTAACGCGTTAAAAGGCTGACACGCGAAAAGAACCTGCAGCGCATTGCGCGATTGATCGATAGAGAAACTAATACCAGCCGTAGTATTACTGCATTGCAGCCGCTGTCACCTTCAAATAAAACCTTGAGGACTTTTAAACCAATCGAAGGAGCAGGAAAACAAGGCCTCTTGTGAGTACTGGGCACATCTATGACAGACAGCATTACTTACCCGCTTTTGATCGATAAACACGTGGCAGCGAGTGACCGCGGCGCAGCGAAACTTGATGCGCATTTAAAAAACACACTGATAAAGCGAACACCGGTACGCACTTCGCTTATTTATCTCAACGCGGCTCTGATTATTGCAGTCGCCATGACACCACTATTACTCGAAGCACTGGGCGCGATTGATCTGCCCTGGTATGCCACAACCTTAAGCATGATCATCCTGGGATTGATTTACGCTCACTTTACCGAGCTACAACATGAACTGCTGCATGGACACGCCTTTAAATCACAACGGTTGAATCGGGGGTTGGGATTTATCTGCGGTCTGTTCATGCTTAACGCTTTCTCCCACTATAAATACCATCATCTTCGTCATCACCGGCATCTGGGCACGCCACACAACAGTGAGTTTTTCAACTACCCGGAAAAAGGCATGGACAGCCCCTGGAAGCTGGCAAGTGCCGCCATCAATCCAGGCAGGTTCATTCGCGTGGGCGCGCTCATGTTTAAAAGCCTCACTGGAGCCAAACTGCAGGATATGGAAGACAGCAAAGCGCAAAAGCATACGAGGCAGGAATATTGCGCGTATTTTTTTATTGTCGCTGCGGCTGTCGCATTCTCGTTATGGTCCGGTTCATGGTTTTTTGTACTGGCCTGGCTCATCCCGATGGTATTGATCGCGGAACCCGCCCATTACCTGATAGAGCTGCCGGAACATTTCGGCCTCGATGCCTACACCGAACCGAACTTCAACAGGAATACCCGAAGCATCGAGGCATCCTGGCTGGCCCGTTGGTATACAAACGCAAACAACCTGCACACCGCACACCATAGCCTGGCGAGCGTGCCCATGGGCCGTTGCCAGACCCTACATGACTGCACTCGGTCAAGCATGGAAGTTATCGAGCCGGATTACTGGACGTTCTATCGCAAAGTCATGTCCGGCGAGCTCAAGCCATTCAACCGCGCCAGTCAATGACAGCTCGTTCTGGCTGACGGCGTCGCTTGAAACACCGGTTATTTCCGATACCCGAAGACGTAGATCATCCCTGCGCTGGCCAGGATTACGCCGGCGACTTCAAGTGAGCTGGGCACTTCGCAAAGGACGAAGATTCCCAGCACACTGGCGATGCACGGCACCAGCCCACCGAAAATAGAGCCGCGTGTGGCGCCCAACACGGTCACGGCCTTGGTATAGAACAGCAGCGCGACAATTGCCGCAAACACGCCTTGAAACAGCCCCTGGAAAACGATTTCGGACAGCGGGGCAGCCAGGATGCCCGGCGTTCCCCACAGGAAGTACAGGGGTAGATACAGCAGCATGGAGACGACGGACACCAGCGCCGTGGCCTGGAAGGCATCTACCTCCCATGCGCGTGAGGCAATGGTATAGATCCCCCATAACGCGCCGGCCGCGATGAACAACAGATCCCCCAGCCAGACCTGCCCTCCACTGTCGGTCATACTGCGCCAGCCCGAGAGAGCAGCCCCGCCCATGACAACCAGAATTCCGATCAGTACGGCTTTCTCTGGTCGGTCGCGCAGTATGAACCAGCCTCCCAGGGTGGAAACCGCAATCATCGCACTGGGAATAAGCACACCGGCATGCCCGGCTGGCGCATAAGCCAGTCCGATGATGCCAAGCAGTACGTGGGGAATACCCTGGCCCACCGTAAGAACCAACGTCTTCGGCAAACCAAGGGTTCCGGTTCCTCTCTTCAGGACAAAAGGCAACAGAATCAACCCGGCCACCATGAAACGCAGGGCGGCTATGTCATAAGCCGACAGCGTTTTTTGCACACCAAAACGGGAAAGGACAGGCCAGGCGCCCCAGATGAACGCTGACAGAAGCCCAAAGCAGACGGCGACGTAAAGCGTTTTTCGATCAACTGCATGCACGCTGCTCATGGCCTGTCCTTTTTCACTCACGCTGACTTTATGGAACGATCGGATGCTGCGCTTTCAACCACGTGCAGTCCGTGGGTGAAATTCGAAAAGCGGTAAGGGTTCATAGGATCATCACAACCTGCTTCAATCAGAATATGCTGGCCCAGCCCGAGCGCCTGCGCCTGGTCAATCAAGACTTCAGTCATGATCTGATCGGCCAATGAAACGCCGGTGCTGTCGAAAATGGTCGGCTTCATCTGATACTGCACATAGTCCTGGGGCGCCTTGACGATCTTGTGTAACTCAGGACCGATACAACCGTATTCTTCTTCGCTCAATTGCTGGCACTCACCCTCATTCAACGCCTGTTCCAGATAATCAGGAACCAGAAACGAGCTCTTCAGCAATTGCGTTGATAACTCATACTTTCTTGGCGTGTCGGCACCCACCGCATTGATATGCACATGCGGTTTCATCCCACCTGCGTGAAGAACCGGGCCAGCATCAAGCCCGATGGAGGTCGCCACGCAAATAATGTCGGACTGCGCCAGTACTGTTTCCTTGGAAACAATGGTTGGCGTAATTCCCAAGGCCGCGACCCGCTTGGCGAATGTAGCTTCAACGGCCGGATCGATATCGTGTACCAGCACCGCATCGAAGTTATAGATTCGGCTGAGCGCATGGGCCTGGGTCACGGCCATGGCACCGGCGCCGATCAGCCCCAGCGTTTTACTTTCAGGATGAGCCAGCAGTTTTGACGCAACGGCCGATGAGGCCCCCGTCCGCACCGCTGTCGCGAATACGCCGTCAACCACAGCGATAAGGTGGCCGTCCGTGACGTCGTATAAGGAGTTGGTCGCCATGACTGTTGGCATGCCGCGATTGAAGGGATTCCCCGGATGGTAGCCAACCACCTTGAGCGCAACGTTCTTATCGCGTCGGTAAGCGGGCATGAATTCAATCAGGCCCATTTCCGGCGTTTCATAGACAAACCCGGTACGCGGTTGGATCTCCACTTCACCATTACCAAAAAGCGTCAGTGCCTGACGTAACCTGGCAATCGTTTCGTCCATTAAAGTGTCGAGGCCGACTGCGGCGGCGATTTCACCGATATTTTCCTCCGAGAGGATAATGGTTGCTCGTTGTGCCACGGTGTCGCTCCTATGGGTTTGGAGAGTTGATTCAGAACTAGGCGGGCGCCAAATGCTGTTTATTTATTGATTCGACGGAACCGCCGCACGTTATTTTTAAATAGAGGAATGTGCGTATAAGGCATGAACACCCGCACACTGCTGCCGCAACTTGATTCAGGCGATCACGGAGGTAAGTCAAAGGCTATTTAATCAAGCCTACGCCTGTTTCAAAAATACGAGACTCGTGAAACAGAGTCGATGGAGTATTTCTTCAGGGGGCATTAGATTTACTAAACGGCAAACAGCAGCGACCCGGGCGGCCAATACCCAGCGCTACAGGCCAGGCTTTATAAGCTTCTTAGCGATCCGGCGAGTGAACGAGTCAACCAAGCCTCAAACTTGTCCAGCGCCTGCATTTTCTGAGAGTACTCAGGTTTCAGGAAGGTATAGCAATTATCGCCGGGAAAGCGAGTCCCCAGGACTTTTTCCAACTGACCGCTGCGCAATTCATGTTCGACCAGGATGGATTCTATCAACGCCAATCCCTGTCCATGAATGGCCGCCGTTAACGCCATATGCCCCTCAGTAAAGATCAATGCAGTCTTACTGAGGTCCAGGGATAAACCCAGCTCACTGAAGACGCCCCTCCAGCTTTTATGCAGCTTCCTGTGGTCTTCAGTTTTTGATTCGTAACTGATTAACTTATGATCATACAGATCGGCATAATGATTGATCGCTGGTGATTTATTTATATAGGCAGGGCTTCCAACAATAATAATATCCGAACGGCCGAGCACCGTGCTGTTGGGTGGAGGATTCTCACCCTTGCCGAACCTGATTGACGCATCGATACCATCGCTGCGAAAACTCCTCACCTCGCAAGACGCATCAATCACAACATTGAGATCCACATGTTGTTCGTAAAACTTGTTTAAATTTGGAATGAGCCACTTAACGGCAAAAGAAGGCGGGGCGGAGATAGAAAGTGTGGTTCTTTGAGTACCGATAATTTCTTCAGCGACTGCGGCCAGTTCGCCCAATGCTTTCTGCGCTACGCCAGCGAGCCGCTGTCCGGCGTCAGTCAGCGTCAGGCCCTTGGCATCCCTGATGAACAGTGGGCAGTTTACGTAGTTTTCAAGATTTTTGATCTGCTGGCTGGCCGCCCCTTGAGTGACGCATAGCTCCACTGCAGCCTTAGTTACACTCAAATGCCGAGAGACTGCTTCAAACGCTTTTACCGCATTAAGTGGCGGGGTCTTCATGGGTCGCTTCTTATCTATCCATAGAAAATTCACTGTCTCGACTCTAACTCAAGCCACCTGTGTTGCCTAGACTTGCCCAAACTCACTGCACCGCGAAACACTTCGGCGCCGTGATGCGATATAACCGGCGGCCTGGCAGTCTTCTTATCTTTATCATGCAACTTTGCGCACTGTTTAAGTGCATGATGCAAGGCCCCGAATACTGGCGCCAATGCGCCGCACCATCACTGGGCACCCAATGCATCGCCTACCAGGCAGCGCCAGTGTCGCAGCGAGTCTTCCTGCGGTCATCATTTGAACGCTAAGCTACGCAGATGGATGACTCAGATTATTTGCGCTTGCTCACCGTAGCAGCCGAACAAGCCAACGCATTTCTGTCCAATGCCCGCAAATGGGAGCGTGAGCGTTGGGTCTGCCAGCGCCTGTTGCAAGGCTTGAACGTGCCCTATCGCGCCGAAGAGTTCCACGCCGCAGGCACCGAGCCGCCGGACGTGCTGTTTCGCGACGCCAGTTTTGAAGTGTTCTTTGTATTGGACGAAGGCCGCCGCCTGAACGACGAATGGCGCGACGAATTGCTGCGCAGACGCAGCGCTTTCTCCTTGAGCCAACTGGTGCGGCGCGAAGCCAAGCCAAAGCGCATTCCCGCCCATGAGTTCCTGTTGCGCCTGGCACCGACACTGCGCAAGAAAGCGCATAACTACAAGGAACGCGGCATGGACCTGGGGGAGCTGGACCTCATCGCCTTCGCCAGCCTCAAGCGCGAAGTGCTGGACCTCAACAGCCACTTTCCGCCGCCAACCGAATATCTGCGCCAGGGCTGGCGCTCCCTGTCGCTGGTGGGGCCAACCTTTGCGCGCGTGCTGTTCGCCCATCCGGACGCGCCGGATTTCTTGCGCAACAACCTGGGCCGCAGCATAGTGTTCGATGTGGGCATCAGCCTTTGATCCACAGGCTGTAACGTGACGCCCTTTTGCAACGTCTACCTGACGAGGCCTTTATGAGCAGCCGCCTGAAACCCGATGACCAACAGCATGTCGAAGAGTACCTGCAACTCTCCCAGCACAGAGTCGAGCGCAAGCCTTTCAGGCCATGGCTGCTCCTCTGTGTGGTGCTGGTGGTGGTGATCGGGCTCGGTCTGCTGAGCCGCCTTTTGAGTTACCTGACGCTATGAGCTGCCTGGCGCTCGCGGGGGTAACTGCTCCGATTTCTTTTAGCCTTGCGAGATATCCCCATGACCCATCGTATTATTGTCGTCGGCGGCGGTGCCGGCGGCCTGGAGCTGGCGACCCGCCTGGGTAAGACCCTGGGCAAACGCGGCAAAGCCAGCATCACGCTGGTGGACGCCAACCTGACGCATATCTGGAAACCGCTGCTGCACGAAGTAGCGGCCGGCTCGCTGAACTCTTCGGAAGACGAACTCAATTACGTCGCCCAGGCGAAATGGAACCACTTCGAGTTCCAGTTGGGACGTATGAGCGGGCTTGACCGCGAACAGAAGAAAATCCAACTGGCCGCCACCCTCGATGAAGAAGGCCGGGAACTGGTGCCTGCACGCGTCCTGGGCTACGACAGCCTGGTCATTGCAGTGGGCAGCACCACGAACGATTTCGGCACCGAGGGCGCCGCGCAACATTGCCTGTTCCTCGACACCCGTAAACAGGCCGAGCGCTTTCATCAGCAGTTGCTCAACCATTACCTGCGCGCCCACGCCGGGCAGACCGACACGGTCGAACAAATCAGCGTCGCCATCGTCGGCGCCGGCGCCACCGGCGTTGAGCTGGCGGCGGAACTGCATAACGCCGCCCATGAGCTGGCGGCGTACGGCCTGGATCGCATCAAGCCGGAAAACATGCACATCACCCTGATCGAAGCCGGCCCACGGGTATTGCCCGCGCTGCCGGAGCGGATCGGCGGGCCGGTGCATAAAACCCTGGAGAAACTCGGGGTGACCGTGCTGACCAACTCCGCCGTCAGCGAAGTGACCGCCGACGCGCTGATCACCAGCAGCGGCCAGGTGATCCCGGCCAGTCTCAAAGTCTGGGCTGCCGGGATCCGCGCACCGGGTTTTCTCAAGGACATCGATGGTTTGGAGACCAACCGCATCAACCAGTTGCAGGTGCTGCCGACGCTGCAGACCACCCGCGACGAAAACATCTTTGCCTTTGGCGATTGCGCCGCCTGCCCGCAACCAGGCACCGACCGCAATGTGCCGCCCCGCGCGCAAGCCGCTCACCAACAGGCTTCATTGCTCGCCAAGTCGCTGAAGCTGCGGATTGAAGGCAAGGAACTGCCAACCTACACATACACCGACTACGGCTCGCTGATCTCGCTGTCGCGCTTTTCCGCAGTGGGTAACTTGATGGGTAACCTGACCGGCAGTGTGATGCTCGAGGGCTGGTTGGCGCGGATGTTCTACGTGTCGCTGTACCGCATGCACCAGATGGCGCTGTATGGCTTTTTCCGCACGGCGATGCTGATGCTCGGCAGCAAGATCGGACGCGGGACTGAGCCGCGCCTGAAACTGCACTGACAAGATAAAACAATGGGGTAGGAGCGAGCTTGCTCGCGAAAAACGTCAACGATAACGCGTGTTTCCTGAATGAACGCGGTGCCTGTGAGTTTTTCGCGAGCAAGCTCGCGCCTACAGACGGTGGTGAAGCCCCACCTACCTTGCAGAATCGCCATCTGAACCAGCCTCTGGCAAGACGCGCCTGGTTATGTAAGGCTTTTTTCGAAGTAAACGCGATCGAAACCATACTCCCTGCGCTCAGCTACTTTCACATACCCAAGCTTGGGATATATCGAGAGGTTGTCTGCCATCTTCGCATTGGTATAGAGATGAACGGCGTTCACACCGCGCGCGCTGGCGGCTTTTTCACAAAAGCTGATCAGCGCCCTTCCAACCCCCCGCCCGGCTGCGCTCGGGAGGACTGCCACGTTTTCCAATAGGCAATACCCGTCCTTGACATAGAACACAATAAAGCCCTGAAACCTGGCTTGATCGTCAAGCGCAACATAGACCACTCCGGCCGCTATCTGCGTGATGAAATCGGCGATCATCGGGGCTGGCTTGCGACCGATCAATGGCACATAACGCGCGTAGGCTTGTTCAGCGCAATGTCTGATCTCGAACTCATCACTTGCTTCGGCTAACCGGATCATATCGCTGTCCTTAAGGCGCTCTATACCGCCAAGCTGTTATCTGCAACTTCCCACCCTGGATGCTTGCCTTCAAAACACTGGACGTTTTGAAAAAGAATTACGCAGCCCATCATTCCGTTGGCGGGCAAGTCATGGCTCGCCTAACTGAACAATCGTTTTACCAAAATTACGTCCCTTGAGTTGGTCAATCAAGGCTTGCGGTGCTGTATGCAACCCATGGGTAATCTGCTCGCGATAACTCAACTTGCCGTCGGCGATCCACTGGACCGCTTCCTCAAGAAAATCTGCCATTTGCTCTTCAGCGTATTCCGTCTGGATGAAACCGCGCAGGGTAAGGCTCTTGCTCATTATCTGCGCCATCGTATTGGATAGACGATCATTGCTTTCCTGAGCACCGGACGGTTTCTCGTATTGAGAAATAATCCCGCAGACAGGAACGCGAGCGTAAGTATTCAAGAGCGGCAGAACAGCATCCCAGACTTTTCCACCGACGCTTTCAAAGTAGACATCAATGCCGTTCGGGCAGGCGTTGGCCAGTTGTTCTGCAAAATCCGGCGCGTTGTAATCGGCGACTGCATCGAAATGCAGCTCGTCCTTCAAGTAGGCGAGCTTTTTCGCACCGGTAGTGATGCCTACCGCTCGAGCGCCACGCAGGCGGGCGATTTGTCCGACCATAGAGCCGACCGCGCCGCTCGCAGCAGCAACCACTACGGTTTCACCTGGATTGGGCTTGCCAATGTTGCGCAAACCCGCATAGGCCGTGAAACCTGTCATTCCCAGTACGCCCAATGCGGTGGAAGGCGGTGCCAGGTCTGGATCAAGTTGACGCAGGTCGCTGCCATCTGAAATGGCAAAGCGTTTCCACCCGGAAAAAGCCAATACCCACAAACCGACTGGCCAATCGGGATGACGGGACTCCCTCACCCGCGACACCGTGGCGCCGACGATGACCTGGTCGATCTCGATAGGATCGTTATAGGATTTTTCCGCCCTCATCCACCAGCGCATATAGGGGTCAATGGAGAGGTAAATGGTCTCCAGCAGAACTTCGCGCTCGCCCGGTATGGGTACTGCGACATCTTCAAGACGAAGGTCGGATGGCTTCAGGTCCCCATCCGGGCGCGCCGCCAGTACGACCTGCTGATTCGATAGCGTTGTCATTACATTTCTCCCGCTCAGGTTGATCAAATGATCCGGTAGGCAGCTTTCGCCGCACTTACATACAAAGTGTATGTGATTAATGTATTAACATACGTACTGCATGTCAATGCACCCATGATTGATAAGGAGAGCCTGATGGCGCGACAAAAACGTGCGGATATGATTGCGTCAACACGCAGCAAGTTGATCGCTGCAGCCCGCAAAGCCTTTGCCGAAAAGGGCTACGCCGAGACCGCCATGGAGGATCTGACAGCGGATGCCGAACTGACACGCGGTGCGCTCTACCACCACTTCGGCGGCAAGAAAGGCCTGCTGGAAGCCGTTATTGCCCAGATAGACGAAGAATCTTCTGCGCACCTGCGTGCAGTTGTAGAACAGGCCAGTACGCCTTGGGAGGGGTTCGTCGAGGAAAGTGTCGAATGGATCAAGCTGGCACTTAACCCGGAAATTCAACGAATTGTGCTGTTGGATGGCCCCGCGGTTCTTGGCGATCCGGCGCGGACGGCCAGCCAGAGCGCCTGCCTGGCCAGCACTATGCGTAGCATTCAAGCGTTGATCGACCAGAACGTGGTCAAACCGGTAGATGCACAGGCGACCGCCTATCTGGTCAATGGTGCAGCGTTGAATGCTTCTCTGTGGATCGCTGGCGCGGCTGACCCACACAAGGCATCGACACAGGCAATCGCCAGCTTTCGTATTTTGCTATCGGGGCTGCTGCGATAGTGTTTGGCGGGCAAGCATCACAGGTAGTTCTTCTGGTGTAATCGGGGGCGAGTCGAATTATCGCACCGCCCCTCCCACACTGTTTCAATCGGTCCTGAGTTTCGCGCAGGCAAAAAAAATCCCCGTATCTTTCGATACGAGGATTTTTAATATGGTCGGGGTAGGGGGATTCGAACTCCCGACATCCTGCTCCCAAAGCAGGCGCGCTACCGGACTGCGCTATACCCCGGTAATAAAAAGGCGACCTTTCAGTCGCCTTCTTCGATCAGTGCTTTTGGCCTCTGATCTTAAGATCTGATTCCAGCGCTAACTGGTCTCAAAAATGGTGGGTCGTGTGGGATTCGAACCTACGACCAATTGGTTAAAAGCCAACTGCTCTACCAACTGAGCTAACGACCCAAATATGGTCGGGGTAGGGGGATTCGAACTCCCGACATCCTGCTCCCAAAGCAGGCGCGCTACCGGACTGCGCTATACCCCGGTTTGAAATTGGCTCCGTGACCAGGACTCGAACCTGGGACCCAATGATTAACAGTCATTTGCTCTACCGACTGAGCTATCACGGAACTATATATTTCAAAGTACAACATATTTCAAACTACAACATTTACCGCTGTGTAGCTTCTCTTCGACCCTGTCCGTATCGCTACGTTAGCGTCTCTGAGGCGCGCTATTCTACAATCTTAAAAACCCCTGTCAACCCTTTAAATTGCTTTTAAGACAATGATTTGCGCTTCTTTCTGATTTCTTCTTGGGGAGAAGAAACCCGTGGGCTGACGTTGCTGCGGGGCGCACTTTACAAGCCTTTGCCTTACAGTTCAACGCCCTATCGAAAAAAAAGGCCCCGCAATGCGGGGCCTCCTCTTATGGCACTGGCCACTGGGCTTAGTGGAAGACGATTTCGTCGTTCTCCACCGTCGCCGCGACGCTGGTGCCCGGCATAAAGCTGCCCGACAGGATCAACTGTGCCAGCGGGTTCTCGATCCACCGCTGGATCGCACGCTTCAACGGCCGCGCGCCGTATACCGGGTCGTAACCCACCGCAATCAGCTTGTCCAACGCCTCGCTGCTCAGCTCCAGGGCCAGCTCGCGCTCGGCCAGACGTGCACGCAGGCGTCCCAGCTGGATCTCGGTAATGCCGGCTATCTGATCCCGCGCCAACGGCTCGAAGATCACCACTTCGTCCACCCGGTTGATAAATTCCGGCCGGAAGTGGGTGGTCAGCGCGTCCATGACAGCGGCCCGCTGTGCCTCGCGATCGCCCACCAGCTCCTGAATCTGCGACGAGCCCAGGTTGGAGGTCATCACGATCACCGTGTTGCGAAAGTCCACCGTGCGTCCGTGGCTGTCGGTCAGGCGACCATCCTCCAGCACTTGCAGCAGGATGTTGAACACATCCGGGTGCGCCTTCTCGACCTCATCCAGCAGGATCACCGAGTAGGGCTTGCGCCGCACGGCTTCGGTCAGGTAACCGCCCTCTTCATAGCCCACGTAGCCCGGTGGTGCGCCGATCAGGCGAGCCACCGAGTGTTTCTCCATGAACTCGGACATATCGATGCGCACCATGGCCTCTTCGGTATCGAACAGGAATTCAGCCAGGGCTTTGCACAGCTCGGTCTTACCCACGCCGGTAGGCCCAAGGAACATGAACGAACCACTCGGGCGATTCGGGTCGGACAACCCGGCGCGGGAGCGCCGCACGGCGTTGGACACCGCCACCACAGCCTCTTCCTGACCGATTACGCGCTGGTGCAACAGGCTTTCCATCTTCAGCAGCTTGTCGCGCTCGCCTTCAAGCATCTTCGACACAGGAATACCGGTCCACTTGGAGACCACCTCGGCGATTTCTTCCTCGGTCACCTTGCTGCGCAGCAACTGGTTCTCGCTGTGGCCATGCTGGTCAACCATCTGCAGGCTGCGCTCCAGGTCCGGGATCACCCCATACTGCAACTCGGCCATGCGGTTCAGGTCGCCTTTACGGCGCGCGGCTTCCAGCTCCTGGCGCGATTGCTCGATTTTCTGCTGGATCTGCGCAGAGCCCTGCACCTCGGCTTTTTCCGAGGTCCAGATTTCCTCGAGGTCCGAATACTCGCGTTCCAGGCGCACGATTTCTTCCTGGAGTTTCTCCAGGCGTTTCTTCGCCGCGTCATCCTCTTCTTTTTTCAACGCCTGGGATTCGACCTTCAGTTGAATCAGGCGACGGTCCAGGCGGTCGAGCACTTCCGGCTTGGAATCGATCTCCATACGGATGCGGCTGGCCGCTTCGTCGATCAGGTCGATGGCCTTGTCGGGCAACTGGCGATCAGTGATATAGCGATGGCTCAGCTTGGCCGCCGCAATGATCGCGCCGTCGGTGATGGCAACTTTATGGTGAACCTCATAGCGCTCTTTCAGGCCACGCAGGATGGCGATGGTGTCTTCTTCGCTGGGCTCTTCCACCAGGACCTTCTGGAAACGTCGCTCAAGCGCCGCATCCTTTTCTATGTACTGGCGGTACTCGTTAAGCGTGGTCGCACCGACGCAATGCAACTCGCCTCGCGCCAGGGCGGGCTTGAGCATGTTGCCGGCATCCATGGACCCCTCGCCCTTGCCCGCGCCGACCATGGTGTGCAGTTCGTCGATAAACAGAATGATCTGCCCTTCCTGCTTGGACAATTCATTAAGCAGGGATTTCAGGCGCTCTTCGAACTCGCCACGGAACTTGGCGCCGGCGATCAACGAGCCCATGTCCAGGGACAGCAGGCGCTTGCCCTTGAGCCCGTCCGGCACTTCACCATTGATGATGCGCTGGGCCAGCCCCTCGGCGATGGCGGTTTTACCCACGCCAGGCTCACCGATCAGCACCGGGTTGTTCTTGGTGCGGCGCTGCAGCACCTGGATAGTGCGACGGATTTCATCGTCACGGCCGATGACCGGGTCAAGCTTGCCCTCTTCGGCGCGCTTGGTCAGGTCAACAGTGTATTTATCCAGGGCCTGGCGCGACTCCTCATGATTGGGGTCGTTCACCGCCTCGCCGCCACGCAGGTTGTTGATGGCGTTTTCCAGGGCTTTCTTGCTTACGCCCTGGCCCAGCAACAACTTGCCAAGCTTGCTGTTGTCGTCCATGGCGGCGAGCAGCACCAGTTCGCTGGAGATGAACTGATCACCTTTTTGCTGGGCCAGGCGGTCGGCCTGGTTCAGCAGCCGCGCCAGGTCCTGCGACATATTCACGTCGCCGGTGGGATTCTGGATTTTCGGCAGTTGGTCGAGCTCTTTGCTCAACTCCTTGCGCAGGCTGTTGACGTCAAAGCCCACCTGCATCAACAAGGGTTTGATAGAACCACCTTGCTGCTCGAGGAGCGCCTGCATCAAGTGCGCCGGTTCAATCGCCGGGTGGTCGAGACCGACGGCCAGGGACTGGGAGTCCGATAAGGCCAACTGCAATTTGCTGGTTAAACGATCAATACGCATTAGTCACCTTCCTTTTGAGCAGGCCGGAGCTATGAACAAACACATCCTGAATGAAGAAACCTGCCAGATACCCCTATAGATGGGGTGGATTCTGCGGGATTCAAGCAGTGGATGGTTGATACAGATCAGGACAGTCTAGCGGTCAAGCCAGACAAGGGAGGCGAATCGGCCCGTACGCGGGCTGCGTCGATAGGAAAAGAAACGCGGGTCGGTCACGGTGCAGTAGCCGCCACCGTAGACGGCGGTGACACCTCGCGCGGCAAGGCGCAGGCGTGCAAGTTGATAGATGTCGGCCATGAACTTGCCGGGATTACGGCTGGGAACAAAGGCTTGGGCAGTTGCCGGCAGTTGCTGCATGAACGCTTCACGCACCTCGGGACCGACTTCAAAGGCCTGCGGGCCGATGGCCGGGCCGAGCCAGACCAGAACGTCGGCGGGCGGGCTCTCAAGGCTTTCGAACGCCGCCTCCAGCACCCCTGCCGCCAACCCACGCCAACCGGCATGAGCCGCCGCAACACGGGTACCTGCTCGATTGCAGAACAATGCAGGCAGGCAATCGGCCGTCATGGCGGTGCAGGCGATGCCAGGTGTGCTGGTCCAACTGCCATCGGCTTCGGCGATCCGGCCCGGATCGGCCTCGACCACCGTGGTGCCGTGGACCTGGCGCAACCAGGCCGGCTGGATATCGAACGCTGCGGTAAGGCGACGACGATTTTCGAGGACGGCCTCAAGGCTGTCCTCCACATGGTCGCCCAGGTTGAGGCTGTCGAACGGCGCCACACTGACGCCGCCCGCACGGGTGGTGACGCAGGCTTTGACCTGAGACGGCGCAGGCCAGTCAGGAATCAGCCAGTCACTCATCCGACAAACGCCTCGCGATCCTGCTTGAGCAGCGACAACAGCCAGACCAGATCGTCCGGAAGCGGCGATTCCCAGCTCATGCGCTGACCGCTCGTCGGATGATCCAGCTCCAGGAAGCGTGCATGCAGTGCCTGGCGCGGGAACGTCTTGAGCGATTCGACCATGGTTTGGCTGGCCGCAGGCGGAATGCGGAAGCGACCACCGTAGGCCGGATCGCCGACCAACGGGAAGTTGATGTGGGCCATGTGCACGCGGATCTGGTGAGTTCGACCGGTTTCCAGCTTGACCCGCACATGGGTGTGGGAACGGAAACGCTCCAGCACGCGATAGTGGCTGACGGCCTGCTTGCCGCCCTCCATCACCGCCATGCGCTGGCGCTGCTGGCCGTGGCGACCAATGGGTGCATTGATCTTGCCACCGGCCACCACGACGCCGATCACGATGCATTCGTAGATCCGGCTGACGCTGCGACTCTGCAATTGAGTAACAAGTTGCGTCTGCGCCTGAATGGTCTTGGCCACCACCATAAGGCCGGTGGTGTCCTTGTCCAGACGGTGCACGATGCCGCAGCGCGGCACGTTGATGATGTCCGGCACGTGGTGCAACAAGGCATTGAGCAAGGTGCCATCAGCGTGCCCGGCCGCCGGGTGAACCACCAGGCCTGCGGGTTTGTTGATGACCAGGATGTCATCGTCCTCATAGACGATATCCAGCTCGATGTCCTGGGCGACCCATTCTCCCTGGGCTTCCTGCTCGGCAGTCAGCTCAAGAATCGCACCGCCATGCACTGTGTCTCGCGGGCGGATAACCGCTCCATCCACAGTCAGGCGGCCGTCTTTGATCCAGGCGGAAAGGCGCGAGCGCGAGTGCTCAGCGAATAATTGTGCGGCGACTTGATCGAGGCGTTGGCCGCCCAATTCGGACGGCACCTCTGCGCGAAGTTCAATTTTATCGGACATGCTCAGACTAGGCGTGGCACAGCCTTTGGTTTCGGCTGCGCGCTTGTGGTTAAATACGGCGTCTTTTGCCCCGAGGCTTTCAACGGGGCGCTCATCATAACAGGACGGCCCCGCCCAAGACAGCGGCCGTCATAGGGACGCAAGCCGCCATGCAAGTGAAACACCTGCTGCTGATCGCCATCCTCGCCATGACTGCTGCTTGCTCGTCAACAAAGGACGTCGTCGACGAAAACCTGAGCGAAGTCGAGCTGTACCAGCAAGCTCAGACAGACTTGGATAACAATAGCTACACCAGCGCCACAGCGAAGCTGAAGGCACTGGAGTCGCGCTATCCGTTCGGACGCTATGCCGATCAGGCCCAGCTCGAGCTGATCTACGCCAACTATAAGAACGCCGAGCCGGAAGCTGCCAAGTCCGCTGCCGAGCGTTTTATCCGCCTGCATCCGCAGCATCCGAACGTGGACTACGCCTACTACATGAAGGGCCTGACCTCGTTCGACCAGGACGTTGGTCTGCTGGCGCGGTTCCTGCCACTGGACATGACCAAGCGCGACCCGGGCGCCGCCCGCGACTCCTACAACGAGTTCGCCCAACTGACCAGCCGCTACCCGAACAGCCGCTACGCGCCGGACGCCAAGCAGCGCATGATCTACCTGCGCAACCTGCTGGCTTCCTACGAGATCCACGTGGCCCACTACTACCTGACCCGTCAGGCGTACGTGGCCGCTGCCAACCGTGGCCGCTATGTGGTGGAGAATTTCCAGGAAACCCCTTCCGTGGGTGACGGCCTGGCTGTGATGACCGAGGCTTACCAGCGCTTGCACCTGGATGAGCTGGCGACCACCAGCCTGGAAACCCTGAAGCTCAACTACCCGGACCACCCGAGCCTGAAAGACGGCCAGTTCGTGCCTCAGGTTGATGAAGCCGACAACCGCTCGTGGCTGAGCAAGTACACCCTGGGCCTGATCGAGTCCCGTCCACCGCTGCCGCCAGGCGAAACACGCGCTAACCAGGACGTGATCAAGCAGTACCAGGACGCCAAGGACGCGATTCCTTCGGACCTCAAGCCGCATGACGAGAACGGCGACGTAATCGAAGAGGAAGAGCCGCAAGCCCTGGGTAACAACCAGGACCGCTCGTGGTTCAGCTACATGACCTTCGGCGTATTCGACTGACGGTTCGACGCAACGCAAAAGGGAGCTCTCAGGAGCTCCCTTTTTCATGGGCGAGTATTTATTGCGCTGTGCGCCCATGGCGACCTTGGCTAAACTGGCGCATTCCTTATCGAGAAACTGCCCATCATGCTTCGTCTATTGTTCTGGATCGCCGTCATTGCCGCTGCGGTATGGCTCTGGCGCAAATTCAAAAGCCCCGCCGCCAGGCAACCCCGCGCCGGCGAACCCAATGCCGCCTTGATGGTGCGGTGCGCCCATTGCGGCGTGCACGTGCCGCAGGATCGTGCGCTGAGTTCAGGCCAGCAATGGTATTGCACCCAGGCGCACCTGCAGCAGGGGCCGAAGTCTATCCAGCGCTGACTCGACCGGCGGGCGCGTAAGGTGCAGGGTCGATGATCGGCGCATGCCCCAGCAGCAAGTCGGCAAATAGCTGGCAGGACGCGGGGGCAAGCACCAGGCCATTGCGGTAATGCCCACAATTGAGCCACAAACCCTTGAAGCCGGGTACCTCGCCGATATACGGGATACCTTCCGGCGAGCCGGGCCGCAACCCCGCCCAGTGCCCCACCACCTCGGCGTCCGCCAGGGCGGGGAGCAGTTCCACCGCAGAGGCCTTGAGACTCTCCAGCGCGCTTATCGTCGGCGTTTTGTCGAATCCCTCATGCTCCAGAGTGCTGCCAATCAGAATATGCCCATCACGCCGCGGGATCGCATAGCGCCCTTTGGCCAGGACCATGCTCGACAAAAAGTCAGACGCGCATTTGTAGAGGATCATCTGGCCCTTGACCGGCTCCACGGGCAGCGCCAAGCCCAGTTTTCCCAGCAGATCCCCGCTCCAGGCACCGGCTGCGAGCACGACCTGATCACCCGTCATGGCGCCAGCGCTTGTATTCACGCCTACCACGGTGTCGCCCTGCAAAATAAAGCCATCGACTTCGCACTGCTCATGAATCGTCACATCGGGCAGCGCCGACAATGCCGCCTTGAGGGATTTGACCAGGCGCGGGTTGCGCACATTGGCCACATCGGCCATGTAGATCGCTTCTGAATATCCGCTGCCCAGCGCCGGAACAGCATCATGGGCAGCTGATACGTCCACTTTGCTCAAGGGCCGACCCTCATGCGCAGCCCAGGCCAGGGCATCGGCTTCGTCATCCAGATCGAGCCAATACAGGCCCGTGGTGTGAACCTCAGGATCAATGCCGGTCGCAGCGAACAGGTGTTGCGCCAGTTGCGGGTAGAAATCCTGGGACCAATGGGCCAAGGCGGTCACCGCCGGGCTATAGCGCCATGGATACAACGGCGAAACAATCCCGCCGCCAGCCCAGGAAGACTCCTGCCCAAGCCCGCCGCGCTCCAGCAATGTAACCGCCTGCCCCCGGTCAGCCAGGTTGTATGCCGTCAACAAGCCAATAACCCCGCCGCCGACAATCACTACTCGCTGTTGCTTAGCCATCATTTGATCCAGCCGATAAAAAGGGAAAAGCGCGCCAGGCGCCCATTCATCCAGCACTCTCATCACTGCCCCCAGCATGCCTTGAACGGCATTTGCGGCGCCGCGCCCGGATTGCTTCGCATGCCGGTGCTGGTCAAGCTGAATTGGCCGCAGGCGTCGTCCGCCATGACTGAGTTCGAGGCAGGCGTGGCGAGCAGGACAAAATCATGAGGGTTCAGTACCGCGCTGATTCTATAGTGATCATTGCCTGTGCTGACGCCGCTTGCATCAATAAAAGTGCCGTTGCGCGTGTAAAAACGCTGCAGATGTTGAGCCTGCTCACTCAGCAGCGCGACGACTTGCACCCGGTACACCTTTTTCACCTGGCCGGTGTATCCGGGGTAAGCGATCCCGGCCAGCAACGCGATGATCGCCACCGCGATCAACAACTCGATCAGGGTAAAGCCCTGGCTATCCATGCCCATTGAATTGCTCCTTATTGAAGTTGCCGCCATAAGACTCGCCGAAACCGCGCGCCGTCGCCCTCCCCCACCCGCGCATACACCGTCTCAAGCACCGTGCGCGACTGGTCACCCAGCCCCACGGCCGTTACCCTAAAGAGCGCGGCCGGGATAAGCGGCGGTAAATGCGCCTGGCCCATTCCCACGCCCAGGGATTGAATGCCATATACCCCATTCTTGAACGCCACCCAATTCACCGCAGAGACCGGATTTGGCCCAGGGCCAACCACCAAAAATGCCTCCGCGGGCGGCGCGCAGTTGATGATCGAGTGGCAAAGTGGCAGCGCAGGTCCGCCCCTGCGCACCGCCGACTCCCCCAGCCGCAAGCCACTTTCGGCCGTCTGGAACGACTGATTACGCTGCCAAAGGCTACTGGCGACCTTCTGCTGAGAGATCGCGCCCTGCATTGATGACAACCCCACCAGTGACAGCAACAGCAGAAATACCAGGCTGATCAGCAATACCATCCCCGCCTGGCGCACAGGGCTCCTCCCAATCATGATCATCGCCCTACTCCAGCCGGTTGCGCAGTGCGGCCACGACGCTGTAGGCCTGATCCTTCACCCGCCCGGTCGGGTCCTGCAGAGTCATGCGGATGCGCACGCTGCGGATCAACGATGCGTCGCCAGGATGGCTGTCGTAACGCGCCACGTCCGTCGATTCAGGCCCGGCGGCCACCCCGAAACTGATCTCGAAGGCCTGTACGTTATCTATCAGCGCCGCCTTGGCCGGTGCCGACGGGGTACTGACTTTCAACTGCCCCGCCTCATAGGTATAGGTGAGCGCGCGTATGGGAAAACGAATCTGGCCGGGCGCGATCACAGGCGGCGTGCCGGCGTAAGCCTGGGCTGCCTCCTTGCAGTCGGACACCACCGTCCAGTCCGGCTTGCCGACACCGTCGCCGGCATTGGCGGTCACCAGTGTCAGTGACGTTGCGCTTGCCGACATTTCCCAGCCGATCGGCCGCTCAAACGCCGCCGGGGCATTGTCGATAAAGGCCGGGGCCAGACACCCCAGCATGCCTGCCTGGCGAATGTCCTGGATCAACTTGCTCAGGACGAATCGCGCATCATCCTGCAGCACCATGGCGGCCTGTTGGCTGGCCTGGGTCAGCCGCGCGCTGATCAGCACCTGACTCGCACCGAGGATCAGCACCAGGCCGACGGCCAGCGCAAGTAGAAACTCCACCAGCCCGAAACCACATGCCGGACGATTCATTGCAACCTGCCTTGCCCGTTGGCAATCCGGCTGGTCAGGGTGAAGGTTTGCCGCGCGCCCAGGCTGCTCGCCAACCTGGCGTCTTCCCAAGTGATGCTGATGGTGACTTCATTGTCGTTGACCGCCACGGCACCTTTGGCGTCTTTTCCGGCAAAACCAACAATATTGGCTTCGAAATCATGCAAGTCCAGGTCACGCACGCTGGCGGTCGAGGTGCCGGGCGGCGCGCGCTCGGCTTGGGCCCAGGCGTAATCGACCCCGGCATTGGCGCGAATTCGATCGAGCATATCGTAGGCAATGAAACTGGCCTGGCTGGTCATCCGTGCATTGTCGGTGTATTTGGGCGCGTTGAGCTGGAGAGCCGCGGCCCCCAGCAGTCCGATAGCCAGGACCAGCACCGCTACCAGTACCTCGATCAGGGTCATGCCGGCTTGAGGTCGATGAACTGCGCGTAGAAATAAGGTGTTGCTGCACAAAGGCATTACCGTCGTCGTCCATGTCGAGGGCCGTAGAAAAACAGCAGAACCCTGCTGTACGCCCCAAGACTAGCGCCGGTTTTTGGCGGCTGCCGCTATCGGAACAAAGGGAAATACATTGGACGTAAAGGCCATCATTCAGCATCAGGGAGCAAACGCTATACCTATGCCTGTCACTTAAAGATCAACCGCATCCACGGAGGGACGCACATGACACAACGAGGGTTCACCTTGATCGAATTACTGCTGGGGCTGATCGTCACGGGCGTTCTGGCGCAACTGGCCATACCCGGCTTCAAGGGTTTGCTGGAATCGCAGCAGCAACAAAGCGTGGCCCGGTCACTGGCCGACGGGCTGCGTTATGCGCGAACGGAGGCGATCGCACGCAGCCGTGCAGTGGTCATTCATGCAAGGGAGCAAGACTGGAGCCAGGGCTGGCGGGTGATCCTGGATATCAGTGGTCGCGGCCATCTGGATGACGAGAATCCAGTGCTACTGGAGCGACAGGACAGCGGGCGCGTGCCGGTGGCCGGTAATGGCCCGGTCAGCAGCCAGGTGCGTTTCAGCGCGTTGGGGGAGCCGGTGTTTGCGGGCGGCGGGTTTCGTGCCGGCACCGTGCATGTGTGCGACGCGACGCAGGCACAAAGCCTGTATCAGATAGTGCTGGCGCCAAGTGGGCGCGTCAGCCTGCGCAGTGACAAGACCGAGCAGGCGTTATGCCGTGGTTGAGCGAAGCGGGTTCAGAGCAGCGAGCGCACCCGCAGTTCCTTGGGCATAGAAAACGTAATGTTTTCTTCGCGCCCCGCCAACTCATCGGCACCGGTAGCCCCCCAGGCGTGCAATTGCTGGATGACGCCACGCACCAGGACTTCCGGGGCCGAGGCCCCCGCCGTGATGCCGATGCGCTCGACACCGTCGAACCAGCTACGCTGCATATCCTCGGCGCCATCGATTAGGTACGCTGGTGTCGCCATGCGCTCGGCCAGCTCCCGCAAGCGATTGGAGTTGGAGCTGTTGGGGCTGCCGACCACCAGCACCACATCACACTCATCGGCCAGTTGCTTGACCGCGTCCTGGCGGTTCTGCGTGGCGTAGCAGATGTCGTCCTTGCGTGGGCCGCCAATGGCCGGGAATCGCGTGCGCAGGGCATCGATAACGCGGCTGGTGTCGTCCATGGACAAGGTGGTCTGGGTAACGAACGCCAAGCGTTCCGGGTTCTGCACTTGCAGGTTGGCGACGTCTTTTTCGTCTTCCACCAGGTAGATGGCGCCGCCATTGCTGGCGTCGTACTGGCCCATGGTGCCTTCGACTTCCGGATGACCGGCGTGGCCGATCAGAATGCATTCACGTCCATCACGGCTGTAGCGCGCCACCTCGATGTGCACCTTGGTCACCAGCGGGCATGTGGCATCGAATACTTTCAGGCCACGGCCGGACGCTTCGGTGCGCACGGCCTGGGAAACGCCGTGGGCGCTGAAGATAACGATAACATCGTCAGGCACCTGGTCGAGCTCTTCGACGAAGATGGCGCCGCGCGCACGCAGATCTTCAACCACGAACTTGTTGTGGACGACTTCATGCCGCACGTAGATCGGCGGGCCGAAGACTTCCAGGGCGCGGTTGACGATTTCGATCGCCCGGTCCACACCGGCACAGAAGCCACGGGGGTTGGCGAGTTTGATTTGCATGCTGTGCCTCGTGTCTTGCAGCCACATTGAGTCAATATTAACGCTGACTCAACAGATAATGGAGATCAAGGTGGGAGGGGAGCAAGTCCCCTCCCACATTTCAGACCAGCGCCTTGACGTTGATGATCTCGACGTCAAAGGTCAGCGTCTTGCCGGCCAACGGGTGGTTGAAATCGATGGTCACTTGCGTGTCATCGAAGGCTTTGACCACGCCGGGCAATTCCGTATTCGCCGCGTCATTGAAGATCACCAGCAGGCCTTCCGACAGCTCCATGCCTTCGAACTGCGAACGCGGGATGATCTGCACGTTTTGCGGGTTGGGCTGGCCAAAGGCGTTTTCCGGCAGGATCTGCAGGTTGCGCTTGTCGCCGGCCTTGAAGCCGAACAAAGCCGCTTCAAAACCCGGCAGCAGATTACCGTCACCGACCTTGAAGGTCGCCGGGGCTTTGTCGAAGGTGCTGTCGACCGTGTCGCCATTCTCCAGGCGCAATGCGAAATGCAAAGTGACTTCCGTGTTCTGGCCGATGCGTTGCTCAGCCAATACCTGATCAGTCATTGACGGTCTCTCCGGTTTTCTTGCTCTTGAACATGTCCAGCGCCAGCATGATTGCGCCGACGGTGATAGCGCTGTCGGCAAAGTTGAACGCCGGGAAGTAATGGCGGTTCTGCCAATGCACCAGGATGAAATCGATCACGTGGCCCAGGGCAACGCGGTCGTACAGGTTACCCAGCGCGCCGCCCAGCACCAGGGCCAGCGCGATGGCCAGCCAGGTGTCGTCCCGGCCCAGGCGCTTGAGCCAGACCACCAGCACCGCACTGACCACTACGGCGATCAGCGCGAACAACCAGCGCTGCCAGCCACCGCCATCAGCGAGAAAGCTGAAGGCCGCGCCGGTGTTATAGGCCAGGGTCCAACTGAAGTAATCCGGGATCACCACAATTTGCTGGAACATCTCCAGGCTGCCCTCGAAATGAGCCTTGCTGACCTGGTCGATGACCAGCACCAGGACGCTCAATACGAGCCAGCCCAGACGTCCGAAACGACTGGCAGCGTTAGGCATAGTGACGAACCTCGCCTTCACCGCTGATGTTATCGACGCAACGACCGCAGATTTCCGGATGCTCGGGGTTCACGCCGACATCTTCACGGCAGTGCCAGCAACGGGCGCATTTAGGGAAGGCCGACTTGACCACCTTGAGCTTCAAGCCCGGCACATCGGTGGCCACGGCATCTGCCGGAGCCTGGGCGAAGGGCGCCAGGCTTGCGGTGGAGGTGATCAACACAAAGCGCAGTTCGTTGCTCAGCTTGGCGAGGTCGGCGGTCAGGCCGTCCTCGGCAAACAGGGTGACTTCGGCTTGCAGGTTGCCACCCACGGCCTTGGCCGCGCGCTGCACTTCCAGCTCCTTGTTCACCGCAACCTTCACGGCCATCACGCCTTCCCAATACTCGCGGCCCAGTTCGAAGTCGGCCGGCAGTTCGGTCAAGCCTTCATACCAGGTGTTGAGCATGACGGACTCGTTACGTTCGCCCGGCAGGTACTCCCACAATTCGTCGGCGGTGAACGCCAGGATCGGTGCGATCCAGCGCACCAGCGCTTCGCTGATGTGGTACAGCGCGGTCTGCGCCGAACGGCGCGCCTTGCTGTTGGCACCGGTGGTGTACTGGCGGTCCTTGATGATGTCGAGGTAGAAACCACCGAGCTCCTGCACGCAGAAGTTGTGGATCTTGGAGTAGACATTCCAGAAGCGGTACTCGCCGTAGTGTTCCTGCAACTCGCGCTGCAGCAACAGGGCGCGGTCCACGGCCCAACGGTCGAGGGCGAGCATGTCCTCTGCCGGCAGGATGTCGGTGGCCGGGTTGAAACCGGTCAGGTTCGACAGCAGGAAGCGCGCGGTATTACGGATACGCCGGTAGGCATCGGCGCTGCGGGCCAGAATCTGGTCGGAGACGGCGATCTCGCCCGAGTAATCGGTCGAGGCGACCCACAGACGCATGATGTCGGCGCCCAGGGTGTCGTTGATCTTCTTCGGCTCGATCACGTTCTTCAACGACTTGGACATCTTGCGGCCGTTTTCGTCGACGGTGAAGCCGTGGGTCAACAGCTCCCGGTACGGCGCGTGGTTGTCGATGGCGCAACCGGTCAGCAGCGACGAGTGGAACCAGCCGCGGTGCTGGTCCGAACCTTCCAGGTACAGGTCGGCACGCGGGCCGGTCTCGTGGCCCATCGGGTGCGAACCGCGCAGCACGTGCCAGTGAGTGGTGCCCGAGTCGAACCATACGTCGAGGGTGTCGCTGATCTTGTCGTACTGCGGCGCTTCATCACCGAGCAACTCGGCAGCGTCCATCTTGAACCAGGCTTCGATGCCTTCCTGTTCAACGCGCTGGGCCACGAGTTCCATCAACTCGACGGTACGTGGGTGCAGTTCGCCGCTCTCCTTGTGCAGGAAGAACGGAATCGGCACGCCCCAGTTACGCTGGCGGGAGATGCACCAGTCCGGACGGTTGGCGATCATCGAGTGCAGGCGCGCCTGGCCCCAGGCCGGGACGAACTTGGTGCCTTCGACGGCCTTGAGCGAGCGTATGCGCAGGGTTTCGCCGCTGGTCGGCTCTTTGTCCATACCGATAAACCACTGCGCGGTAGCGCGGTAGATCAACGGGGTCTTGTGGCGCCAGCAGTGCATGTAGCTGTGCTGGATGGTGGCGGTTTGCATCAGCGCACCGACTTCACGCAGCTTTTCGATGATTGCAGGGTCGGCCTTGAAGATGAACTGGCCGCCGAAGAACTCCAGTGACGGCACGTACACGCCGTTGCTCTGCACCGGGTTGATGATGTCATCGTTGACCAGCCCGTATTTCTTGCAGATCACGAAGTCGTCCACGCCGTAGGCAGGCGAGCAGTGAACGATGCCGGTACCCGAACCCAGTTCGACGTAGTCAGCCAGGTACACCGGCGACAGGCGGTCGTAGAACGGATGACGGAAGTTGATCAGTTCCAGCGCGGAGCCGGTGGCGGTGGCGATCACCGAGCCTTGCAGCTCGTAACGCGCCAGGCACGGCTCGACCATTTCTTCGGCCAGCACCAGCAGGCGATCGCCAACGTCCACCAGCGCGTAGGTGAACTCGGGGTGCACGTTCAGCGCCTGGTTGGCAGGGATGGTCCATGGCGTGGTGGTCCAGATCACGATGGAAGCCGGCTTGGCCAGCGATGCCAGGCCAAAGGCCTCGGCCAGCTTGGCCTCATCGGCAATCGGGAAGGCCACGTCGATGGTCGAGGACTTCTTGTCTTCGTACTCGACTTCCGCCTCGGCCAGGGCTGAGCCGCAGTCGAAGCACCAGTTCACGGGCTTGAGGCCCTTGAACACGAAACCGCCCTTGACGATTTCGGCCAGGGCGCGGATTTCACCGGCCTCGTTCTTGAAATTCATGGTTTTGTAAGGGTTGTCCCACTCGCCCAGGACACCCAGGCGGATGAATTCGGACTTCTGCCCTTCGATCTGCTCGGTGGCGTAGGCACGGCACAGTTCGCGGGTTTTATCCGCGCCCAGGTTCTTGCCGTAGGTCACTTCGACCTTGTGTTCGATCGGCAGGCCGTGGCAATCCCAACCCGGGACATACGGCGCGTCGAAGCCCGACAGGGTCTTCGAACGCAGGATCATGTCCTTGAGAATCTTGTTCAGCGCGTGACCGATGTGAATGGTGCCGTTGGCATAAGGAGGGCCGTCGTGCAGGACGAATTTCGGACGATCCTTGCCAATTTCGCGCAACTTTCCGTACAGGCCAATACTGTCCCAGCGCTGCAGGATCTGCGGTTCGCGCTGTGGCAGGCCGGCCTTCATTGGGAAGGCGGTGTCCGGAAGGTTTAGCGTGGCTTTATAGTCGGTCATTTAAGGCTCTTCGGTTAGCGATGGGCGCTAGGTGCGGCTAGTGCACGGGCGGCGGCGACATCCGCATTGATCGCCGTTTTCAACGCCTCAAGGGAGGCGAAACGCTGCTCTTCACGCAGCTTCTGGTGGAAAACCACCGTTAAACGCCGGTCATACAAGTCACCGGCAAAATCCAAAAGATGAACTTCCAGGTGGGCCTTGCCATCACCTGCAACCGTGGGCCTGACGCCTATGTTGGCGACTCCCGGCCACGATTGGCCGTCGATGTCGACACTCACCAGGTAGACCCCGGTCAGCGGCACACGACGGCGCTTGAGTTGCACGTTGGCGGTTGGCGTGCCCAGTTGGCGCGCCAGCTTCTGGCCGTGCAGTACCCGCCCGGCGATGCGGAACGGGCGACCGAGCAAACGCTCGGCCAAGGCGAAGTCGGCAGCGGCCAGGGCGTTACGCACCTGGGTACTGCTCACGCGCAGGCCGTCCAGTTCGACGGTTTGCGCGGCTTCTACGGTAAAACCCTGGTTGACGCCGGCGTGTTGCAGGAAATCGAAATCGCCGACCCGGTCGCAACCAAAACGAAAGTCGTCGCCGACCTCCAAATGCTGCACGCCGAGACCATCGACGAGGATGCGGTCGACAAACTCGGCGGCGCTGAGGCTTTGCAGGCGCTGGTTGAAAGCCAGGCAGAGGACGCGGTCCACGCCTTCTTCAGCCAGCAGTTGCAGTTTGTCTCGCAGGCGGGCCAGGCGGGCCGGCGCCGTTTCCGGGGTGAAGAACTCCCGCGGCTGTGGCTCAAAAATCACCACGCAGCTGGGCACGCCCAACTCGACCGCACGCTCGCGCAGCCTGGCCAGGATAGCCTGGTGGCCACGGTGAACACCGTCAAAGTTGCCAATGGTGGCGACGCAGCCCCGGTGCTCGGGGCGCAGGTTGTGGAGACCTCGAACCAGCTGCATAACGCGCTTCTTGCTCATAAAGTGGTCGATTATAACCACACCCGGCCCCGGACGACAGGCAACAGCGCAGGCCAAATGGATCGATTCGGTAAAACAGCCGTTTTATCGCGGCAAACTCTCTACCCCAGTGACTTGCGATTGAAATCGCGCAGGCGGAAACCCTGCAGCAGCAACATCCCGAAGTACACCACCACGCCAGCCACTACCAGCACGCCCAGGCGCATGAAGCGCTCCAGCATATGGCCCTGGTCCCAGGCCGGCATAATGTGCATCAGCCCAAGCAGCACGGCCGACATCGCGGCGACCGCCACGAGCAACTTGAGGGTGAACGCGCCCCAGCCAGGCTGCGGTTGGTACATCTGCTGCTTGCGCAGTTGATAAAACAGCAGGCCGGCATTGATACAGGCGCCGACACTGATCGCGAGCGCCAGGCCGGCATGGGCCAGCGGGCCGATAAACACCAGGTTGAGCAATTGCGTGACGACCAGTGTGAAGATCGCGATCTTCACCGGTGTGCGGATGTTTTGCTGGGCATAGAAGCCCGGCGCCAGCACCTTGATCACGATAATGCCGAGCAACCCCACGGAGTACGCCACCAGCGCATGCTGGGTCATCAGGGCGTCGTGCGCGTCGAATTGCCCGTATTGAAACAGCGAGACCGTCAAGGGTTCGGCCAGGATTCCCAGGGCCAGGGAGCACGGCAGCACCAGCAGGAAGCACAGGCGCAGGCCCCAGTCGAGAATGCGCGAGTATTCCTGGCGGTCCTTGCTCGCATAGGTGCGCGCCAGGGTCGGCAGCAAAATGGTGCCCAAGGCCACCCCGAGCACGCCGGACGGCAATTCCATCAGACGGTCGGCGTAGTACATCCACGACACCGAACCGGATACCAGCAACGACGCGAACGCCGTATTGATAATCAGGGAAATCTGACTGACGGACACACCGAGGATCGCCGGCAACATATTGCGCATCACGCGCCAGACGCCGGTGTCCTTGAGGTTCAGGCGTGGCAGCACCAGCATGCCGATCTTTTTCAAATGCGGCAGCTGGTAGAGCAGTTGTGCCAGGCCGCCCGCCAGGACGGCCCACCCCAGGGCCATCACCGGCGGATCGAAGTACGGCGTGAGGAACAGCGCGAAGATAATCATGCTGACGTTAAGCAGCGTCGGCACGAAGGCGGGCACCGAGAAACGGTTCCAGGTATTGAGAATCGCCCCGGCAAGCGATGACAGCGAGATCAGCAATATATAAGGAAAGGTCACGCGCAGCAGATCAGTGGTCAGTGCGAACTTTTCCGGGGTATTGGCAAAGCCGGGGGCCGTGGCCCAGATCACCCAGGGCGCGGCGAGCATGCCGAGCACGGTCACCAGCATCAACACCAGTGTCAGAAGGCCCGAGACATAGGCGATAAAGGTGCGGGTCGCCTCCTCCCCCTGTTGAGTCTTGTATTCGGCCAGGATCGGCACGAAGGCCTGGGAGAACGCGCCTTCGGCGAAAATCCGGCGCAACAGGTTGGGCAGTTTAAAGGCAATGAAGAAGGCGTCCGTGGCCATGCTGGCGCCAAAAATGCGTGCCAGCAGGGTGTCACGCACGAACCCCAAAACCCGGGAGATCATCGTGATAGAGCTGACGGCAGCCAACGATTTGAGCAGATTCATTGAAAGAGTTTGCGCCTATAGATAAAGAGCAGGCGAACAAAGCGCCTACTTATGCGATACTGCGCGCCTGCAACAGCACAGCGCCAAAGCTCGCGAGTTTACAGGTCAAGCGCCGGAAATAAATCACCCGCCTCTTCAGATCGACCACTCAGCAGTTCGCATCAGCCGCTCTTGACAACCCATCAAGTCATCGGCATGATTCGCGGCCTATTTTGTTTGCTATTTCCTAAAAAGTCTTTCGAGGAGCTCGACGGTGGCCAACACACCTTCCGCCAAAAAACGTGCAAAACAGGCTGAGAAGCGTCGCAGCCACAACGCCAGCCTGCGTTCCATGGTTCGTACCTACATCAAGAATGTAGTTAAAGCCATCGACACCAAAGACGCTGAAAAAGCCCAAGCTGCTTACGTTCTGGCCGTGCCAGTTATCGACCGTATGGCCGATAAAGGCATCATCCACAAGAACAAGGCCGCTCGTCATAAGAGCCGCCTGAATGGCCACATCAAGGCTCTGAACGTTGCTGCTGCAGCCTAAGTGGTAACAACTGCCACGTGACCTCAGGTTGCGTTACAGTTAAGAAATGCCCCGTACCGAAAGGTCCGGGGCATTTTTGTTTGCTCCTGAAATATACCGAGATCCATATGTGGGAGGGGGCTTGCCCCCGATAGCGGTGTATCAGTACCGGATATTCTGACTGACACACCGTCATCGGGGGCAAGCCCCCTCCCACATTTGAACTCCAGTGTTTTCTTGAGCGCAAAAAAACGCCCCGAACCAGTCGGGGCGTTTTTTGCTATCTATTGATCAAGCCACAATCAATGGTGATGACCGCCTTCACCGTGGACGTGGCCGTGAGCCACTTCTTCCTGGGAAGCGTCGCGGATGGCAACGATCTTCACCTGGAAGTTCAGACGCTGGCCAGCGAGCGGGTGGTTGCCGTCGACGGTCACGTCGTCGCCGTCCAGGTCGCGGATGGTCACGATCTGCATCTGGCCGTCCGGGGCAGAAGCGTGGAACTGCATGCCGACTTCCAGCTCATCGACACCTTCGAACATGCTGCGGCTCAAGGTGCTGACCAGTTCGGCGGAGTATTCGCCGTAGGCATCTTCAGGCTCTACGGCAACAGTCAGTTCATCACCAACTGCCTTGCCTTCCAGCGCCTTTTCCAGGCCTGGGATGATGTTACCCGCGCCTTGCAGGTAGACCAGCGGCGCGCCGCCGGCTGAGCTGTCGATGACCTCACCAGCGTCGTTGGTCAGGGTATAGTCGATGGAGACAGCCTTGTTAGCGGCGATCGTCATGGGGCGAGACCTTTTGCATAAGAATGAAGAACGGACAAGTCTAAACAAGGATTTGCCCGAAAGCGAACAGAACCCGGACGGACGGGGCCGACCAACGGTCTCGACGATCAGCGGATTCCACCAGGACGACGACCTGCACTGGGTCGCCGAGCTGTCCTGCGGCCACACCCAGCATCTGCGCCACCAGCCGCCGTGGCAGTCGCGCGCCTGGGTGCTCGACCCCGCGCAACGCCTTGAAAAAATAGGCCAACCCTTTGCCTGCGGCTGGTGTGCGCAACAGCACGAATAACGATAACCTTGGCGCCTGATTCGCGGTAGGCACTCACGCATAGAGCGCCACCCCAGCCATGCACCTCCAGAGAATTCGCATGCAGACTTTTTTTATCGCGCCCACCGATTTTGGTGTGGGTCTGACCTCCATCAGCCTCGGGCTGGTGCGCACCCTGGAACGAGCCGGGCTGAAAGTCGGCTTCTTCAAACCGATTGCCCAGCCCCACCCTGGCGATACCGGCCCTGAGCGCTCGACCGAACTGGTGGCGCGCACCCACGGCCTGAAACCACCCCAACCCCTGGGCCTGGCCCATGTCGAGCGCATGCTCGGCGACGGCCAGCTGGATGAGTTGCTCGAAGAAATCATCACGCTGTACCAGCAAGCCGCCGTGGGCAAGGACGTGCTGATCGTCGAAGGCATGGTGCCGACCCGCAGCGCCAGTTATGCGGCCCGGGTCAACCTGCACCTGGCCAAGAGCCTGGATGCGGAAGTGATCCTGGTCTCGGCCCCGGAAAACGAAGTGCTCACCGAACTGTCCGGTCGCGTGGAACTGCAGGCTCAATTGTTCGGTGGTCCGAAAGACCCGAAAGTACTCGGCGTGATCCTCAACAAGGTGCGCACCGACGAAAGCATGGAAGCGTTCTCGGCGCGTCTCAAGGAGCACTCGCCGTTGTTGCGCAGCGGTGATTTCCGCCTGCTGGGCTGCATTCCCTACCAGCCCGAACTCAACGCGCCGCGCACCCGCGACGTGGCCGACCTGATGGGTGCGCAGATCCTCAATGCCGGTGACTACGAAACCCGGCGCATGACCAAGATCATCATTTGCGCGCGCACCATGCGCAACACCGTGGAGCTGCTCAAGCCCGGCGTGCTAGTGGTGACGCCCGGCGACCGCGACGACATCATCCTCGCCGTCAGCCTGGCCGCGATCAACGGCGTACCGCTGGCCGGTCTGCTGCTGACCAGCGACACCCTGCCCGACCCGCGCATCATGGAGTTGTGCCGTGGTGCGTTCCAGGCCGGGTTGCCGGTGCTGTCGGTGAGCACCGGTTCCTACGACACCGCCAACCAGCTCAATAGCCTCAACAAGGAAATCCCCATCGATGACCGCGAACGCGCGGAGATCATCACCGACTTCGTCGCCAGCCACCTCGATGCACGCTGGCTGCACCAACGCTGCGGCACGCCACGGGAGATGCGCCTGTCCCCTGCGGTATTCCGCTACCAGTTGATCCAGCGCGCCCAGGCCGCCAACAAGCGCATCGTGTTGCCCGAAGGCAGCGAGCCGCTGACCGTGCAGGCCGCTGCGATCTGCCAGGCGCGGGGCATCGCGCGCTGCGTGCTGCTGGCCAAGCCGGCGGACGTGGAAGCCGTCGCTCGCGCCCACGGCATCGATTTGCCCGAAGGCCTGGAGATTCTCGACCCGGACCTGATCCGCCAGCGCTACGTCGAGCCGATGGTTGCGCTGCGCAAAAGCAAGAGCCTGAATGCGCCGATGGCCGAGCAGCAGTTGGAAGACACCGTGGTGATCGCCACCATGATGCTCGCCCTGGACGAAGTGGACGGCCTGGTCTCCGGCGTTATCCACTCCACCGCCAATACCATCCGCCCTGCCCTGCAGCTGATTAAAACAGCGCCGGGCTGCACCCTGGTGTCGTCGGTGTTCTTCATGCTGTTCCCCGAGCAGGTGCTGGTGTACGGCGACTGTGTGATGAACCCGCACCCCAGCGCCGCGGAGCTGGCGGAAATTGCCCTGCAAAGCGCCGACTCGGCGGCCGCGTTCGGCATCGCCCCGCGCGTGGCGATGATCAGCTATTCCAGCGGCGATTCGGCCAGCGGCGAGGAAGTCGAAAAAGTCCGCGAGGCCACCCTGCTCGCCCACGAACAGCAAAGCTCACTGCTGATCGACGGCCCGCTGCAATACGACGCCGCCGCCAACGAAAGCGTGGCCCGGCAATTGGCGCCCAACAGCCAGGTCGCCGGCAAGGCCACGGTATTCGTGTTCCCCGACCTGAACACCGGCAACACCACCTACAAAGCCGTGCAGCGCAGCGCCGATTGCGTGAGCCTGGGGCCGATGCTTCAGGGCCTGCGCAAACCGGTCAACGACCTGCCACGCGGCGCTCAGGTGGACGACATCGTATACACCATCGCCCTCACCGCGATCCAAGCTGCCAACCGACCTATGGATATCTAAATGCTGGATTTTCTACCTGCCGCCGTACGTGGGGTGATCGCGTCCCTGCTGCTGGCGCTGAACACGATCCTGCTGTGCTCGTTCCTGTTTATCGTCGCACTGTTCAAGGCACTGCCCTTCGCCAAACGCTTCAGCGAATGGTTGATGAATCACACCCACGAAGCCTGGGTCACGAACAACAAGGGCTGGATGAACCTGGTGCGGCGCACGCGCTGGCACCTGAGCGGCCTC
This sequence comes from Pseudomonas orientalis, assembly GCF_002934065.1. Taxonomy (NCBI): domain Bacteria; kingdom Pseudomonadati; phylum Pseudomonadota; class Gammaproteobacteria; order Pseudomonadales; family Pseudomonadaceae; genus Pseudomonas; species Pseudomonas orientalis. The sequence goes on along the minus strand of NZ_CP018049.1, from coordinate 858,627 downwards.
GAAGGCCTGGATTACCAGCATTCGTATCTGGTCACCAGCAACCACCAGAGCTGGGTCGACATCATGGTGCTGCAATACGTGCTCAATCGGCAGATTCGCCCGCTGAAGTTCTTCCTCAAGCAGGAACTGATCTGGGTCCCGGTGATTGGCCTGGCATGGTGGGCCCTGGGCTTTCCGTTCATGAAACGCTACAGCAAGGCTTACCTGGAAAAACACCCGGAAAAGAAAGGCAAGGACCTGGAAACCACGCGCAAGACCTGTGCGAAGTTTCGCGACAACCCGGTGGGCATCTTCAACTTCGCCGAGGGCACGCGGTTTACCCCGGGCAAGCACGCGCAACAGAAGTCGCCGTTTCGCTATCTGCTCAAGCCCAAGGCCGGCGGAATCGCGTTTGTGCTGGATGCCATGGGTGAGCAATTGAAGTCACTGGTGAATGTGACTATCCACTATCCGGCCGGGCGTCCGGGGTATTGGGATTTGCTGTGCGGGAATGTGAAGGACGTGGTGGTGCAGTTCGAAGAAGTACGGATTCCGGCCGAGTTTATTGGCAAGAATTATGAGCAGGATGGAGAGTATCGGTTGGCGTTCCAGGGCTGGATCAACCAGCTATGGGAAGACAAGGATGCCTTGCTGGACAAGCTTCACACCGATTTCCCGGACAGAAGATAATCAACATGTGGGAGGGGGCTTGCCCCCGATGGCGGCCTCTGAGCCGACCAGGATGTTGGATCAGACTGAGTACATATCCGTTTCTGCGGTAACGGCCACTTAGGGTTCCGCCCTGACGGCGGCTCACTTTTGAAAAGCGCAAAAGTAAGCAAAACGCTCTTGCCCCACCACTCGGCACCTCGCCTAGGCTCGGTGTGCCCGAGATCAAGATCAAAAGCAGATCAAGATCAAGAGCGGCTCGCTTCGCATCGTGGTTACGGTTGGGCGCTGCTGAGTTGTGTAGATACCTATGCCCGATAGCAGAGTGTCAGTCACTGCATCTTTTGACTGACACACCGCCATCGGGGGCAAGCCCCCTCCCACATTTGACCGAGTACTGGTTTAGATCGCGCCGCGCTGGCGCAACAGTTCCAGCACTTGCTTGACGCTGTCTTCCAGCGACAGGACCTGGGTGTCGATCACCAGGTCGGCATTCAATGGTACGTCGTACGGGAACGACTCACCCGGGATGTTATCCCCACCGGCAGCGTACAGCCCTTGCGGATCACGCTCGGCGCACACCAATGGCGACGCTTGCACGTACACCGTCAGCAGGCGATCGCTGCCAATCAGCGCCTTGGCCTGTTCACGGCCTTCGGCATCCGGGGCGACGAACGCGGCCAGGGTCAGCAGGCCGGCTTCGTTGAACTGGCGCGCCACGTGAGCGGCACGCCGCCAGTTTTCGGTACGCCCGGCGCGGTCCTGCGGCAGCCCCTTGTTCAGGTCGTGACGCAGGTTCTGGCCGTCCAGTACGAACACCGCACGGCCCATGTCGAACAGCTTGCGCTCAACCGCGTAGGCCAAGGTGCTCTTGCCGGCGCCGGACAGGCCGCTGAACAACACTGTGGCCGGCTGCTGGCCGAAGCGCAGGGCACGCTCTTCGGTGGCCACGTGGGCCAACTTGCCGTGCTGCGCCGCGCTGCCATGGGTCACGGGCGGGGCGATGATCATGCCCGCCGCGACGGTGCCATTGGTCAAACGGTCGATGACGATAAAGGCGCCGGTGGTGCGGTTGCTGTCGTAACCGTCCAGGGCGATGGCGGCGTCAAGGCTGACCTTGACCCGGCCAATCTCGTTCAACTGCAGGGAACTGGCCGGGCCTTCGGCCAGGGTGTTCACGTCCACACGGTGCACGATGCTGGTGATGGAACCCGGCACGTAGCTGGTGGCGCGCTTGATGTCGTATTTCTTGCCCGGCAGCATCGGTTCCTCGGCCATCCACACCAGCATGGCATCGAAGGCGTCGGTCACCTGTGGCACGTTGTCGGCGTGTACCAGCAGGTCGCCACGGGAGATATCGATCTCGTCTTCCATGGTCAGCGTCACCGCTTGACCGGGACCTGCGTGTTCCAACTCGCCCTCGAAGGTGACGATGGATTTGACGCGGCTGCTCTTGCCCGACGGCAGCACCACGACTTCGTCGCCCTTGTGCACGACGCCGCTGGCCAGGGTGCCGGCGAAACCACGGAAGTTCAGGTTCGGGCGGTTGACGTACTGCACCGGGAAACGCAGGTCGGTGTAGTTGCGGTCGTTGGCGATCTCGACGGTTTCGAGAATCTCCATCAGCGACTGGCCGGTGTACCAAGGCGAACGCTCGCTCTTGTTCACTACGTTGTCGCCCTTGAGCGCCGACATCGGCACAAAGGCCAAGGTGCTCGGCTTGAAGGCGATGCCCTCGGCAAACTTCAGGTAATCGGCCTTGATCGACTCGAACACGCTTTGGTCAAAGCCGTTGATGTCCATCTTGTTGATGGCGACCACGATGTGCTTGATACCCAGCAGCGAGGCGATGAAGCTGTGGCGACGGGTCTGGGTCTGCACGCCGTAGCGGGCGTCGATCAGGATGATCGCCAGGTCACAGGTGGAGGCACCGGTGGCCATGTTGCGGGTGTACTGCTCATGGCCGGGGGTGTCGGCGATGATGAATTTGCGCTTGGCGGTGGAAAAGTAGCGGTAGGCCACATCGATGGTGATGCCCTGTTCACGCTCGGCCTGCAGGCCGTCGACCAGCAAGGCCAGGTCGATGTCATCGCCAGTGGTGCCGGATTTTTTCGAATCGCGGGTGATGGCTTCCAGGTGATCTTCGTAGATCATCTTGGAGTCGTGCAGCAGGCGCCCGATCAGGGTGCTCTTGCCGTCGTCGACGTTGCCGCAGGTCAGGAAGCGCAACATTTCCTTGCGCTCGTGCTGGCCCAGGTAGGCGAGGATGTCCTCGCTGATCAAATCAGATACGTGCGACATGACAACCCCTTAGAAATAACCCTGACGTTTTTTGTCTTCCATCGAGCCTGCACCATCGTGGTCGATGACACGGCCCTGGCGCTCGGAAGTTCGCGTCAGGAGCATTTCCTGAATGATGTCCGTCAGCGTTTCGGCTTCGGACTCCACCGCGCCCGTCAACGGGTAGCAGCCAAGGGTACGGAAACGGACTTTCTTTTTGACGATGCGGGCTTTGTCTTCGTCGGACAGGTGCTCGAGGATGCGGTCGTCGTCGATCATGATCAACGTGCCGTTCTTCTCGATCACATCGCGCTCGGCGGCGAAATACAGCGGCACGATCGGGATGCCTTCCAGATAGATGTACTGCCAGATGTCCAGCTCGGTCCAGTTGGACAGCGGGAACACACGGATCGACTCGCCCTTGTTGACGTTGCCGTTGTAGACGTTCCACAGCTCCGGGCGCTGGTTTTTCGGGTCCCAGCGGTGCTTGCTGTCGCGGAATGAGTACACGCGCTCCTTGGCACGGGATTTCTCTTCATCGCGACGCGCGCCGCCAAAGGCAGCGTCGAAACCATGCTTGTCCAGGGCCTGCTTGAGGCCCTCGGTCTTCATGATGTCGGTGTGCTTGGCGCTGCCGTGGGTGAAGGGGTTGATGTTCTGCGCCACACCGTCCGGGTTGATGTGGGTGATCAGGTCCAGGCCCAGTTCCTCGACCATTTTGTCGCGGAACTTGTACATTTCCTGGAATTTCCAGCGGGTGTCGACGTGCATCACCGGAAACGGCAACTTGCCCGGGAAGAAGGCCTTGCGTGCCAGGTGCAGCATCACGGCGGAGTCTTTACCGATCGAGTAGAGCATCACCGGGTTGTCGAACTCGGCGGCGACCTCGCGGATGATGTGGATGCTTTCCGCCTCCAGCTGTTTCAGATGCGTCAGTTTGTCGACCATGGCTACTCACGGAAAAACGATCTTGTGGACGGCCAGCGGGCCGTGTTCGAGCGGGGCATGCTAGCACAGCACCTGCTTCTATTCAGGGCGCCAACTAGATCGAAACGGTATATGAATATACCCCTGAGTTTGGCCTGGAATGCGGGCAAGTGTGGGAGGGGGCTTGCCCCCGATAGCGGTGGATCAGTGAAATAGGTACTGACTGACACACCGCAATCGGGGGCAAGCCCCCCTCCCACATTGAGTCCCGCTGTATGGCTCAGATCGGGTTCGGGCAATCGATGAACAGGTGTTCCAGGGCAAAGCGTCGCGCCAGGTAATCGCCCAGTGCCTGCACGCCATAACGCTCGGTGGCGTGATGGCCGGCGGCGATGAAGCTGATGTCGTTTTCACGGGCGCTGTGGTAGGTCTGCTCGGAGGCTTCGCCGCTGATGAACAGGTCGACGCCCGCGACAATTGCATTGTCGATATAGCCCTGGCCGCCCCCGGTGCACCAACCGACGCGGCGGATCATTTCGCTGCCTTCGATCAGCAGCGGCTCACGGCCCATCACGTCCTGCACGCGACGGGCGAAGTCGCGCGGTGACAGCGGCTCGGCGAGCGAGCCGACCAGGCCAACCACTTTGGGGTTGCCGGGGTCCAGCGGGCCTTCGACGGTGATGTCCAGTTGCCTGGCAAGCTGCACGTTATTGCCGACATCGGGGTGCAGATCCAGGGGCAGGTGGTAGGCCAGCAGGCTGATGTCGTGCTTGAGCAAGGTTTTCAGGCGACGCTGCTTCATGCCGGTGATGCAGGGGTTTTCACCCTTCCAGAAATACCCGTGGTGCACCAGGATCAGGTCGGCCTGGGCTTCGACGGCGGCGTCCAGCAGGGCCTGGCTGGCGGTGACGCCGCTGACGATACGCATCACCTGCGGGCGTCCCTCGACTTGCAGGCCGTTGGGGCAATAATCGGCAATTTTTGCACTGCCAAGGTAGCGGTCCGCTTCCTCGACGAGGGTGGTAAGGGGGACGGCCATAAAAGACTCCTAAATATCCGGTTCGCAGGCGTCACAGCCTCGTATAATGCGCGACATTATGGGCGCTCCCGCGCCCCCTGCAACCTGTCAGGACTTACTTGATGCTCAAGGCACTGCGTTTTTTTGGATGGCCATTGCTGGCTGGCGTGCTGATCGCGATGCTGATTATTCAGCGTTATCCCCAGTGGGTTGGCCTGCCCAGTCTGGATGTGAACCTGCAACAGGCCCCGCAAACCAGCACCGTGGTGCAAGGCCCGGTGACCTATGCCGACGCCGTGGTCATCGCCGCCCCCGCCGTGGTCAACCTGTACACCACCAAGGTCATCAACAAGCCGGCGCATCCCCTGTTCGAAGACCCGCAGTTCCGCCGCTATTTCGGTGATAACGGGCCCAAGCAGCGCCGCATGGAGTCCAGCCTCGGTTCCGGGGTGATCATGAGCCCGGAAGGCTACATCCTCACCAACAATCACGTGACCACCGGCGCCGACCAGATCGTGGTGGCCCTGCGTGACGGCCGCGAAACCCTGGCCCGCGTCGTGGGCAGCGATCCGGAAACCGATCTTGCGGTACTGAAGATCGACCTGAAGGATTTGCCGTCGATCACCCTCGGCCGCTCCGACGGCCTGCGCGTGGGTGACGTGGCGCTGGCCATCGGCAACCCGTTCGGCGTCGGCCAGACGGTGACCATGGGTATCATCAGCGCCACCGGGCGTAACCAACTGGGCCTTAACAGCTACGAAGACTTCATCCAGACCGACGCGGCGATCAACCCCGGCAACTCCGGCGGCGCGCTGGTGGATGCCAATGGCAACCTGACAGGCATCAACACCGCGATTTTCTCCAAGTCCGGCGGCTCCCAGGGCATCGGTTTTGCGATCCCGGTGAAACTGGCGATGGAGGTGATGAAGTCGATCATTGAACACGGCCAGGTGATTCGCGGCTGGCTGGGCATTGAAGTCCAGCCCTTGACCAAGGAACTGGCCGAGTCGTTCGGCCTGACCGGGCGCCCGGGCATCGTGGTCGCGGGGATCTTCCGCGACGGCCCGGCGCAGAAAGCCGGCCTGCAACTGGGCGATGTGATCCTCAGCATCGACGGCGCACCCGCCGGTGATGGCCGCAAGTCGATGAACCAGGTGGCGCGGATCAAGCCGACCGACAAGGTGGCGATCCAGGTGATGCGCAACGGCAAGGAAATCAAGCTGTCGGCGGAAATCGGCCTGCGCCCACCGCCAGCCACGGCGCCCGTAAAAGAAGAGGAATAAGCGGCATCGCACAGGTGCCCGCTCGAGGGCACCTGTAAGATGATATTACATAACAATTCATCTCATTAGACATGTTATATTGTTTCAATACCGACATTGGAACGCTCTATCATGCCGTCTCGAAAGTTTGCCCCCCTGGCCGGCCTGGCCCTGGGTTTGCTGCTCGACCCCGCCTACGCCGAAGAAAACACCCTGGAACTGGACACCATCAGCGTCACCACCGACGCCTATGAGTCGGCGACCGGTCCGGTGCAGGGTTACCGCGCGACCCGCTCCGCGAGCGCCACCAAGACCGACACTGCTTTGCGCGATATCCCGCAATCGATCAGCGTGATTCCCGCCACGGTGCTCAAGGATCTGGGCAGCACCAGCGTGGAACGCGCCCTGGAATTTGCCGGCGGCGTCTCCAAGCAGAACAATTTCGGCGGCCTGACCCTTTACGAATACAGCGTGCGCGGCTTCACCACCTCCGAGTTCTACCAGGACGGCTTCAGCGCCAATCGCGGCTACCCGAGCACGCCGGACGCGGCGAACATCGAACGCATCGAAGTGCTCAAGGGGCCGGCCGCCAGCCTCTACGGGCGTGGCGATCCAGGCGGCACGGTGAATATCGTCAGCAAGAAACCCCAGCCCGAGGCCTTCACCACGCTGCAAACCAGCGCGGGCAACTGGGATCGCTACCGCACCGCGCTGGACGTGAATACGCCGCTCGACAGCGAAGGCCGCGTGCTGTCGCGTGTGAACCTGGCGGTTGAAGACAACCACAGTTTCCGCGATCACGTGGACGCCAAGCGAGTGTTCGTCGCACCGTCCTTCAGTTGGGAACTGGACCCGGATACCACTTTGCTGGTGGAAAGCGAATTCGTGCGCCACGCCTCCACCTTCGACCGCGGCATTGTCGCCAACACCGGCATGTCCCACTCCACGTTCCTCGGCGAGCCGGACGACGGCAATATCCGCAACCACAACAACCGCATCCAGGCCGCGCTGGAACATCACCTCAATGATGCCTGGAAGCTGCGCCTGGCCAGTCATTACAAACAAGGCAGCCTGTGGGGCGATGCCTCGGAAAGCCGTGCACTGAACGCCGATGGTCACTCCGTCAACCGCCGCTACCGCGAGCGCTCTACCGGTTGGCACGACAGCATCACCCAACTGGAACTGCGCGGGCTGTTCGATATTGGCAGCTGGCAGCATGAACTGCTGGTCGGCACCGAATACGAGGACTACCGCAAGAAGGAACGGGTGACCGCCATTGGCGGCAGCAACTACCCCATTGATCTCTACAACCCGGTCTACGGCCAGCCAAAACCCAATGGCACGCGCTCCGGTACCGATTTCTTCGAGCAGACCCAAAGCCATGCGTTGAACCTGCAGGACCAGATCGTCTTCACCGACCGCCTGCGCGGCATGGTGGGCGCGCGCTTCGAGCATTTCGACCAGAGCACCGACGACTTCACCCGCAACCACGCCAAAAGCCGGCAAACCCACGACGCCCTCACCCAGCGCGCCGGCCTGCTCTATCAACTCACACCGCAGGTTGGGGTATTCGCCAACGCCTCCACCTCATTCAAGCCCAACAGCGGCCTGGATGCCGGTGGCAAGACTTTCAAGCCCGAAGAAGGTGTGGGGTATGAAGTCGGGGTCAAGAGCGAGCTGTTTGACGACCGCCTCAGCGCCACCCTCGCCGCCTTCCATATCGAAAAGGAAAACGTGCTGACCCTGGACCCGGCGACCAACACCAACCGCGCCATGGGCAAGGCGCGCAGCCAGGGCCTGGACCTGCAACTGACCGGGCAGGTCACCGACGCCATCCGCGTGATCGGCGCGTTGGCCTACATCGACGCCGAAGTGACCAAGGGCGATAAAACCATTCCTGCCGGCAGCCGTATCCTCGGCGTCGCCAAACGCAGCGGCAGTCTGTTGGGGGTGTACCAATTCCAGGACGGCGCATTGCGCGGTTCGGACCTGGGGGCGGCGTTTACCTATGTCGGTGATCGCTCCGGTGAGGCGGGAACAGGTTTTGAACTGCCCGCTTACCACACCGTCGATCTGCTGGCGCATTACAAAGCGACGGAGAATGTCACCGTGGGGCTGAACCTCAACAACCTGTTCAACGAGAAGTACTACGAGCGGTCCTACAGCAGCTACTGGGTCAACCCCGGCGAGCCGCGCAACCTTACCGTCAGCCTGAGCCTTAACCTCTGACAGACATGAGACTAAATGTGGGAGGGGGCTTGCCCCCGATGGCGATGTGTCAGTCACTGATGTACTTACTGACTCTCCCTCATCGGGGGCAAGCCCCCTCCCACATTTGGATCGCGGACCGGCAAATGATACCGGTCGGCTCTAAGGTCGCCGCGCTTTTGCTTTTGATCTCAGGCGCCCCGTTAAACCACGCTGGCCGAACGCAGGCGAGGTGCCGAGTGGTGGGGCAAGAGCGTTTTGCTTACTTTTGACTGGGCCGGCATTCCGGCTTTTCAAAAGTGAGCCGCTGTAAAAGCGGAACCATTAGCAGCCGTTACCGCAGAAACGGATATGTACTCGGTCTGATCCAACATCCTGGTCGGCCCAGAGGCCGCCATCGGGGGCAAGTCGAATCGTCGCACCGCCCCTCCCACAATTGGATCACCGCAAGGCGTGATTACAGCGTAACCGGTGCTCTTTCGCAGAGGGTATTGAGCGCCGCCGCCCACTGCGGGTCATCGTTCAAGCACGGCACCAATATCAACTCCTCGCCTCCCGCCTCACGGAACTGTTCCAGCCCGCGATCACCGATTTCTTCAAGGGTCTCGATGCAATCGGCGACAAACGCGGGGCACATGACCAGCAGTTTTTTCACGCCTTGCTGCGCCAATGCCTCAAGACGCGCCTCGGTGTAGGGTTCGATCCACTTGGCGCGGCCCAGGCGTGACTGGAACGCCACCGACCACTTGCCATCCGGCAGCCCCAGCCGCTCGGCCACATCGCGGGCAACGCTGAAGCATTGCGCGCGATAACAGGTGGCAAGCACCTCAGGCGAGGCATTTTTGCAGCAATCGGCATCCTTGAAACAATGCTGGCCGGTCGGGTCGAGCTTGGTCAGGTGACGCTCGGGCAAACCGTGGAAACTCAACAGCAGGTGATCGTAAGCCTGCTCTACATGCGGCCGCACACTCGCGGCCAGGGCATCGAGGTACTCAGGCTGGTCGTAGAACGGCTGCAGGATCGAGAATTGCACCTTCAGTTTCTTGTCGCGTACCACACGCCTGGCTTCCTCTATCACGGTGGTCACGGTGCTGTCGGCAAACTGCGGGTACAGCGGCGCCAGCGTCACGTTCTGAATGCCCTGGGCGGCCAGGCGCGTCAGCACCGTTTCAAGCGAAGGCTCGCCATAACGCATCGCCAGTTCGACGGGGCCCTGGGTCCATTGCGCGGTCATCTGCTGCTGCAGGCGACGGCTGAGGACTACCAGTGGCGAGCCTTCGTCCCACCAGATGGACGCATAGGCATGCGCCGACTGCTCGGGGCGTTTGATCAGGATCAGCGACACCAGCAAGCGACGTACCGGCCACGGCAGGTCGATCACATAAGGGTCCATCAGGAACTGATTGAGGTAGCTGCGCACATCGGCCACCGAAGTGGACTTTGGCGAGCCCAGGTTGACCAGTAACAACGCGTGATCGGTCATGCAACATCCTATCTTTAGAGGCGGCTGGACAAGTCGTCCAGGGCCGCACGCAATTCAGTGAACTGGAAAGTGAAACCTGCGGCCAGCAACCGCTCAGGCAGTGCCTTTTGCCCGCCAAGCAATAAACCCGACAACTCGCCCAAACCAACCTTCAGCGCAAAGGCCGGCATCGGCATGAACGCCGGGCGGTGCAGCACCTGGCCCAGCGTCCTGGCAAACTCGCGGTTGCGCACCGGGTGTGGCGCGCAGGCATTATAAGGACCACGGACGTCAGCCTTGTGCAGAAGAAAATCAATCAGAGCGATTTGATCCTGAATATGCACCCACGGCATCCATTGCCGGCCATTGCCGATCGGCCCGCCCAGCGCCAGTTTGAACGGCAGCAACAGGCGCGACAAAAAGCCGCCCTCGGCCGCCAGCACCAGACCGGTGCGCACCAGTACCACGCGAATGCCCAGGGCCTCGGCACGCGCGGCGGTTTCTTCCCAGGCGATACACAACTGACTGGGAAAATCATCCTGCACCGGGCCGCTGTCTTCAGTCAGTTCGCGCTCGCCGCCGTCGCCATACCAGCCCACGGCGGAACCCGAGATCAGCACCGCCGGTTTCTGCTCCAGGCGTTCAAGCCACGCCAGCAGACTTTCGGTCAGGCTGATGCGACTGCTCCACAGCAATGCCTTGCGCTTGTGAGTCCAGGGACGGTCGGCAATCGGCGCACCGGCCAGGTTGACCACCGCGTCCACCGCGCCGATCACGTCCTGCAGGCGCCCAACGCCCAGCACCTGCGCGCCGCAAATACGCGCCACGGATTCGGGTGCACGGCTCAACACGGTCAAGCGATGGCCCTGGGCAAGCCAGTGCCGGCACAGTTGACGGCCGATCAAGCCGGTACCGCCGGTCAGCAAAATATGCATGGGACTCTCCTCATGTAACGTTCGCCGCCGCTCACTGGTCTATTTTATAAGCAGGGATCGATTTGATATTCGAGCGTGACGATCGTTTAGCCTGTTGGCTTAACCATAGGTCACGCCACACAATCAGGCACGCCAAAACTTATACCAAAAAACAATATTGTACAGCTATTGGTGTCGGCGTAGTCTGTACCCAAAGGTAAACGAGGCCTCCCATGACTGTCCCCATCGCGATCATAGGTGCCGGCATTGCCGGTCTCTCCGCCGCCCGAGCGTTACGAGACGCGGGGCACGCTGTACAACTCTTCGATAAAAGCCGCGGCAGCGGCGGCCGTATGTCCAGCAAGCGCAGCGACGCCGGCGCGCTGGACATGGGCGCCCAGTACTTCACCGCCCGCGACCGGCGCTTCGTCAACGAGGTGCAGCGCTGGCAAAGCCATGGCTGGGCCGAACAGTGGAAACCCCAACTGTACAACTTCAAGGCCGGCCAGCTGACGCCCTCCCCCGATGAACAGATCCGCTGGGTCGGTACCCCGCGCATGAGCGCCATTACCCGCGCCCTGCTCGATGACCTGCCGGTGGAGTTCGGTTGCCGCATTACCGAAGTATTCCAGGGCACCCGGCACTGGAACCTGCTCGATGCCGATGGCGGCAGTCACGGCCCGTTCAGCCATGTGATCATTGCCACGCCGGCGCCCCAGGCCACCACCCTGCTGGCCGCCGCACCGAAGCTGGCGAGCGCCGTGGCCGGAGTGAAAATGGAGCCGACCTGGGCCATCGCCCTGGCCTTCGACACGCCCCTGCATACGCCGATGGAAGGCTGCTTCGTGCAAGACAGCGCCCTCGACTGGCTGGCGCGCAACCGCAGCAAACCCGGGCGTGACGTCAGCCTCGACACCTGGGTGCTGCATGCCACCAGCACCTGGAGCAAGGCGCACCTGGACCTGCCCAGGGAAGCCGTGATCGAACACCTGCACGGCGCCTTCGCCGAATTGCTGCACTGCGCCATGCCCGCGCCGTCATTCAGCCTGGCCCACCGCTGGCTCTACGCCAGGCCGTCCAGCAGTCATGAGTTCGGCGTGCTGGCCGATGCCGACCTTGGCCTGTTCGTCTGCGGCGACTGGTGTCTGTCCGGGCGCGTCGAAGGCGCCTGGCTCAGCGGCCAGGAGGCGGCGCGACGGTTGATCGAGCACCTGCAATGAACCGCTTGAATCCGGCCAAATTGCTGCTGTCGAAATGGACCGCGACATCCCCGAAAAACAAGGAAAAACACTTCCTCGTCACCGAACTGTTCCGTGACGAGGAAGGCACTGTGCTGGAAATCGAACTGCAAGCGGTGATGACCCGGCGCAGCGAACGCCTCCCATGGCAGGCCCTTCAGAACCCTGAACGTTGGAAAATGGGCTGGACGTAAATCCGGGCAAAAATACCTATACAAAATTATTGACTTGTACAAGATCAAATCTATGATGAGATTTAGTTGTACAGGGATAAAAAACTGTACAGGAATTTCGCAGAGGTTTACCCATGCCCCATTCCGTGAAACCCAAGATCGGCATCAGCGCCTGCCTGCTGGGCGAGAACGTGCGTTTCAACGGCGGGCATAAGCAGTCCCTCCTGTGCACCCAGACCCTGGCCGATTACTTCGACTACGTGCCACTGTGCCCCGAAGTTGCCATCGGTCTGGGCATCCCCCGCGAAACCATTCGCCTGGTCGGCGACGCGGCCAGCCCGCAAGCTGTAGGCACCGTGCACCGCGAACTCAACGTGACCCAGCCGCTGGATGAATACGGCCAGCAGATGGCGGCCGAGCACACCGACCTGTGCGGCTACATCTTCATGCAGAAGTCGCCGTCCTGCGGCCTGGAGCGGGTCAAGGTGTACCGTGAGAACGGCGCACCGGTGGATGGCGGCGGGCGCGGTATCTACGCCCAGGCGTTCTGCGCGCGCCACCCCAACCTGCCGGTGGAAGAGGACGGTCGCCTGAATGATCCGGTATTGCGTGAAAACTTCCTCACCCGCGTATTCGTCTACGCCAACTGGCAACAATTGCTTGCCGAAGGGCTGACGCGTCACCGCCTGCTGGCCTTCCATTCGCGCTACAAATATTTATTGATGGCCCACAGCCCGGCGCATTACAAAAGTCTCGGCCACCTGCTGGGCAGCATGACCAAGGACACCCACCTGGACGAATTGGCCAGTTGCTACTTCAGCGACCTGATGACCGGCCTGACCAAGTGCGCTACCCGTGGCACCCACACCAATGTGCTGCAACACATCAGTGGCTACCTCAAGCAGGCGATCAGCGCCGATGACAAACAGGAAATGCAAACCGTCATCAGCCAGTACCGCCAAGGCATCGTGCCGCTGGTGGTGCCGCTCACGCTGCTCAAGCATCACTTTCGTCAACACCCGGACCGCTACATTGCGCAGCAGGCCTACCTGCAACCGCACCCGGAAAACCTCAGCCTGCGCAATGCGATCTAGACCATGACAGTTGCCCTGCAAGACGAACCCGGCGAAGACATTGCCCAAGCCCTGCAGGACGGCTGGCTGCCGATCCGCGAAGTGGCGCGCCAGACCGGCGTCAATGCCGTGACCCTGCGCGCCTGGGAGCGCCGTTACGGCCTGATCGTGCCCCAGCGCACGCCCAAAGGGCACCGGCTGTTCAGCGCCGAACACGTGCAGCGCATCCATGCCATCCTCACCTGGCTCAATCGCGGGGTGCCGGTCAGCCAGGTAAAAGTCTTGATCGACTCGGCCCAGGCCAACCCGGAACCGATGGAAAACGAATGGCACGCCTTGCGCCAAACGTTGGTGACGGCCATCGCTGAGCTGGCTGAGCGCCGGGTCGACGATGCCTTCAACCAAGCCATGGCGCTCTACCCGCCACGCACCTTGTGCGAGCAATTGATGCTGCCACTGCTCAGCGAACTCGAACAGAAGTGGCAGGGTCAGTTTGGCGCACAGATGGAGCGGGTATTTTTCCTGTCCTGGTTGCGCAGCAAGTTCGGCGCACGCATTTACCACAACAACCGGCAACTCCACGGCGCCCCGCTGCTGCTGGTCAACCACTCCGACTTGCCCCTGGAGCCGCACCTGTGGCTCAGCGCCTGGCTGGCCAGCAGCGCCGACTGCCCGGTGGAGGTGTTCGACTGGCCGCTGCCCCCCGGCGAACTGGCGCTGGCGGTGGAACACCTGCAACCGCGCGCCGTATTGCTGTATTCCAGCAAGGCGCTGCAGGTCGCGGCACTCACGAAACTGCTGGCGGGCATTGCTTGCCCGATATTGATTGCCGGACCGGCGGTCTGCATCCACCACGCCGAGTTGGCCGTATTAACCCGTGACATCCCCGAGTTGTTCGTCGCCGAAGACCCGTTGGCGGCCCACCAGATATTGATCCAGCGTGGAATCGTCTAAATGCACTTGATCTGGCTGCGCACCGACCTGCGCCTTCACGACAACACCGCCCTGACTGCCGCCAGCCAGCGAGGCCCGGTCGCGGCCATTTACCTGATCACGCCGCAACAATGGCTGGCCCACGATGATGCGCCGTGCAAGGTCGATTTCTGGCTGCGCAACCTGCACGCCTTAAAGCAAGCGCTCGCAGACGTGAACATCCCGCTGCTGATCCGCCACGCCGACACCTGGGACCAGGCGCCAGGCGTGTTGAGCCAGCTATGCCGGGAGCTCAAGGTCGAGTCGGTGCATGTCAACGAGGAATACGGGATCCACGAGAGCCGTCGCGACAGCGCCGTGGCCCGGGCGCTGGAAGCAGACGGCGTGACCTTCCACAGCTACCTCGACCAGCTGTTCTTCCAGCCGGGCAGTGTGTTGACCAAATCCGGCACCTACTTTCAAGTGTTCAGCCAGTTCCGCAAGGTCTGCTACACCCGTCTGCACAGCGCCTTGCCGCCTTTGGTGGCAAGCCCCAAGGCCCAGGCCGTGCTCGACCTGCAAAGCGATGCCATCCCCACCCGCGTTGAAGGTTTCGAGCCGCCCAGCGAAACCTTGCGCGCGCTCTGGCCCGCCGGTGAAGACGAGGCGCGCCGGCGCCTCGACGCCTTCGCCGATGAGCAGATCAGTTACTACAAGGACGAGCGCGACTTTCCCGCCAAGCCCGGCACCAGCCAGCTGTCCGCCTACCTTGCCGCCGGGGTCGTGTCGCCGCGCCAGTGCCTGCACGCCGCGTTGCAGTCCAACCAAGGCGAGTTCGAAAGCGGTGACATCGGCACGATCACCTGGATCAACGAACTGCTGTGGCGCGAATTCTACAAACACATCCTCGTGGGCTACCCGCGCGTTTCCCGCCACCGTGCGTTCCGCCCCGAAACCGAGGCGGTGGCCTGGCGCGACGCCCCCGAGGACCTGGCCGCCTGGCAACAGGCACGCACCGGCTTGCCGATCATCGATGCGGCCATGCGCCAACTGCTGGAAACCGGCTGGATGCACAACCGTCTGCGCATGGTGGTGGCGATGTTCCTGACCAAGAACCTGCTGATCGACTGGCGCGAGGGCGAGCGCTTCTTCATGCGGCACTTGATCGACGGTGACCTGGCGGCCAACAACGGCGGCTGGCAGTGGAGTTCCTCGACGGGCACCGACTCGGCGCCGTATTTCCGGATTTTCAGCCCGCTGAGCCAGTCGGAAAAATTCGACAGCGAAGGGTTGTTCATCACGCACTGGCTGCCGGAACTGGCCGCGCTGAATAAAAAAGAAGTACACAACCCCGAAGCCTCTGGCGGGCTGTTCGGCGTGGCCGACTACCCGCGCGCCATTGTCGACCTGAAGAAATCCCGCGAACGTGCCCTCGCCGCCTTTCGCAGCCTGCCTTCGCGTCAGGAGATGGCCGAACATGAGTGACTTCCTGCGCCATTTCGGCCACACCTTTGCCACGCTGGACAAGCACAACCTGTATCTGCTCGACAGCCTGTACAGCGACGACATCGTGTTTGTCGACCCGCTGCATGAAGTCCACGGCCTGCCCGAGCTGCATCGCTACTTCGCGCAGTTGTACAGCAACGTCAACCAGCTGACCTTTGATTTCCACGGCTTCGACCAGACGGCCGAAGGCGAAGGCTACCTGCGCTGGACCATGAATTTCCGCCACCCGCGCCTGGCCGGCGGCGAACTGATCCAGGTGCAAGGCTGCTCCCACTTGATGTGGCGCGACAAGGTTTACCGACACCGCGACTACTTCGATGCCGGCGCGCTGCTTTACGAACACCTGCCGGTCCTCGGCGGCGTCATCAGTTGGCTGAAAAGGAGAATCGGATGAGCCTGACACCGCCCCGTCGTTATTGGTTGACCGGCGCCAGCAGTGGCATCGGTGCCGCGCTCGCCGTGGAGTTGCTCAACAGCGGCGCCCATGTGGCGCTCAGCTCGCGCACCAAGGGCCCGCTGGAGGCGCTCGCCCAGCGTTATCCGGGGCAAGTGCTGGTGGTGGCCGGCGACTTGACCAACAGCCAGACCGTACGCGAAATCGGTAAACGGATCAGCGAAGTCTGGGGCTCGCTGGATACGGTGATTCTCAACGCCGGCACCTGTGAATATGTCGACGCCCGGCAGTTCGATGCGTCGATCATCGAACACGTGGTGCGCACCAACCTGCTGGCCAGCAGTTATTGCATCGAAGCGGCACTGCCGTTGTTGCGTGCCGGGCGTACGCCGCACCTGGTGGGCGTGGCCAGCGCCGTGACCTACCTGCCCATGCCCCGCGCTGAAGCCTATGGCGCCTCCAAGGCGGGGCTGCGCTATTTGTTCGAGTCCCTGCGCATCGGCCTGTCGCCGGAGAATATCGACGTTACGGTGATCAGTCCGGGGTTTGTCGACACGCCACTGACCGAACGCAATGATTTCCCCATGCCCCTGAGCTGGCCCGCCGACAAGGCCGCCAGGCATATCTTCGCCAAGCTGGAAAAGCGCCCCCTGGAGATCGCCTTTCCGGCCTTGTTCATCGCTACCCTGTGGCCGTTGTCGAAGCTGCCTAACCGCGCACAGCTGATCATCGGCAAACGCATGTTGCGCAGCCCACCGCCGCAAAAGGACGACCTGTGAAGATCGCCATTATCGGCAGCGGCATCGCCGGGCTGACCAGCGCCTACCTGCTCAGCCGTCGTCACGACATCACGCTGTTCGAAGCCGGTGACTGCCTTGGCGGGCATACCCATACCGCCAACGTGACGGTCGACGGCAAAAGCTATGCGGTGGACACCGGTTTCATCGTGTTCAACGACTGGACCTACCCCAATTTCATCCGCCTGCTGGGTCAGATCGGGGTCAGCTTCAAACCCACCGAAATGAGTTTTTCGGTGTGTGACCAGAACCTGGGGTTCGAATACAACGGCAATAACCTCAACAGTTTGTTTGCCCAGCGCCGCAACATTCTGTCGCCGGGGTTCTGGGGCATGCTGCGCGATATTCTGCGCTTCAACCGCCAGGCGCCGCTGGATCTGCAAGAGCAGCGCATCAACGCCGACATGACCCTTGGCGAGTATCTCGAAGCCGGCGGCTACGGCCCGCGGTTTATCCGCCACTACATCGTGCCGATGGGCGCGGCGATCTGGTCGATGTCCCTGGCCGATATGCTCAAGTTCCCGCTGCAGTTCTTCGTGCGTTTCTTCAAGAACCACGGCCTGCTGTCGGTGAGCAACCGTCCGCAATGGTGCGTGATCGAAGGAGGCTCCAGCCGCTATATAGAGCCCTTGACCCGCAGCTTTCGCGAACAGGTACGCCTCAATTGTCCTGTGCATAGGGTGCAGCGCACCGACGCCGGGGTGGTTATCCACAGCCCGGCCGGCAGCGAGACCTTCGACCGCGTGGTGTTCGCCTGCCACAGCGACCAGGCCCTGGCGTTGCTCGCCGACCCGAGCGAGGCCGAACAGCAGATCCTTGGCGCCCTGCCCTACGCGGATAACGACGTGGTGCTGCACACCGACACGCGCCTGCTGCCCGAGCGCAAGCTGGCCTGGGCCAGTTGGAACTACCGGCTGGGCGGCAATCAACAGCAGCAGGCCGCCGTCACCTATGACATGAACATCCTGCAAGGCATCGACAGCGCCACCACCTTTTGCGTGAGCCTCAACCAGACATCGGTGATCAACCCGCTGAAGATCCTGGCGCGCTACACCTACGCCCATCCGCAATACAGCCTGGCGGCGGTGGCCGCACAGGCGCGCTGGGAAGAATTGCACGGCGTGCGCAACACGTTCTACTGCGGCGCCTATTGGGCCAATGGTTTCCATGAAGACGGCGTGGTCAGCGCCCTGCGCGTGGCCCAGGCGTTTGGGGAAACCCTGTGAACAGCGCCCTGTACAGCGGCTGGATCGCCCATCGCCGGTTTGCGCCCAAGGCCCATGCCTTTCGCTACCGCATCGGCCTGCTGTACCTGGACCTCAGCGAACAGGACGCCGTGCTCGCGCTCTCGCCCCTGGCAGGCAGCAGCCGCCTGGCGCCCTTCGGCTTTCGCCAGCAGGACTACCTGCGCGCGTTCACCCGCCACGGCATGTCCTTGAGCGACGCGGTGCGCCATGCAGTCGGCAAGGCCCTGGGACGCACGCCACAGGGTGCTATCTGCCTGCTGACCCAGGCCCGCAGCTGGGGCCTGGCGTTCAATCCGGTGAGCTTCTTCTATTGCTTCGAAGCCGACGGGCAACTGGCGGCGATCCTGTGCGAAGTCACCAACACTCCGTGGCGCGAGCGCTATCACTACGTGCTGCCGGCCCAGTCACTGGGCGCCGATGAACACCAGCACTTCGCCGTGGCCAAGGCGTTCCATGTGTCGCCGTTCCTGCCGCGCGACCTGGAATACCGCATGAGCTTCAGCCCGCCCGGCGCCAGGCTCGGCGTGCACATGGCCGATTGGCAGGGCGCGGATAAAGTCTTCGACGCCACCTTGAGCCTGCAAAAAGAAGCCCTGAACCGCGCCAGCCTGCATCGCTATCTATGGCGCTTTCCGTGGATGACCGCCAAGACCTGCCTGGCGATTTACTGGCAGGCCATGCGCCTGTTGCTCAAACGCACACCGATTTTTTCCCACCGAGCCGCCGATGGCGCCTCCAGCACCGCCGTCGGGTACACCAAGGATCGCCGCCATGAAATCCCCTAGCTTATCGGTCAAGACCCATCGCCTGAACGTCAATGGCATGACCGCTGCGCTGCTGCGCAAGGGCGTGTTGCGCCAACTCGGCCAATTGCGCCACGGCCAATTGGTGATCGTCGAGGACGGCGAGCGACACGTGTTCGGCGCACGGGAGGCGCACCTGCTGGGGGAAATCCAGATCCTCGACTCGGCGGTGTGGGGCCTGGTGGCTGCCAACGGTTCGATCGGTGCCGGCGAAGCGTTTATCCACGGCTACTGGAGCAGCCCGGACCTGACCGCCGTGGTGCGTGTGATGGTCAGCAACCTGGAGGTGCTCGATGCCATGGAGGGCGGCCTGGCCCGCCTGGCGCGGCCGTTCACCCAGGGCCTGCATTGGCTCAACCGCAATACACGCAAGGGCTCGCGGAAAAACATCGAAGCCCATTACGACCTGGGCAACGACCTGTTTCAGGAGTTTCTCGACCCGACCATGATGTATTCGGCGGCGCAATTTCTCAGCGCCGACGACACCCTGGAACAGGCGCAACTGAACAAGCTGGAACGCATCTGCCAGAAACTGTCGCTCAAGCCTACCGACCATCTGCTGGAAATCGGCACCGGGTGGGGCAGCATGGCGCTGTATGCGGCGCAGCATTACGGTTGCACGGTCACCACCACGACCCTGTCCAGGGAACAGTTCGCCTACACCGCGCAGCGCATCGAAGCGGCGGGCCTGCAAGAGCAGGTGACATTGTTGCTGCAGGACTACCGCGACCTGACCGGTAAGTACGACAAGCTGGTGTCCATCGAAATGATAGAAGCGGTGGGCCATCGCTTCCTGCCCACGTATTTCAAACAGTGCGCGCACTTGCTCAAACCCGACGGCCTGATGCTGCTGCAAGCCATCACCATCCGCGAACAACGCTATGAGCAGGCCAGGAACAGCGTCGATTTTATCCAGCGCTACATCTTTCCCGGCGGCGCCCTGCCCAGCGTGCAGAACATGCTGCAGATCGTCTGCCGCGACACCGACATGAACCTGCTGCACATGGAAGATTTCGGGCTGCACTACGCGCGCACCCTGCGCCTGTGGCATGACAACTTTCGCCGCGCCCATGGGCGCCTGGCGGAGCTTGGCTATGACGAGTACTTCCTGCGTTTGTGGGAGTTCTACCTGTGCTACTGCGAAGGCGGCTTCATGGAGCGTACGATCGGCACCGCGCAGTTGCTGCTGGCCAAGCCCGCAGCCATCAACCCGCCGTTGCTCGGGCGCTTTAATGCTTAAATCCCTGGCCAACGCCGCGCTGTTTCAATGCGGCTGGTTTGCCTCTGTGCTCGGCGGCGACAGCCCGTGGTTGCTGGCAGGGTTGGCGGTACTGCTCATCCATCTGCTGTGGATCAGCTCATTGACCGATGAAGGCGCGCTGATCATCGGCGTGACACTCGCCGGCACGTTGCTCGACACGCTGTTGCGCACCCTCGGGGTTTTCCACTTCAGCGAGCCGGGGCCGCTGATTCCCTTCTGGTTGATGCTGCTATGGGCCTTGCTGGCCACCACCTTGCGCCATTGCCTGGCCTGGAGCGCCCGCCCCTGGTGGCGCGCCGCGCTGTTGGGCGCAGTGGGCGGACCGCTGTCGTATTACGCCGGCAGCCAACTGGCCGGCGTGCAGTTCGGCTATGGCCTGGGGCCGACAATGGCCGGGCTGGCGGTACTCTGGGCCGTGGTTTTCCCGCTGCTGGCAGCAGCAGCCACGAGCGGCGAACTTCCAACAACGCTTAAAAGATGAAGCCGGTCGGCTTCTGCTTGCAGCTTGCCGCTTAAAGCTTGAAGCTGCCGGCCTATGACCAACATCCCTCACACCCAAATCACTGAACCTGCCGTCACCTGCTCGACGTGCGCGGCCTGCTGCTGCCAGTTGGAAGTGATGCTGATCACCGACACCGGCGTGCCGCCGCGCTATATCGACACCGATGACTGGGGCGGCGAAGTGATGCTGCGCCTGGATGATGGCTGGTGTGCGGCGTTGGACCGGGACACGATGATGTGCACGATCTATGAGCTTCGGCCGTTGATATGCAGGGAGTTCGAGATGGGGGCGCCGGAGTGCCTTGAAGAGCGTGCAGGCATTGCCACGGTGTATCGCTGATACTCAAATGAGTAGAGATCCAAATGTGGGAGGGGGCTTGCCCCCGATTGCGGTGGGTCAGTCAAATTATAGGTGACTGACACAACGCCATCGGGGGCAAGTCGAATCGTCGCACCGCCCCTCCCACATTGGTTTTTCGGTGTTCTTGAACGTTACAGCGGCATGGTGTAGTGCAGCGCGTAGCTCTCTACCCCATCGTTATTGCTGCTGATACCGGCGTTGGAATAGTGCGTGGCACGAATGCCCACTTCATGCCCGCCGGCAAACCGCAGGCCGAAACCCAGGCGGTCTTCGAACTGGAAGGACTGGCCGATGTTGTTGTCTTCCAGCTTGGTGCGGGAGAACAACGCTACCCCGATCCCGGCCTCGATGTAAGGTTTGACCGATTCCCCGGCAAACTCATATACGAACACCGGCGAGAACGACAGGCTGCTGGCGCCTGCACGGTCATCACCTTCCCAATACGTATAAGCGCCGCTCCAGTAGCCCGTCAGGCGACCGACATTGCTCTGCATCCAGCTTTTGTCCCAATCGGAGGTCAGGCCCAGACGGTACGTCAGCGTTGAATCGCTGGTGCTGCCCAGCCCGAACTCCAGGCCGGCGGCCTGGGTGGTAATAGAGTGTCCCACCATCACAGCCGCAATAGCAGCCATACAGAACAAGCGCTTCATAGAAACTACCTTTGCGAACGAAGTTATTGATTATTTACAGGCCATCTCGCAATAGAAGCCAGCGTAGAGCCAGAAGTTCAGCGAGATTTCACGAAATTTTCACGAGGCGAAGCTTCGCACAACTCCAGGGTATTTCCAAAGTGTCGGTAGGATATTTCTGAGGTGACTGACATCACCGCTGGTCCAGAACTGCGCTGGGCGAGGTGCACAGCCGGCCAGCAAGTCCCGCTCACCCAGTAGACGCTTGAGTTGGCGCGCGACGGCGGCGCCGGTGTCGATCAGGATGATGCTCGCGGGGAGCATCTGCGCCAGCAGTGGTTTGAGGAAGGGATAGTGGGTGCAGCCGAGGATGATGGTGTCGCAACCGGCGCTGAGCAGCGGTTCGACGTAGCCCTGCAATAACTGGCGCAGGGCCGGGCTGTTCAGGTCGCCGGTTTCAATCAACTCCACCAGGCCCGGACAGGGTTGGGTAATCACCCGCACGTCAGTGGCGAAGCGGTCGAGCAAGGCGGCGAACTTGGCACTTTGCAGGGTGCCGGTGGTGGCCAGCACGCCGACCACGCCACTGCGCGTCGCGGCAGCCGCCGGTTTTACCGCAGGCTCCATGCCGACCAAGGGCCAATCGGGGTAGTCCTGGCGCAAATCGGCAACGGCGGCAACCGTCGCCGTGTTACAGGCAATCACGAAGGCCTTGGCGCCCTGCCGGTGAAAAAACTCGGCAACCCGCCGCGAACGCTCGCGGATGAAGACCGGGGTTTTCTCGCCATAGGGGATATGCCCGCAATCAGCCACGTACAAGAGTGACTCATGGGGCAATAACTGCTGGATTTCGTCCAGTACCGACAAGCCGCCGACCCCGGAATCGAACACACCGATGGGCGCGTCCTTAAGCATGGTGCGTCCCGCACACGCTGCAAGCCGGGTCGCGTTTGACGCGCAACTCACGAAACCGCGTGGTCAGCGCATCGATCAGCAACAAGCGCCCCACCAGCGGCTCGCCAAATCCGGCCAGCAGCTTCAAGGCTTCCAACGCTTGCAGGCTGCCGACCAGCCCCACCAGCGGGCCGACGACGCCGGCTTCGCTGCAGGTCAGTTCGGTGTCGCTGCCGTGCCCGTACAAGCAGTGGTAGCAGGGGCTTTCGGGGCGCCGTGGGTCGAAGACCGACAACTGCCCTTCAAGGCGAATCGCCGCGCCACTGACCAACGGTTTGCCGGCGACAACGCAGGCAGCATTGACCGCTTCGCGGGTGGAAAAATTGTCGCTGCAATCGAGTACCACATCCACCGCTGCAACGGCCGCGGCCAATGATTCGGCATCCAGCGCGGCGCGATGGGCGACCAGCGTGACTTCGGGGTTGATCGCGCTCAGCCGACGCAGGGCCGAATCAACCTTGGTCTGCCCGACGCTGTCAGTGTCATGGATGATCTGGCGTTGCAGGTTGGTCAGGTCGACTGTGTCGAAATCCGCCAGATGCAGCTCGCCGACCCCGGCGGCGGCCAGGTACAGCGCGACCGGCGCACCCAGCCCTCCCAGGCCGACGATCAACGCGCGGCTGTTTTTCAGGCGCAATTGGCCGTCGATGTCGACCTGCTGCAACAGGATCTGCCGGCTGTAGCGCAACAGCTCGTGGTCGCTCAGCACGGGCGGCGTCCCAGGGTGATACGTTCATGGCCGCCGAGGTCGATACGGCTGTGCACCTGTTCAAAGCCTTCACTGAGCAACAGGTCACGCACGGCAGCGGCCTGGTCGTAGCCATGTTCCAGCAACACACGGCCGCCGGCATTCAAGTGGGCCGGGGCCTGCTGGATGATCAGGCGCAGGTCGTCCAGCCCGTCATGGCCGGCCACCAGTGCGCTGGCCGGCTCAAAGCGCACGTCGCCTGCGGCCAGGTGCGGGTCGTTGGCGGCGATATACGGCGGGTTGCTGATGATCAGGTCATAGGTATGGCCTTGCAGCGCATCGAACCAATGGCTGTTGAGCACCACCGCATTATTGAGGTGCAGCCGCTGGCGGTTGCGCTCGGCCAGGGCCACGGCCTCCAGCACGCGGTCGACCGCCGTGACCTGCCACATCGCACGCTCACTGGCCAGGGCCAGGGCGATGGCACCGCTGCCGGTGCCCAGGTCCAAGACCTTGGCAGGCATGCCCGGCAACAATTCCAGGGCAGCCTCCACCAGCAGTTCGGTATCCGGACGCGGGATCAGCGTGTGGGGCGCCACCTCCAGGTCCAGCTTCCAGAAGCCTTGCTGGCCGAGGATATAGGCCACCGGCTCACCGCCGCGACGGCGTTGCAGATAATCGGCAAACGTCAGGGCGTGCTCGCTGCTGACGATCTTTTCCGGCCAGGTGTGCAAGTAGCTGCGGGACTTGCCCAGGGCAGCGGCCAGCAGCAGCTCGGCATCCAGGCGCGCGGAGGGCGAGTCGGGCAGGTCGGCGGCGCGCAACAGGCTGGCAATGATGGTCATTTATTCACCTATCGCCGCCAATTGATCGGCCTGGTATTCGGCGAGCAGCGGCTCGATCACCGCATCCACGCCACCGGCCAGGATTTCATCCAGGGAATACAGGGTGAGGTTGACCCGATGGTCGGTGACCCGGCCCTGGGCAAAGTTGTAGGTGCGGATGCGTTCGGAGCGATCGCCCGAGCCCACCAGCAGCTTGCGCTCGCTGGCAATCGCGTTGGCGGCGGCGCTGGTCTGCTGGTCATTCAACTTGGCCGACAGCCAGGACATCGCCCGCGCACGGTTCTTGTGCTGGGAACGTTCTTCCTGGCATTCCACCACGATGCCCGACGGCAAGTGGGTGATGCGGATCGCCGAGTCGGTCTTGTTGACGTGCTGGCCGCCCGCGCCCGACGAGCGGTAGGTGTCAACGCGCAAGTCCGCCGGGTTGATCTCGATCGCTTCCTGCTCGTCCGGCTCGGGCAACACCGCCACGGTACAGGCCGACGTGTGGATACGGCCTTGGGACTCCGTCGCCGGGACGCGCTGCACACGGTGCGCGCCGGACTCGAACTTGAGCTTGCCGTAGACATTATCGCCTTCAACCCGCGCGATGACTTCTTTATAGCCGCCGTGCTCGCCTTCGTTCTC
Source organism: Pseudomonas orientalis (assembly GCF_002934065.1). Lineage (NCBI taxonomy): Bacteria > Pseudomonadati > Pseudomonadota > Gammaproteobacteria > Pseudomonadales > Pseudomonadaceae > Pseudomonas > Pseudomonas orientalis. The sequence goes on along the minus strand of NZ_CP018049.1, from coordinate 833,899 downwards.
GGACAGGATTTCCACACGCCAGCCGCGACGCTCGGCGTAACGCGAGTACATGCGAAACAGGTCGCCGGAGAAAATCGCCGCCTCGTCGCCGCCGGTGCCGGCGCGGATTTCGAGGTACACGTTGCGCCCATCGTTAGGGTCTTTGGGCAGCAACATCCGTTGCAGGTCGCCTTCCAGTTCGGCGAGTTTTTCCTTGGCCTCGCGCACTTCTTCCACGGCCATTTCGCGCATGTCCGGGTCGTTGTCCTTGAGCAGCGCCTGGGCGCCCTCGAGGTCGGCCTGCACTTTCAGCAGGTCTTTGTAGGTGGTCACGACCGGTTCAACTTCGGCGTATTCCTTGGAATAAGCGCGGAATTTGCTTTGATCGGAGATGACCTCGCCATCGCCGAGCAAGGCGGTCAGTTCTTCGAAACGGTCCTGGAGCACGTCCAGTTTATTGAGCAGTGACGCTTTCATTGCGGTTTTTTATCCGAAGAGCTATCTGACGCGCCCTCACCGAGGGCAAAGAGTTCCTGGGCCATGGCCAGCGCATCGAGGCGGCCTTCGGCGGTAAGCTTTTTCAACTGTACGCTAGGCGCGTGGAGCAGCTTGTTGGTCAGGCCACGGGCCAGCTGCATCAGCACCTCCTCGGCGCTGCTGCCATTGGCCAACAGCCGCTGGGCCTTGATCAGTTCCTCATCGCGCAGGCGTTCGCCCTGCTGACGATACGCCTTGAGCACATCCACCGCCGCCAGCTCGCGCAGGCGCACCATGAAATCCTCAGCGCCGACGCTGACCATTTCCTCGGCGGCCTGGGCAGCGCCCTGGCGACTCTTGAGGTTTTCGGCGACCACTTCGTGCAAATCATCGACGCTATAGAGGTAAACGTCGTCCAACTCGCCGACTTCAGGCTCGATATCCCGGGGAACGGCAATATCCACCATAAAGATCGGCTTGTGCTTGCGCAGCTTCAACGCGCTCTCGACCGCGCCTTTGCCCAGAATCGGCAACTGGCTGGCGGTGGAGCTGATGACGATGTCGCTGCGCACCAGTTCGGCCGGGATGTCCGACAGCAACACGGCATGCGCGCCGAACTGCTCGGCGAGGATGCTCGCGCGCTCAAGCGTGCGGTTGGCCACCACGATACGCTTCACGCCCAGCTCATGCAGGTGGCGGGCGACCAGGGTAATGGTTTCGCCGGCACCGATCAGCAGCGCCTGGCTGCGCTGCAAGTCGCTGAAAATCTGCTTGGCCAGGCTGACGGCGGCAAACGCCACGGACACCGGGTTCTCGCCGATGGCCGTGTCGGTGCGCACTTGCTTGGCGGAATTGAAGGTGGCCTGGAACAGACGCCCCAGCAGCGGGCCGACGGTGCCGGCCTCGCGGGCCACAGCATAGGCTGACTTCATCTGGCCCAGAATCTGCGGCTCACCCAACACCAGTGAGTCGAGACCGGCCGCCACGCGCATCATGTGACGAACGGCCGCATCCTCTTCATGCACATAAGCGCTGGCGCGCAGGTCGTCGAGGTCCAAATGGTGATAATCGGCCAGCCAGCGCAGCACGACATCCGCCGAGAGATGCTCCTGCTCTATATAAAGCTCACTGCGATTGCAGGTCGAAAGGATCGCAGCTTCGCGACTGTCGGTGAGCCGGCAGAGCTGCTGCAAGGCCTCAACCAACTGCTCCGGCGTAAACGCCACGCGCTCGCGCACGTCTACTGAGGCAGTCTTGTGGTTAATACCGAGTGCGAGGAAGGCCATTCAATATCGCTGATGATGTCGGGAAGCCGACAATTGTCCTACTTCGAAAGATCCAGAACAACCACCGTCGTCTATTGTCCCTATACCTTATGCCTATCAATGCCACTTTGTAGGAGCGAGCTTGCTCGCGAAAATCGTCAACGATAACGCGGAAAGCCTGGAGCTCAGCGGCGCTCTCAGGTTTTTCGCGAGCAAGCTCGCTCCTACAAAGGCAAAAAGGCAAAAGGCAGCAATAGTCGTATTCCGAGTGCCCCGGTTATGTTTGGCCGAAGGCTTGTGTCATGATGATCCGACCGCAGGTTAGTCGTCCTCTTCCTATATGAATAGATCTTCCGCGTTGCTCCTTGCTTTTGTCTTCCTCAGCGGCTGCCAGGCCATGGCCCCCGTGGCGCCGGACGCTGCGCAGCCGGTGGAAGACAGCTCCCCCGTCCCTGAAAAGCCCAAGGTTTATTCCTCGTTCAGCGAAGAAACGGTCTACAGCCTGCTGACCGCAGAACTGGCCGGCCAGCGTAATCGCTTCGATATTGCGCTGGACAACTACGTCACCCAGGCCATCAATACCCAGGACCCCGGTATCTCGGAGCGCGCGTTTCGCATCGCCGAGTACCTGGGGGCCGACCAGGCTGCGCTGGACGCCTCGTTGATCTGGGCGAAAAACGCCCCGGACGACCTGGAGGCTCAACGTGCAGCCGCCGTGCAGTTGGCACGCGCCGGGCGCTATGACGACTCCATGGTCTACATGGAAAAAGTCTTGCAGGGCAAGGGCGACACGCATTTCGACTTCCTGGCGCTGTCGGCTGCCGATACCGACCAGGACACGCGCAATGGCCTGATGAAGAGTTTCGACCGCCTGCTGCAAAAGCATCCGAAGAACAGCCAGCTGATTTTCGGCAAAGCGCTGTTGCTGCAACAGGACGATGAAGCCGACGCCGCCCTCAAGCTGCTGGAGCAGAACCCGCCGGAGGAAGGCGAGATCGCACCGATCCTGCTGCGCGCACGCCTGTTGCAAAACCTCAACCGCGGCAAGGAAGCGATTCCGCTGCTGGAAAAAAGCATCAAGAAATACCCGGACGACAAGCGCCTGCGCCTGACTTACGCGCGGATGCTGGTTGAGCAGGACCGCATGGAGGACGCCAAAGTGCAGTTCGCCAACCTGGTCCAGCAATACCCGGACGACGACGAGCTGCGCTACTCCCTCGCACTGGTGTGCCTGGAAGCCAAGGCCTGGGACGAGGCCAAGGGCTATCTGGAAGAGCTGGTGGCGCGCGAAAGCCATGTGGATTCGGCGCACCTGAATCTCGGCCGCATCGCTGAAGAGCGCAACGACCCGCAAGCGGCGCTGCTTGAATACGCCCAGGTCGGCCCAGGCAACGATTACCTGCCGGCCCAGTTGCGCCAGGCCGACATCCTGATGAGCAACGGTCGTACCGACGAAGCGGAGAAACGCCTGGCCGCGGCCCGCGATGCCGAACCGGACTACGCGATCCAGTTGTACCTGATCCAGGCCGAGACCCTGTCGGCCAACAACCAGAGCGAACGCGCCTGGAAATTGTTGCAACAAGCGTTGCTGCAATACCCCGACGACCTCAACCTGCTCTATACCCGCGCCATGCAGGCGGAAAAACGCAATGACCTGGCGCAGATGGAAAAAGACCTGCGCCTGATCATCAAGCGTGACCCGGACAACGCCATGGCCCTCAACGCCCTGGGGTACACCTTGTCCGACCGCACCACGCGCTACGCCGAAGCCAAGGCGCTGATCGAACAGGCCCACAAGCTCAACCCGGAAGACCCGGCCGTGCTCGACAGCCTGGGCTGGGTCAATTATCGCCTGGGCAACCTCGACGAGGCCGAGCGCTTGCTGCGCCAGGCCCTGGAGCGCTTCCCCGACCATGAAGTCGCCGCTCACCTGGGCGAAGTGTTGTGGGTCAACGGCAAGCAACGCGAAGCGCGACAGATCTGGGAAAAATTCCTCAAGGAACAACCCGAAAGCCCTATCCTGCGCAGCACCATCAAGCGCCTGACCGGATCCGAGACCCTATAAGCTTATGTTTTTGCGCCACGTTATCGTTTTCAGTTTCATCGCCCTGCTCGCCGGTTGCGCGGGTTTTGGTTCCCGCGAATCCGTTGAAGGCCAGGGCAACCCGGCACAGTGGCAACAGCACAAGGACCAGCTCAGCAGCATCGACGGCTGGCAGATCGAAGGCAAGGTCGGGGTGCGCGCGCCAAAGGATTCCGGCAGCGGCACCTTGTTCTGGCTGCAGCGCCAGGATTACTACGATATTCGCCTCTCCGGCCCGCTGGGTCGCGGTGCGGCCCGCTTGACCGGACGCCCCGGGCAAGTGAGCCTTGAAGTGGCCAACCAGGGCCGCTACGAAGCGACCTCCCCGGAAGAACTGCTGGAGCAGCAGATCGGCTGGAAACTGCCGGTCTCGCACCTGGTGTGGTGGGTGCGCGGACTCCCGGCGCCGGACAGCAAAAGTCGCTTGAGCCTCAATGGCGACAGTCGCCTGGCCTCCCTGGAGCAGGATGGCTGGCAGGTCGAGTACCTGAGCTACGTGCAACAGAACGGTTACTGGCTGCCCGAGCGCATCAAACTGCACGGCACCGACCTTGACGTCACGCTGGTGATCAAGGACTGGCAACCGCGCAAGCTGGGGCAATAACGTGACAGTCGCAAAACTCACACTGCCCTCCCCCGCCAAACTCAATCTGATGCTGCACATCCTTGGTCGCCGTGAAGACGGCTACCACGAGTTGCAGACGCTGTTTCAATTTCTCGACTACGGCGATGAACTGACGTTCGCCGTGCGTGACGATGGCGTGATCAAGCTGCACACCGAATTTCCAGGCGTGCCCCACGACAGCAACCTGATCGTGAAAGCGGCGAAAAATCTTCAGCAGCAATCGGGCTGCCCACTCGGCATTGATATCTGGATCGATAAAATCCTGCCCATGGGCGGCGGTATCGGCGGCGGCAGCTCAAATGCCGCCACGACATTGCTCGGGCTCAACCACCTGTGGCAGCTGGGCTGGGACCAGGATCGCCTGGCCGCGCTGGGCCTGGCGCTCGGTGCCGACGTCCCGGTTTTCGTGCGTGGGCATGCCGCATTTGCCGAGGGCGTGGGGGAGAAACTGACCCCTGTAGACCCCGAAGAGCCGTGGTATCTCGTGCTGGTGCCGCAAGTATCTGTAAGTACAGCAGAAATTTTTTCAGATCCGTTGTTGACACGTAACTCTTCTCCCATTAAAGTGCGCCCCGTTCCCAAGGGAAACAGTCGAAATGACTGCTTACCGGTTGTAGCAAGGCGTTATCCAGAGGTACGTAACGCTTTGAATTTGTTAGGTAAATTTACCGAAGCAAAATTAACCGGAACTGGAAGTTGTGTGTTTGGGGGCTTCCCAAGCAAAGCTGAAGCTGATAAAGTCTCGGCCCTTCTTACAGAGACCCTTACAGGGTTTGTAGCAAAGGGAAGCAACGTTTCGATGTTGCATCGCAAGCTGCAAAATCTGCTCTAAAAGGAATCGAGTGTTAGGCACTCGTTGCAACAGATACAGGGGCGTCGCCAAGCGGTAAGGCAGCAGGTTTTGATCCTGCCATGCGTTGGTTCGAATCCAGCCGCCCCTGCCATTTTCTAATACTCATCCAGGTTACCCTCAGCCTCTAGGTACTGCGCGTGTCCAAGATGATGGTCTTTACGGGGAATGCCAACCCCGATCTGGCTCGACGTGTCGTACGTCAGCTGCATATCCCTCTCGGTGACATCTCTGTCGGTAAATTCTCCGACGGCGAAATTACAGCCGAGATCAATGAAAATGTCCGCGGTAAAGACGTCTTCATTATCCAGCCGACCTGCGCTCCGACCAACGATAACCTGATGGAACTCGTCGTGATGGCTGATGCCTTCCGCCGCTCCTCAGCGACTCGAATCACAGCTGTAATCCCTTACTTTGGTTATGCCCGTCAGGATCGCCGTCCGCGTTCCGCACGTGTGGCCATCAGCGCGAAAGTCGTTGCTGACATGCTGACCGTGGTAGGTATCGACCGTGTGCTCACGGTTGACCTGCACGCTGACCAGATCCAGGGATTCTTCGATATTCCAGTAGATAACATCTACGGCTCCCCCGTTCTGGTGGATGACATCGAAGACCAGCGCTTTGAAAACCTGATGATCGTGTCCCCGGACATTGGTGGCGTCGTGCGTGCACGAGCGGTTGCCAAATCCCTGGGCGTGGACCTCGGTATCATCGACAAACGCCGCGAGAAAGCCAATCACTCTGAAGTGATGCATATCATCGGTGATGTCGAAGGGCGTACCTGTATTCTGGTTGATGACATGGTCGACACCGCCGGCACCCTGTGCCACGCGGCGAAAGCCTTGAAGGAGCACGGTGCAGCAAAAGTCTTCGCCTACTGCACACACCCTGTGCTGTCGGGTCGAGCGATCGAAAACATCGAGAACTCCATGCTGGACGAACTGGTGGTGACCAACACCATTCCGTTGTCCGCTGCAGCTCAAGCCTGTTCGCGTATCCGTCAACTGGATATCGCACCGGTAGTTGCCGAAGCGGTTCGCCGCATCAGTAACGAAGAATCGATCAGCGCGATGTTCCGCTAAGGGTCAGACCTGCGGACCATCCACTGACGAAAAGCGCCCCGCCCCAGCATTCCGCTGGGGCGGGGCTTTTTTGCCCATATCGAGTTCGGCGCTGGTCGCAAACGCCCCTCGATGATGGCTATTTTGGAGATACAACATGAACGATTTTACTCTGAACGCCCAAGCGCGTACTGACCTGGGGAAAGGTGCGAGCCGCCGCCTGCGTCACGCCGCCAACATCCCAGCCGTTGTCTACGGTGGTAACAAGCCTGCTGAATCCGTGACCATTCTGGCCAAGGAAATCGCCAAGCTGTTCGAAAACGAAGCGGCCTACAGCCACGTTATCGAATTGAACGTCGATGGCGCCAAGCAGAACGTGATCGTTAAAGCGATGCAGCGTCACCCTTCCAAGCAGTTCATCATGCACGCTGACTTCGTTCGCGTTGTAGCGGGCCAGAAACTGACCGCTATCGTGCCTGTGCACTTTGTGGGTGAAGAAGCTCCGGTCAAGAAAGGCGGTGTTGTTTCCCACACCACCACCGAGATCGAAGTCAGCTGCCTGCCGAAAGACCTGCCTGAGTTCATCGAAGTCGACCTGTCGAACGCTGAAATCGGCACCATCATTCACCTCTCCGACCTCAAGGCGCCTAAAGGCGTTGAGTTCGTTGCACTGGCTCACAACGACGACAAGGCTGTTGCCAACGTCCACGCGCCACGTGTTGTAGCTGAAGATGAAGCTGAAGAACCCGCTGCAGAGTAATACGCTCTGTAACGAAGGAGCTTGAGGAAACATCGCGGACCGAAACGTAGCGAGAAAGCGGGCGATAACGCGGCGTTTACTCTTGAGTAAATGATGTAATGTTGTCCACTTTCGCCGCACTCAAGTCAGGCGATGTTATCCACAACTCCAAAGGAAGGGCCCCTGTCGTGACTGCCATTAAACTGATCGTTGGCCTGGGAAATCCAGGCGCCGAATACGAACAGACCCGGCATAACGCGGGGGCCCTTTTTGTTGAGCGCATCGCCCACGCCCAAGGCATCAACCTTGTGGCCGATCGCAAATATTTTGGCCTGACCGGGCGTTTCTCGCACCAGGGTCAGGATGTTCGTCTGCTGATTCCCACCACCTACATGAACCGCAGCGGCCAGGCTGTCGCGGCGCTTGCGGGATTCTTCCGAATCAAGCCCGAAGAAATCCTGGTGGCCCATGACGAACTGGACCTGCCACCCGGCGTTGCCAAACTCAAGTTGGGCGGCGGGCATGGTGGGCACAATGGCCTGCGCGACATCATCGCGCAGCTGGGTAATCAGAATAATTTCTACCGTCTGCGGCTCGGCATTGGCCACCCAGGCGTTGCCAGTATGGTTTCAAATTTCGTCCTGGGTCGTGCGCCACGCGCCGAACAGGAAAAACTCGATGCCAGCATCGATTTTGCCCTCGGCGTGCTGCCGGATATCTTCGCCGGTGAATGGAACCGTGCGATGAAAAACCTGCACAGCCAGAAGGCCTGACTTTTACCGAGGGGAAACACCATGGGATTCAATTGCGGCATCGTCGGCCTGCCCAACGTCGGCAAATCCACCTTGTTCAACGCCCTGACCAAGTCCGGTATTGCGGCGGAAAACTTTCCCTTCTGCACCATCGAGCCCAACAGCGGTATCGTGCCGATGCCGGACCCACGCCTAGACGCGCTGGCAGCGATCGTCAACCCAAAGCGCATCCTGCCAACCACCATGGAATTCGTCGACATCGCCGGCCTGGTCGCCGGCGCGTCGAAAGGTGAAGGCCTGGGCAACAAGTTTTTGGCCAACATTCGCGAAACCGATGCCATCGCCCATGTGGTCCGCTGCTTTGAAGACGAGAACGTGATTCACGTTTCCAACAGCGTCGACCCGAAACGCGACATCGAAATCATCGACCTGGAACTGATCTTCGCCGACCTCGACAGCTGCGAGAAGCAACTGCAGAAAGTTGCGCGCAACGCCAAGGGCGGCGACAAGGATGCCGTGGTTCAGAAAGGCCTGCTGGAACAGCTGATCGCTCACTTCACCGAAGGCAAGCCTGCGCGCAGCCTGATGAAGAGCATGGGCACCGACGAGAAGGCCGTGATCAAGGGTTTCCACCTGCTGACCACCAAACCTGTGATGTACATCGCCAACGTCGCTGAAGACGGCTTCGAGAACAACCCGCTGCTCGACGTGGTCAAGGCCATCGCCGACGAAGAAGGTGCCATCGTGGTCCCGGTGTGCAACAAGATCGAAGCGGAAATCGCCGAACTCGATGACGGCGAAGAAAAGGACATGTTCCTTGAGGCCCTGGGCCTGGAAGAGCCTGGCCTGAACCGCGTGATCCGTGCCGGCTACGAGATGCTCAATCTGCAGACCTACTTCACTGCCGGTGTTGAAGAAGTCCGCGCGTGGACCGTCAAAGTCGGCGCCACGGCGCCACAGGCCGCTGGCGTGATTCACACCGACTTTGAGAAAGGCTTTATCCGTGCTGAAGTGATCGCTTATAACGACTTCATTCAATACAAGGGTGAGGCAGGGACCAAGGAAGCCGGTAAGTGGCGTCTGGAAGGCAAGGAATATATCGTCAAGGATGGCGACGTGATGCACTTCCGTTTCAACGTGTAAGTATCAACTGCCGTACACGCCGCAACTAAAAAGCCGATGTATTGCATCGGCTTTTTTGTGGGCGACGGATCACCCGGTCAAAAACATTTTTACTAAATTCCCGATTTTTTTCAGAATTACCCTACACACTTTATTCTTTTCTTGTTACAGCACATCAAATCCAAGTTAAACACAAACTTATCCTACACAACACCGGCATCTGACTTCATCAATGACAAGTGACAACGCTTATAAATTTCGATTTACTAGGCTGAGCCTACACATCAATAGTGAAGCAGTAGCGATTATGGAGTAATCACTCAATGTCGGCCCCCGACCATATGGATAATGACGCAGATAGTTCACTGCTTGAAGGCCCTGATATTGAAAATATGTTGAGCAGCATTGCCCCGCTCAACATTGACATTCTGTTGCTGGGAGAAACCGGCACCGGCAAGGATACCCTGGCAGGGCGAATTCATCGTTTATCAGGCCGACGGGGCAGCTTCATTCCTGTGAACTGTGCGGCCATTCCAGAGACGCTCGCGGAAAGCCAATTGTTCGGCGTCAATAGCGGTGCGTACACCGGCGCCGTGCAGTCCAGGGCGGGCTTTATCGAAGCTGCACACTTGGGCACTCTGTATCTGGATGAAATCGACAGCATGCCGCTGTCTTTACAAGCCAAGCTACTTCGGACACTGGAGTCACGTGGCGTAGAGCGCCTGGGCTCAACTCGATTCATCCCGGTAGACATGCGAGTCATCGCATCGGCCCAGCGATCGTTGTATGAAATGGTCGAGCGAGGGACTTTCCGGCGCGACCTGTATTTTCGTTTGAGTGTCGTCAACATCCAGCTCCCGTCGTTGCGAGAGTGCCGAGATCGAATAATCCCGCTTTTTTTGACCATGATCCGACAACAAGCAGAATCTTTTAAATGCCCCTCCCCCCAACCTCCAAACTCCTTGTTTCAACAGTTGTTATGCCATACCTGGCCCGGCAACGTTCGCGAACTGAGCTCCACCGCTAAACGCTTTGTATTGGGGCTTCCTCCGCTGTCGGTAAAGGGAGAGGACCATGAGGCATCTGAAGCAGGCCTCAAAGAACACTTACAACGTATCGAGAAATCACTGATTGAAGAATCACTGCGTCGGCACAATGGCAATGTGGATCTGGTAGCGGTTGAGTTAAGGGTCGCCAAACGCACACTTTATTACCGAATGAAACAACTTAGGATTGGCTGAACGGATGTTGAAAACGCTCGCGCATCAGACGCCTTCTGGGAACGTTAGGTTTTTTGTAAATGATGGGAACCACTTAACTACCGGCTGCCACACAGTTAGTGCCAGACATCATGTTGTAAATCGATGCAAAAAACATGGGGACTGTGCAACGTGATATTTTTCAACTAGCGAAGTGGAGAAGATCTATGAATCCAATTAACGGCAATTCCTCCTATTCATCCTACTACGGTGCCGGCGACACCGCCGGGAACCCCGCCCTTAATGCAGAGAGCGAGCGGGCGAAGAAGATACAGGCTGACGGATTGAGGTTGAACAACGACGCCCAGCAAGATACCAACGTTAAAGAGGCTGCTGGTAAAAGGCGTTAATGCAAGTACCTCCTCGGATCACCAGCCGAGGAGGCGCTTCTCGTATTGAGCGGGTACTTCAAGCCAGCGTAAAACCCCATCACTCACCTATCGAGGTTACCCATGCTTGTGGAAAACAATAGCTCAATCGCGCCTACCGGCCTTATACGCGCCGTTCAAGCGTCTGATCGTTCACCATCAAGTACTGATGCGGACTTTTTTACCTCCCAACTTGAACGTTCTATTTCGACAGGGCCTGTAGCAGCACCACTCGAGACGATGAATGTGCTGACAAATGCAGCAGCGGCGCTCGAAACAACAAAAAACAAAATAACACGAGACCTCAGTAGACTTAGCAAAAATACCGACAGGGACGCGTTACGTAAGTACCCGGATGATCTTTCCAACGCATTGCTCATGTCACATTTGCTAGTAAAAACCCTCGGCAAAGCAACCCAGTGCGTCGACAAAATATGCAACCTGCAGTAGCAAACAGACGCTTCCCGCGGTTAACCCTGGTGGCGCTCACCTTTCTTTTTATGTTGAGTGGTTGCGGTGACCGTGTCGAATTGCATCGACAACTCTCCGAACAAGAGGCCAATGAAGTTATTGCAGAACTGGCAGACAAACATATTCGAGCTCAAAAAATTCCTGCCAAGGATGGGGTAACGGTAAGTGTTGATACAAGCGACCTAGGCCGAGCTGTTCGCACTTTGGAGGCCGTAGGCCTGCCCAGACTCGCTCGCGCCACACTAGGCGATACGTTTCGGAAGGAGGGCGTAATTTCTACACCGCTGGAAGAGCGCGCCCGCTACATCTACGCCTTATCCCAGGAACTTGAAGCCACCCTCTCGAACATCGATGGTGTGATAGTTGCCCGGGTGCATGTGGTGCTTCCCGAGCGCATTGCGCCTGGAGAACCGGTGCAGCCTGCATCCGCCTCCGTGTTCATCAAACACGATCCTCGCCTTGATCCCGATAATATCCGAGCCCGTGTTCGCAAAATGGTCGCAAGCAGTATTCCGGGAATGACGACAGCAGTGGACAACCCGCAAAAACTTACCGTCATATTCGTGCCCGCTACGGCTTACCAGGGACAAAGGCGACTGGTCTACTTCGGACCGTTCCTGATCCCGGCAGATGACCGCAGTTTTTGGTCGACCAGCCTCATCATTTTGCTGGGTGGTTTGATTTTGACGGTGGCCGGAACATTGTTCCTGTTAAACCGGCGGCAGCGGTCGAAACAGGTAATACCTGCGCCTGACGTAACTGAAGGTTCTGCGCGTGGTCATTAACCATTCTCTATCAAGGAGTGAACATCTGGCTTGGGCTCAATGGTGGGCATTTCCTTGGAGATCCGCCCACGAAAGCTGGCGGTTTTTTTACCCTGAGATTGCTTTGATTCATTGCTGTGAGGCCTTGATGAAGAACGAACTTGCAGGTGCCGCCCCCTGCTTGCCTCCCCAACCTCAGTTTGCCGTGCTTCGACTGGCAATTGCCTCAACGGAACAACTCAACTTGGCGCTCCAATTGGTTCACCTGACCGTCATTCCCCAATCCGCACCTTCCTTGAGCGAAAGCCATGAACAATGGTGCAGGAGCCTCTCCAAAGCCCTCTCACCTGACATGCTTCTGCCCGAAGATGACCCTTTGCAATTACTGTGCAATTGGGTAGCGCCCACCGTCTGGCAGCGGCTTCGATTACGCTTTCCCTTTGAGCGAGTGCTCGCAGTGGAAAAAAGATCTCCAGTATTCGAAAACGCGTGCAGCCGATTGATCACACTCTGGCAAGCCGTGGTTTGGCGAGTCACATCCACGTCTGACCATGACACACGTCCTGATACGCACGCACCAGGCGACCGATAATGCTCCAACTGCGCAAAATCGAGTTACACCAGAACGCTGCCTGCGTTCCAACCCCCTTGGTTCCCCGAGAAGCGCTCGTAGATGTCGAAATTGCCAATCAGCACTTGGTGCAAGCACAAGCGAAGGCTGACGAGCTTATAAGAAAAGCGAGTGAACAATGTGAGGCCATGCAGGAAAAAGCTTCAGTGGAAATCTGGCAACGCGCCGATAAGCAACTCAAATGCTGGGAACAAGAGCGTGAGGAAATACTCGCAAGTCTTGAACACCGCGCGACCTTGGTCATTAACCAAGCCATCAGGTGCATTTGTGACGAAACTGTCGAGCCACAGCGCCTAAGCGCTCTTATAAAGCAGTTGCTGGCCAGTCAAATACCGCAGGTCAACGCAACGCTGCTCTGCTGCCCAAACGAATTCGAGTGCGTAAAGCGGAACCTCGTTTCTCACGGGGCGACACTCTGGAGGCTACAACCAGACGCCACTGTGCCCCCTCACACCCTGACATTAAGGACAGATGAGGGAGATTTCCTTATCAACTGGCACTCGATGCTCGACCTGTTTCTCAAGCAGAGCCGATAAAACTAAAAGCGCGCCGCCTCATTGGTTTACCACGTATCAAATAGTTTCTTGTGTATGGAACTGACTGGCTACGACAAACCACAATACAAAAAACAATGAGGAATCATCATGCGATCTTTCAGCGACTTATCGCTTCGACTTGCGAGAAACAGCAGCACCGCTAACCACAAAGTCGAGCAGGCAGGTCAAGACCCTGCAACAGCTGAAGATATTGATGCGTTCTATGCCCTAATAATAAAACAAGACTTTTCCAACTTTGCCTATCTGGAGCAAGGACGGGTTGTACACGAAATGATCAAAACAACGATCGAGAGCTTTCAGTGATTTGAAAGACCTCATTATTCATTGGCTGAAGAGCGGCGAAGAACAAATCACCCTGATTGAAGGCCAAGATGAAATTGTCGTCAGCCTTCAAGGTAGTGGAGTGTTGGTATGCGCCAAACTTACTTCAACTTCACCTCACAACACCGAACTGCAATGCTGGGTGCGGCTCGGCGCTGCGAGTCTGACCCACTTTCAGGGCGCACTGGCGCGAGCATCCAGCAGTGGCGATCTCTGGATTACCCAGAGTCTACAGGGTGCACCTCAAGCGGATCGCGTGCTCGGTAGCGTCGAATCGCTGCTCAATCAACGTGATACCTGGCGCGCCGTCTACGCACGCCTGAATAAGCAAGCCCACCAGCTCAAACCGACCTCGCTCCGTTCGTTGCGGCACTAATCAGGAAAGTCCTATGCACGAGATCTACAAGCACAGACGCTTGCACATTGACCCGCCCGAAACTTCATCCAGACGCGCAAACTGGCAATACCTGGCCCTGTTTTTGGCCTGCATACTGGCCCCGGTGCACAATCCCCTTGCCGCCACTCCCCCCGAATGGAAAAACACCGCCTACGCCTATGAAGCCGAACACAAACCGCTGCGCGAAGTACTCGAAGACTTCGCCCAGACCTTTGGCACGCGACTGCAGATTGAGGGTCTGCTGGAAGGCGACGTCAATGGCAAGATCCGCGCGAATACACCGCAGTCGCTGCTGGACAGGCTTGGCGTCGAACACCGCTTCCAGTGGTACATGTACAACAACACTCTGTTCATCAGCACGCTCGACCAACAGGAATCCGCACGCCTGGAGGTCTCGTCCGAAACTGTTTCCGACCTCAAGCAGGCGCTGACGGATATCGGCCTGCTCGACAGTCGTTTCGGCTGGGGTGAGTTGCCGGAAGACGGCATCGTTCTGGTTTCCGGTCCCAAAAGCTACATCGAACAGATCAAGCAATTCAGCAGCCAGCGTCGCCCTGCGGATGAAAAACAGAGCGTGCTGACGTTCCCGCTGAAATTCGCCAATGCCGCAGACCGCCAGATAGAGTACCGCAGCGAAAAAATCATCATTCCTGGCGTCGCTGCCATGCTGCGTGGGCTGTTGGATCCGCGCTCCGCCTCGACGCTTTCCGGCCTCGCTCAACGTTCCGCATCCCAGTCCCAACCCGCACCCGTCACACCCAGCTTCCCACGCCTGAATAACCCGCTGCTGGGGCAAATGCTCAGCGCTCCTGCGCCCCCGGATGCAGGCACGTCGATTACGCCTCGAGCGCCCGTCAGCAGCAGCCGGATCCGCGTTGAAGCTGACGTGCGTAATAATGCCATCCTGATTTATGACTTGCCGGAACGACAAGCGATGTATCGCGAGTTGATCAGCCAACTGGATGTGGCGCGCAAGCTGGTGGAGATCGACGCAATCATCCTCGACATCGAGCGCACGCAACTAAACGAATTCGGTATCAAATGGGGTTTTCAGAACAGTCGCTTCCGAGGCGGCGTCAACATGGCCCCCGGTACCGCATCGCAATTGAGGATCGGAAGCCGTGATCGCTTTTATGCCGATATCCGTGCGCTGGAATCCCGCGGGCTGGCCACCATGGTATCCAACCCCTCGGTACTGACCCTGGAAAACCAACCGGCAATCATCGACTTCAACCGCACTCAATACCTGACTGCCGGCACTGAAAACGCGACGATCCTGCCCATCACCGTGGGTACCAGTTTTCAAGTGGTTCCTCGGGTGATTACCAGTCGAGGCAGCCACCAGATCCACCTGGCGATAGACATTGAAGACGGTAACTTCGACGAGTCCAACCCCGAGCGTATCGGCCCGGATGTGCGCCGAGGCAAGGTCAGTACCCAGGCGGTAATGGCAGAGAAGCGCTCGCTGGTCGTGGGTGGGTTCCACGTCACTGAAAGCACCGACAAACAAAACAAAGTCCCTGTGCTGGGGAATATACCGTTGCTGGGCAAGGCGCTGTTCTCCTCGACCGAACGACAGAACAACCGGCGTGAGCGGCTGTTCATTCTGACCCCGCGTGTGCTCGGCGATCAGTCTGACCCTTCGCGCTATTTGCCTCAGGAAGATCAAGTCGAGTTGCAGGCCGCGCTCAAACCCTTGGCCCGCCGCTACGCACCCCATCAGCCGGTGATCAACCGCAGCGACATCACCAGCACCCTGGCGCATCTGGTCAGTGGCGAAGTGCCCAAAGCGTTCAAGGCCGAGCCAATGCCCCTGGGGCTGAATACGTTGTGCAGCACCCGCGACTTGCTGGCGTTGAATACGGAACGCAGCCAGTGGTACGCGGGCCCGCAATACAACGTGGCGGTGGTGGTGCTGCGCAATCAGTTCAAGCGCAATGTTCGCATCGACGAAAAGGAATGCAGCAATTCGCAGACGCTGGCGGTCACCGTCTGGCCACGCGCCTGGCTCAAGCCTGGCGAAGAAGCTGAAGTGTTTATCGCCATGCGTCCGGTCATCAAGGATGAACATCTGAGCGAGCCACGCCCTTCCCTACTCACCCCAACGCGGACGATCTCACCATGAACCACACACTGCTGTACGCCACTTTGCTGGGCATCGTATTGCTTGTCACTGGTTGCACACCTACTTGCAAAGGCGACTCCTGCTCACGCCCGCAATCGACCAAGGACAAGATGGTCGTCTGGTGGCCACCCCAGATGCGCGTCGAACCCGGGCCCGCCGGCGAACGCTCAGATTATCAAACGATCTCTCTGGAACGATGAGTGTGAAGGGGTCGGCAGACGATTATCTGAAACGCCAGATACTTATCGACGACCTGGTGAGCGGCCGCCCCACTCACCAGCAACTGGGCGCGGGAATCACATTGCGTTCGTGCGATGCCGGCGCGCGCAAGGGTGTGGCGCTACACATCGCGAACATGGCCCTGCAATCGGGCCAGTTGGAACGGGCATTGGAGCGTCGCTTTGAACAGGCGCTGGCGTTTGACGGCTATTACATTTATCTGGACAAACAGAGCGCGCTGGTTATCTGGCACGCACTGCCCACCCAGCGCCAGGCGCTGGACAACATCATCAGCCGAATGATGGCCCTGGCCAACTTAAACGCGCTGGATCTCTCGGCTACCCTTTGATCAACGC
This sequence comes from Pseudomonas orientalis, assembly GCF_002934065.1. Classification (NCBI taxonomy): domain Bacteria; kingdom Pseudomonadati; phylum Pseudomonadota; class Gammaproteobacteria; order Pseudomonadales; family Pseudomonadaceae; genus Pseudomonas; species Pseudomonas orientalis. The sequence continues at coordinate 817,478 of NZ_CP018049.1, read as the reverse complement.
TGCTCAAGCTCCGGCAACGTGAGGGTTTCACGCTTGGCCTCATCGTCAAGCTCACGCAAGGTACGGTAGATCAATGCTACGGCCTGCAACGTCTCACGCGGAATCGGCGCGCCAAGTTTTTTCTCGTAAATCGTGCGGGCCAGCCATACGCATTGGATGACCGGCACCTCAGCGGCCTTGGCACGGTCGATGAGTTTACGCGCCTGCGCGTCCGTGCCCTTGGCCACCAACTGCGGCAACGGCGTCTTGCCGCGACGGTAATACAAGGCGACGGCAAAGTGGGTCGGGTTGACCACCAACATGTCCGACTCTTCCAGCTTGGGCAACTTGACCTTCGGCTCTTCCTGGGCCAACTGATAGGCCAGCGAGCGGCGCTGGCCCTTGACGTGAGGGTCGCCCTCCATGTCTTTGTACTCTTTGGTGACTTCGACCTGGGTCATGCGCATGCGCTTGGCGAAAAAGTACTTCTGCATTGTCAGGTCGGTCAGTGCCAACACCAGCAGCAATCCGAGACAGGCGTGGAGCAGATGGCGGAACAGCGCAATCAGTGCCAGGAGGTAACTTTGCAGGTCGCTGTTGGCCAGATTGATCAGAGCGTCCAGAGAGGGCCAGACCACCAGATACACGATCAGCCCCAGGAGAAATGCTTTGGCCACGCTCATCAACAGGTTCATCACCGACTGGGCGGAGAACATTTGCTTGAGCTGGCTCATGGGGTTGACCCGATTGAAGTCGAGCTTGAGCGCTTCAGGGGCGAATAGAAACCCGATTTGCAGCCAGCTGCTGATCAGCTTCGTGGCAATCGCTACCCCGACCGCCAACAGCGCGAACGACAGGAAAACCACCAGCCCGTCGAACAGCACCTCTTCCAGCGCGCGCACAAAAGGCTGATTGATGCGTGAAATCGGCAACACCATCATTTGCTCGAACCGTTGCAAGCTGCGCTGCGCGGTATACAGCGCGATTTCGCTGATGGCAGTCAGCACCAGCAACTTGCTCACATCCTGGCTTTGGGAGACCTGGCCTTTCTTACGCTGATCACGCAGTTTTTTGGCCGAGGCGGGGTGTTTTTTCTCCCCCGAGTCACTCATGGCATCGCTACCTTGAACAACAGTCCGAGGGAATGTTTGAGATCACCCAGCAAGTTCATACGCCCCACCATCAAGTCCTGCAGCAACGCAAAATACAGCAAAAGAATGCCAATACCCGCCAGGCTCTTGAGCGGCGGAGCCAGCGTACTCACCTGCAATTGCTGACTGTAGACCCCCAGTAGCGCGATGCCGAACTCAAGCAACAGCAGCACGGCGATGAAGGGCGCGGCATAGAGCATCATATGCGTGAACGTATCCCCGAGCAGGGCGATAAACACGCTGAAACCGTTGGGCCCCGGCAGCGGAAACCACACCGTCGGCGGCCAGATCAGATAACTGTCCCAGATCACCTGGGTCAATGCACCCAGCCCCAGCGTGACCATCAACAGAAAAATCGCCAGCTGCTTGAGCATGTGCCCGACAGGCGTCGCGTCCGGGCCCAGGGATGGGTTGAGCTGGCCTCCGGCCAATGCGCCTCGCTGGTTATCCAGCAGCGCTCCCACCGACTCAAACATCCAGAACGGCATCGATAGCAACACGCCCAGCAATATCCCAAGGGCCAACTCCTTGAGCGCCAGGCCTGCGAACATGAGCGCCGAGTAATCCAGGCCCTCCAACGCGGCATGGATGCCTGGCGCGGGGATCAATGCCATCACCATCACAATCGTGTGCCGGGGCATGCCTCGTATATGTTGAAAGCTGAAGGCCGCTACCAGAAAAGCACAGGGATAAATGCGCGCCATGGCGATGATAAGACTCGGCAGGTACTCAAGGTACAGCAGCACAGACGCAACCTCAGTGGAGGGCCGAGCGGCCGATCATGTCGAACGTCAGATTGATCAGTTGAATCAATTCCACGCCAATCCAGCGCCCGGTCATGATCAGCGTGACGCCCACCGCTACCAGCTTGATACCAAACGGCAACGTCTGGTCCTGTACCTGCATCAGCGCCTGCACCAGCGAGGTCAGCACCCCGACCACCACAGCCACGATCAGCGGCGGCGCCGTCAATACCACCACCAGCAGCATGCCCTGCTTGAATAATACGATCGGTTCCATGGTCGGCTCAGAGATAAGAAAGGAACAGGCTGTCGAGCAGCCGCGACCAGCCGGACACCATTACAAACAGCAGCAATTTGAGCGGCAGGGAAATGGTCATGGGCGAAACCATCTGCATCCCCAGCGCCAATAAGAGATTGGAGACGATCAGGTCGATCACGACGAAGGGGATGTAGATCAGAAAACCAATCTCGAAGCCCGCCTGCAGTTGCGACAAGACATAGGCGGGAATCAGCAGGATCAGGTCTTCACGCCGGACCTCCTGAGCCATTTGCGCGGGCCAGAGGCGTTGCGTGTTCTCCAGCAGATGGGTGAGTACGTCGGGGTCGAGATTGCGCAGCATGAATGCACGCAACGGCTTGATGGCCTCTGCGCCTGTCTGCAGCACGGTCTGCACATTGCTCGTGTCCAATGGAGAAGTCTTCAGACTCTCAGCGATCTGGTAGCCCACCGGTGCCATGATAAATAGCGACGCGGCCAACGCGATGCCGTTAATCGCCATACTGGGTGGCACCTGCTGCACGCCGATGGCATTACGGGTGATCATCAACACAATCACGATCTTCAAAAACGATGTGCAGATGATCAACAGCATGGGCATCAGCGTCAGCGTGGCGAGAAACAGCGCAAGGACGAGGGGGTCCAGCCCCTGAAGTATCATCGGCCGAAAAGCACGCGGGACAACTGCAACCCCAGGCGACCGTCCACCTCCACCAACTGGCCCTGTCCAATCGGCCGGTCGCCGTAATACAGGCCCGCCAGGCCAGGCGCGTAACCGGTAATGCCCAACACGGAGCCAGGGCCCAGGTTGCGCAACTCGCCCAGCGTGAGATTCAGCGTGCCGCAGCGAACATTCAGCCCCATGCTCAACTCATCGAATGGCTCGTGACCAAAGATATCCACAACGGGTTCATCCTGCGCATCCTCGGAGTAAGGGTGCGGTGCAAAATTCTCGTCCACAGACGTGTCCTCGATAGAAGAAAGGGTCAGGCGCATGGTGCCGTTTTCATCGTCAATACAGCCCCGCAACCTATGCCTGCCAACCTGGATATACCCGCTGCCCTGCGCCTGGAACAGGGCGAGTTCAGGGACCAGCACATCACCGTTGCGCAGGCTGCGTACCTGAGCGATGGTCAGGCCCACGCGCCCCAGGGTTACGGCAATCGCCAGTTGAAGCCGCCCCGGCAGCGGTGCGGCGATGGAACGCCATGGGGCAGCTTCGCACAACGCGAGGAAGCTCTCAGCGCTCAACCACACGTAGCCCATGGCCCGCGAAGCGCCCAGGGACACGCTGAGCCGGCAGCCGAAGCCCTCGGGGCGACCGGTATCCAGCAGCCGCATATAACCAAACAGGTCACGTATCTGCGGGCTCAGATAGTGCTGAAGTAAGGCCCAGAACCAGGAATCCGGATCGTTGCCGGTCTGGGCCAATGTCACCGGGCATTCGCCCATCAAGCTCAATTGCGGCCCCGGCTCACTGAACGCCAATACCCCACAGGTGGTTTCGAAGCATAAAGACTGAGCGCCAGCCGGCTCGGTGCCAGGCTCGAGGCGCAATTCGCCACGCTGCTCAGCAACCTGGAACGGCATACGCAGCCCGCGTCCCAATCGTCGCCGGGCAGCCACTGCATCAGCCCTCACCGTGCGCAAGGCCAGAGAGGGCAACATCATGCCGGCGCCGAATTTGCCACGTACAGCTCCACCGGTAACGCCAGGCTTTCGGCGAGCCTGCGCTCACACTGCTGGCGTACGTCATGGAGCCAACTTGCCGTTGTTAGCTGCTGCGCCTCCAGCTCGATATCCCATCCAGCCTTTTTTCGACGAATACTGGCGTTGATCCGCCCAAGGCGAGGCAAGTACATGGCCACCGACAGCGGCAATGTTGAAACGCTTTGCAGCCGCGGCAGCAATTGCTCCGTCAACGCCTGGACCATGACGAGGTCACTCGACCCCTTCATTTCGGCCTGTGAGGCGCTACGTCCCGAGCCCTCATCGTCACCACCGAACAATTGCGTGAAGAGTTGTCGTTGTTCCCAGGGCACCAAGGCGTCCACTTCGTGAACCCGTTCCTCACGGGAGTCGCGTCGACGCTGGCGTTCAGGCGTGTTGGCCGGGATCGGAGTCATATCGCTTCCTGCGTGAGTAAATTGGCCAGTTCCTGCAGTTTTTCCACTTGGCGCAGGCACAGGGTGACGTGCTTCTGTGCGAGACCCACTTCCACTTCACGCTGCTCTCGCTGGCCTTGCAGTTGCTGCAACTGCCCTTCTTCACGCCGGGTGCCGGCAGACAGGCTTTGTTCCTTGCGACCCCAGGACTTCAGCGCCTGAAAGCTCACAACCTGCCCCTGATGCTCACTTAACAGTTGTGCAGATTGCCGGGCCTCCTCTTCGCGGGTTTTCTCAAGCGTGTCTTGCGCTTGCTCAATGTGCGCAACCAGCGCCTGCTGTGATCGTTTGGCTTCGCGCAGCGCACGCTCGGCACGGTCTGCTCGGTATCGGCGCAAACGGCGCAGCGTTTCGATGTCACCCGGCAGCCTTTCAGAATGGGACATAGGCGGTCAGCTCCGTCAGTTGATCCATGGTCGTGGTGAGAGGCGAAGGTTCGCGCAGGTCCTGGCGCAGGAAACTGTCGACTGCCTGACGGCTGTCCACCGCCATGTCGGTCAGGGCGTCATTGCCCGCCTGGTATTCGCCCAGTTTGAGCATCAGCTCGATCTGCTGGTAGGCCGACAACAGACGCCGCAACGCGGTGCCCGCCTTGATATGCGCGGGCTCGGCGACGTTGGTGAGAATCCGCGACAGGCTGGCAAGTACGTCAACCGCCGGATAGTGACCACGCTCGGCCAATTTGCGTGACAGCACGATATGGCCATCCAGCAGCGAGCGGACTTCATCGGCCACCGGATCATTCATCGAGTCCTGCTCGATGAGCACCGTGTAGATGGCCGTGATCACCCCCTTACGCGTCAACCCGGCCCGCTCCACCAGGCGCGGCAGCAGGCTGTACACCGAAGGCGGCAAACCTCCTCGCCCCAAAGGCTCGCCCGCGGCCAGGCCGATCTCACGCTGGGCTCGCGCAAACCGTGTCAGGGAGTCGATCAGCAGCAGCACTCGCTGCCCCTTGCGCCGAAACCCCTCAGCCAGTGCCGTCGCGGTAAAAGCCGCGCGGGCACGCTCCATACTGGAACGGTCGGAGGTGGAGCACACCAGCACCGCCTTGGCACGCAATTGATCATCCAGTTCATGGTCAAGGAACTCGCGTAGTTCACGGCCCCGTTCACCGATCAAGCCAAACACGATCACATCGCAATCCACATTACGGGCGATCTCGGCCAACAAAGTCGTCTTGCCACAACCTGCCCCCGCGAACAGCCCGACACGCTGGCCTTCCCCCAGCGTCATCAGGCCATCGATCGAACGCACACCTGTGGCCAATGCACGGTTGATACGCGGCCGTTCCGTGGGCAACGGCGCCTCGCACAGCACCGGAGTCGCATCAGGCGTATCCGCCTCGGCAAACGCGCTGGGCCCGTCGCCGGCAATCGGCCGGCCGAAACCGTCCAGCACCTGACCCAGCAGGTCATGACCCACACGTACCCTGTGCGGCACACCCAGGCGCTCCACGCCGGCACCTACGCTCACGCCTTCCAGATTGCCCAGGGCGCTGAGCACCGCGTCCTGCTGATCGAAACCAATGATTTCGGCAAGCATGTAATCGCCAGGTTGTTTTTCAACCTGGCATAGATCGCCGATACGTGCCTGGGGCAGCCGGCATTGCATCAGCATGCCGTTCACGCGCTGTATGCGACCGCGCACCGTGACGGGCGCAAAGCCATTAAACGCCGTCAATTGACTTTGTTGCCACGCCTCGAGGCGCTCTTGCAGTGTGCCGGTCACCAGCGCACCTCATACCGTTGTGCACCGTCGAAGACCACTTTGCTGTTGTCGATCAGCACCACGCGCAGGCCATTGACTTCATCGCCCACGAACAGTCGGGTGCCTTCCTCCAGAACCACGTGACCGTTCGGTCCGCCGATGATCTGTACGATCTTGAACGGCAGTACGCCGTCGCGCACCCGCACGCGACTGATCACCGGCACAGCGGTATCGAACTCTTTGCCAAACCGATCCAGCATGCGTGCAACCACATCAACGTCCTCCTGCGAAACATCACCACTGAGGGAAATCTGGCCATTGATCACCTGCAAGCTGACCCGCCGGGCCAGCTCTCGCTCCTTGAGCATCTTCAGCAATTGTTGGCGCACCTCGAACGGCGAGGCCAGCTCAGGTTTTTGAATCACCGCCGGCATCAGCGATGCCTGAGCATTGCGCTCTCCACTGAAAATAATGCCGACCGCCGCCATGAGCACGGCAAACGCGAGTGCCAGGCTGAGCAAACGCTTTTGTTGGGACGATGGAATGGATGACAGTTTCAACGTCAGCGGAGCCTGCCCCCCAGGCTCAGAAGGCGGCGGTACAGCCACGGGAGCCGGTGGCCAGGGCTGATCGGCAAGGCTGACACACAAGCGAACGGAGCCAATCAAGAAGACCGTGTTCAGCGCCAGCTCGCCGATCTGCGCCAACACGTGGCCATCGCTGTCCTTAAGAAGTCCAGCCTCGGCCTGCACCGACCAACGATCATCGGCCAAGCGCAAGCGAGCGTGATGCTCGACGACCTCGGGATCGCTCAACAACAGATCAGCGTCCGGGTTGGCGCCCAGGCTCCACTGCTCGCCAAATAGCGGCAGCGCGGCGCCCTGATGCAAGCCATCCAGCACTCGCAGCTCGAACATCATGGGGCCACCCTCGGCTGGCATATCAATAAAGGGTTCATGCCACAGCCCCGCGTAGCAGCTCGTCCTGACCCAGGTCGAATCGGCCCAGGACCTTCACCTTGGAATTGCTCCCCAGCTCGGCGAATGACATCACCGGCACATGGTTGAACTCATCCAACAACAGAGCGCGCAAGGGACTGCGCAGGTCCTGAGCCACCAGCAGCACGCTCTTGGTTTTCGGCCGTAGTGCAAACGCCTGGTTGAGCAGGCCGACCAGCGCAGCACTGCTGTCGTTATCGAGGGCGAAAAACACGCCGCTCTGGGTTTGGCGCAAGGCTTCGCGCAGGATGTTCTCGGTGTGCGGCGAGAGCAGCCACGCGTGCAGGCCATCGGCCTCGCTGTACTGGTGAAATATCTGCGACTTGAGCGCGATACGGGCGTAATCGGCCAGGGCATCCGGCTCGCGCTCATGCTGGCCGTACTCGATCAGCGATTCGACGATCAACCGTACGGCACGCAATGGCACGCCCTCGGCCGCCAGGCGCTGCAGCACTGAAGAAAAACGTGAAAGCGGCATGATGCGTTGCAGCTCCTGCACCAGTTCCGGCTGGTTGTGTTCAAGCCAGCTGAGGATCGACTTGCTTTCCTGAATGCCAAGAAACCGTGGCCCGCTGAGCAACATCGCCCGCTTCATGCGTTCGATGACCAGGCTGTGGGCACTGAAACGCTCGACCTGCGGATCGTCGAGCAACGGATCATCAGGGCTGAGCCACAGCCAATCGGCTTCGTCCCGTTCAGGCAGCCCTCTCTCGCCCCGGTCCGGGGGCTGCGCGAGGGCGGCGTACTCGACCGCGACACGGTCACTGAAAGTGGCCGTCACGACCGGGACTTCATGCACGCAAAAGCGCATCTCATCGACAGCCAGTGAGTCACTGAACTCGGCTTCGAACGGTGGCAGCGTCAAGCCGATATTGGCAACCAGCGCATTTCGGGCCTGACGAATTTTTTGCACGATGTCGATGACCTCCGGGGCCCCGAACATCTGACTGTTGAATTGCAGCAGATACGGCCGTGACGGGTCGAAGCCACGCAAGTCTTCACTGCCGTTCTCTTCCGGACGCACCGCTTTCTCGTCCGCCGCCGCAGGGGCGTCCTCGCGCTGACGCTGGCGCATGAGGTAGTAACCCAGGGCACCGGTCATCATCGAAATCAGAATGAACACCACGGTGGGCATGCCGGGGAGCGTGGCAAAGGCCAGCATGCCCACCGACGCGATCATCCAGCTCTTGGGCTCGCTGGTCATTTGCCGGGCAATTTCGGCGCCCATGTTGCTGACGCCCTTGCGCCCGTCCGGCGCCACGCGGGTGATGATCATGCCGGCCGTCAGGGAGATCAGCAGCGCGGGAATCTGCGCGATCAGACCGTCACCGATGGTCAGCACCGAATACAGCGCCATCGACTCGCCTGCGCTCATGCCGTGCTGGAACATCCCGGTCGAGAAGCCCCCGAGCAGGTTGATGACCACGATAATCAAACCGGCAATGGCGTCGCCCTTGACGAACTTCATGGCGCCGTCCATGGCGCCGAACAACTGGCTTTCGCGCGATAGCTGCTCACGTTTGTCCCGCGCCTGTGCACCGTCGATCAGCCCGGCGCGCAGGTCACTGTCGATCGACATTTGCTTGCCCGGCATCGCATCCAGGCTGAAGCGGGCGGCCACTTCAGCCACCCGCTCCGACCCCTTGGTGATCACCAGAAAGTTGACGATGGTCAGGATCATGAAGATCACCAGGCCCACCGCCAGATTGCCGCCCACCACGAAATTACCGAACGCTTCCACAATGTCACCCGCGTCCTGCTCCAGCAGGATCAAGCGCGTGGTGGCAATCGATAACGCCAGGCGAAACATGGTGGTCAGCAGCAGGATCGATGGGAACGACGAGAACGCCAACGGTCCCGGCAGGTAGAGCGCCAGTACGATCAACAGGCAGGAAATACAGATGTTCAATGCGATCAGGATGTCCACCAGCCAGGTGGGCAGCGGCACGATGAAGATAAACACGATGGCCATGACCACCACCGCGCCGAGCACTTCGGCACGCCGCGCCACCTTGAGCAGCACGCCATTGATCGATGACAGCAGTGTCACCCGTACGTCCTCGTCTCGCCGGGGAATTTCAGGTGGCCGCGTTCTTCGCGTGCCCACTCAAGCATCACGTCCTTGAAGGCTTTCACGGCGCTGGCCTGGGATTGAGCATCAAGCCACCAGGCCAGGGGCAGGGCCTTTATCTCCCTGGACAATTCGTTGAGCGAACGCAGCCGGGCACCAAGCAGCGTGCCGCCAAATTCACTGGCCAGCCTTTGCACCTCGGCCGAATCGATGCCGGTACTGGCGTAGCCCAGAAAACGCTGCAACAGATCCACCGCATTCTGTTCAACGTTAAGGCGCTGGATCAACGCCTCGCAGTTGCCCAGCACCGAGCGCAACTCGCGACACTCGCCCAGCCCTTTGAGCAGGAGGCGCAATTTTTCCGTGGGCACAGACTGCGTGTGGGCTGCGATATCACCGTTCAGCGCCTGAGTCATCAGGCCGACGCCCCTGGAAAACTCCGTCGGGCCGTACATTTTCAACAGCGTTTGCAGCATCAACGCCAAGGATTGGCGCACGACCACAGAGGCGTAATAGAGCGCACGCACGTCCTGACGCTCCTGCGGGTCGGCGCTGGCTTGTTTCAACGCCAGGGCGATATTCAGACCTGCCTGGATCGGGCCGCCGAAATCACGCTTGAGCTCTCTGAGCGCGCCGCGTGCCAAGTCCTCTTCGATCCTCAATCCGTTGGTCTTCGCTTCGCTGGCGATAAGCCCAAGCACCACGAAGGCACGAGCGGGATCACTGCCGGCAAGGCTGACCAGTTTTTCGACCGTGGGCTTGCGCAGCAACTCGAACCGAAGCCGGCGAACAATGGTTTCCAGCGTGGTTTGGCCAGGGTGACCCAGTTGCTCATACAGATGCACGAACTCCGCCACAGGCGAAACTTTCGCGCCAATGGATCGCAGGCCCAGGGCTTGCGCATTAAGTGTCACTTCTTCGGCGAAAATCTGCGCGATGTCATCCAGGGCCAGCGAACGGCTTGGCGCTTCGACAGTGCTGATACCGGGCTTGTCCAGGGGTTGGATCTGCTGCACATCGTTGAAGGATTCGACTTTCATGGGCGGGCCAGAATGGGAGGTTTGTGTCCCTATGTGGCAAGCCGCTGCGGTCCAGTTCCATCAAAACGTTTCAAGCAGATGGACATGAAAATACTTGCACATCCACATCGAACTTTTTGCAAGTTACGGCACAAACAGGTGTATAAGAAAGAATATATATTTATATAAATCAATAAGTTATGTGTTTTCCCCGTTTGGCACAGCGAGTGCAAAAGGGGTCTCTATCGAAACTATTTCGATAGAGCCTTCCCGGAGGAAACCAACATGAATATACCTATTGGTGATCTTGCTCACCTCGTCGGCAGTTCGCCTCAGTTCATGGTTCAACTGACGGACGACCAGCAAAAGAAACTGCGACGCTTCATTCATAAACGCGTGCTCAACCCCGAAGATGCGGACGACCTTCTGCAACTGACTTACCTGGAAGCGTGGCGCAACAGAGAGCGCTTCAGCGGCCAGGCCACGCTCAGCACCTGGATGTGCGGGATTGCCCAGAATCTGATCCGCAACCACTTCAGACGCATGTATGCCAAACCCGTGCATTGCGAGTTCGATGAGTCCTTGTGGCATGGCCAGGATGAACACAACAGTCTGGATTGGGAGTTTGAAGTCAACCGACGTCTGGAAAAAACCCTGAGTGCCATCGATCATCTGCCGGTGGAAATGCGCAAAACGCTATACGCTTCGCTCGAGACCGATGGCAGCTACCAGGACACTGCCGACGCGCTGGACATCCCCATCGGCACGGTACGCTCACGCTTATCGCGGGCGCGCGAACAGCTTAAACGCGTGACTCACAACCCATTGCTGCCATAAGTCCCGCTACAGCAAAACCGTTGGGCGAAAAGGATATCTGCCCAACACGATCGACGCTTTATGTACGCGCCAGCCAAAGACCCCAGCCAGAAGAGCGCACCCGCCTTTCATCCCACCACTCGTCGCCATTTAGCCGCTTTTCGGTTAAACGGTTGAAAGCGTAGAAAAAATCTCAACAAACCCCTTGACGCATTGCCGTTCTGCGCGAATAATGCGCGCCACTTGGCTACATAGCTCAGTTGGTTAGAGCATAGCATTCATAATGCTGGGGTCCGGGGTTCAAGTCCCTGTGTAGCCACCAAGTACTAAAAACGGCTTACCGAAAGGTAGGCCGTTTTTTTATGCCCGCAGGAAAGCCTCGCCGATGTATTGATGCGCTCAAAAATACTCCCTATCTGTATTTTGACGCTCTGCGCACCCGCTGTTAGTGTCCAGCCTCCCCCACCACGGAGCGCTCCCGATGCAACTGGACATCTACCAAGTCGACGCCTTCAGCCAGCATGCCTTCGGCGGCAACCCGGCGGCGGTGTGCCCGCTCACCGAGTGGCTGACGGACGAGCAACTGCAACACATCGCCGCCGAGAACAATCTGTCGGAAACCGCGTTCTTCGTGCCCCGTGGCGACGTTTATGAACTGCGCTGGTTAACCCCGGAAGTTGAAGTGGACCTGTGTGGCCACGCCACCCTGGCTGCGGCGTGGGTGCTGATTCACAAGTTGGCAGATGCGCCACCCGTCTTGCGTTTCGCCACGCGCAGCGGCGAGCTTCGGGTGACGCGCAATGGCGACGAACTGGCCATGGACTTTCCGGCCAGGCAACCCGAACGCTGCGAGCCGCCAAGCGGAATGTTAAGTGCATTGGGGATAGACAACGCCGAGGTGTTCGGCACCGATGACTACATCGTGCTGGTGGAAGATGAAGCACAAGTGGCCGCACTCGCGCCGGATTTCGCACGGCTCAAGGGCTTGCCCAAACGCGGGATTGCCGTCACTGCCAGGAGCACGCGCTTTGACTTTGTTTCGCGCTGGTTCGGCCCCAATGTAGGGGTCAATGAAGACCCGGTCACAGGCTCCGCGCATACGTCGCTGGCACCGTTCTGGGCCGAGCGCCTGGGCAAATCGCAATTGACCGCCGAGCAAGGCGGCACGCGCAAAGGTCAATTGCGCTGCGAGCTGCAGGGTGATCGGGTCATCATCTCCGGTAAAGCCGTGCTGTACATGCAAGGTGTGATTTATCTGTGAACGAGGCGGCTTGCCTTACGTCAAGCCGCTTTCATCCTGGCAGCCTTCAGGCAACCACATTCGGCGTTCTTATACGCTGGTCCGCCAAGTCAATGGTCAGGTCGTGGCGCGGCAGGGGGCTCAACGTATCGTTCAGGTTCATGCGCAACGGTTTGTCCGCATTGGCTCCGTATTCGAAGTCGACGTTGACGTGCTTTTGCGTGTGGCTCAGCGACGCGCTGCTGGAGAAGCTGATGTTGGTCAGGGCCGGCAATGACATGCCATGGGTCTGGGTCGCGGTGTAGTTCATGCTCATGCTTTTCACACGCAGGTTGTTGGGATCTTTCAGCGCTCGCTTGATCAACGGCTCGGTGCTTTCGCCCGCCAGGTGACGGCGCTCGATCGTGCGCAGAACCTGCGGTTTGAGTTCCATGCCGAGCGTCACAGAGGTGCCTTCACCCTGCTGCAGCTGTTGGATGATCCGCGCGAACTGCGGGTCCTCCCCGAGCCACTGCACGATGGCGGCCTTGTTGCCCGGCGCGACATCGTCCAGCCAGGCAAATCGCCCGTTGTCCTGCAGCCCCACCCTTGTCACGCTGGATTCGACCGACGCCAGCTGACGCAAACCGGTTTTCATCAGGGTGTGCTGGGTCATGCATTTTTCCAGCGACTGGCCGATGGCGTGGTAGTCATCCAGCTTTGTCGCTGAAGGAGGATGCGCCGCCATGAAACGCTGCAACATTGCCAACTGCTCCTGCGGGTCAGCCGACGGTGCCATGACGGCCAGGTCCTGCCTGAACTGCGGTGAGTACTTCGACAGACGCTTGTGGATATCCTCGATCTGAGCCTGCGTTACCGGTTGCGCAGGCTTGAAGGAGAAATCGACGGCTCGGGATTGCCCACGGTCGAATTTCACCCTGGCCGATACTTCCGGCAAGGCAAAGGCGACAGCCGTCGGCCCGCCCGCTTCACCTCTGCCCAGCGCCAGCGCGTTGACCGGTGCGAAGTTGGCCCCAGCTTCAGCCTGCCCCAGCCATTGCACGTTGCGTCCCTCGTGACGGCTGGTGTCCGTCGCTGAACGCACGGTGGACTGGTGCGCATCCGCGTGCATCAGGTTGATATGGCCTACCCCGCCGAGGCCGGCGCGTATCACCGAATCAAACTCGGCGATACGTTCCTGCGGGTTGTACATCAGCCGCAGCTGGGCGAGCCCGTCCAGACTCACGTCGGCACTGACTCTAGAACCTTCTCCAGACGCGTGTTCCTTGCCCAGCGCCAGTAAGTCCTGGAATCCCCCGGATTGCCCCATCAGGATCGACATCATCTTGCCGAAGTCAGCCTCCTTCACGTCAAAACCGATACTCGACTCGCTGTTTTTCTCAACGCTCGCCAACAACTCACCCGCCACCCTCAGACCAGGTCCAACGGCCCCCCCGCTTTGGCCCAACGTCACACCAAAACCCACGGAGCCGGTCAGGCGTCGCGTGTCGTCGGTGCTGATCTCAACGCGAGCGCCCTGGTCGGTACGGCTGATACTCACACCATGGGTATGGGATTTCGAGGCCTCCAGAAAAAACTCCAAAGGCGCCACCGGTTTTATGCCCGTCGTTATCACACCTAGACTTTTGCCTTGGGTTCGGCTCGGGCTGAGGGTCTGACCACTTTCCATTTGCCGCACTTGCTGCGTCATCGCGTCCTTTATGGACGCATCGGCGGGCAATCCCAGCAGCCCCGAAAGGTGCCAATGCAAGGCGGACCCTGGAGTACCCAGGTCCTTGGCCAACAGTTTGAAGTTGTCATACAGGGATTCCGCCTGGTCGTAACTGACAATCTTCTGGCTGGACAGCGTGTGCACAGGGCTCTCTTCAAAGCCTTTCATCACTGCCTTGAGCGACGCCTCGATTCTTTTCAAGGCGCTTGGGCTATGGCCGGACATGCTGCCCAGCGCCTCAACCAGCTCCGCCAGTTGCTTGAGCGTGCCGGCATGGTGGATCAGGTCGCCCTCGATGATCGCCGAAGGGTGGCCGAGGTCACGTTTACGCTCCGGTTTCCACTCGGGCAACCTCAGGCCCTGTCCTTCGAAGTTGGCCAGCAGCGCTGCCGTGGTCTTCTCGGATGAGGGGTCAACCCGCTTGAATGCTTCATACAACTGGTGCAGCGTCGAGTCGGCGCTCATCACCGCTCGGCTGAGCCTGGGCTGTGGGTCCAATGACAGCCCATGCAGGTCACCTAACAAGCGGGCGCTCGACTGGCTGCTTTGTTCGACTTTGGTCAGCGCCTGACTGAGCTGCTCGGCCAGTGCCTGCCGCGGCCCAGGTTCGCTCAGGGCCGCTAGACGAGTACTCAGGCCAGCGCCCACAGGCTTGCTCCTGGAGAGCGACTCGAGCTGTTGGTGCAGGCGTTTGTCGTCAGCGTATACGCTCTCCAATCCCCGGCGACCCTTGATGTGATGCCCAATGGACTGGCCTTTCTCACCCAGGGCTTGCAAAGGATGGAAGTGCGCCTTGATCCCCTGGAAGAACTTGCGCTGGGTGGGTATCCCTTCGCGTGTTTGCCCAAACACATTGCTGCTGGCCGTCAGTGCGCCTCCTGACACAGACGCGCGCATCTGGGAGGCCGCTAATGTATCGGCCAATGAAGCCTGCTGCACCGCCGGTCGCACCGGTCCCCACGCCATTGCGCCTGGGGCCGCATTATCCAATCGATGGAATTGCCTGTTCCAACCGCCGATCAAGTGTTTGTCAGCGCCCATGCGCAGGGACTCCAGAGATTGTCCCCGGGGCAGTTCAACCTGGGTCCAGCGTGGCGCCGCCTCGCTGCCTTGCCAGGCGTGGCGATCGAGCTTGAATAATTCACCCGCCTGAGTGTGTGCATAAAGATTCGCTTCATGATCCAGCGCCAGTGTCTTGATGGCGAGCGGCGGTGAAGGCCGTAACGGGCCGACCGCCCCGTCCACACAGACATGGAGCTGATGGTCTTTATCGACGGTTACAAAGTTGCGGCCGTCGGCTACCGCGAAGCCTGTGACCGGACGTTGAATATCGCCCGCAAGCACTTCCTCCAGTGACACCTGGGGACGAGGCTTGGGCAGTGCGCTCAATTCATGACTGGCGCCCTCGAACACCGGGTCACGCACCTTTGTGACAGTCACCGCTTTGAGTTGCCCTGCTTGCAGCACGTAGGCGCGTCCATCCAGGCCCCGCTCCAGATGGGCCACGCCCTCTTGTGCGCATTTATCCCAACGTTGCGCTGCCGCATCCCAGCTCAGCAATGTGCCTGAATCAAACGCCAACTTGCCGCGCAGCCCGAGATCGACGGCGGTGGTCAGTGCCTGCTGACTGGGCAACGGCAAGCCTTTCTCGATGCCCTTGACCAGCACGTCGCTGAGGTTCCACGCCGGGCGCAGCCCGCCAGCCCTCTCCAATGGCACGCTGTGCAGTTGCTGCCGGGCATCACGGACCTGGGCATTGAGCTGCCCGGCGTCATCATGGAAGAACCCCTCGACGCGCACCGCGCCCTTCAGCGTCTGCTCCAGCGGTACGAGCGATTGCGCAACCATCGGCAACGTGCCGTCCCGCGCCAGCCGCAGGTCCGCGCGCAGCAGTTCACCGTCAGCCGTGGCGCCGTACAGCGTACTGCCAGACAAGCCGATTCGGCTGAGTTGCACAGGCGCGCCGCGTTCATCGAGCGGACGTACAACCGCCCTTTCGGCACCTTGAACCTGCACCACCGATACGCCCTGAGCCTGGCTCAACACCGCCGAAGTCCGCCCCTGCGCGCTGCTGTCCAGCGCCTCCCGTGGGGTCTTCAACAGTTGCCCCTCACGGGTCAGCCCGATACGGCTGTAGGTCCGGTTATCGGCGTCGGGTAGCCAGGACAGGGCAAGGGGTTCGAAGCGATACAGGCGTCCTTGGTCCAGCCGAAATTGCTTGCCGTCGGCGCTCGTCTGTACACCGCTGACGCTTCCCAAGTGCCCGCGACCGGGGCTCAATGGCGATACGCAACCTGCGCCGCCATCGGTTTCGGGCAGGCTGCTTCTGAAGACCGCCGCAACAGCGGGGGTGGGCTGAATATGAAACAGGTAATCTCGCTCATCCCTGAAACGCAAAGTGCCGGCAACCGAGGCGCCGTCGGCGACATAATGCTTGTCTGGCGCATTGAGATGGCGGGCGATATCACGTCCCGCGAGGGTCGTATCAGGCTCCAGCCGCCCGCCTTTGAGGCGGATATCGAACAGCATTGAAGCGGGGTTCAACGATTGATAAGAGGGCAGCGGCGGGACAGGCGCGGTGGCTGGGCTGGAAGATGCATTATCGGCGCGAGCATGCTCGATACCGTCATGTTTTGCGTGAGGCAGACCATCTAATCTTCTGTGCATAGCAGGCTCCAGAAATAGATAAATACCAATTACCGAGTGAGCATTTGCCTCGTTTTGGTTCCAGCGTGGCGCCATAAACCCGGCCCGGTCCCCGTCTCTTCTGCGCTAAAGTCTGCTGACAGGAAGACCAGATCATTCTCAAAATGAACGGAGTTCAACGCGTGCTTTTTATTTCCCGCCGTCAACTATCAACCGTTGCCTTCACGCTCGCCCTGGCCGGCTGCCACACCACGATCAATGAACAACCACCCGCACCGGAGCTGGGTTCGGGCTATCGCACCGATCTCGTCACGCGTCATGCCGCGCGCCATATGGCTGCCGCCGCCAACCCGCTCGCCGCCGAAGCCGGACGCGACATGTTGCGCCAGGGCGGTTCGGCCATTGACGCCGCGATCGCCATGCAAGCGGTGCTGACACTGGTGGAACCGCAGTCGTCCGGCATCGGCGGCGGCGCATTCATCATGCTGTGGGATGGCAAAAACCTGCGAGCCTACGACGGCCGTGAAACCGCCCCGGCCGGCGCGACAGAGCGGTTGTTCCTGAAGGCCGACGGTACGCCCATGGCGTTCACCGATGCGCAGATTGGCGGGCGCTCGGTGGGCACGCCGGGGGTGTTGCGGGCACTGGAAATGGCGCATAAAAAGAGCGGCCACCTGCCGTGGGCCCAGCTGTTCGAGCCGGCAATTCAGTTGTCCGAACAGGGTTTCGCGATCTCCCCACGCCTGCACAGTTTGATTGCCGCCGACCGCTTTATCGCGCAATCGCCGGACATGGCCGCGTATTTTCTGAATGCCGACGGGTCGCCAAAAGCTACCGGTACATTGTTGAAGAACCCGGCACTGGCGAAGGTGTTCAAACGTATCGCCAAGGAGGGCCCCGACGCGCTGTATCACGGCCCGATTGCCGATGAAATCGCCCTCAAGGTGCAGGGCAATCGCAATGCCGGCAGCCTGACCCAGGCGGACCTTCAAGGCTACGCCGCCAAGGAGCGCACGCCGTTGTGCACCGACTACAAACAATGGAAGGTGTGCGGCATGCCGCCGCCTTCGTCGGGCGGGATCGCTGTTGCGCAAATCCTCGGCACATTGCAGGCGCTGCAAACGCGCGATCCGCGCCTGGCCATCGCGCCGATGACGCCGCTCAAGAGCCCCTCGCCCGCCGGGCTTGAACCCACGCCCGAGGCCGTGCATCTGATCGCCGAAGCCGGGCGCCTGGCGTTCGCCGACCGCGCGCTGTACGTGGCTGACGCGGACTTCACGCCGGTGCCGGTTGCCGGCCTCGTTGCGCCAGACTACCTGGCCCGGCGCGCCGCACTGATCGGTGAACGCAGCATTGGCATCGCCACGCCGGGTCAACCGGCAGGCCTGCAGGTGGCTTACGCGCCGGACCGTTCGCCGCTGCGCATTTCCACCTCGCAAGTGGTGGCCGTGGATGACCAGGGCGGCGCCGTATCGATGACCACCACGGTCGAGGCGGCGTTCGGCTCCCACGTCATGGTCCAGGGCTTTTTACTCAATAATCAGATGACCGACTTCTCGTTCATCCCCGAAGAAAACGGCCAGCCCGTCGCCAACCGCGTGCAACCCGGCAAACGCCCGCGTTCGGCCATGGCGCCGACCCTGGTATTCGACCGTCAGAGCGGTGAGTTGCTGGCCACCGTCGGTTCGCCGGGCGGCTCGCAGATCATCGAGTACGTGAGCAAAACACTGGTCGCGATGCTGGACTGGAAACTCGACCCACAGGCCGCTATCGGCCTGCCGAACTTCGGCAGCCGCAATGGCGCAACCGAGCTGGAAGCCGGGCTGTTCAGCCCGGGCGTGAAGCAGGCTTTGAAGAGCAAAGGTCATGAACTGAGCGAAATCGACATGACCAGCGGCGTCCAGGCTATCGTTCGCACGCGTGATGCCCAGGGTGAGGTGTCATTGAGCGGTGGTGCAGACCCGCGCCGTGAAGGCGAAGCGCTGGGCGACTGATTCAACCTGGGTGGCGAGGGCGATTGCTCCCTCACCCCCCATTTAAGTCCTGTAACGGACGGTCAGCGATTCGCGATCAGATGTGAACCGAACAAGACGTAGCATCCCCCGGCAAAACGATCGAGCCATTTACGCGAACGGCTGTAAAGAGTGGCCATGCGTTCGCTGGAAAACAGCAGTGCCACACTGGTGTACCAACTGAACGACAAGGTCGCCATGACGATCACCGCCAACGTCAGCAACACCGGCGAAGGCGACGGCGGCATGGTGGATGCGAAGATAGTGGCGACGAACAGCGCCGCCTTGGGGTTGGACAGGTTACCCAACAGCCCCAGACGCCAGGCGGAAAACAGCGAGCGCCGCGCCGCGTCCGGCAACGGGCTCTGGCCCATGCTGGTTGCCGAGCGCTTGAACAGTTTCAGCCCCAGATATATCAAATAGCAGCCACCGATGATCTTGAACGCCAGGTACAACATAGGCGCGGCCGTAAACAGCGACTTGATCCCCAGCCCACCCGCCAACCCCCACAGGATCGTACCGGTGGCCACGCCCGCCGAAGCCACTACACCATGTCGGCGCGAACAACTGGCGGCCAATTGGGCGGTGTTGAAGAAGTTGGGCCCGGGCGTGACCACGGCCACCGTCCACAGCAGGGCCAACGAGACCAGCGGCGCCACATAAGCGGGGTTGAACAGTTCCATCGCGGCCAGCTCCTTCAAGGCAATACGCAGCCTGGATCATAGGCCTGGCCGAACAACTGCACAATCGTACAAGACCCCGGCAGACAAGGGGCGCAGACTCGGCTAACGTGTTTCCACCTCCTTTTGTGACAGTCACCATGGGCAACCCTACCCACACGCTGGACTGGCTGCACCGCGCGCCGCACGCCAGTGGCCTGGACCGTATCGAAGCCTACTTTGCCGGCTTCGCGTTCGACCCTCATCGCCATGACACCTACGCCATCGGGCGCACTTTGTTCGGTGTGCAGAGTTTTCATTATCGTGGCGGCATGACCCACAGCTTGCCTGGCGCCACCATGGTGATTCACCCCGATGAAGTCCATGACGGCCGCGCGGGCAGCGATGAGGGTTTCAAGTACCGGATGATCTACGTGGAACCGGCGCTGATCCAGCAGATCCTCGGCGGCAAGCCGCTGCCCTTCATACCCGGCGGCGTTTCCACCGACCCGCGGCTGCACCGCGCCAGTGAGGTATTGCTGCAAAGCCTGGATTGCCCGATCGACCCGATGCAGGAGCAGGACGCCATGTTCGACCTGGCCCATACGCTCAGCGCTGCGTCCGGCGTCATCACCCACCGCAAATCCTTTGATTACATCGCCGCCGAGCGCGCCCGGGAATTTATCCACAGCGCCCTGGGCCGCAGCATCACCCTGGATGAAATCGCTGATCACGCCGGGCGCGACCGCTGGGCGCTGTCGCGGGATTTCCGCTTGCTGTTCGGCACCAGCCCGTACCGCTACCTGACCATGCGTCGGCTGGACCTGGTGCGCCAATTGCTGGCCCAGAGCGTGTCCCTGGTGGATGCCGCGATGACCGCCGGCTTCACCGACCAGAGCCACATGACCCGGCAGTTTCGCAGCACCTACGGCATGCCACCGTCGCGCTGGGTGAAGATGCTCGGACGTTGACTCAAGACCTGATGCTTTTTGTAGGAGCGAGCTTGCTCGCGAAAAACGCCAACGATAACGCGTGCTTCCTGAATGAACGCGGTGCCTGTGAGTTTTTCGCGAGCAAGCTCGCTCCTACAGACGGCATCAGGGCCTGCCCCCTCCGACAGTTCGGATAAGGCGGCGTTGCTGGCATTTGGTCATGGTTTGTAAAGGGCCAGCAAGCCGTGTCCCTTTAAATTGCAGGACGTTTCCGAGACAATCCCCGCCGCCTTGTGCCTGTTGGAATCGATGGCTAGTCTTCGGTCCGTCACTGAATTTCAGTGATCGGGTTTAGCAGCCTGAGTTCAATAGGCACACGTTGTCACCGCATTATGGCGGCTGTACGTGGGGCACCTTCGGGTGCGCTGGTTTTCCTATTGACCGGTCTGCTAACCCGCGTACAGCTGCCACCTCACGTTTAGCAGCGTTGGTGGTCGCTCCCTTGTTCAATAGGAGTTACACCATGACCAAAGCACTCCCCGATCCACCCATGGATTGCCTCGTCGTCAATGAAGAACTCAGCTTCGAAGACGCCCAACTTTACATTTCCCATCTGATCCACAGCGCATCGGCCACGGTGTGGGACTGTTGCGATCACCTGCAACCCCACGACCGCGCAAGAATCCATGCCGCATGGCACTTGCTGGAGATGGCCAAAACGGTGGTAAACCGCACCATCGAGTGCATGCCACGAACCTGAAAACACTACAAAACCAATGTGGGAGGGGGCTTGCCCCCTCCCACATTCCAGATAAGGCGGCGTTGCTGGCATTTGGTCATGGTTTGTAAAGGGCCAGCAAGCCGTGTCCCTTTAAATTGCAGGACATTTCCGAGACAATCCCCGCCGCCTTGTGCCTGTTGGAATCGATGGCTAGTCTTCGGTCCGTCACTGAAATTCAGTGATCGGGTTTAGTCGCCCGGACTCTAATCAGGCGCATGGTCCTCCATGATGTTTTATGGTGGCTGTGCGCAGGGCACCCTCGGGTGCGCCGGATTTTCCTGATTAGCCGGTCGACTAACCTGCGTACAGCCGCCACCCTTCGTTTAGTCGCGACTGGGCCGGCTTCTGACTTAATCAGGAGTTACACCATGACCAAAGCACTGCCCGATCCACCCATGGATTGCCTCGTCGTCAATGAAGAACTCAGCTTCGAAGACGCCCAACTCTATATTTCCCATCTGATCAACAGCGCATCGGCCACGGTGTGGGACTGTTGCGACCACCTGCAACCCCACGACCGCGCAAGAATCCATGCCGCCTGGCACTTGCTGGAGATGGCCAAGACCGTGATAAACCGCACCATCGAATGCATGCCACGAACCTGAAAACACTACAAAACCAATGTGGGAGGGGGCTTGCCCCCGATAGCGGTGTATCAGCGACAGACAGGCTGGCTGACACACCGCGATCGGGGGCAAGCCCCCTCCCACATGAATCACGATCATCGTCCTGACCTGAGTCTCAGCCAACCAGGGTATGTCGCTTGCCGAACACCGCCACACTCGCCACGCCCACCGCCCCCATCACCAAGCAATACCCCACACAAATCCACGGACTGGTGGGCATTAACGCAATCAGCAGCAGTGGTGTGGTACTCGCCCACAGCGCGTAGGCAATGTTGTAGGTGAAGGAAATCCCCGACACCCGCACCTGCGCCGGAAACAGCCCGACCATCACCGAGGGCACCGCGCCCACCACCCCGCAGCTCAAGCCGGCCACGGCATAGGCGGCGCCCAGCCAGACCCCGCCGCTGATCAGGCTGGCATACAGGATAAACACCCCCACCGGCAGCAGCAGGCTGTAGACCAGCACCGCGCGCCAGGCGCCGATGCGGTCCACCAGCAGGCCGGCCAATACGCAGCCGATGTTGAGAAACACAATCCCCAACGCGCTCAAGGCGAAGGTGTGGCTGGGGCTCATGCCGAAGGTTTTCTGCATCATGGTCGGGGTGATGACCACCAGCACCACCACCGCCGACGTCAGCACGCACGTGAGGATCATCGCCGGCAGCAACACGGCGCGATGGTCGCGCAACACGGTGCGCAGTGGCAGTTCGGCAGCAGCCTGGCGGCGGGCCTGCATTTCGAGGAATACCGGCGTTTCGTTGAGCCAGCGGCGCAGCCATACGCCGATCACGCCAAACACGCCGCCGAGCAGGAAGGGGAAACGCCAGGCATAGTCGAGAATCTCGGCCGGCGTGAAGACCTGTGCAAGCAACGTGGCCGTAAGCGCGCCGAGCAAGTAACCGAACGTCAGCCCGGCCTGCAGGAACCCCAAGGCATACCCACGATGACTGCGCGGGGCATGTTCGGCGACGAAGGTCCAGGCGCTGGGCACTTCACCGCCCACGGCGGCGCCCTGCAATACGCGCAGCACCAGCAGGATCAGCGGTGCGAAATAGCCGATTTGCGCGTAGGTCGGCATGACTCCGATCAGCAGGCAGGGCAAGGCCATCATCAGGATGCTCAAGCTGAACACGCGCTTGCGTCCCAAGTGGTCGGCAAAGTGCGCCATCAGGATGCCGCCCAGCGGGCGCGCGAGGTAGCCGGTGACGAAGATGCCAAAACTTTGCAACAGGCGCAGCCATTCGGGCATTTGCGGGGGGAAAAACAGTTGGCTGAGGGTCAGCGCGAAGAACACGAAGATAATGAAGTCATAGATCTCCAGGGCGCCACCGAGGGCGGCCAGGCCCAGGGTTTTGTAGTCGGAGCGGGAGAAACGCTGCGCCTGTGAAGAAGCGGTGGCAGTCATGTGCATGCTCGGCAGACAAACAAAATGGCGTGCAGATTATGAGCTGAACCGGATGATGGCAATCGCGGTGGATATATTTGTTTTACTCATTGATCGATGAAGATAACTACATTCCCAAATCAATGAAGGTAGCGGAACATGCCGCAAAACTGACGCGCCTGTCGTTGCAACAGGCGCAGTTACGAAGATTCACCGTCATACCGGACGAGCCTCAGCCAATACCTTCGCACGAAACTTCGGCGGTAAATCGGCAGGTGTCAGCAGGTCCACGCTGACTCCCAGTAGATCCTCGAGCTCCACTTGAAGCCCCCCAAGATCAAAAAGGGTGGTTCCCGGTGGGGCGTCAACCAGAAGATCAAGGTCACTGCCTTCCTGATCGGTCCCCATCAACACAGATCCAAATACTCTCGGATTGGAGATGCGAAAACGTCCCACCACTTCTCTGACGGCTGCTCGTTGTAAATCAAGGGCGGTTGAAGGCTTCACGGTTCACCTCGGTGACATCCATTAGAAGACAAGTCTAGCAGCGCTCACCCTGAGTAGACACGCTCCCCTTCAAACCGCTGTCTTCGTTCCGTCACATTGCATTGCTACCGTCCTGCGAAACATCTTGCAACACCTCGCCAAGGACTCCCGCGCAATGAGTGACGAGCACGTAGATCGCCCTTCCACAGATTCCGTAGGCCAGGCGCCGGCTGACAGCAGTCGCCGGCGGTTCCTGGGGGGCGCTGCGGTGCTGGGGGTGGGCGCGACCCTGAGTGCCTGCGGCAACACCGGCGAAGCACCGGAAAAACCGGCGGCGCGGCCGCTCACAGCGCTGGAGCTGGACAAGGCCCTGCGCGACCAGGTGAAAACGGTCGTCGTGATTTACGCGGAAAACCGCAGTTTCAACAATCTGTTCGCGGATTTCCCCGGGCTTGAGAAACCGCTCTCGGCGCTTTCCACCACGGATTACCAGCAACGCGACCGCGATGGCAGCGTATTGCCCGCCCTCCCCCCGACCTGGGGCGGCGTGCTACAGGTCGGCCCGCAAAGCGTGGATGGGGTGACCTACCCGAGCGCCGTGCAGTTCCAGGAAAACCTGCCCAACGCGCCGTTCGCCCTCAAGGGCCCGAATGCCGAGGACTTGCCCCTGAGCCTGGTGACCCGTGACTTGTGGCACGTGTTCTATCAGAACCAGATGCAGATCAACGGCGGCAAGAATGACGGTTTCGTGGCCTGGGGCGATTCCGGTGGCCTGGTGATGGGCCATTACGCCCAAAGCCGTTACTCCCTGCGCCTGTGGGACGTCGCCCGGGAGTTCGTGCTGTGTGATAACTTCTTCCAGGGCGCGTTCGGCGGCTCGTTTCTTAACCATCAATACCTGATCAGCGCCACCGCGCCGACCTATCCCAACGCGGCTCAATCAGTGGCCAAGGCGCAGATCGCCACGCTGCAAAGCGACGATCCCAGCGACCCGCGCCTGAAACCCTTGGACAGCTCGCCGGCCAGTGCCCTGACCGGCCCACCGCAGTTCGGCCCCAGCGCCTTGACCCCGGACGGTTACGCGGTCAACACGCTGGCCCCGCCCTATTGGCCGACCTGGATCCGCGACCCGCAAAACCCCGATTACTCCAAACCGGACCTGCCCAACGTGCTGGTGCCGCAAACCCATGAACACATTGGCGACAAGCTCTCGAAAAAGAACATCGACTGGGCCTGGTACGCCGGCGCGTGGCAGGCCACCCTGGACCAATTCAAGGATTCGGGCGGTATCCCCAAGATTCCGAACTTCCAGTATCACCATCAGCCGTTCAACTACTTCAAGCAGCAGGGCCCCGAGAACCGTGCGGAACGTGACAAACGCCTGCGCGACGGCGGCCTGGGCGATGAAGCGAGCACCAACACATTCTTCGCCGACGCCCAGGCGGGCAAGCTCCCTGCGGTTACTTTCTACAAGCCTCAGGGCAACCTGAACATGCATGCCGGCTATGCCGATGTAGCCTCGGGCGACCGCCACATCGTGCGTGCCTTGAAGGTGCTGCAGGAAAGCCCGCAGTGGAGCAACATGGTGGTGGTGGTGACCGTCGATGAAAACGGCGGCTGGTGGGACCATGTGGCACCGCCCCAGGGCGACCGCTGGGGCCCGGGCACGCGGGTACCGGCGCTGGTGGTGTCACCGTTTGCGCGCAAAGGCACGGTTGACCACACGGTGTATGACACCGCCTCGATCCTGCGCCTGATCACCCGTGTGTTTGAGTTGGAGACGCTGGACGGCCTCAAGCAAAGAGACGACGCGATGCGCGCGCGCGGCCAGAAGCCCATGGGGGATTTGAGCGACGCCTTGCAGTTCAGCGTTTAGCTTCACTTATCCAATCGCGACACCCGCTGCGATTTAGCACGCGGTTTTCCTGGTCAACCGCTACTGTGTGAAGGTGGGCTTTCATCCCGCGCAGACGGGCTTTCGCTGACAAGGAATCAACTATGTTCAAACCAACCACGCTGGCCTTGACCCTGGCCGCACTGCTGGCCAGTGCGGTCGTACAGGCCGACATCGAAGTGCCGTTGGGCAACACGCAACGTGTTACCCGGTTATTCGCGTTTCCCAACAACTGCAACGTGATCTGTTTTCGGCCCTGGACGCTGGAACAGACCGCCGAGCACTATTTGAACCAGAGCCTGCAACGTGACGGCTACAGTCGGGCCAAGGTCAGCGTCAAGGTCCATGATGACCAGGTCGCAGCGAGCTTCAGTGGCGTACCGGACGGTTACGGCCAGCCCCTGACGGCCCTGCTCAACACCGCTGACCTGGCTTACCAGGGCGCCAGCCAGCTCAACACCGACGGCAAGTGGGCCTACAACTGGTACCTGTTCCTGCCGCTGGGCATGGCTCTGGAAAACCGCAAAAGCATCGAGCTGCTGCACTTCCCGCCGGATTATTCGCTGACCCAGGCCCAGGATTACCTGGAATCGGCCACCACCGACCGCTGGGCGACCTTGCTCACCAGCAATGGCATTCCTGCCGGCGAAACCCCGGCCTACCAGACCATTATCGATATCGCGCCCATCGCCGCGCCGTCCAATGCGGGCAAAGACCTGGAAGCGGTCTACAGCTATTTCACCGACTACCAGACCCGCATGGTCAAGGAGTTGAGCTTGCGTCCCGACGGTGCGTTGCCGATGGTGGCCTTCGGCGCGCCGGTGCGCAGTTGGATCAAGCAACAATACGGGCAGACCGTGGCGGTACTGGGCCTGGCGCAGATCAGCCCGGAGCCGGGCAAGCCGGTGTGGGTGCTCGGCGCTAACCACCCGAGCTACATCTGGTACGCGGCCAGCCCGGACACCTATGACGGCAATGAGCAAAAAGCCGATGAGGCCGGCCTGAAAGTGATGGGCCAGGACCTGAGCGCAGCCTGCTGGCAAGCCGGCATGGGCCAGAAACCCGCCAGCGACGCGAATGTGTTGCTCAAGGCATGCATGAACACCTGGCAGGTCACGCGCAAAGAGCAGACCTGCGAGTTGTTCTATACCTCGGTGCGCGACCTGACGGCGGAGCAGGCCAACGCCAAATGCGCCACGCCCACCCTCAAGGAACAGTTGAAACAACTGCGCAGTCCCGCGCCGCTCCCCTCTCTCGCGCCACCCGCGCTGTAAGCCGTGGCAACGATTTCTACTGTCAGATTTGACAGTAGAAATCGTCGGCGACTTGGGCGAGTCTTGGGCAGCACCCGTTTACTGCAAGAGATTGGCCGTCAGTTAACGCCCGCAGTTCCATGCAGCCCTAGGAGGAGAGTGATGAAAACTCGCGCCAGGGATAAGGCTGAAGCGGCTGTGTTTGACAGCCTTTACCCGTTCAAGACGCTGGGTGTCGACCAGGGTTACCCCTCAAGCGAACACTTCCAGGTCGTGCAAGGCACTCAGGGGACGCCCGCCGTCATCAAGGCCCGCGTCGCCTTCGGCAAAGGCGTGCGCATCGCCAGGATTTGCGGGTATGCCGTCAGCGAACGCCGCCGGCATACGCTGCAGCTATCGCCACGCATTCACTTGTACGACGCCTGGTTCTGCGGCCTGCTGCAGCACTCGTGCAGCCCAAACGTGTTCCTGGACACCACTTACCTGGAACTGTGGACTGCACAGCCCGTCCCTGTCGGTACCGCGTTGACGGTTGATTACGCCGCAACCGAAGACGCGCTGTTCCGGCAGTTCGGCTGCCATTGCGACGAGCCGAACTGCCGGGGCTGGATCACCGGCAGCAAGGAGCCGTTGAACGCCGAAGGCCAGGCCTACATGGCCTGGTGGCGCGAGCATCAACGGTCTTAGGCTTCGCCCAGCGGCCGCAGACGGTACTGCGGCGGCAGTTGCTCGAAGCCACTGATGGTGGTGTTCAAGCTCTTCCAGCGACCATCCTTGATGCCGTAGATGCAGCCATGAATCGACAGGCTCTGCCCGCGATGCCACGCGTTCTGCACAATGCTGGTATGGCCGACGTTCGCCACCTGCTGAATCACGTTCAGCTCGCACATACGGTCTACCCGCTCTTCTTCGGTGGGCAACTGAGCCAGCACGTCGCGATTCTCGTAGTAGAGATCACGAATGGTGCGCAGCCAGCCATCGATCAGGCCGAACTGGCGATCCTGCATCGAGGCACGCACGCCGCCGCAGCCATAGTGACCGGTAACGAGGATGTGTTTGACCTTGAGCACATCGACGGCGTACTGGATCACCGACAGGCAGTTGAGGTCAGTGTGCAGCACCACGTTGGCCACATTGCGGTGCACGAACAGATCACCGGGCAGCATGCCGACGATCTCGTTGGCCGGTACACGCGCATCGGAACAACCGATCCACAGGTATTCCGGGGTTTGCTGGCGGGCGAGCTTGGCGAAGAATTCGGGATCTTCCTGTTTGATCGCATCCGCCCAGCGTTCGTTGTTGTCTAGCAGGTCTTGTAGTTCGTTCATCAGGGAAAGCCTCAGGAATGATGCGCAGTTTTGTGACTGACAAGCCCTCGTCCGGGTCACGCGTGGCGCAAATTAGCTTGAATCTTTGGGGCACACAGCCTGTCCACTCACTATAAGCCCCACAGTATGAGGATTGGCCATGACTGAATCACGACGTCCCTACGACGCTGCGCAGCCCGAACCGATTGATGATAACGAAGACCGCATGGGTTCGATGCGCGAGCTGGATTTTGATGAAGAAGACCAGACGGCCCAGATCGGCGATGAAATACCGCGTGACGAGCGCGAGCACCTGATGCCCGAAGAGCGGGTGCGCGAAGCCGGCATGACCGGTGCTTCGACGGATGATCATGAGTCAACCGATGACGATATGAGCCCGGAAACCCTCATCCATGAAGACGGCGCGCGGGATGCGCGGGAAGCCGGTGAAGACAGCGCGGCTGACTATGATCTGAGCGTTGTTGGTGAAGAGGATATCGGCGGCGGAAATGGCCTGGACGAGGCCGAACTGGCCGACCTGGACCCGCTTAACGGCAAGCGCTGACACAACGCAGTTCAACATGTGGGAGGGGGCCTGCCCCCGATGGCAGTGTGTCAGGTGCTTATCTGTCACTGATACACCGCCATCGGGGGCAAGCCCCCTCCCACATGGATTTCGGTGTTCAGTCGACTAACGTACAGGCTATGACGACCGCATATTCACAGCCGGGTAATAATCCCGCCGGCGCCCCATCTGGCCCGCCCAACGGCAAGCGCTGAGACAACGCCGTCAAATGTGGGAGGGGGCTTGCCCCCGATAGCGGTGCGTCAGGCGCTTATTTGTCACTGATACACCGCCATCGGGGGCAAGCCCCCTCCCACATGGATTTAGGTGTTCAGTCGACTAACGTGCAGGCCATGACGACCGCATATTCACAGCCGGGTAATAATCCCGCCGGCGCCCCATCTGGCCCGCCCAACGGCAAGCGCTGAGACAACGCCGTCAAATGTGGGAGGGGGCTTGCCCCCGATAGCGGTGCGCCAGGCGCTTATCTGTCACTGATACACCGCCATAGGGGGCAAGCCCCCTCCCACATGGATTTCGGTGTTCAGTCGACTAACGTACAGACCATGACGACCGCATATTCACCGCCGGTTAATAATCCCGCCGGCGCCCCATCTGGCCCGCTTACCGGCAAGCGCTGACACAACGCGGTCAAATGTGGGAGGGGGCTTGCCCCCGATAGCGGTGCGTCAGGCGCTTATTTGTCACTGATACACCGCCATCGGGGGCAAGCCCCCTCCCACATGGATTTCGGTGTTCAGTCGACTAACGTACAGGCTATGACGACCGCATATTCACAGCCGGTTAATAATTCCGCCGGCGCCCCATCTGGCCCGCTTACCGGCAAGCGCTGACACAACGCGGTCAAATGTGGGAGGGGGCTTGCCCCCGATAGCGGTGCGTCAGGCGCTTATTTGTCACTGATACACCGCCATCGGGGGCAAGCCCCCTCCCACATGGATTTAGGTGTTCAGTCGACTAACGTGCAGGCCATGACGACCGCGTCTTCGCGGCCGCCCACAGCAGGGTAGTAATCCCGGCGACGGCCAATCTCGTTGAAGCCATAGCGCTCATACAGGCGAAACGCTCCGGTATTGCTGTCCCGCACTTCCAGGAAACACTCTCGAGCGTTGGCTGCGTAGGCGCGTGACATCAGATGTTCCAGCAACGCCAACCCCAACCCTCGCCCCTGGTTCTCCGGCTTGACGGTGATATTCAACAGGTGCGCCTCATCGAGGATGATCTGTACCACGCCATGCCCCACTTGCTGCTCGCCTTCGAACATCAGCCAGATCTGGTATTTGCCCAGGCCGTCGAGAAAGATGCCACGGGTCCAGGGGTGGCTGAACGCTGCGTATTCGATCTTCAGCACGGCGTCGAGGTCGGCCTCGGTCATCGGGCGAAAGGATAAAGCCTCACTCATCGGTTGTTTTCCAGCGCGCCATCAGCCGGCGCATGGCTTGCCAGACATCAGCCTTACGCTGTGGCTCTTCCATTAATAATTCCAGGCCCGGCAGCGCCCAGACCGAACCCAGGCCCTCGACCTGCAGTTCGCGGTACCAGGCTTCGGCATTGGCTTGACCGGCAAAGCGCACGGCGGGCAGGCCGATCAGCCACAGGCAGACGCAAGGTTCGTCTTCCAGGCGTGCCGAGACAAAACTCTGTACAAAATCCCGCGCGGCTTCCGGGCCCTGGTCCATGGTGCCGCGCACCAACAGCGGCCAGCGCACCGGGTCGCCGACGATTTGCGGGCTGTCGGGCAGGCCGGCGGCGCGCAGCATATCCTTGAGCAGCAGGTAAGCGGGGTCGCGCGACTGGAAACGTTCGCCGGTGGGCAATTCCACCAGCAGCAGGCAACGGCCCGCGCGCAGCAGTTGCAGGGCAAAGCGTGGCGGCGGCACCACCGGGGCCTTGACCACCGGGGCCGCCTCCTCGGCAACCACCGCCTTGACCACAGGTGACGGGCGCGGCACCTCGATTTTCGTGCGCTCCACCGTCGCCCGCACGTCGGGCAAAGGCTTGACCACCGCAACCGGCGCGGCGGCCTCCTCGCCTGAAGGCTCGAACGCCTCATAGGGCTCAGGCACCTGCAACAGCTCGGGCCGCGAGGGCGCGGCAAACGGCAGTTCGGTGCGGGGCAGCCAGTTGACCACCTGCATGGCGCTCAAGTAAGCGCGACGTCGGGACTCGATAAGCACAGCTCGGCCACTTGTGGATAACTAAAGAGCGGGGATTCTACCGCTGTTCGGCAACAATCGCCCACTGCACACTGACCGGCTGTGGATAAATCCCGCGCCCGATGCAGTACAATCGCGACTTTTAATCGCCAACCAGCCGGCCATTCCCATGATCGAACCCAAGCGCGTCCTGCGCGCCCTCGCCGAACACTGGGCCTTACTTGAGCCACTGTGCGAACACTTCGACCAAGGCACCCTGAGCCTGAGCGAACTGCGCGCGCAACTGGCCGCCCAACAACTGGACAGCACGCCCCAGGACATCACCAGCCTGCTGGACGTGTGGATTCGCCTGGATATCCTGGTGCCTGTCGCCAAGAGCCCGAACCG
Source organism: Pseudomonas orientalis (assembly GCF_002934065.1). Lineage (NCBI taxonomy): Bacteria > Pseudomonadati > Pseudomonadota > Gammaproteobacteria > Pseudomonadales > Pseudomonadaceae > Pseudomonas > Pseudomonas orientalis. The sequence goes on along the minus strand of NZ_CP018049.1, from coordinate 786,489 downwards.
TTTCGAGCTCAATGCGCAGATCCACGACTTCCTGGCTTATCTGCGCAAGGAGCACCGGCTTGGCCTGTGCCTGGAAATCGAAGCCTACCTGCGCCACCTCGAGCGCCTGGCCGGTTATATCCAGGACGCCTTCGACATCCGCGATGGCCACGACCTGGCCCGCCAACTGCGCCTGCTGGACATGCGCGTGCGCGATGTGCTGAAAAAACTCGCCAACGACGAACAGGCCCTCGCGGCCGTGGCTGACCGCGCCAAGACCAGCGACCGCCAGATCCCGTTGCGCCAGCGTTACGCCGAGGTGCTGGCAACCTGGGACGAATACGTCGAACCGATGATCCAGCTGGTGAACGCCGACGGCGCGTTCGAACAAGGTGTGCGCAAGGTCGAGAACGTGCTGCTGCGCCTGCTCACCGAGCAGCAGCGCCTGGGCCAGTTGGTGGACGACGACATGCTGTTGCGCACCCATGCGCGCATCCTCGAGATGCAGACCAGCGCCCAGTTGACCTTGCGCCATGCGCGCGAGCTCTTGTTGCCGCTACGCGAAGAAGCCCGCCGACACAATGCCGTGACCCGTGGCGCGGCGCTGGCCCTGTCGGCGATCCGCCGCAAAGGCCTGGACGCGGTGCCGCAGGCCGCCATGCCGCTGTTCACCCGCCCGCAAAGCACCTTCCTGGGTAGCGCGAGCCAGGTGGAAGCCTATGTGTATGCCCTGGCCAATTTCGAGCCTAAACCGGCGCGCTTCCCCAAGGCGCACAAAACCCACAAGGGCGAAGCCCAGCGCGCGCCGCGAACGGTCAAGGAAATGCTCGAGCGCTGCGAAGACGCATTGCCGATGCCGGACCTGATGACCTGGCTGCTGGAGCAGGAACCGGACGGCGCCACCGACGAGTTGCTGTACTGGTTCTCGCGGCTCTCGCGGGAAAAACGTTTCAAGCGCGAACGCCTGGAGCGCCGCGACTATCACACACACGAGCACCAGGTCAGCCTGCGCTCCTTCGCCCTGCTCCCGGCCGGCGTTGACGCCACCGAGAATTCTGCGAGCACGCCTTATGCATCTTGATCTATCCGAACTGTCCCAGCTGGCGCCGATCTTTCGCGAGCTGTTCAAGGGTTACCACGTCAGCCGTCGCGACCCGGAGCTGTACGCGCAGCTGTCGAACTTCCAGGACCAGTACCGCACGCTGTTCAAGGCCCTGGGCTTCGAGCTGGTCTGCGATACCCGTGGTTTCTATTACTTCGTGCCGGATTCGGCCATCGCCAGCGCGCAGGTGAACAAGACCGCGCAGCGTCTGGCCCTGTTCACCTTCATCCTCGTCGAGCACCTGGCCGACCAGGGTCGCGACCCGGTCGCCGTGCTCGATGGCGGCAGCCTGGGCCGCGATGAGCTGCCGTCGTTGCTGGAAAAGTACCGCGACCTGTTTATCCAGGCCGAAGTGCAGACCCAGGAAGAACTCGAAGAAAAAATCATGCGGCGCATGACTCAGTTGGGCTTTGCCGGCGAAGACAATGGCATCTATCGCTTCCTGCCGCCGATGCATCGATTCCTCGACGTGTGCCTGTCGGTGCAGCAGGACCGCGATCTCGCCGCCAGCGTGCACAGCGTGTTGCCGCTGCCGGTGCCGGTGATCATCGACGCAGACAGCGATGAAAAACTGCTGGAGACCGATGACCCGCTGGACCTGAGCGACTTCGCTGAAGAAAGCGAAGAAGACGCCCTCGCCCGCGCCATTGCCGAAGAACAGGAGACCGACGCATGAGTAAGGAACGCTACGGCATACGCCGCTTCGCCCTGTTGAACACCGCCGGCTACAGCCTGGGCTTGTTCCCGCTGGAAGAGCCGCTGTCGGTGTACGGCGCGAACAACCTGGGTAAATCCGCGTCGATCAACGCCTTGCAGTTCCCGATCCTGGCGCGCATGTCGGACATGAGCTTCGGCAAGTACACCCTGGAGCAATCGCGGCGCTTCTATTTTGCCACCGACACCAGCTACATCCTGGTAGAAGTCTCGCTGCCTCACGGCCCGCATGTAATCGGCGTGGTCGGGCGCGGCCCGGGCGGTGGCTTCGGTCACCAGTTCTTTGCCTACGCCGGCAAGCTGGACCTGGCCCACTATCAGAAAAACGACACCTGCCTGCGCCAGAAAGAACTGTTCACCAACCTTGAGCGCGAAGGCCTGAAAGCCTATGAGCTCAAGCCCGATGAACTGCGGCGCTTGCTGGTGGGCGGCCATACGTCGATTCCGCTGGACCTGACGCTGATTCCCCTGCGTTCCACCAGCGAACAAAGCCTGAAGACGTTCCGCGCGCTGTTTATCAACCTGTTGCACATGCGCGAAATCACCGCGGCCAAGCTCAAGCAATTGTTCCTCGATGCGTTCGAACACAGCCTGCGCTCCGGCAGCGTCGATTACATCGCCGCGTGCGAAGAAGCCTTCCGCGATGTGCGGCGCATGGAGCAGGACTACCATTCGCTGGTGGCCGCCGGGCCGTTGGTCGAAGCGCTCGCCAATGGTGTGAAACAGCGCGATATTTTGCGCGGCAAATTGCATCGCCTGTCGCCGTTGCTGGATTCGCTGCTGGGCACCTGGTCGGACTACGCCAGTGCGCGCAAGGAAGAGCTGACGATCCAGGCCGAGCACTATCGCAACGAGCAGGATGCGCTGCAGCACGACCAGCGCGGCGGCACCCAGGAGCTGATGCGCCTGGAGCGTGAGATCAGTGGCATCCAGCGTTGGTTGGGCGAGCTGTCGGTGCTCAAGCATCGCTTTGCGCTGGTCGATGATGTGAGGGTTTTGGAGCAGCAGCTGCTCGCGGCCAAGGATGCTCACGACGAATTGGCGGGCGCCCTGGCGCAATCCCGGCAATTCAGCGCCGAGGATTTGGACGAGCGTCTGCGCGACCTGGAAAAACGCTTGAAGTCGGTCAAGCAGCAGCTGGACCACGCGGACAACAACAGCTACGCCAAGCTGCGCGAAGAGTTTTCGCAGCAGGACGTCGAGCGCCTGATGCGCCTGTTCAACAGCTCGTTGTTCAGTCTGCCGCTGGGCGAGCACGGCATCACGCTGGACGAGGACGGTCAGTGGGTCAAATCCCTGGAGCAAATCCTCGATGGCTTCAAGGGCGAGCGTTTCGAGGTGCCGGGGCTGTCCATCGACATCTCGCACATTGAACCACCGGCGTTGCAGGCGCTGGCCGATCGCGCGGCACTGCGCGATCAGAAAGAGCGTCTGGAAAAAGAGCTCAAGCAACTCAAGACTCAGCAAGCCGTAGCCTCCGACCGCGCCGCGAGCAAGACCCAGACCGAAGCGCTGTACCAGCAGGTGCTCGACGCGCAGAAGGCGCTGGAGGATTTCCGCCGTGCGCAAACCCTGAGTGCGGAAGAAGGCGAGAAGCTGGAACACCTGGCGCAGATGGAAGCGGCCCAGGACGAACTGAAGCGCTCCAGTGATGCGTTCACCGAACGCGTCCAGCAGCTGTCGGCCAAGCTGCAACTGGTCGGTCGCCAGATCGGTGATATGGAAGCCAAGCAACGCACGCTGGACGACGCCTTGCGCCGTCGCCAGCTGTTGCCGGCGGACCTGCCCTTCGGCACGCCATTCATGGACCCGGTCGACGACTCCATGGACAACCTGCTGCCGCTGCTCAACGATTATCAGGACAGCTGGCAAGGTCTGCTGCGCGCCGATGGCCAGATCGAAGCGCTGTATGCGCAGGTGCGCCTCAAGGGCGTGGCCAAGTTCGACAGCGAGGATGACATGGAGCGTCGCCTGCAACTGCTGATCAACGCCTATGCCCACCGTACCGACGAGGCCTTGACCCTGGGCAAGGCGCGCCGCGCGGCGGTCACCGATATTGCGCGGACCTTGCGCAATATCCGCAGCGACTACGACAGCCTGGAACACCAACTGGCGTTGTTCAACCGCGAGATCAACAAGCGCCAGGTCTCCAACCTGCAGAGCTTTCGCATTGTGCTGGCACCGAACAAGGAAGCTCTCAAGCACATCGACCAGATCATCCACAGCGCCGGTCAGTATGAAGAAGGCGAGACGTTGTCGGTGTTCGACCTCAGCCAGAGTGCCGAGCAGGACAACAAGAACGAAGAAGCCAAGGAATACCTGGCCCGCCTCGTCGCAGCCAACCATAACCAGCTGGGCCTCAAGGATTTGTTCGAACTGGCGTTCGAGATCACCAAGGTCAACGGCCAGCCGGTGATTCATACCGATATCGATGGCGCCGCGTCCAACGGCACCACCATGACCATCAAGGCGCTGACCAACATGTACTTGTTGCTGCACTTGATGGACCGCGAACAAGCCGGGCGTGTGCGCTTGCCGTACTACCTCGATGAGGCAGCGGATATCGATGAGAAGAACCAGGCCGCGTTGCTGGAAACCAGCCTGCAGCTGGGTTTCGTGCCGATCCTGGCCAGTGTGAAGCCGCAGGTGTCCGCCCAGGTGGCGATCGATCTGGAAGGCGGCAGCGGGCCGAACGGGATCTACATTGATGAGGCGGACTGGAAGTATATCCGTCGACATGATGCGGTGAATGCCACGATTAACGTGCAGGCGGATGAGCCGGAGCTGGATGAAGTCTGACGTGTAGCGCTGAAAGGCAAAAAGGCCGCGATCTTCTGGATAGCGGCCTTTTTTGTGGGCTGGCGTTTTGTGTTGGATTTGAGGGCCTCATCGGGGGCAAGCCCCCTCCCACATTTTGATGTGTGAATACATTCAAAGTGTGGGAGGGGGCTTGCCCCCGATGGCCGCGCCTCGGTCTACTTGCCCAGTGGAATCTTGGGCGCCCAGGTCAGCCACTCATCCTCGAACTTGTCGAACAGCGCAAAGGTCTGCTGCGGCCGCGCCGGGTTGCCCATGCGTTCGCCATCAGGGGTGGCAAAGGCAATACCGCCGGCCACCAGCGTCTCCAGGGACTCGGTCCGCACCGTCGCGCCCTTGAACAAGCCGAAGTCGAGCCCGAAGCCGCTGGTGTTCCAGAAGCGGCTGCCGCTGCGGACCAAGGGTGCATATTTGGGTTCGATGAGGATATGCACCAGGACACGGTCGGCGGTCTGCCCCAACTCATAGCCGGTGACTTTGCCCACGGTGACTTCACGGTAGGTGACGGGCACGCCTTCCTTGAGCGAACCACGGCGCGCGGCGCTGAGCGTCAGTCTTAGGCCAGCCTCCTGATGTGCGGCCTCAGGCGGTTGCGCAAGGGCGACAAAACTCTTCTGCGGGCCGGCGTTTTTCGCCGCCGGTTGCACTTCGATGTACTGCCCGGTGACCAGGGTCTGCAGGTTCGCCGTCTTCATCAGGCCCAATTCAGGTTTGACCACCCAGAACTGACTGCCCACCCGTGCAATGCGGTCGGCCACTTGAGTGATACGCGCGCTGAGCAGCACTGATTGCATGTCCGCACTCAGGTCCACACTTTCGATCTTGCCCACGTCCAGGCCTTTGAAGCGCACCGGCGTGCCAGGGCTCAAGCCGTCGGCGCGGTCAACCTTGATGGTGACCAGCGTGCCGTGCTGATTGGCAGCGTCGCGATCGGCAAACAGGCGGAAACGCGGGATGTGCCTTTTCAGCGGTACGTTCGGTTCCGGCGTTTCAAAAGCAATACCACCGGCCATCAGGCTGGCCAGGGATTCACTTTTCACCTGGATACCGCTGGTCAGCCCACCAGTGAGGGTGACACCGCTGGCATTCCAGAAACGGGTCGAACCGTTGACCAGGCTTTCATACTCTTTCTCGATGTGAACACCGATCACCAACTGCTTTTTCTTGCGTGAGAACTGGTAGCTCTGTACCGAACCGACCTTGACCTGCTTGTACAGAATCGGGCTGCCGACATCCAGCGAGCCCAGGTTGTCGGTGAGCAATACCATGTGCAGGCCCGGGGAGCGCAGGTCCAACGGTGGCGCCTTGGCGCGAGCCACGTATTCACGTTGTGGCGCGGTGCCCTTGTCACCGGGGCGGATGGCGATGTAGTTGCCTTTGACCAAGGCCTCCAGGCCGGTGATGCCGGCCAGGGAGATGGACGGTTTGACCACCCAGAATTGCGTGTCCTGCACCAGATAGTCTTCGGCCAGGGGGTCGAGGGTCAATTCAGCGCTGGCACTGGACAGGTCCGGGTCGATCTTCAGGGTTTTCAGGCTGCCGACCTCGATACCCTTGTACATCACGGGCGTACGACCAGCCTGCAGGCCTTCGAAATCAGTGAGCTTGACCTTGACCTTGATGCCCGCGGCGGCGGCGTCGAAATCCTCGTACAAGCGGAACGGCAGGCTCGGGTCGGTTGGCGGGCTGTCCTTGCGATTTTCCGGCGTGGCAAAGGCGATACCGCCGGCAACGATGCTGGAAAGCGATTCGCTGCGAACCTTCACACCCGACAGATTGGCGTCGATGCTGATGCCGCTGGCGTTCCAGAAACGCGTGTGTTTGCGCACCAGGTTGGCATAGGTCGGTTCGATATAGACCTTGATCTCGACGGTACTGTGGTCCTCGGACAACAAGTAGCTTTTGACCTGCCCCACCTGGATCTGCTTGTAGAACACCGGGCTGCCCCGGTTCAGCGAACCCAGGCGATCAGCCTTGAGCGTCAGGTGCAGACCAGGCTTGGCATCGGATAACGGCGGCTCCTCGGAGAGCGCCTTGAACTTGCGGGTCGGCTCACCATCCCCCGGGCTTGCGGCGATATAATTACCCGACACGAGGGTTTCCAAACCAGTGATACCGGCGAGGCTGACGCTGGGCTTGACCAGCCAGAAGCGAGTATTGGTCCTGAGGTATTGCTCGACGTCCTTGTTCATCTCGATGGTGGCAATCACCCCGCGATTGTTGCCTTCGTCATCCAGCGCCAAGGCTTTGACCTTACCCACCGTCATGCCTTTGTAGACCACCTCGGTCTTGTTGACTTGGATGCCCTCGCCGCTTTCAAAGCGGACCTGGATCTCGAGACCTTGCTGGGAGTAGGCACGCCAACCCAGCCAGCCACCGATGATCAGGGCAATCAGCGGCAGCACCCAGATGGCCGACCAATTGGATGCAGGGCGGGTTTTAGCTTTAGGCAAATCACTCATGGTCGTCATCCGACTCCGTGTTATCCCAAATCAGTCGGGGATCGAAGGTTACTGCGGCAAGCATCGTCAAGATCACCACACTGGCGAACGCTGCAGCGCCGAGATTGGCCTCGACACTGGCAAGTCGCCCAAAGTTTACGACCGCCACCAGGATGGCGATCACGAAGATATCCAGCATGGACCAGCGACCAATGAATTCGATAAAGCGGTACATGATAATGCGTTGTTGCGCGGACAACGGCTGCCGGCGCTGTACCGAAAACAGCAGCAGGCCGATGCCCACCAGCTTGAACGTGGGCACCAGGATACTGGCGATGAACACCACGGCGGCAATGGGGAACATGCCGTGCTGTACCAACTGGATCACGCCGGACATGATGGTGCTGGGGTCGCCCTGGCCGAGGGAGTTGACGGTCATGATGGGCAGCAGGTTGGCGGGGATATACAGGATCGCCGCCGTGATCAGCAATGCCCAGGTACGTATGAGGCTATTGGGGCGACGTGCGTGGATCAGCGCACCGCAACGGCTGCAGAGTTGCTCATCGGCGTCCGCTTCCTGCTTGTTCAACTCATGGCATTCCGTACAAACCAGAATGCCTGCATCAATCGCCCGCATGGTCATCCTCTCCCGACAACGCCTGCCAGATCTGATGGGGTGACATCACCACCTCGAGCAGGACCTGGACCATTAAAAGACTGACAAAGCACGCCAGGCCCAGGCCGAGCGTAATGGAGGCCATGTCCGCAAGCTTCACAAGCGCCACCAGGACGCCCATCAAGTAGACCTCCAGCATCCCCCAGTCTTTCATATGGTGGTAGATGCGGTAGAACAGCAGTCCATAACTGCGACCGATGTTCCAGCGAATGCTGAGCAACACAGCCAACTGGCACAGCAATTTGAGCAGGGGAATACCCATGCTGCAAAGGAAAACCACGATGGCAACCCCTTGCATACCGGTGTTGAACAGGCCGACCACGCCGGTCCACACGGTGTCCTCTGAGGACTGCCCGAGTAGATTGAGCTGCATGATGGGTAAAAAGTTCGCGGGTATATACAGCAATAATGCTGCCAGCACCAGGGCGAGGCTTCGCTCGACGACATTGTGCCGGTGCGCGTACAGCTCGTAGCCACAACGCGGGCATTCAGCTTTTTCACCAAGGGCGAGCACGGGCTTGCGCATCAGCAGGTCGCACTCATGGCATGCCACCAAGTCATCCAGCGGTAAGTCCGACACCTCAAGGGCATCAACCGGATCCGGCATAAATAGGGCTCTGGCTCTAAAAAAGGTTAGGTGCCTATTCTAGTGGTCTGGTTCAGAAATAACTGTGCAAATTTGTCAGGCGCAATACTTTTCGAGCGCCCAAAACAAAACCCCAACTGCTTTCGCAATTGGGGTTTCGGAATTTAATCTTGACGATGACCTACTCTCACATGGGGAAACCCCACACTACCATCGGCGATGCATCGTTTCACTGCTGAGTTCGGGATGGGATCAGGTGGTTCCAATGCTCTATGGTCGTCAAGAAATTCGGGTACTGAGTCGTGACCAGATGGCCTCGCTTCAGCAAATTGGGTATGTGATAGTTTTCGGTGTTTTGTGAGCGTCGAACTTTCGGTTCATCTCGTCTTCACACACCGCAATCTGATGCTCGTTAGAGTAGTCAAATTGCTTGGGTGTTATATGGTCAAGCCTCACGGGCAATTAGTATTGGTTAGCTCAACGCCTCACAGCGCTTACACACCCAACCTATCAACGTCGTAGTCTTCGACGGCCCTTCAGGGAACTCAAGGTTCCAGTGAGATCTCATCTTGAGGCTAGTTTCCCGCTTAGATGCTTTCAGCGGTTATCTATTCCGAACATAGCTACCCGGCAATGCCACTGGCGTGACAACCGGAACACCAGAGGTTCGTCCACTCCGGTCCTCTCGTACTAGGAGCAGCCCCTCTCAAATCTCAAACGTCCACGGCAGATAGGGACCGAACTGTCTCACGACGTTCTAAACCCAGCTCGCGTACCACTTTAAATGGCGAACAGCCATACCCTTGGGACCGGCTTCAGCCCCAGGATGTGATGAGCCGACATCGAGGTGCCAAACACCGCCGTCGATATGAACTCTTGGGCGGTATCAGCCTGTTATCCCCGGAGTACCTTTTATCCGTTGAGCGATGGCCCTTCCATACAGAACCACCGGATCACTAAGACCTACTTTCGTACCTGCTCGACGTGTCTGTCTCGCAGTCAAGCGCGCTTTTGCCTTTATACTCTACGACCGATTTCCGACCGGTCTGAGCGCACCTTCGTACTCCTCCGTTACTCTTTAGGAGGAGACCGCCCCAGTCAAACTACCCACCATACACTGTCCTCGATCCGGATAACGGACCTGAGTTAGAACCTCAAAGTTGCCAGGGTGGTATTTCAAGGTTGGCTCCACGCAGACTGGCGTCCACGCTTCAAAGCCTCCCACCTATCCTACACAAGCAAATTCAAAGTCCAGTGCAAAGCTATAGTAAAGGTTCACGGGGTCTTTCCGTCTAGCCGCGGATACACTGCATCTTCACAGCGATTTCAATTTCACTGAGTCTCGGGTGGAGACAGCGCCGCCATCGTTACGCCATTCGTGCAGGTCGGAACTTACCCGACAAGGAATTTCGCTACCTTAGGACCGTTATAGTTACGGCCGCCGTTTACCGGGGCTTCGATCAAGAGCTTCGCGTTAGCTAACCCCATCAATTAACCTTCCGGCACCGGGCAGGCGTCACACCCTATACGTCCACTTTCGTGTTTGCAGAGTGCTGTGTTTTTAATAAACAGTCGCAGCGGCCTGGTATCTTCGACCGGCATGAGCTTACGGAGCAAGTCCTTCACCCTCACCGGCGCACCTTCTCCCGAAGTTACGGTGCCATTTTGCCTAGTTCCTTCACCCGAGTTCTCTCAAGCGCCTTGGTATTCTCTACCCAACCACCTGTGTCGGTTTGGGGTACGGTTCCTGGTTACCTGAAGCTTAGAAGCTTTTCTTGGAAGCATGGCATCAACCACTTCGTCATCTAAAAGATGACTCGTCATCAGCTCTCGGCCTTAGAATCCCGGATTTACCTAAGATTCCAGCCTACCACCTTAAACTTGGACAACCAACGCCAAGCTGGCCTAGCCTTCTCCGTCCCTCCATCGCAATAACCAGAAGTACAGGAATATTAACCTGTTTTCCATCGACTACGCTTTTCAGCCTCGCCTTAGGGACCGACTAACCCTGCGTCGATTAACGTTGCGCAGGAAACCTTGGTCTTTCGGCGTGGGTGTTTTTCACACCCATTGTCGTTACTCATGTCAGCATTCGCACTTCTGATACCTCCAGCAAGCTTCTCAACTCACCTTCACAGGCTTACAGAACGCTCCTCTACCGCATCACTTACGTGATACCCGTAGCTTCGGTGTATGGTTTGAGCCCCGTTACATCTTCCGCGCAGGCCGACTCGACTAGTGAGCTATTACGCTTTCTTTAAAGGGTGGCTGCTTCTAAGCCAACCTCCTAGCTGTCTAAGCCTTCCCACATCGTTTCCCACTTAACCATAACTTTGGGACCTTAGCTGACGGTCTGGGTTGTTTCCCTTTTCACGACGGACGTTAGCACCCGCCGTGTGTCTCCCATGCTCGGCACTTGTAGGTATTCGGAGTTTGCATCGGTTTGGTAAGTCGGGATGACCCCCTAGCCGAAACAGTGCTCTACCCCCTACAGTGATACATGAGGCGCTACCTAAATAGCTTTCGAGGAGAACCAGCTATCTCCGAGCTTGATTAGCCTTTCACTCCGATCCACAGGTCATCCGCTAACTTTTCAACGGTAGTCGGTTCGGTCCTCCAGTTAGTGTTACCCAACCTTCAACCTGCCCATGGATAGATCGCCCGGTTTCGGGTCTATTCCCAGCGACTAGACGCCCTATTAAGACTCGCTTTCGCTACGCCTCCCCTATTCGGTTAAGCTCGCCACTGAAAATAAGTCGCTGACCCATTATACAAAAGGTACGCAGTCACCCAACAAAGTGGGCTCCCACTGCTTGTACGCATACGGTTTCAGGATCTATTTCACTCCCCTCTCCGGGGTTCTTTTCGCCTTTCCCTCACGGTACTAGTTCACTATCGGTCAGTCAGTAGTATTTAGCCTTGGAGGATGGTCCCCCCATATTCAGACAAAGTTTCTCGTGCTCCGTCCTACTCGATTTCATGACTAAGAGATTTTCGCGTACAGGGCTATCACCCACTATGGCCGCACTTTCCAGAGCGTTCCGCTAATCTCAAAGCCACTTAAGGGCTAGTCCCCGTTCGCTCGCCACTACTAAGGGAATCTCGGTTGATTTCTTTTCCTCAGGGTACTTAGATGTTTCAGTTCCCCTGGTTCGCCTCTTACGCCTATGTATTCAGCGTAAGATAACCATCTTATGATGGCTGGGTTCCCCCATTCAGACATCTCCGGATCAAAGTCTGTTTGCCGACTCCCCGAAGCTTTTCGCAGGCTACCACGTCCTTCATCGCCTCTGACTGCCAAGGCATCCACCGTATGCGCTTCTTCACTTGACCATATAACCCCAAGCAATCTGGTTATACTGTGAAGACAACATTCGCCGAAAATTCGAATTTCTCGTTTAAGAGAACTCACAAATTTTACCTTAGCCTGATCCGTTACCAGTGAAAGTAACGGTCAGTCTATCTTTCTATCACATACCCAAATTTTTAAAGAACGATCTAATCAAAGACTAGAAATCAATATTCACTTCAGAATATTCATTTCTAAACTCTAACAGCAGAAGCAGTTAATGGTGGAGCCAAACGGGATCGAACCGTTGACCTCCTGCGTGCAAGGCAGGCGCTCTCCCAGCTGAGCTATGGCCCCATAACAAAATTGGTGGGTCTGGGCAGATTCGAACTGCCGACCTCACCCTTATCAGGGGTGCGCTCTAACCAACTGAGCTACAGACCCAATTTCGAGCGCGTAACTGATTAGCTAAGAGCTATCAGCTTGGAGCTTAAAGCTGCTTCTATCGTCTTCTTCAATGAATCAAGCAATTCGTGTGGGAACTTATGGAGCAGCTGATGTCGTCGATTAAGGAGGTGATCCAGCCGCAGGTTCCCCTACGGCTACCTTGTTACGACTTCACCCCAGTCATGAATCACACCGTGGTAACCGTCCTCCCGAAGGTTAGACTAGCTACTTCTGGTGCAACCCACTCCCATGGTGTGACGGGCGGTGTGTACAAGGCCCGGGAACGTATTCACCGCGACATTCTGATTCGCGATTACTAGCGATTCCGACTTCACGCAGTCGAGTTGCAGACTGCGATCCGGACTACGATCGGTTTTGTGGGATTAGCTCCACCTCGCGGCTTGGCAACCCTCTGTACCGACCATTGTAGCACGTGTGTAGCCCAGGCCGTAAGGGCCATGATGACTTGACGTCATCCCCACCTTCCTCCGGTTTGTCACCGGCAGTCTCCTTAGAGTGCCCACCATTACGTGCTGGTAACTAAGGACAAGGGTTGCGCTCGTTACGGGACTTAACCCAACATCTCACGACACGAGCTGACGACAGCCATGCAGCACCTGTCTCAATGTTCCCGAAGGCACCCATCCATCTCTGGAAAGTTCATTGGATGTCAAGGCCTGGTAAGGTTCTTCGCGTTGCTTCGAATTAAACCACATGCTCCACCGCTTGTGCGGGCCCCCGTCAATTCATTTGAGTTTTAACCTTGCGGCCGTACTCCCCAGGCGGTCAACTTAATGCGTTAGCTGCGCCACTAAGAGCTCAAGGCTCCCAACGGCTAGTTGACATCGTTTACGGCGTGGACTACCAGGGTATCTAATCCTGTTTGCTCCCCACGCTTTCGCACCTCAGTGTCAGTGTTGGTCCAGGTGGTCGCCTTCGCCACTGGTGTTCCTTCCTATATCTACGCATTTCACCGCTACACAGGAAATTCCACCACCCTCTACCACACTCTAGTCAGTCAGTTTTGAATGCAGTTCCCAGGTTGAGCCCGGGGATTTCACATCCAACTTAACAAACCACCTACGCGCGCTTTACGCCCAGTAATTCCGATTAACGCTTGCACCCTCTGTATTACCGCGGCTGCTGGCACAGAGTTAGCCGGTGCTTATTCTGTCGGTAACGTCAAAACAATCACGTATTAAGTAACTGCCCTTCCTCCCAACTTAAAGTGCTTTACAATCCGAAGACCTTCTTCACACACGCGGCATGGCTGGATCAGGCTTTCGCCCATTGTCCAATATTCCCCACTGCTGCCTCCCGTAGGAGTCTGGACCGTGTCTCAGTTCCAGTGTGACTGATCATCCTCTCAGACCAGTTACGGATCGTCGCCTTGGTGAGCCATTACCTCACCAACTAGCTAATCCGACCTAGGCTCATCTGATAGCGCAAGGCCCGAAGGTCCCCTGCTTTCTCCCGTAGGACGTATGCGGTATTAGCGTCCGTTTCCGAACGTTATCCCCCACTACCAGGCAGATTCCTAGGCTTTACTCACCCGTCCGCCGCTCTCAAGAGAAGCAAGCTTCTCTCTACCGCTCGACTTGCATGTGTTAGGCCTGCCGCCAGCGTTCAATCTGAGCCATGATCAAACTCTTCAGTTCAAACATCTTTGGGTTTTTAAGAAACCCTAAACTTGGCTCAGCAATCGTTGGTTATTCTTTGATTTCTCGCGGAGTAACTTGTGATGCTGATAATCTTGTTGACTATCAGTCTGACCCCACAAGCACCCACACGAATTGCTTGATTCAGTTGTTAAAGAGCGGTTGGTTAAGATGTTTCGTCTCAACCGAGGCGCGCATTCTACAGCAGCCTCATTTGCTGTCAAGTGGTTATTTTCAGAAGTTTTCGAAGATTTCTTCAACAACTTCAACCACTTGCGCTTGCGATCTCTCGTAAGCGGGAGGCGAATTCTACAGCGTTACACGCTGCTGTCAACACCTCTTTTTCAACTTCCTTTTGGCTTCGATGAACTGAAGCGGCCTGCTGTCGAAAACTACTTAACTCATTGTTTACCAAGGAGTTTTCCGTTTCGACTGCGCCGGAAGTGGGGCGAATTATAGGCGCACAGAATCTGCCGTCAACCTTCTTTTTCACATTTCTGTCATATAAGTCAAAAATGCTCGGAAACGCGAAGGCCGGCCCCTGGGGGCCGGCCTTCCACTTACCCCGCCTTACAAACTTGGGAAAGCAAACTGCGAGGCTTCATGGCTGGCCCGCTGCGGCCAACGCTGGGTGATCGCCTTGCGACGGGTATAGAAACGCACCCCATCCGGTCCATAAGCATGCAAGTCGCCAAACAGCGAGCGCTTCCAGCCACCAAAACTGTGATAAGCCACCGGCACCGGCAGTGGAACGTTAACCCCCACCATGCCCACTTCGATCTCGTCACAAAACAGACGCGCCGCCTCACCGTCACGGGTGAAGATACAAGTACCGTTGCCGTACTCATGGTCGTTGATCAACTGCATCGCCGCTTCCAGGCTGGCCACACGCACCACGCACAACACCGGCCCGAAGATCTCTTCTTTATAGATACGCATCTCGGGAGTCACGTGATCGAACAGGCTGCCACCGAGGAAGAAGCCCTCTTCATGCCCGGCGACGCTCAAGCCACGACCGTCAACGACCAGCTCTGCACCCGCCGACACACCGTCTTCTATATAGCCACTGACCTTATCCCGCGCCTGCCCCGTCACCAGCGGCCCCATGTCCAGGCCACAGGTCGTGCCGGCACCGATCTTCAGCGTCTTGACCTGCGGCACCAGCTTGGCAATCAACGCATCCGCCACCTGGTCACCCACACACACCGCCACCGAGATCGCCATGCAACGTTCACCGCAGGAACCGTATGCCGCACCCATCAAAGCGCTGACGGCGTTATCCAGGTCCGCATCCGGCATCAGAACCGCGTGGTTCTTCGCGCCACCCAGTGCCTGCACACGCTTGCCGCGCCTGGTGGCTTCGGAATAGATGTACTCGGCAATCGGCGTCGATCCTACAAAGCTCAGCGCTTTTACTTCAGGCGCCTCGATCAATGCATCCACCGCGCCCTTGTCACCATGCACCACGCTCAGCACGCCTTTAGGCAGGCCCGCTTCCTGCAACAATTGTGCGATCAGCAACGTCGAACTGGGGTCACGCTCCGACGGTTTGAGGATGAAACAGTTACCGCACACAATCGCCAGCGGATACATCCACAACGGCACCATTGCCGGGAAGTTGAACGGCGTAATACCTGCCACTACGCCCAGCGGCTGGAAATCCGACCAGGCATCAATGTTCGGGCCCACGTTGCGGCTGTACTCCCCCTTGAGAATCTCCGGCGCCGAGCATGCGTACTCGACGTTCTCGATCCCGCGCTTCAACTCACCGGCCGCATCCTCCAATGTCTTGCCGTGTTCTTCGCTGATCAATTGCGAGATACGCGCTTCGTTCTGCTCCAGCAACTGCTTGAAACGAAACATCACCTGCGCCCGTTTGGCCGCAGGCGTGTTACGCCAGGCCGGGAACGCCGCCTTGGCCGAGTCGATCGCCTGTTGAATGGTATCGCGACTGGCCAATGGCACCTGGTGAATGACCTGCCCGGTGGACGGGTTGTACACATCGGCGCTACGACCGCTGTCATTGACCAATTCACCGTTGATCAAATGCTGGATAAGGCTCATGCAGGGCTCCTGAAAAGTTGTTCTATATAGAAGGAGAAATCAGTCGATCTTGTTCAACACTTCACCGACCGCATCGAACAGGCGATCCAGGTCCTGCGGCTTGCTGTTGAAGGTTGGCCCGAACTGCAGGGTGTCACCGCCAAAACGCACGTAGAAACCGGCTTTCCACAGCGCCATGCCGGCCTCGAACGGACGCACGATGGCATCCCCGTCACGCGGCGCAATCTGGATGGCTCCGGCCAGGCCGTAATTACGAATATCAATCACGTTCTTGCTGCCCTTCATGCCATGCAGCGCATTCTCAAAGTGCGGTGCGACATCGGCTACGCTCTGAACGAGGTTTTCCTTTTGCAGCAGGTCCAGTGCCGCGAGGCCGGCCGCGCAGGCCACCGGGTGCGCCGAGTAGGTGTAGCCGTGGGGAAACTCCACCGCATACTCCGGCGTCGCTTGGTTCATGAAGGTGTGATATATCTCGCTGCTGGCAATCACCGCGCCCATCGGAATCGCGCCATTGGTGACTTGCTTGGCAATGCACATCAAGTCCGGGGTCACGCCAAAGCTGTCGGCGCCGAACATCGAACCGGTGCGCCCGAAACCGGTGATCACTTCGTCGAATACCAACAGGATGTTGTGCTGATCGCAGATCTCGCGCAGACGCTTGAGATAACCCTGTGGCGGCACCAACACGCCTGCGGAACCGGCCATCGGCTCGACAAACACCGCAGCGATGTTCGATGCGTCATGCAGTTCGATCAGCTTGAGCAACTCATCGGCCAACGCGATACCGCCTTGCTCCGGCATGCCACGGGAGAAGGCATTGCTCGCCAGCAACGTATGCGGCAGGTGGTCGACGTCCATCATCGACTGACCAAACAGCTTACGGTTACCGTTGACACCGCCAAGGCTGGTACCGGCAATATTCACACCGTGATAGCCCCGGGCGCGGCCGATCATCTTGGTCTTGGTGGCCTGGCCCTTCAGGCGCCAGTAGGCGCGCACCATCTTCACGGCGGTATCGGCGCACTCGGAGCCGGAGTCGGTGAAGAACACATGGTTGAGGTTGCCAGGGGTCAGGTCGGTAATCTTTTCCGCCAGTTGAAAGGACAACGGATGACCGTATTGGAAGCCCGGAGAGTAGTCCAGGGTGCCCAACTGCCGGGCCACCGCTTCCTGGATTTCCTTGCGCGTATGCCCGGCGCCGCAGGTCCAAAGGCCCGACAGCGAGTCGTAGACCTTGCGCCCCTTGTCATCCGTCAACCAGCTGCCTTCGGCGGCCACGATCAGGCGCGGATCGCGCTGAAAGTTACGGTTGGCGGTATAAGGCATCCAATGAGCATCCAGCTTGAGTTGGCTGGCCAGGGATGATGGGGCGTTTTCCGGCATGTTCATCAGCAAAACCTCGCAAGGCAAACGGCAGCGTCGGGATTGAAAAAAGCGTAGTTGCAGCTAAATTGCCACGGCGATAAAGTCGGTGAAATCCAACTTTTCTAACCTTCAGTCAGGACTTCACTAAACTATGAGCAGCCGTCGCCCCGACCCCCTGGCCCAGGTCAGCGACTTTGATATCCGCCTGCTGCGCATCTTTCGCAGCGTGGTGGAGTGTGGTGGCTTTTCCGCTGCGGAAACCGTACTGGGGATTGGTCGTTCGGCCATCAGCCAGCAAATGAGCGACCTGGAACAACGCCTCGGGCTGAGGCTCTGTCAACGCGGCCGCGCGGGGTTCTCGCTGACGGAAGAAGGCCGCGAGGTCTATCAGTCGGCGTTGCAACTGTTGAGTGCGCTGGAAAGTTTTCGCACCGAAGTCAATGGTCTGCACCAGCACTTGCGCGGAGAGCTGATCATCGGCCTGACCGATAACCTCGTCACCCTGCCCCATATGCGCATCACCCACGCCCTGGCGCAATTGAAGGAACGTGGCCCGGACGTGCAGATTCAAATCCGCATGATCGCCCCCAGTGAAGTCGAGCAAGGTGTCCTCGACGGCCGTCTGCATGTCGGCGTGGTGCCCCAGGCCAGCGCATTGTCGGGCTTGGAGTACCAACCGCTGTACAGCGAGCGCTCGCTGCTTTATTGCGCGGTCGGGCATCCACTGTTTTATGCCGACGACAAGCAACTGGACGACGCGCGCCTCGACAGCCAGGACGCCATCGCCCCCACCTTCCGCTTGCCCGCCGAGATCCAGGCCCATTACCAGGCGCTCACGTGCACCGCCAGCGCCTCGGACCGTGAGGGCATGGCGTTCCTGATCCTCACCGGGCGCTATATCGGCTACCTGCCCGACCATTACGCCAGTCTTTGGGTACAACAAGGCCGACTGCGCGCGCTGAAAGCGGCTACACGGTTTTACGATTTGAGCCTGGCATCGGTCACGCGCAAGGGCCGTCGCCCCCATTTGGTGCTGGAAAGTTTTCTGGAAAGCCTGGCAGCAACGCGCTAACACGGGCCCCTCACAAAAAGCTGAGCAGGTGGACAGTTTTTTGCAAGGCACAAGGACCTTGAACCGTCCGCCCCGAGTTGACCCGCCATGCCACCAGAATCCTCCAGCCCCAACGACTTGATCTACGGCCTCGATGATCGCCCCAAACCACTGCCCGCTCTGCTGGCCGCCCTGCAACATGTGCTGGCCGCGTTCGTCGGGATCATCACGCCGCCCTTGATCATCGGTTCCACCCTGGGCCTCACCGCGCACCTGCCCTACTTGATCAGCATGGCACTGATGGTCTCCGGCGTCGGCACCTTCATCCAGGCGCGCAGGCCGTTCGGTATCGGCGCCGGGATGATTTGCCTGCAAGGCACCAGCTTTGCGTTCCTGGGCGCGGTGCTCTCCGCCGGCTTCCTGGTCAAGCAACGCGGCGGCAGCCCTGAGGACATCCTGGCGATGATTTTCGGCGTGTGCTTTTTCGGCGCCCTGGTGCAGATCGTGTTGAGCCGGTTTATCGGCCAACTGCGCCGGGTCATCACGCCCCTGGTGACCGGGATCGTGATTACGCTGATCGGCATCAGCCTGATAAAAGTCGGCATCACCGATCTGGGCGGCGGGTTCAACGCCCCCGACTTCGGCGCCCCCATCAACCTGGCCCTGGGCCTGTTCGTGGTGCTGACGATCATCCTGCTCAACCGCTCGAATACGCCCTGGGTACGCCTCTCGGCCATCATCATCGGCCTGGCGCTCGGCAGCCTGGCCGCGTGGTTCAGTGGCAAGCTGGTGCCCCAGGCATTACCCGACGTGCCTCTGATCAGCCTGCCCGTGCCGTTTCGCTTTGGTTTCAACTTCGATTGGAGCGCCTTCCTGCCCATCGCGCTGATTTATCTGATCAGCAGCATCGAAACCGTCGGAGACCTCACCGCCAACTGCATGATCGCCCGCCAACCCATCAGCGGTGCCTCTTATATAAGCCGACTCAAAGGCGGCGTGCTCGGAGATGGCGTCAGTTGCATGATCGCCGCCACGTTCAGCGCCTTCCCCAATACCACCTTCGCGCAAAACAACGGGGTGATCCAACTCACCGGCGTGGCCAGCCGTTATGTCGGCTTGTACATTGGCGTGGTGCTGGTATGCCTTGGGTTGTTTCCCATGATCGGCGCGGTGTTGCAGCAAATCCCCAAACCGGTGCTGGGCGGTGCGACCCTGGTCATGTTCGGCAGCGTCGCCGCAGCCGGTGTGCGCATCCTGGCCCAGGCGCCGCTGGATCGACGCAGCATGCTGATCATCGCCACCTCCTTCGGTGTCGGCCTGGGCATCGCCGCCCAGCCCAACCTGCTGCACCTGATGCCAACCCTGGTGCAGAACCTGTTCGACTCCGCCATCACCAGCGGCGGGCTGACCGCCATTGTGCTGTGCCTGCTGTTACCCGAGGCCAAAACCGTCCACGCCGTTACAAACCCCACGCCCGAAAGCGACTCCCTGGAATCGCTTTGACGGTTTTATTGCATCAACACTTGTCTGAGGCTTGAGGGTGGGTTATCTGTGCACACGTCGCCCCCATCGATCAGCACGGAAACCTCCATGAGCCTCGAAGTTCCTGCCCACAGCAACCACGCCGGTAAACCCGCCAGCCGCATTCGGCAAAAGAACGAACAAGCGATTCTCCAGGCGGCTGAGGATGAATTCGCGCGCCATGGCTACAAGGGCACCAGCATGAACACCATCGCGGCGAGTGCCGGGCTGCCCAAAGCCAACTTGCACTATTACTTCACCAACAAACTGGGCCTGTACATTGCGGTGCTCAGCAATATTCTCGAATTGTGGGACAGCACGTTCAACGCGCTGACCGCCGAGGACGACCCGGCCGTGGCCCTCTCCCGGTACATCCGTACCAAGATGGAGTTCTCGCGACGCCAGCCACAGGCCTCGCGGATCTTCGCCATGGAGATCATCAGCGGCGGCGAATGCCTCACTGAATATTTCAGCCAGGACTACCGCGCCTGGTTCAGCGGCCGTGCAGCCGTGTTTCAGGCCTGGATCGATGCCGGCAAGATGGACCCCATCGACCCGGTGCACCTGATCTTCCTGCTGTGGGGCAGCACCCAGCACTATGCCGACTTCGCCACCCAGATCTGCCGCGTCACCGGTCGCACCAAGCTGACCAAGCAGGACATGGAGGACGCCGGCACCAATCTGATCCACATTATTCTCAAAGGCTGCGGCATCAAGCCGGCCCCCTGAACGAAGCGACTTATGCCATTCACGCTCACAGGCTTTTGCGAATTTCGTGAAGAAATACGCAAAAGCCGCTTTATCACACTGGCGGCGCCGATTACCAGCGCGCACGACGCCCAGGCATTTATCGAGCAGCACAGCGACCTCAACGCGACGCACAACTGCTGGGCCTGGAAACTGGCCGACCAATACCGCAGCAACGACGACGGCGAACCCGGCGGCACCGCCGGGCGGCCGATCCTGGCGGCCATCGAGGCGCAGGGGTTTGATCAGGTCGTGGTGCTGGTGATTCGCTGGTACGGCGGGATTCAACTGGGCACCGGTGGTCTGGCCCGTGCCTACGGCGGCGGCGCAAATAAATGCCTGCAGAATGCCGAGCGCATCGAGCTGATCAGTCGTGTACCGCTGAGGTGCGCCTGCGGTTTCTCCGAATTGAACCTGCTGAAGCTGCGCGTTGCCGAACTGGACGGGCTCGTCGTGGAAGAAACCTTCACCGCCAACGGCGTGGAGCTGCAACTGGCCCTGGGCGAAGCCCATATCGACACCTTGCAAACCCAGCTCGCCGACCTGAGCCGGGGACGTATCCTGCTGCAACGCTGAAACTGCTACTGTTGCTCACTGGAACTCCCTGAGCCGCGACTCTAAAGGAAGCTTTTCATGTCTACGCCAAAAACCGCACTGATCATCGGCGCCTCGCGCGGGCTGGGCCTCGGCCTGGTCAAGCAACTGCTCCAGGACGGCTGGGACGTGACCGCCACCGTGCGTGACCCGAACAAGGCCGACGCCCTGAAAGCCGTGGGCCCGGTGCAGATCGAAAAACTCGACATGGACGATCAGCAAGCCGTGATCGCCCTGGCCCAACGCCTGAAAGACCGTACCTTCGACCTGCTGTTCGTCAATGCCGGCGTCAAGGGCCCCGCGAACCAGGAGCCTGGTCACGCCACCCTGGCGGAAGTAGGCCAACTGTTTTTCACCAACGCCGTGGCCCCGATCAACCTGGCCCAGCGTTTTGTCGGGCAGATCCGCAAGGACACCGGCGTGCTGGCCTTCATGAGTTCGGTGCTGGGCAGCGTCACCATTCCCGACGATTCGGACATGGCGCTGTACAAGGCCAGCAAGGCGGCGCTCAACTCCATGACCAACAGCTTTATCACCCAACTGGGCGAGCACAAGCCGACGGTGTTATCGCTGCACCCGGGCTGGGTGAAAACCGACATGGGTGGCGAAAATGCGCACATCGACGTCGAGACCAGCGTGCGTGGCCTGGTGGACCAGGTAAATGCCTACACCGGCAAGGGCGGCCATCATTTTGTGGACTACAAGGGCGACACCATCGCCTGGTAGATACACCGATTACCCTGTGGGAGGGGGCTTGCCCCCTCCCACACTGACCGCGTCCGCTTGCCTGCACATGGACCGACACGTAATCTACCCACCTCGCCTTCACTGGCGACCCTGGATCAGCAGACAGGGCAACACTGAGCTGGCAAACCTGAACCCATCATTCAGAGGAGCCGGCCAATGCCTGCGACCCGTATCTGGTTAAAAAATCCGCTCGCGATCTTCACCGCCAATGACCTCGATGCCCGTGGCGGCCTGGTGCTGCAAGACGGCGTCATCACCGAAGTGCTGGCCCAAGGGCAAGCACCTGCACAACCCTGTGCGCACGTGTTCGATGCCCGCGAGCATGTCGTCCTGCCCGGGCTGATCAACACGCACCACCATTTCTACCAGACCCTGACCCGCGCCTGGGCGCCGGTGGTCAACCAGCCGCTGTTTCCCTGGTTGAAAACCCTGTATCCGGTCTGGGCCCGACTGACCCCGGAAAAACTGGCGCTGGCATCGAAAGTGGCACTCGCCGAATTGTTGCTCTCCGGTTGCACCACGGCGGCAGACCACCACTACCTGTTCCCCGACGGCCTGGAAAACGCCATTGATGTGCAGGTCGACAGCGTGCGCGAGCTGGGCATGCGCGCGATGCTTACCCGCGGTTCCATGAGCCTGGGCGAAGCCGATGGCGGCCTGCCGCCGCAGCAAACCGTGCAACAGGGCCAGGTGATCCTCGACGACAGCCAACGCCTGATCCGCGAATACCACGAGCGCGGCGACGGCGCGCAGATCCAGATTGCCCTGGCGCCCTGCTCGCCGTTTTCCGTTACCCCCGAAATCATGCGCGCCAGTGCCGAACTGGCCACCTCGCTCGACGTGCGCCTGCACACGCACCTGGCGGAAACCCTCGACGAGGAAGACTTCTGCCTGCAGCGTTTCGGCCTGCGCACCGTGGACTACCTCGACAGCGTCGGCTGGCTCGGCCCACGCACCTGGCTGGCCCACGGCATTCACTTCAACCCGGAGGAAATCGCACGCCTGGGCGCTGCCGGCACGGGCATCTGCCATTGCCCGAGTTCGAACATGCGCCTGGCCTCCGGTATCTGCCCGACCCTCGACCTGCTCGCGGCCGGTGCTCCCCTCGGCCTGGGCGTGGACGGTTCCGCCTCCAACGACGCTTCGAACATGATTCTGGAAGCGCGCCAGGCTCTGTACATCCAGCGCCTGCGTTACGGCGCAGAAAAAATAACGCCCGAAGGCGTCCTCGGTTGGGCGACCAAAGGCTCGGCGCAGTTGTTGGGGCGTACGGATATTGGAGAGTTGGCGGTAGGCAAACAGGCTGACCTGGCGCTGTTCAAACTCGATGAGTTGCGCTTCTCCGGCAGCCACGATCCGATTTCAGCGCTGCTGCTTTGCGGTGCTGATCGGGCGGACCGAGTGATGATCGCGGGTCAATGGCGGGTAATCGACGGACAAGTGGAAGGCCTGGACCTGAAAGCCCTGATCGCCGATCACACCCGGGCGGCCCGTCAGTTGATCGCCGGAATCTAAACCAAGCACAGTCCAAAATGTGGGAGGGGGCTTGCCCCCGATGGCGGTGTGTCAGTCCTATATAAGTTGGATGAACCACTGCTATCGGGGGCAAGCCCCCTCCCACATTTGGCTTTATGGTGTGCTTGAAATCAGGTTACAACCCCAGCAGCGACAGCATGATAAAGGTCGCAAACAGCACGAAATGCGTCATGCCCTCGATGGCATTGGTTTCGCCATCATTGAGGTTGATCGCACTGACGATCAGCGTGATAAACACCATCACTGTCTGCACCGGCGTCATCGCCATCTGGAACGGCTGGCCGGTGTAGAGCGCCATGGCTTCCATCACCGGCACCGTCAGGATCACCGTCGACAGCGACGCACCCAGCGCAATGTTCACCACCGACTGCATGCGATTGGCCAAGGCGGCGCGCAATGCCGTAAGAATTTCCGGCGCGGCGGAAATAGCCGCCACGACGATCGCAGTGATGACCGGCGGGGCGCCCGTGCCTTCCAGGCCCAGGTCGAGGGTCTTGGACATCACCTCGGCCAACGCGCCAATCACTATGACACCAAACACCAGGGTGCCGATCGAGAACGCAAGGTTCACGGGCTGCGCGTGCTCTTCTTCGGTTGATTTTTTGCGGCGTTTTTCCGGATAGCTGTAGCTGAAGAAATAACTGTGCGGGCCTACCTGCATTCTCAGGAACAAGGTGTAGAGCACCACCATCGCGCCGATGGTGAAGGCCGAGTAAATTTTCCAGTCGGCCTCGGGGATAAACTCCGGCACGACCATCGACACGCCCATGGCGGTGAGAATCATCACGCTGTAGGTGCGCGCTGAGTCATCGTTGTAGGACTGCTCGCCGTGCTTGATACCGCCCATCAACGCGGCCAGGCCGAGGATGCCGTTGATATCGAGCATCACCGCTGAATAGATAGTGTCGCGCACCAGCGTGGGTGAAGGCTCGTTGCTCATCATGATCGCCAGGATCACCACTTCCACCAGCACAGCGGCCAGGGTCAGGATCATGGTGCCGTAAGGGTCGCCGACCTTTTCCGCCAGTTGTTCGGCATGGTGGGCCACACGCATCGACGCCATCACGATAAACGCAATCAAGGCGAGGCCGGCGAGCAACGCCACTATCTGCCCGCTGTGGAGCATCCAGTGTTCCAACGGGTAAGCGGCAATGGCGGCAATCAGCGCCACCAACATGAATTTTTCTTGCTTGAGGGAAGTGAGCATGGGGGGCCTTTAAGTACAGCAAATCAGTCATCGTTGGGGTACAGACTGCGACACGCCGCTAACGTTTCGTTACACCTTAGTTCACGTCGACCTTGTGCAAATAAATCAAATACTCTCCTGCTGGTCAGGTTTTGCCGATTATTTCAGCCATGGCCTGTAGAATGCCGCCATTGCACCTGATGAGATTTTAGTTATGTACGATTGGCTCAACGCCCTGCCCAAGGCTGAACTGCACCTGCACCTGGAGGGCTCGCTGGAGCCTGAGTTGCTGTTCGCCCTGGCCGAACGCAACAAGATTGCGCTGCCGTGGAACGACGTCGAAACCCTGCGCAAGGCCTACGCCTTCAATAATCTGCAAGAGTTTCTCGACCTGTATTACAAGGGTGCCGATGTGCTGCGCACGTCCCAGGATTTCTACGACCTGACCTGGGCCTACCTGCTGCGCTGCAAGGCCCAGAACGTGATTCACACTGAACCCTTCTTCGACCCGCAAACCCACACCGACCGAGGCGTGCCCTTCGAAGTGGTGCTCAACGGCATCGCTGCCGCGCTAAAAGACGGCGAGCAGCAACTGGGGATTACCAGCGGCCTGATTCTCAGTTTCCTGCGCCACCTGAGTGAAGCCGAAGCCGAGAAAACCCTCGACCAGGCGCTGCCGTTCCGTGACGCGTTCGTCGCCGTGGGCCTGGACAGTTCCGAGATGGGTCACCCGCCGAGCAAGTTCCAGCGTGTGTTCGACCGTGCCCGTCACGAAGGCTTCCTCACCGTCGCCCATGCCGGCGAAGAAGGCCCGCCCGAGTACATCTGGGAAGCGATAGACCTGCTGAAAATCCAGCGCATCGACCATGGCGTGCGCGCCATCGAAGACGAGCGCCTGATGCAACGCATCATCGACGAGCAGATCCCGCTGACCGTGTGCCCGCTGTCCAACACCAAGCTGTGCGTGTTCGACGACATGGCCCAGCACAACATCCTCGACATGCTTGAGCGTGGGGTGAAGGTCACGGTGAACTCGGACGACCCGGCCTACTTCGGCGGTTATGTCACCGAGAACTTCCACGCGCTGTACACCTCCCTGGGCATGACCCAGGACCAGGCCAAACGCCTGGCGCAAAACAGCCTGGATGCGCGACTGGTCAAGCCTTGACCGCTATTTACTGAATGAATGAAGGCTAAATGTGGGAGGGGGCTTGCCCCCGATTGCAGTCTGTCAGACAGACATGTATTGACTGATACACCGCTATCGGGGGCAAGCCCCCTCCCACAGGGGCTTAATGTTGTCTGTCAGACTTCAGACAACTCCTCCAACGTTTTGCCCTTGGTCTCCATCCCGAACACCCACACCACCAGCGCCGCCACCGCAAAACACAGCGCGCCCAAGGCAAACACCCCGCCCTGCCCGGTTATTGGAAACACCATCCCGGTGACCAGTGGCCCCAGCAATGACCCCACGCGACCAATCGCCGAGGCAAACCCGGACCCCGTTGCGCGCGCCGAGGTCGGATACAGCTCCGGCGTATAGGTGTACAACACCGCCCACATGCCAAACAGGAAGAACTGCATCAACAAACCGGTCGTAACCAGCAGCCCGACATTGCCGCCGAACACCGCGCTTTGCCCATACAAAAACGCCATCACCCCGCCGCCCAGCAACGTCACCACGCACACCGGCTTACGTCCCCAGCGCTCGACCAGCCACGCCGCCATCAGGAAACCGGGGATCCCGCCCAGGGAAATGATGACCGTGTAATACACCGATTGCGTCACTGCAAAGCCTGACTGCTGCAGCAACGCACTCAACCACGACGTCAGTCCGTAGAACCCGAGCAGGGCAAAGAACCACACGCTCCAGATCATCATCGTGCGTTGACGGTACTGAACCGACCACAACTGCTGGAAGGCCGAGAAGAACGTCCCCGGCGTACTCGCCACCCGCGGCAAGGCAACGGGCTGCGGCAAGTCGGCTCCTCCGAGGGAATCGCGCACCTTTTGCTCGATGCCCAGCAACACCTTGTCCGCCGCCTCGTGGCGCCCGGCCTGTTCCAGCCAGCGCGGCGACTCCGGAATAAAAAACCGGATGGCCAGCACAAATATCGCCGGCACCGCCAGCACCAGGAAGATGTCGCGCCAACCCACCACCGGCAGCAGGAAGTAAGACAGCACGCCGGCAGCGACAAAACCCAGCGGCCAAAAACCATCCATCAGCGCGATATACCGCCCGCGTCGCTTTGCCGGAATCAGCTCCGACAACATCGACTGTGCGATCGGAAACTCCATGCCCATGCCAATGCCCAGCAGGATGCGAAACAGGGTCAGCGTCTCGACCGTCTGCGCCGTGGAGCACAAGTAACTGGCGACGCCCCACAACACGATGCTCCACTGAAACACCGGCTTGCGCCCGAAGCGATCGGCGAGCATTCCGGAGAGCGAAGCGCCGACCACCATGCCGAAAAAGCTTGAGCTGGCCAGCAACCCGGCCTGGGCCGTATTCAGGCCGAACTCGGTTTTGATCGAGCCCAATAGAAACGTCATCATCGCCAGGTCCATGGAGTCGAAGAAAAACGCCAGGGCAATGATGATGAAAATGATTCGGTGGTAACCACTGATGGGCAACCGTTCCAGCCGCTCTGCTGCGCTATAGCCCTGCATCCCCATGCCCCACCCCCAAGTGTGAAAAACCCCTGGTCGAGTGTGCGGCATCGTCTGCCCTGGCGATTGCTGGATGCGACCTGACCGAAACTAGGAACGACGCTCCTGCAATGCGGCCAACCGGTTGATTTGCACAAGCCCGGCATCGCTGACAGACAAGGCCCGGGACTCACCGATGGCACTTACCCAGTTCGACTGCAAAAACAGCCGCAACAGCCCCGCGCCGAGCGCACCGCCGACATGCGGTTGCTGCTGGCTCCAGTCGAAACAGTCACACACCAACGGCGAGGAGATTGCCTGGATGAAAATACCCAGCTCCGCCAAATGCCGGGTGCCCTTGACCGTCACTTCGGTACGTTGCTCATAGCGCTGGATCCAGCCTGCCTGCGCCATCCGTTGGTACAGCCCGGCCGCCAGTTCACCGCCGAGGTGGTCGTGGCACACGCGGGCGCGACGCACCAGCGGCGGGGCCTGCAACGCGGGGAGCTGAACATCCGGTGCAGTGCGCGTCGCACTCGCCATGGTGGTCGTCGCCAGCGCGTCGATGGCGGCACTGACATCGGCCGCCGCCACGCGAAACAGCCGTTTGCCCCGCCGCGCTTCGACCCGCAGCAGGCCGCTGCCGGTCAACCGCGCCAAATGGGCATTGGCCGACGCCGGCGACAGCCCGGCGAACGTCGCCAACTCCTCTGAAGACTTCGCCGAACCGTCCATCAATGCCCACAGCATTGCGGTGCGCTTGGGCTCGGCAAGCAAGCTGGCGATACGACTGATACATGGTGCCTGTTCCATCTTTCGACTCCCGTTGAACCGTTTTTCTGCTGCGGTTGGCGCCAAAGTATAGGGGCCAAAACAGCCGGTTCCATGACGTCTTACAGCCTGGATACGGACAGCACTTGAGTGAAATGTCCTGCTTTGCTGGAGGCCGTTACTTCGCAGCGAATCGCTCCGACAGTTGTGCCGTCAATGTCGCACAACGGGACACGAGCATTTCCCGCAGCAAGTTGACGGGCTTGCTCAACTGCGCACGGTGCGCGCACAGCAGGTTGAGCGGGGTACGCTCACCGCGCAGCTCCGGCAGGATCAGGCGCAGACGCCCGGCCACGACGTCGGTACTCACATCCAGCCAGGACTTGTAGGCAATGCCGACACCCGCCACCGCCCAGCGGCGCACCACGTCGGCGTCGTCGCTGACGCGATCACCGGAAACCGTCAGGCTGACCTCGCGCTTGCCGTCATAAAAACGCCAATGGTCGTGTACCCGGTCAGCGAGCATGTAGAGCAGGCAATTGTGCTGGGCCAGTTGCTCCAGATGCCGCGGTTCGCCGTGGCGGGCCAGATAACTGGGCGCCGCGCACAGCACCCGGATATTTTCCGGCGCGATGGGCAGCGCAACCAGGCTGGAATCCTCGGGTTCGCCATAGCGCAAGGCGATGTCCACCGGCTGGCGGTACAGGTCGGCAATGCGATCCCCCAGCAACAGGCGCACGCTCAGTTGCGGGTATTCACGCTGGAAGTCATCCAGCCAGGGCAACAGCAGGTTGCGACCGAAATCCGAAGGCGCCGACAGTTGCAGCATGCCGCTGACATGGTCCTGCCCACTGGCCAGCAGGCGTCGCCCTTCATCCAACGAACTCAACGCGACGCGGGCGTAGGTGAGAAAACCCTCGCCTTCGGCGGTCAAGCGCAGGCTGCGGGTGGAACGTGCCAGCAGGCGCGTGCCCAATTGTTGCTCTATGCGCTTCAACGCGGCGCTGGCGACCGCCGGGGACAGGTCCATCACGCGCGCGGCGGCCGACAAACTGCCCAGGTCCGCTGCCCGAACAAACAACTGCAAATCATCAAAGCGCAGCATCAATTTCCGCCAATTATCAATTTTCTATTGAAACAGACCTTTGTTTTAGCCGCTTTTATCCGTGCTGGAAATAGCCAATCATCTGGCCATCCCGTTCCCTATCGACCAGGAGTTGATATGTCTACCGCCTTTAACGTGATCGCCACGCTGATCGCCAAGCCCGGCCAACAGGCCACCCTGGAAACCCTGCTGCGCGGTCTGCTTGAGCCGACTCGCCTGGAAGCCGGTTGTGAGCAGTACGACCTGCACCAGGATCTGCAACATCCCGAGACGTTCTACATGCTCGAGCGCTGGAGTGATGACGCGGCCCTGGCCGACCACGACCAGAGTGCGCATATCCAGGCGTTCCGGACCCAGGCCGCCGACGTGATCGAACACTTCGAACTCAAGCGCCTGAAGTTTCTCGCCTGACCACCCCCTTTTTCTGTAGGAGCGAGCTTGCTCGCGAAAAACGCAAGAACGACGTGTTCAACCAGAAGTATTGCGTCCTCGCTAACGATTTTCGCGAGCAAGCTCGCGCCTGCATTGACCGCATTTACTTGGAGAAATCATGAAAGCCATCGCCTATTACACCTCCCTGCCCATCAGCGACGTGAACGCCCTGCAAGACATCGAACTGCCCGAACCCGTCGCCGGGCCGCGTGACCTGCTGGTGGAAGTCAAAGCCATCTCGGTCAACCCGGTGGACACCAAGGTGCGCCAGAACGTCGCTCCGGAAAACGGCGACGCCAAGGTGCTCGGCTGGGACGTGGCCGGCGTGGTCAAGGCGGTCGGCAGCGAAGTGACGCTGTTCAAGACCGGTGACAAGGTGTTCTATGCCGGCTCCCTGGTTCGCCCGGGCGGCAACAGCCAATTGCACACCGTGGACGAACGCATCGTCGGCCATATGCCCAAGAGCCTGGGCTTCGCCGAAGCCGCCGCGCTGCCATTGACCGCCATCACCGCCTGGGAGCTGCTGTTCGAACGTCTGCAGATACCCGAAGGCAAACAGGACCTGGGCCAGAGCTTGCTGATTGTCGGCGCAGCGGGCGGCGTGGGTTCGATCCTGACCCAACTGGCCAGCCAGCTCACCGCGCTGAAAGTCATCGGCACCGCGTCGCGCCCGGAGACCCAGGAATGGGCCAAGGCTCTGGGCGCCGACCTGGTGATCGACCATAGCCAGCCGCTGAGCGAGGCACTCAAACACGCCGGTCACCCGCAAGTGACCCACGTCGCCAGCCTGACCCAGACCGACCTGCACCTGGAGCAACTGGTAGAAGCCCTGCAGCCCCAGGGCAAGCTGGCGTTGATCGACGACCCCAAGGCGCTGGACGTGAGCTCGCTCAAGCGCAAGAGCCTGTCGCTGCACTGGGAGTTCATGTACACCCGCTCGATGTTCGAGACCCCGGACATGATCGAGCAGCACAACCTGCTCAACCGCGTGGCCGCGCTGATCGACGCCGGCACCTTGAAAACCACACTCGGCGAGCACTTCGGCGTGATCAATGCGGCGAACCTGCGCCGTGCCCATGCGCTGCTGGAAAGCGGCAAGGCCAAGGGCAAGATCGTGTTAGAGGGGTTCTAGAAAACGGCTGTCAGTGTCGTCTGTTACTTATGTAAGTAATGGACGACACCATTAGTCCGAGAGTTGACCTTTGTCATCTCTGTGAGCGCATACGGGTTTATATTGGCCGCCTTTGCCACGATTCTTTTACGTGAGGAAGTCAGCAATGAAGATCCTGATAAAAGCGTTAGCAAAAAAATCCCAGTGGGAGGTCCGCCTGGACCAGCGGTCGATTATTTTTCACACCGAAGCCGAGGCCCGTGCCTTTGCCGACACCTTGCAAGCCCGCATCCAGGCCCCCCACCGCTTTCCACTCAGCCAGCAACGCGCCGCCGGCTGATCGGCTCTTCAGACCTGCGCCTGCGCGGCCCTTGCCCGTTGCAGGCGCAGAGTCGCCATCGCAATCGTCACCGCCAGCACCCCACACAGGCTGATGACCATCGCCATCGGCATGGCCGTGCCGTCGTGCAACACCCCGACCAACGATGCCGCCCCCGCCGCCACACCAAATTGAATGCACCCGAGCAAGGCCGAGGCGCTGCCGGCGCGCGCGCCTTGCCCGTTCATGGCGCACGCCGAGGTGTTGGGCAGAATGCAACCCAGGCTGGCGATACAGATAAACAACGGTACCAGCAACGGCCACAGGGCTTCGGTGCGCAGCGCTGCAATCCCAAGCAGCGTCAGCGCCGCCGCCACGTAAACCCACACCGTACGCGAGAGCAGAAACGCCGGGCCGCGTTTGGCCAGTAACCGCGCATTCAACTGCGCCACCAGGATAAAACCGGCGGCATTGGAACCGAACAGCCAGCCGTAATGCTCGGCGGGCACGCCATACAGTTTGATGAACACGAACGGTGAACCGGCGATATAGGCAAACATCCCCGCAATCGAGATGCCACCGGTCAGGGCGTAGCCCAGGTAAACCCGGTCCGACAACAGCGCGCCGTAGCGGCGCAACGAGCCGGACAACGGCTGGCGCGGCTGATGCGCCGGAAAGGTTTCCGGTAAACCCACCGCCACCGCAATGGCTGCCATCACGCTGAACAGCGACAGCGCCAGGAAAATCGACTGCCAGCCCCACAGCCCCACCATCAGCCCACCCGCCAGCGGCGCAAGGATGGGTGCCAGACCCGTGACCAGCATCAATTGCGAATACACCTTGGCCGAGCCCACGGCGTCGCATTTGTCACTCACCACCGCCCGCGAAATCACCATGCCCGCGCAACCGCCGAGCGCCTGCACGAAACGCGCACCGATCAGCCATTCCAGGGACGGCGCATAGGCACAGGCGAAGGACGCGAGGGTAAACAGCGTCACACCGCTGAGCAGCGGCACGCGCCGGCCGAAGCGGTCGGCCAGCGGGCCGTAGATCAATTGGCCGATGGCCAACCCCGCGAAATACACCGCCAGGGTCAGTTGGACATGTTTTTCGTCGGTGGCAAAAGCGCTCGCGATGGCCGGAAAGCCCGGCAGGTAAAAGTCGATCGCCAACGGCGCAAAGGCGCTCAAGGCGCCGAGGATCAGAATAATGCGAAGGTTCATCAGGCACCCAAGTGAGTCGGCAGCCCGACAGTCTAGCCGCGCTTGGGTGCCTTGAACATTAAGATAGCTCGCTAACTATTAAAATCAGACGACGGTGTAGCCTTCTTCCTTGATCAACTGTGCGATCGCTTCGCGCTCCAGTTGGCTTTGCACCCTGACCTGCTTCGCCGCAAGATCGACCGTGACCTCGGCATCTGCATCCCGGCTCTGCACGGCCTGGGTCACCGCCCGAACGCAATGGCCGCAGGTCATTCCTTCAACATTGAATATTTGCATGACAAGACTCCTTGGATGAGGTTGAACCCAGTCTCGACCTTGCCACGATGGCAAGGTCAAGTTTCAGAAACGTCGGCCGGGCTGGTATTCGGCGGCGACGTCGGCCAAGCTTCAACTTTATCGATGTGACCCACGGAGCATTCGCCATGCGCTGGTCGTTTTTTGCCCTTGCCGGCCTGATGAGTTTTTCTGCTGTTGCGCCCGCCGCTGAAGACTACGCGGTGCTGATCATTTCCCGGGAGCGCCTGGAAGTGCCGACCACCTGTGAAATCGGTCTGTACATCCAGGATCAACTGGCCGGCCGCCTGTTTCAGGAGGAGTCCACTTCATTCAACCTGCCGGCCGGCAATGTGTCACTGCGCCTGAAACTGCTGCCGGGGCAATCGCCGGGCTGTCTGCCCGGCATGCTCGCCCCGCCCTCCCAGAACATCACGCTCAAGGCCGGCGACGTGCGCAAGCTGCGGATCGCCCAGGGCCCGGACGGCATGTACCTCAAAGCGGCCGAGCTGGGCTATTAAGCTAAGATTTAAAGACGCTTGACCTTACCCACAGGTCAAGGTTGATGCTGGGGGCACTGTCTTCCGGAGGACTGCCCCATGAATGGAACCACCACCTTTGACCTGCCCATCGGCGGCATGACCTGCGCCAGTTGCGCCGGCCGTGTGGAGCGTGCGCTGGGCAAGGTGCCGGGGGTGCAACGTGCCAGCGTCAACCTGGCCAATGAACGCGCCCACATTGAGGTAATCGGCCAGATGGACCCCGGCGTGCTGATCGCCGCCGTCGACAAAGCCGGCTACACCGCCAGCCTGCCCGAGGCCGACACCGCCACCCAGGCCGATCAAGTCCGGCACCTGCACCGCGAACGCTGGGCGCTGATACTGGCGATCGTGCTGGCATTGCCCCTCGTGCTGCCGATGCTGGTCGAACCCTTCGGCCTGCACTGGATGCTTCCCGCCTGGGTGCAGTTCGCCCTGGCGACACCGGTGCAATTTATCCTCGGTGCGCGTTTTTACCGGGCCGCCTGGAAAGCCGTGCGCGCCGGCGCGGGCAATATGGACCTGCTGGTGGCGATCGGCACCAGTGCCGGTTACGGCCTGAGCGTTTATCAATGGCTTACCCGGCCCGCTCCGCATTTGTATTTCGAAGCCTCGGCCGTGGTGATCGCACTGGTGCTGCTGGGTAAATACCTGGAGAGCCGCGCCAAGCGCCAGACCGCCAGCGCCATTCGTGCCCTCGAAGCCTTGCGCCCCGAGCGGGCGGTGCGCGTGTTGGAGGGCCGTGAGGAAGAGGTCGCCATCACTGCGCTCAAGCTCGGTGACCTGGTACGGGTCCAGCCAGGCGAACGCTTCCCGGTAGACGGCGAAGTTGTCGATGGCCAAAGCCATGCCGACGAAGCGCTGATCAGCGGCGAAAGCCTGCCGGTGCCGAAACAACCGGGCGACCGGGTCACCGGCGGCGCGATCAACGGTGAAGGTCGCCTGCTGGTGCGTACCCAGGCCCTGGGCGCGGAAAGCGTGTTGGCCCGGATCATCCGCCTGGTCGAGGACGCCCAGGCCGCCAAGGCACCGATCCAGAAACTGGTGGATAAAGTCAGCCAGGTCTTCGTCCCGACGGTGCTGGTAGTGGCGTTGCTCACCCTCGCGGGCTGGTGGCTGTACGGCGCGCCCCTGGAGAGCGCAATCATCAACGCGGTCGCGGTGCTGGTGATCGCCTGCCCGTGCGCCCTGGGCCTGGCGACGCCGACGGCAATCATGGCCGGCACCGGCGTCGCTGCGCGCCATGGCATTCTGATCAAGGACGCCGAGGCACTGGAGCATGCCCATGCGGTGAGCGCCGTGGTGTTCGACAAGACCGGCACCCTCACCTCGGGCGCGCCGAGAATCGCCCATCTGGCGGCGGTGGACGGCAACACCTCGCGCCTGCTGCAACAGGCGGGAGCCCTGCAGCGCGGCAGCGAGCACCCGCTGGCCAAGGCGGTGCTGGATGCCTGTGATGAACAGGGGCTGCACCCGGCCGACGTCAGTGCCAGCCAGTCCCTGACCGGACGCGGTATCGCCGGCACCCTGGACGGCCGGCAACTGGCCCTGGGCAATCGACGTCTGCTGGAAGAAACCGGCCTTGACGCTGGCCCGCTGAGTCAGCGCGCGACTGAATGGGAAGCCGAAGGTCGCACCCTGTCCTGGCTGATCGAACAAGGCGCACATCCGCGCGTGCTGGGGCTGTTCGCGTTTGGCGACACGCTCAAGCCCGGCGCACTGCACGCCGTGCAGCAACTCAAGGCCCAGCACATCAGCAGCCACCTGCTCACCGGCGATAATCGCGGCAGCGCGCGAGTGGTCGCAGAGGTCCTGGGTATCGACGATGTCCACGCCGAAGTGCTGCCCGCCGACAAAGCCGCCACCGTGACCGCCCTGAAAAAAACCGGGGTGGTGGCCATGGTCGGCGACGGCATCAACGACGCACCGGCCCTGGCTGCGGCCGATATCGGCATCGCCATGGGCGGCGGCACCGACGTGGCCATGCACGCCGCCGGCATCACCCTGATGCGCGGCGACCCGCGCCTGGTGCCGGCGGCCCTGGAGATCAGCCGCAAGACCTACGCAAAAATTCGCCAGAACCTGTTCTGGGCCTTTGTGTATAACTTGATCGGCATCCCGCTGGCGGCCTTCGGCCTGCTCAACCCGGTATTGGCAGGCGCAGCGATGGCGTTGTCCAGCGTCAGTGTGGTGAGCAATGCGCTGCTGCTGAAAACCTGGAAACCCAAGGACCTGGAGGATCAACGTCCATGAATATCGGCCAAGCCGCTCGCCAAAGCGGGCTGAGCGCGAAAATGATTCGCTACTACGAATCCATCGGCCTGCTCAAGGCCGCTCATCGCACCGAGAGTGGTTATCGCCTCTTCAGTGCAGACGACCTGCACACCCTGGCGTTTATCAAACGCTCGCGGGACCTGGGGTTTTCACTTGAAGAAGTCGGCAAGTTGCTGACCTTGTGGCAGGACCGCCAGCGCGCCAGCGCCGACGTGAAAGCCCTGGCGCGCCAGCATGTCGAGGAGCTGAATCAGAAGATTCGCGAGTTTGAGCAACTGCGCGATACGTTGCAGGACCTGGTGGAACACTGCCAGGGCGACCACCGGCCGGATTGTCCGATTCTCAAGGAGTTGGCTTCAGGCAAGTGCTGCGCCTGACTGGTTGCAAATAAATCCAATGTGGGAGGGGGCTGGCAGTTTGTCAGCCAGGCATGTGTTGATTGACACACCGCCATCGGGGGCAAGCCCCCTCCCACACTTTGATTTTCATCTACCCGAAGGTTACTGCATCCAGGGCGGCAGCGGTTCTTCTGCCGTCTTGGTCGATGGCGCATCGTCCGCCGCACGAATCGCTTGCTTGCGCTCTTCGTCCAACCGCGCCGCTTCGATCTCGCGGATCACACCGCCCACGTCCGCCAGTTCTTCCGGCTCGTCGAACTCACCGGTCAGGATACTGGCTGGGTGCAAGGTGCCGGCTTCGTACAACGCCCACATTTCCTTGGCGTACTTGGTCTTCTTCAGCTCCGGGGCAAAGCGCCCGAAGTAGGAAGCCATGTTGCCCACGTCCCGCTCCAGCATGTTGAACGCGTGGTTGTTACCCGCCGCATCCACCGCCTGGGGCAGGTCGATGATCACAGGGCCGGTCGGCGTGAGCAGTACGTTGAACTCGGACAGGTCACCGTGCACCAGCCCGGTACACAGCATCAGCACGATCTGGGAAATCAGGAAGGCGTGGTATTCGCGCGCCTGGTCCGGCTCCAGCGTCACGTCGTTCAGACGCGGCGCCGCATCGCCGTACTCGTCGGCCACCAGCTCCATCAACAGCACGCCTTCGAGAAAGTCGTACGGCTTGGGCACGCGAACGCCCGCCCCGGCCAGGCGGAACAACGCCGCCACTTCGGCGTTCTGCCAGGCATCTTCGGTTTCTTTCTTGCCGAACTTGGAGCCCTTGGCCATGGCCCGGGCCTGACGGCTGTTACGGACCTTGCGGCCTTCCTGGTATTCGGACGCCTGACGAAAACTTCGTTTATTCGCCTCCTTGTAAACCTTGGCGCAACGCAATTCGTTGCCGCAG
Organism: Pseudomonas orientalis; assembly: GCF_002934065.1. NCBI lineage: Bacteria > Pseudomonadati > Pseudomonadota > Gammaproteobacteria > Pseudomonadales > Pseudomonadaceae > Pseudomonas > Pseudomonas orientalis. Next base: position 749,980 of record NZ_CP018049.1, on the reverse strand, counting down.
CGCACCACATAAACAGCTGCTTCTTTACCACTCATGAGTGGGCGCAGCACTTCGTCGACCAGACCGTCTTCGATCAGGGGTTCAATGCGTTTAGGAGTCTTCATCAGCTTTTATTGTGGGTCCTGTATTACCAAACACGCGTGTGGCACTCGTTATACGGCAATCCACTCGTTGGAGGGAGAGGCTACCGCAATTTCCTGCAGGAGCGAGCTTGCTCGCGAAGAACTCAAAGGCAACGCGTTTATCCAGGATGCACGCGTTATCCATGACATCTTTCGCGAGCACGCTCGCTCCTGCAAGGGGGATTCGTCAAGCCTCGTTCATCGTTCAATGATCGCCGTCACGCCCTGCCCCCCCGCCGCGCAGATCGAAATCAAGCCACGGCCTTTGCCCGCCGCATCCAGCAACTTGGCCAGGCTTGCGACAATGCGCCCACCGGTCGCGGCAAACGGATGCCCGGCGGCCAGTGAACTGCCCTTGACGTTGAGACGGCTGCGGTCGATGGCGCCCAACGGCGCCTCCAGGCCCAGGCGCGTTTTGCAGTAATCGGCATCTTCCCAGGCCTTGAGCGTGCACAACACTTGGGCAGCGAACGCTTCGTGGATCTCGTAGTAATCGAAGTCCTGCAGCGTCAGGCCATTCCTCGCCAACAAACGCGGGACGGCGTACACCGGCGCCATCAGCAGGCCTTCTGCACCATTGACGAAATCCACCGCCGCCGCTTCGCCGTCGCGCAGGTACGCGAGGATCGGCAAACCGCGCTCCCTGGCCCAAGCCTCGCTGCCCAGCAGCACCAGCGAGGCGCCGTCGGTCAGCGGCGTGGAGTTGCCGGCGGTGAGCGTGCCTTTTTCACTGCGTTCGAACGCGGGCTTGAGCGCAGCAAGTTTTTCCAGGCTTAGGTCAGGGCGCAGGTTGTTGTCGCGGGTAAGGCCCAGAAACGGCGTGAGCAAATCGTTGTGCCAGCCTTCGGCGTAGGCGGCGGCCATGTTCCGGTGGCTCTCAAGGGCAAGCTGGTCCTGCTCGGCGCGGGGGATCTGCCAGGTCTGCGCCATCAGCTCGCAATGCTGGCCCATGGACAACCCGGTGCGCGGTTCACCGTTGCGCGGCAGCTGCGGCTTGAGGTGATGCGGACGAAGTTGTAACAGGACTTTAAGCTTATCCGCCATGGACTTGCTGCGGTTGGCTTGCAGCAACAGCTTGCGCAAGCCTTCATTGACCCCAATCGGCGCATCGGAGGTGGTGTCCACCCCACCGGCAATGCCGCATTCGATCTGGCCCAGGGCAATCTTGTTGGCCACCAGCAAGGCGGCCTCCAGCCCGGTGCCGCAGGCTTGCTGCACATCGTAGGCCGGGGTTTGCGGCGACAGGCGCGAGCCGAGCACGCATTCGCGGGTGAGATTGAAGTCGCGGGAATGCTTGAGCACCGCGCCGGCCGCCACCTCGCCGATGCGCAGGCCGTGCAGGTTGAAACGTTCGATCAGGCCCTCCAGGGCGGCGGTGAGCATTGCCTGGTTACTGGCCGTGGCGTAGGGGCCATTGGAGCGGGCGAAGGGAATGCGATTACCGCCAATGATCGCCACACGGCGCAATTGAGTCATGGAAAGCTCCCTCTGTCTGTTATGGGCTTGATCACTGAGCCTAGTCGAACGACTGCTACCCTGGGATGGTCAACCCTTTGAACCCCAGTCTTCGGAGAGCGTTCCATGTCTGACCGTTATATCGACTTCGCCAACTCCAGCCTCGGCCATCGCCTGGTCGCCGCCCTTGGCCTGCCGTCACCGGTACGCCTGGAACGCTGGCAAGCCGGGCGCCTGCGCCCGGTGGAAGGCGCACTGCTGCTGGGCGGCGGCGCGCTGGCGAATAAAATCCTGCCGTTTGCCAACAAACTCACCGATGCGTTGTACAGCTATGGCGCCCAGACGCTGGACGCGCCGGCGTGGATTCCCGGGCACGGTCCCAAACTCAAGGCCGTGGTGTTCGACGCCAGTGACTTGCAACACACCGACCAGCTCAAGCAGCTGCGCGAATTCTTCCAGCCATTGCTGAAAAACCTCGCCCCCAGCGCACACCTGGTGATTCTTGGCCGCGCGCCGGAAAGCCTCAGCGACCCGTTCGCCGCCAGCGCCCAGCGCGCCCTGGAGGGGTTCAGCCGCTCCCTGGCCAAGGAATTGCGCAGCGGCGGTGTGTTGCAGTTGCTGTACGTGGGCGAGGGTGCCGAAGACCAACTGGAAGGCGCGTTGCGGTTTTTCCTGTCCCCCAAGAGCGCCTATATCTCAGGGCAAGTGATTCGCCTGGAAGCCTGCGCCACGCCGGTCGAGGATTGGACGCGCCCGCTGGCCGGGCGCAAGGCGCTGGTGACCGGCGCTGCCCGGGGTATTGGCGCGTCCATCGCCGAGACCCTGGCGCGCGATGGCGCCGAGGTGATCCTGCTGGATGTGCCCCAAGCCAAGGCCGACCTTGACGCCCTGGCCGCACGCTTGAACGCGCGCACCCTTACGCTGGATATCTGCACCGAGGACGCCGCCGCGCAGTTGATCGAACACTTGCCCGACGGCCTCGATATCCTGGTGCACAACGCCGGTATCACCCGCGACAAGACCCTGGCCAACATGACCCCGGAATACTGGGACGCCGTGCTGGCGGTCAATCTCAATGCGCCGCAGGTGCTGACCCAGGCACTGCTCGACAGCGGCACCCTGCACGACAACGCCCGCGTGGTGCTGCTGGCCTCCATCAGCGGCATCGCCGGCAATCGCGGGCAGACCAACTATGCCGCGAGCAAGGCCGGGCTGATCGGCTTGGCCCAGGCATGGGCACCGCTGCTGAAAACCCGTGGGATCAGCATCAACGCCGTCGCACCCGGTTTTATCGAAACACAGATGACCGCGCATATTCCGTTCGCCCTGCGCGAGGCCGGCCGGCGCATGAGTTCGCTGGGCCAGGGCGGCGTGCCGCAGGACGTGGCCGAAGCCGTGGCCTGGCTGAGCCAGCCGGGCTCGGGTGCCGTCAGCGGCCAGGCACTGCGGGTGTGCGGGCAGAGTCTTCTGGGAGCGTGACTATGCAATGGCAGACAGTGGACAGCACACCGTTTCTACCGCCGCTGTACTGGCGCGCGGCACTCAAGCGCAAGATCACCGGCAGCGCACTGCCCGAACATGGCCTGCGTTGCCAGGTGCGCGTCGATCCCACGGCTGTCGCGGCGTACCGCAAGGTCTGCGGGTTTGCCGACAGCCCGATGCTGCCGGCGACTTATCCGCACATCCTGGCGTTCGGCCTGCAGATGCAATTGCTGACCGACAAGACCTTTGCATTCCCGTTGCTGGGGCTGATTCACCTGAGCAACCGCATTCGCGTCCATCGGCCCCTGGGCGGTGTGAGTGAGCTGACCGTCGGCGTGTACACCTGCAATCTCAAGCCTCATGCCAAGGGCGCGACCTTTGACCTGATGACCGTGGTCGAGGACGCCCTGGGGCTGCTCTGGGAAGCCCAAAGCACAATGTTATGCCGTGGTGTGAAGCTTGAGGGCGAGACCGTGGAGCATGGGTTGTCGGTGCACACGCCCCTCAGCGAGCTGTCCCGTTGGAAAGCCCCGGCTGATATCGGTCGACGTTATGCCCGCGTGTCCGGCGATTACAATCCGATTCATCTCAGCGCACCGACGGCCAAACTGTTCGGCTTCCCCCAGGCCATCGCTCACGGGTTATGGAACAAGGCCCGCACTCTGGCGGCGCTGGACCAACACCTTCCGCTCGCCAATGTCGACATTGAAGTTGAATTCAAAAAACCCGTACGCCTGCCCGGTGAAGTGATACTGATGACCAGCGGCGCCGGTTCAAGTGGCGAGTTAGTGCTGAATGGCGCAGGGGCTATTGAGCATATGCTCGGGAAGTGGCAACCGATTGCCTGAAGCCCACTGTTTAATTGTATATATACACCTTAAGTTATAGCGGACCCGCCCGGGTCCGCTTTTTTTTATTCAACTTATTGATTTTCATAAATTATAATTACTGAACTTCTACACATTATACCGTTTGTATTAGCGCTTAAGCCGACTAAGACCTTATGTATATAAATCGTTAATACGAAGTTGAGCGTTGCGAGAAAACCGACCCAGGTCTGTGATTAATCACACGGACAAACGTATCGCTGGCCGAAGAAACGGCGAACGTTTGAAACAACCAAGGTTGTACCTGGTGCAAGGAACTCAATCATGAAAACTCAAGTCGTGTTCTGGAAAGCAAGTACCGCACTGGCGTTGATTCTGGCAATGAGCCTCGGCGGCTGCAGCAGCGGTGGTGGCGGACACAAATCAAGCGTGGCGGCGTCGTCGCCGGATGCTGGCGCAGGTGCCGGTGGCGGTACGGGGGGTGGCACCGGCGGCGGCTCTGGCGATGGTACCGGAGGCAGCACGGGTGGTGGTACCGGTGGAGGTACAGGCGGCGGCACGGGTGGCGGTACCGGTGGTGGTACAGGCGACGGCACTGGCGGCGGTACCGGTGGTGGCACTGGCGGAGGCACAGGTGGCGGCACTGGCGGCGAAACAGGTTCGACAGCCACTCCGCTCGTCACTGGCCGGATCGCCGGCACCCTCGGCACCACCGTGGGCAATGTGGGCGCAGCGGTGGGTGATCTCGGTTCGACCTTGAACGGTGTCCCCATTGTCGGCACGACGGCAGGCGGCCTGGTCACTTCGGCCGGCACCGCCGTCACCAGCATCGGCACCGGCGTCACCCGTGGCCTGGGCTCACTGGGCACCCGCCGTAACTCGCTGGGCATCACTGTCGCGGGTGTCGGCAACGGCGTGTCCGATGTGGGCGGTGGCCTGTCGACCACCGGCCGATCGCTGTCGACCACCCTCGGCGGTGTCCCCGTCGTCGGCGGTCTGACCGGCGGCGTGGGCGGCGCAGTCGGTGGTGTGGTGGATAACGTGGGCACTGCCGTGACAATGCTCGGCGATACCCTCAGCACCGCCAGCACCACCGGTCCCTTGGGCTCCCTGACCGGCAACGTGAACCGCAGGGTACTGGTGCCGGTGGTTTCACTGGTGGAAAACACCACCGGCAACCTCGGCAATGCCACAGGCCTGGGTAGGCCTGTCAACGGCCTGGTGGGCAAAGTGGGCGCCGCCGTCACCGGCCTCGGCACCCAGGTCGCCAGCACCGGCGGTACCGGCAACCCTGTGACCACGCTTGTCGGCAACGTGCTGACGGGCGTCCGCGGCACGCTCGACCAGTCCGGCGGCTATGTCGCGCCCACCGGCGGCGCCGCAGCCCCCGGTATACCGGAGCTGGTCGGCGGCCTGGTGAACAACGCAGGCACCGGCCTCAACGTCGGCAACACCAACGGCACCGTCAGTGCAGCCGGTGTGACCGGCGGCGCATTGGGCAACACCATTGCCTCGGTGGGCACCGTACTGGGTGGCACGGGTGTCGCCAACACCGGCGCCACCGCCCCGGTCGCAACCGTGACCGCCAACGTCGGCGCAGCCTTGAACCCGGTGACCTCCGGCGTCACCACAGTGACGCAAAACATCGGCACCACCACCGGCGTCGGTGCTCCGGTCAACGGCCTGGTGACTCAAGTCGGCGGCGCCGTCAGCAGCCTGGGCACTAACCTGAGCACAGCCAGCGCCAACCCGGTCACCACGACCCTGGGCACCACCGTAACCGCCGTGGGCAATACGGTAGGCTCGGTGGGCGGCCTGGTCACAGGCGGCACCGGCGGCACTGCAACAACCGGAGGCCTGGGCGGTTTGGTGAACGGCCTGACCGGCAGATAGAAAATGCACCTGGCCGATTAGACGGTCTCCCCTGCGGCGCCTGCGCTTGGTTGAGACGAGAGACACGGAGTCAGTCTCTCGTCTTTTTGCTGGGCTGCCGCAGTTGACCAAGGAGTGTCCCATGCGCGTGTTCACGCCGTTGTTCCTGCTGACCCTCAGTGCTTACGCCCAGGCCGAGACCCTTCCCACCTTCCTCAACAGCAATGACACCATCCGCACCTTGCCGGTACCCAACCTGCCTGCCGACGCCTATCGACCGGCCACGCCGCAAACCCAGGTGCCTGAAGCGCAGCCCACCGCCGGCCAGCCCCTGTTGATGGACACCAGCGTGACCATTCGCAAACTGCAGATCGAAGGCGGCACGATCTATCCGCTCACCGAGACGGCCCAGGCCTATGCACCGCTGATTGGCCACGAGACCAATCTTGCGCAATTGATCGAAGCCACCCGAGGCATCACCCGCCGCTATCAGCAGGACGGCTACCTGTTGTCCTACGCGTTCCTGCCGCAACAGACCTTCGAAAACGGCCTGGTCCGCGTGGTACTGGTGGAAGGCTACATCAAGGATTACCAGCAAACCGGCGATGTCGGTGCGGTGTCGGCCTATGTCGACAAACTGGCGCAACAGCTCCTCGCCGAACGCCCCCTCACGCGCAAGACCTTCGAGCGCTACACCACCCTGATGAGCCGCATCCCCGGCCTCACCGTACAGGCGCAAGTGCCGCCGCCGGGCACCACCGATGGCGCCACGCACATGCAGATCCAGGCCAGCCGCAAGCCCTTCACCACCAGCATGAGCCTGGTGCAGAAAAGCCGGGGCGGCACCCAAGCTTTGCTCAGCGCCACCAGCCATGCGCAAACCGCCCTGGGCGAACAGTTGAGCGTCAGTGGCCTGTTCCCACCGGGCGAGGACAAAGAGCACTACTACCGGGTGGACTACAACCAGTTCATCAATGCCGAGGGCACCCAGCTGGCACTCGCCGCAGAGCGTTATCGCGCCGATCCCCACAGCCGTGTGCAACTGGACGGCGGCTTCGAACTCAAGCCCCATCAGTCGATCGATCGCTACTCCATCGGCCTGAGCCATCCCTTCATTGCCTCGCCCACCGAGTCACTCACCCTGGGCACGCGCCTGTACGCGGTGGACCAGACCACCCGCTACAAACTGATGGGCTACCCGCTGCGCTTCGATATCGAATCCAACCTGCGTGCCCTGGCGTTCGAGGGCGACTGGCGCAAGGCCGACGCGCGACAGCTGCGAATCCTCACCGGCGGCCTGTATCACGGCATCGACAGTGTGGGCGCCAAGGCGCGCAGTGATCTGGACGTGGCCACACCGGACCTCGACTTCTTCCGCCTGCGCCTGTCCGGCGTGCAAAGCGACAAGTTCTTCGACAACTGGCAAGGCGTGCTTTCAGGCGCGCTCTACTGGAGCGACAACAGCCTTCCCGACAGCGAACGCGCCACGTTTGGCGGGCAGAACTTCGGCCGTGGCTACCCCGACGACCAGGGCTCGGGCGACAAGGGATGGGGTGTGGCGTACGAGGTCAACTACAGCTTCAACCGCGCCGGCAATTGGCTGAAGGTGCTGCAACCCTACGTGGTGCTCGACCGCGCCAGGGCCTGGTTCAACGACCTGCCGGTCAAGGCCGGAGACATGTCCTCGGCGGCGGTGGGTCTGCGCTTTGGCGATAACAAGTACTACAACATCGCCCTGGAGGCCGCCAAGCCGATGTCGGACATCGCCCTGGACAGCTTCAACCGGCGAGCGCGGTATACGCTGAGCTTCAGCTATCAACTGTAAACGCCAAACATCCCTGTAGGAGCGAGCTTGCTCGCGAAGAACGCTAACGATGACGCAGGCATCCAGGTTCCCCGCGTCGCCTTGACGTTCTTCGCGAGCAAGCTCGCTGCTACACCTACAGTTAATGAATTGTCCGGGGGAAAAGACTGTTGAGCGTATCGATCAGCCGCACCAGATAGATGGGCTTGCGAAACAGGTCCAGCACCTGCAGGCGCAGCATGTCGCTGACGTCATCCATCTCGGCATGGCCAGACATCACGATCACCGGCAGGTGGGAGCGAGAAGTGTGTTCGCGCAGGCGCTTGATCAAGGAAATCCCGCTTTCCTCGGGCATGCGCAGGTCGGTGATGACCAGGGCGATATCGGGGTGCAGGGTGAGTTCCTGCAGGGCGAATGTCACGGAGGTGGCGGTAAAACAAACGAAGCCCTCGTTCTCCAGCGACTCCGCCAGTTCAACGAGGGCATCCTCTTCGTCGTCCACCAGCAGGATTTGTTGGCGGGTTAGTTGGCTTGGAGATGCAGCAACATTCATGGGCACGTCCTGACCAATCAACAACGGGAACTCAAGGGGAAATTGCTGTACCGATCCTGGTAAAGAAGGCAGTGATCTGCGGCCCCAGCGTTGTCCCGGCGGCGAGTATAACCAGCGCTACAATCGCCACAAGAATGAGGTATTCGATTGCTGTCGCGCCGTCTTTACGATGAAACAACAATTGAAGTTGAACGTAAAGCTTCATCAGCAGAGCAAGGACCATAACACTTCTCCTCAGGCGATTGGCGCCTTAATTCCGGTACCGCACGGTAATTGCGATGTGCCACTTGAGCATTGCCAACAAAGCCCGGCCTCACAACTGTAAGAACTGATTAGTCATAAAGTAGTAGGTGCTTTTCTGACGCCGTAAATGCGCGCTTTTCAAAGGATTCAGCCTACAGCCCTAAGAAATCTTTCTGTCAGTAATGGCATTTCGTCCTAGCTGAACTACCGTCAAATAGCGAAATAGTTAGTCACTGTTCATAGCAGCCGGATTGCGAAATTAGCCTTTTGGATAGATAGGCTGTCGTGCAACAGGAAAAGGAGAGCCGTCATGAACACGCGTCTGAGCATGGTACTGGCCGGTGTGTTACTGGTCGGTGCGCTGTTTGCCGGCTACTGGGGATTGGTCCTGAGCCGTGAGCCCGCCCCGGCTCCGCCACCGCCGCCAGCGGCTGCTCCCGCCGAACAAGCCGTTGCCGTTGTAGAAGACCAGACCCGTCAATCGGTCGTCGTCCTGGCCCACGATGTGCCCCCCTTCGTTGCCCTGGTTGCCGCTGATCTGAGCATCGAGAAGCTGCGCACGGTACCGGCCGGCAGCCTGAGCAATGTCGAGCAGGCCATCGGCCGCACACCGTGGCGGGCGCTCAGCGCCGGCAGTTGGTTGAACGATGAAAGCTTCACCGCCGGCGGGCCGCTGGCACGCATGATCCGTGCCGATGAACGCGCCCTGGCCGTGGCCGTCGATGAAGTGATTGGCGCCGCCGGCCAGTTGAGCCCCGGCGACTATGTGGACGTGCTGCTGTACCTGCGCCAGGACGCCGCCAACCTTGAACAATCGGCTCAGGTGGTGATCCCCGCCATGCGCCTGCTGAGCGTCGGCGACCAGATGGGCCTGACCAACGACGGCACCCCAGCGTCTCCTCGTGCGCTGACTGCCGAAGAGAGAGCTCAACGCCAAGCCCCCTCGCGCACGGTGGTGCTGGCCGTGCCCGAACAGCTGTTGAGCCGGCTGATGCTGGCCACCCAGGCCGGCACCCTGCGCCTGGCCGTGCGCAGCGCCGACGAGCGTCTGCTGAGCCGCTACTGGGCCGGCGAAGGCGACGCGCCGGGCAACCTGCAGAACGCTAACCGCGACCTTTATCAGTTCACGCAACTGGCCTTGGCCCAGGCCCCCAGAAAAGTAGCCCAGAGCGGGGCCCCGCGCCGCGCCGGTGTCGAGGTGATCCGTGGCAATCAGGCAACCCAACAAACACCCGACTGAACAAGGATGCTGTGCATGAACCGACGTTTCGTACCGGTGTTCACGCTGAAAATCGCCTGCGCCCTGCTGCTGTCGCACCTGTCCATGAGCCTGGCCGTGGCCGCTCAGGGCAATTGCGCCAGCCTTGGACAATTGCCCGCCGCGTTGTCGGTCGGCGAGGGCCTGCAACAGGAGTTGCAATCGCCGGTAGCGATCACGCGCCTGGCCATTGGCGATCCGAAAATCGCCGACGTTCATCTCAATGGCGACCGAACCTTCCTGCTTACCGGCGTCGGCCCCGGCACCACCAGCCTGATGGTCTGGACCGCCTGTTCCACCACGCCGCGCCAGAGCATGGTCTTCGTCAAGGGCAAGGCCAATACCGCCTTGACCAGTCTGTCGCTGTCGCCGGCCGATGATCCGCTGCTGCCCAGCCAGGTCCAGACCGATATCCGCTTCGTCGAAGTCAGCCGTACCAAACTCAAGGAGGCCAGCACCAAGATCCTCGGCATCGGCAACAACTTTTTCCTCGGCAGCCCGAACTTGCTGTTCCCCACACCCAGCACCTTTAAACTGCCGGTGAGCGCGGACAACTTCAATATCGGCTTTGGCGGTGGTCGCGTTTCGGCGATGATCAATGCCCTGGAAAGCAGCGGCTTCGCCTACACCCTCGCCCGGCCAAGCCTGGTGGCCATGAGCGGGCAAAGCGCAACCTTCCTCGCCGGGGGGGAAATACCGGTGCCGGTGCCGAGCAGCGGCAGCGACACCATCTCGATCGAGTACAAGGAATTCGGCATCCGCCTGACCCTCACCCCGACCGTGATCGACCGTAACCGCATTTCGCTCAAGGTGGCGCCAGAGGTCAGCGAGCTCGACTACACCAACGCCGTGGTCATCGAAAATATCCGCGTGCCGGCCCTGACCATCCGCCGCACCGACACCAGCGTGTCCCTGGCCGATGGCGAAAGCTTTGTGATCAGCGGCCTGATCAGCAGCAACACCACCACCAACATCGGCAAGTTTCCCGGCCTGGGTGACATTCCGATCCTGGGGGCGTTCTTTCGCGATTCCTCGGTCAAGCGCGAAGACAAGGAGTTGCTGATGATCGTCACGCCGCACCTGGTGCAACCGCTGGCAGCCAACGCCCAGTTGCCGTCGTTGCCCGGTGAAAGAATGCGCAACTACGACCCGAACTGGTACCGCCTGTTCTTCTTGGAAAACGGCAATTTCGACCGGCTCAACGGGCTGTCCCAATGAGCGATAGCCTGAGCCAGACGTTCCTGGCAATCACCCGCAATACCACCGACCTGGAGTGGTTGCAGGGCGCCCTGGCGCCTCTGGGCCAAGTGGTCAGCGCCGGCAGCGGCACCCTCGATGAATTGCTGGCGCTGGTCGATGTGACCTTCGCCAGCCTGGTATTCATCGGCCTTGACCGCGAGCATCTGGTGGCCCAGAGCGCGCTGATCGAAGGCGCCCTGGAAGCCAAGCCGATGCTGGCCATCGTCGCCCTCGGTGACGGCATGGACAACCAGTTGGTGCTCAATGCCATGCGCGCCGGGGCGCGGGACTTCGTCGCCTACGGCTCGCGCTCCAGCGAAGTCGCCGGGCTGGTGCGCCGCTTGAGCAAGCGCCTGCCCCCGGTCGCGACCAACACGCAATTGGGCGGCCTCTCGGTGCTCTACGGCACCCAGAGCAGTTCCGACGGCGCCCTGCTCACCAGCCACCTGGCGCTGGTGGTGCAAAAGAGCGGCCAGCAGACGCTGTTGCTCGACCTGGGCCTGCCCCGCGGTGACAGCCTGGCGCTGCTGGGCCTGGAAAGCTCGTTCAACTTCGGCGATGCCCTGCGCCACCTGAGGCGGCTGGACACCACCCTGATCAACAGCGCCTTCACCTCGGCCGAAGACGGCCTGCGCATTCTCGCCTACGCGCCCGGCGACGAGCCCCTGGAGCGCACCAGCGCCGCCGAGCTCTACATGCTGCTCAGTGCACTGCGCCAGCACTTCCAGCACATTGTGGTGAACCTTGCCGGCCAGCCGGACAGCGAGGCTCTGCGCACCTTTGTCAGCCACTGCGACAAGCTGCTGTGGTGCACCGATCAAAACGTACTGGACTGCCGACGCAACCTCGCCGTACTGAACCTGTGGCGCGAAAAAGGCATGAAGCTCGACCATGCCAGACTGCTGATCGATCGCTACATCAAAAGCTGCGCGCCGGACGCCGATGCCTTGAGCAAAAGCTTCGGCCTGGAAGTGATTTCCGTGTTGCCCCTGAGCCCGGAGGTCCGGCTGAACGCCAAGAACCAGGGGCAAACCCTGTTTGCATTGACACCGCGCGAAGCCCTGACTCAGGCGCTCAAAACCCTCGGCCAGCGCCTGGCGAAACGCTCGGAAGACGCCAATCGAAAATCCCCCAGCCGCTGGCTGGAGCGCTTGTTGGGAGCCGATAAATGACCAGCGAAAAACTCTTCGGCGCCCCCGCACGAGGCCAGGGTGGCAACACCGACCACGACGGTCTGAAGCTGGTGCTGCATCGCTACATCATTGATGCCATCGAAGAGTCGGGCAAGAACCTGCTGGAAGGCTCGCGCCAGTCCCTGGCGCAATTTGTCATCGACAAAGTCGCCGAGTACATCAACCGCATGCACCTGGCGATCTCGCGCTACGAGATGGAGCGCCTGGCCGAAGAAATCGTCGACGAACTGACCGGTTTCGGCCCGCTGGAAGTGCTGCTGCGCGACCCGTCCGTCACCGAAATCCTGGTCAATGGCCCGCACCGGGTGTTTATCGAGCGTGACGGCCTGCTGCACCAGAGCGACCTGCGCTTTATCGACGCACACCATGTGGAGCGCGTCATGCAGCGCATCCTCGCGCCGCTGGGGCGGCGCCTGGATGCCTCGTCGCCGATGGTCGATGCACGCTTGCCCGATGGCAGCCGGGTCAATGCGATCATCCCGCCGATTGCCCTGGACGGGCCGTGCCTGTCGATTCGAAAATTTCGCAGGGACATGCTCAAAAGCAGCGATCTGGTGGCTATGCAGACCATTGACCAGAACATTTTCGACTTCTTCCAGGAAGCGGTGGGCAAGCGTTGCAACATCCTCATCAGCGGCGGCACCGGCACGGGTAAAACCACACTGCTGAACATACTCAGTCAGTTGATCAACCCCCATGAACGCCTGGTCACCATCGAGGACGTGGCCGAACTGCAACTGGCCCACCCCCACGTCGTACGCCTGGAAACCCGTCCACCGAATGCCGAGGGCCATGGCGAGGTCAAGGCCAGCGACCTGATCCGCAACGCCCTGCGCATGCGCCCCGACCGCATCATCCTCGGCGAAATTCGCGGCGTGGAAGTGATCGATGTCCTCACCGCAATGAACACCGGCCACGACGGTTCCATGAGCACCGTGCACGCCAACAATGCCGCCGATGCCCTGCTGCGCCTGGAAACCCTGGTGGGATTGACCGGCCGAGTGGTCGCGGAAAAGACCCTGCGCCAGATGATCTGCGCAGCGCTGGATGTGGTGGTCCAGTTGACCCGTCTGCCGGACGGCCGTCGGTGCGTCAGCGAAGTGGTCGAAGTGGTGGGCATCCGCGACGACGTGTACGTGACCAACACGCTGTTCCGCCATGACCGGCGCACCGGCTTCGGCTTTGTGCGCGAGGCGCTCAACCCGGCCGGCGAAAAGCTGCGCCGCGAATCGGCCTAGCCCTGGAGGGGAATCGAGCATGACCGGGGCCATCCTGCTATGCATCTGCCTGATCCTGATCGGCCTGTCGGTCCGCTCATTCCAGAACGGCTTGCGCCGCGCCCGGACCGAGCGCGTGCTGGACCGCCTCGCCGAAGGCCAGCCGCAGCTCGTCGAAGAAAGCGATTCGTGGAGCGGTGTGGAGCGCATGTTCCTGCGCGCCGGCCTGGGCAAACCCAGTGACAACCTGGGCCTGTGGCTGACCGCCTGGGGCCTGGGCGTGGTGCTGGGGTTGATCGTCGCCGGCTGGCTCGGCCTGCTGGTGATGCTGCTGTCGCCGCCCCTGCTGCTGCGCCTGTACATCGCCTGGCGTTACCAACGCCGGATCAAACGCATGATCGAGCAACTGCCGCAGTTGCTCGACCACACCGTGCGCAGCCTCAAGGCCGGGCGCACCCTGGCCGACGCGGTGCTGGGCGGTATCGAGGTGACCGAAGATCCGCTGAAAAAAGCCATGGGCCGGGTCCGGCGCAACGTGCAACTGGGCGTCAGCCTGCCGGAGTCCGCCCACGATTTCGCCGAATTCTACGAACGCGACGAGTTCCGTCTGTTCGCCCTGGGCTTGAAGGTCAATCACCGCTACGGCGGCAATGCCAGCGAGCTGTTGGAAAACCTGATCAAGATGATCCGCGAGCGCGAGCAAGCCGCGCGCCAGCTACGCGCCCTGACCGGCGAAACCCGGGTGACCGCCTACGTGCTCACCGCCCTGCCCATTTCGATGGTGGGCTATTTCCTGGCGGTCAACCCGGCCTACCTGATGACCATGTGGAACGACGGCACCGGCCGCCTGCTGTTATTCGTCGCCCTGATGATGCAGGTGCTCGGCTGCTTCACCCTGTGGCGCATGTTGCGGAGCGTATGAGATGGCTATTTCACTGCTGATCAGCGCTGTGTTGTTTCTGGCCGCCCTGGCGCTGGTGCTGGCCAACCTGATCAAACATCGACGTGGTCAGCGTCTGGTTGCCCAGCGCCTGCAAGGGCAGATGGGCCGCGAACATCGCCTCGGTGCGATGATGCGGCAGTTGGGCAACAGCCCGCTGGCGCAACGTTCGGTCAGCCTGGACAACGAAACCCAGACGCTGCTCAACCGCGTGGGTTGGCGCAAAGCCAGCCAGCGCTCGATGTTCGCCGCCTTCCAGATCGGCACGCCGGTGCTGCTGTTGATCGTGACCCTGATCACTCAGCAGGTGCTGTTTCCCAAGGGCGACTCGCCATGGCTGGTGCCCCTGATCGCGCTCGGCATCGGCTATCTGCTGCCCAAGCGTATCCTGGCCAGCGTGGCCAAGGCCCGCCAGCAGCGCATCTCCCAGGAAGTCTCGACGTTCATTCCGCTGCTGCGCATCCTGTTCGAATCGGGCATGGCGGTCGAACAGGCGCTGCGTGTATTGAGCATCGAAGCGCAACGCCTGCTGCCGGCGCTGACCCATGAATTGCGGCTGATCCTGAGCCGGGTCGACTCCGGCCTTGAGCTCAGTGAAGAGTTGGGCAAGACCGCCAGGCTGCTGGCCGTGGACGAGTTCACCGACACCTGCATCATCCTCCAGCAACTGGTTCATCAGGGCGCCGGCGCGATGAAATCGTTGCTGGCGCTCAAGCAATTGCTCGACGACCGGCGCCTGACCCGCATCCAGGAATTTGTGTCGAAGATGTCGGCGAAGATGTCGGTGGTGATGATGGTGTTTCTGTTTCCCGCCTTGCTGATCGTGCTCGGGGGGCCGGCATTCATCGGCATCACCCGGGCGTTGAGTAACTTATGAGGAATGATCGATGAAAGCCTTGATCGCCGGTTTGAGCCTGTTGCTGCTCGGTGGTTGCGCCACCGATGGTCAACCCCCCTGGAGCGCCCTGACGGCCCCTGGCAGTTGCCCCAAGCCCAGCGCCGAACAGGAGCTGTCGTTGAACCTGGCCGATGAAATGGCCAACGACGGCAAACTGCACGCCAGCCTGGCCAACCTGCACACCCTGCCGGCCAGTCTGCCCCAGGTGCGACTGCGCCAGGCCAAGGCGTATCGCTTGCTCGGGCGCAGCGCCGAGCCGCTGTACCGCAGCCTGCTCGGCACCTGCATGGCCGCCGAAGGCGAACACGGCCTGGGGCAAATGGCCGCGGCCAAAGGCGACAACGGCCTGGCCATGGCCCATTTGCAGCGCGCGGCGCGGCTGGCGCCCACCGACGAGAAAATCCGCAATGACCTGGGCGTGGTGTACCTCAACCAACTGCGCCTGGAAGATGCACGGTTTGAATTCATGACCGCCATGGAACTCAAGCAGAGCGACCCGCTGGCGGCCATCAATCTGGTGACGCTGCTGATCTATCAAGACAATTGGAAGCAGGCCGCGCAGGTGGTCAGCAAGACAGGCCTGGGCCCCGAACAAGTCACCCAGGCCCAGGCCCGCGCCGAGCAACTCAAGGCCTCAAGCGTCAAGGCCGCAAAGGCCAAGGATCAGATCGCCACGGTCAGTGAAGCCCATAGCAACCCGAGGAATTGACGATGAAACTGCCCTGTCTTGCCAGCCTCGCCGCGCTGGCCCTGCCCCTCAGCGTCATGGCCATCGAGCCGGGGCCTTCCTCCCCGCAGCAGGCCGCCACCGAGAACTGGCTGGCATTGCAGGTCAGTGGCCAAGCGGCGTCAGCCACGCCACAGGCAGCCTCCGCCACCGAACGCGACCTGGCCGCGCAGCGTTGGCTGGAAAGCTTCAAGCATGAGATTCCGGAGTTTTTCGAGCAGAAGATCGGCGGCAAAACCGAGGGGGACAACTGAGCAATGTAGGAGCGAGCTTGCTCGCTCCTACATTGACCCGTTGCCTCTCAGTGCGCCGTCACCCGCTGGCGCATCGCCGCGTTGTTGGGCGCCAGCGCCAGAGCCAACTGCGTGCGGTTATGCATATGCGTCAGCCGCAGCACCTGGGAAACATACAGCTTGACGGTGTTCTCGGTGATGCCCAGCTCGCAGGCAATCTGATAATTGGTCTGCCCCTTTCCGACCAGCCTGGCCACGTCCAGTTGGCGCGGTGACAGCTGGTTGAAAATCGCCGGGATTTCGACCTGACCTGTCTCTTGCGTCGAAGCCTCTTCACCGTCCGGCCCGGGCGGGCTGCGCCGCACTTTATCGAGGTCCTGGTACAGGTCGTTGATCGTTTCGGAGAGACATTGCAGCTTCTGGTTCAGGTTGCCCAGTTGCAGGTCTTTCCTGCGCTCTTGCAACTCGGCTTCCTGGCGTTGCAAGCCTTCGAGCAATTCTTCCAGGTTAATGGGTTTCTGGTAGTAATCCGCGATGCCGGCGCGCAGGGCCTTGATTACGTCCTGCTTGTCGGAGCGCCCGGTCAACATGATCGACTCGAACACCCGCTGCCTGCCGGCAATCTTTTGCAGCGCCTGGACCAACTCGATGCCGTCCATGCCCGGCATATGCAGATCGCACAGCACCAACCCGATTTCACTGTCTTCGCCAAAGCGCTTCAAGGCTTGCTGACTGGACTCACAGGGGACACAACGGAACCCGCTGCTTTCAAGAAACTCACACAGCTCTTCCACGATCAGCGGCTGATCGTCGACCACGAGCACTTTTACCGCAGAATTAAGCTTGTTCACGCGCTACTCCATGCCTGGCAAGCCAAAGATTGACCCATCCTCAAACCACTCAATTCCTATACAACGCCTTATTAAACGTAGACGTACTTCCCGACTCTGTACATAGCGCCAGAGCCCTGCGGCGCTCAGTGGATCCAAAACCAGACCAGCGTAAATCCCACCAGCAGGAAGGGCGCAAACGGCAGTTTTTTTGACGGTTCGGGGGCCAGGTGCCCGAGGCAATCTGTAAGCCTTTGACCCATAAGCGGCCAGAGCTTTGGCGCCAGCAACAGCCAGAGCACACTCGTCAGGGCGGCGCCGATAAACGCGCCCAATAAATACTCGGCGTCCGACACCAGTGCCAAGGCTGCGAGCAGCTTCACATCCCCGGCGCCGAGACGGCCCAGGGCGTAACCCGGCAAGGTCAACAGCAGCGCCAGGACAAATGCCCACAGGCCCTGGCCGACTGAAGCACCGAGCCAGGTGCCGCCGGTCCAGCACAGGTAGACCCCGCCCAGCGCCGCAACCCCCAGCGTCAGGCGGTTGGCGAGCAATCGCTGCCGCGTGTCCTGCACCGCACACACCACCAACCACAACAGCACCACCACACTCTGGATCACGGAAAAAACCTGCCTTTTCGCTGATTGATTCTATGCTGATATCAAGTAGTAGCCGTCAGGGTAGACGCGGTGATGAAAACTAGCCTCCCCCACAAGCAGAAAGGCACAGCCGCGATCGAGTTCGTGGCCGTCTTCGTGATTTTTTTTGCGGTGTTCTACGGCATGGTCAGCTATAGCCTGCCGCTGCTGTTGCTGCAGTCGTTCAACCAGGCCACCGCCGAAGCGGTGCGCCTGAGCGTAGGGCTCGACCCGGCGATGCAGGGCTACAGCAGCGCCGTGCAAAACACCGCCAGAAGCGCAATCAGCGACCGCCTGCGGTGGATCCCCAGCGCCTATAACTTCAATGCAGCGACACACGTCAACACCACGTTCGTGGGTGGCTTGCTGTCGGTGCAGATCAATTATCCGTCTGCCAATCTGCACGCGGTAATGCCCTTCATTGTGCTGCCCGGCATTGGCAGCGTGCCGCAGTTGCCGGTGACGCTGCAGGCCCAGTCGAGCCTGCAGTTTTGACCTCGGGAGACAAACTGCTCGGGCGTCTGCTTGGCCGTGGCAGCGCGCTGGCAATCGCGCCTGCTGCGCCGCCCTCGGCCGGTTTGCAGGTGCAATTGGATGCGCAAGGCCAGGTGCTCGGTATCAGCGGCACACTGCGCTCCCAACTGGCGCCCCATGCCGAGGCGGCGCCGCTGCGAGCCTTGCTGCGCACCCATAGCGCCCTGGCGGTGGAGGGCGTTCCCGCCGACTGGCAGCGCCATAGCCTTGACCTGGATTTCCAGGGCATCGCCGGGCAGGTGCTGCACACCCGTGCCACTCTGGAGCCGCACGACACTGGGTGGCGGCTGCATGCGGTGGATATAGGCGATCTGCTCAGCGGCCGACGACTGGCCGAACAGCGTGAACAGAATCAGCAATTGACCAGTCAGGCCAGCGAGCAATTGCGCGTGTGCAGCCTCAGCCGCTTGCCCGAGGTGTTCAACGACCAACTGTGCAGCGTGGCGCAGCGTTGGCGAATCCCGTGTATCGCCCTGGCGCTTGTTGATCAAGAGGACCAGAGCTGGGTGATCTACAGCCACTACGCCCAACATGACGCGCCGCAGTTGTGGCACACCGGGCAGCGCCTAGGCGCGTGCCTGGACGGCCTCGACGGCACCGTCCCCTTGAGCCTGCCCCCCACTTACGGTTGCGGGGAGCACCCGCGGCTGCACAGCGTGTTCGGCAATGCCGACGGTTTCCTGGTGCCCTACCGCGATGCCCAGGGCGTCGCCGCGTGGCTGTTGTGCGCAGCCTTCAGCGGTGAAGCCGACACACGTGAGCGCGACTGGCTGGACCTCGCCGCCGCCCTCGCCGCCCCGCTGCTCAGCCGTCTGCGTGAACAGCACCACCATCTGCAACTGGAACGCCAGGAAGCCCTGCAGGGTTTGCTCGGCACCGGCTGGTGGGAATTGCTGCCCGCCGGCGGCGAGATCCAGCTCGCACCGCAATTGATGCGCAACCTGAGCGACGAAGAAAGCCCTACCCGTCAACCCTTGGAAACCTGGCTGAACCTCATCCACCCCGCCGATCGCCAGGAGCTGCACAGCCGCCTGCACGACTTGCAGACCCTCGGCAAACCCTTGCTCGCCAGCGTGCGCCTCAACCGTGGCGACAGCGACCAGCCACCCATCTGGTACCGCGTGCAGGGCCAGGTATTGGGCGCCGGTGAGCAGCGCCGCTGGATCGGCTTCATGCTCGATATCAGCGACGTCAAGAACCAGCAACTGCAAGCCGACGCCGCCCACGCACGCCTGGACAACCTGATCGCCAGCTCGCCGGCGGTGATCTATGTGCAGCGCTACGTAAAAGGCGCCCTGCAGCCGGTGTTTTTCAGCGACAGCCTGCTGCCGCTGCTGGGCCGCACGCTCGCCGAATGCAGCCACGACAGCCTGGTGCAATGGGTCCACCCGGATGACCGCGACCTGTACTTCCAGCGTACGCGCCAACTGCTGCGCGAAGGCAGTGTGCGCAGCCGCTACCGGGTCCAGGATAAACAAGGCGACTACCACTGGCTGCTCGACGAAGCCAAGTTGCTGCGCGACGACCTCGGCCTGCCGGTGGAGGCGGTCGGCCTGTGGCTGGACATCACCGAGGCCACCCTGGCCGCGCAACAGGTCAAGGACAGCGAGGAACGCTACCGCATCCTCGTGGAAGACTCCCCGGCGATGATCTGCCGCTACCGTCCGGACCTGACCCTGACCTTTGGCAACACGCCCCTGGCCAACTACCTGGAGTGCCTGCCCGGCCAATTGCCGGGGCTGAACCTGGGGCACTGGTTATCGCCCGAGCAACGCGCGGCGTTCATGCTGCGCATCGAGCAACTGACCCCGGAATTTCCCGTCAGCACGGCGGAAATCAGCCTGCAACTGCCCGGGCGCGAGCATGCGTGGTGGGTATGGTCGGACCGTGGCGTGTTCGACGAACACGGCAATCTGCTCGAAGTGCAGGCCGTGGGCCGCGACAACACCGAAGTGCGGCGCTCCCAGCAGCAACTGACGCAAAGCGCGAAAATGGCCACCCTCGGCGAAATGGCCACCGGCCTGGCCCATGAGATCAACCAGCCGCTGAACGTGATGCGCATGGCCATCGTCAACGTACTCAAGCGCCTGGGTAATGGCGACGCGCAGATCGACTACCTGACGGAGAAACTCCAGCGCATTGACGCGCAGGTACAACGCGCGGCGCGGGTGGTGGACCACATGCGCGTATTCGGCCGCCGCTCGGAAGTCGAGCAGCACCCCTTCGACCCGGCGCAGGCGGTGGAAGGTACCCTGTCACTGCTCAGCGAAGGCCTGCGCGGCAAGGGCGTAGAGATCAAACTGACCCAGGCGGATACGCCTGTGCAGGTCACAGGCTACGCCGACCAGCTGGAGCAAGTGCTGATCAACCTGATGGTCAATGCCCGCGATGCGCTATTGAGCCTGAAGGAAAAGCACCCTGACCTGCGCCCATGGATCGCCCTGCACACCGAACACGACAGCCGCCACGTGCGCATCTGGGTCGAAGACAACGGTGGCGGCATTGACCCGCGTTTGCTGGAGCGCATCTTCGAGCCGTTCTTCACCACCAAGCCGATTGGCGTGGGCACCGGGCTGGGCCTGTCGGTGAGCTACGGCATCGTTGAAAACATGGGCGGACGCCTCAGCGTCAGCAACGGCGAACACGGCGCGCGATTCTGCGTGGAACTGCCCAGGGTCACCGACGCTTAAATCACCAGATAGGCCTCGCCGGTCTGGCCGCAGCTCAGGTTGGCGCCCACGGTCACGCTTGCCAGGCTGATACCCAAGCTGCTCAACAGGTTGTTGAGGATCGGATTGAGCAGCGGGCTCAGCACATTGTTCAACATGGGCGTCACCAGCGTGCTGACGCCGCTGAGCAACGATACCGTGCCGGCGATCACGCTTCCCAAGGGGTTGCTCCCCACCGGTTGATAAGCAGTAATGCCGACGCCATTGAGGGCTGTGGTAAGGCCACTGACCAGGTTGGTGGCCGGTGCGAACGTTTGATAGCTGGGGGCAAGCCCCACATTGGCGGGCATGGCAAAGGGCGTGGTGCTGGAAAACACCAGGTTCTGGATACTGTTGCTGCCCGCAATCGGGCTTTGCACCTTGATCCCGACGCCGCCCCCCGCAAAGGGTACGCGAGGGTCGCAACTGCCGATGCCGAGGATCTTATGGCACGTCTTGATGCCGAAATCGATCAAGGCCAATGGCTCCACGGTCATTGGCTGTGTGGATGAAAACGCATTGTTGATATTGCCCACGTTCAGCGAGGCCGCCGAGGTGGTGGTGTAGGCCGTCAAGCTCTTGGTGCCCGCGCCTGCCGCCGGGCAGCTATAGGCGGTGACATAGCTGCTGGCGCCGCCGGCATCCAGCACGATCTTCAGCGGCAGGTTGCCCGGCAGCGCCAGCACGTCCAACTGTTGGCAACCGGCGCCCAACAGGCAAAGCGTCGAGTTAATCGTGGTCACCAGGTTCAAGCTCAACAGGCTGCTGAGGACCGGTGTCAGCGGCCCCACCAGGTCATTTACTGCCGTGGTCAAGCCGGACAAACTGCCGAGCACCGGCAAACTCACGGTTATCTGCGTGCGCAGTTGGGCGGTGCGCACATAAATTTTATTCGGCCCCAACGGGTTGGCCGCCGCCAGCATCGGATTGCCGATGGCCGATAACTGCGGCGGCTCCATGACTTTGATCTGCGTGGTGATATTGGCCAGCCCCAACAGGCTCACGGGCAGTGTCACCGCCGCCGCGCTCTGGTTGCCGGCCAGTTGCACCACGCCCTGGACCAACTGAAAGAGTTGCAGATCGGCATTCAGCGCGGCGGCGGTGATACCCGTCTGCAGCTGCAGGATTTTGCCCAGTGTGAGCGGCAACGGATTGTTGAGCGTCGCCCCTTTGATAGCGCCCAGCGCGGTGACTGCATCCAGCGTCAACGGGCTGCTGCCCAGCACGGTGATTGCCGCCTGAACCAATTGCGAGGCGCTCACCGTGGTGCTCAGCAGTTGGGTGTAGTCGCCGGCGGTGACATGCAGGTCGACGGCCAATTGATCGAGGTAACTGAGCATATTGATATCGCTGTTGAGCAGGCCGTTCCAGCCGAGCACGGAAACATTGACCCCACCACCAAGCAGCCCGCTGAACACCGCGTTCATGGTGCTGGCACTGGCGGTATCAAAGTTAACCAACGTGCTCCTGATGCTCAACTGCGCAATCGGCGGGGTGGGTTTGGCCGCCACTGCCGTCGCGCTCAATCGGGTATTGAGGCTGAGCGAGTTACCCGACATCATCGACCAGATCCCACCGGCCACGCTGGTGGGCACGGTTTTGCCGACCACCACCTCAATGGCTGACGACAGCGCCGGGTTGGCAGCAAACACCCGTCGGCCGGAAGCCGCCGTGGTTACCGCGCCGCAGCGGGTGACCAAGGTATTACCGCTACCCACAACAAAGTGATTGCGTGCCACACTTTGCGCCGCATACGCCGCCGCGCTCAAACCCGCCGCACAAGTGCCGCTGCGGCTGACCGCTTCCAGCGCTGCCGTGTCCGCCACTCCCTGCAGCCGGCGCTTCTCCAGATAAAGCCGCCCGCTGTCCACCGCCAGCAAAGTAAACGCCAACACCAGCGCCAACACACCAACGGCCATCAGACCGATAGCGCCACGTTGCTTGCCATGAAATCGGGGAGACATCGAGCACTCCTGTGCCGGCGAATCGCCGAGCGTTTACGCTCCTGAGGGTATGGGTGAGTGTAGACAAGAGTGGCGGCTGGCAAGGGTCAATGTGGAAGGGGGTTGCCGCCGATGACCCAAGATACCTACACAACTTTGCAGGCTGCAGCCGCCAACGCTAACCACGATGCGAAGCGAGTCGCTCTTGATCTGGCTTTTGATCTTGGTCTCAGGCGCCCCGTCAAACCACGCTGGCTGAACGCAGGAACGGATATGTCCCCAGCATCCTGGTCGGCCCGGAGGCCGCCATCGGGGGCAAGCCCCCTCCCACATTTGCACCGGGATCGACACAAGACACCGGTCGGCTCTAAGGCCGCCGCGCTTTTGCTTTTGATCTTAGGCGCCCCGTTAAACCACGCTGGCCGAACGCAGGTTTGAATCCGTGGGTAACCCGGCAGGACGCCGGGTTAGCCGCCCCGCGCCATGGATGGCGCGTGGCGGCGGCCCACGGATTCAAGCCTGCGTTCGGGCACACCGAGCCTAGGCGAGGTGCCGAGTGGTGGGGCAAGAGCGTTTTGCTTACTTTTGCGCTTTTCAAAAGTGAGCCGCTGTAAAAGCGGAACCCTAAGCAGCCGTTACCGCAGAAACGGATATGTACTCGGTCTGATCCAACATCCTGGTCGGCCCAGAGGCCGCCATCGGGGGCAAGCCCCCTCCCACATTTAACCGAGCAGGCCGTTACCGGGGTGGATAGTTGGCAAGTATCCTGGCCACCGTGCTGCGAATAGCATTACTCCGGTCCTGCGGATTCGGCGAACTGGCCATGATCTGCTCATCACTGCCCCGCCACACCAACTTACCGTCCCTGCCATCGAGCAAATCAATCTGCAGCGTCGCCACCTTGTAAGAGATGCTGCGCGTTTCGTTATACATCGGCGCCCCCCAATACCCATTCCACGGCCCGCCCCAAGCCCCCCCGTAATTGGTAGTGACCTGTTGCTGACGGTCCTCGACGATCAGATAGGCCTGCACAGAGAGGTCGGCCTTGCTACCGGGCCCGGCGAGGCGCAGACCGCGCTGGTCAAGCTGCTCGCCCACCGCCTGGCGAATACGCTGCTCGGTCAGGTCACTCTTGATACGCGGATCATCCGGACGATATTGCAGCGCCGGCTCTTTCCAGGCCCAGTTACGGTAGGCGCCGAAGTCGCGGCTGGCGTCAAAGTCATGGTTGACCTGATTACTCTGGCAACCGCCCAGCAGCAGGACAACGGCAAGCGTAGCGATACGACGAAACATGAGGGTTCTCCGATGATCGGTCCGGCTTCAGTTGAGCATAGCGGTTAACGCGGAGGATACGCCGTCATTGCCTTCTGCACCGCCTCGCGCAACGCATCAGCGCGCTCGCTGAGGCTGCCCTGGCTGCCCGTTTCGGCGCTCGCGCTCCACACCGGCTGGCCGCTGCGGGCGTCGAACAGATTGACGCGCACCACCACGACCTGCACTTCATAGGTACGCACCATCGGCACCGAGTTGTACATGCCGTAGCCATTGCCATAGCGGTTGTAGCCGCCATAACCGTAGCCATAATCGTCCTGGACCTGGCGCAGACGCTTCTCCAGGCGTACATCGGCGCTGACCAGCAGGTCCGGCGCACGCGTGTCATGCACCGGGCGCAGGCCGCGCTGGTCCAGCGCACCGCTGACGGCTTCGGCCACCTGGGCCGAATCCGCCCAGGCGGTGCCGGCCGGCAACTGGCCGTTGCGCCAGGCCCAATTGCGGTAGGCGCCATAGTCGCGCACCGGCGCCGGGTAAGCGCTGGCGTCAAAGGTGGTGGCCGCCTGGGCCGGGGCCGGTGGCATTGGCGCCGACGCGGCCACATAAGGATTGGGGCTCGAGCAGGCGCCCAGCCCAAGGGACAACAGGATCAAACAGAGACGACGCATTTCGACCTCCGCAGACTGGGCTGCTTAAACCGGACGGCACACCCAGTGCAAATAACGCCCAAGTCCGGCAAAGCTTGGGTGACGACGGTGAGCGAGCTCCATCTCCAACAGATCCTGCAGCTCGGCGCGCGCCTGGAATTCCACCGGCATATAGTCATGGAACACGCGCACGCCACTTTGGCTTTCGACCTGCCACAGCCCTTCGAGTTGCGCCGCCAATTCCCTTGGGTCCAGCGGCTGTTGCGGCGTGAGGCTCTGCTTTTCGCCGGCCATATCGTTCTTGCGCATCTTGCGAAAGTGGCCCTTGAGCAGGTTGCGATAGATCAGCGCATCGCGGTTATAGAACGCCAGGGACAACCAACCGCCGGGCAGCGTCAATTGATGCAGCACCGGCAGGATCGCATGGGGCTCGGCCAGCCATTCCAGCACGGCGTGGCACAGCACCAGATCGTAGGGCTCGGTGAGCTGGCCGAGCAAGTCTTGCCAGGGCGCCTGGATGAACGTGGCGCTCTGCCCGGCATCGGCAAAACGCTGGCGCGCGCCGTCGAGCATGGGCGCGGCAGGCTCGGCCAGGGTCACCTGATGGCCACGCTCGGCCAGCCACAACGACATATGCCCCAACCCCGCGCCGATATCCAGCACGCGCAACGGGCGATCCGGCAACGCCTCGGCGAGATCCGCCTGCAACACCGCCAGGCGGATCGCGCCCTTGGCGCCGCCATAGATTTTCTCGGCGAAACGCGTGGCCAACTGGTCGAAATGCCGGTCACTCATGGGCAAAC
The DNA here is from genome assembly GCF_002934065.1 of Pseudomonas orientalis. Taxonomy (NCBI): domain Bacteria; kingdom Pseudomonadati; phylum Pseudomonadota; class Gammaproteobacteria; order Pseudomonadales; family Pseudomonadaceae; genus Pseudomonas; species Pseudomonas orientalis. The sequence continues at coordinate 724,539 of NZ_CP018049.1, read as the reverse complement.
CGCCGTTCGCTGTCGGCCAGCTTGGCGCACACCACTTCGTTCATGTCCAGGCCCAGCTCACTGCACAGCAATAGCAGGTACAGCACGATATCGCCGACTTCCTGGCCGGCATGAGCGAGCTTATCGGCCGGCAATTGGCGCGACTGGTCTTCGGTCAGCCATTGGAAAATCTCGACCAGCTCGGCCATTTCCACACTGGCGGCCATGGCCAGGTTTTTCGGGCTGTGGAATTGCTTCCAGTCGTTGGTATCGCGGATGCGGTGCAAGCGTTCGGTGAGGTGTTCGAGGTTCATTGGGGGCTCCTGAATGGGTATAGCTTCAGGGGGATGGGGAGTGAAGGCAAGTGAATAGCGGTGTTGCCCCCGATGAGCATAGGTATCTACACAACTCAGCAGCGCCCAACCGTAACCACGATGCGAAGCGAGCCGCTCTTGATCTGCTTTTGATCCTAGGCGCCCCGTTAAACCACGCTGGCCGAACGCAGGCTTGAATCCGTGGGCAACCCGGCAGGACGCCGGGTTAGCCGCACTGGGCCAGGGATGGCCCATTGCGGCGGCCCACGGATTCAAGCCTGCGTTCGGGCACACCGAGCCTAAGCGAGGTGCCGAGTGGTGGGGCAAGAGCGTTTTGCTTACTTTTGCGCTTTTCAAAAGTGAGCCGCTGTAAAAGCGGAACCCATAGCAGCCGTTACCGCAGAAACGGATATGTACCCGGTCCAATCCAACATCCTGGTCGGCCCTGAGGCCGCCATCGGGGGCAAGCCCCCTCCCACATTCGATTTGTGAACACATACCAGTGTGGGAGGGGGCTTGCCCCCGATGAGGCCCTAATCAACAACACTGAACTCAAGCCTGGCAGTCTGCCCGGCCTCATCCAACACACTGAGCTGATAGCGCCCCAACCGCTCAAAGCTGGCATTGATGCTGTCCTGATTGGCGCTATCCCCCAACGGCGCACCGTTAAGAAACCACCACCGCCGCCCGCTGCCGCCCAGCGCGGAGATTTTCAGGCGTAGCGCCTGTTGACTGGCAGCGGGCAAACGCAGTTGATCGCCCTCGCGCACGCCCACTATGGACAACGGCGAAGCGGCAGCCAGTGCCGGCGGCGGGCAATCCGGGTCGGCGGCCGGGATGCGTGCTTCACGGCGCTCCACCCTGGGCAGCCAGGGCTCCAGCGGCGCCGGCCACAGGGCGATATGCTTCGGTTCGGCGCCAGGGCAATGGGCGTCCACGCGCAAGCCCTTGGCGTTGACCCAGACACTTTCCATCAACCCCACGCTCAATGGCTGATCCAATGCCTGCAAGGTCGGCGGCGTGGTGTTGTCCAGTGTCCAGGCAAAACGCTGGCGACGACAATTGGGATCGCTGCGATTCATCGGCTGGCCCAGCGGCCAACAGATGGCCGCCACGCCCACATTGGCCGGCACGGCCTTGACGGGCGCGCTGATGCCGCGCTGGCTGTCGCGGTTGGTCAGTACGTCATGCACCTGCAACATCAACGGCGCCGCCGACGCCAGGCCAAACTGCCCCGGCACCGGCGTGCCGTCCGGCCGGCCGATCCAGACGCCGATCAGATAACGCGGGCCGACACCAATCGCCCAGGCATCACGAAAGCCATAGCTGGTGCCGGTCTTCCAGGCCAGCGTCGGGCGCTGCACCAGTTCGGCCCGTGGGTCGCGGTCGGGGCGCGCCTGGCCGCTGAGGATACGCCGCACGATCCAGGCCGCCCCTGGTGACAGCAATGGCCGTTCACGCAGCGCGTCATCCGGCTGCAGGCGCAGGGTGGCGCTCTTGCCGTCGCGGGCCAATGCACTGTAGCCGCTGACCAGCTCTTCCAGGCGACTGCCCGCGCCGCCCAGGATCAACGCCAGGTTCGGCTCGGCCAACGCCGGCAACGCCAGCGGCATGCCGCCGATGCGCATCTGCGCGGCAAAGCGTTTCGGCCCGTAGGCTTCCAGCAATTGTACCGCCGGCAGATTCAGCGAGCTGGACAGCGCCGTACTCGCCGGGACCGCCCCGGTAAAGCCCATGGAGAAATTGCCGGGACGGTAATCGCCGTAGCGTCGCGGCACGTCCTGCAGCAGGGATTCGGAATGAATCAGGCCCTCGTCCAGGGCCATGCCATAGAGGAAAGGTTTCAAGGTGGAACCGGGCGAGCGCAGCGCGTTGATCATGTCCACATGGCCATAACGCTTGGCGTCATTGATATCCACCGAGCCGAGGTAGGCGCGCACCGCCATGGTGTCCTCCTCCACCACCAGGATCGCCGCCGAGGTATGTTCGGGCAAACGCGCACGCCAGCCCAGCAACAGGTCTTCGAGGCGACGTTGCAGGGTGGCGTCCACGGTGGTGCGAATCAGCGGCGGGCTGTCCGGCCGGTTCAGGCGGCGTGCGAGCAGCGGCGCAAGGCTCGGTTCCAGCCGTGGCGCGAGCAGCAGCGGTTCTTCCAGGGCTTCATCCACTGCCGATTGCGGCCATACCTGGAACTCGGCAAGGCGGCGCAGCACTTTGTCCCGCGCGTGCTGGGCGCGTTGCGGGTGACGGTCCGGACGCAGGCGGCTCGGTGCCTGGGGCAATACCGCGAGCAGGGCCGCTTCGGCGTGGGTCAACTGCGCCGGGGATTTGCCCAGATAGGCCCAACTGGCCGCCGCCACGCCCTGCAACGTACCGCCGAAGGGCGCACGGTTCAGGTACAGGTTGAGGATTTCATCCTTGGACAGGTGCCACTCCAGCTGCGCGGTACGCCAGAGTTGACGTAACTTGCCATGCAGGGTGCGTGAATGCGGGTCGAGCAGTCGCGCCACCTGCATCGACAAGGTGCTGCCGCCGGATACCACCCGTGCACCGGTCAGGTTCTGCCACGTCGCCCGCGCCAGCGCCAGCGGGTTTACGCCGGGGTGGCGGTAGAACCAGCGGTCCTCGTAGGTCAGCAACGCGTCCAGGTAATACGGTGAGACTTCGCGGGTTTGCACCGGATAACGCCACACGCCATTGGCATCGGCAAAGCGCCACAGTGGCGTGCCATCCTCGGCCAGCACCACCCGGGCCAGGTCGTCCCGGGGCAACGGCAGGGGCCAGATACGGTCGGCCAGCCATAGCAGGGCGATGACCGACAACAGGCTCACCAGTGTCCAGCGGGCAACAAAACGCAAATTCAACCGGGTAAACCTCTATGCTTGCAGGGAACTCGCCTGTCGCAACAACGACCAAAGGCACAGTTACGCCCACCTTCTTATCAGGACACGCACATGCAGGTAGAAAGCTTTTTCGAATGGCTGGGCCAGGCGCTCGGTTCCGTCATCCGCTTTATCGTCGACGGTCTGAGCGGCTTGTTCGGAGCCTTGACCCACGCCGGCGGCAACTTTATCGATGGCTTGTCGCGCACCCTGGGCATGGACACCTCGATCATCAGCATTATCACCCTGATCGTCGGGCTGCTCTTCCTGTACTCGGCGGTACGCGCCTTTATGCGCGCCTCGATCATTATCGGGATCATCTGGCTGATCCTGGGCCTGTGGTTATTGAGCTGGGTCGTGCACTGATTTATCTGACCGCCCCAATCCCTTGTGGGAGGGGGCTTGCTCCCGATAGCGGTGAATCAGTCAAAACATCATTGGCTGACACTCAGCTATCGGGGGCAAGCCCCCTCCCACATTGATCTCCATTTCAACTTCAGCAATCAGCGGCCCTTGATCACCATATCTGCCGGGGTTTCACCCACCGCCTGCCAGTTCGGCCGATACATCGACTCCACCTGCGGCGGCGGCACGCGGTAGGTGCCCGGTGTCACTGCCCGTGCCAGGTACAGCAAGTGCGTGGTGCCGCCGTAACCGTCCAGGTTCATCGCCGCCACGTAGCGGTCATCACGAAACTCCTGATGCTTGAGCGACGCGTTCTGCATCGACTCGCGCCACTCCTTCACCTGGCTGCTCGCATTCTCCAGGCTGGCCGCGCTTTGGGCCAGGTTCTGGTTTTCCAGTTCCAGGCCGGCGGGCAACAGGTCGACCACCAGGGCATCCGGCACGCGTTGCTTGGCGCTGACCGCCAAATGCACCAGCACCAGGTCGCCGCTGTTGAGGCTGCGCAGGTTCAGCGGCTGGCCGTTCATGCCCAGGTATTCGCGACGGATGCTCAGGTTCTCACCGCCCGCTGCCGGTGGCACTTGTGGGTAACCGGAAATCGTCAGTTGCTGGTACACCGGCGTTTGCCCCTGATTGCTCAGGCTCAAGTCGCTGGTCAGCAGCTTGTCATCCAGTTGCAGCGTTGATTGCTGGTTGTTCAGTTCACGCACACCGCCACTGCCGGTCAGCGACACTTGCCAGTTCGCATCTGGCTGGGCGAGCCCGAGCCGCCCGGCGAGGAACAGCGAATTACGCTCCTGGGTCGACAGATACGGGCTGGCCGCCAACTGGTCCGAGAGCGCGAACAGGCGTTCCTCGCGCTTGCCCTTGGCCAGGTCATTTTCTTCCAGCAACGCCAGGATCATCGCCTGATCGCGCAACGGGCTGCCGTAGTCGGCCAGCCATTCCTTGGCGCTGCGCTGCGCCGCCAGGCCGGCGAGCAGCGCCTGGTCCGCACGCGGCTGGTCGCCCATTTTCTGCAGGGCAATGGCCAACTGCACCAGGGGCAAGCCGGAACGCGCATCGCTGCGTCGCTCGAAGATACTGCGCAAGGCCCCCAGCGGCGCCTGCTGACTGCGCGCCAGGACCATGCCGGCGTAGGCCTGCACGGCAAAACGGGTGTGTTCGGCGTTGTCGCTGTAGTCGACTTCGATCAGGTTGCGCTCCTGCACATAGCGCAGCAGACGCTCACTGGCTTTCTTCAGCGCCTCGGCCGGCACTGCAAAACCCTGGTCACGGGCGCGCAGCAGGAAGTCGGTGACATAGGCGGTCAGCCAATATTCTTCCTCGCCGTCGGCGCCCCACAAACCGAAGCTGCCGTTGTAGCGCTGCATGCCCAGCAGGCGTTCGATGCCCAACTCGATCTTGCGTTTACGCTCGGCATCCGGCTCGCCCTTGATGCTCAGGCGTTTAAGCAACGCGTCATCGGCATAGAGCGATGGGTACAGACCACTGGCGGTTTGCTCCAGGCAACCGTAGGGGTAGGCCTTGAGCGCGCTGATCTGCGCGCCGAGGTTCAACGGCGGCCGGCTGGACAGGCTCAACAGCGCCTCGCTGCCCGCGCTGTCGAACTGCTCCAGCGTGCCCGCAGGCAAGCTCCACGGCTGGTCCTTGAGCACGGCGCGGTAATGCTTGAGCAACGCAGGATAGGCAGGGCGCACGCCCAGGGTCCATTCACGGCTGAACGGCGGCAGGTTTTCACCGGGCAGATCCAAACCGTTGACCGTCACCTTGACCTTGCCATTGCCCAGGCCGCCCCAGGCTTTCACCGGGATGCGCAACGTGGTGCGCTGGCCCTGTTTCAACTCGACGCTGTGCGCGCCGCCGTTGACCAGTTGCAACTGCCCTTCGGCGCTCAGTTGCACGTCCAGCTTCTGCGCCTTGCCCGACAGGTTGGACAGGTCCAGCGCCAACGTCGTCTCGTCACCACCGGCCAGGAAGCGCGGTGCCGACAACTCGGCAATCAGCGGCGCGGCGATCACGGTCTTGGCTTCGGCCATGCCATAACGGTCATCACTCCAGGCCTGGGCCATCAGGCGCAGCTCGCCGTTGAAATCCGGAATATCGACGCTGACTTCGCCCTCGCCCTGCTCGTTGAGCGTCACCGGTGCGCTTTGCAGGGCGACAATGGTCACGCTGGTGTCGGGGCGCTTGCCGCCCTTGGCCAGCGCCGCATCGCCCCCGAACGCCAGGCTGGCCAGACGGCCCTGCCCGGCTTCGATCAACTGGCCGTAGATGTCGAACTGGTCCACGCCATAGGCCTTGCGGCCGAACAGGCTGGAGTACGGGTCGGGTGTAGGGTATTCGGTGATATTGAGAATGCCCACGTCCACTGCGGCCACCAGCACATGCACCTGTTTGGGCACACTGCCGTCGGCGTTTTTGGCGGCGATTTTCACCGTCAGCGGCTGTTTGGGGCGCATTTTTTCCGGCGCCGTCAGCGTCAGGCCAAGCTTGCGCTGGGTACGGTCCAACGGCAGATGCAGCAGGCCCACCGCGCGTTTGGGGGTGATATTGGCTTTGCGCTCGCCGGGACGGATCACCAGCGCGCTCACGTACAGATCATGCCGCGACCATTTCGGGTCGAGCTTTACGGCAAAGCTCTTGCCTTCGGCCGGCACGTCGATTTCCTGCCACCACAGCGGCCCCTCGGCGGACTCAACCAGCAGGTAGCCTTTACCGGCCGCCGGCGGCGTGACGGTGACGTTGGCGGTGTCGCCATCGGCATAGGCGGGCTTATCCAATGCCAGCTTGACCTGATCGGGGCGCACGGCGCCGCCTTCGGTGTTGTCCTGGGCCTGGTAGCCGGCCCAGAAGCGCAGGCTGCTGATCAAGCCGGTCTGCGGGTCTTCGACCTCGACGCGGTAGGGGCCCCACTCCACCTGGAAGCTGACCTTGGCGGTGTCGCCGGCCTTGATGTCGAGGGTTTGTTCGTCGAGGTTGAGGAATTTCTCGTTGTAGTGATAGCTCCAGCCATCATTGTCCGAGTAGTTCCAGTAATAGTCGCGGCGCTCACGCACCAGACGCACCTTGAGGTTCTGCGCGGCAAGTTTCTGGCCGTCCTGGTTGGCCACCAGCACTTCGAATTCCGCCGGGCCGTCGCCGTTGGTTTCAGTGCCATCAAACAGCCCGCGCAGGCCCGGCAACTGCTCGGCCGGCCAGATCGGCTGTACCAGACGCCGGGTGATCGGCCGGCCGCCCGACTCCTGCAGACTGGCCTGCACGATCAATTGCAGGGGCGACTTGGCCTCGGCCCATTTGCTTTCCAGGGTCAGTTCTTCCTGGCCCTTGGCGTCCAGCGTGCTTTCGTCCAGTTCGAAATCCTGGCTCAGCTCTTCTTCGGTGACCGAGCCGAACTGGTAGCCCGGCAAGCTTTTGACCGCCTCGCGCAATGGGCGCACGTAGACCTGCCCGCTGACCCGATTGCCCGAGGCCGGCGCGCCGTACAGATAACGGCCATTGACCTGGATGACCGCGTCATCCGCCGGGCTCAGTGGCGTGTCACTGCCCTTGAGCTCCAGCGCCAGGCGCTCGGGCAGGAAGTCTTCGACGAGGAATTCATACAGCTGCGGCTTGCCATCGCCCAGGTCGAATACCAGCTGCCAGCGCCCGGTCGGTGCTTCGCCGGCCAGTTGCAGCGGGTATTGATAGAGACCGGAGGCGTCGGCCTCCCACACGAATTTGCGGCTGACCTGCTCATCGGGGCGGCGCACTTCGACGCTCACCGGCTGCGGCTTGACGGCGTTGCCGTCCTTGTCGCGCAACAGGGCGTTGAGCAGCACGGTTTCACCGGGGCGATACAGGTCCCGCGGGCCGAACACAAAGAACTGCAACGGGTGCGACGGCTGCCCACCGATATCGAACTCGGCCAGGTCCAGCGCGGCACTGTCCAGACGCAGCAAACTGGTTTGTTCACCCTGCTTGGCCAGCAAAACCTGGGCTTTTTTCGGCAGCGGCAACTCGGCGTGGCCACCGTCTTCGGTCTTGCTCTGGCCGAGTACGCGGCCTTCGGCATCGAGGATTTCCAGTTCGACGCCGTTCAACGCCTTGCCGCCTTCCAGCGCCTGGGTAAACACATCCAGGCGATTGGCGTAGCGGTGCACCGACAGGCCGATATCACTCAAGGTAAACAGCGTGGCCGGTTGCGAATAGTTGTAGGTGCCCGAGGCACGCATCACCGCCAGGTACACACCCGGCTGCTGCAATTGCTTGAGACCGGCGATCGGCAGCAGCAGGGTTTCGCGGGTATTGCGCGCCGGGTTGAGGTCAAAACGGCCGCCGTAGACCAGGTCGGCCATCGGCAGCAATTCGCGGGATTCGTAACTTTGCAGGCTGGTGTTGCGCCCCCACTGCGCCAGGAACGCCGGCAGGGACTCGGCCTTGATCCGGAAGAATTCAACGTCGATCTTGTCGACGTTCAGCGCGATCACCGGCAGGCCCTCAGCCAGGCGCGTGGGCAACAGCGTGCCACGGCTGGCAAAGCCGACGGTGGCTTGCAGGTCGCGGGTTTCCAGGCGAGCGGTGTATTCGGCGGCGAGCAGGTTGTCGTTGACCGCCTTCACCCCGGCATCCACCGTCAGCACCAACTTGCGCTGCGGCTCCAGGTGGCGCAGGCGCAATTCCATCAAGTTATCGGAAAGCTCCCAGGCGCCATCGACCTTGCCCGACTTGCTGTCGACCAAATGGACTTTGTCGACGAACTTCTGATCCGGGTCCAGGGGAATGGAAAAACTCACCGACAGGGTGCTGGCCCCGTCCAACTGCACCTCGGACACATCCACCACGCTTAACTCACGCCCGGCGTAACGCTGCTTCAACGCCGCCACATCCACCGCCGCCTTGGCCGGCTTGGGCGCCACACTCGCCGCCGGGGCAGAGGGCGCGGACGGTTTATCGGAAGAATCGCAGGCGCTCAGCAGGGCCAGCGCACAGGCCAGGAACAATCCTTTGTTAAGCATGGGGCACTCATAGTCAGAGGAAACCGAGGGTGAACTATATATCAGCACCGACCAAGCTGCTGCGGAGCTGGTCACATTGACCGACGGAGGGTGTGTTGGTTCTGGGTGTCATTGGAGCCAAACCAAATCCCACATAAAATGCAGATCAAAATGTGGGAGGGGGCTTGCCCCCGATAGCGGTACATCAGCAAAAAATCAGTTGCCTGACGTACCTACACAACTCTGCAGCCCCCACCGTAACCACGATGCGAAGCGAGCCGCTCTTGATCTGCTTTTGATCTTGATCTCAGGCGCCCCGTTAAACCACGCTGGCCGAACGCAGGCTTGAATCCGTGGGTAACCCGGCAGGACGCCGGGTTAGCCGCACTGGGCCATGGATGGCCCATTGCGGCGGCCCACGGATTCAAGCCTGCGTTCGGGCACACCGAGCCTAGGCGAGGTGCCGAGTGGTGGGGCATGAGCCCTTTGGTTACTTTGGGGCTTTTCCAAAGTGACCCGCCGTCAGGGCGGAACCCTAAGTGGCCGTTACCGCAGCAACGGATATGTACTCGATCTGATCCAACATCCTGGTCGGCTCTGAGGCCGCCATCGGGGGCAAGCCCCCTCCCACATTTGGATCGGGATCGACACAACATCCTGGCCGGCTCTGAGGCCGTCATCGGGGGCAAGCCCCCTCCCACATTTGGATCGGGATCGACATAACATCCTGGTCGGCCCAGAGGCCGCCATTGGGGGCAAGTCGAATCGTCGTACCGCCCCTCCCACATTGGATCTGCGGTGGGGTTAATGGCCGGTTACAATGGCGCTCCACCTAGGAGCCTTCATGACCGCCCTGCTCGCCGACTGGCGCCACCGCCCCACCCATCGCCGTGTCTGGGCCCTGGCCGCGCCGATGATCCTGTCGAATATCTCCGTGCCGCTGGTGGCCCTGGTCGACAGCATGGTCATCGGCCATCTGCCCCATGCCCACCAACTGGGCGCCGTGGCCGTCGGCGCCAGCCTGTATACCTTCCTCGCCTGGGCCATGGGCTTCTTGCGCATGGGCTCCACCGGCTTTGCCGCCCAGGCCGCCGGGCGCAATGACGGCGCGGCATTGCGCCAGGTGCTGCTGCAAGGTCTGCTGCTCGCGCTGGGACTGGCCATGTTGCTGGGCAGCGTGGGCATTCCACTCAGCCACCTGGCGCTCGAGTGGATGCAACCCTCGGCCGAACTGAACCAACTGACCCGGGAATTCTTCCATACGCGCCTCTTCGGCCTGCCCGCCGCCCTTGCCAGCTATGCGCTGGTCGGTTGGTTCCTCGGCACCCAGAACGCCCGTGCGCCGTTGGCGATCCTGCTGACCACCAACCTGGTCAATATCGCGCTGAACCTGTGGTTCGTTCTGGGCCTGGATTGGGGCGTGGTCGGTTCGGCCCGCGCCTCGGTGATTGCCGAATGGACCGGTGCCCTGCTCGGCCTGGCCCTCACCCAGAAAGCCTTGCGCGCCTACCCCGGCCATATCGCCTGGGCCGCGCTCAAGCTGTGGCAAAGCTGGCGCCCATTGCTGGCGGTAAACCGCGACATCTTTATCCGCAGCCTGGCGTTGCAGTCGGTGTTTTTCATGATCACCGTACAGGGCGCGCGGCTGGGAGATGCGACCGTGGCGGCCAATGCGCTGTTGCTCAACGGCCTGCTGCTGACGGCACACGCTCTGGACGGCCTCGCTCACGCTGTCGAGGCCCTGTGCGGCCACGCCATCGGCGCACGTGACCGCCAGGCGTTAAGGCGATCATTGGTGGTTGCCTGTGGTTGGTCGCTGATCGCCAGCGTCGGTTTCGCCCTGCTGTTCACCTTCGGCGGCCACCTGTTTATCGCCATGCAAACCGACATTCCAAGCGTGCGCGAAACCGCCGACCGCTACCTGCCCTACGTTGCGGTATTGCCGTTGATTGCGGTGTGGAGTTATGTGCTCGATGGATTGTTTATCGGCGCCACGCGGGCGCGGGAAATGCGCAATGGGATGCTGCTGACGGTGCTGCTGGTGCTGCCGCTTGCCTGGGCATTGCAGGGGTTGGGCAACCACGGGCTGTGGATCACCTTCCTGCTGTTCATGGCGGTGCGCAGTTTGACCCTGTGGGCAATTGCCTGGCGCCTGAATCGGCAAGGGCTGTGGCTCGGTAAAAACTGAAGAAACGCAATCCAAATGTGGGAGGGGGCTTGCTCCCGATAGCAGTACATCAGCAACAAATCAGTTGCCTGACACTCCGCTATCGGGGGCAAGCCCCCTCCCACATTTACGAGGACAGGTAGGAAGAACGGGTCAGGCCCAGACGCAAGGCGTCCAGGAACTGGGTGCGTTCCGACGCACTGATCTTCGCACTCGCACACTTGTCACGGTAATGGGTCATCAATTCCTCCGGCGACAAGTGCACATAGCGCAGCATGTCTTCGATGGTGTCGTGCGTCTCGATCCCGGCGCTGTACACCGAACCGTCTTCACGCTGGTAGATGTTCACCGAGTCGGTGTCACCGAACAGGTTGTGCATATCGCCGAGGATTTCCTGATACGCGCCGACCAGGAAGATGCCCAGCAGGTAGTCTTCGCCCTCGTTCAAGGCATGGACCGGCAGGCTGGTCTCGATGCTCTGTTCGTCGACGTACTGCTTGATCTTGCCGTCGGAGTCGCAGGTCAGGTCTTGCAGCACGGCGCGGCGCAGCGGCTCTTCGTCGAGGCGATGCAGCGGCAGAATCGGCAGTACCTGACCGATGGCCCAGGTGTCCGGCAGGCTCTGGAACACCGAGAAGTTGCAGATGTACTTGTCGGCCAGCTTGTCGTTGAGCTCGTCCAGCACCTGGCGGTGCGAGCGCTGACGGGCCTTGAGCGAGTTGTGCAGGCGACGGCACACGGCGAAGTAGCACTGCTCGGCCAGGGCTTTTTCGGCCAGGGTCAGCTTGCCGTCGGCGTACTGGGTAGCCACGTCGCTCATGTAGTGAGTGGCGCGCCAGTAGGTTTCAGTGACCATCTCGATATCGGTCGGGCCCAGCAGGTCCACCAGCCATTGCACGGTTTCCGGCAGGCTTTCCTTGTTTTCGATGGTCGGGATTTCGTCGTTGTGTTTCTCGACGTCGGTCACCTGCACCACCAGCATGGCGTGGTGGGCGGTCAGCGAACGGCCACTCTCGGAGAAAATGTGCGGATGCGGCAGGCTCTGCGCGTCGCAGAACTCCTTGAGCATGCCCACCACCACGCCGGCGTAGTCGTCCATGTCGTAGTTGATCGAGCTGGCGTTGCGCGAGTGGGTACCGTCGTAGTCCACGCCCAGGCCGCCGCCCACGTCGATGTGGTCCACCGGCAGGCCAAGGTTGCGCAGTTCGCCGTAGTAACGAATGGCTTCCTTGAACCCGTGCTGGTAGTCGGCCAGGTTGGCGATCTGCGAACCCATGTGAAAGTGCAGCAGGCGGATGCCCTGGTCCAGGCCGGCCGCGCGGAAACGCTCGACCACCGACAGCAGCTGCGCCGCCGACAGACCGAACTTGGACTTCTCGCCACCGGTGTCCGCCCACTTGCTTGAGGCCAGGGACGACAGGCGCACACGCAAGCCTACCTGCGGCTTGACCTTGAGGCTGGCGGCCTCTTCGATCACCAATTCAACTTCGGATTCTTTCTCGATCACGATAAACACATTGTGGCCGAGCTTCTGGCCCATCAGCGCCAGGCGGATGAATTCACGGTCCTTGTAACCGTTGCAGACGATGGTGCCGCCCTTCGGCGCCAGGGCCAGCACGGCGAGCAGCTCCGGCTTGGAGCCGGCTTCCAGGCCGATGGAGACGTTCTGGGTGGCGATGATGTTCTCGATCACCGCCTCTTGCTGGTTCACCTTGATCGGATACAGCGCGGTGTACTGGCTCTGGTATTCCAGGCGTTCGATGTTCGAATCGAAAGCACCGGTGAGCTGGCGTACACGGTCTTGCAGGATATCGGGGAAGCGCACCAGCAGCGGCAACGACAGGCCGCTTTTGCGCAGCTCGTCGACTTGCTCGTACAGATCGACAGGCGTGCTGTTCGGACCGTTCGGACGGACTTCTACGCGACCGGCTTCATTGATCGCGAAATAACCGGCCCCCCAATGGCGAATCCCGTAAACACTGCGGCTGTCCGCAACTGTCCATTGGCTGCCATCGTCTTTGCGTGTGCGTCGTACGGACATCGAAGTCCCCTATAAATGAAGGCGAAGGCGCCACCTCAAGCGGAGGCTGGCGCAGTCTAAAGAATGAAAATGACGATTTGCCTGTAAGGGAGGTAGACCTCGCTCGCAGGGCAGAGTTTAGACACAGGCCGGGAAGAGGCTTTCAGCCGCCGGACTTCTTGGCCTTGTAACCGAGCTTGATCAGCTCGGCCAACAGCAACTCGACATGCTCGCCCTGGATTTCGATGACGCCGTCTTTCAACGCGCCACCGGTGCCGCAGCGCTTCTTCAGCGTGGTGGCAAGTTCCTTGAGCGCCTCTTCGGCCAGCGGCACGCCGGTGATGGTGGTCACCGTCTTGCCGCCACGGCCTTTGCTCTCGCGGCGTACGCGGGCAATGCCGTCGCCTTCGGGAATCAGGGTTTGTTTGCAGGTGCACGAATCCACGGGCTGACGGCAGTCCGGGCAGTGTCGACCTGCATCGGTGGAAAATACCAGGCCACCCAGGGCGGCGAAGGATGCGGCTTTCTTGGCCACCGGCAATCCTCTAGGGGATGAAAAGTGGCGCAGTGTAACGGCAAAAAGCCAAGTTGCTAAGGGCCAAATGGCGCCATTTCATGCAACTTTAGCGACGCAACGCCAGATAGCGACGCAGGCCTTCTTGCGCGTCCGGGCAGTAAGGCTTGTGTCTGGCCTCGCTCAACACCGTTTCAATCGGCAGGAAGCGCGCTTCCATGACTTCTTCGGGCTGCAGGCACAGTGGCCCGTCCCATACCGCCGAGTAGGAGGTGCACCAAAGCCTGCTGTCGCCGTCTTCGAAATAGAAATGGTCATGTTCGATCAATTCCACGCCGCTGACGCCCAGTTCTTCGGCAAGCTCGCGGGCCGCCGAATCGGCATAGGTTTCCCCTGCCGCGACCATCCCGCCCGCTGCCGTGTCCCAGAACCCGGGGTACAGTGCCTTGCTCAGGGTGCGCCGATGCACACACAGCTCGCCCCTGGAGTTGAACAGGAAGATAAAGGTGCAACGGCCAATCAGTCCGCGGTTGCGCAGGTCGGACCTGACGAGGTTGCCGAGCGGGTTGTCATGTTCGTCAACCCACTGGATCAGTTCAGCATCGGAGGCTACCCGGTGGGCGGCCTCCTTTTGAGTAGCGTCCATCATCAACCCTGATTGAGGAGCTGACGCAAATCGATCACTGCAGCGTTGGCCCGGGAAATGTAGTTCGCCATCACCAGCGAATGGTTCGCCAGTACACCGAAGCCGCTGCCGTTGAGAATCATCGGGCTCCACACCGGTTCCTGCGAGGCCTCCAGCTCACGAATGATCTGGCGCACGCTGACGGTGGCGTTTTTCTTGGCCAGCACGTCGGCAAAATCGACTTCGATGGCGCGCAGCAGATGGGACAGCGCCCACGCCTGGCCACGGGCCTCGTAGAACACGTTGTCGATCTGCATCCAGGGGGTTTCCACCACTTCTTCATCGACCTGCGGCACTTCACCCGGCGCCAGCGCTTCGGTTTTCAGTGCGGTGTTCAGCTTCACGCGGCCCACACTGGCCGACAGGCGCTGCGACAGCGAACCCAGACGGGTGGCGACGTCGCCCAGCCAGTTGTTCAGGTTGTCGGCGCGGGCATAGAACAGCGCGCCCTTCTGGTTAGGGTCGGACAGGCGTGCTTCGTAGCGGCTCAGGGAGTTGATGCCTTCCTGGTATTCCGACTCGCTGGACGGCAGCACCCAGCTCTTGTTGTCAAAGTTGAAACGCGGCTCGGCCTTGGCCAGGTCAGCGTCTTCAGCCGACTGCGACTGGGAACGGGCGAAATCCTTGCGCAGGGCGCGGGTCAGGTCACGTACCTGCACCAGCACGCCGTACTCCCAGCTCGGCATGTTGTCCATCCACAGGCCTGGCGGGAAACGGTCATTGGAAATGTAGCCACCGGGCTTGTTGAGCAAGGTGCCGACCACGTTTTTCAGGGTTTCGACGGTGGTGTAGCCGATCACCATCTGCTTGCCTTCCTTCTCGGCGGCAAGCTGGGCGTTTTGCTGGACCGGAAACAACGCCGGCTCCTGACTCCAATACCAACCCAGGCCTCCAGTGACCAGCAGGTACAAGCAGATCACGCTGAGCAAGGCGCGGCTCATCAGCAGGTTGCGAACGTAGCTGCGGTTGGCCGACTTGGGCTCAGGGGCGGGGCCTTTGGCACTGCCTTCACGGTTTTTCCAGTCCAGCATGGCGATATCCTTTCAATCACTTGAGTTCATGCACATCAATTGTCCGGGTGCGGTCAAACACTCCGACCACAACCCTACCCCATCGTGCCCATCGGTGCGGCGCTTTTAAACCAGACTGGCGCATACCCGAGGGTGAACTATAAAGGATGCACGCTTTTTACACAGCGCGACCACGAGGTCAAAAAATGAATACCGCCGACGCGTACTTAATTGACGTATGACACTCATACAATAGAAAAGAGGTGCTAGCATAGGGCCACTAGTTGACCTCAGCATGCACCCTCACAGTAGTCAGGATATGACCGAGTCAGAAGACCCCAGCCGCGAGCGTCTCAAGCAGCATTTTGCCCAGCGGGTAATTCATCAGGCACGTCAAATTCTTGAGATCTGGCAACGCCTGCAACGCAGCGAATGGTCGAACGCCGACTTCTCCGAACTCAGCGAAGCCAATCTGCGCCTGCTGCGTTTTGCCGAGCGTTTTGAACAGCCCGAGCATCGCCAACTGGCCCGGCACATTGGCGAGTCCCTCAGGGCCGTGGAAGACAACCGCGGTCGCCTCAGCAGCCAGTTGATCACCGAACTCAACCGCCTGATGCAGCGGCTGTCGCGCACCGGGTTGCGCCAGGGCGATCAACTTGAGCAAACCCTGCTGCCGCCGATGCGCAAGCCGATCTATGTGATGCTGGCCGACCATGACCGTGCCGAACGCCTGGCCAGGCAGTTGGAATTCTTTGGCATGAGCGCCCAATCCCTGGACAGCGTCGCAGCCTTTCGCGCCACCATGGCCGAGCGCCTGCCATCGGCCATGGTAATGGACGTGGACTTCTGCGGCACAGGGCTTGGGCTGAAACTGGCCGCCGAAGCCCAGCAGGGCCTGGAGCAAAAGCTGCCGCTGCTGTTTTTCAGCCTGAATGAAACCGACACACCCACACGCCTGGCCGCCGTGCGTGCCGGCGGCGAAGAATTCCTCACCGGCACGCTGGAAGCCTCGAGCCTGTTGGAAAAAATCGAAGTGCTGACCTGCGTCGCGCAATATGAACCGTATAAAGTGTTGATCATTGACGACTCCCGTGCCCAGGCCTTGCACACCGAGCGCCTGCTCAACAGCGCCGGCATCGTCACCCGCACCTTGATCGAGCCGATCCAGGCCATGGCCGAGCTGGCGGACTTCCAGCCCGATCTGATCATCCTCGACATGTACATGCCCGCCTGCACCGGCACCGAGCTGGCCAAGGTGATTCGCCACAACGACCGCTATGTCAGCGTGCCGATCATCTACCTGTCGGCCGAAGACGACCTGGACAAACAGCTCGATGCGATGAGCGAAGGCGGTGACGACTTCCTGACCAAGCCGATCAAGCCGCGCCATCTGATCACCACCGTACGCAACCGCGCGGCGCGCGCGCGAAACTTGAAGGCGCGGATGGTGCGCGACAGCCTGACCGGGCTGTACAACCACACGCATATCCTGCAATTGCTCGAAGACTGCAGCTTCCGCGCCCGTCGCGAAAACAAGCCGCTGAGCTTCGCCATGCTGGATATCGACCACTTCAAGCGGGTCAATGACAGCCACGGTCACCCCATGGGCGATCGCGTCATCAAGAGCCTGGCCCTGTTCCTCAAGCAGCGCCTGCGCAAGACCGATTACATCGGCCGCTATGGCGGTGAGGAATTTGCCATCGTAATGCCCGACACCGACCTCGAATCGGCCTGCAGGGTGCTGGACGACATTCGTGGGCGCTTTGCGGAAATCCACTACCCGGCCCAGCCACAGGACTTATGGTGCACCTTCAGTGCCGGGCTGGTGGAACTGTGCGACGGCTCCGACGGCCTGATGATGGCCGCCCAGGCCGACGAGGCGCTGTACCGTGCCAAGCATGCCGGACGCAACCGCGTGCAGGCGGCTCGCCCATCAAAGCAAAGTGCCATCTTTTCACCGGAATTCACTGAATCGGTCATAAGGTTGTAATAGAAACGCAATAACTTCAGGCACTTATCTTTTGCTGTCGGTTGAAACCACGCATGCGCCTGAAGCTGCTGACCAATCTCAATACCCTTCTTCTGGTTGCCGTGTGCCTGGCACTTGGCGCGACGCTGTGGTGGTCGCAACGGGCGCTGGAGCGCCCTTACCTGTTGATGGAGCGCTATCTGGGACTGTCCCAGGCCTTTGAGAACCAGACCGCACGCAATATCGACGACTACCTGGCCAGCGGCGATGCCCTGCGGTTGAGCAGCGCCGGTCAGAGCCTGGAAAGCCTGTTGCAGCAGCTCGACTCACTGCCGCCCGAGTTGGCGCAAAGCCTGCGTCCCAGCCTTGCGGACCTGGATGCCTTCAGCAAAACCGACCTGCTCGCCGCCGGTAAACTGGCCGGCGACCCGCAAGCGCTGCTGCTGCAAGCCGAACGCGAACTGGGGGCGAACCTGGAGCAACTGAGCCAGTACGCCAGCGCGGTCAATTCTGCGGACGCCGCGCGCTACCTGCCGCCCCTGCTGGCCGCCTCGCAACACTTGGGCAAGTTGTCCCTGGCGCGCGAAAAACTGGTCAGCAGCGGGCGCGCCGAGCTGGCCGATGACGTCGAGCGTGAAATCGCCAACATCCGTAGCCAGGCCGACCTGCTGGCACAGCTGCCGTTACTGGGCGTGAAGGCCAGCGCCGAATCCAGCACCGACGATTTTTCCGCCTTGATGGGCCTGGAAAACACTGAAAAAACCGAAGCGCTGGACACCGGCGTCGACCTCAAGCGTGAACTCAACGGCCTGTTGACCCGCTACCCCGCCGAGCTCAAGCGCACCCGCGAACAGATCCAGCAACGCGCCGACCTTGCCGCCGCCACCCGCACCAAGATCACCGGTGTGCGCCAAGCCATCGCCGGCCTGGAGCCGGTGGTGCGTGCGCAACACGCCAGCATCCAGGGCGAAGTGCGCCTGATACAAGGGCTGATGATTGGCCTGATCCTGCTGATCGCCCTGTTGATCGACACCTTGCAGCGTCGCCTGGCGCGGGTGCTGACCGCCCTCGCCCCGGCGCTGTCCACCTGGGCCGAAGGCAACTTCAGCCAGCCGATCGGCCTGGGCAGGACCAACCGCGAACTGCGCGATATCGAAGCCTCGCTCAACCGCCTGCGCGCTTATCTCGTGGACCTGGTCGGCACGATTCGCGGCAACGCCGAAGAAGTTGCCGGCAGCAGCCGCGCCCTTGCCGAACTGAGCAGCGGCCTGCACGACGGCGCCGAACGCCAGGCCGGGGATACCGCGCAGATCCGTGACTCCCTGGGCGAACTGGAAGCGACCATCCAGCAAGTGGCGGGCGATGCCAGCCAGGCCGCTGGCGCCAGTCGCAGTGCCGGCATCGCCGTGGAACAAGGCCAGCGCGTCATCGGCCTGAGCCTGACCGGGTTGCACGCCCTGGTGGGAGAAGTGCAGCAAAACGCGCAGATGATCGAGAAACTTGCCGAGGAATCCGCCACCATCGGCGGCGTGCTCACGGTGATCCGCTCGATCGCCGACCAGACCAACCTGCTGGCGCTCAATGCCGCCATCGAAGCCGCCCGCGCCGGTGAGGCCGGCCGGGGTTTCGCCGTGGTCGCCGATGAAGTACGCACCCTGGCCCAGCGCACAGCCGGCGCCACCGCCGAAATCCAGGGCTTGATCAGCAGCCTGCAAAGCGCCGCCCACCAATCGGTGCAAGGCATGCGTGCGCAGGTCGAACACGCCGAAGCCACCGCCGAGCAAGCCCAGGCCGCCGATGGCGCGCTGGACGAAATCGTCGGGGCGATCCAGACCATTTCCGAGACAGCGGTGCGCATCGCTGACGTGACTGCGCAGCAAAGCGGGGCCGTGAGCGAGATTCGCGATAACAGCGAACGCATTCACCAGCTGGGCGAGGACAACCTGCTGCGTATCGGCCAGGGGCGCAGCCAGGGCGAACACCTGCTGGTGCTGGGCGGGCAGCTCAACACGGCGGTGCAGGCCTTCCGCGTCTGATCACCCCTCCAGTGGAGATCAAAATGTGGGAGGGGGCTTGCCCCCGATTGCAGTGTGTCAGTCTCAGTATCTGTCACTGATGCACCGCTATCGGGGCATAGGTATCTACACAACTCTGTATCTGTAGCGCTCAACCGTAACCACGATGCGAAGCGAGTCGCTTTTGATCTTGATCTCAGGCGCCCCGTTAAACCACGCTGGCCGAACGCAGGCTTGAATCCGTGGGTAACCCGGCAGGACGCCGGGTTAGCCGCACTGGGCCATGGATGGCCCATTGCGGCGGCCCACGGATTCAAGCCTGCGTTCGGGCACACCGAGCCCAAGCGAGGTGCCGAGTGGTGGGGCAAGAGCGTTTTGCTTACTTTTGCGCTTTTCAAAAGTGAGCCGCCGTCAGGGCGGAACCCTAAGCAGCCGTTACCGCAGAAACGGATATGTACTCGATCTGATCCAACATCCTGGTCGGCCCTGAGGCCGCCATCGGGGGCAAGCCCCCTCCCACATGGGATCTCCCGCGATTTCACGACTGTATTACCCATGACCGAATCCCAAGTCACAGTCAAAAATTTCGCGCTATCCTCGCTAATCGTGCTGGCTACTGCATAGAACTGGACAGTCACAAAGGCTTTGCGGCATAGTCGCCGGGTTCTGCGCTACCCCAACCAATAACAAGGAACAGCCGATGGCGACCTTACTGGTTCTTCACGGACCCAACCTGAACCTGCTCGGCACCCGCGAACCGGGCGTCTACGGGGCAGTGACGCTGGATCAGATCAACCTCGATCTGGAACAGCGGGCCCGTGTTGCCGGCCACCATTTGCTCTACCTGCAAAGCAATGCCGAGTATGAATTGATTGATCGCATCCATGCCGCGCGCGGCGAAGGCGTGGACTTTATTCTGATCAATCCCGCCGCTTTCACGCATACAAGCGTTGCATTACGTGACGCGCTGCTGGCGGTGAGCATCCCATTCATCGAAGTGCATTTATCGAACGTGCACAAACGCGAAGCTTTCCGCCATCACTCTTACTTCTCCGATGTAGCGGTAGGAGTGATCTGCGGCCTTGGCGCCAGCGGTTACCGACTGGCCCTGGAGGCCGCCCTGGAACACGTTGAAGAACAGGCTAAACGCCCCTGACCGACCCTTGGGAGTTGATGATTCATGGATATCCGTAAAGTTAAGAAACTGATCGAACTGCTGGAAGAATCCGGTATCGACGAGCTGGAAATCAAGGAAGGCGAAGAGTCCGTACGGATCAGCCGTCACAGCAAGACCCCGGCCCAACAGTTCTACGCACCGCAGATGCAAGCACCGGCGCCAGCTGCTGCCGCACCTGCCGCCGCCGCTCCAGCCGCAGCACCTGCGGCCCCGGCAGCCCCTGAGCTGAACGGTTTCGTGGTCAAGTCGCCAATGGTCGGTACCTTCTACCGCACCCCGGCGCCGACCTCGCCAGCCTTCGTTGAAGTGGGCAAGACCGTGAAAGTGGGCGACACCATCTGCATCGTGGAAGCGATGAAAATGATGAACCACATCACTGCGGAAAAAGCCGGCGTCATTGAATCCATCCTGGTAGAAAACGGTCAGCCGGTTGAGTACGACCAGCCGCTGTTCACCATCGTTTGAACCGCGGAGCACCTTCGATGTTGAAACCTGCGAAGAAACTGCAAAAAGTCCTGATCGCCAACCGCGGCGAGATCGCGCTGCGTATCCTGCGCGCCTGTAAGGAAGAGGGCATCAAGACCGTCGCTGTTTACTCGACGGCCGATACCGAATTGATGCACGTGAAACTGGCGGACGAAAGCATCTGCATCGGCCCGCCACTGGCCACGAACTCGTACCTGAAAGTCTCGAACATCATCGCTGCCGCTGAAGTGACCGGCGCTGATGGCATCCACCCGGGCTACGGCTTCCTCGCGGAAAACGCCGACTTCGCCGAACAGGTGGAAAAATCCGGGTTTGCCTTCATCGGCCCCAAAGCCGAAACCATTCGCCTGATGGGCGACAAGGTCTCGGCCAAGGACGCCATGATTGCAGCGGGCGTGCCGACCGTTCCAGGCTCCGACGGCCCACTGCCTGAAGACGAGGAAACCGCGCTGCGCATTGGTCGCGAAGTCGGTTACCCGGTGATCATCAAGGCCGCCGGTGGCGGTGGTGGTCGCGGTATGCGCGTGGTGCACAAGGAAGAAGACCTGATCGAAGCCGCCAAGCAGACCCGCTCCGAAGCGGGCGCCTGGTTCGGCAACCCGATGGTCTACCTGGAGAAGTACCTGACCAACCCACGTCACGTGGAAGTCCAGGTGCTGTCCGACGGCCAGGGCCACGCCATCCACCTGGGCGACCGCGATTGCTCGCTGCAACGTCGTCACCAGAAAGTGTTGGAAGAAGCCCCGGCACCGGGCCTCGACGAAAAAGCCCGCCAGGAAGTCCTGGCGCGCTGCGTGAAGGCGTGCATCGACATCAACTACCGTGGCGCCGGTACCTTCGAGTTCCTCTACGAGAACGGCCGCTTCTACTTCATCGAGATGAACACTCGCGTGCAGGTAGAGCACCCGGTGTCGGAGATGGTCACCGGTATCGACATCGTCAAGGAGATGCTGAGCATCGCCGCCGGCAACGTGCTGTCCTTCACCCAGGACGACGTGAAAATGCACGGCCACTCCCTGGAGTGCCGCATCAACGCCGAAGACCCGAAGACCTTTATCCCAAGCCCTGGCCTGGTCAAGCATTTCCACGCGCCCGGCGGCAACGGCGTACGTGTGGATTCGCACCTGTACAGCGGCTACAAGGTTCCGTCCAACTACGACTCGCTGATCGGCAAGCTGATCACCTGGGGCGCGACCCGCGACGAGGCCATGGCCCGCATGCGCAACGCCCTGGACGAAATCGTGGTCGACGGCATCAAGACCAACATCCCGCTGCATCGGGACCTGGTTCGTGATGAAGGCTTCTGCGAAGGTGGTGTGAACATTCACTACCTGGAACACAAGCTGGCCAACCAGTAAGTGCTCCACCCAACAAAGCCGCCTTCGGGCGGTTTTGTTGTTTCTGCACCCCAACTTTCAGGCCACATTTGCTCCGCATTCATTCAGTAATGTCGTCTTCTGCCGTTCGCTCGCGTAAACTTGCGCGCTTTCGCGGCCTACGCGCTGCACACTCATTTTTTTCAAAGGTGCCCGCCATGCCTTGGCTGCAAGTTCGTCTCGCCATCAGCCCGGAACAAGCCGAAACCTACGAAGACGCTTTCCTCGAAGTCGGCGCCGTGTCGGTGACTTTCATGGATGCCGAAGACCAGCCGATCTTCGAACCGGAACTCAATACCACCCCGCTGTGGTCCCACACCCATCTGTTGGCCCTGTTCGAAGACGGCACCGATGCCGCCTCCGTGCTGGCGCATATGGAGTTGCTCACCGGTGGCCCGCTGCCCGAGCATCACAGCGAAGTGATCGAAGACCAGGACTGGGAACGCAGCTGGATGGATAACTTCCAGCCCATGCGCTTCGGCCAGCGCCTGTGGATCGTACCGAGCTGGCACGCCGCACCCGAGCCGGAGGCCGTCAACCTGCTGCTGGACCCGGGCCTGGCGTTCGGCACCGGCACTCACCCCACCACCGCGCTGTGCCTGGAATGGCTGGACGGCCAGGACCTGCTCGACTGCAACGTGCTCGACTTCGGCTGCGGCTCGGGGATCCTCGCCATCGCCGCCCTGCTGCTGGGCGCCAAGGAGGCCGTGGGTACCGATATCGACGTGCAAGCGCTGGAAGCGTCCCGCGATAACGCCGGGCGCAACCATATTCCTGAAGGCAAATTCCCACTCTACCTGCCTGAGGACCTGCCCCAGGTTCAAGCCGATGTATTGGTTGCCAATATCCTCGCCGGGCCGCTGGTGTCGCTGGCACCGCAACTGTCGGGCCTGGTCAGGCCGGGCGGGCGCCTGGCGCTGTCGGGCATCCTCGCCGAACAGGGTGAAGACGTGGCTGCCGCCTACGCCAGGGATTTCGAGCTGGACCCCATCGCCAACCGTGACGGCTGGGTACGCATCAGCGGACGTCGGCGCTAGAATGAGCGCTTGTCTGAATCGGATGGCCGCATGACCGACAGTTTCGTCACTCAGTGCCCGCATTGCCAGTCGCGCTTTCGCGTCAACCACGCTCAGTTGAACGTGGCGCGCGGCGTGGTGCGCTGCGGCTCGTGCCTGCAAGTGTTCAACGCCGCTCGCCAGTTGCTGGAGCAACGGGCGCAAATGCAACCTGACCAGGTTCCTGGCCATGCCCCGGAGCTTGAGCCTGCCGCCGAAGCCCCACGCGCGATCAGCCAGAAGCAGTGGACCGCCGAAGAACTGGATCTGGACAACCTGGACCTGGACGAAGAACTGGCCAAACTCGAGCGCCGCGAGATTCAGCTCACGCAGCCCGTCGGTGCCGAACGCCGCCAGCCGGGGCCCGACCGTCGGCACAAGGACGACGCCCTCAGCGCCAGCCGCGGTACGCTCAAGGCCGAGGAAGAAAAATGGGCCGCCAGTTTGTTCAGCGAACCGCCGCAAGAACGCGACCTGCCCACCGAAGCGGAGCCTGCGCCGAGCGCACGCACCGAACCGTCCATGTCCTTTCACACCGACGATATCGACGACGAGCCACCACTGCGCGAGGCCCCGCACGATGACGATGATCCGGACCCACCGTTCACGCCCTTGACCCCGGCGGCGAACGCAGTCGACGAGCGTGCGCAATCGCGGCGCAAGCGAGTGCGCGCCGACTCCAGCGCCCACGACGACCTTTTCCAGGACCTGGAAGACGATCCGCTGCACCTATACGCGCAGAAGCGCCCGTCCGGCTGGGGCCGCCGCCTGACCTGGATCGTGCTGGTGGTGATCGCTGCCGCCGGCCTGGCAGGCCAGTACATCGCCTATCAATTCGACGAGCTGGCCCGCCAGGACGCCTACCGCCCGTGGTTCCAGCAACTGTGCCCGACGCTGGGCTGCAGCGTGCCATCGCGGGTCGATATCGCCCATATCAAGAGCAGCAACCTGGTAGTGCGCAGCCACCCGGAGTTCGCCGGGGCCCTGGTGGTGGATGCGATCATCTACAACCGCGCAACCTTCTCCCAGCCCTTCCCGCTGCTGGAGCTGCGTTTTGCCGACCTGAACGGCGGCCTGATCGCCAGTCGGCGCTTCAAACCCGCCGAATACCTCAGCGGCGAATTGGCCGGGGTCAGCGAAATGCCGTCGCAGGTACCGATCCACATCTCCCTGGACATCCTCGACCCCGGCAACAAAGCCGTGAATTACAGCCTGAGCTTTCATTCGCCCGAATGAAGCCCGCCGCAACCTGGGTTTGACGGCGGATTATTGACTGCATCGGCGTCAACCAAACCGATGGCGATAAAAAAATAACTGTTCAGATTTTATCCAATTCAGCCTTTATCCAGTCATCGAGAGCGGGTATCATGCCAACCCTTTTTCGAACTCTAATGATCCGGCCCCACAACAGGGAAGTCCTATGTCGGCGGTACGCATCGGTCCATATACAGTGCACAACGGCTTGATCCTCGCCCCGATGGCGGGCGTCACCGACCAGCCCTTTCGTCAGCTGTGCAAACGTTTGGGCGCGGGTCTAGTAGTCTCTGAAATGGTCACCAGCGACATGAGTTTGTGGAACACCCGCAAGTCGCGGATGCGCATGATCCACGAAGGTGATCCCGAGCCGCGCTCGGTGCAGATCGCCGGGGGAGATGCGCAGATGCTGGCGGATGCGGCCAGGGCCAATGTGGAGCTGGGCGCGCAGATCATTGATATCAACATGGGCTGCCCGGCCAAGAAGGTCTGCAACAAGGCCGCCGGTTCCGCCCTGTTGAAAGATGAGCAGTTGGTTGCCGAGATCCTGCAGGCCGTTGTCGCCGCAGTCGATGTGCCGGTGACCCTGAAGATCCGTACCGGTTGGGACCGGGACAACAAGAATGGCCTGACGGTGGCGAAGATTGCCGAACAGGCGGGTATTGCAGCGCTGGCGGTGCATGGCCGCACCCGCGCCGACCTTTATACCGGGGAAGCCGAGTACGACACCATTGCCGCGATCAAGCAAGCGGTGTCGATGCCGGTGTTTGCCAATGGCGATATCGATTCAGCCGAGAAAGCCCGGCGCGTGCTGCACGCAACCGGTGCCGACGGCTTGTTGATCGGCCGGGCTGCCCAGGGGCGGCCATGGATTTTTCGTGAAATCGAGCATTTCCTGCGTACCGGCGAACTGTTGCCGGCACCGGAACTGACCGAGGTGGAACGTATTCTGCTGGAGCATCTGGTCGCCCTGCATGCCTTCTATGGGGATGTGATGGGCGTACGCATTGCTCGCAAGCATGTCGGCTGGTACCTCGCCACCTTGCCGGGCGCCAAGGAATTTCGCGCTCAGTTCAACCGTTTGGATGAAACGCAGGCACAGGTCGCCACCGTTCGTGAGTTCTTCGCCGAACGTGACAAGAGCCTGGGAACAGGGGATGGAGAGGGGGTGGCCGCATGACGATGATGACCGAGACTTTAGTGAGTGGAACAGCACCCGTGAGCGACAACGTCAATTTGAAACAGCACCTCAACACGCCGAGCGAAGAAGGCCAGACCCTTCGCGGGAGTGTCGAGAAAGCGCTGCACAATTATTTCGCCCACCTCGAGGGTGCTTCCGTCACGGACGTGTACAACCTGGTGCTCTCCGAAGTCGAAGCGCCCTTGCTCGAAAGCGTGATGAACTACGTCAAGGGCAACCAGACCAAAGCCAGTGAGCTGCTGGGCCTCAATCGTGGCACCTTGCGCAAAAAGCTCAAGCAGTACGATTTGCTGTAAGCATTCAATCAAACCAGAAAGGCGCCCGCGTAAAAACGGTCGCCTTTTTTGCTGACTCCTTTGCTTTTGATGGAAATTGAAATGACCGACCAGACTACCCGCCTGCCGATCCGCCGCGCCTTGATCAGTGTTTCCGACAAGACCGGGATCCTCGAATTTGCCCGGGAGCTGGAAGCCCTGGGCGTGGAAATCCTCTCCACGGGCGGGACCTTCAAACTGCTGCAGGACAACGGCGTGGCCGCAGTGGAAGTCGCGGACTACACCGGTTTCGCGGAAATGATGGACGGTCGGGTCAAAACCCTGCACCCGAAAATTCACGGCGGCATCCTCGGCCGTCGCGGTATCGACGACGCCATCATGAACGAGCACGGCATCAAGCCGATCGACTTGGTGGCCGTCAACCTCTACCCGTTCGAAGCCACCATCAACAAGCCAGGCTGCGACCTGCCGACCGCCATCGAAAACATCGATATCGGCGGCCCGACCATGGTGCGCTCGGCCGCCAAGAACCACAAAGACGTGGCCATCGTGGTCAATGCCGGTGACTACGCCCAAGTGCTGGAAAGCCTGAAGGCGGGTGGCCTGACCTACGCCCAGCGCTTCGACCTGATGCTCAAGGCGTTCGAACACACCGCCGCCTACGACGGCATGATCGCCAACTACATGGGCACCGTGAACCAGGCGGCCGAGACCTTGAGCACAGAAGGCCGCAGCCAATTCCCGCGCACCTTCAACAGCCAGTTCATCAAGGCCCAGGAAATGCGCTACGGCGAGAACCCGCACCAGAGCGCGGCGTTCTACGTGGAGGCAAAACCGGCCGAAGTCGGCATCGCCACCGCGACCCAGCTGCAAGGCAAAGAGCTGTCCTACAACAACGTGGCCGACACCGACGCCGCGCTGGAATGCGTGAAGAGCTTCGTCAAGCCGGCCTGCGTGATCGTCAAGCACGCCAACCCGTGCGGCGTGGCGGTGAGCCCGGACGCTGAAGGCGGGATTCGCCAGGCCTACGAACTGGCCTATGCCACCGATACCGAATCGGCGTTCGGCGGCATCATTGCCTTCAACCGTGAACTGGATGCCGAGACCGCCAAGGCGATCGTCGAGCGTCAGTTCGTCGAAGTGATCATCGCGCCAAGCGTCAGCGAAGAAGCGCGCGCCATCGTCGCAGCCAAAGCCAATGTGCGCCTGCTGGCCTGCGGTGAATGGTCGGCTGACCGCGCTGCTGCCTGGGACTACAAACGCGTCAATGGCGGCCTGCTGGTACAGAGCCGCGACATTGGCATGATCGGCAGCGAAGACCTGAAAGTCGTGACCAAACGCGCGCCCACCGAGCAAGAGATCAACGACCTGATCTTCGCCTGGAAAGTGGCCAAGTACGTCAAATCCAACGCCATCGTTTACGCCAAGAACCGCCAGACCATCGGCGTCGGCGCCGGCCAGATGAGCCGTGTGAACTCGGCGCGTATCGCCGCGATCAAGGCTGAACATGCCGGCTTGCAGGTGGTGGGCTCGGTGATGGCGTCCGATGCGTTCTTCCCGTTCCGTGATGGCCTGGACAATGCCGCGAAAGCCGGCGTGACCGCTGTGATCCAACCGGGTGGCTCGATGCGTGATGCTGAAGTCATCGCCGCCGCTGATGAAGCCGGTATTGCGATGGTCTTCACCGGCATGCGCCACTTCCGCCACTGATCCAAATGTGGGAGGGGGCTTGCCCCCGATGACAGTGTGTCAGCCAACTGATCCTTATCTGACACACCGCAATCGGGGGCAAGCCCCCTCCCACATAAAGCGTTCCTGCGACGCCCACAGAATTTGAGGTTTTTGAAATGAATGTTTTGATCATTGGCAGCGGTGGCCGCGAACACGCCCTGGCCTGGAAAGTTGCCCAGGACCCACGGGTTCAGAAAGTCTTCGTTGCGCCCGGCAACGCCGGTACCGCCATTGAAGCCAAGTGCGAAAACGTCGCTATCGACGTGCTGGCGCTTGAGCAACTGGCGGACTTTGCCGAAAAGAACGTCTCCCTGACTATCGTCGGTCCGGAAGTGCCACTGGTGGCCGGCGTCGTCGACCTGTTCCGCAGCCGTGGCCTGGACTGCTTCGGCCCGACCGCAGGCGCAGCCCAGCTGGAAGGCTCCAAGGCTTTTACCAAGGACTTCCTGGCGCGCCACAAGATCCCGACCGCCGACTACCAGAATTTCACCGAGATCGAGCCGGCCCTGGCTTACCTGCGTGAAAAAGGTGCGCCGATCGTGATCAAGGCCGACGGTCTGGCCGCCGGTAAAGGCGTGATCGTCGCCATGACCCTGCAGGAAGCCGAGGATGCCGTGCGCGACATGCTCGCCGGCAATGCCTTTGGTGACGCCGGTTCGCGCGTGGTCATCGAGGAATTCCTCGACGGCGAAGAAGCCAGCTTCATCGTGATGGTTGACGGCAAGAACGTCCTGCCGATGGCCACCAGCCAGGACCACAAGCGCGTCGGCAACGGCGACAGCGGCCCGAACACCGGCGGCATGGGCGCTTATTCCCCGGCGCCGGTAGTTACCGCCCAAGTGCATCAGCGCGTGATGGACCTGGTGATCTGGCCGACCGTGCGCGGCATGGCCGACGAAGGCAACGTCTACACTGGTTTCCTCTACGCCGGACTGATGATCGACAAAGCCGGCAACCCGAAAGTCATCGAGTTCAACTGCCGCTTCGGCGACCCGGAAACCCAGCCGGTGATGCTGCGCCTGCAATCGAGCCTGGTGCTGCTGGTGGAAGCCGCGCTGGCACAGGCCCTGGACAAGGTCGAAGCACAGTGGGACCCACGCCCGAGCGTCGGCATCGTGCTCGCGGCCGGCGGTTACCCTGCCGATTACGCCAAGGGCGATGTGATTGAAGGCCTGGACGCCGCGGCCGCGCTGGAAGGCAAGGTGTTTCATGCCGGCACTGCGCTGCAGGACGGCAAGGTCGTCACCGCCGGTGGCCGCGTGCTGTGCGCCACCGCGATGGGCGCCAGCGTCGACGCCGCGCAGCAGCAAGCGTACAAGTTGGCCGCGAAAATCGACTGGAAAGGCTGCTTCTACCGCACCGATATCGGTTACCGCGCCATTGCCCGTGAACGCGGCGAGAGCAACTGAGTAGCTATCCGTTCGGGTAGGCAAGGGCCTCTGGCCCTTGCCGTACTCATGCCGCCCCGCGCATAGTTAACCCGTGCATTCACCTACGAAGGGACTTCGCCGTGCGCTGGCTCAGGATCGCCTTAGGTTTTACAGTCAGTCTGCTGACCCTGCTCTGCCTGGTCCCGGCTCAAGCCGCGGCGCAAGGCAGTGGTTGGGCAGTATTGCTCGACGATCAGGCCGACCTGCAACTGAGCGACATTCGATCCTCGCGCTACACCAATCAATTCAGCCCCATCGAACTGGACCGGATCACCGCCGCGCCGCCGGACGGTGCGTTGTGGGTACGCTTCAAGCTGCAACCCGGCAAGCATGAACAAGTGCTGCGAGTGTTCGCCCCGGACCTGTCGAACCTGAGCCTGTATGTGCTGGACGGCGACACCCTGGTGGAACAGCAAACCACCGGCACGCGCCAACCCCAGGCCGAGCGCCCGCTGCCCAGCAGTGACTTCATGCTGCCGATGCCACAGAGCCAGCGCCCGCTCGAGGTTTACCTGCGCCTGGTGTCGGAACACGAGCTACGTCCTTACATCACCCTGGAGCCCGCCGTACTGGCCGCCGCCAACCAGAACCAGACACTGGTCTACGGCCTGCTGTTCGGCGTCCTGCTGATGCTGATCCTGCATAACCTCACGCGCTTCGCCTACCACCGCTCGCGCAGCAGCCTATGGCTGGCCGCGTGTGAGTTCCTGCTGATGCTCAGCCTGGCGCTGTTGCTCAACGTGGTGGGGCCGTGGCTGCCCAACTGGCACGCGATCCAGACCCCCGGTGCTTACCTCGCGCTGCTGTTGACCGCGCCGTGCGGGCTGATGTTTGCCTATCGCTTCTTCATGCCCCTGGGCCCGCACCCGCTGAACAAACTGTTGATGGCCGATATTTTGTTGATCGTGCTGTGCGGCCTGCTGTTGTTGTTCGTCAATACCCTGCCGCTGAACATCATCACCTATGCCCTGGTGGCGCTGGCCGGCCTGAGCATGCTGTTTGTCTCGGCCTATCACTGGCAAAAAGGCTATCGTCCGGCGCGCCTGTTCGTGGCGGGGATGGTGGTGTTCAACATCGGCACGCTGATCATTCTTCCCGCCCTGCTCGGCCTCACGCTGGTGGCGCCGCAAGGCCTGATCGTCACCCTGCTGAGTTTCATCTGCATCAGCGGTCTGTTGATGAGCCTGGCCCTCGGCGAACGCCAGCGCGCCATTGTTGAAACACGCTTCAGCCTCAGCCGCGACCTGGCCGCGAGCAACGCCGAAATCGCGGCCAAGGCCGAGTTCCTGGCGAAGATCAGCCACGAAATCCGCACGCCCATGAACGGCGTGCTGGGCATGACTGAATTGCTGCTGGGCACGCCGTTGTCGGTGAAACAACGCGACTACGTGCAGACCATCCACAGCGCCGGTAACGAGTTGCTCACGCTGATCAACGAAATCCTCGATATCTCCAAGCTCGAGTCGGGACAGATCGAACTCGATGATGTTCAGTTCGACCTCAATGCGCTGATCGACGACTGCCTGAGCATCTTCCGCGCCAAGGCCGAGCAGCAGAATGTCGAGCTGATCAGCTTCATCCAGCCCCAGGTGCCGCGCGTGATCAGCGGTGACCCGACACGCCTGCGCCAGGCGTTGTTGAGTCTGCTGGAAAACGCCCTGCACAAAACCGACGAGGGCGAAGTGCTGATCGTCGTTGCGCTCGACGAGCGCAGCACCCAGCCACGCCTGCGCATTGCCGTGCAAGACAGCGGCGTGCCCATGGACGCCGCCGAACGCGACGCCCTGATGCACAGCGAACTGCACAGCAAGAACTTCCTCTCGGCCACACGCT
Organism: Pseudomonas orientalis; assembly: GCF_002934065.1. Lineage (NCBI taxonomy): Bacteria > Pseudomonadati > Pseudomonadota > Gammaproteobacteria > Pseudomonadales > Pseudomonadaceae > Pseudomonas > Pseudomonas orientalis. The sequence goes on along the minus strand of NZ_CP018049.1, from coordinate 693,785 downwards.
TGAGCGGCCACCTGGGCCTGGTGATCGCACGCCAGTTGATCCTGTTGATGAACGGCGAATTCGGCGTCAAGAGCGGCAGTCACCAGGGCAGCACCCTGTGGCTGACCCTGCCGTTGGACCCCGAACGCTTAGAGCACCCGACCTCCGATCTCGACGGTCCGCTCAAGGACGCGCGGGTACTGGTGGTGGACGACAACGACACCTGTCGCAAGGTGCTTCTGCAGCAATGCTCGGCCTGGGGCCTGAACGTCAGCGCCGTGGCTTCCGGCAAAGAGGCCCTGGCCCTGCTGCGCACCAAGGCGCACCTGCGCGATTACTTCGATGTGGTGCTGCTGGACCAGAACATGCCCGGCATGACCGGCATGCAACTGGCGGCCAAGATCAAGGAAGACCCGAGCCTGAACCACGATATCCTGCTGATCATGCTCACCGGCATCAGCAACGCGCCGAGCAAGATCATTGCACGCAACTGCGGGATCAAACGCATCCTCGCCAAACCGGTGGCCGGTTATACACTCAAGACCACCCTGGCCGACGAGCTGACCCAGCGCAGCAAAGGTGCGACCCTCCCTCGCCCCGCTCCCGCCGCGCCGGCAGCCATTACCGTGCCCAGCGACTTCCGCATCCTGGTGGCCGAGGACAACAGTATCTCCACTAAAGTGATACGCGGCATGCTCGGCAAGCTCAACCTCAACCCGGACACTGCCAGCAATGGCGAAGAAGCGTTGGAAGCGATGAAAGCCCAACGCTATGACCTGGTGCTGATGGACTGTGAAATGCCGATCCTCGATGGTTTCTCCGCCACCCAGCAGCTGCGCGCGTGGGAAGTCAGCCACCAACGTGTGCGCACGCCGGTGGTGGCGCTCACGGCGCATATTCTCTCGGAACATAAAGAACGCGCGCGCCAGGCGGGGATGGATGGGCATATGGCCAAGCCGGTGGAACTGTCACAGTTGCGCGAGCTGGTGGACTATTGGGTTGTGCAACGCCAGCAACGCCCGGAACACGCGCCGTCCTGATTGAAATCCAATCAAATGTGGGAGGGGGCTTGCCCCCGATAGCGGTGAGTCAGCCACAGATGTATCTGCTGACACTCCGCAATCGGGGGCAAGCCCCCTCCCACATTTGACGCGCGTCGCCTGATAGACTCCTCCACACTTCCACCGCCCGCGAGTCCCCCCATGCTCCACGTGTTATTCAGCGTTTACCTGAAGATGCTGGTGCTCTACAGCCCGTTCTTCGTGCTGTCCTGCTTTATCAGCCTGACCCGCGGCTATTCCAGCAAGGAGCGGCGGCGCCTGGCCTGGAAAGTCGCGTTGGCGACGCTGGTGTCGAGCGTGCTGCTGTACCTGTTCGGCCGGGTGATTTTCAGTGTGTTCGGCATCACCGTGGACGCGTTCCGCATCGGCGCCGGCAGCGTGCTGTTTATCTCCGCCCTGGGCATGGCCCAGGGCAAGTCGGCGGTGCAAACCGATAACGTGCAGCAGGACGTGACCATCGTACCGCTGACCATCCCGCTCACGGTCGGCCCCGGCACCATCGGCGCATTGCTGGTAATGGGGGTGAGCCAGCCCCATTGGGACGACAAGCTCACTGCCATCCTCAGCATCGCCCTGGCCAGTCTCACGGTGGGCGTGGTGCTGTACCTGTCCAATCGGATCGAACGCATTCTTGGCGACCAGGGCTTGCAGATTGTCAGCCGGTTGATGGGCTTGTTCGTGTGCGCCCTGGCCGCGCAAATTATCTTTACCGGGGTTCGCGGCTACCTGGTGACCTAGATCCGGTATTTGGCAATGGCCGACTGCACTTTGTCACCCGCGCTTTCGCGCATCAGTTGGAGGGTCTTTTCGTTGACCACCGAGGTATTGAGCACCAGGCAGGTCTGCCCGCTGAAGGCCTCGAACGATGAGCTGTCCCATTCAAGGAACGGCAACCCCACCTGTTTGCTCATACCGTGGCTGCTGTAGGTCACCAATACCATCATCACTTCGCCATTGGTTTGAGCGCAGGACGCCACGCCGAAGTCACCGCCTTGGTGCACGCTGCTGTTGCGCTTGAACAAATCGAAGGACGCCGGCTGTTGCTTCAGGGCCTCCATCGCATCGGCGGCCAGTTTCGGCAGCAGGCTGAGCAGCGGCCCCGACAGAGACATCGAGGCGAGCATCGCGCCGATGATATTCAGCGCCGCCAATTGCACCGTCAGCCCCTTGCCGGCGCGTGAGACGCGCTCGAAGCTGCTGCGCAACGGTAACCAGCCGAGGCTGACCATCACCTGGATAAATTCGTCGTACCAGGCCTCGGTGCCCCGTTGCACCTTCAATACATCGCTCACGTAACTGCTGGCCAGCAGGTAGCTTTTACGGATGTATTCGCGGTTAAGCGCGGACAGCCCCTCGGCAAAAGAAATCACGCCGTTGTTGACCACTGCCGCATTGCAGTCATCTTCGGTGCCCAGCGGTAAAGTCGCGGGAGTGCCTGGCGCACCCGGCAATTTGTAAGCGGCAATCAGCTTGCGCCGCTTTGTACTGTTGATCCTTCTGTGATGTCGCTCCATTTCAATTCTCCACGTACACCCCGACTCGGGGCTTGTAACCACACTAGTCCACTCACCGACAGGCTTTCCAGACAACAAACATCCCTTGGCGCGGCCCGGCAAAACGCTCCGGCCAGCAATAACGCGGCATGAACGCTGGGCCTCGTTGTTTCGTCGTGAAAAAAAGAAAAAACCCCGAACGACAACAGGAAAATCGGTGTGTCATTCGGAGCTTTCGGGCCGCCGCCAAGCTGTTTTCAGCAGGCGGGTTTATCGCCGTACCAGCGCGGGGTGTACACCCACTCCCCACCACCGGCACGCGCAAAGGTGCAGGTGGTGGACGAGCCGATCAGCACCATGGTGCGCATGTCCACCTGGTCCGGGGTGAGCTGCCCCAGCGTGGTGACGCGCAGCGTCTGGCCGGGGCGACCGATATCGCGGCCCAGCACCACCGGTGTTTCAGGGGTGCGGTGCTGCGCGACGATCTCCAGCGCACGCCCCAGTTGCCATGGTCGCGCACGGGAAATCGGGTTGTAGAACGCCAGGGCCAGGTCGGCCTGGGACGCGAGGTCCAGACGTTTTTCGATGATCGACCACGGTTTGAGGTTGTCCGACAGCGACATCACACAGAAGTCATGCCCCAAGGGCGCACCGGCCTGGGCGGCGGTGGCCAGGGAGGCAGAAACCCCGGGCAGGATTTCCAGGTCGACCTGGTGCCAGGCCGGGTCCGTGGAGTCATGCAATGCCTCGATCACCGCAGCGGCCATGGCGAACACACCCGGGTCGCCGGACGACACCACTACCACCGAGCGCCCTTGGGCGGCCAGTTCGAAAGCGTGGCGGGCGCGCTGCATTTCTTCGCGGTTGTCCGTGCAGTGCTGCACCTGATCCTCACGGAACGGCCCGGCCATGCGCACGTAGGTTTCGTAACCGAGTACATCGGTGCAGCGCGCCAACTCGGCCTTGACGGCCGGTACCATCAATTCAGCGGCACCGGGTCCCAGCCCGATCACGGCAAGGCGACCGCGTGGACGGCCGACCTGTGACACGTCCAAAGGCTGTTCGGCCACGCTGAGGGTGATGTCCGCCTGCGCTTCGACCTTGGCAAACCGCAGCGGTACGCCCAGTTCCAACGCGGCTTCATGCAGCGACGCTTCGGCCATCTGCAGGTCGCTGGCAAGCAGGCACGCCAGCGATTGCGCCGCAAGGCCTGCCTCATGCAAAGCCGTGCGCACACGTGCGGCCACGTGCGCGCCCGGCTTGCAGGTGGCGCACACCGTTTTCGGATAAATCACTAATTCGTTGGCGGCCGGCACGCGCTCGGCACTGCCCACATGAATCGCCAGGCGAGCGTGCGGATCCTCCGGCAGGTGGGCCTGCGCCAGCCAGGGCGCCGCGCCTTCAATGCGCACGCTTTCACCGGCGAGCAGGTCCGAGACAAAGCGCTTGCCCGACTCCAGGTCCGCCAACTCATAACCCTTGGGCGGGTTGAGCAGGCAGGTGCCAAAGCGCAACTCGCCACTGGTGGTGATCGCCGCTGCCGCGCCCAACGCGGCGGCAATGTCCCGTGCCATCACATTCACACCGCCCAGGCCTCCCAGCAGGGGCACCACGGCGCTGCCGTCTTCGGCAACGGCCAGCACGGCCGGCTCCTCACCTTTTTCGAGCAGCAGCGGCGCGAGGGTACGGATGACGATGCCGGCGGCGCACAGCGCAATCAGCGGTGTTCCCTGTTGGTAGAGCTGGCGCAGTGTGGCGCCGAATTCGCTGTAGACCTGGTCCGCGCCGTCGACCCGACCGGTCAGGCCATGGATCTGCGCCGCCGGGTAAAGCTGCTGGATCCTGCGCGCAGTCGCCAGGCTGCCCTGGCCCAGAATGACAATCGCCGGGCTCATCAACCTTGCCACCGTTCACCGGGCACGATGATCAAGGAAAAATACGGTGACGACATCGGCTCCACCTGGTCCAGCGGCACGATTTTCTGATTGGCCATGGTCGCACGCTCCACGTACAGCGCGCGCCCGGCCAGACCGAGTTCTTCCAGTACCTGACGCACCTTGTGGAAGTTGCGCCCCAACTTCATGATCACCGCCGCATCGGCGTCCGCCAGCCGGCGCTTGAGGTCGTCGTGCGGCAACACCCCCGACAGCACCGACAGGCTCTGGTTGCGATACACCAGCGGCGCACCCAATACCGAAGCGCCGCCCAGCATCGAACACACGCCCGGGATGACCTGCGCTTCATAGCGCTCGGCAAGGCGGTCATGCAGGTACATATAGGAGCCGTAGAAGAACGGGTCGCCTTCACAGATCACCGCCACATCGCGGCCCGCATCCAGGTGCGCCGCCACATCGACGCTGGCGGTGTCGTAGAAGTCGCTGATCACTTGCTCATAGGACAGCGGCGCCGGCAGCGCCTCGGTGGTCACCGGGTACACCAGGGGCATCAGGGTTTGTTGCGGCACCAGATGGTCCTCGATGATGCCGAACGCATTGCCCTTCTTGCCCTTGGCCACGAAGTACGCCACCACGGGCGACTCGCGCAGCAGGCGCAGGGCCTTGAGGGTGATCAGCTCCGGATCGCCGGGGCCTACGCCCAGGCCGATCAGACGTCCGCGTGGGTGCATTATTCGACCTCCGTGGCGAGCGCATTGACGGCGGCGGCGGCCATGGCACTGCCGCCCAGACGGCCCTGCATGATCACGAACGGCACGCCACGGCTGTCGGCGGCAAGCATCGCCTTGGATTCGGCGGCGCCGACAAAGCCCACCGGGAAGCCGAGGATCAACGCCGGTTTCGGCGCGCCGGCGTCGAGCATTTCCAGCAGGTAGAACAAGGCGGTCGGCGCGTTGCCGATCACCACCACGCTGCCTGCCAGGTGCGGGCGCCACAGCTCCAGGGCGGCAGCGGAACGGGTGTTGCCCAACTCCCGCGCCAGCTCAGGCACGCTGTCATCACGCAGGGTGCAGATCACCGCGTTATTGGCCGGCAGGCGCGCGCGGGTCACACCTTCGGAGACCATCCGCGCATCGCATAAAATCGGTGCGCCCGCCGCGAGCGCATCGCGCCCGGCCTTGCCCGCGCCTTCGGAGAATTGCAGGCCGTCGATCGCCTCGACCATGCCGCAGGCATGAATCACCCGCACCGCGAGTTTTTCCAGATCGGCCGGGATGCGGTCCAGGTTGGCTTCCGCGCGAATAATGGCGAAGGAGTTGCGATAGATCTCCTGACCGTCGCGGATGTAATCAATCATCGGTGTTGCTCCGTGGGCGAGCGCGTAACAGGGCGCCCGCCGCTTCAATGGAAAGAGTGCGCGCGTGCAGCCGGCCAAAACCTGGATGGGCGGCGTCGCGAAAATAGAGGTCGTAATGGCCGGGACTCACCGCCAGCAAGGTGACCGGCGCGGTGTGCGCGGCGGCGCAGGAGCGCGGGCAGCCGGACAGGTGCACCTCCACGCCGGGCTGCAGGGCGGCCAGTTGCACCGCGTCGGCCTTGGTATCGGCCAGGCCTTTGCCGCAACCGCTGGAACCGGTGCAGGCAATCATGCGTGCAAGGGGTTGCTCGATTGAACAGAGAAAGCCCAGTTGCCCCAAGCGGTCGGTGACGGCGCCAGGGCGTGCAATGTTGGGCAGCAGCACGCCTTGCCAGGGCGTGAGGCGCAACGTGCCATCGCCGTACTCGCAGGCCAACTGCGCGGCGCCCTGGAGCATCCGCGAATCCAGACGGCCCAGAGGCGCGACTGCCGCGACGTAGAACTGATTCTTCCGGGGCTGGGGATAACTTCCGATGTGCAGCAGCGCACCACTGGCCGGGCGTTTGAAGCCTTTCGCCGACAGCAGCGGTAGGCTCAGGCGGCTCAATAACTTATCCACAGCCAGATGACGCATGCGCGTTTGCTCGGGCGTCGCCAGGTCGAGAAAGGCCTCCAGCACCGCCACCACCAGCGCATGGCCCTGGTCCAGCGGCACGGCCGCCACGGGCGCATTCAGGCCGGGGCAGCCGGCCAGGCCGAACGCCAGCAGCGTTTGCCCCTCGCTCACAAACGCCGACAGCCACAGGTCATGGTGATGCTCGAGCATCGCCAGGGCTTCACCGCCGTCCAGCTGCACGGCGAACTTGGCCGACAACTGATGAAAACGCGGATGACTGTCCAACGTGGCAAGAATCTGCGCGGCCAGCGGGCGGGTGTCGAACAGCATCTGCGGATCGATGCCGGCGCTGGGGCTGAGCATCAGGTTGCGCACGTCATCACCGGCCGCGTTGCTCGGGCCGAGGCCCGCCGCCAGCAGCATTGCGATCAAGGCGTCCTGCGCGGCGCCGATCCCGCGAATCTGCAGGTTGGCGCGGTTGGTCGCCTCGATCACCCCGCCCGCATACGCCTGGGCAGCATTCGCCACTGCGTTGGCCTGGGCCGCGGTAATCGAACCACCGGCCAGTTTGACCCGACAGATACCGCCGTCCAACGCCTGGACAATACGCAGCAACCCCGGACAGGCCGAGGGGCGCAAGGTATTTACAGCGGGCGTTGGGTTCACGGGGCTACCGGTTGACGGGTAAAGGCGCGGTATTATGCCTGCTTTGTCCGGCGGCATGAAAAGCCTGCCCGTCGGATGTCGTTCAAGGAATTGCTATGTCGCCCTGGCTGACGGTTGTAGGCATCGGTGAAGACGGCTTCAAGGGCCTGGGCAGGAATGCCCGGCACGCCCTGTTGCGCGCTACGCGGATTATAGGCGGCCAACGCCAGTTGGACCTGTTGCCACTGTGTATTCGTGGCGAGCGTCAGCTGTGGCCGAGCCCTTTTTCCCTGGAGCCGGTGCTGGCAAAGCGCGGCGAACCGGTGTGCGTGCTGGCCAGCGGAGATCCGATGTTCTATGGCGTCGGTGCCAGTTTGGCACGCCAGATTGCGGCGGATGAGTTGCTGGTTCTACCGGCGCCGTCGTCGGTGTCCCTGGCGGCGGCGCGTTTGGGCTGGCCGTTGCAGGACGTGGTGACGGTGTCCGTGGTGGCTCGACCCTTCGCGGCAATCAACGCGCACCTGGCCAGCGGTGTGCGCTTGCTGGTGCTGAGCAATGATGGTGGCAGCCCTGCGTTGATTGCCGCGTTATTGACGCAGGCAGGGTTCGGGCCCAGCCGATTGACGGTGTTTGAACACTTGGGCGGCGCGAACGAGCGGCGCCTGGACGGCCTGGCCGCAGACTGGCATCACCTCGGCACTGCCGATCTGAACCTGGTCGCCATCGATTGCCTGGCCTCCAGCGACACGCCGCCCTTGTCGCGCCTGGCAGGCCTGCCGGACTCGGCGTTCCAGCACGACGGCCAACTGACCAAACGCGATGTGCGCGCCATGACCCTCGCCCGCCTCGCCCCGATGCCCGGCGAACTGCTGTGGGATGTGGGCGCGGGCAGCGGTTCCATCGGCATCGAATGGATGCGCACGCATCCCAGCTGCCGTGCCCTGGCGATCGAGCCCGACCCGGGCCGCCAAGGCCTGATCGAACACAATCGCGACGCCCTCGGCGTGCCAGGCCTGCACCTGATTCGCGGCAAAGCCCCGGACGCGTTGCACGGCCTGCCGGTACCCGACGCCATCTTCATCGGCGGCGGCGTCACCCGCGACGGCGTGCTCGACACCTGCTGGCAACACCTGCGCCCGGGCGGGCGCCTTGTCGCCAACGCCGTGACCCTGCAAAGCGAAATGACCTTGATGAACTGGCGCGCCGAGCACGGCGGCGAACTGACCCGCATCCATGTCGCCCAGGCGCAGCCACTGGGCGAGTTCGACACCTGGCGCCAGGCGTTGCCGATCACGCTGCTGGAAGTGATCAAGCCGCTATGAAAAGGATTCTGTTGCTGGGCGGCGTGACGGAAGCGCTGGCCATTGCCCGCACCCTGGGGCCGGAGCATATCTACAGTTTGGCCGGCGTGGGCCGCGTGCCGACCGACCTGACCTGCCAGGTGCGCGTCGGCGGTTATGGAGGCGCTGAAGGGTTGGCGCAGTTTGTTCGCGATGAACGCATCAGCCTGATCCTCGATGCCACCCATCCGTACGCAGCGCAGATCAGCCACAACGCAGCCCGGGCTGCACGGTTGTGCGCTGTGCCGTGCTGGGCATTGCGACGTCCGGCGTGGCAGCCGCAGGCCGGGGATGATTGGCGCGAAGTGTCTGACTGGGCTGAGCTGATCCAAGTGTTGAAGCCCTTCAAGCGCCCGCTGTTCACCTTGGGTCGCGAACCCTTGCAGCATCTCGATGAAATCCCCGCCGACCAGTTCTGGACATTGCGCGCGCTGGACGTGTACCCGGGCAACGAGCGCTGTGAAGTGATCGGCGCACGCGGGCCGTTTCTGATCGAGGATGAGCGGGCGTTATTCGAACGACGCCGGATTGATGTGCTGATCAGCAAGAACAGCGGCAGCACCGCCACCGAACCGAAGCTGGAAGTGGCGCGGGAATGTGGGGTGCCGGTGTTGGTGTTGAAGCGGCCGGTGTTGGCTCATGTAGACCGTGAACTCTTGTCGCCTGAAGAAACACTCATCGCGTTGGCAAATTTCATTCGATAAGTCAGGATCTCTCGCTTGCTTGATAAGTAACCTATTTGTTACCTTCAGGACGGCGAATGATCGAGATTGAAGAATACCGACGTGACAACCTGTCCAGCCCGTTCGATGAGTGGTTTTCATCCTTGAGTGTGCCGGCGGCAACCAGAGTTACGACCGCTCTGGTTCGACTTGAAATGGGCAACACCAGCAACATCAAGTGGTGCGACGGGTTCGGTGAATACCGCATCGATTGGGGGCCAGGCCTGCGAATCTATCTGATACAGGAAGGCCTACGATTAATCATCCTGTTCGGTGGCGGGGACAAGTCCAGTCAAAAGCGCGATATCAAAGTCGTTAAGTCGCTGATCAATGAGCATCAGCGTGACAAGAAATTGAAACAAAAGAGGTAACCAGCATGGCGTTAACCCGTAGCTACAAGCACACCATCGCTGAACGTGCCCAGCGCGACCCTGCATTTGCCCAAGCTCTTCTCGACGAGGCCGCTACGCTGTTTCTCAACGGTGAGCCGGAAGTTTCCCGCGTGATTCTGCGTGATTTGGTCAACGCCACGGTGGGTTTTGAAGGACTTGCGAAAGAAACTGCCAAACCGAGTAAAAGCCTGCACCGAATGCTCTCAGCCAGCGGTAATCCAAGCATGGATAACCTCGCCGCGATTTTTGCAGTGATCAGAAAAGCCTTAGGTGTCGACATGCAGGTGCACGGAGTTCCCGCTGCATAATTGGTACAACAACCAGCATCAGCGGTGCTACAGGCAATGTGGGAGGGGGCTTGCCCCCGATAGCGGTGCGTCAGTCACTGATTTTCTGGCTGATCCTCCGCACTCGGGAGCAAGCCCCCTCCCACAGTTGACCTGCGCAGCCTTGAAGTTCGGCACCCACTCAATTCCCCGTCTATCCTCAAACCCGACACTGCGACACCAAACCACACCACGCGTTTTTACTTATCCCCCCCGATCAGGCTAAATACCCGCCTGATCGTTTAACCCTACGGATTATCCGCCATGGCCCGTCAACGCTTTGCAATTGCCTGGATCGCCTGCCTTGCAGTGCTGTTCAATGCGTTTGCCATGCCGCTGGCCAGTGCGATGCAGCAGACCGATGATCCGGTCAAGCGCCTGCTGTTGGGTGGGTTCTGTTCGTCCAATGGCGCCAGCCTGCAGGCCATTGCCTTGGGCCAGCTGGAAATCCCGACAGCGCCGGACGATCACTCCGCCATGCAGCATTGCTGGTGTTGCTCGGGCTCGGCGCCGTGGGTGGCGTTGCCGGGGCATGCGCCGCAGTTGTATGTGACGCGCCAGCAAGCGCTGCAGAGCCTGCCGCCGCGCGTGTTGCGCAATCCCGCCCCGCGCCGGCAATGGCCGAGCCTCAATCCCCGCGCCTCTCCAACGGTCTGATCTTCTTCGCAAGTGAACTGCGTTTAGAACCGTTCCGGAGAACTGCCATGCTCAAATCTTCCCTGCTTCTGGCGGCGTTGCTGCTGCCGGTGTTCAGTGCTGCCAATGCCGAGGACTACAAGGCCGGTGACCTGTTGGTCAGCGACCCCTGGTCCCAGGAGTTGCCACCGAATGCGCCCACGGTCGCGGCGTACTTTGTTATTCATAACACCGGGACTGCCCCGGATCGCCTGCTTGGCGTTGAAACCAGCGTGGCCGAAAAAGCCGAGCTGCACGAGCATGTGATGCAGGGCGACCTGATGAAGATGCAGCAAGTGCCCAGCGTTGCCGTACCGGCCAAGGGCGAGCTGACGTTCGCGCCGATGGCCTATCACGTGATGCTGCTGGGCCTCAAGGACCGCAGCCTGTTGGCCGATGGCAAGCAATTCCCACTGACCCTGACGTTTGAAAAAGCCGGCAAGGTCGAGGTGAACGTATCGGTTCAGAAGTCGCCGCCGATGACCGCTCACGAGCATAAGCACGCCCAGTAGGACTCCCCCGATGGGCGCTCGCAGCGCCAGGTTGTCTCCACGCCGCCGCTTGATGCGCGGCAGTTGGGTCAGCCTGTTCGCCATGTTGATGATCTTTATCGGTCCGCTGATTTCCCAGGCGATGCCGATGGATCATCACGCCGGTATGTCCATGGACATGCCCGCGTGCCACGGCGAGCCCAAGCCGAGCAAAGCCCCCGACGAACATCATGTCCTCTGGGAAAAATGCGGCTATTGCAGCCTGCTGTTCAGTTGCCCGGCCCTGCCCGGCAGCGTCTCCTACATCACCCTCGGCACCCCGCCGCCCGCCAACGCGCTCATTCCCACCCCGCGCCTGGGTCATGCCCGGCAGAGCATCTTCCCCGGCGCGCGCAGTCGTGCGCCGCCCATCGCGTCGTAAGCCCTTCACCGCGCTACTTCACCCCGGCCGACTTCAAACAGACAGCCGCAGGCTGCTGGCCGTGTTGTTTACGACTGATTGATGGAATTTTTCATGTCCAGGTTTTCTGCTGACACCCGATTGGGCGCTGCCCCGGTTTTCGCCGTTCTGTGCGGCGCGCTGCTTGCGCCACACGCCCATGCTGACGAACACGAGCTGAGCCCCACGGTCGTCACCGCGATCGCCCCCAGCTCGCCGCTCACCGTTGTCACCCAACCCAAGGATCCACGCCAGCCGGTGCCCGCCAGCGATGGCGGCGATTACCTCAAGACCATCCCAGGCTTCGCCCTGGTGCGCAACGGCGGCACCAACGGTGACCCGGTATTGCGCGGCATGTTCGGTTCGCGCCTGAATATCCTTACCAACGGCGGCAGGCTGCTCGGCGCCTGCCCGGGCCGCATGGATGCGCCCACCTCGTATATCTCGCCGGAAACCTACGACAAGCTCACCGTGATCAAAGGCCCGCAAACCGTGCTCTGGGGCCCCGGCGCGTCAGCCGGTACGATCCTGTTCGAGCGCGAGCCCGAGCAGTTCGGCGAGCTGGGTACCCGGGTCAATGCCAGTGTGCTGGCCGGCTCCAACGGGCGTTTCGACAAGGTCATCGATGCCGCTGCCGGAGGGCCGTTGGGCTATGTGCGGGTGATCGGCAACCAGGCCCATGCCGACGACTACAAGGACGGCAACAACGACCGCGTGGCCTCGCGTTATGACAAGTGGAATGGCGACGTGGCCGTCGGTTTCACCCCCGACGCCGATACCCTGCTGGAACTCACCGCCGGCCGTGGCGATGGCGAAGCGCGCTATGCCGGGCGCGGCATGGACGGCTCGCAGTTCCTGCGCGAAAGCCTCGGCCTGCGCATGGAAAAATCCAACATCGGCGAGGTGCTGGACAAGGTCGAGGCCCAGGTCTACTACAACTACGCCGACCACGTCATGGACAACTACAGCCTGCGCGTCCCCTCGGGCACCGGCATGATGGCCGGGCCCATGGCCTCCAACGTCGACCGGCGCACCCTCGGTGGGCGGATCAAGGCGACCTGGCGCTGGGCCGATGTGCAACTGATCGGCGGCCTGGACGCACAGACCAACGAACACCGCGCGCGCAGCAGCATGGGCATCGACACCTACAAGGACCTGCCGCGCAGCAAGGACGCCGACTTTCACAACTACGGCGTGTTCGGTGAACTGACCTGGTACGCCGCCGACACTGACCGCCTGATCACCGGCGCCCGCCTGGACCGCGCCTCGGCCAGGGATTTTCGCCAACGCACCGGCTCGGCAATGATGAGCCGCGCCAACCCCACCGCCGACGCCACCCGCGCAGACACCTTGCCCTCGGGCTTCGTGCGCTTTGAGCATGATCTTGCGGACACGCCCACTACCGTTTATGCGGGTCTGGGTCACGCTGAACGCTTCCCGGACTACTGGGAACTGTTCTCCCCCAACACCGGCGCGGCCGGCTCGGTGAATGCCTTCGACGGCGTTAAGCCGGAGAAGACCACCCAGCTGGATGTTGGCGCGCAATACAAAACCGCCAACCTTGACGCCTGGGCCTCGGCTTATGTCGGCCAGGTGCGCGACTTCATCCTGTTCGACTACCGGCCCGGGATGATGGGCACCACCTCCCAGGCGCGCAATGTCGACGCACGCATCATGGGCGGTGAACTGGGCGCGGCGTACAAGCTGACCACTCACTGGAAAGCCGATGCCAGCCTGGCCTACGCCTGGGGCAAGAACAGCAGCGACGGCAACGCCCTGCCGCAGATGCCGCCGCTGGATGCGCGCCTGGGCCTGACCTACAGCCAGGACGATTGGAGTGCCGGCGCGTTGTGGCGGGTGGTCGCGGCGCAGAACCGCATCGACCCGAACAAGGGCAACGTGGTCGGCAAGGACTACGACACAAGCGGCGGTTTTGGCGTGTTCTCGCTCAACGCCGCGTACCGCATCAATAAGCACTTCAAGGTTAGCAGCGGGGTCGACAACCTGTTTGGCAAGGCATACGCCGAGCATTTGAACCTGGCGGGGAATGCCGGGTTCGGTTACCTGGCAAGCGACCCGCAGGCCATCAAGGAACCGGGGCGTACGCTCTGGACCAAGGTGGATATGAGCTTCTAACAGCATCGGGGGCAAGCCCCCTCCCACACTTGACCGGGTTCCCAAATCCAACTATGTGAACCCAATCCAATGTGGGAGGGGGCTTGCCCCCGATAGCGGTGTAACTGACACAAAAAATCAAAAGCCTTGCGGAGCCCTGATGAGCACTCAACAAAAAGTTTCCTTCTACAACCTGGCCTGGCGCTGGCACTTCTACGCCGGCCTCTTCGTCGCCCCCTTCATGGTGCTGCTGGCCCTGACCGGCATCATCTACCTGTTCAAACCCCAGCTCGACCCATTGCTGTACGGCCACCTGCTCAGCGTTCCCGCCGCCGAACACGCGCTGAGCGCCGACGAGCAGGTGCAACGCGCCAGAGCCGCCTACCCCCAGGCTGCGATCAGCAAGTACCTGCCGCCCGCCGATGCCACCAGCAGCGCACAGTTTGTGATGCATAACCAGGGCCGCGAAATCAGCGTATTCGTCGACCCGTATCGCGGCACCGTCCTGGGTGAGCAGGACGCCAAATACAACCTGCAAGCCATCGCCCGCGCCCTGCACGGCGAGTTGATGATCGGCACCACCGGTGATCGCCTGATAGAGCTCGCCGCCGGCTGGGGCGTAATGCTGGTGGTGTCCGGCCTGTACCTGTGGTGGCCGCGCGGCAAGTCATCGGCCGGCGTATTGTGGCCCCGACTCAACCGCCGTGGCCGCGTGTTCTGGCGCGACCTGCACGCCGTCGCCGGTTTCTGGGGCGCAGCGTTTTTGCTGGTGATGCTGCTCAGCGGCATGACCTGGACGGGCTTCTGGGGCAAGCAATACGCCGCGCTGTGGAACACTTTTCCGGCGGCGATGTGGAACAACGTGCCGCAGTCCGACCAGCAGGCACGCGTGCTCAACACGGCCACCCAACAGACCGTGCCCTGGGCCCTGGAAAACACGCCGATGCCGATGTCCGGCGACCACGCCGAACACATGAACCACGGCGCCATGCATGCAGGCCCCGCCACGCCGACCGTGCGCCTGCAACAGGTGGTCGACCTGGCCAATGCGCGCAGGGTCGAGCCCGGCTACAGCATCACCTTCCCCACCACCGCCACGGGGGTATTCACCGTCGCGGTGTTCGCCAACGACCCGCGCAATGACGCCACCCTGCATGTGGACCAGTACACCGGCAAGGTCCTGGCCGATGTGCGTTGGGCGCATTACAACCTGGTCGCACGCGCCACCGAGACCGGCGTGATGTTGCACGAAGGCAAGATGTTCGGCTGGATCAACCAACTGATCGTGCTGGTGATCTGCCTGATGATTCTGCTCAGTGCGGTGAGTGGCGTGGTGATCTGGTGGAAGCGTCGGCCACAGGGCGGGCTGGGTGTGCCGCCGCTGCGTCATGACGTGCCGAAGTGGAAAACCGCGATGGTGATCATGCTCGCGCTGGCGATCATTTTCCCGTTGGTGGGCACATCGTTGATTCTGGTGTGGGCGCTGGATCGCCTGGTGCTGTCACGCTTTTTTGCCCAAGGTGAATCTGCCTCAGGTTAAGCATGAAACAGGCGAGATGCCCGACGCTGCGGGCTTGTGTAGCCTTGCGCGACTGTTGTCGCGCAGCCAATAAGTGTTAACTTATAACACTTTCTGCGTTATCGTTGCTCGCCGCGCCCTGCGGCGAGCCCCCCTTCAAGAAGCGATTGAATCGACCGATGAACAACTCTCTAGCGTGCGGCCTGTGCCTGCTCGCCCTGCATACCAACGCCCAGGCCATGACCCTGCCCGAGAGCGCCATCACGGCACCGGCAGTCGATAACGAACGTGTCGAGCTCAATACGCCGACTACCGCCGGTTCGCGCCTGAACCTGACGGCGCTGCAAACTCCCGGCAGCGTAGAAAGCCAGACCGGCGCGCAGATCCGAGCACGTGGCGACGCCAGCGTGCAGGACGCCATCTCCCGCGCCACCGGCATCACCCGCACCGGCACCCCGGGCGACGGTGGCACCTCGCTGCAGGCCCGTGGCTTTACCGGCCAAAGCTCGGTGATGCAACTGTACGACGGTAACCGCATGTACACCGGCATGGGCACCTCGACCTTCCCGGTGGACACCTGGGCAGTGGAACGGGTGGACGTGCTGCGTGGCCCGGCCTCGGTGCTGTACGGCGAAGGCGCTACCGGCGCGGTGGTCAATACGGTCCCGAAAAAGCCTTTCACGGGCGCGATCGAAAACCGCATCCGCCTCGGCTACGGTTCCTACGACCGCCAGCAACAAGCCCTGGACAGTGGCGGCTCACTGACCGATACCCTGAGCTACCGCCTGAACCTCAACCGCCTGCGCAGCAACGGTTTCATCGACCGTGGCGACGCCAGCAGCGACTTCATCAGCGGCGCCCTGCGCTGGCAGGCGGCCGACAACCTGAGCTTCACCCTGGCCAGTGACTACGGCGACCAGCGCCCACAAAACTACTTCGGCACGCCCCTGATCAACGGCCAGTTGCACAAGGGCCTGCGCGACAAGAACTACAACGTCAGCAACGACACCCAGCACTACAACGACCAGTGGACACGCCTGACCAGCGAGTGGCAACCGAGCGATAACGTCAGCGCCACCAACGAGCTGTACTACCTGAAAAACCAGCGTCGCTGGCAGAACGCCGAGAACTACAACTTCACCAACGGCCAACTGACCCGCAGCGGCAACTTCGGGATCAAGCACGATCAGGAACAGGTGGGCGACCGCCAGACCTTCACCTTCAAGCACACCCTGTTCGGCCTCGACAGCCAGACCGTGGCAGGCGTGGAATACAACCGCATCCGCTTCCGCCTGGCGAGCAACACGCCGTTTAATGACGTGGCGCAAACCGGCCAACCCGTCGACCTGTATCACCCGGCGCCTGCGCCATTTGCCAGCCAGGACCCGTTCAAACCGGTGTTCGCCACCACCACCAGGACGGTGGCCGGCTTCGCGGAAAACCGCCTGCAACTCACGGATAAACTCGCGCTGGTCACCGGCGTCCGCCGCGACTACGCGCACATCGACCGCGACGATCTGCGCACCGGTGGCCAATCCGACAAAACCCTCACCGGCAATAACTGGAAAGCCGGCCTGGTCTACGCGATCACCCCGCAGACTTCGGTCTACGGCCAGTACGCCACCAGCACCGACGGCGTCGGCGGGTTGATTTCCCTGAGCCCGAGCCAGCAGCAGTTCGACCTGTCCAGCGCCAGGCAGACCGAGGTCGGTATCAAGCAAGCATTCTGGGACGCACGGGGTGAATGGACCCTGGCGGCCTACCACATCGTCAAGGATAAGCTGCTGACGGACGTGCCGGGCGTCCCGGGGTTCAAACAGCAAGTCGGCCAACAATCTTCCAACGGCCTGGAGGCCAGCCTCGACCTGCAACTGCCTCACGCCTGGCAGTTGCAAGCCAACGCCGCCATCGTGCGAGCGCAGTACGACAACTTCAAACAGGACGTCGGCGGCGTGCAGGTGTCGCGCGACGGCAACCGCCCAGTGGACGTGCCGCGCCGCACCGCCAACCTGTGGCTGAGCAAGGCCGTGACCGACAACGTGCGTGCCGGTGCCGGTGTGCGTTATGTCGATGCACGGTATGCCGACATGGCCAACCAGAACGAGTTGCCGAGCTACACCGTGGTCGATGCAACGCTGTCGTGGAACGCCATGCGCAACACCACACTGGGCCTGCAACTCAACAACCTGTTCGATCGCACTTACGCAGTCAGCCAGTACAACGATGGGCAGCAGTGGATTCTGGGTGTACCTCGTTCCATGTTCATTACTGCCGACTATACCTTTTAATGACCTCGCTCACCCTCACCGACCTGGCCTGGACTCCACCCGGCCACGACCACTGCCTTCACCGGTTCCAACTGCGTGACGCCGGCCTGCAGGTCGCTGCCGGGGAGTTTGTCGGCCTGATCGGGCCTAACGGCAGCGGCAAGACCAGCCTGTTGCGTTGCGCCTATCGATTCACCCGGCCGGAGCGCGGCGAGGTAATGCTTGAGCACCAGAACGTCTGGAAGCAAAGCGCCAAGTGGTGTGCGCGACGCATCGCGGTGGTGCTGCAGGAATTCCCCGACGCGTTCGGCTTGCGCGTGGATGAAGTGGTCGCCATGGGCCGCACGCCCCACAAGGGTTTGTTCGACAGCGACACCCAGCACGACCAGCAACTGATCCGCAACGCACTGCAGTCGGTGGGGATGCAGGGTTTCGCAGACCATGCGTTCGCCACCCTCTCGGGCGGTGAAAAGCAGCGCGTCATCCTGGCTCGCGCCCTGGCCCAGCAACCGCAACTGCTGATCCTCGATGAGCCGACCAACCACCTCGACCCGCGCTATCAGCTGGAGCTGTTAAGGCTGGTCAAGCAGTTGAACATCGGCACCCTGGCGAGCATCCACGACCTGAACCTGGCCGCCGCGTTCTGTGATCGCCTGTACGTGATCCATCATGGGCGCATCGTCGCCAGCGGTACGCCCCATGAAGTGCTGACCGCCGCGTTGCTGCGCGACGTGTTTGGCGTCCAAGCCCTGATCGACACCCATCCCTTGTCCGGCTACCCCCGAATCACCTGGATAACCCAACCATGATCCTGCGCGCCCTGCTGTCTCTCGCCCTGATGTTCGCCACTGCCCAAGCGCTCGCCGAAGCCACCCACTACCCGCTGACCATCAAGAGCTGCAACCGCGACGTGACCTTCCAGCAAGCCCCGCAACACGCGGTCAGCCACGACATCAACATGACCCAGATGATGCTCGCCCTGGGCCTCAAGCCACACATGGCCGGCTACAGCGGCGTGACGGGCTGGAAGTCAGTGCCGCCGGACATGGCCGCGATCCTCGACGGCCTGCCGGAGCTGGCGAGCAAGTACCCATCAGTGGAAACCTTGCTCAATGCCAACGTGGATTTCTTCTTCGCCGGTTGGGACTACGGCATGCGCGTGGGCGGCGACCTCACGCCGCACACCCTGCAACCCTTGGGTATCAACGTGTATGAGCTGACCGAGTCGTGTGCGTTCGTGATGAAGCGCCCCGCTGCCACACTCGAAGACACCTATAACGACCTGCGCAACCTGGGCAAGATCTTCGACGTACAAGACCGTGCCAACGCGCTGATCGCCCAGATGCAGGCGCAGGTGGCCGAGGTACAAAAAGACCTGCCCGCCGACAAGCCACGGGTGTTTCTTTACGACAGCGGCGAAGACCGCGCCATGACGTCAGGACGCCTGGGCATGCCACACGCGTTAATCGACGCCGCTGGCGGGCGCAATATCCTCGACGAAGTCGACGCCAGCTGGACCCGGGTCAACTGGGAAACCGTGGTGGAGCGCAACCCGCAGGTGATCGTGATCGTCGACTACAGCGAAATCACGGCCAAGCAGAAAGAGCAATTCCTGCTGGATAACCCGGCCCTGCAATCGGTGGACGCCATCAGGAACCGGCGCTTTATCGTGATCCCGTACGTGCAGGCCACGCCGGGTATCGACAACGTGCTGGCGGTGCAAGCCCTGGCCAAGGGGTTCCACGGCGAATGATCGACCGTCGCTACGCCTTGCTGCTGAGTGCCCTGGGCGCGTTTTTGCTGATCTCTTGCGTGATCTCGCTGGGGTTCGGCTCGGCGCGGGTACCCGTGGACGTGGTGTGGCGGATCCTGCTGCACAAGACGTGCGGCATCGGTGAAGTGAATTGGAGCGCGGGCCAGGAACATATCGTCTGGCTGATCCGCGTGCCGCGCATGCTGCTCGGCGCCTTGGTGGGCGCCGGGCTGGCGTTGATCGGCGCGGTGTTGCAGGCCGTGACGCGTAACCCGCTGGCCGATCCACATTTGCTCGGCGTGACCTCCGGCGCCACCCTCGGCGCGGTGATCGTGGTGCTGCATGTGGGCGAAGTCATCGGCCTGCTGACCCTGCCCATTGCGGCCTTCATCGGCGCGCTGCTGAGCATGCTGGTGGTGCTGGCCGTGGCCAGTCGCAATGGCCGCCTGGAAAGTGATCGCCTGCTGCTGTGCGGCGTGGCGGTGTCATTCGTGATGATGGCAGTGGCCAACCTGCTGCTGTTCATGGGCGACCACCGCGCCGCCTCAGCAGTGATGTTCTGGATGCTCGGCGGCCTGGGCCTGGCGCGCTGGGAACTGCTGGCGATTCCCGCCGCCACGGTGGTGCTTGGGTTGGCCCTGCTATCGGGCATGGCGCGCCCGCTCAATGCCCTGATGGCCGGCGAACAGACCGCCGTGACCCTGGGCCTGAACGCACGCAACGTGCGGCTCAAGGTGTTTTTGATCGCGTCGCTGATGACCGGCGTGCTGGTGTCGATCAGCGGCTCCATCGGCTTTGTCGGCCTGATGGTGCCGCACATCGCCCGGCGTCTGGTAGGCGCCGAGCACCGGCGCTTGCTGCCGGTGTGCGTACTGCTGGGCAGTGTGTTCCTGGTATGGGTCGACGTCGCGGCACGCACGCTGATCGCCCCTGAAGACCTGCCGATTGGCGTGGCGACGGCAGCGATTGGCGGGCTGTTTTTTATCGGCTTGATGCGCAGGCGCTGAGCGCGCCCCGTTGTAGCGCACCGCCACGCACCGACACTTGCGCCTGCCATTTCCTGGTGCGTCACGCCTGCAAAAGCGTGGGCAAACCAGGCATTTCATGGGGTTTGGCGACTCGGCACAGCGCTTGCAATCCCCTGCTCAACTTGTCCCTCACACCCTTGTTGAGTTCACGGAGATCGCACTATGAAGCGTCGCAGTTTGATCAAGGCATTCACCCTGTCGGCATCCATTGCGGCCATGGGCTTGACCTGGACCGTCCAGGCCGCCGAGACCATCAAGGTCGGCATCCTGCACTCGTTGTCCGGGACCATGGCGATCTCCGAAACCTCGCTTAAAGACATGGCGCTGATGACCATCGACGAGATCAACGCCAAGGGCGGTGTGAACGGCAAGATGCTCGAACCGGTGGTGGTGGACCCGGCGTCCAACTGGCCGCTGTTCGCGGAAAAAGGCCGGCAGTTGCTGACCCAGGACAAGGTCGCCGTGGTGTTCGGCTGCTGGACCTCGGTGTCGCGTAAATCGGTATTGCCGGTGTTCGAAGAACTCAATGGCTTGCTGTTCTACCCGGTGCAATACGAAGGCGAGGAAATGTCGCCGAACGTGTTCTATACCGGTGCGGCGCCGAACCAGCAGGCAATCCCGGCGGTGGAATACCTGATGAGCGAAGAAGGCGGCAGCGCCAAGCGTTTCTTCCTGCTCGGCACCGACTACGTGTACCCGCGCACCACCAACAAGATCCTGCGCTCGTTCCTGCATGCCAAAGGCGTGGCGGACAAGGATATCGAAGAGGTCTACACCCCGTTCGGCCACAGCGATTACCAGACCATCGTCGCCAACATCAAGAAGTTCTCCGCCGGCGGCAAGACCGCAGTGATTTCCACCGTGAATGGCGACTCCAATGTGCCGTTCTACAAGGAACTGGCCAACCAGGGCCTGAAGGCGACCGATGTACCGGTGGTGGCATTCTCCGTGGGTGAAGAAGAACTGCGCGGCATCGACACCAAGCCGCTGGTGGGCAACCTGGCGGCGTGGAACTACTTCCAGTCGGTGGAGAACCCGGTTAACCAGAAATTCGTCGCCGATTGGAAAGCCTACGCCAAGAAACACAACCTGCCGGGCGCGGACAAAGCCGTGACCAACGACCCGATGGAAGCCACCTATGTGGGCATTCATATGTGGGCCCAGGCGGCGGAGAAAGCCAAGTCCACCGACGTCGACAAAGTGCGTGAAGCGCTGGCCGGCCAGACCTTCGCCGCACCGTCGGGCTTCACCTTGACCATGGACAAGACCAACCACCACCTGCACAAGCCGGTGATGATTGGCGAGATCCAGGCCGACGGGCAATTCTCGGTGGTGTGGCAGACCGAAGCGCCGATCCGCGCCCAGCCGTGGAGCCCGTACATTCCGGGCAATGACAAGAAGCCGGACTATGCGGTGAAGAGCAACTGAAGCCCACCACAGGTCAAAAATGTGGGAGGGGGCTTGCCCCCGATAGCGGAGTGTCAGACCTATATTCATCAACTGACACACTGCCATCGGGGGCAAGCCCCCTCCCACACTGTCCCCGTATGATCAGGACATTTTTGTATGCCCACTGCCCTCCACCGTTTCATCCTCGCCGTGCTGTTGTTGCTGCCCCTGGCCGCACACGCCAGCGACGCCGACGACTTCCTTGCCGCCAACCCGGTGCAGCAAGCCAAACTCCTCCAGGCGTGGGCCGCCAACCCCGATCCTGCGCGCATCGAGCTGGTGGACGCCCTGCAGCAAGGCCAGCTCACGCTCAACGGCGAAACCAAAACCCTGCGCCTGAACAACCGTCTGCGCGGCCTGATCGACAATGTACAAGCCAGCCAGCAATTGCTCGCCGCCGACCCCAAGGTGCGCTTGAGTGCTGCGCGTACCCTGCAAAAAAGCGCAGTGCCTGCGCAACTGAAATTCCTCGACCAGCAGGTCGCCGCCGAGACCAATGAGGATGTGCACAGCGCCCTCAGCCTGGCCCTGGCCAACCTGCAATTGGTCGACACCGACCCGGTGGTGCGCCTGGCCGCCGTGCGCTTGCTCGGCAGCACCGGCGACCCGCTGGCCCGCACTCGCCTGGAAGCCTTGCTCGCGCCCGGCGTCGAAACCGATGCCGCCGTGCATACCGCCGCCGAAACCAGCCTGGCCCAGGTCAAACGCAAGTTGATGTTCGGTGAAATCCTCGGCCAGGCCTTCAGCGGTATGTCGCTGGGCTCGATTCTATTGCTCGCGGCCCTGGGCCTGGCGATCACCTTCGGCCTGCTTGGCGTGATCAATATGGCCCACGGCGAGATGCTGATGCTCGGCGCCTATTCCACCTACGTGGTGCAGTTGCTGATGCAGCGCTACGTGCCCCAGGCCATCGAGTTCTACCCGCTGATCGCCCTGCCGGTGGCGTTCTTCGTCACCGCCGCCATCGGCATGGCGCTGGAGCGCACGGTGATTCGTCATCTGTATGGCCGGCCATTGGAAACCCTGCTCGCCACCTGGGGCATCAGCCTGATGCTGATTCAGTTGGTGCGCCTGGTGTTCGGTGCGCAGAACGTTGAAGTGTCCAACCCACAATGGTTGTCCGGCGGCATTCAAGTGCTGCCCAACCTGGTGCTGCCGTACAACCGTCTCGTGATCATTGCATTCGCGCTGTTCGTGGTGGTGTTGACCTGGCTGCTGCTGAACAAGACGCGCCTGGGCCTCAACGTGCGCGCCGTCACCCAGAACCGCAACATGGCGGCCTGCTGCGGCGTGCCCACGGGGCGGGTGGACATGCTTGCCTTCGGCCTCGGCTCCGGCATCGCGGGCCTGGGCGGCGTGGCGCTGAGCCAGGTCGGCAACGTCGGCCCGGACCTGGGCCAGAGCTACATTATCGACTCGTTCCTGGTGGTAGTGCTGGGCGGTGTCGGCCAGTTGGCCGGCAGCGTGACGGCGGCCTTTGGCCTGGGGATCGCCAACAAGATCCTGGAACCGCAGATCGGTGCGGTGCTCGGCAAGATTTTGATCCTTGCGCTGATCATTCTGTTTATCCAGAAACGCCCGCAGGGACTCTTCGCACTGAAAGGACGGGTGATCGGCTGATGAATCAGCCATTGATGCTAACGGCCACGCAAAAGGCCGGCCCCAAGGTGACGATTGCAGTGGGCGCGGTGATCCTGTTGCTGCTGCTGGCTCTGCCCTTGGGTTCGCTGCTGTCGCCGGAAAACCCGCTGCATGTGTCAGCCTATACCCTGACCCTGGTCGGCAAGATTCTCTGCTATGCCATCGTCGCACTGGCGCTGGACCTGGTGTGGGGTTACGCCGGCATGTTGTCCCTCGGCCACGGCCTGTTCTTCGCCCTCGGTGGTTATGCCATGGGCATGTACCTGATGCGCCAGGCATCGGGCGATGAGTTGCCGGCGTTCATGACGTTTCTGTCGTGGAGCAAATTGCCCTGGTACTGGGTGGGCACTCAACACTTCTGGTGGGCGCTGTGCCTGGTGGTCCTGGCGCCGGGCTTGCTGGCCCTGGTGTTCGGCTTCTTCGCTTTCCGCTCACGGATCAAGGGCGTGTATTTCTCGATCATGACCCAGGCCCTGACCTTTGCCGGGATGCTGTTGTTCTTTCGCAATGAAACCGGGTTTGGCGGCAATAACGGCTTTACCAATTTCCGCAGCATCCTCGGCTTTGGCATCACTGAACCTGGCACGCGGGCGGTGTTGTTCGTGGCCACGGTACTGCTGCTGGTGGCCAGCCTGTACATCGGCTGGCGCCTGGCGCGCAGCAAATTCGGCCGCGTGCTCACCGCACTGCGTGACGCGGAAAACCGCCTGATGTTCTGCGGCTATGACCCGCGTGGCTTCAAGCTGTTCGTGTGGGTGCTGAGCGCGGTGCTGTGTGGTTTGGCGGGCGCGTTGTATGTGCCGCAGGTGGGCATCATCAACCCCGGCGAAATGTCGCCGACCAACTCCATCGAAGCCGCCGTGTGGGTGGCGCTGGGCGGGCGTGGCACGCTGATCGGCCCACTGCTCGGCGCCGGGGTGGTGAACGGCATGAAGAGCTGGTTCACCGTGGCGTTCCCTGAGTACTGGCTGTTCTTCCTCGGGGCGCTGTTCATCATCGTCACGCTGTACCTGCCCAAGGGCGTTATCGGCCTGTTGAAGAAATGAGGAACGTCATGCTTGAACCTATTTTCGACGCAGGCAGCGGCCGCGATGCGATCGGTATCGGCCAGGCGGCCGGCAAGGGCCTGAATACGCGCCACGGCACCATCCTGACCCTGGAAGACATCAGCGTCAGCTTCGATGGTTTCAAGGCGCTCAACGACCTCAACCTCTACATCGGCGTCGGTGAACTGCGCTGCATCATCGGCCCCAACGGCGCGGGCAAGACCACGCTGATGGACGTGATCACCGGCAAGACCCGGCCCAACCACGGCAACGCCTGGTTCGGCGAAACCCTGGACTTGACCGGCATGAGCGAGGTGCAGATCGCCCAGGCCGGCATCGGTCGCAAGTTCCAGAAGCCGACCGTGTTCGAGGCGTTGAGCGTGTTCGAAAACCTGGAGCTGGCGCAGAAGACCGACAAGTCGGTGTGGGCCAGCCTGCGCGCACGCCTGAGTGGCGAGCAGAAAGACCGCATCGATGAAGTGCTCGACACCATCCGCCTCACCGCCTCGGTGCATCGGCCCGCCGGTTTGCTGTCCCACGGCCAGAAGCAGTTCCTCGAAATCGGCATGCTGCTGATGCAGGACCCGCAACTGTTGCTGCTGGATGAACCGGTGGCGGGCATGACCGACGCCGAAACCGAATTCACCGCTGAACTGTTCAAGCGCCTGGCCGGCAAGCATTCGTTGATGGTGGTGGAGCACGACATGGGCTTTGTCGGCTCGATTGCCGACCACGTCACCGTGTTGCACCAGGGCAGCGTATTGGCCGAAGGGTCGCTGGAACAGGTGCAGGAAAATGAGCGGGTGATCGAGGTTTACCTCGGTCGCTAAGGTGGTTTTCCTGTAGGAGCGAGCTTGCTCGCGAAGATCGTCAACGATAGCGCGGGCATTCTGAATGCACGCGGTGCCCTCAGGTTTTTCGCGAGCAAGCTCGCTCCTACAGGGGATTGAGGAGGTTTTTGGAATGCTGCAAGTCGACAAGCTGCACCAATACTACGGCGGTAGCCACATCCTGCGCGGGCTGTCCTTCGATGTGAAGATCGGCGAAGTCACCTGCCTGCTCGGGCGCAACGGCGTGGGCAAGACCACCCTGCTCAAGTGCCTGATGGGCCTGCTGCCGGCCAAGGAAGGCGCAGTGAACTGGGAAGGCAAGACCATTACCGGTTTCAAGCCGCATCAGCGTGTGCATGCCGGGATCGCTTATGTGCCGCAAGGACGCGAGATTTTCGCGCGCCTGACCGTGGAAGAAAACCTGCTGATGGGCCTGTCGCGCTTCCCCGGCTCGCAAGCCAGGGAAGTGCCCGCCTTCATCTACGAACTGTTTCCGGTACTGCTGCAAATGAAGCATCGCCGCGGCGGCGACTTGTCCGGTGGCCAGCAGCAGCAGTTGGCGATCGGCCGCGCCCTGGCCAGCCGTCCGCGCCTGTTGATCCTCGACGAACCCACCGAAGGTATCCAGCCATCAGTGATCAAGGAAATCGGCGCCGTCATCAAGCAACTCGCCGCCCGTGGCGATATGGCGATCCTGCTGGTGGAGCAGTTCTATGATTTTGCCGCCGAACTGGCCGACCAGTACCTGGTGATGTCACGCGGCGAGATCGTGCAGCAGGGTCGTGGTGAAAATATGGAAAGCGAGGGTGTACGCGGTCTCGTAACCATCTAATCTGTAGCCTCCTGACGATAAGCACTGCGCCATGAACCTGCCCGTTTCCCCTGCCCTGTTCACCCCCAGCTGGCACGCCGAGCTGGAACTGGGCTATGCGCGTTTCGGCGACACCACGCGCCCGGTCATGCGCCGCCACCTTGGCCCGCTGCGGGTGCAAAAGCACCTGTACGCCGAAGGCCCCGAGGTGTGCCAGCACATCATCGTGCACCCGCCCGGCGGGATTGCCGGTGGCGATCGCCTGGACATCAGCGCCCACGTCGGCGCCGATGCCTGGGCGCAGTTGACCAGCCCCGGCGCAGCCAAGTGGTACCGCGCCGGCGGCCCGGCATTTCAGCACGTCGAGTTGACCGTCGAGGCCGGCGCGACGCTGGAATGGCTGCCACAGGAAACCATCGTGTTCAGCGCCGCCCAGGCCGAACTCACCACGCGCATCGACCTGCAAGGCGATGCCCGGCTGTTTTACTGGGATGTGGTCGCCCTCGGACGCCCCGCCAGTGACGAGCGCTTCGACCTCGGCCACTTTCAATCGCACCTGGATATCCGCCGCGACGGCCAGTTGCTCTGGCATGAGCGCCAGCGCATTGTGGGCGCCGATGGCTTGCTGGATTCGCCCATCGGGTTGGACGGGCAACCGGTGTTCGCCACGTTGCTGGTGACCGGTGAGATCGATCCCCAATTGCTCGAACACTGCCGCTCACTGCCACACGCGGTGCGCGGCGACCTGACCCAATTGCCCGGGTTGCTGGTGGCGCGTTGCCTTGCCAGTGAAGCGCTGCTGGCGCGAGGGTGGTTGATTGATTTATGGCGGTTGTTACGCCCGGCGCTGCTGGGCCGCGAAGCAGTCGCACCACGAATCTGGAGCACATGAAGATCAAAATGTGGGAGGGGGCTTGCCCCCGATGGCGGTGGGTCAGTAACAGATGCAGTGCCTGACACACCACAATCGGGGGCAAGCCCCCTCCCACACTTGATCTTCATTGTATTTAAGAATGCATTTAAAGGACCTTGAACCATGGACCTGACCCCACGGGAAAAAGACAAGCTGCTGATCTTCACCGCAGGCCTGGTCGCCGAACGGCGACTGGCGCGCGGTGTGAAGCTCAACTACCCGGAAACCATCGCCTATATCTCCGCCGCCCTGATGGAAGGCGCCCGCGATGGCCGCACCGTGGCCGACCTGATGCACTACGGCACCACCCTGCTCAACCGCGAACAGGTGATGGAAGGCATCCCGGAAATGATCCCGGATATCCAGGTGGAGGCCACCTTCCCGGACGGCACCAAGCTGGTCACCGTTCATCAACCCATTGCGTAAGGTGCAGCGATGATTCGTGATGCAACCGAACACGACCTGCCGGCGATCCGCGCTATCTACAACGACGCGGTGCTCAACACCACGGCAATCTGGAACGAGCAACCGGTCGACCTGGCCAACCGCCAGGCCTGGTTCAGCGCACGCCAGGCGCAGCAGTACCCGATCCTGGTGGCGGCGGAAAACGATGAAGTCACCGGCTACGCCTCGTTCGGCGACTGGCGCCCCTTCGAGGGCTTTCGCTACAGCGTCGAACACTCGGTGTACGTGCGCAATGACCAGCGCGGCAAAGGCCTCGGCCCGCAGTTGATGCAGGCCCTGATCGAGCGCGCCCGCAGCCGCGGCAAGCACGTGATGGTCGCGGCCATTGAAAGCGGCAACCTGGCCTCGATCCGCCTGCATGAACGCCTGGGTTTCATCACCACCGGGCAGATGCCCCAAGTGGGCATCAAGTTCGGCCGCTGGCTGGACCTGACCTTTATGCAACTGACGTTGAATCAGGGCGCCAAACCGCCCAAGGAGTGAGATCGATGAGCGCTGCACACCTGCGTCGCGTCAATGCGGAAAGTTTTGCCCATTACCGCCTGGGCTTGATCGAGCTGTTGCTGGACGCAGTGCAGCATGGCGCATCGGTGGGCTTTATGGCCGACTTCGATGAGACCCAGGCCCGCGAGTACCTGAACGGCGTGCAAGCCGGTATCGAAGACGCCAGCCTGCTGCTGTGGGTAGTGGTGCGCGAAGAACAAGTGGTCGCCAGCGTGCAATTGGCGCTGTGCCAGAAAGCCAATGGTCTGAACCGCGCCGAGGTGCAAAAGTTGCTGGTGCACAGCAGCGCCCGCCGCCATGGCCTGGGCCAACAATTGATGAGCGCCCTGGAACTCGCCGCCCGCCAGCACAAGCGCGGCCTGCTGTACCTGGACACCGAGGCCGGCTCCGGCGCCGAGGCCTTCTACCGGTCCCTGCACTACACCAAAGTCGGTGAGCTGCCCGACTACTGCCAAAGCCCGGACGGGCACTACAGCCCGACCGCCATCTACTACAAGACCCTGGGGCAACCTGCATGATTCCTGGCGAATATCAGATCCAGCCTGGCGAGATCGAACTGAATGTCGGCCGCCGCACCGTCACCTTGAGCGTAGCCAACAGCGGCGATCGGCCGATCCAGGTCGGCTCGCATTATCATTTTTTCGAGACCAATGACGCGCTGACCTTTGACCGTGCCACGAGCCGTGGCATGCGCCTGAATATTCCGGCGGGTACGGCGGTGCGGTTCGAGCCGGGGCAGAGTCGTGAGGTCGAGCTGGTGGATTTAAGCGGCGGGCGGCGGGTATTCGGGTTTGCCGGGCGGATCATGGGCGACCTTTAGAGCCTCATCGGGGGCAAGCCCCCTCCCACCTTTGAAGGTATTCACAGCTCCAAATGTGGGAGGGGGCTTGCCCCCGATAGCGGTTTCACATTCAACACATATTCTTCAGGGCACACACATGAAAATCACCCGCCAAGCCTACGCCGACATGTACGGCCCCACTGTCGGTGACAAGGTCCGCCTGGCCGACACCGAGCTGTTTGTCGAAGTCGAACAGGACTTCACTGTCTATGGCGAAGAAGTCAAATTCGGCGGCGGCAAGGTGATTCGTGACGGCCAGGGCCAGAGCCAATTGCTCGCCCATGAAGTCGTCGACACCCTAATCACCAACGCGCTGATCATCGACCACTGGGGCATCGTCAAGGCTGACGTTGGCTTGAAGAACGGCCGCATCCACGCCATCGGCAAGGCCGGCAACCCGGATATCCAGCCCGGCGTGACCATGGCCATCGGCGCCAGCACCGAAGTGATCGCCGGTGAAGGCATGATCCTCACCGCCGGCGGCATCGACTCCCATGTGCATTTCATCTGCCCGCAGCAGATCGAAGAGGCACTGACCAGCGGCGTCACCACCATGATCGGCGGCGGCACGGGGCCGGCCACCGGTACCAACGCCACCACCTGCACCTCCGGCCCGTGGCACCTGGCGCGCATGCTGCAGGCCAGTGATTCGTTCCCGATGAACATCGGGTTTACCGGCAAGGGCAACGCCAGTTTGCCCGAGCCGTTGATCGAGCAGGTCAAGGCCGGAGCCATCGGTTTGAAGCTGCATGAAGACTGGGGCACCACGCCCGCCAGCATTGATAACTGCCTGAGCGTCGCCGACCAATACGATGTGCAGGTGGCGATCCACAGCGACACGCTCAACGAGTCCGGCTTCGTCGAAACCACCCTCGCCGCGCTCAAGGGCCGCACCATTCACACCTACCACACCGAAGGTGCCGGTGGCGGCCATGCGCCGGACATCATCAAGGCCTGCGGTTTCCCGAACGTGCTGCCCAGTTCCACCAACCCGACACGCCCGTTCACGCGCAACACCATCGACGAACACCTGGACATGCTGATGGTGTGCCATCACCTCGATCCGAGCATTGCCGAAGACGTGGCCTTCGCCGAAAGCCGTATCCGCCGCGAGACCATCGCCGCCGAAGACATCCTGCATGACCTGGGCGCGTTCTCGATGATCAGCTCCGACAGCCAGGCCATGGGCCGTGTCGGCGAGGTGATCACACGCACCTGGCAGACCGCCGACAAGATGAAAAAACAGCGCGGCCCGCTGCCGGGTGACGGCCCCGGCAACGACAACTTCCGCGCCAAGCGCTACATCGCCAAGTACACCATCAACCCGGCGATCACCCACGGCGTGAGCCATATCGTCGGTTCTGTCGAAGTCGGCAAATGGGCGGACCTGGTGTTGTGGCGCCCGGCCTTCTTCGGCATCAAGCCAACCCTGATCCTCAAGGGCGGCGCGATTGCCTCAAGCCTGATGGGCGATGCCAACGCCTCGATCCCCACGCCACAACCAGTGCACTATCGCCCGATGTTCGCCAGCTTCGGCGGCTCGCTGCACGCCACCAGCCTGACGTTCATCAGCCAGGCGGCACAGGACGCCGGCCTGCCCGAGGCCCTGGGATTGAAGAAGCAGATTGCAGTGGTCAAGGGTTGCCGTGATGTGCAGAAAAGCGACCTGATCCACAACGATTACCTGCCGGATATCGAGGTTGATCCGCAGACCTATCAGGTCAGGGCCGACGGCCAGTTGCTGTGGTGCGAGCCGGCCGATGTACTGCCCATGGCCCAGCGCTACTTTTTGTTTTAGGTAACGACCTCAGCCACGTCCAGCGGATGCTCAAGCAACTCCTGACGGGTCAGTGTCTCGATCAGCACCGCCTCGCTGATTTGCAATTGCGCTTGAAGTTCTCTGGCCCGTTGATCGTAAAGAGCCTCGGTGATCGTTCTGGATTCAAACCTGCTGCGCAAGTCCTCCAACTGATCGTGAAACGGATTGCGCAGTTCGTCAAATTGCGAGGGGTATTTGCCTTTCAGGTAATCCTGCCAAAAGTCCCTGGACAGCAGCGCCTGAAGCTCTTGCGCAGAGTTATCCAGGGCTTTGATCGTGTCATAGGCACTATCGAGCATTGATGAGGTAACGTCGCCCCAGTTGGTATGCACGACCTTCTGCGGCTGCCCCGGTAGCTGGAGCCGATCCTTGAGGCCGTAACGATACGCCAGTCGGATCTCAACCTCTTCGTCCAGGCGCTGGGTATGGGGCAACTTGTCGGCCGCCGACACGTTGGGGTCATTGATGATGGCTTCGCTGCGCTGGATATCCGCCGACGCGATCGTGTCCACTTCGTGCAGGCGGAACAAGCCCCTGGATAAGCTTGCCAATTGCAGGCCCTGGGTCTGATCCGTGGCCTGCACCCGAGCCTTGTAGGCCAGCGTGCGCACTTCCAGGTTACTGAAGGAGAAAGCCGCAAGGTCACAACACCCTGGCTCGCCGGCCAGGTCGAGGAGTTCCGTGCGCAGGGTTTCCGATTCGGCGGTGTCCTGGGTGATGCTTTCGATCACTTCCCAGACGCGGCGCTGCATGTCGGCATGGTCGGTGACAGTCGGTTCCAGACGCTCAAGGATGTCAAAAAACGGGTCGACTCTCGGTATGCGCTCCAACGCCACCCATAGGAGCCGTTTGCTACTCGCGTCTTGCGGGGACATGCCTTGGGACCAACGCAGAAATGGATCCTGCGGGCCGTATGTGGATGCCTCACGGTCAGGGGCAATATCAGCTGTCAACCGTAGCGCGTTCGGAAGATCCTCAGACATCAGCCCGGCTTCCTCAAGGCGCCGGCTATATTCGTGGACTTGTCGCCGGGTTTGCTCGGTCAACGGGTTCTCGCTGATATCCGTCACACGAGTCACGCGCGCCGTCTGCGCCAACTGCTCATCCGACGGTGCAATGACGGAGTCCGGGATAGTGGTAATACTGTTTTGGCTCAGATCGACCCGTAGCAGGTTCGTCCGCTCAACCAATCCCGCAGGCCAGGTATCAATCCCCGCATTGCTCATCTGCAAGGTACGCAAATCGGTCATCTGGCTGAAATCCGGCGTCAGGCCGAGGAGGTTATCATCGAGTATCAAGTCACGAAGTGTCGCTCGCGAGGACAGGAGAGCAACCGACTCGGCAGTCAAGCGGATTCGGTTGTTTTGCAGAGATAAACGGGTCAACTCGTTCATATTCCCCACGGCTGGCGGCAACTCGAACAAATGGTTATCCGACATGTCCAGCGAGCGCACACCGCGGCAGTGCGCCAAGAAGCCTTCTGGTGATGTGCGCAGGTTCAGACGGTTCAGTTTGAGTACCGCCGGACGGATGAAATTCGCGCCAAGGTCGGGCAGCCTCGACAAGCGCAAACCACTGAGGTCCAGTTCGATGTCGATGAGTGTACCGTCGCTGGCTGGAACGAGGGGGTTATCCGCTCTCCAGCAGTTCATGATGCGGTGACTGGCGCGATTACGATCGGTGAATTGCTCGTAACCCTGACGCTCGTAGGCGTGGCTCCAGGCTCTTAACTGACGCTTGAGCGCTCTAAATTCCTGCTCACGCTGGGCCAGCTCTGCATCGGCGCGCTCGCCCAACGACCAAATCGTCTCCCGGCAGACTTGAATGCCAATGTCGGGATATATTTCCCGCATGACCCTAAGCCTTGGATTACCACTGTCAAAGGCGCCATCAAGGGCTCCTTGCAGCAGTTCGGGTCGTGTGTGCGTCAACGTCTGCCAGTAGCGATCGAACCGCTGCCAATAGTCGGTGGGAAACCTGTTGTTCTCAAGCAGCAGGACGTTGTTTATGCGAGCGATCGCTTCAAGCTGCTCAGGCGGTGGTGTCAAATGTTCTGGTGGAACCTCCTGCAGGCGGTTTTGGGATAAATCGACGCGTCTCAATCCAGTCAGTGCGGTTAATCCCGAGGGCCACTGCGCAATCTGCGTATTCCTCAGGTTTAACTCCGTCAGGTTTGGCATACCACTGACGTCGGGGGCTATACCCAGCGGGTTGTTGCACAGATCAAGCGTCGCAAGGGAGCTGAGGTTGCTCAGCATACGGCTGGTTGGTGGGGTCAACTTAAGCTTATTGCCGGTCAGGTTCAACGAAGTCAGGGAGCGCATTTCACCGATAGCGCCGGGTAACTCGGTAAGCCGGCAACCGATCAGGGCCAAATGCTTGACGTGGGTGAATGATGTGAGGAAAGCATCAGTCTCGCCGGACCAACCGGTACCCTCGATCTCAAGCCCCTCAACGTGGCTGAAGTCGGCACTTAGTAGCGGAAGTTCCAGATCGCCCCTCATCATCAGCGTCAGGGGGCCTTGATTCATACGCCGCCAGTGACTCTTGATCTCTCTGGCTATATAGGACGCGCGGCGAAGGTCGGCATCAGCGCGCGGCGGCCCACTGGCGTAAACCCAGTTATCCAACTCCCTCGTCAACGTTTTGAGCTCAGCCTTCCAGCGTTTCAACCCACCCTTGACGTCGTCGCCCAATGTGCGGACGAACGCATCGACGGCCTCCTCGTCAATCAAAGGGAACAGATCGGTGACCTGCTCGTGCACTGAATCGACATCGCTAACGCTGGTCGCCTGTCGGCTGGATCCGCCGCCACCGCCAAGCAATCTCAGTGTCGAATCAACCGTCGGCTTGCGCACCGGGTTCTCCAGCAACACCGTGCGCAGCGGCTCACGAGGCAAAGGCGCTTGTTGGATCGCGGTCTTCAACTGCTGTGCATCGGTGAACCCAAGGTTCTGGCGTTCGGTGGCGGACAACTGGTCCCAGGTCGCCCCAAAAAAATCCCTGGGCATAGGTGCCTCGAACAACCCATTGTCCTTGAGCACCAGGGTCTTGGTAGTAGTTGAGTCCGGGGAACCGATGGCATCCAGCAGCGTGCCTTGGGCCGAATAGTGACGCAACTCCACCCGCGTTCCACGCTGCCATCCAGGCAAGGTTTCCAGGGTGCGCAAGGCGAGGCGCTGGCTGTCGATGCCTGCCAGTGTGTCCAATTGCAGGCCTTCATAGGCGCGCGACACCCGGACTTCCTGCTCAAGCCACCTCGCCTGTTCAATTCGCTCTTCGGGCAGAAACCCGGTATCTCGAAATATCTGCAACTGTTCAACGCTCAGCCTTTTGAGCAGCTCAATGGCCATCGACGCCGGCAGCCTGGGGTAAGTCGCCAGGACCAGGCGCACATCAGGATCGTTCGTGGCATTCAAGGCTTGGTAGCGCTCTTCGACCAGCGAGCTCTTAAAGGTATCGACGACATTGGCGATGTGTTCACGCAGCTTGCCGGCCCGCACCGCCAGCGACTCTTCGGCACTGCCAGGGATTTCCCTGAGCGTAGGATCCACACCCTGCAAGCTGAACAGCACTTGATTGAGCCACTCACCGCTCGTCAATTGGCTTTCACTGACCTCTACTACACGTCTGGAGGCGTCCCCGAAGGTCTCCTCCCACAAAACTCTGCTGTTGTTGCCACTGACCCTCACCCGCAGCGGCGTATCAGGCAACATCCCTCGTCGACGCATGATTTGCAGTTGCAGCACGGGGTCGGCCTGAGCATAGACGACCGGGTCGCTGCTTTTCATTTGTTCGACAAAAGTTGTCAGTGCCTGATGCGCCTTGAAATGCTGGATCGTATCGTCCAACAACATAGGCACGGGGTCATGCACAACAAAGGTCTGGCGCAAGACGTCTTCTTCGACACCACTGGAAATAAGCGCCTGCTCCAGCGTTGCGCTGCCAAGCCCTTGCCGGTCCAGGCCCAGGCGCCTGATCAGGGTCGGTTTATCCCAGGTCAGCGGTTGCTCGACTTCATGGCTCCAGGCGCCGGCATGGTTATGTTCCAGTTGTGGTTCATAGGCGCCGGGGCGACTCGGGTGCTGAATGCGATACTGGCCGGTGTCGGCTTCCTGCCGGACCTGATAGTAGTCGCCGTCAATGGGCAGCACCGTCTGCCCATTGTGCGGGTAGAGGCCCAAGGCGTCCGGCTTGGTGCCCGGGGCCAGCTCGACGGGCACCTTGTAAGGGGTCATATCAGGATTCCACAGCACCTGCTTGCCGGTTGGCAGCGTGACCGGCTTGAGGTGGTCGATCGAACTCGCCCATTTGACTGCGGGTAACACCTTCGCGCCGGTACCCTGCACCGCAGCATTGAGGGCCACGCTGGAAAAGTGCGCCCACATGGTCTTCGTATCGCCTTGCTCGTAGGCTTCGATACCTTCGTACACCTCGGAGCACATCTGCGCCGCGCCCACCGCCAGCATGATCGGCCCCAGCCCCGGCACTACGAATGCGCCGAGGTTGAACACGCTGTTCACGGCGTCCAGGTAGCTCACCAGCCGGTCCATGCGCGCCTCGCGGTCTTCGTCACCGGTAGGCACCGCCACAGCACGGGCGTCAGCCAGAATCTTGCGCACCTGGGCCTCGCGCAGCAGCTCCCACAGGTTGGCGCCGATTTTCAACTCATCCAGGGGCAGTCTCGGCGGCCTTGCCGCCATCGGGTAATCGCCGGTCACACCGTTGCCGTTGGCGGGTTTATACAGCACGTTGAAGTGCCGGAAGAAAACCCCTTGCTCACGCTGGGGCACGAAGCGACTGAAAAAGCGCCGATACGACGCGCTGTGCAGGCGCGTCCGCAGATCGGCCATGAACTCCCCGCTGGAGGCATACTCCTTGAGCGGTTGCTGTGGATCATTGGGGATAAACACCACAAGGCGCTCGACTCTGTCACTGCCTTTACGCTCAGGGCCGATCAGCAAGGGCCCCACCAGCACACTGCCAAACACGTTCAGAGCGACAAACGTCACTGGCTTGCCATCAAGGGTGGCGCTGCCTGGGTCGGTAATGACCTGCTTGAGCATTCCATAAACATCGGCGCTGATGCCCCATTCGGGCGTTTGAGCCGCCAGCTCCGCGCTCAGCGCCAGCAGTTGGCGCTGGTGCTCTTGCAGTTGCGCTTGCAGTGCCGTGCGCTGAGTTTCATCTGCGGGTTGGACGATGGACTTGATGTGTTCCTGATACAACTTACCCAAATCCAGGCTGCGGCACATTTGGGCAAATTCATGGGGAGCAATGGCCAGGGCATAAGACCTGAACACGCTCGGGTTTGGGATCACATCGCCCCCATTCGCGCCCACTGTGGTAATGAGCTGACAATCCTGGCAGGTGCTCGCTCGCTCTTCGTCGGGTTCGAAATTGGCCAGGGCGGCTTCAAGCAGGGAAACCGTACGGTATTCATAACGAAGCTGCGGATCGCTTTGCTGTTCGAAGACAAACGCGCCGAATAGATCATCACGACCTTTAAACCCATACTTACGCGCGAAATAGACGTTGTTGACGTCCAGCTCCAGGTTGAAGCGTTGCTTGATCGCGTCTTTCAGCGGCTGTTCGGCAAATGCCTTCACATCCTCGATATCGCCCAGGCTGTTTTCCACCTGGTTCAAGGTCTCGCGATAACGGGTATGGCTGGCGGCCAGTTCGGACCTCTGCTGAGCCGTAGCGGCCAGATACCATCTGGGCAGTTCCATCTCGTGATTGGCGAGTTCTTCCTGGCGCTGGGTAGTTGCCTGGTTGAACCAACCGGGCACGCGGTCCTTGAGGAAGTCGTAATGCACGCCCCGAAGGTCAACGTTGAACTTGCCTTCGCGGGTAGAGATAACGGGTTGTTCTGACATATCGGGCCATCCATGAAGGGTTGTGAAAAACCCAACCTATCGGATCGCCCGGTTTGGAAAGCCCTAGCTATTTATCGCCGATCAAAAATGCTCACGCGGGTTGAACGCGGCCTTCTGTGCCAGCTCCTGCCACAGCGCCTTGACCTCCTCATCACTGCTCTTGGGCATCACGGCCTTGAGCTGCACAAACAGATAACCGCGCTGCCCGGCCTTGTTCAGCAGGCCATGGCCCTTGGCGCGCATGCGCTGGCCGTTCTGGCTACCGGCGGGCACCTTGAGGTTGATCTTGCCGGTGAGGGTCGGCACTGCCACTTCCGCGCCCAAGGCCAACTCCCACGGGGCCAGTGGCAGGTTGATGATCAGGTTTTCGCCATCCACTTCGAACTTGGGGTGCGGCGCAAACTTGATGATCAGGTACAGGTCGCCATTCGCTCCGCCACCAATGCCCGGTGCGCCCTGCCCTTTGAGGCGGATGCGCT
Organism: Pseudomonas orientalis; assembly: GCF_002934065.1. Classification (NCBI taxonomy): domain Bacteria; kingdom Pseudomonadati; phylum Pseudomonadota; class Gammaproteobacteria; order Pseudomonadales; family Pseudomonadaceae; genus Pseudomonas; species Pseudomonas orientalis. The sequence goes on along the minus strand of NZ_CP018049.1, from coordinate 656,995 downwards.
CGCCGTCGGCCACGCCGGCGGGGATCTTCACGTTCAGGCTCTTGGTGGTGTTGCTCACGTGCCGGCCCGAGGCGTCGTATTGCGGCACCTGGAAGTTGATCTGCTTGGACTCGGTAGACAGTGTCTCTTCAAGGTGCACCGTCAGCTGCATCTCGACGTCCTGGCCCTTGCGCCCGGCAGGACGGCGCTGGCCGCCCCCGAAGGCATCGCCACGACCACCGAAGATCGAGCTGAAAAAGTCCGAGAAGTCCTCAGTGCCCGCGCCACCACCGCCAAAGCCGCCACGGCTCTGCCAGCCCGGCGGGCCCTGGAACGGCTGGCCATGCTGGCCGTATTTGCGCAATTCGTCGTACTCGGCTCGCTTGTCGGCGCTTTTAAGCGCTTCATAGGCTTCGGACGCGTCCTTGAATTTCGCTTCGGCGTCTTTTTCCTTGCTCACATCGGGGTGATATTTGCGCGCGAGCTTGCGATAGGCAGCCTTGATTTCCTTGTCATCGGCCGTCGGCTCGACACCCAGAATCTTGTAGTAATCTTTGAAATCCATCGACGGTTCACCATCCTTTATCGAGATCGCACTGCCCGGTGCGCAACGTGCGCTGGTTTGCACCTGTTGAGGGTTGCGGCCCGGGGGTACGTCAAAGTGTTATCGGCATCAGCCGTATGCAACAGATGTGGGGGCAAATCCCGTACTTTCAAGCGCGATTTAACGGATGGTTGGCCTACGCAAGCGCTTGCGACTGGCATACACTGCGCGGCCGTTTTTCAACCGGAACCCGATAGACATGAAAAACCCATCCCCAGCCCGTGCCTGTGGTATTGACTTCGGCACGTCCAACTCCACCGTCGGCTGGATCCGTCCCGGCATGGAAACGCTGATCGCGCTGGAGGACGACAAAATCACCCTGCCGTCGGTGGTCTTCTTCAACTTTGAGGAGCGCCGCCCGGTGTACGGTCGCCTGGCGCTGCACGAATACCTGGAGAACTACGAAGGCCGCTTGATGCGCTCGCTCAAGAGCCTGCTGGGTTCCAAGCTGATCAAGCACGACACCAGCGTGCTTGGCACTGCAATGCCGTTCACTGACCTGCTGGCGCTGTTTATCGGCCAACTCAAGAGCCGCGCCGAAGCCAACGCCGGTCGTGAGTTCGAAGAAGTGGTGCTGGGCCGCCCGGTATTCTTCGTCGATGACGACCCGATGGCCGACCAGGAAGCCGAGAACACCCTGGTGGACGTGGCGCGCAAGATCGGCTTCAAGGACATCTCGTTCCAGTACGAACCGATTGCGGCGGCGTTCGACTACGAGTCCACCATTGAAAAAGAAGAGCTGGTGCTGATCGTCGACATCGGCGGCGGTACCTCCGACTTCTCCCTGGTGCGCCTGTCGCCGGACCGTCGCCACAACGACAACCGCCAGAGCGATATCCTCGCCACCGGCGGCGTGCACATCGGCGGCACCGACTTCGACAAACAGCTCTCGCTGGCCGGCATGATGCCGCTGTTCGGCTACGGCAGCCGCATGAAGAGCGGCGCCTACATGCCCACCAGCCACCACATGAACCTGGCCACCTGGCACACCATCAACTCGGTGTACTCGCAAAAATCCCAGCTGGCCCTGGGCAGCATGCGCTACGACATCGAAGACACCGGCGGCATCGACCGCCTGTTCAAATTGATCGAACAGCGCGCCGGGCACTGGCTGGCCATGGAAGTGGAAGAGACGAAGATCCAGCTGACCCAGGCAGACAGCCGCCATGTGCCGCTGGACCGTATCGAAGCGGGCCTGAGCGTGGACCTGAGCCGGGCGCTGTTCGAGTCATCCATCGACAACCTGCTCGAACGCGTGCGCGGCAGTGTCACGCAGTTGCTCAACGACGCCTCGGTAAGCGTGGCCCAAGTGGACACGGTGTTCTTCACCGGCGGTTCAAGCGGCATCCCGGCGCTGCGCCACAGCATTTCGGCGATGCTGCCGAATGCGCGGCATGTGGAAGGCAATATCTTTGGCAGTATTGGGAGTGGTTTGGCGATTGAGGCGAGCAAGCGCTACGGCAGCTGATTTCCAGCTTAAACCGCGGCGCGCCCATCGGGGGCAAGCCCCCTCCCACATTTTGATATGTGAACACCTTCAAAGGTGGGAGGGGGCTTGCCCCCGATAGCGTCAGCCCAGGCAACACAAGGCTTAAACCATCCCGCCGAGCTTCAGCTCGCTTTTCAGATACGCATAGTAAATCGGCCCTGCCACCACCCCCGGCAGGCCGAACGCTGCCTCGAACACCAGCATCGCCAACAACAACTCCCACGACTTGGCACTGATCTGCCCGCCGACGATGCGCGCGTTGAGGAAGTACTCGACCTTGTGGATCACGATCAGATACCCCAGCGCCGCCACCGCCACCCAGATCGACAACGACAGGGCCACGATGGTGATCAGAGTGTTGGACATCAGGTTGCCGATCACCGGCAGCAGGCCGAGCAGGAAGGTCAGCACGATCAGGGTTTTGGTCAGTGGCAGGTGAATACCGCACAGCGGCAGTACCACCGCGAGAAACACGGCGGTGAAAGCCGTGTTGAGCGCGGCGATCTTGATCTGGGCGAAAACGATATTGCGAAACGCCTGGACCAGCAGGTGCAGGCGGTCGAACAGTGCGGCGGCCAGGGGTTTGCGCTTGGTCAGGTCGGGCACGCGCTGCAGGGCGATGATCGCGCCGAGCACCATGCCGATCAGCAAGGTGACGAACATGTGCGCGGCGTCCTTGCCGACCAGTTGCAGCTCGCTCAGGTGTTTGCTCAGCCATTGGCCGATGGCCACGCGAAACTCAGCGGCGCTGGCGGGCAGGTACGCGTCCAAAAACGGCGGCAACTGGCCGCGCGCGCGGTCGACCACGCCCATGAACTTGTCGAGCGAAGCGCCGGGGTTTTCCGCTTCGTGGAGCAGAAAGCTGATGGCGCCAGCGAAGATCAGCGCAAGTACGCTGACGATCAGGGTACCGAGCAAGGCCACCGCCAGCCAGCGCGCACGCCGCCCTTCGATCAGCCGTTGCAGTTGGGGGGTGAGCATGTTGACCAGTTCATAGACCAACAGGCCGGCCAGCAGGCTGGGCAGCAATTTGAGCGGCAGCACCAGCAGCAACCCGCCGAAAATGATGATGTAGCTGGCCAGCAACAACACATGACGCTGAGAAAACGTTGGCATACAGCCTCAAAACGAACGGCGTTAAAGGATGTTGTAGGAGCGAGCTTGCTCGCAAAAAACGAAAGGGCACCGCGTTTAGTCAGGGTGCCCGTGTGATCGTTCACGTTTTTCGCGAGCAAGCTCGCTCCTACAAAGGGACTGTGTGCGAGTGTCGCAGCCTTCTATGGCCTGGGGCTATTACTTCTTCAGGCAGGTGCTCATGAACGTTTTACGCGCTTCGCCCGCCAACGCCTGGGTTTTAGCCGACGCATTGCAGTCTTTCATCTTCTGCTGCTGCGGCGTCAGAGTCTTGGCATCGTTGGCGGCAGGTGCCGACAGGCAGGTCTTCATGTAGGCCTTGCGCTCATCACCCTTGAGGGTCTTGGTGGTCGCCTCGGCATTGCAGGTGGTCATCTTGTTTTGCTGGGCGGTGGCGGCAAAACCCTGGGAACACAGCAGCAGGCCCATCATCAACAGCGAAATACGCAGCATCTTCATGGAGTTTTCTCCCTGTTACCGTACCGAAGGGCACGGCCTACAACGCAGTGTAGTCAAAACCTGTTACAACTTCACCGGCCGCGAATAGTCGTCCGACGGTATTGCTCCGGCGTGCAACCGGCATGGCGCTGGAACATCGCGATAAAGGCCGAGGCGCTGCTGTAGCCCAGGTCAAATGCCACATGCTGCACGCTGCACGCGCTGTCGAGGGCTTCGATGGCCGCCAGATAGCGCAGGCGCTGGCGCCATTCGCCAAAGCTCATGCCGAGTTCGCGCACAAACTGACGCGCCAGGGTGCGTTCGCTGACATGCACCTGCTCGGCCCACTGCGCCAGCGGACGGTTGTCGCCCGGTTGCGCCTGCATGCCTTCAAGTACACCCAGCAGGCCGGGATGACGGGCGTAAGGCAGGAAGCAATCGTGGATCGGCGCCTGCTTGAGTTGGTCCACCAGCACCTGGGCCAGGCGGATATCGGCTTCGGTCTGCGGCTGATTGACGTCGCGCAGGGCGAAATCCTTGAGAATTGCCTTGAGGATGTCACTGATCGCCAGGGTGCAAGGCTGCCGGGGCAGTTGCTCGCACAACGGCGGCGCCAGGCCCACCGAGTGGTAGACAATCGCCTCGGCATTGTAGGAACTGTGCACGGTATGCGGCGGCACCCACACTGCGTACTGCGGCGGCGACATGAAACGGCTGCCGGCCACTTTCATGCGCATCACACCGCTGGCCGAGTAGTCCAGCGAGCCCCAGGCGTGCTGGTGCGGGGTGCATTCGGTGTCTGGGGCGAAGTCGGAATAGCGGAAGTACACAGGGCTCGGCAGGCTGACGAAATCGGGCAGGCGTACGGTGTGTCTGGACATATTGTCTGGATTCAAAGGCCGGTTGTCTGGATCGCATTATAGGCTTCGATCCAGACAAGGGATAATCCGGCCTCCTCAACGCACTGGGTCTGGTTTCGATGCAATACACGTATCCCCTGCTGGCCATCCTTATCTGGTCCGGCAACACCGTGGTCAACAAACTGGCGGTGGGTTCGATCTCCCCGGCTGAAATCGGCTTTTATCGCTGGCTGTTCGCGGCGCTGCTGTTCACCCCATTCATGCTCAAGCCGGTCATCGCCAACTGGGCGCTGATCCGCCCGAACCTGGGCAAGATCTTTATTCTCGGCGTGCTGGGCATGGCCGTGTATCAAAGCCTGGCCTATTACGCGGCCACGCTGACCAGTGCCACCAACATGGGCATCATCCTCTCGCTGATGCCGCTGATGGCCCTGACCGCCGCCATCATCAGCCTCGGCCAGCGCCTGACCTTCGGCGCGCTGACCGGCGCGGTGCTGTCGTTCGCGGGGGTTGTGGTGGTGGTGTCATCCGGCAGCCTGGGCGCGTTGCTGCAACACGGGATCAACCTCGGTGACGCCATGATGCTGGTAGCCACCCTGGCCTACGCGGTCTACAGCACCTTGCTGAAAAAATGGCAACTGCGCCTGCCGCCGTTGGTGCTGTTGTATCTGCAAGTGCTGGTGGCGGTGGTGGTGCTGTTTCCGTTGTTCCTGTTCTCGGCCAAGGCGGGCCTGGGCTGGGCGAATATCCCGCTGGTGCTGTATGCGTGCCTGCTGGCTTCGATGCTGGCGCCGCTGGCGTGGATGCACTCGGTCAAAACCCTGGGGCCAAGCCGTACCACGTTGTTTTTCAACCTGCTTCCACTGATTACTGCCTTGATCGCGGCGGTGGTGCTGAAGGAGGCGCTGGCGCTTTATCACCTGGTGGGAGGGTTGCTGACCTTGGGTGGGGTGGTCCTGTCGGAGCGCTGGACTACGCCGGTCAGACCTCGTCGTGACACATCCTGTTAAATCCGATAAAACTTTTCGCCTCTCTCGCGACTCACAACTGGGAGCGATCACGCCGGCAGAGCGTGGCGTAAAACCGGATTAGCCCCAGGAGATTGAGATGACTGAAGCACACTTGACTGACGTTGCGACCCTGCGCAGCCGCGCCCGCCAGAACGTTGAAAACGGTGCCGTGACCGAAGGCTATGACGCCGACCGCGAAGAAATTATCCGCCTGCTCAACGCATCGCTGGCCACCGAACTGGTCTGCGTGTTGCGCTACAAGCGTCACTACTTCATGGCCAGCGGCCTGAAAGCCAGCGTCGCCGCCGATGAATTCCTGGAGCACGCCACCCAGGAAGCCGAACACGCCGACAAACTTGCCGAGCGCATCGTGCAGCTGGGCGGCGAGCCGGAATTCAACCCCGACCTGCTGTCGAAGAACTCCCACGCACAGTACGTGGCGGGCAACTCGCTGAAAGAAATGGTCTACGAAGACTTGGTGGCCGAGCGGATCGCGGTGGACAGCTATCGCGAGATCATTCAGTACATCGGCGATAAGGATCCGACTACCCGTCGCATCTTCGAAGACATCCTGGCCCAGGAAGAAGAACACGCCGATGACATGGCGGATATTCTCGAAGGCCTGTAACCAGCCGCACAGCAATACCCATGTGGGAGGGGGCTTGCTCCCGATAGCAGTGGTTCAGCCAAGGATGTTCTGGCTGATAAACCGCTATCGGGGGCAAGCCCCCTCCCACATTTGGTTTCGGGTGCAGTCAGTTATTTCACAGTCTTGGGCGCCTTGCCTTCTCTCATCTGTTGCAGCAACGGTGCGCACGCATTCGGCTCGCCGCCGCTTGGGGCAACCAGTGCGAGCAACCCGGCCGCAGGACCTGCGATCACACCCAGGGCGACCATGCCCGCGCCGCGCAACGCCAGGGGGATAGCCTTGACGCCGGCATTGGGCTTGATGAACGGCCCGTTCACATACAATGGTGAGCGCAGGGAGAACAGGCGGAAGCCCTTGGACTCCGGCGTGATGGTCAGGTCCAACTGCTCGGTCGCCATATTCGCCGTGCCATCGACGTAGATGATCGCGTTCTCGGTATCGAATACAAACAAGCGGGTGGTCGCCAGGCCGGTCTTGATGCCGAAGTCCGCCGCAGCGCAGTTGATCTTCACTTCCTTGTCGCCAAACAGGCGTCCCACCACGTAGTTGCCGACGTTGAGGCCAGCGATTTCCATCAGGCCACGGCTGATGGCGCCGTCGTTGATCAGCATTTTCAGGTCACCATTGGAGGTGCCCAGCAACGCTGCCACGGAGTTGCCGCGCCCGGCAATATCAGCGTCGCCGTTGAGTTCGCCAAAGCTTGTTTTCATCGGCTCAAAGCTTGGGAACAACTGTTTGAGCTTGAAATTACGCGCCGTGAGTTTCGCGCGCCCTTCCATCGGCGTGGTGCGGCCGTTCAAGCGGATCTGCGCATCGAGCTTGCCGCCGGCCACGCCGAAGCGCAGGGGTTCAAGGCTCAGCTCACCGTCGTTGAGCACCACGTGCGTATAGAGGTCGGTGAACGGCAGCTCGGCGCTGTGCACGATGCGTTTGCCGGTGAATTCCACGTCGGCATCCATCTCGCGCCAGCGCTCGGTGCGGAACTCTTCGACCGGCAGCACCTTGGTCGCCGGTTGCTTGCTTTCACCGCCACGGGCTTTCTGCTTGGCATTGGAGTCGGCGCCAATCAAGGGCGCCAGGTCGTCCATCAGCAGTTGATTGGACACCAGCGCGCCGCTGAGCTTGGGCCGTGGCTGGCTGGCCACGTAGGCCAGGTCGCCGTGGATATCGCTGTTGCCGATCTTGCCGTTGAAGTTTTCATAGCGAAAGGACGCGCCGCTGGCTTCATGCAGCTTGGCGATCAGATGGCCGTCGGTTGAATACGCCGGCGAATCGGGCAACGTTACGCCGGTCAGCGGGTAGAGGTTGCCCAGGCTGGCACCGGCAAGTTTGAGGCGCAGGTCCAGGGCGCCGAGGTTCAGCGGGTCGGTCAGGGTGCCGGCCAGGGCGATGCTGGTGTCAGCGATCTTGACCTGGGCCTGCAGCGGGAACGGCTTGGCCGCGTCCTGCAGCGCGAGCAGGCCGCCGATCTTGCCGGTTCCGGCGAGCGCCTGGCCGTGATACTGGCCCTTGACCTTGAGGCCGAACGCGTAGTCCTGGGGGGCCGAGCCTTTTTCCAGGGCTTTTTTGGCATCCGCGTCGCCGACGATTGCACCGAAGGGGATCGGCTTGCCCAGCGGGTCGATGATCACATCGAGCCGGGTCTTGAGGGTCTGGTCGTCGAGGGTGACGTGGCCTTTGTCGAAGCCGATGGCGCCGATATCCACCACCCAGCTCGAAGGCTCGGCGTCGGGGTCCTTGGGGTCGAACTTGAAGGTCCAGTTGGCGCGGCCGTCCGCCAGGCGCTGCAGGTCGGCGCTCGGTTCGGTGAGGTCGATACGCGGGATCACTACGCGCTGTGCCAGCAACGCCAAGGGCGAAATACGCAACTCGACTTTCTTGAGCGTGACCATCTGCGGTTGCTTGGACCACTCGGGATTGCCCAGGCTCAGGTCTTCGGCAATCACGTGGGGCCAGGGCACCCACGCCCGCCAGCCGCCCTCGTCGGGCTCACGCTGCCACACCACCGCCAGGTTGCCGTTGATGGCGAACGGGCGGTGCAACTCTTCGGAGACCTTGGCATTAAGGGGCGGCTTGATGCGGTTCCAGTCAAAAAACACCAGGACCAATACCGCGATGGCGATTAACAGAACGAAGCTGGCGCAGCACCAGGCGACGATTTTTCGAGTGCGCGTCATTGCACAAAACTCCTGATTACGACTGGCTGGGCAACAGCCTTTGAAACAGCTTATAGGACTACGACTGGCAAAGTGCCCGGGGGTTTAACGCAACGGCCGATTTAGCCGAAAAAAGCGATTTTCCTGATCGATCAGACCGTTTCCGCTCATCAACCACGCACCATTGTTACCCAGGTGCGTGTCGAAAATACCCACTACGGTGCAAAACCGCGTGCTTGAGAGGCGCGAGCTAGAGCCTCCCGGGAGAACAATCAATTCTGTTGATTATTACCATTGTGTTTATGAACTTTTATATCGACTTATCAAGAGTAGCATTAGCCCTGTACCCACTTTATCGCCCTCCCAAGGAGCAACCCTCATGAAACGCCAAGTACTTGCTACCGTCCTGTTATCCGTCCTGGCTTCCAGTGCCTTTGCCCTGCCAGCCGCCGAACAGGCTACTCCACAGAACAAGGCTCAGGCCGTCCAGTCCAGCCAAACCGTGGCTCGTAGCGGTTCGCAAGAAGATGAAAACCGTGACTACGCCAAAGGCGCTGTCGCTGAAAACGGTTCGGAGCAGGCCAACAAACGCGCCTACACCGAAGGCCTGACTGAAGGTGGCAACGACCGCCTGCAGGAAAAAGGTCTGGTGGAAGGCGGTGCTGAGCAAGCCAACGACCGCGCGTACACTCAAGGTATCGCTGAAGGCGGTGCTGATCGTCTGCAAGAACTGCATCAAGCACAGAGCTAAGCCCGTGGTGGCCCAGAAAAAAGCCCGATCTGTCGATCGGGCTTTCGCTTTTATATAGACCGCATCACGCAATGCCCCGCCAAGTTCGACGCCGGCAAAGCGCTTTTGCTAGAGTGCGTCGCTGTACTCGCCGACAAAGCCCATCCGCTCATGCTGCCCCGCGCCGAACAGAAGCAACAGACTCGCCTCGCCTTGATGGACGCTGCCCGCCATCTGATGGAGTGTGGCCGTGGGTTTGGCAGCCTGAGCCTGCGCGAAGTGGCCAAGACAGCGGGCATCGTGCCCACCGGCTTCTATCGCCATTTTGCCGACATGGACCAGCTTGGGCTCGCGTTGGTCAGTGAAGTCGGCCAGACATTTCGCGCCACGATTCGCCTGGTGCGCCACAACGAATTCGTCATGGGCGGAATCATCGATGCGTCCGTGCGGATCTTTCTCGATGTGGTCTCGGCCAACCGTTCCCAATTCCTGTTCCTGGCCCGCGAACAGTACGGCGGTTGCCTGGCCGTGCGCCAAGCCATCGGCGCGCTGCGCGAAGACATCACCCGCGACCTGGCGGCCGACCTTACGCTGATGCCCAAACTGCAGCACCTGGACGCCGACGGTTTGCACGTGATGGCCGATCTGATCGTCAAAAGTGTGTTCGCCACCCTGCCAGACATCATCGACCCTCCCGCCCAGGCCTTGCCTGCCCACCTCACGCCCCAGGCGAAGATCACCCAGCAATTGCGCTTTATCTTTATCGGCCTCAAGCATTGGCAAGGCCTGGGCAGCACCGAGTAATACGATCAGCCGGCCTTGTGAAAGCGCTTGGCGGTGGTGTAGTTCCTGTTCCAGTAGCTATTGCTCAAAGAATCGATACGCACGTTCTTGCCGGTACGCGGTGAATGGATGAATTTGCCATCGCCGATATACAGCCCGACGTGACTCACCCGCCCCTGCCCATTGCCTTTGAAAAAGACCGCGTCGCCCGGCTTCAACGCCGTGCGCTTGATGGTCGCGGCCGTTGAACGGTGCATCGCAGCCGTGGTGCGCGGCAGCTGAATATTGGCTTGGGTCTTGAACAGATAGACCAGGAAGCTGCTGCAATCGAACCCTTGCTCGGTGGAGGTACCGCCCCACTTGTAGGGTGTACCGAGCAGTTGATGGGCGCGGTCGATCACATTTTCGACCGAAGACGGTGCATGGGTGGAAACAAACGTCGGCGGCTGTTGAAGAGTGGCCGAGGCTGAGGAAATAAGACAAGACAGGCTGACAATGACGGAACAGATAAGTGACTTGAACATGATGAACATCGCGACGGATTAAACACGGCGCGAATCTTAAAGAACCACCACGTAAGCTCACGAAGGCCGATTCTCTGGCTCTTGTAGGATTATTCCTTAAAGCCAAAATGACGAATTGTATGAAAGACGTTTCATGCAATTCATCGGCTTACTCCACACAAAATGCCCCTTCCCGGTGCCGAGCGCCGCTCAAGCGCACCAAATTGCAGCACGCTCACCCTTTGCGAATGCCCTGCCGTGTAACGCTCGCGCCCTGCTGACAGGGATTTCCTACGCGCCTGCCGGGTTGGCAAGGCCCTTGCTCTACCACCTTTATAGCCCCTTTATCGTTAATAGCTGGAAACCCTCCGATGCTGGTGATCCACCGCCGAATCGCCCCCCAGGCCCTATGGGCCGCCGAGCTGCTGCTGAACTTCGAAGCCCGCAGCAAAAGCCGCCTGCGCTGTTTCAGTGCCGACGGTGAAGACGTCGGCCTGTTTTTGGAGCGTGGGCAACCGCCGTTGCACGATGGCGAATTCCTGCAAGCCGAGGACGGACGCGTCGTACGTGTCTGCGCGCGCCCTGAACAACTGCTGCATGTCACCTGCCGCAACGCGTTTGAACTGACCCGCGCGGCCTATCACTTGGGCAATCGCCATGTCGCCCTGCAGGTCGGCGATGGCTGGCTGCGCCTGCTCGATGACTATGTGCTCAAGGCCATGCTGGAACAGCTGGGCGCCGATGCGCACCCCATCGAGGCGCCTTTCCAACCCGAGCACGGCGCCTATGGCGGTGGTCATCACCACTCGCGCCATGGTGACGAAGACTTCAATTACGCGCCCAAACTGCATCAGTTCGGCGTGCGTCCATGAACCCGGCCTGGGCGCTGTTGCGCCTGGCCAGTCCGCAATTGCCGATTGGCGGCTACAGCTACTCCCAGGGCCTGGAAATGGCGGTGGAGAACGGCCGCGTCAACGATGCCGCCAGCGCGCGACGCTGGATCAGCGACCAATTGCTGCTCAACCTCGCACGTTTCGAAGCGCCCTTGCTGCTCGCCCACTGCCGCGCCGCCGCGGAACAGGCCTGGCCGCGCCTGTCGCAGTTGTGTGAAGAACACCGTGCCAGCCGCGAAACCCGCGAGCTGTATCAGGAGAGCCGGCAGATGGGCTACTCCCTGCAACAACTGCTCTGTGGTCTGCCGGAATTGGACGCCGACGCCCGTGATTTCCTTGACCAACAGCCTGAACCCCATCTGGCCCTTGGCTGGGCCCTGGCCGCGCGCGCCTGGGCCATCCGCCCCGACGACGCCCTCGCCGCCTGGCTGTGGAGCTGGCTGGAAAACCAGTTGGCCGTGCTGATGAAGACCCTGCCCCTGGGCCAGCAAGCCGCGCAGCGCCTGACCAGCGAACTGCTGCCGCTGTTGCAGCAGGCCCAGTACGAGGCTGGCCGCGTCGAACCCGATCACCTTGGCAGCGCCGCGTTTGGCCTGTCTTTGGCGTGCATGGCGCACGAGCGCCAGTACAGCCGCCTGTTCCGTTCCTGAGGCTTTTTTGGAGAACCCACCATGAACACACAACCCCTGCGCGTCGGCATCGGCGGCCCGGTCGGCTCCGGCAAGACCGCCCTGACCCTGGCCCTGTGCCTGGCGCTGCGCGAGCGCTACAACCTGGCGGTGGTCACCAATGATATCTACACCCGTGAAGACGCCGACTTTCTGGTGCGCAACCAGGCCCTGGCGCCGGAACGTATCATCGGCGTGGAAACCGGCGGCTGCCCGCACACGGCGATCCGCGAAGATGCCTCGATCAATCTGGAGGCGGTGGACCAGCTTAACCGCCGGTTTCCAGGCCTTGACCTGATTCTGGTGGAGTCCGGCGGCGACAACCTGTCGGCGACGTTCAGCCCCGAGCTGTCGGACCTCACCATCTACGTGATCGATGTGTCCGCCGGCGACAAGCTGCCGCGCAAGGGCGGGCCCGGTATTTGCAAATCCGACCTGCTGGTGATCAACAAGATCGACCTCGCGCCGCTCGTGGGTGCCTCGCTGGAATTGATGAACAGCGACACCCAACGCATGCGCAATGGCAAACCCTTTGTGTTCAGCAATCAGAAAACCGGCGTCGGCCTGGATGAAATCGTCGCCTTTATCGAACGTCAAGGCCTGCTGACCGCTGCCTGACCCCCTACGGAGCCTGTTTATGAACCTCAACAAACTGTTCGCCACCGCCGCGCTGCTGCTGGCCCCCGCCCTCGCCTTCGCTCACCCGGGCCACGGCGACAATGGCCTGGTCGCCGGTATCAGCCACCCCCTGGGCGGGCTCGACCACCTGCTGGCCATGGTTGCGGTCGGCCTGTGGGCGGCGCAGCAAAAAGGCAACGCACGCTGGGCGCTGCCGTGTGCCTTCGTCGGCACCATGTTGATCGGTGGCATGCTCGGTTTTGAAGGCCTGCAACTGCCGGCACTGGAAAGCGGGATCGCCGCATCGGTGCTGGCGCTGGGCCTGGCGGTAGCGCTGGCAGTGCGGCCACCGCTGTGGGTGGCGGTGGGGGCAACGGCGTTGTTTGCGTTGTTCCATGGCGTGGCCCATGGCCTGGAACTGCCGGACATGTCCAGCCCCTGGGCGTACGCGGCAGGGTTTGTCGGCGCGACGGCTGCGTTGCATGCGGCGGGTTACGCGGTGGTGCGTTTTCTGCCTGCGGCGGCGGCACCGTTGGTGCGGGTGGCGGGGGCGGCTTCGGCGGCGACCGGGGTTTGGTTGTTGGCGGGCTGAACTTCAGCGTTGCTGAAGGCCTCATCGGGGCATAGGTATCTATACAGCTTTGATATGACACCGACATGTGGCGAAAGAGCTAGCTCCCGATAGCGGCCTCTGGGCCGACCAGGATGTTGGTGTCAATCCCGGTCCAAATGTGGGAGGGGGCTTGCCCCCGATGGCGGCCTCAGGGCCGACCTGGATGTTGGATCAGACCGAGTACATATCCGTTTCTGCGGTAACGGCTGCTAATGGTTCCGCCCTTACGGCGGCTCACTTTTGAAAAGCGCAAAAGTAAGCAAAACGCTCTTGCCCCACCACTCGGCACCTCGCCTAGGCTCGGTGTGCCCGAACGCAGGCTTGAATCCGTGGGCCGCCGCAATGGGCCATCCCTGGCCCAGTGCGGCTAACCCGGCGTCCTGCCGGGTTGCCCACGGATTCAAGCCTGCGTTCGGCCAGCGTGGTTTAACGGGGCGCCTAAGATCAAAAGCAGATCAAGATCAAGAGCGGCTCGCTTCGCATCGTGGTTACGGTTGGGCGCTGCTGAGTTGTGTAGATACCTATGCTCATCGGGGGCAAGCCCCCTCCCACATTTGACTGTATTCACAAATCAAAGGTGGGAGGGGGCTTGCCCCCGATAGCGGCGCCACAGACACCACAGTTCCCAAGCCTGATAACATGCGCGCCACACCCCTGCCGTGACGACGCCAGCCAATGCCCATCGCTTCTCCACCCGCTTTGAATTCCGTGCTCACGCACTTCCATGACCTGATCGTGCCGCTGTGGCAGGGCCCGGGCTGGAATGCCGACCTGGCACTACCGTTTGAGGCGCTGGACGCCGAGCATCAGCCACTGCCCCCGCAACGCTACCGCGCCATGGCCTGCGCCCGCCAGTTGTACCTGTTTGCCAGCCTGATCGGCGAGCCCGGCACGGACTTCGCGCAAGCGCGTGCGGCGCAGTTGTTCCGTTCCCTGCAACAGCATTTCCACGACGCCGAACACGGCGGCTGGTTCTACAGCATCGACCCGGCCGGGCAGCCACTGGACAAACGCAAAGACCTCTACACCCACGCCTTCATCATCTTTGCCTGCGCCCAATACTGGGCCAAGGTACGTGAACCCTTGGTGGAGTCGGTGCTCAACGCCGCGCTGGAAGTGGTCGCCCAACGCTTCGCCACCGGTGACGGCCTGTACGAAGCGGTGCTGGACCGCAACTGGGCCTCGCTCAAGTCCGGCCCGTTGCAAAACCCGTTGATGCACCTGGCCGAAGGCTTCCTTGCCACCCTCGCGGTGCGTGAGGACGCCGAGGTACAAACGGCCCTGCTGGCATTGGCGACGGCCATGCAGCAACGCTTCATCGACCGCGAGCATGGCGTGATGCTGGAAAAACCGCTGGGTGCTGTGGATAACTGGTTTGAACCGGGGCACCAGTTCGAATGGTTCTTTTTGCTCGAGTCCTCGCCCGTACTGCGCGGCACACCGCTGCATGCGTCGCTGACACGGGCGTTCGCCTATGCCGAACACACCGGTGTGGATAAGTTGAGCGGTGCGGTCAGTGGCATGCTTTCAGTGGATGGCACGGTGCGCGACGGCACCCAGCGTATCTGGGCCCAGGCCGAGTACCTGCGGGCATTGACCTTGCGCCCCGGCAGCGAGGCGGTGCTGCAGCGTCAATTGCTGGCGCTGCAAGAGCATTTCCTGCATGAGAAGGGCTGGCATGAATGCCTGGATGCCGAGGGTCAGGTGAGCCGGCGGGATATGCCTTCTACCACGCCTTATCATTTGGCGACTTGCTATCAGGGTCTGATCCAGTATTTGAGCTGATCTTCAGGCCCTCATCGGGGGCAAGCCCCCTCCCACATTTGACTGTATTCACAAATCAAAGGTGGGAGGGGGCTTGCCCCCGATAGCCTCACCTCGGTCTAACTGACCTCACGCAATCCACTTGCGATCCCCGGTAAAACTGATCGTCAACCAACGCGCCGCATCCGGCGTGCCCAGCGCTGTGGATATCTCTTCGCGCAACCCGTCGAGGGTCGCGACCTTATCCACCGGGTAATCGGCCGGCAACACCACATGAATTTCAATGAATCGTGCCCGCCCGTGCTTCTGCACGTAGGACACGTAGTCATCGAAGCCATGCCTGGCCTGCGCCGCGTCCATCACGTCGCGCACGGTGTCGTCCAAGTGATCCGGGGCAATCCCCAGCACCTCACGCAAGGCCGGGCGCAGGATCTTGAACGCCGGCGCCAGCATGCTCAGGGCCAGCAGAATCAGGATCAGCGGGTCGACGTACACCGCCCACTCGCCATAACCCTGGGATTTGAGCAACAGTGCCGCCAGAAAGCTGATCAGCAAGCCCACCGACAGCATCGCGTCCACCAGCCAACTGATGTTGTCGAACTGGATCAGCGATGACTTGAGCGTGCGATTGCGGTAACGCACATAGAAAAAGTAGGCGAATTCCACGACGGTAAACACCGCCGCATACACGATCACCAGCCCCAACTCGATGTCGCGACCGCCATTGATGATGCCGAACACACCGTTGAGAAACGCATAGATGGCGATCAGCAGCAGAAAGCTGCCTTCGATCAACAGCACCATCGGCTCCAGGTGCCAGTAGCCGAACTGGAAACGCTCGTTGCTTTTCTTGGCGATCAACTTGGCCGTGATCAGCATCAGCACCTTGATGGCGGTGGCGATCAGCGAGAAAAAGCCGTCGAACAGAATGGATTGGGCGCCGGATATCACACCCGTGACAATCCCGGCGATCGCGACGGCGAACATCAGGATGGTCGATTGTTTGAGCAGTGCCTGCTCACCTCGGTTACTCACATTTCCTCCCGTCAAAACCTTTAGACCGCACAGTGCGGAGGGGTTTTCAGGGGTGGAGTGTACCTTATGGCCTGTTTTTGGCCGATTTGACGCCATCGGGGGCAAGCCCCCTCCCACACTTGAATGGATTACAAATCAAAATCTGTGAACCCGATCCAATGTGGGAGGGGGCTCGCCCCCGATGGCAGCGCCTCGGTCTAAAGCCTTACTTGGCCCCACGCTCAATCGCAAACCCAGCCCAGGTCTGGCTCACCGGCATCAGCTCCAGCCGGTTGATATTCACGTGCGCCGGGGTGTTGAGCACCCAGAAGATTGTGTCTGCAATATCCTGCGGCTGGATCGGCTCGGCGCCGGCATAGGTCGCGTCATAGCGCGCCTGATCCCCACCGAAACGCACCAGGGAAAATTCGCTCTCGCACAGGCCCGGCTCGATGTTGGTCACACGCACGCCAGTGCCTTGCAGGTCACAGCGCAGGTTCAGCGAGAATTGCTTTACGAACGCCTTGGAGCCGCCATACACGTGGCTGCCCGGGTAGGGGTAGCTGCCGGCGATGGAACCCAGGTTGATGATCCCGGCGCCACGGCCATGGGCGATCAGGCGCGGCAGCAGCAGGTGGGTGGTGGTCAACAGGCCCTTGATATTGGTGTCGACCATGGTTTCCCAATCGTCGAGGTTGCACTTGGGCGCAGGGTCGGTGCCCACGGCCAGGCCGGCGTTGTTGATCAGCCCGCGCAGCGTGGCGAACGATGGCGGCAGGTTGGCGATGGCCTCCTCCATGCCTTGGCGATCACGCACGTCCACCACCAGGCCATGCACTTCGGTCTGACGGGAGAGCTCTTCGACCAGCGCGTTCAAGCGCTCGGCACGCCGGCCGGTGAGCACCAGTTTCCAGCCGGCCTCGGCAAAACGGCGGGCGCAGGCTTCACCGAAACCTGAAGTGGCGCCAGTAATAAACAGCGTGTCGGACATGGTGTTCTCCTTGCGGGCAACGAAAAAAGTTGCCAGCAGAATGCCCTTACGCCGCCGTTGCGGCAACCGCTATACGCACACCTTCATGCCGGCCTGATCATTTTTTAACCACACCTGGCAGCGCTATATGAATCGCGGCCTGCAGCCATGTACGCGCAGGTTATCCACAACTGCGCCCACAGTCTTTGGGGGCAAGTGCACAGCGCCTCGGGCCACGGTATACAAGGCTTGCAGGTGTTTGCGGAAAGTTTTTTGCTTGACCAGGACGCAGGGCATATGCAGGCAATTTCACTCGATGGGATACGAACGATGGCTACAGGCCAGTCATTCCGGCCTCTGCGGCGGTCTTTCCAGAGTTTAATCACAGACTTATCCACAGGCTGAACTGACTTGTTTCGGTCATATACCTGTGTCTTTAAACAGGTTGACAAAACCCTCGGATGGCCGTGAAAAAGCCCCTGATCAAAAAACAAACACAAGCCTGCAGGCCACGTATTCAAAGGCTTGCAGCCAGGTACTCCCACGTTACCCACAGCCGGTTCCACAGTGGATGGGGACAAGTCAAAACTGTGACAAAACAGGGATTTGCGGCGGCTATATGTCGCGCTTTGGAGGAGGGCTGGAATTGTTTTCCACAATTTCAAAAGCCACTCGAAATCAAATGTGGGAGGGGGCTTGCCCCCGATGGCGGTGGGTCAGTGTCAGATGTGCTGACTGACGAATCGCTATCGGGGGCAAGCCCCCTCCCACAGGGTATTGCGCAGTCAGTGACCGCCGAGGTAGGCGTTGCGCACTTCCTCGTTCACCAGCAATTCCTTGCCGGTCCCCGTCAGGCGAATTTCACCGTTGACCATCACGTACGCCCGGTCCGACAAGCGCAGGGCGTGGTTGGCGTTCTGCTCCACCAGGAAGATGGTCATCCCGGTGGATGCCAGCTCGCGCAGGGTGGAAAAGATCTGCTTCACCACAATCGGTGCCAGGCCCAGGCTCGGTTCATCGAGCAGCAACAGCTTGGGCCGACTCATCAGCGCGCGGGCGATGGCGAGCATTTGTTGCTCGCCGCCGGACATGGTCATCGCCCGCTGGTTGCGCCGCTCCTTGAGCCGTGGGAACAGCTCGAACATGCGCTGCATATCCTCACCGGCGAACTTGTCGCCAATGGGGATGGTGCCCATCAGCAGGTTTTCCTCGACGGTCATGTCGGGGAATACCCGTCGCCCTTCCGGCGACTGCGCGATGCCGTTGGAGGCAATGTAGTGGGACGACTTGTGGGTGATGTCCACGCCGTTATAGAGAATCTGCCCCGACTCGGCCCGTGGCTGTCCGAAGATCGACATCAGCAGCGTGGATTTGCCCGCGCCGTTGGAGCCGATCAGGCTGACGGTTTCGCCCTCGTTGATATGCAACGAGACTTTTTTCAGGGCCTGGATCGGGCCGTAGAACACGTCCAGGTCCTTCATTTCGAGGATAGGCCCGCTCATACCAGCTCCTCTTCGTCCGCGCCCAGGTAGGCGGCAATCACTTTCGGGTCGTTGCGGATCGCGTCCGGCCCGCCTTCGGCGATCACGTTGCCGTGGTCCAGCACCACGATGTGGTCGGAAATACTCATCACCATGCCCATGTCGTGTTCGATCAGCACTACCGTGAGGTCGTGCTCGTCGCGCAGCAGGCGAATCATCGCACTGAGGGCTTCGGTTTCCTGGGGGTTGAGGCCCGCTGCCGGTTCGTCCAGGCAGATGATCTGCGGTCGCGTGCACATGGCACGGGCGATTTCCAGGCGGCGCTGCTGGCCGTAGGAAAGCTCGCCAGCAAGACGGTTGGCGCAGTCCACCAGGTCGACCACTTCCAGCCAGTAAAAGGCGTGGTCGAGCGCATCGCTTTCAGCCTTGCGGTAGCCCTTGGTATTGAGGATGCCCGCGAGCATATTGCGGTTGACCCACATGTGCTGGGCCACCAGCAGGTTTTCCAGCACCGACATTTCCTTGAACAGGCGAATGTTCTGGAAGGTCCGCGCCAGGCCCGCGCGGTTCACCAAATGAGTACCACCGAACATCTTGTAGTACACGCGGCTGAGGAAGCTTTTCGGCGACACGAAGTCGGTGGCCTTGAAGCGCTCGCCCAGCAGTTGAATCACATTGGTCTGCTTGCCGCGCACGTTGAGTTCGATCTTGCCGCCGCTGGCCTTGTAGAAGCCGGTGAGGCAGTTGAACACGGTGGTCTTGCCAGCCCCATTGGGGCCGATCAGGGCGAAGATCGAGTTGCGTTTGACCTTGAGGCTTACATCACTCAGGGCCTTGATGCCACCGAAGTGCATCATCAGGTGTTCCACGGAAAGGACGACTTCCTTGCTCATGGCGCTACCCCCTTGCGTGGCGTCACACCGGTTCGGCTGATCCGAATCAGGCCGCGTGGCCGCCAGATCATCATCACCACCATCAACACGCCAAACAACAGCACGCGGTATTCAGAGAAGCTGCGCAGCAGTTCCGGCGCAACGGTCAGCACGAACGCCGCGATGACCACACCGACCGTCGAGCCCATGCCGCCCAATACCACGATGGCCAGGATCAACGCCGACTCGAAGAAGGTAAACGACGATGGGTTGACGAAACCCTGGTAGCTGGCGAAAAACACCCCGGCCAAACCTGCGGTGGAGGCACCGATGGTGAATGCCGAGAGCTTGACCAGCACGTGGTTCAGGCCCATGGAGCGGCAGGCGATCTCATCTTCGCGCAAGGCTTCCCAGGCGCGACCGACGGGCATGCGCGTCAGGCGATGCTTGATGTACAGCACGGCCAGCACGACGAGAAACAGCACAATGTAGATGAACATGAACTTGATGTTGGGGTTGTAATCGATGCCGAAGAACTCGTGGAACGGAATCCCGCCATCCTTCGCGCGCTTGCCGAACTCCAGGCCCAGGAACGTCGGCGAAGGCACCGGCATACCGTTCGGCCCGCCGGTAAACGACAGCCAGTTGTTCAGCACCAGGCGGATGATTTCACCAAAGCCCAGGGTCACGATGGCGAGGTAGTCCCCGTGCATTCGCAGCACCGGGAATCCGAGTATGCACCCCGCCAAAGCCGCCGCGATCGCCGCCAGTGGCAGCACGCTCCAGAAGCCCAGGCCGAGGTATTGATAACCCAGCGCCAGGCCGTAGGCACCGATGGCGTAGAACGCCACGTAACCCAGGTCGAGCAGACCGGCCAGGCCCACCACGATGTTCAGCCCCAGGCCGAGCAACACGTAGATCAACCCGAGGATCACCACGGTCAGCAGGTACTTGTTGGCGAAAATCGGGAACACAATGGCGATCACGATCAGTGCCGGAATGATCCAGCGCAGCCGCGACTTGTAGTCCGGCGGCAGCACATGCACGCCCGAGCCGCTGCTTTCGAAGCCCTGCAGGATCTTCACGCCCCTGGGGGTTTGCAGAAACAGGCTCAAGGCAAAGCGCCCGGCCATTACAATGGCGACCAACGTGGCAACCCGCGCAGGCTCCAGGTTGAAGCTGTAGCCGTCGAGCACCACGCCTACGATCGGGCCGAACACGATCAGCGAAATCAGCCCGGCGAGGACCGTATCGACCACGCTTTTCTTGATATCAATGGATTTGGCAGCAGACATGTTTACACCTTCGCCACAAGTGGGCGACCAAGCAGGCCCTGGGGACGGAAAATCAGAATCACCACCAGCAGGGAGAAACTGAACACGTCTTTGTAGTCAGAGTTGATCAACCCCGCGAACAACGACTCGGAGATACCGAGGATGATCCCGCCCAGCATCGCCCCAGGCAGGGAGCCGATGCCGCCGAGCACCGCTGCGGTAAACGCCTTGATGCCGATGATGAAGCCGGCATAGAAGTCGAAGGTGCCGTAATTGAGGGTGATCAGCACGCCGGCCAGGGCAGCCATGGCGGCGCCGATGACAAATACGTAGGAGATTACGCGGTCGGTGTTGATGCCCAGGATCGAGGCCATCTTGCGGTCTTGCTGGGTGGCCCGGCACATGCGACCCAGCTTGGTGTATTTGATGATGTAGGTGAGCAACGCCATGCCGGCGAATGCCGCCACGAGGATGAACACTTTGGTGTAGGTCAGTTGCACGAAACCGGTGCCGATATCGACACGCCACGCGCCGGCCAGCAGCGTCGGGATGCCTTGTTGCTTGGCGCCCTGAGCGATCTGTGCGTAGTTCTGCAGGATCAGGGAGATGCCGATGGCGCTGATCAGCGGTGCCAGTCGCGTGGAGTTGCGCAACGGTTTATAGGCGACACGCTCGATGACCCAACCGTACACGCCGGTGACGACCACGGTGAAGATCAGGGTGCCGAGAATGAGCAGCGGGAAGGATTCGATGCCGAAGTATGCCAGCAGTGCCAGACTGATCGCCGCGAGGTAAGCGGAAATCATATAAACCTCGCCGTGGGCGAAGTTGATCATGCCAATGATGCCATAGACCATTGTGTAGCCGATGGCGATCAGGCCATAGACCGACCCGAGGGTCAGGCCGTTGACCAGTTGCTGCAGGAAAATACCATCCATAACGCAATCTCACGCGGTGAGCACCTGCACACCACAGGGGTGTGCGGCGCTTCTGGAGGAAAAAACAGCTACCCATAACCACACTGTTCCAATGTGGGAGGGGGCTTGCCCCCGATGCGGTGTATCAGTCAACAAATGTGCAGCTGACCCACCGCCATCGGGGGCAAGCCCCCTCCCCCAGGGATTACTTCTGTTTTTCCAGCTGGTGGTATTTGCCGTCTTTATCCCACTGGTAAACCACGTAGTCGGAGATTTTCAGATCGCCCTTGGCATCCCAGGCTTTTTCGCCCATGACGGTTTTAACCGGGTTGGCCTTGAGCCACTTGGCAGCATCCTCGCCCTTGTTGGACTTGGCACCGTTGAAACCGGCGGCCAGGGCCTGGATCGAGGCGTAGGCATACAGGGTGTAGCCTTCCGGCTCGTACCCGCTTTTACGGAAGGCATCCACCACCGCCTTGCTGTCTGGCAACAGACGCGGGTCAGCACCGAAGGTCATGTAGACGCCATCCACGTACTGGTTGCCACCGGCGGTTTTCGCCAGCTCATCGGTCACTACGCCGTCATCGGACATGAACGCGGCCTTGAGGCCCGCCTCACGAATCTGGCGAACCAAAGGACCTGCTTCGGGATGCAGACCACCGAAGTACACAACATCGGCGTCGATGGAACGGATCTTGGTCACCAGCGCGCTGAAGTCTTTCTCGCCACGGGTCAGGCCCTCTTCCAGCACCGGCTTGACGCCGCGCTTGGTCAACTGCGCAGCGGTGGCGTCAGCCAGGCCTTTGCCGTAGGTGTCCTTGTCGTTGATCACTGCGACTTTCTTGCCCTTGAGCACGTCGACAATGTAGTCGCCGGCGACGATGCCCTGCTGGTCGTCACGCCCGCACATGCGGAACATGGCGCCCAGGCCGCGTTCGGTGACCTGTGGGTTGGTGGAGCCTGGGGTGATGGCGATGATGCCCGCTTCGTCGTAGACCTCGGATGCCGGGATGGTATTGGACGAGCAGAAGTGCCCGACCACGCCGATCACTTTATCCTGGTCCGCCAGGCGGTTGGCCACGGCCACGGCTTGTTTTGGCTCGCAGGCGTCATCGCCGGCCACCAGCTTGATCTGCTCGCCGTTAATGCCACCGGCCTTGTTGATAACGTCAGCTGCCGCCTGGGCACCCTTCATGTACTGCTCACCGAAAGCGGCGTTGGCGCCCGTCATCGGGCCTGCCACACCAATTTTCACATCAGCTTGAACAAACGTAGAAACACCCAGCGCCGCTGCAACGGCGAGGGCCAGAAAACCTTTCTTGTAAAACGTCTGGGACATGAGTGGTGCTCCGATATTTTTGATTTTTGGCACGACAACTTGCATTCAAACCTTTCACTGAAAGCTCAGAGCAAGCCGCGTGCCATTACTTTTTTATTCTTCAAAAAGACACGGTGTCATTGTTATTGCACGCGTTTCGCGTCCCCCCGCCAGGACGTGCAACCGTCTAGCCTCGACAGGTGCAACCAGCAAGCCAAAAAAGTGCAACCTTGAACGGTGGCACCTGCAACCGAAGGGATAAACGACAGCTCCAGGCGCTGTAACCCCGTGCGTAACGGAACTGCACATTTACAGTGCGTGATTGCTACGACTTGCACCAATACAGATGGGTAGCCGGCTAAGAAAATACCGGCTAACGAGCGCTGTTACGCGGGTCAGACCACGATCCGCAGGCATTGCCCCGCGTGGTACAGCGAGAACCCCGCTTCATAGAGGCAACTGCGCAGGCCCGCGCCCGCAAGGGGTTGCATCGGTGCGAAGGGAATCGGCAGCGACTGGGGATTGTGGTGACACAAATAGTCGGCAAACGCCTTGCCGACCACGCTGCCGGTGGTCACGCCGCGCCCGTTGTAGCCGGTGACCGCCACCAGCCCGGGCGCCGGCTCGAACAAACGCATCAGGTGATCGGGGGTAAACGCGATGCAGCCGGTCCAGGTGTATTCCCACTGCACCGATTTGAGATAGGGGAAGTAATGCTGCTGCACCCGATCGGCCCACGCCTTGAGGAACCAGGCCGGTTTCTGGTTACCGTTGCCCAGGCTACCGAGCAACAGACGACCATCGGCGTCGCGGCGAATGCTGCTCAGCACCTGGCGCGTGTCCCATGAACCCTGGCCGCCAGGCAGGATGCGCCCGGCGGCGTCATCGGTGAGCGGCGCCGACGCCACCTGATAGTAGTAACCGGGGAAGAAATTACGCCGCAGTTCGGTCCATTCACCTTCGGTATAGGCATTGGAGGCGATCACCACCTGGGCGGCCTGCACCGCGCCCTGGACGGTCTGCACAGACCAGACTGCACCCTGGCGCTCAAGCCGGGTGACGGGGGAATGATCGAACAACTGCCCGCCCAACCCGACGGCCGCATTCGCCAGACCGCTGGTGTAGGCCATCGGGTTCAAGGTGCCGGCGCGGCGGTCCAGCAACGCGGCGGCGATTTTCGTGGTGCCGGTGGCCTGCTCGCAGGCCTGCCCGGTGAGCAACTCGACCGGCGCGCCACGGCGCTTCCATTGTTCTTCACGACTGCGCAGATCCGCCTCGCCACGGGCGTTATGCGCCATGTGCAGGGTGCCCTCGCGACGCAACTGGCAATCGATGTTGTACTTGTCGATCAGGCCGAACACCAGCGCCGGTGCTGCGCCCAGCATGCGGTTGAGCTGGCTGCCTAACGCTGTGCCGAACCCGGCTTCGATCTCGTCCGGCGGGATCCACATACCGGCGTTCACCAGCCCGACGTTGCGCCCCGAACCGCCGTGGCCGGTGCGATGGGCCTCCAGCACCGCAACGCTTTTACCCTGTTCCAGCAAATGAATGGCGGCTGACAAACCGGTGATGCCGGCGCCGATCACGCACACATCCACCTTGACCTCGCCGTTGAGCGCGGCGCGATCCGGCCGGTTGGGGGTGAGGTGTTCCCACAAGCATGTATCGCGTAAAGGCATTGCCAGACTCCGTAGAGGACCTAACAAACAGCTATTTTCAGTTGTGAACCCAATCAACTGTGGGAGGGGGCTTGCCCCCGATAGCAGTGTGTCAGTCAACATATATGCAACTGACCCACCGCAATCGGGGGCAAGCCCCCTCCCACATGGACTCAGTCGAACGTAATGCCCTGCGCCAACGGCAACTCCAGCGAATAGTTCACGGTGTTAGTCTGCCGACGCATATACCCGCGCCACGCATCCGAGCCCGACTCACGCCCACCACCGGTCTCCTTCTCACCGCCAAAGGCGCCACCGATTTCCGCACCGCTCGGGCCGATATTGACGTTGGCAATGCCGCAGTCACTGCCCACCGCCGACATGAACTGCTCGGCTTCGCGCACATCGGTGGTGAAGATGCACGACGACAAGCCTTGTGGCACCGCGTTGTTCAGGCGCAGGGCCTCGGCGAAGTCGGTGTAGCCAATCACGTACAGAATCGGCGCAAAGGTTTCGGTGCACACCACGTCGCTCTGCTCGGGCATTTCCACAATCGCCGGCGCCACGTAGTAAGCGTTGGGGAACTGGTCCTGCAACTGGCGCTTGCCGCCGAACACCTTGCCGCCCTCGCTCAAGGCCTGCTCCAGGGCATCTTGCATGTTGTCGAAGCCATGCTTGTCGATCAGCGGGCCGATCAGGTTGCCTTCCAGCGGGTGGCCGATGCGCACCTTGGCGTAGGCAGCCTTGAGGCGGGTAACGATTTCTGCCTTGACCGACTCATGGGCGATCAGCCGGCGCAGGGTGGTGCAACGTTGGCCGGCGGTGCCGACGGCGCTGAACAGGATCGCACGCACGGCCATGTCCAGATCGGCGCTTGGGCCGAGGATCATCGCGTTGTTGCCGCCCAGTTCCAGAATGCTGCGGGCAAACCGTGCGGCGACTTTCGGCGCCACTTCGCGGCCCATGCGGGTACTGCCGGTGGCGCTGATCAGCGCCACACGCGGGTCATCCACCAGCGCTGCACCGGCATCGCGGCCGCCGATGATCACTTGGCTGAGGTACTGCGGCGCATCCTTGAAATTCTTCAACACACGCTCGAACAGCGCCTGGCAGGCCAGCGCGGTGAGCGGGGTTTTTTCCGACGGTTTCCAGATCACCGCATTGCCGCACACCAGCGCCAGGGTGGTATTCCACGCCCACACCGCGACCGGGAAATTGAACGCGCTGATCACGCCGACCACGCCCAGCGGGTGCCAGGTTTCACGCATATGGTGACCGGGACGCTCGGAGGCGATGGTCAAACCGTACAACTGGCGAGACAAACCGACGGCGAAGTCGCAGATGTCGATCATCTCCTGGACTTCCCCCAGGCCTTCCTGGGTGATCTTGCCGGCTTCCCAGGAGACCAGCTCGCCCAGGTCGGCCTTGTACTCGCGCAACACGTCGCCGAACTGGCGCACCAGCTCGCCGCGACGCGGGGCCGGTACTTTGCGCCAGGCGTCGAATGCATGCTCGGCGCGACTGACCTGCTGCTCCACCTCGGCGGCCCCTTCCCAGTTCACGGCGCCGATGCGGCTGCCATCGATCGGCGAATGCACAGGCTGTGTACCCGCCTGGTACAGCGCCGGGTTTACGCCTAGACGGTCAAGCAATGCAGCAACCATGGGTCACTCCTTCTAATCTGCAAACACAAAATTGCGCCGCCGCAGACGCGGCGATCCAGGCCTCATTTGTAGCTGGCCCAAGACTTGCCAACAAACGACGATTAGGCGAGATATCATTCCGTTTATTCATGCGAAGAATAAAAAGAGGCATGCCGTGCTGAACAAAAGACATTTGCCCTCGATCACCGCCCTGCAGTGTTTCGAAGCCGCCACGCGCCACCTGAGCTTTACCCGCGCCGCCGAGGAACTGAACCTCACGCAAAGCGCGGTGAGCAAACAGGTGGCGCAGTTGGAAGAGCTGCTGCAACACCTGCTGTTTCGCCGCGTGCGGCGCCGCTTGCAGATGACGCCGGCAGGCGACCTGTACCTGGTGGAAGTACGCAAGATCCTCTCCCTGGTGGAGATGTCCACCCACTACCTGCGCTCCTACGGCGGCGAAACCGAGGTGCTGCGCGTCTCCACGCCCTACACCTTCGGCGCGCGCTGGCTGGTGCCGCGCCTCAAGGGCTGGCGCCTGCGCCACCCACAGATTCATCTGGACCTGTGCAACGAACAGGAACCGGATGAACTGCTGCAGGGCAAGGCCGACATGGCGTTCTATTTCGGCCAGGGTTCGCGCCCCGGCACCGACAGCGTGAAGTTGTTCAGCGAAGAGCTTGTACCTGTGTGTTCACCCGAGAGCCTGCCTGCAGAGCCGTTCACCGACCTGACCCAGCTGAGCGAACTGGTGCTGTTGCAAAACGCCTCGCGGCCCCAGGGCTGGCATGATTGGTTCGCCAGCCAGGGTTTGCACACCGAGCACAGTTATCACGGGCCGCGCTTCGACACCTTTTATATGTGCATTCGCGCGGCGCAGGTGGGCTGCGGCGTGGCGCTGTTGCCGAGGTTTCTGGTGGAAGAGGAATTGGCCGAGGGTAAGTTGGTGATTGCCTGGCAGCATGGGATGCCGAGCCAGGATGCTTACTACCTCGCCTATCCAGAGCATGCGGCGGAGGTGCCTAAAGTGAGGGAGTTTGTGAAGTGGATGCTGGAGCAGGTTATTTAGTGCCTGAAATATAGCCATCGGGGGCAAGCCCCCTCCCACACTTGGAATGCATTCCAACCTGTGGGAGGGGGCTTGCCCCCGATGAGGCCAGTAGCCACACCCAAAAAAATCACTGGCAATACCCCACAGGTCTATGCGCCACTAGCCCCCTTCCTCAATTGTGCGTAAAGGCCGGCGCCCAGCGTCGACCCGTCTGGAGATTCCCGTTATGAGCGAGAGTGTGTTTGCCGATCGCATCGTGCAGAACCTGCTCGACACCGACTTCTACAAGCTGACCATGATGCAGGCGGTGCTGCACAACTACCCGAACGTGGAAGTTGAATGGGAGTTCCGTTGCCGCAACAGCGAAGACCTGCGCCCGTACCTGGCGGAGATCCGCTACCAGATCGAGCGTCTCGCCGAGTTGAGCCTGAGCCCGGACCAATTGGGCTTCCTGGAACGTATCAGCTTCATGAAGCCGGACTTTTTGCGCTTCCTCGGGCTGTTCCGCTTCAACCTGCGCTATGTGCAGACCGGCATCGAGAACGGCGAGCTGTTTATCCGCCTGCGCGGGCCGTGGCTGCATGTGATCCTGTTTGAAGTGCCAATGCTGGCCATTGTCAGCGAAGTGCGTAACCGCTACCGCTACCAGACCGTGATCCTGGAACAGGCCCGCGAGCAGCTGTACCGCAAGTTCGACTGGCTGACGGCGAATGCCGCCAGCGATGAACTGTCGGAGCTGCAAGTGGCCGACTTCGGCACGCGTCGGCGCTTTTCGTACCGGGTGCAGGAAGAAGTGGTCAGCGTACTCAAGCACGACTTCCCCGGGCGTTTTGTCGGCACGAGCAATGTGCACCTGGCCCGTGAGTTCGACATGAAACCGCTGGGTACCATGGCCCATGAATGGATCATGGCGCACCAGCAACTGGGCCCGCGCCTGATCGACAGCCAGATCGCCGCCCTTGACTGCTGGGTACGCGAGTACCGTGGCCTGCTGGGTATCGCCCTGACCGACTGCATCACCACTGATGCTTTTCTCGGCGACTTCGATCTGTACTTCGCCAAGCTGTTCGACGGCCTGCGCCACGACTCCGGCGACCCGGTGCAGTGGGCGGAAAAAGCCATCGCCCACTACCATAAGCTGGGTATCGAGCCGATGAGCAAGACCCTGGTGTTCTCCGACAGCCTGACGTTGCCCAAGGCCCTGGAGATTTTCCGCGCCCTGCGTGGTCGCATCAATGTGAGCTTTGGCATCGGCACCAACCTGACCTGCGACATTCCAGGGGTGGAACCGATGAGCATCGTGCTTAAAATGACCGCGTGCAATGGCCAGCCCGTCGCCAAGATTTCCGATGAAGCGGGCAAGACCCACTGCACCGACCCGAATTTTGTCGCCTATTTGCGTCACGTTTTCAAAGTACCTGCCCTATCCAGCAAGGAGTGAAGCATGCAAGCCGTACAGCGTGAGATTGCGCAGCAGCTCAAGGTGCAAGCGCCGTTCAAAGACCAGGCCGCCCTTGAGGCAGAAATCGCCAGGCGCGTGGCTTTTATCCAGGACTGCCTGCGCAATTCCGGGCTCAAGTCGCTGGTACTGGGCATCAGTGGGGGTGTCGATTCCCTGACCGCAGGCCTCCTGGCCCAACGTGCCGTGCAGGATCTGCGCGCCAGCAGCGGCGACGCGGCCTATCGTTTCATCGCCGTGCGCCTGCCCTACGAAACCCAATTCGACGAACTCGATGCCCAGGCTTCGGTGGACTTCATCGAGCCGGACGAGCGCCACACCGTCAACATCGGCCCGGCGGTCAAAGCCCTGGCCAAGGAAGTCGCGGCGTTCGATGACAAACCGGCGGCCTCCCGCGATTTCGTGCTGGGCAACACCAAGGCGCGCATGCGCATGGTCGCGCAGTACACCATCGCAGGCGCGGCCGGTGGGCTGGTGATCGGTACCGACCATGCGGCGGAAGCGGTGATGGGCTTTTTCACCAAGTTCGGGGATGGCGCCTGCGACCTCGCGCCGCTGAGCGGGCTGGTGAAGAACCAGGTGCGCGCGATTGCGCGGCACTTCGGCGCGCCGGAGTCGTTGGTGGAAAAAGTCCCGACCGCCGACCTGGAGGACCTGTCGCCGGGCAAGCCTGACGAAGCGTCACATGGCGTGACCTATGCCGAAATCGATGCATTCCTGCACGGTGAACCGGTGCGTGAAGAGGCGTTCAGGATTATTTGCGAGACGTACCGCAAGACGGAGCACAAGCGGGTGATGCCGTTTGCGCCTTGAGGTGAGGCAGGTAGTTTTGCATTGATTGCCAGAATGCCATCGGGGGCAAGCCCCCTCCCACATTGACTGTATTCACAAATCAAGTGTGGGAGGGGGCTTGCCCCCGATGAACGATAACGCAGTCTTACTTGACGGTCACAGTGCCTTTCATCATCGAGATATGGCCTGGGAACGAGCAGAAGAACATGTAATCGGTGCCCGCCGTCAGCTTGGACACGTCGAACGTCACCGAATCTTTTTCGCCGGCGCCAATGAGCTTGGTGTGGGCGATGATGCGGTCGTCGCCTTCCTTGAGGTAGTTTTTGTCAACACCGGCGGCCATGCCGTCGCTGGCAACCGGCTGCATGTTGGCGGCGCTGGTCAACACCCAGTTATGCCCCATGACGTTTTTTGGCAGGTTGCCCGAGTGCGTCAGCTCGACGGTGAACTGCTTGCAGCTCTTGTCGATGGTGATTTCTTTGGTGTTGAACGACATCTGGTCGGTGGAGTCGACAGTGACCTTGCACTCTGCAGCAAGCAACTGGCCGCTAGCCAGAGTCAGCAGGGAAACAGCAACGAGTTTGGCGAACATGTGAATCTCCAGGGCAGGGTTGGAAAACGCGTATTGCGACAAAGGGTGCCTCAAGCAGGCTTAAGTTCTTATGATCTGCATCAACAGATTGTATACAACTTTAGGCTATCAGGCTGATCAACACAATCTAACATCCGCCTCTACGGCAACCGGATATGATCGGCCCATCCCCCACTGGAGCCCGCGCCATGCCCCTCAATCAACTGTTCAACGGCCTGTTTGCCGCTTACGCCAGCGGTAAGTGAAGGCCAAGCGCGCTGCGAAGCTGCTACCATAGCGACCCAAGGCAGCCGCGCGCCGCCCACCCTCACCTTCGACCCTAGAGGATCGCCCATGGCCAAACCTAATTACTCCTTCGCCAAACGTCAGAGAGACTTGGCCAAGGAACAGAAGAAAGAGGAAAAGCTGCAACGCAAGAAAGCCGCTGCTGATGAAGAAGCGGGCGCACTGAACCCGGACGTCGATGCTGAAGCAACCGGCGACGACACTGAAACACCAAAAGATCCGACTGAATAATTGATCGTTCCCACGCCCTGCGTGGGAATGCAGCTTGGGACGCTCCGCGTCCCGGCGCACCTGAAGCACGATCATTCCAGCGGCATCACCGTCACCCGCACCTCCGGGTCATGGTTCCCTCCCCCCAATATCACCCCGCGCAACGGCGACACATCGGAAAAGTCCCGGCCCCAGGCCAGGGTGATGTGCTCCAGTGCCGGCCGCACGTTATTCGTCGGATCGAAATCCACCCAACCCGACACCGGACAATACACCGACACCCAGGCATGAGACGCATCGGCGCCGATCAGCCGTGGCTGGCCGGGCGGCGGCTGGGTGAGCAGGTAGCCGCTGATATAGCGCGCCGCCAGGCCCCGCGAGCGCAGGCAGGCGAGCATCAGGTGGGCGAAGTCCTGGCATACGCCGCGACGGCGCTCCAGCACTTCCACCAGCGGCGTGGCGACCTGAGTGGCTTCGGCATCGAAGGTGAATTCGCTGAAGATTTTCTGCATCAGCGCCTGCACGCCTATCAACAGGGGTGCGCCGGGCGGGAAGCAGCTTTCGGAGAACTCGACGAAGGTTCTTTTCAAATGCACGTAAGGCGATTCGAAACGATAACGGCAGGCTTCGATGATTTGCGGCGACAGCGGCTGGCTGCTGTAGGTAAAGCTGTCACGGGTGCGGTCCCAGGCCGGCGACTGGCGCAAATCCAACGGCGGCCGCGCCAGCACTTCCACGGTCAGGCCGGCATTGATCAGCAATTCGTCATGGGGCCGTTCGAACGCCAGGCGGGTGATCGGGTTGCCGAACACGTCCAGCTCATCGCGGCGTGAAGAGGGCTGCGGGCTGATATCCAGGGTCTGCCAGGTGCACCGTTGCCACGCACAGGGGCGC
This sequence comes from Pseudomonas orientalis, assembly GCF_002934065.1. NCBI lineage: Bacteria > Pseudomonadati > Pseudomonadota > Gammaproteobacteria > Pseudomonadales > Pseudomonadaceae > Pseudomonas > Pseudomonas orientalis. Next base: position 625,677 of record NZ_CP018049.1, on the reverse strand, counting down.
GGCCATAAATGCGCCAGCTGCTGGGCCAGGGACACCGGGCTGTCGTAGTGATAATGGGTGTCATGGAAAATCTGATAGCGCGCACTCATCACACCGACACCGTTTGCTGGCTGACATCATCCACATGGGCAAAGTGGCGCAGGGCCAGGCGGTCCGACACTTGCCCGCTTTCATCGGCGACCGCTTGCAGCAGGTCGGCCAGGCCGTCCAACGCGGCGCGCACGCCGGATTCGCCGAACAGCGGGTTCTCCAGGCATCCCAGATCGAAACGCGCCAACTGTTCCACCAACGCTCCCAGGCCGGTTTCCCGTGGCACGCCGAAATCATCGTTCAAGCGACGCAAGGTGCGGCTCACCAGCTTGAGCTGGAACAGCACCGCATGGGGGTTCTGCTCGTCAAGCAACAACAGGTCGAGCACCGGAATCAGTTGCGGCACCGCCAGGTAGCGCGAGCGGTAGGTGATGTTGCTGTTGCCCAGTTCCAGCAACCATTCCAGCCCGGCCTGCTCGAATACCGCCACCCCGCGCAGGAACGCGGCAAGGCTGCTGCTCAGGAACTGCAGGCGCTCGACACGCCGGCCCATCATCAAGAAGCGCCAGCCCTCGTCGCGGGTCATATCGTCCAGGGCAAACCCAGACAGTGCCGCCAAGGACATCACCAGACGGTTGAGGAAGTCCAGCAACTCGCCGAAGTCCGGGGTTTCACGCTCCAATTCCATGGCTTCGCGTTGCAGCTCCACCAGGGCCTGCCAGTTTTCCCGGGACAACTTGCCGCGTACCTGGGACGCCGCCCACTGCAAGCGCTGCAAATTGGCGCGCAGGCTCGAGGGCCAGTCATCGCCGAGCAAGGCGGCCAGCAAGCGTTCGGGCAACTCGCCCTCTTCCGGCAACAGCCGCAGGCTCTCGCCCAGCTCGACCGCCGCCTGCAAGGCCAGCGGGTCGTCGCCGTCGACATAGCGCGCCAGCACGATACGCAGCCAGCGCGCGCTATCATCGCAACGCTCGCAATAACGGCCAAACCAGAACAGGTTCTCCACCACCCGCGACGGCAGATACGGATCGCGGCGCACCAGGTCGTGCGCGCCAATCACGCGCTGGGCGCGCCATTGCTCGCCACCGGGCGCACGTTCGCCGAGTACCCAGGTGTCCTTGCTCGCTCCACCGCGTTGCATCGACACCACTTCGGCATCGGCTTCGGCGGCTACGCGGGTCAGGCCGCCGGGCAGCACACGGTAGCCGTCGTCACTGGCCACGGCGTACACGCGCATGCCGATGGCGCGGTGTTGCAAATGGTCTTCCACGGTGTGCCACACCGGCGCCTGAGACAGCTGCGCCAGCTCCTGGGCAACATAGGCGTAGGGCCTGGCGCGCATGCGGTCGGCCAGGGCCTGGCGTTGTTCGGCGTTCAGGTCGCGACCGAACACCGGGGCGAAACTCTGCGAAGGGAACGCCGGTTTGATCAACAACTGCGGCAGCTTCTCCAACGCCTCGGCCAGCACCGGCGCCTCGCCGCACCACCAGGTGGCGATGGACGGCAGGATCAGCGCTTCGCCAAATAAAAACTCATTGATCTTCGGCAGGAAGCCAAGCAGGCCCGGGGACTCCAGCACGCCGCTGCCCAAGGCATTGGCCACCAGCACATTGCCCTGGCGCACGGCATCGAGCAGGCCGGGGACGCCGAGGGCCGAATCGGTGCGCAGCTCCAGGGGGTCGCAGAAGTCGTCATCCAGGCGCCGCATGATTGCGTGAACGCGGCGCAGGCCACTGAGGGTCTTGAGAAACACGGTGCTGTCGCGCACGGTGAGGTCGCCGCCTTCCACCAGGGGGTAGCCGAGCTGACGCGCGAGGTAGAGGTGTTCGAAATAGCTTTCGTTGAAGCGCCCCGGCGTCAGCAGCACGATCAGCGGTGGCTGGTTATCGCCGGGCGCCTGGCGGGCCAGGGTTTCCTGGAGTGTGCGAAAGAATCCGGTGAGGTGTTGCACCTGCAAGTCACGGTAAAGATCCGGGAAGGCGCGGGACACGATGGTGCGGTTTTCCAGGGCATAGCCGGCGCCCGACGGGGCCTGGGTTCGATCGGCCGTCACCCACCAGCGTCCATCCGGCGTGCGGGCCAGGTCCACGGCGTACAGGTGCAGGAAAGCTCCGTCCGGTGGCTGGATACCCTGGCACGGCCACAGGAAGTTGTTGTGACCGAATACCAGCTCGGCGGGCAGCAGGCCTTCCTTGATCAGGCGCTGCGGGCCATAGAGGTCGGCGAGCACGGCATTGAGCAGGCGCGCCCGCTGGGCAATGCCGGCCGACAGGTGCTGCCACTCGTCAGCGGCCAGCACGTGGGGCAACAGGTCCAGTTCCCATGGGCGATCGGCGCCTTTGGGGTCGGCGTAGACGTTGTAGGTCACGCCGTTTTCCTGGATCTGCCGGGTCAGCAATGCCTGGCGCTGGGCCAGTTGGGCTGGCGTGCTGCGTTGCAGGTGGTCGAGCAGGCGCTGCCAATGGGCACGCACTGCGCCGCTGTCATCCAGCAGTTCGTGATAGGTGCCCGGAGTCAGCGGGTAACGGTCGAGCAAATCGGACATGGAACGCTCGGCAGAGGCAAGGGGGGCTCAGGTTAACTCAACAAACACTGCAAATCCCCTGTGGGAGGGGGCTTGCTCCCGATAGCGGTCTGTCAGTCAGAAATTCTGTTACTGATACACCGCCATCGGGGGCAAGCCCCCTCCCACATTTGGATTGTGATTCAGTCATTTTTATTGGGGAAACGCCGCAGGTCGAGGGTCATTGGTAACTCATCGTTAACGACGACAGGCGCCACGTCCAGCTTGCCCGGACTATGTCCCAAGCGGAAAAACCGCGCCATCCGCCGGCTCTCGGCTTCATTGGCATTCACCGGCAAGCTGTCGTAATTGCGCCCGCCCGGATGGGCGACATGGTACTGGCAACCGCCCAGCGAGCGCTGCATCCAGGTGTCCACCAGGTCAAATACCAGTGGCGCATGCACCGCGATGGTCGGCTGCAGGCAGTTGGCCGGTTGCCAGGCGCGGTAACGCACGCCGGCGACAAACTCGCCGACGCGGCCGGTCGGCTGCAGCGGCACCGGGATGCCATTGCAGGTCAGTACATAACGTTGCGGTGCCAAGCCGCTCAACTTCACTTGCAGACGTTCCAAGGATGAGTCCACATAGCGCACCGTACCGCCGACCGCGCCCTCCTCGCCCAGCACATGCCAGGGTTCCAGGGCCTGGCGCAGTTCCAGCTCGATACCGCTGACGGCATAGTCACCGACCTTGGGAAAACGAAACTCCAGGTGCGCAGCAAACCACTCGGCGCGCAGCGGATAACCGGCGGCATTGAGCTCGACGATCACATCGGCGAAGTCCTGCTCGATAAAGTGCGGCAACAGGAAGCGATCATGCAGTTCGGTGCCCCAGCGCGCCAACTTCGGTGGCGCGTAAGGTTCACGCCAGAACCGCGCGACCAGCGCCCGCAACAGCAACTGCTGGGTCAGACTCATGCGCGCATGGGGCGGCATTTCAAAGGCGCGCAGTTCCAGCAGGCCCAGGCGGCCGGTGGCGCCATCGGGGGAATAGAGTTTGTCGATGCAGAACTCGGCGCGATGGGTATTGCCCGTGACGTCGATCAGCAGGTTACGCAGCAAACGGTCGACCAACCAGGGCGGGCATTCTTCGCCCGGCTCGGGCATTTGCGCAAAGGCAATTTCCAGCTCATACAGCGCGTCGTTGCGCGCCTCATCCACTCTCGGCGCCTGGGACGTGGGGCCGATAAACAGGCCGGAAAACAGATAGGACAGCGAGGGGTGGTTGTGCCAATAACTGATCAAGCTGCGCAGCAGGTCGGGCCGGCGCAGAAACGGTGAATCCTTGGGCGTGGCGCCGCCCAGCACAAAATGGTTGCCGCCGCCGGTGCCGGTATGACGACCGTCGATCATGAACTTTTCCGTGGTCAGGCGGGTTTGCCGCGCCTCTTCGTAGAGGAATTCGGTGCGCTCCACCAACTCGTCCCAGGTGGCGGACGGCTGCACGTTGACTTCGATCACGCCGGGGTCCGGCGTCACTCGGAAATTGCTCAGGCGTGTATCCGAAGGCGGCTCGTAGCCTTCCAGCAGCACCGGGCAATGCAGTTCTTCGGCGGTCGCCTCGATGGCGGTCACCAGTTCCAGGTAATCCTCGACACGCTCCAGCGGCGGCATAAACAGGTACAGGCGCCCTTCCCGCGCTTCGGCGCACAGCGCAGTGCGGGTCAGCCAGTCGGCGGATTCATCGACCTGCGGCACGCGCTCATCACTCGGGGCCGGTTCGTCATGACTATGCAGTTGGGCGGTGGTCGGCAGCGGCGGTTGCTCCTGATTCGGGTCGGTCGGATGCACAAACGGATATTGCGCCGCTGTCACCCACGGCTGTGAGGCCAACGGCAGTCGATAACCCAACGGCGAGTCGCCCGGCACCAGGCGGCAATGGTTGTCGCGCAGGTACCAGCGCCCGCTCTGCCAGCGATCATTGGCGGCGGTGCGCGCCAGCGGCAGCACTTGGCCAATGACTTTATCCAGGCCCTGGTTGAAGACTTTGCGCAGGCGCTCGCGCTCCAGGTCATCGCTCAGGCGCGGGTCCTGGGCGGTGACGTTCTGCGGTAGCGCGCCCTCGCGCCACAGATAGTAAAAATTGTCTTCAAACGCCGGGAACACGAAACGGGCCGGCAGCTTGAGACGCTCGGCGACACTGGCCAGGAAGCGCCCGGCCAGTACGCCATCCGCACCGTAGTCGGCTTGCTCATCGGCGATCAACGCGCTGTTGTGCCAGATCGGCACGCCGTCGCGACGCCAGTAGCAATTGAGCGACCAGCGCGGCAACTGCTCGCCGGGGTACCACTTGCCCTGGCCGAAATGCACCAGGCCGTGCGGCGCGTAGTGCCTGCGCAGGCGCTGGAACAGCTCGGCGGACAGCCGGCGCTTGTCCGGGCCCAGGGCGGCGGTATTCCATTCGGCGCCGTCGGGGTCATCGATAGAGACGAACGTCGGTTCGCCACCCATGGTCAGGCGCACATCGTCCCTGTGCAGGTCAGCATCAATCTGCCGGCCCAGGGCCTGGATCGCCAGCCATTGCTCTTCGGTGTAGGGCTTGGTCACCCGTGGCGCTTCCCAGAGGCGCTCCACCGACATCTCGTGGCTGAACTCGCACTCGCACGGTTCAACCAAGCCACTGATCGGTGCCGCAGAAGACGGATCGGGGCTGCAGGCCAACGGGATATGGCCTTCACCGGCGAACAAGCCCGAGGTGGCGTCCAGGCCGATCCAGCCGGCGCCGGGCAGATACACCTCGCACCAGGCGTGCAGGTCGGTGAAATCCACGTCGGTGCCGGAGGGGCCATCCAGGGCTTTGACATCGGCGGTAAGCTGGATCAGATAGCCGGAGACAAACCGCGCCGCCAGCCCCAGGTTGCGCAGCAGCTGCACCAGCAGCCAGGCCGAATCGCGGCATGAGCCCGAGGCATTTTCCAGGGTGAACTCCGGGTTTTGCACCCCCGGCTCCATGCGGATCAGGTAGCCGATATCGGCGGCCAGGCGCTGGTTGAGTCCGACCAGAAAATCCACGGCCGGCAGCGGCGTGCGGTCGATACCGGCCAGGTAGGCGGCAAACTTCGGCGTCAGCGGCAACGTTTCCAGGTAGGGCGCCAGTTCGCGCTGCTCATCGGCGGCATAGCTGAAAGGGATGTTTTCGGCGTAGGGCTCGAGGAAAAAATCGAATGGATTGAATACCGCCATCTCGGCGACCAGATCGACCTCTACGCGCAGCTCGTCAGTCTTTTCCGGGAATACCAGGCGCGCCAGGTAATTACCCTGGGGGTCCTGCTGCCAGTTGATAAAGTGCTGCTCGGGCAGCACCTTCAGCGCATAGGACAGTATCCGCGTGCGGCTATGGGCGGCCGGGCGCAATCGCACAATTTGCGGGCCGAGTTCGACAGCACGGTCGTAGCGGTAATGCGTAACGTGGTGCAACGCGACATGAATCGACACGGCGGCCTCCTGCGAGCCAGGGCATGGGCACAACGCGCGCAAGACTTATGCCAGAGCGGCGGTCATTGCGCTTTATCGTAAGACCCGGTGCAGTACAGCACCAAAACGACGCCAACGGTGGGATCATGGTGCAGGCGCTGCACATATTTGTGGCGCGAGTGGGTGCAGCGGTAGCGATTGGGTGTGCGATGAGGTGGGGAATCACCTCGGTTTTTTTATTCTGATGATGGCGTGCTCGTGTTGGCGGCGCTTGTTGATGGCGGCTTGGACTTTTGCGCGCAGGTGGCGGAGTTCTACGGCTTTTGCACGAAATTCTTGGTGGCGTTTGCTGCAAAGCAGCAGTAGGCCGACCAGCGGCCAAACGATACTTTCTGCGAAAATGAATGGATGCGGTGAAAAACGCAAAGCCGGCAAAGCAACCAACAGACAGGCAATGAAAAAGCCATACATACCCCAAACCCACTTGGGACGCCCATAGCCGATCATGACATTGCAGAGGGTGGTAAAAAGGGCCAAGACTACACAGGCTTCCTCCGCAGAAGACGCCGATAAAGCCCACGGGGCTGTACGCGGATAATAATGTTCCAGCAGCGCCACAACGGCGGTCCCCCCCAAAATGCTCATAAAAATCGCACCGATGAAGACGGGAAAGTAACGCAAAAGAAATGGGCGTACCGGCATGAGATATGTCCGTCTGAAAAATCTCATTCTGAAATTTCCTCATACAACCCAACTGCGATGATCCGGATGTTCCCGGCCCGTACACTGCCGGCAACGGCCGATACGGCACCAAGAGCATCCAGCATCTGCAAGACGGTTCCATGCTTTACTTCTGCCGAGGTATAGCGCTTGGGTATCTCTCCAGCCATTTGTTTCAGCTTGATCATTTTCCGGGTCATGTCCGGATGGTTGATACTCAGTAGCTCCTTGGTGAGCTTGACCCGCTCCTGCCGATTTAACCCCTTGAGTACCTGATGCGTATTTTTCCCCGTTGCCTTTTTAAGCGTACTGACCATTCGAATCGTAGACATTGCTGTGTTGCCAGCACCTAATAACGAAGCGGCGTCTAGCCCAATCGTTATGGCTTGGTACCATTCATTGCGGTCCAGTTCGTCATTCAGCGCTGGGTCTACAAATTCATTTCGCGTTCGTCGAATACCCAGGGCGCATTGAAACGTGCTGGCTGACGCGCCTACAACGCTTATCGCAGCCGCGACCCCAGAGCCCCCAAAAGTAAAAGGACTCAATGCTAATCCTCCGGCGATCACCAACCAGCTGATCAGCGCAGGAGTACACGCCAACGCTGTATTCACCGCCTCAAACGCCACCTGCGACTCACGCGGCTCATTCGCCAAGCGCCGAGCAAACTCCACCCGCCCGACATAGCCCGGCGCCTCACGCAAAAGCACCTTCTTCGGCGCCACACTGCAAATCGGCTGAAACTCGCGCAGCACAATCGCCCGCATCTGCGCATCCAGATACACCACCCCCGCACCGACGATGGCGGGATCGGCATCAATCGCCGCAAACAATTTTCGTAGATCAATGCTGCTTTCAATCCACTCCCGCGTCGCGAGGTGCGCACTGGGAAACCCGTCTTTCAACACGCTGGAAGTCATCCCTTTACTCCGGTTTTTCACAAGAGCGCAGAGGTTAAAGAGTGGCTATCTACAAAAAATGTCAGAAGCTTCGCTTTATCAAGACAGGCACTTCCTGATCATGATGCAGCGTCTTGTAGGCCATATCCCGAATAGGAAAAAGTACGCCCCGCGCCACTACCGGCGAACACTCAAACAGGGAGCGACCATGGCAACTGATATGTTTTTAAAGCTCGCAGACATCAAGGGTGAGTCCAAAGACCAGGGGCATCGCGATGAAATCGAAATCAGCAAATGGGGTTGGGGCATGTCCCAGACAGGCTCCATGCACACCGGCAGCGGCGGCGGTGCCGGCAAGGTCAATATTGAAAATCTGTCTATCTCCAAGGTCATGGACAAGTCTTCACCCAACCTGATGATGGCCTGCTCCACCGGCAAGCATTACCCCGAGGCCAGGCTGGTGGTGCGCAAGGCCGGCGGCAGCAGCGCCGTGGAGTATCTGGTAATCACGATGAAGGAGGTCATGGTCACCTCCTACCAAACCGACGCAGTAACGACGAGCGACGTACTGACTGAAGTAATCGGCCTGAATTTCGCCACCATCGAAGTCAGCTATCAGCCGCAGAAGGCCGACGGAGGCAAAGACGGTGGCGCGGTCAAATACGGCTGGAACATTCGCCAAAACGTCAAAATCTGACACCGCAAGCCGGAACTGCCCTCCAGCCTCGGCCGGCTCACGTTTGTGCCAAGGAAGGTTGGAGCGCAAGCCAGGTGACGACTCTACTCAGTCAACGAGCTTTTCGCTGCGCGATAACGACTTGCCGCAGGTGGCGAATTTTCACCAATTTGGCTCGCATCTCTCGCTGCCCCTTGCTGTTGAGTATCAGCAGCCCGAACAGTGGAAAAACCAGCGCCAACCCATAAAGAACAGGATGAGGGGCGTATTGGAACATCGGCAACACAAACAGCAGGCAGGCCACGTAGATACCGACCATCAACCATGTCCAGGAGGGTTTGCCGCGCAAAATCATAAAGTTGCTGTGCACCGTCAGCAGCGTGAACACGGCCCCGGCCAGCATGATCTTGCGCCCGACTTGCGCAAGGGGCGCATCGTCAAAATAGGTGACGAACGCCAGCGCCATGGCCAACGCCAATGAAAAATACGCCGCAAATACGCCGCCCAGAAATGTCAGAAAGTAATGCCTGAAAAAGTCCCGGAGCGTCATCAGTTCGCCCATTCTTTTACTTCCTCGTACAACCCGATCGCGATGGTATTGACGTTTCCGGAGTAGGCACTGCCGCCGAACCCTACGACTGCGCTCAGGGCATCCTTGATCTGAGTCGTTGTGCCGTGCTTGAGCTGCGTAGGGGTGAAACGCTTGGTGAGTTCGCCCGACGCCTGCTTCAACTTGAGCATCTTCGCGGTCAGGCTGGGATGGTTGATGCTCAGCAGCTCTTTGGTCAGCCTGGCTCTTTCCTGGCGATTCAAACCGCGAAGCACATCACGCAGGCTCTTGCCCGTCGAGGCTTTGGCGGCCCTGACCAGCTTGACCGTCGTCAGGGCCGAAGCGCCCACGCCGACCAGCGACGTTGCGTCGAGCACAATGGATGCATTCTGGTACCAGCCTTCACTGTCGAGCCAATCGTTGACCTCGGGCTTGGCCACCTCAAGCGTCGTGCGGGCAAGGCCATTGATGCATTGCAGCGAACTCGCGCCCGCCGCCGCGTACCCGATCACCACCACGACGGAACTGGCGCCGGCGCTGAACGGCACCAGCAGGGTACCGCTGGCAATTGCAGCCCAACTGATGACAGCGCCCAGACAAGAGATTCCGGTGTTCACGGCCTCGCCGATCAGCCTGGACTCTCTAGGGTTGCTCGTCACATGTTGAGCAAATTGTGTCGGGGCAACGTACTTCTGCGCCTCCCGCAGGATGATGCGCTTGGGCTGGATGCTGCAAATGGGCTTGAATTCGCGCAGGGTAATGACGTTGAAGTCGGCATCGATGTAGACGACGCCTGCGCCAACGATGCCGGGGTCAGCATCGATAGCTGCGAACAGGCGCGGCAGGTTGATCTGACTTTCAATACGCTGGCGCGCCATGAACTGGGAGCGGTTGGAGTCCATGCCGATGCTGAGCAGGGGGTTGCTCATGGGGGTGCTCTTCCTTGAAGGGGGTGACGGAACTGACGCTATCGGGGGCAAGCCCCCTCCCACATTTTGAGTGTATTCACACATCAAAGTGTGGGAGGGGGCTTGCCCCCGATAGCAATCTGATAGGCGCTACCATACCAAACAGGCTCAGCACCTACCACAAAGCGAAACGCCAACCCGAGACTGGCGTTTTAAAGGCCTGCGCGGCCGCCTGGTTTAGCGCGAGATCGTAACGCGGGCCAGACTTCCTGGTGAAGGTGCGAACACAGGTGGTGAATCTACCCAATCAACGGGCTCTACGCTGGGCAACGACGGCCTGTCGCAAGCGCCGTATTTCATGTAGCCGCTGACGCATTTCGCGGTGGCGCTTGCTGTTGAGCAACAGTAAGCCCAGCAGTGGGAACAAAACCGCCGAGCCGTACACCAGCCGGTTGAGGTCGTATTGAATCATCGGCAAGACGAACAACAGGCATGCGCCGACGTATCCCGCCACCAGCCTGGCCGCCCAGGGATAGCCACGCGCGATCATCACGTTGCCAAACACCAGCACCACCACCAGCAGCAGAATCGCAGCCCCCGAATAGCTGGACTTGAGCGCTGGCTCTACCCCACGCAAATAGGTCACGCCCGCAGTGGAAACTGCGACTGAGCCGGAGAAGATCGCCATGAAGACGGTGCCCATGAACACCGGAAAATAACGGGCGAGAAAACTGCGCATATCGGGGAAACCGCTCATTCGGTCAAATCCTCGTACAAGCCGATCGCAATGGTGCTGGCCGTACCGACATGCCCGGTTCGATAGCTACCGGCGATGCCCAATAGGCCGCCCAGCGCATCTTTCAATTGGGTCAGAGTCCATGCCGATGCTGAGCAGGGGGTTGCTCATGGGGGTGCTCTTCCTTGAACGGGGTGACGGAACTGACGCTATCGGGGGCAAGCCCCCTCCCACATTTTGGGTGTATTCACACATCAACGTGTGGGAGGGGGCTTGCCCCCGATAGCAATCTGATAGGCGCCACCATACCAAACAGGCTCACCACCGACTAGAAAGCAAAACGCCAGCACGAGGCTGGCGTTTGGCATGTCAGGCTGCGATCAACGCGGCACCACCGGCTTGCGCACAGGCTTGCCGCCTTTGCCCTTGGCCGCATCGGTACGTTCCTTCGCCGCCTGTTTGTTGCGCGCCTGCGCCGCCGCCTTGGCTTGCTCGCGCTTGTCCCACGGGTTGCTGCCGTCGCTGCCACGCGGTGGCAGGCCGGTGTGCTGGGTGAGGATTTTGGTGGTGGTTTCCCTGGCGACCTTGTGGCTGCCGGCCGGCGTCGAGTTCTTGCGACGCGCGCTCTGGTAGCTGTCGGTGCTCGGCTGGTGCAGCGGAATCAGTTGGTCCTTGCCCGGCCCGATCAGGTCGGCGCGGCCCATGCGGGTCAGCGCTTCACGCAGCATCGGCCAGCCTTTCGGATCGTGGTAGCGCAGGAACGCCTTGTGCAGACGGCGCTGCTCTTCACTCTTGACGATGGTCACCGCATCGCTCTTGTAGGTGACCTTGCGCAGCGGGTTCTTGCCCGAGTGGTACATCGCAGTGGCGGTGGCCATTGGCGAGGGGTAGAACGCCTGCACCTGGTCGGCGCGGAAGCCGTTGCCCTTGAGCCACAGGGCCAGGTTCATCATGTCTTCATCGGTGGTGCCCGGGTGGGCGGCGATGAAGTACGGGATCAGGTACTGCTCCTTGCCCGCTTCCTTGGTGTACTTCTCGAACATGCGCTTGAACTTGTCATAGCTGCCGATGCCCGGTTTCATCATCTGGTTGAGCGGACCTTCCTCGGTATGCTCCGGGGCGATCTTGAGGTAACCACCGACGTGGTGGGTCACCAGCTCCTTGACGTATTCCGGCGACTCGACAGCGAGGTCGTAGCGCAGGCCGGAGGCGATCAGGATCTTCTTCACACCCGGCAACGCACGGGCGCTGCGGTACAGCTGGATCAGCGACGAGTGGTCGGTGTTCAGGTTCGGGCAGATGCCCGGGAACACGCACGACGGCTTGCGGCACGCAGATTCGATTTCCGGGCTCTTGCAGGCAATGCGGTACATGTTTGCGGTCGGCCCGCCGAGGTCGGAGATCACGCCGGTAAAGCCGGGCACCTTGTCGCGGATCTCTTCGATCTCGCGAATGATCGACTCTTCGGAACGGTTCTGGATGATGCGGCCTTCGTGCTCGGTGATCGAGCAGAAAGTGCAGCCGCCGAAGCAGCCACGCATGATGTTCACCGAGAAGCGAATCATGTCGTAGGCCGGGATCTTCTCCTTGCCGTACGCCGGGTGCGGGACACGGGCGTAAGGCATGCCGAACACGTAGTCCATTTCTTCGGTGGTCATCGGAATGGGCGGCGGGTTGAACCACACGTCCACTTCACCATGCTTCTGCACCAGGGCGCGGGCGTTGCCTGGGTTGGTTTCCAGGTGCAACACGCGGTTGGCGTGGGCGTAGAGCACCGCGTCGCCACGGACCTTTTCCACCGACGGCAGGCGGATCACGGTCTTGTCGCGGGTCATGCGCGGGCTGGCCAGGATCTGTACGACCTTGGCTTCTTCCGGATCATCAACCGGCCCTTTCTCCTGCTCGATGGCGCAGGCCTGGGTGTCCTGGGTGTTGACGTAGGGGTTGATGATCTTGTCGACCTTGCCCGGGCGGTCGATGCGCGTGGAGTCCACTTCGTACCAGCCCGCCGGGGTGTCACGGCGAATGAACGCGGTGCCGCGCACGTCGGTGATGTCTTCGATCTTGTGGCCCCACGACAGGCGCTGAGCAACTTCGACGATGGCCCGCTCGGCGTTGCCGTAGAGCAGGATATCGGCGGTGGCGTCGATCAGGATCGAGTTGCGCACGCGGTCCTGCCAGTAATCGTAGTGGGCGATGCGGCGCAGGGAGGCTTCGATACCGCCGAGTACGATCGGCACGTTCTTGTAGGCTTCCTTGCAGCGCTGGCTGTACACCAGGCTCGCACGGTCCGGGCGTTTGCCGGCCATGCCGCCTGGGGTGTAGGCGTCGTCGGAGCGGATTTTCTTGTCGGCGGTGTAACGGTTGATCATCGAGTCCATGTTGCCGGCCGCGACGCCGAAGAACAGGTTCGGCTCGCCGAGCTTCATGAAGTCGTCTTTGGACTGCCAGTTCGGCTGGGCGATGATCCCGACGCGAAAGCCCTGGGACTCCAGCAGCCGGCCGATGATCGCCATGCCGAACGACGGATGGTCAACGTAGGCATCACCAGTGACGATGATGATGTCGCAGGAATCCCAGCCAAGCTGATCCATCTCCTCCCTGCTCATCGGCAGGAATGGCGCAGGACCGAAACATTCGGCCCAGTACTTGGGATAGTCAAATAACGGCTTGGCTGTTTGCATGACGGTGACCGGTGTTGAGATGAAAAATCGCGGTCGCGGAATATAGCACAAATTTTGACCAATTCCGACGGCAATGGTCGGCTTTTAGCCACGCCGCGCCCGACGGCGCTTAATAGCCTGGTTTTGCTGGGGGCGAGGCCCACATAGGCGCGCTGATCACGCGTAGTCACTGGGGGTGCACTACGCAGGCGTTTTCAGCGCACAGCTTTATGCACCTCTTCTTCTGGTACTGCCCGCCCTAAGGTCGCTCAATCTTTTCAACAGAGCGCCTGCCACGCTGCTGTGCCAAGCGCTCTCTTCCCGAGCACACACCATGACCAACTCAGTCACCTTTGACGCAGAGCAACCTGCATTACTCACCAACGAAAGCTGGGCCGAACAACAGATCTTTCAACTGATACAGGAAAACGTAAATGCCTTCATGGGCAAAATGGGCGTGGACGAGCAAAAAGAATATCTGCGCCTGAGCAAGGATCTGGTGGAGCGCGAGCAAACCCTCGGCAACGCCCTCACAGATCTTTACAACGACTTGAGCCAGCAAGTGGTCGACGCTCTGGAGCGAGAGCTGAAGAGCAAAACCGGCACGGCCATCAATTCGCGTACCACCTACCTGAAGACGCGGATCCGGCAGTTGCCGGTCTCCCAGGATGACCTCCCCGCCAACGATCGCCTGGGCAACAACGTGCGTATCTACAAAGAGGATCTGGGCGTACGTGAGTACGAACGCTCGATCACCTTGCTGGAGGCCGCGTATCGCAACTTCGGGTTTACTGCGTATTTCTCCACCGAAGAACAACGCGCCAGCTCTATCAGCGGCAACGTCATCAGCGTCAAAGCGTTTGTGGGCGTGGCAAGGAGCGTGGACATCGGCACGCGCATCAGCGACTACATCGAAAAAGAGTTCAAGAAGCGTCTGTCCAATCCGCTATTCGGCCTGCAAAGCACCAAGCTGCTGGTCGCATTGAGGGACGCCTACCGTACCAATGAGTCCTGGAGTATCAGCGAATGGGAATTCAATGAACTTAAAGACTGGCTGTTCGACACCAGCGTGTATTGGGACCTCTACCAACTGGACGCCGGCGGCGACAAAATTGCCCTGCCGTTCTTCACTCGTCGCTTTGACACGCCCGACGGCTCTTGCGTCTACAGCTACTTCCCGGACCGCCCCAATGGCGCGTTACGCCGACATGCCTCCAGGCAAGAAGCCGTGGACTCGCTGCAGGACCAGATCCGAAACGACGTGGGGCTGACACACTTCAGTTGGTTCATGAAGGCCATCTCCCTGAACAATCAGGAAAAACTGCGAGCCTTTATCAAACCGCTGAAGGTCAACCGGGACGAGCTCGCCTGGCATGCCAGAATTCTGTATGACCTGTTCGCCAGCAAGACCCCAAACAGGCAAAAACTGGCGGTGGAAAAAATCGGCACGGACATCCGCTGCCTCGCCCACACCTTGCCGATCCACCAGGCGTGGCCGATACAATCGGACCTTATCCGACTGGCCCGCACCAATAAATTGGCGGACCAGGAGGCCGCCATTGCGTTGGCCACCTATCTGGTCAGCGAAACCTTGTCGATGCTGCTGATCCCCCTTCCCGGTGGCGTGACAGGTTTGGGCAAAATCATGTTGGTCGCAATGCTGGGCACCCTCGTCTATCAGACCTGGTCTGCCATTGCGGCGCTGCGCCGAGGTCAACAGGCCGAGCTGGTGCAAGCCGTCGGTGACATTCTTGACCTGCTGGTGGGGCTGCGCTTGCAGGGTGCAGCGGCAAAGTTATCTGCACGCCGCACCCGCCAGTTGATGAACGCACTGGGCAACCCCAACTACGCTACTGCCAAAGACGGCAAGCCAGGGTTGTGGTTCATCAATGACTACACAAAAATCGACCCGAACTACCTGACAGGACTTGAACAAAACCCTCAAGGACTGTTTGAAAAGGACAACCGAAGCTACATCAAACTGCAGGTCGACAACCAAACAAAATTCGCCAAGGTCACTCTCGAAAAAAGCTCCGGGCGCTATCAACTGGACATGCCGGGCTCTTCAAGCATTCACCCCTATGTCACTTACTCAGCCAAACATGACCGCTGGACACTCGACCCCATCGATACCCGTGCGCTGAACGAAGCCCAACTGCTGCAGCACATGATCTCGCCCAGCGAGTTGCCGCTGAGCCCGACAGCTTGCAAGCGCGCCCTGGATGTCGCGGCCGTCGATCGCCAGGAGCTGCTGGATATATGGTTTGATCGCCGGCCCACCCCTGTCGCATTGACGCAGGCTATCGAGAATCAGCAACTGCGCGATGGGCTCACCCAGTTACAAACGGCGCTCGGGCAGAACGATGGTCCGCTGCCGCCCATCGCCGATCAGGTCATGCCTGCACTACTGGCCGACCTGGGCACCTGCACGATCAAGCTGTACACCCCTGACGGCAAGACCTTGCTGTCCAGCCACGCACCCGTGCTCGGGGCCAACACACAGCCCTTGGCCACAATCGAGCTACGCAAGGACGGGCGCGATCACTACCTGGCCCTGGCATTTGGCTCGTCGATTGCCTCACTCATGCAACAGGTCCTGCAGGAACATGAACGGCTCGTCCCGGATAGCACATTGGGTAAGACAGGTCACGGCAGTGAAGAGCAACCCCTGGCGAGCCGACTGCTTGGGCTGAGGAAAAAACTCGCAGCACACCTTCAGACACATCAAGCAGCAGTGTATGAGGCGTTACGCGATGGCCGACTGCGCGACCACCTGAATGCAAAACATCGAGCCACTCGGTTTGCACCCACGGCGCAGTTCGAGCAGACGCCCGGTGGAGAACTCGCAATCGGCCTGTTGCGGCGTCGCTTTCCGGACCTTTCACGGGCAATGGCCGCGGACTTGCTACAGCATCATCCCTCGTTGCGTGACATCGGCCTGTATTCGCGCCTGGAGGCTCCGGTGCGCGAAGCCATTCACAAAAGTATTCAACAAAGCACCATCATTGAGGCGCTCAACGCACTGTCGGACCCGAGCGGCCTCGGTCTCAACGCGCAAAGCCAAGCCCTGTTCTGCAACCTGCTGACGCTCTTGCCGGGCTGGCCGAGCGACGTCGGAGTGCAGGTTTATCAAGGCTCCACCGATCAGACCGGGCGGATCACCCAGCGAGGTTCACTGCTGGACACCTATGGGAGCGAAGACGCAGACAGTTTCGTCATGTTGGTCAAGTCCGGCACTGAATATGCCGGTTACCTACAGGGCAGTGGCGACCTGAAAACGGCAGTCGCCGGGGAGAACAGCCTACTCGGCGCCACCTTGCGCGCCCTCACCGAAACCCAACGCAATGAGCTGGGCCTTGAACCCCACGACATCGCCGTGCTGGCTCAGGACGTGCTTGAACAGGCGCGCGTACAGCAGGCGCACCTGCCGGAATTTCTCACACCTTCGCGGGAGGCGCCGCTGTCGAACCCAAGCATCAGTGCTTTCCGGATACCCCACAAGCAGGTGCCAGACAATGCCGACGCAGACGGCGTTCATGCCCTGGGCGGGCGTCAATACGTGAACATCGACGACGGCCCCTATCAGGTCATGCTCGACCGCGACGCCTCCTCGGCGACAGGCAAAGTCTGGCGCATCGTAAAACCGGGCGATCCGGTGGCGATGGACGCAGATAACATCTACAACGGCAGCCG
Source organism: Pseudomonas orientalis (assembly GCF_002934065.1). Classification (NCBI taxonomy): domain Bacteria; kingdom Pseudomonadati; phylum Pseudomonadota; class Gammaproteobacteria; order Pseudomonadales; family Pseudomonadaceae; genus Pseudomonas; species Pseudomonas orientalis. The sequence continues at coordinate 608,826 of NZ_CP018049.1, read as the reverse complement.
CTTCGGCGAAAGCCATGCCATCCGGCGCAATGCCGCCAATGTGTGGGTCAGCGCCATCGTCGGCGCACCGGGGGGTGTACGCGGCGAGGGACATGACTGGTCGTTCTTTCGGCAATTGGCCGACCGTGCCAGCGCACTCTTGAATCAACTGCGCAGCCCGCAGCGGAGGGTGCACACACTGTTCCCGTCTTTTGACCAGGGACAGATCAACGCCTTTATCCAGTCTCTGGGCAGCGACATTGCTGGCGGGCTGACGCGACGGGAAGCCGAGTACAAAACCCTCAGCACGGAGTTGAAGGCATGGCGGCGTGCGAACACATCCGAATCTGCAAGCTGGGCCAAGCTCGCTACCGATGAGGTCAAGCGCTGCTGGCGTCGTGAGACCGGGACATCATTCACAATGCCGCCGGGTACATCTGCGCTTCCAGGACTGAGAGCCGACTTCAGCCATGTGCGCCAGTTGGATCTTGTGTCGATTAACTGGTCGGACGCGGCCGATACGTTCATGGACAATTTCTCCAACCTGGAGCGACTGAGCATCACACACTCCAAACTCGACAAGCTCCCCACAGCAGTCGGCAATATGAGCCAATTGATCTCGTTGAACTTGAATTCGAACCAGATCAGGCTGGATGTACCCGGTGCTGAAAAATTGGCCGGTCTGAGCCAACTTGAACATATCGACCTGTCGGAAAACCCGCTGGGGATAACACCCGACTTCGGTGCAATGCCAAAACTGCAGACACTTGACCTCAGCAGTACAAAGATCGATCAGTGGCCAACAGGCCTGCTGAGCCAGACCAACCTGAAAAGCCTCAAATTGCTCAATAACAAACTGCGCTCAGTTCCCGAAATCTACCTGAAACCACCGGCCGATCAATTAGAAACCATCGTCCGGATCAATAACGTCACACAACTCCTAGGCAATGACTTCCCCTCTCAATACTGGAGAAAATTCGACAGTTACTGGCGCAACCTGCATGAAAACCATCCGGACCTGATCAAAGACGCAATTGACGGCGTGTTTGACTTGGATAACCCGAGGATTGAAAGGTATCAGCAGCTCTATCCGGGCAAGACCTTCAAGCAGGCTCGGGCGTTTCTTTGGAACTTACCCAAAGGAACAGTGGCGGCAGAGTTGGACAGGCTCGAACTTGAGCTTCATAAGCTCCAAGACCAGTTGAACGCCTGGGCGTTTTCAGGAGGTGTTCGACGCCAGGGTTACGTTCGCTCTGGCCAACTGGCAACCAATGCAGTGACTCGGGACCATCGTGACATTGCCCTTGAACGCATTTTGAGTTGCTGGAGACAGGAAACACCGCAGATGCTGGCCAATGACGGCACGCCGATTGGCCTGCAACTCGATCTCAGTGAGCTGATACTGCCGAGCCTGCCGGACCTAGACGTGGACTTCAGCCACGTAGGCTCACTCAAACTGAACAATATGCACCTAAGCGTTTCTCCAGAAAGCTTCCTGACTCGATTCCGACACGTACGCTGGCTCAACCTGGCAGACAATCAGCTCAGGGAGCTTCCTCCGGCCTTGGGCCAGATGCATGGACTCACCCGCTTGTATTTGCAGAAAAACCGGATTCGCCTGACACCGGACACCGCCCGCATCCTGGCGGAACGCGTCACGCTCAGAGGCCTCTTATTACAGGGAAACCAACAACTAGGCGTGACACCCGACTTCAGCCAGATGCCCGACATCCGCTCGATTGATCTGTCGGGTACAGGCATTGAGACATGGCCGACCGGCCTGGCAGAGCAACCGCTACTGGACACGATAGACCTGAGTGCCAATCAGATAACAGAGATTCCTGACTCCGTCATCGCGCCTACTGACGAGCTCCTGGCCCGTTCGGCACGGCTTAATAACCTGACCTCTGTTACCGGTAATCCATTGTCCGATCAAACGTTGACACGGATCAGGCGTTACGCAAACCGGTTGATCAGAGCCGGGCTCGCCGAAGTGGGGCAGCCAAACCGTTTAGTGGTCACATCCACGCTGAACAGACCGCCAGCACCCTTTAGAAATCGGGGCGACGAGTCGTTTCGACGCTTGACCAAGGGATTGGACTCAGCTCAGGTTTCGGCCAGGCGATCGCAATGGACTACGCTACGCGAACAGCAGGGGGCGGACCCCTTCTTCGACCTGCTCAAGCGTCTAGAGCAACTGGGTACGGGCCAGGAGGATCATCGGCGAAGAGTCTGGGAGTTGATCGACGCTATTACCGAAAACAGTTCGGAGTCCGAACAGTTGCGCAAAGAAATCTTCGATCGAGCCGGCGAACCTGCGTGCTGCGACCGAGCGGCCTTCTCGTTCGGCAACCTGGAAACCGCAGTCTTGGTATACAGGGCCCAAAGTCAGGCGATGGATCAGTCACAAGGCAAGCCGTTATCGGCATTGTCCAGAAGCCTGTTCCGATTGCATGAAGTGGACAAAATCGCCTCAGCCGACATCCTGCGCAGCGAAACAATTGTCAACGATCCGACGGTATCGGAAGAAGCGAAGCGCCCGCATCGCCTGCGCCTGGGCGAGGAGGTCGAGATCAGACTGGCTTATCGCTACGGCCTTAAAGACCGCCTCCAACTGCCCGGGCAGCCTCAGCAGACGGCATACACCCATATGGGTGGAGTCACACAGGGCATGCTAGACAGCGCCTATGAAAAAATAGTGGCACTGGATAATTCACCCGAGGAATTCCAGGCGCTGCTTTCCAGAGAGTTCTGGCAGGTCTATATAACCAACAAATACCAGGCGCAATTCGAAGCGCAGCGTCAGCCCTTTCAGGAACGACTTGAGGCACTACGCGATAGTCTTACCGCCGGTTTACTGTCGAAAGCGGCCTACAAGGAGCAAACCGATAGCCAGCAGGCCCTGCTTGCGATTGAAGAAGCCGAGCTGATCCAGACACTGACTCGACAAATCCTGGCCGAGTGACCTCGCCCAATGGTTACTCGTCGTCGTCGAAGTTGTAACTGCCCGGCGCCAGGTTCTCGAAGCGCGTGTACTTACCGATGAACGCCAGGCGGATAAAGCCGATCGGGCCGTTCCGCTGCTTGCCGATGATGATCTCGGCAATGCCCTTGTGTTCCGTTTCGGGGTGGTACACCTCATCGCGGTACACGAACATGATCACGTCGGCGTCCTGCTCGATCGCTCCAGATTCGCGCAAGTCGGAGTTCACCGGACGCTTGTTGGGGCGTTGTTCCAGGGAACGGTTGAGCTGGGACAGCGCCACCACCGGGCAGTTGAATTCCTTGGCCAGGGCCTTGAGGGAGCGGGAGATTTCGGAAATCTCGTTGGTGCGGTTGTCACCGCTGGAGCCCGGGATCTGCATCAACTGCAGGTAGTCGATCATGATCAGGGCGATGTCACCGTGTTCACGCACCAGGCGGCGAGTACGCGCCCGCATCTCTGAAGGGCTGATACCGGCGGTGTCATCGATGAACAGCTTGCGGTCGTTGAGCAGGTTGACCGCCGAGGTCAGGCGTGGCCAGTCGTCGTCTTCCAATTGGCCGGAACGCACCTTGGTCTGGTCGATACGGCCGAGCGACGACAGCATACGCATGATCAGCGATTCGCCTGGCATCTCGAGGGAATACACCAGCACCGCCTTGTCGCTGCGCAGTACGGCGTTTTCCACCAGGTTCATTGCGAAGGTGGTCTTACCCATCGAAGGACGGCCGGCGACGATGATCAAGTCGGACGGCTGCAGGCCGCTGGTCTTTTCGTCGAGGTCGGTGTAGCCGGTGGAAATGCCGGTAATCGCCGCATCCGTGTTGAACAGGGTATCGATGCGGTCGATGGCTTTGGTCAGCAGGTCGTTGACGCTGACCGGCCCGCCGGTTTTCGGACGGGCTTCGGCGATCTGGAAGATCTGGCGCTCGGCTTCGTCGAGGATCTCGGCGGCGGTGCGGCCTTCGGGGTTGAAGGCGCTGTCGGCGATTTCGGTGCTGATGCCGATCAACTGGCGCAGGGTGGCGCGCTCGCGGACGATCTGCGCATACGCCTTGATGTTGGCGACGGACGGCGTGTTCTTCGCCAGCTCACCGAGGTAGCCCAGGCCGCCGACCTGGGAGGTCTGGCCTTCCTTGTCCAGTTGCTCGGCCAGGGTCACCACGTCGATCGGTGAGTTCTGGTCGGCCAGCTTGGCGATGGCGCGGAAAATCAGGCGGTGGTCATGGCGATAGAAGTCACCGTCCGAGACTTGATCCAGCACGCGTTCCCAGGCGTTGTTGTCCAGCATCAAGCCACCGAGCACGGCCTGTTCGGCCTCGATGGAATGCGGCGGCACCTTCAGGGCAGCGGTTTGCAGATCGTATTGCTCAGGAGCGGAGATTTCGTTCATGGCCACTTGAAATTCGGGGTGTGTAAAAAAACAAAAGGCACGACCTGTAAACAGGATCGTGCCCGATGTTAACCGGCTGGCACACGAGGTGCCAGTCAGTTAGGTGCGACTTAAGCTGCTACCACGACAACGCGTACGGTGGCTTCAACTTCGGCGTGCAGGTGCACGGCTACGTCGAATTCGCCTACGTTGCGGATGGTGCCGTTCGGCAGACGAACTTCGCTCTTCTGCACTTCAACGCCGGAGGCGGTCAGTGCATCAGCGATGTCGTGAGTGCCGATCGAACCGAACAGCTTGCCTTCGTCACCGGCAGTGGCAGTGATAGTCACTTCCAGCTCAGCCAGTTGGGCAGCGCGAGTTTCGGCCGACGCTTTTTTGTCTGCTGCGGCTTTTTCCAGCTCAGCGCGACGCTCTTCAAACGCAGCCAGGTTGGCAGCGGTTGCAGCGGTGGCTTTGCCGTATGGCAGCAGGTAGTTACGACCGTAGCCGGCCTTAACGTTCACTTTGTCGCCCAGGTTGCCCAGGTTGGCGACTTTTTCCAGAAGGATCAGTTGCATGTGAAAATCCTCTAACTTTTAACCTTCACCGTTCGCGCTATCGGCATCTTTCGACGCCAGACGTCCGCGAAAATCAATCAGGCCGTCGACAATGGCCAGGACCACGAGTAACGGATAGATCAGCTGCATGAACAGCAACAGCGTGACGTACAACCCCACCAGCCAGAACCTGGCCAGGCGCTTTCGCGCCACCAGCCCATGAATCAGGGCCAGCCCGGCAAACACCAGCGGTACGCTGCAAATCGGCGCCAGCAAGGCCATCTGTGGACCGAAGTTCGGTCCGACAACCATGCACGCCAGCAGCAACATCGCCGGTCCCGCGGGAATCCTGATACTGCGAAACTCGCGACCAAAACCACCCGGGTTATACAACAACGCCTGCCAATAACGCCCAAGAATCAGGCTCAGCACGCTGACAACCTGCAGCAAAGCCGCAATCAGGCCGGTCAGGACCGGCGCAATCAGTGACGCAAACCGCGCTCGCTCATCTACCGACAACTGCTGGTAGAGATCCCCGAGGGCCAGCGGCAGGATCTTGACGATCTCCTGCGCCAGCGCCTCGATTTGCGGGCGGAAAGCCGCGCCAAGCATCACTGAGTACACCAACCCCAATGCCACGCTGACCAGCAGCGTACGGACCCAGGACTCACTTGCGCGCAGAACCAACGCAAGGCTCGATGACCCCAGCAGTACCAGAAGTACCCGTGGATCACCCATTTGCAGCCACCAGATCAAGGCCGGCAACAAACCCAGGGCAAGAACGCCCCGGGCGTCCTTCAAACCGCGCCGCAGGAGCACAAGGCATCCAGCGGCAGCACCCAACCAATAAAGCAACGGCAATGCCGCACAGCCAGCCACTACCAGAGTGGCCTGCACACGACCGCGCATGATGAACTCAGCTAAGGCGCGCATGCATTCAATCCCTTACTACTTGTCGACTGCCCGGTCTCAGCGGCCGTGGCTGTCGGTGTAGGCCAGCAGGGCCAGGAAGCGGGCGCGCTTGATAGCGGTGGCCAGCTGACGCTGATAACGTGCTTTGGTACCGGTGATACGGCTTGGAACGATTTTGCCGGTCTCGGATACGTAGGCTTTCAGAGTGTTGAGATCTTTGTAATCGATCTCTTTCACGTCTTCAGCGGTGAAGCGGCAGAATTTACGACGACGGAAGAAACGTGCCATTTGATAGGCTCCTTAAAAGGTCCGTGGATTACTCGTCAGCGTTATCGCTGTTGTCGCTGTCATCACTATCAGCGCTATCAGCGCCTTCGTGCTCAGGACGGTCGCGACGCTCACGGCGCTCACTGCGGTTTTCTTCAGCCTTGAGCATCTCGGATTGACCGGTAACGGCTTCTTCGCGACGGATGACCAGGTTACGGATCACTGCATCGTTGTAGCGGAAGTTGTCTTCCAGCTCGGCCAGGGCCTTGCCGGTGCACTCAACGTTCAGCATCACGTAGTGAGCCTTGTGAACATTGTTGATTGCGTAGGCCAGTTGACGACGGCCCCAATCTTCCAGACGGTGGATTTTGCCGCCGTCTTCTTCGATCAGCTTGGTGTAACGCTCAACCATGCCGCCGACTTGCTCGCTTTGATCCGGGTGGACCAAAAAGATGATTTCGTAATGACGCATGAATGCTCCTTACGGGTTGTAGCCTGCCGCTCAAAAACGGTCAGACAAGGAGTGAATGACACTTATGGATCTTGCCGCAGGGGAGGCACATGCGTGCCTGCCAGGTGGGCAAGGGGCGCAATTGTAGAGAAGGGGGAGAAAGCGCGCAAGGTGATTGGTGATTATTTGAACAATCGCCCAAACACCACAAAAACAACTGTGGGAGGGGGCTTGCTCCCGATTGCAGTGGGTCAGTCACAACATCTGTAAATGAAATACCGCTATCGGGGGCAAGCCCCCTCCCACATTTTGATCCAGGCCAGGCCCGGCTTACTTCTTGGTCTTGGCCTTGGCACCGCGCTGACGCCGCGCTTCGAACAGGCATACGCCCGTCGCCACCGACACGTTCAAGCTGCTGACGCTGCCGGCCATCGGCAAGTGCACCAGGTAATCGCAATGCTCGCGGGTCAGGCGACGCATGCCCTTGCCTTCGGCGCCCATGATCAGGATGGTCGGGCCGGTGAGGTCCTGGTCGTAGATGCTGACTTCGGCCTCGCCTGCCGTGCCGACAATCCACAAGCCGCGCTGCTGAAGCTTCTCCAGGGTGCGCGCCAGGTTGGTCACGGCCACCAGCGGAATCACTTCCGCCGCGCCGCAGGCCACTTTACGCACGACCGGCGTGAGGGTGGCCGACTTGTCTTTAGGCACGATCACTGCCAGCGCGCCGGCCGCATCCGCCGAACGCAGGCAGGCGCCGAGGTTGTGCGGATCGGTCACGCCGTCCAGTACCAGCAGCAAGGGTGCGCCTTCGGTACGGTCGAGCAGCTCGTCGAGCATGGCTTCGCCCCACACCTGACTCGGGCTGACGTCGGCCACTACGCCCTGGTGAACGCCTTCTACCCATACGTCCATTTCACGGCGTTCGGCCTGGCCGATGGCAACCTTGTTCTGGGTGGCCAGCTCGACCAGCGTCTGCACGCGTGGCTCGCTGCGACCTTCCGCCAGCCACACCTGCTTGACGCGCTTGGGGTGGTGACGCAGCAGTGCTTCTACGGCGTGCACGCCGTAGATTTTTTCCAGACTCATGACTTGGCCTTAGGTTTGCGCGACCCGCCGCTTTTCGCGGGGGCCGAACCCGCTTTAGGCGGGCCTTTACGGTGTTTACTCGGTTTGCTCGACGGTTTTTCCGCCCCTTGGGACTTTCCCCCAGACGCCGCTTTACCACCGCTTTTGGCTTCGTTGAGCAACTGCTGCTTCAACTCGCGGCTCTTGCGCAGCTCGGCATTTTTCGCCGCGGCATCGCTTGGACGGTAGGCTTCAGGGGCCTTGTCCTTGGCCGAAGAACGACGCCCGGTCTTGGCAGGTGCAGGCTCGGCAGCCGTCTTCGCGCTGGAAGCCTTGCCCTTGGACGCCGGCGCTGCGGTTTCGCTGCCACGCTTTTTGCGGCCAGCCGGCTCTGCGGGCTTGTCAGGCATGCCGAAGTCGATCTTGCGCTCGTCCAGATCGACACGCATGACCTGCACTTCCACGGTATCGCCCAGGCGGAAGCTGCGACCGGTGCGCTCGCCTGCCAGGCGATGGTGCACAGGATCGAAGTGGTAGTAGTCACCCGGCAAGGCGGTGACGTGCACCAGACCCTCGACGTAGATGTCGGTCAGCTCGACGAACAGGCCGAAACCGGTCACGGCGGTGATCACACCCGGGAACGATTCGCCCACGCGGTCCTTCATGAACTCGCACTTGAGCCAGTTCACCACGTCGCGGGTGGCTTCGTCGGCGCGACGCTCGCTCATGGAGCACTGCTCGCCCAACTGCTCAAGCGCCGCTTCGTCGTACGGATAGATCCGTGCCTTCGGAATGGTCATGGCACCGGCGCGCTTGACGTGCGGGGTGTTCTGCTTGGAATGGATCACGCTGCGGATCGCGCGGTGCGTGAGCAAGTCCGGGTAACGGCGGATCGGCGAAGTGAAGTGGGTGTACGCCTCGTAATTCAGGCCGAAGTGGCCCTGGTTATCGGCGCTGTACACCGCCTGGCTCAACGAGCGCAGCATCACGGTCTGGATCACGTGGTAATCCGGACGGTCCTTGATGCTGGCCAGCAGGGCCTGGTAATCCTTCGGCGTCGGGCCATCCTTGCCTTTGTGCAGGGACAGGCCGAGCTCGCCAAGGAACGCGCGCAGTTTTTCCAAGCGCTCCGGCGGCGGACCGTCGTGGACGCGGTACAACGCAGGAATCTCGTGCTTCTTCAGGAATTCAGCGGTGGCCACGTTGGCCGCCAGCATGCATTCCTCGATCAGCTTGTGCGCGTCGTTACGGGTGGTCGGCGTGATGGCAGCGATCTTGCGCTCGGAACCGAAGACAATCCGGGTTTCCTGGGTTTCAAAATCGATCGCGCCACGGGTGTGGCGGGCGCCCAGCAACACCTTGTACAGCGAGTACAGCTGCTTGAGGTGCGGCACCACGTCGGCGTATTCGCTGCGCAGGGCCTTGGCTTCACTGGTCTTCGGCGCTTCCAGGATGGTGCTGACCTTGTTGTAGGTCAGGCGCGCCTGGGAGTGAATCACCGCTTCGTAGAACTGGTAGTCGGTCATTTCGCCGGTTTTGGAGATGGTCATCTCGCACACCATGGCCAAACGGTCGACTTTCGGGTTCAGCGAGCACAGGCCGTTGGACAGCTGCTCCGGCAACATCGGGATCACGCGCTCAGGGAAGTACACGGAGTTGCCGCGCACCTGGGCTTCGTTATCCAGGGCCGAACCGATCTTCACGTAGCTGGACACGTCGGCAATCGCGACGTACAGCTTCCAGCCGCCGGAGAACAGGCGCAGCTTGCCCGGCTTGGCTTCACAGTAGACCGCGTCATCGAAGTCGCGCGCATCTTCGCCGTCGATGGTGACGAACGGCAGATGGCGCAGGTCGATGCGTTTTTCTTTGTCTTTGTCTTCAACTTCCGGCTTGAGCTTGGCGGCTTCCTTGAGCACGGCATCCGGCCAGACGTGAGGAATATCGTAGGTGCGCAGCGCCACGTCGATTTCCATGCCCGGCGCCATGTAGTTGCCGACCACCTCAACGATATCGCCCTGGGGCTGGAACCGCGCAGTCGGCCAGTGGGTGATTTTCACCTCGACGAACTGGCCGACCTTGGCGGCGCCATTGCGGCCCGGGGTGATCAGCACTTCCTGCTGGACCTTCGGGTTGTCCGGCACCACAAAGCCGATGCCGCCTTCTTCGAAGTAACGGCCGACGATGGACTCGTGGGCACGGGACACCACTTCGACGATCACGCCCTCACGACGCCCACGACGGTCCAGGCCGGACACACGCGCCAGCGCACGGTCGCCATCGAACACCAGGCGCATCTGCGCAGGGCTCATGAACAGGTCGTCACTGCCGTCATCCGGGATCAGGAAACCGAAGCCGTCCCGATGGCCGGCGATGCGGCCCAGGATCAGGTCGAGCTTGTCGACCGGCGCGTAAGTGCCACGGCGGGTGTAGATCAACTGAGCATCGCGCTCCATCGCACGCAGACGGCGGCGCAGGGCTTCGAGCTGGTCTTCGGTGGTCAGACCGAATTCTTCAACCAACTGCTCGCGGCTAGCAGGCGAACCACGATCGGCGAGGTGCGCCAGGATCAGTTCACGGCTAGGAATAGGGTTTTCATATTTTTCCGCTTCACGAGCGGCCTCGGGATCGAGGGACTGCCAATCGGCCATTAGAGAGTTTTCACCTTGTCTATATGCGGGTTAGTTTGGCATACGCGTATTGAAACGGGAAATTTCAGACGTCATCAAGCCTTTTAAAGCCCTTTGCAACCCCCGGCGCGCACCTTGCACGACCATTGGCGAAATTTTCCAGGCTTTTTTCATGGCAGGGGTTTACAGGGTAAATATCGCTCCGTATAGTGCGCGCCATCGACGACGGCAACGTTGTCAGATAATGCCCAGGTGGTGAAATTGGTAGACACGCCAGCTTCAGGTGCTGGTGATCGCAAGGTCGTGGAAGTTCGAGTCTTCTCCTGGGCACCAAATTCAGATCAAACCCGCGAAAGCGGGTTTTTTCGTTTCAGACCTTTGATTTTTAACGGAAAAATTGATTTATATTTTTCGAATCAGGGGTTTACAGATCAAAAAGCCCGCCGTATAGTTCGCCCCATCAACAGCGGCAACGTTGCTTGATAATGCCCAGGTGGTGAAATTGGTAGACACGCCAGCTTCAGGTGCTGGTGATCGCAAGGTCGTGGAAGTTCGAGTCTTCTCCTGGGCACCAAATTCAGATCAAACCCGCGAAAGCGGGTTTTTTCGTTTCCGGGGTTTGAAAAATCCGGCTTGAAAACGTTCCCCGCGATTACCCTCAAGCCCGCACTTGAGAAGCTTTATCGTTTATCCTTGTAGTGATTTGTTGCACATAAGCGAGGAACACTTCGGATGATGATCCGCGATACCCGATTCAAGACATCCCTTCTGCGTGGCCTGTCTCTTACTCTGCTCGGCCTGACCCTGCTCTCACCCGCCGCCTATTCTGCCGACAAGGTCTCCCTGACCCTTTACAACGGCCAACACAAAGAAGTCGGCGATGAACTCGCCAAAGCCTTCGAAGCCAAGACCGGCATTCACGTCAACGTGCGCAAAGGCAGCAGCAACCAGCTGGCCAGCCAGGTCGTCGAAGAAAGTGACCGCTCCCCTGCCGACGTGATCTACACCGAAGAATCGCCGCCGCTGAACAAACTCGGCGAGCAAGGCTTGTTGGCGAAGATCGATGCCAGCACCCTCGACGTGCTGCCCAAGGATTACGTCGGCAGCAATGGCGACTGGATGGGCGTGACTGCACGCACCCGCGTCGTCGCCTTCAACCCCAAGCTGATTGCCGAAAAAGACCTGCCCAAATCGGTGCTGGATTTCGCCGGCCCCGAGTGGCAAGGCAAGGTTGGCTTCGTGCCCACCAGCGGTGCGTTCCAGGAACAGGCGGTGGCGATCATCAAGCTGCACGGGCGTGAAGCGGCCGAAGAATGGCTGACCGGCCTGCGCGCCTTCGGCAAGGTGTACAGCAACAACATGGTGGCCCTCAAGGCCGTTGAAAATGGCGAAGTGGCCACCGTGCTGGTGAACAATTATTACTGGTTCGCCTTGAAGAAAGAAAAAACCAACCTCGACTCTCAACTGCACTATTTCACCGACGGCGATGCCGGCGGCCTGATTACGGTGTCTTCGGCTGCCGCGCTGAAGTCCAGTAAACATCCCAAGGAAGCCCAGCAACTGCTGGCCTTCATGGCCAGTGAAGAAGGCCAGCGTGTGATCACCAACACCTCGGCGGAATACCCGCTGCGCAAAGGCATGGAGTCCAACCGTGGCCTCAAGCCTTTCAGCGAACTGCAGCCGCCGAGAGTCACCCCTGCCGACCTGGGCAATGCCGAGGAAGCGCTGGAACTTGAACGTGACGTTGGCTTGAACTGATGACCCCGTCGCTCAGCGCCGCAGGCTTTCGCCCCCGGCGCAAACGCCCTTCAATCTGGCTGCTGCTGCCGGTGCTGTTCCTGGTCGGCCTGAGCCTGCTGCCGCTGGTGTATGTCGGGCTCAAGGCCTGGCAGGCCGGCTGGGCACAGGCGGTGCATCTGCTGTGGCGGCCTTATGTGTTCGGGCTGCTGCGCAATACCCTGTCGCTGATGGTCGGCGTGACGGTCGTGTGCGGCGTGGTCGGCCTGTCCCTGGCCTGGTTGCTGGAACGCAGCAACCTGCCGGGGCGACGCCTCTGGGGCGTGATCCTGTGCCTGCCGTTTGCGGTGCCGGCGTTTGTCAGCAGCTTTACCTGGGTGTCGCTGAGCGCCAACTTCGAAGGTCTCGGCGGCGCGATCCTGGTGATGAGCCTGTCCAAGTATCCGCTGGTCTTTCTGCCGGTGGCTGCCACACTGCGCAATCTGGACCCGGCCCTGGAAGAGTCGGCGCGCACCCTGGGGCTGAATCGCTGGGGCGTGTTCCGGCGCATTACCCTGCCGCTGCTGTGGCCATCTCTGGTGGCGGGAGCACTGCTGATTGCATTGCACATGCTGGTGGAGTTCGGCGCCCTCTCGATCATCGGCCTGCAGACCTTCACCACGGCGATCTACCAGCAGTTCGAACTGGAGTTCAGCAACGCCAACGCCGCGATGCTCTCGGCGGTGCTGCTGGCGATGTGCCTGACCTTGTTGTGGCTGGAGCTGCGCGTGCGCGGCAAGGGTCGTCATGTGCGGATCGGCCAGGGCGCGGCGCGACATGCCGAGCAGGTGAAACTGGGCAAATGGGCGCTGCTTGGCCAACTCTATTGCCTGGCGCTGGCGATCATTGGCAGCGGCATTCCCCTGGGGATGCTTGGTTATTGGCTGGCCGTGGGCTCATCGGCGGCGTTTCCGGTCGCCGCCATCAGTGAGGCGCTGTTATCGTCCCTGGCACTTTCCCTGGGTGGCGCGGCGTTGTGCCTGGCGCTGGCGGTGCCGGTAGGCCTGCTGGTGGTGCGCTACAAAGGCCAGCTGGCGATCTGGGCCGAACGCCTGCCGTACCTGCTGCACGCCCTGCCCGGCCTAGTGATTGCATTGACCCTGGTGTATTTCGCACTGCATTACGTGCCGGCGCTGTATCAGACGTCGGCACTGTTGCTGATCGCCTATGCGCTGTTGTTCCTGCCCCTGGCCCAGGCGCCGATTCGCACGGCGCTGAACAAGGCTGCACCACAGCTGGAAGAGGCGGCGCGCACGCTCGGCGCATCGTCGTTCAGTGCGTTTTGCCGGGTGACGCTGCCGATTATTTTCCCGGCATTGGGTGCGGCGTTTGCGCTGGTGTTTCTGGATGCGATGAAGGAATTGACCGCGACCTTGCTGCTTAGTCCGACCGGGCTGAACACCTTGGCCACCGCCGTGTGGGCGCATACCTCGAATGTGGAGTTTGCGGCGGCGGCGCCTTATGCGGCGTTGTTGATTCTGGTGTCGGGGTTGCCGGTGTACCTGCTTACGACGCGGATGTATTTGAGCCGCTGAGATGGCTATCGGGGGCAAGCCCCCTCCCACATTTGGAATGCGTTTCAACCTGTGGGAGGGGGCTTGCCCCCGATGAGGCCGGCACAGACAACCCTAAGCCCGGAACTGCCCCAGACTCGCCTTCAACTGCGCCGCCAAGCCATCCAGCACCTTACCACTGGCCGTGGTCTCGACCACCGCCTGCGCAGCCCGCTCAGCCTGGGCATGAATCACCTCAACCCGGCCACGCACCGCATGCGCACCCTGGGCCTGATGCTCGGCCGCGCGTGTCGCCAGGCCGATCGCCGCATGCACCTGCTCCACCGAGGCCTGCACGGTCTGCTGCAAGCGCACGCTGTCGCGCAATACCAGCAAGCCCTCATTGGCCTGGCGACCAGCCTTGCCAATGGTTTCCACCGCCTCACGCGCGCCCTGCTGCAACGCCACGATATGCGCCTGGATGTCACCGGTGGAGCTTTGGGTCTTGCTCGCCAACGCACGCACCTCGTCCGCGACCACCGCGAAACCACGCCCGGTTTCGCCGGCACGAGCCGCCTCGATGGCCGCATTGAGCGCCAGCAGGTTGGTTTGCTCGGCGATGCCGTGAATCACCGTCAGCACCACTTCAATCTGCTCGCTTTGCTGGGCCAACCGCTCGATCACCTGGGAGCCAGCCTGCACCTGCCCCGCCAATGCCTCGATCAAGCTGCCGACTTCGGCAGAAGTGCGCGAGTTTTCATCCGTGGCCTGGCGAATCTCCACCACCTGCTGCAAGGCCGCCTGCATGGCATGGCTTTCGGCCTGGGCCTCGTCGGCCATTTGCGACAGTGCGCGCAGGCTTTCTGCAACCTCGTCGCGCTGCAGGCCGGCCGCCGCATCGGCACCGGCATTGCGCAAGGTCATCGCGCCGATTTCCATGCCGGTGCGCTGGGCCACATCGCCCGCCTCGCGCACGATGGGCTGCAACTTATCCACAAAACGATTGACCGCCGAAGCCATGTCACCAATTTCGTCCTTGCTGCTGATCTGTACACGCTTGGTGAGGTCACCCTCGCCTGCCGCCAGGTCATCCATGGCCGCGATCAACAGCTTCAGGCGGTTGACGACGCGGCGGCCGAGCACAATGGCGATCAGCAGCAATACACCGAGACCGACCAGCGCCAGGCCCATGCCGATACGCCAGCGCAAGGTGCCGGCAGCCTCTTGAACCGCACTGGTGGTATTGGCCGCCATCTGCGTGGCCGTGACTTGCGCCGATTGCAGGCGCGCGCCCATGGCGGCGGCGCTATCGGCCGCGGCGCCTTTGAGGCTGTCGCCGACCAGTTGATCACCGCTGGCGATCAGCGCGGCGAAGCGGCTGTCCAGTGCTTGCAGGTCAGCCTCGACCGATGCGGTCGACACCCCCATGCGGACTTTGCCGATCTCAACACCGTTGGGGCTGATCGAGGCCTCGACGTAATACACCGAAGGATCAGCCTTGGCCGCGTCCAGGACTTTATCCAGGGCACGCTCCCCCGCGCCTTTGGCCAACAAGGCCTGGTTGATCGGATTTTCACGGTTCAGGTAACGGGTCAGATGCTCGCCCGCCGCGTCGTCATACACCACGAACAACACGTTGGGATTACGCTGCGCACGCCGGGCAAATTCCGATAATGTCGGCACGTCGCTGTCCCACATGGCACGCGGCGCCACCGAAGCCAGCAACTGGGCCATGTCATTGGCGGAGTCCTGCAGGTCTTTTTCCAGGGTCGCCCGCAATTGCTTCTGCTCTTGCTGAAGACGCGTGGAGAGCCCTGCAGTCAGACGCTGGCGAGTGCTGGTGGACAGGCTGTCCAGGCTGGAGGTGACTTCCTTGCCGGCCTGGGCCAATTCGCCGGACAGCTTCTGGCTATCGATGCCCAGGCGATTATCCAAATCGGCCTCCAGGGCCGTGACCGTGCTCCGCGTCAGCGCGACGGCCACCAGCACTTGCACCAAAAGAGCGATACCTAGGGTAACGAACACCGGCCGCAGCAGACGGCTTTGTAACAACGAGAGAACGGCAGACACTGGAAATCCCTCCACCACGGGTGCCATTAAATTGATAGCACCACGAAAAAGAGAAACACAGCAAGGGTCGTGCCGCTTGCCAGGGAGAAACGACAAAGGGCTCCCGAAGGAGCCCTTTACTTTTTACATCAACAGCTTATTAAGCGAACGGGTGACGCAGAACGATGGTCTCGTTGCGGTCCGGGCCCGTCGAAATAATGTCGATCGGGGCGCCGATCAGCTCTTCGACGCGCTTGATGTAGGCGCGGGCGTTGGCTGGCAGCTCTTCCAGGGTCTTGGCGCCCACGGTCGATTCGGTCCAGCCCGGCACTTCTTCGTACACAGGCTGCAGGCCCACGTAGCTGTCAGCGTCGGTCGGGGCAACATCGTTGCCTTGCGCGTCTTTGTAGCCGATACAGATGTTGATGGCTTCCAGGCCGTCGAGCACGTCCAGCTTGGTCAGGCAGATGCCCGAGATGCTGTTCACGTCGATAGCGCGACGCAGGATAACGGCGTCGAACCAGCCACAACGACGAGCACGGCCGGTGGTGGCGCCGAATTCGTGACCTTGCTTGGCCAGGTGTGCGCCAACGTCGTCGAACAGCTCAGTCGGGAATGGACCGGAACCTACACGGGTGGTGTAAGCCTTGGTGATGCCCAGGATGTAGTCGAGGAACATCGGGCCAACGCCCGAACCGGTGGCAACGCCGCCGGCGGTGGTGTTGGAGCTGGTCACGTACGGGTAGGTACCGTGGTCGATGTCGAGCAACGAACCCTGGGCGCCTTCGAACATGATGTCTTTGCCGGCGCGACGCAGGTCGTGCAGCTCGGCCGTCACGTCGAGCATCAGCGGCTTGAGCAGCTCAGCGTATTCCTTGCACTCGGCCAGGGTCTTTTCGAACTCGATGGCCGGCTCTTTGTAGTAACCCACCAGCATGAAGTTGTGGTAATCCACCAGTTCACGCAGCTTGTCTTCAAAGCGTGGCATGTTGAGCAGGTCGCCCACACGCAGGCCACGGCGCGCCACCTTGTCTTCGTAGGCCGGGCCAATGCCGCGACCGGTGGTGCCGATCTTCAGCTCGCCACGAGCCTTTTCACGGGCCTGGTCCAGCGCCACGTGGAAGGACAGGATCAGCGGGCAGGATGGGCTGATACGCAGGCGCTCGCGCACCGGCACGCCCTTCTCTTCCAGCTTGATGATCTCGCGCAGCAGGGCGTCCGGCGCAACCACTACGCCGTTGCCGATCAGGCACTGCACGCCTTCGCGCAGCACGCCCGACGGGATCAGGTGCAAGACGGTTTTTTCGCCATCGATGACCAGGGTGTGGCCCGCGTTGTGGCCACCCTGGTAGCGCACTACGGCGGCAGCATGTTCGGTCAGCAGATCAACGATCTTGCCTTTGCCCTCATCACCCCATTGGGTGCCCAGGACTACGACATTCTTACCCATAACACTTGTCCTCATTCGCGCAAACTTGGTGCCGGCGATGGCCGGCAGGAAAACTCAAGAAGCCAGTGGCGATACTTGCCAAAGCCCGTTCTGCTGAATCAATTGCCGGTCGCAGTCCGCTTCACGGGCGGCGGCCAATGGCTGCCCAGGCAAAGCCTGGACGACACGCTGACCCTCACTGCGCAACTGGCAGACCTGCTGCCAGAGTGCCGCGTCCGTACTGTCGGGCATCCAGATGCCACCAGACGGCAGCTCGACCTCAGCACGCCCCAGGGTCACCAGGGTTTTCAAATCGGTGGAAAAGCCGGTGGCCGGACGGGCGCGACCGAAGTCGGCGCCGATATCGTCATAACGACCACCCTGGGCGATGGCCTGGCCAACACCCGGAACGAACACCGCGAACACCACACCGGTGTGGTAGTGGTAGCCGCGCAACTCGCCCAGGTCAAAATACAAAGGCAGCTGCGGGAAGCGCGCCGACAGTTGCTCGGCAATCGCCAGCACATCGTTCAGGGCGGCCAGCACCGGCGCCGGCGCGTTGGCCAGGCGCTCACGTGCAGTGACCAGCACTTCACGCCCGCCGCACAGGTCAACCAGCGCACGCAGCATGTCGGCCAGTTCAGCCGGCACGCCGGCGGTCAGGGCGATGACTTCATCGATGGCCTTGCGTTGCAGCGCATCGAACAACTGTTGCTCAACTTCACCGGACAAGCCGGCCGCACGGGCCAGGCCGCGGTAGATCCCCACGTGGCCCAGGTCCATGTGCACGTCCGGCACATCAGCCAGTTGCAGCATGGCCAGCATCAGGCTGATCACTTCAACGTCGCTGCTCGGGCTCGCATCGCCATACAACTCGGCGCCCAGCTGGATCGGGCTGCGTGAAGATGACAAGGCACGCGGCTGGGCATGCAGCACGCTGCCGGCGTAGCACAGGCGGCTGGGGCCTTCGCGGCGCAGGGTGTGCGCATCGATACGCGCCACCTGCGGCGTGATGTCGGCGCGGAAACCCATTTGCCGGCCCGATTGCGGGTCGATGACCTTGAAGGTGCGCAGATCCAGGTCCTGGCCCGCGCCGGTCAGCAGGGATTCCAGGTACTCGATATGCGGGGTCACGACAAATTCGTAGCCCCAGCTCTGGAACAGATCCAACACCTGGCGACGCGCTATTTCAATACGCGCAGCTTCTGGTGGCAGTACTTCTTCGATGCCATCTGGCAGCAGCCAGCGGTCTACCGTTGCCATTACGCCATTCCCCTTTGATCCGGGCGGCCAGCCCTCGGCCGAGCCTTGAGTAGAGCAGAAAATACCCGCCGCCTGCATAAACCACGCGCAAGAGCGACGTGACGAACGGCCTGCAAACGGCCTCGTCGGGCACTTTCCTCGAAAAACCTGTCACGCCTGCCGAATCGAACACGCAGACGCAAAAAAGCCGGGAATTTCCCGGCTGCCGCATCATACACCCGTTTTCTGAAAGGATCACCCCGCCAGGCATTTTAGCCGCCCGACGGAGTGGTCCTACAGAATTACAGGCCTGTTACTTGGACTTTTCCAGGTAGCGGAAGAAATCGCTGCTTGGGTCCAGCACCAGCACGTCGGTCTTGTTCGCGAAGCTTTCACGGTAGGCGCGCAGGCTACGGTAGAACGCGTAGAACTCCTGGTCCTGGCCGTAAGCCTTGGCGTAGATCGCCGCGGCTTGAGCATCACCATCACCACGAGCCTCTTCAGACTCGCGATAGGCCTCTGCCAACAGTACACGGCGCTGACGGTCGGCATCCGCACGGATACCCTCGGCCAGCTCGTTACCCTTGGCGCGGTGCTCACGGGCTTCACGCTCACGCTCGGTGCTCATGCGCTCGAACACGCTGCGGTTCACTTCCTTGGGCAGGTCAATAGCCTTGACCCGGACATCGACCACTTCGATACCCAGTTCTTTCTCCGCCATGGTGTTCAGCGAACGAGTGATGTCAGCCATCAGCGCATCGCGTTCACCGGATACCACCTCGTGCAGGGTGCGCTTACCAAACTGGTCACGCAGGCCCGACTCCAGACGGCGCGACAAACGCTCGTCGGCAATCTGCTTGAGGCCGGAAGTCGCGGTGTAGAAACGCTCGGCATCCTTGACGCGCCACTTTGCGTAGGCGTCAACCATCACGGCTTTCTTTTCCAGGGTCAGGAAGCGCTGTGTCGGTGCATCCAGAGTCATCAGGCGCGCGTCGAACTTGCGCACCTGATTGACGTAGGGGACTTTCACATGCAGGCCCGGCTGGACATCCGCCTGGACCACGCGACCGAATTGCAGCAGCACCGCGCGCTCGGTCTGAGCGACGATGTAGAAGCAGTTCCAGGCAGCGATGACCACGACGACGCCCACAATCAGGGCGGTCAGCGATTTATTGCTCATCAACGGCTCTCCCTGGTACGTGTTTGCTGTTGCAGCAAGTCAGCGGCCGCACGGGCGCTCGCTTCGTTGGCAGCAGCATTCGAACCGGTGGACGGCGCGCTGGTGCCGCTACGCCCACCTTCGATCATCTTGTCCAGCGGCAGGTACAGCAGGTTGTTCTGCCCGCCCTTGCTGCCGGTCACGAGAACCTTGCTGGTGTTGCTGAAGACTTCCTGCATGGTGTCCAGGTACAGACGCTCACGAGTAACCTCGGGCGCCTTGCGGTACTCGGCAACCAGCTTGGTGAAGCGGTCCGCCTCACCCTTGGCGCGGGAGACCACTTCGTCGCGGTAACCGTTGGCATCCTCGAGGATGCGCTGGGCCTGACCACGAGCTTCCGGCACCACGCCGTTGGCGTAGGTCTCAGCCTGGTTGCGCGAACGCTGCTCGTCTTCACGGGCGCGGATCACGTCGTCAAAGGCTTCCTGCACTTCACGCGGTGCGGCTGCGCTCTGTACGTTGACCTGGGTGACGGTGATACCGGTGCGATAGGTATCGAGGAAACGTTGGAGGCGCTCCTTGATTTCGCTGGCCATCAATTCACGCCCTTCGGTCAGTACCTGGTCCATGGCGGTAGAACCGACCACGTGGCGCAGGGCGCTTTCGGTTGCGTGTTGCAGGCTGATTTCCGGCTGATCGACGTTCAGCACGAAGTCCTGCAGGTTGGTGATCTTGTACTGCACGGTCAGCGGCACTTCGACGATGTTCTCGTCTTCAGTCAGCATCTGGCCCTGCTTGGTGTAGGCACGCTCACGCGTGACGTTCTCCATGTACTTCTTGTCGATCGGCGGGAAATAGATGTTCAGGCCTGGCCCGACCGTCTCGTAATACTTGCCGAAGCGCAGCACGACGGCTTGCTCCTGCTCGTCCACCACGTAGACCGCGCTGTACAGCCAGACGGCCGCGAGCACGACAAGACCCAGGCCCAGCAGGCCATAGCCGCCGCCCTTGCTTGTGCGACCACCCTCGTCACCACCGCGTTTTTTCCCACCACCGAACAACCCATTCAGGCTTTCCTGCAGCTTTCGGAAGGCCTCGTCGAGATCCGGTGGCCCCTTGCGGTCGCCATTATTGCGGCGCTTACCACCCCAAGGATCCTGATTATTCGAGTTGCCACCCGGCTCATTCCAAGCCATAGCGCTCTCCATCTGATAAAGCAAAGACGCACCCACGGCGCGCCGACCAATGCTACAGAATGCCTGCTACTGCGGCACAACCGCTTTCTCAGGCTTTTATTGCAAAGTGTGTTGTTCGATGAACTCCGCCGGTACAACACCCTCGCGACTGACCAGTCGATTGAGCTCCGCGCGTGGCAATCGAACGGCCAGCAAGCTGACACCTTCTTCGTCGTGTTCTTCTTTCTGTACCGCGCCCAGCTCGAAAAACTGTGCACGCAGTCGAGCAAAACGCTGCGGCAAGCGCAAGGTGCCCACGAACAAATCGCCGCCGAGCAACTCGGCGATGGCTTGCTCAAGCAATTCAAGGCCACTGCCATCACGCGCCGACAGCCAGACCCGCTGGGGTCTGCCATTCTCATCGCGCTGGATTTGCGGCTCGACGCCTTCAAGCAAATCGAGTTTGTTATACACCTCGAGGATCGGCAAGTCCTGGGCACCAATCTCGCCCAGCACCAGCATCACCTGCTCGATCTGCAGCATGCGATCCGGCTCGGCCGCATCGATCACGTGCAACAGCAGGTCGGAATTGCTCGACTCTTCGAGCGTAGACCGAAATGCCTCGACCAGCTTGTGCGGCAAATGACGAATGAAACCTACCGTATCGGCCAGGACAATCGGCCCCAGGTCGTCAAGATCCAGGCGGCGCAGGGTCGGGTCGAGCGTCGCGAACAGTTGGTCGGCCGCGTACACGTCCGACTTGGTGACGTTATTGAACAGCGTGGACTTGCCCGCGTTGGTATAGCCCACCAGGGACACGGTGGGGATATCGGCACGGGAACGGCCACGGCGCGATTGCTCGCGCTGGCTGCGGACT
This sequence comes from Pseudomonas orientalis, assembly GCF_002934065.1. Classification (NCBI taxonomy): domain Bacteria; kingdom Pseudomonadati; phylum Pseudomonadota; class Gammaproteobacteria; order Pseudomonadales; family Pseudomonadaceae; genus Pseudomonas; species Pseudomonas orientalis. Next base: position 587,413 of record NZ_CP018049.1, on the reverse strand, counting down.
TTCTCCAGGCGGCCCTTGATCTGGCGCAGGCGAACCCGCAACAGACGTCGGTCGGTTTCCAGCTGGGTTTCACCCGGGCCACGCATGCCGATGCCGCCGCCCTGGCGCTCAAGGTGCGTCCAGCCGCGAACCAGCCGGGTGCTCATGTGGTCAAGCTGGGCCAGTTCGACCTGGAGCTTGCCTTCATGGGTACGCGCGCGTTGGGCGAAGATATCGAGAATCAGGCCGGTGCGGTCGATCACGCGACACTCGAAGACACGTTCGAGGTTACGCTCCTGACTCGGCGTGAGGACGTGATTGAAGATCACCAGATCGGCTTCTTCGGCATGGACCAGGTCGCGCAATTCTTCGACCTTGCCGCTGCCAATCAGGTATTTGGCGGTTGGCCGATGACGCGGCACGTTAAAAAACGCAACGGTCTCGGCGCCGGCCGAATTTGCCAACTCCTGAAACTCCTGCGGATCTTCGCGCGCCTCAGGGTCCTGTCCATCCAAGTGAACGAGGATTACTCGCTCACCACCACCGTGGCGCTCAAAGAACAAAGGAGACTCCTATCAGGCGTTACCTGGCTCAGCGTCAGCTGCTTCATCACCGGCTGCGCTAGGCAGACGGATTGGACGAACAGGGACGACTGTCGAGATAGCGTGTTTGTAAACCATCTGGCTGACGGTGTTTTTCAGCAGGATCACGAACTGGTCGAACGACTCGATCGTACCTTGCAACTTGATACCGTTGACCAGATAAATGGAAACCCCCACTTTCTCTTTACGTAAGGTATTCAAGTAAGGGTCTTGTAGCGAATGCCCTTTTGACATGTGCCGCACTCCTTTAAGGATCAATAATAAAAAATCGGAAAAATAAATAGCTCATGGCCGCCACACCCCCAAGGATAGACGGCAATTGCAAGGACTCAGCTCAATATGGAGACCGTTCCCAGGTATTTCAAGGCGCGTGACAGATTGTCGCTGTCCAGGCTGTCCAGCCAGTGCAAATCGCTCCAGCTGCGCAGCCAGGTGAACTGGCGCTTCGCCAATTGGCGCGTGGCAATGATGCCGCGCTCCTGCATTTCGGCTGACGTCAGCTTGCCATCCAGATGATCCCAGACTTGGCGGTAGCCTACAGCACGTATCGAAGGCAACCCCGGATGCAGATTACCTCTTGAACGCAGTGCTACGACCTCCTCCACAAACCCCTGTTCCAACATATTTGTGAATCTTTGTGCAATTCGTTCATGCAGCACCTGGCGATTTGCCGGAGCGATGGCCAGGTTCGCCACAGTATAGGGCAATTGTGACCGGCCAGATGCGCCTGCATCAGCACTTTGCGCAGTTTGTTTCAGCCTGTGTTCAGTCATGGTCTGGCCACTGACACGCCAGACTTCCAGGGCACGGGAGAGACGCTGGGGGTCATTGGGGTGAATGCGCGCCGCCGACACCGGATCCACCGCCGCCAACTGATCGTGCAGGGCTTGCCAGCCAAGGCGTGCGGCCTCTTCTTCGAGTTCGGCGCGCACCTGGGCATCGGCCGGCGGCATATCCGCCAGGCCTTCCTGCAAAGCCTTGTAGTAGAGCATCGTGCCGCCGACCAGCAACGGGATGTTACCCCGCGCGGTGATCTCTGCCATGGCGGCCAGGGCGTCGGTACGGAAGTCCGCAGCCGAATAGCTCTGGGCCGGGTCGATAATGTCGATCAACCGATGCGGATGCTGCGCCAGCACCTCTTTCGAAGGCTTGGCCGTGCCGATGTCCATGTCCCGGTAAACCAGGGCAGAGTCCACACTGATCAGCTCGCACGGCAGGACCCTGGTCAGTTCGATGGCCAGGTCGGTCTTGCCGGCGGCCGTGGGGCCCATCAGGAAGATCGCGGGGGGTAAGGCACTCATCAGCGACCGCGCAGGAACAGTTTGTCCAGATCATCCAGGCCCATCTGGGTCCAGGTCGGTCGGCCATGGTTGCATTGGCCGCTGCGCTCGGTGTTTTCCATGTCGCGCAGCAGGCCGTTCATTTCCGGCAGGGCCAGGCGACGGTTGGCGCGGATGGCGCCGTGGCAGGCCATGGTGCCGAGCAGTTCATTGATATGCGCCTGGATACGGTCGCTGGTGCCGTACTCCATCAGGTCCGCCAGTACGTCGGCCACCAGACGGTTGGCTTCGGCTTGCTTGAGCAGCGCAGGAATCTGGCGGATCGCCAGGGTTTCCGGGCCCAGGCGTTGCAGTTCGAAGCCCAGCTTCTGGAACACACCGTGGTGCTCTTCGGCGCAATCGGCTTCACGCTGGCTGACCGCCAGGGATTCGGGCACCAGCAGTGGCTGGCCACTGAGCCCTTCACTGGCCATGGCGATCTTCAGGCGCTCGTACATAATCCGCTCGTGAGCCGCATGCATGTCCACCAGCACCAGGCCGTGGGCATTTTCCGCAAGGATGTAGATGCCCTTGAGTTGTGCCAGCGCGTAGCCCAACGGTGGAATATCACCGCCACCCTCCGGCAGGGCAACTGTGCCTGGCTCGGCCCCGGGCAGCGGCGCGAAGAACTCACGGTACGCCGCCTGGGCCTCGGCCACCGGCACGGTCGATTGCGGACGCGGGGTGTATTGATACTGATAACCGGCGCCGGCGCCCGCGTTGGGTGCCGTGTAATTGGGCTGCTGCGGAGATTGCAGCAAGTTGGCGGCCAGGCTCATTTCGCCCTGGGGGCCGAACTCACCGGCCTCAGGGCCGCTTGGGCGAACGACCGCCGTCACGATGGGCGCCGACAACTGATCATCCGGACGCACATCGCCCAAGGCGCGGTGCAAGGTGCCGTACAGGAAGTCATGCACCATGCGCCCATCACGGAAGCGCACTTCATGCTTGGTCGGGTGCACATTGACATCGACGACCGAGGGGTCGACCTCAAAAAACAGCACAAAGGTCGGATGCCGCCCGTTGAACAACACGTCGCGGTAGGCCTGGCGCACCGCATGGGCCACCAGCTTGTCGCGCACTGCCCGGCCATTCACGAAGAAATACTGCAAGTCCGCCTGGCTGCGGGAGAAGGTCGGCAAACCGACCCAACCCCACAGGCGCAAACCATTGCGTTCAATCTCTATGGGCAGCGCCTGCTCCAGAAAGCCGGCTCCGCAGACTGCCGCCACACGCCGCGCACGCGCGGCGTCGTCATTGGCTTCGTGCAGGCTGAGGATGGTCTTGCCGTTGTGGCGCAGATGGAACGCCACATCGAAACGCGCCAGGGCCAGGCGCTTGATGACTTCCTGCAGGTGGTCGAATTCGGTTTTTTCGGCCTTGAGGAATTTGCGCCGCGCCGGGGTGTTGAAGAACAGGTCGCGCACTTCCACCGAGGTGCCCACCGGATGAGCTGCCGGCTGGACCCGGGGCGCCATGTCGCGGCCTTCGGTTTCTACTTGCCAGGCCTGCTCGGCGCCACGTGTGCGCGAGGTCAGGGTCAAGCGCGCCACCGAGCTGATAGAGGCCAGGGCCTCACCGCGAAAGCCCAGGCTCATCACCCGCTCAAGGTCTTCGAGGTCGCGGATCTTGCTGGTGGCGTGACGGGCCAGGGCCAGCGGCAGGTCATCGGACGAGATGCCGCTGCCATCGTCCCGCACCCGCAGCAGCTTGACGCCGCCCTGCTCCACGTCCACGTCGATGCGCTTGGCGCCGGAGTCGATGCTGTTTTCCAGCAGCTCCTTGATCACCGAGGCCGGACGCTCAACCACCTCGCCCGCAGCGATCTGGTTCGCCAGACGCGGGCTGAGCAATTCGATACGCGAGCCGCTATTCAAGACAGATTCGCTCATTACTGCGCCGCCAATTCGGTGCCCGGGATGGTCAACACCTGGCCGATTTTCAGCTCATCGGTTTTCAGGTTGTTGGCGCTGCGCAAAGCGGCGGGCGTGACTTGGAAACGTACGGCCAGCATGGCCACGGTGTCGCCGGGCTGCACGCGGTGGTCGCGCGGGCCTTGGGCAATTTTGCCGGAATCACGCAACCAGGCGATGTAAGTGCCCGGTGGCGGGTTCTGTTGGAAGAACTGACGCACACCGGCGCTGATCGAGCGCGCCAAGGCCTGCTGGTGGCTGGCACTGGCGAGTTTGGATGCCTCGTTGGCGTTGGAAATGAATCCGGTCTCGACCAGGATCGACGGGATATCCGGCGACTTCAACACCATGAACCCGGCTTGTTCCACGCGCTGTTTGTGCAGCGACGTGACCCGGCCGATGTTGCTGAGGACTTTCTGGCCGACGTTCAGGCTGGACGTCAGCGAGGCGGTCATCGACAGGTCGAGCAATACGCCGGCGAGCATTTTGTCCTTGTCGTCGAGGGACACGTTGCCGGCCCCGCCGATCAGGTCGGAACGGTTTTCGCTGTCGGCCAGCCAACGGGCAGTCTCGGAGGTGGCGCCACGATCCGACAGGGCAAACACCGACGCACCGAAAGCGGCACTGGAAGGTGCTGCGTCGGCGTGAATCGAGACGAACAGGTCCGCACCCTTCTTGCGGGCGATTTCAGTACGCCCACGCAATGGAATGAAGTAGTCGCCGGTACGGGTCAGTTCGGCTCGATAGCCTTTCATGCCGTTGACCTGGCGCTGCAGTTCGCGGGCGATGGCCAGCACCACGTCTTTTTCATGCTGGCCGCGCGAACCGGAGGCGCCCGGGTCTTCGCCACCGTGACCGGCGTCGATCACCACGATAATGTCGCGCTTGCCTGCCGGAGCGGGCGGCGGCGGCGGCAGCTTGACCTGCGGTTGCGAGGGGTTGACCGGCACCGCAGGCACCGTCGCCACGCTGGGCGTCGGCACAGGCGGCGGCGCGGCATCCGCGGGGTTGTCGAACAGGTCGACCACCAGGCGGTTGCCATATTGAGCGTTGGGCGCCAGGGAAAAGCTTTTGGGGGTCACGGCCTTTTTCAGGTCGATGACCACGCGCAGATCGGTCGGCGTGCGCTGGGCCGAGCGCATGGCGGTAATGGGTGTGTTGGCGGTGGAGACCTTCAGCGGCGCCGCCAGGCTCGCACCGTTGATGTCGATCACCAGGCGATCAGGCGCCGTGAGGGTAAAGACGCTGTGCTGGACCGGGCCAGACAGGTCGAACACCAGTCGCGTGTTATCCGGCGCCCGCCACAGGCGAACACTTTTCACCTGTGAAGCAGCCAGAGCATTGACAGTCATTGCCGCAAGCAACACCCCCACGACAGCAACCAACGCGCGAAAGCGCATACCTAACCCCACCAATTATTTGAATTCCAGTGCCAAAGCGGCGCACCACGACTGGCCGCGCACGCTCTGGGGCAACAACTTCAACTGACGTCCGTGCTCATGCGGCGTAATGGTAATGGTCATGTCCGGCTTTGGCAAAAAGCCTGTGCCTTTATTTGGCCACTCGATCAGGCATAACGCGTCTTCGTCGAAATAATCACGGATGCCCATGAATTCCAGCTCTTCGGGGTCCACCAGGCGATAGAGGTCGAAGTGGAAAGCGCGAATATTACCGATCTCATAGGGTTCGACCAGGGTGAACGTCGGACTTTTTACCGCACCGGCATGCCCCAAACCGCGAATGATGCCCCGGGACAGCGTGGTCTTGCCCGCCCCCAGGTCGCCCTCGAGGAAGATCAGCCCCGCCCCGGCCGTGACCTGGGCAATGCGCCGGCCCAGGTCGACCATGGCCTCCTCATCGGCCAGGAAAAAAATCACTTCAGACACGGCGACTGCTCCTCCAACAATTGACGAATGGCCGGTATCAGATCACTGGCGGCCAGGCCGCGGCCAAACGTGCCCTGGCGATCCCCTGCCGTGGCGTGCAACCACACGGCCAGGCAGCTTGCTTCATAAGCGGGCATGCCCTGGGCCAGCAGTGCGCCTACCAGCCCGGCCAACACATCGCCCAGCCCTGCCGTCGCCATCGCCGGATGGCCTTGGTCACAGCGCGAAACACGTCCGTCCGGGCTGGCGATCAAACTGCCGGCCCCCTTGAGAATAGTCACCGCGTTGAATCGCTGGCTCAACGCGCGCGCCACCTTAAGGCGGTCGGCCTGAACCTCGGCTGTCGAAATGCCCAACAGGCGCGCGGCTTCGCCCGGATGCGGGGTGATCACGCAGTTGGCCGGCAGGCTGACGCTGCCGGTCGCCAGTTGATTCAAGGCGTCGGCGTCCCAGACTTGCGGCTGCGGCGCGTTGGCGGCGACGGACAGCAGGCTTTTACCCCAGGCTGCGTCACCCAGACCGGGCCCGATCACAATCACCGAGATCTTTTCCAGCAGGCCCATCAGTTGATTGGCCGAACTCACGCCCTTTGTCATCACCTCCGGCAGACGTGCCAGCGCGGCGGGAACATGCTCCACGCGTGTCGCCAGCGACACCATCCCCGCACCACTGCGCAATGCACTTTCGGTACTGAGCAGCGCTGCCCCGCCAAAGCCTCGGTCGCCGCCAATCACCAGCAGGTGGCCAAACTGGCCTTTATGAGCGTCCAGCGAACGCGCAGCCAGTTGCGGCAAGTGGCCCGGCAACAACAGCTGAACGTCGGTTATTTCGTGTTTTGTCTGAGGCATGCGTCTTCAAGCTCCGATGTCTGGCAGAATTATACGCATCTAACCTGTGGTTTCCCGTGTCTCATGCCCGCTATTACCTCCGATCTGCCCGCCCTCGCCCAATCGATCAAAGACTGGGGCCGCGAGCTGGGCTTCCAGCAAGTCGGCATCAGCGGCCTGGACCTGGCCGAGCATGAACAGCACCTGCAACGCTGGCTCGACGCGGGCTACCACGGCGAGATGGACTACATGGGCGCCCACGGCAGCAAACGTTCGCACCCCGACGAGCTGGTGCCGGGCACCTTGCGCGTGGTGTCGCTGCGCATGGATTACCTGCCCGGCGACACCCAGATGGCGCAACTGCTGGCCCAGCCGGAAAAAGCCTATATCTCGCGCTACGCCCTGGGCCGGGACTATCACAAGCTGATCCGCAAGCGTGTGCAGCAACTGGCCGACCGTATCCAGGCGCAGATCGGGCCGTTCGGCTTTCGTGCCTTCGTCGACAGCGCGCCGGTCCTGGAAAAAGCCATCGCCGAGCAGGCCGGCCTCGGCTGGATCGGCAAAAACACCCTGGTCCTCAATCGCAAGGCCGGCAGCTATTTCTTCCTCAGCGAACTGTTTGTCGATTTGCCATTGCCGGTGGACCCACCCCACGCCACCGAACACTGCGGCCGCTGCACCGCGTGCCTGGACATCTGTCCTACCAACGCCTTCGTCGGCCCCTACGTGCTGGATGCCCGGCGCTGCATTTCCTACCTGACCATCGAGCTCAAGAGCGCCATTCCCGAAGACCTGCGCCCACTGATCGGCAACCGTGTATTTGGCTGCGATGACTGTCAGATCGTTTGCCCGTGGAATCGTTTCGCCCGCACCACCGCCGAAAGCGATTTCAAGCCACGGCATAATTTGGATAACGCGGAACTTGCCCAATTGTTTATGTGGGACGAGGATAAATTCCTCAGCAGCACCGAAGGCTCACCCTTGCGCCGCGCCGGTTACGAGCGCTGGCTGCGAAATTTGGCGGTGGGCCTGGGCAATGCGCCGTCGAGCATTGCGGTGCTGGAAGCGTTGAAGGCGCGGCGCGATTACCCGTCGGAACTGGTGCGTGAACACGTGGAGTGGGCGCTCAAGCAACACGCCGCACGCTAGTGTACGTCGTCGTTGTAGACGAACTTGGGCATTTCCCAGTGAAAACGGATCGCCAGCAGGCGTAGTAGAAAGCCGCTGAACAGGGTCAGCAGAATCGCCTGTTCGCTGGGCAATTGCAGATACAGGCACAGCAAGTAGAACCAGGCGGCCAGGAACGACACGCTGGCGTACAGCTCACGGCGAAAGATCAGCGGGATGTCGTTGCAGAAGATGTCTCGCAGGATGCCGCCAAATACGCCGGTGATCACGCCGCTGACTGAGGCCACCAGCATGCCGTGCCCCATTTCCAGGGCGGTCATGCAGCCGATCAGGGTGAATGCCACCAAACCCAAGGCATCCAGCGCCAGGAACAGCGAGCGCAGGCGGCGCATCAGCGGTGCGATAAAGATGGTCACCAGCGCGGCCACCGAGGTCAGCACCAGGTATTCAGGATGCTTGACCCAGGTCAGCGGGTAATGCCCCAGCAGCACATCACGCACCGACCCGCCACCCAGCGCCGTCACGCAGGCAATCAGCACCACGCCAAACCAGTCCATGCCGCGTCGACCGGCGGACAAGGCGCCGGTCATGGCTTCGGCGGTGATGGCGATGAGGTAGAGCATCAACAGCATGATGGCGATCCTTGCAGGGAGGCCGGCAGTCTAATCATTTGCTGATGGCACCAAAAGGGGGCGCTCCGAGATAAACCCGGTCGCCCTTGCACACTTGGATTTGCAAATCCATTCCAATGTGGGAGGGGGCTTGCCCCCGATGGCGGCCTCTGGGCCGACCAGGATGTTGGATCGGACCGTGTACATATCCGTTTCTGCGGTAACGGCTGCTATGGGTTCCGCCCTTACGGCGGCTCACTTTTGAAAAGCGCAAAAGTAAGCAAAACGCTCTTGCCCCACCACTCGGCACCTCGCTAATGCTCGGTGTGCCCGAACGCAGGCTTGAATCCGTGGGCCGCCGCCACGCGCCATCCATGGCGCGGGGCGGCTAACCCGGCGTCCTGCCGGGTTACCCACGGATTCAAGCCTGCGTTCGGCCAGCGTGGTTTAACGGGGCGCCTGAGATCAAGATCAAAAGCCAGATCAAGAGCGACTCGCTGCGCATCGTGGTTACTGTTGGGCACTGCTGAGTTATGTAGATACCTATGCCCCGATAAGGGAGTGTCAGTTAATGCATCCGGGCCTGACACACCGCCATCGGGGGCAAGCCCCCTCCCACATGTCCAGCGGTCGCGTCGAATTCACGCCTTGATGAAATGCTTGCGGTAGTGCTGCAACTCGGCAATCGATTCGCGGATATCGTCCAGCGCCAGGTGCGTGCTGCCCTTATGGAAGCTGTCCTTGACCTCCGGCGCCCAGCGCGCAGCCAGCTCCTTCAAGGTCGACACGTCCAGGTTGCGATAATGGAAGTAGCTTTCCAGCCCCTTCATATGCGTATAAAGGAAGCGCCGGTCCTGGCAGATGCTGTTGCCGCAGATCGGCGACTTGCCCCTGGGTACCCATTTCTCCAGGAAGGCGATGGTTTGGGCTTCGGCTTCGGCCATGCTGATGCGGCTCTCGCGTACGCGCTGGGTCAGGCCCGAGTTGCCATGGGTGCGGGTATTCCACTCGTCCATGGTGGCAAGCACGGCATCGCTGTGGTGAATGGCGATCACCGGACCTTCGGCCAAGGTGTTGAGGTTGCTGTCGGTGACAATCGTCGCCATCTCGATGATGACGTCGGTGTCGGGGTTCAGACCGGTCATTTCCAGATCGATCCAAATCAGGTTCTGTGGGTTTTGCATGGCTTGATTCTCTTGGCACCTTGGCGTAGCTGCGCAGTTTAGCAGGCGGCGCCGTGCTAGACTCGCGACCGTTTTACCCAACTTTTGCATTATCGACACGGAACACCAATGGCCAAACGCCAGCTCAATCGTCGCCAAAACTGGCGCATCGAAAAGATTCAAGGTGAACGCGCAGCGCGCGCCGCCAAACGTGAATCCTCCGCCGTGGAAGCGCTCGAGGGCGGCGACCTGGGGCCCGAACAAACCGGCCTGGTGATCGCGCACTTCGGCGTGCAGGTCGAAGTCGAGGCGCTGGAAGGCGAACTCGCAGGCACTGTGTCCCGCTGCCACCTGCGCGCCAACCTGCCCGCGCTGGTAACGGGCGACAAAGTCGTGTGGCGCGCCGGCAACCAGGGCATCGGCGTGATCGTCGCCCAGTTGCCACGCAGCACTGAACTGCGCCGCCCCGACAGCCGCGGTCAGCTCAAGCCAGTGGCGGCCAACGTCGACATGATCGTGATCGTGTTCGCGCCGCTGCCCGAGCCCCACGCCAACCTGATCGACCGCTACCTCGTCGCCGCCGAGCATGCCGGGATTCGCCCGCTGCTGCTGCTGAACAAATTCGACTTGATCGACGAACAGAACGCTCCGGCGCTCAACGCTTTGCTGGCGGTCTACCGCACCCTGGGCTACCCGGTGCTGGAAGTGTCGGCCCATCACGGCAACGGCATGGAACAACTGCAACAGCAGTTGGACGGGCGCATCAGCGTGTTTGTCGGCCAGTCGGGCGTGGGCAAGTCGTCGCTGGTCAACAGCTTGCTGCCGGAAGTCGACACCCGTGTCGGCCCGCTGTCGGAACTGTCCGGCCAGGGTACGCACACCACCACGACCGCACGGCTGTTCCACTTCCCAGGTGGCGGTGAACTGATCGACTCCCCGGGCATTCGTGAATTCGGCCTCGGCCATGTCAGCCGCAGCGACGTGGAAGCAGGCTTCATCGAGTTCAACGACCTGATCGGCACCTGCCGCTTCCGCGACTGCAAACACGACCGCGAGCCGGGTTGTGCATTGCTCAAGGCGCTGGAGGATGGGCGTGTGCAGCAACAGCGCATGAACAGCTATCGATCGATTATTGCGAGTTTGCCTGAGAGCAGTTACTAAGCCGCCAGCCTCTGTAGGAGCGAGCTTGCTCGCGAAGACACCAAGCGCAACGCGGGCATTCTGAATACACGCGTTATCGTTGACGTTTTTCGCGAGCAAGCTCGCTCCTACAATGAGACGGCCTTGTCGTATCTGGAGATTACGACCCCGGCGCCGGCGCAGGCACCGTCGGGTCCTTCACCCCACCGTCATCAAACAGGTTCAGCTTTTGGCGCAGCTCATGGGCCGGCAGCGGCTCCTGACCTGGCGGGAGCGCGTTCGGGTCCGCCGGCACTTCACCGGGAGCGCCCTCACCCTGTGCAGGCGGTGGTGGCGGCTGATCGCCCTCGATCGCACGCTGGGCCTTTTTGGTCAACACAACGATATCGATACGCCGGTTGATCGGGTTGAACGGATCTTTCGGATCAAACAACTGCGATGACGCAAAGCCCACCACCCGCGCCACTTGCGGGTCCGGGTAGCTGCCGGCCACCAGCGCACGGCGGGCGGCGTTGGCGCGGTTGGCCGAGAGCTCCCAGTTGCCGAAGTCGCCCTGCCCCGCATAGGGCTTGGCATCGGTGTGGCCGCTGACGCTGATCTTGTTCGGCACGGCCTTGATGGTGTCGGCCATGGCCAACAGGATATCTTCGAAGTACGGCTTCAAGCGCGCGCTGCCGGAATCGAACATCGGCCGGTTGGCGGCGTCGGTGATCTGGATACGCAAGCCTTCCGGGGTGATCTCGAAGGAAATCTGATCCTTGAACTTGAGCAGTTGCGGGTTTTCCTCAACCTTGTTCTGCAGTTCTTGCAGCAACAGCTCCAGGCGCTCTTTCTCGACCTGTTCGGCCATGCTCTCGACCTTATCGCGCTCAATCGGGATTTTTTCCTGGGGCGATTCGGTCTGCACCTCCGGATTGATGGTGCGCTCCGGCGCCAACTGCGGCGAGCCACCCAGGTCGATCACGAAGGGTGTACCACTTTCCGAAAAACCAATCGGGTCCTTGAAGTAACCCGCAATGGCGATCTTCTGTTCAGGGGTGGCGGTGGACATCAGCCACAGCACCAGGAAGAACGCCATCATCGCCGTCGCGAAGTCGGCGAAAGCGATTTTCCAGGCGCCGCCGTGATGCCCCGCGGCGAAGCGCTTGACGCGCTTGATGATGATCGGCTGGTTGTTTTCCATGGCTTAGCGACCGCGAACCGCTTGTTCCAGCTCGGAGAAACTTGGGCGATGTTTCGGGTACAAGACCTTGCGCCCGAACTCCACTGCCAGCGACGGCGGCATGCCCGACGCCGAGGCGACCAGGGACGCCTTGATCGCTTCGTAGAGGTTGATTTCTTCCTTGGCGTCATGCGCCAGGGAGGTGGCGAGCGGGCCGAAGAAACCGTAGGCCGCCAGGATACCGAAGAAGGTGCCCACCAGCGCCGCACCGACGTGCATGCCGATGGCCGCCTGATCGCCCTCGCCCAGGGAGGCCATGGTCACCACGATACCCAGTACCGCCGCGACAATACCGAAACCCGGCATGCCGTCGGCAATCCCGGTCACGGCGTGGGAAGGATGCTCCAGCTCTTCCTTTAGGCTGAACAGCTCCATGTCGAACAGGCCTTCGAGCTCATGGGGCGCCATGTTGCCGGAGGACATGATGCGCAGGTAATCGCAGATATACGCGGTCATGCGCTCGTCCTTGAGCACGGCCGGGTACTTGGCGAAGATCGGGCTGGCGGCGGCGTCTTCGATATCCCCTTCGATGGCCATCATGCCTTCGCGGCGGCTCTTGTTGAGGATCTCGTAGACCAGCCCCAGCACTTCCAGATAGAACGTGTGGGAGAAGCGCGAGCTGAACATGCCCAGCGACTTCTTGATCACGTGCATGGTCATGTAGCCGGGGTTGGCCTGCAAGAAAGCGCCAAAGGCGGCGCCGCCAATAATCAACACTTCGAAAGGCTGAATCAGCGCGGCAATCTTACCGTGGGACAGGACGTACCCACCGAGCACACTTGCGATGACGACAATGATGCCGATAATTTTAGCCATAGGGGATCTGTACTTGCGCCGTCGGGTTCATGGACATAGTGGGTGCAGCTGAAAAACTCTTGTTCTACTTATCGGCAAAACTGCGCCAGACTATAGCCCGTTAAGGCGAAAAGCCAATTCAGCCCGTTACGGGTGTGTTGAACACATATGATGATCGCGCCCCAACCATGGCTAATGAAACGACAGTTCCAACTGCAAGACCCACCACCCTCGCCGCCTGGATTCAGCGCTTGGACGACGTGCTGCTGCCCGTTCCCCAGGTCAGCCACGAGCGTGTGTGCAAAGCCATCCGCGACAGCCGCAGCTCATTGAGGGACATTGCCGAGCTGATGCAAGACAGCCCGGCCCTGGTGCTCAGCGTGATGCGCGAGGCCAACAGCCACACTCACGGCAGCCTGGCGGAACCGGCGGAAAACCTCGAAGTGGCGCTCAATCGCCTCGGCCTTAAACGCGCCGAAGAACTGTTGGCGCGCCTGCCGTCGGTGCCGGCCCGTGAGATTCCCGTCGCGCTGCGCCAACTGCTGCTGGTCAGCCAGCACGCGTCCCAGCAAGCCAACGGCCTGTTCGGCAGCCGCCTGGCGCGCCTGTGGCAGGACATCCATTGGGGCAGCCTGCTGTTTCTGTCACCGTTGTGGCCGATGGCCGTGGCCTACCCCAAGCTGCTTGAGGAATGGGAGCTGCGGGTGATCCACAAGGGCGAGTCGGCGCGCAAGGTCGAGCAGCAAGTGTTCGGCGTGCGCCTGTTGGACCTGTGCCTTGGCCTGACTGCGGCCTGGCACCTGCCGATCTGGGTATCCCAGGGCTATAACCTGCTGCTGGGCGAGCGGCGTCTGCTGGTCAAGGCATTGCGTATCGCCCGCGAAGACGACCCGCTGCGCCACCAGCAGTTACTCGACGCCGAACCCAACCTGCGCCGCTGGCTGAATCAGCCGGCCAATACCGTACTGTTGGCCAACGGTCTGGCGATGTCGGCGCAGGAATCCTGGACCTGCCCGCACACCGAGCGCTGGCAATACCTCACTGCGCTGTACCTGCAGGAGCCACTGAGCGAGGTGCAGCAGCAGGTTCACCAGCAAGCGGTCACCAGCGCCCGCAGCACCTTGATGCCTGACCTCTGGCACCCGGCCCTGTCGCTGATCTGGCCGTGGGACGTGCAAAAAGTCCATCGTGGCTTGCTGCCCGCACCGCCGCCGACGGCCGAAGCACTGGCGCTGTGGCGCAACCGTTGCACAGAGCTGCTGGTCGAACCGAGCCGCTTTGCCAATGCGATGCACCTGACCACATGCGCCAAGGAAGCCCTGGTCGCCAGCGGCATGCAGCGCGTATTGCTGTTCATGGCCGATCGCGCCTTGAGCACCTTGCGTGTGCATCAGGCCGATGGCTTGCCGAAGGATGCGGCCAACCTGAGCCTGGACGTGGTCAACAGTACATTGCTGCAACGCCTGCTGGAAAAGTCCGCCCAGGTGCGTCTCGGCCCTGACAACCATGCGCAGTTCGCAGCGCTGCTGCCGCCAATCCTGCGCCGCCTGTTTACCGGCGAGCACCTGCTGTTGCGCTCGCTGAGCTGTAATGGCCGCGTGGTCATGCTGATGGTGGCGGACCAGGGTGGCGGGCCGTTCTCGGAAACCACCGTGCAAGCCTTCGGCAAAACCGCGCAATGCGTCGAAAAAGCCCTGCACAGCTTTACCAACCGCAGCGCCTGATGCTTGCGCTACAATCGCCCTCCTTTATCGCCAACATTTGTGCCCAGGAGACCTCACATGCCTGACTTCTCTGGCTTGCCGCTGGTGATCGAATGCAGCGACCTGCAAGGTCGCCTTGATGCCGAACACCTGATTCTGGTGGACCTCACCAGTGCCGCCCGCTACGCCGAAGGGCATATCCCCGGCGCGCATTTCGTTGACCCCAAGCGCACCCAACTGGGCCAGCCGCATGCACCCGGTTTGCTGCCGCACAAGGCTGACCTGGAAAAGCTGTTCGGCGAGCTGGGCCACACACCCGATGCCACTTATGTGGTGTATGACGACGAAGGGGGTGGCTGGGCCGGACGCTTTATCTGGATGCTCGACGTGATCGGCCACCAGAAGTATCACTACCTCGACGGTGGCCTGCTGGCGTGGCTGGACGAGAAGCACCCTGTTTCCACCGAGATACCCGCGCCAGCCAACGGCGCGGTCAGCCTTACGCTGCACGACGGCCCCACCGCCACCCGCGAATACCTGCAAAGCCGGCTCGGCGCCGCCGACCTGGGTATCTGGGACGCACGCGGCCCGCTGGAGTACTCCGGTGAAAAAGTCCTCGCGGCCAAAGCCGGGCACATCCCCGGCGCCGTGAACTTCGAGTGGACCGCCGGCATGGATACGGCGCGCAGCCTGCGCATCCGCCGCGACATGCCGCAAATCCTCGAAGACCTCGGGCTGACCCGCGATAAAGAAATCATCACCCACTGCCAGACCCACCACCGCTCTGGCTTCACCTACCTGGTGGCCAAGGCGCTCGGTTATCCACGAGTCAAAGGTTATGCCGGTTCCTGGGGCGAATGGGGCAACCACCCCGACACCCCCGTTGAGATTTAAGGTTTAAGGACAGTTATGAAAAAGCAGTTGTTTATCCTCAGCCAGTATTTGCTGCCACACCACTTGCTCTCGCGCCTGGCCGGCTGCATTGCCGAGTGCCGCGTGCGCTGGTTCAAGAATGCCTTCACCCAATGGTTCGCCAAGCGTTACCAGGTGGACATGTCCCAGGCGCTGGTTGAAGACCTGACCGCCTATGAGCACTTCAATGCCTTCTTCACCCGCGCACTGAAAGACGGCGCGCGCCCGCTGGATCAAACGCCGGGCGCCGTACTGAGCCCGGCCGACGGTGCCGTCAGCCAGCTCGGCCCGATCGAACATGGCCGTGTGTTCCAGGCCAAGGGCCACAGCTTCAGCGTGCTGGAACTGCTGGGCGGCGACGCTGCGCTGGCTGCGCCGTTCATGGGCGGCGACTTCGCCACCATCTACCTGTCGCCAAAGGACTACCACCGGGTGCATATGCCACTGGCCGGTACCTTGCGCGAGATGGTCTATGTGCCAGGGCGAATTTTCTCGGTGAACCAGACCACCGCCGAGAACGTACCGGAACTGTTTGCGCGTAACGAGCGGGTGGTCTGCCTGTTCGACACCGAACGCGGCCCGATGGCCGTGGTATTGGTGGGCGCGATGATCGTGGCCTCGATTGAGACCGTATGGGCCGGGCTGGTAACGCCGCCCAAGCGCGAACTGAAAACCTTCCGTTATGACGAAGCTGCCCGTGCACCGATTCACCTGGAAAAAGGTGCGGAGCTGGGGCGCTTCAAGCTGGGTTCGACCGCTATCGTGCTGTTCGGGCCGGATCAGGTGAAATGGACCGAAGCGTTGTTGGCAGGCTCGCCCGTGCAGATGGGCCAGGGTATCGCAACACCCAAGGCCTGACGCAGAACCAAGTGTGGGAGGGGGCTTGCCCCCGATGGCGGTGGACCTGTCAATACATCTCTGACTGGACTACCGCAATCGGGGGCAAGCCCCCTCCCACATTTTTGAGCACGTTTCGTCAGTTAGAGCTGCCCATCACGGTCGCGCAAGCCCAGCAGATACAGCACCCCATCCAACCCCAAGGTCGAAATCGCCTGCTTGGCCGACTGCTTGACCAACGGCTTGGCGCGGAACGCCACGCCCAGCCCGGCAATCGCCAGCATTGGCAAGTCGTTCGCGCCGTCGCCGACCGCAATGGTCTGTTCCAGGCGCAAGCCTTCCTTGTGTGCCAGCTCCCTGAGAAGGTCCGCCTTGCGTTGCGCGTCGACAATCGGTTCCACCGCCACGCCGGTCACTTTGCCATCCACCACTTCCAGCTCGTTGGCAAACACATAGTCAATGCCCAGCTTGGCCTGCAGTTGCTTGGCAAAGTAGGTGAAGCCACCGGACAAGATGGCCGTTTTGTAGCCCAGGCGCTTGAGTTCGGCGAACAGGGTTTCGGCGCCTTCGGTCAGGCGCAGGGAAGCGCCGATGGAGTCGAGCACGCTCACGTCCAGGCCCTTGAGCAGCGCCAGGCGCTCCTTGAAGCTGGCACGGAAATCCAGCTCACCGGCCATTGCCCGCTCGGTAATCTCGCTGACTTGCTCGCCTACACCCGCCGCCTTGGCCAGCTCGTCGATGACTTCGGCTTCGATCAGGGTCGAGTCCATGTCGAACACCGCCAGACGACGATTGCGTCGGAACAGTGAATCCTCCTGGAAGGCGATGTCGACATTCAGCTCCTGGGCCACGCTCAGGAATTCGGCACGCAGCGCTTGCGCATCGGCCGACTCGCCGCGCACGGAAAACTCGATGCAGCCCTTGCCTTTGTCCGCCGGCGTGTCCAGCGGCATACGTCCCGACAGGCGGTCGATATGGTCGATATTCAACCCGTAATGCGCCGTGATCGAGCTGACGCGCTGCAGTTGTTCGGCCGTTACCTTGCGGGTGAGCAACGTCACGATATGGCGTTTTTTGCCCTGGCCTTCGACCCAATGCTGGTAATCGGCTTCGGACACCGGCGTGAAACGCACCTGCTGATCGAGTTTGTAGGCCGTGAACAGGATGTCCTTTAGGACCGACGATGCCTGCTCGGTGCTGGGAATTTCCACCAGAATGCCGAACGACAGGGTGTCGTGGATCACCGCCTGGCCGATGTCGAGAATGTTCACACCACCCTGGGCCAGAACACCGGTAATGGCAGCGGTGAGACCCGGTCGGTCAAGACCTGTGATGTTGATCAGGACAATTTCGCGCAAAGCGCACCCCCAGGCTGGAAAAAAACCGCATTCTACCCACTTTCAGTGACCATCGGGCACAGCCAGCGCTTTGCCGGTCATGGGCCTGTCGCTATACTGCGCGTCAACTTCACGGACCAAGAGCCGAGCGCAAGTGAACCGGCCCACGCCAGTAAAAACCGATAACTTCTTCCTGCTGATCTTCCGGGCACTGCGCCACCGCCGTGTACCGATCGCATTACGCATCGCCAGCCATAACGTGATCCTGGTCGCTCTGGCCCTGGTGATCTACGCCTGCGTGATGGGTTTGCAGTTCAAGCAGGCCATGCATGAGCAAGCCGACGCCCTGGGCGAGAGCCTGACCACCCAGACCGCCACCTCGGCGACTGAGTTGCTGGTGTCCAACGACATTCTCAGCCTCAACGTGCTGCTCAACAACCTGACCAAAAACCCGCTGGTGGCCCACGCTGCCATCTATAGCGTGGACAACCGGATCATGGCCGAAGCCGGGCAGCGCCCGAAAAACGGCCTGCTGGGCGAAGCCGAGGGCCTGTACCAGAGCAATATCACGTTCCAGGATGTGAAAGCCGGCCAATTGCGCATCAGCCTGGACATGCAACAGTTCCAGCAACCGATGACCATCAGCCTGCAAAGCATGGGCATCCTGAGCGCGATCCTGTTGGCCCTGGCCCTGGCCTTGAGCCTGCGCCTGGGGCGGCATATCTCCACGCCGTTGATGCAACTGCGCATCTGGCTGCGCGATATCGACGAACATACCCCGGCCACGGACCGCCAGGACGAAATCGGCGACCTCGCGCGCCAGCTGCATGCCAGCTTCGCGCCGGAGCCGACGGTACCTGAGGTTGAACCCGAGCCGGAGTACGACGAGGCCGACTACAACGACGACGAGCCTGAGTTTGAAGTGCGCGACCTGCGTGACCCAGGCTTTGACGAAAGCGCTCCGGTGGCGGGTTTGAAGCCTGCGCCACGGCATGTGGTCAAGGCCGAAGAAGACGAGCTGGATGACGAAGACCCGTTCGCCGACCTGCGCGATACCGCAGACACCGCGCCTGCCGTAGCGCCGAAAGCGCTTGCGCCCAAGAGCACCGAGCCCCAGTACAGCGCCGTACTGGCCGTGCAACTGGGTGCCCAGGACCAACTGCGCCGCCTGCCCCGCGCCCGCTTGACGGAATTGCTGGAACGCTACCGCGACTGTCTCGACCAGGCGGCCTCGCTCTACCAGAGCGAACTGCACACCCTGAACGACGGCAGCACGTTGATGCTGTTCCACAGCGAAGACAGCGGCGAAGATTACCTGACCAACGCCATCTGCTGCGGCGAGTTGCTGCGCGCCCTGGGCCATGCCTTGCAGATCGAAGTGGCGGACAGCGGCATTACCTTGCAATTGCAGTTGGGCCTGACGGTGGGCGATGACCTGTTCGGCATCAGCCAGATCGACCTCTTGCTGACCGAGATTGCCCAGGATGCCCTGGCCTTGTCCCAGCACAGCCGCAACCTGCTGCTGGTGGAGCGCAAGATCAGTGAAGACACGCTGATCCGCCAGCGCGCACGCATCCGCCCAATTGCCAGCCCTGAGGGCGCCAGCTGTGTGGAGCGTTTGATGGAGCCGTATCCGTCGATGCTGGAGCGCCAGCTGGCGCGGATGCATGAGACCCGCAAGCCCTGAAGCACAATGAGGCATTAATGTGGGAGGGGGCTTGCCCCCTCCCACAGTTAATTGTGGTGCAGCTTAAATTGCAGCCCAAACAAAAGGCCCGCTTACTCAGCGGGCCTTTTGTTTGCCTGGCATTCAGATCAAAACCTGAACACTTCCAGATCCGTACGAATCGGTGTTGCCATCGGCATCTTCGGTTTTTCCGGCGTTGCGGGCTTGGCTTGTGCCGGTGCCTGCTTGCGCGGTGCCTCGGCAATCGGCGGCTGGTTGGCCAGCGGCTTGAGCGCCACCGACAACTGCTGCGCCAGGTGCTGCAACAATACGCCCTGGGCCTGGACCTGGGACGCGGTGGTGCCGGCATGTTCTTCCTGCAGGTGCACGATACGGTTGTCCCGTACTTGCCCGCGACGGTCGATCAAGCGCCACTGTGCATCCAGGATCGCCGGTTGCGACTTGCCGGAGTCAAGCCGCGTGATAGTCAGCAACACCTGCACATCCGGAGAAAACCCGGATGGGCCTGGCGCCAGGACCACGCGCTGGCTGTCCAACTGACCGGCCACCTGACGCAACATCAATTGATTGATATCGGAAGAAAGGCTGCCCGCCCAACGACCATCCGTGGAACCTTGCAGGCTTCCGTCGTTCTGACGTTGGAGCAGGGTCTCGCGTTGCAGGTAATCAGCAACGATGACCGGACCCAGCAGGACCGCCATGCCGGCGGTCTGTGCTGGCTGAGCCGGACTTCCGCTGTCCAGCTGGTACAGCGACACCGGCTGGTGCGTGCTGCAACCCGCCAGCCCCAACAGGCCAGCGAGCATCAAAAATAGAGGAAGGCGTGGAGCAGTCATCATCCCATCCAGGTGGCTGCCACAAGGCGAACCACAATGTAATACTAAAAATAACCTAAACACGCTCGGCCACGCCGGCGCTGGAAAGGCCATATCATCCGTGAATATGCGCCATGACTCCAGCGCCAAAGCGTCGATCTACGCGTTAAATCGTAGATCGAGGCCTCTAGTACGCCTTAAGCAGGCGTTTCTACCAACAAAGCATCCACTCGCTGGAAGCCTCGAGGCAGTTTGTTGCCGCGTCGACCGCGCTCGCCCTTGTAGTGCTCAAGGTCGTCAGGGCGCAGCGACAGCGTGCGCTTGCCGGCCTGAAGCACCAGCGTAGCGCCTTCGGGGATCACGGCAATGTCGGTCACGTACTCTTCGCGACTGGCCACCCGCTCTCCCGGGATACCAATGATCTTGTTGCCCTTGCCCTTGCCCAGCTGCGGCAGGTCGCTGATCTTGAACACCAGCAGACGCCCTTCGGTGGTCACCGAGGCCAGCCAGTTGTGCTCACGATCCTCCACCGGTCGCGGCAGGATCACCTTGGCATTGTTCGGCAGGCTCAGCAGCGCCTTGCCCGCCTTGTTCTTGGCCTGCAGGTCTTCACCCTTGACCACGAATCCGTAACCGGCGTCGGAGGCGATGACATACAGCGAATCATCGTCCGGCAGCAGCACGCACTCGAAATTCGCCCCCGGTGGCGGTGTAAGGCGCCCGGTCAGCGGCTCGCCCTGCCCTCGTGCGGAAGGCAGCGTGTGGGCCGGCACCGAATAACTGCGCCCGGTCGAGTCGATAAACACCGCAAACTGGTTGGAACGTCCGGCGGCGGCGGTTTTGAAGCCATCACCGGCCTTGTACGAAAGCCCCGTGGCGTCAATATCATGCCCTTTGGCGGAGCGAACCCAACCCTTTTCCGACAGAACGACGGTAATTTTCTCGTTAGGCAGCAGCTCGGTTTCTGTCAGAGCTTTCGCTTCCGCACGCTCGACAATCGGCGACCGGCGGTCATCGCCGTAGGTTTCGGCGTCCTTGATCAGCTCGCTGCGCACCAGCTTCTTGAGCTTGGCTTCACTGCCCAGCAGCGCTTGCAGCTTGGCTTGTTCCTTGAGCAGTGCGTCCTGCTCGTCGCGCAGCTTCATTTCTTCCAGCCGCGCCAACTGGCGCAAGCGGGTGTCGAGGATGTAGTCAGCCTGGATCTCGCTCAACTCGAAACGCGCGATCAGCTCGGCCTTCGGGTGCTCGGCGGTACGGATGATATGGATCACTTCATCCAGGTTGAGGTAGGCGATCAACAAGCCGTCCAACAGGTGCAGGCGACGCTCGACCTTATCCAGGCGAAATTGCAGGCGCCGGCGCACGGTCTGTACGCGAAACTCCAGCCATTCCACCAGCAGGTTACGCAGGTTCTTGAGCTGCGGCTTGCCGTCCAGGCCGATGATGTTGACGTTGACCCGATAGCTGGACTCCAGGTCGGTGCTGGCAAACAGATGCTGCATCAGCACTGCATGATCCACCCGGCTGTTGGTCGGGATAATCACGATGCGGCAAGGGTTCTCGTGGTCGGACTCATCGCGCAAGTCGGCGACCTGCGGCAGCTTCGACGGTTTGGCCTGCATCAGCGCGGCGATCTGCTCCAGCACCTTGGCGCCGGACACCTGATGCGGCAACGCGGTCACGATAATGTCGCCATCTTCGACGTGATACACCGCGCGCATGCGCACCGAACCCTTGCCGGTTTCGTACATTTTCAGCAGGTCGGCGCGCGGCGTGATGATTTCCGCTTCGGTCGGGTAGTCCGGGCCCTGAATATGCTCGCAGAGCTGCTCGACCGTGGCTTTTGGCTCATCCAACAGGCGAACGCAGGCGGCGGCGACTTCGCGCAGGTTGTGCGGCGGCACGTCGGTGGCCATGCCGACCGCGATGCCGGTGGTGCCATTGAGCAGGATATTCGGCAAACGTGCCGGCAACACCAGGGGTTCGTCGAGGGTGCCGTCAAAGTTGGGCCCCCAGTTCGCGGTGCCCTGGCCCAGCTCGCTGAGCAATACTTCCGAATAACGCGACAGACGCGCCTCTGTGTAACGCATGGCGGCGAAGGACTTGGGATCATCCGGCGCCCCCCAGTTACCCTGGCCGTCGACCAGGGTGTAGCGGTAGCTGAACGGCTGGGCCATCAGCACCATAGCTTCGTAGCAGGCCGAATCGCCGTGGGGGTGGAACTTGCCGAGCACGTCACCGACGGTACGCGCCGACTTCTTGTGCTTGGAATCGGCGTCCAGGCCCAACTCACTCATGGCGTAGATAATGCGCCGTTGTACCGGCTTCAGGCCGTCGCCGATATGCGGCAGGGCACGGTCCATGATCACGTACATGGAGTAGTTGAGGTAGGCATTTTCGGTGAAGTCAGCCAGCGATCGGCGTTCTACGCCATCTAAGCTGTCTGCGAGGATGTCACTCATGCGGGCCTCATCGTTGGGTAAGGCGCAGCGGAACTGCCGCTGCGCTGATTCAATTCAAAAAAGTCGCGGCTCACGGCTGGGCACTCCAGCCACCGGCCGGGGCGGCAAACCGATAGACCACCGGACGCTTTTCACCGTCGGCACGCGCGCCAAAATTATTGTCGATGCCAATCCAGGCGCCGTCGGCGTCCACCACCAGGGCTTCGGCCAGGCCATAAGGTTGGGGGTAACGCCGTTCGGGCGTCAGGGTTTCGTCGGCAAACGACCAGCACAGCTCAACCTTGGCCGTCACCGTATCGCGTCGGCAAATCTGGAATGCATTGCGCTCCAGGGTGAACAGCTTGTCGTTGAACAGCGCCAGGTCGGCAAAATCCTTGGACACGGCCTTGGCGTTGGTGAACTGCGCCGGCTGCACTTCCAGCCCGGCCTCGCTCAACAATACGCAAGCCCCCTCGCAATCCCACACGCTCTGCCCGCGCTTGATCGAGATCAGGCCACGGCGCTCACGCTCGGCGGCCAGCCAGATCTGATTGCCTTGCGGGTTCACCGTCAGGCCTTCGAACAACGCATTGAAGTGCAGCAACATGCCGCTGGCCCGCGCCTCGC
This sequence comes from Pseudomonas orientalis, assembly GCF_002934065.1. Taxonomy (NCBI): domain Bacteria; kingdom Pseudomonadati; phylum Pseudomonadota; class Gammaproteobacteria; order Pseudomonadales; family Pseudomonadaceae; genus Pseudomonas; species Pseudomonas orientalis. The sequence continues at coordinate 564,469 of NZ_CP018049.1, read as the reverse complement.
GCACCATGCCCGGGGCGATCTTCAACCATTCGGGGGCGCCGGCTGCCGGTACCTGCAACACCGCCGCATGGGCTTCGCTGACGATGTAGCGGTTGCCTGCGGCATCACAGCTGATGCCTTCGAAATCCAGGTCTCCACCGCGAATGAACGAAGCCGCCTTGGTGCGCGAGCGCAACCCCCACGGCAAGCCGGATTCGGGCACCGGGGGTACGTCGATCGTCAATGCCTCGGCGTTCCAGGTCGGCTCGCGGGTGTCCAGACGATAAATCCGGTCATCATCGCGGTCCGATACCGTCCACAGGTCCTTGCCGCACAGCGCCAGGCCCGACAGGTTGCCGCCGCGCATGCCGTCTACCGGATGTTCCGACACCAACTTGAGCTCAGCCACAGGCGCGGCCACCCCATCGGTGGCTGCCAACCCGCACACCATCAGGATCGCCAGGGCGACGCCTGTGCGCATCAGCCCAATACCTCGGCCAGGTTGCCTTTGGATTCGAGCCAGGCCTTGCGATCCGGCGCACGCTTTTTCGCCAGCAGCATGTCCATCATTTCCGAAGTGCCGGCGAAGTCTTCCAGGGTCAACTGCACCAGACGCCGGGTGTTCGGGTCCATGGTGGTTTCGCGCAGTTGCGGCGGGTTCATTTCACCCAGGCCCTTGAATCGGGTGACCTGTGGCTTGCCGCGCTTCTTCTCGGCCACCAGGCGATCGAGGATGCCATCGCGTTCGGCTTCGTCCAGGGCGTAGAAAATCTCCTTGCCCAGGTCGATGCGGTACAGCGGCGGCATGGCGACGTAGACGTGACCGGCATCCACCAACGGGCGGAAGTGCTGCACGAACAACGCGCACAGCAAGGTAGCAATGTGCAGGCCGTCGGAGTCGGCATCGGCGAGGATGCAGATCTTGCCGTAGCGCAGCTGGCTCATGTCCGCTGCGCCAGGGTCGACGCCGATGGCCACGGCGATGTTGTGCACTTCCTGGCTGGCCAGCACTTCGCTGCCATCGACTTCCCAGGTGTTGAGGATCTTGCCGCGCAACGGCAGGATCGCCTGGAATTCCTTATCCCGCGCTTGCTTGGCGGAACCGCCGGCGGAATCACCTTCCACCAGGAACAGCTCGGAGCGCATCGGGTCCTGCCCGGCGCAATCGGCCAGCTTGCCGGGCAATGCCGGCCCCTGGGTGATGCGCTTGCGCTCGACTTTCTTGCTGGCCTTGAGGCGACGACCGGCGTTGTTGATCGCAAGCTCCGCCAGGGCCAGGCCCAGTTCCGGGTGCTCGTTGAGCCACAGGCTGAAGGCATCCTTGACCACACCGGAGACAAACGCCGCCGCCTCGCGGGAGGACAGGCGCTCCTTGGTCTGGCCGGAGAACTGCGGCTCCTGCATTTTCATCGACAGCACGAACGCAATGCGTTCCCACACGTCTTCCGGCGCCAGCTTCACGCCGCGCGGCAGCAGGCTGCGGTATTCGCAGAATTCGCGCATGGCGTCCAGCAAGCCCTGGCGCAAGCCGTTGACGTGGGTGCCGCCCTGGGCGGTGGGGATCAGGTTGACGTAGCTTTCCTGCACGCTGTCGCCACCTTCGGGCAACCACAACAGCGCCCAGTCGACGGCTTCCTTGTTACCGGCCAGGCTGCCGCAGAACGGCGCGTTGGGCAGGCGTTCGAAGTCGCTGACCGAATCTTCCAGGTAGGAGCGCAGGCCGTCTTCGTAGTGCCACTCGACCTTTTCGCCGGTGCCTTTGTCTTCAAAGCTCACCAACAGGCCCGGGCACAGCACGGCCTTGGCCTTGAGCACATGCTTGAGACGGCTGATGGAGAATTTCGGCGAATCGAAGTATTTCGGGTCCGGCGCGAAGTACACGCTGGTGCCGGTGTTGCGCTTGCCGACGGTGCCGACCACTTCCAGCTCGGTGGCTTTGTAGCCATCGGCGAAGGTCATCTGGTATTCGTTGCCGTCACGCTTGACCTTGACCCTGACCTGCGTGGACAAGGCGTTGACCACGGAAATGCCCACGCCGTGCAAGCCGCCGGAGAACTGGTAGTTCTTGTTGGAGAACTTGCCGCCGGCGTGCAGCTTGGTGAGGATCAGTTCGACGCCCGATACACCCTCTTCCGCGTGAATGTCCACCGGCATGCCGCGACCGTCGTCGGACACTTCCAGGGAGTGGTCGGCGTGGAGAATGACCTGCACCGACTTGGCGTGCCCGGCCAAGGCTTCGTCGACACTGTTGTCGATGACTTCCTGGGCAAGGTGGTTCGGCCGACTGGTGTCGGTGTACATGCCGGGGCGTTTGCGCACCGGGTCGAGGCCCGAGAGGACTTCGATGGCGTCGGCGTTATAAGAGCTAGCGCTGGGAGTGGCCATGGGGTCTCGTCGTGAGTCGTTCGATTAAAAAATGACCTGCGATTTTTACAGTGACGAAAAATCGAAGGATTGATACTGATCAGCGCCAATGCCGGCAAAGCTCAACAATGCCGGCAATTGCTGGGCGAACCCTTGGTAACCGTGGTCGCCACCGGCCTGGATGCGCAAGGCACAGGCCCGGTAATACTGCTGGGCCAGGCGATAATCCAGGGTTTCGTCCCCGGTCTGCAACCACACCTGATAACGCGCGGCGTCCTGAGGAGCCGGTACTTCCAGCTCGGCCAACGCCGTGACGTGGTCGAGGGTCAACTCCCAGCTTTCGTCGGTGTAGAGGTTCTTCTGGGTCCCCAGGTAGCCGTCAAACATCCGATGGGGGCTGACCGCCGGGTTGACCAGCAGCGCCTTGAGGCCATGGCGTTCGGCAAGATGGGTTGCATAGTAGCCGCCCAATGAACTGCCGACCAGCAGCGGCCTGCCCAGTTCTGCGATGGCCTCCTCCAATTGAGGAATCGCCTGACGCGGATGGTGATGCAGCGCCGGAACACGCAGCTGCTCGGACAGGCCAAGCTTGCCCATTACGGTGATCAACTGGCTGGCCTTGTTGGAGGCCGGCGCACTGTTGAAACCGTGAATATAGAGGATCGAAGCGGACATGCCGGGCTCTCCGTGACTCAGCCAAAGAGGCGCAGTTTACAGGGATAAGGGGCCTGTGTGAGAACCCATGTGGGAGGGGGCTTGCCCCCGATGGCTGAGTGTCAGTCAGCACATGTGGCAGCTGACACACCGCCATCGGGGGCAAGCCCCCTCCCACATTTTGATCAGTGTTTACAGCTGTTAATAGCCGTTGCTGCCGTAGTCGACGGTGAAAGCGAAATCCCTGACCCGCTCCACCCCGGTCTCCAACCGCCCGTCGGCATGCAAACGCAGCCAGCGATAGCCTGGGGCCTGGTCGCTGACCTGGAAGTCCTCACTCCCGGGCGCGAACTGGATGCAGGTGGACGGCGACGCCAGCAGGCGCACGCCGTTGCGCTCGCTGTCGATTTCCTGGTGCACATGCCCCCACAAAACCGCTTTCACTTGGGGGAAGCGGTCAAGCACGGCAAACAGCGCGTCCGGATTGCGCAGGCCGATAGGCTCCATCCAGGCGCAGCCGATCGACACCGGGTGATGATGCAGGCACACCAGATGATGCCGGTTCGGCGCTTCGCTCAAGGCCTGGACGAGCAGTTGCAGCTGCTGGTCCTGCAGGTAGCCGGGCACGGAACCGGGTACGGCGGAGTCCAGCAGGGTCACGCGCCAGTTGCCGACGTCAACCACCGGCTCCAGCAGGTCGCTGTGCACGGCGGCGTCGGCCATGATCTGCGGCTCATCGTGGTTGCCGGGCAGCCAGCGCGCGGGAGCGGCTATCGGCGCCGTCATATCGCGAAAATGCTGGTATGACTCAAGTGTGCCGTCCTGGGACAGATCTCCCGTGGCCAGCACCAGATCAATGTGCGACTGCTGTTCGCGAACCAGGTCGATCACCCGCTGCAGGCTTTCGCGGGTGTTCATGCCCAGCAGCGTAACGTCTGCATCGGCAAACAAATGGCTGTCGGACAGTTGCACCAACAGCACAGCGTCAGGGTTCATGGCGGATACGCTCGGCAAGGCGCTCTCCCTAGCGGTCACAGGAATAGACAGGTGGGGCAATTATGCTGGGGCAGGACGCAAAGAGGAAACCCAGGGAAACAAACGCAGTTCACATCTACCGCACGACTTCGAACTCATGGCCCAGGGCCAGGCAGTGACTCAGCCATTCGCCGAGGAACACATTGAGCTGGGCTTTCTCATCGGGCTGGTGCATGAACACATTCGGGTAAGGATAGATGCTGCGAAAGCGTCGCGCATGTTCGGCGCTGATCACTTCGGCCATGCGTGCATCGTGGTACACCTGCACTTCCAGCTGCGGCACCGGCAGCCAGGGCAGGCTGTGCTCCTGGCGCACACGCAGGGTGGTGGTGTACGGGCAATTGACGATGACTTCCAGGGTCAGCACGCCGAGCATCTGGTCGCCGTGGGTCACGGCAATGCGCCGCGCCTGGGGCGTGTGGCGCATGTCGGGGAGCAGGCGCATCAGCCGCGCATAGTTGGCCTCGCACGCGGCTTGCAGCCCGATCAGGTCAACCCGGTAACGTTCCCGTGCCTTTACTGCCATAGCCCCCTCACTTCCGCGCGATTAAGCGCAAGCCATTGCAGGGCGATAATGCTGGCTGCATTGGAAATCCTGCCGTCGCGCACAGCCTGGAAGGCATCTTCGAATGCCCAGGTGGTCACGCGGATATCTTCGGCCTCTTCTTCCAATCCATGGATACCACCGGCCTGTGAGCTGTCGCAACGGCCCAGGTACAGGTGGACGAACTCGGTACTGCCGCCTGGCGACGGGAAATACTTGGTGATCGGCCACAGCGCGGAGAATGTCAGCCCAGCTTCCTCCTCGGCTTCGCGGTGTGCAACCTCCTCGGGTTGCTCGTCCTTGTCGATCAGGCCGGCGACCATTTCCACCAGCCACGGGTTGTCGGCACGCCCCATGGCGCCGACGCGGAACTGTTCGATCAGCACCACTTCATCGCGCTGCGGATCGTAGGGCAGTACGCACACCGCATCATGGCGCACAAACACTTCACGATTGATCACGCGGCTCATGCCGCCGTCGAACTTCTCGTGGCGCAGTTGCACCCGATCGAGCTGATAGAAGCCCTTGTAGGCAGAGTCGCGCTGAACAATCTCGATATTCTTCGGCGTCGACTTCGTAAAGTCCGTCATATTCTTCCTCGTCATAAGCCGTGCAGTGGGCGCCATCCTAACGCGCCCAAGTGGCTCGGCGCAGCCCCTTTCCGGTTGCCGGGATAGACGGCGGGCGTCAAACTCACACTAATCAGTCTAGTGGCGAACTGGCGGCCCTGTTGGCAGTCCAAGCGCTACTCTTTTCGCTTTCCATCGATTTACGAAGGACACACATGTCGCTTTTAAAAATCGCCTCCATGGCTTGTATTGCCTTGACCCTGGGTGCCTGCCAGAGCCTGTTCCAGCCCGGCCAGCTCAAACCGCTGGACGTCACCACCGACAAGTCGGAGCAGATCAAGCCCGGCTGCGGCAGCCCTGATTGTCCGCTGGTGAACATCGACACCGTGCATTTCCCCGCCGACCCGCAACTGGACAAACTGGTCGAGCAGCGCCTGCTGCAGATGACTCGCACCACGCCCGGCGCCAGCGTGCCGGCGACCCTGAATGCCTACCGGGACAGGTTCCTGCGCGAATCCCCCGACCGCCACAGCATGTACTTGCAGGCCAAGGTACGTGAGCAGCATGACGGACTGGTGATCGTTGAAGTGTCCAGCTACCTGGACACCGGCGTGGCCCACGGTGAACCTGGCCGCGGTTTCATCAACTATTCACGGGTGCTGCACAAGGAATTGAGCCTGGCCGACATGCTGTTGCCCGGCCAGGAGCAGGCCTTCTGGAATACCGCGAAAGTTGCCCACAACAGCTGGTTGATCAACACCAAAATGGACCGCGACCCGGAGTTCGTGAAGAACTGGCCGTTCCAGAAAACCCCGAACGTGGCCTTGACCAGCGGCGGCGTGGTGCTCAAGTACAACGTCACCACCATCGCCCCCTACGCCCAGGGGCTGATCGAAATCACCATCCCCTATGCGCGCCTGACCGGTGTGATCAAGCCTGAGCTGATGCCCGCGCGCCACTGACCGCCCGCCCCAGGATGAACTGCAGCAACCCTGCCAGCAGCAATGCCGGCAGGGTTGCGCCGATTTCCGGATACAGGTGCGCCAGCAGGTGGTAGGTGCCGATGCCGCCCAGCCACGCCAGCAGCGCCGGCCAATGCAGCTGGGTCACCGCGCCCTGGCGCCGACGGCGCAGGATGAAGTGATCCACCAGTACCACGCCGAACAGTGGCGCAAACACTGAGCCGATCAGCAACAGGAAGTTCTGGTACTGCGCCAGGGGCGCCAGGCAGGCAATCACGGTGCAAATCACACCGATGGCCAACGCCAGGTGCTCGACTTTCAAACGCAGCAGCATCCCGCTCGACACCGCCGCCGAGTGAATGTCGGCAAAGGCGTTTTCCGACTCGTCCAGCAGGATCAGCAACAGCGGAATACCGAGGCCGGCACCGGCCAGGGCCAACAGCAGCGCATTGACTTCACCGCTGGGCGCAAAGGCCAGGGTGTAGGCCACCCCCAGGCTCATCAGCCAGAAATTACCGATAAAGAACCCCAGCGCGGTGCCGCCGAACACGCTTTTCGCGCGCTTGCCAAAGCGTGAGTAGTCGGCGATCAGCGGCAGCCACGACAGCGGCATGGCGATGGCAATGTCAAAGCCCACCGCAAACGGCATCGAGCCGTCACCGGCCTGGGCCCACAGCGCGACGAGGTCGGCCCTGGCGAACAGGTTCCAGGTCAGCCACAGACAGGCCGCGAGCAGCAGCCAGATGCCCCATTTGCGCAGGATTTGCCGCACGAAGGTCAGCGGGCCACTCACCGCCAGCACGGTGGCAAGGCCACCAAACAACACGGTCCACAACAAGGGGCTCGCCAACAGGCTGCCCTCGCTGAACGCACGCGTACCCAACAAGCTGGCGGCATCGCGCATGACGATGATTTCGAACGAACCCCAGCCAATCAATTGCAGCAGGTTCAACAGCGCCGGCAGGCTCGCACCGCGGCTACCGAGGCTGAGCTTGAGCGTCGCCATGGCGGACAGCCCGGTGTCGCTGCCGATCACGCCGACGGCGGCCAGCAACAGCACGCCGACCAGGGTGCCGAGCAAGATGGCCAGCAATGAACCCGACAACCCCAGGCCCGGCGCCAGTAAGGCGCCGGTTTGCAGGACCATCAGGCCGATGCCGAGGGAGAACCACAGGGAGAACAGGTCGCGGGCGCCGAAGACGCGCCTGTCCTGGGGGACTGCAATGTCCGGCGAATAGGTGCTCGGTTGAATGCTCAAGGGTGGAATCTCTGAGGGGCATTTGTTGTTTGAAAGACGGCTATCGGGGGCAAGCCCCCTCCCACATTTCGAAGTGCGAACACATTCAAGTGTGGGAGGGGGCTTGCCCCCGATGAGGCCGGTACAGGCGCCTGCAATCCCGAATCAGACTTTCTTGTAGAGCTGACTGCCTTCCTGCCTGAACCGCTCCGCCTGCTCGGCCAAGCCCTTGGCCACGTCCACATCCACCGCTTCAATGCGCTGGTTGGCCGCGTACTCACGCACTTCGTGGGTGACTTTCATCGAGCAGAATTTCGGCCCGCACATCGAACAGAAATGCGCGACCTTGGCGGACTCTTTCGGCAGGGTCTCGTCGTGAAACGCCCGCGCGGTGTCCGGGTCCAGGCCCAGGTTGAACTGGTCTTCCCAACGGAATTCGAAGCGCGCCTTACTCAGCGCGTTGTCGCGAATCTGCGCGCCCGGATGGCCTTTGGCGAGGTCGGCGGCGTGGGCGGCGATCTTGTAAGTGATGATCCCGGTCTTCACGTCATCCTTGTTCGGCAAACCCAGGTGTTCCTTGGGCGTGACGTAGCAGAGCATGGCGCAACCGAACCAGCCGATCATCGCCGCGCCGATGCCGGAGGTGATGTGGTCATAGCCCGGCGCAATATCGGTAGTCAGCGGGCCGAGGGTGTAGAACGGCGCCTCATCGCAGCATTCGAGCTGCTTGTCCATGTTCTCCTTGATCAACTGCATCGGCACGTGGCCGGGGCCTTCGATCATGGTTTGCACGTCGTGCTTCCAGGCGATCTTGGTCAGCTCGCCAAGGGTTTCCAGCTCACCGAATTGCGCGGCGTCGTTGGCGTCGGCCACCGAGCCCGGACGCAAGCCATCGCCCAGCGAAAAGCTGACGTCATAGGCTTTCATGATTTCGCAGATTTCTTCGAAATGCGTGTAGGCGAAGTTTTCCTTGTGGTGCGCCAGGCACCATTTGGCCATGATCGCGCCGCCACGGCTGACGATGCCGGTGACGCGGTTGGCGGTCAGCGGCACATAGCGCAGCAATACACCGGCATGGATCGTGAAGTAGTCGACGCCCTGTTCGGCTTGCTCGATCAGGGTGTCGCGAAACAGTTCCCAGGTCAGGTCTTCCGCCACACCGTCGACTTTCTCCAGTGCCTGGTAGATGGGTACGGTGCCGATCGGCACCGGCGAGTTGCGGATGATCCACTCGCGGGTTTCGTGGATGTGCTTGCCGGTGGACAGGTCCATGATGTTATCGGAGCCCCAGCGAATGCCCCAGGTCATCTTCGCCACTTCTTCTTCGATGGACGAGCCCAGCGCACTGTTACCGATATTGCCGTTGATCTTCACCAGGAAGTTACGGCCGATAATCATCGGTTCCAGTTCAGTGTGATTGATATTGGCCGGGATGATGGCGCGGCCACGGGCGATTTCTTCACGGACAAATTCGGGCGTGATGATCTTTGGAATGCTGGCGCCAAAGCTGTGTCCCGCATGCTGCTGCTTGAGCAGGCCGGCGGCGCGGGCTTCCTCAAGCTTCATGTTTTCGCGGATGGCCACATATTCCATTTCGGGCGTGATGATGCCTTTGCGCGCGTAGTGCATCTGGCTGACGTTGGCGCCGGCCTTGGCCCGTCGTGGGTTCTGCAGGTGGGCAAAGCGCAGGTAGGCCAGGTCCGGGTTATCCAGGCGTTCCTGGCCGTAGCGTGAGCTCAGGCAAGCCAGTCGCTCGGTATCGCCGCGCTCTTCGATCCAGGGCGAGCGCACGTCGGCCAGGCCTTTGCGCACGTCGATGATCACGTTGGGATCGGTATACGGACCCGATGTGTCGTAGACCACCACCGGTGCATTGATTTCACCGCCGAACTCGGTGGGCGTCACATCCAGGCTGATTTCGCGCATGGGCACGCGAATATCGGGACGCGAGCCCTGTACATAGATCTTCTGTGAGCGGGTAAACGGCTGCACGGAACCGGAGTCGACCTTGGCCGATTCACTCAAGTGCACGGTGTTTTTTGATTTTTGGCTTTTTAATTCGGTGCTCATCAGGGCTCTCCAACTTATCCGGGCGGTGGATTGTTGTCGGAGCGAACCTGTGACGGACGGACGCACTGAAACCAGTGCTGTGCCTGCGCACGAGGGTTGTTCGATTGTCGAACAACATCCCGGACGAAGCACAAGAGGACTCGCCGGGTGACGAGAAATCTTGTTCCCTACGCAGGCGCTAACCTGATCAGGTTCAACGGGATCCGGTATTTACCGATCTCAGCCTTCCAACAAGGCACCCCGACAAGAACCCGGCCAGTCTAGACCATGGCGTGGGCAAATTGCCAATGACACTGTCGTCAGGATGATAAATGGCGTAATTACAGGATTGTTGTGCCGAAGCCCGCCCACTACACTCCTGAGCTGCCTCAAGGCTTGACGCTCCCTCTTTGCCACCGTAGCCTTGGGCAATAAATTATCATCGTAATATTTATTCAGGGATCGCCTCATGCTGCGCAAACTTTCACTGGCAATTGCCGTGTCTTGTGCGACCAATGGAATGGTCTGGGCAGCTGAAGCGCCCTTGTCCGCCAACACCGACCTGGTCAGCGTCTACCAGGAAGCGGCGAGCAACAACGCCGACCTGGCCGCTGCCCGCGCTCAATATGGCGCGCAGAAAGAAGTCGTGCCCCAGGCGCGCGCAGGCTTGCTGCCGAATCTGTCGGCCGGTGCCGACAGTAACAACGTGCGCACCCAGATCGACCAGCCCGCCGCCACTGCCAGCCGCGACGCGCACTCCTGGCGCGCCACCCTGAGCCAGCCGCTGTTTCGCGCCGATCGCTGGTTCCAACTGCAAGCCGCCGAAGCCGTCAGCGAGCAAGCCTCGCTGCAACTGTCGGCCAGTGAACAGAACCTGATTTTGCAAAGTGCCGAGAGCTACTTTGCAGTCCTGCGCGCGCAAGACAACCTGGCCTCGACCAAGGCCGAAGAAAATGCCTTCAAACGCCAGCTCGACCAGTCCAATGAGCGCTTCGATGTGGGCCTGTCGGACAAGACCGATGTGCTGCAATCCCAGGCCAGCTACGACACCGCTCGCGCCAACCGCATCGTGGCCCAGCGCCAGGTGGACGACGCCTTCGAGGCGCTGATCACCCTGACCAACCGCCAGTACAACTCGATCCAGGGCATCGTCCATACGCTGCCGGTGCTGCCGCCGGCGCCGAACGACGCCAAGGCCTGGGTCGAAACCGCCGGGCGCCAGAACCTCAACCTGCTGGCCAGCAATTACGCAGTGACAGCCGCCGAGGAAACCCTCAGGCAGCGCAAGGCCGGCCACTTGCCGACGCTCGATGCGGTTGCGCAATACGAAAAAGGCGACAACGATGCCCTGGGGTTCAGCAACCCGAACCAGTTGCCCATCCCGTACGGTGGCGATGTGTCGCAACGCACCATCGGCTTGCGGTTGAACATCCCGATCTACAGCGGCGGCCTCACCAGCTCGCAAGTGCGTGAATCCTATTCACGTCTCGATCAGTCCGAGCAGCAACGCGAAGGCCTGCGCCGCCAGGTGGTGGAAAACACCCGTAACCTGCACCGCGCCGTCAACACCGATGTGGAACAGGTGCAAGCACGCCGCCAGTCGATCATCTCCAACCAAAGCGCGGTGGAAGCCACGGAAATCGGCTATCAGGTGGGCACGCGCAATATCGTCGACGTACTGGACGCACAGCGTCAGCTCTACGCGTCAGTGCGCAACTACAACAACAGCCGCTACGACTACATCCTCGACAACCTGCGCTTGAAGCAAGCTGCGGGCACGTTGAACCCGGGGGATCTGCAGGACCTGACGCGCTATTTGAAAGCCGACTACAACCCGGACAAAGACTTCCTGCCACCGGACCTGGCCAAAGCTGCCGCCGAGCAACTGAAGGCCCGCCCAGGTTCTTGACCACACCGCAAAACCAATGTGGGAGGGGGCTTGCCCCCGATAGCGGTCTGTCAGCTCAAGTAGTTTTGACTGACACTCCGTCATCGGGGGCAAGCCCCCTCCCACATTTTGGATGGGTGTTGAGTCAGTGAGCGATCAATCGGTCCAGCCCATCCAGCAAGCGCTTAAGCGCGCCCTGGTTAGCCTGCATCACCTTCAATCCCGCCTCTGCCATCCTGCGCGCATCCTGTGGCAACTCGAACAACTGCCGCACCGCCTCGGCCAAACCGTCTGCGTCATCCACCTCGCGCAACGCCCCGGCCTCGCGCATCATCGCGCTGATTTCCAGGAAGTTGAACAGGTGCGGCCCCATGATCACCGGCTTGCCCAGCGCGGCCGGTTCCAGCGGATTATGCCCGCCGGTCGGTACCAGGCTGCCGCCGACAAAGGCGCTGTCGGCCAAGGCGTAGAGAAACAGCAATTCGCCCATGGTGTCGCCAAGCAGCACTGAGGTATGTACATGGACCGCTTCGCCACTGGAACGCCGCACTGTGGCAAAGCCTTGCTGCACGCACCGCTCGAAAGTCGGCCCGAAGCGCTCCTGATGACGGGGCACCAGAATCAACAGCGCATTGGGATAGCTGGCGAGCAATTGACGATGGGCGGCGAGCACGACTTCGTCTTCGCCTTCGTGGGTGCTGGCGGCGATCCACACCGGACGCTCGCCGGCGCCCCACTGCTCGCGCAAGGCGGCGGCGCGTTCGGGCAGTTGCGGGTCGATGGTCAAATCGAACTTGATCGAACCCGTGACTTCTACCGTCTCAGGCCGAGCCCCCAGATTCAGGAAGCGTTCGGCCTCGGTTTTGGTCTGCACCGCAAACAAGCTCATTTCTGCCAGCATCGGCGCAGTCAGTCTGGCAAAACGCGCATAACCCTTGGCCGAGCGCGCCGACAATCGCGCGTTGGCCAGGGCCACCGGAATGCCGCGTTGGACGCAGGCGTGAATATGGTTGGGCCACAACTCGGTCTCCATGATCACTGCCAACCTGGGCTGTACCCGGTCAAGGAAACGCCTGGCGGCGCAGGGTAAGTCGTACGGCAGATAACAATGCTGGACACGCGGCTCATCGGCAAACAGCGCCCGGATTCGCTCGGAACCTGTGGGCGTCATGCAGGTGACGGTCATCGGCAACTGCGGGTAGCGCTTCAGGAGGGCACGGATCATCGGCGCGGCGGCAATGCTTTCGCCCACCGACACCGCATGCACCCAGATCCCGCCGGGCTGCATCACGGGCAAGCCATAGGAAAACCGCTCGCCCACGCGCCTGGCATAAGCCGGCGCCTTGCGCGCGCGCAACCACAGACGTAAAGCCACCAACGGCAGCGCCAGGTAAAACAGACAGGTGTAGAGAGTTCTATTCATGGCGGCGGAGTTTATCGGCTTTTTCAGTCGATCGCCTGCAAGCACTCGGCAAAACGTTCAGCCAGAAAGCGCGCGGCAGGCCCAAGGTGCTCATCGCGGCGCCACACCAGTTCCACCACCAGCGCCGGCGGCGTCCATTCGCTGTGCAGTTCAACCATCTGCTGTTGATAGGTGGGGTATTGCACGATGTGCCGTGGCAACCAGGCCCAACCCAGGCCGCTCATCAGCCATTCGGCCAACACATAGAAGCTGTCGGCCCGCCATACCAGCGGACTGGCGGCTTCACTGCCGGGGTAGACGCTGGTCTGGGTCGACATGAGCAACTGGCGAAACTGCGCCAATCGTTGACAGTCCACGTACCGCAACTTGGCCAAAGGGTGATTCACACCGCACACCGTGACCATTTCCACGCTGCCCACCACCCGCCGCTCAAGGGCTTCGGGAATCTGGTCGTGGTAGAACAGCAGGCCCAGGTCGGCCTGGCGTTCCACCAGCTTGCGCGCCACATCGCCCTGGGCGGCGCTGGACAACTGCACCTCCAACAACGGGTAGCGCAGCGCCAGCGCCTCAAGACTGTCGAGCACCGGCTGGAACAACATCGCCTCGTCCTGGGCCAGGCGCAGACACGCTTCCTCGCCACGGGTCAGCGAGAGTGCCCGTCCCGTCAGACGCTCACACTGGCGCAGGACTTCACGCGCTTCCTCCAGCAACACGCTGCCGGCTTCGGTCAGGCGCGGCTGACGGCCGCTGCTGCGCTCGAACAGGCTGACGCCGAGGTCCGCCTCAAGCAACGCGATGGCGGTGCTGACGGCCGACTGCGCCTTGCGCTGCCCACGCGCCACGGCGGAAAACGAGCGCTGTTCGGCGACGCTGACAAACAGGCGCATCTGTTCCAGATCCCAAGGCACGCTCATGACTTAACCTATCTTCAATTCGGATAGGTAATGACTTTACCGCATCTGTTGAACCTCTAGAATGCCGACCTTATCAAACCAGCTTCACCTTGAGGATTGCACCATGAACGCCGCCTACTGTTACCTGGCCATCGCCATCTGCTCGGAAGTAATCGCGACCGTGTCCATGAAAGCCATCAAGGGTTGGAGCACACCTGTTCCGCTGTTGCTGGTGATCGTCGGTTATGGCATCGCGTTCTGGATGCTGACCCTGGTCGTGCGCACCGTGCCGGTTGGCGTGGCTTACGCCGTCTGGGCCGGCATGGGCATCGTGATGGTCAGCATTGCCGCGCTGTTCATCTACGGGCAGAAGCTGGATATCCCGGCCATGCTGGGGATGGGGCTGATCGTGCTGGGCGTGGTGGTGATCCAGCTGTTCTCGAAAACCGCCGGTCACTGACCGCCCCTCAACAGCCTGTATACTGCGCCCCTTGTCTTGAACATTGAGGTCGCCGATGCCATCCGTTATTTCCACCGACGTTCTGATTGTCGGCGCCGGGGTTGCCGGCCTCTGGCTCAATGCGCGCCTGCGCCGCCAGGGGTTTTCCACGGTGCTGGTGGAAAGCGCGACCCTGGGTGGCGGGCAAAGCGTGAAGTCCCAGGGGATCATCCACGGCGGTGCGAAATACGCCCTGCACGGCGCCCTCACCGGCGCCTCCGAAGCGATTGCCGACATGCCGCGCCGCTGGCGTGAAGCTCTGGCCGGCAATGGCGAATTGGACCTGTCCGGCGTGCGCCTGCTCTCTGAAGCCCATTACCTGTGGTCACCCGGCACCCTCGCCGGCAATCTCACCAGCTTTTTCGCCAGCAAGGCCGTGCGCGGCCGTGTCGATCAGGTCAAGGGCGACGAACTGCCGGTTGCGCTGCAGGATCGTCGCTTCAAGGGCAAGGTCTACCGCCTCGCGGAATTGGTCGTGGACGTGCCCAGCCTGATCGAACGCCTGGCGGAGCTGGCCGGTAAGGGTTTGCTCGCAGGCGAACATATCGAACCGCTGCGTGACGGCGACACCTTGGTGGGCTTGAAGGTCGATGGCCGCGAAATCCGCGCCCAGCGCATCGTCTTGAGTGCCGGCGCAGGCACCGCCGACTTGCTTGCGGTCCTGGGCTTGAGCCAGCCGGCGATGCAAACCCGCCCGCTGCACATGATCCTCGCCAAAGGCCCGGGCCTGAAGCCGTTGTATGCCCATTGCCTGGGCGGCGGCACCAAGCCGCGTCTGACCGTGACCACCCACCCGGCCGCGGACGGCAACTGGGTGTGGTACATCGGCGGCGATATCGCCGAAGCCGATGGCGTTGCCCGCACACCTCAGAAACAAATCGCTACCGCGCAGAAAGAACTGGCCCAGTTGCTACCATGGATCGACATGAGCCAGACCCAGTGGGCCACCCTGCGCGTCAACCGCGCCGAGCCACTGCAATCGGGCCTGAGCCGTCCCGACAACGCCTTCCTGGCCGAACAGGGTCGCCTGCTCGTGGGCTGGCCAACCAAGCTGGCCCTGGCACCGGACTTCGCCGACCGGGTCATCAACAGCCTCGAACGCGATGGCATCCGCCCAGGCGCCAGCGAACCCCTGCCCGACCTGCCCAAGCCCGTGATCGGCCAACCTGCCTGGGAGCACCTGTTGCCATGAGCCTGCCCACTCTGCACGACCTGCATCGCCCCCTGGGCAGCACCGGCCTGCTGGTGTCGCCCCTGGGCCTGGGCACCGTCAAGCTGGGTCGTGACCAAGGGGTCAAATACCCCAGCGGTTTTCAGATTCCAAATGACGACGAGGCGCGAATGCTGCTGCGCCAGGCGCGCCAGTTGGGTATCAACCTGATCGATACCGCACCCGCCTACGGCCGCAGCGAAGAGCGCCTGGGGCCACTGCTGCGTGACCAGCGCAAGGATTGGGTGATCGTCAGCAAGGTCGGCGAAGAATTCGAGGACGGCGTGTCCCGGCACGATTTCAGCGCCGCCCATACGCGGATGTCGATCGAGCGTAGTCTGAAACGACTTGAAACGGATTTTATCGACCTGGTGCTGGTGCACTCCGATGGCAACGACCTGCACATCCTCAACGACTGCGAGGTTTACCAGACCCTGGCGGAGCTGAAAAAAGAGGGCAAGATCCGCGGTTTCGGCTTCTCCGGCAAGACCGTTGGAGGCGGTGTGAAGGCGCTGGAACAGGGTGATTGCGCCATGATCACTTACAATCTGAACGAACAGGCCGAAAAAGCCGTCATTGATTACGCGGCGGCCCATGGCAAGGGCATCCTGGTGAAAAAAGCCCTGGCCAGCGGCCACGTGTGCCTGACGCCTGGAATGGATCCAATTCAGGCCAGTTTCACGTTGTTGTTTGCGCAAACGGGCGTCGCCAGTGCTATTGTCGGGACCATCAATCCGCTGCACCTGGCCCATAACGTGGCAACCGCTGCCCGGGTCATCCGTCAACTCTGATGCCGCCCACGCGGCCGACCCCGTCGCACAAAGGAGCCGACATGCCGCGTACGCTCATAAGAAAGAACCCGAGCAACTTCAAGACACTGCCGCTGCACGTGGAAGCCACCCCCGAAGGCCTGAGCTACCAGAGCGTCGGCATGCCGCTCAACTTCGCCCAGACCCTGCAACGGCGCAAGCCGGTCGAGGTGCCGGACGCCGAACGCTTCGCCCTGGAACTGGCGAATCTCGGCGTCTCAGTGCGCCTGACCCTGCACTGGCAAAACAAGGATTACTGGGTGCTGGTACGCCAGCGTCGCCAGGATCGCGGCGATGTGGTGCTCAAGCTGATCTCCGGCTACGTCCCCGCCCATGAACTGAACCTGCCGCTGCACACGGCCATTCAGGAAATTGCCGAGGAATGCCTGCTGGAAACCCCTGAGGGCTGGCTCGGCGGGCGCTTCAACGATACCTGGCTGCCGGCGCCCTACTCCGCCGCGCTGCATTACCGTGAAGCCCTGCCGTTTCGCCTGAGCCCGCTGTCCGGCGCCGCGCGTCCGGTGCGCTGCGCCACCACCCAGTTGATCGAGCGTCCTCGGGCCTATGTGCACCTGCCGACGGCGTCACTGCAGCTGATTTACGACCTGCGCCTGGAAGTGCCGAAGGAAGCCAAATCCCTGAGCCTGTTCCATGTGGATGAGCGCCTGGAAGGTGACCAACTGGTCGCACGCCTGGATCGCAAGCGTCCGGACCTGTACCTGATGCCGCTCAAGGACGGCGAGCCCCTTGCCGAGCTGTACACCGTCAAGAAGGACCAACTGTATCCGGCGAGTACACGGGGTTTGTACCTGGCCGAAAGCTTCGCCCGCCAGGACGGCTGGCTGGTGCGTGATGAGCGGATTCGCTGGAAGGACTGGCTCAGGCAGCAAGGCCTGGCAGAGCCGGAAAAAGAGTCGAAGCTCAAGCGCTTGACCGGCAAGGCGCAGCAGATGCTGCGCAAGATCGTGCCGAAGAAAAAAGCCAGGGGCTGACGCACACCCGATATCGCTATCGGCCTGCGGCTCAGCCTTTGAGCAAGCGCTCCAAGCCGACCTTCAACGGGGTAGGTTCAGGCAGGGTGAAGCTTGCCAGCAGGCGCCGATTGTCGGCCCGTGAATGGCGGATATCCCCCAGGCGCGCCGGTCCGTAGGTAATGACCGGCAACGTGCCCACCACTTGCTCCAGTGCCTGCAGCACCTGCTTGAGCGTGGTGGCGTGGTTCCAACCGACGTTGATTGCCCCTGCGGGAATGGTCGGCAACTCGATGGCCTGCACCAGCACATCCACCAGGTCCTCCACATACATGAAATCACGGGTTTGTTCGCCATCGCCAAACACGGCAATGGGCAAGCCCTGCTGCACACGCTCGCTGAAAATGCTGATCACACCGGAATACGGCGATGACGGGTCCTGGCGCGGACCGAAGATATTGAAGAAGCGGAAAATGACCGGCTCCAGGCCATGCTCACGACGGTAGAAGTCGAAGTAGTGCTCACTGGCCAATTTGTCCGAGGCATAGGGTGTCAGCGGCGCCTTGGTCGTCTCTTCGTCGATGGAGGCACCCTCGCCGTTGTTGCCGTAGACCGCTGCGCTGGACGCGTACACCACACGCTTCACGCCGGCCTTGCGCATGGCTTCGCAGATATTCAAGGTGCCGATGAAATTGCTCTGGTGCGTGCTGACCGGATCGTCCACGGATGCCTGGACCGACGCCACGGCCGCCAGGTGAACCACCGCCGACGCGCCAACGACCACTTGAGCCAAAAGCTCGGCGTCGGCCACATCACCTTCCACCAGTTGCACGCGCGAGTTATCCAGGGGCAGGTTGCTGCGCTTGCCGGTAGACAGGTTATCCAGCACCCGCACCGAATAGCCCTTGGCGAGCAACGCGTCAACCAAATGCGAACCGATGAAGCCCGCGCCTCCGGTGATCAATACCCATTTATCAGCGTTATTCATTGTTACGTATTTTCTCGACGATGGCCGTGGTCGAACTGTTTTCTACCAACCCCAGCACTTTGACGGTGCCGCCGTAGGCGCTGACGATGTCCGCACCGACCACCTGGTCGACGGAATAGTCACCGCCCTTGACCAGCACATCAGGCTTGACCTGGGCCAACAGGTTTTCCGGGGTGCCTTCAGAGAAGCTGATCACCCAGTCCACCGCACCCAATCCAGCCAGGACCGCCATGCGCCGGTCGACGCTGTTGATCGGTCGGCCCGGGCCTTTCAAGCGGCTGACGGAGGCATCATCGTTGACCGCGACGATCAGGCGATCGCCCTGGGCGCTCGCCTGCTCAAGGTAGGTCACGTGACCGGCGTGCAGGATGTCGAAACAGCCGTTGGTGAACACGATGCTTTCGTTGTGGGCGCGTGCGTCGTCAATCGCCAACAGCAATTGCTCGAGCCCCAGCACACCGCGCTCCGAACCTTCGGAACGCTGGATGGCGCGACGCAACTCGGGGGCGCTGATGGCCGCGGTGCCCAGTTTACCCACCACAATGCCCGCCGCCAGATTGGCCAGGGCCACGGCATGGGGCAGTTCCTCGCCGGCGGCGATGGACGCGGCCAGGGTGGAAATCACCGTATCACCGGCGCCGGTGACGTCGAACACTTCCCGCGCACGCGCCGGCAGGTGCATCGCCGGATGGCCGGGACGCAGCAGCGTCATGCCATGTTCGCCACGGGTCACCAGCAGGGCGCCGAGTTCAAGGTCGGCCATCAGCGCCGCGCCCTTGCTCACCAGTTCATGCTCATCGGCGCAACCACCGACGACCGCTTCGAACTCGCTGAGGTTGGGCGTGATCAGGCTGGCGCCTCGATAAATCGAGAAGTCCTTGCCCTTGGGATCGGCCAGCACCGGAATGTTGCGGGCCTTGGCGGCCTGGATCAGCACCTGGTGATTCTTCAGGGCGCCTTTGCCGTAGTCGGACAACACCAGCACCTTGATGCCTTCGAGCAACGCATTGACCTGGTCACCCAGGGCCAGGGCGTCGGTGGCAAAGGGTTCTTCGAAATCGATACGCAGCAATTGCTGGTGACGGCTCATGACCCGCAGCTTGACGATGGTCGGCTGATGGGCGATGCGCTGGAACAACGCGCGCACGCCGGCACCGCGCAGGCTGTTGGCCAGGCTGTCGGCCGCTTCGTCGTCACCGGTCACACCCACCAGGGAAGCCGGGGCGCCGAGCGCGGCAATATTGAGGGCAACGTTGGCAGCGCCACCTGGACGGTCTTCGATTTGCTCGACCTTGACCACCGGTACCGGCGCCTCAGGGGAAATCCGTGAGGTACCACCATGCCAGTAACGGTCGAGCATGACATCGCCGACCACCAAGACAGGGGCTTGATTGAATCGCGGCATGGACAACTTCATGGAGCAACCCACATACAAAATGAACAGGGGCGCGATATTAGCACAGGGTTTGCGATGGCTTGCGCCCACCGCAGGGCAAATGTGGGAGGGGGCAAGTCCCCGATCGCCACAGTAGCTTCACAACGCTGTAACGCCCAACGCTAACCACGAGGCGCAGCGAGTCGCTCTTGATCTTAGGCGCCCCTTGAAACCACGCGGCCGAGCGCAAGCTTGAATTCGAGGGTAACCCGCAGAACGCCGGGTTAGCCGCACCGGGCCGGGGATGACCCATTGCGGCGGCCCAGAGGCCGCCATCGGGGGCAAGCCCCCTCCCACATTTGGACCGGGGTCGACACAAAATACCGGTCGGCTCTAAGGCTGCCGTGCTTTTGATCTTGATCTTAGGCGCCCCGTTAAACCACGCTGGCCGAACGCAGGCTTGAATCCGTGGGTAACCCGGCAGGACGCCGGGTTAGCCGCCCCGCGCCATGGATGGCGCGTGGCGGCGGCCCACGGATTCAAGCCGGAGTGAGCAACCGAGCCCAAGCGAGGTGCCGAGTGGTGGGGCAAGAGCCCTTTGGTTACTTTGGGGCTTTTCCAAAGTGACCCGCCGTCAGGGCGGAACCAATAGCAGCCGTTACCGCAGAAACGGATATGTACCCGGTCCGCCCCAACATCCTGGTCGGCCCAGAGGCCGCCATCGGGGGCAAGCCCCCTCCCACATTCGAGCCGTGGCGCCTGTTGGATCAGGTGATGTCGGCCGCTACCGGCGCATCCAGGCCCATGGCATGCAGGCGCGCGTAGTAGCCGTTCTGCGCCAGCAGTTCACCATGGGTGCCGCGCTCGACGATGCGCCCGTCGTCCATCACCAGGATCAGGTCGGCCTTCTCGATGGTGGACAAGCGGTGTGCAATCACCAGCGTGGTGCGGCCCTGCATGACCTTGTCCAGCGCGGCCTGGATATGCCGCTCGGACTCGGTATCGAGGGCCGAGGTGGCCTCGTCGAGAATCAACACCGGTGCGTTCTTGAGCAGCGCACGGGCAATCGCCAGGCGCTGACGCTGACCACCGGACAACAGAACGCCGTTCTCGCCGACCTGGGTATCGAAGCCCTTGGGCAACTGGTCGATAAAGTCCTTGGCGTTGGCATCCGCCGCCGCCGCTTCAACGTCTTCGCGAGGCGCGCCGGCCAGGTCGCCATAGGCGATGTTGTTGGTCACGGTGTCGCTGAACAGGGTCACATGCTGGGTGACCTGGGCAATGTGCTTGCGCAGGTTGAGCAGCTTGTAGTCTTCGATCTCGATGCCATCCAGCAGGATTTCACCGCTCTCATGGTGATAGAACCGCGGGATCAGGCTGGCCAGGGTCGACTTGCCACTGCCCGAACGCCCCACCAGCGCGATCATCTGCCCGGGTTCGGCGGTGAAGCTGATGTCCTTGAGCACATGGCGTTCGGTGCCGGGGTAGGTGAAGTTCAGGTTGCGCACTTCCAGGCGACCGCTGACCTTGTCGCGCTCGAGGGTGCCGTGGTCGACCTCCACCTCTTCGTCCAGCTGTTCGAAAATGCTTTCGGCACCGGCCACGCCTTTCTGAATGGTCGAGCTGACTTCCGAGAGTTGGCGGATCGGCTTGGGCAACAGACCGGCCAGGGTGATGTAGGCCACCATGTCACCGGCCGACGCATCGCCGCGCAGATACAGCACCAGGAACATCAGCACCGCCATCGCGGAGTAGATCACCAGTTGCAGCGCCGGGGTGTAGATCGCCCCGGTGCGGGTCATGCGCAGTTGCTTGTTGGTATTGCTCTGGCTGGCCTTGAGGAAACGCTTCTCTTCATAGACCTCGCCACCGAAGCTGCGCACCACGCGGTAACCCTGGATGGTTTCCGAGGCGACGTGGGTTACGTCACCCATGGCCACCTGGATCTTCTTGCTCTGCTTGCGGAATTTCTTGCTGGCTGTGCTGACCATCACGGCAATCAACGGCAGGATGGCAATCATAACCAGCGTCAGGCGCCAGTTCATGAACAGCAGCGAGGCAAACAGGAAGATCACCGTCATGCCTTCGCGGATCACCACCTTGATCGCATCGGTCGCCGCCCCCGTGACCATGGTCACGTTGAAGGTGATGCGGGAAATCAGGTGCCCGGAATTGTGATTGTCAAAGTAACGGTTAGGCAGCGTCAGCAGGTTGTTGAACAACTGCACACGCAAATCGTGGACCAGGCCCAGGGAGACCTTGGCCAACAGGTAGTTGCCCAGGAATGAGCCCAGGCCCTGCCAGGCCGCGATCAGAATGATCAGCAGCGGCACCGCCTGCAGCAACTGCAGGTCGCGCAGGAACGGCACGGTCGGAAACAGCACGGCTTCGGGATTGGAAAGGCCGTCGACAAAGTATTTGAGGATGTAACCCAGCATCGGTTGGGTCGACGCGAAAATCAGAAATCCAAGGATACTCAGCGCGAACAAGCCCATATAAGGCTTAACGTAACTGAGCAGGCGGAAGTATATTTTCAAGCTCGAAGGGCTTGCGCTCGGACTGGAGTCGGTCATATCACGCGGCGTTTTGAAAAAGGAGGCTGACTTTAGCACAGCTTCTCTGTTGTACTTGCACCCGGCGTACGCCGCGACCCGGCAGGATCACGCGGGCGACATTACATGGCCACCTCCTCGGGAGGGTCGGCTTTCTCTTTCCGGAATGGCTCTATCGTATGCACTCCAAGCGCCTTATCTATGGCTCGAATCGCGTTTTTGACTTCCTGGTCCTGTGGATTTTGCCTGTTGGCTTGCTGTTGCTCTTGAGTGCACTGTTCTTCGTCGGCAACCGCAATGTACTGCACCGGATCGTCTACCTCCTGTTCAGCGTGCCCACCCTGTTCCTGTTGTGCATGCGCCCCAGGGAACTCAAGGACCTCTTGCGCGAACCGATCGCCCTGGCGTTCCTGGCTTTCTCCGCGTGGGCACTGACCAGTCTGCTCTGGAGCCCCGAGCCCAGCGCCGACACCGACCTGTTCAAACGCCCGCTGAACACCTTTATGCTGTTTGGCGGCTGTGGGCTGCTGTTGCACTACCGCAACGAGTTGTTCAAGCCAATCTTCTTCGGTGCCGCAGTGATTGCGCTGGTGGTGTGCCTGGGCAACCTGGTGGCCTTCGCGAAGGCGTACGAACCTGGCATGCGCATGATCGGCGGCCTCGGCGCCCTCGACAATCCGTTGCTCAGCTCCCATCTGTTCGGTTTTTTCACGGTGTACTGGCTGTACGTTTGCATGACAACCCAACGCCTGAAGGTGCTGTGTTTCAGCTTGCCTGCTCTGGCGATCATGACCATGGCGGTGCTGGCAACCGGCTCGCGCACGCCGTTAGTGGCGTTGATACTCGCCGTTGCGTGGATAGCCGTTATCAGCCAGAACCGCCGTTCGGTATTGCTTGTCGCCGGCACTGTGGTTGGCACGGCCGTGATGGTATTTTTCTATCCCGAATCGATTTTTATGCGTGGCAGCTCATTCCGCCTGGAACTCTGGGGTATGTCATTGCAGCTGATTGCCGATCACCCGTGGATCGGCCATAGCTATGACTCCGAGTTGTACTTGACAATGGCCGACGGCTACCAGCTACGCGAACCCCATAGCTTTGCCCTTGGCGTGCTCTATTACGTCGGCATCATCGGCTTCATCCCCTGGGTCTTCATGCTCGGCTATGCCCTGTACAAGGGCATGCAACGACGCGCACAACCGCTGTTCATCCTGGCCTCGTCCCTGCTGGTCTACGGCATCGGTGCGGGCCTGACCGAAGGCGGCGGCATCCTGTCGCGACCCAAGGAGCATTGGTTCCTGCTGTGGATCCCGTTGGCGATCATTACCGGCCTGAGCATCGCCCAGCGCCACCGCAGCCTGCTGCGCATGTCGGTGCAGTCGATCAAGCGCCCGGCGTTTGACCAGCTGTGCAGCAATGCCCAGGTGATTGAAGCCGATGGCCTGGGGCCAAAGGTCCTGCGCCTGGAAGACGGCAGCTTTCTCAAGCTGTTCCGCCCGCGCCGTTGGTACACCTCCGGCAGCTTCAACCCGTATTCCGAGCGTTTTGCCAGCAACAGCGAACAGTTGCGCAGCCTGGGCATTCCCACCCCGCACATCCTTGGCCTCTACCACCTGCCCGACGCCAGCGGTGCCGTGGCCTACACCCCGCTGCCCGGCCTGACCCTGCGCCAGGCCATGCAAAGCCTGGACAGCAGCCTGCGCGAATCGCTGGTCGAGCGTTTCGGCCGGTTCATGGCGCAATTGCACGAACGCGGTGTGTACTTCCGCTCGCTGCACCTGGGCAATGTGCTGCTGATGGACGACGGCGAGTTCGGCCTGATTGACGTCGCTGACCTGCGCATCTACCCCTCGCCCCTGCGCTACGCCTTGCGCCAGCGTAACCTGCGTCACATGCAGCGCTATCCGCAGGACCGCAACTGGCTGTTCGAAACGCATTTCGAGCAGTTGGTTAAGGGCTATGCGACGGTTGCCAGCCCGACGGCCACGGCGAAACTCCGCGAACAAGTACATAGCCTGGCCAGCCCGGCCAGCTGATAAAAAAGGCGACTATCACTGCCGTGATAACCGCCTTTTTTACATCCCTCGTCTTCAGCTCCTCAGCGGCGTCAGATACAGCCGCACCAAGCCACGCATGGTCTTGCGCCCCCAGAATTTCAGCGGGATCTGCTTGAGAATCTCCCGCGCCAATGGCCGGTCACGGTCGGCGGTCTTGAGGAACATCGAGTTCAGGAAGTTGTAGCGCACCGCATCGTAGGCCGGGTGATCGCTGAACTTGGCGTAGGTATTGAGGATGTTCTGGATCATGTAGCGATGGTTTTTGTAGGTATTGCTGGCGTGCTGTCGGTACTGCGCCATGACTACGTCAAGCGCATCGATGGTGTAGCCCGCCGCGGTTATCTTCAATTGAATCAGCAGGTCTTCCAGGGGAATCAGCGGATCGAAACCACCGACTTCCTCCAGCGCTTCGCGGCGGATCAACATGGTTGGCGCGGGTGGAAACGGCTTGCGGTCCATGAACATGTCGTCGAAGTCGAGACTGCGAAACGGCACATCACGGCGTTGTTTTTTCTCCGGATGCAGGTTGCCGTCACCGTCGATCAGCTCGATGTTGCCGGCGCAGATCCCCACCCTGGGCTTGCCCTCCATGTAGGCCACCTGGGTCGCGATACGGTCGGGCAGCATGATGTCGTCTGAGCCGAATGGCGCGATCAGGCTGCCTTTGGCGCGGGCAAGCGCGTTGTTCAGTGTGGCGGTCAGACCCTGATTCTGCTGCACCTGGAAATCAAACCCGTGCTCGGCCTGCAGCCGCCGGATGCACTCGACGCTGTCATCCTTGGAGCCGTCGTCGATCACCAGCAATTCGATGTTCGGGTAAGTCTGGCCGATCACACTCAGGATGCTCTGCTCGATGTACCGAGCGTGGTTGTAGGACGCGATAATCACCGAGACCAACGGTTGTTGCGCTGTCATGCTCTACCTGCTTCTTTCAAACCGGTTTCGATCAAATCCAGATACTTGCCCTGGAACTCAGCCAAGGCATGGTTTGCCTCCAGATAACGGAAGACCTGCTCACCCTTGGCACGTAATTGTTCATCACTCATGGCCAGGTAAGTGTCGAGCGCCGCAGTCAATTGCTCCACATTGCCGGGCTCATGAGACAAGCCGCCCGCCCCTTCAACCAGCGGCAACATGGCCGGCCCGTTGGAGGCGATCACCGGCAGGCGCCCACTCATGCCTTCCAGCAACGCCAGGCCCAAGCCTTCAAGCAGGGACGGCATGGTCCAGATATCGAACGCACGTACGTACTGCAGACCGTCCTCACGAAAGCCCAGCAAATGCGCACGCCCCACGAGCCCAAGACGCTCGATGTCCGCCCGCAGGTCAGCTTCGGCACGGCCGGAGCCGATGATGCCCACCTGAGCCTCTGGATATTTGTCCTTGAGCCGGGCAAACGCCTGCAACAGGTGCGTGTGCCCCTTGATCGGGACCAGGCGCCCCAAGGCACCAATCATCCGTGCCTCCAGAGGCAAGCCAAGGGCCTGCCGCGCCTGCTCACGCGGCAACTGCAAGGCCTCGGCCTGGGGGATGTCGATCGCGTTGGTAACAAAGGTGGTGTTCTCGTGGGTAAAGCCACAGTTCAAGCCCACCAGATAATCCCTCACCGCCGCCGAAACCCCGACAAACCGCCAGGCCGGAGTGACCATGCGGCGCATCTGGCGCCGACGATAGGCCCGCTCATACTCGCCGAAGCCGTGGGAGATGCCGATGCACAGGGGAATCTTCAACCAGCGGTTGAGCGCCAGCATCATGTTCACCGACTTGAAGCGGTTACAGATAACCACGTCGAACTTCTGCTCACGGCAATACTTGTAGATTTCCCACATTGCCCGCAGACGAATGCCCTTCAGGGCTTTCTCGGGAAATTCGAAATATTTGGAATGGTCGGCCACGCTCAGCGGCTGGCCCGGCTGGGGGCGCCCACTGAGGAAGGCCGATGTGACCTCGAACCGTTCAACCGGCAACGACTTGACGATCTGCTCACCGAGGTCGGCAAAATCATGAAGTTTGACGTTGTAGTCCGGCTGTAGCTGCAAAACCTTGAAACGAGGCTTCATATTGCTCCATGAGGCAACCGGGCTACTGCGCGCAGCCCGACGTAAAAATCAACTTCAGTCCTGCTTGAGCACCCAAAGCAGTTCATGACGGCGCACGGCCTTGCGAAAAAACTCATTCTCGCCGTAAGGCGATGGACAACGACCCGCGAGCAATTGTTGCAGCAGACGGCGCACGCGCCGCTTGAAGGGCGGCCGGGGTTGCAGGTCATGCATCATGCCCAGCGCCATGGCCTTGTCCTGCTGCTGGCTCAGGCTCAACACACGGCAGTAGGGTTCGAATACCTGGCCGGCATCGAACTGCGGCGGCAACGCCACACCGGCGCCCGAATTGCCCATGGGCCAGCGGTCGTTATCATGCAGGTGGTTGGCGTACCCGAGCAATGTGCTGGGTTGCCACTCCAGCCCTTGCAACGCTTCAATAACGGCGTTGTAGGCGCAGATATGATCCGGGTGAGGGTCAAGGAGCGGTGTCGGCAACACGATCACCTCGGGCCGGGCCTTGAGCAGCACCGCACGTAGATCGGCAATCAGATTGACCCACGTCGGTGCACCGTCCAGATCGCCGGGCAGGGTCACGCTGTTGAACCGGCGAAACAGCCGCGTATCGTCCAATTGCGCCTCGCGGGATGCCTGGGGCTGATCCGGCGAGGCCTGCATGGCCGGCAGTTGCAGGCAGAAGTAGCCCAATTGCACGCACTGTGCTTCGGGAACACCGGCCCAGCGCGGCACGCAAATGCTGTCCCAGGCACGCAGGCGCCCTTTGAGTCGAGCGGCATCGGCCTGCGCCAGGCCCATCTGCTGATAGTGCTCGGCTTCGATTTCGCCTGCGGTGAGGGTCACGATCCAGCTTTCATCCGCCTGGGCATAGAGGCCAAAGGCGGCCAGTTCGGCGTCGTCGGCGTGGGGGGCGATCACCATGACCCGCTGACGGGCATAATCAGGCTGACGGAAAATCCACAGGCTGGGCTGGCCGACCACGCGGCACAAGCGACCGCGCAACGTCAATTCACCCGCCGCCAGCGTTGCGGCAGAACCGGTCAGATTCAGGTAGCGCTTGCCCGCCACACCGCGCTCGAACGCCTGACAATCCCCCGCCAGCTCGACCGCCGGATCAAGGAAGCGCCCGAGCCACCCGCTCTTGAGCTGCACTTCAAGGATCAGCGTCTCGCCACCCGCCAGTTCCAGCGGCGTCTGCGGCACCCATCGCCCGTTATCCAGGCGCAGGCCAACCTGCTGGCCGCTCGGGGCGAAGTGGTACTGATAGTCGTCATTGGGCGAATAAAACAGATGATCGGCGAACCAGGCTTCGTGAGCCACCCACAGCAGCAGCGCAAGAATCAGCGGCAGCCACCAGGCCACCAGCACACCGGTCGCAACCAGTATCAGCAGGCAGATCAATAGCGCAACGCGCTTATTGCGCCGATGGCGCTTGAGCAATTGCTGTTTGCGGCTCATACGCTGAACACCGGCACCGGGTTACACCAGCGCTCTTTATATTCACGGTCGGCACGCCCGAACGAGAAGCGCAGCGGCAAATCCTGCGCGCGCGCATGTTCCCAGGCACTTTGTGTATTGAGGAAACTCAGCACGCTCCCCGGGCTGAACGCACGGGTCTCAGGGTCGACGCCACCGTTGACGTACTCAACGCTTATCCATTCGGGCGCTTGAACGCGATACACCACCTGCACGGCAATCGGCGCGTCATTGAGAAACAGCACCGAACCGATCAGGAACGCCTTGAGCAATTCCAGCACCTCGGCCAGTCGCTCGGCACCGGTGGCGGGAAAGCCCCAGCGCCGCTGGAACAGATCGCAGTAAATCGCCGCAAGCTCCACGCCGGAAAACTCGCTGACCGGCCGCACCACGCCACCCGCTTCCTCGAGCAAACGCAATTCACGGCGCTGGTTGTAGCGAAATTTTTTCGACAGGTCTTCGGGGGTGCGCGCCATGGCCAATTGCTCGGCCTGGGGCTTGAGCGTACCCACGCGACCTTGGTTCAGCGCCGACAAATAACGGCCACGGTGACGCAGCGGCACCTGCGCATCAGCGGCTATCGGCAGGATGATCTCGGCATTGCCCAGGTCAAACAGGCCCTTCTTGCCGGTGCGCTTGAGCACGTCCTTGGAAAGAGCCAGGTCGCGTCCCCAGGTGGCGATTGCCCCCTTGAGTTCACCTCCTTGCTCCCAGCCCAGGTAACGCACCGGAATTTGCGCCAACCCCGCCAGGCGTTCGATCACCTGGGGATGGGTCGCCACGCTGCCGCCGTAACGCTGCCAGGCCTGGGCGTAGACGTCGGCATCGACAGGCGTCCAGCCACGTTCACGCCAACCCTGGAAGCGGTTCAGCATTTAAACCACAGCGTCATAAGGGTCCACGCCATCCTTGACCACCAGGATGTCTTCCATGATCAGGTACTGCAGGTCGGAGCCGAAGAACATGTTCAGCGCGTCGGTCGGCGAGCAGATCATCGCTTCGCCACGACGGTTGAGCGAGGTGTTCAGGGACACGCCGTTGCCGGTCAGGACTTCCAGCTCTTTCATCATGTCGTAATAGCGCGGGTTGTACTCGCGCTTGAGCACCTGGGCGCGGGAGGTGCCGTCTTCATGCACCACTTCCGGCACGCGGGTCTTCCATTCTTCCGACACTTCAAAGGTGAAGGTCATGAACGGCGCCGGGTGGTCGACCTTGATCATGTGCGGGGCCACGGTGTCGAGCATCGACGGGCAGAAAGGCCTCCAGCGCTCGCGGAACTTGATCTGGTGGTTGATACGGTCGGCCACGCCGGTGGCGCTCGGGCAACCGATGATCGAGCGACCGCCCAGGGCACGCGGGCCAAACTCCATGCGGCCCTGGAACCAGGCCACCGGGTTGCCGTCGACCATGATCTTGGCGATGCGCTTGGGCATGTTTTCGATCTTGCGCCAGTTCGGCTTGCTTTCATGTTTGGCGCAGGCGGCAATGACGTCTTCGTTGCTGTAGGACGGGCCGAGGTAGACGTGTTCCATCTTCTCGACCGGCACACCACGAGCGTGGGACACATAGGCGGCCGCACCCACGGCAGTGCCGGCATCGCCGGACGCCGGCTGCACGAACAGCTCCTTGACGTCATTGCGGGCGATGATCTTCTGGTTCAGCTTGACGTTCAGCGCGCAGCCGCCGGCAAAGGCCAGCTTGCCGGTGTCCTTGAGGATGTCGCCCAGGTAATGGTCGATCATCTGCAGGGCCAGTTTCTCGAACAGCGCCTGCATGCTGGCCGCGTAGTGGATGTACGGCTCGTCGGCGATATCGCCTTCGCGCTTGGGACCCAGCCACTCGATCAGTTTTGGCGAGAAGTAGAAGCCCTTGCCCTTTTCCTTGTAGCGGCGCAGGCCGATGACGTTGGCGTAGTCGGTGTTGATCACCAACTCGCCATTTTCAAAGGAAGCCAGGCGCGAGAAATCGTACTTGCTGGCATCGCCATACGGCGCCATGCCCATGACCTTGAACTCACCGTCGAGCATCTCGAAACCGAGGAACTCGGTGATTGCGCCATACAGGCCGCCCAGGGAGTCCGGATCGTAGAATTCCTTGATCTTGTGGATCTTGCCGTTTTCGCCATAGCCGAAGAACGTGGTGGCGTACTCACCCTTGCCGTCGATGCCCAGGATCGCGGTTTTCTCCTGGAAGCCCGAGCAGTGATAGGCACTGGAAGCGTGGGCCAGGTGGTGTTCAACCGGTTCGATCTTGATTTTCTTCGGATCGAAGCCCAGTTGCTCCAGGCACCAGACAATCTTGTTGCGATAGCGCTTGTAGCGGCGATTGCCCATCAGGATCGCGTCGAGCGCGCGGTCCGGGGCGTACCAGTAGCGTTTGGCGTAGTGCCAGCGCGCCTCGCCGAACAGGCTGATCGGGGCGAACGGGATCGCCACCACATCAACGTCGGACGGTTTGATGCCGGCCTGTTCCAGGCAGAACTTCGCCGACTCGTAGGGCATGCGGTTCTTTGCATGTTTGTCGCGTACGAAGCGCTCTTCTTCGGCGGCCGCAATCAGCTTGCCGTCGATATACAGGGCCGCGGAAGGATCATGGCTAAGGGCGCCGGACAGGCCAAGAATCGTCAATGCCACTGGGGTCTAGCCTCTTTTAGTCTGCATGCAGGCGCAGCGCGCCTGAAAAAAGTGTGCCTCCCGCCCGGGCGGGAAACAGCTAAAGGGCGGGATTATAACTTAAAAGCAGCAGGAAGCTGTTAGCGGCAAGGGGCTAGCGCAGGTCGATGCTGCCGTCGGTGCTTTGCCGGTAGACGGTGTAGGGGAGCAAGAGCGTGTCCATGACGCCTGACAGCGGCACATCAATGAAGGTCCAGGGCACGCTGTTCAGCGCCAGGCTGCTCCCCGTACTCGGCGGCCCGTGCAGAACACACAGGTTATAAGTCACCCCGCTGTAGATACGCGGCACGGACTGGCAATAGGTTTTATCCGCCTTGAGCGCTCTCACGGTGGCGGCATCTTCACGCATCACCGTGGTGACGGTCCCGCAGCCAACCATCATCGACGCACTCCACGCCAGCACCAGCAACTTCATATTTGTTGTGCACATGCCCAGCTCTTCTTTTTTGAATGAGGTCGAAAATCTAGCATCGCCCATCCAACGGTCCAGGCGCCTGGCGCCGTCGCTTTGCGTGGGAAACTTCCTGTTCAGCCCAACGGCAACCAGGTTCGGCAAAATCGAGGGGAATCGTTAAACTTGCGACATTTGCGCCTACGCCACTCAACATGCGTTGCGCCACGGACTCGGCCTCTTCATGACCCTACCCGCTCCCACTCCCCTCGCCCTGCTCCTGCTGGGCCTGTGCAGCACCGTCCAGGCCGAAGAAACGCCGTTGCTGCTGGACCCCAGCGTGGTCACCGGCTCGCGCAGCGCCAGCCCGACCTTCGACCTGCCGTACTCGGTGGACGCCATCAACCGCGAACAGATCAGTGCCGGTCAACTTGGCATCAACGCCTCCGAAGCCCTGTCCCGCGTGCCTGGCCTGGTGGTGCAGAACCGCCAGAACTATGCGCAGGACCTGCAGATTTCTTCCCGTGGCTTCGGTGCCCGCTCGGCGTTCGGGGTGCGCGGCATCAAGCTGATTGCCGATGGCATCCCCGCCAGCACCCCGGATGGGCAGGGCCAGGCGGCAACGTTCAACCTCGACACCGCCGAGCGCATCGAAGTCCTGCGCGGCCCGGCAGCGACCCTGTACGGCAGCAACGCCGGCGGGGTGATCCAGATGTTCTCCCGCGACGGCGCAGGCCCGCCACGCATCGGCGCCGAAACCCTGGTGGGCAGCGACGGGCTGAACAAAAACCACCTCACCGCCGAAGGCGCAACCGAGGGTGCAGGCTTCGTGCTGGACGCCTCGCGCATGGACACCAATGGCTACCGCGACCACAGCAGCGCGCGCCGTGACCAGACGTTCGCCAAGCTCAACTTCCAGCCCGATGACGACAGCAAGCTGGCGTTGATCTACAGCAGCCTGGAACAGAACGGTACCCAGGACCCGCTGGGGCAGACCTGGGCGGCGTACAAGGCTGACCCGCGCTCGGTGAGCACCAATGCGCTGACCTACAACACGCGTAAAAGCATCGACCATCAGCAACTGGGCATGAACTACGAGCGCTACATCGGCGATGCGACGCTGCAGGTCAATGCGTATACGGGGCGGCGCAGTGTGATTCAGTACCTGTCGATCCCCAGGGGCACCCCCGCCAACGAGCGCGGCGGTGGCGTGGTGCAGTTTGACCGCACGTTCTACGGTGGCAGCGCGCGCTGGATGCAGCCTATCCAGAGCGCGCCGGGGGAATTGACGATCATCGCGGGCCTGGACTTCGACCAGAGCGAAGACAGCCGCCACGGTTACCAGAACTACAGCGGCGCCACCCTGGGCGTGAAAGGCCAGCTGCGCCGCGATGAAATCGACACCGCGCGCAGCCTCGACCCTTACCTCCAGGCCAACTGGGCCCTTGGCCGCTGGACCCTGCAGGCCGGCATTCGCCACAGCACCATGGAGCTGGAGGTGGACGATCAATTCCTCGGCAACGGCGACGCCAGCGGCAGCAAGACCTACCAGAAGAACACGCCGTCGATGAGCGTGATGTACGCCTTCACGCCCGACCTGCACGGTTACGTCAGTGCCGGCAAAGGCTTCGAAACGCCCACCCAGGCCGAGCTGGCCTATGCGCCGGGTAACGTCGAGGGTTTCAACTTTGGCTTGAAGCCGTCGCAAAGCACGCAATATGAAATAGGGTTGAAGGCACAACTGAACAGCACCCGCATCAACGCTGCGCTGTTTCAGATCACCACTGATGACGAACTGGTGGTGCAGCAATCCATCGGCGGTCGCACCAGCTATCAAAATGCCGGTCGCACGCTGCGCCGTGGATTCGAACTTGGGGTCGAGAGCCAACTCAGCGAGCAGTGGAGCGCCAACCTCGCCTACACCCGCCTGCAAGCCACCTACGACAGCGACTTTGCCAGCGGCGCGAACACCATCGACAAAGGCAACTACCTGCCCGGCGTGCCGCAAACCACGCTGTTCACCGAGCTGAACTGGAAACCACGGGACTGGGTGAGCACCGCCATCGAAGGCATGTACCGCAGCAAAGTCTATGTCGAAGACACCAACCGCCAACACGCCGCACCGGGCTACAGCGTATTCAACTGGCGCGCACGGTTTGAGCAGAAGATCGAGCACTGGACATTCCACCAGACCTTGCGCCTGGATAACC
The DNA here is from genome assembly GCF_002934065.1 of Pseudomonas orientalis. Classification (NCBI taxonomy): domain Bacteria; kingdom Pseudomonadati; phylum Pseudomonadota; class Gammaproteobacteria; order Pseudomonadales; family Pseudomonadaceae; genus Pseudomonas; species Pseudomonas orientalis. The sequence goes on along the minus strand of NZ_CP018049.1, from coordinate 531,605 downwards.
TGCTGGATCGTCAGTATGTGGGCTCGGTGATCGTGGGGGACGGCAATGGACGCTACTACGAAGCGGCGCCGGGGCGGTCGTGGTATGCGGGGGCTGGGGCTGAATACCAATTCTAATGTGGGAGGGAGCTTGCTCCCGATGCGGTGGGTCAGTTACACAGGCATTCACTGACACACCGCATCGGGGGCAAGCCCCCTCCCACACTGACCGCGTTCACACCTTCAGATGTGTAAATACAGTCAAATGTGGGAGGGGGCTTGCCCCCGATAGGGCCGAAGGCCCGCTTCACCCGGCGACGCTGACCTCTTTGGGCAACCGCTGATCAATCACCCGATACAACGCACTGTCCTGCGGCCAGTTGCGCATGAACCGCGCACGGTCTTTGGCATACGCCGCAGCAAAGCTGGCAACCGAGCTGTGTTGGCACATGGCGTCCAGGTCGATCATCGCCCAGCGCCCTTCGCTCCAGAACAGGTTGTGGCCCTTGAAATCCCCATGACTGATGCGCGCCTCAATCAGCTCGGCGAACAGCCGGTCCAGCGCCAGCAGTTCATCTTCCGGCGCATCGCCGCCTTCAACATAGGGCGCAAAGCGCTCGATGATGTCCGGCCCCGGCAGGTATTCGGTGATCAGATAGGCACGGCTGCGCAACCAGAAAAAGCGCTTCTCCAGGACCGCCAGCGGCTTGGGCGTGGCAAAGCCGAGGAACGCCAGGCGATTGCCTTCGCGCCAGGAATGCCAGGCACGGCTCGGGCGCCAGAAGCGTTTGAGCCAGTGGGTGAAACCCTTGATGTTGTAGCGCTTGATCACCAGAGGCCGGCCGGCCACTTCGACCCTGGCCACGCTCGCGGCGCCGCCGGTCTTGTACAGATGGCCCTGGTCGAGCAGCGCATCGGCCTTTTCAAGCACTGGCAGCATGGCCGCCTCTTCCTCACGGCGAATCGCGCGCAGACCAAAGGCGCCACGTACCACGCTGAACAGGGTGCATTCGCGGCCGACCTTGTTCAGGTAGTCGCGCAAGCGCCAGGCGCTGACTTTGCGCACCTGCTTTTCCAGAGCCTCCAGCGGCAAGGCATGTTCGCCGTTGGCCAGCAGGTAATACACCAGCAACTCTTCGGTAAACGGCGCGAGGTTTTTCGGCAACTGGGCAAAGAACACCCCGAGGTTTTCCAGCACGCGATTGCGCGACAGCGGCTTGCCCGCCTCTTCGACACGAATCCCCGCGCCATCAATCAGATACAGCTTGCCGCCCTGGCGCAGCAGGTTGTCCAGGTGCAGGTCTTCCTGCCACAAGCCCTTGGCATGCATCTGCGCAATCGCGCCCAGCGCGTCGGCGAGCACGGCGGTTTGTTCGTCGGCCAATGGCGGCAAGCCTTCGACAGCAAGCCAGGCGTCGGCCAGGCTGTGGGCGCCTTCGAGAAACTCGAACAGCAGCCAGCCACCCTCGCCTTCCTGCAAACCGTCGGCCAGCAACAGCGGCGTGGTCAGGCCTTGTTCGGCCAGCAAACGCACCCCGCTGCGCTCACGCTGGAAATGCCGCGCCGCCGAATTGCCAACCAGCAGCTTGGCCAGCACCGGGCGACCGCGCCATATTGCGGCGCCGACGTAGCGCTGCCCCGGCAAAACCCGCAGCAGGCTGAGCAGTTGCAGTTGGCCCGGGCCTGCCGCATCGACCAGGTCGAGGGTCAGCGGCAGGCTGGGAGTACGGCCGGCATTCTTCAGCTCGGACAAACGCATCAGCGGTTTTCCTTGTGGCTGCGGCGCGCGGTAAGACGCTGATACCAGGTGGCAACCAGTGCACTGTCTTCAGGCTGCTCAAGATACGCCGCCAGCAGCTGTCGCACCTGCGCATCCGACCATTGCGGCGCGCGGCGCAGCAGGGGTTCGAGGTCCTTGACCCGGTCACGCCAGCCGAACAACAGCGGGCGGGTTTTCTCAAGGTCGATCAACTGCGCGGCGTAACCGTCAGCCGTGGCCTGCAGGAAAATATGCTTGGGATAAAAACAGCCATGCACCTGCCCCACGCTGTGCAACCGACGCGCAAGCCTGCCGCAGGCCAGCAGGATGGCGCGCTGCTGGGCGTCGCTCGACTGCGACCAGTGTTCCAGCAACGAGTCCAAATCGTTCCAACCGTCCAGGGCGCGGGTAAGCAACATCGCACGGCGCTCGCCCTTGACCTTGCGCTCGCCGAAGAACACCGCCTGCAAGGCAGGAATGCCCAGCTTGCGGTACAGGCTGATATTACGAAACTCACGGGCAAAACTTGGCTCGCCGAACGGCCGGTACAAGGTACGCGTCAGGTAGTTGCTCTGACGCTTGAGGTAGTAACCCTGACCCTCAAGTTCCAGGCGATAAACGCTGCTCCATCCGTCGCCGCTGGTGTTGGGCTCATCCACCGCATCCAGTTGCTTGGCCCACAACGTATCGAAGCTGGCCAGGCCGTTGCGCTCAAGCAAAGCGCGGTCTTCGACCGCGAGGAAGTCACTCATTCACGCCCCTCGAAAAACTTCACCACATGGCGAATCCGTTGTTTGTCTGACGTCGTCAGGTGCGTGCGTTGGCGGTATTGCATGTAGAAACGCAGGCGCTGGGTGGCCGACAGATGATACTTGGCGACCTTGTCCAGGCAGGCCAGGTCTTTGGTAATGCGGTATTTGAGCCAGAAGCCGCGCCAGAAATCGCCGTTGGGACAGTCGATCATGTACAGCGTGCGCTGATCGTCCACCAGCAGGTTGCGCCACTTCAAGTCGTTATGGGTGAAGCGATGGTCGTGCATGGTCCGCGTGTACTCGGCGAGCTGACGGCTGATACCGTCGACCCAGCGAGGGTCTTTCAGACGCGGGTCATTACGTTCGGCCAATACCGATAAATCCTCGGTTCTGGGCAGCTCCCGGGTGATCATTGCACCCCGGTCATAGGCCAGGCCCTTGCGATCCAGGCCCCAGGCCACCACATCGGCGGTCGGAATACCCCATTTGGCGAAGCGCTTGAGGTTCTGCCATTCGGATTTCACCCGCGGCTTGCCCAGGTAGCGGCGCAGGCCTTTGCCGGCGCCGACGTACCGCTTGACGTAATAATTGATCCCGCCGCGCTCCACCCGGATGACTTCCGACAGCGGGTCGCGGGTCAGGCGCTCGCCTTGCAGGGCGAACACGGCTTCCAGGCTGCCAAAGTCGTCCGCGAGCGCAGCGTAAGCGGGTTCCAGGTTCCAACCCGCCATCAGAGTGCATCCCCGTAACGCTGCTTGCGCGCGTAGAGCTTGTCGGCCTTGCCTTGCAGCCACAGCAACAGGGCGCTTTCCTCGGCGAGGATCTGGCGCAACGGCTGCTGGAAATAGCCCTTGAGAAAGCGCAGCTTGTCGCGGCGGGTCAGGCCGATGTCCAGCGCCGAGAAGTACAGCGCGGCCAGGTCCTTGTCACGCCAGCGATGGCTGATTTTGTCGCGTGTCTGGGCGCGGTGCAGGTCGATGATCGAGAGCTTGAAGTTATCCGCCGTCACCGGCGTATCGGTGTGCAGCAGGAAGTGGCAGATGTAGCAATCACGGTGGTTGACGCCGCCGCGATGCATCATGCCGGTCATGCGCGCCACTTCAGCGATCAGCGCGCGCTTGAGACGCGGCTGCGGCGGCTGCTTGAGCCAGTCGATGCTGAAATCTTCCAGGCTGACAGTCGGCGCCAGTTCTTCGGTAATGATGAAGGAGTGCTGATCGGCCGGGTTGCTGCCGCGCTCGCCATAGGCCACGGCGGTCATGGTCGGCACGCCCAGTGCCTGCAGGCGCTGGATCGCCAGCCATTCCTGACCGGCGCCCAGCACCGGCAGCTTGGCGGTCACAAGGTTCTTGACGATCTCGCCCCAGCCGATCCCACGGTGGATCTTCACAAAGTAGCCGCGGCCATCTACCTCGGTACGCAGCGTGCGACGCGCCTCCAGTTCACGGTAAACCTCGCCTTGCAGGCGCTCGACAGCGGCGAACGCATCCTGCCCGGCCCAGAGGGTTTTGAACGGTTCGGCAAGCATCAATTTCATCGTTTTGGCTCCGCCAGAATCACATCCGCAGCGTGCTGCGGCATGCTATAGAGGTCGGCCGTCTCGGCGAAGGCCAACCCATTGCGGCCCCAGGCCGCGCGCTGTGCAGAATCAGACAACATCCGCGCCAGGTACCCGTTGAGCTGCGTCTGTTCGAACGGCTCATCCAGGACCAGGCCACTGTCGGCTTCGGCGATGTAATGGGCATAGCCACATACCGCCGAGACCAGCACCGGCAACCCGGCCACCAGGGCTTCGAGCAAGACCGTGCCGGTGTTTTCGTTATATGCCGGGTGGATCAACAGGTCGGCGCCCAGCAGGAAACGCGGGATATCGCTGCGCCCCTTGAGGAACTGCACGTTATCGCCCAAACCCAATGTGGCGCTCTGCAATTGGAATACTTTGGGGTCGTCCTGGCCGATTACAAACAGACGGGTGCGTTTCTTCAATTGCGACGGTAACGCCGCCAGCGCCTTGAGGCTGCGGTCGACGCCCTTGGTCTTGAAGCCCGAACCGATCTGTACCAGCAGCAAGTCGTCCTCGCCCAGGCCGAATTCCTTGCGGAACCCTTCGCGTATCATGGCCGCATCCGGCGGCGCACGGCGATCCTGGGCAATGCCCGGCGGCAGCAGGTGGAAGCGTTCCAGCGGTGTGGCGTAATGCTTGATGAACAGCGGCTGCTGCACCTCGGAAATCATCAGAATTTCGGTCTTGGCGTCCTTGGCAAACACGGCGCGCTCGTAGTCGGCAAAGTGCTTGTAACGACCAAAATAACGGTACAGCGAATGACGCAGGTTTTGCGCCTTGTCTTCAAAGCAGCCGTCGGCGGCGTAGTACACGTCAAGGTCAGGCATCTTGTTGAAGCCGATCAGGCGATCCACCGGGCGTTTGGCAAGGTCGGCTTTCATCCACGCGCTGAGCTTCTCGTTGCGCCGATGGTTGAAGAATGCCTTGACCGGCGCCACCAGCACTTCGAAGCCCGGCGGGATATCGCCCTCCCAGATCAAGGTGTACACGCGGATTTTATGCCCGCGTTGCTGGCACTCCAGGGCGATGCGCATGAAGTCGCGCTGCAGGCCACCGAAGGGAAAATATTTGTACAGTACGAAAGCCAATTGCATCAGTGCAGCTCCTCAGCCAGTAACAACGTGCTCAGCCGGCTCGCTACACGCTCAGGATTCAGGCGCGTGAAGCACAGGGGCGACTCGCGCTTGATGTCGAACCGCCGCAGGTCATCGGCGGTGGGTTGATAAGTGCATTGCTTTTGCAGGCACGGCGCACACGGCCAGTCGCTGGCCAGGTGGATCTGGCCCTTGCCGTAGGCGCCGGTGAGGCCCGGATTGGTAGGCCCGAACAGCGAAATGGTCGGCACATCCAGCGCAGCCGCCAGATGGCCCAGACCGGTATCCACCGCCACACAGGCACGGGCACCGGCCAACACACGGGCCACGCCCGCCAGGTTCAGTTTTGGCAGCACTTCGGCGTTGGCCAGGCCTTGAGCCAGGCGCTCGGCGCGGGCTTTTTCAATGGCGCTGCCCCACGGCAATTTCACGTCCACGCCCAGGCGGCCCATGCGTTCGGCCAGTTCGCGCCAGTAGGCCTCGGGCCAGTGCTTGGTGTCCCAGGTCGTGCCGTGCAGCAGCAACACGAAGGGTTTCTTCGGCGGCAGGCCCAGCAGTTTCTCGACGCTCAGGCCATAGTCGCCCAGGCCCTTGGGCAGGTCGTAACCCAACGCCACGGCAAACAGTTGGCGCAGACGCTCCACCGCATGTTGTCCTCGGGCCACGGCCAGGCGGCGGGAATAAAAGCGCGCCGCCAGGGGTTCGCGTGCCGAGCTTTTATCGAACCCGGCTACCGGCGCCCGCACGTAGCGGGTCAGCCAGGCACTTTTCAACAGGCCCTGGGCGTCGATCACCAGGTCATACCGGGTCGACTGCAGCGCCTGTTTGAACCGCCGCCATTCGCCGCTCTTGAGGGTTTGCCAGAGGTTCTTGCGCCAGCGACGAATCGCCACCGGGATCACCTTGTCTACCGCCGGGTGCCAGGTCGGGATTTCAGCGAAGCCTTCTTCCACCACCCAGTCGAAACGGATGCCGGGGATCGCCCGCGCCGCGTCGGTCAGTGCCGGCAAGGCGTGGATCACGTCGCCCAGGGATGAGGTCTTGATTACCAGTACCCGCAACTCAGTGAACCTCGACCACGTCGCCCTGCAACCGCTGCAACGCGTCGGTCACCGGCTGCGGCAGCAATTGGCGCAGGCAATTGTAGTGGCCGAAACGGCAGGTGCGCTCAAAACAGGGGCTGCAATCCAGGCCCAGGCGCACCACTTCGACCTTGTCCGCCAGGGGCGGGGTGAAGCCGGGTGACGTCGAGCCGTACACCGCCACCAAGGGACGGTTCAGCGCGGCGGCGACGTGCATCAGGCCGGAATCATTGGACACCACTGCGTCGGCGCACGACAGCAGGTCGATGGCCTCGGCCAGGGACGTCTCGCCGCTGAGGTTCACCGCCTCTTCGCGCAGCCCCGGAATCAGACGCTGGCGAATATCCTCACCCACCGAATGATCGTTCTTCGAGCCAAACAGCCACACTTGCCAGCCTTCGCGAATTCTGGCCTCGGCGACTTTGGCGTAATGCTCCGACGGCCAGCGCTTGGATTCGCCAAACTCGGCGCCCGGGCACAATGCCAATACCGGGCGATCCAGCGTCAGGCCGAACTTGGCCAGCGCCGCAGCGCGGGTCAGCGGGTCAATCTGCAAGCTGGGGCGCGGGTACGGCTTGGGCAGCTCAGCGCCCGGCTCGTAGGCCAGGGCCATGAAACGTTCGATCATCAGCGGGTAGCGGGCTTTGTCCAAGGTGCGTACGTCATTGAGCAGCACGTAGCGAAACTCGCCGCGCCAGCCGGTACGCTTGGGGATGCCGGCAAAAAACGGCACCAGCGCCGACTTCAGCGAGTTGGGCAACAGGATGGCCTGGTCGTACTGGCCGGCCATGGCTTTGCCGATGCGACGGCGGGTCGCCAATTCCAGCGCGCCATGGCCGAGCGGAAAGCTCAAGGCCTTGCGCACTTGCGGCATGCGCTCAAGGATAGGCCGGCTCCACTCAGGGGCGAGCACGTCGATCTGGCAGTCCGGATAGCGCAGCCGCAGGCACTGGAACAGTGTCTGCGCCATCACCATGTCTCCGACCCAGCTGGGCCCAACGATCAGAATATTCATGTCATTTCCACAAACGATGCGGGGAGGCTTATGCCTCCCCGCCCTAATAGTGTTTCAGCTCAAGCCCAGCGTTTGCCAGATTCGCATCACCTGTCGCCGTTCGTCGGCGAACTGGTCGCCGGCCACGGTACCGGCCTCGTTCTGCAAGGCTTGGCGGTGCGCGGCTGAGCGGTAGGCCTTATACACTTCACGCAGCAAGTGAGCATCGGCGGCGGGCATCAGCCCGACCTGCTCCAGGCCCTCGAGGATGCGGATATTGTCGGTGTAGCGCAGCAACGATGGATGTTGCGCAGACCACGCCAAAGCGGCGTATTGCACCATAAATTCAATATCGACGATACCTCCGGCGTCCTGCTTGAGGTCGAACAGCGCCGTGGCTTCGAAGGCATTGGCGCCCCTGCCGGCCGTTGTGCTCTTGGTTCCCAGGTTATCGCGCATCTTGGCGCGCATCTCGCTGACCTCCTGGCGCAGCTTGGCCAGATCCCGCTCACGCCCCAACACGTTAGCGCGTACCTGCTCGAATGCATGGCCCACATCCTGGCTGCCGACCAGGACGCGTGCGCGAATCAGCGCCTGATGCTCCCAGGTCCAGGCTTCATTTTGTTGATAGCGATCAAACGCGCCCAGCGAACTGACCAACAAGCCGGACGCCCCTGAAGGTCGCAGGCGCATATCCACTTCGTACAACTGGCCGGAGTTGGTCTGGGTGGTCAGCAGGTGAATGATGCGCTGGCCCAGACGCGTGAAGAACTGCGCGCCGTCGATCGGCTTGGCGCCGTCGGTCTCGGCCTGCGGGTCGCCGTCATGGATAAACACCAGGTCCAGGTCCGAACCATGCCCCAGTTCGATACCGCCGACCTTTCCATAACCGACAATGATGAACCCGGGATCGCACAGGCTGCCGTCCAGCCGTTGCGGCGAGCCGTGACGGGCGACGGTCTGGCGCCAGGCCAGGGCCAGCACTTGCTCGAGAATGGCTTCGGCGAGCCAGGTGAGGTAGTCGCTGACTTTCATCAACGGTAGGCTGCCGGCGATTTCCGACGCCGCCACGCGCAGGCGGTGCGCCAGCTTGAAATGGCGCAGCGCTTCCATCTGCTGCTCGAGGTCGTCTTCGGGGATACGCGTGAGGCGCTCGCGCAACTCGGCAGCCAGTTCCGGCGCCAGCGGTGGCTTGAACAGGCGTCCTTCGTTGAGCAATTCATCCAGCAACAGCGGAAAGCGCGTGATCTGCTCGGCGATCCACGGGCTCGCGGCGCACAGGGTCAATAGACGGCGCAAGGCATCGGGATTCTCGGTGAGCAGCACCAGGTAAGCGGAACGCCGGGCGACGGCCTCCACCAGGGGCAGTACGCGCTCCAGTACCAGGTCCGGATTGGCGTGTTCGACAGCCTGGGCCAGCAAGCGCGGAATAAACGCATCCAGGCGCTCGCGACCGAGGCGCTGCATGGCGCGCAGTTGCGGGCTACCGCGCAGGCCGGCCAGGGCTTTGAGAGCCTTGGGCGCGTCAGTAAAGCCGCCTTCGCCCAATTGGCGGCAGGCCGCGTCGTCGTCCTGGGACTCTTCCCACAGCGGAAGCCACTCCCCACCGACAACCAACTCGCTTTCTTCACCCTCTTCTTCATCAGGGTCGGCAATCACTTGGCGGAAATGCCAATCCACCCGCCCACGCCAATACATCAAGCGCTCGTGGAACGCGGCCCAATCGGCAAAGCCCAGCATGAAGGCAATACGCGCCTGGTCTTCGGGGCTGTCCGGGAGCATTTGGGTCTGGCGGTCGGCAATCGCCTGGATCGCGTGCTCGGTGTAACGCAGGAATTCGTAGCCATTGCGCAGCTCGGCAATCACCGCGGGCGGCAGGTAGCCCTGGCCTTCCAGGGTGCCGAGCACGTTCAACAGCGGGCGTTGCTGCAGGCTGAGGTCGCGACCACCGTGGATCAGTTGAAACGCCTGGGCGATAAATTCCACCTCGCGAATACCGCCCGAACCCAGCTTGATATTGTCGGCCATGCCCTTGCGCCGCACTTCCTGCTGGATCAACTGCTTCATGGTGCGCAGCGCTTCGATGGCCGAGAAGTCCAGGTAACGGCGATAGACGAACGGGCGCAGCATGTCGAGCAGTTGTGCGCCGGCCACCTGGTCTCCGGCGACGACGCGGGCCTTGATCATGGCGTAGCGTTCCCAGTCACGGCCCTGGTCCTGGTAGTACTGCTCCAGCGCGTTGAAGCTGAGTACCAGCGCGCCCGCCGAACCGTAGGGGCGCAGGCGCATGTCGACGCGAAACACGAAACCGTCGACGGTCATCGGGTCGAGGGCCTTGATCAATTTCTGACCAAGACGGATGAAAAACTCCTGGTTATCCAGGGCGCGCTTGACCCCCACTGTCTCGCCGCCTTCGGGGTAGGCGAAGATCAGGTCGATATCCGACGACAGGTTCAGCTCCACGGCCCCGAGCTTGCCCATGCCGAGGATGACCATGTGCTGCGCCTCGCCGCTGCGCCGCCCGGTTGGCGTGCCGAACTGCACGCAATGGCGCTGGTACAGCCACTGGTAGGCCTGGTCGATACAGGCGTCGGCCATGTCGGAGAGGTCGCGACAGGTTTGCACCAGATCAGCCTGGCGGGTCAGGTCGCGCCAGATGATGCGCACCTGCTGGCGCGTGCGCTGGCGGCGCAGTACACGGCCCATCTGGTCTTCTGTTTCAGCCTGTTGCACGGCACCGGCAATCTGCCCGCACAGTTCACCCGGCGCAAAACCCCGGTCCAGTTCGCCCCAGGCCACCAGCTCGAGCAACATCAAAGGGTCACGGACACTCTGTTCAATCACGAAATCACTGGCGGCGCACACCCGCGCGAAGTCGGCCCAGCGTTGCGGCGTCCAGCCAGAAAGGCCATGATCGTCATCCAGCGCGGCCACGGCGTCACGAAATGACTGCTCGGCCCGGCTGGCGTAAGGCAACAGAATGGCCGGCAGTTCGGCCAGCGTAGGAAGGCTCATGGTCTATCCTTGATCGGCGGGTAAATGGCGTGTAGTTGTGAACGCAGGAGCCCTGCTCGATGAAGGACTGTCGAACAAAAGTTAGAAATAGCTGAAATTAAATTAATCTTGGCAGGCAACATCAAACTTTCACCTTTTCTTGTTCGCAATAGACCAACAATAACGATTATGCTCACCAGCCAGACCGAGCCATACGCTCGGTCTTGTGTAGTTTTACTACTCGTATATACATTCGAAAGGCTGAAATGGCCGACGATTTGTAGTAAAACTACAGGACGCCGAAGCAACCTTCGGCCATCCAAGAATTTATGTCGTCTGCCCACAAGGCCAGTCGCAAATTTCAGGCAACCGATTCTGGTAGCCTTTCCGCCCTGGAGCAAGCCATGCAAGACCTCGATCCCGTCGAAACCCAGGAATGGCTGGACGCCCTGGAATCGGTTCTCGACAAAGAAGGCGAAGACCGTGCTCATTACCTGATGACCCGCATGGGCGAACTCGCGACCCGCAGCGGCTCGCAGTTGCCTTACGCCATCACTACGCCATACCGCAACACCATCCCCGTTACCCACGAAGCACGCATGCCTGGCGACCTGTTCATGGAACGCCGCATTCGCTCGCTGGTACGCTGGAACGCCATGGCGATGGTAATGCGCACGAACTTGAAAGATTCGGACCTGGGCGGTCACATCTCCAGCTTCGCTTCCAGCGCAACCCTGTATGACATCGGCTTCAACTACTTCTTCCAGGCCCCGACCGACGAACACGGCGGCGACCTGATCTACTTCCAGGGCCACACCTCGCCAGGCGTCTACGCCCGTGCGTTCATGGAAGGTCGCATCAGCGAAGAACAAATGAACAACTTCCGCCAGGAAGTCGACGGTCAGGGCCTGTCGTCCTACCCGCACCCTTGGCTGATGCCTGATTTCTGGCAGTTCCCGACGGTATCCATGGGCCTGGGCCCGATCCAGGCGATCTACCAGGCACGCTTCATGAAGTACCTGGAAGCCCGTGGCTTCATCCCCGAAGGCAAGCAGAAAGTCTGGTGCTTCCTGGGCGACGGCGAGTGCGACGAGCCGGAATCCCTGGGCGCCATCTCCCTGGCCGGCCGCGAGAAGCTGGACAACCTGATCTTCGTCATCAACTGCAACCTGCAGCGCCTCGACGGCCCGGTTCGCGGCAACGGCAAGATCATCCAGGAACTCGAAGGCGTGTTCCGCGGCGCTCACTGGAACGTGACCAAAGTCATCTGGGGCCGCTTCTGGGACCCACTGCTGGCCAAGGACGTCGACGGTATCCTGCAACGTCGCATGGACGAAGTCATCGACGGCGAGTACCAGAACTACAAGGCCAAAGACGGCGCGTTCGTTCGCGAGCACTTCTTCAACACGCCTGAACTCAAGGCAATGGTTGCCGACCTGTCCGACGACGAGATCTGGAAACTCAACCGTGGCGGCCACGACCCGTACAAGGTCTACGCGGCGTACCACGAAGCGGTCAACCACAAGGAACAACCGACCGTCATCCTGGCCAAGACCATCAAGGGTTATGGCACCGGTGCCGGCGAAGCGAAGAACACCGCGCACAACACCAAGAAAGTCGACGTCGACAGCCTGAAGCTGTTCCGCGACCGCTTCGACATCCCGGTCAAGGACGAAGAGCTGGAGAACCTGCCGTTCTTCAAGCCGGAGCCGAACAGCGCCGAAGCCCGCTACCTCAGCGAGCGCCGTAGCGCCCTGGGCGGTTTCGTGCCGCAACGCCGCGCCAAGAGCATGAGCATCCCGACGCCGCCACTCGATACCCTCAAGGCTATCCTGGACGGCTCGGGCGACCGTGAAATCTCCACCACCATGGCCTTCGTGCGCATCCTTGCGCAACTGGTCAAGGACAAGGAAATCGGTTCGCGCATCGTCCCGATCATCCCGGACGAAGCCCGTACCTTCGGTATGGAAGGCATGTTCCGCCAGTTGGGCATCTACTCCTCCGTCGGCCAGCTCTACGAGCCAGTCGATAAAGACCAGGTGATGTTCTACAAGGAAGACAAGAAGGGCCAGATTCTCGAAGAAGGCATCAACGAAGCGGGCGCCATGAGCTCCTTCATCGCTGCCGGTACTTCGTACTCCAGCCACAACCAGCCGATGCTGCCGTTCTACATCTTCTACTCGATGTTCGGCTTCCAACGTATTGGCGACCTGGCCTGGGCAGCTGGCGACAGCCGTACCCGTGGTTTCCTGATCGGCGGCACCGCCGGCCGTACCACGCTGAACGGCGAAGGCCTGCAACACGAAGACGGTCACAGCCACATCCTGGCTGCCACCATCCCGAACTGCCGCACCTTTGATCCAACCTACGGCTACGAGCTGGCGGTGATCATCCAGGACGGCATGAAGAAGATGACCGAAGAGCAGCAGGACGTTTTCTACTACATCACCGTGATGAACGAGTCCTACCAGCAGCCAGCCATGCCGGCCGGTGTGGAGGAAGGCATCATCAAGGGCATGTACCTGCTCGAGGAAGACACCAAGGAAGCGGCGCACCACGTACAACTGATGGGCTCCGGCACCATCCTGCGCGAAGTGCGTGAAGCGGCGAAGATCCTGCGTGACGAATTCAACGTCGGCGCCGACGTGTGGAGCGTGACCAGCTTCAACGAACTGCGTCGCGACGGCCTGGCCGTAGAGCGCAGCAACCGTCTGCACCCTGGCCAGAAGCCAGCCAAGAGCTATGTCGAAGAATGCCTGGCCGGCCGTAAGGGTCCGGTCATCGCCTCTACCGACTACATGAAACTGTTTGCCGAACAAATTCGCCAGTGGGTCCCGTCCAAGGAATTCAAAGTCCTGGGCACCGACGGTTTCGGTCGCAGTGACAGCCGCAAGAAGCTGCGTCACTTCTTCGAAGTCGACCGTCACTTCGTGGTGTTGGCAGCCCTGGAAGCCTTGGCTGACCGTGGTGAGATCGAACCCAAGGTGGTGGCTGACGCCATCGTCAAGTTCGGGATCAACCCGGAAAAACGCAACCCACTGGACTGCTGAGGAGACTTTTTGTGAGCGAACTCATTCGCGTACCTGACATCGGCAGCGGTGAAGGTGAAGTAATCGAGCTGTTTGTGAAGGTCGGCGACACCGTCGAAGCCGACCAGAGCATCCTGACCCTGGAATCGGACAAGGCGAGCATGGAAATCCCTGCTCCCAAGGCCGGCGTGGTCAAGAGCCTGAAAGTGAAGCTGGGCGACCGCCTGAAAGAAGGCGACGAACTGCTGGAGCTGGAAATCGAAGGTGCTGCCGATGCTGCGCCTGCGGCTGCCGCTCCGGCCGCCGCTGCACCTGCACCTGCTGCTGAACAGCCTGCCGCTGCCGCCGAGGCCCCAGCGGTCCCGGCTGCCGCACCTGCCGCCGCCAGCGTCCAGGACATTCACGTCCCGGACATCGGCTCGTCGGGCAAGGCCAAGATCATCGAGCTGCTGGTCAAGGTCGGCGACACCGTCGAAGCCGACCAGTCGCTGATCACCCTGGAGTCCGACAAGGCCTCCATGGAAATCCCTTCGCCGGCTGCCGGCGTGGTGGAAAGCATTGCGGTCAAGCTGGAAGACGAAGTCGGCACCGGTGACTTCATCCTCAAGCTGAAAGTACAAGGCGCTGCGCCTGCGGCCGCTCCAGCACCGGCCGCCGCTCCGGCTGCCAAGGCTGAAGCTGCTCCGGCTGCTGCCGCCCCTGCGCCTGCTGCAAAAGCTGAGGCCGCTCCGGCCCCTGCTGCTGCCGCACCTGCGCCAAGCGGTGCCAAGGTTCACGCCGGACCGGCTGTACGCCAACTGGCCCGTGAATTCGGCGTCGAGCTGAGCGCCGTCTCGGCCAGCGGTCCTCACGGTCGCGTGCTCAAGGAAGACGTGCAGGCTTACGTCAAGGCCATGATGCAGAAGGCCAAGGAAGCGCCGGCTGCCGGTGGCGCTACCGGGGGCTCGGGCATTCCGCCGATCCGTACCGTGGATTTCAGCCGTTTCGGCGAAATCGAAGAAGTGCCGATGACCCGCCTGATGCAAATCGGCGCGGCCGGCCTGCACGCGAGCTGGCTGAACATCCCGCACGTGACTCAGTTCGACCAGGCTGATATCACCGACCTGGAAGCCTTCCGCGTTGCGCAGAAAGCCGTGGCCGAGAAGGCCGGCGTGAAGCTGACCGTGCTGCCCCTGCTGCTCAAGGCTTGTGCGCATCTGCTCAAGGAACTGCCGGACTTCAACAGCTCGCTGGCGCCAAGCGGCAAAGCGATCATTCGCAAGAAGTACGTGCACATCGGCTTTGCGGTCGACACGCCTGACGGCCTGCTGGTACCGGTCATCAAGAACGTCGACCAGAAGAGCCTGCTGCAACTGGCTGCCGAGGCTGCTACGTTGGCGGCCAAGGCCCGCGACAAGAAGCTCACCCCGGACGACATGCAGGGCGCGTGCTTCACCATCTCCAGCCTCGGTCACATTGGCGGCACTGGCTTCACGCCAATCGTCAACGCGCCGGAAGTGGCGATCCTGGGTGTGTCCAAGGCAACTATCCAGCCGGTATGGGACGGTAAAGCGTTCCAGCCCAAGCTGATGCTGCCACTGTCGCTGTCCTACGATCACCGTGTGATCAACGGCGCCGCAGCGGCACGCTTCACCCAGCGCCTGAGCCAGTTGCTCAACGACATCCGCACCATCCTGCTGTAAGCCGCAGCGGCCTCCCCTGGCGGGAGGCCACCGCCGCATCGATTTCCGAGCGCCACGCTCGTACCTCAACCCCGCCACTTGGCGGGGCTTTTTTTGGGGTTTGCTGTACACATAGGACAGGCTTGTACACCTTCCGTCACCCCGATTGCAGAAATCCCCCGCGTGGCCGATAACAGGCTTATAGCACTTAGCCTTCATCCTCTCTTGTCAGTGCGTGCCGCATGATGCAACCTTGCCGCAAGCAACAGTAAAGAGGGGCGTGAGCCCGGCGCCGTGCGCATTTTCCCAAGCGAGTTTCCCCCATGAAAAGCCAACCCGATGTCGCCCGTATGGCGACCGAGGTAGTGACGCAATTACCGGTGCCTTCGCGCCTCGGTATGCTGCGTTTCGAACGGCTTAATGAGGCAAGCTGGGCGCTGCTCTACCTCGACCCGAACTGCGAGCGCCAATTCGGCCTGCCGGCGGTCGAACTCTGCGCCCTGCTCGGCACGCCGTACGCCAGCCTGATGGAGCCCCAGGCGCGCTATCAGCTGCACGACGCGATCCAGCAGCAACTGACCCATAGCGCCCACTATCTGGTGCGCTACACCCTGCACACCAACGACGGCCCGCTGAGCCTGCTGGAAATGGGCGAGGCCTACAAACAGCACAACCGTCACCTGCTGCGCGGCTACCTGATGGTGGTGGACGGCCTGTTCAGCGAACTGCCCGTCACGGTGCCGACCGCCGACCTGGAAAACCAGAACAGCCGCCTGCAAATCGCCCTGGAACTCAACCAGCGCGCGCAGCAGGAGCAACTGCAGCACCTGGAGCGGGTACGCGCCCAGCAGGAACTGATCCTGCTGTTGGCCCGCCAGCGCTACACCACACCCAATTCGTTGCAAGAAGCCGCTGAACTGATCACCCGCAGCGCCTGCGACATCTATCAGATCGATTGCGCCAGCATCTGGAACCTGGAAGGCCAGCGCCTGGTGCCGATTTCGGCCTATCACCGCGCCGATCAACGCCACCATTTGCCCGAAGCGATCGACGCCAGCTGCTTCCCCGATTACCTCGAAGCCCTGCACAGCAGCCGTGCCATCGATGCCACCCATGCCATGCGCGACCCGCGCACCCGGAAAATGGCCGAAAGCCTGATCGCCAAGGATGTCCACGCCATGCTCGACGCGAGCATCCGCGTGGATGGCCAGGTCGTCGGCGTGCTGTGCCTGGAGCAAAGCGGCAGTTCGCGGGCATGGCAGTCCGATGAAATCGCCTTTGCCGGCGAGCTGGCGGACCAGTTCGCCCAAGTCATCAACAACCACAACCGACGCACCGCCACCAGCGCCCTGCATCTGTTCCAGCGTGCCGTGGAACAGAGCGCCAACGCGTTTCTGCTGGTCAATTGCGATGGTGTGGTGGAGTACGTCAACCCAAGCTTTACCGCCATTACCCAATACAGCGCCGAAGAGGTGCATGGCCACCGCCTGGCGCAGTTGCCGGCCCTGGAGAACCTCAGCGAGTTGCTGTTCGACGCGCCGTCGGTCCTGGCCAAAAGCAACAGCTGGCAAGGCGAATTCAAAAGCCGGCGCAAAAACCTGGAACCCTACTGGGGCCAGTTGTCGATTTCCAAGGTATATGGCGACAACCGTGAGTTGACCCACTACATCGGCATCTACGAAGACATCACCCAGACCAAGCTGGCGCAACAGCGCATCGAACGCCTGGCCTACACCGACAACCTGACCAACCTGGGCAATCGCCCGGCGTTCATCCGCAACCTCGACGAGCGCTTTGCCCGCGACAGCGACAGCCCGATCAGCCTGCTGCTGGTGGACATCGACAACTTCAAGCGGATCAACGACAGCCTCGGCCACCAGACCGGTGACAAGCTGCTGATCAGCCTGGCCCGTCGTCTGCGCAACAGTTTGAGCAGCGGCGGCAGCCTGGCGCGCTTTGCCAGTAACGAGTTTGCGGTGCTGCTTGACGATGCCGACATGGAGACCGGCCAGCAGGTGGCCAGCCAGTTACTGGCCACCCTCGACAAACCGATGTTCGTCGACAACCAGTTGATCAGCGTGACCGGCTCCGTGGGCCTGGCCTGCGCGCCGTTGCACGGGCGCGATCCGCAGACGCTGATGCGCAACGCCGGCCTGGCCCTGCACAAGGCCAAGGCCAACGGCAAACACCAGGTGCAGGTGTTTACCGAAGCGCTGAATGCCGAGGCCAGCTACAAGCTGTTTGTGGAAAACAACCTGCGCCGCGCCCTCACCCAGAATGAGCTGGACGTGTTCTACCAGCCCAAGCTTTGCCTGCGCAGTGGTCGCCTGCTGGGCATGGAAGCGCTGTTGCGCTGGAACCACCCGGAAAAGGGCATGATCCGCCCCGACCAGTTCATCAGCGTGGCCGAAGAGACCGGCTTGATCATCCCCATCGGCAAATGGGTCGCCCGGCAGGCATGCCGCATGAGCCGTCGATTGACGGCCGCGGGCCTGGGTAATTTGCAGGTGGCGATCAACCTGTCGCCCAAGCAGTTTTCCGACCCGGACCTGGTGGCCTCGATTGCCACGATCCTCAAGGAAGAACAGTTGCCGGCCAATCTGCTGGAGCTGGAGCTGACCGAAGGCCTGCTGCTGGAAGCCACCGAAGACACGCGCCAGCAGCTGGACCAACTGAAGAGTTTTGGCCTGACCCTGGCCATGGACGACTTCGGCACTGGTTACTCGTCGCTGAGCTACTTGAAAAAATTCCCCATCGACATCATTAAGATTGATCGAAGCTTTATCCATGAAATCCCGGATAACCAGGACGACATGGAGATCACCTCGGCGGTCATCGCCATGGCCCACAACCTCAAGCTCAAGGTAGTAGCCGAAGGCATCGAGACCGCCGAGCAACTGGCGTTCCTGCGTCGGCATCGTTGCGACGTGGGCCAGGGCTATCTGTTCGACCGGCCAATCCCCGGCGCAGATCTACTGGAAAAGCTCAAACGTTATCCACGCGGGCCAATTGCCTGACAGCGCGGTAACACTCGGGCACACTGGCTGTCTGAAAATTTACTGTTACTCAACCTGACGAGAGGACTGATCATGGTCTTGCGCTCGGAAATTCTGGTGAACAAAAACGTGCTGCCTACTCAAGAACAAGCCTTGCCCGGCCGTGAAACCCCGATGGCATTGCCCGAAACTCACTTCGTCAACGGCAACCCGTTGCTGGGCCCTTTTACTGACGACGTCGGTTTCGCGATCTTCGGCCTTGGTTGTTTCTGGGGCGCCGAGCGCAAATTCTGGGAGCGCGACGGGGTGGTCAGTACCGTGGTCGGCTACGCCGGCGGCTTCACGCCGAACCCGACCTACGAAGAAGTCTGCTCGGGCCTGACCGGCCACAGCGAAGTGGTGCTGGTGGTATACGACCAGGCCAAAGTGAAATACGAAGACCTGCTGAAGATGTTCTGGGAACTGCACAACCCGACTCAGGGCATGCGCCAGGGCAACGACATCGGCAGCCAATACCGCTCGGTGATCTACGCCACCACGCCGGAGCAACTGGCAGCGGCCAAGGCCAGTGCCGAGGCCTATCAGCAAGAGCTGACCAAGGCCGGCCTGGGCGAGATCACCACCGAAATCGACGAAGCGCCGACGGTGTACTTCGCCGAGGCGTATCACCAGCAATACCTGGCGAAGAACCCGCAGGGTTATTGCGGCATCGGCGGCACCGGCGTGACCTGCCCGATCTAAAGCACAACACAGATTAAAAAATGTGGGAGGGGGCTTGCCCCCGATAGCGGAGTGTCAGTTACTGATGTAATGACTGACACCCAGCAATCGGGGGCAAGCCCCCTCCCACATTGGGTTCTGCGTTTGTATTGAGATTAGTTACTCAGCGATGAGCCAATCCATCTGCCACCCGCCCTGGGTCTGGCCAAGCTGTTTGGACAGCCATGGCAGCAGTTCACGCAATTCCTCTTCCAGCCCCCACGGCGGGTTGGCAATCGCCAGGCCCGAGCCGGTCAAGGTGTTGGGCGTGTCCAGCGGGTGCACCAGCAATTCCACGCGCAGCAGCTTCGGCGCGCCGGTGCCGGCCAGGTCCTGGTAAAAGCGGCGCAACATGCGGTGGTCTTTGACCGGGTACCAGATCGCCGCGACGGTCTGACGCATGCGGCTGACGGCTTCCTTGAGGGACGCCGCGCAACGCTGCATTTCATCGAGTTTTTCGAACGGCGGGTCGATCAGCATCAGCGCGCGTTTTTCCGGCACCGGCAACAAGGCGCGCGGCACATGCCAGCCTTCGCCCAGGTGCACCTTGACCCGGCGGTCCCCCTTCATGTTGTCCTTGAGCAGTACGCCGTCTTCCGGGTGTTTTTCGTTGAGCAACACACGGTCCTGGGGGCGCGTCAGGCGGCGCGACAGCTCCGGCGAGCCCGGGTAGTAGCGCAACTGGCCATCCGGGTTCATCTCGTGCAGCACGCGCATGTAATCGGCGGTGAGCGGCGGCAGGTCGTTGGCGCCCCACAGGCGGGCGATGCCTTCCAGGTATTCACCAGTGCGGTTGGCCTGGTCGCCCTGCAGGTCATACAGGCCAATGCCGGCGTGGGTATCAAGGTAGGCGAACGGCTGCTCCTTGCGCGACATCAGGGCGATGAGACGGGTCAAGGTCAGGTGTTTGAAGACATCGGCGTGGTTGCCGGCGTGAAAGGCGTGACGATAATTCATGGTTGCTCCTGCGCAGGGGGCGAAGTTTACCTTCTACCGGCGCAAAGGTGCAGGGCCGCATGGCGGGTGGCATCTTTGTCTAACTCAGCTGCGACTGGAGGTAATCGACCAGCGCCGCATGGCTGGCCCCCCGCCTGCGCACGAACCAGCCAAGTTTGTGCTGCAAGGTGGCCGGCGTAAAGGCGGCATACAGATCAGGACGCTGCGCTTGCAGCCATTGCAGCAGGTTGTCGATCAGCACGCCCGGCGACTGCTCCTCCAGGTGCCTGAGCAACGCGGCTGGCACTCGCCACCACGGGCACGCTTGAGCTGGCGTGACCGGTCCAGTTGCCAACGTCAGCGGCCGGCCATTGATAAGGTAACGCCCAAACACCGGCAAAACCGCGCCTGCCTGGCCATCCAGGTGCTGCCACATCGGCTCAAACCGGGCGCCATCCCAGAAGCGGAAAAACACCGCCTGGTCATTGGGCAGGAATACCTTGCTCAAGCCTTGCAGGTGGGCGACCACGCTTTCCAGTGGGCTGGAAGATACCGCCAGCCACCCCCAATCGTCGGCTGGCGTGGCGGCTACCCAATCGAGAAACGCGCTGCCCGGCTCGACGATGCCCACGTAAGGCATCACCGCCTCCCACTGGGCGTAGGCCGTGCCTGCCCAGATCGCTTGGGGCAGCGGCCCCGCCGCCGTGGCTTGCCAGGCCGCGAGCGGCCTGGCGTCGCTGGCATTGCCCAGTACGGCATAGATTCGCTCATCGGCCCGCAGGGGATGCTGTGCCAGCCAAGTGCAGGGGTCCATGGGTGTGTGCATCAGGAAACACTCCCTGCATGCCCGGTGATGTCGCACTGCCCGGCCCGACAACGCTCGCACTCCTCGCAAAACGGCGCGCTGCGCTTGAGGGTGGCCACTTGCACAGGGCTCAGGGGAAGCGGGATAACCGCCTGCAGCGCCTCCTTCAAACCAGGCGTCAACGGCGCCATCGTAGCGGCAGGCGCCCCGCCAGGCTGAATGGGCACACTGCTGAAAATACCGCCCGCCGACAGCGTGATCGACTGCCCTCCCGCCTGAATCGTAACGCTGGCCCCCGCATCGATGACGATGCTCTGCCCTGCCCCCAGTTGAAGGGTGCGACCGACACGCATGTGCTGCGAACCGCCGACCATCAGGTGGTCATCCTGCTTGAGTTCAGTCAGGCGATTGCCGTGGGTGATGCGTTGCTCTTCGCCCTGCAACTCATGGTGCGACTCGCCGCCCACCGTAACCCGGCGCTGGTTATCGACCTGCACCTGCTGGTCATGCAACACGTGCTGGGTCCAGTCGCGCTGAGCGCGCAGGTAAATTTCCTCGGCGCCCTTGCGGTCCTCGATGCGCAGTTCGTTGTAGCCGCCACCACCGGGGCTGCTCTGGCTGCGAAAGATACTGCGGGTCTTGTCTGCCGGCAGATCGAGGGGCAAACGATTCGCCGCGTTGGGCAGGCAGCCCATCACCAGCGGCATGTCCACGTCGCCATCAACGAAGCCCACCAGCACTTCCATGCCGACGCGCGGGGTCAGCACCGCCCCGTAACGGTCATGGGCCCAGCCGCTCGCCACGCGCAGCCAACAACTGGAATGTTCGTTGTGTTCCCCGTCGCGATCCCAGGCCATCTGCACCTTGACCCGACCGTATTCGTCGCAGTGCACCTCACTGCCGACAGGCCCGGTGACCACCGCGTTCTGGTAACCCGACAGCTGTGGCCGGGTCATGATCACAGGCGTTCGGAACGGCACCTCCCAAGGCGTCACGACAAATTCGTTGCTGTAGCCTGCGGGCACGTCCTCAGGCGCAGACTCCTCCAATACTTGCGGCTGCTGCCCGGTATGGTGCAGCTGGGTGACCAGCCACAGGTCATTCCACTCCTGACGCGGGTGATCGGCCATCTTCAGAAACTGTCCGGTGACCAGGGCCGGCTGGTCGCTGATACCGCTGGCCTGGCGAAAGTCACTGCGATGACGCTCCAACACACGTTGCGCCAGGTACTTGCCGTGCGCTCGATCCGTAAAGTCACCGGGGTAGCGCTGTTCGTCGAGGCAGGGGCGTTGCGCGCTGGAGGCCGTGCTTTCCAATACCAGACTGGGTTTCTTGAAATCGTAGGCCCGCAGGTTCACACCGGCGGTACGGGTTTCGAGCCGCAACATAAAGCGCTTGATCGCCGGAGCCCCGGCCACCATCCCGGAACCGGCCAAATAAGACGTGTCCTGGTCCGGCTGCCTGAACACGCTCTGGTCATCGCCAAACACCAGCAAGTGGCGCTCGGGACTGTGCTGAAAGTGGTAGTGAATGCCCGACTCAACGCACAAGCGCTGGATGAACTGCAAATCGGTTTCGTCGAACTGAACACAGTACTCACGCTCGGGATATTGACCGCTCAGGCGAAACACAAAGGTATTCGCCTGAATATCCTGAGCCTCCAGCACCAGCGCAATGATCTGCGGTACGGTTTTTTGCTGAAAGATTCGCTGGTGGCTGCTGTGTTCCAGATACGCCAACTGCGGCACCAGGGTGATCTGATAACGGGTCAGGCGCTTGCCCGAATCGCCTTGCGCGACGCGGTAAACCTGGCCATGAATGCCATGGCCGTGAGCGTCGAACCCCAGGAATGCCTGGCGGTGCAGAAGGCTGTCGAGGTCAAGGTCGGGTTGTTCGCTGACCAACTCGAGGTCAAAGCGAAAGGGCAGGCTGATGAATTCATCGCCCGTGAATCCATGAACCTTGAGATCACAAGGCTCCCCATCCAGGGTCAGATTAAAGGCACTTTGATTGGCAGGAGCGAACATCCGGTGTTTCTCTGCGAAGGGTGAGTGAGCGATTCTGCAACAGCCGTTTACCGAGTCGGGCACTGCTACGAAAAATAAGTAAGGTCCTACATCCTCAGCGCCGAAATCCTCAAGGCCCAATCGTTCAGGCAAAAAAAAGGCCCGCATCCGTCGGACGCAGGCCTTCTTTTCGATGACCGGGCGATCAACGCCCAGCGGTATTACTTGTTGAGGTTGTAATCTTTTTCCGCCGCATCAAAGCGCTCGACCATACCGGCAGTCGGTGCACCCATCTTGCTCACGAAGTAGATCGCCAGGCTGGCGAAGATGAAGCCTGGGATGATTTCGTACAGGCCGAGCAACTCGAAGTGTTTCCACACGATCACGGTAAACGCGCCCACCAGGATGCCGGCCAGTGCGCCGTTGCGGGTCATGTGTTTCCAGATGACCGAGATCAGCACCACAGGGCCGAAGGCGGCGCCGAAACCGGCCCAGGCGTAGCTGACCAGGCCCAGTACGCGGTTTTCCGGGTTGGCGGCCATGGCGATGGCAATCAAGGCCACTACCAGCACCATGATCCGACCGACCCACACCAGCTCAAGCTGGGAAGCCCCCTTTCGCAGGAATGCCTTGTAGAAGTCTTCGGTCAGGGCGCTGGAACACACCAGCAATTGGCAGCTCAGGGTGCTCATCACGGCCGCCAGGATCGCCGACAGCAACACACCGGCAACCCATGGGTTGAACAGGATTTTGGCCAGTTCGATAAACACACGCTCAGGGTTTTCGGTCACGGGACCGGCCACCTCAGGATGCGCCGAGAAGTAAGCGATGCCGAAGAAGCCCACCGCCACGGTGCCGCCCAGGCACAGAATCATCCAGGTCATGGAGATGCGGCGCGCGTTGGCAATCGACTTTACCGAATCCGCCGCCATGAACCGCGCGAGAATGTGCGGCTGGCCGAAGTAGCCCAGGCCCCAGCCCATCAGCGAGATGATACCGATGAAGGTGGTGTTTTTCAGCATGTCGAAGTTGGTCGGGTCCTTGGCTTCGATGGCCAGGAAGGTGGTGTCCACGCCGCCGGTGGCCAGCAGTACGATGATCGGCGTCAGGATCAACGCGAAGATCATCAGCGTGGCTTGCACGGTGTCGGTCCAGCTGACCGCCAGGAAACCGCCGATGAAGGTGTAGGCGATAGTCGCTGCAGCACCGGCCCATAGCGCCGTCTCGTAGGACATGCCGAAGGTGCTTTCGAACAGGCGCGCACCGGCCACAATGCCGGAGGCGCAGTAAATGGTGAAGAACACCAGGATCACCACGGCAGAAATGATCCGCAGCAGGCCGCTTTTATCTTCGAAGCGGCTGGAGAAGTAATCCGGCAGGGTCAGGGCGTCGCCGTTGTGTTCGGTCTGCACCCGCAGGCGACCGGCCACGAACAGCCAGTTGAGGTAGGCACCGACGATCAGGCCGATGGCGATCCAGCTTTCCGACAAACCCGACATGTAGATCGCGCCCGGCAGGCCCATCAACAACCAGCCGCTCATATCGGAAGCACCGGCGGACAAGGCTGTCACCACGCTGCCGAGGCTGCGACCGCCAAGGATGTAATCGGAAAGGTTGTTGGTGGAGCGATAGGCCATCAGGCCGATCAGCACCATTGCTGCGATATAGATCACGAACGTGATCAGGGTTGGATTGCTAACGCTCATAGAAGTGACGCCCTGGCTTTGTTTTTATGTAGCGACGGTCTGTCAGACCGCTACCGGTAGTAACCCGATAAACGATACTGAATGCCGCGCATTTATGACTGGCGTTTCCCCAGGAAAGCCGCCAGCCGATGAACCAAACCGTAGAGGTGGTTGCACCTTGGTGCGCGAATGCTATTCAACAATGCAAATAAGGTGCAACCAGTTTCTTGCGAATAAGTTGCACCTGCGCGCCTTTGCGCACAAACACCGTGTTTTTGCTCCTTTTCGGAGCAAGAACATTCAATCTCAGAAGCAAATGCACCGACAAGCAGCCGATTCGGTCAAAGGCCGGATTTTTTCCGATCAAGCGTCGTAAATTTCATGAACAAAAAGGGTTGCACCCGGTTGCACCTCGCCATGGGCAAAGCTAATCTTGCCGCCAGCAGATGCCACTCGGTAGTGGCACCCATGAGGATAAGAATATGGCTACGACCACCCTTGGGGTCAAACTCGACGACCCGACCCGCGAACGCCTCAAGGCCGCCGCGTCCTCCATTGATCGCACGCCGCACTGGCTGATCAAACAGGCAATTTTCAATTACCTGGAGAAACTCGAGGGTGGTGCAACCCTGAACGAGCTCAATGGCTTGAGCAACAAGGACGCCGATGATGCGGGCGAGGTGCAGGCCGACCACGCGCACCAGTGCTTCCTTGAGTTCGCCGAGAGCATCCTGCCGCAGTCCGTATTGCGCGCCTCGATCACCGCCGCTTACCGTCGCCCCGAGCCGGAAGTGGTGCCGATGCTGATCGAACAGGCGCGCCTGCCGGCCGACATGGCCGAAGCCACCAACAAGCTGGCCGCCACGATTGCCGAGAAGCTGCGCAACCAGAAGAGCGCCGGCGGCCGTGCCGGTATTGTTCAGGGCCTGCTGCAGGAATTTTCCCTGTCGTCCCAGGAAGGCGTAGCGCTGATGTGCCTGGCCGAAGCGCTGCTGCGCATCCCGGACAAGGGCACTCGCGATGCACTGATCCGCGACAAGATCAGCACCGGCAACTGGCACCCGCACCTGGGTAACAGCCCGTCGCTGTTCGTCAATGCCGCCACCTGGGGCTTGCTGTTGACCGGCAAACTGGTCGCCACCCATAACGAAGCCGGCTTGACCTCGTCCCTGAGCCGCATCATCGGCAAAAGCGGCGAGCCGATGATCCGCAAGGGCGTCGACATGGCCATGCGCCTGATGGGCGAGCAGTTCGTCACCGGCGAAACCATCGCCGAAGCCCTGGCCAACGCGAGCAAGTTCGAAGCCAAGGGCTTCCGCTACTCCTACGACATGCTCGGTGAAGCCGCGCTCACCGAGCACGATGCGCAGAAGTACCTGGCCTCGTACGAACAAGCCATTCACTCCATCGGCAAGGCGTCCCACGGCCGTGGGATCTATGAAGGCCCGGGCATCTCCATCAAGCTTTCCGCCCTGCACCCGCGTTACAGCCGCGCGCAGTACGAGCGGGTCATGGACGAGTTGTACCCGCGCCTCTTGTCGCTGACCTTGCTGGCCAAACAGTACGACATCGGGCTGAACATCGACGCCGAAGAAGCCGACCGCCTCGAGTTGTCCCTGGACCTGCTCGAGCGCCTGTGCTTCGAGCCGCAATTGACCGGCTGGAACGGTATCGGTTTCGTGATCCAGGCCTACCAGAAGCGTTGCCCGTACGTGATCGACTATGTGATCGACCTGGCCCGCCGCAGCCGCCACCGCCTGATGATCCGCCTGGTTAAAGGCGCGTACTGGGACAGCGAAATCAAACGCGCCCAGGTCGAAGGCCTGGAAGGCTACCCGGTGTACACGCGCAAGGTCTACACCGACGTTTCCTACATTGCCTGCGCACGCAAACTGCTGTCGGTGCCGGAAGTCATCTACCCGCAGTTCGCCACGCACAACGCCCACACCCTGGCCGCCATCTACCACATTGCCGGTCAGAACTATTACCCCGGCCAGTACGAGTTCCAATGCCTGCACGGCATGGGTGAGCCGCTGTACGAACAGGTCGTAGGCAAGGTTTCCGAAGGCAAGCTTAACCGTCCGTGCCGCGTGTACGCCCCTGTCGGCACCCACGAAACACTGCTGGCGTATCTGGTGCGTCGCCTGCTGGAAAACGGCGCGAACACTTCGTTCGTCAACCGCATCGCCGACCAATCCATCTCGATCCAGGAGCTGGTGGCCGATCCAGTGGCGAGCATCGAGCAGATGGCGACCGTGGAAGGCGGCTTCGGCCTGCCGCACCCGCGTATCCCGCTGCCGCGTGACTTGTATGGCCGCGACCGCGCCAACTCGGCCGGTATCGACCTGGCCAACGAGCATCGCCTGGCATCGCTGTCCTGCGCCCTGCTGGCCACCGCCCACAACAACTGGAAAGCCGCGCCGATGCTCGGTTGCGCCGCCAGCGAACAACCGGCTGCCGCGGTGCTGAACCCGTCGGACCTGCGCGATGTGGTCGGTCATGTTCAGGAAGCCACGGTCGAAGACGTCGACAATGCGATCCAGTGCGCTATCAGCGCCGCACCGATCTGGCAGGCCACCCCGCCCGCCGAGCGCGCCGCGATCCTGGAACGCGCCGCCGACCTGATGGAAGGCGAAATCCAGCCACTGATGGGCCTGCTCGCCCGTGAAGCCGGCAAGACCTTCGCCAACGCCATCGCTGAAGTACGCGAAGCCGTGGACTTCCTGCGCTACTACGCGGTACAGGCACGCAACGATTTCACCAACGACGCCCACCGCCCATTGGGCCCGGTGGTGTGTATCAGCCCGTGGAACTTCCCGCTGGCGATCTTCAGCGGCCAGGTCGCTGCTGCATTGGCCGCCGGTAACCCGGTACTGGCCAAGCCTGCCGAACAAACCCCGCTGGTCGCCGCCCAAGCCGTGCGCATCCTGCTCGAAGCCGGCATTCCGCAAGGCGTGCTGCAATTGCTGCCGGGCCAGGGCGAAAGCGTCGGTGCCCGCCTGGTCGGTGATGAGCGCGTCAAAGGCGTGATGTTCACCGGTTCCACCGAGGTTGCACGCTTGCTGCAACGCAGTGTGGCCGGGCGCCTGGATGCTCAGGGCCGCCCGATTCCACTGATCGCCGAAACCGGTGGCCAGAACGCGATGATCGTCGATTCGTCGGCGCTCACCGAACAGGTGGTCATCGACGTGGTGTCGTCGGCCTTCGACAGCGCCGGCCAACGTTGCTCGGCCCTGCGCGTCTTGTGCCTGCAGGAAGATTCGGCAGACCGCGTCATCGAAATGCTCAAGGGTGCCATGGCCGAATGCCGCCTCGGCAACCCGGAGCGCCTGTCGGTGGATATCGGCCCGGTGATCGACGCCGAAGCCAAGGCCGGCATCGAGAAACACATCCAGGCCATGCGCGACAAAGGCCGCAACGTTTACCAGGTGGCGATTGCCGATGGCGACGAGATCAAGCGTGGCACCTTCGTGATGCCGACCCTGATCGAGCTGGAAAGCTTCGACGAGCTGCAACGGGAAATCTTCGGTCCGGTGCTGCACGTGGTGCGCTACAAGCGTAAAGAAATCGACCAGCTCATCGGCCAGATCAACGCATCCGGCTACGGCCTGACCCTGGGCGTGCACACCCGCATCGACGAGACCATCGCCAAGGTGATCGACAACGTCAACGCCGGTAACGTCTACGTCAACCGCAACATTGTCGGCGCCGTGGTCGGCGTGCAGCCGTTCGGCGGTGAAGGCCTGTCGGGTACCGGCCCCAAAGCCGGTGGTCCGCTGTACCTGTACCGCCTGTTGTCGACCCGTCCTACCGACGCGATCGAGCAATCCTTCGTACGTGGCGACGCCTTGACCGCACCCGACCTGCGCCTGCGCGACGCCATGAGCCAACCGCTGACCGCGCTGAAAACCTGGGCCGACACTCACAAGTTCAGCGAACTGAGCGCCCTGTGCACACAATTTGCCGCACAGTCGCAAAGCGGTATCACCCGTCAACTGGCCGGCCCGACCGGCGAGCGCAACAGCTATGCGATCCTGCCGCGCGAGCACGTGCTGTGCCTGGCCGAAGTGGAAGGCGACCTGCTGACCCAACTGGCCGCGGTATTGGCGGTAGGCGGTTCGGCGGTATGGCCGGAAACCGAGCTGACCAAGGCCTTGTTCCCACGCCTGCCGAAAGACATTCAGGCGAAGATCAAGCGCGTGGCCGACTGGACCAAGGACGACGTGGTGTTTGACGCGGTCCTGCATCACGGTGATTCCGACCAATTGCGCGCGGTGTGCCAGCAAGTGGCGCAGCGTGGCGGTGCGATTGTTGGCGTGCAGGGTCTGTCGCAGGGCGAAACGGCGATTGCGCTGGAGCGCCTGGTGATCGAGCGGGCGTTGAGCGTCAACACCGCTGCGGCAGGCGGTAACGCCAGCCTGATGACCATCGGCTAACCGCGGTAAAAAATGTGGGAGGGGGCTTGCCCCCGATTGCGATGGATCAGCCAGCTTATGTTTGGCTGACACACCGCTATCGGGGGCAAGCCCCCTCCCACATTTGGCCCCATTTCAATTCCCTGCCTGCGTTTTGCCCCTCTATCACCCAGATCAATCTTGCTATCCACCCTCCATTCGCGCACTTAGACTCAGGCCAATTCCTTCAAAGGTAATCCGCCATGTCCGAGACGCTGCTCAGTTCCCGCAATCTGGCTTTCGAGCTGTACGAAGTCCTCGATGCCGAGGGCCTGACTCAGCGCGAGCGGTTTGCCGAGCACAATCGCGAAACCTTCGATGCCGCCATCAGCACGGCGCGCAGCATTGCCGAAAAGCACTTCGCGCCGCACAACCGCAAGAACGATGAAAACGAACCGCGCTATGAAGACGGCAAGGCGATCCTGATTCCGGAAGTAAAGCCGGCCGTGGATGCCTTTCTTGAAGCCGGTTTTCTCAACGCTGCGCGCAGTTTCGAAGCCGGTGGCATGCAGCTGCCTACATTGCTGTCCCAGGCCTGCTTTGCGCACTTCCAGTCGGCCAACGCCGCGTCGACGTCCTACCCGTTCCTGACCATGGGCGCCGCCAACCTGATTGAAAGTTTTGGCACCGAAGAGCAGAAACAGCGTTTCCTGCAGCCAATGATCGACGGACGTTTCTTCGGCACCATGGCCCTCACCGAACCGCATGCCGGGTCGTCTTTGTCGGATATTCGTACACGCGCAGAGCCAGCGGCGGACGGCACGTATCGCCTGAAGGGCAACAAGATCTTCATTTCCGGCGGCGACCACCCGCTGTCGGAAAATATCGTGCACATGGTGCTGGCCAAGCTGCCCGATGCACCGGCGGGGGTGAAGGGCATTTCGCTGTTTATCGTGCCCAAATTCCTGGTCAACGATGACGGCAGCCTGGGCGAGCGCAACGACGTGCTGCTGGCCGGGCTGTTTCACAAGATGGGCTGGCGCGGCACCACGTCCACAGCGCTTAATTTCGGTGATAACGGCAACTGTGTCGGCTACCTGGTGGGCAAACCGCACCAGGGCCTGAGCTGCATGTTCCAGATGATGAATGAAGCACGCATCGGTGTGGGCATGGGCGCGGTGATGCTCGGTTATGCGGGCTACCTTTACTCGCTGGAGTACGCCCGCGAACGTCCGCAAGGCCGCCTGCCGGACAGCAAAGACCCAGGCACTGCCCCGGTACCGATCATCCAGCACGCCGATATCAAGCGCATGCTGCTGACACAAAAAGCCTATGTCGAAGGCGCCTTCGACCTCGGCCTGTACGCCGCGCGGCTGTTCGACGACACCACCACCCTGCCGACCGACGACGAGCGCAAACAGGCCCACGAGCTGCTGGACCTGCTGACACCCATCGTCAAATCCTGGCCGTCGGAGTTCTGCCTCAAGGCCAACGAACTGGCAATCCAGATCCTTGGCGGCCATGGCTATACCCGTGAATACCCGGTGGAGCAGTACTACCGCGATAACCGCCTGAACCCGATCCACGAAGGCACCCATGGCATCCAGTCCCTGGATTTGCTCGGGCGCAAACTGGCGCAGAACGGGGGTGCCGGGCTCAAGCAATTGATTCGACTGATCGCCGAGACAGGCGCGCGGGCACAGCAGTACCCATCGCTGACCGCGCTGAGGCAACCACTGGAGCACCTGGTCAGTCGCCTGCAAAGCGTCACCCTCGGCCTGCTGGGCGATCTCGCCCAGGGCAAGGTCAACAGCAGCCTGGCGAACTCGGCGCTGTATCTGAAGGTGTTCGGGCACACGGTGATTGGCTGGCGCTGGCTGGAACAGGCGATTCGCGCCGAAGAAGGACTGGCCAGGGGCAACGCGGCCGATGTGGCCTTCTATAAAGGCAAGCTCCAGGCCGCCCGGTACTTCCTGACCTGGGAAGTACCAGGCTGCCATCATGAACTGGCGATTCTGGAGGCACGTGACGATACGTGCCTGGGCATGCAGGATGCGTGGTTCTAGGGCTGGATCGCCTTGGAAATCACCTCGACCGTGGCGCTGACTTGCTCTTGGTAACGGTCGAGTTCCTGTTGGTGAGCCTGCTGCATTTCGATTTGCTCGGCGCACAGGTTCAGCGCGGCCAGTACCAATAATTTGTCACCGATCAGGGTCGGGTACTTTTTCTTGGTGGTGGCCAGGGAGGCCTTGAGCATAGTCACGGCGTGCATCAGGGTCTGGTCTTCCCCGGCCGGTGCCTTGATCGAGTAATCCTCTCCGAGAATCGAAACGACCTTTATCCCTTCGTTCATGCGCTGACAGGCCCTGCGCTTACACGCTCAACCAGTGCCTGGATACGGGCGGCGGTGGCACCGTGTTTTTCTTCCTGTTCCATCAGGTTCAGTTGCAGGCTGTCGTTCTCGTCCCTGGCACGGGCAAGCTCCGCCTTGAGGGATTCGTTGCTGCCCAGCAGGTCTTGATTCTGCTGTACGAGGTCGCTGACCAGTTGTTCCAGTTGGCTGAGGGATGCTTCTAACATTTTGATTTCTCGAGCTTTTAAAAGGGCGGTGACGATAAAGAAAATTCACCTCGGATGCCAGGGTTATCCCCCGGCGCACAGCCCGATTCCGAAGGCCCGGGCCGCACTTTCGAGCCTTAGTGACTGCAATTACCCAATCTGGTTCCTGAATCGCTGAAACCCCTGGTCAGATGCGACAAAAACGCACAGCTCCTTAAGACTTTAGTCGTAGGGCCGATACGCGATGCACACACCACCTCATGGCCGCACGGATCGCGCTCCCCCCAGGATTCCAGCATGTCTCTTCGTAATATGAATATCGCGCCGAGGGCCTTCCTCGGCTTCGCGTTTATCGGCGCCTTGATGTTGTTTCTCGGCGTGTTCGCGCTGAACCAGATGAGCAAGATCCGAGCGGCCACCGAAGACATCACCCTGGCCAGCGTACCCAGCATCCGCGCGCTCGACGAGTTCACCCAACTGACATTGCGCCTGCGCGTGTTGTCGTACCGCTTGCTCACCAACCGCGAGCCGGACGTGCAGCAAAAGACCCTGGAAGCCTTCGACCTGCGCAACCAGCAGATCCGCACCGCCCAAGGCGTGTATGAAAAGCTGATCGAGACCAGCGAAGAACGTTCGACCTACAACGAATACTTGCGATTGCTGGCTCAGTACCATCAGATCGAAGAGCGTATGAAGAGCCTCTCGCAGGGCAACCAGGTCGAGGCATTGCGCGCCCTGCTCAACACCGAACTGCTGACCAACTCCGAGCAGGTCAACGGGGTACTCAACCGCCTGCTGGAAATCAATAACGCCATGGCCCTGGACACCAACCAGCAGGCCGAAGACCAGTACAACCTGGCCTTCAACATGGTCGTGGGCCTGCTGGTGATCGCCACCGCGCTGACCCTGTTGTTCGCCTGGCTGCTGACCCGCAGCATCACCGTGCCGATCTCCCAGGCCCTGGAAGCGGCGGAAGAAGTGGCCGAAGGCAACCTCACGCGCCCGATCAAGGTCGACGGTAACGACGAAGCCGGGCGCCTGCTCGCCGCCATGGCCAAGATGCAAGACAAACTGCGCGACACCCTGCAACGCATCGCCGGCTCGGCCACGCAACTGGCGTCGGCGGCTGAAGAGCTCAATGCGGTCACCGATGAAAGCGCGCGCGGCCTGACCCAGCAGAACAACGAAATCGAACAGGCCGCCACCGCCGTCAACGAGATGACCAGCGCGGTCGAGGAAGTCGCACGCAATGCCGTGAGCACTTCTGAAGCCTCGCGCAACGCCACCACCTCCGCCGGCGACGGGCGCGACCTGGTGCAGGAAACCGTCAGCGCCATCGAACGCATGAGCGGCGATGTGCAAGCCACCGCGACCTTGATCGGTGAGCTGGCCAATGAATCGCGCGATATCGGCAAGGTACTGGACGTGATCCGCGGCCTGGCCGACCAGACCAACCTGCTGGCCCTCAACGCGGCCATCGAAGCGGCGCGGGCCGGTGAGGCCGGGCGTGGTTTTGCGGTGGTGGCGGATGAGGTGCGCGCGTTGGCCCATCGTACCCAGCAGTCCACCAGCGAGATCGAACGCATGATCGGCAGCATCCAGGCCGGCACCGAGCATGCGGTGGATTCGATGCGCAACAGTACCGAGCGCGCCGAATCGACGCTGAACATCGCCAAGGGCGCGGGGCTGTCGCTGGACACCATCAACACCGCAATTGTCGAGATCAACGAGCGCAACCTGGTGATCGCCAGTGCGGCGGAGGAACAGGCGCAGGTTGCACGGGAAGTCGACCGCAACCTGGTGAATATCCGTGACCTGTCGGTGCAATCGGCGACCGGCGCCAGCCAGACCAGCGCGGCGAGCAGCGAGCTGTCGCGCCTGGCGGTGGATTTGAATGGCATGGTCGGCCGCTTCCGTCTCTGACTGACGGCACTGGCTTAAAAATGTAGGAGGGGGCTTGCCCCCGATTGCGGTATGCCAGTCAGCTTATCTGTAGCTGACACACCGCTATCGGGGGCAAGCCCCCTCCCACATTTGGATCTGTGTAGAACCTTCATTATGGGATTCCCCCCACAAAAGCTTTTTGACAGCGCAGCAATTCAACAGGTTAGAATCCCTGGCACGCAGACTGCATGGTCAGTTTGCGCCCTGTCTTCCCTGCTCTGGAGTACTGCCTTTGAATGCGACGACCATCAACAGCCTGTTCTTGATCGGCGCGTTGCTGGTGAGTGCGAGCATTCTGGTGAGTTCTCTGTCGTCGCGCTTAGGGATTCCGATCCTGGTGATCATCCTGGCCGTGGGCATGATCGCCGGCGTCGATGGCGGCGGCATCATCTTCGATAACTACCCGACCGCCTACCTGGTGGGCAACCTCGCCCTGGCCGTGATCCTGCTCGACGGCGGTTTGCGCACGCGGGTGGCGAGTTTCCGTGTGGCGCTCTGGCCGGCGTTGTCCCTGGCCACAGTCGGCGTGCTGATCACCACCGGCCTCACCGGCATGGCCGCGGCCTGGCTGTTCGACCTCAATATCATCCAGGGCTTGCTGATCGGCGCCATCGTCGGCTCCACGGACGCTGCGGCAGTGTTCTCGCTGCTGGGCGGCAAGGGGCTGAATGAACGGGTCAGCGCCAGCCTGGAAATCGAATCGGGCAGCAACGACCCCATGGCGGTGTTCCTCACCGTGACCCTGATCGACATGCTCGCCAGCGGCCAGACCGGCCTGCACTGGAGCCTGCTGACCCACCTGATCCGCGAATTCGGCATCGGCGGCCTGGTTGGCCTGGGCGGCGGCTGGCTGATGCTGCAAATGGTCAACCGCATCAACCTGGCCAACGGCCTGTACCCGATCCTGGTGATCGCCGGCGGCCTGTTCGTCTTCGCCCTGACCAACGCCTTGCACGGCAGCGGTTTTCTCGCCGTGTACCTGTGCGGCCTGGTGATCGGCAACCGTCCGGTGCGCAGCCGCCACGGCATCCTGCATATGCTCGACGGCATGGCCTGGCTGGCGCAGATCGGCATGTTCCTGGTGCTGGGCCTGCTGGTCACGCCCCATGACTTGCTGCCCATCGCCCTGCCCGCCCTGGGCCTGGCGCTGTGGATGATCCTGTTTGCGCGCCCGCTGTCGGTGATGGTCGGCCTGCTGCCGTTCAAGGCCTTCCACAGTCGCGAAAAAGCCTTTA
Source organism: Pseudomonas orientalis (assembly GCF_002934065.1). Classification (NCBI taxonomy): domain Bacteria; kingdom Pseudomonadati; phylum Pseudomonadota; class Gammaproteobacteria; order Pseudomonadales; family Pseudomonadaceae; genus Pseudomonas; species Pseudomonas orientalis. Next base: position 497,379 of record NZ_CP018049.1, on the reverse strand, counting down.
TCGCCTGGGTCGGCCTGCGCGGTGCGGTGCCGATCATTCTCGCGGTGTTCCCGCTGATGGCCGGCCTGCCCCATGCGCAGCTGTACTTCAACCTGGCGTTCTTTATTGTGCTGGTGTCGCTGCTGGTGCAGGGCACCAGCCTGCCGTGGGTGGCCAAGTTGCTCAAAGTCACCGTTCCGCCGGACCCGGCGCCGATTTCCCGCGCCGCCCTGGAAGTGCACGTCACCAGCGAGTGGGAGCTGTTCGTCTACCGCCTGGGCGCGGAAAAATGGTGCATCGGCGCCGCCCTGCGCGAGCTGAAAATGCCCGAGGGCACGCGGATCGCCGCACTGTTCCGTGGCCAGCAACTGCTCCATCCGTCGGGTAGTACGGTATTGGAAGTCGATGATTTGCTCTGCGTCATCGGCCATGAACACAACCTGCCGGCCCTGGGCAAACTGTTCAGCCAGGCACCGCAACGAGGCCTGGACCTGCGCTTCTTCGGCGACTTCGTCCTTGAAGGCGACGCCCAGCTGGGCGCGGTGTCGGCGCTGTACGGGCTCAAGCTGGAGGGTATCGACCCGGACATGCCGTTGAGCCGCTTCATCACCCAGAAAGTCGGCGGTGCGCCGGTGGTGGGCGACCAGGTGGAGTGGAACAACACCATCTGGACCATCGCAGTCATGGACGGGAACAAGATTGGCAAAGTCGGCGTCAGATTCCCCGAAGGAAGTCGCCCGGGCCCCGGGCTCTTCCTCTAAACTGCGGGGCGACAACGCCCCGATTCTTCACCTTGCTCGACCGGTCTCTATGCCAATCCTGCGCACTTTTCTCGCTACTGCCCTGCTGGGCCTGACCCTTTGTGTCGGCACCGTCCACGCCGCCGACCCGCCCAGCGCCGACGCTATCCAGCAAACCCTGGACAAGCTGCCCGACCGCAAGCTGCCCGACGCCGACATGAAGGCATTGCAGGGCATCCTGCAACAGACCCTGACGTACCTGGCCAACAAGCAGGATTACGAGCAGCGCCTGGCCGACCTCAAACGCCAGTTGGAGGACGCGCCGCGCCAGACGGTCGACAACCAGCGCGAGCTGACCCGGCTCAAGGCCACCAAAATCGTCCCGGTGGCCCAACGCTACGCCAGCCTGCCCGTGCCGCAGCTTGAGCAATTGCTGGTGCAGCGCAGCACCCAGCAAGGCGACCTGCAAAAAGAGCTGGCCGACGCCAACAGCCTGACCATCGCCGCCCAGACCCGGCCAGAGCGCGCCCAGACCGAGATCAGCAGCAGCCAGACGCGCATCCAGCAAATCAATGCGACCCTCAAGACCGGCAAGGACAACGGCAAAGCCCTCAACGCCGACCAGCGCAACCAGCTCAACGCCGAACTCGCCGCCCTGAACGCGCTGATTCCCCTGCGCCGCCAGGAACTGGCCGGCAACAGCCAGTTGCAAGACCTGGGCAACAGCCAGCGCGACCTGATCCAGGAAAAAACCACGCGCCTGGAGCAGGAAATCCAGGACCTGCAAACCCTGATCAACCAGAAACGCCTGGCCCAGTCCCAGCAGACGGTGACCCAACAGTCCATCGAAGCGCAGAAAGCCGGCGGCAGCAGCCTGCTGGCCACGGAAAGCGCGGCCAACCTGAAGCTCTCCGACTACCTGCTCAAAAGCACCGACCGCCTCAACGACCTGACCCAGAAAAACCTGCAGACCAAGCAGCAACTGGACACCGTGACCCAAAGCGATTCGGCGCTGGACGAGCAAATCAACGTACTCAAGGGCAGCCTGCTGCTGTCCAAGATCCTCTACAAACAGAAGCAGGCCCTGCCGCGCTTGACCGTCGACCGCGACCTGGCCGACGACATCGCCAACATTCGCCTGTACCAGTTCGAGGTCAACCAGCAGCGCGAGCTGATCAGCTCTCCCAGTGCCTATGTGGATAACCTGCTGGCCAACCAGCCGCCGGACGACGTCACCCCGCAATTGCGCCGCACCCTGCTGGAACTGGCGATCACCCGCAGCGACCTGCTGGAGCGCCTGAGCCGTGAATTGAGCGCGCTGCTCAACGAATCCATCACCCTGCAACTGAACCAGAAACAACTGCTCAGCACCGCCACCACCCTGCGCGCCACGCTCGATGAGCAGATGTTCTGGATACCGAGCAACAAGCCGCTGGACACCGAGTGGCTGGAAACCGTACCGGCGCACCTGAGCAAGCAAATCACCACCCTGCCCTGGGCCTCCAGCGTCAGCGAGTTGTATGACGGCCTGACCCAGCGTCCGCTGCTGTTCCTGCCGCTGCTGCTGTTGATCGGCGCGCTGCTGTGGCGGCGCAAGGCGTTGTATCAGCGCCTGAACAAGGTTCACCTGGACATCGGTCACTTCAAGCGCGACAGCCAGTGGCACACGCCGCAGGCGATCCTGATCAATATCCTGCTGGCGATGCCGGTATCCCTGGGCCTGGCGCTGTGCGGCTATGCCTTGCAGATCGACGCCCGTGGGCAGAACGCCAACCTGGGCTCGGCCCTGCTGCAGATCGCCCAGGCGTGGCTGGTGTTCTACACCGCCTACCGCATCCTCGCGCCCGGCGGCGTGGCCGAGCTGCACTTTCGCTGGGAAAAGCCCCAGGTCGAATTCCTCCAGGGCTGGGTGCGCAAGCTCGGGCTGGTGGTACTGGCCCTGGTGGCCGTGGTGGCCATCGCCGAGCACCAACCGGCGGCACTCGCCGAAGACGTGCTGGGCATCGCCGTGGTCCTCACCTGCTACGCCCTGATGGCGTGGCTGCTCAGTCGCCTGCTGCTCAACAGCCCCACCCACGAAAAAGCCTCGCTGTTTCGCAAAGCCGTGGGCCTGTTGTTCACCGCCCTGCCGATTGCGCTGTTTATTGCGGTGTGCTTCGGCTACTACTACACCGCGCTCAAGCTCAGCGACCGCTTGATCAACACCTTGTACCTGCTGATGTTCTGGCTGGTGATCGAAGCCACCTTCGTACGCTGGCTGAGCGTGGCCGCCCGACGCCTGGCCTATGCGCGCGCCCTGGCCAAACGCCAGGCCGCCAAGGAAGCCGGTGAAGGCGAAGCGGTGGTTGAAGAGCCGACCCTGGACATCGAGAAGGTCAACGAACAATCCTTGCGCCTGATCCGCCTCGCCCTGCTCGGCGGCTTTATCGCAGCCCTGTACTGGGTGTGGTCGGACCTCATCTCGGTATTTTCCTACCTGGATAACGTCACACTGTACGAATACACCAGCGGCACCGGTGCGAATATCAGCATGGTGCCGATCAGCATCGGCGACTTGCTCGGCGCGTTGATCATCATCGGTATCACCTTCGCCCTGGCGCGCAACCTGCCCGGTTTACTCGAAGTGCTGGTGCTGTCCAAGCTGGAACTGGCGCAAGGCAGCGCCTATGCCACCACGACATTGCTGTCCTATGTGATCGCCGGCGTCGGTTTCGTCTCCACCTTGTCCACCCTGGGCGTGAGCTGGGACAAGTTGCAATGGCTGGTGGCGGCATTGTCGGTAGGACTGGGCTTCGGCATGCAGGAAATCTTCGCCAACTTCATCTCCGGCATCATGATCCTGTTCGAGCGCCCGGTGCGCATCGGCGACACCATCACCATCGGCAACCTGTCGGGCACGGTGAGCAAGATCCGCATCCGCGCCACCACCATCACCGACTTCGACCGCAAGGACATCATTGTCCCGAACAAGACCTTCATTACCGGGCAACTGATCAACTGGTCGCTGACCGACACCATCACGCGAGTGACCCTGAAACTGGGCGTGGACTACGGCTCCGACCTGGATCTGGTAAAGGAGCTGTTACTCAAGGCCGCCAGGGAAAACCCACGGGTACTGAAGGAACCGGAACCCCATGTGTATTTCCTCAACTTCGGCGAAAGCACCCTCGACCACGAGCTGCGCATGCACGTGCGCGACCTGGGCGACCGCAACCCGGTGCTGGACGAGGTCAACCGCTATATCAACCGTGAGTTCAAGAAGCAGCACATCAACATCTCGTTCCGACAGATGGAGGTGTACTTGAAGAACATGCACGGCCAGGAATACAAACTGGTGCCGGTGGAAGACGAACGCAAGACCCTCGTTGCGCCCGAGCAGGATACGCCCGAGCCGCCCGCCGCAAAGGTCGAGGATGCGCCTGAACCCCCGCCGAGCAAACTCGACTAAAGAACTGAGCCCCAGCCAAATGCTGGGGCATCCTGCTGGAGATGCCCGGTGAAAGCCCTCGACGAACTGACCTTCGACAACCGCTTCGCACGCCTGGGCGATGCGTTCTCAACCCACGTGCTGCCCGAGCCCCTGGACGAGCCGCGCCTGGTGGTGGCGAGCGACGCCGCCATGGCCCTGCTCGACCTCGACCCGGCCGTGGCCGAAACGCCCGTGTTTGCCGAACTGTTCGGCGGCCATAAGCTGTGGGCCGAGGCGCAGCCGCGGGCGATGGTCTATTCCGGGCACCAGTTCGGCGGCTACACCCCGCAACTGGGCGATGGCCGAGGGTTGCTGCTGGGCGAGGTGTATAACCAGGCCGGCGAACATTGGGACCTGCACCTCAAGGGCGCCGGCATGACGCCCTACTCACGCATGGGCGACGGGCGCGCGGTATTGCGCTCCTCGATCCGCGAATTCCTCGCCTCCGAAGCGCTGCATGCATTGGGCATCCCCACCAGCCGCGCCTTGTGCGTGATCGGCTCCAGCACCCCGGTGTGGCGTGAGAAGCAGGAACGCGGGGCCATGGTATTGCGCCTGGCCCCCAGCCATATCCGCTTCGGGCACTTCGAATACTTCTACTACACCCAAAAGTCCGAGCAGTTGGCCGAACTGGCCGAACACGTATTGAACCTGCATTACCCCGAGTGCCGCGAACAGCCTGAGCCGTATCTCGCGATGTTCCGCGAAATCGTCGAGCGCAACGCCGAAATGGTCGCCAAATGGCAGGCGTATGGTTTCTGCCACGGCGTGATGAACACCGACAACATGTCGATCCTGGGCATCACGTTCGACTTTGGGCCGTTTGCGTTTCTGGACGATTTCGACGCGCACTTCATCTGCAACCATTCCGATCACGAAGGGCGTTACTCCTTCAGCAATCAGGTACCGATCGGGCAGTGGAACCTCAGCGCCCTGGCCCAGGCGCTCACACCGTTTATCAGCGTTGACGCACTCAAAGAAGCCCTCGGCCTGTACCTGCCCCTGTACCAGGCGCATTACCTGGACCTGATGCGTCGCCGGTTGGGCCTGACCACCGCCGAAGAAGATGATCAGAAGCTGGTGGAGCGTTTACTCAAACTGATGCAGAACAGCGGCGTGGATTACACGCTGTTCTTCCGGCGCCTGGGCGATGAGTCGGCGGCGCTGGCCGTGGCGCGTTTGCGCGACGACTTTGTCGACCTCGCCGGCTTCGATGCCTGGGCCGAACTGTACAAGGCCCGTGTTGCAAGAGACGGGAACGACAACGAGGCGCAGCGCCGTGAGCGGATGCATGCCGTTAACCCGCTGTACATCCTGCGCAACTACCTCGCCCAAAACGCGATCGCCGCCGCCGAGTCCGGGTACTACAGCGAAGTGCGGCGGCTGCATGAAGTGCTGACCAGGCCGTTCGAGGAACAAGCGGGGATGGAGCAGTACGCACAGCGCCCGCCGGATTGGGGCAAGCATCTGGAGATCAGTTGTTCGTCTTGACCGCTTAGATAAAGGTCTCCACAGACACCCCGAAACGCTCGGCCAGCCAACGAATCTGACGCACGTTGAGCTGGCGCTTTCCGCTCAATATTTCCGAAACGACTGATTGCGCCCCAACCCCCGGAAGGTCGCTTTGGGTGAGATTGTGCTCGCGCATCATGTAGCGCAGCACATCGACCCCACTGGCGACGGGCATTGGGCGGTGCTCACGGTCGTAAGCTTCGATCCAGTCGCTGAGAATGTCGACCAGGCTCATCAGCGGGCTGTCCTCGTCTTCACCCACCAGGCTCAACAACTCATCCAAACCGCACACCAGTGCATCGTAGTCTGCCTCGTTTTCCGGCTTGCGCAGCACTGGCGAAACGAACTGCCAGTGTTCTGCCGCTACTTGCATAAGCGCGCTCATCTGTTTTTTTCCTTCCATTTGTCCTTCTCATAGTCGCGGTGGTCCAGCAGGTGCTTGATGTAAATGCGCTGAATTCGATACTGCACCGACGCAATCAACCTCAGTTTGTTACCGCCAATATCAAAGACATGAAATTCACCTACCTTGTCCGTGGCGGGAAACATGGTTTTCATTGCGGCAAAGTCTTTGGGGGCGTTGCGCTTGATCACGCGATACCACTGATTCAGAGCCGTTGCCGAGCGCGGCCATGCTTCTTTTGCTTCCCAGATCCTCTTTTCACTGATGACTCGCATGCAACGTCCTTATCGCATCTTGCTATGGAGGTTAAACCTGATTTCCGACTATCGCAATTTGCTATAGCCGTAAACAGACCAATGGCGCACAGCAGCAAGCCTAGACAGACGAATCACCCGGCGCGGGAGAAACTGTGAGCGAATGAGTCTCTGCACCCAGCCTTGATAAATCTCAGCCCCGGCACCAAATACAACCTATTGGCCAGTCCCAGGAGCCTCCGATGCCTGAACCTCTCGCAATCCCCTGCCCACATTGCAACGGTCTCAACCGCATCCCCGGCGCACGCCTGGGTGATTCGCCAAAGTGCGGGCGCTGCAAGCAGCCGGTGTTGTTGAACAAGCCGTTTGAATTGAAACAAGGCGACTACGCCAGCCAGATCAAGGGCGACCTGCCGTTGCTGGTGGATGTGTGGGCTGACTGGTGCGGGCCGTGCAAGTCGTTTGCGCCGGTATTCGAGCAGGCTGCCGGGCAGCTTGAAGGTAAATGCCGGTTGGCCAAGCTGGACAGTGAGGCTAATCAGCAACTGTCGGCGCAGTTGGGGATTCGCTCGATTCCGAGTTTGATTCTGTTCAGGAACGGCCGGGAAGTGGCGCGCCAGAGTGGGGCATTCCCATTGCCACAGTTGATGAGCTGGCTGAGTAGCCAAGGGGTGTGATCAACCCTTGAGAACACCACTGAACAGTGTGGGAGGGGGCTTGCCCCCGATAGCGGTGGGTCAGCTACAAATAAGCTGGCTGACATACCGCCATCGGGGGCAAGCCCCCTCCCACATTTGACCGCGTTTTAACTTCAGACCACGGAGACTTCTCGGTCCATCATCTGGCTGACCAGCATGACGCCCAGTTAGCTCAGTTGATGGATAGCCAAAGCCACATCGCGGTGTTCACCGGTGAGGTCGTTGGATAGATTGAGCAATAAGGTGCGGACCGAGGAGAAGGTTTCGTAGCTGTTGATGACCAGCGCTTCGGTGGGGAGGTTGGGTGTAACGGTGAATAAATTCATATTTTCGTTCTCTGCCAGGGCCATCGCCTGCTTGCTACTAAACAAGGGGCGGCAGCTGTACGCAGGTTAGTAGACCGGTAGAACGAAAGCAAAACCCGGCGCACCCGAAGGTGCCCTGCGCACAGCCACCATCGACAGGCAAGAAGCGCCATGCTTTTGGAGCGGTGCACATGCTTTGGTCTGAGTGGGCTACTAAACCCGATCACTGAACATTCAGCGACCGGCAAACCTTAGAGACCCCCATCCAGACGCACAAGCCGGCGGATTCTGGCGTAGCTGTAGGCAAGGTTACAAGGCTTATCCCCTGCTGCCAGACCGCTCCTACAGCCTTCGTAGGATAAGTCCCAGAAACCCAACTGGAATGCAATCCAAATGTGGGAGGGGGCTTGCCCCCTCCCACATTGGGTCTGTGTAGCCCTTAGGATCAGGCGTTTTCCAGCAGGTTATGCAATTCAACAAACTGCTGCGTCAGCTTGTGCCGTGGGTCCAGGTGAATCAGCGGCTTGCTCTCCTGGTGCGACTCACGCATGCGCACCGAACTGGCCAGGTACACCGGCAGCACCGGCAGCCCTTCGGCAATCATTTCATCGAGTATCTGTTGCGGCAGGCTTGCCCGGGCCTGGAACTGGTTGACCACGATACCTTCCACTTCCAGGCCTTCGTTATGGTCTTCCTTCAATTCTTCGATTTCAGCCAACAGGCCATACAGGGCCTGGCGCGAGAAGCTGTCGCAATCGAAGGGGATCAGCACGCGATCAGCGGCAATCAGCGCCGAAACCGCATAAAAATTCAACGCCGGGGGCGTGTCCAGGTAGATACGGTCGTAATCCTCGCTCAACTCATCCAGCAGCTTTCGCAGCTTGTTGATCTTGTGCTTGGCCTCGAGCTTGGGCTGCAGGTCCGCCAGCTCCGGGGTGGCGGTGATGACATGCAGGTTGTCGAAGGGCGTCTCGTAGATATCCACCTTGTTCTTCTTGGAAAACGGCCCGGAAGACAGGGTCTGCTTGAAAAAATCGGCGATTCCCACGGGGATGTCGTCACCGGTAAGCCCGGTGAGGTACTGGGTGGAGTTGCCCTGTGCATCGAGGTCCACCAACAGGGTTCGATAACCTTCGCTGGCGCTGACCGCCGCCAGGTTGCAGGCGATGCTGGACTTGCCCACGCCGCCTTTCTGATTGAACACCACGCGCCGCATGGAAAAGCCTCCGTGTCTCAATGAATAACCCGAGTGTAGAGCGCAAAAGCGCCGGTTAGCTACCTCGTTCATCCCTGCGCTGTGTCTGGCTCACAAATGAATGGGAGCGCTCCCACAATCCAGTTCGACCCTCTGTCGCACACAACGGTAAATTTCAACGACTTTTTTTGTAACCAACAGCGAACAAATTTTAACCAAAATTTGCTAGAACCCCACGGCACCGGGATAATGCGCGCCATTCGGCCATTGCCCTCTGTCCCGGAATCCGGGGCCATTGGCCGCACATGGAAGCCCGCAGGGGCGGGATAACTTCTCAGTGATCAACTTCAACATCGCCCAATGGCGCGCCTGGGCTCCTAGCCTTGAGAGTGCGGACGACTGGCACGCCTGGTGCCGGGACCCGGTGTTGCTGCCTGTCAGCGACGCGTCCCCCGATGTGTCATTTTTGCCAGCTATGCAGCGCCGCCGCCTGAGCCGTCTGGCGCGCATGGCGTTCAGCGTCGGCTGGCCACTGGCTGAAGGCCTTGAAGACCTGCCGCTGGTGTTCATTTCCCGCCACGGCGAAACCCCACGCACCCTCGATATCCTCAGCGACCTGGCCAACGAGCAGCCGCTGTCGCCGACCCAGTTCAGCCTGTCGGTGCATAACGCGGTGATTGGCCTGTGGTCGATCCTGCGCAATGAAACCAGCGAGATGACCGCCCTTGCAGCCGCCGGTGATGGCCTCGAACACGGCCTGCTCGAAGCCGCCGCATTGCTCAACGAAGGCGCCCCGGCCGTATTGCTGATAATTACCGAAGAACAACCGCCCGAGGCGTATGCCAGCTGGATCGCTGACGTGCCCTTCCCCTATGCCCTGGGCCTGTTGCTGACGCCGGGCGACGAGTGGCAACTGGAACTAAACAGCAGCGCTGTCCAACTCACTCAAACCCAGTGGCCCCACGCCCTGAACCTGCTGCGCACCCTGCTGACCGAACAGGGCGCCTGCCAACATGCCTGGAAGAACCGAGTATGGAACTGGCGACGCAAGTCCTGAACGACAAACCACGGCAGGCCTATTACTGGCGCCTGTTCGCCACGGCCGCCAGCTTCTTTGTGTTCGGCGTCGGCGGGCTGTGCCTGCGCTTGCTGGTGTTCCCGCTGCTCAGTTGCCTGCCGGGCGACGCCGGGCAGCATCAACGACGCGCGCGCCACACCATCAGTTGCCTGTTCTGGTTCTTCATTCGCCTGATGAAACGCCTGGGCATCCTCACGTACAGCGTCGAAGGCGCGGAAAAACTCGGCCGCCCGGGGCAGATGATCGTCGCCAACCACCCCTCGCTGATCGATGTCGTGTTCCTGATCGGCCTGATGCGCCAGACCAATTGCGTGGTCAAGCAGAGCCTGTTCCAGAACCCGTTCACCCGCGGCCCGGTGCGCGACGCCGGCTACATCAGCAACGATGGCAGCGCCGACATGCTCGACGCCGCTGCCGATGCCCTGCGCGCGGGGCAAACCCTGATCATTTTTCCCGAGGGCACCCGCACCACACCCGGCGCGCCACCGGCCTTTCATCGCGGCGGCGCGGCGATTGCGCTACGCGGTGCGACCCTCATCACCCCGGTGGTGATCAAGGTCAGCCCCACCACCCTGACCAAGGCCGAGCCCTGGTATCGCATTCCCAAATGCCGATTCCACTTCAGTTTGCGCGTGGGTGCCGATATAGAACCACACGCGTTTGCCGCACTGGGCCCCGCGCCCCAGGCGTCACGCAAGCTCAACGATTACCTGCATCACTATTTCATTAAGGAGCTCGCCGAAGATGAGCGACCAACACCGCCTTGAGCACGATATAAAGCTGCTGATCATCGAGGCCCTGGGCCTGGAAGACATCAGCGCCGACGACATCGGCAGCGACCAGACCCTGTTCGGCGAAGGCCTGGGCCTGGACTCGGTCGACGCCCTGGAGCTGGGTCTGGCCATCCAGAAAACGTACGGCATCAAGATCGATGCCGACGCCAAGGACACGCGCAATCACTTCACCAACGTGGCCAGCCTTGCGGCATTCGTCACAGCCAGACAGGCAGCTTGAGACCGGACCATGCAAACTCGTGACGATATTTTCAACACCCTGCGCGCCGCCCTGGTGGAACTGTTTGAACTGGAACCCGAGCGCGTCACCCTGGACGCCAACCTGTACCAGGACCTGGAAATCGACAGCATTGATGCCGTGGACCTGATCGACCATATCAAGCGCCAGACCGGCAAGAAGATCGCCGCCGAGGAGTTCAAGGCGGTGCGTACCGTCAATGACGTGGTTGAGGCGGTGTACCGTCTGGTCCAACCCGCCGCATGAGCCGGCTGATCGGCCTTGGCCTGTTGCTGGCGGGGCTGCTGTACCCCTTTGCGGTGTATTACGGCACCGAGCATTTTGCCCCATGGCAATTTGGCCTGCTGCTGGGCGGCCTGTGGCTGCTGCGCGCGTTCACCGCCGCGCGACGCCCCGGCAGTCGCTGGATGGCGCTGGTGGTGATTGTGTTTTGCCTGGCGCTCGCCTGGTTCGATAACCCGCAGTGGCTGCGCTGGTACCCCAGCCTGGTCAGCGGGTTCATGCTGGCGCTGTTCGGCCTGAGCCTGAAATACGGGCCGCCGATGGTCGAGCGCCTGGCACGCATGACCGAGCCGGACCTGCCGTCGAACGCGGTGCTGTATACACGTCAGGTCACCGTGGTGTGGAGTGTGTTTTTTCTGTGTAATGGCCTGCTCGCCGCTGCCCTCACCCTGTGGGCGCCGCTGAGCTGGTGGACGTTGTACAACGGCTTGATCGCCTACGGGCTGATGGGACTGTTGTTTGCCGTGGAATGGCTGGTACGACAAAGGGTTCGAGGCCGCGTATGAAAGGTTTGAAACTTGAACATCTGCTGCTCGAGCCGCAGGAACAGCGCCGGGTCACCACTGAGCCCGCGCTCGATCATGCGCAACTGATGGAGCAGGCCCTGCGCCTGGCGGCTGGCCTGCAAGCGCGCGGCATCCAGCGCCTGGCGGTGCACCTGGAGGACGCCGGCGTGCTGGCAATTGCCTTGCTCGGCGCTTGGCGTGCCGGGGTCAGCGTGCTGCTCCCCGCCGACCTGCAGCCGCAAACCCGTCAGCGCTGGGATGCCGTGGTCGATGCCTGGCTGACGGACGCTGCGGACCTTGAAGCGTTGTACCAGACGCCACTGAGCCCAGCCGCCCTCGACCTCGATAGCTGCCAACTGAGCCTGTGCACCTCCGGCTCCAGCGGTGAACCCAAGCGCATCGACAAGTCCCTGCGCCAGCTGGCCAATGAGGTCCAGGCGCTGGAGGCATTGTGGGGCGCGGACCTGAAAGACGCCTGCATTATCGGCAGCGTCGCCACCCAACACATCTACGGCTTGCTGTTCCGCGTGCTGTGGCCTCTGTGCGCCGGTCGCACGTTTTTGCGCAGGCAACTGGCATTCCCCGAGGACATGCAGCGCGCCAGTCGCGAGCATTCGCCATTCGCCTGGGTGGCCAGCCCGGCGCTGCTCAAGCGCATGGGCGATAACCTCGACTGGCCGGCGCTGAGCCAGGTCTCACGGGTGTTTTCCTCAGGGGGAGCCTTGCCTGTCGAAGCCGCCGGCAGCCTCTATGACCGCTTGCAGCAGTGGCCGACGGAAATCCTCGGCAGTTCGGAAACCGGCGGCATCGCCTGGCGCCAGGGCGCACAACCCTGGCAGCCGTTTGCCGACGTTCATCTGAGCCAGGCCGCCGACGGTGCCCTGCGCATCGCCTCGCCCTACCTGCCCGCCGGGCATATCGAACAGACCGCCGACGCCGCGCGCATCCATGCCGATGGCCGCTTCGAACTGCTCGGCCGCCTGGACCGCATCGTCAAGCTGGAAGAAAAACGCATCGCTCTACCGATGCTCGAACAGGCATTGATGACCCATCCGTGGGTCGCTGAAACCCGCCTGGGCGTGGTGCAGGAAAACCGCGCGTCACTCGGTGCCCTGGTGGTACTGAGCGCCAAGGGCCTGCATGTTCTGCGCAACCAGGGCCGGCGCACGGTGACCCAAACCCTGCGCCAGCACCTGAGCCAGCATTGCGAAGCCCTGGCCTTGCCCCGCCGCTGGCGTTTGTTGCGCCAACTGCCGCTCAACAGCCAGGGCAAGCTGCCCCAGGCCGATATCGAGGCGCTGTTGCTGGCCCCCCGCCCCAAGGCGCCGGACGTGCTGGCGCAGGTCGAAACCGACGGCGAATGGACATTGCAACTGAGCGTGCCGCCCGACCTGGCCTATTTCAGCGGGCATTTTCCAGTCACGCCTGTGCTGCCGGGCGTGGTGCAAGTGGAATGGGCCTTCAACCTGGGCCAGCAACTGCTCGACTTGCCGAGTACGTTTGCCGGTATGGAAGTGCTCAAGTTCCAGCAACTGGTACGCCCCGGCGATCACATTCAATTGCACCTGCGCTTTGAACAAGAGCGCGGCAAGCTGTACTTCGCCTATCGCAATGGGGATGCGGCCTGCTCAAGCGGCCGGATCGTACTGGAGACCGCGCATGCATAACCCCTGCGCCCTGATCCCGGTCTACAACCACGAAACCGCCGTGCCCGCCGTGGTGCGCAGCCTGCTGAGCAGCGGCCTGCCCTGCCTGTTGGTGGACGACGGCAGCAGCCAGGCCTGCGCGGCGGTGCTTACACAACTGGCGACGCTGGATAACGTCACCCTGCTGACGCTGTCCCGCAACCAGGGCAAGGGCGCCGCCGTCATGGCGGGCTTTCGCGAAGCCGCGCGCCTGGGCTACAGCCACGCCCTGCAAGTGGACGCCGACGGCCAGCACGACCTGCGCGAAGTCGAGACCTTTATCGACACGTCCCGCAGGCACCCCGACGCGATCATCTGCGGCTATCCCGAATACGACGAAAGCGTGCCCAAGGGCCGCCTCTACGCGCGCTACCTGACCCACGTGTGGGTGTGGATCAACACCTTGTCATTGCAGATTCGCGACTCGATGTGCGGCTTTCGCGTGTACCCGCTGGCACCCACGCTGGCGCTGATGGACTCGGTCTACATCGGCACGCGCATGGATTTCGACTCGGACATCCTCGTGCGCCTGGCCTGGCGCAACCAGCCGATGCGCTGGCTGCCGACCCAGGTGCATTACCCCGCCGACGGCCTGTCGCACTTTCGCCTGTTGCGCGACAACGCGCGCATCAGCGCCATGCATACGCGACTGTTCTTCGGCATGCTGGTGCGCGCGCCCGCCATCCTGTGGCGCCGGTGGCAGGCATGAGCGAGCGCAGCAAACACTGGGCCGACCGCGAGGAGCGCGGCAGCTTCCGGCTGATGAAACTCACGGCGTTCGCGGCAAAGATTCTTGGCCGGCGCCTGTTGAGCCCGTTGCTCTACAGCATCGTGTTCTACTTCTTTGTGTTCGGCCGCACCGCGCGCCGGAGCGCCTGGCAATACCAGCAGCGCCTGGCGCAGTGGAGTGGGCGTGCCGAGCTGCAGCCGAGCCACGCCAAGGTCTTCGGCCAGTTCATGGCCTTCGCCGACTCTCTGCTCGACAAGCTCGACGTGTGGAACGGCAAGCTGCGCCTGGAGCAAATCGAAATCAATGACCCGGCGCAATTGCGCGGCCAGTTGCGTGGCGAGCGCGGGCAGATGCTGGTGGGCGCGCACCTGGGCAATCTGGAAGTGTGCCGCGCGCTGGCGGAGATCGGTGAACAGGTCACCATGAACGTGCTGGTGCACACCAAGCACGCCGAGCGTTTCAACCGCCTGCTGGGCGAAGCGGGCGCGACCCATTTGCGCCTGATCCAGGTCAGCGAGCTGGACCCGGCCACCATGCTGCTGCTCAGCCAGCGCCTGGACGACGGCGAATGGCTGGCGATTGCCGGCGACCGCATCCCGCTGCACGGCGGGCGCACGGTGCACGTGGATTTCCTCGGGCACCAGGCCGCGTTCCCCCAGGGCCCGTGGCTGCTGGCCGGCCTGCTCAAGTGCCCGGTCAACCTGCTGATGTGCCTCAAGCACCAGGGCCGCTATCGCCTGACCATCGAGCCCTTCGCGCCATTGATCGAATGGAAGCGCAGCACCCGTGAGCAGGTCATCGCCCTGTGGGCCGCTCGCTACGCCGCACGCCTGGGCCAGTTCTGCCTGCAAGCGCCGCAACAATGGTTCAACTTTTACCCTTTCTGGAAGACCGATGACCACGTCTCTTGAGCCGATCACCTTTGGCGAACGCCCCCTGCGCATCGAAGACGTCCTGGCCCTGGCCAACCGTCAGGTGCCCACTCGCTTGCAGGACGATGCCGCGTATCGCCGGCGCATCGCCAAAGGCGCGCAGTTTCTTGATTCGCTGCTGGACAAGGAAGGCGTGATCTACGGCGTGACCACCGGCTACGGCGACTCCTGCGTGGTGGCGGTGCCGCTCGAACACGTCGAGGCGCTGCCGCGTCATCTGTACACCTTCCACGGTTGCGGCCTGGGCAAGTTGCTCGATGCCCAAGCCACCCGCGCCGTGCTGGCGGCGCGCTTGCAGTCGCTGTGCCATGGCGTGTCCGGGGTGCGCGTGGAACTGCTCGAGCGCCTGCACGGATTCCTCGAACACGACGTGCTGCCGCTGATCCCTGAAGAAGGCTCGGTAGGCGCCAGCGGTGACCTGACGCCGCTGTCGTATGTGGCGGCCACCTTGTCCGGCGAACGTGAAGTGCTGTTTGGTGGCGAGCGCCGCTTGGCTGCCGATGTACACCGTGAGCTGGGCTGGGAACCCTTGGTGCTGCGCCCCAAGGAAGCCCTGGCGTTGATGAACGGCACAGCGGTAATGACCGGCATTGCCTGCCTCGCCTTCGCCCGCGCCGACTACCTGCTGCAGCTGGCCACGCGCATCACCGCGCTGAATGTGGTGGCGCTGCAAGGCAACCCGGAACACTTCGACGAACGCCTGTTCGCCGCCAAGCCCCATCCCGGGCAAATGCAAGTCGCCGCCTGGCTGCGCCAGGACCTGGCCATCGATGCACCGACGGCCCCGCTGCACCGCCTGCAGGATCGCTACTCCCTGCGCTGCGCCCCCCATGTACTCGGCGTGCTGGCCGACAGCCTGAACTGGCTGCGTTCGTTTATCGAAATCGAACTGAACAGCGCCAACGACAACCCGATCATCGATGCCGAAGAGGAACGCGTGCTGCACGGCGGGCACTTCTACGGCGGGCACATTGCCTTTGCCATGGACAGCCTCAAGACCCTGGTGGCCAATGTCGCGGACCTGCTCGACCGCCAACTGGCGCTGCTGGTGGACGTGCGTTACAACCACGGCCTGCCGAGCAACCTGTCGGGCGCGCCGGCCGAGCGCGCAATGATCAACCATGGCTTCAAGGCCGTACAGATCGGCACCAGCGCCTGGACCGCCGAAGCGCTGAAGAACACCATGCCGGCCAGCGTGTTCTCGCGCTCGACCGAGTGCCATAACCAGGACAAGGTCAGCATGGGCACCATCGCCGCCCGCGATGCGATCCGCGTGCTCGATCTGACCGAACAGGTCGCCGCCGCCACCTTGCTCGCCGCCAACCAGGGCGTGTGGCTGCGTGCCCAGGCTGACGATGCACGGCCGTTGCCACCGGCACTGGCGGCGATGCACGAAGAACTGGCCAGGGACTTCCCGCCGGTCATCGAAGACCGCGCCCTGGAAGGCGAACTGCGCCTGTGCCTGCAACGCATCGCCGAGCAACACTGGAGGCTGCATGCGTAGCCCCGGCGTGTTGCACTGCGACACTCAAATCCTCGTGCCGTTTTTCGACATCGACACCATGCACGTCGTATGGCACGGGCATTACGTGAAATACCTGGAAGTGGCGCGCTGCGCGTTGCTGGACAAGATCGGCCATAACTACACCGCGATGCTCGACGCCGGCTATGCCTGGCCGGTGATCGACATGCAGCTGCGCTACGTGCGCGGCGCCACCTTCGGCCAAACGATCAACGTGCGCGCCAGCCTGGTGGAGTGGGAGAACCGTTTGAAAATCAATTACCTGATTACCGATCTGGCCAGCGGCGAACGCTTGACCCGCGCCAGCACCGTGCAGGTCGCGGTAGAAATCGCCAGCCGCGAAATGCAGCTTGCCTCCCCAACAATATTCACCAACGCCGTCGAAAGGGCCCTGAAATGAGATCCCCTGCAGGAGCGAGCTTGCTCGCGAAGATCGCCAACGATAACGCGGGGCGCCTGACACCCCGTGGGGCCCTCAGGTTTTTCGCGAGCAAGCTCGCTCCTACAGTGGCCGTCGCATTGCTGAGCTTCAACGCCCATGCCTTCGACCTGCAACAACTGAGCGATCAACTGGCCAAACCCAGCGTGATCCACGGCAACTTCATCCAGGAAAAACACCTGCGCGCCCTGCCCCAGCCGCTGGTCAGCAAGGGCACTTTCGTGCTCGCCAAGGACCACGGCCTGTTGTGGCTGCTCAAAACCCCGCTGCAGCAGGACTATCGCATCACCAGTCAGGGCATCGCCCGGCGTGACGCCAACGGCTGGCATCTGCTGCCGAACAAGAGCGCCGGCACCGAGCAGAATCGACTGTTCCTCGCGGTGCTTCAGGGCGACAGCAGCGGCTTGCAGCGTGACTTCGACCTGCAACTGCAAGGCCAGGCGCAAGACTGGAAGCTCACGCTGATTCCGCGCTCACTGCTGCTCAAGCAAGTATTCACCCAAATCAATATCGATGGCGGCGCGCTAGTGAAGACCATCGAGCTGTTGGAAGCCCAGGGCGACAGCACCGTACTGCGCATGCAGGACAGCAGCGCCGACCAACCGTTGAGCGATGCGGAGCAACACGACTTTGCCCAGTGAGCGCCTGCTGCCGCGCCTGTTCCTGATCCTGCTGGTGGCCGTGCTGGCACTGGCCGGCTGGCAGTGGCGTCACGGTGCGCCTTTGTCGGCGAATCTGATGGAGCTGGTGCCCGGCAGTACGCCGGACGCCCTGGAGCTGCAAGCCGAGCAGCGCGTGCAGGAACCGCTGAACCGCGAAATGCTGGTGCTGGTGGGGCATGCCGACCGTCAGCAAGCACTGACCGTGGCGCAGCAACTGGCCGAGCGCTGGCAGGCCAGCGGCCTGTTTGAAAAGGTGCAGTGGAACCTGCAGGCCGACTTGCCGGCGCTGCGCGAACAACTGCTGCGCGGCCGGCTGGCGATGCTGTCGGCCAGGGACCGCGAGCAACTGATCGAACAACCTGACGCCTTCATCCAGCAGCGTGTGCAGTCACTGTTCGACCCCTTCACCGGCTTCAGCCTGGTGCCGAGCCAGGACGACTGGCTGGGCCTGACCGGGCGCATCCAGAACAGCCAGCCACAACACGGCGCGGTACAGCTGGATATCGGCAGCGGCGCGTTGATCGCCGATGCCGACGGCAAAAGCTGGGTGCTCCTGCGGGCGCGCACCACCGGCAATGCATTCGACATGAAACTGCCGCTGCACGTGGCGGATTTGCTCCAGGCCAGTCGCGCCCAAGCCGGCGAGCAAGGCGTGCAACTGCTCGCCGCCAGTGGCCTGCTCTATGCGGCCAACGGGCAGCAGCAAGCCACGCGGGAGATGACCTGGGTCGGCGGCGGCGCAACCCTGGGCATCCTGATATTGCTGCTGCTGGCGTTCCGACGTTGGCGGGTGTTGCTGGCGTTCGTGCCGGTGATGGTCGGCATGCTGTTTGGCGCAGTGGCCTGTGTGGCGCTGTTCGGCCATATGCATGTGATGACCCTGGTGCTGGGCTCGAGCCTGATCGGCGTGGCGGTGGATTACCCGCTGCACTACCTGTCCAAAAGCTGGAGCCTGCAACCGTGGCGCAGCTGGCCGGCATTGCGCCTGACCCTGCCGGGGCTGAGCCTGAGCCTGGCCACCAGTTGCATCGGCTACCTGGCGCTGGCCTGGACGCCGTTCCCGGCGCTGACGCAAATCGCGGTGTTCTCGGCAGCCGGTCTGGTCGGCGCTTATCTGTGCGCCGTGTGCCTGCTGCCGGCACTGCTTAGCGGCGTCGAACTGCGCCCGGCGCAATGGCCGCTGCGCATCGCCGAACGCTTGTGGCAGTGGCGGGCGGCATTGATCAAGCGCGTGCCCGGCGCCGTGTTGCTGGTGTGGGTGCTGCTGTTCTGCGCCGGTGGCCTGTGGCAATTGAACAGTAAAAACGATATCCGCCAGTGGATCGGCGCGCCGCCGCAATTGCTGCAGGAAGCCCAGGCCGTGGCGCGCATTACCGGGTTCCAGCCCACCAGCCAGTTCTTCCTGGTGCGCGCCGACAACCAGCAGCAGTTACTGGAGCGCCAGGCCGCGCTGGGCCAGCGCCTGGATCAACTGGTGAATATGGACAAGCTCCAGGGTTACCTGGCGCTGAATCAACTGGTCAACCTGCCCGCCGAACAGCAGCAACTGCGCGATGCGCTCAATAAGCTTGAGCAGCATTGGCAACCGTTGCTGGACATCGGCATCCCCGTCGATGCGCTGCAAGCTGAAGTCGCGCAGTTGCAGGCGCTGCCCACCGAAGACATCGACGCCGCGCTCAAAGGCCCCCTGGCCGAGCCCTGGCGCACGCTGTGGCTGGGCAAGGTAGACGGCGGCGTGGCGGCGATGGTCAGCCTGCAAGGCCTGAACAACCCGGCGTTGCTGCGGGTGCAGGCGGTGGATCTGCCCGGTGTGCAATTGGTGGATCGCCTGGGTGATTTGAACCGTGTGTTTGCCGACACTCAAATCAGCGCGGCCGAATTGAAATTGCTGTCCTGTGGGCTGATCGTGCTGCTGTTGATGCTGCCCTTCGGCTTCACCGGCGCCTTGCGCGTCGTCGCGCTGCCGTTGCTGGCGGCGCTGTGCAGCCTGGCCAGCCTCGGTTGGCTGGGCCAGCCGCTGACCCTGTTCAGCCTGTTCGGCCTGCTGCTGGTCACGGCCATCAGCGTCGACTACGCGATCCTGATGCGCGAGCAGATCGGCGGGGCCGCCGTCAGCCTGCTGGGAACCTTACTGGCGGCGCTGACCACTTGGTTATCGTTCGGCCTGCTGGCCGTCTCCAGTACCCCGGCGGTGAGCAATTTCGGCCTGTCGGTCAGCCTCGGCCTGGCATTCAGCTTTATGCTGGCGCCCTGGGCCGGGCAACAAAAGCACGCCTTATGAATGTGAATATCGCCAAAGTGGCAAGGAGCCTTCGTGCCCACAGTTGAAATGGAACGTCGCCAGGTGGTGGTGATCGGTGCCGGGCCATCCGGGGCCATCGCGGCCGCGCTGCTCAAGCGCAAAGGGCATGATGTATTGATTATCGAGCGCCAGTATTTCCCGCGTTTCTCGATTGGCGAAAGCCTGCTGTCGCACTGCATCGACTTCATCGAAGAAGCCGGCATGCTCGACGCCGTGCAGGCTGCCGGCTTTCAACTGAAAACCGGTGCGGCGTTCACCTGGGGCGAGCGTTACAGTGCGTTCGATTTCGGTGACACCTTCAGCCAGGGCAAACCGACGACTTTCCAGGTGCAGCGTGCCGAGTTCGACAAGCTGCTGGCCGATCAGGCGGCGTTGCAGGGTGTGGAAATCCGCTACGGCGAAAGCATCGTCGGCGTGGATTTTTCCGCCAGCCATCGCTACCTGCACGTACGCCGCGAAAATGGCAGCGAGTACCACCTCAAGACCACATTCGTGCTGGATGCCAGTGGCTATGGCCGCGTGCTGCCGCGCCTGCTGGACCTCGAAGTGCCGTCCGGTTTCCCGCTGCGCCAGGCCGTGTTCACCCACGTCGAAGACCGCATCGAACACCCAGGCTTCGACCGTACCAAGATTCTGATAACCACCCATCCCCTGCAGCGTGATATCTGGTTCTGGACCATCCCGTTCAGCAACGGCCGATGCTCGGTGGGCGTGGTCGCGGCCAAGGAACATTTCGACGGCCGTGACCACGATCTGGATGCCTGCCTGCGCAGCTTTATCGACGAAACCCCAAGCCTGTCCGGCGTACTGCAGAACGCCGTGTGGGACACCCCGGCGCGCAGCATCGGCGGCTATTCGGCCAACGTCAAAACCCTGCACGGCCCGGGTTTTGCGCTGTTGGGCAACGCGGCGGAATTTCTCGACCCGGTGTTCTCCTCCGGCGTCACCATCGCCATGCGCTCGGCGAGCATGGCCGCGGGCGTGCTGCATCGCCAACTGCAAGGCGAAGCGGTGGACTGGCAAACCGAGTTTGCCGAACCGTTGAAGCGCGGCGTCGACACCTTCCGCTGCTACGTCGAGGGCTGGTACGCCGGGACGTTCCAGGACGTGATTTTCCACGCCGGCAGTTCGCCGCAGATTCGCCGCATGATCAGTTCGATCCTCGCCGGCTACGCCTGGGATGAACGCAACCCGTTTGTCAGCGAGCCCAAGCGCCGCCTGCGGATGCTGTCGCAAATCTGTGCGAGTGAGCCGGTATGACCAGCCCTGCGGTTGAAAAGAACTACCTGAGTAAAAACTACGTCGAAGAAACCCGCTTCGGCTTCTGGTTCCTGCGCAGCCACACCTGGCAGCATCACGTGTTGCGCGTGGCGATCAATGACCTGCGCAGCCTGTTCAGCGAGCCGCTGCCGGTGGCGCCGGTATTGCTCGACGCCGGCTGCGGCCAGGGCAAATCGTTCAAGTTGCTGCAGCAGGTATTTGCGCCCGCGCGCCTGATCGGCCTGGATGCCGACCCTCACAGCCTGGCACTGAGCCGCGAAGAAGCCACTCGCCAGGGCCTGGCCGTGGAGTTGATCGGCAGCGACTGCGCCACCCTCGAGGTACCCGACGCCAGCGTCGATATTGTGTTTTGCCACCAGACCTTTCACCACCTGGTCGAGCAGCATCGCGCCCTCAAGGAGTTCTATCGGGTGCTCAAGCCGGGTGGCTATTTGCTGTTTGCCGAATCCACCGAAGCCTACATCGACACCTGGGTGATTCGCTGGCTCTTCCGCCACCCCATGCATGTGCAGAAAAGCGCCGAGCAGTACCTGGACATGCTGCGCGAGCAGGGCTTTGAATTCGGTGCGCAGAATGTCTCGTACCCCTATCTGTGGTGGAGCCGCTCCAGCGATTTCGGCCTGCTGGAACGTTGGGGCCTGCGCAAGGCGCCGCCGGTGGGCCAGCGCGAGGAAACCCTGGTCAACTGCGTGGCGCGCAAGCCGGCAGAGGCCGTGCGTTCATGATCCGCTGGTTGTTGATGAGTTGCCTGTTGCTGCTCGGCGCGTGCGCCAGCCAGGCGCCGTTGCCGCAAACCATGCCCGCCCTGAACTTGCCGATGCAGCTGCATGTACAACGCCTGGAGGGCGAACTCAGCCAGGATTGGCTGCTGGTGATCCAGCGTGAAGGCCGGGCGATTCGCTGGTCGATGATGGACCCGTTGGGCATTCCCCAGGCCCGGCAGAAGTTGATCGACGGCGAGTGGCAGGCCGATGGCTTGCTGCCGCCCAACCCCCAGGCCCGAGCGCTGTTCGCCGCGCTGTTGTTTGCCCTGGCCTCGGCGGATGACCTGCGTGCGCTGTATCCTGCGGCCCAGGCCATGGACCTTACGCGAACGCTGCCGGGCCATTGGCAAATCGTCTATCAGTCTTCAGAGGTGTTCAGCGTGAACATGGTGGGCCAACCGTTGAGCTATCGCATTACCCCGCTGGGCGTGGGCAAATGAGCGCCTACCTCAATGCCCTGGGCGTGATCTGTGCCCTCGGTCGCGGCCAGGCCGAGGTCAGCCGCAGCCTGTTTGCCGGCGACTGTGGCGGCATGCGCGCCGAGAGCGGCTGGGTGCCCGAGCGCGTGGTGCCGGTCGCGGCCGTGCGCGGCGAGCTGGCGCCCCTTCCGGCACAGTTGGGCCAGCAGAGCAGCCGCAATAACCAGCTGCTGCTGGAAGCGGCGGTGCAGATCGAAGTCTCGATCCGCCAGGCGATCCACACCTACGGCCCCTCACGGGTCGGCGTTGTGCTGGGCACCAGCACGTCGGGCATCGACGAGGCCAGTCGCGGCATTGCCCACTACCTGCGCGATAACGCCTTTCCCGGCGACTACGACTACCAGCAGCAGGAACTCAGCGCGCCGGCGAATTTCCTCGCCGACTGGCTGCAATTGAGCGGCCCGGCCTATGTAATTTCCACCGCCTGCACCTCCAGCGCCCGCGCGTTGATGAGTGCCCGGCGCCTGCTCGACCTGGGCCTGTGCGATGCGGTGATCTGCGGGGGCGTCGACAGCTTGTGCAGGCTGACGCTGAACGGCTTTACCGCACTGGAAGCGGTGTCTGCCGAGCGCTGCAATCCGTTTTCGGTGAACCGCAACGGCATCAATATCGGCGAAGCGGCGGTGGTGTTCCTGATGAGCCGTGAGCCGGCGCCGGTCGCCCTGCTGGGCAGCGGCGCCAGCAGCGACGCGCACCATATCTCCGCCCCCGAGCCCACCGGCAAAGGCGCGTTGCAGGCCATGCGCAAGGCCCTGGCCCAGGCGAAACTCGCGCCCGAGCAGATCGGCTACCTGAACCTGCACGGCACCGCCACCCAGCACAACGACGCCATGGAAAGCCTGGCGGTCGCCAGCCTGTTTCCGGGCGGGGTGGCCTGCTCCTCGACCAAACCCATGAGCGGCCACACCCTCGGCGCGGCGGGCGCACTGGAAGCGGCGTTCTGCTGGTTGAGCCTGACGCACGGGCGAGTCCCTCCCCATGTGTGGGACGGTCACGTCGACCCGGCGCTGCCCGCCTTGCAGTGGGCACACCAGGACGACACCTTGAAAAAACCTTATTTGATGAGCAACTCGTTTGCCTTTGGCGGCAACAACGTCAGCCTGATTATTGGAGAGGCCCCATGATCGCTTGGCCACTCGCCGAACTGCTGCCCCATGCGGGCGACATGATCCTGATCGACCAGGTGCTGTCGTTCGATGAAGAGCAGGTGCACACCCGTCTCACCGTCAAGCCCGGCGGCCTGTTCAGCCAGCCTGACGGCAGCCTGCCGGCCTGGGTCGGTATCGAGCTGATGGCGCAAAGCGTCGCCGCCTATGCCGGGTGCCGCGCGCGCCAGCAAGGCCACGCGGTGGAACTGGGCTTCCTGCTGGGCACGCGAAAATTCGAGTGCAACGTGGCGCACTTTCCCGCCGGCGTCGAGCTGACTATCCACGGCCTGCGCTCGCTGGAGGACGACAACGGCATGGGGGTGTTCGAATGCCACCTCACCGGCGACGGCATCCAGGCCAGCGCACGCTTGAACGTATTTCGACCGCCCCAGGCGGCCACCTATTTAGATGAATCGAAGGACGAAACGCCATGACTGAATCCGTACTGGTCACCGGCTCCAGCCGTGGCATCGGCCGCGCCATTGCCCTGCGCCTGGCCCAGGCCGGGCATGACATCGTGCTGCATTGCCGCAGTGGCCGCGCCGAAGCCGACGCGGTACAGGCCGAAATCGAAGCCCTGGGCCGCCAGGCGCGGGTGCTGCAATTCGATGTTGCCGATCGCGCGGCGTGCAAGGAAATCCTGGAGGCCGACGTCGAGCAACATGGCGCCTATTACGGCGTGGTGCTCAATGCCGGCCTGACCCGCGACGGCGCGTTCCCGGCGCTCTCGGAAGACGACTGGGACGTGGTGATGCGCACCAACCTCGACGGGTTCTACAACGTGCTGCACCCGGTGATGATGCCGATGATCCGTCGTCGCGCCGCCGGGCGCATCGTGTGCATCACCTCGGTGTCCGGGCTGATCGGCAACCGCGGCCAGGTCAACTACAGCGCCTCCAAGGCGGGCTTGATCGGCGCAGCCAAGGCGCTGGCCATCGAGCTCGGCAAGCGCAAGATCACCGTCAACTGTGTGGCACCGGGCTTGATCGACACCGCCATGCTGGACGAAAACGTGCCGGTCGAAGAACTGATGAAAATGATCCCGGCGCAGCGCATGGGCACTCCGGAAGAAGTGGCCGGCGCGGTGAATTTCCTGATGTCGGCCGAGGCAGGCTATATCACGCGCCAAGTGTTGGCCGTGAATGGGGGCCTGTGCTGATGAAACGCGTTGTCGTCACCGGCATGGCCGGCATGACCTCCCTGGGCAGCGACTGGGACACCATCGCGGCCAACTTTCGCGCCAACCGCAGCGGCATCCGGCGCATGGATGAATGGGACCGCTTCACCGAATTGAACACGCGCCTGGCCGGGCCGATTGACGATTTCGCCGTCCCCGCGCACTGGACCCGCAAGCAGCTGCGCAGCATGGGCCGCGTCTCGCGCCTGGCGGTGTGGGCGGCGGAGCAGGCGTTGCAGGACGCCGGCTTGCTTGGCGACGCGTCGATCAAGGACGGGCGCATGGGCGTGGCCTGTGGCTCGTCCACCGGCAGCACCGATGAGATCAAGGCGTTCGGCAATATGCTGCTGAACTCGGTGGCCGAGGGCCTGAATGCCAATTCCTATGTGCGCATGATGCCGCACACCACGGCGGCGAATATCAGCATCTTCTTCGGCCTGACCGGGCGCCTGATCCCCACCTCCAGCGCCTGCACCAGCGGCAGCCAGGGCATCGGTTATGCCTACGAGGCCATCAAGTTCGGCCGCCTGCCGTTGATGCTCGCCGGCGGCGCCGAAGAGCTGTGCCCCACCGAGGCTATGGTGTTCGACGCGCTTTACGCCACCAGCCTGAAAAACGACGCACCGCAAACCAGTCCACGCCCCTACGACAGCGGACGCGATGGCCTGGTGATCGGTGAAGGCGGCGGCATGCTGGTGCTTGAAGAGCTGGAACACGCACTGACACGGGGTGCGCATATCCACGCCGAACTGGTCGGCTTTGGCAGCAATGCCGACGGCCAGCACACCACCCGCCCGGAACAGAAAACCATGCGCCGCGCCATGGAGCTGGCGCTGGAAGACGCCGGGCTTGAACCGTCCGCCATCGGCTACGTGAATGGCCACGGCACAGCCACCGACCAGGGCGACATCGCCGAAACCCTGGCCACCAGCAGCCTGTTCGGCAGCCGCATGCCCATCAGTTCGCAGAAGAGTTTCCTGGGCCACACCCTGGGCGCGTGCGGGGCGCTGGAGTCGTGGTTCAGCATCGAGATGATGAACCGCGACCAGTACGTGCACACCTTCAACCTGGACTCGGTCGACCCGCAATGCGGTGAGCTGGATTACCTGCAAGGTGGCTTTCGCCAGATGCACAACGACTACGTGATGAACAACAACTTTGCCTTTGGCGGCGTCAACACCTCGCTGATCTTTCGCCGCTGGTCCTGACTTTTTAATCGATTGGAGAAAACGGAATGTCTTCCCTGCTACGCGCCACCCTGATTGCCCTGGCCCTGTTGACCGCCGCCGGTTGCACCAGTAAACCGGTGCTCAACACCCAGCACGAGCTGCCGGCCACGCCCCAGCGCAGCGAAGAAACAATGAAACAGGTGATCGTCGCCGCCCTGCAAAAACGCGAGTGGACGGTACAACGCCTGAGCCCGCAACTGGTGCAGGCCGACATCACCGTGCGCGGCCAGTTCTATGCCGCCATCGACATCCGCTACACCCGCAACAGCTACGCCATCAGCTACCGCGACAGCCGCGAACTGGGCTACAAGGACGGCAAGATCCATCGCAACTACAACCGTTGGGTGAGCATGCTGGATCGGGACATTCTGGCGGGGTTGCGCGCGGCGGGGATGCAGTAACCCAGAAACGACAAAGGGCGCCTTTCGGCGCCCTCTTCACAAACAGGTTGGCTTGTCATCGCCGCTTCCTGCCTGGCTCTGCGATGGCTGGTTGCCCAGGATCCTCAGAGTCTCACAAGCCCCTTTCGGGAACTCGGCCAGTATGCCTGAAAACAGGTTGCCTGCAATCAGTGGCAAAACGCCGTCCATCCAGATGCTGCTTTATCGCAAGCCGAGCGCACTGCGCACCGCCGCTTTTATCGCCACAAACTGGTCATGGGTAAGCTCTGCAATTTTGTAAGTTCGTTTGCCATGACGATCTTTACTTTTTATTCGATCCAATCGGCCCAGGCTCACTGTCGCGACAATGTCGCATTTAGCCCAGCATGTCGGACTCGCGCCTTGAAGGTGACTATCAAGCTGCAAATGATGCTCCAACACCTGCTGTGGAGCCGTAGTGCTTAGCGGCACCACCGTTACGAGCAGCTTATTGGTTCGGTGTTTGCGTATCACAATAACGGGCCGGATCTTGATGATTTCCGGAACCTCATAACCGCGAAAATCACAAATCAACACGCTGCCCTCCTTGGGCTGGTAGAGAAGTGCCATCCATATCACTCGGTTGAGAAAAAGTGATTCTGCGCACATTTCCGGCCAATCACTAAGCTGGTTGCGTTACCTGATATGTGAACATACCTACGCCACCGCCCTACGCGTCAACAATTCCACAAACGCCCTCGCCATCGGCGTCTGCGCGCCCTTGCGCTGCACCAGCCATACCGCGGTCACCGCTTCCGGGTCCAGCAACGTGCGATACACCACGCCGTCGATCCGTATTCGTTGATACGACGCCGGCAGCACCGATACGCCCAATCCCGCCGCCACCAGGCCGATGATGGTCATCGCCTCCCCCGCCTCCTGGGCGACATGCGGGCTGAAGCCGGCGTCACGGCACAGGCTGAGCAGTTGCGCATAGAGACCGCTGCCGTAGGTACGCGGGAAAAACACGAACGGCTCTTCTGCCAACTGCGCCAGGTGCAAGCCGCGCTCGCTGCCCTGGGCCAACGGGTGCCCGGCGTTCAGTACCGCCACCAGGGGCTCGCGCATCAGCTCGACCACACACAGTGAGTCGGGCAACGGCAAAGGCCGCATCAGCCCGACCTGGATCGATTCATCCACCAGCGACTCGGCCACCTCGGTGCTGCTCATTTCCTGCAGGCTCAAGTGCACGGCTGGAAAGGCTTGGCGAAACGCAAAGATCGCCTGGGGGATGCTGGCGTTGAATGGCGCCGACGAGGTGAATCCGATTTTCAGCTCTCCCAGCTCTCCCATCTGCGCCCGCCGCGCGACGTCCGCCGCTTTATCCACTTGCGCCAGCACCAGGCGCGCCTCGTGCAGAAACAGGCGTCCCGCTTCGCTCAGCTCGACCCGACGATTGGTCCGCTCAAACAACCGCGCCCCCACCTCTTGCTCCAATGCCTGGATCTGCTGGCTCAGTGGCGGTTGCGAGATGCCCAGCACCTGCGCGGCGCGGCCGAAATGCAGCTCCTCGGCGACGGCGATGAAGTACCGCAAATGACGTAATTCCATGCCAGCCTCATTAGGTCGTTAAAGCTATCAAACAGGTCGAACAATATATTGGAAAGAATCATTAGCCAGCTATATTCTTTTTCGTATTGTCAGTCCTGGCAGACTTTCCTCCCCGAGGTCCCCGTGAATCCTGCTGTTGCTCCGCTTGCCCAACACACCCCGCCTTCAGCCCTCGATGACGTGGTGGCACAGCTCAATGACGAGTACATCGAAAAAGGCACGCCGATGTTCATGCGCACGGTGCTGGCGCTGTTCTCCGGCGGGTTTGCCACCTTTGCCCTGTTGTATTGCGTACAGCCGATGATGCCGGCGCTGTCCCACGAATTTTCCATCAATGCCGCGCAAAGCAGTCTGATCCTGTCGGTCGCCACGGCGATGCTTGCCTTCGGCCTGCTGATCACCGGGCCGATTTCCGACCGGCTGGGGCGCAAGCCGGTGATGGTCGCCGCGCTGTTCTGTGCAGCGCTGGCTACCATCGCCAGCGGTTTGATGCCGAGCTGGGAGGGCATCCTGCTCATGCGTGCGCTGGTGGGCTTGTCCTTGAGTGGCCTGGCCGCCGTGGCCATGACCTACCTGAGCGAAGAGATCCACCCGCAGCACATCGGCCTGGCCATGGGCCTGTACATCGGCGGCAATGCGATTGGTGGCATGAGCGGGAGGTTGATCATCGGGGTATTGATCGACTTCGTCAGTTGGCACACCGCCATGCTGATCATCGGCGGCCTGGCGCTGATCGCCGCCACGGTGTTCTGGAAAATCCTCCCAGAGTCGCGCAACTTCCGCGCCAGCAGCCTCAAGCCGCGCAACCTGCTCGATGGCTTCGTGATGCACTTCAAGGACGCGGGCCTGCCGTGGTTGTTCCTGGAAGCGTTCCTGCTGATGGGAGCGTTCGTGACCCTGTTCAACTACATCGGCTATCGCCTGCTGGCCGACCCGTATGACCTCAGCCAGGCTGTGGTCGGCCTGCTGTCGCTGGTGTACCTGTCAGGCATCTACAGCTCGGCGAAAATCGGCTCTCTGGCCGACCGCCTGGGCCGCCGTCGCGTGCTGTGGGCCACCATTGTGCTGATGCTCGCCGGCATGGCCCTGACGCTGTTCACCCCGCTATGGCTGGTGGTGCCGGGTATGCTGATCTTTACCTTCGGCTTCTTCGGCGCCCATTCGGTAGCCAGCAGCTGGATCGGGCGGCGTGCGGTGAAGGCCAAGGGACAAGCGTCGTCGCTGTATCTGTTTTGCTATTACGCAGGGTCAAGCATTGCCGGGACGGCGGGCGGGTTCTTCTGGCACTTGGGCGGATGGAACGGGATTGGCGGGTTTATCGTCGCGCTGCTGATTGGCGCGTTGCTGGTGGCGTTGAAGCTGGCGAAGTTGCCGCCGTTGGGGCAGGTCTGAAGGTTTCTGGCTTTTAATGTGGGAGGGGGCTTGCCCCCGATAGCGGTGATCCAGTCAATGAATCTGTTGACTGACACTCTGCTATCGGGGGCAAGCCCCCTCCCACATTTTTGCTCTGTGTTTTATTCGTGGTATTGCGCCGACAGTTCATGCACCGCGCGCAGGAAGGCACCCGCGTGCTCCGGGTTCACTTCCGGGGTGATGCCATGGCCGAGGTTGAACACGTGACCGGTGCCCTTGCCGTAACTGGCAAGGATGCGGCCGACTTCGGTGCGGATCGCTTCCGGCTTGGCGTACAGCACGGTGGGGTCCATGTTGCCTTGCAGGGCAACTTGACCGCCAACGCGACGGCGGGCTTCGCCGATATCGCAGGTCCAATCCAGACCCAATGCATCGGCGCCCGCGTCGGCGATGCTTTCCAGCCACAGGCCGCCGCCCTTGGTGAACAGGATCACCGGCACCTTGCGGCCTTCGTGTTCGCGGATGAGGCCGCTGACGATCTTGCGCATGTAGGCCAGGGAGAATTCCTGGTAGGCCGCCGCCGAGAGGTTGCCGCCCCAGGTGTCAAAGATCTGCACCGCTTGCGCGCCGGCCATGATCTGGCCATTGAGGTACGCGGTGACCGACTGCGCCAGCTTGTCCAGCAGCAGGTGCATGGCGTGCGGGTTGTCGTAGAGCATGGCCTTGGTCTTGCGGAAGTCTTTCGACGAGCCGCCTTCGACCATGTAGGTGGCCAGGGTCCAGGGGCTGCCGGAGAAGCCGATCAGCGGCACGCGGCCGTTAAGCTCGCGGCGGATGGTGCTCACGGCGTCCATCACGTAGCCGAGGTCTTTGTGCGGGTCCGGGATCGGCAGGGCTTCGATATCGGCCAAGGTGCTGACGACTTTCCTGAAACGCGGGCCTTCACCCGTCTCGAAGTACAGGCCCTGGCCCATGGCGTCGGGGATGGTGAGGATATCGGAAAAGAGAATGGCCGCGTCCAGTTGGGGGTAGCGGTCCAGCGGCTGCATCGTGACTTCGCAGGCGAACGCAGGATTCATGCACAGGCTCATGAAGTCGCCGGCATGGGCGCGACTGGCGCGGTATTCCGGCAGGTAGCGACCGGCCTGGCGCATCATCCATACGGGCGTGACGTCTACGGGTTGCTTGAGCAGGGCACGAAGGAAACGGTCGTTCTTGAGGGCAGTCATGTCGGCATCCGCAAAAAAAGTGCGGGCATTTTCTCAGAGCGCGACGCAAAAGGCACGGAATGCGCCGTGCCTTTTGTCTATCGGGTCAATTTGTCGCGGACTTGAAAGCGCTGCAAAACAACTGTGGGAGGGGGCTTGCTCCCGATGGCGGTGGGTCAGTCAGTGAATCTGGTGACTGATGCAGCGCTATCGGGGGCAAGCCCCCTCCCACATTTTGACCCCATTTCAACCTGGGATCGGGGTCAGACCTGCAGGTAGTCCAGGATGCCTTCGGCGGCGTTGCGGCCTTCGAAGATCGCGGTTACCACCAAATCAGAGCCGCGCACCATGTCGCCACCAGCGAAGATTTTCGGGTTGCTGGTCTGGTGCTTGTACTGGCCCTGCTCCGGGGCGACGACGCGGCCCTGGCTGTCGGTCTGGATCGCGAACTGCTCGAACCACGGCGCCGGGCTTGGGCGGAAACCGAAGGCGATGACCACGGCGTCGGCCGGGATGATCTCTTCGGAACCCGGGATCGGCTCGGGGCTGCGACGGCCACGGGCATCCGGTTCGCCAAGACGGGTCTCGACCACCTTCACACCTTCGACGCGGTCTTCACCGACGATGGCGATCGGCTGGCGGTTATAGAGGAATCTCACACCTTCTTCCTTGGCGTTCTTCACCTCTTTACGCGAACCAGGCATGTTGGCTTCGTCACGACGATAAGCACAGGTCACCGACTTGGCGCCCTGGCGGATCGAGGTGCGGTTGCAGTCCATCGCAGTGTCGCCACCGCCGAGCACCACGACCTTCTTGCCTTTCATGTCGACGAAATCTTCCGGCGACTTTTCAAAGCCCAGGTTGCGGTTGACGTTGGCGATCAGGAAATCCAGCGCGTCGTACACGCCCGGCAAATCCTCACCGGCAAAGCCGCCCTTCATGTAGGTGTAGGTGCCCATGCCCATGAACACGGCGTCGTATTCGGCGAGCAGTTGCTCCATGGTGATGTCTTTGCCGATCTCGGTGTTGAGGCGGAACTCGATGCCCATGCCGGTGAACACTTCGCGGCGATTGCTCAACACGGTCTTTTCCAGCTTGAACTCGGGGATGCCGAAGGTCAGCAGGCCGCCGATTTCCGGGTTCTTGTCGAACACCACCGGGGTCACGCCGCCACGTACCAGCACGTCGGCACAGCCCAGGCCCGCCGGGCCCGCGCCGATGATGGCGACACGCTTGCCGGTCGGCTTGACCTTGGACATGTCCGGGCGCCAGCCCATGGCGAACGCGGTGTCGGTGATGTACTTCTCCACCGAACCGATGGTCACCGCGCCAAAGCCGTCGTTAAGGGTGCAGGCACCCTCGCACAGACGATCCTGCGGGCACACCCTGCCGCAGACTTCCGGCAGGGTATTGGTCTGGTGCGACAGCTCGGCGGCGGCGAGGATGTTGCCCTCGGCCACAAGCTTCAGCCAGTTGGGAATGAAGTTGTGCACCGGGCACTTCCATTCGCAATACGGGTTACCGCACCCCAGGCAGCGGTGGGCCTGGTCGGCCGAGTGCTGGGGTTTGAAGGGCTCGTAGATTTCCACGAACTCTTTCTTGCGTTGACGCAACAGTTTCTTCTTCGGATCTTTGCGCCCGACATCGATGAACTGGAAGTCGTTATTCAGACGTTCAGCCATGTTAAAACCTCATCAAACTCTTCAGGCGCATATCACTGCGGGTTGGCACGGATGCTGGAAAGCAACGATTTCAGGTTGGCAGCCTTGGGCTTGACCAGCCAGAAACGACGCAGGTAATCATCGAGGTTTTCGGCGAGGTTACGACCCCATTCGCTGCCGGTCTCCTCGACATACTCGTCCAGCACGTGCTGCAAGTGGTTCCGGTAGGATTCCATGGCTTCGCCGCTGATCCGCTGGATCTCGACCAACTCGTGGTTGACCTTGTCGACGAAGGTGTTGTCCTGGTCGAGCACGTAGGCGAAACCGCCGGTCATGCCTGAGCCGAAGTTGTAACCGGTCTTGCCCAGTACCGCGACAAAGCCCCCGGTCATGTACTCGCAGCAGTGATCGCCGGTGCCTTCCACAACTGTGTGGGCCCCGGAGTTACGCACGGCGAAACGCTCACCGGCGGTGCCGGCGGCGAACAACTTGCCACCAGTGGCGCCGTACAGGCAGGTGTTGCCGATGATGGCACTGTCCTGGCTCTTGTAGACGCTGCCTTTAGGCGGAACGATCACCAGCTTGCCGCCGGTCATGCCCTTGCCCACGTAGTCGTTGGCGTCGCCTTCGAGGTACATATGCAGGCCGCCGGCGTTCCACACACCAAAACTCTGGCCGGCAGTACCCTTGAAGCGGAAGGTGATCGGCGCTTTCGCCATGCCCTGGTTGCCGTGCCTGCGCGCGATTTCACCGGAGATGCGCGCGCCGATGGAACGGTCGCAGTTGCAGATGTCCAGGGCGAATTCGCCACCGCTGGCGTCGTTGATCGAGGAGCCGGCCATCTCGACCATTTTCTCGGCCAACAGGCCTTTGTCGAACGGAGGGTTGCGGTCCACCTGGCAGAATTGTGGCTTGTCTGCCGGGATGTGATCGCTGCCCAACAGCGGCGTCAGGTCCAAATGTTGTTGCTTGGCGGTCTGGCCTTCGAGCACTTCGAGCAGGTCGGTACGCCCGATCAGCTCTTCCAGCGAGCGCACGCCGAGCTTGGCCAGCCACTCACGGGTTTCTTCGGCGACGTAGGTGAAGAAATTCACCACCATGTCGACGGTGCCGATGTAGTGGTCCTTGCGCAGCTTTTCGTTCTGAGTGGCCACGCCGGTGGCGCAGTTGTTCAGGTGGCAGATGCGCAGGTATTTGCAGCCCAGGGCAATCATCGGCGCAGTACCGAAGCCGAAGCTTTCGGCGCCAAGGATTGCGGCCTTGATCACGTCGAGGCCAGTTTTCAGGCCGCCGTCGGTCTGTACCCGCACTTTGCCGCGCAGGTCGTTGCCGCGCAGGGTCTGGTGGGTTTCGGCCAGGCCCAGCTCCCACGGCGCACCGGCGTACTTGATCGAGGTCAACGGCGAAGCACCGGTGCCGCCGTCATAGCCGGAGATGGTGATCAGGTCGGCATAGGCTTTGGCCACACCGGCGGCGATGGTGCCGACGCCGGCTTCCGCCACCAGTTTCACCGAGACCAGCGCCTGCGGGTTGACTTGTTTCAAGTCGAAAATCAGCTGCGACAAGTCTTCAATCGAGTAGATGTCGTGGTGCGGTGGCGGCGAAATCAGCGTCACGCCCGGCACTGCATAACGCAGCTTGGCGATGAGGCCGTTGACCTTGCCGCCCGGCAGTTGACCACCCTCCCCCGGCTTGGCGCCCTGGGCCACCTTGATCTGCAGCACTTCGGCGTTGACCAGGTATTCCGGGGTCACACCGAACCGGCCGGTTGCCACCTGCTTGATTTTCGAGCTTTTGAGCGTGCCGTAGCGCGCCGGGTCTTCACCGCCTTCGCCGGAGTTGGAACGCGCACCCAGGCGGTTCATGGCTTCGGCCAGGGCTTCGTGGGCCTCGGGCGACAAGGCGCCCAGGGAAATACCGGCGGAGTCGAAGCGCTTGAGGATAGATTCCAGCGGCTCGACTTCGGCGATGTCCATCGGCGTGTCCAGGGTCTTCACCTTGAACAGGTCGCGGATCATCGACACCGGGCGGTTATCCACCAGGCTCGTGTACTGCTTGAACTTGGCGTAGTCGCCCTGCTGCACAGCGGCTTGCAGGGTGCTGACCACGTCCGGGTTGTAGGCGTGGTATTCGCCACCGTGCACGAACTTGAGCAGGCCGCCTTGCTGGATCGGCTTGCGCGCGCTCCAGGCTTCAGCCGCCAGGGCTTTCTGTTCGGCTTCGATATCGACGAAACGCGCGCCCTTGATACGACTCGGCACGCCACGGAAGCTCAACTCACAGACTTCTTCGGACAGGCCGATGGCTTCGAACAACTGGGCGCCGCGATACGAGGTTACGGTGGAGATGCCCATCTTCGACAGGATCTTCAGCAGGCCTTTGGTGATGCCCTTGCGGTAGTTCTTGAACACCTCGTAGAGGTCGCCCAGCACTTCACCGGTACGGATCAGGTCGCCCAGCACTTCGTACGCGAGGAACGGGTACACAGCCGACGCGCCGAAACCGATCAACACCGCGAAATGGTGCGGGTCGCGGGCAGTGG
The DNA here is from genome assembly GCF_002934065.1 of Pseudomonas orientalis. Classification (NCBI taxonomy): domain Bacteria; kingdom Pseudomonadati; phylum Pseudomonadota; class Gammaproteobacteria; order Pseudomonadales; family Pseudomonadaceae; genus Pseudomonas; species Pseudomonas orientalis. The sequence goes on along the minus strand of NZ_CP018049.1, from coordinate 462,842 downwards.
CGGTTTCCACAAGGATGTTCGAGTCGCAGCGCAGGCCTTTCTCGGTCAGGCGGTGATGCACAGCGCCGGTGGCCAGGGATGCGTGGATCGGCAACTTGCCCGGCGCGATATGCCGGTCGGTCAGCACGATCTGGGTACGACCGGCACGCACGGCTTCTTCGGCCTGGTCGGCGACGTTGCGCACAGCGGCTTCAAGGCCGAGGCTCTCGTCGTAGTTCAGGTCGATGATCTGGCGGTCGAAGCCTGGACGTTCCAGGGTCATCAGCGAGCGCCACTTGGCCGGGGAAACCACCGGCGAGCTAAGGATCACACGGGAAGCGTGCTCCGGCGATTCCTGGAAAATGTTGCGCTCGGCACCGAGACACACTTCCAGCGACATCACGATGGCTTCGCGCAGCGGGTCGATCGGTGGGTTGGTCACCTGGGCGAATTGCTGGCGGAAGTAGTCGTACGGCGTGCGCACGCGCTGGGACAGCACGGCCATCGGCGTGTCGTCGCCCATGGAGCCGACGGCTTCGTAGCCTTGCTCGCCGAGCGGGCGCAGCACCTGGTCGCGCTCTTCGAACGTGACCTGGTACATCTTCATGTATTGCTTGAGCTGATCGACGTCGTAGAAAGCCGAACCGTGGTCGTTGTCTTCCATGGTCGCCTGGATGCGCAGGGCGTTCTTGCGCAGCCATTGCTTGTACGGGTGACGGGACTTGAGGCGGTTGTCGATGGCGTCAGTGTCGAGGATCTGCCCGGTTTCGGTGTCCACGGCGAGGATCTGGCCAGGGCCCACGCGGCCTTTGGCGATGACGTCTTCCGGCTTGTAGTCCCACACACCGATTTCCGAGGCCAGGGTGATAAAGCCGTTAGTGGTGGTGACCCAGCGCGCCGGGCGCAGACCGTTACGGTCGAGCAGGCACACCGCGTAGCGGCCGTCGGTCATGACCACGCCGGCCGGGCCGTCCCACGGTTCCATGTGCATCGAGTTGTATTCGTAGAACGCCCGCAGGTCCGGGTCCATGGTCTCGACGTTCTGCCACGCAGGCGGAATGATCATGCGCACGCCACGGAACAGGTCGATGCCGCCGGTGACCATCAACTCGAGCATGTTGTCCATGCTCGAGGAGTCCGAACCCACGCGGTTGACCAGCGGGCCGAGCTCTTCGAGGTCCATCAGATCGTTGGCGAACTTGGTGCGACGGGCCACGGCCCAGTTGCGGTTGCCGGTGATGGTGTTGATCTCGCCGTTGTGGGCGAGGAAGCGAAATGGCTGGGCCAGCGGCCATTTCGGCAGGGTGTTGGTGGAAAAGCGCTGGTGGAACACGCAGATCGCGGTTTGCAAGCGCTCGTCGCTCAGGTCCGGATAGAAGGCGGTGAGGTCCGCCGGCATCATCAGGCCTTTGTAAATGATGGTCTTGTGGGAAAAGCTGCAGATGTAGTGGTCGGTGTCGGCGGCGTTGAGCACCGACGAACGACGACGCGAGGTGAACAGCTTGATCGCCATGTCCTGATCGCTCAGGCCGTCGCCTGCGATGAACACCTGCTCGATCTGCGGCAGGCGCTCGTTGGCCAGGCGGCCGAGCACGCTGGTGTCGATCGGCACTTTGCGCCAGCCGATCAGTTGCAGGCCGGCGGCGACGATCTCGCGGTTCATGTTCTCGCGAGCGGCTTCGGCTTTGACCGGGTCCTGGTTGAAGAACACCATGCCCACCGCGTATTGCTTGGGCAGGTCGACAGCGAAATGCTCTTTGGCAACGGCGCGCAGGAACTGGTCGGGCTTTTGAATCAGCAAGCCGCAACCGTCACCGGTCTTGCCGTCGGCGTTGATCCCACCGCGGTGGGTCATGCAGGTCAGGGCCTCGATGGCCGTTTGTAAAAGGGTATGACTGGGCTCGCCCTGCATGTGGGCTATCAGGCCGAAACCGCAGTTATCCTTGAATTCATCGGGTTGGTACAGACCTGCTTTCATAGACACTTTCTCACCAGGCTGCCTCTTCTATCGAGGCAAATTTCTTTTCAATTCAACCGGTTACCTTCCACGCCGAACGTACGCCGGCTTAGCGGGGGCAAAAGGGAGGTCATTGTACACACCGACACAGACGCTCACAAATTTAGCGACGAAATGTCGCAAATCTATGTCGCATTTATGAAAGGTTTAAAGCGATATGCTGTGCTAGTCAAAACTTTTTTAATTCTGACCGCTACGACTCAAAAGCTACCGTGACGCAGACACCACAAAGCGCGCGGCCTTCAGGGCTGCACGCTGTTGTCGTTTTTTTTGAGGTGCTGGGAGGGCGGCCTGGGTAAGGCCGCCGGATCTTCAGCGAGTTGTCGCGAGTTCTTGTTGAACGCTGGCGACAGTGCGAGGCCAAGGTTTACCAGCCTGAACCTTCGCTGGCAAGGCTTTGATGGCAGAATCGGCTGCGGCGCGGCTTGGGAAGCTGCCGTAGGTGATCACGTACAGAGGCTTGCCGTTGAGCACTTTCTTGAAGTAACGGTACTGGCCGCCCTGCTCCTTGACGAATGCCTGGGCATTGGCCTCGGAACTGGTGCCGAGGATCTGCACCACGAAATTGCCGGTGGGCTGGCTGCTGTACCAGCTGCTGCCGGCGGCGCCGGCTTTGGCGACGGTGGCGGCAGGTTTTTCAGCAGGCTTGGCCGCAGGCGCGGGAGCCGGAGTTGGTTTGGCAACCGGTGCTGGCTTGGCCGTGGCAACCGTCGGCGCCGGCGTCGGCTTGGCGGCCGGCGCAACCGGGGTGGCGGGGGCCACTGGGGTGGCTGGCGTGCCTGCCGGTACGCCCGAAGGCGGTGCGGTGGTCGTCACGGTTGGCGGCGTGGCGCTGGAGCCTTCCACCGGCACACCGTCGTCGCCTTCGGAGATGCCACCGGCTTCCTCAGCCAGCGGGCCACGCATGACCGGTTGGCCGACCATCGGCAGGTTGGTCGGTTGGCCGGAGTTGGCGAATTCGACATTTGGCGTGGGCTTGCCCAGTGGCAACTGCGCCTGTTCGGTTGGCGCGCCAGCGGTGGTCGGCGCCTTGCTGCGGCCTGGAATCAACCAGGCGGCGGCCACGGCGACCACGACAACGGCGGAAATAGCCAATACGTGCTTCTTAGGCATAGTGAACCCCATCTTTGGACGCTTGACCGCAGAGCGGCTGGCAATCATGGCTTCGATCATTGCATCGCGGGCAACCTGATTGATGTTGCCAGGCCAGCCATCGGAGCTTTCGTGAATATCAGAGATCTGCGCAGCGGAGAAAAGTTCGATACCGGCCCCCGCACCTTCGAGGCGCTGAGCCAGGTATTCGCGGGTCTCTTCCTCTTCGTACGGCTGCAATTCGATGACGTGGAACAGCTCTTGCTCACCGCTGATCTGTTCCAGATCGGCGATCAGCGACGACTCACCGAACAGGAACACATGGGGACGACCTTCCGGCGTACCCGCCGCCAGCGCCAGCAATGCTTCCAGGGCGGACTCGTCGAGTTGCTCGGCGTCATCCACCAGCAGATAGACTTCCTGGCCGGTCAGGCCCAGTTGCACCACCTGCTTGAGGATCGCGTTCGGCTCGGCGTTGGCGACATCCAGCGCCTGCGCCACCTGGCGCAGCACGCCGGCCGCATCACCGGCGCCACGGGCCGAAACCACGACGCTCTGCACCGATTGCTTGTTGGTGCTGGCGACCAGCGCCTGGCGCAGCAATGTCTTGCCGCTGCCCAACGGCCCCGTGACCACCAGCAGCAACTGGCTGTAGCGCGCGAGGTGGTGCAATTGCCCCAGTACCGGCTTGCGCTGGGCAGGGAAGAATTTGAAACCAGGCACCCGTGGAGCGAAAGGGTCATGGCTCAGGTGATAATGGCCGAGGAACGCCTCGTCGGCATGCAAACTAGTCATCGGGATCTTATTAACCTTTAAGCTGGGCCAGGGCGCGGTAATCCGCTCCCAGCGTGGCCTGTAAAATCTCTTTCGGATAATCGTCGGTCACCACCGCTTCGCCCATGTGGCGCAACAGCACCAGCCGCAGGCGACCGTCGATCACTTTCTTGTCTATTGCCATGTGCTCCAGGAAATCCGCCTCGGTCATTTCAGACGGCGGAATCACCGGCAAACCGGCGCGCTGGAACAGACGGATACCGCGATCACGCTCCTGGGCGCTGATCCAGCCCAGGCGCTGCGACATCTCCAATGCCATCACAGTGCCAGCCGCGACGGCTTCCCCATGCAGCCACACACCATAGCCCATGTGGGTTTCGATCGCATGGCCGAAGGTATGGCCCAGGTTCAGGGTAGCCCGTACACCGGACTCCCGTTCGTCGGCATTCACCACCAGCGCCTTGGCTGCGCAGGAGCGGGAAATTGCCTCGGTGAGTGCCACCTGGTCGAGGGCGCGCAGGGCGTCCATGTGTTCTTCCAGCCAGGTCAGGAAGGGCTCGTCGCAGATCAGCCCGTACTTGATCACTTCCGCCAGGCCCGCCGACAGCTCGCGGGGTGGCAAGGTGTTGAGGGTGGCCGTGTCGATCAGCACGGCCTGCGGCTGATAGAACGCGCCGACCATGTTCTTGCCCAGCGGATGGTTGATGCCGGTCTTGCCGCCCACCGATGAATCGACCTGGGACAACAGCGTGGTCGGCACCTGGATAAAGTCCACGCCACGCTGGTAGCAGGCGGCCGCGAAGCCGGCCATGTCGCCGATCACACCGCCGCCCAGGGCGACCACGGTGGTGCGGCGGTCATGCCGTGCGCGCAGCAGGCCATCGAAAATCAGCTGCAGGGTTTCCCAGTTCTTGTGGGCTTCGCCGTCGGGCAGGATTACCGAGATCACCGAGTACGCCGCCAGGCTGCGGCTCAGACGCTCCAGATACAGCGGCGCCACCGTTTCGTTGGAGATGATCGCCACCTGCCGACCGGCAATATGCGGTGCGAGCAGTTCGGGCAGGTCCAACAGACCTTCGCCAATATGGATCGGGTAGCTGCGCTCGCCTAGATCGACCTTAAGTGTCTGCATGTGTCCCCGCGTTGAAGATAGTGTGACGACCGGTAACGCCTGGATCAGACGCTGCCTGCTGGCTCTACGCCATACCCCGCAAGGTCATGGCGCGCCGCCGAGAATAGCGCATTTGCGGCCAGGCTTTAACGGGGTGCCAGCCGTTGCAGGCGCTCAAGAATATCGAGTACCACCATTCGGGGCGGCCGTTCATCGGTTTCCACAACCAGATCGGCGATCTCCCGATACAGCGGATCGCGCAGCGCAAGCAGGTCCCGCAGGGTTTTTTCCGGGTTGGCCGTGCGCAGCAATGGGCGATTGCGATCACGAGCCGTGCGGCCCACCTGCTGCTCGACCGAGGCATGCAGATACACCACCCGACCACCGGCATGCAGGGCGCGGCGATTCTCATCACGCATCACTGCGCCTCCGCCGGTGGCCAATACCACGCCATCGCAGCCGCACAGCTCGGCAATCATTGCCTGCTCGCGGTCGCGAAAGCCCAGTTCGCCTTCCTTATCGAAGATCCATGGGATATTGGCACCCGTGCGCAATTCAATTTCCTTATCGGAATCTTTGAACGGCAGGCGCAGCTCTTTGGCCAGCAAACGGCCGATGGTGCTTTTTCCAGCCCCCATCGGCCCTACAAGAATCAAATTTCGCACAGAATCAACGACTCACAGCAATCGCCTGGTTATTCATGATACGCGGAGTCAGGAATACCAGCAGCTCGGATTTTTTCTCCGACCGCACATCGCGCCGGAAAAGGCGGCCAAGATACGGCACATCGCCCAAAAATGGCACTTTATCTAGCACTTTGCTCTGGGTATTGGAGAAAACCCCGCCGATGACAATGGTCTCGCCATCCTTGACCAGGACCTTGGCATTGACCTCGTTTTTCTTGATCGGCGGCACGTCGTTGAGTTTGTTCAAATAGTCGGGTTCGTCCTTGGTGACTTTGACCACCATGATCACATGATCGTCGGGGGTGATCTGCGGCGTGACCTCCAACGACAGCGAAGCTTCCTTGAACGACACCGAGGTGGCGCCCTGGGACGTGGATTCCTGGTAGGGAATCTCGGTGCCCTTGAGAATGCGCGCGGTTTCCTTGTCCGAGGTGACCACCTTGGGCTGCGAGACGATTTCGCCGTTGCCGGACTTTTCCATGGCGGTCAGCTCAAGGTCCAGCAGCAGGTTGTCGGTGATAAACGCCAGCCCCAGACCCGAGGTGCCGGTCAGCGAACCCAAATCGACAAAGGGTGAACTGGGTGGATTCTGCGGTGGCTGCGCGCCATCTGCCGGGGGTTTTGAAATACCGCCGGCGCCCCAATTGCCGCGATTGAGCCGCCCACCCCAGCGCACGCCCAGGCTTTTGTCGTAATCGACATTGGCCTCGACAATGCGCGCCTCGATCATCACCTGGCGCACCGGGACGTCCAACTGCGCCACGATCCGCCGCAGCTCTTGCAGCCGCTCTGCGGTCTGGTAGGCGATGATATTGTTGGTGCGATCATCCACCGCCACCGAGCCGCGCTCGTCGGTCGCGCCTTCAAAGCCGGCCATGGACTGGAACAGCTTGGCCAGGTCCGCCGCCTTGGCGTAATTGACCTGCAGCAACTCCCGGCGCAACGGCGCCAGTTCGGCCATCTGCTTGCGCGCCTCCAGCGTCAGCAGTTCGCGTGCGGCCAATTCGTCGGCGGGGGCCACCAGCAAGACGCCGGCCTTGACCCGCTTGTCCAACCCCTTGGCTTGCAACACCAGGTCCAGCGCCTGGTCCCAGGGCACGTCCTTGAGCCGCAGGGTGATCGAACCCTGCACCTCGTCTGCGGCCACCAGGTTCAGCCCGGCGACATCGGCGATTTGCTGCAATGCCGCGCGCAAATCGATGTTCTGGAAATTAAGGTTCAGTGTGTCGCCTGTGTAGTCGGCCGACGACGTGCTTTCAGGCGGCGGCAGATGGATAAGGTCGACGCGATTGGGCACAGCAGCAGCCATCGGCACCGTGAACGCTATCCATAGCGCCACGCCGAAGGACAAGAAAATCCTTTTCATTGTTTGATTCCGTTATGAATTGACGTTCAACACCAGCGTTCGTGGGCGCTCCAGCCAGAGGCCCTGTTCATCGGGAAAACGCTCGACCAGTTCCACATGGCCGTCCTGGATGGCCGTGACCTGACCATGATCCGGCCCGAGGTAGTCGCCGACCGCCAGCCGATGCACCGTTGATCCGGCACGCAGCAACGCAAAGCTCTGCCCGCCGCCGGACAGCGTACCGACCATGTCGAACTGGTCGATTGCGATGCCCTCCAGCAGCCCGCGCGGCCGTGTGAGATCCGGAGCAGGGGCGGGCCGCCCAGGCGAATGATCCGGTTGCAAGGCTGTCAGTTGAAACGGGTCGCGCAGGGAGGTCGCGTCGTACACAAAGCGCGGAGCCGGGACGCCCGCCTGTGATGCCTTGCCCCCCTGGAAAACGCCTCGATAGGCCTTGATCAGCAGCTCCAGCCGCAACAAAGCCCCTTCCGAGCGCAACGCCAGGTCATGCACCGTGACGACGCGCTGCGAACTACCCAGGGCGCTGACGAACGCCGCCAGGTCGTGATAACCCCCTGTAACGCCAACCTTCAAGGGCTGTTCGACATGGAACGGCTGCGGCGCCTCGTCCATCACCTCGACGCCCTCGACCCATACGCCCTTGGCAACCGCCAGCCGAGCGATGTCTTCAAGCAAGTCCGGCACTGCAGCGTCACCGGACAGTTGCCCTTGAAGATCCGCGACGGTGTCTTCCATCACCCTGACGCGCTCGGTGTGCGCCTCAAGGTCTGCGGCCACACCGGCACTCTGTTCAAGCTGCCCGCGCAGCACTTGCTCGCGCGCCTCCAACCCGTGTAATCGCGCTCGCGAAGCGCCCAGGTATGACACCTCCGCTATCAACAGCACCAGGCCGCCCAGCGCACAGCCAAGCAGGACCTTTCCAGACCAGGGCCATTTTGCAGCGTTGTAGGTGAGTGCGGAAAAGTCGAGCCCGGACAGGCTCATGGTTGCGCCTCGATGGTTTCCCCCTGGCGCACCATCAACTGAAACTGATGAGCGCCGCGCTCACCGCCTGCCTGAACACGCTCGAGCCGCGCCGAATGGCCGCCTTGCGACGCCTCCAACCCACGCATCAACTGGGCAATATCCTGGTTGCTGTCGGCACTGCCGCGGATGCTGAGCGTATCGCCGTTCGCGACCACCTCATGCAGGTGAACGCCATCGGGCATCGCGCGAGCCAACTGATCGAACAGCCGAGCGCCGGAAGAGCGAGCGTCGTGCAGGTCCTGCATCACCTTCATGCGCTGCGCCAATTGCTGGCTTCGTTCCTGCAGGTCGTCGATGGTCTTGATCCGTAAGTCGTGCTCGGCGATATTCCCGTCCAGGCGCACGTTGCGGGTTACCTGCCGGTCTATCGCCTGGTCGATCACTTGATCGGCCAGCCACACCGCCGCGAGCGCCAGGCAGGCAAACGCCAGCAAAAGCACCAGCAAATACTTGCGGCGCCGCTCGGCCAGCAGTTGGCGCCAAGGCAAAAGATTGATTCGTGTCATCCAGCGAAACTCCTCAGGGCCAACCCGCAAGCCACTCCCATCCCGTGGGCATCGGCGGCCCATTGTGCGCCATCGACTCGATGACCTGGCGTGAAGCTGGCAAAATCCTGACGGCAAGCGCGCTCCAATGCAAATGCTTCGACATCCACCACCCGCGTCACCAGCCCGGCCAGGCCCAGGACCGCCTCGCGCGCCTCGACCTGTTCGCGCAGGCAAGCCGCCAACATGACCTGCACCCGCCCGGCGCCCTGGGACGACGGGCCGCGTACCTGAAAATCGATGGCAACTTCGTCCAGAGGATAAGGAATGTACTGGTCGGCCTCCATGTGTATCTGCCAGGCCCTCTCTTCGTCGCTGAGGCCTGCGTCCATTTCGATCACCCGCGTAATCACCGACGGGCCCGAGACGGCCACGGCTGCGTGCCTGGCGCGACTGTGCAGCCGCGATAATGCCTGCTGCAGCGCCCGCCCGGCCCCTTCAAGGTCGAGCACTGTGCCATCGACCACCGCATGCGCCGGCAACCCCTGCGCGGCGTAGCCCTGAATGCTGAAACCTTGCGCCGAACGGCCCAGCTCGATCAGCTTGATACCTCGGTCATTGATGTCGACGCCGAGAACGATGGCGTGTTTTCGCCTGAAAAATCCCTTTCCCATAAAACTCCCTAAAGCTTTGCCTGTCTTACCGCCTGATTGCCTCCGGGCCGTGCATTCGGTCGACTTGTTTGAGCCGTGCGAATGACGCCCGGAGGCGAAAATGCTTTAATGCCCAGCGTTTTTTCCCGCTTTTTATCTGCCGCCCGGGTCGATCCATCGTTCGCCATGCATGCCCCGACGCGTAACTCTTTCTTTTCTCTGGAAATCCAAAAGCCTTGATTCGTCTGCTGAAGTTTTTCGGGTACTCCATTGTCGCGATCGTCTGCGGGCTGCTGCTCGTACTCAGCGGGGCCTACCTCTACCTTAGTCCGGGTTTGCCGTCGGTAGAGGCCCTCAGAAGTATCCAGTTGCAGATTCCTTTGCGGGTCTACAGCAGCGATGAAAAACTGATCGCGGAGTTCGGCGAAATGCGCCGTACACCGATCCGTTTCGCCGACATTCCGCCCAATTTCATCAACGCATTGCTGTCGGCTGAAGACGATAATTTCGCCAACCACTACGGCGTCGACCCCAGCAGCCTGGTCCGTGCAGCCACGCAATTGGTAAAAAGCGGACACATTCAATCCGGCGGCAGCACCATCACCATGCAGGTGGCGAAGAACTTCTTCCTCACCAGCGAGCGCAGTTTTTCGCGCAAAGCCACCGAGATCCTGCTGGCGCTGCAGATCGAACGCCAGTTGACCAAGGACGAAATCCTCGAGCTGTACGTCAACAAGATTTACCTGGGCAACCGTGCCTACGGTATCGAGGCGGCGTCCCAGGTGTACTACGGCAAGTCGATTCGGGATGCGAGCCTTGCGCAAATGGCGATGATTGCCGGCCTGCCCAAGGCACCGTCGCGCTTCAACCCGCTGGCCAACCCGGCGCGCAGCAAGGAGCGTCGCGACTGGATCCTGGGGCGCATGTACAAGCTCGGCAAGATCGACCAGACGGCTTACGAAAGTGCCGTGGCCGAACCATTGAACGCCAGCTATCACGTGCCGACGCCGGAAGTGAATGCGCCGTATATCGCCGAAATGGCCCGTGCGGAAATGGTTGGCCGGTATGGCAGCGAGGCCTACACCGAAGGTTTCCGTGTAACCACCACCGTTCCGAGCAACTTGCAGGAAATTGCCAACCATTCGCTGCACGATGGCCTGATCACCTATGACCAGCGCCACGGCTATCGCGGCCCTGAATCGCGCCTGCCGGGCAAGACCCTGAGCGCCTGGACCACCGAACTGGGCAAGCAACGTCCGATCAGTGGCCTGGAGCCGGCCATCGTCACCCAGGTCAAGAAAGATGGCGTGCAGGTACTGACCCGCAGCGGCGAAGCGCATGTGCCATGGGACAGCATGAAATGGGCACGTCCATTCCTGAATACCAACAGCATGGGCCCGATGCCCAAGCAGCCGTCCGACGTGGCGCAGGTGGGTGACTTGATCCGCGTGCAACGCCAGGCCGATGACAGCCTGAAATTCAGCCAGGTACCGGTCGCCCAGGGCGCACTGGTGTCCCTGGACCCGCAAAATGGTGCGATCCGCGCCCTGGTCGGCGGCTTCGCCTTCGAACAGAGCAACTACAACCGCGCCACCCAGGCCAAGCGCCAGCCGGGCTCGAGCTTCAAGCCGTTCGTCTACAGCGCCGCGCTGGATAACGGCTACACCGCCGCCAGCCTGGTCAACGATGCGCCGATTGTGTTCGTCGATGAGTACCTGGACAAAGTCTGGCGCCCGAAGAACGACACCAACACCTTCCTCGGCCCGATCCGCATTCGCGAGGCGCTGTACAAGTCGCGCAACCTGGTGTCGATCCGCCTGCTGCAGGCGATGGGCGTGGGCAAGACCATCGACTACATGACCCGCTTTGGCTTCGCCAAGTCTGACCTGCCGCCGAACCTGTCCCTGGCCCTGGGCACCGCGACCCTCACGCCGATGGAAATTGCCACCGGCTGGAGCACCTTTGCCAACGGCGGCTACAAGATTTCGCCGTACCTGATCGACAAGATCGAAAGCCGCAATGGCGACACACTGTTCACCGCCAACCCGCCACGGGTACCCGGCGATGTGGTCAATGGCGTGGCGGCAACCGATGGTCTCGCCGCGCCGAGTAACGGCGGCATCACCATTGAACCGACGCCAGGTACGACGCCTGCCGCAAACCCTCAAGCTCCGGGCGAGCCACAGGCACCGGCGGTGGCTGAACGCATCGTGGACGGCCGCACCACCTATATTCTCAACAGTATCCTGCAGGACGTGATCAAGAAGGGCACCGGCCGACGTGCATTGGCGCTGGGCCGTGCGGACATCGCGGGCAAGACCGGTACCACCAACGAATCCAAGGATGCCTGGTTCTCCGGCTACAACGGTGACTACGTGACCACCGTATGGACCGGTTACGACCAACCGGAAAGCCTGGGCCGTCGCGAATTCGGCGGCACCGTGGCGCTGCCGATCTGGATGAGTTACATGGGCGCAGCCTTGAAAGACAAGCCGCTGCACACCCAGCCGGAACCTGAAGGCATCCTCAGCCTGCGCATCGACCCGGTCAGTGGCCGCGCGGCCTCGCCAAGCACGCCGAACGCCTACTTCGAACTGTTCAAGAGCGAAGACACGCCGCCGTCGGTCAACGAGCTGGGCAACGGCGCCGTACCGGGCAGCCCGCTGCCGGCGGATGAAGGCGCGCCGATCGACCTCTTCTAAGGCGCAACACAGCTTCAATGTGGGAGGGGGCTTGCCCCCGACTGCAGGGACTGATGTACCGCTATCGGGGCATAGATATCTACACAACTCTGTAGCGCTCAACCGTAACCACGATGCGAAGCGAGTCGCTCTTGACCTTGATCTGCTTTTGATCTTGATCTCAGGCGCCCCGTTAAACCACGCTGGCCGAACGCAGGCTTGAATCCGTGGGTAACCCGGCAGGACGCCGGGTTAGCCGCCCCGCGCCATGGATGGCGCGTGGCGGCGGCCCACGGATTCAAGCCTGCGTTCGGGCACACCGAGCCTAGGCGAGGTGCCGAGTGGTGGGGCAAGAGCGTTTTGCTTACTTTTGCGCTTTTCAAAAGTGAGCCGCTGTAAAAGCGGAACCCATAGCAGCCGTTACCGCAGAAACGGATATGTACTCAACCCAATCCAACACCCTGGTCGGCCCAGAGGCCGCCATCGGGGGCAAGCCCCCTCCCACATTTAGAGCGCCACAAGGCTCAATTTAAACGCCAGACACAAAAAAGCCCCGACTCGCGAGAGCCGGGGCTTTTTTGTGGGTGCGCTACGCAGGCTTAGCCGTTGAACACATCATCCACGCTTTGCAGCGGGTAGTTCTTCGGGTACGGCAGGGTTGCCACACCGGTCTCGATGGCAGCCTTGGCCACGGCATCGGAGATCAGGGTGATCAGGCGCTTGTCCATTGGTTTCGGGATGATGTACTCACGACCGAATTCCAGCTTGGCGCCACCGTAGGCGTCGCAGACATCCTGCGGCACCGGCAGCTTGGCCAGTTCACGCAGGGCGTTGGCGGCCGCTACTTTCATTTCTTCGTTGATGCGCTTGGCGCGAACGTCCAGGGCACCACGGAAGATGAACGGGAAGCCCAGCACGTTGTTGACCTGGTTCGGGTAGTCCGAACGACCGGTAGCCATGATCACATCGCTGCGGGTGGCGTGCGCCAGCTCAGGCGAGATTTCCGGGTCCGGGTTGGAGCAGGCGAACACGATAGGGTTCGGCGCCATCGACTTCAGGCCTTCGGCGCTCAGCAGGTTCGGGCCGGAAAGACCGACGAACACGTCAGCGCCGTCGAGGGCGTCAGCCAGGGTGCGCTTGGAGGACGGGTGGGCGAACATCGCCTTGTACTGGTTCAGGTCGGTACGCTCGGACTGGATCACGCCCTTGCTGTCGACCATGTAGATGTTTTCCAGCTTGGCACCCATGCTGATGATCAGCTTCATGCAGGAAATGGCCGCAGCGCCGGCGCCCAGGCAGACGATCTTCGCCTCACCCAGGGTTTTGCCGGCGATTTCCAGGGCGTTGATCATGCCGGCCGCGGTAACGATCGCGGTGCCGTGCTGGTCATCGTGGAATACCGGAATGTCGCACTGTTCGATCAGCGCCTTTTCGATCTCGAAGCACTCGGGTGCCTTGATGTCTTCCAGGTTGATGCCACCGAAGGTGATGGAAATGCGTTTGACGGTGTCGATGAAAGCCTGCGGGCTCTCGGAGTCGACTTCAATGTCGAAAACGTCGATGCCAGCAAAGCGCTTGAACAGCACGCCCTTACCTTCCATGACCGGCTTGGACGCCAATGGTCCGAGGTTACCCAGGCCCAGGATCGCGGTGCCATCAGAAATCACTGCAACCAGGTTGCCCTTGCCGGTGTACTTGTACGCCAGCTCGGGGTCGCGGGCGATTTCACGTACGGGCTCGGCAACGCCAGGGCTGTAGGCCAGCGACAGATCACGGGCGGTGGCAGTGGCTTTGGTGAGCTCTACACTCAGCTTTCCTGGACGAGGATTGGCATGATATTCGAGAGCGGCAGTTTTCAAATCAGACATATCGGCATTCCGCTTTTACTGTTGGTCGACGGACCGCCGAGGATACGCGTGTCGTAAAGCCCCTACAAGACTGGTCAGTCACAGGTGTCAAGGCCCTGCGGCGGCGTACTTTAGTCTAAAGCCACGGGATACAAGGGCTGGACTGTTCACAATCGCATTAAAAAATGTCTACAATTTTTTATTATTGCGTTGATCGAAGCATGCTCGGATCGGTGAGCGGCAACAGCCAACGTGCCTGAGCTTTTTTCACCCCGCCACGCCTGGCGCGGTCCTGCACCCAGCCACGCGCCTCGATTGTCTTGCCTTGCAGACCATTGAGCATGGCGGTATCGAATAAACGGACCCGATCAGGCGCAATGCGTAATACCAGTGAACCCTGCAACTGGATCCAGACGCCACCGCGATTGCGTTCGATCGTGCTGACCCGTCCGCTGACCAAAGCGAACCCGGACCGCTTGAGTTGCGCCACGCGTTGTACCGGCGATTGCCGCCAAAGCCCCAACCGCGTGTTACGCGCACTGTTTTCAGCGGCCTGCTGACAGGCGACCAGCTCGACATTGGGCGCGACGCCCACCTGAAACCCCAGGCCCTCAGCCAGCAACTGCGCCTCAAGGTTGTTGCCGTCAGCGCCATACAGGTGGGCAAGGGTTCGCCCGTAGCGATCTTTACCCTCGCGCCCCGGCACCAGCCCGAGACGCCCATCACTGGCATTGACCAATGCCTGCAGACGCTGGCGCGCGGCAACCGCAAACGGCTCGTCGGAGCGGCCCTTTTTACCGGTTTCCGGCGCGTTGATACCGATCATCCGAACGCTGCGGCCATCCTTGAGGCGCACAGTGTCGCCATCCACCACACGCTGCACGTGCACCGGCGCCACCGACGCCGGCGCGGGGCAGAACACCTGGGCCTGGGCGGCGCAAAGCCAAATCGCAGGCACAAAAAAGGCGCCCGCAAGGGACGCCTTTTTCAACAGCTGGCAAAAGCCCATAAGGCTTTTGAGCCTTACTCTGCCGGAGTAGCAGCAGCAGGCTTCTTGCCGAAAGCACCAAAGCGATCTGCGAAGCGCTGTACACGGCCGCCGGTGTCCAGAGTTTTCTGCTTACCGGTGTAGAACGGGTGGCACTCGTTGCATACGTCAGTACCCAGTGGCTTGCACAGGTTCGAACGGGTTTCGAACTTGTTACCGCAGCTGCAGGTGACTTCGATGGTTTCGTACGCTGGATGGATATCGGCTTTCATGGCACTTCCTCGGGCTAGCGTGCCGCCACTCGACACTATTGTCGAATACCGCACGTAATTAGGCCGCGAATTCTAACAGACCTTTTCAATCACGCAAGCGGCGCGTCCGACTGGAAACCGCCTTTCATCAGAAAACCATGGCATACCCAAGCCCTCCCCTGTCTGCTAGGCTCGCGCCCCTGCGCCACCACCTGCCTAGATGAGACCCTCCGCGTGCCCGACGCCATTTTGCGCCTCGCCCTGCCCTCGCCCCTGCGCCGCCTGTTCGATTACCGGGCGCCGGCGGGTGTGCCGCGTACGCAGTTGGAGCCCGGCATGCGCGTGCGCGTGCCGTTCGGGCGCAGGGAAATGATCGGCATCCTGGTGGAAGTCACCGACCACAGCGAAGTGCCCGCCGAAAAGCTCAAGCCGGCCATCGCCATCCTCGATGCCACCGCGCCGCTGCCGCCCGCGCTGTTCAAGCTGTGCCTGTGGACCGCGCAGTATTACCAGCACAGCCTGGGCGACACGTTGAGTTGGGCGCTGCCGGTGCTGCTGCGCCAGGGCGAACTGGCCGAAGCGCGCCAGGAACGTTTCTGGTCGATGGTTCCCGGCGCGCGCCTGGACGACCCACGCATCGCCCGCGCGCCGCGCCAACGTGAAGCCCTCGCCACCCTGGCGCAGCACCCCCACGGCGTGGCTCATCAGCTATTGAGCAAGCTGATGCTGAGCAAGGACAGCCTCGACCTGCTGCTGGCCAAGGGGCTGGTGCAGGTGGAGATCCGCAAGCACGCCCCCGACCCGCGCCATGAACACTGGCTGGCCCAGCCGGAGCTGCCGCTGAACCCCGAACAACGCGCCGCCTATGAAGCGATCCGCGCAGGGTTCGACAGTTTCCATGCGTTCCTGCTGGCCGGCGTCACCGGCAGCGGCAAGACCGAAGTGTATTTGCAGTTGATCCGCGAAACCTTGCAGGCCGGCAAACAGGCGCTGGTGCTGATCCCCGAGATCAACCTCGGCCCGCAAACCCTGGCGCGTTTCGAACAGCGTTTCAACGCCCGCATCGCCCTCGTGCACTCGGCGGTCAACGACCGTGAGCGCCTGGAGTCGTGGCTGGCGGCGCGGGACGGCGAAGCCGACATTATTATCGGTACGCGCTCGGCGCTGTTCACCCCGATGAAGAATCCGGGGCTGATTATCATCGACGAAGAACACGACGGCTCTTACAAACAGCAGGAAGGCCTGCGTTACCACGCCCGCGACCTGGCGCTGGTGCGCGCGCGCCAGGAGGACATCCCGATTGTGCTGGGTTCGGCCACGCCGTCCCTGGAAAGCCTGCATAACGCCTACACCGGCCGTTATGGCCTGCTACGCCTGAATGAGCGCGCAGGTGGCGCCAAGCAACCACGCTTCCTGCGCCTGGATGTAAAAAGCCGACCGCTGGACAGCGGTATTTCCGGCCCGATGCAGCAAGCCATCGGCCAGACCCTCGCCGCCGGCCAGCAAGTCCTGGTGTTCCTCAACCGTCGCGGTTTTGCGCCGACACTGCTGTGCCACGACTGTGGCTGGATGTCCGAATGCGAGCGTTGCGATGCGCGCATGACCGTGCATCAGCGCTACGGCGAACTGCGCTGCCACCACTGCGGCCATGTGGAACCTGTGCCCCGCCACTGTCCACAATGCGGCAAGGTCGACCTGCGCCCGGTCGGCGCGGGTACCGAGCGCGCCGAAGAACGCCTGGGCATTCTGTTCCCGGATTACCCGGTGCTGCGGGTGGACCGCGACAGTACGTCGCGCAAAGACGCGATGAACCAACTGTTCGCCACCATCCAGAAAGGCCAGCCGTGCATCCTGGTCGGCACGCAGATGCTTGCCAAAGGGCATCATTTTCCACGGGTGACCCTGGTGTCGATCCTGGATGCCGACGGTGGTTTATTCTCCGGTGACTTCCGCGCCAGCGAGCGCATGGCGCAGTTGATCGTGCAGGTCGCCGGCCGCGCAGGGCGCGCCGAAGAGCCGGGCCGGGTGATTATCCAGACGCACCTGGCCGACCACCCGCTGCTGATTCAACTGACCGAGCAAGGTT
The DNA here is from genome assembly GCF_002934065.1 of Pseudomonas orientalis. NCBI lineage: Bacteria > Pseudomonadati > Pseudomonadota > Gammaproteobacteria > Pseudomonadales > Pseudomonadaceae > Pseudomonas > Pseudomonas orientalis. The sequence continues at coordinate 445,800 of NZ_CP018049.1, read as the reverse complement.
ACTTTGCCTTCGCCGAACAGGCGTTGAGCGAGCGCCGCGCCGCCGGGCTGCCGCCGTTTGCGCACCTGGCGCTGCTGCGCGCCGAGGCGCATAAGCCGGGCCAGGCCGAAGGCTTTCTGGACGAAGCGTGCAGCGCCGCTGAACGTTTGCTGGCAGAGCTGGGTCTGAGCGGCATCGAGCTGCTCGGACCGGTGCCCGCGCCCATGGAACGCCGTGCCGGCCGGTATCGGGCCCAGCTACTCTTGCAGGCAACGTCCCGCGCGCCGCTGCATCGGTTATTAAGCAGCTGGTTGCTGGCCCTGGAGCAAATGCCCAGTGGCCGGCAGGTGCGATGGTCACTGGATGTGGACCCGGTAGATTTGTATTAAGCCGTCCCCTGTAGGAGCGAGCTTGCTCGCGAAAAACTCAAGCACACCACGTTAAATCAGGAAGCCCGAGTTATCGTTGACGATTTTCGCGAGCAAGCTCGCTCCTACAAAATGCTCCACAGGTCCGGAACGGTTGGCAAGCCCGCCCTCGCCACGGATAATGCCCAGTTTTTCCACCTGCGCATCGCGCGCCGCCGCTTGCGGTCGAAAGAGAACACCATGAAAGACACCATTCGCCAGCTGATCCAACAAGCCCTCACCCAACTCGTCAACGAAGGTGTGTTGCCTGAAGGCCTGTCGCCGGCGATCCAGGTGGAGAACACCCGCGACAAGACTCACGGCGACTTCGCCAGCAACATCGCGATGATGCTGTCCAAGCCTGCGGGCATGAAGCCTCGCGACCTGGCGGAAAAAATCATCGCCGCGCTGCCGGCCGACGCCAGTGTCACCAAGGCCGAAATCGCCGGCCCAGGCTTTATCAACTTCTTCCAGAACACCCAGGCCCTGGCCGCGCGCCTGGATGCGGCCCTGGCCGACGCCCACATCGGTGCACGCAAGGCCGGCGACAGCCAGCGCGTGGTCATCGACCTGTCGGCACCTAACCTCGCCAAGGAGATGCACGTCGGCCACCTGCGCTCGACCATCATCGGCGACGGCGTGGCGCGGGTCCTGGAGTTTCTCGGTGACACCGTCATCCGCCAGAACCACGTGGGCGACTGGGGCACCCAGTTCGGCATGCTGATGGCTTACCTGCAGGAAAACCCGATCACCAGCAACGAGCTGGCCGACCTGGAAAACTTCTACCGCGCCGCCAAGAAGCGCTTTGACGAATCCGAAGCATTTGCCGACCGTGCGCGCAGCCTGGTGGTCAAGCTGCAAGCAGGCGATAAGGAATGCCTGGCGCTGTGGGGGCGTTTCCGCGATATCTCCCTGTCCCACTGCCAGGAAATCTACGAGCTGCTCAACGTCAAGCTGACCATGGCCGATGTGATGGGCGAAAGCGCCTACAACGACGACCTGATCAATGTGGTCAACGACCTCAAAGCCGCAGGCCTGCTGGTCGAGAGCAACGGGGCGCAGTGCGTGTTCCTTGAGGAATTCAAGACCGCCGATGGCGAGCCGCTGCCGGTGATCATCGTCAAGGCCGATGGCGGCTATCTCTATGCCACCACCGACCTGGCCGCCGTGCGCTACCGCAGCGGCGTGCTCAAGGCCGATCGCGCGCTGTATTTCGTCGATCAGCGCCAGGCCCTGCACTTCCAGCAGGTGTTCGAAGTGGCGCGCCGCGCCGGCTTCGTCACCCACCCGATGCATATGGAACACATGGGTTTTGGCACCATGAACGGCGCCGATGGCCGCCCGTTCAAGACCCGCGATGGCGGCACCGTGAAGCTGGTCGACCTGCTGACCGAAGCCCAGGAGCGCGCCTACAGCCTGGTCAAGGAAAAGAATCCCGAACTGGCCGAGGCCGACCTGCGCAATATCGCCCGCGTGGTCGGCATTGGCGCGGTGAAATACGCCGACCTGTCCAAGCACCGCACCAGCGACTACAGCTTCAACTTCGACCTGATGCTCAACTTCGAAGGCAACACCGCGCCGTACCTGCTGTACGCCTACACCCGTGTGGCCGGTGTGTTCCGCAAACTGGGCAAGGACTTCAGCGAAGTCGAAGGCCAAATCGTGCTGGACGCACCTCATGAGCAGGAACTGGCCGCCAAACTCGCCCAGTTCGGCGAAGTGCTCAACAGCGTCGGCGAGAAAGGCACGCCGCATATCCTCTGCACCTACCTGTACGAAGTGGCCGGCCTGTTTTCCAGCTTCTACGAGAACTGCCCGATCCTCAGCGCCGACGATGAAGCCCAGAAGCAAAGTCGCCTGCGCCTGGCCGCACTGGCTGGACGGACCCTAAAGCAAGGCCTGGAGCTGTTGGGCCTGGAAACTCTGGAGCGCATGTAAGTTGGCAGCCAAGAAAAAACCTGCACCCAAGCGCGGCGCCAGCCGCTACCAGGCCCCGGCCAAGCAGCCGATTCCGGGTTGGCTGTGGATGGCGATCGGCCTCACGGTCGGCGCATTCGTTGTCTTTCTGATGAAGCTGGAGCCCGGTCAGGGCGATGACGTCAAGCGCGTCAAACAGGAGCAGCAGAAAGCCACGAAAATCGCCGAGGCCAACAAGACTGCGCCGAGCCCGACAGCACCGGTGAAACCGAAGTACGACTTCTACACGCTGCTGCCGGAATCGGAAGTGATCGTGCCGCCCGATGCCGTGCCGGAGAAAACCCTGCCGACGCCGCAAGTGCCGACTACGCCAGTCACACCAGCGGAAGCGGCGAAGATCGACACCGCGCGCGCCCAGGCGGCATTGGCCGGCATTACCCCGCCGCCGGCGCCTCCAGTGGCAGAGACCAAGGCCGCGCCGGTGACCAAGTTCTTCCTGCAGGCGGGCTCGTTCCCCAAACAGGCGGACGCAGACCGTGTACGCGCGCAGATCATTCTGCTGGGCCAGTCGGTGACGGTGGAGTCCGGCACCGTGAAGGAAGCGACCTGGTATCGCGTGCTGGTAGGCCCGTTCAGCAACCGCGAACAGCTGACTGTGGCGCAGAAACAATTGGCGGGCGCCGGGTTTAGCAACCTGCTGTTACAACAACGCCAGAGCCGCTGATCTCGAAGACATAGCAGGACTAATGTGGGAGGGGGCTTGCCCCCGATGGCGGTAGACCAGTCAATATATTCAGCGACTGATACACCGCAATCGGGGGCAAGCCTCCTCCCACATTTGGTTTTGCGGTGTTCTTGAACAGGTGTCGGATCAATAAACACCACTCGTCCGCACTGCCGTCCTACGGTTGAAATCCCCCTCGCCACCCCCATATGAGTTCCATCAGGGCATTTTCGCCCCGCTGCGTGGAGACTCTCCCCTTGACCACCATCGTTTCAGTACGTCGCCACGGCAAAGTCGTCATGGGCGGCGACGGCCAGGTTTCCCTGGGCAATACCGTGATGAAAGGCAACGCCAAGAAAGTGCGTCGCCTGTACCACGGCCAGGTGCTCGCCGGTTTCGCCGGCGCTACCGCCGATGCCTTCACCCTGTTCGAGCGTTTCGAAGGCCAGCTCGAAAAGCACCAGGGCCATCTGGTGCGTGCCGCCGTCGAACTCGCCAAGGAATGGCGCACCGACCGTTCCCTCAGCCGCCTCGAAGCCATGCTGGCGGTCGCCAACAAAGACGCGTCCCTGATCATCACCGGCAACGGCGATGTGGTTGAACCTGAACACGGCCTGATCGCCATGGGTTCCGGTGGCGGCTATGCCCAGGCTGCGGCCAGCGCGCTGTTGAAGAAGACCGACCTGTCGGCCCGTGAAATCGTCGAGACCGCCCTGGGTATCGCCGGCGATATCTGCGTGTTCACCAACCACAACCACACCATTGAGGAGCAGGACCTCGCTGAGTAAGCCGCTGGCTTATTCGCGCTTGAGGCCGCCAAACACTATGTCCATGACTCCCCGCGAAATCGTCCATGAACTCAATCGCCATATCATCGGCCAGGACGATGCCAAGCGCGCCGTTGCCATTGCGCTGCGTAACCGCTGGCGCCGGATGCAACTGCCCGAAGAACTGCGCGTTGAAGTAACGCCCAAGAACATCCTGATGATCGGCCCGACCGGCGTCGGTAAAACCGAAATCGCCCGGCGCCTGGCCAAATTGGCCAATGCCCCGTTCATCAAGGTCGAAGCCACCAAGTTCACCGAAGTCGGCTATGTGGGTCGCGACGTCGAGTCGATCATCCGTGACCTGGCCGACGCCGCCTTGAAGATGCTGCGCGAGCAGGAAGTGACCAAGGTCAGCCACCGCGCCGAAGACGCCGCCGAAGAACGCATCCTCGACGCGCTGTTGCCACCGGCCCGCATGGGTTTCAACGAAGACGCCTCACCGGCTTCGGATTCCAACACCCGCCAGCTGTTCCGCAAGCGCCTGCGTGAAGGCCAGTTGGACGACAAGGAAATCGAGATCGAAGTGGCCGAAGTGTCGGGGGTCGATATTTCCGCGCCACCGGGCATGGAAGAAATGACCAGCCAGTTGCAGAATCTGTTTGCCAACATGGGCAAGGGCAAGAAGAAAAGCCGCAAGCTCAAGGTGAAAGAGGCCCTGAAGCTGGTGCGCGACGAAGAAGCCGGACGCCTGGTCAATGAGGAAGAACTCAAGGCCAAGGCCCTGGAAGCGGTCGAGCAGCACGGCATCGTATTTATCGATGAGATCGACAAGGTGGCCAAGCGCGGCAACTCCGGCGGCGTCGATGTGTCCCGCGAGGGCGTACAGCGCGACCTGCTGCCGTTGATCGAAGGCTGCACCGTGAACACCAAGCTGGGCATGGTCAAGACCGACCACATCCTGTTTATCGCCTCCGGTGCTTTCCACCTGAGCAAACCAAGCGACCTGGTGCCGGAGCTGCAAGGCCGTCTGCCGATCCGCGTGGAACTCAAGGCGCTGACCCCGGGCGACTTCGAGCGCATTCTCAGCGAGCCGCATGCTTCACTGACCGAGCAGTACCGTGAGTTGCTGAAAACCGAAGGCCTGGGCATCGAATTCCAGCCGGACGGGATCAAGCGCCTGGCGGAGATTGCCTGGCAGGTCAACGAGAAGACCGAGAACATCGGTGCGCGTCGCCTGCACACCTTGCTTGAGCGCCTGCTCGAAGAGGTGTCCTTCAGCGCCGGCGACATGGCCGGTGCGCAGAATGGCGAAGCGATCAAGATCGACGCGGATTACGTCAACAGCCACCTGGGCGAACTGGCGCAGAACGAAGACTTGTCGCGCTATATTCTGTAAGCCTCACACAGAATTGCTTCGCTCCAATGTGGGAGGGGGCTTGCCCCCGATGGCGGTCTGTCAGACAGATATAGGCTGACTGACACACCGCTATCGGGGGCAAGCCCCCTCCCACATTTTGAGCCGGTTCCTTCAGGGTTATCTCCAATGTCGAAATTTCCTACTGCCGTAAACCTGCATAAAACCTCCAACACCCTGGGCCTCACCTACGGCCCGGACGAAACCTACCAACTGCCCGCCGAATTCCTGCGCGTGCACTCGCCTTCCGCCGAGGTCCAGGGCCACGGCAAACCCATCCTGCAATTCGGCAAGCTCAACGTTAAATTGATCAAGCTGGAACCGGCCGGCCAGTACGCACTGAAATTGACCTTCGACGACGGCCATGACAGCGGATTGTTCACCTGGGACTACCTTTATCAACTGGCCGTGCGTCAGGACGCGCTGTGGGCCGACTACCTGGCCGAACTGAAAACGGCCGGAAAAACCCGCGACCCGAGTCAGTCGGTCGTGCGGCTGATGCTCTAGTCCAGCCCTCTTGCTCTTTAGAGGGCATTTTCTAATTTCATCTGCTTGAATGCCCTGTCTCGTGGTCAACGATTGGCCCGCTTGCGAAAAAAATTAAACTCGGGTAACCAATGGAACTGGCAAGTTCCCTGCATTTGACGATGTGGTATCAACGGTCACCCGAGCGCAGTACCAGGCTGGTGTCGTGTATCGAAATGGGTGCGCGGAAATCGCCGGTACTCGTCTTTCGGACAATGGAGCGTCGTAGATGAGTAACAAGAATAACGATGACTTGAAACGCCAGGCCTCGGAAAACACCCTGGGGTTGAACCCGATCATCGCGTTACGCAAAAAGGACTTATTGGCCTCGGCGAAGATGGTGCTCACCCAAGCCATCAAGCAACCGTTACACAGCGTCAAACACGTCGCCCATTTCGGGGTGGAGCTCAAGAACGTCATGTTCGGCAAATCGGCACTGGTGCCGGAGAGCGATGACCGTCGCTTCCACGACCCGGCCTGGAGCCAGAATCCGCTCTACAAACGTTATCTGCAGACTTACCTGGCGTGGCGCAAGGAACTGCACGACTGGATCGGCGACAGCAATCTGTCGGAACAGGACATCAGTCGCGGCCACTTCGTGATCAACCTGATGACTGAAGCCATGGCGCCCACCAACAGCGCCGCCAACCCGGCGGCGGTCAAGCGCTTCTTTGAAACCGGCGGCAAAAGCCTGCTCGATGGCCTGTCCCACCTGGCCAAGGACATGGTGCACAACGGCGGTATGCCAAGCCAGGTCAACATGGGCGCCTTTGAAGTGGGCAAGAGCCTGGGCATCACCGAAGGCGCCGTGGTCTTTCGCAATGATGTGCTGGAGCTGATCCAGTACAAGCCCATCACCGAGCAGGTACACGAGCGACCGCTGCTGGTGGTGCCGCCGCAGATCAATAAATTCTATGTATTCGACCTGAGCCCGGACAAGAGCTTGGCGCGCTTCTGCCTGCGCAATGGGCAGCAGACCTTTATCGTCAGCTGGCGCAACCCGACCAAGGCCCAGCGCGAGTGGGGCCTGTCGACCTATATCGAAGCGCTCAAGGAAGCGGTCGATGTGATCACGGCGATTACCGGCAGCAAGGACGTGAACATGCTGGGCGCCTGCTCCGGCGGCATCACCTGCACCGCGCTGCTGGGCCACTACGCGGCGCTGGGAGAGAAAAAAGTCAACGCCCTGACCCTACTGGTGAGTGTGCTGGACACCACGCTGGACACCCAGGTGGCGCTGTTCGTCGATGAGCAGACGCTCGAAGCGGCGAAGCGTCATTCCTATCAGGCCGGCGTACTGGAAGGCCGTGACATGGCCAAGGTGTTTGCGTGGATGCGGCCCAACGACCTGATCTGGAATTACTGGGTCAACAACTACCTGCTGGGCAACGAGCCGCCGGTGTTCGACATCCTGTTCTGGAACAACGACACCACACGCCTGCCGGCCGCCTTCCATGGCGACCTGATCGAGCTGTTCAAGAACAACCCGCTGGTACGCGCCAATGCCCTGGAAGTGTGCGGCACGCCCATTGATCTGAAACAGGTCACGGCCGATATCTATTCGCTGGCCGGCACCAACGACCACATCACACCCTGGCAGTCCTGCTACAAGTCGGCGCAGTTGTTTGGCGGCAAGGTGGAGTTCGTGCTGTCCAGCAGCGGGCATATCCAAAGCATCCTCAACCCGCCGGGCAACCCCAAGTCGCGCTACCAGACCAGCGACGGCCTGGCGGGCACGGCACTGCAATGGCAGGAAAACGCGACCAAGCACACCGACTCGTGGTGGCTGCACTGGCAGGCATGGCAGGCGGAGCGGGCAGGCAAGTTGAAAAAAGCCCCGACAACATTAGGTAATAAAACCTACGCTGCGGCCGAAGCAGCACCGGGCACCTATGTACACGAACGCTAAATTGAAATGCGGTCAATGTGGGAGGGGGCTTGCCCCCGATAGCAGTGGATCAGCTAAAGATGTAATGACTGAAACACCGCCATCGGGGGCAAGCCCCCTCCCACATTTTGACCGCATTTCTCCTGTAACACTTCACAGGGCTTGAGCATGCCGCAACCGTTCATCTTCCGCACCATCGACCTGGATGGCCAAGCCATCCGCACGGCGGTACGACCGGGCAAGCCGCACTTGACCCCGCTGCTGATCTTCAACGGCATCGGCGCCAACCTGGAGCTGGTGTTTCCGTTCGTCCAGGCCCTGGACCCGGACCTGGAAGTGATCGCCTTCGATGTGCCAGGGGTGGGCGGCTCCTCCACGCCCAACCGACCCTATCGCTTCCCCGGCCTGGCCAAGCTGACGGCGCGCATGCTCGATTACCTGGATTACGGCCAGGTGAATGCGGTGGGGGTGTCCTGGGGCGGTGCGCTGGCGCAGCAGTTCGCCTATGACTACCCCGAGCGCTGCAAGAAGTTGATCCTGGCGGCCACGGCTGCCGGCGCCTTTATGGTGCCCGGCAAACCCAAGGTGCTGTGGCTGATGGCCAGCCCCCGGCGCTATATCCAGCCGTCCCACGTGGTGCGCATTGCGCCGATGATTTACGGCGGTTCGTTCCGCCGCGACGCCAAGCTGGCCGCCGAACATGCCAGCAAAGTGCGCTCGGCCGGCAAGCTGGGTTATTACTGGCAGCTGTTCGCGGGGCTGGGCTGGACCAGCATTCACTGGCTGCACAAGATCCGCCAGCCGACCCTGGTCCTGGCCGGGGACGACGACCCGCTGATTCCGCTGATCAACATGCGCATGCTCGCCTGGCGCATCCCCAATGCGCAGTTGCACATCATCGATGATGGCCATTTATTCCTGATCACCCGGGCGGAAGCCGTGGCGCCGATCATCATGAAGTTTCTCGAAGAGGAGCGCCTGCGCGCCGTGATACATCCGCGACCGGCGGTGTGAAGGACCACACCGCCGCGCAACTTGCCAGGAACCGACTATGGTTCTGAATTGGCGTGCCTCTTGATGGCTTGACGAAGGAGTGTTGGCTCATGCGAGACAGACCCGTGACGAACCCGGCGCCCACCCCCGCCGCGTTCATCAACGCGCAAAACGCGATCACCGGCCTGCGCGGTCGCGACCTGCTGTCGACCCTGCGCACCGTGGCGACCCATGGCCTGCGCAACCCGTTGCACACCGCACGCCACGCCCTGGCCCTGAGCGGCCAACTGGGCCGCGTGTTGCTGGGGGACACGGTGCATGAGCCCAACCCCAACGACAGCCGCTTCAAAGACCCCACCTGGGCGCTCAACCCGCTGTACCGGCGCAGCCTGCAAGCCTATTTGAGCTGGCAAAAACACACGCGCAACTGGATCGACGACAGCACCCTCAGCGCGGACGACCGTGCACGCGCACAGTTCGCGTTCGCCCTGCTCAACGACGCCGTATCGCCCTCCAACACGCTGCTCAACCCGCTGGCCATCAAGGAGTTGCTCAACTCCGGCGGCAACAGCGTGGTGCGCGGCGTCAGCCATTTGTTCGAAGACCTGCTGCACAACAACGGCCTGCCGCGTCAGGTCAGCAAGCACGCCTTCGAAGTGGGCAAGACCGTTGCCACCACGCCGGGCTCGGTGGTGTTTCGCAATGAGCTGCTGGAGCTGATCCAATACAAGCCCATGAGCGAAAAACAATACGCCAAGCCCTTGCTGGTGGTGCCGCCGCAAATCAACAAGTTCTACATATTCGACCTCAGCCCGGCTAACAGCTTTGTGCAATATGCGCTGAAAAACGGGTTGCAGACCTTTATGGTCAGCTGGCGCAATCCGGATGTGCGACATCGCGAATGGGGCCTGTCCACCTACGTTGCGGCGCTGGAAGAAGCCCTCAACGCCTGCCGGGCAATCACCGGCGCACGCGCGGTCAACCTGATGGGCGCCTGCGCCGGCGGCCTGACCATCGCCGCACTGCAAGGCCATCTGCAAGCCAAGCGCCAGTTGCGGCGCATCGCCAGCGCCAGTTACCTGGTGAGCTTGCTCGACAGCCAGATCGACGGCCCGGCCACGTTGTTCGCCGATGAACAGACCCTTGAAGCCGCCAAGCGCCGCTCTTACCAACAAGGTGTACTGGACGGTCGCGACATGGCCAAGGTGTTCGCCTGGATGCGCCCCAATGACCTGATCTGGAACTACTGGGTCAACAACTACCTGCTGGGCAAGGAACCGCCCGCCTTCGACATCCTGTACTGGAACAACGACAACACGCGCCTGCCCGCCGCCCTGCACGGCGACCTGTTGGATTTCTTCAAGCACAACCCGCTGAGGCATCCGGGAGGCCTTGAGGTGTGCGGCACCCCCATCGACTTGCAGAAGGTCACGGTCGACAGCTTCAGCGTGGCCGGCATCAACGATCACATCACGCCGTGGGACGCGGTGTACCGATCCACCCAACTGCTGGGCGGCGAGCGGCGCTTCGTACTGTCCAACAGCGGGCATATCCAGAGCATCCTCAACCCGCCCGGCAACCCGAAGGCCAACTACGTCGAGAACCCCAGGCTGAGCAGCGACCCGCGCGCCTGGTACTACGACGCCAGTCACGTCGAAGGCAGCTGGTGGCCGCAATGGCTGGCGTGGATTCAGCAACGTTCGGGCGTGCAACGCGAAACCCTCACCCCCCTGGGCAACCAGAACTACCCACCGATGGAAGCGGCGCCAGGCACCTACGTGCGCGTGCGCTGAGCTCAACGATCAGACTAAGAGGCTGGATGAAGACCCGCGACCGTATCCTTGAATGTGCCCTGCAGTTGTTCAACCACAAGGGCGAGCCGAATGTGTCGACCATGGAGGTGGCCAATGAAATGGGGATCAGCCCCGGCAACCTCTACTACCACTTCCATGGCAAGGAGCCGTTGGTGCTGGGGCTGTTCGAACGTTTTCAAGGCGAGTTGGCGCCGCTGCTCGACCCTCCTGCCGATGCGCAGTTGGAGGCCGAGGATTACTGGCTGTTCCTGCATTTGATTGTCGAGCGCATGGCCCACTACCGGTTCCTGTTCCAGGACCTGTCGAACCTGGCCGGGCGCCTGCCGAAGCTGGCCAAGGGCATTCGCAACCTGCTCACGGCGCTCAAGCGAACACTGGCTTCTTTGCTGGCGCGATTGAAGGCGGCGGGGCAATTGGTCAGTGATACCCAGGCGTTGGGGCAACTGGTGGAGCAGATCACCATGACGCTGCTGTTTTCCCTGGATTACCAGCGAATCCTGGATCGCAAGGGTGAGGTGCGGGTGGTGGTGTACCAGGTCATGATGTTGGTGGCGCCGCATCTGCTGATGCCGGCACGGCTGGCGACCGAGAGGTTCGCGCTGAAATATCTGGATGACGTGGATTGAAGCCCCCCTGATCACACAGGTGACGCAGAGCGTCACGGGCTGCATTCCCACGCGGGAGCGTGGGAACGATCTGTGATAAAAAAACGCCCGACCTTCGCAGGCCGGGCGTTTTTGTGCCCTGTGAAAATCAGGACTGACTGGATGGCGTCGGCGTTACCGGCGTTGCAGTCGGGGTAGCAGCCGTGTGCGACGGTGCGGACACCGAATTGGCTGTCGAAGCGGCCGGTGCTGCCGCTGTTGCCGGCTTTTTCGCTACCGCAGGTTTTTTGGCCGCTGCAGGTTTTGCAGCAGGCTTGGCTGCTGACTTCGCAGCGGCTGGTTTGGCAGCCGGTTTAGCCGCAGGTTTTGCAGCGGCTTTAGCGGCCACTGGCTTAGCGGCAGGCTTGGTGGCCGGTTTGGCGGCAGCGGTTTTGGCTGCGGGCTTGGTGGCAGGTTTTGCAGCAGCCTTGGCGGGCGCCTTGGCCGCAGGTTTTGCAGCCGGTTTGGCGGCCGCTTTAACCACAGGCTTGGCGGCCGTTTTCGCGGCGGGTTTTGCCGCTGCGGTTTTAGCCGCAGGTTTGGCGGCCGGTTTTGCCGCAGGCTTGGCCGCAGCCGTCTTGGCTGGCGCCACTTTGGCGCCTGTGAGTTTTTCGATTTGCCTGGTCAGGGTGTCGACCTTGCTGTGCAGTGTTTTCAGCTCAGCCTTGCTCGGCACGCCCAGTCGCGAAATGGCACTGTTGAGGCGTTTGTCGAAGGTTTCTTCCAACTTGTTCCACGTGTCGGAAATGCTCGACTTGGCCGAACCTGCGCTCGCCTTGGCCGCATCGACTTTTTTACCCACAGTGCTCTTGGTCAACTTCTCGGCTTTCTCACCGTCCTTGACCAGCGTCTCGAAGTATTTGCCGCCGTCACTGCTCACCTTCGAATACACGCCTAAACCAGCAAGCCAGATCTTTCGGGAATATTTTTCAACTTCCCCGACCCACGAGCTGCTTTCTTTCTGAGTAGTTTTTTTAACAGCCATCCCGATGTCTCCTTAGTGTTTACGCGCGACACGTTCGAGCAATGCCGTCAGCTCTTCGAGCTTAGCAGAGAGTGTCTCAACGTCATGTTTAGACGCAATGCCGATTCGATTCAAGGCACTTGCAACACGCGAGTCAAATGCTTTTTCAACTTTATCCAGTTGAACTTCAACGCGGCGGCCGACACTCGAGACGTTACTCTTTACTTGATCAATCTGACTGTTAGCGGCATCAAGTTGTTCAATGGCAACTTTTTTGCTTTTACTTTCAATATGTTGACCGCTCTTAACCAGCTCATTGAAGTATTCGCCGCCCTCGCTGCCGACCTTGGCGTAGGCACCAAGACCCGCCAGCCAGATCCTGCGGGCATAGCGTTTGACCTCACTCAGGGCAGTGGTCTGACTGTCGATTTTTTTCTGCAAAATAACGTTGGCCATGGTGCACCTCACATAGAACCGGGTGGAGGAACCGCCCGCCGGAGTTGGGGGCTTGGGCACAACGTAGGGTGAAAAATTAGAATCGGCACCCTAAGAGCGTCGAGTCAGGCCAGCGCTTTATCCAGGGCTTTTTCGATTTCGGACTTGAGGGTACCGCTCATGGCCGACATCAACAGGCCCAGTTCAACATCGATACGCAATGCATCATCAGAGACCTGAACGGTGCCTTTAACGCCCGACCGCTTGAGGTTCAGGGAATCGCCGGACCACGACGACTCCACGCCATATTTATCCTTGAGTTTCTGCGCCAGCGTGTCGGCCTTCGCCCGTGCGGCGGCTTTACCCAGGGAATGCTCACGCTCAACGGTTATACGCGCCATTGCAATGGCTCCTTTCTATGAGGGCTTGGAAACCTTCCATGCGGCAAAAGGTCTCGATAAGCACCTATCTTACCTTCAGCCTTGCCAAGACAAAGCAGGCCCCGGGGATTATCATGTCCCGCATTCTCTTTTGGTGACAGCGATATGACTGATCAGCGCAAAGGCAGCGATGCCGAACCCACCACTCACTTCGGCTTCAAGAACGTCCCGGAAAGCCAGAAAGCGGAAAAAGTCGCTGAGGTGTTCCACTCCGTAGCCGCCAAGTACGACTTGATGAACGACGTGCTCTCCGGTGGCATGCACCGCCTGTGGAAGCGTTTCACCATCGAATTGTCGGGCGTGCGCACCGGCAATCGCGTGCTCGACATCGCCGGCGGCACGGGCGATTTGGCCGCCAAGTTTTCCAAGCTGGTAGGGCCTACCGGCCAGGTGGTACTGGCCGATATCAACGGCTCGATGCTCAAGGTCGGTCGCGACCGCCTGCTCGACAAGGGCGTGGCCGGCAATATCGAATTCGTCCAGGCCGATGCGGAAAAACTGCCGTTCCCCGACAACCACTTCGATTGCGTGACCATCGCTTTCGGTCTGCGCAACGTCACCCACAAGGAAGACGCGATACGCTCGATGCTGCGCGTGCTCAAACCGGGTGGCCGCCTGCTGGTGCTGGAATTCTCCAAGCCGACCAACGCGCTGATGTCCAAGGTGTACGACACCTATTCGTTCGCCTTCATGCCGTTGATGGGCAAGCTGATCACCAATGATGCCGAGAGCTACCGCTACCTGGCCGAATCGATCCGCATGCACCCCGACCAGGAAACCCTGAAGTCGATGATGGTGGAGGCCGGTTTCGACCGCGTGACCTACCACAACATGACCTCGGGCATCGTCGCCCTGCACCGCGGCATCAAGCCCTGATGCTGCTCGCAGGCCTTCTCGCCAGCGTCGAGCACGGCCTCAACCGTGTTTTGCGCCTGGACAGCACCGCCCTGGCGCGGCTTGCGCACCTGACCGGCAAAGTCATCGCCGTCGATTGCCGCAGCCCTGCCCTGCAGCTGTTTATCCTGCCCAGCGATGAGGGCCTGCTGCTCGCGTCGCAATGGGCCGCCGAGGCCGACTGCACCCTGCGTGCGCCCGCCGCCAGCCTGGTGCACCTGGCCCTGAGCCGCAACAAGACCGCTATCCTGCACAGCCCCGAAGTGGCGCTGGAAGGCGACAGCGCGGTGCTGATGGACCTGGCCGCCGTGCTGCAGGACCTGGAGCTGGACTGGGAATACGAACTCTCGCGCTGGCTCGGCCCCGTCGCCACCCAGTTGCTCGGCGGGCACCTGCGCAGCCGTTCGCGCTGGTACCAGCAAGGGTTCGCCAGCCTCAACCAGAACCTCGCCGAATACCTGAGCGAAGAATCGCGCACCCTGGTCGGGCAACGGGAAGCGCAAGCGCGCTTTCGTGAGCTCGACAAGGCCAAAATCGACCTGGAACGTCTCGAGGCCCGCTTCGAGCGCCTGAGCCGTTCCCTTGATCCAAGCGATAACGCATGAAGCTGCTCGCCGTCCGCCGTTTGTTTCGTATCCAGCGCGTCGTAATCCGCTACCGCCTCGATGACCTGCTGTTTGCCCTGCCCCTGCCATGGTTCCTGCTCGCGGTGCGCTATGTGCTGCCGTGGCGCTGGTTGCCGCGCAGAAAACTGGAACTGAGCCGAGGTGCTCGCGTGCGCCTGGCGTTGCAGGACCTGGGGCCGATCTTCATCAAGTTCGGGCAGATTTTGTCGACCCGCCGCGACTTGCTGCCCGAAGACATCGCCGATGAGCTGATGCTGCTGCAGGACCGTGTGCCGCCGTTCGATTCGCAGTTGTCGATGAAGCTGATCGAAGAGCAACTGGGCAGGAAGATCAGCGAGGTGTTCAGCCGCTTCGATGTCGAGCCGCTGGCTTCGGCCTCGGTTGCGCAGGTGCATGCCGCGCAGCTCAAGAGCGGTGAAGAAGTGGTGGTGAAGGTGATTCGCCCGGGCCTCAAGCCGATCATCGGCCAGGACCTGGCGTGGCTGTTCATCCTGGCCCGCGCCGCCGAACGGTTCTCCGCCGATGCGCGCCTGCTGCATCCGGTGGATGTGGTGGCCGACTACGAAAAAACCATCTACGACGAACTCGACCTGCTGCGCGAAGCGGCCAACGCCAGCCAGCTGCGCCGCAACTTCGAAGGCTCGCAGCTGCTGTACGTGCCGCAAGTGTATTGGGACTGGTGCCGCCCCAAAGTGCTGGTGATGGAGCGCATCTACGGCGTGCAAGTCACCGACCTCGCGACCCTGGCCGACCAGCGCACCGACATGAAAATGCTCGCCGAGCGCGGCGTGGAGATTTTCTTCACCCAGGTGTTCCGCGACAGTTTCTTCCACGCCGACATGCACCCGGGCAACATCTTCGTGAGCACCGTCAACCCGTGGAGCCCGCAGTACATTGCGATCGACTGCGGCATCGTCGGCAGCCTCACGCCGGAAGACCAGGACTACCTGGCGCGTAACCTGTTCGCCTTTTTCAAGCGTGACTATCGCCGCGTGGCGCAGTTGCACATTGATTCGGGCTGGGTGCCGGCGGAAACCAAACTGAATGAATTCGAAGCGGCGATCCGCACCGTGTGCGAACCGATCTTTGAAAAACCGTTAAAGGATATTTCCTTCGGTCAGGTGCTGATGCGCCTGTTCCAGACCGCGCGGCGCTTCAATATGGAAGTGCAGCCGCAGTTGGTGCTGCTGCAGAAAACCTTGCTCAACATCGAAGGCCTGGGCCGCCAGCTGTACCCGGACCTCGATCTGTGGAACACCGCGCAGCCGTTCCTGGAACGTTGGATGCGTGAGCGGATGAGCCCGAAGACCATGCTGGGCAACCTGCACAGCCAGATGGAACAGCTGCCGCACCTGGCCAACATGACCCGCGACCTGCTTGAGCGTATGTCCCAGCCTCATGCCAGGGACCCTGAGCCGCCATGGCGCAAGCGCAAGGACGACTGGTTCCTGCGCCTGCTCGGCGCCGCGCATCTGGTGGGTGGGGTCATGCTGGCGATTGGCGGACCGTTGAATCAACTGGGCCACTGGCCGGCCGGAATCATGGTCGCCGTGGGCGTTTATCTGATCGTGCGTCGATAACCCATCCGGTTATACACTGTCGCAAATTGCCGGAGCCGAACATGAAAGACTGGCTGGACGAGATCAAGTGGGACAGTGACGGCCTGGTGCCGGCCATTGCCCAGGACTACAAGACCGGGCGCGTGCTGATGATGGCCTGGATGAACCGCGAGGCCCTGAGCCTGACCGCCGCCGAGCAGCGCGCCATCTACTGGTCACGTTCGCGTGGCAAACTGTGGCGCAAGGGCGAAGAGTCCGGGCATGTGCAGACCCTGCATGAGTTGCGCCTGGACTGCGATGCCGACGTGGTGATCCTCAAGGTCGAACAGATCGGCGGCATCGCCTGCCACACCGGCCGTCACAGTTGCTTCTATCGCGTGTTCGAGAACGGCGAATGGAAGGTGGTGGAACCGGTGCTCAAAGACCCGCACGCCATTTATTCGGCAGGACATTGATCATGAGCGATACCCTCAACCGCGTGGCCCAGGTGCTGGAAGAGCGCAAGGGCGCGGATGCCGACAGTTCCTATGTCGCCAGCCTGTATCACAAGGGTCTGAACAAGATCCTGGAAAAACTCGGCGAAGAATCCGTCGAGACGATCATTGCCGCCAAGGATGCGCAGATCAGCGGCGATTGCAGCGATGTCATCTATGAGACCGCCGACCTGTGGTTCCATAGCCTGGTCATGCTCGCCCAACTGGGGCAGCATCCACAGGCCGTGCTGGATGAACTGGACCGTCGCTTCGGCCTGTCCGGGCACGCCGAGAAGGCTGCACGCCCGTCCACCTGAACAACTTTTATCGAGGATTTGCAGCATGGGTATTTTTGACTGGAAACACTGGATTGTCATTCTGGTGGTCGTGGTACTGGTGTTCGGCACCAAGAAACTCAAGAACCTGGGCACCGATGTCGGCGAGTCGATCAAGGGCTTTCGCAAAGCCATGAACGACGACGAAAAGCCGGCCGAGCCCACTGCAAACCCGGTTCCACCGGCCCAGCCTGTGCACCCGCAGGCCGCCCAGCCGATCACCGAGCGTCGTACCTTCGACGTGCAGGCTGAAAAAGTCGAAGAGCCGACCCGCAAAGACTCGTGAGCACTGACTAATGTTTGGTATCAGCTTCTCTGAACTGCTGCTCGTCGGCCTCGTGGCCCTGCTGGTATTGGGCCCCGAACGCCTGCCCGGTGCGGCACGCACGGCCGGCCTGTGGATCGGGCGCCTGAAACGCAGTTTCAACGCGATCAAACAGGAAGTTGAGCGGGAAATCGGTGCCGACGAGATCCGCCGGCAATTGCACAACGAGCACATCCTGTCGTTGGAGCAGGAAACGCGCAAGATTCTGTCGCCGGTGCAGGAGCCCGCCAAACCGGTGGAACCTGTGGTCCAGAACAGTATCGCGCCTGTGACTGAAGCCGCCCCCCCGGCACCGACCGCGCCAACCGAGCCTGCGCCGACGCCCGTTGCGTCGCCCGCGCCCCATGACCCTACATTGCCGCCGCGAGCCCCATGAGCGCTGATAAACCGGAAAACGACCAGCACATGCCGCTGGTCTCGCACCTCACTGAGCTGCGTACCCGCCTGCTGCGTTGCGTAGCGGCCATCTTCATCATCTTTGCCGGGCTGTTTGCCTTCACCCAGCAGATCTATACCTTCGTCTCCACGCCGCTGCGCCAGTATCTGCCGGCCGGCGCGACGATGATCGCCACCGACGTGTCTTCGCCGTTCCTGACGCCGTTGAAGCTGACCATGATGGTCTCGCTGTTCCTGGCGATCCCGGTGATCCTGCATCAGATCTGGGGCTTCATCGCGCCGGGGCTGTACAAGCATGAGAAGCGCATCGCCGTGCCGTTGCTGGTGTCGAGCATCCTGCTGTTCTATACCGGCATGGCCTTCGCCTACTTCCTGGTGTTCCCGCTGATCTTCAAATTCTTCGCCGCCGCCACCCCGGCCGGCGTGGAAATGATGACCGACATCACCAGCTACCTCGACTTCGTGATGACGCTGTTCTTCGCCTTCGGCGTAGCCTTCGAAATTCCGGTGGCGGTGGTGTTGCTGGTGTGGATCGGCGTCGTCAACGTGGCTTACCTGAAGAAAATCCGTCCTTACGTGATCATCGGCTGCTTCGTGGTCGGCATGATCCTTACCCCGCCGGACATCTTCTCCCAGACCCTGCTGGCCGTGCCGATGTGGATGCTGTTCGAGATCGGCATCCTGTTCAGCGGCTTGATCAGCAAGCGTGGCGAGCACCCGGACGACCAGACCGCCGACGACGACCAGCCGCCAGCGACCCAGCCGTGAACCTGCTGCTGCTGGAAGACGCCGACTTTATCGCGGCCGACCGGGTGGTGCTGCGTGATCGGCGCCTGGTGCATATGCAGGAGGTGCACCGCGCCGTGGTCGGCGACAACCTGCGCGTGGGCCGCATTGGCGGGCTGATGGGTAGTGCCCAACTGCTGCGCCTGGAAGCCGGGGAAGCCGAGCTGCACGTCGGCTTCGACCAGGCGCCGCCGAGCAAACTGCCGCTGACCCTGCTGCTGGCCCTGCCTCGTCCGAAAATGCTGCGTCGGGTGCTGCAAACGGTAGCCGCCATGGGCGTGCCGAAGGTTGTACTGGTCAACAGCTACCGCGTGGAAAAAAGCTTCTGGCAGACCCCGTTCCTGGAGCCTGAAGCGATTCGCGAGCAGCTTATTCTCGGCCTGGAACAGGCGCGGGACACGGTATTGCCCGAGATCATTATCGAGAAGCGCTTCAAGCCGTTCGTTGAAGATCGCTTGCCGGCCATGACCACCGGCACGCTTGGCCTGATCGGCCACCCCGGCGACTACCCGCCCTGCCCCCGCGGCCTGGATGAACCGGTGACCCTGGCGATCGGGCCGGAAGGTGGCTGGATACCCTATGAAGTCGAATTGCTGAGCAAGGCCGGCCTGCAGCCGGTGCAACTCGGCGCGCGCATCCTGCGGGTTGAAACCGCCGTGACCGCCCTGCTCGCCCGCTTGTTCTAATGTGGGAGGGGGCTTGCCCCCGATGACAGAGTATCAGTCGCCACATTCAGTGGCTGATACACCGCTATCGGGGGCAAGCCCCCTCCCACAGGGGTACTGCGTCGCTTCAGAATTTCATACACATGCCGATAACCCCGGAATAAGTCCAAGCCTTGTTCCAGGGGAGTTTGCAGCATGTATCGTTGGTTAGCCGAAAAGCTGGGGAATGTCAGCGTCAAAACCAAGTTGGGCGTCGGCTTCGGCCTGGTGTTGCTGCTTACATTAATCATCACGCTCACAGGCTGGGCCGGGCTCTCGGGCGTGATCAGCCGTGGCGACAAACTGGGCTACATCGCCAGCCTCAACGATTTGAGCAAGGACCTGCGCATCGCGCGCCTGGACTTTGAAATGCGCCGTGGCGAGCAGGGCCCGGGGGCAGTCAACGGATTTCTGGGCCAGCTGGAAAGCGGCCTGAAAACGGCCCGGGCGCTGATTGAACAGCCCGCCGATATCGCGCTGGTCGATGACCAGCTCGCCGCCGTTGACCAGTACAAGCGCGCCTTCGACGCCATGGTCCAGGCGGGTGCCAATCGCGAAAACGCGCGCAGCAAGCTCGGCGATACTGCTGACAATGCGGTGCTCAAAGTCGGCGAAGTGGAAAAGACCCTGCTACAGGGCGACAGCGTCAGCCAGTTCAACAGCATCGTCGACCTGAGCAAGCTGATCCAGCAGGCGCGGTTCCAGGTGCGCGGCTACACCTACAGCGGCAAAGTCGAAGCCGAGCAGCCCGCGCTGGATGCCATCGATAATGCCCTGAAGAAAATCGCCGCGCTCAACGGCCAGCTACCTGATCAATTTTCCACCAACCTGCAACAGGCCGGCACCTCGCTGCAAGCCTACCGTGCTGCTGTCAGCCAGTACCGTGACTCGCAGGTGGCCAGCGCCGCCGCGCTGAAAATCATGAACGTCCAGGGCGACATTCTGCTGGACCGCAGCAGCAAACTCACTGCCTCGCAAACCGTGGTCCGCGACAGCGACGCCGCCCAAGCCAAACAGCTGTTGCTGCTGTCTACCCTGCTGGCACTGCTGTTTGGCCTCTTCGCCGCCTGGGCCATCACTCGCCAGATCATCATCCCGCTCAATCAAACCCTCAAGGTCGCCGAGCGCGTGGCCTCGGGCGACCTCAGCCACAATCTGGAGTCCGCCCGCCAGGATGAACTGGGCCAACTGCAACGCGCCATGCAAAGCATGACCCTGGGCCTGCGCACGTTGATTGGCGGTATCAGCGACGGCGTCACCCAGATCGCCAGCGCCGCCGAGCAGCTGTCGGCAGTCACCGAACAGACCAGCGCCGGGGTCAACAGTCAGAAAATCGAGACCGACCAGGTGGCCACGGCCATGAACGAAATGGCGGCCACTGTGCAGGAAGTGGCGCGCAATGCCGAAGAAGCGTCGGAAGCCGCCGTGGCCGCCGACGTGCAGGCCCGCGAAGGCGACCGAGTGGTCGGTGAAGCTATCGCCCAGATCGAACGCCTGGCCACTGAAGTCGGCAATTCGACGATCGCCATGGGCGACCTGAAGCGCGAAAGTGACAAGATCGGCAGTGTGCTTGACGTCATCAAGTCCGTGGCCCAGCAAACCAATCTGCTGGCGCTTAACGCGGCCATTGAAGCGGCGCGTGCCGGTGAAGCCGGGCGTGGCTTCGCCGTGGTCGCCGACGAAGTGCGCAGTCTTGCCCAGCGCACACAGAAGTCCACCGAGGAGATCGAGGAGCTGATCGTCGGCCTGCAAAACGGCACGCAGCAGGTGGCGACCATCATGGACAACAGTCGCGGCCTGACCGACAGCAGTGTCGAACTGACCCGCCGCGCCGGCAGCGCGCTGGAGAGCATTACTCGCACCGTGTCGACCATCCAGGCGATGAACTCGCAGATCGCCACCGCCGCCGAGCAGCAAAGCGCCGTTGCCGAAGAGATCAACCGCAGCGTGTTGAATGTGCGCGATGTCTCCGAGCAGACGTCTTCGGCCAGCGAAGAAACGGCGGCGTCCAGTGCTGAGCTGGCGCGCCTGGGCATCTACTTGCAAACCCTGGTCGGACGTTTCCGCATCTGACCCGACTTGCGCGGCAGCCGATTGCGGCTGCCGCTTCTTGTGAAATTTCCTACACGGTTATCAGCCCGCCCTCACCTCGATTCGGATTAGCGTTTGCTCTGTTGCTAAGCGCTTTTTCAGATTTGGAGGTTCACCATGTTTACTTGGCTGACTCGCTCGCTGAGCAACATCAGCGTTCGCCTCAAACTCGCCCTGGGTTTTGGCCTGGTGCTGCTCCTCAGTCTCATCATCGCAGTGACAGGCTGGCAAGCTCTGAATGCCGTGCTTGAACGCTCTTCCAAGCTGACGACATTGGGACAATTGGCTGTTGATGCCGAAGCCATGCGTGCCGATCGAATTGTGTACCGAATACTGGCGGACACTGCCAGCCTGGGCAAAATCAACGCGCAGATCGGAAAAATCGAACTGTATCTCGCTGACCTCTCAATCCGCATGAGTGCGCCCTCCGATCAACGGCACCTTCAGCAGACAACCAACCTGATAGCGGGATTGAAAGCCGCACTCGGCGAGCTGCCGTCGCTGGTCGAACAACGTGAAAAAGCCCGTGCTCCGCTCAAGACAATGGCGCTTGAGACCAGCGACACCCTGGCCCAATTCGCCAGTGATTTGCCTGACCAGGATGACCAGAAAGCCCTTGATGCCATTGAAGACCTGCGCCAGGCAATAACACTTGCTGATGATGCCACCCAGAACCCCGCCTGGGCAGCCGACTCACTGCAAACCTATGCCCAAACAGTCAGCACGGCGCTCGATGCACTGGAGGCTGCTCAGATGGCCGTCATGGCCCTTCCAGTAGATGCCGCGTTGCTCAAAACCCAATTGACCACCTACCGCGAGCAATTGATAACGCTCAAGGAGGCCCAGCTCAATACCGAAGCCGTGCAGAAACGAGTCGAACAACAACTCGATCAAGTACTGGAACAAAACGACCTGTTAAGCCAGGCCCAAGTCTCAAAGCGCGACCGGGAAGCGGACCGAACCCGTACCCTGCTCACCAGCGTCACCGTTGTAGCACTGCTGTTCGGCACCCTGGCCGCCTGGTGGATAGCGCGGCAGATCAGCGTGCCGCTACGCCAGGCGCTTGCGTGCGCCAACCGCATAGCGAACGGCGACCTGAGCCACGATATCCAGGTGGAGCGCCGCGACGAACTGGGCCAACTGCAACACAGCATCGGGCAGATGACCCGCAGCTTGCGCAGCCTGATCAGCAGCATCGGCGACAGCGCCCGCCAGATCGCCGGTGCGGCGACGCAGTTGTCCAGCGTTACCGAACAGACCCGTAACGGGCTCAACGACCAGAAAGATGAAACCGACCAGGTGGCAACAGCGATGAATGAAATGCTCGCCACCGCCCAGGAAGTCGCACGTCATGCCGAACGCGCGTCCGTTGCCGCCAACGAAGCCGACCAGCAGGCCGGCGCCGGTGAGCAGGTGGTCACCCAGGCGGTTGAGCAGATCGGCAACCTGGCCAGTGAAATGGCCTTGTCCGGTCGCGCCATGCTGACCCTGCAACAGGAAAGCCAAAAGATCGCCAGCGTGCTGGACGTGATCAAGTCGGTGTCCCAGCAGACCAACCTGCTGGCCCTGAACGCCGCGATCGAAGCGGCGCGCGCGGGCACTGCCGGCCAAGGCTTCGCCGTGGTCGCCGATGAAGTACGCAGCCTGGCCCAACGCACACAGGAGTCGGCTGAAGAAATCGAAGGGCTGATCCTCGGCCTGCATAACGGCACCCAACAGGTAGCGGACATCATGGACAGCAGCCGCAACCTGACCGACAACAGCGTTGCCCTGACCCGCGACGCTGGTGAGGCCCTGACGGCGATTGCCCGCACGGTGGCGGTGATCCAGGAAATGAACCCGCAGATTGCCGCCGCCGCCGAGCAGCAAAGCGCGGTGGCCGAGGAAATCAATCGCAGTGTATTGAAGGTGCGGGATGTGTCGGAACAGACCGCAGCCGCCAGCGAGGAAACGGCGGCGGCGAGTGTTCAGTTGACGCGGTTGAGCGTGGATTTGCAGACGCTGGTCGGCAAATTCAAGCTCTGAAATGTGGGAGGGGGCTTGCCCCCGATAGCGGTGTAACAGTCAATACAGAAGAGACTGACAGACCGCCATCGGGGGCAAGCCCCCTCCCACATTTATAAAACCTGGCGCAGGAAAGCCTGGGCGCGTGGGTCCTTGGGTGCATCGAAGAACTCCGCCGGCGCCGCGTCTTCCAGCAATTTGCCGTGATCGAAGAACAACACCCGGTCCGCCACTTCGCGGGCAAAGCCCATCTCGTGGGTGACGCAGACCATGGTCATGCCTTCCAGGGCCAGGGTCTTCATGACGTCGAGCACCTCGCCGACCATTTCCGGGTCCAGCGCCGAGGTCGGTTCGTCAAACAGCATCACCTTGGGCTCCATTGCCAGGGCTCGGGCAATCGCCACCCGCTGCTGCTGGCCTCCGGAAAGGCGCGACGGAAACTCATTGGCTTTCTGGGCGATACCAACCTTCTCCAGCAATGCCAGGGCCTTGGCCTCACGCTCTCGCTTGCCGCGCTTGCGCACGACCTTTTGCGCCAGGCACAGGTTCTCCAGCACGGTCATATGAGGGAACAGGTTGAAATGCTGGAACACCATGCCGACTTCACGGCGGTAGGCATTCACATCGGTCTTCGGGTCGGCCAGTTGCAGGCCGTCGATGCTGACCGAACCTGAATCGAACTCCTCCAGCCCATTAAGACAGCGCAGAAAAGTGGACTTGCCGGAACCGGACGGGCCGATCACCACCAGCACTTCGCCCCTGGCTACCTGGGTGGTGACATGGTCCACGGCGCGCACCACATGGCCACGGGTATCGAAGACTTTTACCAGATCGCGGACTTCAATCACTTTGCGCGAGCCTCCGCTCAAGCCGGCTGGCCATTTTCGACAGCGGCAGGTTGATCAGCAGGTACAGGCCTGCCACACAGAACAGAATTTCAAAGGGCGAAAATGAGGTGGTAATCACTTCGCGTCCGCTCTTGAGCAGCTCAGTGATCGCGATCACCGAGACCAACGAAGTGTCTTTCACCAGGCTGATGAATTGACCGGCCAGCGGCGGCAGGACGCGCTTGAACGCCTGCGGCAACACCACATGCCGCATCGACTGGCTGGCGCTCAAGCCCAGGGAGCGCGCGGCCTCGTCCTGGCCACGGGTGATCGACTGCACACCGGCACGCACGATTTCCGCCACGTAGGCGCCGGTGAACAGCGACAGCGCCGCGATCCCGGCAAACTCCCGGGACAGGTTGAGCACCGTGCCGATAAAGAAATAGAAAATGAAGATCTGCACCAGCAGCGGCGTACCGCGCACCAGTTCGACGTAGATCGTCGACAGGTCGCGCAAGGTCGGGTTGCTGGACAACCGGCACAAGCCGGTGGCCAGGCCAATCGCCAGGCCCAGGATGCCGGACACCACCGACAACCACAGCGTGGTCCACAAGCCCCACATCAGCGGGCCCAATGCCCAATGACGGTTGACACCGATGACGTCACCTTCAGCCACATCATCGCCGCGCGCCACTTGCAGGCTGTTGTCGGCGACCGTCACCTTTTGCTCGGCACCGGCATCACTGCGCAGCGTCACCTCGGCCACATCGCCCTTGCGGACCAGCTCGATGACGGTGGAAATAACGGCTGCACGCTGCGCTTCTTCGGCCTGATAGGCGAAATACTGGGGCACCCGGTTCCAGCGCCATTCGTAGGACATCAGCGAGGTGGCGTAGTACAAGGCGCCGGCCAGGCCGACCAGCACGACCACGGTCAGCAGGTGCCAGGGCCATTGGGCTTTTTTCTGTTTCATTTCACTGTCCGCATAGGTGTTGCCTGGCCGGCCGCCATCGGGGGCAAGCCCCCTCCCACATTTGGAATGCGTTTCCCTGTGGGAGGGGGCTTGCCCCCGATACAGGCAACTCGGTCTTAAGCCTTATTCCATATCCTTGAGCCACTCGGAGCTCTTGAACCACTTGTCATGGATGCGATCGTAGGTGCCGTCGTTCTTGATCTGGTGCAGGAAGTTGTTGATGAAGTTGACGCTGTCGTAGTCGCCTTTCTTCAAGCCGAACGCCAGGGGCTCAAAGGTGAAGGGTTCGTCAAGGAACACCAGCTTGCCGTTACCGACTTTCTTCTCGGCGACCACGTTGTACGGCGCGTCGTAGACAAAGGCGTCCGCCTTGCCGTTGACCACGTCCAGCACACCTTCCTGCTCGTTGTCATAACCGTGGTACTTGGCTTTGGCGATCAGCTTTTTGGCAACCATCTCACCGGTGGTGCCCAGCTTGGAGGTCAGGCGGTATTTTTCGTCGTTCAGGTCTTTATAGGACTTGATGGTGCCTTCCAGCTCCTTGCGAATCAGCAGGGTCTGGCCGACCACGATGAAGGGTTCGCTGAAGTTCAGGCGCAGGTTGCGCTCCTGGGTCAGGGTCATGCCGCTGCCGATCATGTCGAACTTGCCGGTCAGGAAGGCCGGGATAATGCCGTCGTAGCCGGTGGACACCAGCTCCAGCTTGACGCCCATGGACTTGGCCATGGCCTTGAGGATGTCGACTTCGAAGCCGATGATTTCACCACGTTTGTCGGTCATTTCGAACGGCATGTAGGTCGGGTCCATGCCGACTTTCAGCGTGCCGCGCTTGACCGCATCATCGATGGCGCCGGCCTGTGCCGCAGTGGCCGCCACCAGCGCAGTGACGCCGAGCATCAGCATCGAAAGATACTTTTTCATCATCAAGTCCCCTGAACGGTTTTTATAAGGTTGGCGCGCTATGGGCTGCGCTATTTCGGGGTGCGATCCTAACCCACTCGTTGCTCGTCACAAAGGTTTCACGACTAAATGTTATCGAGGCCTGCAAGAGAGGCCCTACAGCGCGGCGCCTGACTAAAGACCTAGACAGGTCGCTGCACGGACTCGCTAATGAGTTGATGTGTAAGTAGTTATGACGATCATTCAATCTCCGCGAGCCAGGCAGTGTCCCTGAACCACTTGTCGTGCAATTGATCGTAGGTGCCGTCCTGGGCCACTTGATTGAGGAAGTGATTGATCCAGTTGACGCTGTCGTAATCACCCTTTTTCAGGCCGAACGCCAGGGGTTCGAAGGTAAAAGGTTGCTCAAGCGTCAGTAATGCGCTGTTCTCGGGCCGGGTCATGGCGATCAGGTTGTAGGGCGCATCATAAATAAAGGCGTCGGCCTTGCCCTCCACCACCTGGCGCACGCCGTCCTCCGGCGCTATGAAACGCTGGAGCCGGGCCGCCCCCAGAAAGCGCTGCGCCGCGGCCTCGCCCGTGGTGCCTTCGGTGACCGCGATTCGATAACCCGCCTCGTCCAGGTCTTCGATACTCGATACCCTGCCGGCCAGGCGCGAATTCAGCAGGACGGATTGGCCCACCACGATAAAGGAATCACTGAAGTTGAGCTGCAGGTTACGTTCCTGGGTGACCGTCATGCCGCTGCCGATCAAGTCGAACTTATTCTCCATCAGCCCCGGCAGCAATTGTGTGTAGGGCACCGCGACCAGTTCGAGTTCAACCCCCAGCGCGCGGCTCATCGCCTGAAGCAAATCGATCTCGAAGCCTATGATGCGCCCCTGCTTGTCCGTCATTTCGAACGGTACGTAAGTCGGCGTGGTGCCCACTTTCAGCACGCCACGGCGCACAGCGTCGTCAATCGCCCCGGCAGAGAGCAAGCCGGTGTGAAGCAATACGACAACACCTATCAGCAGTGCCGAACAATACCTTTTGAACATGTGTGCCCCCGTGGCGCGTCAAATTTGGGGGGCGATGCTACCCCAGCCACAGGCACGACAATACGCTTCGAACGAAGGTCTTTTGTTTCGAAATAACAAGGAGTTAGGGAGGAAAGGAAGCGGCGCCAAACGCTGTAGGACCAGCGCTTGAAACGCCCCCGAGGTGAGCCCTCGGGGGCGTCTGAATCAGGCCGGTTGTGCCTGGGACGACAGTGGTTGCAGCGGGAGCAATGGCGCGTGCGGATCCGCCTTGATCGAAGCACGCCAAGCATCCAGCCACTCGGCGTGGCCTTCGCTCCACACCTGCTCATGCAAGCGAGCCAGGGCTACCGGGTCGCTGAGCAGGGCCAGGCGTTCGCTGTTGGTGAGGCCGGCCGGGCCGACTTTCAACGCGTGGCGAACACGCTCCACCCGCAGGTACTCGATCGGCTCCGCCTCGCGGTGCCGCGAGGTCGCCAGGGCACAGGCCAGGGCGTTCTGCTGCGGGTCGACCACCGAACGCACAAACCCGTCATTGAGCGCGTGCCAACGGTTTTCGTGGGTGTACTTCTCGGTCGACAGCAATGCCTGCGGCGGATTGTATTCCTCGGGGATCAGGAACAGGCTCTCATCGCGGGACTTGAGGCCCAGCTTGACCCGGCTGGAAATCACCGACACCGGGATCGACAGCATCAGCGAACCGACGATCGGGATCAGCCACCACAAGAAGCTTGGGTTGAGCCACACCACCAGTAACGCCCACAAAAAGCCCAGCAAGGTCTGCGGACCGTGACGCTTGACCGCTTCGCTCCACGGCGTGGAGTCATCGTCGCGCTGCGGCGAGTTCCAGGTCGCGGCCCAGCCGAGGAACGCGGCCAGTACGAAACGGGTGTGGAAGATCATGCGCACCGGCGCCAGCAGCATGGAGAACAGCATCTCCAGCAGCATCGACAAGGTCACCTTGAACTTGCCGCCGAACTCTTTGGCGCCCTTGGCCCAGATCAGGATGATGCTCAGCAGTTTAGGCAGGAACAGCAGCACGATCGTGGTGGAAAACAGTGCCACCGCCTTGTCCGGATGCCATTGCGGCCACAGCGGGTACAACTGGCGCGGCGCCATGAAGTACTGCGGCTCCATCAGGGTGTTCACCGCCAGCAAGGCCGTCGACAACACCAGGAAGAAAAACCACAACGGCGCCGACAGGTAGGACATCACGCCGGTTAGGAACACCGCACGGTGCACCGGGTGCATGCCCTTGACCAGGAACAGGCGGAAGTTCATCAGGTTACCGTGGCACCAGCGACGGTCACGCTTGAGTTCGTCCAGCAGGTTCGGCGGCAGTTCTTCGTAGCTGCCCGGCAGGTCGTAGGCAATCCACACGCCCCAGCCGGCGCGGCGCATCAGCGCTGCTTCAACGAAGTCGTGAGAGAGGATCGCACCGGCAAACGCGCCCTTACCTGGCAATGGCGCCAGGGCGCAGTGCTCGATAAACGGTTTCATGCGGATGATCGCGTTGTGGCCCCAGTAATGGGATTCACCCAACTGCCAGAAGTGCAGGCCGGCGGTAAACAGCGGACCGTAGACGCGGGTGGCGAACTGCTGCATGCGCGCATACAGGGTGTCCATCCCCGACGCACGCGGCGCGGTCTGGATAATCCCGGCATCCGGCGTGGCTTCCATCAGGCGTACCAGGCTGGTCAGGCATTCGCCGCTCATCACGCTGTCGGCGTCGAGCACCACCATGTACTTGTAGTCACCGCCCCAGCGACGGCAGAAGTCGTCGAGGTTGCCGCTCTTGCGCTTGACGCGACGGCGACGGCGGCGATAGAAAATCTTGCCGAAACCACCGGCTTCACGGCACACGTCGAGCCAGGCTTGCTGTTCGGCGATGCAGATATCCGCTTCATTACTGTCGCTGAGCACGAAGAAGTCGAAACGGTCCAGGTCGCCGGTCGCGGCCACCGATTCGAACGTGGCGCGCAGACCGGCAAACACCCGGGGCACATCCTCGTTACAGATCGGCATCACCAGCGCGGTGCGTGCATCCTTGGGAATCGGCTCGTCGCCGGCACTTTTACCGGAGATACGGTATTTGTCGTGACCGGTCAGCAGCTCGAGGAAGCCCATCAGCGCGGTCCAGAACCCGGCCGACACCCAGCAGAACAGAATCCCGAACATGATCAGGATGCTGGTCTGCAGTGCGTAAGGCAGTACCTGGGTAGCGGTTTGCAGCAGGGTCTGGTTGCGGATCTCGTCGAAGTCGACCAGCGACCAGCCCTGGTACGGCATGATGCCTTTCATGTACCAGCCGGCGACGATGGTCTGGCCCAGCATCAGCACCAGCAGGATATAGCGGCGGATCGAACCCACGGTACGCCAGCGCGCGGCGGGCAGTACCCGTTCGTCCTTCGGCGGCTTCGGCGGGTTGGTGCGCCCGGTCATCCGGCGCCAGCCGCGTACTAGGATGTTGGTGCGCCAGGGCTCGGGCACCACTTTGGTCCGACGGATCGGCGGCGTGGCCTTCAGGCAGACGCGGCCGCTGGCGTCGAGCGCCAGCATCTCCGCGTCCTGCAGCTCTTCGGCCGTGCTGAGGGTCAACCTGCGGCCCACCGACGCCTGGGCGGCATCGGTGGGTGCGTCGAAGGTGGCGGACGACAGGCGTTCGTGCAGCTCGCTGAAGGAGCTGCAGCCTGCCAGCTCGGCGCGCTGCTCAGCTGTCATGGGGAGATGCGCCAGGTACTCGGTCAGAGTTTCTGGCTTAACGTGTGAATTACTCATCGGCGGGCAACTGGTAGCTCCAGGTTTCGGTCAGGACTTGCTCGGTCTTGGCCGGCTCGGGCGTGACAGGGGCCGGGGCAGCTTCTGGCTGCTTGGCGTCCTTGTCCTTCGCCTCTTTGGCGTCTTTCTTGGCCTGTTTCTCGTGTTGCTTGGCCAGGACCTTGTCAGCCTTGAGCACGTGGGTCGACACCTGCTCGGGCTCAGCCTGTGCGATCTCCTGCACCAGCGCCGCACGCATTTCAGTCGGCTTGCTCGCGTCCTTGATCTTCATGCGCAGGGTCAGGCGCCAGCCTTTGGTGTGCTCGTTGTAGCGCACGCTGTTTTCAACCAGCTCAGCGTTATCGCCAACGCTCACCTGGCTGCGCACCGGAGCGTCGGGCAGCAGTTTCTTCAGGGCCGGGCCTTCGAAGTCCACCAGATAAGCGACGGTGCCATCCGGCTGACGGATCAGGTTGGATTGCTTCACGTCACCGGTGGAACGCAGGGTCTGCTTGACCCAGGCACTGTCCGGCGAATGGAAGGCGGCATCGTCCAGCGTCCAGTGCAGACGGTAGGACACATCCAGCGGCTTGCCGACTTCCGGCAGTTCGGCCGGGCTCCAGAAGGCAACGATGTTGTCGTTGGTTTCGTCAGCGGTCGGAATCTCTACCAGGTCGACGGTGCCTTTGCCCCAGTCGCCCTCAGGTTCGATCCAGGCGCTTGGGCGCTTGTCGTAGTTGTCGTCCAGGTCTTCGTAGTGGCTGAAGTTGCGACCGCGTTGCAGCAGACCGAACCCACGCGGGTTTTCCACGCTGAAGTTGCTGACCGACAGGTGTTTAGGGTTGTTCAGCGGGCGCCAGATCCACTCGCCATTGCCGGCATGGATCGACAGGCCGCTGGAATCGTGCAGTTCACGACGGTAGTTGAGGACCTTGGATGGCTGGTTGGCGCCGAACAGGAACATCGAGGTCAGCGGGGCCACGCCCAGCTTGCTCACCTTGTCGCGCAGGTACATCTGGGATTTGACGTCGACCACCGTGTCGGTGCCCGGACGCAGGATCAGGCGGTAGGCGCCCGTCGCACGCGGGGAATCAAGCAGGGCGAAGATCACCAGGTGCTTGTCGCCCGGCTTCGGACGCTCGATCCAGAACTCGGTGAAACGCGGGAATTCTTCACCGGACGGCAGCGCCGTGTCGATCGCCATGCCACGGGCGGACAGGCCATACACCTGGTCCTTGCCGACGACGCGGAAATAGCTGGCGCCAAGCATGGTCATGATTTCGTCTTGCTTGTCGGCCTTGTTGATCGGGAACAGCACCCGGAAGCCAGCATAGCCCAACTGTTCGGTAGCTTTCGGATCAAATTTCACGTCGCCGAAATCGAAGCGATTCGGGTCGTACTTGATTTCCTGGACGCTGTCAGCGGTGACTTCATTGATTTTCACCGGTGTATCGAAGTGCATACCCTGGTGATAGAAGGACAGCTTGAACGGAGTGTTCTGATCGGCCCACTCGGCTTTTTCATTGCGGAAACGAATCTTCTGGTAATCAGCGAATTTCATTTCGCGGAATTCGTTCGGCAGATTGCTGCGCGGAGCTTCGTATTTCTGCCCGGCCAGCTCTTTTGCCTTGGCCGATACATCGTCCAGGCTGAATGCCCACAGTTGACCCGCGCCGAACAGGCAGAACAGGGCAGAGCCCGTCACCAGTGCGTTTCGTAACCGTTTGGCAGACAATTTTGGTGCATTACAGGGACTAACAATCACGAGCAACCCTCGCCGAAAACAGATCAAAAAACCAACGGCCAGCTATCTATATGCCAGGTTGGCGAGCATTGTTCCGACTCCGCAGGGGCAAAATGATTCCCCACTGGTTTGTCGGACAAGTCTCTACCTAAGTCAAAAATGGACCAAACAACGCTGATCCCCGTAGCGCGCGATTATCTAGCAGCCCGCGAGACAACGCATCAGGGACAACGAAGTATTTGTAGCGAAACCCTGCGTTTTTAGGCATTAAAGTCGTTTTTCATACATTCAGGTCTGTAACAGAAAGGTCACAGGGCCATCATTGACCAAATACACCTGCATATCCGCGCCAAAACGCCCTGATGCCACCTTGCCATGCAATTGTTGCGCTTGTAACAACAAGTGATCAAAAAGCGCCGCTCCGAGGGCCGGCGGGGCTGCCGTGGAGAAGCTCGGCCGCAGTCCGCTTTTGGTATCCGCCGCCAGGGTGAACTGCGATACAAGCAGCAGCCCGCCGTCGACATCCTTCAACGACAGGTTCATCTTGCCCTCATCGTCGCTGAACACCCGATAGTTAAGCAGCTTGTGCAGCAGTTTATCGGCGCTCTCGGGCGTATCTGAAGGTTCGACGGCCACCAGCACCAGTAAACCCTGGTCAATTGCCCCAACTATTTCACCGGCCACCTCGACACGGGCGCCTCGCACCCGTTGCAACAAGCCCTTCATGCTTCCTCAGGCGGTAAATCAAGCAGGCGTCGTGCCATTTCGCCGGTTGCGCGGACCAGCGCATCGGTAATGCCGGGCTCGGACGCGGCATGCCCCGCCTCGCGAATCACCTGCAACTCACTGTTCGGCCAGGCCTGATGCAGGTCCCAGGCGTTATCCAGCGGGCAAATCATATCGTAGCGGCCGTGGATGATGACCCCGGGCAGATGGGCGATCTTGTGCATATCGCGAATCAGCTGGTCAGGCTCCAGAAACGAGTTATTGGTGAAGTAATGGCATTCAATGCGGGCAATGGACAAGGCACGCTGCGGCTCGGAGAAGCGCTCCACATGCTGCGGGCTCGGGCACAGGCCCAGCATGCGCCCTTCCCAGCCGGACCAGGCCTTGGCCGCGTGCATCTGGGCGATCTGGTCGTTGCCGGTCAGACGCTTGTGATACGCCGCGATCATGTCGTGACGCTCTTCCACCGGGATCGGTGCCAGGTAGTCCTGCCAGTAATCCGGGAACAGCCGGCTCGCGCCCTCCTGGTAGAACCAGTGAATGTCCTGAGGACGCGCCAGGAAAATGCCGCGCACGATCAAGCCATGCACACGCTCGGGGTGGGTTTGCGCGTAGGCCAGGGACAGCGTCGAACCCCAGGAGCCACCGAACAGCACCCATTTGTCGATACCCAGGTGCTCGCGGATGCGCTCAAGGTCGGCGACCAGGTCCCAGGTGGTGTTGTTTTCAAGGCTGGCGCGGGGGGTGGAGCGTCCGCAACCGCGCTGGTCGAAGGTGACGATGCGGTACAGGTTCGGATCGAAGTAGCAACGGCTCTGCGCGTCGCAACCGGAGCCGGGGCCGCCATGGATGAACACCACCGGCAGGCCCTCGGGGGAGCCGCTTTCATCGACGTACAGGGTGTGAACATCATCGACTGCCAGATCGTGCCGGGCATAGGGTTTGATCTGCGGGTACCAAGTCTGCATTGCGCGCTCCGTGGGGGTGTCGGGTTCATCCCTGGGGGGACGTCTATTATTCTGCCGTCTGGCATCATAAACCCGAATTGTGCAATGAGCATGTCCTTGAGCGCCTGGACCCGCGTCAGCCTTTATCGATAGTGCGCTTGCCCCCACGCCAGCAAGGCTTGCAGCAATTGTTTCAACACCACCTGGGTCGGCTCGGCCAGGTCCGGGCGATAGCGGAACGGCTCAACCTCTTCCATATACGTGCTCTGGCACAACTCCAACTGCACTGCATGAATATCCTGCGCCGGATTACCGTAGTGGCGGGTAATGTGACCGCCCTTGAAACGCCCGTTCAGCACGTGGGTGTACTGAGGATGCCGGGCGCAGATGGCTTCCAGCTGGCCGGCCAGTCCGGGATCGCAGGCGGCGCCATTGAAGGTGCCGAGGTTGAAGTCCGGCAATTTGCCCTCGAACAGGTGCGGGATCACCGAGCGGATCGAGTGCGCGTCGAACAGCAGCGCGTAGCCGAATTCGGCCTTGAGGCGCGCCAGTTCTTCTTGCAGCGTGCGGTGATACGGGCCCCAGATTTTCTGCAGGTAGGTGGCGCGCTCGGCCTCGGACGGTGCCTGCCCTTCACGGAACAACGGCACGCCATCGAACAGCGTCTCCGGGTACAGGCCGGTGGTGGCGCCCGCATAGAGCGGCTTGTTATCGGCTGGCCGGTTCAGGTCGATGACGAACCGCGAATACTCGGCCGCCAAGGTGCTGGCGCCCAGTTCCTCGGCAAAGTCATACAACAAGGGAATATGCCAGTCGGTGTCCGGCAGGCTTTGCGCCTCGGGGATCAACCCGGTCTCGACCGCAGGCGTCAGGCGCAGGCCGGCGTGGGGCATGCTGATCAGCAGCGGTACGCGGCCTTGTTTGAATGTCAGAACCTTATCCACAACGCTTCTCCTCAAACAGTGACGTCGACGCCATGGCGCACAACGCGTTTATCCAGCTCGCCACCCAGCCAATAGGCCAGGTCGGCGGGGCGATCGATCTGCCAGGCGACAAAATCCGCGACCTTGCCCACTTCCAGCGAACCATGGGTGTCGCCCATGCCCAAGGCGGTAGCCGCATGTTGCGTGGCGCCGGCCAGGGCTTCTTCCGGGGTCATGCGGAACAGGGTGCAGGCCATGTTCAACATCAGGCGCACCGACAGCGCCGGCGAAGTGCCGGGGTTGAGGTCGCTGGCGATGGCAATCTTCACACCGTGTTTGCGCAGGGCGTCCATCGGCGGCAATTGGGTTTCGCGCAGGAAGTAGAAGGCCCCTGGCAGCAACACGGCAACGGTGCCGGCAGCGGCCATGGCGATGGCATCTTCCTCGGTCATGAACTCCAGGTGGTCCGCCGACAACGCCTGGTAACGCGCGGCCAGGCTGGAACCGTGCAGCGACGAGAGTTGCTCGGCATGCAGCTTCACCGGCAAGCCCAGTTGCCGGGCGACTTTAAACACGCGCTCGACCTGCTCGGTGGAGAACGCCAGGTATTCACAGAACGCATCCACCGCATCCACCAGGCCCTCTGCGGCCAGGGCCGGCAGCATCTCATTGCAGATGTGCTCGATGTAGTCATCGGCGCGGTCCTTGTACTCCGGCGGCAACGCATGAGCCGCCAGGCAGGTGGCGCGCACGCTCACCGGCAGCGCTTCACCCAGGCGCCGCGCCACGCGCAGCATCTTGCGTTCGTTGGCCAGGTCCAGGCCGTAGCCGGACTTGATCTCCACCGTGGTCACGCCGTCGCGCAAAAGACTGCGCAGGCGCTTTTCGGCACTGGCAAACAATTGATCTTCCGTCGCAGCACGGGTGGCCCGCACGGTACTGGCAATACCCCCGCCCCGGGCCGCGATGTCGGCGTAGCTGACGCCTTCAAGGCGCTGCTCGAATTCGCCGCTGCGGTTGCCGCCGAACACGGTGTGGGTGTGGCAGTCGATCAGTCCAGGCGTGACCCACGCGCCTTGCAGGTCATGCACCTGGGCGTAATCCGCCGTCGGCGCCTGGCTGCGCGGGCCGATCCACTCGATCAGCGAGCCCGCAGTCACCATGGCGGCATCCTCGATAATCGAGTATTTGCCCTGGGCCATGGTTGCCACGTGGCAGTGTTGCCAAAGGGTTTTCATTAACGCCTCCCTAAGTTATCGATGAGACAAAGTCTATTCGAGCGTTGAGCCCGCGTTTCAAACCTTTTTCTGGCGGGTGCATTTCTCGTCCCTATTATTCTTATGAGGAGAAGATCGTTCCCACGCTCTGCGTGGGAATGCATCCTGTGACGCTCCGCGTCACTACTCTAAAAAGCGAACGCAGAGCGTCCGGGGCGGCATTCCCACGCAGAGCGTGGGAACGATCGGCGCAGTGGGGCGGCGACGTGTTAGAGACTTGGCAGCAGCTTGGCCGGCACCAGCTCATTCAGGCAGCGGCTGGCAAGCAGTTCGCTGGCGGCGATGATGTCCGGGGCGAAGAAGCGGTCCTTGTCGTAGAACGCCACTTTGTCACGCAACAGGCCACGGGCCTTTTCAAGCGCGGGCGAGGTTTTCAAGCCGTCGCGCAGATCCAGGCCCTGGCAGGCGGAGAGCCATTCCACAGCGAGAATGCCACGGGTGTTCTCGGCCATTTCCCACAGGCGCTTGCCCGCAGCCGGGGCCATGGACACGTGGTCTTCCTGGT
The DNA here is from genome assembly GCF_002934065.1 of Pseudomonas orientalis. Taxonomy (NCBI): domain Bacteria; kingdom Pseudomonadati; phylum Pseudomonadota; class Gammaproteobacteria; order Pseudomonadales; family Pseudomonadaceae; genus Pseudomonas; species Pseudomonas orientalis. The sequence goes on along the minus strand of NZ_CP018049.1, from coordinate 410,098 downwards.
TGGCCGAGGTCGGCAGGCTGTCGACGCTATGGGGATGGGCCAGTGCCTTGTTCTCGCTGGCAAGCGCCGCAGCGGTGACCTGGGCGATCATGAAGCCGGAGTTGACCCCGCCATTGCCCACCAGGAACGGCGGCAGTTGCGACATGTGCTTGTCCATCATCAACGAGATACGGCGCTCACTGAGCGAACCGATTTCGGCAATCGCCAACGCCATGTTGTCGGCCGCCATGGCCACCGGCTCGGCGTGGAAGTTACCGCCGGAAATCACATCGCCTTCGGCCGCGAACACCAGCGGGTTGTCCGACACGGCGTTGGCCTCCACCACCAGCACCTCGGCGGCCTGGCGGAACTGGGTCAGGCAGGCGCCCATGACCTGCGGCTGGCAGCGCAGGGAGTAAGGGTCTTGCACCTTGTCGCAGTTCTGGTGGGACTGGGACACCTGGCTGCTTTCACCGAGCAGGTCGCGATAGGCCGCAGCGGCGTCAATCTGCCCACGTTGGCCGCGTGCGGCATGAATCCGCGCGTCGAACGGCGAGCGCGAGCCGAGCACCGCTTCCACGGTAAGGCCACCGCACGCGAGAGCGCCGGCGAACAGGTCTTCGCCTTCAAACAGGCCGCGCAAGGCATAGGCGGTGGACACCTGGGTGCCGTTGAGCAGGGCCAGGCCTTCTTTGGCGGCGAGGGTCAGCGGCGTCAGGCCGGCGACTTTCAGCGCGTCGGTCGCCTCCAGCCATTCGCCCTTGTAGCGCGCCTTGCCTTCGCCGAGCAGCACCAGGGACATATGGGCCAACGGCGCCAGGTCACCGGATGCACCGACCGAACCTTTAAGCGGAATGTGCGGGTACACCTCGGCGTTGATCAGTGCGATCAGCGCGTCGATCACCTGCCGACGAATCCCGGAGAACCCACGGCTCAGGCTGTTGACCTTGAGCACCATGACCAGCCTGACCAGCGCATCGCTGATCGGCTCACCCACCCCAGCGGCATGGGACAGCACCAGGGAACGCTGGAGGTTTTCCAGGTCTTCGCTGGCAATGCGAGTCGAGGCCAGCAGGCCAAAACCGGTGTTGATGCCATAGGCGGTGCGGTTCTCGGCGAGAATCTGCTCCACGCACGCCACACTGGCTTCGATCTGCGCCGTGGCGCTGTCATCCAGGCTGAGGGTTACCGGCTGCTGGTAGATGGCCCGCAGTTGGGCAAGGCTCAGTTGGCCTGGAATCAGGGTTAGCGCAGTCACATTCATTCTCCTTGTGAATTGTTCTTCTAGGCATTCAATACAAATTCGGTGATGCGGTGTCTTTGATCAGGTCGGCGGCCGCGGCAATATCCGGCGCCAGCCAGCGGTCCTGCTCGTAAGCCGGAACCACTTCGCGCAGCAGGCGCCAGGCGCGGTCGGTGCCGGCGCCGAAGCGCTGGCCCTTGAGAAACTCGAACGCCTGGGCCGCCAGCAGGTATTCGATGGCCAGAATCTGGGTAACGTTGAGCAATACCTGATGCAGCTTGAGCGCCGCATTGGTGCCCATGCTCAAGTGGTCTTCCTGCAGGCCCGAGGTGACGAAGTTGTCGAGCACCGCCGGTTGCGCCAATTGGCGGTTCTGCCCGCACAACGACGCGGCGACGTACTGCACGATCATCATCCCGGAGTTGACCCCGGGGTTGCTCACCAGGAACGCCGGCAAGCCGCTGACGTGCGGGTTGATCAGGCGGTCCAGGCGACGTTCGGCCACCGAGCCGATTTCGGCCATGGCAATCGCCAGCAGGTCGGCCGCCAGCGCCACGGACTGGCCGTGGGGGTTGGCCTGGGACACTACGCGGTAGTTGTCCGGCGTGCCGAGGACCAGCGGGTTGTCGGTGGCGCTGTTGAGTTCGGTCTCGATCTGGCGGGTGGCGTGCGCCACCTGATCGCGCGCCGCGCCGTGGATCTGCGGGATCGAGCGGATGCTCAGGGCGTCCTGGGTACGGATGTCCCGGCTGGTGGCGATCACTTCGCTGCCGTCGAGCAAGGCGCGCAGGTTACGCCCGACTTCCTGCATGCCCGCATGGGGCTTGAGGGCAATGATTTCTGCGTCGAAGGCATCGATCTGGCCGCGCTGGGCTTCGAAACTCATGGCGCCGATCACGTCGGCCCATTGCAGCAAGTGATGCGCATCGGCCAGGGCCAGGCAGCTCAGGCCGGTCATGCACGGCGTGCCGTTGACCAGGCACAGGCCGTCCTTGGCGCCCAGGACGACGGGCTGCAAACCTTCGGCGGCCAAGGCTTCTTGTGCGGTCACAACCTGGCCGCGATAGCTGACGTTGCCGACGCCGAGCAGCGCCACGCCGACATGGGCCATGTGGGTCAGGTAGCCCACCGAGCCCTGGGACGGTACTTGGGGCGTGATGCCGTGGTTGAGCAGCGCCAGCAGCGCCTGCACCACTTGCCGATGCAGGCCGGATTTGCCGTGGCTGTAGTTGATGATGGCGGCGCAGATGATCGCGCGGGTCTGCTCGTCGCTCAAGACAGGGCCGACGCCGCAGGCGTGGCTGAGCAAGGTGTTGCGCGACAACTGGCTCAGTTGCTCGCCCTCCAGCGACACGTTGCACAGCGCGCCCAGGCCTGTGTTCACGCCATACGCGCGTTCGCCGCTGGCGACGATGCACTGCACGACGGCCTGGGCATTGTCGATCCGTGCCCAAGCCTGGCTCGAAAGTTCGAGCACTGCGCCGTGGCGGGCGACGGCGGCGACGTCCTGCCAGCGCATTGGGGTGTCGGCGATGATGATTGTTGTTGCCTGGGGCATCTTTGTACCTTCTTCAATTTTTGTGCAGCTTTGCCGGCCCTATCGGGGGCAAGCCCCCTCCCACCTTTGAAATGCATTCCCCTGTGGGAGGGGGCTTGCCCCCGATGAGGCCGGCAGCCTCAGCACCAAACCCGGATCAGACCACCGCCGCCCGCCGCTGAACAAAGCGATCCACATACTCATCCGCCGGCGAGTGCAAGATCTCGCGCGGCGTGCCGACCTGGATCAGCTTGCCGTCCTTGAGAATCGCAATGCGGTTGCCGATGCGCACGGCCTCGTCGAGGTCATGGGTAATAAACACGATGGTCTTGTGCAGGGTCTTTTGCAGCTCGAGCAACTGGTCCTGCATCTCGGCGCGGATCAGCGGGTCGAGGGCGCTGAAGGCTTCGTCCATCAGGATGATATCGGTGTCGGCCGCCAGTGCGCGGGCCAGGCCCACACGTTGACGCATGCCGCCGGAGAGCTGGTGCGGGTATTTGTTTTCATAGCCTTTGAGGCCCACGGTTTCGATCCAGTGCAGGGCGCGTTCGGCGCAGACCTGCTTGGTTTCGCCACGCACTTTCAGGCCATAGGCGACGTTGTCGAGCACGCTTTTGTGGGGCAACAGGCCGAAGCTCTGGAACACCATGCTGATCTTGTGGCGACGGAATTGACGCAGGGCTTCCATGTCCAGTTGCAGGATGTCTTCGCCATCCACCAGGATCGCGCCGCTGGTGGGGTCGATCAGGCGGTTGAAGTGACGCACCAGGGTGGACTTGCCGGAGCCGGACAGGCCCATGATCACAAAGATTTCACCGGTAGCGATGCTCAGGGACAGGTCGTTCACGCCGACCACGCAGCCGGTCTCGGCCAATACCTGGTCCTTGGTCTTGCCCTGGCCAATCAGCGCCAGCGCTTCCCTGGAGCGGTTGCCGAAGATCTTGAAGACGTTTTTGACTTCGATTTTGCTGACGGTAGTCATTTGCTCGCCTCATGCCGTGGACGACCATAGGCCTGGGTAATGCGGTCGATGACCACTGCAAGAATCACAATCGCCAGACCGGCCTCCAGGCCACGCCCGACGTTGAGGGTCTGGATGCCGACGAGGACATCTTCACCCAAACCACGCGCGCCGATCATCGAAGCGATCACCACCATCGACAACGCCATCATGGTGGTCTGGTTGATGCCCGCCATGATGCTCGGCAGAGCCAACGGCAGTTGCACGCCGAACAATTGCTGCCAGCGGTTGGCACCGAAAGCGTTAATGGCTTCCATGACTTCGCCATCGACCTGGCGAATGCCCAAGTCGGTCAGGCGGATCAGCGGCGGCGCGGCGTAAATGACCGTGGCGAAAATCGCCGGTACCTTGCCCAGGCCAAACAGCATCAGCACCGGGATCAGGTACACGAAGCTGGGCATGGTTTGCATGATGTCGAGCAACGGCATCAGCACCGAGCGCAAGCGATTGCTGCGCGCGGAAAGGATGCCCAGGGGAATGCCGATCAGCACCGAGATCACCGTGGCGACCATCATCAGCGCCAGGGTCTGCATCAGTTTGTCCCACAGGCCGACCGCACCGACGAGGAACAACAAACCGACTATCACGGCCGTGGTCACCACCTTGCGGGTGGCATGCCAGGCGATCACGCCAACGATGGCCAGCATCAACCACCAGGGCGCCGCGCGCAGCAGCCCTTCCAGATTGACGATGGCCCACAGCAGGGTGTCGGAGATGTGCCGGAACACATCGCCGTAGTTGGTGACCAGCGAGTCCACCCAACCGTTGACCCAGTCGGCGATGGAAAACGTAAAACTCTCGGGAAACATAGCGTGCTCTCGATCCAGTGGGTTGAGGCCAGGCGTCCGGCTGCCTCTCAGGGTAGCCGGACACGCTTTACCTACAAGGCCGCGTCGATTTTCCTGGCGGCGTCTTCGCTCACCCAGGCGTGCCAGACTTCAGGATGTTCCTTGAGGAAAATTTTCGCCAGCTTCGGCGACTCGATCCGTTCCTTGGCCATGCGGCCCAGGTTCTGGTTCAGCAGGTCGATGGGCAGGTTGACCTTTTCCAGCACGGCCACCAGTTCCGGCGCTTGCTCGTGGAAGGTCTTGGACAGGCCGACCTTGATGCTCACGCGCTTATCCACGCCCGGTTTTTCTTCCAGCTTGACCAGGTCCACCTGGCCCATCAGCGGCGTCGGCGACCAGTAGTAGAACAGGATCGGCTCGCCGCGCTTGTAGCTCGACAGTACCGCCGCGTCCAGCGCCGGGCCGGTGCCGGGGCGGAAGTTGGTGTAGGTGCTTTCCAGGCCGTAGCTCTTGAGCATTTCGCTGTTGTCCAGTTCACAGGTCCAGCCGGCCGGGCAGTTGTAGAAGCGGCCCTTGGACGGTTCTTCCTGGTCCTTGAACACGGCGGCGTACTTGGCCAGGTCAGCGATGTTCTTCAGGTCAGGCGCCTTGGCTTCCAGCTTGCGCTTGGCGTCACCTTCGATCACATAGCGCGGCACGTACCAGCCTTCAACCGCGCCAACCACCGGCGCGCCGACGCCGACGACCTTGCCGGCCTTCTCGGCCTTGTTCCAGACTTCGCTGCGGCCCACCCACTCCTCGGCAAACACCTGGATGTCATTACTGCCCAGGGCGTTTTCCATGGTGATGGAGTTGCCCGGCAGGCTGTCGGTTTTGCAGTCGTAGCCTTTCTCCAGCACGGTTTGCAGGATGTCGGTGAGCAACATGCCGCTTTCCCAGTTCAGCCCGGCGAATTTCACCGGCTTGCCGGATTCGCACCAGCCGGCCGCCTGGGCGCCGGCGCTTGCCAGCAAGCCCGCAGACAGCAACGTGGTCAGCAGGGTCTTATGCATTTTCATTATGTGACGCTCCCAATCATGAAATGGATTACGGCAGTCAAAAGGCGTCCTGCCTTGTCCACGTCCCATCAGGCTTGCGCAGGCAGCCCGTCTGTTGTGAGTAAAGCGCCCTGCTCTTTCGGCAGGATCAGATGATCGGGCACCGTGCCGTGCCATTTTTTCGCACACACGTAATACACGGCTGCAGGCAGTACCAGGCCGATGATCCAGGAAATATCCACGTCCCCCAGCGCAGCCACCAGGGGCCCCGTGTAGAACTTGGTTGAGATGAACGGCAACTGCACCAGCACGCCGAACACATAGACGCTGATCCCCAACAGGTTCCAGCGACCGTAGCGTCCGTTCGGGTCGGACAAGGCCGGCACGTCGTAGCGCTCGCGGGTGATGCAGTAGTAATCCACCAGGTTGATCGCGCTCCAGGGCGTGAAGAACGCCAGCAGGAACAGGATGAACGACTTGAACGCACCGAGGAACGAGTGCTGGCCGAGCAACGCGATCAGGGTTGCCGCACCGACGATGACGAGCACGAACACCAGGCGCTGCAAACGGGTGACCTCAAGGCGGCCACGAAAACCGCTGATGATGGTCGCAATGCACATGAAGCTGCCGTAGGAATTGAGCGTGGAGATGGTGACCTTGCCGAACGCGATGCTGAAGTACAGCAACGCCGCAGTGGCCCCCGTACCGCTCAAGCCAACGATGTAGGCCACTTCATGCCCGGCGAATTGGCCGTTGGACATGGCGGCGGCAAACACACCGAGCACCATCGCCACCTGTGCACCAATCACTGAGCCCGCACCCGCGGCGAAGAAGGTTTTCACCGATGACGTCTTGCTCGGCAGGTAACGCGAATAGTCCGCAACGTAGGGGCCGAAGGCGATCTGCCAGGAGGCCGCAAGCGACACCGCCAGCAGAAAACTGCTCCAGCTGAAGTGACGGATCTGCAGGAGTGCGCCAACATCGGTCTGGCTCATCAGGCGACTGAACAGGTAGACAAAGGCGATCACGCCGATGACGCTGGCAACACGCCCAATGAAATGGATCACCCGGTAACCAAGCACCGTGACCAGCACGATGACACTGGCAAAGATCAGGATGCCCACGCTGTCGCTGACCCCGAACAACTGGCCCAGCGCCTGCCCGGACAACACGGTGCCGGTGGCGGTAAAGCCCAGGTACATCAGGCACACCAGCACGATCGGGATGGCCGCGCCATACACGCCGAACTGCACCCGGCTGGAGATCATCTGCGGCAGGCCAAGCTTGGGCCCCTGCGCCGCATGCAACGCCATGACGCCGCCGCCGATCAGTTGACCGATCAAAAGACCGATCAACGACCAGAACACATCACCGCCCAGCACCACGGCCAGGGCCCCGGTGACAATCGCGGTGATTTGCAGGTTGGCCCCCATCCACAGGGTGAACTGGCTCAGTAGACGACCATGTCGTTCCGCTTCGGGGATGTAGTCGATCGAACGCCTTTCGATCAACGGGGTGGTGTCGTTCGCAGCCATGCTGTTCAACCTCTGATGGATTGTCTTTATGTAGTACACCGGCCAATGTGGGAGGGGGCTTGCCCCCGATGGCGGTGTATCAGCCAACAGATCAGGTGACTGATCCACCTCTATCGGGAGCAAGCCCCCTCCCACATGGGTTACTTGATCATCGGCAGATTCAGGCCCTGTTCCCTGGCGCAATCGATAGCGATCTGGTAACCCGCATCCGCGTGACGCATCACCCCGGTCGCCGGATCGTTATGCAGCACCCGAGCAATGCGTTCGGCCGCTTCGTCGGTGCCGTCACACACGATCACCATGCCCGAGTGCTGCGAGAAGCCCATGCCGACGCCGCCACCGTGGTGCAACGAAACCCAGGTCGCGCCGCTGGCGGTGTTGAGCAAGGCGTTGAGCAGCGGCCAGTCGGACACGGCGTCGGAGCCATCCTGCATGGATTCGGTTTCGCGGTTCGGGCTCGCGACCGAGCCGGAGTCGAGGTGGTCACGGCCGATCACCACCGGTGCCGACAATTCGCCGCTGCGCACCATTTCGTTGAAGGCCAGGCCAAGTTTGGCGCGCTGGCCCAGGCCGACCCAGCAGATACGTGCCGGCAAACCCTGGAAGCTGATGCGTTCGCGGGCCATGTCCAGCCAGTTGTGCAGATGGGCGTCGTCGGGGATCAGCTCTTTGACTTTGGCGTCGGTCTTGTAGATGTCCTGCGGGTCACCGGACAGCGCCGCCCAACGGAACGGGCCGATGCCACGGCAGAACAGCGGGCGGATGTAGGCCGGTACGAAACCCGGGAAGTCGAAGGCGTTTTCCACGCCCTCTTCCTGGGCCATCTGGCGGATGTTGTTGCCGTAGTCGAACGTCGGGATGCCCTGCTTCTGGAACTCCAGCATGGCTTTGACGTGCACGGCCATCGACTGCTTGGCTGCCTTGATTACGGCGGCGGGCTCAGTCTTGGCGCGGGCGCGGTATTCGTCCCAGGTCCAGCCGGCCGGCAGGTAACCGTTGAGCGGGTCGTGGGCGCTGGTCTGGTCGGTGACCATGTCCGGACGCACGCCACGCTTGACCAGCTCAGGCAAAATTTCGGCGGCGTTGCCCAGCAGGGCGATGGAGATGGCTTTGCCTTCCCCGGTGTACTTGGCGATGCGCGCCAGGGCGTCGTCGAGGTCGGTGGCTTGCTCGTCGACATAGCGGCTGTTCAAGCGGAAATCGATGCTGACCTGCTGGCACTCGATGTTCAACGAGCAGGCACCGGCCAGGGTCGCGGCCAGTGGTTGCGCGCCACCCATGCCGCCCAGACCTGCGGTAAGCACCCAACGGCCTTTGAGATTCGAATCGTAATGCTGGCGACCGGCTTCAACGAAGGTTTCGTAGGTGCCCTGGACGATGCCCTGGCTGCCGATATAGATCCAGCTGCCGGCGGTCATCTGGCCGTACATGGCCAGGCCCTTGGCATCCAGTTCGTTGAAGTGTTCCCAACTGGCCCAGTGTGGCACCAGGTTGGAGTTGGCGATCAATACGCGCGGGGCGTTGCTGTGGGTCTTGAACACGCCTACCGGCTTGCCCGATTGCACCAGCAGGGTTTCGTCGTCATTGAGGTGGGTGAGGCTCTCGACGATCTGGTCGTAGCATTCCCAGTTGCGCGCCGCACGACCAATACCGCCGTATACCACCAGTTCCTTGGGGTTCTCGGCCACTTGCGGGTCGAGGTTGTTCATCAACATGCGCAGCGGCGCTTCGGTCAGCCAGCTTTTGGCGGTGAGCGTGTTACCGCGGGCGGCGCGGATTTCGACGTCACGGTATTTTGTAGGCCTTGCTTTCGAAAAATCGGTCACAACTGGACTCCTCGGCGATCGATGCGCGGACTTGGACGGTGCGAAGAAGAGTCTTACGCACACACCTTTACTTGTATGTACAAGCATATGCAATCGAGCGGCCAACTTTCCGCGAGAGGGGCTTGGATTTTTTTGCACAGCGCGTGGGAGCCTTGGAAATTAAGGCTTCCAGGCTTGATGAAATTTCTTACAGAGGAATTTACGACGGGGGAAAGGTAGTCACGACAGCATGGCTTTGCGTCACGCTGGGGCATTCGGTAACAAATTGGTGCACAGGTTGGAAACGCCGCAGAAACAAATGTGGGAGGGGGCTTGCCCCCGATTGCAGAGTGTCAGCCACCAGATCTTTGGCTGATACACCGCTATCGGGGGCAAGCCCCCTCCCACATGTTTTAACCGCGCTGTGTCAGTTCGATGATGCAGCAGCGGCCACTGACCGAGATATCCAGCAAGCCGGTGTTACCGTCCACTTGCAGGCAATCGTGATGGCCGAGTTTCTCGCCCAGCACCTTCACCTCATCGGCAACGCTGAACACCAGCACCGTCCGGGCCGTGCTGAAAAAGCGTTGCACGCCATCCACCCACTGCAAGCGCGCATGGTAACGCTCAGGCGAGTAGATCAGGTTGAAATCGCGGATCGGCCCGGTGATCAAGCGGCACGACACCTGGCTGTCACCGGCAAAGGCAAACGGCTGCAGCGGTAACAAACCGCGCTGTTCCTCACCGTCGACGGTCAACACCATGCCCGCGCCCTTGATCACCGTAATCACGCGCTGGTAACCGGCGAAGGTGGAAAACCCGCCCGACTCGGCAATATCAGCGATCGACAGGCGCCAGCCGAAACCCTCAAGGCCGGTGCCCGCGTCGCGGGTGATTTCTTCGGTACTGCCGCCGCCGTTCTTCCACGGCATGCGCACATAGTCGGCGGCGCGCCAGACGTTGACTGAACTCATTTACTGAAGCGTCCTTCGAGGCTGTGCCGGGAACCGGGGTGAATCAGGCGCGCTGCCGTGACCGGCTGGCGGCCGGACCAGGTGCGCCGGCGAATCAGCAGGCAGGGCTCGCCCGCTTCGATCTGCAGCAGCTTGCATTCGGCGGCATCGGCGAGGATCGCTTCAACCACGTGCTCGCCTTCGGTCAGCGGGGCCACCTGGTTGAGGTAGGCGTAGGGCGTTTGCTGGGTGAAATCCTGCTGCAAGTATTCCGGGGCGACCAGGGCGTTGACGAAACGGTCTTCGATCTGCACCGGAATGTCGTTTTCGAAATGCACGATCAACGAGTGAAACACCCGCCCGCCTTCGCGCATTTCCAGGGCAACGGCGCGTTCGGAACCGGCCGCTTCCTCGCCCAGGGTAATGACCTGGCACGTATGGCGATGGCCACGGGAGGCGATCTCATCGGCAATGTTGTGCACTTCAAACAGCGCCGACTGACTCTTGGGCTCGGCGACGAACGTACCCACACCCTGCATGCGCACCAGCAACCCTTCGGCCGTCAGCTCACGCAACGCGCGGTTGATGGTCATGCGGCTGAAGCCCAGTTGGCTGACCAGCTCGCTCTCCGACGGCACGCGGTAATGGGGCGGCCAGTTGCCGTTGAGGATCTGCTGGCTGATCATCTGTTTGACGCGGGCATACAAGGGCGCCGGACTTTCGTCCATGTGGGCAGCCAGCGAAGACTTGGCAGGCGGAGTCGGCACGAGGAATCCTTGCAAGGGAAAAAGATGCATAGATTGCCGGAGTTTACCGAGCAGGCAAACGTCTGTATATGTATATACAAATAAACACACGACCGGGGTGACTTGATCATGTCTGCTTTCTTTGCCGAACGCGCGCTGCTGCCTGATGGATGGGCCAATGATGTACGTCTTGAAATCAGCGCCGATGGGCGGCTGACGAAGGTAGAGGCCAATGCCACGGCAGACGGCGCCGAGCGGCTCAGGGGGCCGGTACTGGCCGGCATGCCGAACCTGCATTCCCACGCCTTCCAGCGCGCCATGGCGGGCCTGGCTGAAGTGGCAGGCAATCCGAACGACAGTTTCTGGACCTGGCGCGACCTGATGTACCGCATGGTCGGCAAAATCAGCCCGGACCAGTTGCAGGTCATCGCCCGCCAGCTGTACATCGAAATGCTCAAGGCCGGCTATACCTCGGTGGCCGAGTTTCACTATGTACACCACGACGTCAGCGGCCAGCCCTATGCCGACCGCACAGAGCTGTCGCGCCAGATCAGCCAGGCAGCCGCCAGCAGCGGGATCGGCTTGACCCTGCTGCCGGTGCTTTATACGCATTCGGGGTTCGGTGGCCAGGCCCCCAACGACGGGCAGCGCCGGTTTATCAACAGCACCGAAAACTACCTGGATTTGCAGGCGCGCCTGCAGCCGATGCTTGCCGCGCAACCTGCGCAGCACCTGGGCCTGTGTTTCCACTCCCTGCGGGCAGTCACGCCCGAGCAGATCAAGCAAGTGCTGGCCGCCAGCGACACGGCTTGTCCGGTGCACATCCACATTGCCGAACAGCAAAAGGAAGTCGACGACTGCCTGGCCTGGAGCGGCAAACGCCCATTGCAGTGGCTGTATGACAATGTCGACGTGAATGAACGCTGGTGCCTGGTTCATGCCACCCATGCCGACTCCGATGAAGTGACGCGCATGGCCAGGAGCCGGGCGATTGCCGGTTTGTGCCTGACCACCGAAGCCAACCTGGGTGATGGCATTTTCCCGGCAGTGGATTTTCTGGCCCAGGGCGGCCGCATGGGTATCGGCTCCGACAGCCATGTGTCACTGAGCGTGGTGGAAGAATTGCGCTGGCTGGAATACGGCCAGCGCCTGCGCGATCAACGGCGCAATCGTCTGTATCGCGACGACCAGCCGATGGTGGGCCGCACGCTGTTCGATGCGGCGCTGGACGGTGGCGCCCAAGCGCTGGGGCAGCCGGTTGGCCGCCTGGAAGTGGGCAAGCGGGCGGACTGGATCGTGCTGGACGGTAACGATCCGTACCTGGCCACGGCCAGTGAAGACGGGATTCTCAATCGCTGGCTGTTTGCCGGTGGTGATCGGCAAGTGCGTGATGTACTGGTCAACGGCCAGTGGGTGGTGCGCGATGGGCGTCATGCTGGCGAAGAAGACAGCAGCCGGGCATTCACCCAGGTCTTGAGGGATTTGTTGAGCTAAAGGCCAACATCTAACCAATGTGGGAGGGGGCAAGCCCCCTCCCACATTTTGATTACTGCGAACTCTTGGCCATCTGCTTATCTGGAGTACGGAAGATCAACCGCGTCGTGTCATACCCCTGCTGCCGCGCCCTGCTCAGGAGGTCCTCACGGGTGTCGGCGCTCACCGTTGGCGTACGCGACAGGATCCACATATAACGCCGGCTAGGGCTGCCGACGATGGCCGTCTTGTAGTCATCGCTGACATACAGCACCCAGTAATCGCCCTTGGCGACGCCGGGCAGTAACGACGTAAACCAGTTGTCGAATTCCACCCAGAGCTTGTCGGTCTTGCCCGGCACCTGGGGCGTGGCCGTGCCTTTGGCTTCCTGCCATTTCCATTCAGGCGTCAGGCAGCGGTTGAACACCGACATGTCGCCATCGGGCAACAAGGTGTAGCGCGCTTCGGACTGCGCACAATTGCGCTGGAAGTACATCGGCAAGCGGGCCAGCTCATACCAGGTGCCCTGGTAACGCTTGAGGTTGACGTGACTCGCGGTCTTGGGTTGCAGATCATCGCCAGAATGGCTGGCACAGCCCGCCAAAAACAGGCTGGCGCAAAGGAACACAACAAAACGCATCATTCTTCTTCTCCCGCAGGCTCGCGCCCCGGTTTACTTCAGGCCTTGCCCGGAAAACATCAGAACCTTGTCACCGGCATACTGCACGCTGATAAAGCTGTTTTTATCGCCCCAGGTGCAACTGGACATGCCCAGTGCGCCGGAACAATCGGTCGGCTTGCCCAGCAACGACTCCACCTCGGCCTTGGCCATGCCGGCCGACAGCTTCTGGTAATTTTCTTGGTTGACCTTGCTGCAAGCGGCCAACAGCACGCAAAAAGCCAGCAGGGCGAGACGGCGTAAAGACATGGAAAAAGCTCCTGGAGAGACAAAGCAGCTGGGGTATCTGCCAGAAGCTTAGAAGGGAAAAGAGGTGTCTGGTTCCCGACGAACGAAAACAAAAAAGCCCCGAAAACGCTGAAACGTTTCGGGGCTCAGGGTAGGAACGATCATGAAGCGGGCTGTCTGGATGCCCGCGTCGCCTGTCAGCTTTTCGCGAGCAAGCTCGCGCCTACTTGTGATAAGCCGTCACACGCTCAACTTCTTCCTTCGAACCCAGGAACACCGCCACTCGCTGGTGCAGGCCTTCGGGCTGGATGTCGAGGATGCGCTGGTGGCCGTCAGTGGACGCACCGCCCGCCTGCTCAACCAGAAACGACATCGGGTTGGCTTCGTACATCAGGCGCAGCTTGCCCGGCTTGGAAGGCTCGCGGCTGTCACGTGGGTACATGAACAGACCGCCACGGGTCAGGATGCGGTGCACGTCGGCCACCATGGCCGCGACCCAGCGCATGTTGAAGTTTTTCTTCAACGGGCCTTCTTCGCCTTCCATCAATTCGTTGACATAGCGTTTCACCGGTTCTTCCCAGTGACGCTGGTTGGACATGTTGATCGCGAATTCCTGGGTGGAGGCAGGAATGGAGATGTCTTCGTGGGTGAGTACGAAGCTGCCCATTTCGCGGTCCAGGGTGAAGCCCTTGACGCCATCGCCCAGGGTCAGGACCAGCATGGTCTGCGGGCCGTAGATCGCGTAACCGGCGGCGACCTGCTCGGTGCCGGGCTGCAGGAAGGCCTTTTCGTTCAGGGCTTCGTTCTGGCTCAGGTATTCGTTCGGGCAACGCAGTACCGAGAAGATGGTGCCGACCGGGGCATTGATGTCGATGTTGGACGAGCCGTCCAGTGGGTCGAATACCAGCAGGTACGCGCCTTTAGGGTATTTACCCGGGATCTGGTAGGCATTGTCCATTTCTTCGGACGCCATGCCGGCCAGGTGACCGCCCCATTCGTTGGCTTCGAGCAGGATCTCGTTGGAGATGACGTCGAGCTTCTTCTGCACTTCGCCCTGCACGTTTTCAGTGCCCATGCTGCCCAGGACACCACCCAGTGCGCCTTTGGACACGGCGTGGCTGATTTCCTTACAGGCACGCGCCACCACTTCGATAAGGAAGCGCAGATCGGCAGGCGTGTTGTTGCTGCGGGTCTGCTCGATCAAATAGCGACTCAAGGTAACGCGGGACATGGAAGGCTCCGGAGAATGGGGGGCTGAAAACCCGCGCAGTTTAACGCGAGTCGGGGCGTATTTCCTCTAATCAGAGGATTTAACGCCAATAGAGTTCACGGCGTGGCGCAACGGGCCGCGCTGTATTTACACAGAACCCAATGTGGGAGGGGGCTTGCCCCCGATGGCGGTGTACCAGTCGACACCTGTGTAAACTGACACTGCGCAATCGGGGGCAAGCCCCCTCCCACATGTTGTATTGCGTTAGTTAGTCGAGGGCTTTCCAGATTTCGGTGGCGTATTCGCGGATGGTACGGTCCGAGCTGAACCAGCCCATCCGCGCCGTGTTCAACACCGCCGAGCGCCACCAGGCCTTGGAGTCGTGCCAATGCGCCTCGACCCGCGCCTGGGCGTCCCAGTAGGAGTCGAAGTCGGCACACACCAGGAAGCGGTCGTAGTCGATCAGCCCGTCGATCAACCCCACATACCGGCCCGGATCATCCGGCGAGAACACCCCGCCACGGATCGCTTGCAGCACATCGTTCAACCGGTGGGACGCGGCAATATCCGGCCCTGCATTGAATTCGCCGGCATGCTTGCGGGCTTCCACCTGCTGGGCACTGAGGCCGAAGATGAACATATGCTCGGCGCCCACGCGCTCGTGCATCTCCACGTTGGCGCCGTCCATGGTGCCGATGGTCAGCGCGCCGTTGAGGCCGAACTTCATGTTACTGGTACCCGACGCCTCGAAACCGGCGGTGGAAATCTGCTCCGACAAATCCGCCGCCGGAATGATGCTTTCCGCCAGGCTGACGTTGTAGTTGGGCAGGAACACCACCTTGAGCAGGTCGCGCACGGTCGGGTCGTTGTTGACGGTGCGGGCGATGTCGTTGGTCAGCTTGATGATCAGCTTGGCCTGGTGATAACTCGCCGCCGCCTTGCCGGCGAAGATTTTCACCCGCGGCACCCAATCGACTTCCGGCTCGGCGCGGATCGCCTGGTACAACGCCACGGTGTGCAGCAGGTTGAGCAACTGGCGCTTGTACTCGTGAATCCGCTTGACCTGCACGTCGAACATTGCCGCCGGGTTCACCGAAATGCCCAGGCGCTCATGGATGATGTCGGCCAGCGCCCGCTTGCTGTGCAGGCGTTGGTCGGCGAAGGCTTTGCGGAAGGTCTGCTTCTCGGCGAAGGTTTCCAGCTCGCCCAGCCGCGTTTCCATGGTGTCGAGAATGTCCGGGCCCAGCGCGTCCACCAGCATCGACGTGAGCTTGGGATTGGCCTGGTACAGCCAGCGACGGAAGGTGATGCCGTTGGTTTTGTTGTTGATGCGCTCCGGGTAGAGCTTATGCAGTTCGGAAAACACCGTGCTGCGCATCAGTTGAGTGTGCAGCCCGGACACGCCGTTGACACTGTGGGAACCGAGGAACGCCAGGTTGCCCATGCGTACGCGACGGCCGTTGTCCTCTTCAATCAATGACACCGCGCGCAGTACGTCGAAGTCATGAATGCCCTTGGCGCGCAGCGAGTCGATGTGTCGGGCGTTGATCAGGTAGATGATCTGCATGTGCCGGGGCAGCATGCGTTCCATCAAGCCGACAGGCCAGGTTTCCAACGCCTCGGGCAACAAGGTGTGGTTGGTGTAGGAAAGCGTTTCGACGGTGACGTCCCACGCGGCCTCCCACGGGATATCGTGCAGGTCGACCAACTGGCGCATCAACTCGGCCACGGCGATGGACGGGTGGGTGTCGTTGAGCTGGATGGCGGCATGTTCGCCCAGGCTCAGCACCGTGCCGTGCATGTTCTTGTGGCGGCGCAGCAAGTCCTGCAACGAGGCGGACACGAAGAAGTATTCCTGACGCAGGCGCAGCTCCTGCCCCGCTTCGGTGCTGTCGGCCGGGTAAAGCACGCGGGAGATGCTTTCGGCGCGGGCCACCTCGGCCACGGCGCCCAGGTGGTCACCGGCGTTGAAGCGTTCCAGGTGCAGGTCTTCCACCGCGCGGGCACGCCACAGGCGCAGTGTGTTGACGCTGGCGCCACGCCAGCCGACTACCGGGGTGTCATAGGCCACCGCGCGTACGGTTTCGCTGGGCGACCACACCTGAATCATCTTGCCGGACGCGTCCGCCAGGGTTTCCACGCTGCCGCCGAAACCGATCGGGTAGATCACTTCGGCGCGTTCGAACTCCCAGGGGTTGCCGAAATCCAGCCAGCGTTCGGTCTGCTCCTGCTGCCAGCCATCGACAATTGCCTGGCGGAACAAGCCGTGCTCGTAACGAATGCCATAACCGTGACCGGCAATGCCCAGGGTCGACATACTTTCCATGAAGCACGCCGCCAGGCGGCCCAGGCCACCGTTGCCAAGCGCCGCGTCGGGTTCGAGCAGGCGAATGCGCTCAAGGTCGACGCCGAGCTCGGACAGGGCTTCGCGAGCGATCTCCAACACGCCAAGGTTGCTCAGGCTGTCGTAGAGCAGGCGGCCGATAAGAAATTCCAGCGAGAGGTAATACACGCGCTTCTGGCCTTTGCGGTAGATGCGCCGCGTGTGGTCCATCCAGTGGTCGACCATCTGGTCGCGTGCGGCCAGGGCAATGGCCTCGAACCAGTCATGGTCGAAGGCGTGGTCCGGGTCCTTGCCCACCGCGTAGGTGAGTTTGGTCAAGACGGCATCGCGAAATGCGGCTACCTCTGCTTCTCGTGCAAGTGGTTCCTGAGACATCAATTGCGACCTCGGGCGAGATAGAAGGAGTTGCTAGAGCCTAGACGGTCTGACAGACGGTAGACGCTCTGGTTCGTCAATTTTTTAACTCATTCACGGTTGCGTGAATTTGATGCAGAGGTCGTGCCCGATCGCCGTTCGCGCAGAAACCCTGAAAAGATTGTTCAAAAAACCACCAATCCCGGTATGATCGCGCGCCCGGATACAGCCCCACCTTTTGGAACCCCGATGAAGCCTCAACTGATCGCCGCCGCGGAACTCGACCGTCTCGAGACCTGGCAGAAATATTCCGCCCACATGTGCGGCGGCTGCGTGTCCAGCTGCTGCACGCTGCCGGTCGAGGTGAAGATCAAGGACCTGATCCGCATTGGCATCGTCGATGAGTTCGAGCGCGGCGACCCGCCGAAGAACATCGCCAAGCGCTTGCAAAAGGAAGGCATCGTCGAGCGCTACAACAATAAATCCGAGATTTTTACCCTGCAGCGCATGAGCAACAATGATTGCTTGTACCTGGATCGTAAGACGCGCTTCTGCACTATTTATGACAAGCGCCCGGATACCTGCCGCAATCACCCCAAGATCGGCCCGCGGCCGGGGTATTGCGCGTACAAGCCGAAAGAAGTGGTGCGCGAGACCAAGTTCAAGACCCTCGATAAGTTCTGATCCAGGGTTTGTGGGGCTCTCAAGGGCCTCATCGGGGGCAAGCCCCCTCCCACACTTGAATGTGTTCACAGATCAAAATGTGGGAGGGGGCTTGCCCCCGATAGGGCCAGTACAGACACCACACAAACAGCAGGCATAAAAAAACGCCCCCGGCCTTTCGACCGGGGGCGTTTTTCATTCAGCCTGAGTTAACTCAGTTCTTGGCTTTCTTGGCAGCGCGGGTACGCTCGCCTTCGTCCAGGATCTTCTTACGCAGGCGGATCGACTTAGGCGTGACTTCACACAGCTCGTCGTCCTGGATGAATTCCAGGGCCTGTTCCAGGGTGAAGCGAACAGGTGGAACCAGAGCGATGGTTTCGTCTTTACCCGAAGCACGCATGTTGTCGAGCTTCTTGCCTTTGGTTGGGTTGACGCCCATGTCGTTGTCACGGCTGTTCAGACCAACGATCTGACCGTTGTAGATCTCTTGACCGTGTTCAACGAACAGCTTGCCACGTGCCTGAAGGGTTTCCAGGGAGTAGGTCAGCGCCTTGCCGGTTTCTACCGATACCAGAACACCGTTCTGACGACCGGACATGTCGCCGGACTTCATGGTGTCGTAGCGATCGAAGATCGAGGTCAGGATGCCAGCACCGTTGGTCAGGGTCAGGAACTGGTTACGGAAACCGATCAGGCCACGCGCAGGGATGTTGTATTCCAGACGTACACGGCCCTTGCCATCCGGCACCATGTTGGTCAGGTCGCCCTTACGCAGGCCCATCTCTTCCATGACCTTGCCCTGGGATTCTTCAGGGGTGTCGATGGTGACGTTTTCGAACGGTTCCTGCTTCACGCCGTCAACCTGACGGATGATCACTTCCGGACGACCAACACCCATTTCGAAGCCTTCGCGACGCATGGTTTCGATCAGTACCGAGAGGTGCAGCTCACCACGGCCGGAGACCTTGAACTTGTCGGCCGAGTCGCCTTCTTCAACGCGCAGTGCAACGTTGTACAGCAGCTCTTTGTCCAGACGCTCCTTGATGTTACGGGAGGTCACGAACTTGCCTTCCTTACCGCAGAACGGCGAGTCGTTCACCTGGAAGGTCATGGAAACGGTTGGCTCGTCAACGGTCAGAGGCTTCATCGCCTCGACGGTGTCCGGCTGGCACAGGGTGTCGGAGATGAACAGCGAGTCCATGCCGCTGACGCACACGATGTCACCGGCGAAGGCTTCTTCAACGTCGATGCGGTGCAGGCCGTGGTGACCCATCAGCTTCAGGATACGACCGTTACGCTTCTTGCCGTCGGCGCCGATGGCAACAACCGGGGTGTTCGGCTTGACGCTGCCACGCGCGATACGGCCAACGCCGATAACACCCAGGAAGCTGTTGTAGTCCAGTGCCGAGATTTGCATCTGGAACGGACCGTCACGGTCAACCTTCGGTGGTGGAACGTGGTCAACGATTGCTTGGTACAGCGGGGTCATGTCTTCCGCCATGGCGGTGTGTTCCAGACCGGCAATACCGTTCAGGGCCGAGGCGTAGATGACTTGGAAGTCCAGCTGTTCTTCGGTAGCGCCGAGGTTGTCGAACAGGTCGAAGATCTGGTCCAGAACCCAGTCCGGACGCGCGCCTGGACGGTCAACCTTGTTGATGCACACGATCGGACGCAGGCCGGCTTCGAACGCCTTCTTGGTCACGAAACGGGTTTGCGGCATAGGGCCGTCTTGAGCGTCAACCAGCAGCAGAACGGAGTCAACCATCGACATTACGCGTTCTACTTCGCCGCCGAAGTCGGCGTGGCCCGGGGTGTCCACGATGTTGATGTGGTAGCCGTTCCAGTTGATGGCGGTGTTTTTCGCCAGGATGGTAATACCGCGCTCTTTTTCCTGGTCGTTGGAGTCCATCACGCGCTCGTCGTTGAGCTCGTTGCGCTCCAGGGTGCCGGATTGACGCAGGAGTTTGTCTACCAGGGTGGTTTTACCATGGTCAACGTGAGCAATGATGGCGATGTTACGTAGATTTTCGATCACTTGTGTATCTCGATCAGAGGATTCGGTGTGCTGACAGGTCGTGGCAGCGATTAACAGTAGAGTCAGGCCTTGCCGTTACAGCTTGACGGCAGAGTCGGGGGGCCGGTGACGCAGGCCACAGGCAAACAGCCCCGGGCTCTTAGCTCGGTCGATAAACGCGCACATTGGCATGCCCCTCACTGAGCAAATGGTGGGCATGCAGGCGACTCATCACGCCTTTGTCGCAATACAGCAGGTACTGACGGCTGTCATCCAGTTCCTTGAAACGCGCGTTCAATGCATAAAACGGCAGCGTTTGTACGTCGATGCCAGGAATCTCCAGGGGCTCGTCTTCGGCGGCATCCGGGTGACGGATGTCGACGATGATCTGGCCGGCCAGGGCTTCGCTGACTTCTTCGATCTGCACATCCTGGCCCAGCTCGTCGATGACGCGATCGATCGGGACCAGTTTGGCGTTCTCGAGCGCACGCTCCAGAATCGCCATGTCGAACTGTTGTTCTTCATACTCCACGCGGTTGCGCTTGGCGTGGGTCTTGGGGTTCACCGAAATGACCCCGCAATACTCGGGCATATGCTTGGCAAAGTCGGCGGTGCCGATTTCTTCTGCCAGGTCGATGATGTCCTGCTTGTGGCTGGCGATCAGCGGGCGCAGCACCAGCTTCTCGGTCACGCAGTCGATCAACGACAGGTTCGGCAACGTCTGGCTGGATACCTGGGAGATCGCTTCACCGGTCACCAGCGCATCGATCTGCAACTGGTCGGCGATCCGGGACGCGGCGCGCAACATCATACGCTTCAAAACTACGCCCATATGACTGTTATCGACTTTGCCGAGAATTTCGCCCAGCACTTCTTCGAACGGCACGCTTACAAATAGCACGCGCTGGGAGCTGCCGTACTTCTTCCAGATAAAGTGCGCCACTTCCATCACGCCCAATTCGTGTGCACGACCGCCCAGGTTGAAGAAGCAGAAGTGGCTCATCAGGCCGCGCCGCATGATCTGGTAGGCCGCGACCGTGGAATCGAAACCGCCGGACATCAACACCAGGGTCTGTTCCAGGGCGCCCAGCGGGTAACCGCCGATGCTGTTGTGCTGGCTGTGGATCACAAACAACCGTTGGTCGCGAATTTCCATGCGCACTTCGATTTGCGGCGCTTTGAGGGAGATTCCGGCCGCGCCGCACTCGCGACGCAGCTTGCTGCCGACGTATTTCTCCACATCCATGGAGCTGAACGGATGCTTGCCGGCGCGCTTGCAACGCACCGAAAAAATCTTGCCGGCAAGCTCATCACCAAAGTGCAGCCGGCACTTCTCGGTGATGTCGTCGAAGTCGCCCAGCGGGTACTCGTCCACTTGCAGGAAATGCGCGATGCCCGGCATGCAGCTCAGGCGCTCGGTCATGTCCTTCAAGGCTTTGGCGTCGGTCAGGCGGGTTTCCAGCTCGAGATTGTCCCACACGCCGTTCACCACCACAGCCGGGTCCAGATCGCGGAGCACGGCACGGATGTTCTTGGCCAACTGACGGATGAAACGCATCCGTACCGGTCGGCTCTTGATGGTGATCTCGGGGAAGACTTTTACGATTAATTTCATGGAAACAGCGCGCGCCGGGCCTGCTGAAAAAGGGGGGCGCGGATTATAGCGGAAATCGCTCAAGGTTTAACCAGTTAATATGCATCGCATGTGCAACGCACCAAAACAGGTCATTTGCACCCAATAACGCTACATTGCGGTGCGACATTTATCACTCGTTGGCCGTTTGCACCGTTATAGGGGCCATTTTGAAGCAAAAAGACCATGTTGGCGCACTGGCATGCAATTTGCTCTCTTGTGAGGCAGGTTGCCTTGGCGGAGTATCCGCGCCGGCATCACCCAAATTCTAAGGGCTAACTCCACTACCAAGCCCGAAGCCACCCGGAGGACACCATGTCGAAGTCGGTTCAACTCATCAAAGATCATGACGTTAAATGGATTGATCTGCGCTTCACGGACACCAAAGGTACTCAGCACCACGTGACCATGCCGGCTCGCGACGCGCTGGATGATGCTTTCTTCGAAGAAGGCAAGATGTTCGACGGTTCCTCCATCGCCGGCTGGAAAGGCATCGAAGCCTCCGACATGATCCTGATGCCGGACGACAGCACGGCCGTCCTCGACCCGTTCACCGAAGACCCAACCCTGATCATCGTCTGCGACGTGATTGAGCCTTCGACCATGCAAGGCTACGACCGCGATCCACGTGCGATCGCCAAGCGTGCCGAGGAATACCTGAAGTCGACCGGTATCGGCGACACCGTATTCGTAGGCCCGGAGCCTGAATTCTTCATCTTCGATTCGGTCAAGTTCAAGTCCGACATCTCCGGTTCGATGTTCAAGATTTTCTCCGAACAAGGTTCGTGGATGTCCGACCAGGACGTGGAAGGCGGCAACAAAGGCCACCGTCCAGGCATCAAGGGCGGCTACTTCCCGGTCCCGCCATTCGACCACGACCACGAAATCCGTACCTCCATGTGCAACGCCATGGAAGAGATGGGCCTGGTCATCGAAGTTCACCACCACGAAGTGGCGACTGCCGGCCAGAACGAAATCGGTGTGAAGTTCAACACCCTGGTCGCCAAGGCTGACGAAGTCCAGACCCTGAAGTACTGTGTACACAACGTGGCGGATGCCTACGGCCGTACCGCTACCTTCATGCCCAAGCCGCTGTACGGCGATAACGGTTCGGGTATGCACGTTCACCTGTCCATCGCCAAAGAAGGCAAGAACACCTTCGCCGGCGAAGGTTATGCCGGCCTGTCCGACACCGCCCTGTACTTCATCGGCGGCATCATCAAGCACGGTAAGGCCCTGAACGGCTTCACCAACCCGTCGACCAACTCCTACAAGCGTCTGGTCCCAGGTTTCGAAGCGCCGGTAATGCTGGCCTACTCGGCCCGTAACCGTTCCGCCTCGATCCGTATTCCTTACGTGTCCAGCCCGCGCGCTCGCCGTATCGAAGCCCGCTTCCCGGACCCGGCAGCCAACCCGTACCTGGCCTTCGCTGCGCTGGTCATGGCCGGCCTGGACGGTATCCAGAACAAGATCCACCCTGGCGACGCCGCCGACAAAAACTTGTACGACCTGCCGCCTGAAGAGGCCAAAGAGATCCCACAAGTGTGCGGCAGCCTGAAAGAAGCCCTGGAAGAACTGGACAAGGGCCGTGCGTTCCTGACCAAGGGCGGCGTGTTCAGCGACGACTTCATCGATGCCTACATCGAGCTCAAAAGCGAAGAAGAAATCAAGGTTCGCACCTTCGTACACCCACTGGAATACGAGCTGTACTACAGCTGCTGATCCGGTAGCGCTGCTTGACGTAGCGTGATGATAAAGACCTCCTTCGGGAGGTCTTTTTTTGCCTGTGGATTGTCAGATGGCCGCTTGGCGGTCGAGCATACGGCTGACCATCAGCGTCCCCATGGCGCTCAATTGGTGAATGGCCAGTGCGATATCGCGGTGCTTGCCATCCAGGTCTTCGCAAAGGTCCAGCAACAAGGTGCTGACCGAGGAGAAGGTTTCGAAGCTGTTGATCATCAAGGCTTCGTCGTCGATATCGGCGGCAATGGTGAAGACGGATGGGGGTGGATTTGGGGTTGGCTTGAACATGTCTTAACTTCCTCGAATGAGGCCGCCATCGACTCGCTACTAAACGATTGGGTGGCAGCTGGGCGCAGGTTAGTAGACCGGGGAAGTTAAGCAAAAACCGGCGCATCCGAAGATGCCCTGCACACAGCCGCCATAAAGAACGGTGCGGTACACGCTTAACTTGACCCTCAGGCTACTAAACCTGATCGCTGATGAGCAGCGACCGAGCAACCTTAGAGACGACAAGCCAGCCGTACAAGCCGGCGGATTCTGGCTTACCTGTAGGCAACCGCGCAAGCTAAGGTAGCCTGCGCCTGACGCCCTACGCGACCACTGTAGGAGCGAGCTTGCCCGCGAAAAACGCCAGGACACCACATTTCTTCAACATTTACGCGTTATCGTTAACGACCTTCGCGAGCAAGCTCGCTCCTACAGGGGATTTCCTTTGAAACGTCGATTTGTGTTCGCTCTGTTATTTGTCAGCGTCACCGCCAGTGCCGCGCCGCCCACGCTTGAGCCGTTGCTCAACAGCATCGCCGAACGCCTGGAGATCGCCGACCAGGTGGCCTTGAGCAAATGGGACAGCCACAAGCCCGTTGAAGACAAAAAGCGCGAGCAGGAAGTGATCGCCAGCGTCGTCGCCCAAGCCCCGAGCTACAAACTGGACCCCGCCGCCGCCGAGCAGTTTTTCTCAGCGCAGATCGAGGCGAACAAACTGGTGCAATACACCCACCTGTCCGACTGGCAGTTCCAGGGCAAGGCGCCGGACGATCCGCGCCCGGACCTGGTCAAGCAGATTCGCCCACGACTGGATGAACTGCAAAAACGCCTGCTGCAACAACTGGCCGACTTCACCCCGCAGCGTACCGACCCGCAGTGCCCGCAGTGGCTGGCCGCGGCGGTGCATGAACCGTTGAACGATCCGCTGCGCCAACTGGCGATGATCCGCGCCACCGCCGAGCTGTGCATATACAAAGGCTAGCCCCTGTAAACCCAATTAAAAATGTGGGAGGGGGCTTGCCCCCGATGGCGGTGGTTCAGTTGATGTATAGGCTGACTGACACCCTGCTATCGGGGGCAAGCCCCCTCCCACACTTGGCCTGTATGCATTCAGGGCCATCTCTGGCAGCTTCCTGAACAACCTTCACAAAACCGCACTATATTGGTGCGATAGCCTGCACCCTGCGCAGTTGTCCAGCCCATTTTGGTTCGAAACTTCCCGCTTAAGCTGGCAGAACGCCACAGTTTCGTGCCAAAACTCCCTATTTCAGGGCCTTAACGCTTCTTTTCGGAGCCTTGGTTTGGTTTTTGCATTTTCCTTGTATCAGCGTGTGCCTCAAGCCTGCGCCTTGCTCCAAAAGAGGTCCCGATGACCATCAGCGATGCACTGCACCGTTTGTTACTCGACAACCTGACCACCGCGACCATTCTGCTCAATGCCGACTTGCGCCTTGAGTACATGAACCCGGCGGCGGAGATGCTCCTGGCCATCAGCGGCCAGCGCAGCCATGGGCAGTTCATCAGCGAATTGTTCACCGAGTCCGCCGAGGCCCTGAGCTCGTTGCGCCAGGCCGTGGAGCAGGCGCACCCGTTCACCAAGCGCGAAGCAATGCTCACCGCCCTGACCGGGCAGACGCTGACCGTCGACTACGCGGTGACACCAATCCTGAGCAATGGCGCCACCCTGCTGCTGCTCGAAGTGCACCCCCGCGACCGCCTGCTGCGCATCACCAAGGAAGAGGCGCAGCTGTCCAAGCAGGAAACCAGCAAGATGCTGGTGCGTGGCCTGGCCCATGAGATCAAGAACCCCCTGGGCGGCATTCGCGGCGCGGCGCAGTTGCTGGCCCGCGAGTTGCCGGAGGAGCATCTCAAGGACTACACCAACGTCATCATCGAAGAGGCCGACCGCCTGCGTAACCTGGTGGACCGCATGCTCGGCTCCAACAAGCTGCCGTCCCTGGCCATGACCAACGTGCACGAAGTGCTCGAGCGCGTCTGCCAACTGGTCGACGCCGAAAGCCAGGGCTGCATCACCCTGGTGCGCGACTACGACCCAAGCATTCCCGACGTCTTGATCGACCGCGAGCAAATGATCCAGGCAGTACTCAACATCGTGCGCAACGCCATGCAGGCCATCAGCAGCCAGAACGAGTTGCGCCTGGGCCGCATCAGCCTGCGCACCCGCGCGCTGCGCCAGTTCACCATTGGCCATGTACGCCATCGCCTGGTGACCAAGGTCGAGATCATCGACAACGGCCCGGGCATTCCGGCCGAACTGCAGGAAACCATCTTCTTCCCCATGGTCAGCGGCCGCCCGGACGGTACCGGGCTGGGCCTGGCCATTACCCAGAACATCATCAGCCAGCACCAGGGCCTGATCGAATGTGAGAGCCATCCCGGCCACACCACGTTCTCGATCTTCCTGCCATTGGAACAAGGAGCCCCCACGACATGAGCCGTAGTGAAACTGTCTGGATCGTCGATGACGACCGTTCTATCCGCTGGGTCCTGGAGAAAGCCTTGCAACAGGAAGGCATGACCACCCAGAGCTTCGACAGCGCCGACGGTGTGATGAGCCGCCTGGCTCGCCAGCAGCCGGACGTGATCATCTCCGATATCCGCATGCCCGGCGCCAGCGGCCTGGACTTGCTGGCGCGCATTCGCGAGCAGCACCCGCGCCTGCCAGTGATCATCATGACCGCGCACTCGGACCTGGACAGCGCTGTCGCGTCCTACCAGGGCGGCGCCTTTGAGTACCTGCCCAAGCCGTTCGATGTGGACGAGGCGGTGGCGCTGGTCAAGCGCGCCAACCAGCACGCCCAGGAGCAACAGAACCAGGAAGCCCCGCCGGCCCTGACCCGCACCCCGGAAATCATCGGTGAAGCGCCGGCGATGCAGGAAGTGTTTCGCGCCATCGGGCGCTTGAGCCACTCCAACATCACCGTGCTGATCAACGGCGAATCGGGCACCGGTAAAGAGCTGGTGGCCCACGCCCTGCACCGTCACAGCCCTCGGGCAGCCTCGCCGTTCATTGCACTGAACATGGCCGCAATCCCGAAGGACTTGATGGAGTCCGAGCTGTTCGGCCATGAAAAAGGCGCGTTCACCGGCGCGGCCAATCTGCGCCGTGGACGTTTTGAACAGGCCGACGGCGGCACCCTGTTCCTCGATGAAATCGGTGACATGCCGGCCGATACCCAGACCCGCCTGCTGCGGGTGCTGGCCGACGGCGAGTTCTATCGGGTGGGCGGGCACACGCCGGTCAAGGTGGATGTACGCATCATCGCGGCCACCCACCAGAACCTGGAAACCCTGGTGCACGCCGGCAAGTTCCGTGAAGACTTGTTCCACCGCCTCAACGTGATCCGCATCCACATTCCGCGCATGTCGGACCGCCGCGAAGACATCCCCACCCTCGCCCGCCACTTCCTCAGCCGCGCCGCCCTGGAACTGGCCGTGGAGCCGAAGCTGCTCAAAAGCGAGACCGAGGAATACCTGAAGAACCTGCCATGGCCCGGCAACGTACGCCAGCTGGAGAACACCTGCCGCTGGATCACGGTAATGGCGTCCGGGCGCGAAGTGCACATCAGCGACCTGCCACCGGAGCTGTTGAGCCTGCCGCAGGACTCGGCCCCAGTGACCAACTGGGAACAGGCGCTGCGCCAATGGGCCGACCAGGCCCTGGCACGCGGCCAGTCGAACCTGCTCGACAGCGCCGTACCGGCGTTCGAGCGGATCATGATCGAGACCGCGCTCAAGCACACCGCCGGCCGCCGTCGCGATGCCGCCGTGCTGCTGGGTTGGGGCCGCAATACCCTGACGCGCAAGATCAAGGAACTGGGGATGAAGGTGGATGGCGCAGATGACGACGACAGCGACGACGCCTGATCACCGCTCTCTGCTCCACTGAAAATCCAATGTGGGAGGGGGCTTGCCCCCGATTGCAGTGGGTCAGCTACAGATAGGCTGGCTGATACACCGCTATCGGGGGCAAGCCCCCTCCCACATTTGGATCGTCACAAGATTTGAAGGTTGTGCACTGCTTCAATGCACCATGAACCGGCATTGGGCACTGACTTGAGACCTGAAAGATCGCTATCGCTCAAAAATTCTTGAACGCTGAAACCACCAAAGCCCCGGATTTCGGGGCTTTGCGCTTTCTTGCAATCATTTACCGCGCCAATTGCAAACTTTGGCACGCGCCCTGCAATAACCCTGGTACTACCCAGTTTCGGGGACCTTGGTACAGGCAGGCCGAGAATCCCCTCTTTAACACCGAAGCCTCTGGCTTCACCCCGTTTTGGGAGCCCTGGTACAGGCAGGCCGGGAACTCCCTCTTTTATTGCTCTTGGAGATGGATCTCCAGCCGCCAGCGGTCATCCACCTCCTGGCCGTTCCACTCCCCACGCAATGGCCGCGCCGCCACCAGATTGAGCAGCAAACCGCCGTCGGTCTTGCGCACGCGCCAGTTCACGTCCTTGTCATTGACCTTCAGTTGCCCATTGGCAGCCTTGCCCTGTGCGTCGAACAACAGCGCCACGGCGCCGTCGATATGTTCGCCGTGCAGCTTGGGCTCGCGGTTGAACCACACCAGCAGACCGTCCGCCACAGGTTCTATCTGTTGCAGCTCGACCGGCTCCGGGGTGGTCAGGCGACCAATCATCAAGCCCACCATCAGGCCGACAATCGCCAGCGAGCCGAGTACCCTGGGCAATAGCTTCGGCCTTGGATCGTCTTCAGGGGTAGAATGCAGCGCATCTTTGCCTTCGGAGCCGTGCATGTTTCACGTCATCCTTTTTCAACCAGAAATTCCGCCGAATACCGGCAACGTTATCAGGCTGTGCGCCAACAGTGGCTGCCACCTGCATTTGATCGAACCGCTGGGCTTCGACATGGACGATAAACGCCTGCGCCGCGCCGGGCTGGATTACCACGAGTACGCCACTCTCCAGCGCCATGCCGACCTGGCAAGCTGCCTGGAAAGCCTGGGCCAGCCACGCGTGTTCGCGTTCACCACCAAGGGCTCGCGACCGTTTCATGATGCCAGCTTTGCCGAGGGCGACGCGTTTCTGTTTGGCCCGGAGAGCCGCGGCCTGCCGGCCGACGTGCTCGATGCCCTGCCTGATGGCCACCGCCTGCGCTTGCCGATGCGCGAGGGCTGCCGCAGCCTGAACCTGTCCAACACCGTCGCCGTCGCCGTCTACGAAGGCTGGCGCCAACTCGGTTTCAAGTAACACCGCATAGCAAATGTGGGAGGGGGCTTGCCCCCGATTGCGGTGGGTCAGCTACAGATAGGCTGGCTGATACACCGCTATCGGGGGCAAGCCCCCTCCCACATTTTTTTACCGCGTCGACTTATTGAACCGTCGACGAACCTTCCTGTTGCATGCGCTGCAGCTCTTGAGCGTACAGGGCATCGAAGTTCACCGGCGCCAGCATCAACGCCGGGAACGAGCCACGGGTGACCAGGCTGTCCAGGGTCTCACGGGCGTACGGGAACAGGATGTTCGGGCAGAACGCGCCCAGGGTGTGGCTCATGGACGCTTCGTCCAGGCCCTGGATCAGGAAGATACCCGCCTGTTGCACTTCAGCGATGAAGGCCACTTCTTCGCCGTTCTTGACGGTGACCGACAGGGTCAGCACGACTTCGTGGAAGTCACCTTCCAGGGCTTTCTGGCGGGTGTTCAGGTCCAGCGCGACGCCTGGGGTCCATTCCTGGCGGAAGATAGCCGGGCTTTTCGGCGCTTCGAACGACAGGTCACGCACGTAGATGCGCTGCAGCGAAAACTGTGGGCCTTGGTCTTGCGCTGCTTCGGTGTTCGGTTGATCAGTCATCGCAGATCCTTCTTTATCTTGGGGTCTTTTAGGGGTTAGGCGGACAGCAGCGCATCGAGTTTACCGGCGCGCTCCAGAGCCATCAGGTCGTCACAGCCACCGATATGCCTGTCGCCGATCCAGATCTGCGGCACCGACGTGCGGCCAGCCTTCTGGGCCATTTCAGCGCGTACTTGGGGCTTGCCGTCGACCTTGATTTCTTCGAAGGCGACCTTCTTGCTCTGGAGCAACTGCTTGGCTCGAATGCAGTAAGGGCAGTAATCGCTGGAATACACGACAACCTGGCTCATATCACTTCACCAACGGCAGGTTATCGCCACGCCAGCTGCTGATACCACCGGACAGCTTGGCGGCGGTAAAGCCGGACTTGAGCATCTCGCGGGCATGCGTGCCGGAGTGCTGGCCTTGGGCGTCGACCAGGATAATGGTCTTGGCCTTGTATTTCTCCAGTTCGGCCAAGCGCGCGATCAGCTTGTCCTGGGGAATGTTCAGGGCGCCGACGATATGGCCGGCGGCGAAATCCTTGGCCGGGCGAATATCCACGACAACCGCCTCATCCTTGTTGACCAGGGCGGTCAGCTCCGATGTGCTCAGGCTGCGGCCACCACGGCTCAATTCGTGAGCGATCAGCAGCGCCAGCAGGATGACGAAGGCACCCACGAGCAGATAGTGGGCAGTGGCAAATGCAATCAGGTGATCAACCATCAAGGAGGTTCCAGGGCGTTAAAATGGCGGTAAGTATACACAGCCGTCGGGGGCGGCCAACCCCCGTAAAGCGGTGACGCGGTTGGAACTTCGCTTTAAACTGCCACTCACTTTTCCATTGCCTTCCTTTATTACCGCCGCGAGAGGATCTATGACTACCACGCCTAAACCTTTGGTCCTGATAATTCTCGATGGCTTCGGACACAGTGAAAGCCACCACGACAACGCGGTGTACGCCGCCCGCAAGCCTGTGCTGGACCGTCTCACCGCCACCGTGCCCAACGGTTTGATCTCAGGCTCCGGCATGGACGTGGGCCTGCCGGACGGCCAGATGGGCAACTCGGAAGTCGGTCACATGAATCTCGGCGCCGGACGAGTGGTCTATCAGGACTTCACCCGCGTGACCAAAGCGATCCGCGATGGCGAGTTCTTCGAGAACCCGACCATCTGCGCAGCGGTGGACAAAGCCGTCGCCGCCGGCAAGGCCGTGCACTTCATGGGCCTGCTCTCCGATGGCGGCGTACACAGCCATCAGGACCACCTGATCGCCATGGCCGAACTGGCCTTCAAGCGCGGCGCCGACAAGATCTACCTGCACGCCTTCCTTGACGGTCGCGACACCCCGCCCAAAAGCGCGCAGTCGTCCATCGAACTGCTGGACGCCACCTTCGCCGCCCTGGGCAAAGGCCGCATCGCCAGCCTGGTAGGCCGTTACTTTGCCATGGACCGCGACAACCGCTGGGACCGCGTGGCCCAGGCCTACAACCTGATCGTCGATGGCCAGGCCGAATTCAACGCCGCCACCGCCCAGCAAGGCCTGGAAGCCGCCTACGCCCGTGGCGAGAGCGATGAATTCGTCAAGGCCACCACCATCGGCGAGCCGGTGAAAGTCGAAGACGGCGACGCCATGGTGTTCATGAACTTCCGCGCCGACCGTGCCCGTGAGCTGAGCCATGTGTTTGTCGACGACGGTTTCAAGGACTTCGAACGCGCACGCCAGCCGAAAGTCGAGTTCGTCATGCTCACCCAATACGCCGCCAATATCCCGGCCCCGTCGGCTTTTGCGCCGGGCAGCCTGGAAAACGTGCTGGGCGATTACCTGGCGAAAAACGGCAAGACTCAACTGCGCATCGCCGAAACCGAAAAATATGCCCACGTGACCTTCTTCTTTTCCGGCGGACGTGAAGAACCTTTCCCTGGCGAAGAGCGCATCCTGATCCCATCGCCAAAAGTCGCCACCTACGACCTGCAGCCGGAAATGAGCGCACCGGAAGTCACCGACAAGATCGTCGACGCCATCGAGCATCAGCGTTATGACGTCATCGTGGTCAACTACGCCAACGGCGACATGGTCGGCCACAGCGGCAACCTGGAGGCTGCCACTAAGGCCGTGGAATGCCTGGACCTGTGCGTGGGCCGCATCGTCGACGCCCTGGACAAAGTCGGTGGCGAAGCGCTGATCACCGCCGACCACGGCAACTGCGAGCAGATGTCCGACGAGTCAACCGGCCAGGCCCACACAGCCCACACCACCGAGCCGGTGCCGTTCATCTACGTCGGCAAGCGCGATTTCAAAGTGCGTAACGGCGGCGTACTGGCGGATGTGGCGCCGACCATGCTGATGCTGATGGGGCTGGAAAAGCCTAAGGAAATGACCGGGACCTCAATTCTGGTCTGATCTAAACAACACTGTAGATCCAGTGTGGGAGGGGGCTTGCCCCCGATGACGGAGTGTCAGTCAACACTTATGTGACTGGTCCACCGCTATCGGGGGCAAGCCCCCTCCCACATTGGCCCTTCGGTGTTTGGAAGATATCTTTTTGCCATACCACCACCACTCGGCACCTATCTTGCCCGCCCGCTCCAATTGGACGTTTTTTTTGCGGCGCTTGGCGGGCATACTAGAGCGTCCCTTTCCCCTGGTGTCGCCCGCCTCTATGCTTCGCGCCTTGATTACCCTCGCTCTTGTCTGCCTGCTCCAACCGGCATTTGCCGATGAGCGTGCACAAACCCAACAACAGTTGGACGCTACGCGTCAGGACATTACCGAGCTGAAAAAACTGCTCGGCAAGCTCCAGGAAGAAAAGTCCGGGGTGCAGAAAGACCTGCGCGGCACGGAAACCGAAATGGGCAAGCTGGAGAAGCAGGTCCAGGAGCTGCAAAAAGAATTAAAGAAGAGCGAGTCGGAACTGGAGCGACTCGACGCTGAGAAAAAAAAACTCCAGAGCGCACGCGTTGAACAGCAACGCCTGATCGCGATCCAGGCCCGCGCCGCCTACCAGAGCGGCCGCCAGGAATATCTCAAGCTGCTGCTCAACCAGCAGAACCCGGAAAAATTTGCCCGCACCCTCACCTATTACGATTACCTGAGCCAGGCGCGCCTGGCGCAGTTGAAGGGCTTTAACGAAACGCTGCGCCAGTTGGCCAATGTCGAGCAGGAGATCAATGATCAGCAGGCTCAACTGCTCGACCAGAAGACTGCGCTCGACACCCAGCGCAACGAGTTGGACAAGGTCCGCAAGGAACGCCAGCAAGCCCTGGCCAAGCTCAATAATGACGTAAAAGCCCGCGACGCCAAGCTCCAGGCCCGCGAGCAGGACCAGGCCGACCTGGCCAAAGTGCTCAAGACTATCGAAGAAACCCTGGCGCGCCAGGCACGCGAGGCCGAGGAGGCGCGGCAAAAAGCGCTGATCGCCCAGCAGGAAGCCGAAAAAAAGCGCCAGCGTGAGGCCGAACTGGCAGCCACTACCGATGCGCCGGCCCCGCGCAAACCGGCGCACGCAGCGCCTGGCCCACTGGTTTCCAGCAGCGGCGAGTCGTTCGGCGGGCCTTTTGCTTCAGCGCGCGGCAAACTTCCATGGCCAGTTGATGGTCGACTGTTGGCACGCTTCGGCGAAACCCGTGGCGATGACACCCGTGCCAAGTGGGATGGTGTGATGATCAGCGCGTCAGCGGGCAGCCAGGTCCACGCCGTCCACGGCGGGCGCGTGGTGTTTGCCGATTGGCTGCGCGGGGCCGGCCTGCTGGTGATTCTTGACCACGGTAATGGCTATTTGAGCCTTTACGGCCACAATCAGACGTTACTCAAGTCGGCAGGTGATGTGGTAAAAGCCGGTGAATCCATCTCCACTGTCGGTAACAGTGGTGGCCAGGACACCCCGGCGCTGTACTTCGCTATTCGTCAGCAGGGCCGCCCGAGCGACCCTGCACAATGGTGCAGATCCCAAGGATAGGGTCTCATCTACATTAGGAGTTCGTTCGACATGCTGCATTTGTCCCGCCTCACTTCGCTGGCCCTGACGATCGCCCTGGTGATCGGCGCGCCTCTGGCTTTTGCCGACCAGGCTGTCCCCGCCGCGACCGCTGCGACCACCAAGGCGCCGTTGCCGCTGGACGAGCTGCGCACCTTTGCCGAGGTCATGGACCGGATCAAGGCAGCCTATGTCGAACCCGTAGACGACAAGACCCTGCTGGAAAATGCCATCAAGGGCATGCTCAGCAACCTCGACCCGCATTCGGCCTACCTGGGCCCGGAAGACTTCGCTGAACTGCAGGAAAGCACCAGCGGTGAATTCGGTGGCCTGGGCATTGAGGTCGGTTCCGAAGACGGCAACATCAAGGTGGTCTCGCCCATCGACGACACCCCGGCATCCAAGGCCGGCATCCAGGCGGGTGACTTTATCGTCAAGATCAACGGCCAGCCGACCCGCGGCCAGACCATGACCGAAGCCGTCGACAAGATGCGCGGCAAGATCGGCCAGAAAATCACCCTGACCCTGGTGCGCGACGGCGGCAATCCGTTCGACGTGACCCTGACCCGCTCCACCATCGTGGTCAAGAGCGTGAAGAGCCAGCTGCTGGAGTCGGGCTACGGCTACATCCGCATCACCCAGTTCCAGGTCAAGACCGGCGACGAAGTGGCCAAGGCCCTGGCCAAGCTGCGCAAGGACAACGGCAAGAAGCTCAACGGCATCGTGCTCGACCTGCGTAACAACCCGGGCGGCGTGTTGCAGTCGGCGGTGGAAGTGGTCGACCACTTCATCACCAAGGGCCTGATCGTCTACACCAAGGGCCGCATCGCCAATTCCGAGCTGCGCTTCTCGGCCACCGGCAACGATCTGAGCGAGAACGTACCGCTGGCCGTGCTGATCAACGGCGGCAGCGCCTCGGCCTCGGAGATCGTCGCCGGCGCCCTGCAGGACCAGAAGCGCGGTGTGCTGATGGGCACCACGACCTTCGGTAAAGGCTCGGTGCAAACCGTATTGCCGCTCAATAACGAGCGTGCACTGAAGATCACCACGGCGCTGTACTACACGCCCAACGGTCGCTCGATCCAGGCCCAGGGCATTGTGCCGGACATTGAGGTGCGCAAGGCCAAGATCACCAACGAGATCGACAGCGAGTACTACAAAGAGGCGGACCTGCAAGGCCACCTGGGCAATGGCAACGGCGGCGCCGACCAGCCGACCGGCAGCGGCGCCAAAGCCAAACCGATGCCGCAGGACGACGATTACCAGTTGGCCCAGGCGCTGAGCCTGCTCAAGGGCCTGAGCATCACGCGCAGCCGTTGATATGCGTGTTGCGCTGATTATCGCTGTGCTGTGCAGCCTGGCCGGATTCGCGCAAGCGACGCCGGTCGGCGAGCCGCACAAAGCCTATCTCACCCTGATCATCGACGACCTCGGGCAGAACCTGCCCAGGGATCGTCGCGTGCTGGGCCTGCCCGGGCCGGTCACCACCGCGATCATGCCTGACACCCCTCACGCCGCCGAATTCGCCCGCGAGGCCCACAAGGCCGGCAAGATCGTCATCCTGCATATGCCCATGGACCCGGCCACCGGTCCGTTTGCCTGGCACCCCGAGCTGTCGATCGAAGAACTGGCCAAGCGCCTGGACGCCGCCTTCACGGCCGTGCCCTACACCGCCGGCATCAATAACCATATGGGCAGCCGCATGACGGCGCAGCCGCAGGCAATGGCGTGGTTAATGGGCGAGCTGCAGCGGCGCCACAAGTTCTTTGTGGACAGCCGCACCAGCGCACAGACTGTCGCCGCCGCCGAGGCGCAGAAGATTGGACTGGCGCATGTTTCGCGGGATGTGTTCCTGGATGACGAACGCACCGAGGCAGCGATCACCACGCAGCTGCAAACCGCAATCAAGCTGGCGCACAAGCAGGGTTCGGCGGTGATGATCGGGCACCCTTATCCCCAGACCCTGGCGGTGCTGGAGCGCGAATTGCCCAAGCTCAAGGCGCAGGGTGTGGAGTGGATCGATATCAAGTTGATGATCAGCGTGCGCAGTAATCGGGCCATGGCCGGGCACGGCAAAGACGGCATTTACCGCTGAATGAAGGTGGCGAAAATCCAATTCCCAATGTGGGAGGGGGCTTGCCCCCGATGGCGGTGTGTCAGCTTAAAATATATTGGCTGATCTACTGCTATCGGGGGCAAGCCCCCTCCCACATTTTTGATCGCGTTTATTCTTCGGAACGGTCAACTTTAGAGGTAACGCGCCATGATTTCGTCTACTCGACCGCTCTTGCGTAACTCATCCAGCGCAGCCTGGAGCCTGGCAACCACCTCGTCCGGCACATCCTTGTTCAACGCCAGGTAAAGCTGCGCACTGTTGAAACGCAGTACCGTCTTGAGCCCGTTCACCCCCACCTGCCGCGCCAGGTAACGGCCAGCAGGGTCGCCGGTGGCCCACAGGTCGATCTGGCCCTCCATGAGCTTTTGCGCATTGTCCTGGTCACGCAAGGCGACAACCGGCTTGAGCCCCTGCTTGTCCAGGCTCTGGGCAATGGCATCGCCTTTGTAGGCGCCAATCCTGTAGCGGCGCGCCTGCTCCAGGCCTTCTAACTGGATTTTGCTGTCAGCCTTGGCCAACAGCACCCAATCGTCCGGGCCGATGGGGCCGACCCATTTGAACAAGGCTTCACGGTCCGGCAAACGCGCCGTGACGAACACACCATAGCCGGGTTTTTCCAGGGCGAGTTTGTAGATTCGCTCCCAGGGGAAACGCAGGGTGAGGTTGTAGGAAATACCGGCACGCTTGAAGGTCTCGCGCATGATGTCCACGGCGATGCCTTCGATGTTCTCGTCCCTGGCGAAGTTCTTGCCGTTTTTCGCCATGTTGTAAGGCGGGAAATTTTCCGTCAGCAGCACCAGTGAGGTGTCAGACGATTCGTCGGCGTGCACCGTAGCCGCCATGAGCATGGAGGAACTGGCAAGGGCGAGCAGCAGGTGTTTGAACATGAAGGCTACCGGAATCCATGGCAAGCGCAGAGAGTGCCGCGCGCCTGCCATGCTGTCCAGCGGCGTTTAGCGCACGACGATACCGCGTGCGGCCATGTAGGCCTTTGCCTCGGGCACGGTGTATTCGCCGAAGTGGAAAATACTCGCCGCCAGCACCGCGCTGGCATGCCCTTCGATGACGCCATCGGCCAAGTGCTGCAGGTTGCCGACGCCGCCGGAGGCGATGACCGGGATGCCCAGGGCATCGCTGATGGCGCGGGTTACGCCCAGGTCAAAGCCGTTTTTCATGCCGTCCTGGTCCATGCTGGTCAGCAGGATTTCACCGGCGCCGAGGGCTTCCATCTTCATCGCCCACTCCACCGCGTCCAGCCCGGTCGGTTTGCGCCCGCCGTGGGTGAAGATTTCCCAGCGCGGGGTTTCACCGGGGCCGGAAACTTTCTTGGCGTCGATGGCGACCACGATGCATTGCGAGCCGAAGTGCTGCGCGGCTTCGCCGACAAATTCAGGGTTGAACACGGCGGCGGTGTTGATCGAGACCTTGTCCGCGCCGGCATTGAGCAGATTGCGGATGTCTTGCACGGTGCGCACGCCGCCGCCCACGGTCAGCGGGATAAACACCTGGCTGGCCATGCGCTCGACGGTATGCAGCGTGGTGTCGCGGCCGTCGACGCTGGCAGTGATG
The DNA here is from genome assembly GCF_002934065.1 of Pseudomonas orientalis. Classification (NCBI taxonomy): domain Bacteria; kingdom Pseudomonadati; phylum Pseudomonadota; class Gammaproteobacteria; order Pseudomonadales; family Pseudomonadaceae; genus Pseudomonas; species Pseudomonas orientalis. Next base: position 373,370 of record NZ_CP018049.1, on the reverse strand, counting down.
TCGAGAAAGGTAATTTCGTCGGCACCCTGCTCATCGTAGCGACGGGCGATTTCCACCGGGTCGCCGGCATCACGGATGTTCTCGAACTTGACGCCCTTGACCACGCGACCGTTGTCGACGTCCAGGCAAGGGATGATGCGTTTGGCCAGCGCCATGGTCAGTCCTCAGCCGTTGTAGGCATCGCAGTAAGCCTGAGCTTCGGCGACGTCCAGGGTGCCTTCATAGATTGCGCGGCCGGTGATCGCGCCGATGATGCCGGGGGCCTTGGCGTCCAACAGTGACTTGATGTCACCCAGGTTGTGAATGCCGCCGGAAGCGATCACCGGGATCTTCGTCGCAGCGGCTAGCGCGGCGGTGAACGGTACGTTGCAGCCCTGCATCATGCCGTCTTTGGCGATGTCGGTATAAACGATGGCGGACACGCCGTCGGCTTCGAACTGCTTGGCCAGGTCGATCACCTGCACGGTACTGATCTCGGCCCAGCCGTCGGTGGCGACAAAGCCGTCCTTGGCGTCCAGGCCGACGATCACCTTGCCCGGGAAGGCGCGACAGGCTTCGGCGACGAAGGCCGGGTCTTTCACGGCCTTGGTGCCGATGATCACGTAGCTCACGCCTGCCTTGACGTAGTGCTCGATGGTTTCCAGGGAGCGGATACCGCCACCGATCTGGATCGGCAGGTTCGGGTAGCGCCTGGCAATCGCGGTGACCACCTCGCCATTGACCGGCTGGCCTTCGAACGCGCCGTTCAAGTCCACCAGATGCAGACGACGGCAGCCCCCTTCCACCCATTTGGCGGCCATGCTCACCGGGTCATCGGAGAACACCGTGGAATCTTCCATGCGGCCCTGGCGCAGACGGACACAGGCGCCGTCCTTGAGATCGATAGCGGGGATAATCAGCATCTGGCAAACCTTATTCGATATTCAGCAATGCTTGGGAAATCAGGGTTTCTCAAGCGACCACAAGTCGCTTTCGATGCTTTCGAACCTTTCTTTAAGGAGCGTCTGCGTGTCGAAAATCGCCCTGTTGTAATAGTGCGGTGCCACTTCGGTGGTGAACAGCTCGAGAATCTCGGCGACCTCGAACGAGCCCAGCTTGAGCTCGAAGCGGTCTTCCATGAAACGCTTGATCTTGTCGGTGGCCTCACGCTCCTGCTCGGGCGCAAGGTTCAAGATCGGCGGCTTCGACTTCCTGGCCATTTACCAGCGCCCATCCCACGCGGCGAAGTTCTGCAGCAATTGCAGGCCATGGGTATGGCTCTTCTCCGGGTGAAACTGCACGGCAAAGCGCGAACCGTCGGCCAGCGCGGCGGCGAAGTCGACGCCGTAATGCCCGCCCCCCACCACCTGGCGCGGGTTACCGGCGGCGATGTAATAGCTGTGCACAAAGTAGAAGCGCGCCATGTCCGGAATCTCGTGCCACAGCGGGTGATCCACCGCGCGACGCACTTCGTTCCAGCCCATGTGCGGCACCTTGAGGTGCTCGCCGTCTTCATGCAGGTCTTTGCCGAAGAACTTCACCTGGCCGGGAAACAGACCGATGCAGTCGACACCGCCGTTCTCTTCACTGCTGTCGAGCAAGGCTTGCATGCCCACGCAGATACCGAGGAACGGACGGTCCTGGCTGACTTCGCGCACCAGGCTGTCAAAGCCCAGGCGACGGATCTCGGCCATGCAATCGCGAATCGCGCCAACGCCTGGAAACACCACGCGGTCGGCTTCACGAATCACATTGGCATCGCTGGTGATCAGCACCTTGCCGGCACCCACGTGCTCGAGGGCCTTGGCCACCGAGTGCAGGTTACCCATGCCGTAATCGATAACCGCGACCGTCTGCATTACAGAACGCCCTTGGTCGAAGGCATTTGCCCGGCCATGCGCTCATCCAGCTCCACGGCCATGCGCAGCGCGCGGCCGAAAGCCTTGAACACGGTTTCGATCTGGTGGTGGGTGTTGGTGCCGCGCAGGTTGTCGATGTGCAGGCTGACCAGGGCGTGGTTGACGAAACCCTGGAAGAATTCCTGGAACAGGTCGACGTCAAAGCCACCCACGGTGGCGCGGGTGTAGGGCACGTGCATCTGCAGGCCTGGGCGGCCGGAGAAGTCGATGACGACGCGCGACAGCGCTTCGTCCAGCGGGACATAGGCGTGGCCGTAGCGACGGATGCCTTTTTTGTCGCCGATGGCCTTGGCAAAGGCCTGGCCGAGGGTGATGCCCACGTCTTCCACCGTGTGGTGGTCGTCGATGTGCAGGTCGCCCTTGCTGACAATATCCAGGTCGATCAGCCCATGACGGGCGATCTGGTCCAGCATGTGCTCAAGAAAAGGTACACCGATATCAAATCGGGCCTTTCCGGTGCCATCCAGGTTGATCGAGGCTTTGATCTGGGTTTCCAGAGTGTCGCGCTCGACGGACGCCATACGTTCGACCATCACCAGCTCCGCAAATCATTGGGCGAAAAAGGCAGCCATTATAGGGGCGCGGGCGCTAAACAGAAACATCGAAGGGGATAAGACTGACGAGTTGAAGCGGGGAATGTCGGGGATAGACATGTGCATACATGTGGGACCCAGCCCACCAGAACACTGAACAACCAATGTGGGAGGGGGCTTGCCCCCGATAGCGGTGGATCAGTCAACAATGCATTGACTGATGCGCGGCCATCGGGGGCAAGCCCCCTCCCACAAAGGTTTTGCAGTGTTAGTGGAACAGTACTGCGGTCTTCTGCAGGGTCACCCACACACCCCACGCCAACGGAATGCCCACCACCAGCCAGGCGGCGACCGCCAATGGCTTGCTGCCAGGGGAGGCTTTCCACTCCAGCACGGTGCTGGCATCAGCGCCTTTGTCATGCCCCAGCGCCTGCTCGGCGGCCAGTTCGGCGTCGGTCATGAAGTATTTGTCGGCCACCGGACGCACCAGCAGGTTGCAGATAAAGCCCAGCACCAGCAGGCCTGCGAGGATGTACAAGGTGATGTCATAGGCCGCAGCGCGCTCGACGCCGATGCTCAACTGATATTCACGCAGGTAGTTCACCAGTACGGGGCCCAATACGCCGGCAGCGGCCCAGGCGGTCAGCAGGCGACCATGGATGGCGCCGACCATTTGCGTACCGAACAGGTCGGCCAGGTAAGCCGGGACCGTGGCAAAACCACCGCCGTACATCGACAGGATGATGCAGAACGCCGCGACGAACAGCGCCACGTTGCCCAGGTGCCCCAGGTTCGGGATCAGCGCGTACAGGGCAAAGCCCAGGGCGAAGAACACGAAGTAGGTATTTTTACGCCCCAGGTAATCGGAGAACGACGCCCAGAAGAACCGGCCACCGATGTTGAACAGGCTCAACAGGCCGGTGAAGCCTGCGGCGATGGCAGCGATCGATGCGAGTTGCCCGGCATCCAGTTGACCAAACGGCACATCCACACCCAGCAACTTGCCGCCGAACACTTCCTGCAGCAGCGGCGAAGCCATGCCGAGGATGCCGATACCGGCCGACACGTTCAGGCACAGCACCAGCCATACCAGACGGAATTGCGGGGTTTTCCACGCCACGTTCACATGCACATGACGGTGAGTGATCATCGCGTTGCTGGCTTTTTTCGCCGGCGCGGTCCAGCCCTCAGGCTTCCAGCCGGTCGGCGGAACGCGATAGGACAAGGCGCCGCCGATCATGAACACGAAGTAGATCGCAGCCATCACCAGGAAGCTCTGCCATACGCCCACGCTGGTCGGCGAGGCGAAGTGGCCCATCAGTGCTGCCGCCAGCGGTGCACCGACCATCGCGCCGCCGCCGAAGCCCATGATCGCCATGCCGGTCGCCATGCCGCGCTTGTCCGGGAACCACTTGATCAGGGTCGATACGGGCGAGATATAGCCCAGGCCCAGGCCGATACCGCCGATGACCCCGGAGCCGATCCACATCAGCCAGATCTGGTGGGTATAGATACCCAACGCCGAGATCAGCAGGCCGCCGCACCAGCACAACGCCGAGACAACACCGGCCTTGCGTGGCCCGGCATGTTCCAGCCAGCCGCCCCAGATTGCTGCCGAGCAGCCCAGGAAGATGAAGAACAGGGTGTAGATCCAGCCCAGCATGGAGATGGGCCAGTCGCATTGGGACGAGAAGACCTGGGCGATAAAGCTCATGTCCGGCGCGCAGGCCACCGGCGCAGTGATGCCCAGCGCCTTGGACAGCGGCAGCCAGAACACCGAGAAGCCGTAGGCCATGCCGATGCACAGATGTATGGCCAGCGCGGCCGGTGGAACCAGCCAGCGGTTGAAGCCGGGCTTGGCGATAATGCGCTCCTTGGACAGGAACGCAGGCGGTGCGGCATTGGTACCGGCCGCAGTGCTAGTGCTCATTGGTGTTTCCCCCAGTTATTGGTATGCATCCGTCAGGCGCGCTTCCCCTCGGCCTTGCACGCAATGCGTGGCCGTTTTTGTGAGTGAAGCTCCATTTTGGCGCGACGATACGTCGCAGAAGGCGGACGAACGCGCAGAGATTAGCACCTGCAGATACGAGAAAAACCAAATTGACATCACTTTTTTCAACCTATCTGTTTTATTTGACGCCAAAATCCCGTTTCGCTGGTCGTAGATACAATGTAACGATCCACGAACTGATGCAGGCCTTCGGGCGTTATACTCTGCGGCTAAATTTTGAAATCGACATACAAGGACTCGCCCATGAAAGCGTTCGGCAAAATCCTGGGTCTGGTATTTCTCGGGCTGTTGCTGATCATTGTGGCTCTCGGCTTTGCCCTGACCCATCTCTTCGATCCCAACGACTACAAAGAAGAAATTCGCCAGATAGCCCGCGACAAGGCCCACATCGAGCTGACGCTCAATGGCGACATCGGCTGGAGCCTGTTCCCCTGGCTGGGCCTGGAGTTGCACGAAGCCGGCGTGGCAACCCTGACCAATCCGACCCAACCGTTTGCCGACCTGCAGATGCTCGGCCTGTCGGTACGTGTGCTGCCGCTGCTGCGCCGCGAAGTGCAGATGAGCGATGTGCGGGTCGAAGGCCTGAACCTGCGCCTGAACCGCGACAAGAACGGCCACGGCAACTGGGAAGACATCGGCAAGAACCTGCCCGACGAAACCCCGGGTGCCGCCACCCCGGCGCCGGCCGAACCGGTGGCTGAAGCCAAGCCGGAAAAACCGCCGCAGCCGATCCGCCTGGACATCGACAGCCTGACCATCAACAACGCCCGCGTTGAATACAACGATGAACAGACCGGCAAGCAATTGAGCGCCGAAAGCATCCAGCTCAGTGCCGGCGCCATCCACGAAGGCGCCAACATTCCGCTGAAACTCACAGCTTTCCTGGGCAGCAACCAGCCGGTGATGCGCCTCAAGACCGAGCTGAACGGCAACTTGCGCATCCAGCGCGCCCTCAAGCGCTACCAGTTCGAAGACATGCGCCTGAGCGGCGAAGCCACTGGCGAACCCTTGCAGGGCAAGACGCTGACCTTCTCCACCCAGGGTCAATTGCTGGTCGATCTTGCCGCCAACATCGCCGAATGGACCAACCTGAAACTCTCGGCCAACCAATTGCGCGCACTGGGCGAACTGCGGGCCACTGACCTGAGCAACACCCCGCAGATCAGCGGCGCGCTGTCGGTCGCGCAGTTTGACCTGGCCAAGTTTCTCGAAAGCGTCGGCCACCCTCTGCCGGCCATGGCACCGGGCAGCCTGAGCAAAGTCGAATTGGTCAGCCGCCTCAAAGGCACGCCGACCAATGTCGCGCTGGAGGACCTGAACCTGAAACTCGATGGCGGCACCTTCACCGGTCGCGTTGCCGTGGATGATTTCGCCAAGCAGTCACTGCGCGTGCAGCTCAAGGGCGACACGTTCAATGCCGACAATTACCTGCCGGCCAAATCCGAAGCCGCCAAAGGCACGGCGGCCGCACGCCAGGCCGAAGTGCAAAGCAGCGAGGCCGGTGCAATGGCCGCCGGCGGTAACAGCCCACTGCCGGAAGCGCCGACCAAAGCCGCCTGGAGCAGTGACAAACTGCTGCCGCTGACCCGCCTGCGCAGCCTGGATATCAACGCGGACCTTGCGTTCGGCCAACTCACCTTGAGCCAGCTGCCGATCCAGAACGCGGTACTGAAAGCCTCGGGCATCGATGGCCAGCTCAGCCTCGACGCGCTGAGCGGTGGCCTCTACAACGGCACGTTCCAGGCCAACGGCACCCTCGATGTACGCCAGGACACCCCGCTCCTGGCGCTGCAAACCCATATCAAGCAGGTACCGGTAGAAAAAATCCTGCAGGCCCAGGGGAAAACCCCACCAGTCAAAGGCCTGGTCACCCTGGACAGCAACCTGACCGGGCGTGGCAACAGCCAGAAGGCCTTGATCGACAGCCTCAACGGCACCGCCGGCATCGTCATCAACAACGGTGTGCTGCTCAACGCCAACATCGAGCAACAACTGTGTACCGGTATCGCCCTGCTCAACCGCAAAACCCTGAGCACCACGCCGCAAGGCAAAGACACGCCCTTCCAGGAACTGCGCGGCAACCTGACGTTACGCAACGGCGTGGCCAGCAACCCTGACCTGAAAGTGCGCATTCCGGGGCTGACCCTCAACGGCAATGGCGATGTCGACCTGCGCGTATTGGGCATGGACTACCGGGTGGGCATCATCGTCGAAGGCGACCAGCGCGACGTGCCGGACCCGGCCTGCCAGGTCGGCGCAAACTTCCAGGGTATCGAAGTGCCGCTGCGTTGCCGTGGCCCGCTGGAACTGGGCGCCAAGGCCTGTCGCCTGGACAAGGACGGCCTCGGCCAGGTCGCCATCAAAGCGGCGGGCAATCGTCTCAACGAGAAACTCGAAGAGAAGCTCGACAAGGTCAACCCCAAGCTCAAAGACGCATTGAAAGGCCTGTTCAACCGATGAGAAACGAGCAGTTTTCACAGGCGGTGCTGGACTGGTACGACCGCCACGGTCGCCACGACCTGCCCTGGCAACAGGGCATCACGCCGTATCGGGTGTGGGTGTCGGAGATCATGCTGCAACAGACCCAGGTCAGCACCGTGCTCAATTACTTCGACCGGTTCATGGCGTCCTTGCCGACGGTCCAGGCGCTGGCCGCCGCGCCGGAAGACGAAGTGCTGCACCTGTGGACCGGCCTGGGTTACTACACCCGGGCGCGCAACCTGCAAAAGACTGCAAAGATCGTGGTCGCCGAATACGGCGGCGAGTTTCCCAGGGATGTCGAAAAACTTACCGAGCTGCCCGGCATCGGCCTGTCCACTGCCGGCGCAATTGCCAGCCTGAGCATGGGACTGCGCGCGCCGATCCTCGACGGCAACGTCAAGCGCGTGCTGGCACGCTTTACCGCGCAAGAGGGCTACCCGGGCGAACCCAAGGTCGCCAAGCAGCTGTGGGCGACCGCAGAGCGCTTTACGCCACACGACCGCGTCAACGCCTACACCCAGGCGATGATGGACATGGGCGCCACACTCTGTACCCGCAGCAAACCCAGCTGCCTGCTCTGCCCGCTGGAAAAAGGCTGCGAAGCCCACATGCTTGGCCTGGAGACACGCTACCCGATCCCCAAGCCACGCAAGACCATCCCCCAGAAGCGCACGCTGATGCCGATGCTCGCCAATGCCGAAGGCGCGATCCTGCTTTACCGTCGTCCCTCCACGGGCCTGTGGGGCGGTTTATGGAGCCTGCCGGAGCTGGACGACCTGGAAGACCTGGATCATCTGGCCAACCAGCACGCGCTGGCCTTGGGCAAACATCAGGAACTGCCGGGGCTGATCCACACCTTCAGCCACTTCCAGCTGGCCATCGAACCCTGGCTGGTCCAGGTCGAGGAAAGCGCCCATCACGTGGCCGAGGCCGACTGGCTCTGGTATAACCTCGCCACCCCACCGCGCCTGGGCCTTGCCGCCCCGGTGAAAAAACTGCTGAAGCGCGCGGCTGAAGTATTGAACGCAGGAGAGTCGTCATGACCCGCACCATCATGTGCCGCAAGTACCACGAAGAACTGCCCGCCCTCGAACGCGCCCCTTTTCCGGGTGCCAAAGGCCAGGACATCTACGATAACGTCTCCGCCAAGGCGTGGGCCGACTGGCAAAAACACCAGACCCTGCTCATCAACGAAAAACGCTTGAACATGATGAACGCCGAAGACCGCAAATACCTGCAGGGCGAAATGGACAAGTTCTTTTCCGGCGAGGATTACGCCAAGGCCGACGGCTACGTACCACCTGCTCAATAATTGATCAAAAACCGGGGTCTGCACGTAAGCGACGGTAATAATTAAATATTTTTTGAAAACTTGCTTGACGACCCCCTGAAAAACCCGTTTAATGCGCCCCGTTGCCCAGATAGCTCAGTCGGTAGAGCAGGGGATTGAAAATCCCCGTGTCGGCGGTTCGATTCCGTCTCTGGGCACCAAAATACCGAGAAACCCCAAGGAACAATGTGTTCCTTGGGGTTTTTTATTGCCTGCGATTTAATGGCGGCCGGCTGCGTGCGGTCACGATGTCGCAGCAGCACGATTGAGGGTTGTTTTTCGCTGGACTCAATCGTCCAGCCTTTACCCAATTCCCAGTTGTAAGGTTTTTTCCATGACCCGCTTCTTGCTCTGCACGCTCTTGCTACTGACCGCAATGCTCAGTGGATGCGCCACGCAAATGGACGTAGCAATCAACGCAACGCCTGACCCCGACTACCACTTCGACCGCCAGGCCACCGTACTGGTGACGTCCACCGGCGGCAGCGACGAAAACGCGCTCAACGCCCGCTACTACCTGCGCGACATGGTCAGCGCCATGAAAGACCAGGGCTTTCGCAATGTCTTCACCGACACCACCCTGCCCAAAGACCATGCACCGATCAAAATGACCGTCACCCTGGACGTCGACAGCAAGCAGGTCACCTACCGCTATACCGCCACCGAATACGGCCAGGTGGCAAACAGCACCACCACGCAGTGCAAGAAGAACAAAAAGAAAACCGACCAGCTGACCTGCACCAGCACCCCAAACACCACCTACGGCCCCGTAGGCACCTCTGAGCGCACCGGTTACACCACCCTCACCACGTTCAGGGCCACCGCCCGGGATGAGGCGAGCAAGCGCGCGGTGTACGTGCTGCGGGCGTCGTCCTACAACGACGACTGCCAGGCCGAGAAGGTGGAAGCCTTTTTGGTGGAACAGGGGCTGCGCAATCTGAATTTCCAGGATCGGGTGCAGCGTAATTACACGGTTACGATGCCGGAGGGGTTTCGTTGTAAATAAGTGCTTTCCAAAGAGCCATCTCAGTTGAGCAAAAACACCATCAACGCATTGTCATTCAACCGCCCCTGAAAGCTCGGCGCCAACGGCTCGACCGGCGAGCCCTTCAACAGCGCCGCGTCCTTGCGCGCCACAATCACCCAGGATGGCCGGGGCAATGTGGCGAGCTTTTCCAGCTCGTTACGCCCGACGAAAAACGGCTGTTCATCGTGGTCCAGGTTCATCACATAGCGCACCGCCCAGGTGTCCCGGCCCAGGTCGACAAATACCAGAGGGCCCGGCTGCGCATCCCGCAACGCCTCCACCTGGCTGACAAACTCCCGCGTATCGAACTGAAGATCCTTGGCCGGCTCGATGACGGTGACCAGCAGCAACCACTGCGCCGCCAGGGCGATAGTGCTCAGCCACACCAACCGCCCGGCCCGACGCCACGCCACCAGCGCCGCCACTTGCATCAGTACGAGCGCGCCGATCAATAGCGGCATCGAAACATCAGGCCAATAGCCGTGCTTGTGCCAGGCATACCGACACGCAAACAGCACCACCACGCACAGCGCCGGCAGCGCGACGACGAGCCCCTCGTAGCAGCGGCGCACGCCAACGAGCCAGCCTTGCGCCTCAAGCAGCCCGTAGGCCGCCACAGCAGCAAACATCGGCACCATGGGCAGGATGTAATAGGCACGCTTGAAGTGCGGTACTGACAGGCCGAGCAAAATCATCAAGCCGCACGCGCCGAGGCGTATCAGCAACTGCGCATCATCATTGACCCAGCGCTGCGCCCAGCGGTGACGCAGCGCGATCAACGTCGCAAGGGCCAACGGCACCACCGGGAAATACCGGTACAAACTCAGCTGGAAGTAGAAGTAAAACGGCTCGCCGGACTCATCCAGCCGCCCGCCGACCTGCATCTTGAACACCTCATCGGCAAAGGCATCGCCCCCGCTGATTCGCGCGAGTTTCATCAGCACCCACCAGCACGCCACCAGCATCAACAAGCCGACCACGCCGTGAACCAACACCTGCCTGACCCGCTCCCCCGGCCGGCTCAGCGCCCAGTACACACATGTCACGCCACACACCTCGATCAACCCCAGCGGCCCACGAATCGCGAAGGCCAGGACAAACAAGGGGAAAACTGCGAGTTGCCTGAACCGTGAGCCCAGCCGCTCGCCACTGTGCAGCAGGTAGAAACTGCCGACGCACAGCAGCGCGACCATCTGGTCCAGGCACACCGAGCGCGACTTTTCGAGCAGTTGGGTGGTGAGCAGAGTCAGCAGCACTGTCAGTAATGCCCAAGGCCGGCTGGACGGTGCCAGCAGGCGATAGATCAGGGCAACGGCCCCCGCCGAAGCGAGCGCGGTGGGCAGCACGTTCGCCAGATGGTTCGGCGCGTCAAACAGCCGGGCAAAGACAAAACTGAAGAACGTCGCAGTGCCGGGGTAATCCGCGTACGGCTGGCCGTAGGTGGTAGGGAAAAGACTCGCGCGGTGGCGAAACATTTCCTGCAGGAACAACGCCCATCGTCCGTCGAAACCCTGAGGCTGCTGATCCCAGATACCCAGGGTGAACAGCAACAAGGCGATCAGAAAGATGCCCAGTGACTCCAGGCGAAAGCGGTTGTGATGATCCATCGGGTGACCTGTCAGGTGGGAAGCGCGGGCTTATGGTGCCGACCGTCCCCCTGAACAGCGTCTGAACGAACCTGCACATTCATGCATTACCGACTGGCGCGCCATACCAGGGCCGGGATCAGGCGGATGTAGATCAACTGCGCAACCAGTTCGACCAATGTTTGCAGGATCACCGCCGTCGCGGCCAAACCGCGCACTCCGTCAGGCAACGCCAGCGCCAGGGGCAACACCACCAGGGAATTGCGGGTGGATGCGCTGAACGCCACCGCACGTGCCGTCGCCGCCGGCAGCGCGAACAGCCGCGCGGCCAACATCCCCATCAGCGGCGCCAGCAGCACGAAGCCCGCGTAGATGGGCAGCACCGGCAGAAGCAGGTTGATATCCCGAAGCACTGATGTGATCTGCGACCCGATCACCACAAACAGCACGAGGGCCATCGCCGGTACCGGCAACCAGGCCCAGGCGCTGTTCCACCGGCGGATCAGCGTTGACCTTCGCGCGAAAAATGCAGTCATCGCGGCCAGCACTATCGGCAACGCGATCAACAACAGGAACGCTTCGATAAACGGCCCGACCGCGATCACCACCTCCGACTGCGCTCCCAGCATCAAACCCAGGTACACCGGCAGCAGTGCCAACTGCACCAGCAGCAGTAACGGCGTGGCCGCCAGCATCGACCGCGAGTCACCTTTGCCAATGTGGGTAAACACCACCACATAATCGATACACGGCGTCAGCAATACCAGCAACGCGCCCACCAGCAGCGCGGGATACCCCAACAGGCCACGGGTCAGCGCCCATACCAGCAAGGGTACCAGGAGGAAATTGGCCAGCAGCAACGCCAACATAAAGCGCCTGCTGCCCCAGCCGCGGCGCAGGTCGAGGAAAGGGATTTGCAGGAACATCGCGTACATCAACATCGCAATGGCGGGGGTGATCAGTACGCTGAGGCCCTGGGCAAAAGACGGCGCAAACGCACCACAGAGCGCGGCCAGCGCGATGGCGACAAAGTAGAGGGGAATCTGGTTGTGCTCAAGGGTGTCGCGGGTCATGAAGACGCTCTGGCAGGTGGCGAAAGCCAAGCCTATTCATCTATTGCCCGGTGGTCGAGTTGGATGAGCGAGCAAACCTGCTTGGGATTTCCCCCAACCTGCGCTTCAATACCTGCCCCAACCCAAGGACGTGACGCCCATGGCCTCGCCAAACAAGCAGCAAAAACGCGCCCAGCGGGCAAAAACCAAGGCCAAGCAAAACCGTACCCAGCGCGCCGTCGCCACCAAGCCGGACGCATTCGCCGGCGACGACAGACGTATCGACCTTGAGTCAGTGGACTTGACCGAGCTGTTCGTGGAGATGCGCACGGCGGGCGAAACCAGCCAGCAGGCGCTGTGTGCGGTATTCCTCGCGCACCCGCTGCTGGCGCTGGTGCTGGAACAGGAAGGCGAAGAGGAAGCGACCGACTTTATCCTGGCCGCGCTGATTGAATATCGGCAATGGGCCACCGACAGCGATGACGAGGCAGCCGCATTGGCGTGGGTCGAATCGCCGCAGTTCCAGGCGGACTACGTCGCCGCATCCCAAGCGCTGGCAAACTCAGCAGACTGACACATACCAAATGTTGGAAGGGGGCTTGCCCCCGATGGCAGTGTGTCAGTCACTTATTTGTTAACTGACCCACCGCTATCGGGGGCAAGCCCCCTCCCACATTTTGATCTACATCTTGTCAGTTCAGTACGGGAGCGCCGGCTCCCTGGGCCTTGCGACGACTGGCTACAAACAGCCCCGCCAACACCACCAGCAAGCTCAGAACGCCCGTCGCGATGATCTCCACCCGATGGGCTTCCTGGAACAGCTCACCCGCCGCCGTACATTGGCGTGGATCGAATCGCCGCATCCCAAGCGCTGACGAATTCAGCAGACTGACACATACAAATGTGGGAGGGGGCTTGCCCCCGATGGCAGTGTGTCAGTCACTTATTTGTCAACTGACCCACCGCTATCGGGGGCAAGCCCCCTCCCACATTTTGATCTGCATTTTGTCAGTTCAGTATGGGAGCGCCGGCTTTCTGGGCCTTGCGGCGACTGGCTACAAACAGCCCCGCCAACACCACCAGCAAGCTCAGAATGCCCGTCGCGATGAGCTTCCTGGAACAGCTCACCCGCCGCCGTACATTGGCGTGGATCGAGTCGCCGCATCCCAAGCGCTGACGAATTCAGCAGACTGACGCATATCAAATGTGGGAGGGGGCTTGCCCCCGATGGCAGTGGGTCAGTCACCTATTTGTCAACTGACCCACCGCTATCGGGGGCAAGCCCCCTCCCACATTTTGATCTACATGTTGTCAGTTCAGCACGGGAGCGCCGGCTCTCTGGGCCTTGCGGCGACTGGCTACAAACAGCCCCGCCAACACCACCAGCAAGCTCAGAACGCCCGTCGCGATGAGCTTCCTGGAACAGCTCACCCGCCGCCGTTCATTGGCGTGGATCGAATCGCCGCATCCCAAGCCCTGACGAATTCAGCAGGCTGACGCATATCAAATGTGGGAGGGGGCTTGCCCCCGATGGCAGTGGGTCAGTCACTTATTTGTCAACTGACCCACCGCTATCGGGGGCAAGCCCCCTCCCACGTTTTGATCTACATTTTGTCAGTTCAGTACGGGAGCGCCGGCTCTCTGGGCCTTGCGACGACTGGCTACAAACAGCCCCGCCAACACCACCAGCAAGCTCAGAATGCCCGTCGCGATGATCTCCACACGATGGGCTTCCTGGAACAGCATGATGGTCAACGTACCGACGATAAACACCATCACCGCGTAGGTCAGGCCCGGGAACAGCCACATCTTGAAGACAATCTTTTCACCCGCCGCCATACGCTTCTGACGCATGCGCAGTTGCGACACCGCAATCACCAGGTACACCAGCAGGGCAATGGCGCCGGAACTGGCCAGCAGGAATTCAAAGACCGCCGCCGGTGCCACATAGTTGGCAAATACCGCCAGGAACGCAGCGCCGGTGGACAGCAGCACCGCCCAGTAAGGCGTACCGCTTTTATTGGTGCGCTTGGCCACAGCCGGGGCATCACCACGACGACCCAGGGAGAACAGCATGCGCGAGGCGGTGTACAGCGCCGAGTTGAGGCAACTGGTCACGGCAACCAATACCACCAGGTCGACGATCAGCTTGGCGTTCGGGATGCCCATGCGCTCGAGCACGGTCTGGTAGGAACCCACGGCAGCCAGTGTCGGATCATTCCACGGCACCAGGGACACGACGATGAAGATCGACAAGAGATAGAACAAACCAATCCGCCAGATCACCGAGTTGGTGGCCTTGGTGATTTGCTGGCCGGGATTCTTCGACTCCGCGGCGGCAATGGTGACGATCTCAGTGCCCATGAACGAGAACATGGTGGTCAGGATCGCCGCCAGCACCGCGCCCATGCCGTTCGGCATAAAGCCCTGGGTGTCGAACAGGTGCGATACGCCGCTGACCTGGCTGGTGGGCAGCAAGCCGAAAATCGCCGCCAGGCCGAGGATAACGAAGCCCACGATCGCCACGACCTTGATCAGCGCAAACCAGAACTCGAACTCACCGTAGTTCTTCACACTGAACAGGTTGGTCGCGGTCAGCAGCAAGGTAATGATCAGGGTAAAGGCCCAGATCGCAACGTCTGGGAACCAGGCATGCAGGATGGTCGCCGCCGCGTTGGCTTCCAGCGGAATCACCAGCACCCAGAACCACCAGTACAACCAGCCGATGGTGAACCCGGCCCAGTGGCCGATTGCGCGGTCGGCGTAAGTCGAGAATGAGCCGGTGTCCGGCGACGCAACCGCCATCTCGGCCAGCATGCGCATCACCAAGACCACCAGCGTACCGGCAGCCGCATAGGCCAGCAGTACGGCCGGGCCGGCGGCGGCTATCGCGTGGCCGGAGCCGACAAACAAACCGGCACCGATAACACCGGCAATCGACAGCATGGTGACATGCCGCGGTTTGAGCCCCTGTTCGAGGTCATTGGAGCTTTGCGTACTACTCATTGACACACCTTTGCGAGGAATTGCGAAAACGGTTCGCCGGGCCTGCGGTCTTTCTCGTGAAAAGAAACCAACAGGGCGTTCTTTATTTTTTACGCAAGATTTGCGCCAAAATGTTACAAAGGCACAGTTGACGTGGGCTGTAGGAAAATTCAGTAGTGATCGCAAGTCTTTGAGAACAATGGCATTCCGCTATAGCGTTACCGTGCGACTCACCTTGCAGACGGAAAGGTGCACCAAAAACACACACAGAAAGTGCGTGACGCTCCATTAAAGTGCTGATAAGCGCCGTTTGCCCGGTTAACCCTTCCAACACCTGCCCAAAGCTGGCACCATCGCGCCCTTTTTTACGCGAAGCCTGTAGATGCTCCGGGTTCAAACGTCTGTTCGGTTGTAGATGGCGCGACACGCCGCTGTGCCGATGCGACACCCTGCCGCAGACCACCCGTTAACCGTCCGCAGCGCTGTTGGCTGTCATCCAAACGCTATGCTAGCTTGGCGCCTCGCCAGGAAGGCGGCCCAACAGCGAAGATCGCAACGAACACAATGAGGACCGCACATGGCCGAGGCCACGCCCGCGCTTGAAATCCGCAACTTGCATAAACGCTATGGTGAGCTGGAGGTACTCAAAGGTATCTCGCTGACCGCTCGCGACGGCGATGTGATCTCGATCCTGGGTTCCTCCGGCTCCGGCAAGTCCACCTTCCTGCGCTGCATTAACCTGCTCGAAAACCCGCACCAGGGGCAGATCCTGGTGGCCGGTGAAGAACTCAAGCTCAAGGCCGCGAAAAACGGCGAATTGTTTGCCGCCGACGGCAAGCAGATCAACCGCCTGCGCAGCGAAATCGGTTTTGTGTTTCAAAACTTTAACCTGTGGCCGCACATGAGCATCCTCGACAACATCATCGAGGCGCCTCGCCGTGTACTCGGCCAGAGCAAGGCCGAGGCGACAGAAGTGGCCGAAGCCCTGCTGGCCAAAGTCGGCATCGCTGACAAGCGTCACGCCTACCCTGCGCAACTGTCCGGTGGCCAGCAACAACGCGCCGCCATTGCGCGGACGTTGGCCATGCAGCCTAAAGTCATTCTGTTCGATGAGCCGACGTCGGCGCTTGACCCGGAAATGGTCCAGGAAGTACTTAATGTGATCCGCGCGCTGGCCGAAGAAGGCCGCACCATGCTGCTGGTCACCCACGAAATGGGCTTCGCCCGCCAAGTGTCCAGCGAAGTGGTGTTCCTGCACCAGGGCCTGGTCGAAGAGCAAGGATCGCCACAGCAGGTGTTCGACAACCCGCTTTCGGCGCGCTGCAAACAATTCATGTCCAGCAACCGCTAACGGAGCAACATGCATGCAGACCTATAAAAAATTCCTTCTGGCCGCGGCCGTCTCGATGGCGTTCAGCGCCACGGCCATGGCGGAAACCTTGAAGATGGGGATCGAAGCGGCCTACCCGCCCTTCAACAATAAAGACGCCAGCGGCAATGTCGTCGGTTTCGACAAGGACATCGGCGACGCCCTGTGCGCCAAGATGAAAGTCGAGAAGTGCGACGTGTATGTGTCCGACTGGGACGGCATCATCCCGGCCCTGAACGCCAAGAAGTTCGACTTCCTGGTGTCCTCGCTGTCCATCACCGATGAGCGCAAGCAGGCCGTCGACTTTACCGACCCGTACTACTCCAACAAGCTGCAGTTCATTGCGCCCAAAGCCACGGCGGATTTCAAGACCGACGCCGCCTACCTCAAGGGCAAGGTGATCGGTGCACAACGTGCAACGCTGGCCGGTACCTACCTGGAAGACAAGCTGCCCGACACCGAGGCCAAGCTGTATGACACCCAGGAAAACGCCTACCTCGACCTGACGTCCGGCCGCCTCGACGGCATCCTGGCCGATAAGTACGTGCAGTACGAATGGCTCAAGAGCAAAGACGGTTCGGCCTATGAATTCAAGGGCGACCCGGTGGTAGAGAGCGACAAGATCGGCATCGCCGTACGCAAGGGCGACCCGCTGCGCGAGCGCCTGAACAAAGCCCTGGCAGAGATCAAGGCAGACGGCACCTACAAGAAGATCAACGACAAGTACTTCCCGTTCAGCATCGAATGATCTGAACGGCCTGCCCGGCGCGCTCACCTGAGCGCGTCGGCTTTCAGCAATGCCTGCCGCGATATGAAAACACCATGAATTTCGATCTCTACGGATTCGGCCCGGCGCTTGCCGCCGGCGCGCTGATGACCGTCAAACTGGCGCTCACGGCCCTGTGCCTGGGGCTGGTGCTGGGTCTGGCCGGCGCCCTGGCCAAGACTTCACCGTACAAGCCGCTGCAATGGCTGGGTGGTACCTATTCGACCATCGTTCGCGGTATTCCCGAACTGCTGTGGGTGCTGCTGATTTATTTCGGCACCGTCAACCTGATGCGCGCCCTCGGGGAGTTTTTTGGTAACCCCGACCTTTCCCTGAGCGCCTTTGCCGCCGGGGTCATCGCCCTGGGCCTGTGCTTTGGCGCCTACGCCACGGAAGTGTTCCGTGGCGCGATCCTCGCCATTCCCAAGGGCCACCGCGAAGCCGGTGTGGCATTGGGGCTGTCGAAATTCCGGATTTTCACGCGACTGATCATGCCGCAGATGTGGCGCATCGCCCTGCCGGGCCTGGGCAACCTGTTCATGATCCTGATGAAGGACACTGCACTGGTGTCAGTGATCGGCCTGGAAGAAATCATGCGCCACGCGCAGATCGGCGTGACCGTGACCAAGCAGCCGTTCACCTTCTTCATGGTCGCCGCATTCATGTACCTGGGCCTGACCGTATTGGCCATGACCAGCATGCACTTCCTGGAAAAACGCGCCGCCCGCGGCTTTGCAAGGAGCGCCCAATGAGCGGTGATTACAGCTGGCTGTCGCATTTCGACCTGGGCCTGAACTGGGCCGTGATCATCAAGTGGCTGCCTAAATTGGCCCAGGGCGCAACCCTGACCCTGGAGCTGGTGGCGATCGCCGTGATTGCCGGCCTGTTGCTGGCGATCCCGCTCGGCATCGCTCGGTCTTCGCGCCGCTGGTACGTGAGCGCCCTGCCCTATGGCTACATTTTCTTCTTCCGTGGCACGCCGTTGCTGGTGCAGTTGTTCCTGGTCTATTACGGCCTGGCGCAGTTCGACGCCGTGCGCCACAGCTTCATGTGGCCCTACCTGCGCGATCCGTTCTGGTGCGCCACGGCCACCATGACCCTGCACACCGCCGCCTATATCGCTGAAATCCTGCGCGGTGCGATCCAGGCCATTCCCCCAGGCGAGATCGAAGCCGCTCGCGCCCTGGGCATGTCCAGGCCCAAGACGCTGTTCTACATCATCCTGCCCCGCGCCTCGCGTATCGGCCTGCCGGCCTATAGCAACGAAGTGATCCTGATGCTCAAGGCCAGCGCCCTGGCCAGCACCGTGACCTTGCTGGAACTGACCGGCATGGCCCGGACCATCATCGCGCGCACCTACTTGCCGGTGGAGATCTTCTTCGCGGCCGGGCTGTTCTACCTGTTGATGGCCTACGTGCTGGTGCGCGGTTTCAAACTGCTGGAAAAATGGCTGCGCGTCGATGCGTGCCAAGGACGTTGAGGCACGCTTCCAGGCACTGGATGCGTATCTGATCGAGCACCAGGGGCTGTGGCGACCACGGCCCTTCACCCACCTGCAATTACCCTGGGAAAACGAGCATCCCGCATTATCCCAGTGGCTACGCCAGCGCTCGCTGGAAGACGCCGAAGCCAGTCACAATCATCCCCACGACCTGCCGGCGCCCGCGCCTTTTCCACAACTGGCGGCCCTGGCGCTGCGCCTGGGCACTGTGGATAAGTTGCCGACCCACGCGCTTGCACCTGCAGGCCATCGCCTGAATGTCGACGTTCCGGGGCGTAAATGGCAACAGATCGAAGCCTTCGGCGCCGCCCTGAGTTTTGCCGTAACGCCCAACCACTGGCTGGACTGGTGCGCCGGCAAAGGCCACCTCGGCCGCCGCCTGCTGCAACCTGGCCAACAACTGACCTGCCTGGAATATGATCCGGCCCTGATCGCCTCAGGCAAAGCCTTGAGCGATCACCACGGTTTGCCCGTCACCCATCGCCTGCAAGACGTGATGGCAGAGGTCACGATCAGCGCCGAACACACACCAGTCGCCCTGCACGCCTGTGGCGACCTCCACGTGCGCATGCTGCAACTGGCCAGCGCTGCCCGCTGCAAACAACTGGCGCTGGCACCGTGCTGCTATAACCGCATCAACGCGGACCACTATCAAGCGCTGTCCGCGACCGGGCGCGCCTCTGCACTGCAACTGTCAATCGATGACCTGGGCCTGCCGCTGAGCGAAACCGTCACCGCCGGCAACCGCGTACGCCAGCAACGCGATACCTCCATGGCCCGGCGCCTGGGCTTTGACCGCCTGCAACGACAACTGCGCGGATGCGACGACTACCTGCCCACGCCCTCCCTGCCCGCCAAATGGCTGGATAAATCTTTCGCTGAATATTGCCGGGAGCTGGCACGCCTCAAGGGTTTATCCACAGGTGATCAAGATTGGCTGGCGCTGGAAGCCCATGGCTGGCGGCGCCTGGCCGAAGTACGAAACCTGGAATTGGTCAGAGGCCTGTTTCGTCGCCCGCTGGAATTATGGCTGGTGCTGGATCGGGCCCTGTTCCTGATGGAGCAGGGTTACAACGTCGAGGTGGGCAGCTTCTGTGAACCGAGCCTCACGCCACGCAACTTGATGGTGCTGGCCCAGCGCAATTAAGGGGCAAAAATTCCTACAGCGCCCTGTGGATAACTCTGTTGATGAATTCTTTACGAAGGCTGTAACCATCAGCGCTACAGACCAAAAGCAGCACTGGTCATTTTTTGTTCAAAAAATAAAACGCACACAAAACAGGCAGTTGCAGCGTGTTGAGAACGCCTCCACAAAATGGCTGTTATGTGACGCCTGTTACTAACCGATTGTGCATAAGCATCTGGGCTAAACCGTATAAACCGCGCTTTCACGCGTTTTTTTCGATGCCTTCAGCAGCAGGCACAGCGCATTGATGTCGTCACTGGCGAGCCGCTTCGTCACGTTATCCAAGGGGTCTGCCGCAGAGGCCAACGCTTCGTTGATCGCCACGTCGCGGTGAACTTCAAACGGCTCATTGCCGAGGCGATGTTGGAGCGTCTCGACCATGTCCAGGCTGAACGCACTGCTTTCATCCACCTGGTTAACCACCACGTGCACGGCAGGTGGGCACTGGCCTTCAAGATGCGGCGCAAGCAGCCTATCCAGCTGATCCAGCGTGACAAGGCACGCAGCGTCCGGCTGCACGACCGCCAACACCACATCGGCAACGCTCAGCGCTTGATGGAAATACACGTTATTACCGGCGGGCGTATCGATAATCACCGTCTGCCGCTCGCTCAAGCCCAATGCCCCAAGACGTCGCGCCAGCCAGGCGGGCTCCTGCTTGAGCCAACGCTCCAGGCTCTCCTGCTGCTGGACATCGATATCGCCGAAAGTAATCACCCGGCACCCGGCAAAACCCAACTGCTGCAGCGGGCCCCATTGCCCATGCTCCAGGCTGGTGCGCCCGATACCCGGCAATGTGCAACTGACGCCAAAGTGGTGATGCAAGGCATTCTGCGGGTCCAGATCCAGCGCCACCACAGACTCCCCATGACGCTGCAAACCGCTGCTCAACGCCGTCACCAGCGTGCTGCGACCCACACCGCCATTGATAGACACCAGCGCCACTATTTTTGGACGCAACACAGGGCTCTCCAGCGGCTGGACAGGTTGATGAGATTCTTGAGGGATAGTGCCGAAAAAATGCATTCGCGCATTGATGCCGTCGGCATCACGGATGACGTCCTTGCCGAATAACGCCAGGATTTCTCTGCCAAGCCCCATTACCTGCTCCTCACGACGCAACTTAAGACGTGAAGCTCGGCAAGCGCGGGTACTTACCGCAGGTCTTATTATCAGTCGCCCTTGTGTGGGGCATTCTGTGACAGCAGGGTGGTAAGTGTCATTATTTTGGTGCTATTGGCGATGGAATTTTGGATGAACGGTAAATGGTCAATTTTATGACCTTCCTTGGTGTATTTGTCTGTGCGGGTTTTCAGGCGGTGAAAATGTGGAAAAAACACGGCGATCGCGAAAAACCACAGGGTTTGCAAAAATAGTCAGAATTCAGGGGTTTACAGAACCTTTTCAGTCGCTATAATCGTCGCCCTAACACGCCGGTATAGCTCAGTTGGTAGAGCAACTGACTTGTAATCAGTAGGTCCCGGGTTCGACTCCTGGTGCCGGCACCATATCTCAAAGCCCCGCAATGCGGGGCTTTGTGGTTTCTGGGGTTTGGAAATCTCAAAATTTTAATGAGCCGTTTTCTTCAAAACGTCCAAAAAACGTCCACACTTCGTTTTCAGCCTGCTACGTAGCGTCGGCATGAAGAACCCGCAAACTGATGAGTAATGATGCCGCGTTGAGCCGGGCCGCCGCTCCCGGTGACATATTGCTGCTCTGCGGCAAAAGCAAAAGTCCCTCCCTCAACCTCGGCTATCAAACGCTGGCGCGAGACAGCCGTGCGTTGTACACGCATGTCGCATTGGTTATCAGCCCTTTCCGCGTCATCCACGCACCCCAAGCAAGGGTGTAGAAACCCGGGTGAAAACATGCGGGCCAGGGTTGATAACCTAGACAACCTATTGGGTTGGACGCAAAACTTATCTGACGATTTCACCCTGGATTTTCCTGCCATCCTTGCATCAGGCATCTACGAATCCGAAGAAGAAATAACCTCAGCAAGTCGATGCTTGTTGAATATTGCTGACTTCGCCAATGCCATAAGCAGTTGGGACGCTATGCGAACAGCAGTGCTGGCTACCTTTGAGGAACGGCCTTCCTTGGAGTCGACAACGCCCCCTCCATCCGCGCCCTACACACCTCCAAAATCTCATCCGCCAACGCCGAATCATCCGGGCAAGCCCGCGACAACATAATCGCGCCCACCGCCCTCGCCAGTAGATCAATCATTTTCGCCCGCGCCTCTTCCGGCGCCTCATCCGGGCCAGTCGGGCATTTTTCGCCAAGTGTCTGCAACAAGCGTTCGATGCCTCCAGCAAAGGCCGACTTCAATTCCTCCGACTGACGCGCCGCGTCGCCGCATAGCGCCGCCATGGTGCAACCCGTGGCGCGGCCGTCGCGATGTTCCCTGGACACGTATAGGTCGATGAAGTCTTTCACGCTTAATTGTTCAGCGCCGGCCAGGGATTGGGCGAGGCTGTTGGCCGAAGCTTCGGCCATCAGGTCGGCCTTGGAGCCGAAGTGTTTGTAGAAGCCGCCATGGGTGAAGCCGGCGGCGGCCATCAGGTCGGCCACGCCGACGCCATCAAAGCCACGCTCGCGAAACACGACTGACGCCGTTTCGACGATGTGCTCGCGGTTTGCCTGGGCCTGGGCCTTGGATACGCGCATGTTCGATTCCTCTCTACCACTGGATGCATTGGCCAATGATACATAGATGTCGTTCATAATCAAAACCGTTGACAGTTTAGATTTCGATCATCATCCTAATCGCCAGCGGTATGACCTTCCTCCAAACGCACGGAAATCTCCGTCCCTGACCAAAGAGCTGACATCATGACTACTCGCCCTACCGTTCTCATCACTGGCGCTTCCACTGGCATCGGCGCGGTTTATGCCGAGCGTTTCGCCCAACGCGGGCATGATCTGGTGTTGGTCGCCCGCGATCACTCTCGCCTGGAAACGCTCGCCGCGACCCTGCGCGACAAACACAACGTCGCCATTGATGTGCTCCAGGCCGACCTGACGCAACTCAGCGACCTGCACGCCGTCGAAGCGCGCCTGCGCGATGACGCGCGCATCGGTATCCTGGTCAACAATGCCGGCGCCGCACAATCGGGCACGTTTATCGAGCAAAGCACTGACAGCGTTGCGCAACTGGTGGCCCTCAACACCACCGCGCTGGTGCGGCTCACGAGCGCCATCGCGCCGCGCCTGGCCAAGGCAGGTGAAGGCTCGATCATCAACATCGGTTCGGTGGTGGGGCTTGCGCCTGAGTTCGGCATGTCGGTGTATGGGGCGACCAAGGCGTTTGTGCTGTTCCTGTCCCAAGGACTGAGCCTGGAACTGTCGCCTCGGGGTGTCTACGTGCAAGCCGTACTGCCCGCCGCGACCCGCACGGAGATCTGGGATCGCGCCGGTATCGACATCAACACCTTGAGCGAAATCATGGAAGTGGATGCGCTGGTGGATGCCGCACTGCTCGGCTTCGACCGTCGCGAACCAGTGACCATTCCCGCGCTGCAGGACGGCGAGCGTTGGGATGCGCTGCAAACCGCGCGTCAGGGGCTTTTGGCGCAGATCAAGCAGTCCACCGTGGCGCAGCGCTATCTACCATGAAGGCATTTTTTATCGATCGCTACGGCAAGCAAGACGCAATGATTGGCCATGTACCCGACCCTGCGGTCGGTGTGCATGACGTGCTGATCCAGGTGCATGCAGCAAGCGTGAACCCGTTGGACTCCAAGATCAGCACGGGGGAGTTCAAACTGATCCTGCCCTACAGGTTTCCGTTGATATTGGGCAATGATCTGGCCGGAGTGGTGGTTCGCACAGGTGCGGCGGTCACGCGATTCAAGCCGGGAGACGAAGTCTATGCACGTCCTCCCGAGTCACGGATCGGGACCTTTGCCGAGTTGATCGCCGTGCATGAAAACGCGCTGGCGTTCAAACCCTCGAACCTGAGCATGGCCGAAGCGGCTGCCATGCCCTTGGCCGCCTTGACGGCCTGGCAGGTGCTGGTTGAAACCGCCCAGGTGAAAAGAGGCCAGAAGGTGTTGATTCATGCCGGTTCCGGCGGTGTCGGCACGCTCGCCATCCAGCTCGCCAAGCACCTCGGCGCCTTCGTGGCGACCACCACCAGTACGGCGAATGTCGCATGGGTGAAAGCACTTGGGGCAGATGTGGTCATCGATTACAAACAGCAGGATTTTGCCAACGAGTTGCACGATTTCGACATGGTATTGAACAGCCTCGGCAGCGATGTACTGGAGAAATCGCTCAAGGTGCTCAAACCTGGTGGCCAGCTTATTTCTCTATCAGGACCGCCCACCGCGCAATTTGCCCAATCGCAAGGCTTGGCCTGGGTGCTGGGGCAGGTCATGCGCCTGCTGAGCAGCGGTATTCGCAGAAAAGCCCGCAAGCGCGGGGTGAGCTATGCATTTTTGTTTATGCATGCCGATGGAATACAACTGCAGAAAATCACTGCGCTGATCGAGGCGGGCGTTATCAAACCGATCATCGATCGCTCCTTTCCTTTCGAATCGACCGCGCAGGCATTGCGGTACGTCGATCAGGGAAGGGCAAAAGGCAAGGTCACCATTACCCTCCAATAAGCTTGATTTCGACCATAAAAAAACCCCGAACCAGTCGGGGTTTTTCATGGCCTGGTATCAGGCACGACGTGCAATCAATCAGAAAACATTGATCGGGTAGTCGGCGAACAGGCGCAGCTCGTTGCCGCCTACGTTGTAGTTGCTGGCGTTGTTGGAAACGCGCAACCACGAGGCACGCGCACGCAGGCTCAGGTCTTTGGCCGGGCCGCTCTGGACCACGTACTTGAACTGGTTCCAGATTTCGCGCTCGGTGCCATCGCCACGGCCGGTGCCGTCGTCGATGTTGGTACCGCGCACGTAGGCAACGTTGTAGGTCAGGCCCGGTACACCGAAGGTGGTGAAGTCGATGCCGTAGCCGGCCTGCCAGGAGCGCTCGTCCTTGCCGTTGAAGTCGGACCAGTAGGAGTTGGCCAGCAGGATGGTATTGCCGCCGTCGCCGATGCCGCCGGCGTTGCGGTAGCCGCCGTACAGGTAGCCGGTGTCGCCGGTGCTGCGCTGGTGAGCGACGGTGAAGCTGTGCGGGCCAACAGCCCAGGTAGCGCCCAGGCTCCAGATCTTGTTGTCGCGTGCGTCCGCATCACCTTGGTTTTCCAGGGCGAAGCTGCGGTCCAGCTTGGTTTTGTAGCCGTTGAAGTCAAAGGTCAGCGACTGTTTCTCTGGCAGCGCCAGCACGTAGTTGACGTTGACGTATTGCTTCTTCAGCACGTCCTGCATATCGGAGGCATACAGGGCAGCCGACAGGCTTTCGGTGAATTTGTAGCTGCCACCGATGTAGTTGATGCTCTTCAGGCGGCCGCTGTCGCTGCCTTCGGCACTCTTGCGGGCTTCCTTGGTGAAGTGACCGGCGTCCAGTTGCAGGCCGGCAATTTCCTTGGAAACGATCGAGGTGCCCTCGTAGGTTTCCGACAACAGGCGCGAGTTGTCGTACTGCAGGACCGGCACGGCCGGCATCTGCTGACCGTATTTGATCACGGTGTTGGAAATGCGCGCCTTGACGGCTGCGCCGCCTTTGGCCAGGTCGTTGGCCGCTTCGCCGCTGTCGCCCTGCTTGAAGAAATCGATACCGCCGGCGCCGCTGCGACCTTTACCGCCGTCCAGACGGATGGCGTATTGGCCGATCACGTCCACACCCACCCCTACAGTGCCCTGGGTGAAGCCGGACTCGAACTTGCCGATGAAGCCCTGGCCCCACTCGGCTTTGTCCTGCTTGCCGTTTTTGTAGTCACGGCTGATGTAGGCGTTGCGTGCTGCGATGTTCAGGTGGCTGTCTTCGACGAAACCCTTGGATTGCTCCTGGTCGTTCGCCATGGCTGTCGATGCGCTCAAAATCCCCAGAGCGATCAGACTCATCCGTTGCTTCAACATGTTCTTATATTCCTTATTACTGGTTGAGTACGCGCTATGACACCAGGCCCCTATCACTTTCCGGTGTCGACTTTCTCCAAAAAAAACAAGGCCCGCGGACGACTGAACTGCCGCGGGCCTTTTCTTATTGGATGAGTCATGGCTGTCAGCCACAGGCGTTGGGCGCAATCCTATGCGCGCGTTGAACTATGTGTCAATTTCGTGAAGCACCCGTATTTAGGCTAAATAATTCTAAGCACAGACCTATTGCGCTTGGGTAACCGTCCAAAAATCCAACAGCCCCTGCAAAAAAACACACTAAGTAACAAATTAACCGACAATACGTTTGGGAATAGATCCCGTAAGCAAATGCAAAGCATTACCATTTGCGCGCTTTCTCATCCCTGACAATTCGGACACTTTTTCCCATGCCTGCCCCTCGCCTGACGCCTGTTCTTCTTGGGCTTTCTGCTGTGCTGTCTGCCGGTTTTGCCTGTGCTACCACAGTGTTGCCTGCCACCTCGATCAGCGCCGAACTCGACGAAGACGACCCACGCATCAAGCAAAGCACCACCGCCACGCGCACTGCGACCGCCGTGCGTTACGTACCCCAGGCGATCGATTCGGTGAAAACCGACAGCCTGCGCGCCTATGGCACCAACGATCTGGGCCAGGCGTTGAGCGGTATCCCCAACGTCAGCAGCGGTGCCGACACGCGCTTCGACAGCCTGCGTATCCGCGGTTTCGATGCGAGCAATGACTTCTACCTGGACGGCATCCGCGACGACAGCCAATACGTGCGTGACCTGCACAACATCGAGCGTATCGAGGTGCTGAAGGGCCCGGCAGCAGTGCTCTACGGGCGCGGCGGCCAGGGCGGGATCGTCAACCGTGTGAGCAAACTGCCAAGCCCCGGCCGCAGCTCCAGCCTCGAAGCCCAGGGCGGCAGCAACGATTTGCGCAGCCTGTACGCCGACCTGAGTACCGACCCCAGCGATAACATCAGCCTGCGCCTGAACATGGGCAACCAGGACAACAACAGCTTTCGCGATGGCGTCAGTGGCAACCGCCAGTTGTTCGCGCCGTCGATGAGCTGGCAACTCACGCCCGAGCTGAACTGGCTGGTGCAATACGAATACAGCCGCTACAACCGCACGCCGGACCGCGGCATTCCTGGCGTCAATGGGCGTCCTGCGGATGTGAGCCGCAGCACTACCTATTTCTCCAGCGGCGATTACATCGATGACACCTCCCAGTCCCTGCGCTCCAAACTGGCCTATGAGCTCAACGATAACTGGCAACTGCGCCACACCCTGGGCGTATTCAAGCTCGACAGCGATTTCGACAACACCTACCAGACCGGCTACGACGCGAGAACCAACACCGTCAGCCGCCAGCACTGGCAGCAGGACCTGACCACCCGCAACGTGTTCAACAACCTTGAACTGGAAGGGGGTTTCGATACCTTCGGGCTGGAGCACCGCCTGCTTACCGGGATTGAACTGGGCAGCCAGCGCCGCGACCCGAAACTCTACTCGGCCACCGCGCCCAATCGGGGCGGCCAGGCTGTACCGAGCCTGAATCTGCACCAACCCAACCGTCACCTCAGCCATACCGGGCGCATGAGCGTTTCGAGCGACAACCACACTGAAGTCGAAAGCCGCGCCCTGTACGTGCAGGATCAACTGCGTTTGAACGATCAGTGGCAACTGTTGGGCGGGCTGCGTTATGACCACTTCGAAGTGGACACCACCAACAAGTTGCTCAACACTCAACAGGACGTGAAAAGCCACAGCACCAGCCCCCGCGTCGGCCTGGTGTGGACGCCGCTGGAGCATCACTCCTTCTATGCCTCGTGGAGCAAGACGTTTTCCCCGGCAGGCGGCGGTTTGATCGGCATCACGCCGAACGCCGCCGGCAGCGTCAACGACCTGAGTCCCGAGCTGACCAAGCAGAAGGAAATCGGGGTAAAAAGCGATTGGCTTGACGACCGCTTGAGCACCACCCTGGCGGTGTACGAGCTTGAACTCTACAACCGCCGCACCAGCGACCCGCTGGACCGAACTATCACCCTGCTGACAGGCAAGCAACGCTCGCGCGGCATCGAGCTGACCGCCACCGGCAAGGTCGTCGGCCATTGGTATGTGCGCGGCGGCATCGGCCTGCAGGATGCCAAGGTCGAGGAGGACAACAACGGTTTCGAAGGCAAGCGCATCAGCGACGTGGCCAAGCGCAATGCCAGCGTGTTCATCACCTGGAAACCGGAGATGGGCTGGTATGCTGAAACCGGCCTGACCCTGGTCGGTGACCGTTATGCCGACAACCTCAACACGGTGGTATTACCCGGTTATGGCCGCTGGGACGCGCTGGCCGGGTTCCGCCAGAAAGAATGGGACGTGAGGGCTGCGCTGAACAATATCGCCGACAAACGCTATTACGCCTCGGCCACCAGCGTCGCGCAGATTCAGCCGGGGGAGCCGCGTAGCGTGGTGGTGACAGGCACCTACAGCTTCTAAAGCTTCGCGCGCGATGTGGCAGCTGTTCAGTGACTCATCAGCTCGCACAACACCTGCACCTCATCCTCCGTGAACAAACCCGCCGGGTAGCGTTCGCTCATCACGCTGCGCAAGTCAGGCTGTTGCCTGACTTGACGCGAGCCATTTTCCTTCAACCAGAGCCCCAGCGCGTGGATGGCATCGCCATCGACCCGTACCGGGTGGAACGTGCGCATATACATCGGGTTGATTTCGGCATTCATTTCAGCGCTCTCTCCTGCTGCGTGAGCGGCTAACGTACTCAAGGTATGTGACAGAACAACGCGGTCTTGACCTGAGTCCCTGTCGCCTCTCTGCGATACAAGAGCTATGCCAATGTCCCGTATTCACGGGTATTGAGACGCACAAAAGCCCGCGACCTTGCAGGGCCGCGGGCTTGCCTGGAACACCACTGTCACGCGGTGCTCACTCGCCATCAAGGCACTGTTACAACTGCACTCAATTTCTCTGCGGGGCGGGCTGCTGCTGGGTCAGGCAGTGTATGTTGCCGCCCCCCAGTAACAGTTCGCGGCCCGGCACCATCACTACTTCGTGTTGCGGGAACAGGTTCTGCAGGATCTGCTTGGCCTGGTGGTCCAGCGGGTCGTCGAAGCTCGGCGCGATGATGCCGCCGTTGACGATCAGGAAGTTCACGTAGGAGCCGGCCAAGCGCACGCTCGGATTACGTTCCTGGCTCCCGTCCACCGGATCGACACCGGCACATTCTTCCTCGGTGGCGTACAGCGGCCCTGGAATCGGCATCTTGTGCACCGTGAACGAGCGGCCCTGGGCGTCAGTGCTGCTTTGCAGTACGTCCATGGCGGCATGGCAGCGCGCGTAATTCGGGTCTTGCGGGTCGTCGGTCCAGGCCAGCAGCACTTCACCGGGGCGCACGTAGCAGCAGAAGTTATCCACATGGCCGTCGGTTTCGTCGTTGAACAGGCCATCCGGCAACCAGATGATCTTATCCACAGCCAGGTTGGCGCTGAGTACCGCTTCAATGGCTGCGCGATCCAGGTGCGGATTGCGGTTGCGGTTTAACAGGCACTCTTCGGTGGTGATCAGGGTACCTTCGCCGTCGACGTGAATGGAACCGCCCTCCAGCACAAAGCCTTCGGTGCGGTAACGTGAGGCGCGCTCGATCTCGAGAATCTTGCCTCCCACTTGTGAGTCGCGGTTCCACGGCGCATACAAACCGCCGTCAAACCCGCCCCAGGCGTTGAAATCCCAGTTCACACCGCGCACTTCGCCGCTGTCGTTGATCACGAATGTCGGACCGGTGTCCCGCACCCAGGCGTCGTCGCTGGACATCTCCACCACGCGGATATTCGGCACGTCGAGGCGGCTGCGGGCGTTCTCGTACTGGCCGGCGGAAACCGCGACGGTCACCGGTTCGAACCGCGCGATGGCTTTGGCCACGGCCACATGAGCCGC
The DNA here is from genome assembly GCF_002934065.1 of Pseudomonas orientalis. Classification (NCBI taxonomy): domain Bacteria; kingdom Pseudomonadati; phylum Pseudomonadota; class Gammaproteobacteria; order Pseudomonadales; family Pseudomonadaceae; genus Pseudomonas; species Pseudomonas orientalis. The sequence goes on along the minus strand of NZ_CP018049.1, from coordinate 343,720 downwards.
CTGCGCCGGCTTGCCGCCCAGGCGCCAGTTGTCCGGGCGCTCGGGCCAGATCATCCAGGTCTGGGTCTGTGGCGCCCATTCGGCGGGCATATGAAAGCCGTCGGCGCGAGGCGTGCTGTGCAGGGTGGTCATGACGATCAAGGCTCCGAATGGGGTGAAAGCCGACTTTATAACGGATAAATATCGGCTTTAGTAGCTAAAAAACAGGACTGAAAACAAGTCTGATCAAATGCAGTCGATAACAATCGACTTGTTACAACTGTTCGTCGAGCACCTTCGACAGCATGTCGACGAAAAAATCCACACTGCGCCGGGTAGTGACCATCGGCGGCTTGATCTTGAGGATGTTCAGGTAGTCGCCGGTCGGCTGCATGAATACCCCCAGTTCGCGCAGACGGTCGCATAACAGCGCCGTCTCCTGGGTCGCAGGTTCCAGGGTTTGGCGGTCGCGTACCAGCTCAAGCCCCAGGTAGAAGCCGGAACCGTGCACCGCACCGACTAACGGATGATGCTCAATCAACGCTTGCAGGCGTGTCTTGAAATATCCCCCCACCGCCTGGGCGTTTTCCCACAGTTTTTCTTCCTCCATCACATCCAGTACCGCCATGCCGATACGGCAACTGACCGGGCTACCGCCCGATGATGAGAAAAAATAGCCCTCTGCTTCCAGGGCCTCGGCAATGTCGCGACGGGTGATCACCGCACCCAGTGGCTGCCCGTTGCCCATGCCCTTGGCCATGGTGATGATGTCCGGCACAACGCCCTGCTCTTCAAAGCCCCAGAAAAAATGCCCCATGCGGCCATAGCCCACCTGTACCTCATCGGCGATACACACGCCGCCCTGGGCGCGGACCAACCCATAGACCTGCTGCAAGTAGCCCGGCGGCAACGAAATACCGCCGGCGTTGCCATACACCGGCTCGCAGATGAAACCCGCCAGCTGACGTTGGCTCGCGGCGATTTTCGCCAGGTTATGTTCCACGCTTCGTACATAGTCAGGCGCACTGTCCGGCCCGCGAAACTCGCCACGATAGGTATTCGGCGCCGTCACCGGGTGCACCCAGTCCGGGCGGCTGCTCAACGCCTGGGGATTATCGGCAATCGAGGTAGACACCGCGTCCGCCGCCACCGACCAACCGTGATAAGCCTCCAGCACACTGAGCATGTCGCGCCCGCCGCTGTAGGCCCAGGCCAGGCGGATCGCCAGGTCATTGGCCTCGGTGCCGCTGTTGACCAGAAATACCCGGTCCATGCCCTGCGGCGCCAGCGCCAGCAGGCGTTCGGAAAACTCGGCAATCGCCGCGTAGTGAAACCGCGAGTTGGTGTTGAGCAGTGACCACTGCCGCGCCGCCACCGCCGCCATGCGCGGGTGGCCGTGGCCCAGCACCGCCACGTTGTTGAGCATGTCCAGGTAGGAGCGACCCTGCATATCGATCAAGTGGTTGCGCCAGCCCCGTTCGATACGGGGCGGGTCGACGTAGTAATGCTTCTGCGAGCGGGCGAAGCTGGCGTCGCGCCGGGCCAGCAGCGCCTCGGGGTCCAGCTCCGGCTCGGCGTCGCAGGCCAACCCGAGCAGCGCCGCCGGTGACGGGCACAACGCCTGCCACGCCGCCGCCCTGGAGGGGGCACAGAACAGCGGGGCCTCAAGGTCGGCACGACACAGTTGCACGGTCAACGGCCCGTGGACTTCACCGAGTATCTGCCCTTTTACTACCACCGCACCGGGATTGAGCAGGGTTTTAACGCCCCATACGCGCAGGTTCAGTCGCTCGTCATGCACACACAGCAAGTCGTCAGCACCCTCGCGCAGGGTCCCTGCGAAAGGGGCTTCAACCACTGTGCCAGGGGGCAGATGCAATTCGACGTGAAGGGGAAACGTGTCCGGCTCCACAGCGCTGTCCGGACGGGTGCGCGACAACCGGTATTGCCCATAACGGCTGGCCGCCAGTCCATGCACCGCCGCAGCTTCGTCCAGCAATCGTCGATCAATGCCAGGCGTTTCCCAGTTGCCCGCCTCGAAATGCGGGCTGAGTACGCCCAGGTCGATCAAGGCGAATTCCCGCCCGACCAGCCCTGGCAGCAACGGGGCAAATTCCTGGGTGGTCAACTCTGCCAACGTCTCACCGACACCAGTGAGGATCGCCGCCTCCATCAATTCGAACGGCACCGATGTCGCGACGTGGAAAATTTCCCACTCATGCTCGGCGTTCTTCAACAGGTAGGCGTTATCAGGGTCCAGGCGTTGCTGCTGCTCGCTGCTCAGCACCAACACCGCGGCGCGGGCCACGATCAACGGCCATAGCGCGCGCAACTCTTCCCGCAGCAACGGCGTGACCGCGTGGCAGGCGCGGATCGCCGGCAGGATGGCAAACGGGTCGCCCTCGGCATGGTGCAGCAGCGCGGCGCAGGTGACTGACAGGTCGGCAATGCGCCAGGTATGCACCAGGTCGCCGAAATCGATTACGCCCTGGACCTGCCAGTGCCGCTGCGCATCACGCTGCCACACCACATTGTCGTCGGTGATGTCCATGTGCACGGCCTGCCAGGGCAAGTGCGCAGCCAAAGGTCCGATATGCGCCTCGATCTGCCCGGCGACCTGTTCCAGCGCGGCGCGATGGACGACGTCGGGCAAGGTCGCCAGCAAATGCTTGATCAACGCCTGCGCGTGGCGCGGGTCCCATTGCAGGGTGCGGTCCAGGCCGGGATGGGTGAACGTTGCCAGCGCCAGGCTCATTTGCCCGCACAGCTCGCCGAAGCCTGCGATCACGTCGCGCCCCAGGTGAGGCAAATGGGTCAGGGGTTGGCCGTCGATGTAGTCCAATAGCCGCAGGTGCAGGGGTTGCCCGTCGACGCTGACAGTCAGCAACTCCTCGCCATTGAGGGCCTTGATCACCTTGGGCACCCGCACCTGTACGTTTGCCTGCAGCGCGTTGAGGGCGGCATGCTGGGCCTGAAGCTCGATTGGCGCGTAGTCACCCCGGCAGATTTTCAGAACGAAGCGGCCCAAGGCGCTGTCAATCCTGAAGTTAAGGTCTTGTTGACTGCCCAGAGATTGCAATGTGCCACTAAGGCCGTAATGCTGCTCAAGCAGATGGGCCGCCTGCTCAAGGCTCAACTGGGGGCACGGCAGACTGGCACGATGGATCAATGTGGCAAGCAACATTGTGACGACCTCGGTTTTATCAGGCGTCTATATCGCCATTGTTCGGGGGCGTTAATCAACCCCTCCTGCTCGCCGCGCTTGCGCCCGCTCGATTCACAACTCAAGCTATGCTTCTTTCGCTTAATGTCCGTCTAAGGAAAAGGCCCTCGACATGCGCATTCTTATCACCGGCGGTGCCGGATTTATTGGCTCGGCCCTGATTCGGCACCTGATCCAGCACACTGAGCATGAAGTGCTCAACCTGGACAAGCTGACTTACGCCGGCAACCTTGAGTCGCTGGCCAGCATTGCGTCCAACAGCCGCTATGAGTTCGTCCAGGCCGATATCATCGACCAGGCCACCGTCAGCGCCGTACTGGCGCGCTTTGAGCCAGACGCGATCATGCACTTGGCGGCCGAGTCCCATGTGGACCGTTCCATCGACGGGCCGTCGGATTTTATCCAGACCAACATTGTCGGTACCTACAGCCTGCTGGAAGCCACCCGTGCCTATTGGCAGAAGCTGGCCGAACCGGCGAAGAGCGCCTTCCGTTTCCATCACATCTCCACCGACGAGGTGTACGGCGACCTGCACGGCGTGGACGATCTGTTCACCGAAACCACCCCCTACGCCCCCAGCTCGCCGTACTCGGCCAGCAAGGCAGCCTCCGACCATCTGGTCCGCGCCTGGCAGCGTACCTACGGCCTGCCGGTGCTGTTGACCAACTGCTCGAACAACTACGGGCCGTTCCACTTCCCTGAAAAGCTGATCCCACTGGTGATTCTCAACGCCCTCGCGGGCAAGCCGCTGCCGGTGTATGGCGATGGTCTGCAAGTGCGCGACTGGCTGTTCGTCGAGGACCACGCCCGTGCATTGCTCAAGGTGGTGACGACTGGGGTGGTGGGCGAGACCTACAACATCGGTGGCCACAACGAACAGAAGAATATCGACGTCGTACGCGGCATCTGTGCCCTGCTGGAAGAGCTGGCGCCACAGCGTCCGGCCGGCGTGGAAAAATTCACCGATCTGATCACTTTCGTCAAGGATCGCCCGGGCCACGACCAGCGCTACGCGATCGACGCCAGCAAAATCGAGCGCGAGCTGGGCTGGGTCCCGGAAGAAACCTTTGAGACCGGACTGCGCAAGACCGTGCAGTGGTACCTCGATAACCTGGAATGGTGCCGCAGGGTCCAGGATGGCAGCTATCAAGGTGAACGACTTGGCAATACTGACGTGAAGGATCTGATCGCATGATGAAGGGAATTGTATTGGCCGGCGGTTCCGGCACCCGTTTGCACCCCATTACCCTGGGCGTGTCCAAACAACTGTTGCCGGTGTATGACAAGCCGATGATCTACTACCCGATCTCGGTGCTGATGCTGGCGGGGATCAAGGACATCCTGGTGATCTCAACGCCAGTGGACCTGCCGCAATACCGCAACCTTCTGGGTGACGGCAGCCAGTTCGGCGTGCGTTTCAGCTATGCGGAACAGCCATCGCCCGATGGTTTGGCCCAAGCGTTCATCATTGGCGAGCAGTTCATCGGTGATGATCCGGTGTGCCTGATCCTGGGCGACAACATCTTCCACGGTCAGCACTTCGGTGATCAATTGCGCAACGCCGCGCAACGCCCATCCGGCGCCACGGTGTTCGGCTACTGGGTCAAGGACCCGGAGCGTTTCGGCGTGATTGATTTCGACAAAGAGGGCCGTGCCCTGTCGATCGAAGAAAAACCGGCGAAGCCTAAATCCAGCTATGCGGTGACCGGCCTGTATTTCTACGACAACGACGTGATCAAGATCGCCAAGGCCGTCCAGCCTTCGCCACGCGGCGAGCTGGAAATCACCGACGTCAACAACGCCTACCTCAAGCGCGGCGACCTGCACGTTGAACGTTTCGGTCGCGGCTTCGCCTGGCTCGACACCGGCACCCATGACAGCCTGCTGGAAGCGTCCACCTACGTGCAGACCATCGAGCACCGCCAGGGCCTGAAAGTCGCCTGCCTGGAAGAAATCGCTTACGAAAACGGCTGGATTGATCGTGACTATTTGCTGGAACGCGCCAAATATTTCGGCAAAACCGGCTATGGTCAATACCTTTATTCGCTCGCCGGAGAAACCAAGTGAATGTGGTTGAAACCTCGTTACCCGGCGTACTGATTCTCGAGCCAAAAGTGTTTGGTGATGAGCGCGGCTTCTTCTACGAAAGCTTCAACGCCAAGGCTTTTGAAGCCGCCACCGGGCTCAAGCGTAACTTCGTGCAAGACAACCACTCACGCTCGCAAAAAGGTGTGCTGAGGGGGCTGCACTACCAGCTCGAACACACTCAGGGCAAACTGGTACGTGTCACGTGCGGAGAAGTGCTGGATGTTGCCGTCGACATCCGTCGCAGCTCACCAAACTTCGGCCAATGGGTGGGCGTACGATTATCCGCGCAGAATCATCGCCAACTGTGGGTGCCCGAAGGTTTCGCCCACGGGTTTGTAGTGCTGAGCGACCACGCCGAGTTTCTGTACAAAACTACCGACTACTACCAACCGAGCGCCGAACGCAGCATTCTTTGGAATGACCCGACACTGGCAATCAACTGGGAGCTGTCCGAACCGCCGCAACTGTCCGCCAAGGACCAAGTCGGTAAACTGTTGATGGAAGCCGACTTATTCCCATGAAGATATTGATCACCGGCCAGCACGGCCAAGTCTCCCAGGCGCTGCAACAGCGGCTCCAGGGCCTGGGCGAGCTCATCGTGCTGGGCCGCGACCAGCTTGATCTGGCCGACGCAGCGCTTATCCGCCAACAGGTGCACGCTCACCGCCCCGACCTGATCATCAACGCCGCCGCCCACACTGCGGTCGATCAGGCCGAAAGCGAGCCGGACGCGGCCTTCGCCATCAATGCCATCGCCCCGCGCATTCTCGCCGAAGAAGCCAAGGCCCTTGGCGTCCCGCTGATTCATTACTCCACCGACTACGTGTTCGACGGCGGCAAACCTGCTCCCTACACCGAAAATGACCCGCCCAACCCCCTGGGTGTGTACGGCCAGAGCAAACTGGCGGGTGAACAGGCGATTGCGGCCGTGGGCGGCAAGTACCTGATTCTGCGCACCAGCTGGGTGTATTCGAGCCACGGCAAGAACTTCCTGCTGACCATGCAGCGCCTGCTGCAGGAGAAACCGCAGATGCGTATTGTCGCCGACCAGATCGGCGCACCGACGTGGGCCGGGACCATCGCCGACAGTACGCGTGCACTGATCGAGCGCTGGCAAGCCGGTGACGCCGGGGATTGGGGCGTTTATCACCTGACGGCCCAAGGTGAAACGTCGTGGTTCGGCTTTGCCCAGGCCATTGGCGAAGCCCTGCGCGTGGCAGGCAAACCCTGCGCTGAGCTGGAAGCGATCCCGTCGAGCGCCTATCCAACACCTGCCAGGCGCCCACTGAACTCGCGCCTCGATTGCAGCCGCCTGCAGCAGCAGTGGCATGTCAGCCAGCCGCACTGGCAGGATGCATTGCACGAGTGTCTTGCCAGGCAGCACTAGGCATAATGCGCCTGTACCCACAGGCGCACGATCCCCATGACCCCACCTCTTCCACGAAGACCCCGCTGGCGCAGCCTGGCCCTGTTGGCGTTGTGCCTGGCGCCGCTGCTATGGCCGCTGGAGCATCTGGCCGAGCGCTACTACCGCAGCGAGCTGGCCGGGCAGAACCGCCAGACCCTCGACCTGTACGTCGCCAACCTGCTGGGTACCCTGCATCGCTATGAAGTGCTGCCGCAGATCCTCGGTGACCTGCCGGCGTTGCGCACCGCGCTGGATGCACCGCAGATCAGCACCAACCTGGTCAACGCCAACCTGCTGCTCAAGGATGTCGCCGCCCAGGCCGGGGTGGAGGTGATGTACCTGATGGACACCACCGGCAAGACCCTCGCCGCGTCCAACTGGGATAAACAGGACAGCTTTGTCGGGCGCAACTTTTCCTTTCGCCCCTATTTCAGCGAAGCCATGGCCGGGCGCCTGGGGCGCTTTTTCGGGTTGGGCACCACCTCGGCCAAGCGCGGCTATTTCTTCGCAGCCGCCGTGCGCGATGACGAAAAAATCATTGGCGTGCTGGTGGTCAAGGTCGACCTGGACCACACCGAGAGCTTGTGGGGCAACACCCCGGAACAACTGCTGGTAACCGACCACAATGGCGTGGTGATCCTCACCTCGCGCCCGCAGTGGCGGTTCCGCGCCACGCGACCGCTGACCGCCGAAGAACGCCAGGCCATTATTGCCATACAGCCCTACCCGACCCGTGATCCGCAACCACTGAACCTCAGCAGCAGCGCCTGGCTGCGCCAATCCACCGCCATCGCCGAAACCGGCTGGAACGTGGAAATTCTTGCGCCCCAGTCCCTGATCAACCGCCCGGTGCGTACCGTGGTGGCCGTCGGCGGCGCGACGTTGCTGGTGCTGATGCTGCTGCTCGGCTTGATGATGCAGCGCCGTCGCCATTACCTGGAGCGCATCGCCTTCGAAGCCAAGGCCCGCCGCGAACTGGAAATGCGTGTGGCCGAGCGGACCAGCGATCTGGAGGGCCTGAACCGACGCCTGAAACAGGAAGTGCTGGAGCGCGAACACGCCCAGCAGGAACTGGTACGCGCCCAGGACGACCTGGTGCAGGCGGGTAAACTCTCGGCGCTGGGCACCATGTCGGCCAGCATCAGCCATGAGCTGAACCAGCCCCTGGCAGCGATTCGCAGCTACGCGGAAAACGCGGAAATCCTGCTCGACCATGAGCGCACCGCCGATGCGCGCGGCAACCTCAAGTTGATCAGCGAACTGACCGGGCGCATGGCGTCGATCATCGCGCACTTGCGCGCATTCGCTCGCCGCGACCGCCACGCGCCGGAAAGCGTGGCGCTGCAACCTGCGCTGGACGATGCGCTGGCCTTGCTGGGCAAACGGCGGCGCTCGATGGAAGTGGAACTGATCCGCGACTTACCCGAAGCGACCCTGTGGGTGCAGGCCGGTGAAACCCGTCTACGCCAGGTGCTGGGCAACCTGCTGGCCAATGCCCTCGACGCCCTCACCGAAAAAGGCCCGCCACGCAAACTGTGGCTGAGTGCCCAAACAACCGACCAGGGCGTCAACCTGTATATCCGCGACAACGGCCCGGGCTTTTGCATGGAAGCCCTGGGCCGCGCCAGCGAGCCGTTCTACACCACCAAGACACGCACCCAGGGCCTGGGCCTGGGCCTGGCCATCTGTGAAACCCTGATGCGTGCGTTCGGCGGCGAGCTGCTGTTCGCCAACCACAAGGAAGGCGGCGCGCTGTTAACCTTGAAATTGCGCGCCGGCTCGCCGGGCGTCAGTGTGCAACCGTCCGAGGACCGCAGTGTATGAGTATCGATAACCAGATTCAGGTGGTGCTGATCGACGACGATCCCCATTTGCGTCAGGCGCTATGCCAGACCCTCGACCTCGCCGGGCTGAAAGTGCTGACCCTGGGCGAAGCCAGCGGCCTCACCGCGCGCCTGTCGCGGGACTGGCCGGGCGTGGTGGTCAGCGATATCCGCATGCCCGGCATGGACGGCCTGGAGCTGCTCGCCGAACTGCACGGCCAGGATCCGGACCTGCCGGTGCTGCTGATCACCGGCCACGGCGACGTGCCCCTGGCGGTGCAGGCCATGCGCGCCGGCGCCTACGACTTCCTTGAAAAACCCTTCGCCAGCGACGCGTTGCTCGACAGCGTGCGCCGCGCCCTGGCCTTGCGCCGCCTGGTGCTGGACAACCGCAGCCTGCGTCTGGCCCTCAGCGATCGGCAGCAACTGAGCACACGCCTGGTCGGACATTCGCCGCAGATGCTGCGCCTGCGCGAGCAAATCGGTGCGCTGGCGGCGACCAAAGCCGATGTGCTGATCCTCGGCGAAACCGGCGCCGGCAAGGAAGTGGTCGCCCGGGCCTTGCACGATCTTTCGAACCGGCGCAGCGGCCCGTTCGTGGCGATCAACGCCGGCGCGCTGGCCGAGTCGGTGGTGGAAAGCGAACTGTTCGGCCATGAACCCGGCGCGTTTACCGGTGCGCAGAAGCGCCGTATCGGCAAGTTCGAATTCGCCAACGGTGGCACGCTGTTTCTTGATGAAATCGAAAGCATGAGCCTGGACGTGCAGGTCAAGCTGCTGCGCCTGTTGCAGGAGCGGGTGGTCGAGCGCCTGGGCGGCAACCAGTTGATCCCGCTGGACATCCGCATCATCGCCGCCACCAAGGAAGACCTGCGCCAGGCCGCCGACCAGGGCCGCTTCCGCGCCGACTTGTATTACCGTCTCAACGTCGCGCCGCTGCGCATTCCACCGCTGCGCGAACGTGGCGAAGACGCGCTGATGCTGTTCCAGCACTTCGCCGACGAAGCCAGCAGCCGCCACGGCCTGCCGCTGCACGAGTTGCAACCGGGACAACGCGCCCTGCTGTTGCGCCACAGTTGGCCGGGCAATGTGCGCGAGCTGCAAAACGCCGCCGAACGCTTCGCCCTGGGCCTGGAACTGGCTCTGGACAGTACGCCGGACGATCCATCCACCAGCACCCTGACCTCCACGCCTGGCGGTTTGAGCGAGCAAGTCGAACAATTCGAAAAAAGCCTGATCGCCGCCGAACTGACCCGCCCCCACAGCTCCCTGCGCAGCCTCGCCGAAGCCTTGGGCGTGCCACGCAAAACCCTGCACGACAAACTGCGCAAACACGGCCTGAACTTCGCCGACAGCGCCAACCACAGCGCAGACGACGAATGACCCTGTCCACCCGCCAAGAGGCCGCCATGAGCCGCGACAGCCGTTACCTGGAATCCATCCTCCATCACGACATCCCCCTCACTCGGGAAATGGGGCTCAAGGTGCTCGACTGGCAACACCACCAGCTGCAACTGCATCTGCCCTTGCAAGCCAATATCAACCACAAGAGCACCATGTTTGGCGGCAGCCTCTACTGCGGCGCCGTCCTGGCAGGCTGGGGTTGGTTGCACCTGAGACTGCGCGAAGACGGCATCGAAGACGGGCACATCGTGATTCAGGAAGGACAGATCAGTTATCCGTTGCCGGTGACGCAGGATGCGACGGTGATTTGCACGGCACCGGAGGAGAAGGTGTGGAAGCGCTTCGTGGCGACCTACAAACGCCATGGCCGGGCGCGGTTGGCGCTGGACACATGGATTGTGAATCAGGGCAGTGAAGACCGCGCAGTGACTTTTACCGGCCAATACGTCCTGCACCGCTAGCCGCCATCACACAAAGCAAATGTGGGAGGGGGCTTGCCCCCGATAGCAGTGTGTCAGACAACCCGCTTCTGACTGTTACACCGCAATCGGGGGCAAGCCCCCTCCCACATTTTTAATTTGCGCAGGTCTTAAGACCTGGCCAGGCTCAACAGGCGCTCGCGCCATGCCGCCTTGGCCGGCAACGCCAGAAAGAACGGGTTCAGCAACGATTCCCGCGCCGGGTAGCTGAACGGCTTGCCGTTCAACTCCAGCACCTCGCCCCCCGCCCCTTCCAACACACCTTGCGCCGCCGCGGTATCCCACTGCGACGTCGGCGCCAGGCGCGGATAGCAATCGGCACTGCCCTCGGCCAACAGGCAGAACTTCAACGAACTGCCGATATTCGCCAGTTTCAGCTCGCCCAAACCCTGGCTCAACCCCTCCAGCAAACGCTCCTGCTCCGGGCTGGTATGCCGGCGGCTGGCAACCACAGTAAAGGCTTCACCCGCAGCCGGAGTCTGGCGCACCTGGATCTGCCTGGGCGCGGCATTTACATCCGAGCGCCAGGCTCCCAGGCCCGCGCCGCCGAAGTAGCAACGACCGCTGGTGGGCATCGAGACCACGCCGAACACCACACGGCCCTGCTCGATCAAGGCAATATTGACCGTGAACTCTTCACTGCCGCTGATGAATTCCTTGGTGCCGTCCAGCGGGTCCACCAGCCACCAACGCTGCCAGCCGGCGCGCACGCTCTGGTCGATATCGGCGTCTTCTTCGGACAGCACCGGAATGCTCGGGTCCAGCGCCGTGAGACCGGCGAGAATCAGATGATGCGCGGCCAGATCGGCGGCCGTCACCGGCGAATCATCCGCCTTGGAGGTCACCGCCACATCGGCACGCCAGTACGGCAGGATGGCTTCACCGGCCTGGCGCGCCAGTTCAATGACCGGCGCGATAAACGGATGGCCCAGAAACAATTCGCTCATAAGGTGAACACCCCACGCTGGGTCAGCAGGTCCCGTACCAGATACAACGCGGCCAGCGCCCGGCCCTCGCTGAACTGTTCGTTCTGCGCCAGCGCCGACAGCTCACGCAGGTTGACCCGCTCCACGCGCATAGGCTCAGGTTCATCGCCTTCCAGGCGCTCTTCGTACAGATCAGTGGCCAGCACCACCTGGATTTTCTGGCTCATGTAGCCGGGCGACAGCGACAACTCGGTGATATGTTCCAACTGACGTGCGCCATAGCCAGCCTCTTCCTTGAGTTCACGGTCCGCCGCAGCCAGCACATCCTCGCCAGGCTCGATCAAGCCTTTGGGCAAGGACAACTCATATTCATCGGTGCCACCGCAGTACTCTTCCACCAGCAGTGCATGATCGTCGTCGATCATCGCCACGATCATCACTGCGCCATAACCGGCACCACGGCCCACCAGACGTTCGTAGGTCCGTTCAACGCCATTGGAAAAGCGCAATTGCACTTCCTCCACGCGGAACAAACGGCTACTGGCGACTATTTCGCGGGCGAGGACGGTGGGTTTCTGGCGCATAAACGGCTCCTTGGCGTGATCGGGTTACTATACCGTGGCTTTTCCGATTGTCTGTGTCGGATATCTTTACTTACATGAGAACGCCCCATGCCCTCTTTGCCCTGGCACGCCATCGACACTGTCCTGCTGGACATGGACGGCACCTTGCTCGACCTGCATTACGACAACCACTTCTGGATGGAGCACCTGCCGCAACGCTACGCCGAGCTGCACGGCGTGAGCCTGGCCATGGCGCAAATGGAATTGCAGCCGCTGTTCGAGCGTAACGCCGGACAGTTGCAATGGTATTGCCTGGATTTCTGGAGCGCAGAACTTGCAATCCCCGTGCGCGAACTCAAGCTGGAAACCGCCCACCTGATTGCCCTGCGCCCGGACGCCGATACTTTTCTGGCAGCGATCAAACAGGCCGGCAAGCGCGTGATCATGATCACCAACGCTCATCGCGATTCGTTGTCCTTGAAGTTGGAGCGCATCGAGTTGGCGCCGTACTTCGAACGACTGATCAGCTCTCACGATTACGGTTTTCCCAAGGAGAACCCGCAGTTCTGGGCAGCGCTGCAAGCTGACATCGACTTCGACCCGGCCCGGAGCCTGTTTATCGACGACACCTTGCCGATTCTGCGCAGTGCCAGGGATTTCGGGGTAGGCCATTTGCTGGCGGTCAAAGAGCCCGACAGCAAAAAGGGCCCCAAGGACACCGCAGAGTTCGCAGCCGTCGGGAATTACCGAGAACTTATTACCGGGCTTTGAGCGAGCGTGGGAGGGGACACGCCCTAATACCAATCTGTAGGAGCGAGCTTGCTCGCGAAAAACGTCAACGATAACGCGTATTTCCTGAATAAACGCGGTGCCTGTGAGTTTTTCGCGAGCAAGCTCGCTCCTACAAAAGGGCGAGCTTGCTCGTTTTATCCTGCGTATTACTCAGGGATACGCAGGGTCTGGCCTGGGTAGATCTTGTCCGGGTGCGACAACATCGGCTTGTTAGCCTCGAAAATCTTGTTGTACTGGTTGGCGTTGCCGTACACCGCCAGGGAAATCGCGCTGAGGGTGTCGCCTTTTTTCACGACCACGAAACGCGCAGCGGCAACGACCGGGCCGGAGACGGTGAGCTTGTCTTCAACACTGCCGACACCTTCGATATTGCCAGCCGCCAGGATGATTTTTTCTTTCTCTTCCTGAGTCGCGACTTCACCCGTCAGCGTGACTTTGTCACCCTCAACGGTCGCCTGCACATTCGGATTTCCAAGGCCAACCTTGGAGATGTGGTCCTTCAACTGCTCACTGGCGTTTGCATTACCCGGCGTCAGCAGATCAATCAATTTCGCGCCTGCTTCCTTAACAAAACTGAAAATACTCATAGTGCGCTCTCCTTGGGTTTAAGTGCCTGATGCCCAAGACTAGACCAGTCCCGGGGATTTGGGTTCCAGGTCGCTGCTGGAGGAAAAAACGAACCTTGATCGACGCCATCTATCAATACATCAATACTGGCAATTAGACGCGACCCTTTGTCGCGCCTAGTCTGAACACTGATCAATCCGCCGGTGGTATTGCCCCATGAACGCCAAGCGCCCCACCTGCGCGGCGCCCGCCCTCGAAACGCCAGCGCCCGCCGCCAGCCAGAGCTATCAGTACAGCAATCTGGAACACACCGACGTCGGCAGCACTGCGCTGGCCGAAGAAGTGGCGTTGGCGATTGCCTACAACGATATCAGCCAGGCCGTCATGCTGGTGACGCCGACCGACCTTGAGGATTTTATCGTCGGTTTCAGCCTTGGCAGCGGCATCATCCGCGACGTTAGCGACATATACGATCTGAAGCTCAGTGGCTCGGGTTCCACCCAGTATGCTCAGGTACAGATTTCCAGCCGTGCATTCTGGAACCTCAAGCAACAGCGCCGCCAATTGGCCGGTACCAGCGGCTGCGGCTTGTGCGGTGTCGAAGCGGTGGAGCAGGCCTTGCCCGACCTTCAGGTGCTGCCCGGCGCGCCCTTGCCACCGGCCGAATGGCTCGATGGCCTGCGCCAGCGCATCAGTGCGTTCCAGCCCCTGGGCCAACACAGCGGCGCCGTGCATGCGGCGATCTTTATGAACGACCAGGGCGAGTTGCTGATGGGCCGCGAAGACATCGGCCGGCATAACGCCCTGGATAAATTGATCGGCGCGCTGATTCGCCAAGAAATTCCGACCGACGGCGGCCTGGCGATTGTCACCAGCCGCTGCAGCCTCGAATTGATCCAGAAAGTCCTGCGCGCGGGCATCCAGACCCTGGTCAGCCTGTCGTCGCCCACCGGCCTGGCCCTGCAATGGGCGCGCCGGCATAACCTCAATCTCATCCACCTGCCGCAGAAAAGCGCGCCGCGGGTCTACAGCCCTGCGATGGAGTACCAGCCATGAGCCTTCACCACCAAGCCGACCAGACCCCAACCCCACGCTATAAGCCCTATAAAGGCCCGGCCGGCGGCTGGGGGGCATTGATCAGCGTGGCGCAAGCCTGGCTGACCAGCGACAACGCGCTGAAAAACCTGCGCATGATGCTCAAGACCAACCAGAACGGCGGCTTCGACTGCCCAGGCTGTGCCTGGGGCGACTCGCCGGAAAGCGGCATGGTCAAGTTCTGCGAGAACGGCGCCAAGGCCGTCAACTGGGAAGCCACCAAGCGCCGCGTGGACGCAGCGTTCTTCGCCAAGCACAGTGTTACCGCGCTGCTGGAGCAAAGCGATTACTGGCTGGAGTATCAGGGCCGTCTCACCGAGCCGATGCGCTACAACGCCGAGACCGACCGCTATCAGCCCATCAGTTGGGAAGCCGCGTTCGACCTGGTCGGCAAGCACCTCAATGCCCTGCCAAGCCCGGACATGGCCGAGTTCTACACCTCGGGCCGCGCCAGCAACGAAGCCGCCTACCTGTATCAGTTGTTCGTGCGCGCCTACGGCACCAACAACTTCCCCGACTGTTCGAACATGTGCCACGAAGCCAGCGGCGTCGCCCTGGCACAGAGTGTGGGCGTGGGCAAAGGCACCGTGACCTTTGATGACTTCGAACACGCCGACGCGATTTTCGTCTGGGGCCAGAACCCCGGCACCAACCACCCGCGCATGCTTGAACCACTGCGCGAAGCGGTGAAACGCGGCGCCCAGGTGGTGTGTATCAACCCCCTGAAGGAACGCGGCCTGGAGCGCTTTCAGCACCCGCAACATCCGCTGGAAATGCTCACCAACGGCGACAAGCCGACCAACACGGCGTATTTCCGCCCGGCGCTGGGCGGCGACATGGCCATCCTGCGCGGCATGGCCAAGTTCCTGCTGCTATGGGAGCGCCAGGCCCTGTCCGAAGGCAAGGAAGCCGTGTTCGATCATGACTTCCTCAACGAACACACCGTGAACGTACTGGACTATCTGGGCCAGATCGATGACACCTCATGGGAGGAAATCGTCGAGCAGTCCGGCCTGACGCTGGTGGAGATCGAGCAAGCCGCGCGCATGTACGCCAAAGGCAAGAACGTGATCATGTGCTGGGCGATGGGCATTACCCAGCACCGTCACTCGGTACCGACCATCCAGGAAATCGCCAACCTGATGTTGCTGCGCGGCAACATTGGCCGCCCGGGCGCGGGCCTGTGCCCGGTGCGCGGCCACAGCAACGTGCAGGGCGACCGCACCATGGGCATCAACGAACGCCCACCGGTGGCGTTCCTTGACTCACTGGAGCGTCGTTTCCAGTTCCAGGTGCCGCGTACCAATGGGCACAACGTGGTCGAAGCCATCCACGCAATGCTCGAAGGCCGCGCCAAGGTGTTTATCGGGCTGGGCGGCAACTTCGCCCAGGCCACGCCGGACAGCACCCGCACTTTCGAGGCGCTGCGCAACTGCGACCTGACCGTGCAGATCAGCACCAAGCTCAACCGCAGCCATCTGATGCACGGTAAAGACGCCCTGATCCTGCCGTGCCTGGGCCGGACCGACATCGACATTCAGGCCGACGGCCCGCAAGCAGTGACGGTGGAAGACTCGTTCAGCATGGTCCACGGCTCCAATGGCCAATTGCAGCCGCTGTCGAAACTGATGAAGTCGGAGCCTGCGATCCTGGCCGGCATCGCGGCCGCGACCCTGGGCAGCAAACCGGTGGATTGGAACTGGCTGGTCGCCGACTACCGCCGCATCCGCGACCTGATCGCCGATACCATTCCAGGCTTCAAGGACTTCAACGAAAAGATCAAACATCCCGGCGGCTTCTACTTGGGCAATTCGGCCGGTGCACGCCGCTGGAACACCCCGTCGGGCCGCGCCAACTTCCGGCCGAACGTCCTGCCCAAGGACCTGATTCATGAGCGCACCCACGCCACAGGGCGGGTGCCGGACCTGATCATGCAGTCGATGCGCTCCCACGATCAGTACAACACCACCATCTATGGCCTGGACGATCGGTATCGCGGGGTCAAAGGGCAGCGGGACGTGCTGTTCGTCAACGAGGCCGACATCATCCGACTGGGCTTCAAGCCGGGGCAGAAGGCCGACATCATTTCGTTGTGGGAAGATGGCCGTGAGCGCCGTGTGAAAGGCTTTACCTTGCTGGCATTTGATGTTCCGGCCGGGCAGGCAGCGGCTTACTATCCGGAAGTGAACCCGCTGGTGCCACTGGAAAGCACGGGCGACGGTAGCCATACGCCAACCTCGAAGTTCGTCGCGATTCGTCTGGAAGCGGCGAGTGACACTGGGCTGATCATGGCGCGCTCGGCCTGACTTAATCGGCAGACAAGCCACCTTCCACGCTTGGATTACATCTCAAATGTGGGAGCGGGCTTGCCCGCGAAGAGGCCAGCACTTTCAGCACACATTTTGCGGGCACAAAAAAAGCCGCTTTTACCTAAAAGCGGCCGTTCCGAAGTAACTAAAGACTCGTAAAAACAACTTAAGTTCCCCATACAAAACAGCAACTTAGCAAATTGTATACAACTGCTGCCGCTGGTCGGATTTCGATTGTCAGCGTCTCGATACAACCTCAGGATCGCGCCGTCATCCCCTTGAGGTTTCCCTGAATGAAGTTCTCCTCGATTCTCTTGTTGTCCCTTGGCCTGGTCAGTGGCGCAGCCATGGCCGGTGGCACCACCGAAGCCGGTGTGGGCGGCGCATTGGGCGGGGTTCTAGGTTCGGTTGTCGGCCAGCAGTTGGGCGGCAACACCGGTTCCACCATTGGCGCAGCGCTGGGTGGTGCGGGCGGTAGTGCGGTCGGCGCCGACAAGCGCAGCCGTGGCGAAGCCGCCATTGGCGGCGCACTGGGCGCAGCCGGCGGCAACGTGGTAGGCCGCAGTGTCGGCGGCGGCACCGGCGCACTGATCGGCTCGGCGGCCGGCGGTGGCGCAGGTGGCGCGCTGGGCAACTACATGGGCAACAAGAGCGATGACGATGACCGCCGTTATCGTGGCCGTGACGACCGTCGCTACTATCGCGATGACCACCCAGGCCGCGGTCATGCCTATGGGCATCGCAAGAACAAACACAAGCGCCATCATCGCTATGACGACTAAGGCCTGACGAACACAGAAAACTCTATGTGGGAGGGGGCTTGCCCCCGATAGCGGTGGATCAGTCACTGTATGTATCGACTGATCTACTGCAATCGGGAGCAAGCCCCCTCCCACATTTGGTCAGACAACCAACCGCTGCAACGCCTCGCGCAACAGCCCCGCAATCGCCACAGGCTGGTTCGACGCCCTGTCCACAAACACATGCACAAAGCGCCCCGCCGCACAGGCCTCCTCCTCGCCGGCCTTGAACACCGCCAACTCATACTGCACCGAACTGTTGCCCAACTTGCCCACCCGCAAGCCGATTTCGATGCGCTCGGGAAAAGCGATCGACGCAAAATAATCACACGCTGAACTCACCACAAACCCAACCACTTCACCGTCATGGATATCCAACCCGCCTTGTTCGATCAGGTAGGTATTCACTGCGGTGTCGAAGAAGCTGTAGTAGGTCACATTGTTCACATGGCCATACACATCGTTATCGTGCCAGCGCGTGATGATCGGCTGAAAGTGGGGGTAGTCGGCACGTTGCGGTACTGAGTCAGGCATGGGCACCTCGGGTGAAAATGGGTTTACAGATCATTCAAATGGGCCTCGGCCCACTCGCGTACCTCGGCGTAGGGGTAGTCCTCCAGTGCGGCGAAACCGGGAATGCCCCGCGCTTTCAACTTGGTGAACAACGGCACGCTGATCCCGCCCAGAAAGCGCGTCAGCCGTTCCGCACCCGGTAACTGGCCGGTGTGCTCATGATGCCTGTGGATAAAATCACCGCACAGCCCCATGAAGTTTTTATCCACAAGCGGCGGCAAGCTCGGCGGTGCCGGCAAGTGCGCGACATGTCCGTGGCACACCGAGCAGTGCCCGCAACGCTGCGGTGCGTTTTCATCGCCAAAATACAGCGCCAGGCGTTGCCCAAGGCAGCGCTCGGTGGCGAATAGATCGAGCATGGCGTGAATCCGCGCCACCTCCGTCGTCTCATGGCGCTTGAAGCCTGTGTATAACTCGGTGCTCAACACCTGCGCATCGAAATCGGTGTTGAGCAGGCTGTAGACCTCGGTCATCTGCTTGCTTTCCAGCTCGATCAGGCCCTGCTCCTGAAAGTAATCCAGCGCCTTCACCACCCGGCTGCGCTCGGCATTGTGCTGCTGATACAGCGCGTCGAAATCCACCGTTGCCCAGGTTTTTGCGCGTTTGCACACCTGGATGATCGCCGCGACAAATTGCTGCCGCTCGCCGGAGAAACGTGCGAGCAAGGCCTCGGGTTCGATCAGGTACTTGAAACGGTATTCGGCATAAAACGCATAGCGCGGCGCGATCACGCCCTTGAGCTCCAACTGCACCAGCAGGGTCTTCAACGGCAGCTCGCGAATATTGCTGTGGTCCGACAACGACCTCAGCAAAAACTCCCACTGGCCCTCGCCACGTGCGGCCTGCAATTCTTCCAGCACCCGACGGATACCCTCCTGCTCCGGCGTGTCGCCGTACACGAAGTTCTCCAGCACATTGAGGCTGTCGCGGTTGGCCAGCACCAGACAGTCGGAGGGCCGCCCATCGCGACCGGCGCGGCCGATTTCCTGGCTGTAGTTCTCGATGGATTTGGGCAGGTCGAAGTGCACCACGTTACGGATGTCACTTTTGTCGATGCCCATGCCAAACGCGATGGTGGCGACGATGCAGTTGGAGCGCCCGCCCATGAAACGCTGCTGGATGCCCTCGCGTTTATCGTGGGGCAACCCGGCGTGATACGCCTCGGCCTGGATGCCATTGCGGTTCAGGTGCTCGGCAATCTGCTCGGCGGTTTTCTGCAGGGTGACGTAGACGATGCTCGGCTGGTCGGCTCGCTCGCTCATCCATTGCACAAGACGGCGGCGCTTGTCCGCCCCACTGACCGGCTCGACCAACAGGTTCAGGTTGGGCCGGTAAAAGCCCGTGGTGACCACATCGTCCGGCGCAATGGCGAACTTCGCCTGCATGTCGGCAATCACCTTGGGCGTCGCCGTAGCCGTCAGCAGCAATGCTTGTGGGATATTGAACTGACGCTGGTAGTCCGGCAGCTTCAGGTAGTCCGGGCGGAAGTTGTGGCCCCACTCGGAAATACAGTGCGCCTCGTCCACCACCAGCAGCGAGATCTGCACACTTTGCAGGAAGTTTCGAAAGCGCTCGTTCTTCAAGCGCTCCACGGAAATCATCAGGATTTTCAGCTCACCGGAACGCGCGCGCACCATCACATCATTGGCGTCTTCGCGGCTTTGGGCCGAATCGATGCTGCCGGCTGAAATGCCGTGGCGCTTGAGGAAACCCAACTGGTCCTGCATCAACGCCAACAGCGGCGAAACCACCAGCGTCAGGTGCGGCAGCAATACGGCCGAGAGTTGATAACACAGCGACTTGCCAGACCCGGTCGGGAAAATCGCCGCCGCCGAACGACCGCCCAATATGGCGCGGACCGTTTCTTCCTGGCCCGCACGGAACTGCGGATAACCAAAGACCTGCTGGAGGGTATCGTGCATAGGCTGTCACTCCATTGACCGTTGAACATGGCTTAAAAACGTAGCCCATGAAGTTCAGCGAATCGAGAAAGGTCGCATGGAAAAAGAGACAGGATGATACACAGGCTGGGAGATGGCCCAGGGCCGAGGTAGGAATATTCCGAAGTAATTGCAGGACAACCAAAATCCAACTGTGGGAAGGGACTTGAACCCGCTCCCACAGTTCAGACAGCTGAATCAGCGGTTCTGCACCCGCTCGATCGCCGTGTCGTACACCGGATTGGCCTTCTGTTCCTTGGCCAACTGGTAGTGACGCAACGCATCGGCAAACTGCCCCGCCGCTTCGTAGATGCGTGCGATGTTGTAGTAGGCGCCCGCGCGTACGGTTGCCGCATTGGCACCGGTCGCCAGGGCAATGGCCTTGCGGTTGGCCCAGATCGACTCCGCGGTATTGCCTGCCTTCTGATAGGCCAGGCCCAGATTGCCGTAGGCCTTGCCGAAGCCATTGTCCAGCTCGATGGCCTGGCGGAACAGGTCGATGGCCTGGTCAAGGTTCCCGGCCTGATAGGCCGCTTCGCCTTGAACGTTCAGACGCTTGGCATCGGTTTGGGCCGAAGAGCTGACCGCGACAGCCGCCACCGCAACACTGTCATCCAGTAACGGTTTGACTTCATTGAGCACATTCGCAGCATCCACCGTCACGCCGTTGAAGGTGTTGATGTCCTGGAAGTCGCCGCTGCCGGTCATGCGGAACACGGTCCACAGGTTACCGCTGCGGTTTTTCGGCACGTAGTAGGTGCGCACCAAGGACTGGCCCATGTACACAAACACCTTGGCTTCACTGTTGGACAACTGGCGCGAACCTGGATTGCCGCCATTGCTGTAGTCATGCACGGCGTAGACGTAGCTTTCGCCGTAGTGCTTCTTCTGCAGGGTGATGGTTTCCGGGCCGTAGCTGTCGGTGTCGTCCACGTCCAGCTCGGCGTCGGTGCCAGTCTTGTTCTCGAAGTAGATATTGTTGCCGGGGAAGATCATATGGGAGTCAAGATCGTCCGGCGTCTGGCCCCAGGTCAGCACCACGCGCAGACCGTCGAGGTTTTCCATGACCGGGCTGACGGCATAGGTCATGCCCTTGCACGGGCATTTCACC
The DNA here is from genome assembly GCF_002934065.1 of Pseudomonas orientalis. NCBI lineage: Bacteria > Pseudomonadati > Pseudomonadota > Gammaproteobacteria > Pseudomonadales > Pseudomonadaceae > Pseudomonas > Pseudomonas orientalis. Next base: position 322,640 of record NZ_CP018049.1, on the reverse strand, counting down.
ACCAGGTTGGAATAGCCGGGCTTCTTGATGATCAGCAGGCTGCTGGCATCATCCGCGGCATCGCTGGTGAGCGTCACCTGGCCCTGGGCATTGGTGCGGCCCACTACGTTCTGTGCGCCGTTACGTTGCAGCAGCACTTCGGCGTCGGCGATTTTCTGGTCCTTGACCACCGCGCTGAGCACCTCGATCGGCAATTGTTCGGCCTGGACCGAAAACGCCACTGCACACAATGACATCGCCGAAGCGATACGCAGCAAACCCATGCTTAACTCCCTTTAAGTAGAAGGCGGAATCGCCCTAGAAGATTTTGCGGTGAAACATACGCTGAATTCAGCGCGCTGGCGGATTTTTTATAAGGAATGTGACGTGGTTATAGGGACGCTGATCGCAGACAGGTAAACCATCTGTTTATTGCCCGAGAACAAACTCACTTCTAAGGTTCGTTCCGTCGCTGCCAAAATCAGCGGCCGGGTTTGGCCACCCGAAAACAGCAGAGACAAGCGTGCCAATTCGTTGGCGTATTCTTTGAATCTGTACTGGAACTCTGCAATGACAAAGCCTAATTTCCCTTCTGAACGCTATCGCCTCTTGCGCACAAACTTCACCGACACCCACCCACTCCTCATCGACACCGAAGCCAACGCCGAAGACATCCAGTCCGCCGCCCACCAACGTATCCGTGCTGCCACGGACCTGCTCTAAACCTTCTCCTGCCTGACCTTCGAACACGCCGACCTCAAAGACATCTCCCACATCATCAACGCCTTGTACCTGCTGGTTCAGGACGGCTGTGATTTGCTGGAAGCCACGCAACACGTACAGCTGCAACCGGCGGCCGATAATCCAACACAAACTAACCAGACATACAGCTAACCCTGTGGGAGCTGGCTTGCCTGCGATAGCGGAGCGTCAGGCGACATTTTCATACCTGACACACCGCCATCGCGGGCAAGCCCGGCTCCCACATTTTTGCCGGTTCAGCCTTCCAAATCAGCATCAAGCCGTAAAACTGTAAGAAGCCGCCAGACGGCGCGTCGTCCATTTCTGAAACGGCCTAAAACACTCGTCCAGCCCTCTACAAATCCACGTTTTCCTGGCCGAGACTGAACCCCCTTCAACTGCCCCGACAAAAAACCGTGAACATCGAAAGGACGCAATATATCGGCCACTATGGCATCACTTTCACAGTGATTCGACTCACCGTGATGCCAAACAATCGACAGGAGCTAGCCACTCTTTGCTTACTGGAAGTAAAAGCATCAGCGATAGAGGTCCGCTTGCGACTTCAGAAATTGTACGAAAAGATGCTCGCCCGAGATCTACCTTGCGTCATGACAGTGGCCGTCTCAAAGCCATTGACCAGAAAGCACGCAGATAGCTTGAACAATCGAAACAACCTCATCAAAGAAATCATTTCTGGCGCAATTGCATCCCCTGTCGGGGTCATATCCAGCAATGCAGAATCGATCGTCGAGAATGCTGTCAGCGATTTGATTTCTCGCGCGCTTCGCAACTTTCATAGCGCAGACATCATCATTGGCCTGGATGCCCAGGTCAGTGGTGGCATAGGCCCGCAGCGCTCAAGCGTCTCAATGCATGTGTACTCAAATGAACCTTGATCAATGGCTTTACCTGCAAACAGCGCTGTTATTCGCTCTCCATCTATTGTTGTATTACAAAATCACTGACTGCACGTTAAGAAGGCGTTTCGCCGTTACCTTCATCGTAACGGGACTGGCTCTGTTGCTCTGGCTGCCCTACGTCGCCATCATCCTGAACATTCAACTCCTTCCCCTGGCCCTGTTCTTGATAGGCTTGGCACTTTTCATCAGCCGAAACAAATACCGCCTAAAACGCAAAAGCCCCCCTCACCCACTCCTGCGTGCCCCCACCATGAACCTCGCCTCCCACTTCCCCGATGACCCCGTCATGCAGCAACTCCTGCAACTGTTGCACGAAGAAATTGGCCTGCCGAAGCACAGTACCATCCGCCTGCAAACCTCGCTGAACTTCGACTTGGGCTGTGATGGCAGCGAGGCCAAGCAACTGATGGAAGCGCTGGAGCAGGAATTCACGCTCGACCTGGGCGACTTCGACACTTATCGTTATTTCAACCCGCCGGTGTTTGATGTGTTTCTCAAACGTCGGGCCAAGGGGCACGGCGAAAAAGTGCCACTGACTATCGGCATGCTCTACCTGGCGATCAAGACCCACAGCTGGGATACGCAAACACTGGAAAACCTGAGCTGACCTGAAGTACACCGAGAATCAAGTGTGGGAGGGGGCTTGCACCCGATAGCAGTGTGTCAGGCGGCCCACCTTTGACTGGTACACCGCAATCGGGGGCAAGCCCCCTCCCACATGGGAACTGCGCAAACCCGGCGAGCGGGATATAACCTGTCGCGCACAAAAAAGCCGCCCACCCGGGGCGGCTTTTTCACACCATACGAACCTTACAACTTAGGCCCAGCCGCCTTGATTGCATCGCTCACTTCAAACTTCTTGAAGTTCTCGATGAACAACCCGGCCAGCGCCTTCGCTGCTTCATCGTAGGCAGCTTGGTCAGCCCAGGTGTTACGTGGGTTCAACAGGCCGGTCTCAACGCCTGGCACAGCCAACGGCACGTCGAGGTTGATGGTATCGAGGTGCTCGGTCTCTGCACCGATCAACGCGCCGCTCTGGATCGCTGCGATCACGCCACGAGTGGTCGGGATGTTGAAGCGTTTGCCGACACCGTAGCCGCCGCCGGTCCAGCCGGTGTTGACCAGGTAGACCTTGGAACCGAAGCCGCGGATGCGCTTGATCAACAGCTCAGCGTATTCACCGGCCGGGCGTGGGAAGAACGGTGCGCCGAAGCAGGTGGAGAAGGTCGACTTGATGCCGCTGCCCGAACCCATTTCGGTCGAGCCCACCAGTGCGGTGTAGCCGGACAGGAAGTGGTAGGCCGCTTGTTCTTCGCTGAGGATCGACACGGGCGGCAATACGCCGGTCAGGTCGCAGGTCAGGAAGATCACCGCGTTGGGCTCGCCGCCCAGGTTCTTCTCGGAACGCTTGGCAACGTGCTCCAGCGGGTAGGCGGCGCGGCTGTTCTGGGTCAGGCTGACATTGGTGTAGTCGGCGTGCCCAGCTTCGTCGATAACGACGTTTTCTAGCACGGCGCCGTGCTTGATGGCCTTCCAGATAACCGGTTCGTTCTTCTCGGACAGGTCGATGCACTTGGCATAGCAACCGCCTTCGATGTTGAATACCACGCCTTCGCCCCAGCCGTGTTCGTCGTCACCGATCAGGTAGCGGCTTTCGTCAGCGGACAGGGTGGTTTTACCGGTGCCCGACAGGCCGAAGAACAGGGTCACGTCGCCCGCTTCGCCGATGTTGGCGGCGCAGTGCATCGGCAACACGTCGGACGCCGGCAGCAGGAAGTTCTGCACCGAGAACATGGCTTTCTTCATTTCACCGGCGTAACGCATGCCGGCGATCAGCACTTTTTTCTGGGCGAAATTGAGAATCACGCAACCGTCGGAGTTGGTGCCGTCACGCTCAGGCACGCACTCGAAGTTGGCCACGTTGAGCACTTGCCACTCGTCACGACCGGCCGGGTTGTACTGGGCCGGGTTGATGAACAGGCAACGACCGAACAGGTTCTGCCAGGCAGTCTGGGTGGTCATTTTCACGGCCAGGTAGTGGTCTTCGGAAGCCCCTACGTGAACGTGGGAAACAAAGTGTTCCTGCGCGTTGTTGAAGGCTTCTACGCGGTTCCACAGGGCATCGAACTTGTCGGCCGGGAACTTGCGGTTGATCGGGCCCCAGGCGATTGCGTCCTGGGTAGTAGGCTCTTCAACGATGAAGCGGTCGACCGGCGAACGGCCAGTGCGGTGACCGGTTTCTACGACCAGCGCGCCAGTATCGGCAAGCACGCCTTCACCGCGCTGCAGGGCTTCTTTGACCAGATCGTCAACACTCAGATCGGTGTATACGGCGTTATTGGCTTGCGTCATGAGGTTCCCCGTCGGCCTGTGGCCGAGTGCTCCAAACGTTTTGTAGTAGAAAGTTGCGCACTACTACCGCGAAAAAAGTGGGCCGGATTATGCCAGAAAAGCCCAAAAAGAGTAGGGCCCTCCCGTCAGAACGCCTCTAATCCGGCATTTGGCAGGTGATTTACCTGTGCTTAAACGTTTTAGTGACGGGTGTCGGAAGGGGAGTCGCTGCCTGCACCGGCAAATAATTGGGCGACATCGGCGGCATCGAACAGATAACGCTCGTTGCAGAACTGGCAGTCGATCTCGATATGACCACCGTGCTCTACCACCAGATTTTGCGCATCTTCCAGGCCAAGGCTGACCAGCGCATTGGCTGAGCGCTCGCGCGAGCAGCTGCAATTGAAGCGCAGGGACTGCTCGTCGAACAGGCGCACCGCCTCCTCGTGGTACAGGCGGTGCAGGATGGTCTCGTTGTCCAGGCCCAGCAGTTCTTCGGCGGTCAGGGTGCCAGCCAGGGCGGTCAGCTTGCGCCAGCTATCGGTGCGCTCATCCTCGTCCTTGATACGGTCAGCCGGCAATTGCTGCAACAACAGGCCGCGAGCGCGCTTGCCGTTGGCGTTGAGCCAGAACTTGGTGCCGACCTGCTGGGACATGACGAAATAGTTGGTAAAGCAGTCCGACAGGGTTTCGCCGTCCAGATCGACGATACCCTGGTAGCGCTGGCCCTCGGTGGGGTCGACGGTGATTGCCAGCACACCATCGGCCATCAGTTCGGAGAATGTGGCATCCGGGGTAATCCGGTCGACGTCATAACGGGCCAGGCCACGGATTTCGCGCTCGCTGGAACATTCGATCATCAGCATCGGGATCGGACCTTCGGAACGCGCCTGCAGGATCAGCAAGCCATCGAATTTCATCGTACCCACCAGCAGCGCAGCCGCTGCCATCAACTCACCGAGCAATTGCGCGACCGGCTCCGGATACGCGTGCTTGGCAAGGACTTCGGCATAGCTGAGCTCCAACGAGACCAGCTCGCCGCGGGCGTCGTTCTCGTCAAAGATAAAGCGTTGGGTGAAGTCGGTATCCGGTAGATCAGTCATAGGTTTGGGTATCTGAAGTGATGACAAAATGATTACAACGTTTATAAAATTAAACGCTTTAGCACCACATTGGTGCGATTTCTCCTGAAACAAGGAGCTAAAGAGCGATGAGGGACAGTTTATGAACAATCCGGGTTTGTTCCAAGCGAACTGGAACCTCCGGCGATGGGCTCTTTGCAATCTAGTCGCTATCGGGCTGCTGTGTTTCTGGCTGTGGCCCACGGGCCAGATGCTGTGTGTGATTTTCGACGAGTGGCTGTTTCACCTGCTCAATGGCCCGCTGGCCAGCAACTCGACGTGGCTGCACGTGTGGGCCGTGGCGAGCCTGCGGCCCTTCGATGCGATCGTCGGGGTAATTTTGCTGGCCCTGCTGATTCGCGGCGACTGGGTGTTCAAGGCCGTGCAGGTGCGCCAGGCGTTCTTCGGCTTCCTCGGTATTCTGCTGCTGTTGCTGTTTATCCGCATGCTGTTTTCCAAGCTTGCAGCGCACATGGGTTGGCAGCACAGCAGCCCGTCAATGGTGATCGACGGCGCGATTCAGATGAGTGATTTTTTCCCCGGGCTTGAGAAAACCTGGGAATTGAAAGACCGTTCGAGCCAGAGCTTCCCGGGTGATCATGCTTCGGTGTTGTTGATCTGGGCGATGTTCATGACCGTGTTCGCCAAGCGCATCGGCCAGGTGCTGGTGATCTGGGGCCTGGCGCTGTTGTTCATGATGCCGCGGCTGGTGGCGGGCGCGCATTGGGGACAGGACGATTACATCGGCGGGGTTTTGCTGGCGCTGTTGGCCTTGGGGTGGGGTTATTACACGCCGTTTGCGGCGAAGGTGTCGGGGTTCCTGTTGCGGGTAACCGCGCCGGTTTTCGGGTTGCTTGGCAAACTGCCGGTGATCGGGCGCTTGAGCGTCATGCGCACAACCCCTTAACGACGCGAGCTAACTGTGGGAGGGGGCTTGCCCCCGATAGCGGCAGGTCAGCTACATATAAGTTGACTGATTCACCGCCATCGGGGGCAAGCCCCCTCCCACATTTTTGATCTCCTGCGGCGTGGAGATTGTGCAATTAATCATCACTGCCGCTGCCGCGAAATTTGAACAGGTCGCGGCGCTGCTTCTTGCTCGGTTTGCCGTCAGTGGTCAGGCCTGAAGCGCCCGCCTTGCGCATGGCTGCGGCATTTTCCCGCTTGGCGATACTGGCTTCGGTTTCCGCGTACAACGCCTGTGCTTCAGGCGCACCCCGGCGCACGCTGGAGAGCGCTTGCACCACGACAGTCTTTTCATCAAACCCTGTACGAATCTGAAACTCATCGCCGACGCGCGGTTCCTTCCCCGGCTTGCAGCGCTCGCCGCGATGGTGCACCTTGCCGCTCTCGATGGCGGCCTTGGCCAGGGCACGGGTCTTGTAGAAACGCGCGGCCCACAGCCACTTGTCCAAACGGACCTTTTCTTCCTCTTCCTGCTTTTGAGCCACTTGAATTCCTCGCTCTGAAAAATGTCGCAACCTTACCGTTGAAACCCTTCGGCGCATAAACCCCAAGGCTCACCTAAGATACGCCAGGTAGCACCCTGTTTTCGCGAGGATACGCCGTGACCGACTTTCCCGTTTCACTCACCTCGCCCAACCAGCGGTGCGTGGGTTGCCAGCAAAGCGAGCCGCTGGGGTTCGATTTTGCTTTCGCCTACCAACCTATCGTAGACCTGCGTGACCGTTCGATATTTGCTAATGAAGCCCTGGTGCGAGGCACACAGGGTGAAGGCGCATTGTCGGTGCTGGCGCATGTCAACGAAACCAATCGCTACCGCTTCGACCAGCGCTGCCGCACCCAGGCCATTGCCGGCGCCGCCGCCCTGGGCATGCAAACTTATCTTTCCATTAACTTCATGCCCAATGCCGTATACCGTCCGGAACTGTGTATCCGCAGTACCCTGGAGGCCGCCCGCGCGCACAATTTTCCACTGGACCGCCTGATTTTCGAGACACTGGAAAGCGAGCATGTAGATAACTATCGCCATTTGACGAATATTCTGCGTGAATATCGCCAATTCGGCTTCAAGACCGCCATCGATGATTTCGGCGCGGGCTATTCGGGGCTGAATCTGCTGGCCGATTTCCAACCTGATCTGATCAAGCTCGACATGGCGCTGATTCGCGATGTCGACCAGGATCGTGTCCGCCAGGTGATCGTCCGGGGGATTGTCACAATCTGTGAGCAGTTGGGGGTTACTGTCATCGCCGAAGGCATCGAAAGTGCCGGCGAGCGGGACTTCCTCTCCGACTGTGGAATATTTCTGATGCAAGGCTACTGGTTCGCCAGGCCCGCATTCAATGCCCTGGCCAAGGTTGCCCCTCAAGCCTGGGCAAAATGACGGTACCTCTATTTGAAGACATTTGACCATTTGACCGTTGTGGGTCTGCGTGAGTGGGTGGCCCTTCCCGACCTCGGGGTGGCAGGCCTGCGCGCCAAGATCGACACCGGTGCCAGCACCTCAAGCCTGCACGCCACCGACATCGAGCCGTTCGAGCGCGACGGCGAGAAGTGGGTGCGCTTTACCGCGCACCTGGGCAGCGTGGTGCAACTGCGTCACCGACGCTGCGAAGCGCCCCTGGTAACGATGAAAACCATCAAGAGCTCCAACGGCCACGCGCAGGTGCGCTACGTGATCAGCACCACCCTGGCGTTGGGCGATCGGGTGTGGCGAGTGGAATTCACCCTGGCCTGCCGCAAGGCCATGCGTTATCGCCTGTTGCTGGGCTCCAAGGCGCTGATTGACGGCCAGTTGGTCGTCAGCCCGGCCGTAAAATACGTTCAAGACAAGCCGGTGTTCCCGGTCTCCACTATTTCTGCCCCAGGTGCTGCATGAAGATTGCTGTGCTGTCGCGAAACCCGCGTCTGTATTCCACCCGCCGCCTGGTCGAGGCCGGCACCGAACGTGGCCATGAAATGGTGGTGATCGACACGTTGCGGGCCTATATGAACATCGCCAGCCACAAGCCGCAGATCCACTACCGTGGCAAGCCGCTGGAAGGCTTTGATGCGGTGATCCCACGCATCGGCGCCTCGGTGACCTTTTATGGCTGCGCAGTGCTGCGCCAGTTTGAAATGATGGGCGTTTTTCCGCTGAACGAGTCCGTGGCCATTGCCCGTTCGCGAGACAAGTTGCGCTCGCTGCAACTGCTGTCGCGCCGGGGCATCGGACTGCCGGTCACCGGCTTCGCCCACTCCCCGGATGACATCCCCGACCTGATCGAAATGGTCAATGGCGCGCCGCTGGTGATCAAGGTGCTCGAAGGCACCCAGGGCATCGGCGTTGTGCTGTGCGAAACGGCAACGGCTGCGGAGTCGGTGATCGAGGCGTTCATGGGCCTCAAGCAGAACATCATGGTGCAGGAGTACATCAAGGAAGCGGGCGGTGCGGATATCCGCTGCTTCGTGGTGGGCGACAAAGTGATTGCTGCCATGAAGCGCCAGGCCAAGCCGGGCGAGTTCCGCTCCAACCTGCACCGTGGCGGCAGCGCCAGCCTGATCAAAATCACCCCGGAGGAGCGCATGACCGCGCTGCGTGCGGCCAAGGTCATGGGGCTGGCCGTGGCAGGCGTGGATATCCTGCGCTCCAACCATGGCCCCCTGGTCATGGAGGTGAACTCATCGCCGGGCCTGGAAGGGATCGAGACCACCACCGGCAAGAACGTGGCGGGGATCATCATTGAGCATCTGGAAAAAAATGGCGGGCCTAACATGACTCGGACCAAGGGCAAGGGCTAAAAGCTCTGCCCCTGACACAACATCAAACCAAATGTGGGAGGGGGCTTGCCCCCGATAACGGTGTATCAGTCCGCACATCGGTGACTGACAATCCGCGATCGGGAGCAAGCCCCCTCCCACATTTGATCCATGTTGTTTGTCAGACTGCATCTCTGGGCAACATCAACCCAAGCGGCAAGCGCACCCGAGCTTCCAGCCCGCCCCCTTCACGGTTGCGCAACTCGACATTGCCGCCATGCATCGAAGCAATCCGCCGCACAATCGCCAACCCCAAACCGGTCCCCTTACCGCCTCGAGCGCGGTCGCCACGGGTGAACGGGTTGAAGATGGCTTCCAGCTCAGCCGGGTCGATACCGGTACCGCGGTCCATCACGCTCAGCACGACGTAGGGCGCAGCGCTGTCACCCGACACGTACGCCGCCACCTCCACATCCGAACCGGCATGATGCAAGGCATTGCCAATCAGGTTGTTGAGCAGGCGCTTCATCGACACCCTGCGCAAGGCAAACGGCTGAATCGGCTCCAGGCGCATGTGCACCTGCTCACCGCTCTGGTTGTAAGGCGCGACTACCTCACGCACCAGATCGGTCAGGTCAACCTCCTCCACGACCTCGTCACGCCCGTCACGAATGAACGCCAGGAACTGGTCCAGAATCGCATCCATATCTTCGATGTCGCGCACCATGTCATCGGTGAGGTCGGTATGGTTGCCCATCAATTCCAGGGACAAGCGCAGTCGCGTCAACGGCGTGCGCAGGTCATGGGACACCCCCGCCAGCATCAGTTCGCGCTCACGCCCGGCCTGCTCGACATCCTCCGCCATCTGGTTGAATGCGCCGTACACCTCGGTCATCTCACTGGGTGTATCGCTGACCGGCAGGCGCACACTGCGCCCCTGGCCCAGTTGGCGGGCGGCAAATACCAGGCGCTTGAGCGGTTGGTTGAGCTGGCGCACGAAAATCCATGCGGACGCGGTTGAAAGCAAGCCGATGGCGAGAAACCAGCCCAACACGTTCCAGATTTTTTGCCCGCGCAGCGGATGCGGATACAGCGGGACCTTGATCCAGGCATCGCCCAGACTGGGCGCCCTCACCCAGAGCGCAGGCGAAACATGCATGCGCAGCCGCACCTCGGTGTCGTCGCCCAGCTCCGCCTGCATCTGGCGCTGGTAGATCTCACTGTAGGGCCAGTGCTGCTCGCCCTCGGGCACGCCGGCACCATCGACCCGGATCAGCGTTGAGGCCTTGGCTACCTTTTCACGGTTCTCGGGGTCTACGGCCCAGTAGGCACGCAGCGTCAAGGCGACGCCATGGCTGTACTGCCGATCCACCAGCACGTCCTCGTTCATCAACAGATAAACCAGGGTGAGTGCCTTGGAAAACAGAACGACGATGAGCACCAGCCAAAGGGTGCGGGAAAAGAAACTTTGCGGGAACCACAGCGGGGTTTTCATAGGAGACAGCTAGACACCTTGCAGGAACGAGCGGCGCTCGCAGAATTGCAGACGCCGGGCACCCCGTCGACCCTCATGGAATCAAACGCCGGATGCCCGTCCCTGCAAATCATCGGTCACTTGGTTGCGGTGCCATCCGGCACAAACACATAACCCACACCCCATACCGTCTGGATATACCGCGGCTTGGAAGGGTCCGGCTCGATCATCCGGCGCAGTCGGGAGATCTGCACGTCGATGGAGCGCTCCAGGGCATCCCATTCGCGGCCACGGGCCAGGTTCATCAGCTTGTCGCGAGTCAACGGCTGGCGAGCGTTCATCACCAGAGCCTTGAGCACCGCGAATTCGCCGGTGGTGAGCATATGCACTTCGTCACCGCGCTTGAGCTCGCGGGTGGCCAGGGACAATTCGTAGTCGCCGAACGTCACGCTTTCGTCTTCGCTGCCCGGCGCGCCCGGTACCGGCGGAGCCTGGCGACGCAAGACGGCCTTGACCCGTGCCATCAACTCGTCAGGATTGAACGGCTTGGCCAGGTAGTCATCAGCACCCAGTTCGAGGCCCTTGATGCGACTCAGCTCATCGCCCTTGGCAGTGAGCATGATGATCGGGATCTGGTTGTTCGCGCCGCGCAAACGCTTGCAGGCGGTCAGGCCGTCTTCGCCGGGCAGCATCAGGTCGAGCACGACCAGATTGAACACTTCGCGCCCCAACAGGCGGTCCATCTGCTCGGTATTCGGCACCGCGCGCGCCCGGTAGCCCTTGGAGTTGAAAAAACGCTCCAGCAGGCTGCTCAGCCCCGGATCGTCGTCAACGATGAGAATTTTTTCGCCTTCAGCAGTTTGTGCAGTGCTGCTCATTAGATGCTCCTCTTATCTCGGCGCGCATTATGGCCTAGCTGCCGTTATACGCACCGTGTGCATTGTTAGCAGATTTTTCCTCTACTGCCAGTCAAGCCGCGTCCGGCGCAGTAGCCCCCAAAGGTGGAACGCTGGTTATAATGCGGCGCCTTTGCGCAGGGCAACGTCAGATCGTTACCGTTTACTGCCGGGCTTTTTTTACCCGCTTGTGGTGTTTTTTTCGATTTCGAGGGTCAACAGGCTGCCTCTTGACCCAGGCAGCGGCGCCGGTCGGGCCGCTCAACCAGCCTCGCAAGGCCTTGTTTTCCGGGCCTGCGAGCGGCTTTTCAGAATTTCAGGTGGTTTTATGGACAGCATCAACAGCCGCATCGCCGAGGAACTCGGTGTACGCCCACAGCAGGTCGAAGCGGCCGTCGCGCTACTGGACGAGGGCTCCACGGTACCTTTCATCGCCCGTTACCGAAAAGAGGTGACCGGCAGCCTTGACGACACCCAACTGCGGCACCTGGAAGAGCGCCTGCGCTACCTGAGAGAACTCGACGAGCGGCGTATCAGCATCCTCGCCAGCATCGAGGAACAGGGCAAGTTGACCCCGCATCTGGAACGCGACATCAAGCTGGCCGATACCAAGACCCGCCTCGAAGACCTTTACCTGCCGTACAAACAGAAACGTCGTACAAAGGGCCAGATCGCCCTGGAAGCCGGCCTTGGCGACTTGGCCGACGGCCTGTTCAACGACCCGTCGCTGACGCCTGAAACCGAAGCCGCGCGCTTTATCGACGCGCAAAAAGGCGTCGCCGATGTCAAGGCCGCCCTCGACGGCGCCAAGTACATCCTGATGGAACGCTTCGCGGAAAACGCCAGCCTGCTGGAAAAGCTGCGCACTTACCTGAAGCAGGAAGCCATCCTCAGCGCCCGTGTTATCGCCGGCAAGGAGGAAGAAGGCGCCAAGTTCCGCGATTACTTCGAACACGACGAACCACTCAAAAGCATGCCGTCGCACCGCGCCCTGGCAATCTTCCGTGGCCGCAACGAGGGCATTCTCAGCTCCGCGTTGAAAGTCGGTGACGAGCAGCCGGGCACCATGCACCCGTGCGAAGGCATGATCGGTCAACAATTCGGTATCCAGAATCAGAATCGTCCTGCGGACAAGTGGCTCGGTGAAGTCGTGCGCTGGACCTGGAAGGTCAAGCTCTACACCCACCTGGAAACCGACCTGCTCGGCGAGCTGCGTGAAGGCGCCGAAACCGAGGCGATCAACGTATTCGCCCACAATCTGCATGACCTGTTGCTGGCCGCACCGGCGGGCCCGCGTGCCACCCTGGGCCTGGACCCGGGTCTGCGCACCGGCTGCAAGGTTGCGGTGGTCGACGCCACCGGCAAGCTGCTGGACCACGCCACCGTCTACCCGCACGTACCGCACAACAAGTGGGACCAGACCCTGGCTGTCCTGGCCGCCCTGTGCGCCAAGCACGCCGTGGACCTGATCGCCATCGGCAACGGTACCGCCAGCCGCGAAACCGATAAGCTGGCCGCCGAGCTGATCAAAAAGTACCCGGCGATGAGAATGACCAAGGTCATGGTCTCCGAGGCGGGGGCTTCGGTGTACTCGGCCTCGGAGTTGGCGTCCAAGGAGTTTCCGGACCTTGACGTGTCCATCCGCGGCGCGGTGTCCATTGCCCGTCGCCTGCAGGACCCACTGGCCGAACTGGTAAAGATCGATCCCAAGTCCATCGGCGTCGGCCAATACCAGCACGACGTGTCACAGCTCAAGCTGGCGCGTGGCCTGGATGCGGTGGTGGAAGACTGCGTGAACGCCGTGGGTGTGGACGTGAACACCGCGTCCGTGGCGCTGCTGGCACGCATCTCCGGCCTCAACGCTACCCTGGCGCAGAATATCGTCAATCACCGCGATGAGAACGGCGCCTTCAAAACCCGCGCCGCGCTGAAAAAAGTCGCGCGCCTGGGCGAAAAAACCTTCGAGCAAGCCGCAGGTTTCCTGCGCGTAATGAACGGCGATAACCCGCTGGACGCCTCAGCGGTTCACCCGGAAGCGTATCCGCTGGTCCAACGCATTGCAGCCGAAACTGATCGCGACATCCGCTCGCTGATCGGCGACGCTGCGTTCCTCAAGCGCCTGGACCCAAAGAAGTACACCGACGAAACCTTCGGCGTGCCCACCATCACCGACATCCTGCAAGAGCTGGAAAAACCCGGCCGCGACCCGCGCCCCGAATTCAAGACCGCCGAGTTCCAGGACGGTGTCGAAGACCTCAAGGACCTGCAGCCAGGCATGATCCTCGAAGGCGTGGTGACCAACGTGACCAACTTCGGCGCATTCGTGGATATCGGCGTGCATCAGGACGGTTTGGTGCATATCTCCGCGCTTTCGGAGAAATTCATCAAGGATCCGCGCGAAGCGGTGAAGGCCGGTGATGTGGTCAAGGTCAAGGTGATGGAAGTCGACATTCCACGCAAACGCGTTGGCCTGTCGATGCGCATGAGCGACACCCCCGGCGAGAAAATCGACGGTGCCCGTGGCGCGCGCCCTGGCTCGGCACCGCGCCCGTCGCAGCACACTGCGCCGCGCAAGGACACCGCGACAGCCGCACCGAGCAACAACGCCATGGCCTCGCTGTTCGCCAACGCCAAGCAACTGAAGAAGCGTTGATGGATATTCCGGCCGGTTTGACCCAGAGCGCGTTCAGCGAACTGATCGGCTGCCGCCTGCAGCGCCTGGACGAAGGCGTTGCCGAGGTGGCCCTGAGCCTGGCGCCGCAGTTGCGCAATCGCGGGGGCAAGTTGCACGGCGGGGCGATTTTCAGCCTGGTGGACATCACCATGGGACTGGCATGTTCCAGCGCCCATGGGTTCGACCAGCAGAGCGCCACCATCGAATGCAAGATCAACTATATCCGCGCCGTGGAAGACGGCGACGTGCTGTGCACCAGCCGCGTGATCCACGCCGGCAGGCGTACCCTGGTCGTCGAAGCCGAGGTGTACCAGGACGAAAGACTTGTCGCAAAAGCACAGGGCACGTTCGCTGTCCTATAGCTCCCTGCACATGATTTGAGTTAATTTCGGCGCTGTGACAACAGCGTCGGAATTTTCTCGCTGCGCTGTAGCCCAATTCATGGAGTGAAGTAGGCATATTCAGAGCGGGTCCTATCGACTCAGAACCAGGCGATCACGCCAGTTTCAACTTCACCCTTGTAGACCGTCTTGACCACCCCCATATTGGGGCGACTGACGCGTGAAGGAATCCAACTTGAGCGAACTTCTCAACCGCCGCCTGGCTCTGCTCGGCAAGCGCGAACACCTCTCCCTGCTAGAGCACTGCCTGCATGGCATCGAGCGTGAATGCCTGCGCGTCACCAGTGAGGGTCGCCTGGCCCAAACGCCGCATCCGGAAGCCCTGGGCGCCGCGTTGACGCACGAACAGATCACTACCGACTACTCGGAATCGCTGCTGGAGTTCATCACTCCCGCACTGCCCAACCCGGCCGATACCCTGAGCAGCCTGGACAAGATCCATCGCTTTGCCTACACCAAACTGGGCAGCGAATACCTGTGGAGCCCCTCGATGCCGTGCCCGTTGCCGGCCGAGGAAGATATTCCGATTGCCTACTACGGCACCTCCAATATCGGACAGCTCAAGTACGTTTACCGCAAGGGTCTGGCCCTGCGTTATGGCAAGACCATGCAGTGCATCGCCGGCATCCATTACAACTTTTCGCTGCCGGAACAGCTGTGGCCGTTGCTCAAGGACGCCGAAGGCTTTGTTGGCACCGACCGCGACTATCAATCCACCGCCTATATCGCGCTGATTCGCAACTTCCGCCGCTACAGCTGGCTGTTGATGTACCTGTTTGGCGCCTCGCCGGCCCTGGACGCAGGCTTCCTGCGCGGTCGTTCGCACCAGCTTGAAGTGCTCGACGCCGATACCCTGTACCTGCCGTACGCCACGAGCCTGCGCATGAGCGACCTGGGTTACCAGAGCAACGCCCAGGCCGGCCTCACGCCGTGCTACAACGACCTGGCCAGCTACACCGACAGCCTGCGCGAAGCGGTGGCAACGCCCTACGCGCCCTATGTCGAAGTCGGCACGCACAAGGACGGTGAGTGGGTGCAGCTCAACACCAATATCCTGCAGATCGAAAACGAGTACTACTCCAACATCCGCCCCAAGCGCGTGACCTATACCGGTGAGCGGCCGATCCAGGCGCTGATGGCGCGCGGCATCCAGTACATCGAAGTGCGCTGCCTGGACATCAACCCGTTCCTGCCGATGGGCATCGATCTGCCGGAGTCACGCTTTCTCGACGCGTTCCTGCTGTTTTGCGCGCTGAATGACAGCCCGCTGTTCGCCAATAACGAGTGCGGCAATGCCACGTCCAACTTCCTCAGCGTGGTCAAGGAAGGTCGCCGTCCGGGCCTGCAATTGCAGCGTCAAGGCCAGGCGGTGGACATGAAAGCGTGGGCCACCGAGCTGCTGGAGCAGATTGCGCCTCTGGCCGCCCTGCTCGATGAGAGCCATGGCATCACTGAACACAGCCAGGCGCTGGACGCTCAGTTGGCCAAGGTCAACGACCCGTCACTGACGCCCTCGGCCCAGGTGCTGGCAGCGATGGCCGAGCGTAAGGAAAGTTTCGCGCAGTTCTCGCTGCACCAGAGCGAGGTGCATGCCGAGTTCTTCCGCAAGGAACCGCTGCCGGCCGAGGAACAAGCGCGCTTTGAAGAACTGGCGCGTAAGTCGCTGGCGCAGCAGGCCGAGCTTGAGCAGAACGAAGTGGGCGATTTCGATGTGTTTGTCGGGTCGTACCAGGCGAGCATTCTGGCCATCAGCAACTAAACCTTATGTGGGAGGGGGCTTGCCCCCGATAGCAGTGTCTCTGCCACTCAATCAGTGACTGAACCACCGCCATCGGGGGCAAGCCCCCTCCCACATTTGAACCCCACCAGGCTCGCGACTCGCTTCACCTTCTGCTCATAAGCTAATTCGAAAATGTTATTTATTTTCGGATTCTTAGATCATTTAGTCTCCTCACACGCCGCCTCCCTGGCCGCCTGATCGAGGAGCTTCCCTTTGAAACTGCCTATTCCACTGCGCTTGCTGGCGGCGTTGTCCCTGGCCGGTGCCAGCCTGTTTGCCCAGGCGGCGGATGTGACCGTCGCGTACCAGACCACCGTAGACCCGGCCAAGGTCGCCCAGGCCGATGGCGCCTATGAAAAAGCCACCAATGCCAAAATCGACTGGCGCAAATTCGACAATGGCGCCGATATCATCGCCGCTATCGCCTCGGGCGACGTGCAGATCGGTTACCTCGGTTCCAGCCCGTTGACCGCTGCGATCACGCGCAAGGTGCCGGTGCAGACATTCCTCGTCGCCACCCAGATCGGCGCCGCCGAAGCCCTGGTGGCGCGCGATGGGTCGGGGATCAACAGCCCCCAGGACCTGGTCGGCAAGAAGGTCGCCGTGCCGTTCGTGTCCACGGGGCACTACAGCCTGCTCGCCGCGCTGAAGCACTGGAACATCGACCCTTCGAAAGTCACCATCCTCAACCTCGCCCCACCGGCCATCATCGCCGCCTGGAAGCGCGGTGATATCGACGCCACCTATGTGTGGGACCCGGCCCTGGGCGTAGCCAAGGAAAACGGCAAGGTGTTGATCACGTCCGGCGAACTGGCCAAGTCCGGTGCGCCGACCTTCGATGCGTGGATTGTGCGCAAGGACTTCGCCGAGAAGCATCCGGAAATCGTCACGGCCTTCGCCAAAGTCACGCTGGATGCCTACGCCGCTTACCGTAAAAACCCACAGGCCTGGCTCGCCGATAAAGCCAACGTCGACAAGCTGGTGAAGCTCTCCGGCGCCAAGGCCAGCGACATCCCGCTGCTGCTGCAAGGCAATGTCTACCCGCTGGCCGCTGACCAGGTCACTCTGCTGGGCGCACCGACTACCCAGGCTGTCACCGATACCGCCGCGTTCCTCAAGGAGCAAGGCAAGGTCGACGCGGTGCTGCCGGACTACGCCCCTTACGTCAGCGCCAAGTTCATCACTCACTGATCAAGGAGTTCATCGCGATGGCCTTGCTACAACTGGAGCGCATCAGCGCACAGTACCCAGGCGCCCCGGAACCGGTACTGGCGGATATTTCACTTGAACTTGGCCCCCAGCAATTGCTGGTGGCCCTGGGTCCTTCCGGAAGTGGCAAGACTTCGCTGTTGAACCTGATTGCCGGTTTTGTCGAGCCCAGCGCCGGGCGCATTACCCTGGATGGCGTGCCGGTCAAAGGCCCGAGCGCCGAACGCGGCGTGGTGTTTCAGGACGATGCCCTGCTGCCCTGGCAGGACGTGCTGGCCAACGTCGCCTTCGGCCTGGAGCTGGCCGGCGTGCCGAAGGCGCAACGTGAAGTGCGCGCCCGTGAAATGCTCGCGCTGGTGGACCTGAGCGGTTTCGACAGCCGTCGCATCTGGCAGCTCTCCGGCGGCCAGAAGCAACGCGTCGGCCTCGCTCGCGCCCTGGCGGCGGACCCTCGTGTATTGCTGATGGACGAACCCTTCGGCGCCCTCGATGCCTTCACCCGCGAACAGATGCAGGAACTGCTGCTGCAAGTCTGGCGACGCACGGCCAAGCCGGTGTTCCTGATCACCCACGACATCGAAGAAGCGGTGTTCCTCGCCACGGACCTGATCCTGCTGGCGCCCAACCCCGGCCAGATCGTCGAGCGTTTGCAGCTGGATTTCGGCCAACGCTACGCGGCCGGCGAATCGGCACGGGCGATCAAGTCCGACCCGCGTTTTATCGAAACCCGCGAACACGTACTGGGCAGAGTGTTCTCGCAACGGCAGGTGTACGCATGAGCAGCTATGAACTTCCCGCCACAGCGGCCAAGCCGCTGACACATGCGGTTATTCCGGCACGCCGCAGCCTCAGCACACGGTGGATCAGCGTACTGACCCTGGCGGTCCTGCTCGCTATCTGGTGGGCGGTAACCGCCAGCGGCTTGATCGGGCCACTGTTCCTGCCGCCGCCCTCTGCCGTGCTGCAAAAAGGCTGGTTGCTGGCGACATCCGGCTACATGGATTCGACCCTTTGGCAGCACCTGGGCGCGAGCCTCAGCCGCATCGGCCTGGGCCTTGGTTTCGCGGTGCTGACGGCCGTGCCGGTGGGGATTGCCATCGGCGCCAACCGGATCGCCCGCGGCATTCTCGATCCGCTGATCGAGTTTTACCGGCCAATCCCGCCGCTGGCCTATCTGCCGCTGATCGTGATCTGGTGCGGTATCGGCGAGCTGTCCAAAGTGCTGCTGATTTACCTGGCGATCTTTGCGCCGATTGCCATCGCCACCGCCACCGGTGTACGCACGGTCGACCCGGCCAAGTTGCGCGCGGCGCAGTCGCTGGGCGGCACCCGTGCCCAACTGATTCGTCATGTGATCCTGCCAAGCGCCCTGCCCGACATCCTCACCGGAGTACGTATCGGCCTGGGCGTGGGCTGGTCGACCCTGGTCGCCGCCGAATTGATTGCCGCCACCAGCGGTCTGGGCTTCATGGTGCAGTCGGCGGCGCAGTTCCTGGTCACCGATGTGGTGGTGCTGGGCATCCTGGTGATCGCACTGATCGCCTTCGCCATGGAAATGGGCCTGCGCGCCCTGCAGCGTAAATTAGTGCCGTGGCATGGCCAGGCACACTGAGTGATGAACATACAATGAGCAGCCTGACCGTTACCCCGTTAAGCACCGCGCTCGGCGCACAGATCAGTGGCGTCGATATCACTCGGGCGCTGAGCACCGAACTGCGCGATGCCATCGAACACGCACTCCTCAAGCATTCCGTGCTGTTCTTCCGTGACCAGCCGATCACCCCGCAGCAGCAGGCGCGGTTCGCGGCGAATTTCGGTGACCTTCACATCCATCCGATCTACCCCAACGTGCCGGAACAGCCCGAAGTGCTGATCCTCGACACCGCCGTCACCGATGTGCGCGACAACGCCGTGTGGCACACCGACGTGACCTTCCTGCCCACCCCGGCCCTCGGCGCGGTGCTGAGCGCCAAGCTGCTGCCGGCGTTTGGTGGCGATACCTTGTGGGCCAGTGGGATTGCGGCGTATGAGGCGTTGTCCGAGCCGTTCAAAGCATTGCTCAACGGCCTCACCGCGACCCACGACTTCACCAAGTCCTTTCCGCTGGAGCGCTTCGGCAACACCGCCGAAGACCTGGCGCGCTGGGAAGAAGCCCGCCGCAAGAACCCACCGCTGTCGCACCCGGTCATACGCACCCACCCTGTGAGCGGGCGTAAATCGCTGTTCGTCAGCGATGGCTTCACCACCCGAATCAATGAACTGGAACCGGCCGAAAGCGAGGCGATTCTCAAATTGTTGTTCGCACATGCCACTCGCCCGGAATTCACCATTCGGTGGCGCTGGCAGGAAAATGACGTGGCGTTCTGGGATAACCGCGTGACCCAGCATTACGCGGTGGATGACTACCGTCCACAGCGCCGCGTCATGCACCGGGCAACCATCCTGGGCGATGTGCCGTTCTGAGTCATGCTCAATTCAGGCAACACAGGAGATCAAATGTGGGAGGGGGCTTGCCCCCGATAGCAGTGGGTCAGTCAATAAATACAGTGACTGGACCAACGCCATCGGGGGCAAGCCCCCTCCCACATTTTTTAACCCTGCTGTGTCAGGGTCATTCAGCGCTGGACGGCTTTTCCCATAAGTTAATCCCACCTTCTTGCGCAAACCGATCGATCTCCGCCAGTTCTTCAGCGCTGAAGCTCAGGTTCTTCAACGCCCCGACGTTCTCGATGATCTGCTCCGGCCGGCTGGCACCAATCAACGCGCTGGTCACCCGTGGATCGCGCAGGGTCCAGGCCAAGGCCAATTGCGCCAAGCTCTGGCCGCGACGCTGGGCAATCTCATTCAGGGCGCGAACGTGGGCAATGTTCTCCTCGGACAGGTGCTGGGCCTGCAGCGAGCCTCCCCCCGGACGATTCACCCGGGCATCGGCAGGAATGCCGTTGAGGTATTTATCGGTGAGCAAGCCCTGAGCCAGCGGCGTGAAGGCAATCACGCCCGCGCCGAGTTCGTCGGTGGTGTCGAGCAGGTCTTTTTCCACCCAGCGGTTGAGCAGGTTGTAGGCCGGCTGGTGAATCAACAGCGGCACTTTCCACTCTTTGAGCAGCGCTGCCATCTCACGGGTTTTCACGCCTGAATAAGACGAGATCCCGATGTACAGCGCCTTGCCCTGCTGCACGGCGGTGGCCAGCGCACTGGCGGTTTCTTCCAGTGGCGTGTCGGCATCGAAACGGTGGGAGTAGAAGATATCCACATAATCGACGCCCAGGCGTTGCAGACTCTGATCCAGGCTCGCCAGGACGTATTTACGCGAACCACCGCCCTGGCCGTAAGGACCGGGCCACATGTCCCAGCCGGCCTTGCTGGAGATGATCAGTTCGTCGCGGTAGTGCTTGAAGTCTTCGCGCAGCAAACGACCGAAATTGATCTCGGCGCTGCCGTAGGGAGGGCCGTAGTTATTGGCCAGGTCGAAGTGATTGATGCCCAGGTCGAACGCGGTGCGCAGCAGGGCGCGCTGGGTGGCGATCGGAGTGCTGTCGCCAAAGTTGTGCCACAGCCCCAGGGACAGTGCCGGCAGCACCAGTCCACTGCGGCCTACGCGGCGGTAAGGAATAGATTCATAGCGGTTTTCGGCAGCAATGTACGTCATCGAATCCTCTCTGGGCGTTGGGGCAAAGAAGGCCTGGGAATAAGGTTATTCCCAGGCCTTTAACCCGCTGAATCGCTTAAGTCTGCCTTTCCCTTTTACAGCAAAGACCCACTTGAGAGGAACGCTATTACGTGCATTTATGCGCGCGAATCAGCGCACCAGATGCAGGAACTGCAGGTGCCGCTCGTACTGGTCGAGGATGTCGTTGATGATCTGCTCCTTGGTGTAGCCCACCAGGTCGTAGTCCTGGCTGCCCTCACGCAAGTGCACTTCGGCGCGATAGTAACGGCGGTTGTTGATCTCTTTGGAACCCATGCCGCCACGGGCGAACGACGGCGTGAAATAGCCACGCATCTGCACCTGGTAGATGAACGGATGCTCCTCGCCATGGCCGATTTCCAGGCTGACGCTGTCATTGGCCGGGTCCGGTTGGGTGACCACGTTCAGGCCCTTCTCGACAAACACCGCCGTCACTTCTTCGATGGCCGGTCGCACCGTCGACTCGAGGAAACGGTACACCTCATCGCGCGACGGAAAATGCACGGCCTGGCTCAGACGCTGGCGCCAGCCGCCACGGCCTTTGCGCGACGCCGAGATCGGTGCCAGCGAATGCAACTGGGCGATCTGCTTTTGCGATTCCAGATAGAACGCCTTGTGCAGTCCCCACATCATCAGCAACAGGATCAGCGAGAACGGCAGCGAGGTCAGCACGACCGCTGATTTCAACGAATCGATACTGCCGGCAAACAGTAAGGCGCTGGTGACCAGGGCGGTCATCGCGCCCCAGAACACGCGCAGCCATTTCGGCCCGTCTTCATCGGCGTTGCCGCCTTTGGACGACAGGGTCGACAGCACCACTGTGCCGGAATCGGCCGAGGTCACGAAGAACACAAAGCTGATAAACACCGTGACCGCGATCACGGTTTTGCTCCACGGGTAGGTTTCCAGCAGCAGATACAGGCTCATCGACGGTTCGTCGATGGCCGACTGGCCCAACGCGGTCATGCCATGGTTAAGCACCTGGTCGATGGCACTGTTACCGAAGATCGACATCCACGCCAGGGTGAAACCCAGCGGGATCAGCAGCACGCCAAACACGAATTCGCGGATGGTACGGCCACGGGAGATCCGCGCGATGAACAGGCCCACGAACGGCGACCATGCGATCCACCAGGCCCAGTAGAACACTGTCCAACCGCCCAGCCAGTCGCTGGGTTTGTCGTAGGCGTATACGTCGAAACTCTTGGTCGGCAAGGCTCCCAGGTAGTCGCCGATGTTTTGGATCAGGGTGTTGAGCAGGTGCTGGGTAGGCCCGGCGAACAACACAAACAGCAGCAGTGCGCAGGCCAGCAGCATGTTGATGTCGGACATCACCCGCACGCCCTTGTCGACACCGGCCACGGCAACGATGATCGCCGCGCCCATCATCAAGGTGATCAAGCCCACCTGGATCCACTGCGTATGGGCGATGCCGAACAGGTAATCCAGGCCGGAGTTGAGGTGCAACACGCCAAAGCCCATGTCGGCGCCCAGGCCGAACACGGTGGCAATGATGCCGAAGCCATCCACCGCGTAACCGATCGGGCCATTGATGCGCTTGCCGATCAACGGGTACAGCGCCGAGCGCAACGCCAGCGGCAGGTTATGCCGGTAGGCGAAGTACGCCAGTGCCATGCCGACAAACGCGAACACACCCCAGCCGTGCAGGCCCCAGTGCAGGAACAGGATCTGCATGGCCTGGCGCGCCGCATCCGCGTTCATCGCCTCGCCCTGGGGCGGTTGCACCAGGTGCGTCAGCGGTTCGGACACACAGAAGAAAAACAGTGTGATGCTGATCCCGGCGGCGAACAGCATGCCGGCCCAGGACAGGTAACTGAATTCGGGCTCGTCGTGGTCGGCACCGAGTTTTATCTTGCCGTAGCCCGATAGCGCGGTGACCACCACGAAGACCAGATACAGGGTCATCGCCAGCATGTAGTACCAGCCGACCGTATTGGCCGCCCAGTTTTGCGCCGCCAGCAGCCAGGCACCGGCCTGTTGCGGGATAGCGATGACCGTGATGCCGAACAGCAGGATGGCCGTGGCGGCAAAGTAGAAAACGGGCGCATTCATGCGCACCAGACCGCTGGGTGGGGTGGACGATGCACTCATGAACGCAGCACCCCCGAGGTGTGAAATGTGGCTGTCAATAACGGACTCAGCAAAGGTAAGCCTCCTGTTGTGAGCGGGCAGCGAACCACCGGTTTAACTTGAACGAGCGTTCAAGTTAAACATGAATGGGCGGTCTGGGACTAATTTCAGGGCTGAGTGGTAGACAATTCCTACACTAGCTCAGGGATTGGTATGACGGGTTACGGGGGCAAATCGTTCAGCGACGTGAAGATGAAATGCATTCAAATGTGGGAGGGGGCTTGCCCCCGATGGCTGCCTCAGGGCCGACCAGGATATTGGATCAGACCGAGTACATATCCGTTTCTGCGGTAACGGCTGCTAATGGTTCCGCTTTTACAGCGGCTCACTTTTGAAAAGCGCAAAAGTAAGCAAAACGCTCTTGCCCCACCACTCGGCACCTCGCCTAGGCTCGGTGTGCCCGAACGCAGGCTTGAATCCGTGGGCCGCCGCAATGGGCCATCCCTGGCCCAGTGCGGCTAACCCGGCGTCCTGCCGGGTTACCCACGGATTCAAGCCTGCGTTCGGCCAGCGTGGTTTAACGGGGCGCCTGAGATCAAGATCAAAAGCAGATCAAGATCAAGAGCGACTCGCTTCGCATCGTGGTTACGGTTGAGCGCTACAGAGTTGTGTAGATACCTATGCCCCGATAGCGGTGGGTCAGTGCCAGTTATATCAACTGACAGACTGCTATCGGGGGCAAGCCCCCTCCCACAGGGGATTTGTGCAGGTTCTTTACTTCTGCGCCCCATCATCATGCTGCAAATTGGCCTGGGTAATATTCGCCCCCGCCGGCACGCTGCGGGTCAGCCATACATTGCCGCCGATGGTCGAACCCTTGCCGATGGTAATCCGCCCCAGGATCGTGGCGCCGGCGTAGATCACCACGTCATCCTCAACGATAGGATGGCGCGGATGGCCTTTTTGCAGCTGCCCATCCTCATCCGCCGGGAAGCGCTTGGCGCCCAGCGTCACGGCCTGGTAGATGCGCACCCGCTCACCAATGATCGCCGTCTCGCCAATCACCACACCGGTGCCGTGGTCGATAAAGAAACTCGGGCCGATCTGCGCGCCGGGGTGGATATCGATACCGGTAGCCGAGTGGGCGATTTCCGCACTGATGCGCGCCAGCAGCGGCAAGCCGGCGCGGTACAGGTGGTGGGCCAGGCGGTGGTGAATCACCGCCAGGATGCCCGGGTAGCACAGCAGCACCTCATCCACGCTGCGCGCGGCCGGGTCACCGTGGTAGGCGGCCAGTACGTCGGTGTCCAGCAGGCTGCGCAACGCCGGCAATGCCAGGGCGAAATCCTGGATCAGGCGAATGGCATCGGCGTCGATCTGGCTGTCATCCCGGCCACCCTGACGCGCGGCGTAGCGCAGCTCCAGGCGAGCCTGGGCAAGCAAGGCGTTGAGGGCGACGTCGAGGGTATGCCCGACGTAGAAGTCTTCACTTTCCTCGCGCAGGTCCACCGGGCCCAGGCGCATCGGGAACAGTGCGCCGCACAACGCTTCGAGAATCTGCGCCACCGCTTCGCGCGACGGTAATTCGCGACCACCGTGTTCGCCGCTCAAGCGACCGTTGCGCGTTCGCCACTGGTCCCGGGCGCTGCGCAGTTGGCTGACGATGGTCTGCAATTGCCAATGGCTGGAACGCTCACTCACGGTATTCACTCCTGACGAAATGGCCATCACTTTACGGTATCCACCCAGGCAACCCTTAAGAACCAATGGTATGAGGCCAAGAACCATCCGACATAAGCGATTGGCCGTTGCCCGATGAAAAGTGCCTGCCTATAGTCGTCCAATTACTCAGCCACCGTGCGTAGCCATGATCAAACAACAGCTTGACCGCTTTAACCGCCTGGACCTGTTGGGCGGCGCCACCGCCCTGGAAAAACTCGAGCGGCTGTCGACCTGGTTGGGCAGGGACATCTACGTCAAGCGCGATGACACCACCCCGCTGGCCTTGGGTGGCAACAAATTGCGCAAACTTGAATACCTGGCCGCCGATGCCCTCGCCCAGGGCGCCGACACGCTGGTCACCGCCGGCGCTATCCAGTCCAACCATGTGCGCCAGACCGCCGCACTGGCCGCCAGGCTCGGCCTGGGTTGCGTCGCACTGCTGGAAAATCCTACCGGCACCGACGACCCCAACTATTTGGGCAACGGTAACCGTCTGTTGCTCGAACTGTTCGACGCCAAGGTGGAGTTGGTCGAGAACCTCGACCATGTCGACGACCAGCTCAACGCCCTCGCCGATCGCCTGCGCAGCAACGGCAAGAAGCCCTACCTGGTACCTATCGGCGGCTCGAATGCCCTCGGCGCGCTGGGTTATGTGCGTGCAGGCCTGGAGCTGGCGGCGCAGATCGAAGACAGCGGCCTCGACTTTGCAGCGGTGGTATTGGCCTCGGGCAGCGCCGGTACCCATAGCGGCCTGGCGCTGGCGCTGAGCGAAGCGCTGCCGAACCTGCCGGTGATTGGCGTCACCGTGTCGCGCACCGACGAAGCCCAGCGCCCGAAAGTACAGGGCCTGGCCGAGCGCACCGCCGAGCTGCTTGGCGTGGAGGTGCCCGAGGCATTCAAGCTGATCCTGTGGGACGAATACTTCGGCCCGCGTTATGGCGAACCGAACGCGGGCACGTTGTCGGCGATCAAACTTTTGGCCAGTCAGGAAGGTCTGTTGCTTGACCCGGTCTACACCGGCAAGGCGATGGCAGGCTTGCTGGACGGCATCGGGCGTCAGCGGTTCGGGGACGGGCCGATTATTTTTCTGCATACGGGCGGGGCACCGGCGCTGTTTGCCTATGACTCAGTATTCAGCTGAATAAACGCGGACAGAATGTGGGAGGGGGCTTGCCCCCGATAGCGGTGGGTCAGTCAGCTAATCTGTAGCTGAACCACTGTCATCGGGGGCAAGCCCCCCTCCCACACTTGACCTCATCCATATTCAAAATACGAATATGAAGTTTGATTTTTATTATTTTCAAGTCTTAAAAACCCGCCTTATCATCGCGCCGAAGGCGAAGACGCGGTTCTCGCTTTAAGGCAGGATACGGCTACTGCGTCACCGGCTTCGCTCACCATAAAAAACCATAGGGGCTCTTCATGACTATTTCTTTATTGCGTCGCACATTGCTGGTCAGCACATTGGGCCTGGCGCTCGGCGCAGGCATGCTCGGCCAGGCGGTTGCCGGCGAGCAACTGGGCGCCATCAAGAAAGCCGGCGAGATCAAGATCGGCCTGGAAGGCACCTACCCACCGTTCAGCTTCGTCGATGAAAGCGGCAAGCTCAGCGGCTTCGAGGTGGAGCTGTCCGAAGCGCTGGCCAAAGAATTGGGCGTCAAGGTCAAGCTGCAGGCCACCCCATGGGACGGCATCCTCGCCGCCCTGGAATCCAAGCGCCTGGACGCGGTGGTCAACCAGGTGACCATCTCCGAAGAGCGCAAGAAAAAGTACGATTTCTCCAAGCCTTACACCGTGTCCGGGATTCAGGCGCTGGTGCTGAAGAAAAACGTCGACGCGATCAAGACCGCCAACGACCTGGCCGGCAAGAAAGTCGGCGTAGGCCTGGGCACCAACTACGAACAATGGCTCAAGGACAACCAACCTAAAGCCATCATCAAGACCTACAACGACGACCCGACCAAGTTCCAGGACCTGCGCATCGGCCGCATCGACGCCATCCTGATCGACCGCCTGGCCGCTCTGGAATACGCCAAGAAAGCCCCGGATACCGCTGCGGCAGGCGACGCTTTCTCTCGCCAGGAATCGGGTATTGCCCTGCGCAAGGGCGAGCCTGAATTGCTGGACGCGGTGAACAAGGCGCTCGACAAGCTACGCGCCGACGGCACCTTGAAGACGCTGTCGGAGAAATACTTCAACGCTGACGTCACTCAATAATGGAAGCAGGTTTGCAACTCGCGCTGGACTCCGCGCCCTTTCTGCTCAAGGGCGCGTATTACACGGTAATCCTCAGCCTGGGCGGGATGTTCTTCGGTCTGCTGCTGGGCTTCGGCCTGGCCTTGATGCGCCTGTCGCGCTTCAAGCTGCTGAGCTGGACGGCGCGGGTCTACGTGTCGTTCTTTCGCGGCACGCCCCTGCTGGTGCAATTGTTCCTGATTTACTACGGCTTGCCGCAAGTGGGCATCGAGCTGGACCCGATCCCGGCCGCCATGATCGGCTTTTCGCTGAACATGGCCGCCTACGCCTGTGAAATCCTGCGGGCCGCCATCGCGTCCATCGAGCGTGGCCAGTGGGAAGCCGCTGCGAGTATCGGCATGACCCGTGCGCAGACATTGCGCCGGGCCATCCTGCCGCAGGCCATGCGCACCGCATTGCCGCCGCTGGGCAACAGTTTTATTTCACTGGTCAAGGACACGGCGCTGGCCGCCACCATCCAGGTGCCCGAGCTGTTCCGGCAGGCCCAACTGGTCTCGGCGCGCACCTTCGAAATTTTCACCATGTACCTGTCCGCAGCCCTGATCTACTGGATCCTGGCGAGCATCCTGGCGCATCTGCAAAATCGTCTGGAAGACCGGGTCAACCGGCATGACCTGGAGTCTTGAAGCATGATCGTGGTTGAAAAACTGACCAAACAATTCAACGGTCAGGTGGTGCTCAACGGCATCGACCTTGAGGTCAAGGCCGGCGAAGTCGTAGCCATCATCGGCCCCAGCGGCTCCGGCAAGACCACCTTCCTGCGTTGCCTGAATTTTCTCGAAGAACCCACCAGCGGCCGTATCAAAGTGGGCGATATCGAGATCGACAGCAACAAACCGCTCAACCAGCAACAGGGCCTGGTGCGACGTCTGCGCCAGCATGTGGGTTTTGTATTCCAGAACTTCAACCTGTTCCCCCACCGCACCGCACTCGAAAACGTCATCGAAGGCCCGATCGTGGTCAAGAAGATGCCCCGCGACGCGGCGACCGAACTGGGTCGCAGGCTGTTGGCCAAGGTTGGCCTGGCGGGCAAGGAAGCGGCGTATCCACGGCGCCTGTCCGGCGGTCAGCAACAGCGTGTGGCGATCGCTCGGGCCCTGGCCATGGAGCCTGAGGTGATTCTGTTCGACGAACCCACCTCGGCCCTAGACCCGGAACTGGTCGGTGAAGTGCTGGCGACCATCCGCAGCCTGGCCGAAGAAAACCGCACCATGGTGATCGTCACCCACGAGATGAGCTTTGCGCGGGATGTCGCCAACCGCGTGATCTTTTTCGACAAGGGCGTGATCGTCGAACAGGGTGAAGCCAAGGCGCTGTTCGCCAACCCCAAAGAAGAGCGCACCCGGCAGTTCCTGAGCAAATTTCTCGCCCACTGACGCCCCCCTCTGTAGGAGCGAGCTTGCTCGCGAAAAACGCTCAGGCAACTCGGTCAATCTGATTCACCGCGTTATCGTTAACGTTCTTCGCGAGCAAGCTCGCTCCTACAACGGGTTACCCTCTCATCGCGTAAAAACCCCCGTCATAAGCGCCTTTAAATCCCCCGCTCCGTCAGACCCTTCTGAATATCGCCAAACCCGCCGTTTAGCCTTTTGCCTCCATTGACCCTCCTCCAGCAACCCTCTTATCTAGCGCCTTGAGGATTGGATCCTATCCCGGCTACTCACTGAATCGTTCTTTCGGCCCCTTTGCGCACCCGCGCCCAAGGCCCGGAACGATTGCTGCTGGCTGCATCAAGGAGATCACTTATGACGCACACTACAATCCCAGCCATGCTGACCGCACCCACCCTGCCCCAGGCCGTTCGAAACGGCATCAGTGCCCATGCGGCGGCTCAATTGCAGGTCGACATCGCCCCTTACCCCGGCATGGAAGAAGGCGACCTGATCGAGCTGTTCTGGAACAACTGCTTCGCCGCTTCACGCCGGGTGACAGCCGGCAAAATCGGCACGCCGACCCACCTGCGGGTGCCGGAAAGCTTTGTCCAGGATGGGCCGGCCCGGGTTCACTACCAGATCATGCAGATCGGTCACGGACCCGCGCGCTCGGCCACCACCCAGGTACGGGTCAAGACCAACTGCCCAGGCGGGCAGCCGTCGAACCTGTACAGTGATGAAAACCAGAACCTGGCACCCGTCAGCCTGCCCGAGACCATCCGCCGCCAGGGCGTCAACAGTCGCCAGGTGCAACGCGGTATTCCGCTATGCATCGAACCTTACGCGAACATGGCCAGCGGCGACGCGATCACGCTGCGCTGGGGTGACGTGCGCATGGATCTGCCGAAAATCCAGGCCAGGGACATCGGCCTGGCAGTTCAGGTCTGGGTGCCTTCAGCCGTCATTATCGAAGGCGGTGACGACTGCCGCCTGGAGGTGACCTACTGCATCCTGGATAGCGTCGGCAACAATTCGCGCTGGGCGCCGGCCCGTACCTTGCGCATCGCCGCCTGGGTTCCCACGAGCTCGGACAGGGCCGAGGCCACGTATCGACCTCGCCCTTTCGGCTCCCCCTGCGAACCGGGGTGAGGACCCTTCTATGCATATTCCTAAAAGTTAGTTTATTTAAAAAATAAACACGCTTAGGGTATATGCACCGGACCACCGGACATTCCTGATTTTTTTGTTTTTATTTCATTGAATGCGAGGTCGGTATGGTCAGAATTACCCCGGTGCATAACGCCAGGGCATTACGTGCAGCCAAGGAGCGGCGCTGATGTCTAACTTGGCTCTAACACCCCCCCAGAGTGATGTGGACGCAGCGCCGCTGTTGTTGCCGGCCACTGTGCTGCGCAACGACGCCCAGGCGCTGAGCGCCGCCCAGGAGTTGGCTGACGCCGCGCGCCTGCAAGCCGCCAGGCGCGACCAGCAACGCCAATTGCCATGGGCGCAGATCGAACAGTTCACCCGCAGCGGGTTGGGCAGCATTTCCATTCCCCGCGAATACGGCGGTCCGCAGGTTTCGTTCGTGACCCTGGCCGAGGTCTTCGCCATCATCAGCGCGGCCGACCCGGCTCTCGGACAGATCCCGCAGAACCATTTCGGCATCCTGCACCTGCTGCAGAGCACCGCCAGCGAGCGCCAGAAAAAGCACCTGTTCCAGAGCGTGCTCGAGGGTTGGCGCATCGGCAACGGCGGCCCGGAACGCGGCACGAAAAACACCTTGGAGCTCAAGGCACGCATCACTGCCGAAGGCGACGGCTATGTGGTCAGCGGCCAGAAGTTCTACTCCACCGGCGCACTGTTCGCCCATTGGGTGGCCATCAAGGCCCTCAACGATGAAGGCAAGCAAGTCATGGCGTTTGTGCGCCGTGGCAGCGAGGGGCTGCGCATCGTCGATGACTGGTCGGGCTTTGGCCAACGCACCACCGCCAGCGGCACCGTACTGCTTGACCGGGTACCGGTGGACGCAGAGTTGGTGGTGGACAACTGGCGCCTGGGAGAAAGCCCGAATATCCAGGGCGCCATCTCGCAACTGATCCAGGCCGCCATCGACGCCGGCATCGCCCAGGGTGCCCTCGAGGACACCATCGCTTTTGTGCGTGAACGTTCACGCCCCTGGATCGACGCCAAGGTCGAACGGGCCAGCGACGACCTGTATGTCATCGCCGATATCGGCAAATTGAAGATCGAGCTGCATGCCGCGCAGGCGCTGCTGCGCAAGGCCGGCCTGGTACTGGACCAGGTCAGCGCCGCACCGATCACCGCGCAGTCCGCCGCCCGCGCGTCTATCGCAGTCGCCGAGGCCAAGGTGCTCACTACCGAAGTGTCATTGCTGGTCAGCGAAAAGCTCTTCGAGTTGGCCGGCAGCCGCGCCACCCTCGCCGAATTCAACCTTGACCGGCACTGGCGCAATGCGCGGGTCCACACGCTGCATGACCCGGTGCGCTGGAAGTACCACGCCATCGGTGCCTACCGCTTGAACGGCACGTTGCCGGCTCGACATTCCTGGATCTGACCGCCCAGAACACTTTTTCCACGAGCTTCTGGAGAACACATGACGCTTTCCCATCACGTCGCGGTCATTACCAGCGATGAACAAGCCCTTATTGTCGCCAGCGACCTGGCCGAAGACCTGCGCCGCGACAGCGCCCAGCGCGACCGCGAACGTCGCCTGCCGTTGCCCGAGCTGGACGTGTTTTCCCGCTCCGGCCTGTGGGGCATCAGCGTGCCCAAGGCCTACGGCGGTGCCGGTGTGTCCAACGTCACCCTGGCCAAGGTCATTGCGCTGATTGCCCAGGCCGACGCCTCCCTGGGCCAGATCCCGCAAAACCATTTCTATGCCCTCGAAGTGCTGCGGGTCAACGGCAGCCCCGAACAGCAGCAGCGCCTGTACGCCGACGTGCTGGCCGGCCAGCGCTTTGGCAACGCCCTGGCAGAACTGGGCACCAAGACCGCCCATGACCGCGTGACCCGCCTCAGCCGCGACGGCGAGGGTTTTCGCATCAGCGGGCGCAAGTTCTACGCCACCGGCGCGATCTACGCGCAACGCATCCCCACCTCGGTGGTGGATGAAAACGGTGTCCAGCAACTGGCCTTTGTGCCTCGCGACAGCGCCGGCCTGACGGTGATCGACGACTGGAGCGGATTTGGCCAGCGCACCACCGGCAGCGGTTCGGTGGTGTTCGACAACGTGTGGGTGGACGCCCGGGATGTGGTGCCGTTCCAGAGCGCCTTCGAACGCCCGACCACCGTCGGCCCGCTGGCGCAGATTCTTCACGCTGCCATCGACACCGGCATCGCCCGCGCCGCCTTCGAAGATGCGCTGCATTTTGTGCGCACCAAGACCCGTCCCTGGATCGACTCAGGCAGCGACAAGGCCACCGATGACCCGTTGACGCTGAAAAGCTTCGGCCACCTGAGCATTCGCCTGCACGCCGCCGAAGCGTTGCTGGAGCGCTCGGGGGAATTCCTCGATCGCGCCCAGGCCGACAGCACGGCCCACACCGTCGCGGCCGCCTCCATCGCCGTCGCCGAAGTGCGCGCCTTGAGCACCGAAATCTCCCTCGCCGCCGGCAGCACACTGTTCGAACTGGCCGGCAGCCAGGCAACCCTGGCCGAGCACGGCCTGGACCGCCACTGGCGCAACGCGCGGGTTCACACCCTGCACGACCCGGTGCGCTGGAAATATCACGCCGTGGGCAATTACTACCTCAACGCCGAAAACCCGCCGCTGCGGGGGACGATCTGATGAGCAAGAAAAAAATCCTGCTCAATGCCTTCAACATGAACTGCATCGGGCATATCAACCACGGCTTGTGGACCCATCCACGGGACACGTCCACCCAGTACAAGACCCTCGAATACTGGACCGACCTGGCGCAAACCCTCGAGCGCGGGCTGTTCGACGGCTTGTTCATCGCCGATATCGTCGGCGTGTATGACGTGTACCAGAAGTCCATCGACGTGCCGCTCAAAGAATCGATCCAGTTGCCGGTCAACGACCCGCTCCTGCTGGTCTCGGCCATGGCGGCGGTCACCCGCAACCTTGGCTTCGGCCTCACCGCCAACCTGACCTATGAGCCGCCCTATCTGTTCGCCCGGCGCATGTCCACCCTCGACCACCTGAGCCGCGGCCGCGTGGG
This sequence comes from Pseudomonas orientalis, assembly GCF_002934065.1. Taxonomy (NCBI): domain Bacteria; kingdom Pseudomonadati; phylum Pseudomonadota; class Gammaproteobacteria; order Pseudomonadales; family Pseudomonadaceae; genus Pseudomonas; species Pseudomonas orientalis. The sequence goes on along the minus strand of NZ_CP018049.1, from coordinate 290,074 downwards.
CTGGAACATCGTCACCGGCTACCTCGACAGCGCCGCCAAGGCCATGGGCCTGAACGAACAAGTCGAGCATGACCGCCGCTACGACCAGGCCGATGAATACCTGCAGGTGCTGTACAAACTCTGGGAAGGCAGCTGGGAAGATGACGCGGTCGTCAACGATCCCCAGGCGCGGGTGTATGCGCAGCCGGGCAAGGTGCACAAGGTCGAGCATCACGGCGAGTTCTACCAAGTGGAGGGTTATCACCTGTGCGAGCCCTCGCCGCAGCGCACGCCGGTGCTGTTCCAGGCCGGCAGTTCGGAGCGCGGCCTGCAGTTCGCCGGGCGTCATGCCGAGTGCGTGTTCATCAGCGGGCAGAACAAGGCCTCGACCAGAATCCAGGTGGACAAGGTGCGTGCCAGCGCGGTGGCGGCCGGGCGAAATCCGGATGACATCAAAGTGTTCATGGGCCTCAACGTGATCGTCGGCGCGACCGAAGAACTGGCCTGGGCCAAGCACGCCGAGTACCTCAGCTACGCCAGCGCCGAGGCCGGTGTGGCGCACTTTGCGGCGTCCACGGCGATCGATTTTTCCGAGTACGAACTGGACGAGCCGATCCAGTACGTGAAGAGCAATGCAATCCAGTCGGCCACCAAAAACCTGCAGAACAACGACTGGACCCGGCGCAAATTGCTCGAGCAGCACGCGTTGGGCGGGCGCTATATCACGCTGGTGGGGTCGCCTGAGCTGGTCGCCGATGAGTTGGAATCCTGGATCAGCGAAACAGGCCTGGATGGCTTCAACCTGACGCGCATCGTGACGCCGGAAAGCTATGTGGATTTCATCGATCTTGTAGTGCCGGAGCTGCAAAAGCGCGGCTCGTACAAAACCGAATATGACCAGGGCACGCTGCGCGAAAAAGTCTTCCATGGCGGCGCTCGCTTACCCGAACAACACACCGGCTCTACCTACCGACACTGATCAAAAATGTGGGAGGGGGCTTGCCCCCGATAGCGGTGGGTCAGTCACCCCATTTGCCAACTGAACCACTGCTATCGGGGGCAAGCCCCCTCCCACATTGGATCTGCATTGTTTGTTCTAACACCTTATGACTGGAAATTGATGATGAAAAAAATACTGCTCACCCACCCAGTCAAAGCACTGGCCCTGGCCTTCGGGTTATTCAGCACGGCCGTATTCGCCGCCGATGCGCCGCTGAAAGTCGGCACCACCGCCGCCTTCGCCATTCCCCTGGAAGCGGCCGCGGAAGAAGCCGGCAAACAAGGCCTGAAAGTGGAGCTGGTGGAATTCACCGACTGGATCGCCCCCAACGTCAGCCTCGCTGCCGGCGATATCGACGTGAACTACTTCCAGCACATTCCCTTCCTGGAAAACGCCAAGGCCGCCGCCGGGTTTGACCTGGTGCCTTACGCGCCGGGCATCATCAACAACGTCGGGCTGTATTCGAAAAAGTACAAGAGCTTCAACGACCTGCCCGAAAGCGCCAGCGTGGCCATCGCCAACGACCCGATCAACAGCGGTCGCGGCCTGCAGCTGCTGGCCAAGGCCGGGCTGATCAGCCTCAAGCCGGGCGTGGGCTACAAGGCCACCGAAGAAGACATCGTCAGCAACCCGAAAAAAATCAAGATTCTGCAAGTGGAAGCCGTGCAACTGGTGCGCGCCTATGACGACGCCGACCTGGTGCAGGGCTACCCTGCGTACATCCGCCTGTCCAAGACCTTCGATGCGGAATCGGCGTTGCTGTTCGACGGCCTGGACCACCCGGAATACGTGATCCAGTTCGTGATCCAGCCCAAGAGCAAGACCGACCCACGGGTGATCAAGTTCGTCGACATCTACCAGCACTCGCCGGTGGTACGCGCAGCCCTGGATAAATCTCTCGGCAAGCTTTACCAAGTCGGCTGGGAAGCTAAAAAATGACCGCCGCCAATGCCCGACTGCGCGACCTGGGCACACCGCCCAGGGACGCCCGGCAGACCGAACTGCATGCGGATCTGAACCGTGCCCACGTGCGCTTCATCAACCTGGGTAAAACCTATGACGGCACGGTGCATGCCTTGCACGGCATCGACCTGGCGATCCAGCGTGGCGAAGTGTTCGGCATCATTGGCCGCAGCGGCGCCGGCAAGTCGTCGCTGATTCGCACCATCAATCGCCTGGAACAACCCAGCAGCGGGCGCGTGCTGATCGATCAGGTGGATATCGGCGGCTTCGATGAAGACCACCTCGTCGCGTTGCGCCGGCGCATCGGCATGATCTTCCAGCACTTCAACCTGATGTCGGCCAAGACCGTGTGGCAGAACGTCGAGTTGCCGCTCAGAGTTGCCGGGGTGCCCAAGCCGCAGCGTGAACAAAAGGTGCGTGAGCTGCTGGAACTGGTGGGTTTGCAGGACAAGCACAAGGCGTATCCGGCGCAGCTTTCCGGGGGGCAGAAACAGCGCGTGGGCATCGCCCGTTCGCTGGTGCACGACCCCGAGATCCTGCTCTGCGACGAGGCCACCTCGGCGCTGGACCCGGAGACCACCCAATCGATCCTCGGCCTGCTGCGCGAGATCAACCAGCGCCTGGGCCTGACCATCGTGTTGATCACCCATGAGATGGCGGTAATCCGCGACATCTGCGACCGCGTGGTGGTGCTGGAACACGGGCGTATCGTCGAGCAGGGCCCGGTGTGGCAAGTGTTCGGCAATCCGCAGCACGACGTCAGCCAAACCCTGCTAGCCCCCTTGCAACACGGGTTGCCGGCCGAACTGCAAAACCGCCTGCAACCCACCCCCACGTCGGCCGACGCCGCGGTGGTGCTGCGCTTGCAGTTCACCGGCAGCGACGCCGATGAGCCGGACCTTGCCGCACTGTTCAAGGCCCTCGGCGGCCGCGTGCGGTTGCTGCAAGGCGGTGTGGAGCGCATCCAGGGGCATGCCCTGGGGCAATTACTGCTGGCGGTGAATGGATCGCCGCACAGCGCCGAAGAACTGCGCAACCGCGCCGCGAACTGGGCGCAACGGGTGGAGGTGCTGGGCCATGTGGTTTGATCGTTTAGTACAGGGCGCCATCGACACCCTGTTGATGGTGGGCGTGTCGTCGTTGATCGCCCTGCTGGTGGGGATTCCGCTGGCCGTGTTTCTGGTCACCAGCGACAAGGGCGGGATCTACCAGGCACCGACGCTGAATCGGGTGCTGGGCGCCTTCGTCAACCTGTTCCGCTCCATTCCCTTTCTGATCCTGATGGTGGCGCTGATCCCGTTTACCCGCTTGATTGTCGGCACCACCTACGGCGTGTGGGCGGCGGTGGTTCCGCTGACGATCGCCGCCACGCCGTTCTTTGCGCGCATCGCCGAAGTCAGCCTGCGCGAAGTCGACCATGGCCTGATCGAAGCGGCGCAGGCCATGGGGTGCCGGCGCTGGCACATCATCTGGCACGTGTTGTTGCCGGAAGCGCTGCCGGGGATCGTCGGCGGGTTCACCATCACCCTGGTGACCATGATCAACTCATCGGCCATGGCCGGGGCGATTGGCGCCGGTGGCCTGGGCGACATTGCGTACCGCTATGGTTACCAGCGTTTCGATACCCAGATCATGCTGACGGTGATTGTGCTGCTGGTGGTGCTGGTGGCGGTGATTCAACTGGGCGGAGATCGACTGGCGAGGGTACTGAACAAGCGGTGAGGTATAGTCCGGGAATCCAAGCACCCGGTATTGCCTGTCATGACCCTCAAGCCCGACGACCTCAACCAGATCACCGCCACCACCCTCGGCCATTACAACCACGTGGCCGAGGACTTTCGTGAAGGCACCCGCGATCATGATGTCAGCCAGAACATCGATGCGCTGCTGCGGCATCTCCAGGGCACGGCGCCGTTTACCGTGCTGGATTTCGGCTGCGGGCCGGGGCGCGATTTGCAGACATTTACGCGCATGGGGCACATCGCCGTGGGGCTCGACGGTTCCGAGCGGTTTGCACAGATGGCGCGCGAAGACAGTGGTTGTGAGGTGCTGCAGCAAGACTTCCTGAGACTGGACCTGCCTGCCGAGCGCTTTGACGGGATCTTCGCCAATGCGGTGCTGTTTCACATACCCAAGCAGGAATTGCCCCGGGTGCTCAAAGAGCTGCACGGCGCGTTGAAACCCGGTGGGGTGCTGTTCAGCTCCAACCCTCGGGGTGACAACCGGGAAGGTTGGAACGGGCCGCGGTATGGGTCTTATCACGATCTGGAGGCATGGCGGGGGTTGCTGGTTGAGGCCAGGTTTGAAGAGTTGGAGCATTATTATCGACCGGCGGGTTTGCCAAGGGAGCAGCAGCCTTGGTTGGCCAGTGTGTGGCGTCGGGTTTAAGTGATTTATTGCCTGGGCTAATGCTATCGGGGGCAAGCCCCCTCCCACAGGGGTACGCATTCCAAATGTGGGAGGGGGCTTGCCCCCGATGATCTTAAGGGCGCCGCTGACCCACCTGATACACCACCGGTTTTTCCCCCTCGACCAGCGCGGTCACACTGTATCCGGCATACCCATCTTTTTGCGCATCGGAAAAATTCGCCACCAACCGCGTCCCATCGGCGAACGTCGTCTGCTGCAACAGCTTGTCCACCGTCAACCAGCGAAAATCAATCATCGCCTGAGTCCCCAAGCGCTCATGCAGCGGACGGAAAAACCGGTCATGACGCTGAATCACCGGCAGTCGTTCCTTGAGCGTCGCCGCACTCAAATGGTACAGCGGCGGTACGTTGTAGAGCAGTTGGGTCAGCTCGTTTTCAGCCCGTACGTTGCTCAACTTGAGGCTGTCGAACAGCCAATGATGGGTGGTGATCACCGAGCCATGGAACACCGTCTGATACAGCGGCAGGCGCATCGTCGGGTCGAAATACACCGTGCGCAGCGGCGCTTTCAAGGGTACCGGCTTGAAGAACACGGCCGGTTCTTCCGGTGGGTACCAGTTACCGACGTAGTAAGGTGAGTGTGGGTCCTGGGTCATCGCTCGGTCACCCCAACCGATTACCGGTGTTTGCATACCATGGGCGAACAGGATGCCCCGGGCGGTGATGGCGTTACCGTCTTCGGAGCCTGCGGGCAGTTTGAGCGAGGTGTTGATCCAGCGCGACGCGTCGATACTGCCTTCGGCGTTTTGTGCCTCGGTCATTGGCGCACTTTCGCGGTAACTGTCAAACACCATTCCGGCGGCATAGGCGTCGAGAAACCAGGCATTGAAACCGGCGGCGGCCTGTACCGCTTTCACCCGGGTCTGCAACAGGGGTCGCACACAGCGCGGATCGGTGTAGTGGCCCGATTGCTGGAAGCCGACCTTGAGTGTGCCGTTCTTCAACATGATTGCGCAGTCGCGATAAGCCCTGCCGCCCAGATGAGCAGTGGTCCAATCGGGGTTTTCAGTGGCAGACAGAGCCGTTTCATAAGAATCGTAAGGCGCCACCAGATAACCGGCATCCACGCCCGCGCGAATCGCTTCGGGATGCCACAGGCCGCCTTCCCAGCCTTCGCCCAGTGTCAGCAGCAAACGCTTGAGCCCAGTGTCGCGCAAAGCCTGGATAGTCGAATCACCCCAGGTTTCGGGGCGATCACGCAAGGTCCCGGCGAAATCGACGGCCAGCTCGCGACGCAACTCGCCGTAGCGAGCGGCAAGGCGATTCATGTCGGGCTCTTCCACTTGCCAGGCCTGCCGAACCTTCTTGTTGATAGCCGCATTGACGCCGCGCAACAGCAGGGTTTGCTCATAGCGATTCAACGCGTTTGTCTGCGCGAGCACCTGCGCAGGTTCCCTGTCCATCAGCCCACTGAGCTCGTGCGCGCTCAGCCGTTCGATCAACGCGGGCCAATCAATTACGTCATCCAACTTCAGCAGGCCGTTGCCCCAGAGGTAAACGTGACTGGCGCCGAGCAATTTCACCGCCTCGGGGGTTTGCCGCAGCTTGTCCGTCAGTGACTCGTATCGGCCCTGCTCGGCCAGCCACTGACGATAACGTTTGGCACCGGCCAGCGGGTCGGCCTCGCCCAGATACAGGCGCAGCGTCATCGGTTCCTGCGGCGCGAGCGAGGTGAATTCATGGGCCACGGACAGCGCCACGCCCTGGCCGTCCGCTTGCCATTGGAGGCGATTGCTATAGGGGTTGGTCAGCAGCCAGTTGAGCGTGAAGCGCCCGTGATCCAGGCCCCATAACGGCAAGCTGAGGTTCTGGGTGGTATTGAGCTCGCCCCGCTCGATCAGAAAGTCTTTCCACACGGCATTATCGGCCGGCACGTAATGCCCCTCGGCCAACGGCCAGATCAGCCCCTGGCCCATGGCCCTGGCCGGCTGGCGCAGCAGGGCCAGTTCACCCGGCTCGCGGGCGCTGATAGTCAGCGACAATTCGCGCTGTTCAAGTCGGGCCGTCAGGCGATAAGCGCCATCGTCCCATTGCCAGGAGACTTGTTCGGCATCGGCTTGCAGCGCGTTGACCGCATGGGCGGCGACACCGCTGGACGCTTGTACCGTAGCCTCGCCCGCAGGGGTGACGCGCAACGCCAGGGTGGCGGGATCGAGTTCGATACGCCACTGGGTATTTTCCAGCACGTTGGTGGCGAAGGTCGGCGGCGCAAGCACAAGGGCGCAGAGTAAAAGGAGTGGACGCAGGCACTGCATGGGAATCGACCTGGATAAGAAGAAGGCCGAAAGAGTAAAACAAGCTCAGGCTCGCCGGGACGGCAAGCGGCGGTTTCGGAAGCTTCCCACAGCCTGACAAGATGCAGATCCAAATGTGGGAGGGGGCTTGCCCCCGATGGCGGTATGTCAGCCAAGCATCAGGTGACTGAACCACCGCCATCGGGGGCAAGCCCCCTCCCACATTTTTTAACCGCGTTGTTCCTGCGGTTCCTGCTTGGGTTCGCGGATTTTGTACCAGGCCACATACAGGGCCGGCAGGAACAACAGCGTCAGCAACGTGGCGATGATAATCCCGCCAATCATCGCGTAGGCCATCGGCCCCCAGAACACTTCCCGGGCAATCGGGATCATGCCCAGGCTGGCGGCCGCAGCCGTGAGCAGGATCGGCCGGCGCCGATGCTCGGTGGCTTCCACCACCGCATCCCACGGCGTGTAACCGGCCACTTCGTACTCATGAATCTGCGTCACCAGAATCACCGAGTTGCGGATGATGATGCCGATCAGCGCCAGGATGCCCAGGATCGCCACGAAGCCCATGGGCGTGCCCGTGGGAATCAGCGCCAGCACCACGCCGATCAACCCCAGCGGGGCGACACTGGCCACCAGGAACATCTTCTGCACGCTGTGCAACTGGATCATCAGGAAGGTCGCCATAAGGAACAGCATCAACGGCACCACGCTGGCGATCGGGCCCTGGGCCTTGCCGCTTTCTTCCACGGTACCGCCGGTGGCGACCTTGTAACCCACCGGCAGGCCATCGCTGAATTTCTGGATGGTCGGCGCCAGCTGCTTGACCAGGTCGGTCGGCTGCATCTCGTCACGCACTGCGGCCTTGATGGTAATCGTGGGCTTGCGGTCGCGACGCCACACCAGCGGCTGCTCCAGTTCATAACGCACGGTGGCGAAGGCCAGCAACGGAATCGAGGTGCCGTTGGGCGTGACGATCTGCAGGTTCTGCAGGGTTTCCGGCGTACCGCGCTCGGCGTCTTCGGCGCGGCCGACCACGTTGATCAGGTAGATATCGTCATGCACCTGAGTGACCGACGCGCCGCTGACCACGCTGTTCATCAACTGCGCCACGTCTTCGGACGACAGCCCCAGTTGCCGCGCCTTGTCCTGGGCGATGTCGACGCGCAAGACTTTGCCCGGCTCGTTCCAGTCGTAGATGATTTCGCCCAAGTGAGTGTTCTGGTCGAGCAAGGTCGCCAGTTCGATGGCGTGCTTGCGCACCTGGTCGGTGTCCTTGCCGGACACACGGTACTGGATCGGCCGACCCACCGGCGGGCCCATTTCCAGCGGCTGGACGAAGCTGCCGATACCGACGAAATCATCGCGCAGGCGCTTCTGCAGACGCGTAATCAACTCGCCGCGCTCTTCCAGGCCTTTGCTGACGATCACCAGCTGCGCGTAGTAGGGGTTCTCCAACTGCTGGTCCAGCGGCAGGTAGAAACGGATCGCGCCCTGGCCGATGTAGGTGCTCCAGCGCGCGATGTCCGGGTCGTCCTTGATGATGGCTTCGAGGCGGTCGACCGCCTTGCGCGTCTCGTTGATCGAGGCGTTCTGTGGCAGGTTCAGGTCAACCAGGATCTCCGGGCGATCCGACGACGGGAAGAACTGGTTCTGCACGAACTGCATGGAAAACACCGAGGCCACGAACAGCGCCACGGTGATGCCGATGGCCCACCAACGGTTGCGCATGGCCCAGAGCATGCCGCCATTGAAGGCGCGGCCGATGCGCCCCGGCTCGGCGTCGTGCGGCTTCACCTTGGCGCTGAGGATATGCACGCCGATCACCGGCGCAAACAGCACTGCCACGACCCAAGACACCAGCATGGCCACGGCGATCACCGCGAACAGCGTAAAGGTGTACTCGCCCGCCGAGCTGGCGTTAAGACCAATCGGCACAAAACCGGCCACGGTCACCAGCGTGCCGGTAAGCATCGGAAACGCCGTGGAGGTATAGGCGTAGGTCGCGGCCTGCTCCTTGGTTTCGCCTTTTTCCAGGCGTGTGATCATCATCTCCACGGTGATCATCGCATCGTCCACCAGCAGGCCGAGGGCGATGATCAAGGCGCCCAACGACACCCGCTGCATGGTGATGCCGCTGTATTCCATGAACACGAACACCAACGCCAGCACCAGCGGAATCGAGCACGCCACCACCAGCCCGGCGCGCATGCCCAGGCTGATAAAGCTCACCACCAGTACGATGATCACCGCTTCGAACAGCGCACTGGTAAAGCCGCCGACGGCCTCTTCCACCACTTCGGCCTGGTCCGACACCTTGTGCACGCCGACGCCCACCGGCAGGTCGGCGGTCAGCTCATCCATGCGCCCGTGCAGCGCCTTGCCGAACGACTGGATATTGCCGCCCTTCTGCATCGCAATCGCCAGGCCGATCGCCGGCTTGCCGTTGAAACGGAACATCGGCCGTGCCGGGTCGACGTAGCCACGGCTGATCTCGGCAATGTCGGCCAGGCGATAGAAGCGGTCATTGAGGCGCAGGTTGACGTTGGCCAGGTCCTTCTCCGAGGCGAACTGCCCGGAGGTGCGCACCGAAATCCGCTCCGGCCCGGCCTCGATCACCCCGGCGGGCGTGACTGCGTTCTGCGACTGCAGGCTTTGCACCACCTGACGCTGATCGATGCCCAGCGCGGCCAGTTTGCGCGTGGAAAAATTCAGGTAAATCACTTCGTCCTGCTGGCCGATCATCTCGACCTTGCCCAGCCCCGGCACCGAGCGGATCTCGGCGCGCACCTGCTCCACGTAGTCGCGCAGCTGGCGCATCGACAGGCCGTCGCCGGTAAAGGCGTATACCGAGCCGAACACGTCACCGAACTCATCGTTGAAGGACGGCCCCTGCAAGCCCTGGGGGAAGGTGCCGCGAATATCGTCGATCTTCTTGCGAACCTGGTACCAGATCTCCGGGATGGCCTTGGCGCTGGTGGTGTCCTTGAGGAACACGAACACCGTGGACTCGCCCGGCCGGGTATAGCTTTTCACGTAGTCGAGGGAGTCGAGTTCCTCGAGTTTTTTCTCGATGCGGTCAGTGACCTGCTTGAGGGTTTCTTCCTGGGTCGCGCCCGGCCAGCGGGTCTGGATCACCATGGTCTTGATGGTGAACGAGGGGTCTTCCTCGCGCCCCAGGTTCATGTACGAAAACACGCCCATCAAAAGCGCGACGAACATCAGGTACCACACGAAGGACTGATGCTTGAGGGCCCAGTCGGATAAGTTGAAGCTCCCTTTCATCGCGGGCTGCCCTCGTCGATTTTGACTTTTTGCCCGGGTTTCAGGCTGTTCACGCCGGCGGTGACAATGCGTTCACCGGGTTTGACGCTGCCGTTGAGCACGGCGCTGTCGGCATCCCGGCTGACGACCGTGACGTCACGCGGCTGCACCGTCTGGCTCTGGGTGTCGAGCAGCCAGATGCGGGTCTTGCCGTCGACGTCCTGCAAGGCGCTCAGGGGCAGTTCGATACGCGGCGCGATGGCGCTGCTCAAGGTGACGCTGATGGCGGTGCCCAGGCGGAACGCGGTGGGGGTTTCGGTCAGGCTCAGGCGTGCGCGACGGGTGCGCGTGGCGCTTTGGGCCTGGGGCTCGATCTCGCGCACAATGGCGGTGGTCTGCACGCTCGGGTCCAGTTGCCCGGCGACGAGGAACACCACGTCTGCGGGCAAGCGTTCGGCCAGCCCGGCGGGCAGGTCGATCACCGCTTCCTTGACGTCCGGGCGCGCCAGGGTCACCACTTGCTGGCCGGCGCTGACCACCTGGCCGGCCTCGGCATTCCAGGCGGTGACGATGCCGGCGTGGTCGGTGCGCAGTTCGGCGTAGTTGAGCTGGTCCTTGGCCTGGTTGACCGATGCGCGCGCCTGATCGAGGGTGGCCTGGGTGGTTTTCAGGTCAGTCTGGGCCACGTCGAGCTGAGCCTGGGCACCGACGCCACGGTTGAACAGTTCCTGCTGGCGGCGGGCATTGGCCTGGGCATTGATGAACTGCGCCTGCACGCGCGCCAGGTCGCCCTGGGCGGCGCGCAATTGGTTCTGCTGGTCGGTGGGGTCGAGCACGGCAAGCAAGGCGCCCTTTTCCACTTCAGCGCCCACGTCCACGGCGCGACGGGCAATACGCCCGGGGACACGGAAACCCAGGTTACTTTCGTAGCGCGCCTGAATGGTGCCGGCAAAGCGACCGAGGTTTTCCTGGTCTTCGGCCTTCACCTCCATGGACAACACCGGGCGCACCGGTTCGGGCGGCGCTTCTTCTTTGGAGCAGGCCATCAGCAACAGGCTGGCGGCGACGATTACCGTCAGTTGCCTCATGGCTGGACTCCTTGCTGGGCGATTTCAACCGGCATGCCGGGGTGCAGCAATTGCCCACCGGCCACCACAACTTTTTCGCCGCCTTTAAGGCCATCGCCGATGATCACTTTGCCGGTGAGGTAACGCGCCACCGTGACTTTATGCAATTGCGCCTTGCCGTCACCGTCCACCAGCCACACGGCGGGTTCACTGAGGTCCTTGGTCAAGGCCGACCACGGCAACTCGATGCTGGCCCTGGCCGGACCATTGGCAGTGGCGCTGACCACCGAGCCCAACTCCATGCCAGTGGGCAGGCTTTGCAGGGCGATTTTCACCTGCACGGTGCCGGTATTGGCGGCCACGGCCGGGGTGACTTCGCGGACCTTGCCCACGGCCTTGATGCTCGGGTTGTCCAGCAGGCTGACGGTAATCGGCGCATCCGACGGCGGTTCCACCAGCAGCGATTCATAAACGTTGAACACCGCATCACGCTCGCCATCACGGGCCAGGCTGAAGATCGGCATGGTGGCCTGGACCACCTGGCCGACTTCGGCCTGGCGCGCGGTGATGATGCCCGGCGCGTCGGCGATCAGCGCGGTGTAGCCGAGTTGTTCACGGGCGTTGGCCAACTGGGCCTGGGCGGCGGCCAGAGCGCTCTGGCTGCCGCGCAGCGCGGCCTGGGCGGAATCGTATTCGCTGCGGCTGGTGTAGCCCTTGGGCAAGAGTTTTTCCTGGCGCACGAAGGCAGCGGCAGTCTGCTTGACCCGCGCCTGCTCGGCCACGACCTGGGCCTGGGCGGAGTCGACGTTGGTCTGCAGGTCCTTGGGATCGAGTTTGGCCAGCACTTGCCTGGCCGTCACCCGGTCGCCCACATCGACCATGCGCTGGATGATCTTGCCACCCACGCGAAAGGACAAATCGGTTTGCACCCGCGCCTGGATATCACCGGTCAGCGTGACCGCAGCAGCGAAATCCGCCGGCTGCACGGTTTGCACGAACACCCGGGAATGGGCTTTGGGCTCGGTCTTTTCCTCACCACAACCGCCAAGCAGCGTCAGTAAGCCAAATCCGAGTAAAAATATCGAAATGCGACCGCCCATGCAGGCTCCTTTTGCGTGATGCCGACTTGCCAGTGTGTATGCGACTGTGAGCGTAGTTCAGGGTTCCTTATCTGCATGGAGGATCCCATACTTCAATGGTTCCCATCCCGATTGAATTGTCATGCTCAAGACCCTCGCGGTAGCCAATTACCGCTCGATCAACAAATTGGTGGTCCCTCTGGACCGACTTAACCTGATCACCGGCCCCAATGGCAGCGGCAAATCCAACCTGTATCGCGCCCTGCGCCTGCTGGCCGAAACCGCCCAGGGTGGGGTGATCAACGCCCTGGCCCGTGAAGGCGGGCTGGACTCGACCTTCTGGGCCGGGCCGGAAACCATCACTCGGCGTATGCGCAGCGGTGAAGTGCCAATCGAATCCAACGTGCGCCAGGGCGTCAAGCGTCTGCGTCTGGGGTTTGCCGCCGAGGATTTCAGCTACGCGATCTCCCTGGGCTTGCCGGAGCCCTCCACGTCGTTTTTCAGTCTCGATCCCGAGGTGAAGAAGGAGTGCATCTGGGCCGGGCCTATCTACCGCCCGGCCAGCCTGTTGGTGCAGCGTTCCGGGCCGATGGTGCGTGCCCGCGAAGGTCGTGCCTGGGATGTGCTGGCCCAGCACACGCCCAATTACCACAGTCTGTTCGACCAGGTCGGCAGCCTGCGGGGTTCGCCGGAGGTGCTGCTGCTGCGCGAAAGCATCCGTGGCTGGCGTTTTTATGATCACTTTCGCAGCGACGCCGACGCGCCGGTGCGCCAGCCGCAGTTGGGCACGCGCACATCGGTGCTGCACCACGACGGGCGCGATTTGGCGGCGGCCCTGCAGACCATTCGCGAGATTGGCGACCCCGAGGCGCTGCAGCGCGCGGTCAGCGATGCGTTCCCCGGCGCACGCTTGAATATCCAGCCCTTGCAGGGCGGACGCTTTGCCATCGAGTTCTATCAGGAAGGCTTGCTGCGACCGCTGTCGGCGGCCGAGCTGTCGGACGGCACCTTGCGCTACCTGCTGCTGATCGCCGCACTGCTGACGCCGCGCCCGCCGACCATGATGGTGCTGAACGAACCGGAAACCAGCCTGCATCCGGACCTGTTGCCCGCGCTGGCGCGCTTGATTATCGAAGCGTCAAAGCAGTGCCAGGTGTGGGTGGTGTCCCATGCCAGCCGCTTGATTGCGGCGTTGCAGCAGGATGAAGGGTGTAATTCGATTGTGCTGGAGAAGGTGCTGGGGGAGACGCGGATTGTGGGGCAAGGGATGTTGGATGCACCGGTGTGGCATTGGCCGGAGTAGGTGGCGGCTGTACCGGCCCCATCGGGGGCAAGCCCCCTCCCACACCGGATTGGGTTCACAAGTTCTGATGTGTGAATACAGTCCAATGTGGGAGGGGGCTTGCCCCCGATGAGGCCGGTACAGTCAGCACAAAAGCCAGGCTTCAGCCCTGCCACTTCCCGCCTTCAACAATCACACTCTCAGGCTGGGTGTCATCGCTCAGCTCTTTGCGCACATATTGGTCATACAGCTTGAGCAAAAACTTCTCCTCGCCCAATTTCGCCAGCTCCGCATTCACCCAGTCGCGCAGTTCGATATTGCCCTTCTTCACCGCTGGAGCAATCGGCGCTTCATCACCGAGTTTCTGTTCCAGCACACGGTAGCCCGGGTTCTGCTTGGCCCAGCTGAAGAGCACCAGGTTGTCCTGCGCGTAGGCATCGCCACGCCCGGCCGACAGCGCCTGCAGCGACTCGGAGTTTTTCTCGAACTTGAGCAATTTCCAGTCCGGGTGGTTCTTGGTCAGCCAGATATCGGCAGTGGTGCCGGTGGTCACGATGGTGGTGCGGCTCGCCAAATCATTCAGGCTTTTGACCGGGCTGTCGTTCGGCACCAGGGCCTGTACCGCGACTTTCAGGTTGGGGTTGGTGAAGTCCACCGCTTCCTTGCGCTCCGGCGTGACCGTCATGTTGGCCAGGATCAGGTCGACCTTGTCGCTCTGCAGGAACGGGATACGGCTGGCGGGCTCCACGGCGACGAATTCGACTTTGTTCTCATCGCCCAGCAGGTCCTTGGCGAATTGGCGGCCAATGTCGGTATCGAAACCCACATAGCGGCCAGCCTCGTCGACGAAGCCGAACGGTGGTTTGTCGGTGAAGACGCCAACGATCAGCTTGTCCCGCGCCTTGATCTTGTCGATGTAGCTGACAGCCGCAGGTTTTACCGGCTCTTCGGCCTTTTTATCGCAGCCGGCCAGTAAGGCGACGGCCAACAGTGGCAGCAGTAACTTTTTCATATCAGCTCCGGTTCCTTGCTCTTTTTGGGCAGTGTTGAAACAAAGGAGAACTTCTCCAGGAACTGCTGCGCGCGTGCGGTCTGCGGGTTCGTAAAGAATGCCTCGGGGGTGTTGTGTTCGAGGATGCGACCGGCCTCCATAAACACCACGCGGTCGGCGACGGCGCGGGCGAAGGCCATTTCATGGGTGACGATCAGCAGGGTCATGCCATCGCGGGCCAGGCCCTGGATGACTTCCAGCACTTCCTTGACCATCTCCGGGTCAAGGGCGGCAGTGACTTCATCAAACAACATGACCTGTGGGTTCATGCACAACGACCGCACGATGGCGATGCGTTGCTGCTGGCCACCGGAGAGCTGGCGCGGGAAGGCGTCGCGCTTGTCGGCCAGGCCCACGCGTTCGAGCAGTTTTTCAGCTTGAGCGCGGGCTTCACGCGGGTCGCGTTTTTGCACCTTGAGCGGGCCGAGCAAAATATTGTCGAGCACACTCATGTGAGGGAACAGGTGGTAACTCTGGAACACCATGCCAATGTCCTGGCGCACCTGGCGCCAGTCGGTGTGCTTGCCCAGAAGCTCACTGCCGGCAAACCGCAGGCTGCCGCTGTGAGCGACTTCCAGCCCATTGAGGCAGCGCAGCAAGGTACTTTTGCCGCAACCGCTGGGGCCGAGGATCACCACCACTTCGCCGCTTTGCACACTCAGGTCGATGCCCTTGAGCACCTGCGCCTGGCCGAAGAATTTGTTGAAACCCTGAAACTCGATCAATGCGCTCATGCTTGGGCCCAGCGCCGTTCCAGCACCTTGGAGGCGGCCGACAACGGGTAGCAGATAAAGAAGAAAAACAGGAACAGCGCGCCGTAGATCAACACCGACTCGTAGGTGCGCTCGATGATTTGCTGGCCGACCTTGATCACATCCACCACACCGATCAGCACCGCCAGCGAACTGGTCTTGATGATGCGCGTGTAGACGTTGATGGTCGGCGGCGTCATGCGCTTGAGCGCCTGGGGCAGCAGTACGTAGCCGTACAGCTGCGGGGCGGACAACCCAATCGACAAGCCCGCCTCACGCTGACCGCGCGGCAGTGAATGCAACGCGCCGCGCACCACTTCACCGACCTCACTGGCGCCCCACAGCGACAACACCAATACCGCGCACCAGAAACTCGGCAGGCTCAAGCCAAAGAAGATCGGCAGGCCGAAGAACAGCAGGTACAACCACACCAGCACCGGAATCGCCCGGAACAGCTCCAGGTAAACCCGCAGCACAGCGTTGATCACCCTGTTGTTCAGCGTTCGCAGTACGCCATACAGCACACCGCCGACCGTACTGAAGGCGATGCTCAAAAACGAAATCGACAGGGTTTGCGCAGCGCCCTTGCCCAGTTGCGGCAACGACACCCACAACAACTCAAGACCCGAACTGGCCATGCTGGAGCCTCCTTTCCAGGCGGCTGAGCAGCAGCGACAACGGCAGGAACAGCAGCACGCAAATCAGTGTCAGCACGGCGAGCATTTCATAGGTCTTGTAGTAGAGCGCGATGTAGCTCTTGGTGGTATACAGAATCTCCGGCACCGCCACGGCGGAAACCACCGTGGTCTCCTTGAGCAGAAAAATGAAATTGGCGAACAACGCCGGCAGGCTGAGAATGCCGGCCTGGGGCAAAATCACATGGCGCAGCAGTTGCCAGTCGGACAGGCCGATGGACTTGCCCGACTCGATCTGCGCCAGCGGTACCGCCTCCACACCGGCGCGCAGCACTTCCGTGAGGTAGGCGCCGCCGAGAAAGGTCATGGTGATGATCGCCGCCCAGAACCCGGAGATATTCAGGCCCAGGGCCGGCAGCGCGAAGTACACGAAGAACAGCTGGATCAGCAGCGGCGTGTTACGCGCCAGTTCCACATACAACGCCACCAGGCGTGACAGGTACGGCGTGCGAAAGACCAACAGGGCTGCGTTGATCAGCGCCACCAGCAAGGAGGTGGCAATCGCGATCAAGCCGACTTGCAGGGTCACCCCAACCGCCTTCAGAAACGCGGGCAAGGTGCTGAGGATAAAAGCGAAATCGAAGGTCATGTGCAGTCCATATCGCCGCATGGGTAATGCCGCGAGCGCAGTCCGTTCCGGCGTGGATAACGTCGGGTAGCGCGAACTTTAAAGGTATAAAAAGCAAACTTTAAATACCAAAATAGCATATTGATATCACCCAAAAAGCTAACCTGTGGATTTACCGTCGGATGAAGTTCAAATGTGGGAGGGGGCTTGCCCCCGATAGCCATAGGTATCTACACAACTCTGTAGCTCAACCGTAACCACGATGCGAAGCGAGTCGCTCTTGATCTGCTTTTGATTTCAGGCGCCCCGTTAAACCACGCTGGCCGAACGCAGGCTTGAATCCGTGGGTAACCCGGCAGGACGCCGGGTTAGCCGCACTGGGCCATGGATGGCCCATTGCGGCGGCCCACGGATTCAAGCCGGAGAGAGGGCACACCGAGCCTGGGCGAGGTGCCGAGTGGTGGGGCAAGAGCCCTTTGGTTACTTTGGGGCTTTTCCAAAGTGAGCCGCCGTCAGGGCGGAACCCTAAGTGGCCGTTACCTAAAGAATGGATATGTACTCGATCTGATCCAACATCCTGGTCGGCCCAGAGGCCGCCATCGGGGGCAAGCCCCCTCCCACAGTTTTGGTTGCGTTAAAAAATTCAGGGCCAAAAAAAACGCCGACGCTGTAATAGCCGCCGGCGTTTAAACCTTGAAGGGGGTTTTGGCTTATATCAGAACGCCGGCACGACCGCGCCGTTGTACTTTTTCTCGATGAAGGCTTTGACTTCCGGGCTGGTCAGCGCCTTGGACAGCTTCTGGATAGCGTCGCTGTCCTTGTTGTCCGGGCGAGCGACCAGGAAGTTCACGTAAGGCGACTTGGCATCTTCGATGATCAGCGCATCCTTGGCCGGATTCAGGCCGGCTTCCAGCGCGTAGTTGGTGTTGATCACGTCCAGGTCGACCTGGTCGAGTACGCGTGGCAGCAGAGCCGATTCCAGCTCCTTGAATTTGAGGTTTTTCGGGTTGTCCTTGATGTCCTTCGGCGTGGACAACGCGTTGGTCGGGTCTTTCAGGGTGATCAGACCGCTCTTCTGCAGCAGCAACAGGGCGCGGCCGCTGTTGGAGCCTTCGTTCGGGATGGCCACGGTGGCGCCATCTTTGAGCTCGGAAATATTCTTGATTTTTTTCGAGTAACCACCGATGGGCTCGACGTGTACGCCGACCACGGTCACCAGGTTGGTGCCTTTACCTTTGTTGAAGTTTTCCAGGTACGGCAGGGTCTGGAAGTAGTTGGCATCCAGGCGCTTTTCGGCCACTTGCACGTTCGGTTGTACGTAGTCGGTGAAGACTTTGATCTGCAGGTCCACGCCTTCCTTGGCCAGGGTTGGCTTGATCAGCTCAAGAATTTCGGCGTGCGGGATCGGGGTGGCGGCCACCACCAGTTTCTCGTTGGCCTGGGCGAAGCTGGCCGTCAGGGCAGCCGCCAGTGCGGTAAACAACAGAACCTTTTTCATGCAATGTCCTTCTAACGACCGTTTTCATGTGAGGTGCCAGCGAAGTGCTATCGCGGCGTGGAGTGGACAATACCTAGATTTTTTATTCCCGAACAATATCTTTTATTCACGTTGATATTCCATTTTGCTCATACAGGAATTTTCGCAGCGTCTCCTGTTCCGCAGGGCTGGCGCTCGCGAAAATCCGCCGCACCTGCTCCAACGGCGAGCCGTCGACGGGCAAGTTCAGGTGCTCCGGCAGAATCTCATCGCCGCTGCTCACCAGCAGCGCAAAGTGAATGACGTTTTCCAGCTCGCGGGTATTGCCCGGCCAGCTGTGGTGCTCCAGCACGCGTTGGGCGGCGTCGCTGATCAGCGGCACCGGCAGGTCCAGGCGCTGGCTGTAGATGCCCAGGAAATATTCAGCCAGGGACAGAATGTCGCCGACCCGCTCGCGCAGTGCCGGCAGGTCCAATTGACCTTCGCTCAAATAATGAAACAGGCGCTCATGAAACTTGCCCGCCGCCACCGCCTGGGCCAGGTCGATGCTGGTGGCGGCCACCAGGCGCACGTCCACCGGGCTCGGCTGCTGGGCGCCGACGCGAGTGACTTCGTGGTTTTCCAGCGCGGCGAGCAACTTGACCTGGATCGGTAACGGCAAGTCGCCGATTTCATCCAGGTACAAGGTGCCGCCATTGGCCGAACCGAACCACCCGGCCCGGCTGCTCGCCGTGCCGCTGTGGCTGCCGGCGGCGTAACCGAACAGTTCCGCGTCGGCGTAGGTCGGGCTTATCGCGCCGCAGTTGACCGACACAAACAGGCCCGTGCGATCACTGCCACGGTGGATATGCCGCGCCAGCAGCTCCTTGCCGCTCCCCGTCTCGCCACGAATCAACACGGGCAGCGCACGCGGGGCCAGATTTTCCAGGTCTTCGCGCAGCTGCCGCGAACGTGGGTCGACAAACACCAACGCCTTGGCGCGGATGCTCAGCGGGCTTTTGTCGGCGTCGGGGAAGGTCAGCAACGGCTGGCCGTAGGTTTCATGCAGACTCATGGCAGGCTCCCGCCCCCATCCACTCAAGGGACGGGGCGTTGAAATAGGTTATGCACGGCGCCGAGCGTGGTGCTCGAGGCGATTTTGCAGGCGATAGAGGTAGGCGAATCCCTGCTCCCAGCGCTGGTGGCCGGACTTCACATTGATGTGCCCCGCGCCGGACAATATGCCGGCTTCGGCGCCCCAATGGCGCGCCAGCTCCAACGCCCGTGGCGCACTGACAGCACTGTCGTTGTCGGAGCTGACCACCTGGCTGGGAAACGGCAACAGGTCGGTAGGAATCGGCGCAAAATTGCGCAGGGCGGGAGCACAGGCTGGACGTTCGACATCCGCCGGGGCTACCAGCAAGGCACCGCGCACCTGGCGCAGGAACTGCACAGGCGCGGTGGCCGCCCAGTGCGCCACGGTGATGCACCCCAGGCTATGGGCGATCAGGATCACCGGCGTGCTGTCGGCGGCGATGGCCTCTGCCAGCGCGGCCACCCAGTCTTCACGGCGTGGGGTCAGCCAATCGTCCTGCTCCACGCGCGCACTGTTGGGCAGGCTGTTCTGCCAGTGACTTTGCCAATGTTCTTCTGGCGATCCTTGCCAGCCCGGCACGATCAGGTAACGAATCGACTCGCTGTGCATGGGTGTGCCCTCCTGCAGCGTTTAACGTTGCTGACCAGTATAGGGATGCGGTTTATATTCGTTAAGGAATAAGAAGCTATTTATTAATAACCAAAATCTCAGGCCCGCCTGCAGTCAAAATGTGGGAGGGGGCTTGCCCCCGATAGCATTCTGTCAGTCAGCACATCTGATACTGACACCCCGCTATCGGGGGCAAGCCCCCTCCCACATTTGATCCGGTTCAACAGTGGAATTTAGCGGTCTGGCTTAAATTTAAGGCAAAAAAAAGGCCGCACCCTGCCAAGGAAACGGCCCAAAAATCGTCGAGGCTTGTTTACAACTAACGTGCGGTTATCACCGACAGCCTGGTAATCCCCGCGCGCTCGATAGACGCCATGGCTCGCGCCACTTCGCCGTAGTTCACGCCATCGTCAGCCTGCAGTTGCACCCGCACATCGGGGTCCTTGGCCTTGGCCGCCTGCAGGTTGAATTCCAGCAGGTCCGGCTGGATTTCGTCCTTGTTGATAAACAGCTTGCCGGCACCGTCGATGCTCACCACCAACGGGTCTTTCTGCTCGACCGGGGCCACGGCCTCGGTCTTGGGCAGGTTGATCGGGATCGAGTTGGTCAGCAGCGGCGCGGTGACGATAAACACCACCAGCAGCACCAGCATCACGTCCACCAGCGGCGTGACGTTGATCTCGCTCAGCACCTCATCACTGTCTTGCGTGGAAAAGGCCATCTCAGGACGCCTCCTTCACTTTCTGCGGGTTGCCGACGCTGGCTTTGTTCAGCGCCGGATGCAGCAGCACGCGGAAGGCGTTCTTTTGCGCCAGGCTGTAGAAGTCGTGGGCAAAGTCGTCAAGGTCGGCAGCCGTCAGCTTCAGGCGGCGCAGGAAATAGTTGTAGACCAGCACCGCCGGCACCGCGACGGCAATCCCCACCCCCGTTGCGACCAGCGCCGCACCGATGGGCCCCGCCACGGTTTCCAGGCTGGCTGAACCGGCGGCGCTGATGCCCTTGAGCGCCTCCATGATGCCCCACACGGTGCCGAACAGTCCGATAAACGGCGAGGTACTGCCGATACTGGCGACCACCGCCAAGCCGGTTTCCAGGGAGCGGCGCTCGCGCACGATCTGCTGGCGCAAGGCCCGCTCGAGGCGGTCCTGGTGATTGATGGCCTGGCTCAGGTCAGCCGCGTGCGGGGTATCGCCAACCTGGATCGCGGCATACCCGGCTTGGGCCACCCGGGCTGCCGCGCCCGGTTGGGTGTCGGCCAACTCGGCGGCGGCGTCGAGGCTCGATGCGGCCCAGAACTGTTTGTGAAACTTGCGATCCTGGGCCTTGAGACGCCCGAACTGCACGCCCTTCAACAATGCCAAGCCCCAGGTGGCGACTGAAAAGACCACCAGCAACCAGATCACCGCGCTTTCGATGGATTCAAGTGGAGATGCCAAAGCCATGATGTTTTCCCTCTGTGCCGCTGAATAATTAATGAATCTTGAAATCGATCGGTACGCTGACCCAGCCGTCCTGGGCCACTTCACCCTGCTTGGCCGGCACAAAGCTCCAACGCTTCACGGCGGCCAACGCGGCGTCATCGAGTTGCTGGCGACCGCTGCTTTTCTGAAGCTGAATCTCACCGGGTTTGCCGCTGGCCAATACGTGTACCCGCAGCAACACGGTGCCCTCCCAACCCCGCCGCTGAGCCAGTGACGGGTATTCCGGCGCCGGGTTCTTCAGGTACGCGGCATTGGCCGACGCGGGCGTAACCGGCGCTGGCGCTGGTGGTGCAATTGCTGCCGGGGGCGCCGGTACAGGCGGCGCGGGCGGTGGTTCGACGGCCTTGGGTGCCGGCTTGGGCTCAGGCTTGGGCACCGGCTTGGGTTTGGGCTTGGGCTTGGCCACCAGTTTTGGCGGCGCAGGCTTGGCGGCCAACTCATCCACCACCGGCGGCGGTGGCTCGACCACGGGAGGTGGCGGCGGCACCGGCGGCGGTGGTTCAACCACCGGCGGCGCCGGCCGGGAAAACTCGATGGTCATCGGCGGGATTTCCGGCGGCACCACCGGCAGCACCGGGGTGGGCTTCTGGCTCACCCAATAGATCACCGCGCCGTGCAAGGCCAGCACCAACAACCCCAACAGAACGCCTTCGCGCCGGCTGGAAAACCGCTTGGGGGTCTGCTGCAGGCGCAATTGCCCCAACGGCGCGCGGTGCGACCGGCCAAGGTCGACCAACTCACCGCTCGGTGCCAGGCGCCCTTGCGCCTCGGTGGCACGGGCGGCGGTCTGGACATTGCCCATTGATTCACTCCCTACGATTTTCAAACCTAAAAACCGACGGGCCTGCGTGGCAGGCCGTCCAGGGTTGAATCATCGGGCTGGGCGCTTATCTCTTAAAGTAATCTTTAAAGTTATGCTTATGCATAATTTGAATAACTAAAACTGACTCATACGCCAAAGCCACGTTCTGCGCGGCCTGGCGCCGAGGTGGCATTTTTCAATGCGTTTCAGGCATGCAAAATATTCAGTAGAGGCATGGCCCAACGGGGCTGTTGGCGCACAAATCGAACAGTTCAGCCTGTAAGCACTGCCCTGCCGCGCTCAGGCCGCCGCGGGCATACAACGCCAGGCGCACGCCTTGCACCACGGGCAAACCGCTCTCTACGCCCAACACCACATGCCCGGCCTGCACAACCCTCAGCGGCAACAGGCTCACGCCCAAGCCCGCCGCCACTGCCGAACACACGCTGGCCAGGCTGGCGCTGGAATAGCCGATACGCCAGCGCCAGCCGCCCACTTCAAGGTGGTGGAGCATTTCATTGCGGTACAGGCCGCCCACGGGAAACGCCACCAGTGGCAACGGGTCGCGTCCCAGGCACGGCGTGCTGCGGCTGTCTACCCAGCACAGCGGCTCGGGCCACGAGGCCAGGCAGTCATCGCTGCTGCCCATCTGCTTGACCAGCAACACGTCGAACTCACCGCTGCGGTATTGGCGCTGCAACTCGGGGCCCAGGCCGCTGGTGACCTCCAGGCGCACCCGTGGATAGGCCAGCACAAACGCCGAGAGCAACGGCATCAACCGCTGCGCCGCAAAATCTTCCGGCACGCCCAGGCGCAGCACACCGTCACTTTGCTGGCTGATCAACACATCGGCGGCTTCCTCATGCAGCGCCAGGATGCGGCGCGCATAGGCCAGCAAGCGCTCGCCTTCGGCAGTGGCGACGACACGACGTTGATCGCGGTCCAGCAACAGGCACGCCACGGCGTCTTCCAGGCGGCGGATCTGCTGGCTGACGGTGGACTGGGTCACATGCAGGCGCTCGGCGGCGCGGGTGAAGTTGCCGCAGTCCACCACGGCGACAAAGCTGCGCAATAACACGGGATCGAACAAGGTCATGGCCATTCCGTTTGCCACTGATTGGCATGGTTATATTAATTTCAGAGTAGCGTTTCGGCTAAGCGCCTTTGAGCCTTTGATTGCGCTTGGGCTTGCATGACCACTAAACCGACGAGCAAGGCCCAAGGCAATGCAACGGCAAGAGCCGTCGGTCGCAAGCCCCCACCAGCCACGTCGAACTTCAATCCGCTTTCTGCGTGTACAGATATTGCGCGGAGCACGCGCCTTGGAACCCTGTGCAGGCCTTGACCACCAAGCGTTCAACTGGCGAGACGAACAGCTCATCAGTAAAAAGCTCGGTTTCAATGACGCACCTAAGTGCTTCCGGCACTGGAAAATCACACAGGACGGGTAACTCCATGAATATTTGCTCACGCCTTGGTAACACATTCGACAGCAACCTGCCCTGCCAGCCCCAGAACGGCAGACGCCACGGCGCACCCCGCGCGCACCATAGCGAAAAGACCGCTCATACCATTAATTTTACCGATTCCAATGCAAGGCCCCAGGCATTCGTCTCTACCGCCTACGCGGGCTCTGAACAGAGAAGCAGCGACGGTGGCCTTCCCGTAACGCGTTTCGCAGGACTAGACGCCAGCAGGACGAAACGTTCCGCGCCGTCAGATGCTTACCAACGAAGCAATCTGTCGGGAACTGGAAGGCCCTACACCCAAAATGAGCTGCTCAGTGGCTTCTCGCAAAAATGGGGCACTATGAATTGTGTGACCGTTGCGGGGATAAAAGCGGCGATGCAACGCTTTGGCGGCCCTGACCAGGTTTACGCTTCGGTGGAGCGAACCAGGGACGGCTTTACCGTGAGAATGAGGGACAACCCTGCCAACACTTACCATGTGACCCATGCCGAACTTAACGAAGCAGCCGCACGCTCAGGGTTCAGGGGCACCAATCAAAAGATGCTGAACGAAGCCAACTTTATGTATGCCGTCAGTGCAAAACGGGCACAGGCAGAAAACAATGATGGCTATGCGTCACAAAGTTTCTCTGCTGCCTTGAATAGTTTGGATAGCTGGGAAAACACCTACGAAGGGCTCGCTCGCCTGGGCTTGAGAAACCATATCCAACCTGCCAGCGCACAGGCATTGATCAATGGCGTACCTGGGGTCATGGCTCAGAATGACCATGTCTTTACCGTGCTCAATGGCCGAACGGACAACTACGGCACGTCGGGCTATCGACCGGACCCACGAGCCTACGCGCTGACATTGCGCTGAGTCTTGTGCACCCGGAAAAATCGAACAGGCCCATCGCCATCGCCACTGACCGGGATGAGCATTCTTAATTTCATACGTCCTGCCGAGCACCGCATACTTCACGTCTCTTCTGCGTAGGCGACAGGACCCGCATGACACTCAACCTTTCCTTCATGGCCAGGCACGCCGGCTGGGGCCTGCTGGTGGTACTCGGTCTCAACCTGCGGCCGATCCTCAGTTCCATCAGCCCGTTGCTCGGCGAGATTCGCCAGGCCACCGGCCTGAGCTTCCAGAGCAGCGCCCTGCTGACCAGCCTGCCGGTGATCTGCATGGGCCTGGTGGCGCTGGTGGGCGTGCGCGTGGAAGCGCGGCTCGGTGAACGGCGCGGTATCGCCCTGGGCCTGGTGATGATTCTGCTGGCGTGCCTGGCGCGCTGGCTGATGGGCCAGGCGTCGGCGCTGCTGGTCACCGCGTTGCTCGGTGGTGCGGGCGTGGCGCTGATCCAGGCGCTGGTGCCGGCGATGATCAAGCGCGAGTTTCATCAGCGCGTACCGGTGGCGATGGGCGTGTATTCGGCCTCACTGATGGCCGGCGGAGGCCTGGCGGCGTTGCTCAGCCCGGTGGTGGCGACGCACTTCCAGCAGTGGCAGGCCGGGTTGGGTGTGTGGCTGTTGCCGGCGCTTGGTGCCTTGTTGCTCTGGGCGTGGCTGCCGCTGGGCGCCGCCAGGAATCCACACGTGGCGCCCGCCTTCAAGGGGCTGCGCAACCGTCGCGCGTGGTTGCTTGCGCTGTATTTCGGCCTGGTCAACTGCGGCTACATGAGCATGGTGGCCTGGCTGCCTGCCTACTATCAGCAACTGGGGTGGGGCGTGCTGCCCAGCGGCTCACTGCTGGCGTTCATGACCATTTTCCAGGTGATCGCCGCGCTGCTGATGCCGGTGCTGGCGCAACGCGGCATCGACCGCCGCCCGCTGCTCGGCATCAGCCTGGTGGCGCAAACCCTCGGCTACCTCGGCCTGATCATCGCGCCGCAGGCCTTTCCCCACGTGTGGGTGGCCCTGTGCGGCTTCGGCCTGGGCGCGTGCTTCGCCCTGAGCCTGCTGCTGACCCTCGACCATCACCGCGACCCACGCCAGGCCGGGCAACTGGCCGCCTTCGTCCAGGGCGTGGGCTTTTTGATCAACGCCATCTCGCCATGGCTGACCGGTTGGCTGCGCGAACTGACCGGCAACTTTGTCAGCGCCTGGATCGTGCTGACACTGACCGTGCTGGCCATGCTGCTGGTGACGCGGGTATTCAGCCCGGCCACCTACCGCACCGGGCTAGAAGTCGTAGCGCCCGGTCACGCCTAGGGTACGCGGGGCGCCCAGCAGGCCTTCGTATCCGCCGTTACCGCCGGTCCACAGGGTGGTGTAGTAGGTTTTGTCGAAGGCGTTTTTCAGCCACAGCGACACGTCCCACTGGCCCTGTTGGTAATTGCCGCGCAGGCCGGTGGAGAGGTTGACCAGCGCATAGGCCGGGATCTGCCCGTAGTCGGAATCTTCCACGGTGCCCACCGCCTTGGAGCGGAAGGCATAACTGGCGGTGACGTAGGGTTCAAAGCCGTTATCCAGGTTCCACTTGTACTCGCCGTTGGCGTTGGCGATCCATTTCGACGCGCCCACCACCTGGTGGCCGGTGAGGTCGCAGGACGTCGGTGCGCCGGGGCGCAGGCTGACTTCCGGCGGGCATGGCGCGTCCTTGTAAGACAGGTAACTGACATCGTTGAAGGAGCCGTTGAGGTTCAGCGTCAGGCCCTTGATCGGCACCAGCGTACTTTCCACTTCCACCCCCCGCGAGCGCACGGAGCCGGCGTTGGTGAGGTACTGCACACGGTTGTCCTGGTCGTAGGCGTTGGTCTGGTAGCCATTGACCTGGGTCCAGAACAGGTTGGCATTGAGCTGCAGGCGGCGATCCCACAACGTGCTCTTGAAACCCAACTCAGCGTTGTTGGCGCGCTCGGTGCCGATCAACAGCGAGTCGGCCCCCGCCGTCGGTGCCGAGCCCACCGCCAGGTTGACGCCACCGGACTTCTCGCCGTGGGACAGCGTGGCGTAGCCCAGCAGGTTGTCATTGAAGTGGTAACTGAGGTTGAGCAGCCCCGACGGGGTGGCACTGTATTGCGTCAGGTCACCCGAGTCATACGCCCCGGTACGTCCGCGTCGCGCCGTGGCTGCGGCGCCGCTGACCGCAGCGCCGCCCAGCGGGGCATTGCGTGTCACCCAGGCACTTTTTTCTTCGTAGGTGCCGCGCAGGCCGGCAGTGAAATCCAGGCGTTCGGTCAGGTGCCAGGTGCCTTGGGCGAACAGCGCAAAACTGTCGGTACGGATATGCCCGTTGCCGATGCTGCTCACGTTGCTCAACGCGCCGCTCGGCGTGCCGTTCCAGATATCCGCCTGGGGGCCGTAATAGGCGAAGGACTTGTTATCCAGGTCAGAGCCGAAGTAGTAGGCGCCGAGCACGTAATCGAAAAACCCGCCCTGGGGTGAAGCCAGGCGAAATTCCTGGGACCACTGCTTGTCCTCCACCGATACGCCGGCGTTATACGAGGCCGGCACGTTAAGACCGTCATCGTTGCGCGGGGTGAAATTCCACCAGCGATAGGCACTGACCGACGTCAGGGTGAAATCGCTCGGCAAGGTCCAGTTGGCCTCCAGCGAGGTGCCGCCCTGAAACACGGTGACGTGCTGGTCGTTGTCCAGGTTGACCTTGCGGTGGGTGCCATCGACCAGGGTCGCACCCGCGGCGTTGGCCCGGGACTGATAGAGGTTGGTGCCGTTGATGGTCGGCCCGGTGCTGTAGAGCACACGTGTACCGGCGCTGGAATCCTCCTCGTTGTAGTCGCCGATCCAGCGCAGGTTGAAGGCCTCATTGGGCTTGTACAGCAACTGCCCGCGAAAGCCCTGGCGCGAACCGCCATTGAGGTCGTGGCCGTCATGTTCATTCTTGATGTCGCCGTCGCTGCGCGTGCGATAGGCCGAAAAACGCCCGGCCAATTCATCGGTAAGCGGCCCGGAAATCGTGCCCTTGGTCTGGAAATAACCGTCCTCGCCCAACGAGGTTTCGATGCTGCGCTCCGGGGTGAAACTCGGCGCGCGGGTGCTGATATTGATCACCCCCGCTGTGGTGTTCTTGCCGAACAGGGTGCCCTGCGGGCCGCGCAATACCTCAAGCTGCTCGATGTCCATCAGGTCGAACACGGCCATGCCGGGGCGCCCGAGGTAGACGTTGTCGATATACAACCCCACGCTGCCCTCCAGGCCGTCGCTGGCCGGGTTGTTGCCCAGGCCGCGAATCGACACGCTGGACTGGCGCGCATGCATATAGGCGACGTTGACGCTGGGCACCAGCTGCTGCAGGTCCTGAATCCGATACACCCGCTGGCTCTCCAGCGCCTGACCGCCGACCACGCTCATGGGCGTCGGTACCGCCTGGGCGCTTTCGGTGCGCCGCCGCGCGGTGACCGTGACGGTTTCCAACTGGCCACTGGCGCTCTCGCCTGCCGGAGCCGGCTCGGCAGCATGACTGGGGGTCCAACTGGCACTGCCCGCCAGCAGCATCGCCAGGGGCAGGCGCTTGAAGGGTACAACGGGCTTGAACAGACTCATGGGCGGCTCCGGAACCCAGGAATATCCAGCAAGGCATATTCCTTAAGGTTATTTATTTATGGTTTTAAGAACATTTACTGCATAAGAGATAGCCTTTATAAGGAGTCGACCTAATGCATAGCCAATGCATTTCCCGGATATTTTTGATGTGAAAAATGCATATCGACCTGCGCCAACTTCGCCACTTCATCGCCCTCGCCGAACAACGCAGTTTCGTCGCGGCGGCGTTGACGGTGAACCTGTCGCAATCGGCCTTCAGCCGCAGCATCCAGGCGCTGGAACACAGCACCGGCTGCCAGTTGGTCGACCGTGGGCGCAAAGACCTGGCGCCGACCAAACAAGGCCAGGTGCTGCTCGAACATGCCCGGCGCCTGGTCAGCGGCGCGCAGCAACTGGCCAATGAGATCAGCCAGTTCAACGGCCTCGAGGCCGGCGAGTTGCGCTTCGGTTGCGGCCCGGCGCCGGCCGGTGGCTTGATCCCCCGCGCCATCGGCAGTTTTATCGGGCGCTACCCCAAGGCACGCGTGCAGTTCCAGGTGGACGACTGGGAAAGCCTGAGCAAACGCCTGCTCAGCGAAGAGTTCGAGTTTTTCGTCGCCGACACCCGCCACTTCGAAGCCAACCCCGACTACCACACCGACCGCCTGCGCCCGCGCCGCTGGTATTTCTGCTGCCGCATCGGACATCCCCTCGCCACCCACGACAGCGTCAGCCCCGCCGAACTGATGAGCTTCCCGCTGGCCGTGACCATCCGCCCGCCGAACCTGCGCAAAGTCATCGTCGACCTCAGCGGCCGACCGGATTACCAGCCCAACGTCGAATGCGAAAACGGCTACAGCCTGCTGGGCGTGGTACTGCGCTCGGACGCCATCGGCATCGTCAGCGCCAACAGCGACGTGCTGCACATGGCCCGGGGCGAGTTGGTGTGTTTGAAGATTGATGGCCTGGATGAAAACCTGGAGGAGCGTTACACCCGCTACGGGATTGTCAGCCGTGCGGGGTATCGATTGTCGCCGTTGGCGGAGGCGATGATTGAGCAGATCAAGGAAGTAGATGAGTTGGATGAAGATATTTGTACGCTTGAGAATATCGCTGTGTGAACCGGCGCCATCGGGGGCAAGCCCCCTCCCACATCTGGAATGCATTTCAAATGTGGGAGGGGGCTTGCCCCCGATGGCGTCGGTAGCCACACCCATGCATTCACTGCATAAAACCCAGACCTCAAATGCACTTGCCAGCGCCCCACCCAAACAGCGAAAAAACCTCACCTATCTTCCATCCGGTGAGCCTCCATGTCCCAACCCCAACCCGTACGCAACGTGCTCTACATCATGTGCGACCAACTGCGCCGCGATTATCTGTCGTGCTACGGCCACGCCCACTTGCACACCCCGAATATCGACCGCCTCGCCGCAGCCGGCGTGCGTTTCAGCCGCGCCTACACCCAGGGCACCATCTGCGGCCCGTCGCGGATGTCGGCCTACACCGGACGCTATGTCAGCAGCCATCAGGTGGCGTGGAATGCGGTGCCGCTGCCCCTGGAAGAACTGACCATCGGCGACTACCTGCGCCCCCACGGCATCCGCACCGCGCTGGTGGGCAAGACCCACGCCACGTCAAACCTGGATGCCCTGCAGCGGCTGAATATCGACCCCGAAAGCGCCCAGGCCGAGGTGCTGAACGAAGTGGGCTTCGACACTTATTTCCGCCACGACGGCATCTACCCCGACAGCCCGCTGTTCGAGGACAAACGCGAGTCCGCGCCCTACACCCATTACCTGCGCGAGCAGGGCTACAGCGGCAGCAACCCGTGGCACGAATGGGCCAATGCCGCGCAAGGTGAAAACGGCGAAGTGCTCAGCGGCTGGCATATGCGCAACGCCGGGTTGCCGGCGCGGGTTGCCGAGCAGCACTCGGAAACCGTCTACACCACCGACCGCGCCATCGACTTTATCCAGGAGCAGGCCGAACAACCCTGGTGCCTGCACCTGTCCTATATCAAGCCACACTGGCCCTATATCGCCCCGGCGCCGTACCACGCGCGGTATGGCGCCGAGCATATCCAGGCGCCAATTCAACCGGCACACACCAGCGATCACCCGGTGTACCAGGCGTTTCGTCAACACCAGGAGAGCCTGAACTTCTCCCGCAACGAGGTGCGGCTCACGGTGATTCCAACCTACATGGGGCTGATCAAACAGATCGACGACCAGCTCGGGCGGCTGTTCGATTTCCTGCAAAGCAACGGGCGCTGGGATGACACGCTGATCGTGTTCACCAGCGATCACGGCGACTTCCTCGGCGATCACTTTCTCGGTGAAAAGGAATTCCTGCTGGAGCCTGCCGTGGGCATTCCCCTGATCGTGCGCGACCCGCGTGCCAGTGCCGATATCAGCCGTGGCTCGGTGGACGCGCGCCTGGTAGAGACCATCGACGCGCTGCCAACCTTCCTCGACGCCCTGGGCCTACCCGCCGCCGAGCACCGCCTGGAAGGCCGCTCGCTGATCCCGCTGCTGCACGGTGACCCGACGCCTTGGCGCCACTATGCGATTGCCGAGTACGACTACGCCTTCCAGGCCCCCGCCCGCGAGCGCCTGGGCCAGCCGATCGACCGTTGCCGCATGACCATGGTGCGCAGCGAGCGCTGGAAATACCTGGCCTATGACGGCTTCCGCCCGCAGCTGTTCGACCTGCACAACGACCCGCAGGAAGTACACGACCTGGGCGCCGACCCGGCCTATGCCGATGTGCGCGAGGTGCATGTGGGTTATCTGTTCGACTGGCTGCGCGGGTTGAAGCGGCGAACCACCATCAGCCACACCGAGATCGAAGTGCGTGGCCAATGGTTTCGCTACGGTGAGCCGGAGGCGGAGAAGGTGGTGCAGATTGGCGTCTGGTAGAACGACACAGGTCTGAATGTGGGAGGGGGCTTGCCCCCGATAGCGGTGTGTCAGCCACTGAAAGGTTGACTGACACTCAGCTATCGGGGGCAAGCCCCCTCCCACATTTTAATCTGCAACCTGACTTAGAGACCTTTGGTGGTTCTGCTGGTTTGCCCCTGCACGCCCACCGGCACATCGCCCTTGAGCGTCACCCGGCGCACGATACGCTCCTGGGTGCCGTAGTCGTCTACCGCGTAATGCTGGGTCGCGCGGTTGTCCCAGATCGCTACGTCGCCGCTGCTCCAGCGCCAGCGCACGGTGTTTTCCAGGCGGGTGACGTGGCTTTGCAACAGGTTGAACAGTTGCGTCGAGTCGGCCTGGGAGTAGCCTTTGAGGCGCTTGACGAAGTGCCCCAGCAACAAGGTTTTCTCACCGCTGACCGGGTGCACGCGCACCACCGGATGCTCGGTTTCATACACCGTCGAGGTGAATACCTTGCGGTACTCCTCAAGCCGCTCCACCACCACATCCGGCTTGAGCGCGGCGTAGTCGTATTCGTTGCTGTGGATGGCCCACAGGTTATCCGCCAGGGCGCGCAGCTCGACGCTGAGGTCGTTGTAGGCCGCCGAGGTGTTGGCCCACACGGTGTCGCCACCGGATGCGGGCGCCAGCACCGAACGCAGGATCGAAGCTTTGGGGTAGGCATCGACGAAGGTCACGTCGGTGTGCCAGGAGTTGGCGCGCTGGCCGCGCGTGCCGTCCAGCTCCATCAGGAAACGCGTGCCGTCACGCACCGGCACGGTCGGGTGGGCAATCGGTTCGCCGAGCAGATGGGCAAAGGCTTCCTGGCTCTGGTCGTCGAGGTGGGACTGTTCGCGAAAGAAGATCACCTTGTACTGCACCAGCGCTTGCTGGATGGCGTCGACAGTGGCGGCATCGAGATGCCCCGACAGCTTGATGCCACGGATCTCGGCGCCGATGCGGCCGGCGACCGGATGAATGTCCAGTGCCTGGGCGATGGGTTGAACAGCTAATGCGGCGTTGCTCATTGTGGTGACCCTCATGTGCCTGCGGATGGTGGAACGCTCGCCGGCAACGCTCTATTCATATGCATTTTAGATCTAGCAAATGAACCAATGCTTCGTTGACGGAATAAGAGCTTGCATTTAAAACCTCAGCTCCGTCGCTCGCAAATGCCTTCGACCTATTTTTCAAATGCCGGGAATGCATATGGATCTGCGTCAACTGCGCTACTTCATTGCCCTCAACGAACACCGCAGTTTCGTACGCGCGGCGGACGCCATGGGCATCACTCAACCGGCGTTCAGCCGCAGTATCCAGGGGCTGGAACAGGAGTTCGGCTGCGTACTGGTCGACCGTGGCCACAAGGACCTGCGCCCCACGCCCGAAGGCCAGGTGGTGTTGCAACACGCCCTGAGCCTGGTGCACGGCGCCGCCTTGCTGAGCAGTGAAGTCACGCGCATGACCAAGCTCGATGCCGGCGACCTGCGCTTCGGCTGCGGCCCGGCGCCGGCGGTCAAGCTGGTACCGGATGCGGTGGCGCGGTTTATCGGCGCGCACCCGAAAATCCGCACCAGTTTCCAGGTGGATAACTGGGAAAAACTCAGCCGCGCCCTGAGCCGCGAGGAGATCGAATTCTTCATTGCCGACATCCGTCAGTTCGAAGCCGACCCGAACTTCCAGACCCGCGCGCTGACCGCCAAGCGCGGCGTGTTTTTCTGCCGCCCGGGGCACCCGCTGCTGGCCAAGGACAGCCTGTCGACCAATGACATGTTCGACTACCCGCTGGCGGCGCCGCTGATCTCCCAGGGCATTCGCAAACTGCTGGCAAACCTGAGCGGGCGCATGGATTTTTCGCCGAGCATCCAGACCGAACACTTCCCGGCGCTGGTGAAAATCGTGCTGCAGTCCAACGCCATTGGCGTGGGCACCGAGGAAGCGTTCGCCGAGGACATCGCCAGCGGCACGCTGGTGCTGCTGCACTGGCGCAACCTGCCGCAGAACATGGAGACCCTGAGTGCGCGGTGCGGGATCGTCAGCCGCACGGGGGCGCGGTTGTCGCCGGCGGCTAAAGCGATGATTGAGGTGTTGGTGGAGGTCGACAGGCAGGAGGTGAGTGTGGCGGTTTGAAGGGCCTCATCGGGGGCAAGCCCCCTCCCACATTTGAACTGTGAATACCTTCAAAGTGTGGGAGGGGGCTTGCCCCCGATAGCTATAGCCCAGGCACCACCAGACTCAAAGCCCCGCCGCCGCAAACCCAGGCGCCACCCAATCACTCACCTGAAACGACCGGCGAATCAACTTCTCCCTGGAAGCCAGATCCACCGCATCCTGCAATTTGCCCAGGAACACCGGGTCCAGCGTCGCCGGGAAAATCTGGCTGAGCTGCTGGTCCTTCAAATCATTGCTCAGGATCACTGGCGGATAACTGGCCAGCCCCGACACCAGCTCGATGTAGGCCTGTTTGTTGTTGTCATCGGTCAACCATTGCACCGCCTGCTGCTGGGCCTTGAGCAACTTGGCCACCGCGTCGGGATGCCCGTCGACGAACTGTTTGCTGCCCACCAATACCGCCTGGATGCTGCCGGCGCCGTTCAGGTCCTTGGTGGTCAGGGCGATCTCGGCCAGCCCCTTGGCTTGCAGCGCCGTGAGGTTCGAGCCGCCCCAGGTCGCGTCGATCTGCTTGGCGGCCAACGCCGCACCGGCCGCGTTGTAATCCAGGTTGATGACTTTCAGGTCCTTTTCACTCAGGCCCTGGCTGGCCAATGCGCTGTCGAATGACAACTGGCTGGCCGTGCCGCGAAACACCGCGACGCGCTTGCCCTTGAGGTCTTGCAAGGTCTTGATGCCCGAGCCCGGCACCACGCCCAGGTACTGCTTGATGTCACGCGCGGTAGCGCTGAGCAGGCGGGTATCCAGCCCGTTGGAACGGCCGATGATGGCCGCCAGGTCGCCGAGATAAGCGAGGTCCACCTGGCCATTGGCGAAGGCTTCATTGATCACCGGGCCCGCGCCCTTGAAGTAATTCCATTGAATCGTGATGCCCTGGTCGGCAAAGGCCTTTTCGAAGATCTGCTGTTGGCGCAACACATCGGTGATGCCGCCACCGCTGTGTTGGCTCCCGGCGCTGAGGTCGGGCACGGCAATACGGATCTCCTTGAGCTCGGCGGCCTGCACCAGACCCGCCAGCGCGGTAGCGGCGATCAGCGTGATCAGACGTTTGAAGGGCAGTTTCATAAGGGCAGCTCCTGGTGGGCGACGGTCGCCTGGGGAGCTGAAAGTAGCCATAGGCAGATAGAAACTTTAAATACTATAAATTCACAATTTAATAACCTTTTGAACTATGCGAGACAAACCGCAGGCTGCAGCGGGCTATGCATAAACAGCATCGAAAATATTCTCCGAATGCATTGGATGCGTGCCGGGCACGGGCTTTAAATGGACTCTCTTATCGCACAATCATCTTGATTACGTTTTTATAAGATCGGAATCACATAACGAAAGGAAGGTCCCCGATGGCCCGGACCGCACGGTTAAGCCCGCCTCTGACAACCCCCACACTGCGCTGGCCGGCGCTCAGCCCCTGGCTGTTACCGCTGACGCTATTAGCCTTGTGGTGGCTGGCCTGCCGTCATCAGTGGATGAGCGAACAAATCCTGCCGCCGCCTGCATTGGTGTGGAGCAGCGCCGTGGAACTGGCGGGCGGCGAGCTGTGGAGCCACCTGGCGATCAGTGTGCAGCGCTTGTTCTGGGGCTTGCTGGCGGGCATCGGCGCCGGGGCGTTGCTCGGCGCCTGGCTGGGCTTCAGCGCGCGCGCCGAGCGCCTGGTGTTTCCCACCTTCAGCGCGCTGGCGCAAGTGCCGACCCTGGCGTGGATCCCGTTGTTCATGGTGTTTTTCGGCATCGGCGAAACCCTGAAACTGGTGGTGCTGGTAAAGGCCATCGTGGTACCTGTGACCCTGCATACGCTGGTCGGCGTGCGCGATGCCCAGCCGCAGTTGCGCGAAACTGCCCGCGTGCTGCGCCTGCCCACCCACCTGCTGATCCGCCGGCTGATTCTGCCCGCCGCACTGCCGGCGTTCATGGCCGGTGTGCGCCTGGCCCTGGCGGCCGGTTGGACGTCGCTGCTGGCGGTGGAGTTGCTGGCCTCCAGTGAAGGCATCGGCTACTTGATGGTGTGGGCACGCCAGTTGTTCATGCTCGACATCGTCTTTGTATGCATCGTGGTCATCGGCGTGCTGGGCGTGGTGATGGACCGTGGCGTCGGCTGGCTGGACCGCAAATGGGTGCACTGGCCGCATCCGGCCACCGCGCACATCCGGCGCGGCCCGCGTTACCAGGGTTGGCAGCGCCTGCAGCCGTGGCTGCTGCCGCTGGGGTTGCTGGCGCTGTGGCAAGTGGCGACGCAGCAGGGCTGGGTCGACGCAAATATCCTGGTGAGCCCATGGACTGTGCTGCAGACCACCGCCACGGGCGTCGTGGATGGCACGCTGTCGGGCGCGCTGGGCAAAAGCCTGGGGCGCACCCTGGGTGGCCTGGCATTGGGCGCCAGCCTGGGGTTTGCCATCGGCTTGTGGCTGGGCTTGTCACCGCGCAGCGAGCGGGTGCTCGGCCCTACCCTGGCCGCCTTGCGCCAGATCGCAATCTTTGCCTGGGTGCCGTTGCTCACGGCCTGGTTTGGCCTGGGGGAATTGGCCAAATGGGTGTTTATCGGCCTGGCGGCGTTTTTCCCGCTGTTTATCGCCACCCAGCGCAGCGTGTTGAACCTGTCACCGCAACTGAGCGAAGCCGCACAGGTGCTGCGCCTGAACCTGTTCCAACGGCTGCGCCGCCTGATACTGCCGGGCGCGGCGCCGGGCATTTTCGCCGGGCTGCGCCTGAGCCTGATCTACGCCTGGCTGGGCACCATCGGCGCGGAATACTTCATGCCGTCCAATGGCGGCATCGGCAGCCTGATGATCGGCGCCCAACAGCTGCTGCGCATGGATTTGATCATGAGCGGCATGCTGCTGGTCGGCCTTACCGGCGCCACCCTCAACCTTATCGGCCAACGCCTTGAAAGCCGCGTCACCGGCTGGAGACACGCATGAACGCACCGATTGTCAGCTTCAACCATGTGGGCAAGTCCTTCGAGGTGGATGGCGTCGAGCTGGAAGCCATCCGCGAATTCAACCTGGAGATTGCCGAGGGCGAATTTGTGGCGATTGTCGGTTCGAGCGGCTGCGGCAAGTCCACGCTTTTACGCTTGCTGGTGGGGCTGGATACGCAGTTTCGCGGGCAGATTCAGGTCGATGGCAAAGCCGTGAGCGGCATCGGCAGCGAACGCGGCATCGTGTTCCAGGAACACCGCTTGTTCCCCTGGCTGACGGTGGCGCAGAACATCGGCCTGGGCCTGGTCAATGAGCCCTTGAGCGAGGCCGAGCGCAGCCGACGCATTGGCGACTTTATCGAACTGGTGGGCCTCACCGATTTCACCCGCGCCTATCCCCACCAACTGTCCGGCGGCATGGCGCAACGGGTAGCGATCGCCCGTGGCCTGGTGGCCAGCCCACGGATTCTGCTGCTGGACGAGCCGTTCGGCGCGCTGGATGCGCTGACCCGCCAGCAGATGCAGGACGAACTGCTGGCGATTCGCGCCCGCGCCAAAATCACTACGGTGTTGGTGACCCACGATGTGGAAGAGGCGATTTTCCTCGCCGACCGCGTGGTGGTGATGGAGCCCCGGCCCGGGCGGATCAAGCAGGTGGTCGAGATCGCCCTGCCCCATCCGCGCCAGCGCAGCAGCTTTGAATTCCACCAACTGCGCGAAGAACTGCTGCATGAACTGATCAGCGACGATCACTACCAGCCACCGGTGCGCGAACAGATCCGCGACCTGCCGCTGGCATTCATTGCTTGCTGAACGCGAGGTCGCTGTCCGGTTGCTCTTCGCGTTCAAACCGATTGGCCCGCGCAAAGGTGCCGAAATCATTGAAGCGCACGCCCATCTCGGCCATGACCTTGTGCGCCACCCTGACCGTCATCTGGCGGATATAGAACGGCTCCTTCACCACGAAATGGTGGATGCCGTGGGTGCTGCCGAAATTGAAACAGAACGCCTGCAACGGCCACATCCACCAGGGGTTGAGCACCTGGGTCTGCTGGATCACATTGCCCGGCTCCACATCGCCGTAGTAATGCATGTTGGAACTGACGAAGTGCAGGCAAAAGGTGCGCAGCACGTTGGGGCCGATGATCACCACCGCTGCGATATCGATCACCTGCATCATCTGCAGCGTCCCGGCTGACCAGTCGATGGGCGCGCCCACCAGACCGGCGATGCCGTTGGCGGCATGAAAACCGAGGAAGATGTACCACGCGCCCCAATGCAGCAGCGCCAGCGGTGCGTACACCAACAATACCCGCTTGAGGATGCTGAACCTGTGCGGCCAGGTCCTCGCGCGCAGCAGGCGGATCATGGCGGACATCATGTTGTCGCCCACCATCAGCAACCGCGCGATGCCCCAGGGCTCGCCGTTGGTGATGGCACGCTCTTCCACATCGGCCTCGGTGCCGGAGACCTTGTGATGATTGAGGTGCAGGTGCCGGCGAATCCACGGGTTGATCGTGCTCGGCCGCGCCAGCCACACCAGGCCCATCATCAGGTTGTGGGGCACGCGCTGCTTGCGAAAGTACATGCTGTGGATCAGGTCGTGTTCCAGCTCATGGGTGAGTGAGGCAAAGAACGCATTGAGCAGCAGGCATACCCACCAGTTCATATGACCGCTGATATACAGCGCCGCCGAACCCAGCATGCCGACCCAAGCGAACGCCAGGATGCCCGCGCCCAGCGCGTCCTGATGCAGCAGCCAGGGATGCCGCTGGCGCAGGCGCGCGCCCTCGGCCAGCACCACCTCGCGGATATGCGCCGAACGCTGTTGCGCGTTCATCTGCTGGGGACTTGCACAAGTACCGTCCATGCTTCCATTCTCTTGTGGAGTGATGCCTGCATCCTGCACCCAACCCTGGCGCAGGCCGCTAGCTCCGCACGCCAACCTGTTGACCGCAAGCGCCAATCGCCATGACTGAACCGACTTCCCTCGCCAGCTGGACCCGCGCCCTGCGCAAGCAACTCGAGGCCCTGGGCCTGGACAGCGCCGCGCTGTGCCTTGAGGCCGGGCTCGACCCGTTGCTGATGGACGACCCAAACGCACGCTACCCATTGTCGGCCACTACGCGCCTGTGGGCACTGGCGGTGCAGGCCAGTGGCGACCCGGCGATTGGCTTGCGGGTGTCGCGGTTTGTCAGCCCCACGACCTTTCATGCATTGGGTTACGCGCTGGTGGCCAGCGGCAGTTTGCGCGAAGTGTTCGAACGCATCGTGCGCTATCACCAGGTGGTCAGCGATGCCCTGAGCCTGGAGTTGAGCCGACACGGCGACTGCTACCGTTTTCGCCTGCTGCAACCCGAAGGCAGCCCGGCGCCGGCGCTGGAAGCCATTGATGCGTTTGCGGCGATCTATGTGCGCACCTGCCGCAATCGCCTGGGGCGCGACTATGCACCGCTGGCGGTTTACCTGCAGCGCCCGGAACCGTTCGACCCCGCGCCCTGGCACACGGTGTTTCGCGCACCGGTATTCTTTGGCGCCGAGGAAGACCGCCTGGAGTTCGCCGCCCAGGACTTCGACAGCCACCTGGACGATGCCAACCCGGAGTTGGCCGAACACAATGAAACCGTGCTCAAGCGCACCCTGGCGCAACTGCAGCCGCTGACCTGGGAGCGCAAGGTGCGCGCCGCCATCGAGGCGCAACTGCCCGACGGCGAACCCGGCGCGGAGCGGATCGCCCAGGCGTTGCATTTGAGTCTGCGCAGCCTGCAGCGGCACCTGGCGGATGAAGGTTGCCGGTTTGACGCGTTGCTCAATGAATGCCGGCAGAACCTGGCGCTGTTGCACCTGCGCGACCCGCAGTGTTCATTGGCCGAGATCAGTCATTTGCTGGGGTTTGCCGATACCAGCAGTTTCAACCGGGCGTTCAAGCGCTGGACGGGGATGACGCCGGGGCAGTTTCGGGATGGGTTGCGGTAGGGGAATGGGGGGTGTTTTTGAGGGCCTCATCGGGGGCAAGCCCCCTCCCACATTTGAACTGTGAATACATTTAAGTGTGGGAGGGGGCTTGCCCCCGATAGCGGTCTTTGAGGCTCTGCAAATCCCGGATCAATCACCGCCCCCGATCACGCCGCAACAATTTCCTCACCCGCGCCACCAACACCTTGGCGTCAAACGGCTTGAGCAAGTAATCGTCTTCATGCAATTCCAACCCTCGCAGCCGATCTTCAATCCCATCAGGCGTGGTCAGGAACAGCACGGGGGTTTCTCCGCGCTGGCGAATCGCCTGCTGCAACTTCCACGCATTCAGGCCCGGCAGCATCACGTCCAGGATCACCAGGTCGTACTCGGTGCTTTCCACAAAGCGCTGCGCCGCCATGCCGTTGGCCGCCACTTCAACGCCGAAACCCGCCTCGCTCAGGCCCTGGGCCATGCGTTGCGCCAGTTGCGGCTGGTCTTCCACTAACAACACCTGCATGCCTTACCTCTGGGTTTGATTACAAACCTGTCATCAAATTGTGCGGCTTTTGACCACGTCCACTGGCTACCGTGACGGCCTGCCTTCTGGAGCCCTCACCATGTTTCGCACTGCCTTGTTCCTGAGCCTCGCCGTGGCGACTGCCGCCCAGGCCACGCCGCAACTGCCACGTCACGCCGAGCTGGATCTGCGCACCGCACGCCAATTGGCCGATGCCGGCCTGGCGCACTGCACCGCCGCGCTGACCGTGCTCGACCGTGGCGGCAACCTGTTGCTGAGCCTGCGCGCCGACGGCGTCGGCCCACACAACAGCCTCGCCAGCCAGCGCAAGGCCTACACGGCGCTGTCGAGCAAAACCCCGACCCGGCTGTTCGCCGAGCGCGCGCGCAACAACCCCGAGGCCGCCAACCTTAACAGCTTGCCCGAGTTGCTGTTGCTCGGCGGTGGCGTGCCGCTGTTCGCCGACGCCGAGCTGGTCGGCGCACTGGGCATCGCCGGTGCCGGCGGCGCCGCGCAGGACGAAGCCTGCGCCGTACAGGCCGCCGAGCAACTGGGCCTGAAAATCACCCCTTGATACCACCTCTGTCAAAAAAGGACTTCACGATGAAAACCCTCAGCATGACCCTCGCCGCCCTCAGCCTGAGCGGCCTGTGCACCCTGGCCATGGCCGCCGGCAACCCGCTGAGCGTGCATGTGCTCAACCTGGAAAACGGCCTGCCGAGCGCCGGCGTCAACGTCACCCTGGAAGAACACGTGGGCGACCAATGGCAATCGCTGTCCCAGGGCGTGACCAACGAACAGGGGCGCATCGCCGAACTGTTTCCCGCTGATCGCAGCATGAAACCGGGCGAGTACCGCGTGGTGTTCAAGACCGGCGACTATTACAAGCACGCCAACCGCGAAACCTTCTTCCCCGAAGTGCCGGTGATTTTCCAGGTCAAGCAGGCTGATCAGCACTACCACATCCCGCTGCTGCTCAGCCCTTACGGCTTCTCCACCTATCGCGGTTCATAGGCCGGCAGCCAGCCGCAGGCCATTGAGGTCGAGAATCTCGATGGCCCCGTAGCTCAGGCCGAGCACGCCCTGTTGCTCCAGTGCCCTGAGCAGGCTGTTGGTGGTCTGGCGCGACAGGCCGAGCATCGCCGCCAGGTCCTCCTGGGGCAGTTGCAACACCCGGCGCGCCTGCGTTCGCTCACCGTAACCCTGAGCAATCATCAGCAGCCGATGGGCCAGCCGCGCCGACGCGGGCATCAGGCTCATCTGTTCGATATTGATCAACGACAGGCGCAGCTTGTGGCTCATCAACAGGGCCACATCGCGCCAATACGCCGGGTGCCGCTCGAGCATGCCGAGCATCGCCGCCTGCGGCACCTGCGCCAGCGTGCAAGGGCCCGTGGCGAGCGCATCGTGGGTGCGCGGCAGGTTGTCGAACAGGCAGATCTCGCCGAACCAGTGAGGCGTCTCCACCAGGCTCAGCACCGCTTCCTTGCCCTGGGCATTCACCGCGCTGATGCGCACCGTCCCTTCCAGCACCGCATACAGGCCACACGGCGGATCGCCGCGTTTGAATAGAAACTGCCCCGCCGTCAGCGTGCGCACCCGCGCCGCCGCCAGCAGGCTATGCTGCAAGTCTGCAGGCAGATGGCCAAACCAGTGGCCGCCGGCCAGGTGCGCGTGCCATTTGCCTGTGTCCATGGGAACTCCGAAGATTGTCGCCCAGTTGACAGTTAGGCGCCGACTGACAGGGCATGATCAAACATCCTACAGGAGGAACAACAATGAAAAGCCTCGTCGACCACCTCAGTCAATACGCCGCCTACCACCGCGACCCACGCAATATCGCCAGCCATTTCATCGGCATTCCCTTGATCGTGGTAGCGGTCGCCGTGCTGCTGTCACGCCCCGAATGGCCGGTGGGTGCGCTGTGGGTTTCCCCGGCGGTGCTGCTGGCGCTGTTTTCGGCATGGTTTTACCTGCGCCTGGAACTGGCCCTGGGACTCTTGATGACGTTGCTGATGGGCTTGTCGGTATGGGCCGGCCACGTGCTGGCGGCGCAGAACACGACGGTGTGGTTGAGCAGCGGTATCGGGATGTTTGTGGTGGGCTGGGTGATTCAGTTTGTCGGGCATTACTACGAAGGCCGGAAGCCGGCGTTCGTTGATGATGTATCCGGGCTGATCGTGGGGCCGCTGTTTGTGGTGGCGGAGCTGGCGTTTGCGCTGGGGTTGCGCCAGGCGCTGAAGCAGCAGATTGAGCAACGCTCAGGCCCGGTGGCACGCCGCGATCTCAAACCCAGCGGGATCTAAATGTGGGAGGGGGCTTGCCCCCGATGGCGGTGGATCAGTCAGCATATGTGTGACTGACACACCGCTATCGGGGGCAAGCCCCCTCCCACATTGGTAGCTCAGGCTTTTTGCCAGACCTTGGGTTTGAAGAACAGGGTTTCGCCACGGGTCAGGCCGGTCAGGCTGTCGTGGTCCTTCACCACTTCGGCTTCGATCAGCTCGGGCTGGCCTTCTACCTTGAGGGTCACGCGAGTAGTCGCGCCCAGCGGCCGGATGTCCCGCACCTCAGCTGCGTGGTGATCTTCAAGCTCATGCCGTGACAGCGACACCTCGTGCGGGCGGAACAGCAGGTGTTTGTCCTCGCCCAGATG
This sequence comes from Pseudomonas orientalis, assembly GCF_002934065.1. Classification (NCBI taxonomy): domain Bacteria; kingdom Pseudomonadati; phylum Pseudomonadota; class Gammaproteobacteria; order Pseudomonadales; family Pseudomonadaceae; genus Pseudomonas; species Pseudomonas orientalis. Next base: position 248,181 of record NZ_CP018049.1, on the reverse strand, counting down.
CAAGCGGTTGGAGTCGCCCAGGAAGTGGTACACAAAGTCGCTGGCCGGGTTTTCGTAGACGTCGCCCGGCGAGCCGATCTGCTCGATCACGCCCTTGTTCATCACCACGATACGGTCGGCGACTTCCATGGCCTCTTCCTGGTCGTGGGTCACGAACACCGAGGTCAGGTTGATATCTTCATGCAGGCGCGCCAGCCAGCGGCGCAGCTCTTTGCGCACCTTGGCATCGAGGGCGCCGAAGGGTTCGTCCAGCAGCAGCACCTTGGGCTCCACCGCCAGGGCGCGGGCCAGGGCGATACGCTGGCGCTGGCCGCCGGAGAGTTGTTCCGGGTAGCGGTCAGACAGCCAGTCGAGCTGCACCATGTTCAGCAACTCGTGAACCTTGCTCGCGATCTGGCTTTCCGTCGGGCGCTGGTTTTTCGGCTTCATGCGCAGGCCGAAAGCGACGTTGTCAAACACGGTCATGTGGCGGAACAGTGCGTAGTGCTGGAACACAAAGCCCACATTGCGATCACGCACATCGTGACCGGAGACGTCCTCGCCGTGGAACACGATGCTGCCGGCGTCCGGGGTTTCCAGGCCTGCAATGATGCGCAGCAAGGTGGTCTTGCCGCAGCCGGACGGGCCCAGCAACGCCACCAACTCGCCACTCTGGATATCCAGGTTGATGCTGTCCAGGGCCTTGAAGGCGTTGAAGTTCTTGCTGACATTACGGACTTCGATCGACATGACTTATTCCTCACCGGCGCTGTTGCGCAGGCGGTTGATTCGGTTCTCGCTCCACTGCTTGAGCAGCAGGATGAAGAGCGCCAGGATCAGCAACAGGCTGGCCACCGCGAAGGCGGCGACGTGGTTGTATTCGTTGTAGAGAATCTCGACATGCAGCGGCAGGGTGTTGGTCACGCCGCGGATATGGCCGGACACCACCGACACCGCGCCGAACTCCCCCATGGCCCGCGCCGTGCAGAGCACCACGCCGTAGATCAGGCCCCACTTGATGTTCGGGACGGTGACATGCCAGAACATCTGCCAGCCGTTGGCACCGAGCAGGCGCGCGGCTTCTTCTTCCTGGGTGCCCTGCTCCTGCATCAGCGGGATCAGCTCACGGGCCACGAACGGCACGGTGACGAAGATGGTCGCCAGCACGATGCCGGGCAAGGCGAACACAATCTGGATGTCATGGTCCTGCAACCAGGGGCCGAAGAAGCCCTGGGCGCCGAACATCAGCACGTAGACCAGGCCTGCGATCACCGGGGACACCGAGAACGGCAAGTCGATCAGCGTCACCAGGATGCTTTTGCCACGGAATGAATATTTGCTCACGCACCACGCGGCGCTGACGCCAAACACCAGGTTGAGCGGCACCGAGATCACCACAGCGATCACCGTGAGTTTCAGCGCCGACAGCGCATCCGGTTCAAGGATCGCGGTGAAGAACGCGCCGAGGCCGTTCTTCAGGCCCTGGGACACCACGATCAGCAGCGGCAGCAGCAGGAACAGGGCAAACACCAGCCAGCCAAGGCCGATCAGGACGCGTCGCGAGGTCGCGCTGCCACGCCGGGCGGCGTTGGCCGAGGACGCGGCGGATATAGACGATTGGGACATGTTCCGCGCCTCCTTATGGACGTTCGATGCGCCGCTGCAACAAGTTGATCAGCAGCAGCAGGACAAAGGAAACCACCAGCATCAGCACCCCGATAGAGGTGGCGCCACGGTAGTCGTACTGGTCGAGCTTGACCATGATCAGCAACGGCAGGATTTCGGTTTTCATCGGCATGTTGCCGGCGATGAAAATTACCGAGCCGTACTCACCGACGCCCCGCGCGAACGCCAGCGCGAAACCGGTCAGCCAGGCCGGCAACAGGGCCGGCACGAGGATATGGCGGAACACTTGCAATGGCCTGGCGCCCAGGCAGGCGGCGGCTTCTTCGACTTCCCGGGGGATATCGGCCAGTACCGGCTGCACCGTGCGCACCACGAACGGCAAGGTCACGAAGGTCAGCGCCAGGGTGATACCCAGCGGCGTATAGGCGATCTTGAAGCCCAGGTCGGCGGCGAACTGGCCCACCAGGCCGTTGGGCGCATACAGCGCGGTCAGCGCGATACCGGCCACGGCGGTGGGCAAGGCGAACGGCAGGTCGATCATCGCATCGATGACCTTGCGGCCGGGGAAGGTGTAGCGCACCAGCACCCAGGCCAGCAGGGTGCCGATCACGCCGTTGATCAGCGCGGCGTACAAGGCGGTGCTGAAGCTCAATTTCAACGCCGCCAACACGCGGGGTGCGGAGATGATGGCCCAGAACTGATCCCAGGTGAGTTGAGCGGCGTGCACAAACATCGCCGCCAGGGGGATGAGTACGATCAGGCTGAGGTACACCACGGTGTAGCCCAGCGTCAGCCCGAAGCCGGGTATGACGGGGGAAATACGACGCGACATAAGAGTCCTTGGTTAAAGGGTAGAAACCATTGTAGGAGCGAGCTTGCTCGCGAAAGAATCAAGGGCACCGCGCTCATTCAGAATGTACGCGTTATCGTTGACGACCTTCGCGAGCAAGCTCGCTCCTACAGGTACTTTGGTTTATTGCGCCGTGTAGATCTGGTCGAACACGCCACCGTCGTTAAAGAATTTCGGTTGGGCAGTTTTCCAGCCGCCGAAGTCTTTGTCGATGGTGACCAGGTCCAGTTCAGGGAACTGTTGGGCGTATTTGGCGGCAACTTTCGCATCGCGTGGGCGGTAGAAGTTTTTCGCCGCAATCTCCTGGCCCGCCGGGCTGTACAGGTGCTTGAGGTATTCAGTCGCGATCTCGGTATTGCCCTTTTTCTCGGCGTTCTTGTCGACCACGGCCACCGGCGGCTCCGCGAGGATCGACAGGGACGGCACGACGATGTCGAACTTGTCGGCGCCGCCGTCTTCCTTGAGCGCCAGGAACGCTTCGTTTTCCCAGGCCAGCAGCACGTCGCCCTGACCGTTGTTGACGAAGGTGATGGTGGAACCGCGTGCGCCGGTGTCGAGGATCGGCACGTGCTTGAACAGCTCTTTAACGTATTCCTGGGCCTTGGCTTCGCTGCCGCCGGTCTTCAGGCCATAGGCCCAGGCGGCGAGGAAGTTCCAGCGCGCACCGCCGGAGGTTTTCGGGTTAGGCGTAATCACCGACACGTCTTTCTTGATCAGGTCGCCCCAGTCCTTGATGCCTTTGGGGTTGCCCTTGCGCACCAGGAACACGATGGTCGAGGTGTACGGGGTGCTGGCGTCCGGCAGGCGGGTTTGCCAGTTTTCCGGCAGAGTCTTGCCCAGCTTGGCGATTTCGTCGATGTCGCCGGCCAGGGCCAGGGTTACCACGTCGGCGCGCAGGCCGTCGATCACCGCGCGGCCTTGCTTGCCCGAACCACCGTGGGATTGCTGGATCTTGACGTTGTCGCCCGGGTGGGACTGTTTCCAGAAGCTGGTGAACTCAGCGTTGTAGTCCTGGTACAGCTCACGGGTGGGGTCGTACGAGACGTTGAGCAACTCGTAGTCCTTGGCAACGGCGGAACCGGCAAACACGGCACTGGCCAGCGCGGCCAGGGCGTAACGGCGAATCGACGACATAGAAGCTCCTGAAAATTCTTGAGTGTTGGCTTTTTTTTATAATTGCGGGTCTATCGCCGTTGCTGCTCAGCTCGGTTTGTTACCCGGGTTCTGCAGGCGGAATTTTTCCTTGCGTTCGATCTGTACCACTTGAGCGTTGTGTACGGTGATTTCCACCGCGCCAAACCGCAGATCGCGCAGGGCGCTCTGGATCTCACGCAAAATGGCTGCTTCGTCCTGGCCGTCGACGCTACGTAGAGATGCGCTCATGGTCTCGCTCCTGAAATGAATAGTGCCTGGCAGTGGCGGCACTGCTTGCGGCGTGAGAGCGATAGTAGATAAGCGGGGATATTCTTAAAAATACTATTTAAGAATGTTTATATAACCAGAAAGAATTTTCTGCTGGGGCGTGGGGTTACACTTGGGTTTTGAACCACAGCACTGAAATAAAGCCTTGTGCAGTTCCAATGTGGGAGGGGGCTTGCCCCCGATAGCGGTGTGTCAGGTCAGTCACTCTTGGCTGACACACTGCCATCGGGGGCAAGCCCCCTCCCACATTTGGACTGCATTTCAAGCCCGGATGGCGGGTGCTCGTGCCCAATTGATCTCATCGGCCGGCACCGGCTTGCCAAACCAGTACCCCTGCCCCATGTCGCATTCCTGGTCCAGCAGGAAGCGGGCCTGCTCCACCTGCTCGATCCCTTCGGCATGCACCTGCATGCCCATGCTTTTCGCCAGGGCGATGACCACGCGCACGATGGCGGCGTCGTCTTCATCCCACGGGAGGCCTGCGACAAAGCCCTGATCGATCTTGAGTTTCTGCACCGGCAAGCGCTTGAGGCGCAGCAGCGAGGAATAGCCGGTGCCGAAGTCGTCGATGGCCAGGCGCAATCCCAGCTCGCGCAGGCGGTGCAGCTGTTCAAGGGCCACTTCCGGGTCGTCCATCACCGCGCTTTCGGTGACTTCCAGCTCAAGGAAGGCCGGGTCCAGTCCCGTATCGTGAAGCACCTGGCCCACGTGTTCGTAGAGTTCGCGCCGGGCAAACAGCCGGCTGGACACGTTGACGGCGATAAAACCCAACGGCGCGCCGTCCGCCAGCCATTGGCACATCTGGCGGCAGGCTTGGTTCATCACCCAGGCATCGATGTCGGCGATCAACCCGGTGCGCTCGGCGATGGGGATGAACTCGCCCGGCGGCACCAGGCCGCGTTCCGGGTGCTGCCAGCGCACCAGTGCTTCGACGCCGATCAGGCGGCTGTCCTGCAGGCCGTGCACCGGCTGGTAATAGACGCGCAGTTCCTGCTGGTCGAGGGCGCGGCGCAGTTCGCTGGCGATTTCCACCCGATTCTGCGCGTGAGCCGTCAGCTCCTCGGTGTACAGGGCGTAGCCTTCACGGCCCGCGTGCTTGGCCTTGAACAGCGCCGAGTCGGCGTTGCGCAACAATTGCTCGGCGCTCAGCGCATCGCTGGGGAACAGACTGATGCCGATGCTGGCGCTGATAAACAGCTGGTTGCCGTCAAACACAAACGGTTCCTTCATGGCATCGAGCATGCGCTGCGCCATGGCAGCCGCCTGCATCACCTGTGGACAACTCTCCACCAACACCGCGAACTCGTCGCCGCCCAGGCGCGCCAGGGTCACCCCGGGCCTGAACAGCCCCTTCAGACGCTCGGCCACCAGCTTGAGCAGTTGATCGCCCACATTGTGGCCCAGGCTGTCATTGATGATCTTGAAGTGGTCCAGGTCGAGCAGCAACAGTGCACAGCCACGTTTGTGCACTTGCGCCGAGGCCAGGGCCTGCTCGGCGCGATCGGTGAACAGCAAGCGGTTGGGCAAGTCGGTGAGCGGGTCGTGATGAGCCAGGTGCGCCAGTTCGTGTTCGGAGTCCTTGATGGCGCTGATGTCCGAGAACACCGCGACATAGTGGCTGATGCGGCCTTGCTCATCGCGGATGACGCGGATGGTTTGCCACTGTGGGTAAATTTCTCCGCTTTGGCGTCGGTTCCAGATTTCGCCGCTCCATTCACCGCTGCGCTCGAGGGTCTGGAACATCTGCCGATAAAAATTCGACGAATGGCGCCCGGACTTGAACAGGCTGGGGGGCTTGCCCATGACGTCTTCGCGCCGGTAGCCGGTGATCTCCATGAACGCACGATTGACGTGCACGATCAGGCCTCGGGCATCGGTGACCAGCACCCCTTCACGGGTGCAATCAAACACCGCAGCGGCCTGTTGCAGGCGCTCATGGTTTTCTTTCAGGGGTTGTTGCAGCTGGTGGACACGGGCGAAACGCACGCCCATCAGGTAGATAGCCAGCGCGCTCAGGCCCACCCAGACATAGCCGCGCAGTTGCAGCCAATGCGCCAACGCCTGGGGTTCATCGATAAAGTTGATCAATAAGTGGTGGCTGAGCCTGAGCCATACAATGGAAATCAGCAGGTATACCAGCCCCGCACGTAGGGCTCCTCGGTATGTAAACAGCATATGGTCAGTAATCCTTACCAAAAAACAGAATCGCCCTACGAAGGCTGAGGATTATAGAATAAGAAACATCCAGTCACTCCTATCTGAAAGAGCGGCTGGTTTTCTCTGTAGGCTTAGTGATAATGCGTGAGCTGTTCTTTTCTTTATCTGAGGGCCATACAGCCTATGTGGTACAACGGTTTTCTTGACCTGTCAGCCTGGCAACTGGTGGCAGTCACGCTGTTGATGACCCACGTGACCATTATTGGGGTCACGGTCTATCTGCACCGTTATTCAGCCCATCGCTCGCTCGAGCTCAATGCCGGCCTAAAACACTTCTTCCGCTTCTGGCTGTGGCTGACCACGGCGCAGAACACCCGCGAGTGGACCGCTATCCACCGCAAGCACCACGCCAAATGCGAAACCGTCGATGACCCCCACAGCCCGGTGATCAAGGGCCTGTCCACCGTGCTGCGCAAAGGCGCCGAGCTGTACCGCGCCGAGGCGGAAAACCCCGAGACCCTGCGCATCTACGGCAAGAACTGCCCGGACGACTGGATCGAACGCAACCTCTACACGCGCTTCCCGTTGCTGGGCGTGGCGCTCATGGGCGTGATCGACCTGCTGCTGTTCGGCACCATCGGCATCACCATCTGGGCGATCCAGATGATGTGGATCCCGTTCTGGGCCGCCGGCGTGATCAACGGCCTAGGCCATGCCGTGGGCTATCGCAACTTCGAATGCCGCGATGCGGCCACCAACCTGGTGCCGTGGGGCATCATCGTGGGCGGTGAAGAGTTGCACAACAACCATCACACCTACCCCAACTCGGCCAAGTTGTCGGTCAAGAAATGGGAGTTCGACCTGGGCTGGGCCTGGATCAAGGTGTTCAGCTTCCTGCGCCTGGCCAAGGTGCAGCGCGTCGCACCGATCGCCCACCGCGTCGAAGGCAAGGGCCACCTGGACATGGACACCGCCATGGCGATCCTCAACAACCGCTTCCAGATCATGGCCCAATACCGCAAATTGGTCATCGGCCCGCTGGTCAAGCAGGAGCTGGAGAAAGTCGATCACTCGGTCCGCCACCAGTTCCACCGCGCCAAGCGCCTGTTGTCGCGGGAAACCAGCCTGCTGAGCGATCGCCACCATGTGCGCATTCAAAGCATGCTGGAGCACAGCCAGGCACTGAGCGTGATCTACGAGAAGCGTCTGGCGCTGCAGCAGATCTGGCTCAAGACCAGCACCAACGGCCACGACATGCTCGCGGCGATCAAGGAATGGGTACACGAAGCCGAGGCCAGCGGTATCCAATCCCTGCGCGATTTTGCCCACCAATTGAAGACCTATTCATTGCGCCCTGCAGGGGTCTGACGCGACGGCGGGAGGGCTCGCCCTCCCGCACATTGGCTTTCTGACGCCATTTTCCGGGCACCGCCAATCGAGCCCGATCACGGAACTTCACCGCAATTCCCCTCTCTCAAAGAACACTTCGCCATCATGGTGACCGCTTGTAGTGACCGCTGTTCCATCCTGCGGCGCGCCCAGAGAGAGTTGTTCCGATGGTTCACGAAAAGCCCTGCACGCCTGATGTGTCCTCTGCCCAGCCACCGCGCCCGGCGGCCGCGTCGACGCTGTTGGCGCTGATGCATGCCCAGGGTGAGGTCGAGCGCCTGAGTGCGCGTGAGCAGCTGCTCAGCTCGCTGCTGGTGAGCGTGAACGCCGTACTGTGGGCCATCGATTGGGAAACCCGTCGCGTGCTGTACGTCAGCCCCGCCTATGAACGGATATTCGGCCGCAGCGCCGGTTTGCTGCTGGCCGACCATCGGGAATGGCGCAACAGCATCCACCCCGAAGACCTCGACTATGCCGAACACAGCCTGGCCCGTGTATTGGAGCAGGGCGCCGTGGAAGACCGCGAATACCGCATCGTCACGCTCGACGGGCAGATCCGCTGGCTCAGTGACAAGTGCTACATCAACCAGCAGGCCGAGCCGGGCAAGCCGATGATCGTCGTGGGCATCGCCGAGGACATCACCGAAAAAAAGCACCTGGAGCTGGAACTGCATCGCCTGGCCACCACCGATGTGCTGACCCAGAGCAGCAACCGCCGGCACTTCTTCGAACTCGCCAACCAGGCCTTTGACAGCGCCTGTGCGCAGGGCACGCCGCTGGCATTCCTGCTGCTGGACATCGATGATTTCAAAGACATCAACGACACCTACGGCCATCTGGAAGGCGACCAGGTGCTGCGGCGCATCGCCGAAAGCGGGCGTGGTGTGTTGCGCCGTGGCGACCTGTTCGGACGTATCGGTGGCGAAGAATTCGCCGCCGTACTGCCCGGCTGCGCCCCGGAGATGGCCCTGCAGGTGGCCGAGCGGCTGGGCAAGGAAATCCAGGCGCTGAGTTTCAGTGTCGAAGGTCACGCGTTTACCGTGACGGTCAGCCAGGGATTGACCAGCCTGCGCGAAGATGACTCAACCCTGGACAAACTGTTCGGCCGCGCCGATGCGGCGATGTATGAGGCCAAGCGTCAGGGGAAGAATCGCGTGATTGCGGCCTGACACTGTTCGAAATGTGGGAGGGGGCTTGCCCCCGATGGCGGTGTGTCAGCCGGTATATTCATCAACTGACAGACCGCTATCGGGGGCAAGCCCCCTCCCACAGGGGTTCAGCGCTTACAGCTCGGCAAAGCACTCTTCAATGATTGCCAGGCCCTTGTCCAATTGCTCGTCCGGCGAGGTCAACGGCACCAGTACACGCAACACGTTGCCGTAGGTACCGCAGGACAACAGGATCAGGCCCTTGTCACGCGCCTTGGCCACTACAGATGCAACGGCAGCGGCGTTCGGTTTGTGGCTGTCGCCATCTTCGAACAGTTCCACCGCGATCATCGCGCCCAGGGCACGCACTTCGCCGATCACCGGGTATTTGGCCTGGATGGCCTTGAGGCCGGTCACCAGGCGCTCGCCGACAGCCTTGCAGCGGTCCAGCAGGTGCTCTTCTTCGAACACTTCCATCACCGCCAGTGCGGCGGCGCAGGCAATCGGGCTGCCGGCATAGGTGCCGCCCAGGCCGCCCGGGGCGATGGCGTCCATGTATTCGGCCTTGCCGCACACACCGGCCAACGGGAAGCCGCCGGCGATGGATTTGGCAAAGGTGGTCAGGTCGGCGGCAACGCCCATCTGTTCCATGGCGAAGAAGGTACCGGTACGACCGGCACCGGTTTGCACTTCGTCGGCGATCAGCAGGATGCCGTGCTTGTCGCACAGCTCGCGCAGGCGCTTCATGAACGATTTAGGCGCGACGTAGAACCCGCCCTCACCCTGCACCGGCTCGATGATGATCGCAGCGATATCACGCGGCTCGGCGTCGTTCTTGAAGATGCGCTCGATGCTGGCGATGGCGTCGTCGTCGCTCACACCGTGCAGTTCGTTCGGATACAGCGCACGGAACACACCGCCTGGCATCAGGCCCATGCCGGCCGAGTAAGGCACGACTTTGCCGGTGAGGCCCAGGGTCATCATGGTGCGGCCGTGGTAAGCGCCGGTGAAGGCGATCACCCCAGCACGGCCAGTGGCGGCGCGGGCGATTTTCACGGCGTTTTCCACCGCTTCGGAACCGGTGGTGACCAGCAGGGTTTTCTTGGCGAAATCACCTGGCACCTTGGCCGCGACTTTTTCGCACACTTCCACGTAGGGCTCGTAAGCCAATACCTGGAAGCAGGTGTGGGTCAACTTGTTCAGTTGCGCGGTCACCGCCGCGATGATTTTCGGGTGCACGTGGCCGGTGTTGAGCACGGCAATACCGCCGGCGAAGTCGATGAACTCGCGACCTTCAACGTCGGTCACGGTGGCGTTCTTTGCCGATTCGGCGAAGATCGGGTGAATCTGGCCAACACCGCGCGGTACAGCGGCTTCGCGGCGTTTCATCAGGGATGCGTTGGTCTTGCTCATAAAGTCCTCATTCGCCGCTCATCGGGCGGCGTGGTTCAAGGATAGGTGACGGGGAGGCAACTACGGCAGCATGCGATGATCGACTGCCACAGCTTTCCCGGCCACTGCGAATAACGACGTGAAACACGCAAAGGGACAGCGCTCTCGTGCCCTTTGCGTCTGTTGCAATCTCTTACAGGGCTTAGATGCCCAGGCAGAGGTATTTGATTTCCAGGTAATCCTCGATCCCGTACTTGGAGCCTTCACGGCCCAGGCCCGAGGCCTTGATGCCGCCGAACGGCGCCACTTCGTTGGAGATCAACCCGGTGTTGACGCCGACCATGCCGTATTCCAGGGCTTCAGCCACACGGAACACACGGCCCAGGTCGCGGGCGTAGAAATACGAGGCCAGGCCGAATTCGGTGTCGTTGGACATCGCGATCACTTCGGCTTCGTCTTTGAAACGGAACAGCGGCGCCAGTGGACCGAAGGTTTCTTCCTTGGCCACGGCGGCGTTTTTCGGCACGTCGGTAAGGATGGTCGGCTCGAAGAAGTTGCCTTCCATCGCCTTGCCACCGGCCAGCAGCTTGGCGCCTTTGCTCAGGGCATCGGCAATGTGCTCTTTGACCTTGGCCACGGCTTTTTCGTCGATCAGCGGACCGGTGGTGGTGCCTTCTTCCAGACCGTTGCCGATCTTGAGCTTGGCCACGGCCACTTTGAGTTTTTCGGCAAACGCGTCGTACACCGAATCCTGAATATACAGACGGTTGGCGCACACGCAGGTCTGGCCGTTGTTGCGGTACTTGGAAATGATCGCGCCCTCGACGGCCTTATCCAGGTCAGCGTCGTCGAACACGATGAACGGCGCGTTGCCGCCCAATTCCAGGGAGACCTTCTTGATGTCCTTGGCGCATTCAGCCATCAACTGGCGACCGATCTCGGTGGAGCCGGTGAAGGACAATTTCCGCACGATCGGGTTGCTGGTCAGCTCGCCGCCGATGTCGCCGGCGCTGCCGGTGACCACGCTGAGCACGCCTTTGGGAATACCGGCACGGTGCGCCAGCTCAACCAGGGCCAGGGCCGAAAACGGCGTTTGCGAGGCCGGCTTGATCACCATGGTGCAACCAGCGGCCAGGGCCGGGCCGGCTTTGCGGGTGATCATGGCGGCGGGGAAGTTCCACGGGGTGATGGCTGCGGTCACGCCGATCGGCTGCTTGATCACGATCAAGCGCTTGTCGGGCTGGTGGCCGGGAATCACGTCACCGTAGATGCGCTTGGCTTCTTCGGCGAACCACTCGATAAAGGAGGCGGCGTAGACAATTTCACCCTTGGCTTCGGCCAGCGGCTTGCCTTGTTCAAGGGTCATCAGGCGGCCGAGGTCGTCCTGGTTTTCGATCAGCAGTTCGAACCAACGACGCAGCTTGTTGGCGCGCTCCTTGGCGGTGAGTGCACGCCAGGCCGGCAGGGCCTTGTCGGCCGCTTCGATGGCACGGCGGGTTTCCGCGGCGCCCATCTTCGGCACGGTACCGAGAATCTCGCCCGTGGCGGGGTTGTTGACCTTGATCGTCTGACCGTTGTCCGCATCGACCCAATCGCCATCGATGAAGGCTTGCTGGCGGAACAACTGGGTATCTTTGAGCTGCATGTCGGCTTTCCTTAACAGCACCGCGCGCACGCGGAGCGAATTAGAGTTATTGAAAGGCGCCTGGTGGGCTGCCGTCAGGGAAATCAGCCTCGGTGCGCACCCTCTATAAAGCGCGCACGGGAGACAGAGCGTTTGAAATCTCAAACGAATCCTAGGATCAATGGGGGGAAGGGGCAATAGGCTGTTCGAAAAAAAGAACGTAAACGGGGCTTTTGCCAGATTTTTCTGATCAGCGTAACTGGCCCAGATTTCATTGCATCGTTCAGTGGCGCACAGCGCAGGGCCTCTATACGGCAGATTCCTACACTCAAACGCCCAAAGACCAGCATGGACGCCCAAGGTCGACATGGGTATGATGTCGCCCGCACAAGCATCCGTAGCTCAGCTGGATAGAGTACTGCCCTCCGAAGGCAGGGGTCGTGGGTTCGAATCCCGCCGGGTGCACCAGATATGAAATGAAAAAGCCCCAGGTCAAGAGATCTGGGGCTTTTTTTGTTCTTCAGCTTTTGATCGTTCCCTTGCTCCGCGTGGGAATGCATCCGGTGACGCTCCGCGTCACCGTTGCACAAGTGCCGGACTTTTCGCTGAGAGCAGGACGCGGAGCGTCCCGGGCGGCATTCCCACGCGGAGCGTGGGAACGATCAGGTCGCTCCAGAAATATGCACAAATGCATATTTTCTCTTGGCATCAACACTGCGTTTATGTACAGTATCGATGTGCTGGCTTCTGCCTCACGCCGTTTGCCCTCCCCCTGCAATCGTCAGCAAGGTGGGCATTCTCAAGGAAGCTAAATATCAAGGAGATATTCATGACTGACATTACTCTACCGCCAATTATCGTAACGCCTGAGCCGCCACTGCCCCTTCCTCCTGGGCCGCTGCCAGGGGGAGGTTTTATTGCCAAGCCCTTGCCGTGGGATGGGAAAATCGTTGATTTTTCAGACATCGATGCGCTCATGCGAAAGATGAACTTCAGTCATCCTGACAGTACGATGACGAAGGTGGCGCTGGCGGTCAGGGCGCAAAAGCAGATTGCAGATTCTTACGCTGCCAACTTGCCTAACCTGCTGGCCGAGATCGACTCGGAGGTTGCCGCAGCCGTTGGGGCGGATGTTCTTCCGGTACTGGAAAAATCCAGGAAAGAAAAAGCCGTTGTTGATGCTCTAATCAACGCCTCACAGGCTGACCTTACTGCCAGTCTTGCGGCGGCTAACGCTTACTTCGGTAGGGATCCTTTACTGAAAGACATACCGCACAATGCGGTAGATTTCGTCAATCTTGAATATAAAGATCGGCTGGGCTTCAAACACGCGTATCAGGCACTTGCCGATTCCTATAGCGCGGCCTACAAAAGCAGATACCTGTCTGAAAAGATTCGATTGTTGACTGAAAAATCTAACGCTTTGACGGGTTTGATCGCTACCGCTCAAGCGGAGGAAGATGCACGTCTTGCGGCGCAGGCGGAGGCCGAACGCCTGGCTGCCGAGGCCGCAGCAAAAGCTGAAGCAGAGCGTCTTGCCGAAGAGCAGGCAAAGGCCGATGCGGAAATCAAAGATGCCATTAAATTCACTGCTGATTTTTACAAGGAGATCGGAGAGAAATTTGGCCAGCAAATGTCAACGCTCTCAGCAGAATTGGCCGACAGTGCGAAGGGCAAAAAGCTTCGCAGCGCACAAGAGGCACTGAATGCCTTTGAGCAATACAAGGGCGCGCTGGATAAGAAATTCAGTGCGGCTGACCGCGCGGCCATCGTCAATGCCCTGGACTCGCTTGATAGCGCGGAGTTGGGAAAAAACCTGAACAGGTTTGCCAAAGGCTTTGGTTATGTAGGCAAAGCCATTGATGCCTATGACTTGCATAATGAAGTAAGTAAAAGCTACGCAACAGGTGATTGGAATAACACGGCACTGAAAGTGGAAACACTGTTTGCAGGTGCTGCGGCAACAGGTTTGATTGCTTTTGCGTTCGGCGTGACTGTTTCGTCACCCGTGGGGATTGTGGCGTTTGCGCTGATCATGGCATTTGTCAGTGCATTTATTGACGATAAACGTGTTAAGCAATTTAACGATGCGCTCGACGCAGTGCTTCCTTTCTAAAAACACGAAGTGGCCTTTTTAGGCCACTTTTTTTAGTGCTGAATAGAATAGGTACCCAAGCACGGCAGGAATGGCAAAAACGATGCACACCATATAAAAAATCACATACAGCCCGTTTTTCCCAGGCGACTCCGTCAGTAAGCCGGTCGTCCAGAATTCACGACGTGTGAATCGAAGCGCTGTCTGCTCGATTATAAATCGAGAGAACGGAAACAAGAAAATACTGCCTGCTCCTAAAATCATAACAGTGAAGCTAATATCCTCCACAAAAGTGTTCGCTCCAAAAATGTCGGTAAAGAAGAGAACAAATATGAAAATGGATATCATAAAATTCTCAATTAAATATTTTTTACTCATATCAACTCGTACTTTAAATTCACTTTAAACTTCTGGCTGCCCTGCTCAATTAAATGATAGCAAATAGCATCCATGGCATTGGGCTATTGCGTAATAGGTTCAGTGCAAGATGAGTGAAAAGGGGCGATGGTATCCCGCGATACCATCGCCACGGGGTCAGTGAGGCTGCAATGCCTTGAGGCGCTCCTCAAGATTTTGCGCAGGAAAGCGTTTTTGCAACTCGGCCAGTTTCGCCGTCGCGGCACCCTCATCGCCTGCCGCGCGCAGGCGCAACACTTCCTGCAAGCCCTGCTCCAGCGGGTCAGGCACTGCGCGCTTGGCCAGCTTGCCTTGGGGCAAGGCGTCACTGTTCATTTCGGCGCTGAACGACTCGGCACGCGGCGGTGCGCTCATGGGCGCAGGCGCGGAAAACGTGGCCGGGGCAGCGAGGCGGGTGTTTTGTACCGGGGCAAGCTCGGGGGTGCGCGTCATCACGCCTGCCAGCAACGCCACACCGGCCACGCTGGCGATCGCCATCTGCCAACGCGGTTGCTGGCACAGACGCAGCCAGCGTTGCCACAGGCTGGGCTTGGGGGCAGGCGCTTCGCGGCGGGCGGCGTTGAGAATGAATGTGTCCAGGAATGCGGGCGGTTCGCCGGCGCTGTTCTGGCGATAGTGCTGGATCAGCGCTTCGTCGCGCGGATCGTTCGGGTCTCGGGGGGCAGTCATACAGTTACCTCGTCGGCCAGCAGGCGCCGCAATTTCTGCAGGGCATAGCGCAAGCGGCTTTTAACGGTTTCCAGCGGGGCACCGGTGAGGGTGGCGATTTGCGGGACTTCGAGGTCGCCGTGCAGGCGCAGCAGGAAGACTTCGCGCTGGTCTTCGGGCAAGGCTTGCACGGCGGCGTCGAGGCGCGCTTGGTCGCGGTTCAGGCTCAGTTGCTGTTCGGGGCCGGCGCTGTCGTCGGGCTGGGCGTGCAGCAACTCGTCGTAGCTGTCGTGCAGCGGGTTGTGCAGGCCGTGTTTGCGCCAGTGGTCGATCAGGCGGTTGCGGGCGATCTGGAACAACCAGGTGCGAAAACTCGCCCGGCCTTGTGGCTGGGTGGTGCTGCGGATCAGGCTGAGCCAGGTGTCCTGGTAGATTTCTTCGGCCAGTTCGGGTTTGTTGCACAGGGATACGAGGAAGCGGTACAGGCCCTGGCGGTGCCGGGCGTACAAGGCTTCGAACGCAGCAGCGTCGCCGGTGCGGTAGCGGGCCAGCAGCGATTCGTCGCTGGGTGGATCGTCTGGAACGGCCATGTAGTGGGCAGACTCCTTTTTATAAGCCGAAGCGGGTTCAAGTGTGGGAGGGGGCTTGCTCCCGATGGCGGTGGGTCAGTCAGCACATTTGGTAATGATAGGCCGCTATCGGGGGCAAGCCCCCTCCCACATTTGATCTTCATTGTGCTCGGGATCAGGGTTTTAGGCTTTGGGCCAGTTCGACCAGTTGCACGAATTCGTTGCGCAGGCCGAACGGGTCGTCGCCTCGGGCCGAGCGGGCCAGGGCGGCGATGTCCTGCAAGCTCATGTTGCCAGTGTAGCCATCGCCCTTGAGCTGTTGGGCGAAAGCGGCCACGGCGGCGCTGAAGCGTAGGTCGCTGCTGGGCTTGGTAGTCGTTTTGTCGACGGCCCGTTCGATCAACTGGCTGTCACCGTCCGCAGCCGGTTTGTAGCGCACGCGCACCGTCGCCAGTTCGGCCGAGGTGTTTTCAGCCGCAGGTGCTCTGGCATAGCGCAACGGCTCCAGCCAGCCCTTCTCGCCCTTCGGCACGATTTCATACAACGCGGTCACCGTGTGCCCTGCGCCGATTTCGCCGGCATCGACCTTGTCGTTGTTGAAATCCTCACGCTTCAGGGCGCGGTTTTCATAGCCGAGCAGGCGGTATTCGCTGACCTGTGCCGGGTTGAATTCCACCTGCAATTTCACATCCCGCGCCACCACCGCCAGGGTCGAGCTGAGCTGGTCCACCAGCACCTTGCGCGCCTCACGCAAGTTGTCGATGTAGGCGTAGTTGCCGTCACCGGCGTCGGCCAGTTGTTCCATCAGGTGTTCGTTGTAGTTGTCCACGCCAAAGCCGAGGGTGGTCAGCGATACGCCGCTTTTGCGCTGGTCCGCCGCCATTTGCTTGAGGCTGTCGAAGTCGCTGATGCCCACGTTGAAGTCACCGTCGGTGGCCAGCAGGATGCGGTTGATGCCCTGGTCGATAAAGCCTTCGCGGGCCATCTGGTAGGCCAGCTCGATGCCGGACGCGCCAGCGGTGGCGCCACCGGCGGTGAGTTGGTCGATGGCGTTGCGGATCGTGGTTTTGTCACGCCCGGAGGTGGGTTTGAGCACCACGCGGGATTCACCGGCGTATGCCACCAGTGACACGCGGTCCTGATCACGCAGTTGATCCACCAATAATTTCAGCGTGCTTTTGACCAGCGGCAGCCCTTCGCGACGGTTCATGGAGCCGGACACATCCACCAGAAATACCAGGTTGGCCGGGGCCAGTTCTGCCACAGTTTTGTCGGAGGCCTTGATACCGATGCGCAAGAGTTGCGTGCGTGGGTTCCACGGCGTGGCGGCGACTTCAGTGGTGACGCCAAAGGGTGAGCCATCGGTAGGCAGCGCATAGTCGTAAGGGAAGTAGTTGACCATTTCCTCCAGTCGCACCGCGCCTTCGGGCGGCAGGCGGCCCTGGTTGAGGAAGCGTCTTACGTTGGCGTAGCTGCCGGTGTCGACATCCACGCTGAAGGTGGAGACCGGTGCTTCGGCGACGCGATGCACCGGGTTGTCGGGCAGGTTGGCGTATTGCTCGCGCGGTTCGCTGCGCTCATCCCGGGTCGCCGTCTCCCTCATCATCATCGGTGCCGGCATGGCCATGCGTTTGACCCACGCGCCCTGGGCCGGGGCGCGTTGAAGCGCTGCGACGGGTTCCGCCGGTTTCGCCAGGTCAGGGGACGACGACAGCCCGCATCCGGCCAGCGCCACCAGCAGGGTAACGGTGAAGCCTTGGGCAGCAGGACGCAGGGAGAGCAGAGCGTAGGACATGGGCTGGGCCTCGTGAATGAATGAGCCGTTCACAAGGTCAGACGCGAGGTGGGTGGGGTTCGGGTTAAACCCCAATTGACCTCACAGCAAAAAACAATGTGGGAGGGGGCTTGCTCCCGATGGCGGTGGGTCAGCCACTGCAGTAGTGACTGATGTACCGTCATCGGGGGCAAGCCCCCTCCCACAGTTGATCTTCAGTGTTTGAAGAACGTCAGTCCGTGCCGTATTTCGGGTTACGCGGGCCGTACAGGATGCCGGTGCGTTGCCCTGCCGACAGCAGGCGCGCACTGGTGATACCGGCAATCGGGTGCGCCGCGTCGGTGGAACTGTTGATCACCTGCTTGACCGCCGCCGTGATCAGCATGCCCACCAGGCCGCCACCGTTGTTGTTGCCTTCCTCGCTGGACGCACGCGCTGCGCCGGTCCACAGGGTGGTGCCGGTGCGCAGGTCCACCAGCTTGGCCGAGGCCGTCACTGAGGTGTCGCTGGAGATCAGCATGTACTTGGTGCCGTATTCACTGACCGTGATGTACAACGCCGCGTCCGCACCAAAGATGTCATGCAGCTTGGCCGGCAGTACCGCCTGGATGTCGTTGGCGGTGGTCAGGCCGTTCTGGCGGAAGGTTTCGTCCACCAGGGCAATCGGCAACACGTAGTAGCCGGCTTCGGCCAACGGGTAGGTGACTTGCGACACCAGGCTGTAGGACGCCTGCACTTCCGGCGATTCATTGATCGGAGGCAGTACCAGGATCGACTTGGGCCGCGCCTGTTTGTACGCCGAGTAGTCGACTGTCTTGGGCGCCGCGCAACCGCCGAGCAACGCCAGGGCCAGCAAGGCGCCGGTGAGTTTTAACAGGCTCATTTGGTGGCGACTCCGGTCTTGGCGTTTTTCAGCAGAAAGTCCATGTACGCAGCGGACTCGGGGAACAGGGCCTTCTCGGTGCGAAACTCCTGCACCATCTGATCATCCTTGCCCATGTTCATGTACAGCATGCCCAGGTGCGCGTGGTAACCCGGCGGCGCCTTGCGGCCACTGGCGTTGATCTTCTGCAGATCGCGTTCCAGTGCTTCCACCTGCGCTTCCTTGGGCTCGCCCTTGAAGTATTCGTAAACCTGCGGCTGGTAGCTCTCCCATTGATACAGGGGCTGGGGCGCCGTCTGGCACCCGGCTACCGTCGCGATTGCTGTCAGCATCAGCGCCAACTTCACTGCCTTGCTCATCCGTGTACTGCTCCTTGTGGTGTGGCTGATCAGTTACGCGGGTTCCAGGCGCCGGCGTTGATGCCGTCGACCAGGCGGTTGATCGCTTCGCGCATGGCCAGGTCGAGCACCTTGCCATTGAGGGTGGAGTCGTAGCTGGCGGTGCCGCCGAAGCCGATCACTTCACGGTTGGACAGCGCGTACTCACCGGCGCCCTGGGTGGAATACACCACTTCGGAGGTGTTGATGTTGACGATGTTCAACGCGACTTTGGCGTAGGCCACTTGGGTTTTGCCACGGCCGAGAATGCCGAACAGCTGGCGGTCGCCGGTTTCCTTGCGGCCGAACTCGGTCACATCGCCGGTCACCACGTAGTCAGCGCCCTTGAGCTTCTGCACGGTGCCTTTGATCTTGGCTTCCTGGGAGATTTCGCCCATGTTGTCGCGGTCCAGCACGCTGAAGCGGTTGGTCTGCTGCAAGTGGGTGATGAGGATGGTCTTGGCCTGGCCGCCGAGACGGTCGACGCCATCGGAGAAGATGCCGCGCATGTAGCTGGAGCGGTTATCGAACTTGCCCACGGCAATCGGCACACGCACGCCGGAATAGGCGACGTGGGCGCTGGCGACTTGCTCCACCGGCATCGCGCGGTTGCTCTCGGTGGCACAACCGGCCACGGTCAACAGCGCCGCGGCGGTGAGGCCCGACAGCAGGATTTTGGACAGTGTCTTCACAGGGTGCTCCTTGGGTGAGGAAATCAGCGTTGCCGGGTTTTCCAAGGAGAGAGGCAGCCTGGACACTATGCTGGCCTGAATTCTTCCCTGAAAGACTGTGATGCAACGGCTGCGGCATTTTACGGGGTTAAAAGCGGTTCTCAAGGTGTTTCGGCCCGAGTAGTGAAATCCAACACAAGCCTTTGGAACATGGAGATCCAATGTAGTCAGTCAACCCATCACTGACTGGTCTACCGCTATCGGGGGCAAGCCCCCTCCCACACTGATATCAGAGGCAACACGCTCTACGTAAGCAGGTTGAGACAGTGCAAGCTGCCCCAGCCTCGCTGCTGCGGATTCACGCAAACCCAATGTGGGAGGGGGCTTGCCCCCGATGGCGGCGAGCCAGCCAACACATCATTGACTGACCCTCCGCAATCGGGAGCAAGCCCCCTCCCACAGTTGTTTTGCGATGTGGCTTAGAAGGCGTAGCGAGCCTTGAGCATTACGCCGTCGGCGTCAAAACCACTGCGCGCCTGGCGGGTGTAGCTGGCGCCGACGGTGAAGTCCGACACCTGGTAGTTCACGCCCACGCTGGCCTCGTAGCTGTCACGCGCCACCGATGCGCCGGTCACGGTAAACGCCGAACCACCGGCGACGAAGCTGGAGGTTTGCGCCACGCGATCGCCCATCAGGTCGTGGTAGGCCATCAAGGTCGCTTCCGGTTGCAGGCTGCCCGCGCCCATCGGCAAGTTGCCCGCCAAACGCACACCGGCACCCAGCTCGCCCACTTCATAACGTTGCGAAGACGTGCTCAAGGCCGCCGACGAACCTTTCTCGGTGTAGCCATCCATGCGCACGTTGGCATAGCGCGCAGCCACACGCGGCTCGATCACCACCGCCTGGGACGGCTTGAAGCTGTAGCCGCCGATCACGCTGGCCGACAACACATTGCTGTCGTAACTGCCCTTGGCCGTGGTGCCCGCGACGTGGCGCTTGCTGTCATTGTCGTTATGGCCGTAGCTGAGGCTGCCATCCACAAACCAGTTTTGCAGCGCCCAGTTGCCGTACAGCGACAGCGCGTGGCCCTCGACGTCGGTCTTGTTGCCCCGGTCCGAATGGATGTTGGAATTGAGGTAGCTGTAGGCCACGCCCAAAGTGGTGGTGTCGTTCACACGACCGTCCACGCCCACCGCCATGCCGCTGCTGTTGGCCGAGTAACCGTTGTTGCCGCCACGGCCGTCCTGGTCCATGTTGCTGCTCAGGCCCTGCACCCACACGCCGCCGACCTGGTGACTTTCACGCTGGTCGGTGAGGCGATTGAAGATCGCGCCGTTGACCACGGTTTGCCCCGACAGCGCCACGTCGAGGGCGCCACGGTTGACGTCCGGCGTGAGTTGATCGGCGAGCTGCGCCAGTTGCTGCGCAGTCCCGGCGTTGGCCAGGCTCTGGAACACCGGATCGTTCTGGTTGAGCCCGCCGAGCACATCGTTTTTCAGCACATTGACGGCGGTCGCGGCTGACGCACCCGCGCTGACACCCGCCAGCTCCTGCTGAACTTGCTGGTCGCTTTTCACCGCCACCACGGCCTTGACCGTCTGCGCGTCGGCCGAGTAGCTGAGCACGTCGAGCAACGACGAGGCGCTGGCGACCGCTACGCCGTTGTTCTGCACGTTGGTGGCTTGCAGCAAGGTGTATTGCGTGCCGGCTTTAGGCGCCGCGAAGTCGCCCGGGTTGGCGCTGACCGTCAGCTTGGAAGCTTGAGCCAGATTGGCCGTGCCGTTGACGGTGAGGTACGGCGTGGTCGGCACCACGCTGTCGGCCAGGTGCATATCGATGCCCGCACCGCTGGCCACATTGAGGTCGCCGGTGATAGCAGTGCCGGGCGCCGAGAGGTTCAGCGAACCCGAATTGACCGACACCGGCGCGATGATACGGCTACCGCTGAAACCTGCCTGACCGCCGATGTTGACGGCGCTGAGGTTGAGCAGGTCGCCGGTGATTTTGCCGCCGGTCCAGTTCAGGCTGGCGAGGTTGTTGGCGTCGACGGCGATGCCGCTGTTGCTGCGGATTTCGCCGGCTTGCTGGTTGATTTCAAACGCCGCGACCTGCCTGGCCGCATCCACCTGGATCGCCGTGCCGTCCGCCGCGATGAGCCCACGGTTGACGATACCGCGTGCGCCCGTGGCACTGTTCTGCGCAAAGCTGGCGCCGGACAGATCGAAGGCATTAGCCGACGCGCCCTTGGCTTCAATGGTGCCGGTGTTGAGAATGTAATCGACGGTGCCGGAGTAAAAAAACAACCCCTTCGCCTCGTTGCCATTGGCGGAAATCAGGCCGCTGTTTTCAATACGCAGGGGGTTGGTGTCGGTTTCCACTTCCATGCCCCAGGCGCCTTCACCGGTGGCGATAATCGAGCCCGAGTTCAGCAGCTTGCCGCCGATGGTGGTCGGCGTGTCGCCGCTGACGTCAAGGATCAAGCCAATCGCATCCGGACCGGCCATGTCGATCACACCGGTGTTGGAAACGTCGCCCGCAATGGTGGTGCCGTGCAGGTAAATGCCTTCGCCACCGCCCAGGTAGCCGGGAAAAGGCTCGGCGCTCACCGGCGGCGTGGAACGGATGGTGCCGGAGTTGATAACGCTGCCGCCAATGGTCGTGGCACCGATTTCAAGCCCTTCGTAGGCGCCATGGTTCATCAGGATATTGCCCGCCTGAACCACATCCCCGGTGATGGTGCCGGGAGTCAGATTGGAAGGGCCAGACCAGAACATCGGATCGATGGCGATCGCACGAATGGTTTTGCCCTGTGAGTCCAGCGTGATGTCTGCGCGGTTGATCAGCGAGCCTTGAATGTTGGTGTTCACAAAGCCGAGACCGGCGGGATCAGTGGTGTTGGAATCGACCACCCGGGAAAACTTGCCGGTAATGGTGACCGGCTCGTTAAACGTCTCATTGGCCCAAATATTCTTGCCCTGACCCAGGTCGAACTCGACTGCCAGCACCTGCGTGCTGATTGCCCCGACCATGATTGCCAACAGACTTTTCTGGAACTGCTTGCGCTTCATTTCAAACTCCATGAACTACAGTCAAAGCCGCCAATACGCCCGGCAGCAGTAGGTGTGCTGTGCGAAAGGATCAATCGATCCGAATGAGGCTCTCCCGGCGTCCCTGGGAATCGCAGGCGCGAGCCGGTGCACCGCAGGCGGTGGCAGACAGGAGGCCGTAATAGGGAGAGGTTCACATCAATCCTTAATGTCATTTGAAAACGCTGCAGTCCATGCAGCCCGACCGGTTGCGGGTGGGCGGGGTAAAGACATCGAGATAAACAAAATGTTCAAAGTCATTCAACACGCCCCAATCCTGTAGGAGCGAGCTTGCTCGCGAAGACCTCCAACGATAACGCGAGCAACCAGAAACACACGGTGACTGAGCGTTCACCATCACACCCGCGCCACCCAACCGCGTTACCTCACCATCAGACTTACTTGAGCTCCTTCACCAGATACTGCGCAGAAATCTGCGTAATCCCGGTCAACGCCCGACGCAATGCCTCCGGGTCTGTGCGATAGGTGAGCGGCGTGTAGCCATAAACGTTCTGGCCATTGAATGGCGTCACCGTTTCAAAGGTGCGCCAGATCATTTCATCGCCGCGATTCATCTGCGCCACCACGCTGAGGGTGGGGTAAATCACGCTGCTGAAACCCTGGGTCAGGCGAAAGCCCCACTCGGACACGGTCAACTGGATCTGCGCATCGGCCGGTTCATCGTCGCCGACCACCTTGAGCGTCGAAGTCTTGCCCAGCGCATCGACAAAGCCCTGCTTGAGCAACACGCCTACATCGAGTTTTTCCGCCTCCATCACCGTCAGAATAGCCATCGGCGTCGGCATCTCGGCCAACTGCCCAAGCTTCATGCCGGCGGCAAACCCGGCGCCGCTCAACGCTGCAGTGCCGACCTTGGACGCCCCGCTGGCCATGCCGGCACCCGCGCCCAGTCCGGCACCCAGGGCGGCGCCCCAAGCCTGCTCGCGGCCGAAGTACACCATGTTCTTTTCCCACTTCACGGGCAGGACTTTGACGGTCTTGATCTGCGCGCGGTTTTCGGGAGTGAGGGGGTGGCTGACGCAACCGCCCAGGATGAGGGTGGTGAGGAGGATCAGGAGGAGGTTTTTCACATTGGTCCTTTAATGTTTGGGGTGGGGCTTGCGGATTGGCGTATTAGTGATGCGTTCGCTCGTCGGCAGTATGTCGGCAATGAGTGGGAAGACATTAGGGGTCGTGGTGGCACTCTTCGACGGGGCGGCATTTTGATGCCTTGCGTGGGTTTGGTGGTGCGGCTTATAGTCCGGCGGTCGCTCAAAAGGCGACCGGGTTTGGCGACCCGAAGAACGAGCCCTCAATAATCCAGAGAGCTTAATGATGAATCGATACATGCCCCTAACCGGCCACGACTGCACCATCCCAGCGCTGATCATCGACACCCAGGCACCTCTCGACGTCCTCCACGACGCCGCCGTGCACCGCATTCGGGCCGTCACCCAACTGCTGGAAAACCTGGCCTTTCGCGAACAACTCAGCAGCGATGCCGTAGTGCTTTCAGACTTCGCCCACTTGCTGGCCATTCCGCTGCGCGATGGGTGCGATTTGCTGGATGTCATCAGTCGCAGGCTTAATGCCGATCCGTCCTGAGTGAAAATCGGGCGGCCTTTGTGTCGCCCGCTTTGTGCGTGAGCAATCCAACCAAATAAACCGGTCCACTTTTTCCGTCATTTCACGCAGCAAACTTGATCATCAGAAAGATAATAAAGCCCCTCCAGTGTTCCGCAAATGGAAGGAAGACCAAAAATCGGTTCTGAGGCATAAGAAATAGGCAGCTCGGATCTAATCAAACCGGCGAACTCCGAACTTTCCCACGCGGCAGTTACTATACCGCTCCAAAAATTTACGGCCTCTCCCGTTTCAGACAATACAACAGGCTTTAAGTATTCAATTGCAACATTGGAGTCCCAATACAAATAACCGCAATACACAGTGCCATTTTCACCAAAAAAATCAGCTCGAACGATAATCTGAAAGTCTGAGCACGTTTCCTGTTCGACGAGGGGGCGTACAGTTAATTCGACCTCCACGGTGTCGTCCATCGGAAAGAACCAAACGCTATAACTACTAAGATCATCAATCGTCAGCTCACATACTTGTTTATCCGACATAACTCGCCGCGCCCCATGCAATTAAGCACAACAAAATAAGACAGATTTATTTGATACACTTTCCCAGCTAAAATTTAAATAAATCTGTGCCATTTTCTCTCCACCCCCTTATAGCGCCTATAACAAAAGTGGACAAATTTATTTAACATACCTTTCAATTCTAACTTAAATAAATCTGCCCCCTTTTCCCTTCAGCTCGAATTTAAACAAACCCGCCCACTTTTCCTGCTTATCTATTATTAAGATAACCTTTCAAATAATTTTTCTAAAAACTCTAAAAATGAGGAAGCAACAAATGATAATTCTGAATCACTATTTGGTGCAGCTTCATGATGCCACATCACCACGCCTGGATCGTCAGGAAACCGACTTTCACGATAGTCAAAACAGAGCGCGTCTCCATTCCCTAACACTGAGAAGATAATTAAATCTTGAACAAAGCCTTCTGGCGGATAACGGTACTTCATCTCCATTGTCTCAAATGTTCCTTCGATTTCACCGAAAGGCAAAAACATGCCAGCGCTGCTCATAACATCTTCGCCGAGTAGGCGATTATAAAACTTGAAAACAGGCTTATTTAAAATAAACGCGCCATTGAACCCTATTAAAATTTCTTTATATTTTTTTGGAAAAACTATCCCCGCCATTTTTTCAAAAGCGTCGATATCAGCAAAATCACCTTGGCCAAAATAAGAGTTAAAACTTACGCCTGCGATCATTTTATTCCCCTTTACTCATCGATCCCCACCCGACGTGACGTTCACCACTGAAAAACCTCGGAAACCAGTTGCAACTTACAGAGTAAGGGGGATAGATATTATCTAATAGGTCTTGTACTGCCATAACAGATCTAAGTACATTTCCCCCACTCTTTTATTTTCGACAAACAAAGAACTTATCTTCACTGAGATACCCAATACCGCCTAAGCACCAAAATTCAAAATATGAACGAAAGTCAAAATCCAGATTTATTAAAGGCTGCCCCATATACCAAGCCAAATAATAATCAGCGGCAACTCCGTAAAGGGCCTCAAACAGTGCATACTCTTGCTCTGTTTTTAGCAACCTGCAATCCCTGACCTGATCCCCCACCAGTTCAAGTATCCAATTGCTGGGAATGTCTAATTTATCATAATCGTTAAATTGATCTTTGCTTCCATACAACAATTTTGCACGTTGGCATATCCCGTACAACTCGTCGTCTCCAAGAGACTTACAGAAACTTGCCTGAGCTTGCAACCAGAGTTTTGCCTTTTGCATCAATTCAAAGTCGCTAGATTCAATCGTCGGGCATAGATATAACTTATCTTCAAGCGTACCAGCTTGGATCACCTCATTCACGCGCGATACCAAATTGTCAGCTTGAGGAAAATAGCTTAACGCTTCAGTAATTTCAGCTAGAGAAGAATGCACTTTGAACAGCGCTAAAAAGTGCGACTTATCAAAATAGGCTTTTCCCTCACAAAAAACGCACCAGTCCTTTAAAAGGGTAGACATCACTTTGCTCTTGGTAAATCTGGTAAAAGGGAAGGACCGATTATCCAACCAATGAAAAATAGGGCGAACTTATTAAATTTGTTTTTTCTATCTTTACAAATTCAAATAAACCCACCCCTTTTATATAACCCTCCTTGACACAAATCAAATGGACAATCAATCACACTCAAAAATTAATTTCACACTTTTACTCACGGATAAACGAAATTCGTCTTTACTTGCCCACCAACATCGTAACTCATCACAAAAGAACTCCAGTTCTCACCCCGCGATGCTGCGCTAGCCTTCAAC
Source organism: Pseudomonas orientalis (assembly GCF_002934065.1). Taxonomy (NCBI): domain Bacteria; kingdom Pseudomonadati; phylum Pseudomonadota; class Gammaproteobacteria; order Pseudomonadales; family Pseudomonadaceae; genus Pseudomonas; species Pseudomonas orientalis. The sequence goes on along the minus strand of NZ_CP018049.1, from coordinate 222,160 downwards.
TCCTTAATTAATCGATACAAAACAGCACCATTGAAATCAGTTTGCGGCTGCTCATTTACCACGCCATTTTTCTCAATGGAGATTTCTTCAACCATGTATCCATCGCACACCTCAGTCTCATACCTGAAGGCATCATAATCTTCAACAATTCCTGACTGAAGCAATTCAAATATACCTTTAACAATTTCTATATCTTTGGTAATCATTCTTTATGCTCCGGTATTCTGCGAGCTTCATTTTCAAATCGAACAGTTTGACGCTTTCCATCGATTATATAAGTAACATCCAACGTATCTGGGCGCAACGATCGAGGATCTTCGCGATTAAATTTTATAGTTGTCGGTCCTACTACTTTATTTGGATCGTTCAAAGCGCTCTTGATTTTGTGTTCGTAAAATACCTTATACGCTGAGCTATTGAAATTCTGATCTTGGGCGAACAAGTTGTAACCATCGCATGTCCCACCCTGACTACACGCTTGTGCGTGTCCGCCTACATCAGTTTCTCTACCGGTCTTCCCAGCAGCAGTTTGCCTCGCGTCTCGTGGAACCTTGATATCAACCGGGGTGAACGTGAGCTCTTCGACTAGACCTCTACTGTCGGTTACAAAAGTAGTGCCGTTGTCCAGCTCATAACGCTGGTTGGGCATACGTGCTTCTGGATTGTTGAGCATTTCGTACTCAGGCGATCCTTTGACTGGCTTACTGCTGTCGACTTTGATTGTTTCAGCCGTTGGTGTGTCTTGACGATTCTAACAAAAGGGGACAGATTTATTTAATGCACCTTTAAACTCTAATTTAAATAAATCTGCCCCCTTTACTCTTTTATTACATTTCTATTATTTCTATGCACTCAGGACGAACGAACTCACATCACCAAAATTCAAAAACTCTTGAAAACAAGAAGTAACGACACCTATATCTCTAGTTATGAAACTCGCCGGGTAATAGTCGCCCAAAATCTCAACTGAACTTGTCCCCATCGACGTATTATTAAGAGTACGCACGACGTGCTCACCATCTTCAAGGTATTGATTTAGCATCAAAAGATAATTTCCAGAATCAGCGTAAAGATTGATTTCATACGGTCCATATTCAGGCGTCGGTGAAATAGACAACGAAGCGACACCGTCAAATTTTCTATACTTGCTTATAATGGACTTCACATCTTCCAGGGACGGTTGGCGAACAAGAGGGTTTTGCAATCTACCGTGCTCAGGATTAAGTGTATACCCTCCAATTATCATCTATTTTTCTCCTTAATGGACTTCATGCCTGACTCTCAGTAATAGTTTTTCGGAAGTCCCGTTTTATCATCTATAGCTTTCACGGTGAGCGATTTCAACTCAGCTTTTTCTGCGGCAGCAGCAATGTCACCTTTGCAGAAACCGCATACATCTTTTCCTGCGACCGTCATGGACATGTCCGCCCCCGCAGTTTTACCAGAGCTATGAAAAATAGGGGTCAGACCACGAAAAATACGGGTCACGAAAATAGGGGTCAGACCACTACTCTTCTATTCTTTTAACTCACACTTTTCGGGCGTCCTGACGCACCCGGTGAAACTCTTTTACCTAATATCTCCGCGATCTCGGACGCAAACTTCTGATCGCCCAAAACGTAATTACCGTTTGTAGAAGATCGAATTTGTTCTATCAATCCAGATGAAAGCCGATCCTTGAATACAGATCGGTAAGCTTCGGCTCGTTGCGCGGTGCCGCTACCTAACTCTCGATAAACCGCATGCGGACTTATAAAGTCTGATAGCTCGCCCTGTGCGTTTGCCCTATAGCTGGTCCAGCGATAGTCGCCCGGATGAGCAACCATGCCCGCTCTGACCGGATTCATTTCGATATATCGATAGCAAGCTAAAACATAGTTTTCTTGTTGAACCAAACAGGAGCGGAAACGGCCTTCCCACAATGTGCCCGTTCGTTGATATGTTCGATTGACATATTGAACATAGCGCTGCCCCAGCCCCTGCATAAGTAGGCCAGCCCCTGCGCAGCAGGTGGGAGTCAACAACAAATGAACGTGATTTGTCATCAAGCACAATGCGTGAATTTTACAGCCATACAATTGAGCAAGCACGGCTAATGTATCAATGTAAAAAATGTAGTCTTCATCTGAATAAAAACACGCAGACCGATTGTTTCCCCGCTGTATTATATGCAACGGGATACCCGGCAGTAAAACCCTAGGATGGCGAGCCATATAACCTCCTAACTGGATAAGAGTTTACAGCTTAGCCGCCCATCAACAGGTCAACCAAATAGAATAATCAAAAGGGGACAGATTTATTTAATAGGTTTTTTACTGCCACCTAAAATAAATTCGTACCATTTTCAGCCCCCTTTTCTGTTCCAAATTCATTCCAACAAATTATAAACAAACAAATAAAATGTATCACATAACTTTTTAACACTCATATCTGCAGAGTCTATTTCCACTACAACCCATTTATCATTTTTATCAAAACCGACACATCGTCCCTGCATATCATCGCCAAAGATCATGACACCTTCAAATTGCGCCGCAGTCTCCTCATCAAAAATATCACTTGCCTCTATAAGGCCGTTGTAGAGCATGAATCCGACTGTTTCAATTTCCCCACTTCCGAACTCCTGCAAAAACTCTAAGTAATCATCAGGAGCATTTTTCTGCCCTGCCCTTATTGCATTAAGACTCGCATCATCTACAGCAGCCAAGCCATCGAGCAAATGCTCTTCTTTCTTACTCTTTAAAAAAGCTTTAATATCCATCTTCACCCCCTACTTTTTGTCGGAAAAAATCTCTCTGGCCACACCTCCGGCACGGTGTATTCCACCCTGATGCTGATCCGGAAATCTGGCAGGATGCATATTCCACCATTCGTTAGGTCCGCCAAAGCTATTTTCAATAATATGATGTGCGTCAAACGGCTGTCCGGCTTTTCGCGAAATTGTCACCCCGTTTTTTGCGACAACATCCTCCGTGTAGCGCGGCCACACTTGCCCAGTATTTACCTCCCATTGATTTATCAGATCATTTTTTACCTTGTTAAATTCCTTCCTATTGATGTCAGATAACTCTGGAGAAAGCTTGGAGAATTCCTGCTGACGCAGCGTGTTTGCTAAATTTGCTCTCTGCTCATCTGTAACTTTGAAACCCGTTTGCGCCTCGAGATCTTTCAAATAACGCCGAGCCTGACTCGAAAGATCCGTAAATCCTTGTGCCGCTGTATTATCAGGACGTAAAGGATTATCACCGTTAAGCTGGGTTGGCTTTAGATTTGGCGGTTCAATATTGCCCGCGGTCCTACTTACCCAACGCCCACCAATCCACTCAACTGCCTTGCCGCCCACGCCCGCGGTAATTGCCCCCGTGGCTGCATCAAACACAATTCCGCCAAGCTTATCCGGGGTTGCAAAAATCAGCTCGTCGCCGGCCCGCTCGAGGCTCTGTGCTGGTATGGGGCTATTGATCCAATTGACGCCATCCTTACCAGCCTGAAGTAGATTTGCCGGGATGTCTGTCAGATGAGTGATCGTGTCATAGACCCTACCTGGCCAATCTACAGCCCTATCAACAAACCCAGACCCCATCTCGCCAGCGATATATCCCAACTCGTGAGCGGGTTCATAGCCAGTCCAGACCAGCTCGCTTCTATCGATTCCATTCCAATAAGAATCCAAGGCATCCTTGTACTCTCCAGGCGTCATTCCTTCTTGATAGTTGGCTAAATCCACCTGACGAATTTGATCAGCTCGCTCCATATCTCGAGCTTTATCAAGACTGTCCATCGCTTGCGTGATACTTCGCTTACAACCGGCGACGTCTCCTCCACGTGCATTACATCCTTCACGCGCTTTGTCCGCCGCTTCTATCTCCCCATGCAATAGCCAGTTGTACTGAGTAGCGTTGCCCGCCACCCATGCTCCGGTCTGCAAACTCTCACCGTCAGCATCACTGTCCATCGACGCTGCAAGCACACCAATCAACTGCGAGCTCATCACCAGCAAGCTCTTTCTCTTATCCTCCGGCATGCTGGCGTACTGTTTGGCGAGGCTGTCTACCAGGGCTTCGTTCACACCTGCTGCCAACGCACCAGTACGGAAATCGCCGCCAGCAGCTTCAGCTGCCAGCCCGCCCATCAACGCATGCAGCCCAATCTTGGTGATACCGCCGTCGGCGAACCGATTCTTGGAGACATCACCAATCATGTTGAAGCCATAGGCAGCAAATGCATTGGCAAGGCTGCTTTGCAATGCATCCCCGAAGCTGGCTTCTCCTCCCAGCGCTTTAGTCAGGATGGCCGATGTGCCGTTTTGCAGAACCTGATTCGCAGTAAATTGACCAACACCTTGCCAGGTACTCAATGGGCTCGCAGATGTCACTGCGCCCGAGTTAGGCAGCGCAGTAGTAGTGCCTGTCTGCGTGCTGGTCCAGTCGTCGTAGAACCCTGCGGTCAGCCCCGCGGTAACACCCGAGACAACATAGCCCCGCATCGCATCGCTGGAGGTTACGTCCTTGACCACTGCGCCTAAATTGCCACGATTATTGATCGTGCTGATCGCACCATTACTCGCCATACCGGCAAGCACAACGCTGCCCGCAGCATTGGCCCAGCCTGCGGCAGATGTGGCAGTGGCAGCAGCCGTCGCACCAGCCATCGACGTGCCCGTCCCAGCAGCTGCAATTGCGCCGCTTGCTGCCCCCATCGTGAAGTAGGTAACAATGATCGCTATGACAATTTGCGCGCCGGCGCCCAGACCGGAATTACTGTATTTGAAGCTGTCGTGCAGCTCTTTGACCTCGCGCCAGTCAACATCGCCACGCTGCTCCATTTGCTTGATCCAGGCGAGGCTCGGGTCCGCCTGGACCATCGCGTCGATGGTCTGGCTTACCGTGTTCTGGTTAACCTGCCTTACATCAATCTTCAAGCCGTCCACGGCCTTGATCGCCAGCTCGCCCTGCGCCACCAACTCACTCTGACGCAATGTCTCGTCGGTATTCCCCTTACCCTTGGCGCTTGTCCACGCCAGGTCACCCTTGCTCTTCTCGTGGCTCTCTTGATGCAGGTCCTTGACCGCCTCGAACGTCACCGCACCGCCACTGGTGATGGCCAGGTCCTTACCACTCTCAAGCTTGGCCCGCTGATACAGCTGATCACCGCCACTGACCAGCGACAGATCACCACCAGTCTTGATCTCAGTCCCCACATTCGTAACGCGGGTCACCTCATCGCGCTTGGTCTTCTTCGCGCCCCAGCCACCCTTCTCCTTCATGTCGTAAAGGCTGTAGGTGCTGTTCTGCGCCGCCAGCAGGTTCAACTTATCCCCGCTATACAGATAAGCCTCATTCCCCGCACTGATCCTGCTCGCCACAATCGTGGTATCACGCCCGGCCTGGCTGACAAAATCCCCACCCGCCGTCAGTACACTCGCCACCTGGGTGGTCTGGTCGTCCGAGGTCTTGATGCGTTTTTTGCCGTGCTTTTCCTTGCCTTCGACGTTGTGCATGTCGCTGACCGAGGCGACGTTGAGGTCGCGGCCGGCGGCGATGTTGAGGTCTTTGCCGGCGGTGGCGGTGCTGCCGATGATGTTGACGTCTTGCCCGGCCTGCAGGTTGAGGTTGCCGCCCGCCGTGACGCTGGCGGCGAGGTTTTTGACGTCGGTGGTGATGCTGGATTTCTCGCCGTCGTCGCGGGTCTCGTGTTTGACGCGGGTGTCGCTGGCGGCGATGAGGTTGAGGTCGCGGCCGGCGGTAAGGTTGGCGTCGTTGCCCGCTGTCAGCGCGCCTCGGTTGGTGAGGTCGCGGCCGGCGTCGATGGCGAGGTTTTCGCGGGCGACGATGGTGCCGGCGCTGGTGTCGGTGAGGGTGCGCATGCCGACGCCGTCACGCACCTGGATGGCGGTGGTGTCGTTGGTGACGTCGCCTTTGAGGGCCGTGAGGCTGACTTGTTTGCCGCGAATTTCGCCGGCCATGGCGTTGCGGATGCTGTCCTGGGCCAGCAGGCTCAGGTTGTTGCCGGCCTCGACCAGGCCGCCGGTGTAGATACTGCCGCTGCTGATGGCGGTAAGGTTGTTGCTGGCGCGCAGGGTGCCGACGTTGATCAGGTCGCCGCCGGTGACGAGGTTGAGGTCACGGCCCTGGATCAGGCTGTTGCCGCGCACGTTGCGCGAGTCGGCCTGGGCCAGGTACAGCACCGGCACGAGCACGGTCTGGCCGTCGATGACGCGGTTTTCCATCCACACGATGTCGTGGGTCAGGGCGCCGACTTGCTGGCCGGTGAGGGCCACGCCGAGGCTAAGGCGCAGGGCGTCTTTGCTGGCCAGCGCGTTGTCCATCAGGTAGCGGAACTGGTCGGCGTCGCTGTACAGGCCACCGGCGAGGAAGCGTTGGCCGGTTTGCGCGAGGACGGCGTCGCGGATCAGGCGGGTTTCGTACTGGCCGTCACCGAGGCGGCGCCAGGCGTTGTCGGCGTTGAAGCCGAGTTTGCCGAGCATGTAGTCGGAGCTGAAGAAACCGGACACCGAGGTGAATTCAGGGTTGGTCTCGATCAGGTAATGGCTGGTGGGGTCGGCGTTTTTGACGAACAGGCCGTACTCGCCCTTGGGCAGTTGGAAGGTGGGCGAGGTGGTGGGATCGACCGGGGCGAAGGCGGTGCCGGTGTAGTCCACCGGTACGAAGCCGCCGCCGGGGGCCACGCCTACGACGGGCAAGACGCTGCCGGGGGCCTGGGCGCTCGGGTCGTTGGCGTGTTTGCTCAGGTTGATGTTGATGCCGCCGACGGGGATGCCGGTCTGGTCGTCGCCGAGGGTGCCGGTCAACTGGGCCAGGGTGTTGTTGTGCAGCGTGCCGTTTTGCAGGGTGCGGGCGACGTTGAGGTTGACCGTGCCGCCCGCCTGCAGCGTGGCGTCGTAGCCGGGGCCGCCGTTGCTGGTCCAGGTGGTGACGTCGCTTGAGTGGACGAAAGGCCGGCTATTGGGCGAACGGTTTTTCAGTTCTTCGAAGCGCGCCTTATCGAAATTCCCCGCTGCCGTGGCCGCATTGAACGCGGGAACGTCGACATAGCGCATGCGCTCAAACAAATCGTCGGGAACGTGCCCCGGCGTGTTGACGACAATCTTGCGCTGCCCCGTGCGCGTGGCGGCGCCCTGGTTGAGCAGGTCACCGGCGGTGATGCTCAGGTCGCCATTGGCTGCCATCAGGCTGTAGCGGTTCTGTACATTGTCGCCTTGCAGCAGCATGTCTTTGCCGGCCACCAGGCGCGCCGATACTGAATCCTTGGTCGCCGCCTCAAGGTACGTTTCGTAGATGGTGATCTCGCCACGTTCCCAGTCGTCTTTCTCGCCGCAGTGTTGCGAACAAACCCAATACAGGCTGCCGGTGGTGAGCGTCTGCCCGAGTTCGAATTCGTCCTTGGCGTTTTCGATAAAGCCTGCATTGATGCCGATGGAGCCTTCGCTTTCCACGGTGCCGGAGCGGTTGCTGAACAGCACGGCACGCCCGCCATCCCGCGCGGCGAAGCTCAAGTTACCTTTGCTGTAGACGTCGCCATAGCTGTTGCTGAAGCCATTGCTGCGCAAGGTCATGTCGCCGCCGCTGAACAGCAGCGAATCGGCGGCATTGGTGATGCCGTTGACCGCCGTGAGGTTCACCGCGCCCTGGGCACCGAGGGTGCCACGGTTGTTGATTTGCGCGGCGGCGATATCCAGTTGCTGGCGGGCGGTGAGGAAGCCGAGGTTGTCCAGGGTGCCGCCCAGGGTCAGGCGGGTATTGGTGGCGGCCAGGCGGCCGCCGTTCTGGCTGAGGTTGTTGGCGGCGACCGTGAGTGTTTGCAGGGCCGAGACGCGGCCGCTGTTACTCATATCGCCGGTGGTGATGCTGATGTCACCGTCGCTGAGCAGTTCGCCGCCGTTGTCCAGGCTGGCCACGTTGACAATCAAGCCCTTGGCGCTGGCCATGCGGTCGCCGGCCTTGAGGGCCAGCGCCTGGTCACTCTTGTAGGTGAGCACGTCGTTGAGTTGCACGCGGCCCAAGCCGTCGACGTTGCCGAACGCCCAGTCGGCGCTGCCCGTGCCCTGGATATTGCCCTGGCTGCCGGAGAGGCTGGCGGTGTTGAGGTGGAACAGGCCGGTGCCGGCGTGTTGCAGCATGCCGTTCTGGTTGTTGAGGCTGGCGGCGTCGAGGCTGAAGGCCTGGCTGCCGAATTCGAGGGTGCCGTTCTGGTTGTTCAACGCACCGCTGAGGTTGACGCTGCTGCTGGCGCCGCCCAGCGCACGCAGTTGCCCGCTGGCGCTGTTATCCAGGTTGCCGCCGGTGAGGGTCAGGCCCTGGTTGGCCTCGATCAGGCCGCCCTGGTTGGTGAGGGTGTCGCGTGAGGTCAGGCTGATCTGATTGCCGCTGACCTGGCCCCCGGCGCTGTTGTCGAAGGTCGCGCCGCTGACGGTCACGTGTTCTTTGCCGAACAGTTTGCCGCCACGGTTGGCCAGGGCTTCGACGGTCAGTTGCAGGTTGCCGACCAGGCTTGCCATCAGGCCGCCGCTGCCGTTATCGACGCTGTTGGCGGTGACGCTCAGGCTGTCGCCCTGCACGGTGCCGCCCTGGTTGTGCAGGCGGGTGGTGGTGAGCACGGTGGGGGCGCCGCTGCTGAGGATCAGGCCCTTGCGGTTGCTCAGGTCCTGGCCGCTGTAGGTCACGCCTTCAGCGCCGGCCAGCAGTTGGCCGTTGTCGTTGTTCAACTGCTGCGCGACGATGTCCAGGCGCTTGCCGCGCAGGGTGCCGCCGTCGTTGTTGAGGGAGGTGAGTTGCTTGACCAGCACGCTGCGTTCGCCCGCGTCGATCTGGCCGCCGACGTTGGTGAGCAGGTCGCTGACCTTGAGCACAACGTCGCCGCCATCGCTGACCAGCGCGCCTTTGTTGCTGTTGTTGAAGGTCTGCGCGGTGACGTCGACGGTCTGGCCCAGCAGGATGCCGGCGCTGTTGTCGAAGCGCTCGCCCTGCAGTTGCAGCAGGCCCTCGCTCTGGATGCGGCCCTGGGCATTGAGCAACTGGCCCGGGCCCTTGAGCAGCAGGCTTACGCCCTGGGCGCCACCGGCGAGCAGGCCGGCATTGCCGTTGTCGAGGCCGGAAGCGCGTACGTCGAGGCGGTCGCCCAACACGCGCCCGGCGCGGTTGTCGATATCGCCACCAGCCACGTCGAGCAGCAGTTGCTTGCCGACGATCACGCCGCCCTGGTTATCCAGGTTGGCGGCGTGCAGGTCGATATCGCCCTGCCCGGCCTGCAAGCGGCCCTGGGCGTTGTTGAGCTGTTGCGCAGCGGTCAGCGTGAGCTTGCCGGTGTCGGCGCTCAGTACGCCGCCTGCGTTGCTGCTGAGGGTGCCGGCTGTAACGTTTAGATCGGTGCTGGCCTGGGCGAAACCCTGGTTGTTGTTGAAGGTGTTGGCGACGGTCAGGTTGAGCGCGCCGCCGTCGGCCTGGATCAGGCCCTTGAGGCTGTTGTCGAGGTCGCTGGCATTGACGGTCGCGGTTTTGGCTACCAGTACGCCGTTCTGGTTGTTCAGGTTGCCGGCGTTGACGCTCAGGTCGTTGGCGATGACTTGCCCGCCGCTGTTGTTCAGGTCGGCGCTGGTCAGCGCGAGGCTGCCGCCGGCCATTTCGATACGGCCCTGGCGGTTGTCCAGAGACGCGCTGTTGAACGTGGCGGCCTGGCCTTCGCCGAAGCGGATCAGGCCACCGAGGTTGACGATGGCCGGTGAGCTGATCACCAGGCTCTGCTCGCCGAACAGACGCGCGGTGGCGCCCTGGTTGGTGAGCTTGGCGCTGCTGACCTCAATGTTCTTGGCCTGGATGATCGCGCCCTGGTTGGTCAGCGCTTGCGCGGCAGCAATTGCCAGGCCTCGGCTGGCCAGCAGGTTGCCGCTGGTGGTGACGGTCTGCGCGTTCACCACCAGGTCGCCGGTGGTGTTGCGGGTGTTATCGGCGGCGACGCCGGCTTCGATGATGCCGGGGTTGTTCACGCTGGCCGCGTTGATCTCGATGCGCTGGCCGGCAGCAATGCTCTTGCGGTTGACCAGGTCCTGGGCGCTGCTCAGTCGCACGTTGCCGTTGGCGTAGACCTTGTCGGTGAGGTCGACGGTCTGTGCGCTGACCTTGACGTTACCGGTGGCCGCCGCCTGCGCCATGCTCAGGCGGCCGTTGGCGTCGAGCTGGATATCGCCACCACTGGCGGCGAGCGTACCGTCGAGCTTCACGCCCACACCGGCCTCGGTGCCCACCAGCTTGATCGCGCCGGCGTACATGCCGCCCAGGGCCGACGAGTCGATCGCCAGTTCGGGTTTGGCGCTGCCGTCATCGGCGCGCACGGTGGTTTTCAGGCTTTGCGCATCGACGTCGTTGCGCCCGGCGATGACGTTGAGTTCGCGGGCGTTGATCTGAGCGTTGATCTTGGCCGAGCGGGTGATGATGTCGAAGCGCTCGACGTTGCTGGCGTTCAAGCCTTCGCCGTCGATGGTCACGGCGCCGCCATCGACCTGGTAGCTTTTCAACTGGCCGGTCGGGTCGATGACCGGCTTACCCGTGGTCAGGGTCACGTTGGGCGTATTGATAAACCCGCAACCGCTGCACGTCACACCGTACGGGTTGGCCACAATGACCTTGGCCGACTGCCCCGCCACTTCGGTATAACCGCGCAACTGACTCGCGCTGCCGCCGTTGACTTCGTTGAGGATGACGTTGGCCGCGCCGCCCTTGAGGTTGGGGTTACCGACAATGATCCCGCCCAGTTGGGTGTTGACCATAGGGCCGTTGCCATTGTTCAGGATCACGCCGTTGGGGCCGACGTTGTAGTCCTTGAACTGGTTATGAGACAGACCCGCGCCGTTCGGCGTGGCGATATTCACCACCGGCACGCCATTACCCGCCGCGCCCACCGTGGTACCCGGCGCACTGACCACAATGCCCTCGGCCTGGGCCAGCAGCGGCTGCCAGAACAGCGCGTTGGCGAGGATCAACGCCAGCCCACGCTTGGGCAGGCCGAAGAACGAGTTTCGCGGCTTCAGGGCAGCAGAAGGTTGGCGGGCCAGGAAGGCGAATTGTCGAACATCCATTTTCGTAGTCTCGTTGCAGCGGGCATTAAGGACATGCGGCAGTAACCGGCGCTGGGTGCTCGCTCATTACTGTCGACATGCGATCGTCAGGCGGGCGGGAAATAGAACGTCAGTTCTTATTTCCATATCGAGAAAATGCCATTACTTAGCCATCAGATCGCCGAATAAGTTAGTACAAGGAAAGGGGGAAAAGTTCGCGAGTAAGGTGTGAATTGGATCCCACTTATCGGAATTTAGGGGTGGGGTTGGTTTGAATAGCGTTGGCGCAGCGGGCGAGTGAGATTGACTCAGTTGCTGCCACGTCAGTGGAGGCCTACCTGAGCTCGGGAGAAGCGGCTGAAGCTCAGGGAGGATATCTATTGTTTTGCGCAACTAGTCGATGGGACTTCTGCGACAGGGCCGGGCGTCTCTAAACCGGAGAGCAGTCGAATCACCCCACCGCATCTCCAGTCATGCCGGTCCAGATACGCCTCATAATCCTTACCTGCCTCAGGAGTAAATACTTGAGGAGCTGGCACACACCTGAATTGGTCGGTGACCATTTTCATCACGACCACAGAAGGGGCGCCTGCGGGGATAACAAACTCTGAGTACGACTCGCCATAGCTCAGATGATCGCTCCTCCATGACGCCGGCATTCCTATACTTCGTATGGTGTGTTTGCCCAGGGTGGAGTTGAACTTATCTGCAAGGGTATCGCCATAGGCATAAATAGGTTCTTTGCTCGAAGCGCAGCCTTGTCCTGGATTGATTGCGGCGGGCAAACCGTTGTTTCCGAAAAGACGGATCCTTGCGGAGGTTGCCTGATCGTAGGGCTGCTCTTGTATAGGCTGTTTCTGATTAGTAGAACCACAGCCGCTGAGCAACAACGTAGAAAAAATGGCAAGTAGTCGGATGTTCAAAAATAACTCCTTGGGTTAGGTATTACGCTGTGTTTGGAAAGTTTTTGTATGCCTAATTTGGCTGATGGCGCCTAATATATTGCTTCTGTCGTTATCATAAGCTACTCCTCTCTACCAGCTAAAGGCAGAGCCGATACAGCACAAGCTTGGCTAAACAACTCGAGGCCTTCTAGAGTTACTGAAGGCAAATTAAAGGCCAGACTCATCAAACTTACTAAACTATCCACTCCACCTCAAAATCAACTAGCTGAGCCTGAAGCCCTGCCTCATGCTCGAACCAGTAGTCAGCCCCTTCAATATCACTTTTCTTCAAGTAAAGATAATACCCGCCAGTGTCGCCATCACGATCGTCCACAACAACAATTTTCCAGCCAGAGCATCCGCTAGTGACAATGACACCCTTCCGAACGATAGACATATTCACATCCTAGTCCGCATAGGTAAACATGACTATTAGAAATATATTTTCCAGGCACAGGGTCTTTAACTTAAAAATGCACATGCAAAACACCCGGAGCATGTGTTCCTGATAGATTCTGAGTCGATAAGGAACTCCTTGACGCCATCAGCGCTGTCAGCCACCAAGTATTCAGATAACATCCAGAAACCTACAACTTACAAGAGACATTCAAACCGCAAGCGGAGATAAAATCGTGCATCGGCACATTAAGGGCGTCACCCTCTCCAGAAGAAAGAATATTTTGCAATGTAACGATGTCATTTTCAAAATCCAATGAAACATCAAAGCAATTAAATTCAAACTTCCTGAGCAAAACGCTCTTGGAATGATTCCGCTCGTCAAAGGCATCTTTTAAAATAGAGCGAACGCTGTCATCCAACTCTTGGACGACAAATCGTTCTATTAGTGTTTCGCCGCTGCTCATAACTGTTCCTAACTAGTACAGGGATACAGCCTGAATCACACTATCCCGAACATCTATTTTGATTGTAGATATTGTAGCGGGCTCTGCGTGATGAGGTGCGCCAGCAAGCTCCCCAGCAGTCGTCGTTGCTTTTGCACCTACAAGTAATCTAGCCAGTCACCGGACTTAACATTCTGTCTCTTCTTAAGTAAGTCCTCGTACCGAGCTTTATTTTTTTCAACATCACCCTCAATATCTATAGAAATAAAACCACGCCCCCTCTCCTCTACAGATAAAGCTGTTGGCTTAATCTTCATCGGCGAAAGCTCTATCAAGACCCCTGAAACCTTAGACTTATGAAATATAAAGCTCTTCCCTCCGGCCAAGGGAAGGATTTCATCCATCACAGAAAACATTATTTCAGGGTTAGAAATTTCAATTTTTTCACCATCTTCATAACTTTCTGAATAGTTCTCTGGAATGAGGAAAAGTTTATAATCAATAACAACCAGCCAGCCCTCCAGCCCAACAATATCGCCAATATTCATTATCACTCCCCTATCACAATGGCATTAACGCCTGTTGACATTGCGCCATCTAACAACCCTTGCTGAACACCTCTTGGCCCGACATACGGGTCTCGTGTCATATAGTAACTTACGCCATCAACAGATTTAACACCATCAACAATAATGAAGTGTTTTCCTTGGCCAGCGGGCACCTGAACGATAACACTCGTTCCTTCTTGCAGTGCTTTGTTTAACTGCTCAGGTAGCATTGAAGTGTTTACAGTATTTTTAACCCCCGCCTTAGATATCACATCTGATAATTCCAGAGTGTTAACGCCGGTCGGCCTGACCCCGTTTACAAAGCTTCCAATTGCATTGTCAAGGCTAATTGCCGCACCCGTTTTGTCAGTAATTGTCATTGCTGCGCAGGCTGGTCCGCATACAGGGGCGTCACCTTGTAAAACAACAGAGCCCTTTGGTTCATATGGGATCGTTTTAGGCGCAACAGTAATACCGCCTGCGCCATCAACAGAAGCACCTGCTGTCCCTTTTGGACCAAGAGCGCCACCTGTTACAGTTTCAACATTCCGCGCCGCCGCAGCAGCATCCGCAGTAGCAGCTACCTCCTTCGCCCCAAGACTGCCAAAGCCTCCCACACCTAACGCCCCACCGCCAGCCATCGCGGCACCAAAAGGCACCTCTGCTGCTGCTATGGTCAGTTCGGTACAAGCTACTGGGTTCATCCCGCAGGCATTTAACAGGGCTGGACCAAGCAACATGCCTCCTGCCACTGTTCCGATTACAACAGCACCACCCGCCAACGTATAAGCAAGGCTTTCACGGCGCTCGGCATACATTTGCGCCGAGCACGCCTCTGCGCTCAGTCCTGCACAGTTTTGCTCCTTGTAGTGCTCGTTTTCAGCGTTGATGCGCTCTTCGGCTTTTTGTTCAAGCGTCTTACCCTCAGCTAATGCACTGGCAATATCAGCCACTGAGTTGTTCTCAACCGCATTGTTGCCAGCCTTTGCACCGGCAAGTGCACCGCTCAGGTCACCTCCTGCAAGCCCGCCTGCCAAGCCCGACGCCAATGTCGAAAGCGCCGATACGGTCTGTTTCTGCTTCTCGCTCAAATTCTCGGTTTTAATGCCCGGATACAAATGCGCCGCAATCAACTCCCCCGTGCCAGCTCCTGCGGCGCCGGCTACTGCCGAGTTCCCTTGGGCCTGTGCAACTACAGCACCCAATACCACGTGGGCCATGATTCGGGCGGTATCGTTGTCCTGCGCTGACTGCTTGATGATGTTCGCCAGATAGGGCGCCGACGCGCCTGCGAGGGCGGAGCCGATGTCCCTGCCTGCCAGTCCTTGCAAAGCTGCCGTCACCGCTTGAGCGGCACGTTGATAATCGCCCCCCGTTTCGTACGGCTGCATCACCGTACGGGTCACCTGTGCGGCGATCTCTTTATCCGTCGGCTGGGTATTGCCCTCACGGATAAGTTTGTCTCGCGCAGCCGCTATCGCTTCGGGATCTTTTTGAGCATTGGCCGCGTTAATGGCACCTTGAGTGCGTGTGATATCCGCCGCTTGAGTGCCAATATCCGCAATCAACTGCACCTGCCGCAGCCGTTTCTGCTCTTTCTCCTTATCGAAGATGGGGCTGATGGCGCCGTTGGCGTGTTCAACATCGTGGCCCAGCGTTGCCACGTCCTGCTGCTGTTTGGCAGGGTCGCGGATGTTGAGGGTGCCGTTGGAAATGGCCGAGGACGTGGTGCCGCTGTCGCTGTCGCCGTGGTTGAATCCGACCAAGCTGCCGGTGGGCATATTGCTGATGAACGCGTTGGTGCCATCGCTGCCACTGCTGACGCTGGCGCTCTGCAACTGGCTTGTGTAGTCAGCCTTGTTCTTTAAAACGCTCCAGCCCAGCGTACCGGTGTTCAGGCGGTTTTTGTCCGGCGTAGCCGTGCTGGCGATCACGCTGCCATCGAGTTGGGTATGGTTGCCCACGTCAATCTGGTAGCCGCCCTTGCCGCCGAACAGGCCGGTTTGCTCCTGCACACTCTGGTATTTGGAGTCGATCTTGCTTTTGCTGATGCTCAGGTTTGCACTGCCACCGGTGCCGATGATGGCGAAGCTGACGCCCCCACTCACATCCGTTTGCTTGGACTTGTAGTTATCGGTGTCCTGCAGGCTTTGCAGCGTGAGGTCGCGACCCACGGTGGCGGTGATTTTGTCTGCGCTGACTTGCGCGCCTTTGAGGGCAGTGTCTCGTCCACTGATCAGGCTGACCTGTTTGCCGGCGTCCAACAAAATAGGGGGCTGAGCCTGAGGGATCCCCGATTTTTCTTACGAAAAATCAAGAAGTTGGAGTTATTGAAGAAGCCTGCATGAGTCGGCAACTTGGTTTGCACCACACAAAAACAAGATCCCAAACCCATGCAGGCCATCCGATTTTTACACAGAGCGCTCGCTCAAGCACTGCCTTCAATCCACTCTCGTCGCCTGACAACACTGATGAGTTGTGTCAGTTCGTTACTGCAAGGCCGCCGCCTGACGCTGACAGCGCTCGGACGTTTTATGCCAGGTCAGGCATTCCCAAAACATGCAATCAAGCGGGTTGATCGGTTACTGGGCAATCAACACCTCAGAGCAGAGCGCCCGCTGTTTTACTGGGTGATCCTGCGGGCGTTGCTGGGGTCGATGAAGCATCCATTAATTCTGGTCGACTGGTCCCGAATTAATGCTCCCGGCAACGCGTTTTTGTTGAGAGCCGCGATACCGCTGGCGGGGCGCTCATTTCCTATTTATGAAAGTGTTCATGAACACGAAGGTTGCCCCCAATATCAAAGCCGCCTGCTCAAAACACTGGCTGAACTACTGCCTGATGGGTGTGTTCCAGTGATGGTTACCGATGCAGGTTTCCGGCGCCCATGGATGAAAGCAGTGGCCGCACGGGGCTGGTACTACGTGGCTCGCATACGAAATCGTGAGCTTTATCGGCGTGAAGAAAGTGAGTGGCTTCCCGTGAAGAATTTGTACGCGTTGGCCACCTCTTCCCCCAAGTCGCTTGGTCGTGTCGAGATGACGCGCAGTGCTCCTCATTTGATCGATTTGTACTGTGTGCGACACTTAGCCAAGGGCCGCAAGCATCAACGAGTGACCGGTTCAATCGCCAAAAGTAAGCTCAGCCGACAGTCAGCCAGGCGTGAACGGGAGCCTTGGTTGCTTGCCAGCAATCTGAAGCAAGACGAATGGAATCCAGCAAAAGTCGTAGCGATTTATAAGCGCCGTATGCAGATCGAAGAAGGCTTTCGAGACGTAAAAAGTGAGCACTTGGGATTGGGCCTTAATCTGCATCGAAGCCATTGTCCAAAGCGCATTGAGGTGCTGTTGTTGATTGCTGCTTTGGCCAACTACCTGCTCTTTTTAACAGGGCTGCAGGCACGAGAAAGCGGTTTGGAACGACGCTACCAAAGCAACAGCATCAAAGAAAAGCGAGTGCTCTCATTGTGGCGACTAGGCTTGGAATACTGGCGAAGCTGCACAGACTTTGGAGGCCGAGGACACTTGGAAATATTGGAACGGGCTCTGCATGATGAGGTGCGCCATCAAGCGCAGAGCTTAGGGTAAATTTGTGGGGATTCCTCAGGGGCTGAGCACTATTCTTCTACAAAAAATAAATCATATTTTTAAAGAGCAACTTCACTGAACTCTAAAAAACGCAAACCGTGGTCTGCCCCCTATTTTCTTCTCCCTCTACCCCTACTCCCTCCTTATAAACCTAATCAGCAATCCTAAAGAAATGATTATCTAGATCATCAGGGGGAAACTGACTGGGCAAAATTTTTGACGAAATATCTCTGCTAAGCAACTTTAAAAGAAACTCAACACAGCCAAAATTGTAGACCTCCTCCGCCCCCTGATCCGAGCTATGAATTGCAACTTTCCATGACTCTGGTTCTCCATTGACTAACCAAACAAGAGTTTCTCCATTATCCGTTACCGCCCAAGGAAGAAAAGAACCTTCCGCAGGGTAAGCTGGTCTCGGATAGTCCGACAAAAACTCCTGCCTCATTACAGCGTATGTATCTATAAAGTATTTGATTTTTTCAAAATTCAAGTTTGGATTTTTTGAAAACGGGTCTAGAATCCATAAAAAATCGTCTACTGCCCCACATCCGTAAATTGATATTAACTGCTTGAAATCATTCGGAAATCGTGGATTTCCCTCAGATTCAAAGTTCGCCCAAGCCGCGTTATCGAAGATTCGCTGAGAGGGTGGCGAAAGAAGACTAATCAGCTTATTTATCATCCGTACTTAAACCCTGGGACGGCGAGCCATATAAACCCTAATTGGATAAGAACTTACAGCTTAGCCGTCGATCACTAGGCCGACGAAATTCAATAACTACAAAAAACAAATCATGCTTTTAAAAGAGCGACTGTACTAAACTCTAAAAACGCAAAACCGTGGCCTACCCTATTTTTCCAAAAAATAAACCAGATTTTCAAAGAGCAACTCCGCTGAACTCTAAAAACGCAAAACGTGGTCTGCCCCATATTTGCCTGCATCCCGCGGACACCACCTTCGTAGCTTTGCGCCTTATCGATGGCCCGACTACCACTCACAGCGACGGAATTGGTTATTTCCAGCGCAGTGCCCGCTGCTTTTGCACCAAGTAAACTGCTATTCAACCACATCAACATCTCCGAAAAACGTTGTCTGTTCCCTATCATTTATCAGGGTCAGTTTCCGATTTTTCTATCTATCCTTTAGCTGAAGAAATTTCTATAGGCCGTCTCAACCCTTACAGAAACTTCATCGGGTTTGAAAGTCAGATTCTCCAATGCAGCCACTTCAACAGATAACAACGGATTCTCAACTGCAGGTGACTTCAACCCGAACTGTTGGCGAACCTTAAAAATTGCGAAAACCTCCAAAGGCAGCAAATCAAAAGGTGGGTTTTTGAACTCAGGGTCCCAAGCCCCGCCCTTATCTTCGGCGTTAGCTAAGTGATATTGGCATACCGCGTCCAGTACACCGGCAAGCCTTTGCTCATCTGCCCAACTGTCTATCACTTTCTTGTAAATGCCGAGATCCATAGACTCAATCAGGGGAGGTGCACTCCCACCCGAATAGACGGAATAGAGCCACAGCATGAAAGGTTCGAATCGACGCTCTTTGAGATAGCCGGGATCAACAGCTCCATCAACAGTCAACATCCCGACAAGCACATCGGCGACCGACTCCGCTAGATCATGCCTATCCGCAGCAATGAAACCTGCAAGTAAGCAACCTGCATTGCTCAACTGATTGGTCAGATTCGGGGCGTTTCTAATGCCTTGAAGAAAGCTCGTATTAGAAAAGGTCTTAGCTCTGAGCATTAGCACCCAATAGCGGTAAATCATCGCGCGGGATACTTCCTCCCAGCCAGAAATATTACCGGTACAAATAGAAACCTCTCCCTGTATACCGTGACAAACTGCAAGTATCCCCAATGAATCAGATACATTGCCCAACCCCTCCAAGGAGTCACAGGCAAGATCCTCTTCAAGGTACTCAAGCTCTTGAGCCACCATCCCATCCGACTGAGACAGCCAGTGCCGATGCTGCTCTAGGATTCCTTCTATTTTTTTCATTCTGGTACGCCCCATCAGTCAATTACGCGCCCAAGGTGAGACCCGCAATACTTCACCCTGTAGGTCAACGCCGATCAAATTACCACTCACATTTTCAGGGGCACGCCTGAACTCCCTAAGCATCTGCCTAGCCTGCTGCTGCTCTGCCACGCTGATGCTCTTGTAACGACCTTGTCGACTAGCTGCCTGACCCAGAACATCCTCGATGAACGTTGTCATGTTCTGCTGTCGTACAGAAAGATCTCCCACATTCCCCGTTCGCGAAGTTTTTACTTCAGTGAACGCGAGGCGGCCATCCGGTGTACGGCTGACAATGTCGATGCCGTTACCACTGCGGTTCTGCACAGCGAAGATGTCAGTGTGGTTGTTGTCACGCAAGAAGACCTTGGAGATATCTTCACCTAGGTCACCAACCTGCTGATTGGTTAGCTTCGAAAGATCTTTACCTCGGGTGGCTGAAAACAGATCAAGTGTCGTACCCGAAGTAACGGCTCCACCTGTCTGACCTAGCCCTTTTGCATCAAGAGCGCCACCTTTTGCAGCCTCAACATTCCGCGCCGCCGCCGCAGCATCCGCAGTAGCTGCTACCTCCTTCCCAAGACTACCAAATCCACCAACTCCCAGAGCCCCACCACCAGCCATCGCGGCACCAAAAGGCACCTCTGCTGCTGCTATGGTCAGTTCGGTACAAGCTACTGGGTTCATCCCACAGGCATTTAACAGGGCTGGACCAAGCAACATGCCTCCTGCCACTGTTCCGATTACAACAGCACCACCCGCCAACGTATAAGCAAGGCTTTCACGGCGCTCGGCATACATTTGCGCCGAGCACGCCTCTGCGCTCAGTCCTGCACAGTTTTGCTCCTTGTAGTGCTCGTTTTCAGCGTTGATGCGCTCTTCGGCTTTTTGTTCAAGCGTCTTACCCTCAGTTAATGCAATGGCAATATCAGCCACTGAGTTGTTCTCAACCGCATTGTTGCCAGCCTTTGCACCGGCAAGTGCACCGCTCAGGTCACCTCCTGCAAGCCCGCCTGCCAAGCCCGACGCCAATGTCGAAAGCGCCGATACGGTCTGTTTCTGCTTCTCGCTCAAATTCTCGGTTTTAATACCCGGATACAACTGCGCCGCAATCAACTCCCCCGTACCAGCTCCTGCGGCACCGGCAACCGCCGAGTTCCCTTGGGCTTGTGCAACTACAGCACCCAATACCACGTGGGCCATGATTCGGGCGGTATCGTTGTCCTGCGCTGACTGCTTGATGATGTTCGCCAGATAAGGCGCCGACGCGCCTGCGAGGGCGGAGCCGATGTCCCCGCCTGCCAGTCCTTGCAAAGCTGCCGTCACCGCTTGAGCGGCACGTTGATAATCGCCCCCCGTTTCGTACGGCTGCATCACCGTACGGGTCACCTGTGCGGCGATCTCTTTATCCGTCGGCTGGGTATTGCCCTCACGGATAAGTTTGTCTCGCGCAGCCGCTATCGCTTCGGGATCTTTTTGAGCATTGGCCGCGTTAATGGCACCTTGAGTGCGTGTGATATCCGCCGCTTGAGTGCCAATATCCGCAATCAACTGCACCTGCCGCAGCCGTTTCTGCTCTTTCTCCTTATCGAAGATGGGGCTGATGGCGCCGTTGGCGTGTTCAACATCGTGGCTCAGCGTTGCCACGTCCTGCTGCTGTTTGGCAGGGTCGCGGATGTTGAGGGTGCCGTTGGAAATGGCCGAGGACGTGGTGCCGCTGTCGCTGTCGCCATGATTGAACGCGATCAAGGTGCCGATGGGCATGTTGCTGATAAAAGGGTTGGTGTCATCGCTGCCACTGCTAACGCTGTTTTATAGGCGTCGCCGGCTGTGATCTGTTCCTTCGCCGGCTGATCAATGCCTTTGTCGACAGCTCCTTGCAATGATCCTTAACGTCGCCACAAACTGACTAATGTTTGAAGAAAACGAGCGCCAACCGCAGGAAGAGCTAAAGCTCAAATTGAAGCTGTGGTGCAAATGAACGAAGACGAACGCTGCTCTGTGCAGCGTTCTACTCTATGCTATTTCTGAAACATCAGACGAATCAGACGAAACAGTTTTTTACCTTTTACCCGGTCCGGAGTCAAACAGTAACCATGAACAGCAAACAGCTTAATGATGTTAGCAAGTTTCTCAGCTATGTATTGCGACATGAACCACAGACCATTGGACTTCAGCTAGATGCGGAAGGCTGGGCAGAAATTGATTTTTTAATTGCAGGCGCTGCAAGTAAGGGCCATATTCTAGATCGAGAATTTATCCTAGCAGTTGTCAGTAGCAGCGACAAAAAGCGTTTTGCTATTTCTAATGATGAACAATACATTCGCGCCGTGCAGGGGCATTCAACTGGTAGCGTAAACATTACGCATATTGAAAGAGAGCCGCCCGGTATTTTGTACCACGGAACAGCAACGCGTTTTCTAGAGTCAATTCGGCGAGAAGGATTAGTTGCAGGCTCTCGCCACCATGTACATTTATCACAAGACATGGCCACAGCCTTAGCTGTCGGACAGCGATATGGAACGCCTGCGGTGCTAAAAATCCAAGCCCTGCGGATGCACCAACAGGGCTTCAAGTTTTTTCAGGCTGAGAATGAAGTATGGCTAACAGGCCATGTCCCCATTTCTTTTATAAATCAGGAGTAGCCATTCCCTTTCACTTGCTCAGCTTTATAGCGGGAAGACTCTTCTTTGGCAGCACTAAACCATTCAGAGAAATCAGAATAAGCCAAGTTATCCCAAGGAGATAACTTTGGCCTTGAATAATCAAAAATTCGCACGCTTGGCTTGCCTTCCGCACCTTCCCCATCAAAACAAGCAAGAATAACCCAGCCATCGTTATACAGTCCCGACTCGTCCTGAATAATTGCAAAAGGAACTAGCGCCGCCCCCGGAAACTTCAAGAGCATAGAACTATAATAAAAAAGAGATGTCGCCATATCTTGATATAGAAGCCGCCATGGCTCTATTTCTAGAATTCCACCAGATAAAACCACATTTAGATATTCAGCAGGAAATTTAAAATCATTAGGTAAAATTGGAAGATCATACAAAAAAGGCTTCATTATTTACCTCCTCCAGAAATACGTGGCGGTTCTGTTGAGCCGTGAGGATTGGAGGTAGAAAACCCTCCTGACTGTTTGTTTATACGACCAATGATGGCCTCTCCCCATGTGTTAAAGTTCTGCCATCCTCTAGCCTCCTGAATAGCTGGCGTCAATGGGTCATCAAATCCACGAACCCTCGCTTTAACATCGATTCCCGCTTCTCTGGCTGCGGCAATTCGAGTGTTATCCATGCTGGTCAGCTTGCCATCAGGCATTTTAACTACGTCAACTGGATCACCTTTCCAACCCTTAGTCCGCATGCTCTGGACCAAATCATCGTATGTGTAATTTGTACCCGTTACTCGGTCAGTTTTATTGAATGAAACGCTGTTTTGCGAGAACCGAATATCATCAGCCGCATGAAGTGTGGCACCGCCTGCACCTTTTGCACTTCCACCTTTCGCAAGCTTACCCAACGCCAAAGCTGCAGCAAATCTTAGAACATCTTCCTTCGATGCACCATTATCCACGAGCTCCAAAACGCCAGAGACGTCCACCGGCGCTATGATCGAATCGACCACACCGCTCTTAAGGGCTAGCTCATTGATTTTTTCGTCGCTTAATCCCTGCCTTCTCCACTCCGCAATTTGCCCACTATTTTTAATCGCATCCAGATAGGGATTGCTGATCATACCCAGCGGAGTCCAATCAATCCCCGACAGGGAATAAATGTCGCCATAGCCCTCAGAATCGGAACTCAACTGTCCTTTTTTGGCGCCTTCCATCATGGCGATGGAGTAGTCCGTCACGAGGACACCGAGCTCTTCTTGGCTCAACTTGCCGGCGTTATAGAGCCCGACGAGAGTTTCCCCTGCCTGTTTTTCCTGCTGTCGGTATTCATTTCGAATGCCGCGCTCACATTCACCATTGCCAGCACAACCAGTAAACCGTTTTTGCAGCTCATCAATGCTTCCGATTCCAGCGGCTTTAAGCTTTTCATAAAGAGCCAGACTCGTCTTATCCAACCGCTCGACACCGTACGTGTTCGAGAGGAAGTTGTTCTGAACAGCATTCGTCCCGCCCTGAGCCCCGGTCACTGCACCACTCAGGTCACCTCCCGCAATCCCACCCGCCAGCCCTGCCGCCAAACCAGACAACGCTGAAACCGTATCTTTCTGCTCCTGCGTTAGATCCGCCGTTTTCGTGCCTGGGTAGAGTTGGTGGGCGATGAGTTCGCCCGTCGCTGCCCCGGCACCGCCTGCCAGCGCCGAGTTGCCTTGGGCCTGTGCCACCACCGCACCCAGTACCGCATGCGCCATGGTATTCAGCGCAGCGTTGTCCCCTGTGGTTTTCTTGATCACTTGTGCCAGGTAAGGAGACGACGCCCCCGCAATAGCGGAGCCAATATCGCCCCCCACCAGCCCTTGCAATGCTGCTGTTACCGCCTGTGCTACACGCGGGTAATTACCGCCGACCCCGTAGTCGGCCATGATTCGTTTATAAGCGTCAGTGGCAATCAGTTTTTTCTTGTAGGCGTCGACATCCTCTTTTTTGGCGTCTTTTCCAGGCTCCTTGATGCCACGCTTATCAAGTTCAGCACGCGCTTCTTTATCGGCATCGATCTGACCTTGAGTCCGAACGATGTCTACCGTCTGAGTACCAATATCCGCAATCAACTGCACCTGCCGCAGCCGTTTCTGCTCTTTCTCCTTATCGAAGATGGGGCTGATGGCGCCGTTGGCGTGCTCAACATCGTGGCTCAGCGTTGCCACGTCCTGCTGCTGTTTGGCAGGGTCGCGGATGTTGAGGGTGCCGTTGGAAATAGCCGAGGACGTGGTGCCGCTGTCGCTGTCGCCATGGTTGAATCCGACCAAGCTGCCGGTGGGCATATTGCTGATGAACGCGTTGGTGCCATCGCTGCCACTGCTGACGCTGGCGCTCTGCAACTGGCTTGTGTAGTCAGCCTTGTTCTTTAAAACGCTCCAGCCCAGCGTACCGGTGTTCAGGCGGTTTTTGTCCGGCGTAGCCGTGCTGGCGATCACGCTGCCATCGAGTTGGGTATGGTTGCCCACGTCAATCTGGTAGCCGCCCTTGCCGCCGAACAGGCCGGTTTGCTCTTGCACACTCTGGTATTTGGAGTCGATCTTGCTTTTGCTGATGCTCAGGTTTGCGCTGGCGCCGCTGCCGATGATGGCGAAACTGACGCCTCCACTGACATCCGTTTGCTTGGACTTGTAGTTATCGGTGTCCTGCAGGCTTTGCAGCGTGAGGTCGCGACCCACGGTGGCGGTGATTTTGTCTGCGCTGACTTGCGCGCCTTTGAGGGCAGTGTCTCGTCCACTGATCAGGCTGACCTGTTTGCCGGCGTCCAGCGTTGTTTCCGTCCAGGTGGTGCCGGTGCCCTTCTCGTTGCCGGTGCCCTTGTTCGCATTGGCGAAGATGCTCAGGCCACTTTCTCCGGAACCCACGCCCAGACTGATGCCAATCGCTCCACCGCTGCTGCTGTTTTTGCCATCGAGCTTTTGATTGTTGGCCGCAGCCTCCAGGCGAATATCGCGCTCCGCAGCCAGCGTCATTTCATTGCTGGCCTGGAGCTTGCTGCCTTGAACGCGGATATTACCCGCGTCACCCGGCGTGCCATTCCCCTGCGCCACGATGGTGAGGTTATTGCCCGCCGTCAGGTTGCTGCCCTGGCTGAGGGTTTGTTCCTGCGTCTGTTTGGAGTCGGACTTCTGCGACCCCAGGGAGATGCTGATACCTACAAACTGCCCAGCGTTGGCGCCGGTCATGCCGCCATCCTGCTGCGCCGCTTGCCACGCCTGTACCCCCGTCAAACCCGCCTTCACACCTTGCAGTGCCGAGAGGCGGCCGTCGTCCTCGCTTTTGGCTTGCTTGGCAGTTCGGTAAGCGGAGTCCACCGCGCTACCCACGGTGCCGGAGAGTGCCAGGGTCAAACCACTGGTTTTGCTTTTGGCCGTCTGCTCGCTACGGTTGTTGTTCTCGGAAGCCAGGATGCTGACATTTTGCCCAACCAGGCTGATGTCTTTACCGGCAACCACGTCAGAGCCTTTGATGGTGAGGTCTTTGCCCGCCCGGATATCCACGCTGCCCAGCACGCTGCCGATGTTGCTGGCCCGGGTGGTTTCGGTGCTGCTGGTGAGGGTGTTTTTATTGCTGCTTGAACCCAACGTAACGCCGATGCCGCCGCTGCTCATCAAGCCCGATTTTTTGGTCGAGGACGAATGGCTTTGCTCAAAGGTTTCCGTCGCGCCGTCGATCACCACATTACGCCCGGCAATCAGGCTGGTGGCGTTCGTGGACACCACGTCACTGGCGCTTGTGCCGATGTCTCGACCGGCACGCACGACCACCGTGTCGGCGCTGATGGAGGAACCCCGTTGGGTAATCTGGTTACTGCTGTCGATGCGCGTCTTCTGGCTGCTGGAGAGCAAGCCGTTGCTGGTCTTGGTCTTGCGGTAGTAGCTGTAGTCGCTGTCTTGGGCGGCGTTCAGCGTCAGATCATTGCCCGCATAGAGATAGGCTTCCTTGCCCGCGCTCGCGCGGCTGGCGCTGACGGCGAGGTCGTTGCCTGCACTAAGGGAGAGATTGTCGCCGGCCACCAATGAGGTGCCTACCTGCTGAACGTGATCCTCTTTGCTGGTCACCTTCTTGGAATTAAACGCCGAATGCTGTTCATTCGCCGCCGAAGCCAGGTTCACATTGCCCTTGGCCACCAACGCCAGATCACGCGTGGCATTCAACTGGCTGCCGATGGCGCTGATGTCCCGTGCCGCCACAATCTGGAAGTCCCGCCCGGCTTCTACCACCGTGCCGTACTGGGTCACGTTGCTGCTGCGTGAGTAGGTGCTGACGATATTGGCGTTACGTTGTTCGGCGGTGACGAGGTTCACGTCACGCCCGGCCTGGATGCGGGTGTCGGTGCCGCTCTTGAGTACACCGCCGGTGCTGTTGACGTCGCGACCGGCTTGCAGGGTCAGGCTGTTGGCGGCTTCGATGCGCGCGGCGTTGTCGACGAAGTCGGTGCGTTCGGTGCGATAGCCGCTGCTGCTCTGGTGGCTGGTGACGGTGCGTTCGTTGAGCACATCGCCATTTACCGCGCGCACGCTGACGTCGCGCCCGCTGATGATGCCGCCGGCGCGGTTGGTGAGGCTGTTGCCGGCCAGCAGGTCGAGACGGTTGCCCGCTGCAATGAGGCCACTGTTGACCATGTTGCGCCCGGCGCTGGCGGCGAGGTTCTGGGTGGCGCGAAGGGTGCCGACGTTGTTGAGGTCTGTGCCGCTGACCAGGCTCAGGTCGCTGCCGGTGATCAACGCGCCGTTGGGCGCCAGGCGGTTGTTGGCCTGGGCCAGGTAGAGCACCGGCACCAGCACTTGCTGGCCGGCGACGGTGGCGTTTTCCATCCACACGATGTCGTGGGTCAGGGCCGCGACTTGTTCGGCGGTGAGGCTTACACCCACAGACAAATTGAGCGCCTGACGGCTGCCGATGGCGTTGTCCATCAGGTACTTGAACATCGCCGTGTCGCTGGTTTGGCCGTCGATGAAGCGCTGGCCGGTGCGGGCAATGACCGCTTGCTGGATCAGGCGCTGTTCATAGAGGCCGTCGCCCAGGCGCTTTTGCGCCTGGTCGGGGTCGTAGCCGAGCTTGGACAGCATGTAATCGGAACTGAGGAACTGGCCGAGATTGGTCAGCTGCGGGTTGGTTTCGATCAGGTATTTCTGTGGGTTGGAGACGAACTGGCTGTCCGGCAGGCCTTGCACGCGGTGGAGGGTGACACCGTCGGCCGAGGTGCCGGCGGCGGGTACGACCGGCCCGGAAGCCGGGGCTCGGTCTACGCTGCCGCCGCCCAGGGTCCAGCCTTGCGGGCCGGTACTGGCCGGCGCGCTGGCGCTTTGGCCGCTGAGGCGGAACAGGCCGCCCTGGCCGCTGGGCAAGGTAAAGCCGGGCAAGCTCAGCGGGTTGATCTGCTGCTGGGCCAGGTCCGGAGGCAATTGCGCGTTGAGGGTGACGCGGGTCGAGTAACCGTTGGCGGCGCTGGCGCCGGTCGCGCCGGTGGTGGTTTTTGCACCCGCCCCGATGTAGGTGTAACCCGGGCGCACCACGCTGTTATCGATACCGGCCTGCGCCTTGACGTCCACCGCGCCGCCAGCCTGAATCACGGCAGCGTAACGCTGATCATCGCTGGCGATTTTGGTGACTTTGCCGAACTGGGTGCGCTCGATTTCCATCATGCCGATGAAGTTGGCCACCGTGGCCTCAAGGCCGCCGAGGTCATTGGGGTTGTAACCGGCGCTTTTGTACCAGTATTTGTTGGTGAGTGCGGCGGCTGCATCGAACCAGCGTCCAGGGTGCTTGGTGCGCTCTGACGTGAAAAGACGATAGGTCTCGGTCTCGCCGGTTTCGATGCCGGTGTTGACCAGGTTGTTCAGGCGCGCGGTGAAGTTACCGCCGGCTGCGATCGAGCTGCTGCTGTTGAGCAGGTCGCCACCCGCCAGGGTCATGTTGCGCCCGGCGGTGATACTCGAACCGGCACTGGCGGCGGTCACTTCCAGCTTGTCGCGGGTCAGCAACTCCCACACGTAGTTGCGCGGAGTGCCGCCTGCTTTGCAGTCACCGGCGTTGACGTACTTGATGCACGCGCCCTCGGTGGCCGAGGCGGTGTAGACACCCGCGTCGTTGACGGTGAGTACCGCACGTTCGTTTTTGATCGTGGCGGCGGTGAGGGTCAGGTCACCATCACTCTGCATGCTCGATGAGCTGTTGATAATGCTGTCGGCCAGGCCGCCCTTGCCGTCGCGATCGACACTCAGGTTGCCCATGCTGTAGAGGTCGCCGTAGCTGTTGTTCAGCGACGCCACGCGCAGGCTCATGTCGGCGCCGCTGAAGATCAGGCCGTGGTCGTTGAGCAATGCGCCGGTGTTGACCGTGAGCGTTTGCCCGCTGCCGAGCGTGGCGTAGTTGTTGAGCGCGCCCGCGTTGATCAGCAGGTCGGTGGCCGAGGTCAGGCGGCCGCGGTTGTTCAGGGTGCCGCCGAGGGTGGCGCGGGTCACCCCACCGCCGGCGATGCTGGCGGTGTCACTCAAGTTGGCCTGGGCGGCGGTCAGGTTCAGTTTGCCCAGGCTGCTGATGCGCCCGCTGCTGTTCAGCGCGCCGCTCAGGCTCAGGTCAAGGTCGCCGTCGCTGGCGATAAGGCCGTTGGTGGACCAGTTGCCACCGCTGCCGATAAAGCGCCGGGCGCCGAGCAATTGACCGGTCGCGGTCTGTTCGAGGCTGTTGACGTTGACGGTCAGTTGCCCGGCCTGGATCACGCTGCTGTTGGTCCAGGTGTCCTGGGCGATGGTCAGGTCGCCACGGGTGACCAGGCTGCCGCCTACATCGTTGAGATTGCGCGGCGCGATGCCGAAGGTGCCGGTGCCCACATGCAGCACATTGCCGCCGAGGTTCTGCAGGCTGTCGGCGTCCAGGGTCAGGTTGGTGTTGGCCGTTTCCAACACGCCGTTGCGGTTGTCGAACAGCCCGCCAATGGCGAACTCGGTGGTGCCGCTGTTACCCAGTGCGCGCAGGCGACCGGTCTGGTTGTCCAGGCTGGCGGCACGGACCTTGAGGGTGGATTCGCTTTCGATGATGCCCAGGCGGTTATTCAACGCGCCGCTGAGGTCCAGGTCGATCTGTTGGCCGGCGATCTGGCCATCGTTGTCGCCGCTGTTATCGAAATCATGCCCGACCACGCGCATCAGGCCTTTGGCATAGAGCCCGCCGTTGCGGTTGTCGAAGTTGCCGGTGGTGACCAACGCGCTGCCGCCCTGCGCGGCGATGCGCCCGCCGTAGTTGTCTACGCTGCCGGCTTGCAGGTTGAGGCTTTGCCCCTGCATCACGCCGCCCTGGCGGTTGTTATTGAGGTCGTAACCGTTGCGCAGCACGCCGACCACTTGGGTTTGCAGTGCGGCCTTGAGGCTGGCGAGGGTGCCGCCACGGTTGTCGAAGCTGGCCGCGTTGACATGCAAGTCACCGGCCTGGGCAATCAGTTTGCCGCTCTGGTTATCCAGCGTGTCGGCCACGTTGGCGGTCATGCCGCCCTGGCTTTGCACGGTGCCTTTGCCATTGTCCAGGCGGTTGGCGCTGAGCAGCAGGTCGGCGTTCTGGCTGTAGATCAAGCCGTCGTTGCCGTTCTGCACCAGGCCGCCGGCGGTCAGGCTCAAGCGTTCGTTGGCGGCCAGGGTGCCACGATTGCGGTTGTCCAGGCCGCCGGTCAGCAGGGTCAACAAGCCTTGGCTGGCGATCTGGCCACCCTGGTTGTTGATCTGCGCCACGCGGCTGATCAGCAGTGGGCCGCCGCTGGCCAGTTTGCCGTTGGTGTTGGTCAGGGTGGCGAGCAGGTCGAGGGTGGTGGCGGTGCCGCCACTGATACTGCCGGCGCTGTTGTCCAGGTTTTGCGTGTTCAGGCTCAAGGCCGCGCCGCTGTCGATCACGCCGCCCTGGACGTTGTTCAGCAAGCCGCCGACGGTAAGCGTCTGCCCGGCGGCGCTGGAAAGTACGCCTTTGTTGCTGTTGTCCAGTTCGCCCGCGTTGACGGTCAAGGCTTTCTGGCTGACCAATGCGCCGCCTGCGCTGTTGAGCAGGCTGGCGGTCAGCGTGGCATTGAGGTCGCCGTATCGGCTCGACAAGGTGCCGCCGTTGCGGTTATCCAGGTTCGCACCGCTGACCGTCAAACCCTGCCAGCCGGACATCAGGCCATTCTGGTTGATCAGGTTTTCGGCATTGAGCACCAGCAGGTTATTGCTGATCAGCTTGCCGTTGCTGTTATTCAACGTGCGACCTTTGAGGTTCAGGGTTTGCGCGCTGGAGAGTTCGCCGCCCTGGTTGCTGAGGTCACGCAGGTGGTTGATGCTCAGGTTGCCGGCGGTAGTGATCAGGCCACCGGTGTTGTTCAGGTCGCCGGTGGCGGTGCCGAAGTCCAGGGCAATCGCGCTGCCCAGCAGCGAGCCGTTCTGGTTGGCCAGGCTCGCGGTATTGATGCTCAGAAGGTTGGCTGCGTTGATCAGGCCCTGGGCCTGGTTGGCCAATGGGCCGCTCACGTTGAGCAGGGTGTCGCCACGGCTGGTGAGGGTGCCGCCGCTGTTGTCCAGGCTGGCGGCGCTTGCGTCAACCGCAGCCGCAGCAATCATACCCTTGACGTTAGCCAGGGCCTGGCCGATACGCAGGCTCAGGGCGGCGTTGCTCAGCAGTTTGCCGCTGCTGTTATCGAGGTTGTCGGCGGTGAGTGTGAAGGCCTGGCTGCTGGAGATTTCGCCGCCCTGGTTATGCACATCCTTGAGGTTGTTGAGCATCAGCAACGGCGCGTTGATCAGCCCGCTCTGGTTGTTGAACTGACCACGGTTGAGGTCCAGGGTCAGGGCCTGCGCGCTGGTGATCTGCCCGCCTTGCTGGTTGTTCAGGTCGGCGGTGCTGATGTGCGCGGCCTGGCGCGCGCTCAGGGTGCCTTGTTGGCTGTTGTCGACCCTTGCGCTGGTCAGGGTCAGGGCGCCGTCCGTCACCAGGCGCCCGCCCTGGTTGTCCACCGCGTCACGGGCGGTGATGCTCAGCGGGCCGGCGCTGGAGAGCGCGCCACCACGGTTGACCAGGGTGCCCGTGGTCACGGTGAGCAGCCCTTCGCTGCTGATCAGGCCCTGGTTGCGGTTGAGCAATTGATCGACGTTCAGGTTCAGGCCAGTGCCGGCCACTACCAGGCCGCCATCGCTGTTATCCAGTTGCGTGCCGTTCACCGCCACGCCCGCACGGCTGGAGAGCTCGCCGTTGCGGTTGTCGATGTTGGCGACGTCGATCTGCACGCCGCCGGTGCTGGCGACCAGGCCTTTCTGGCGGTTGTCCAGGCGATTGCCGGTGAGGTGAAGAACGCCCTGGCTGGTGACGCGCCCGTTCTGGTTGTCGAGCGTGCCGGCGTTGAGGCTCAACGCCTTGCCCGCCGTGACCAGGCCCGCGACGTTGTCCAGGGTGGTCATCGTCAGGTTGGCAGTGTCCAGGCTGGAGATTTCGCCGCCGGTATTTTGCACCGTGCCCAGCGTGGCAGTCAGCGGTCCGTTACTGGCGATCAAGCCGCCCTGGCCGTTCTGCAGCGCGCCGGCGTCGATAGCCAGCGCGGTGTTGCTGAGGACTCGTCCGTTGTTGCGGTTATCGAGGGTCGCCGCCGTCACGCGGGCGCCTTGCCGGGCGCTGAGGGTGCCGCCCTGGTTGTTCAAGGCCTGGGAATCGACGCTCAAGCTGCGGCTGGCGATCACGCTGGCGCCGTTGTTGTTGACGGCCTGGCCGCGCAGGCTGACGTCGCCTGTGGTGTTGCGGCTGTTATCGGCGTTGACGCCGGCTTCGATGATGTCTGCGTTGGTCAGCGTGCCGCCGCTGGACAGCGCAATGCGGTCACGTGCGGCCAGGCTTTTGCGACTGTTGAGATCGCCCTGGGTTTGCACCTCCAGGGCGGTACCGGCATAAATCGGTCCCTGGGCGTCAAGGCTGGCGGCTTTGACATTGATTGCGCCGCTGGCGGCGGTCTGCGCCATGCTCAAGCGCCCATTGGCATCGAGCTGGATATCCCCACCACTGGCCGCCAAGGTGCCGTCGAGCTTCACGCCCACACCGGCCTCGGTGCCCACCAGTTTGATCGCGCCGGCGTACATGCCGCCCAGGGCCGACGAGTCGATCGCCAGCTCGGGCTTGGCGCTGCCGTCATCGGCGCGGGCGGTGGTTTTCAGGCTTTGTGCATCGACGTCGTTGCGCCCGGCGATGACGTTGAGTTCGCGGGCGTTGATCTGAGCGTTGATTTTGGCGGAGCGGGTGATGATGTCGAAGCGGTCGACGTTGCTGGCGTTCAGGCCTTCGCCATCGATGGTCACGGCGCCGCCATCGACCTGGTAGCTTTTCAGCTGGCCGGTTGGGTCGATGATCGGCTTACCGGTGGTGAGGGTGACGTTGGGGGTGTTGATAAAGCCGCAACCGGCGCAGGTCACGCCGTACGGGTTGGCCACGATGACCTTGGCCGACTGCCCCGCCACTTCGGTGTAGCCGCGCAACTGGCTGGCGCTGCCGCCGTTGACTTCGTTAAGAATGACGCTGGCCGCGCCGCCCTTGAGGTTGGGGTTGCCGACAATGATCCCGCCCAGTTGGGTGTTTTGCAGCGCGCCGTTGGCGTTGTTGAGAATCACGCCGTTGGGGCCGACGTTGTACTGCTGGAACTGGTTATGGGACAAGCCTGCGCCGTTGGGCGTGGCGATGTTCACCACCGGCACGCCATTGCCCGCCGCGCCCACCGTGGTACCCGGCGCACTGACCACAATGCCCTCGGCCTGGGCCAGCAGCGGTTGCCAGAACAGCGCGTTGGCGAGGATCAGCGCCAGCCCGCGCTTGGGCAAACCGAAGAACGCGTTTCGCGGCTTCAGGGCGGCAGAAGGTTGGCGGGCCAGGAAGGCAAATTGTCGAACGTCCATTTTCAGTTTCTCGCTGCGGCGCAACGTTGAATTACAGGAACAAATCCAGGCGGAAGTAGATCGGCGCTTCGCGCTCGGTGACGACTCCGGGTCTTTCCAGCGAGTGGGCAAAGGTCACGCTGGTGCTGACGTTCTTGCCACGGGCGAACAGCTCCAGGGAGTTGCTGGACACGCGGCCATGAACGTTGTCGTTGTAGCGGTCGTTGCGGATCACGCCCTGGTCGTAGCCGACGCTGGCGCCGTATTCGAAGAAGGCCGGACGCATCCAGTCGAGGGTCACCGGGCGCGCCCAGCGCACTTCGTTGCGCCAGTAGCCGCCGCTGTCGCCGGTCAGCAACTGGTCCTTGAAACCGCGCACCGAAGCCGAGCCGCCGAGGCTCATGCGCTGGGGCGAGAACAGCGGGTCTTCACTGCGTTGGCCGGTGGCCAGGCTGCTGAAGCTGAACGACTCGCCCCACAGGCTGAACGGTTGCAGGTAGCTGACGGTGGCGGTGTATTTGCGGTAGCGCGAGTTCGGCTGGCGGCGGCCAAAGGCGTCGCGCTCGTCCTGCGACTGGGCGTCGAGCAGGCCGATGCCGTTTTGCATGCCCAGGTCCAGGTTGACGAAGGCCGTGCCGATACGCCGCCCATGGTTGACGCCCAGTTGCAGTTCGCTGAGGCGGTTGCTGCTGGGCGCGGTGCGCACGTCGAGGATGTAATTGTTGGTGCGCAGGTGCGCCAGGCCGACGTTGACCGAGGTCTTGCTCACGTCATCGCGGTGGATCACTCGCTCGGCGCGCAGTTGGTGGTTCTGGTTGTCGCCGTCCTGCTTGTATTTGAAGTCGTCGGTCACGCCGAAGGTGCGGTAGTCGCTCTCGCTGTAGGTGTAGCTGAAGTTCCACCAGCCCCACGGCACGTTGTAATAGAGCATGGTGTTTTTCGAGGTTTTCTGGTGGTCGCTGATGGCGTCATGGCCGCCGCGCAGAATCAACTGGTCGCCCAGACCCAGCGGGCTGTCCCATTCAAGGCCGGCGCCCCATTGCTGTTCGCCGGTGCTTTTCTGACCATCGTTATTGCGCGACAGGCTGGCACGCCAGGGCTTTTGCGCGGTGTTCTTGACCACCACGTCGCTGCCGCCGACTTGCTTGCCGGGGGTCAGTTCCATTTGCGCCTGTTTGGACGGCAGGCGGTTGAGCTGGTCCACCAGTTGCTCGATTTCACGCAGGTTCAGCGCTTCGCCGACCTTGCCGGGAAAGGCCATGGCCAGTTCGCGCTCGGTCACGGTGCTGCCTTCGGCGCTGCGCAAGGCTTCGAGCTTGCCTTCCACCACCAGCACTTGCAGGTGGCCGGTGGAGAGGTCCTGCTGCGGCAGGTAGGCGCGGCTGGTGACGCGGCCTTTGCCGAGGTAGTAGTCGGTGATGGCCTTGAGCAGATCGTTGAGCTGGGACACGCCCAGGCATTGGCCGACGTAGGGCTTGAGCAGGCGCTCGCGCTCGGAGGCCGGCAGGCTGTCGGCGCCTTTGAGTTCGATGTCTTTGATCGGGAAGCAACGGGTGTCGGCGGGCGCGGTGGGCGCCTCGGGTTTGGCCGCTTTGCCGGGCAGATCCTTGAGTTCTTCAAGGCGCCGCTGTTGCTCTTCGAGCAGGCGGTTCTGCCGATCGCGGATCAGGTCCTGGTCCCCGGGCGTGGGGGCAGCGAATGCAGTGTTCAAGCTCAGGCAGGTGAGCAGGAGGGTGCATAGTAGAAACCGAGTCCGTGGCATTGGCATGTTCGATCCGTCGAAAATCAAGGGCCGGGAAGCTAACATCGAACGTCCGGCCGTCCTAGATGCGGAGGCTGTCGGGTGTTCGAGCGTGTTTCCGATTAACCTAATGATTAGTAACAAAAAATAATTATCGAACAGTGACCGGCCTGATTACTGAGACGTTTAATCCGACCGGCGGCACTGTTTCGAGGGCTATTCGACTGCCACACAGTGATCGCCATTATTTAGCCATCAGGTTTCGTCGAGTTAGGGTTAGTGCCGGGGATCGGAGGAAAGTTCGCGGCGGTTTTGTGATTTGGGTCCCATTTATCGGAAATCCAATCAGATTTTTTGAACCCGTGCGCACCCACAGCACTGGCGATCAATGTGGGAGGGGGCTTGCCCCCGATGGCGGTGTGTCAGCTAAACATTGGTTGGCTGATTCACCGCTATCGGGGGCAAGCCCCCTCCCACATTGGTATTTGCAGGGCTGAAGAGATCAGCCAAGACCTTTGTCTTTTTCCGAGCCGGGCACCAGGGCCAGGCCGGGGCGTTCGACGTCGCGGGACACGTGGGATTTGATTTCACCCACGCCGCCCTCTTCGTCGTTGTGAATCACCAGCACGCCGGGGCGGCGCAGTTGTTCCAGGTCGCCCTCGCCCAGGTTGAAGCTTTCACTCAAGTGCTGGTCGCTCAGGGCATTCGCCTGCGCGCGACGCTGGGCGAACTTGCGGCCTTTGCGTTGCTGGTAGCGCGCCCAGGCAATCAGGATCACGGCGTTGAACAGCGCGATCCACAGGTAGATTTGCAAGGTGTTGAGCGCGGCGAAGATCGGTGCTTCCAGGCGCGGGCCGCCGTGGGTTTCGAGCATGGCGTTCATGCCCCGGGCCAGCAGCCAGACCAGGCCGGCCCAGGCCAGCAGGGTAAGCAACACATCGATAATCCACATCGCCAGGTTCTGGCGGGTTCTGACCAGTTTCATCGTCACGCCTCCTCTTGGGCAGGTTTGATACCACGGTCCGGGCTGACCCAGCGGGCGCGTTTCTGGTGCTGGTTGAACAACACCTTGGGAAAGCTGACCAGGGTGGTGAACAGGCTCACCAGCCAGAACACCATCGGGTACCACACGGTCCAGAACAGGGTTTTCCACAGGTCTTTTTCGTAGCGCCGGTCAATCAGGATGCTCACCGCGAACTGCAGCAGGCACACCATCGCCAGCACCAACCCGGTAAACGCCGGCGGCACCAGGGAGTCGACGGTAATCGCCGGCGGTAACACCATGAACTTGCCCAGGCCCCAGAACACCACCGAGAGCAGGAAGGTGAACGCCCAGCCGGTGGACAGGCAGTATTCGAACAGCAGCGGCCACAGGTAGCGATGGCGCCATTGCCAGATGCCACGGATATTCTTGAACAGCACTTCAGCGCCGCCCTGGGCCCAGCGCAGGCGCTGCTTCCAAAGCCCGCCAACGGTTTCGGGCATGAGAATCCAGCACAGCGCACGCGGTTCGTAGAAGATCGCCCAGTGATCGAGTTGCAGCTTCCAGCTGACATCGATGTCCTCGGTGATCATGTCGGTGCTCCAGTAATCGATGCGGTCCAGCGCCTTCTTACGGAACGCCACCACCACACCCGACACCGTGAAGATCCGCCCGAATACGCGCTGGGTGCGCTTGATCAGGCCGATGATCGAAGAGAACTCGCCCACTTGTACCCGCCCGATCAGGGTCGACCTTGTGCGCACACGCGGGTTGCCGGTGACGGCGCCGAGGCGCGGGTTGTCGAGCATCGGCGCGACCATATAGGCCGCCGCGTTTTTGTCGAGCAACGCATCGCCATCGATGCACACCAGGTACTCGCTGCGCGCCGCCACCGCGCCCATGCGTAGGGCCACGGCCTTGCCCTGGTTCTGCGCCAGGTGCAGCACGCGCAGGCGCGGGTGTTGCAGCGCCAGCGCATCGAGTACTGCGGCGGTGTTGTCGCTGGAGCCGTCGTTGACCGCGATCACTTCGATGTTCGTGTACACCTGGGCCAGGGCGGCCGCCATGGTGTCGGCGACGTTATCGCCCTCGTTGTAGCAAGGGACGATGATCGAGATCAGCGGGTTGCCGGCCAGGGTCGGCGCCGGCGTGTCTTCCTCCCACGGCCAGTGGCGTTCCCAGTGCAGCCAGAAGTACAGGCCGCCGGCGATCCACAGCGCGGACATGAACAGCGGGTAGAAAAACACGAAGTCCATCAGGAACTGCCCGGTGACCAGGAAGATCAGGCCCAGGGGCACGCCCAATACCAGTGCCAGCACGAATATAGCCAGGATTCTGTCGAACATGATCAAGGGTTCCACTGGTTGGAAAGGGCCGGACGTACAGTCTTCAGGTCCGGGGAATTTTCCAGGAAGTTGTCCGGGTAATAGCCAAAGCTCTTGACCCCCTGGCGTTTGAGCACGCCCATCCATTGCGCCAGTTGCTCAGCGCTGATATCCGGTGCGGCTTTGGTGCGCCAATCTTTGGCTTGCAGCTCGAAAACGGTTTTTTCCATGGCGCCCGGGCGGGCCTTGACTGTCGCCACCAGTTTTTCCAGCCAGGCATTGGAGGTCTTCACTTCCTGGCCTTCCATCAACGGCATGGCCATCGGCGCGGTCCAGTCATAGGCCTGCAGGAAGTCATCGAGGTTCTGCGCGAACCAGGCCTCGCTGTCCGGGTTGAGCATCGGTTCGGCGAAGATATTGCGCGCGGTCTGCACCTGCGGCCCGGCAATGGCGCGGACCTTGGTGGTCAGCTCCTGGGTGAAGTCGATCAGGTAGCGGCTCTTGAAGCGGGTCCAGCGTTGCAGCGTGGCGGGATCGGCGCGCAAGGCGGCGATAGTGTCCGGCAGACCATTGGCCGCGTACGCCTTGAGCGCGGCGGGGCTGGCGTCTTCGAAGTCCGAGAGGACGGCGTCGTCGTGGTACAGCACACCGTCGATGGCGCTGTTGCGGGCCAGGTCTTCGTAGATCTCGCCGATGATTTTGCGCACCTGCGGGTCGAACGGCGACAGGCGTTTGTACTGGTCAGGGTCAGGCCCCAGCCTGGCTGTTTGCGGGTCCCAACGGGTCACGCGTGGCAGCTTGGGGTCGAGGGCGAAACTGAGCACGGGCATCCAGGCATACACGGCGGCGTGGGCACGGGTGTGCAACTGCCAGGCGACGCGGTTGAACAGGTCGGCGCGCACCGGCAAGTGACGGTTGGGGAAATAGAGCGAGTGCACCAGGCCGTCACCCTTGGGGTCGGCGAAGGCTTGCAGGAAAACGGTGCCGGCGCCCATGTCCACCACGCGCTGCACCAGTACGTCGAGGTTGCGCGCCTGCTGGGCCGGGTCCGGGTCGTAGACATTGTCGAGGTCCACATGCAATACGCGCATCGGTGCCGGGGTCTGTGCGGCGACGATGCTGTTGGCGAAATGCTCGCCGTCCGGGTCGGACGCCACCAGGAAACGCGGGCTGTTCATCAGATCACTGGCGCTGTCGAGGCCGTCTTCCAGGGTCAGGGCCATCTGGTAGCCCTGCTCGCTGACGACGGCCAGGGAGGTGCCTTTGGCCGCGCCGTATGGCCACACCCATACCCGTGGCGCCTTGCCGGTGACTGTGCGGATTTTTTGCGTGATGGCCGCGACGTCCGCACGCATCCGCGCCTGGAATTGCGCGTCGGTTTCATAGCGTTTGGTCGCCGGGTCGTAGCGCAGCGAGGTCGCCGCCGGCTCGAGGTTGCCCTGGGGGTTGGCCAGAATCCCGGTGTGGCTGGCGTCGGTGTGCGCGGCGATTTCCACCAGGCCCGACTGGGACACTTC
The DNA here is from genome assembly GCF_002934065.1 of Pseudomonas orientalis. Taxonomy (NCBI): domain Bacteria; kingdom Pseudomonadati; phylum Pseudomonadota; class Gammaproteobacteria; order Pseudomonadales; family Pseudomonadaceae; genus Pseudomonas; species Pseudomonas orientalis. The sequence continues at coordinate 184,054 of NZ_CP018049.1, read as the reverse complement.
ACGGATCTGCTGCCAGGTGAGGAATTCTCCACGCGGGCGCGGTGAGCCGGCGAAGTCCACCGGTTTGTTCAGCGGCGTGTCGATCCAGTAGCCCACTGGCGCCAGCAACGCTGGCCATTGGTAGGCGCGCAGAATCGGCATCACGCGGGTGTAAAAGCTTGCATAACCGTCGTCGAAGCTGAGCATGATGGCTTTGGGCGGCAGCGCCGGGCCACCGTTGCGCGCGGCCAGGATCTGGTCGACGCTGACGGCCTGGTAGCCGTTCTCGCGCAGCCAGGCCAGTTGCTCGATCAAGCGTTCGGTACGCACCGCCACCACCGCCTGATCCGGGTCGCGATCATTGACGTCATGGTAGGCAATGCCCAGGAAATGGTTTTTCGGCCACGGCGCTTCGTTGAGCGCGGTTGGCCGCTGCGCGGGTGGGGTATAGGGCGCGGGTTGCTGGGCGCACGCGGCGGCCAGCATTAGACCCAGGACCAACAAGCAACGGCTGAGGACGGTCATGGTCAGGCTCTTCTAGAAACGGTAAGTGAGGTCGACGAGCAGGCGCAGATCGCGTTCGCGGTCGCCGTCATAAGGTCGGCTGATCAGGCTGAGGTTGGCGCCCATTTCCAGTACGTCGTTCCAGCGAAAGCGCTGGCCGTAGCCGACAAGGCCGATGCCGCCGGTGGAATAGTCGCGCTGGCTATAGGTGCCCGCGCCGATCTGGAACTGCTGGCTCCACTGGGTCTCGTAGCGGTGATAGAGCACGTGGTTGACGTTGATCACGGGCAACACCGTGAAGTCCGACTTCGGGTTGAAGTACGCGGTGTCTTCCTTGCTGTTGCGGCTCGCGGCGACTTCCAGGCCCAGATCGACTTGCACATGGGGCGAGCTGTAGAGGCCCTCGCGGCCGCTGAGCAGCGCTTCGACGCGATCATTGCCGTCACTGAAGTGCGACGGGCTGAGGGTGAGTTTCCACTCGCGGCTTTCATTGGCGCGCCAACGGATGAAACCGCTGCCGCCGTTGGCCGTGACGCCGTCGTTCAAGGCGCGCAGCGGCGTGGTGCTGAGCAGGTAGCCGACGCTGCCGCCGTACTGCCAGTGGTCGTTGATGTCGCGGGCAATCGACACTGCCGCGCCTTGTTTGGAGCCGTCGCCGTAGGAGTGATTGGACACCTCGGCTTCGATCGTCATGTCGCGGGTGCGCCGCTCCACGCCGACGCGCTGCCAACGGTGCTGGCCGGTGCCTTCGCTGAAGTCGGCGGTGGCGTAGCCGGCCCCGGCGAACAGACGCCAGTCTTCGTCGATGGGCGGCGTGTAGATCACGCTTTCAATGCCCCAGTCGCGACTGCCGGAGACTGCACCGGTGTCGTCGTTATTGCCGCCGCCGTAGCTTTTGCCGGTGTAGGCCTCGACGCGCAGTTCGGCCATGTCATGCACGTCGCGCAGGCGGCTGAGGCGTTGCACCTGGCGGTTGTCAGGGTTGCGCGCGACTACGTCGTCGGTGAGGGCGTCCATCTGGCGCCACTCCTGCAGGTCCATGGCGGTATAGGCCTGGGACACTTCCAGGCCGATGTCGCGGGGCGCCTGGGCTTCGGTTTCCTTGAGGGTACCTTCGGCGCGGCGCGGCCAGTCACGGGCGCGGTACATGTCGGCCTGGGCGATGCGCAGGCCGACATTGCCTGGCGCCTTGGCCACCAGCGCTTCCAGGTTGGCTTCGCTGCCCGGCAGGTCGCCGCCGAAGGTGCCGGCCTGGGCGGAGAGTTGCTGCGCGTCCATCCAGTTGTCGTTGGGGTTGCCAATCGGCAAGCCCTTGAGTTCGACGCGCGGTTTCTGTTCTTTGGCCAGGGTGTCAGCGACCTGGCGGGCATCCTCGACCTTGTCACTTTCCAGCAGGGCGTAGAACAACGCGGTGCTGTCGTCGACGCGGTAACTGGCGTCGGCATCCGGCGCACTCAACACCTGGCGATACAAGGGTTCGGCTTTTTCCGGCTGGCGCTGGTCGAGGTACGAGGCGGCCACCCAACGCAACGCGTAAGTGGGCAATTGCACACCTTCAGCGTTGAAAGTCTGGTATTCGCGGATCACCTCGGCGGTGCGTGCCCTGGCCTTCAGTGCGCCCAGGCGGTCGATGCGCCAGCGCACCACGTCGTCATGGGCGCTGGCGTCCGGGGTCCAGCGTGCGATCAGTCGATCGTAGTCACCAAGGGCGCGGTCGGCGACCACGTAGCGTTCTTTTTCGGTACGCGTGGCGAACTCGGCGATGCGCACGCGCTCGGCGGCCAGGTCGCCTTCCAGGCGGCGCTGGGTTACCGCGTCCACCAGGCCCGGACGCCTGGCCGACAGGCGCAGGGCAGCTTCCGGCAGGCGCGCCTTTTGCAGCGCGACGATGTATTCACGCGCTACGTCGGGCTTGTCGCCGGCACGGATAAAGGCCTGGTCGAACTCGAACAGTGCGTCGTAGTTCAGGCCGGCGCGGGTCAGCGCATAGCCCAGGGCCATGCGGCGGTTGGGGTCATTCGGTTGCGCCGCCACCAGCGCGCGCAGGCGTTGCACCGCCTCATTGGCCTTGCCGCCATCGGCCTGGGTGAGCGCCAGGCCCAGTTGCAGGTCGATATTATTCGGTTCGCGCAGCAGCGCCTGGCGATAGACCGCCTCGGCCTGGGCCCACTGCTTTTGATTGCGATAGGTGCGCGCCACCGTGGCCAGTGCCTGGGTGGTCAGGTTGCGATGCTTGCCCTGTGCCTCATACACCTTCACCACTTCCGCGTCCTGCCCGGCCCAACCGGCAATCACCAGGTGATCGCTGACCTGGCCTGGCGTCTGGCGCTCGGCGGACAATTGGCGCAGTTGGGTCAGTGCCGGCGTGAAGTGACCGTTGCGCGCCTGGATGATCAGGGCGTCATAGGCAGGGTCGGCCACGGCATAGGCAGGCATCAGCAATTGGCTGCACAGGCCTGCTGCGATGAGCAGCCGCAACCGGCCTGAAGCGCTGAGTGGAGGGATTGGCAACATGTCGTCGGCTTCCTTACAAGGAAAGCCGCAACGATGGGTGATCCTGAGCGATGTGCATCAGGGTGTCGGCGTCTCGGGACCCGACCTAGCTTTCCTGGGGCAACTATCTCTTAGCCAGGCAGGGGCAAGGGCAATTCAGAACAATTGTTCAGAATTGGCTGACACAGATTCTTTGCCAGTCACAAAACAAAATGTGGCAGGGGGCTTGCCCCCGATAGCGGTGGGTCAGCCACAGATAAGCTGACTGATACACCGCCATCGGGGGCAAGCCCCCTCCCACATTGTTAACTGCATTTCAGGGTTATTGCGCGCCGCCCATTGCACCGGCTTTGGACATCACGAAGCTGCTGAGCTGCTCGTCGGCCACACCGCTGACCGGCTCACAGGGACCTTTGCCAGGCACAAAACAAAATGTGGGAGGGGGCAAGCCCCCTCCCACATTGTTAACTGCATTTCAGGGTTATTGCGCGCCGCCCATGGCACCGGCTTTGGACATCACGAAGCTGCTGAGCTGCTCGTCGGCCACACCGCTGACCGGCTGACAGGGACTTTTGCCAGGCACAAAACAAACTGTGGGAGGGGGCTTGCCCCCGATTACGGTGGGTCAGCCACAGATAAGTTGACTGACACTCCGCCTTCGGGGGCAAGCCCCCTCCCACATTGTTAACTGCATTTCAGGGTTATTGCGCGCCGCCCATGGCACCGGCTTTGGACATCACGAAGCTGATGAACTGCTCGTCGGCCACACCGCTGACCGGCTGACAGGGACCTTTGCCAGGCACAAAACAAAATGTGGGAGGGGGCTTGCCCCCGATAGCGGTGGGTCAGCCACAGATAAGTTGACTGACCCACTGCCATCAGGAGCAAGCCCCCTCCCACATTGTTAACTGCATTTCAGGGTTATTGCGCGCCGCCCATTGCACCGGCTTTGGACATCACGAAGCTGATGAACTGTTCGACGGTCATCTTCTGGCCGTTGAAGGTCACTTCGTTGTTGGCGTAGTGCAGCTTGGATACCACGTCGGTGCCCTCCAGGGTTGCCAGTTGCGTGCCCACGGCCACGCCGCTGACCATCTCGGCCGCCATTTGCGATTGCTGTTCGATGGCTTTCGGGTCAGTCACGCCGCCGACCTGGGCTTGCAGCGCGGCCACGTCGCTGATCATCGGTTTGGACAGGGTGAGATTGGCGTCCAGCAGCGCAATCATCTGCTTGCCCAGCTCAACCGGTGGCAGTTCCATGGAGGCCGGCTTGGCCAGGTCCAGGACAAGGTTGAACTTGCTCTCGCCATGGGTGGTTTTCAGCGACAGGTTTTCCACGGCCACTTGCGGCTTGGCGGCCAGTACCTGGTTGACGTTAGCTTCGGCCAGGGTCTGTTCGGCTTCGGTCAGTTGCAGCTCGGGCGCGGGTTGACCGGCAGCGGCGGCGGCTTGCACCGGCTGCATCTTGTCCTGGTAGAGCTTGGTCAGCACCAGCATTGCCGGGATGTCGACGTTTTTCATGCTGACGGCCATGGCGGCCGAGCCCACGGGCTTACCCTGGTAACCGATCTCGTCAATCTTGTAGTCGACGCGGCCGGCCAGGTTGTTGTCCTTGGTCTCGCTCGAATCTTTCTGCTCGAAACCCTTGAGGGTCAGCACCGACTTCTGCGGGCCGAAGGTGACCTTGGTGTCGGTCAGTTCAATGGTGTTCTGGCCGGTGTAGAAACCGAACGTGGATTTGGCCAGGTTGCTGGCAACGGTCAGGCCGGCCAGTTCAGCTGCGAACGCGTCGCCATTGGCATCGACGGCCGCGACCTTGAGGCTGTTCATGTAGCCGTCGGCCTTGACCTTCTGGCCTTCGGCGGTGCTGTCGAATTCCAGGTTGGCGCCGGAGAAGCTCACCGAGGACTTGTCGTCCTTGAATTCCAGGGGCAGCAGTTCGACGTTGCCGTTGACCGATCGGCTGTAGCCGATATTGGCCACGCCTTTGAGCGGCGACACGTCTTTGGCGGCGGCGAACCATTGTTCGGTGGTGGCGTTCTTTTCCAGTTCGTAGTGACTGGTGGCCATCACCGGCAGCCATTTCAGGGTGACCAGGCGCGAGAACGGCAGCGGGCCGTGTTCGATATGGTCGACGAACAGCAGCTCGGGGTTGGGGTTTTGCTCGCCGAACACACTGCCCTGGCCTTTGAGGCGGTAATGGGCGGTGCTGCTGAACACGCCACGTTCCAGGGAGACCAGCTCCAGGGACACGCTACCGTCCACGCCGGCCATGGAGGTCTGCAGTTCCTTGTTGGCGTTCTGGATCGCGGTTTGCAGGACCGGCTCCAGTTGTTTACCGGTGTACCAGGCGCCGCCTGCACTGACGACGCCAACGGCGACAACGAAACCCAAAAGAACGACTGCTGGCTTATTCATGAAGTGACCTGATCAAATCCTGTGAGAAGTGGGCTGTCTTCCTTGAACCCCGGAGGGGTCCTTGTAGGAGCGAGCTTGCTCGCGAAGAACTCATAGGCACCGCGTTTATTCAGAATGCACGCGTTACCGTTGACGTTTTTCGCGAGCAAGCCCGCTCCTACAGTAGTGGCCCGTGTGGCCGAAAGGCTGGGGAAGATTAGCACTGGCGGGCGCAAACGGCCCAGCCTTTCAGAGGGATCAGTTCATCAGGAGTTCAGGAGTACTCCAGCTCTATTTCATCCAACTGGTGATCAAAACTCTTCAGGCGCGCCGTCCAGGTGTAGACCAATACCTCAAACTCACGGTGTATCACCGCGTTGCCCGGGGTGTCGGCCTTGGGGTCGCAGAAATCCAGCTGATAGCGCTCACGAGCCATTTGCGTGGCAACATCGGACAATTCCCGCGCGTTATTCAGCCAATGCCTGCCGTCAGCGACCTGTCGATCCAGCACGACACATTGCGTCTTCAGCACTTCGAGGCTTTTTTCCAGGGGCGTGCCGGTGAGGTCGCCCATGACTTCCTGGAACGTGCGACCGGGTTGCCAGTAGCTGCCCCAGAAATAGCGGTCGAACACAGTTTCGACACGGCGCAGGGCCACCTTGGTGTCCCAGATTGCGACGCGGGTCTTGCCTTGTTCCAGCAGCTTTCGCTTCACGCGTTGGTTTTGATAGGAGGCCCAGGCCACCACGCCGATGGACAAGGTGCCGATCACCAGGCAGGCGCTGTCGAGAAAGACCATGGCCTTGTCGAGTTGGTGGGCGAGCATGACGCCGTAGAAATACGCGGCCGATAACAGCACCAGTGCGAAGAGCACGCACCAGAAAGCGGGAGCATAAGGGTTTTTCATTATTGGAATCCCCATGAGCAAACGCGAGCAGTGTCGAGTGAGGCTTCACGACGCCTCACCTCACAAAGCATAGCTATCACCTCACGGTTTGCCGGGTTTTATCCCTTGCGTTCGTCCGCTTTCCCAGCCGCCGCCCAGGGCCAGGAACAGGTCGATCTGGCTCATTGCAACCTGGGTGTTGGCCGCCGCCAATTGCGCGCGCATGGCGGTGTAGGTGCGGGTCGCCTGCAGGTCGGCGAGAAACGACTCGCGCCCGGCCTGGAAGAAGCGGTGGGTCTGGTCCGCCGCCTCGCGGGCCGAACGCTCGGCGTCGGCCAGCGCTTCACGGCGCTGCAGCATCGCGGTGTACTGCGCCAGGCCGGTCTGGGTTTCGCGGATAGCATTGAGTACCACCCCATCGAAATGCGCCAGGGCGCCCTGGGTCGCGGCTTCGGCTTCGTGAATGCGCGCGCGGGCGCCGTTGGTTGGCACTGTCCAGCTGATCATCGGGCCAAAGCCCCAGCGATTGGTCGCAGGCTGGCCGAGGTTGTCGAGCAGGCCCACCGTGCCCACCGTGGCGCCGATGGCGATGTCCGGGTACAAGGCGCCGGTGGCCACGCCGATGCGCGCGGTCGCGGCGGCCAGTTGGCGTTCGGCCTGGCGCACATCCGGGCGGCGCTTGAGCAACGTCGCACCGTCGCCCACCGGCAACAGCTGGGCGATGTGCGGCAACTCGGCGCAACTGCCGGTGCCGGCCGGCAATTGATCGAGGGGCTTGGCCAGCAGCATCGACAGACGGAACAACCCGGCCTGACGCGCCGCTTCGTAGCGCGGCATATCGGCGCGCAGGGATTTGTATTGGGTTTGCGAGCGCGTGACCTGGGTTTCATCGCCACGGCCGGCGTCGCGCAGGCGCTGGGTGAGCTTGGTACTTTGGGCTTGCAGGTCGAGGGACTCGTTGGCGATGGCCAGCTCTTCGTTGGCGGCGCAGACCTGGGTGTAGGCGCGCACCACATCGGCCACCAGGGTAATGCGTGCGATATCGGCGGCGGCCTGGGCCGCATCGGCGTTGGCCTGGGCGCTTTCGATGCCGCGCTGCAAGGTGCCGAACAGGTCGAATTGATACGAGGTGGTGATGCCTACGCTGCCGATGTTGCCCACCGGCACTTTGTCGGCCAGCAGAAAGGCTTCGCCGGACTCCTGCAAACGCTGCGCTTCAGCCTTGGCCCCGGCACTCCAGCCGCCGGCGGATTCGGCCTGCTGGGTCTGGTAGCGCGCGCGTTGCAAGTTGGCCGCGGCCACGCGCAGGTCGGTGTTGGAGGCCATGGCCTGGCGCACCAGTTCATCCAGGCGCGGGTCTTTGTACAGCTTCCACCAGTCCGTCGGCACGGGCGCCGACACCACGTTATTGCCCTCGCCGGCGATGGCACCTTGCAGGTCGTCACGGTTGACGGCGGCCGTGTCCGGCAGTTTGTAGTCCGGGCCTACCGCCTGGCAGGCCGACAGCAACACCCCCAACGCAGCGGTGGCCAGCAGTTGCTTCATGGCTGGTCTCCGGCATTGGTCTTGTCGTCGATGATCGACACGGTCGCGGTACGCCCGGCGATCATGCGGAAGTCCGCCGGCACGTCATCGAAGGCGATACGCACCGGAATCCGCTGGGCCAGGCGTACCCAGCTGAACGCCGGGTTGACGTTGGGCAGCAGGTTGGAACCGCTGCTGCGGTCGCGGTCCTCGATACCGGCGACGATGCTCTGCACATGCCCATGCAAGCGGGCGCTGTCACCGATCACGCGGATATCCACGCCCATGCCGACGCGAATGCCGTCCAGTTTGGTCTCTTCGAAATAGCCGTCGATATGGAAGGAGTTGCTGTCCACCACCGACAGCACCGGCCGGCCGGCGGTGACGAATTCCTGGGCGCGTGGCGCGCGGTCGTTGACGTAGCCGTCCACCGGGCTGCGGATCACCGAGCGGTCGAGATTGAGCTGGGCGGAATCCACCGTCACTTGCGCTTCGGCCAGCGCCGATTGAGCACGGGCCACGCGGGACTGGCTTTCTTCCAGTTGCTCGCTGGGCACCAGGTTGCCCAGGCCACGGTTACGCTTATACTCGCGCTGGGCCTGGGCCAGGGTTTCCTGGCGGTCGGCCACGGCGGCCTGGGCCTGGCGCAGGGCCAGCTTGAAACGGTCCTGGTCGACGGCGAACAGCACCTGGCCTTTGCTCACCAACTGGTTGTCGTGCACATCGACCCGCTGAATCAGCCCGGACACGTCCGGGGCGATCTGCACGATGTCGGCGCGAATGTGGCCGTCACGGGTCCAGGGCGCAAACATGTAGTACATGACCATGCGCCACACCACGACGACCGCGAAGCTCACGATCAACAGCGTCAGGACGACACGGCCGATAGTCAAAAAAGGTTTTTTCATGTCATCAGATATCGACTGAGTGAGTCCACCGCGCCCAGCAACAGCGCGTACAGCCCCACATTGAACAATGCCCGGTGCCAGACCAGGCGATAGAAGTGCATGCGCGTCAACAGCCCGTGCAGCACCAGGAACAACACATAGGTAATGCCCATCAGCACCAGCAGCGTGGGCAGGAAGACGCCGCTGATATCCAGGTCACCGATCATAGGGGCGCTCCATCCGGTAACGGCGCTTCGATTTCCGTGCCGCCAATGAACTCCACACCAGGCAACAGCGCCAGGCGCAGGCCGGCCAGGGCATGCAGCAGGTGCAGGCGCGTGTCATCGCCGTCTTGCAGGCCCTGGCCGTTGAGGGCGCGGCGCGTGCGGTCCAGGGTCATCAGCAGACCGCTGGGCGCGGGCAAGCGTTCACCGGCCTTGAGGCAGGCCTTGAAATAACCGCCCACGCCTTCCACCACCTGGTTGAGCAGCACGCGCGGCACGCCGAGGATGCGCGGCGAGTAGGCGAGCAGATCGAGCAGGTTCAGCGCCACGCGCAAGTCGCGCAGGGCGGTGCCGGTGTCCTGGCCCGTGAGGCCCAGGCGCGGCAGGTGCTGCATCAGGCGGTCGAGCATTTGGGCGGCCATGTGCCGATGTTCGGCCAGGGTGGCGGGTTCGGTAAGGCTGACGATGTCGCGCCAACTGAAACGGGTCAGGCGCTTGGCCGCCAGTTCGGCGCCGAAGGGCCGTGCAATCAGGGTCCATACAAAGGCAAACAGCAGGCCCACGGGCCCGGCCAGATTGACGTTGGCGAAGTTGAGGAAGTCCGCGTCATAGGCGCCCTGGATGCTGATGAACGACGAGGTGTTGACCAGCGTCAGCAGCATGCCCAGGTAGAACCGTGGCTGCACGGTGAGGGTGCCGATGCAGATGAACGGCACGGCGAACGCCAGCACCAGCATGGGGAAATCGTGCAGGTTGGGCAGCACCAGGAACAGATAGAGGCTGGCGAACAGCACCGACATGGCGGTCCAGAAAAAGAACCGATAGATCTGCGGCGCGGGGTCGTCCATCGAGGCGAAAAAGCTGCACGCCACCGCCGCCAGGATCACCGCACTGCCGCCGTCGGTCCAGCCCAGCAAAATCCACAACACCGAGGCGACGATGATCGCGGTGACGGTGGAAAACGCCGAGTAGAACATCAGGCCACGATCAAGAAATGGCGTAAGCCGGCCCAGGCGCCAGTGGCGGTAGACGGCGCGCCAGGTGTCCTGGCTTTCGCACTGAATGGCGGCTTGCAGGCTGCGGCAGTCCTGCCACAGGTCGACCCACTCACCGAGGCGATACAGGGCGTTGGAGAACAGCAGCGTGTGGCGGTCGTCCAGCGCTGCGCCCTGGGGTTGCGCGGCGTCGATCTTGTCACGCAGCACGCGCCAGCGTTCCAGTGGCGCGGTTTCGGTGGTGCTTTGCAGCCAGGCGTTGGCGGCTTGCAGCAACGGCGTGAGCCGATCGAGAAATTGCGGCGCGCGATGTTCAATGGCGTACACCGCATCGTCCAGGGCATCGATCACCGGCAACAGGTGGATCATGCGCCCGCGCAATTCCTTGGTGTTGCGCACCGTCTGCGGCCGCGCGCCTTCGTGGGGCAACTGGCCGATCATCAACTCGAGGGTGTTGAACGTGGCGACCATGCCGCCGCGCAGGCCGCTGATGGCTTCAGGCTCCACATCGCGGGTGAGAAAGCGCTGGCTGTAGACCTGGGCGTCGGTAAACCACTTGGCAACCGAGCCATCGAACACCGGCATCAGGCGACGCGGCCAGAACATCGCACCCACCACGGCCGCCACGGCGATGCCGAGGAAGATTTCCTCGGTACGCGCCTCGGCCACATCCCACACCGCCAGGGGGTTGTCCACCACCGGCAGGGCAATCAGCGGCAAGGTGTAGCCGGCCAGCATCAGGGCGTAGCTGTTGGCCGTGCGCAGATGCAGGGAAAGGAACAGCAAGGTGCCCGTCCACAGGGCGATCACCACCACCAGAATGTAGGGTGACTGCACGAACATCGGCACAAATAACACCGCCGCCGCCGCGCCCATCAACGTGCCGATCGCGCGGTACAACGCTTTGGAACTGGTGGGGCCGACAAACGGGCTGGAGACGATATACACCGTGGCCATCGCCCAATACGGACGCGGCATTTGCATGAGCATGGCGATGTACAGCGCGATCATCGACGCGGCGAAGGTACGCACCCCGTAGAACCAGTCGCGAGCAGGCGGAAAACCGGTAAAGAATCCGTTCAAGGCGCTACCGCCTCGGCCGCCTCGAAGGCGCGCAGCACGCGCAGCGCGGCTTCCAGATCGGTGGCGGCGATGTCTACCAGGACTTCCTTGCGCAGGCGCACCAGTTGGGCTTCCACTGCCTGCACCAGCTCACGACCGCGCTCGGTGAGGCTCAACGCCTTGGCGCGACGGTCATGGATGTCTTCGGTGCGGCACACATAACCGTCGCTGCACAGCCGGTCGAGCAGGCGCACCAGCGACGGGCTTTCCATGCCCGAAGCCTGGGCCACTTTGACCTGATGCACACCATCGCCCAGGCGGCCGATCATCAACAGCGGCACGGCGCAGGCTTCAGAGATGCCATAGCTCACCAGCGTGGCCTGGCAGATTTTGCGCCAGTTACGGGCGCCCACCACCATGCTGCTGCTGAGGTTCATCTGGAGTTGTTCGAGGGATTGGGACACTGGATAGTTCGCATACAGTTAGTTTGCTAACTATTAATATGGTGGAGGGATGAGGTGCCGTCAAGTTTTGAAACAATTTCTCGATGGGTGGAGCGATTCAGCGGCGACACCGCAGGACCAATGTGGGAGGGGGCTTGCCCCCGATGGCGGTGCGTCAGTTATTGACGCATTCGCTGACACTCCCCCATCGGGAGCAAGCTCCCTCCCATATTCAGATCTGGGAGGAATCGCTCTTTTACTCGCCAATCAACCTCATGGTCTCCTCTTCAATAAACCCAAACACCTCCTCCGGCACGCAGTACTGAAACTGCTTGCGTCGGTGCTTCGAGACCTTCCCCTCGTTATCCAGGCACATCATTACCAGCTTCGACAAATCACTCCCACGTACGTCGTAGCGTTGGTTTACCGCCTTGATCACACGGTCGTAGCGGTCGAGGAATTCGGTTTCTTCGCGCAGTTCGACTTCCAGTGCGCGGCGGGCCATTTGCAGGGTGAATTCGACGCAGCGGGTGGCGTCCCAGTAGCGGTAGATCGAGGGGTGACCGATGAAGTCGAACGCCATGTGGTCGGCGTCCAACCAAGTAACCTTCCAGAACTCCCGCGTCGGCTGGGAGAAGGTCTTGAGTGCCTCCAGATAGGCTTGCTCTTCGTGCTTCATGGCGACGGAGACCGGTAGCAACAAGCCATTTTCCAGTGCACCGTAGTGGCAAAGCGTCTGGTGAATCAGGAAGCGAGACAGGCGCCCGTTACCGTCCATGAACGGGTGCAGGAAGACGAAGCCGAAAGCGGTGACCGCCGCCGCAACCAAAGGATCGACGTCTCGCACGGGTTGGTTGGCGAAGGCCATCAGCTCTTCCATCAATTCCTGGCAAAGCGCGGGGGCTGGCGGTACGTAGCTCACACCGGCTGCGCCGCGCAGCCCGTTGTGCAGGTGGTTCTGTTCGTGGCGAAACGCGACGGCTTTGTCGAAGGGGTTGGAGACGGTGCTGTTTTGCAGCTCGACCAAGTAGTCCTCGGTGAGCAAACGGCCTTCGTGAGCCTGGCGCAGGAGTTGAACGAAGCGACGGGATTTTTCTTCGCTGGGTTGTTCTTTTTCGATGGCAAATGAATCGCGGGTTTCGTGCAGGTACGCCCACTGGATGGCGCGGTCCATCATTGCGGGTGGGAGGGTGGCCATGAAGGATTTGGCACGAGCCAATACATCAAGCGCCAACAACGCTTCCAGCTCAGGCGTTCGCTCTACGGTGGCGCAATAATGCAAAGAGCCCAAACCATTGAAATCCACTCGCCAACGACTGTTGCGAATACTTGGGCCAGTCACATAGCGCTGGGGGTCGAACAAGGGAACGACGCGCCCACGAACAGGAAGGGTGTGATCAAGCATTTTCCCGGTAAAGCCCTCCCAAAGAAAACAGGCTTTTCGGATAAACGCACCATTGGGCGAGTCGGCCAGCGCCTCCAGGAACGGTTCTGGGCCGAGCTGTTCAAATACCGGGGCAAGTAGCGCCAGATTCACGCCTTCATGCTTAAGTGCAAACAGTACGTGCTCAAACAGCGCATGTTTCGGGGGCGCCACCGAATGGGGCACCGCCAGACAGTCACCGATCAGGGTAATCCTGGTCACCGGCTTGATCATCGCAGCCCGCAGCGGTGCTATCACCTTTAGATCCAGCGCCTCACACAGGTGAGCGTATCCGACTGTCGGCATGGCGAGCCCTTTCAGAAAAAATTAACTTGAACGATTAAATCCCAGTTTTTTTTACCACTCACCAATTTTTTTTACATATTTGCGTTTTTCTGGATATTTTTTTACACCCCTCGACCATCCTGCAACGTCAGGTTCAACTCGCTGCGCAGGGGCGATTCCATGGAATGTTCCTCATAAACCTGTTCAACAGCGTCTAGCGGCAACCCTCAGGCTGCGGCGCCGGCACATTGCACAACACAAACAACCGCGCCCTGGCGCCTCCGCCGTCCTGGCGACTGAGTTCGCGCCAGCCGTTCGGCAGCGGCGCGAATTCATCCGGCGCTTCGTTGCTGCTGATCAACCATACCCGCCGCGTTTGAACAGGCAGTGCTGACAGGCGATCCAGGTAGATGCGCCCACCGTCCTGGTCCACCAGCGTGCCGAAACCATAGGCATTCGGTCGCGTCGAGGTGCCGTCGGGTTTGGGCGGGGTGTAAAGCTGCAACTGCGCGTCGGTCTGGTCGTAATACACGTAGCTGAGGTACCACATCATGTCGCTGAGGACGATGCGGTCGTCCTCCTGGTAATTTCGATTAACGAACTCCACCGGCACGTTGAATTGATCCTGTTCATCTACCTCGAAGTTGTTCTTCAGGCCCAGCAATTCCATGCCCACAAACAGCACCAACAGCGCTGCGCCCAACCATGACTGGCGTGACGGCAAGCGGTCGATGGCCATCGCCAGGACGATCGGCAAGCCCAGGGCGTACACCGTGAGATAGCGCTCGATAAAGACCGGCGAGATAAACGACACACCGTACACCAACAGCAACGGCAGCAAGAAAAACAACGCAGGCAAATGAGCCCCGGAGTTGCGCCATGCCGTTACCAGGACCACTGCGACCAACAGCAGCGGAAAGGCCCAGAACAGCGGCGCCCAGAAATCAACGCCTTCATCCTGCAACACGAACTGCCAGATCATAGAGGGCAGGGACAGCAGGTTGACCGGCTCCTCCCAACCAATGTCCCCGCCTACCTTGAGTTGTTCGACGTGCTGCACCAGGTCCAGAAGATTCGGCAGCCAGGGCAGGTACAACGCCACAATCGCGGCGTTGGCCACCCACCATGCCGGGCGCGTGATCAGACGCGGGCCTGGCGAGTGCAGCCCCAGGTACGCCCAGTGCACCAGCACGCACAGCGCGGTGAAATAATGGGTGTAGAAACCGGCGCTCATCAACAGCACATAAGCGGCCAGGTAACGCGTGCGCTCGGGCTGGCGCAGCCAGTAGACCAACGCCAGCGTCGCCCCCAACAGCCATACGCCGAGCAGCGAATACATGCGCACTTCCTGGCTGTAGCGCACCGCCGTCGGCAGCAGCGCCAGCAGGATGCCGGCCAGCAGCGCCGCGCGACGGGTGGACAGCTGCCGCGTCAGCCAGATCCCCAGGCCCACCACGACGGCACCGGGGATGGCGCTCATGCTCCTGATCGACCAGATGCTGTCGCCAAACACTTCGATCCAGCCGCGCAGCAGCACAAAATACAGCGGCGGATGCACATCGTGGGCGGCGTGAAACCACAGGTCGGCCAGCGCATATTCGCTGAGCAAGAGGCTCGAGCCTTCGTCACCCCAGATCGCCGCCGACGTCAGGTGGTAGAACCGCAGGACCATGGCCAGCGCCAGGATCGGCACCCACCAGAGGCGGCTGAGCCACCCGGCGCCGTCCCGGGTCAGGCGATTGAACGCAGGCAAGACCCGGACTTTTTCATTTTGCTCTACCACCGACCGACGCATATCGACTCCGTTACGACTGCCCTCTACAGGACACACCCTGCGCATGCGCAAACACCGCCACTTTAGGCCAAAAGCGGTGGGCCCGTTGCTGGAATCAGACAAATCAACAATTTGCGTAGGCCTTCACCGAAGCACTCGTAGGATCAGGCTATGATTGCCCTCCTCCACGGACTCAGGATCAAGGAAACGTTATGCGCATCGGTTTGCTGTCACCTCTGGCTCTGGCCTTGCTGGCCGTTATTCCCCTGGCGGCCCAAGCCAGTTCCGACGACTCGTGCTACCCCGACTGGCGGGTCTCGCGTGACAGTCTCGAACCGTGCAGCAACCAGCCTTTCCTCAGCCCGGGCAACGATAGCCGGGTCAACCTGCGCCTGTTGCTGGCCGATAAAAAAGCCGCGCCGCTGACGCCCAATGCCTTGGGCGAAGACGACTTGGCCCAAGGGTTCGGCCCGGTGCCGTTTCCGGTGTATCGCCTGATGCCGATTCCAGCCGCGAGCGATGAGCCCGATAACCAGGCGGACGATTCACGCACCGCCGAGCTCGACACCCTGCTCCAGCCGCTGGGCATCAAGCGCGAGGAATACAAGACCGCCGGCGAAGCCTTCCTCAATGGTGAAGGCAGCCGCTGCCGCAGCAACAATGACGACAGCGCCACGGCGTATATCAGCCAAGTGATCAAGGCCGATATGCCGCCGGCTGAGCGCGACGTATTGGTCAAAGCCCGTTTGCAGCTGCTGACGACCTGCGACTGGGACGGCCAGGTGGTGGACGCGCAGTTGACGCCCTCGGCCAACGCCCAACTGTTTCGCACTTATTTGCAGGCCGCCGCTGACTTCTACAGTGGCCGCTTCGGTGACGCCGAGCGCGGTTTCGCCGCCGCCGCGACCAGCGATGCGCCCTGGCTGAAGGAAACGGCGCTGTACATGAGCGCGCGCACCTCGCTGAACCAGGCCCAGGCCCAAGCG
Organism: Pseudomonas orientalis; assembly: GCF_002934065.1. Taxonomy (NCBI): domain Bacteria; kingdom Pseudomonadati; phylum Pseudomonadota; class Gammaproteobacteria; order Pseudomonadales; family Pseudomonadaceae; genus Pseudomonas; species Pseudomonas orientalis. The sequence continues at coordinate 168,192 of NZ_CP018049.1, read as the reverse complement.
TTCGACGAATACGGCATGCCGCAGCGCGAGCAGGTGGACAAGCCCGCGTTGAACCACGCCGAACAAGGCTTTCTCGCTTACCTGAAAACGTATCCACAAGGCGATTACGTGGCCTCCGCCCGTGGCCTGCTGCGCCGGGTGCACTGGCTGGCGAACGACGATGCCAGGCTTGCCGAAGACTTCACCTGGCAGCTGACCGAGGCCACCGACGCCCAGCGCAATGTGAGCGTGGACGAATTGGTCGAAGAGGCCGACCTCAAGTTACTGATGGCCGGCAACACGTCGACGAACAGCCCGATGCTGCAGGTGGTCAGCGACCTGATGGCGATGCGTGCCCACACCCCGCCCCTGTTGAGCCGCGCAGACCTCGACAAGCAAAAGAGCACCTTTGCCAACGAACCGGCATTGTTCGACTACCTGCAAGCGGCGTATGCCCTGTACGTCGAGCATCAACCCGACACTGCCCTCAAGCACCTGCCGGCGGACGTGCCGTCAACCCTGGACTATTTCGCCTTCAGCCAGCAAACCCTGCGCGCCCTGGCCCTGGAAGCCAAACAAGACTGGGCAGGTGCGCAAGCCCTGTGGCTGCAACTGCTGCCGCTGGCCAGGCAACCGCTGCAACGCGACCAGTTGGAGCTGGCCCTGGCGATGAACTACGAGCGCAGCGGCCAACTGGCCAAGGTATTCGCCGCCGACTCGCCGATCAGCGCCAAACAGGTGCGCTACATTCTGCTGCGCAACGTCGCCGGCCCCGACCTGCTGCGCCAGCAGATCGCTAACGCCAGCGACCCGACCGAACGCCAGAGCGCACAATTCGTGCTGCTCTACAAAGACCTGCTGCACCGCCAGTTCGCGACCTTTGCCGACGACCTCAAGCAAGCCTCGTTGTCCGAAGACAAGCTCGGCACCAGCCTGGGCTACACCTACACCAGCGGCCAGACCTTGAAGCTGTTCCAGTGGAACGGTGACAAGGCCGAATCCGGCTACGCCTGCCCAGGCATCGCGCAAACCGCCACGACCTTGCAGGAGGATGCTAAAAACCCTCACGCCCTGAACTGTTTCGGTGAGTTCATCCTGCGCAACGGCCTGGACGGCATGCCCCTGGAACAACCCCGCGCCGCCGGGAGCCTGGGCAGCACCGCCTCGGACTTCAAGGGTGAGACCTTCTCGCGCCTGGACGGCTACAAGCAGGTGATCGCCAACGCCAAGGCACCGAAAACCGACAAGGCCTACGCACTGTTTCGCGCCATCAACTGCTACGCGCCGGCCGGCTACAACAGTTGCGGCGGTGAAGACGTGGCGCCGGCCGTGCGCAAAGGCTGGTTCCGCCAGCTCAAGAGCGGTTACGCCGACACGCAGTGGGGCAAATCGCTGCAGTACTACTGGTGAAGTCGCTGTGGCTGGGCTTGCTGTTGCTGGCGAGCCCGGCCTTCGGCGCCGTCGACGCCCGTGACTACGACGCCTTCTGGTTGTGGAGCGGCGTCACGCCCCAGCCGGTGCTCAAGCAGGCCAAAACCCTGTACATCCTCCAGGGCCAGATCAACTCCACGCGCCGCGCACCGCAACGCGGCGTGCAACTGATCGCCCAGGGCATGAGCGTGCCGCGCATCACCCAGGGCACTATCTGGGTGGTCTACCGCGCCCATACCTTGCACTGGCCGGAACCGGTCTACACCCAACTGCTCGGCCAGGTGCAACGCTGGCGTGACGCGGGCAACCCGGTGGTCGGCATCCAGATCGACTTCGACGCCCGCACCCAATACCTGCACGAATACGCCGCCTTCCTGCGCGACCTGCGCCAGCGCCTGCCGGCCGACCTGCGCTTGAGCATCACCGGCTTGATGGACTGGAGCAGCAACGCCGACCCGGCCGCCATCGCCCAGCTCAAGGGCGTGGTGGATGAAGTGGTGGTGCAGACGTACCAGGGACGCCACAGCATTCCAGACTACGCGGCCTATTTGCCCCGGATGAACCGGATGGGCGTGCCGTTCAAGGTCGGCTTGATTCAGGGTGGAGAGTGGGAGGCGCCGGGGTATTTGCAGGGGAGTGAGTGGTTTCGGGGGTATGTGGTGTTTTTGCAGAATCGTTGACACGTCGGTTGAATTTATGCAAGAAAGTGTCCTCTGTCCGCGGACAGAGGACACTAACTTTTGGGGCCATATGAAAAGTCAAGACATCGTAGTCCTGTTCAAACTGATCAGCCTCGAACTACGGGCCAAAGGGGAGCGGGTAAAAAAACGGGTGTTTTCTGTGGAGAAAGACACCGCGGCCCTCGGTTTTCAAAGTCTTGCGGCCTATATTGAAAACTTCGAAACCGTTCAACTTTCAACAATGGATGACTGGCGTGGGTGGGATGACGCAGACGAGGATTCTGAAGAACACGCTTCGCAAAACTACTCTGTGAGAGCGCTGTCTTCAGCTTTGGGTCTGAGCAAAACCGAAGTGTCTTCATCCCTGAATCGTTGCAGGGAAATCGGCTTGATTTATACGAGGCACATCGATGGAATCCCGCTGGTAAGAAGCACAGCGCTGCTGGATTTGGTTACGCACAGCATTCGCTATATTTTTCCGGTTAAGCCTGGCGCTATCGTCCGAGGCATTCCAACGGCCTTTGCCGCACCGGTATTGGCAGGCAAAGTGATGAGCGGAGGCGACCTTATTCCCGTCTGGCCAGATGCCTACGGAAAAAGCAAAGGGCAGGCAATTACACCGTTGTACAAAACCGTTCCCGGCGCCGTGAAGAAAGACGAGCTTCTCTATCATTTCCTGGCCCTCGTTGATGCCATCCGCATCGGCGGACCGCGTGAGACCAAAGTCGCCGACGCCATGCTGCGGGAGTGGATACTGTGACGTCCAACCGAACAATGATGCTGCAAATGCTTGAGGAGGTTGCCGAGGCCCTGGGCGAAGAGTTATGTGAGCAAGTTGCCTTTGTCGGTGGATGCACCACTGGAGAGGCGATCTGAGCCATTCGCTCATGGCCAACTCTCCAGCCCGCAAAACACTGCTCAACTGCATGAGCCACCGACGGGCTCATGAGCCTCACATTCAATCCATGCACGTTGCCCAAGACACGACATGGATCATGGCGACAGATGGATTCTGGGCCGAACTCTCAGCCGAAGATCAGTTCAAGGCCGTCGTAGAACGTACCCTTGACGGGTGCGCAACCGAAGACGACGTCACGTTCATGTTATTGCGTACGTAAAAAAGCTATTACCAAACGTAGGTTACGCTCGACACCACCTTTGGCCATTCGTCGTAGCAGCAATCCAAATTACTGGAGCACAGCGAGACGCAGGTCTTGTGGGTACGCCCGATTTCCTCCGATCACTGAACAGCCTGCAACGGATACACCGACTCCCACCCTCCTCCCAACGCCTTGTACAAGCCGACCATGGCCAACGACACGCCCGTGGAGCTTTCCACCCACTGTTCCTGGGTCGCCAGCAGCGCGCTTTGCACGGTGAGCACATTGACGAAATCCGCTACCCCTTCGACGTACTGCTGTTGCGCGGTGGTGAGCGCGATCTGGTTCTGGCGCACGGCTTCGGCCAGGCTGTCGCGGCGCAGTTGGCTGGCGTTGTAGCGGGTCAGTTGGTCGTCGATCTCATGCCAGGCGCGCAGCACGGTTTGCTGGTAGGCCAGCGCCGCTTCCTGTTGCTGGGCTTCACGTAAATCGACCATGCCTTGCAGGCGCCCGCCGTTGAACAGCGGCAGGCTCAATTGCGGGCCGAAGGCGAAGGCGCGTGAGCCCCAGGAGCCGAAGTCCGAGAGTTGCAGGGCCTGGGAGCCGAGGCTGCCGGACAGGGTGATGCGCGGATAGAAATCACCCTTGGCCACGCCGATGCTGGCAGTGGCGGCGTGCAAACGGGCTTCGGCCTGGCGGATGTCCGGGCGGCGCTCGGCCAGCTCCGACGGCAGGCCGATGGCGACCTGGCGCTGGGTCTGCGGCACGGCCGCGTCCTTGGACAGCTGCGTGTGCAGGGCTTGCGGCGGCTCGCCCATCAGCAGGCTCAGGGCGTTGATCAACTGATCCTGGCGCTGCTGCAGATCGGGCAGGCGTGCTTCGATGGCGGCGACCTGGGCGGCGGCTTCGGCCACGTCCAGGTCGGTCGCCACACCGTCGGCCAGACGTAGTTGCGAGAGCTTGAGGCTGTGGCGGGCGACGTCGAGGTTTTGCTCGGTGACGGCGCGGGTGTTCTGGACGCCGCGCAGTTGGATGTAGTCCTGCGCGGTCTCGGCCAGCACCGACAGCAACACGGCGCGGCGGTCGTTTTCGGCAACGTCCAGGGTGGCGTCGGCGGCTTCGGTCTCGCGCTTGACCCGGCCCCAGAAGTCCAGCTCCCAGGCAGCGGAAAAGCCCATGTCCCACTGGCTGAAGGCCGAGCGGCCGTTCTCGCCGGAAGGGTCGTTCAAGCCTTTAGCGCTGTTGCGCTTGCGCTGGTAACCGCCGCCCGCATCGACGTTGGGGTAGCGTTCGGCGGTGGTCACCTGGCGCACCGCGCGACTTTGTTGCAGGCGGCTGCTGGCCAGCTTCAGGTCGAGGTTATCGCTGAGGGCGCGACGCGTGAGCGCTGACAACTGCTCGTCGTGGAACACGTCCCACCAGCGCTCCTGCAACGGGTCGCTGCTGGCACGACTGGCTGCCTGACGCCCCTGGGGCTCACTCCATTGGGCCACCTGCGGGCCTTGCGGCCGTTGGAAATCCGGGCCGACGGTGCAGGCACTCAGGCTGATGAGGCTCAAGGTGAGCCAGGCGAGCTGTCTCATTGCTGGGCCACCTCAGGGTGGGGCGCGACCGCCTGTGTGTCGACACTGGCCTCCACCGACATACCGACGCGCAAGCGCTCGGTCAGCGGCTGATTGGGCTCCAGCACAATCTTCACCGGAATACGCTGCACCACCTTGGTGAAGTTGCCGGTGGCGTTGTCCGGCTTGACCGCGGCGAAGGTCACCCCGGTGGCCGGCGCCAGGCTTTCCAGGTGACCGTTGAGCAACTCGCCGTCGAGGCTGTCGACGCGCACTTGCACGGCTTGGCCGGCATGCATGTGGGACAGTTGCGTCTCCTGGAAATTGGCCACGACATAGGCCTCGGCCAGCGGCACGACCGCGAGGATCTTGCTGCCCGGGGTCACATAGGCGCCGACCCGTACCGCCCGCTCACCGACCATGCCGTCCACCGGCGCGACGATGCGCGTGTAGGACAGCTGATAACTGGCCATTTCCAGTGCGGCCTGGGCGCGCTTGAGCCCGCCTTCGGCGGCGTCACGCTGGGCCGTGAGGATTTCCACTTGCTTGCGTTCGGCGGCCAGCACTGCCGTGGACTTGGCCAGGCGCGCGGTGGCCTGGTCGATGCGGGTCTTGGCTTGCTGGGCGTTCTGCACGGTGCCTGCGCCGACGCCGGCGAGGTGGTTGTAGCGGTTCAGTTCGTGTTCGGCGAACGCCACTTCGGCACGGTCCGCCGCCACGGTGGCCTGGGCCTGGGCGATCACCGAGCTTTGGCGCTCCAGGGTCGCGCTGGCGTTTTTCAGTTGGGCCTGGGCGACCAGGGTGTCGGCATCGGCGGCCTGGGCGGCAGCGCGAAAGTCGCGGTCATCGATCAACGCCAACAGCTGGCCGGCTTTGACGCGCTGGTTGTCCTGCACCAGCACTTCCTTGATGAACCCGGCCACGCGAGGGGCGACCAGGGTGAAATCAGCGGCGACGAAGGCGTCGTTGGTGGTCTGGCTCCGGCTGCCCAGAAGGCCTGGCGCAACCAGGTACACCAGCACGCCGACGGCAAACACAGCGATAACGGAGACGGCCATTTTGTCTTTGCGTTTCATGAGAAATCCTTGGGGTCAGGTCGGTGCGCGAGGCGGAAAAATCCGCGTAGGCATCCAGAAAATCAGCAGGATCAACGCCACCGCGACACCGGCCATGACGACATACAGATCCGAAGAGGTGAGCACCACGACTTGCGCGTGCAGGCGCTGCGCCAGGCCCGGCGCGTCGCCGTCGGCCAGGGGCGAATTGCCCAGGCGGTCCACCAGCATGGTCGAGTGAAAATGCCCGCGCTGGGTGGTCAGCGTATCCAGCACAGCGGTGGCGATCACGGCGGACAGGCCCTTGACGGTGTTGAACCAGGCCGAGGCGAACGGCCCTTCGATGGGCTGGATACTGCCGGTGGACAGCATCAGCAGCGGCAGCACAGCCATCGGTTGGCCGAAAATCTGCAGCAGGTACCAGCCATAAAAATCATCGCGAATCCATGCCGACGTCAGGTGCGAACTGCCGATGCAGCCCAGCACCAGCATGCCCAGGCCTATCCCCAGCACCCAGCGGCAATCGACCCAGCGCAGGTTGCACAGCGCGGCCACCAGCGGCAGCGCGATCAGTTGCGGCAGCGCCATCAGCAGCATCACCGGCGCGGTTTGCAGGGGGCGGTAACCCTGGACCTGGGCGAGAAAACTCGACGGGATGATGATGACCGAGGTCAACACCATCAACACGCCGGCCAGCACGATCAACGCGAACGACAGGTTGCGCAGGCCGAGCATCTGCAATTTGAAGAACGGCAGCGGCTGCGACCACTCGTTGAGCATGAACAGCACCATCAGCAGCGTGCCGCCACTGAGCAGGAAGGTGATCAGGCCTGACTCGAACCAGTCCAGGCGATTGCCTTGCAACAGGCCGATCACCAGCATGCAGATGGCCGGGAAGCCCAACAGCAGACCACGCCAGTTGAACTGCTTGAAGCGCTCCAGGCGCAGCGGGTCCTGCGGCAAGCCGTAGGCCACGGCGGCCATCGCCAGCAGGCAAGGCCCGACGATCTGCCAGAACGCCCATTGCCAGCCGACGTATTCGGTCCACAGCGCCGCCAGCGGCGTGCCCAGGCTCGGGCCGAAGGTGGCCGTCAGGGCATAACCGGCCAAGCCGTATAACTTGACGTTGGCCGGCAGGAACCGCAGCGCCACGGTCATCAGCATCGGCGGCAACGCGCCACCGGCCAGGCCTTGCACCGTGCGCAGGAGCAGCAGGCTTTCGTAGTTCGGTGCGAACGGGCACAGGATGCCGAGCAGGGTAAACAGGCCGATGGCACACAGGGTGAAACGGCGCAGCGAGAGCGTCACCGCACACCACGGCGCGAACGCCATCGCCGCCACGGAGGTGGCGGTGTAGGCCGCGACCAGCCAGGTACCTTCGTCAAAGCCGATGTACAGCGCACCACGGATATCGGCGAGGGCGACCTTGGTGACCATCTCGTTGAGGCCGGACACCAGCACCGCCAGCAACACGCCGACCAGGCCGATGATGATGCGCGGACCGAATACCTGTGGGCTGGGCGCAGTGGGTTTGGCTGCGGCCTCGAAGGCGGGGGCAGCGAGGGATGTCATGGACAGGTAACTCGGAATAAAGAAATACCCGAGCAGTTTAATCAGGCTCTAGCATGACAAAAAGTTACTTGTTGTCAGCTTATAAGTGCGTCAGACGCAATCCAAATGCGGGAGGGGGCTTGCCCCCGATTGCGGTCTGCCAGCCACCTGATGTGAACCTGATACATCGCTATCGGGGGCAAGCCCCCTCCCACATTTGACCGAGCATGGCTTGGGATTTCAGGTGGGCTGAGCTTCGAGCCAGGTGGCGTGGCAGCTTTCGCGCATGGTTTCGCGCAGCCATTTGTGTGCCGGGTCTTTGTCAAAGCGTGGGTGCCAGGATTGAGCCAATACCAGCGTCGGCAATGAGATTGGCAGCGGGAATGCGCGCAACGGCAGCTTCAGGCGCGTGGCGCTCAGGAGCGCTTCCTTGGGCACCGGCAGCAGCAGGTCGGAGTCGGGCAGCATGAACATCGCACCGTGAAAGCCCGGGGCGATCATTGCCACGCGGCGCTCCAGGCCCTGGGCATTCAACGCGGTATCGATCGGCCCACGGGCGATGCCGCGCCGCGAGATGCTGATGTGGGAATAACTGGCAAACCGCGCGGCGGTGATCTCTGCGTCAAACAGTGGATGATCTTCCCGCGCCAGGCCGACGAAGGTGGTCGAGAACAGGTTCTGCACCTTCACTTCGGGGCTCGCCGGCAGGGTATTGCTCACGCGCAAGTCCAATCGCCCTTCGCGCAGCGCTTCGTCGTCGGTGTCGCCTTCGGGCACGAAGCGCAGCTCGCAGAACGGCGCCACGCGCTGCATGGTGTCGAACAGTCGCCCGCCATACACGCCGATGAAAAAGTCGTTGGCGCGCACGCTGAAGCGGCGGCGCAGGGTGCTCAAGTCCACTTGATCGGCCGAGCGAAACAGCAACGCCGCCTGCTCCACCACAGTGCGCACCTGGCCTTGCAGCTCCAGCGCCTTGGGCGTCGGCACCAGGCCGCGACCGGCGCGTACCAGGATCGGATCGCCGACCGCTTCGCGGATACGCGTGAGGGTGCGGCTCATGGCCGCCGGGCTCAGGTTCATCCGCCGCGCCGCGCCCACCACGCTGCCTTCATCGAGCAAGGCGTCGAGGGCGACCAGCAGGTTCATGTCCGGTAGTTGCATGCCAAGCACTCGTGATCGATCGGGAGTGAACTGGGCGCAATCCTAGCAGGCTTTACCGTTTCAGAATGGCGCATCGCCCTGGATGGTGGTACGGAACAATTTGCGCCGCAGGTGACTCGGGCAACCGGCGGCCAAGTGGATCAGCGAGCGGTTGTCCCAGAACACCAGGTCGTGGGGCTGCCACTGGTGGCGGTAGATGTTTTCCGGCAACACACTGTGAGCGTAGAGCTGGGCCAGCAGGTCGCGGCTTTCGTCATCCGGCAGGCCGACGATGCGGGTGGTGAAGCCTTCGCTGACGAACAGCGCCTTGCGGCCGTTTTCAGGATGGGTACGCACGATGGGGTGCACCACTTCGGCCACCTGGGCGAGCTGTTCAGGGGTCAGGGTCGGGCGCCAGTTACCTTCGAATTTGGTTTCGCTGTAACGCGCCGTGTAGGAATGCGCGGCGCGGCGCCCCTCGACGGCGTTGCGCAGGTGCTCGGGCAGTTGCTCCCAGGCCTTGTGCATGTCGGCAAACAGGGTGTCGCCGCCTTCGGACGGCAGTTCCTGGGCGTGCAGCATCGAGCCCAGGCTGGGCAGTTGCTTGTACGACAGGTCCGAGTGCCAGAACTTGCCCGCATCGCCCAGGCCGATGGATTGGCCGTTTTCGATGATGTTGGAGACGATCAGGATTTCCGGGTGGTTGGCCAGCAGGAACTGTTTGAGCACGTGGATCTGCAGCACGCCGAAGCGCCGACTGAAAGCGATCTGTTGTTCAGGGGTGATGCGTTGGTCGCGGAACACGATGACGTGGTGGTCCAGGTGCGCGCGGTGGATGCGGGCGAAGTCCTGGTCGTTGACGGGTTGGGACAGATCCAGGCCGACGATTTCGGCGCCGACACTGCCGGGGAAGGGGCGGATGTCGAAGGTTTGAAGGGTGGCGGGCATTGGGTTCACTTCCGGCGGACAGGGCAGTGAATTTATAGGCCTGAGAATGGAAGTTTAAATACTGTTAGGGCATATCCATATGCATTGGTGAGGCTGATGGCCTCATCGGGGGCAAGCCCCCTCCCACATTTTAAGTGTGTTCACAAATCAAGTGTGGGAGGGGGCTTGCCCCCGATGAGGCCGGAGCAGGCGATAGAGATCAACGCTCGTGCAACGCCTCCGCCCGCGCCTTGATGATCGGCTTGAGCAGATAGCTGAGGATGCTTTTCTTGCCGGTGATGATGTCCACCGAAGCGACCATGCCGGGGATGATCAGCAGCGGTTTTTCATCGGTGCCCAGGTGGCTGCGGTCGGTGCGCAGGGTGATCATGTAGTAGGTGGTTTTCTTGTCTTCATCGGTGATGGTGTCGGCGCCGATGCGTTCGAGCTTGGCCTTCAGGCCACCGTAGATGGTGTAGTCATAGGCGGTGAACTTGACCACCGCTTCCTGTCCAGGGTGCAGGAAGGCGATGTCTTGCGGGCGGATCTTGGCTTCCACCAGCAGGGTGTCGTCCAGCGGTACGATTTCGACCATGTCGCTGCCCGGCTGGATGACGCCGCCGACGGTGTTGACCAGCAACTGCTTGACGATGCCGCGCACCGGCGAGGTGACCAGGGTACGGCTGACGCGGTCTTCCAGGGCGCGGCCGGTGGATTCGGCCTTGTTCAGTTCGGTGCGCGCTTCGTTGAGCTGGGTCAGGGCTTCGCTGCGGAATTTGCCACGGGTCTCGTCGATCTTGCGCTGCACTTCCTTGATCGCCGATTCGGCGCGCGGGATCGCCAGGGTGGTGGCATCCAGTTGGCCTCGGGTTTCCATTTCGGCGCGCTTGAGGCGCAGCACTTCCACCGGCGACACCGCGCCCTGGGCCACCAGCGGCTCGGACATGTTGATTTCCTGGCGTTGCAGGGACAACTGGCTGCGGTACTGGCTTTGCTTGGAGGTGAACTCACGCAACTCCTGTTGGCGCTGCACCAGTTGCTCCTGCAAACCGCCGACTTCGTCTTTCAACTGCTGGCGGCGGCTTTCATACAGTGAGCGCTCGTTGGCGGCCTGGCTGGGCGCGGCTTTGAGCACATCGTCGGGAATCGTCAGCGGGCGGTCGTCCACCTGCGCACTCAGGCGCTCGACGCGCAGCTGCATGGCCAGGCGCAGCGCTTCGGTTTCCCCGGCGTTGGACACAAACCGCGTGTCGTCCAGGCGAATCAAAGGCGCACCGGCCTCGACGATCTGGCCTTCCTTGACGTACAGCTCGGCGACGATACCGCCTTCCAGGTTCTGGATTTTCTGCAGCTTGGACGACGGAATCGCCTTGCCGTCGCCTCGGGTCACTTCGTCGATTTCGGAGAAACCCGCCCACACCACCAGGAACACAAAGAACGCGATGATGGCCCAGATGGTCAGGCGGATGACCCGCGGCGCATCCTCGATCAGCGCTTTGTTGACCTCGGGCAGCGGCTGGCCCTGCAGCGAGTCGGAACCTTTGAAGTAGCGCCCGACCGCGCTCTTGATGGCATTAAGCGACACTGATCTGCCCCTTCTTCAACGCTTCCATGACCACGGCTTTCGGGCCGTCCGCGAGGATCTGCCCACGGTCAACCACCAACAGGCGGTCCACCAGGGACAGCAGCGAGGCACGGTGCGTCACCAGGACGACGGTCTTGTTTTGCACCACGGCATGCAGGCGTTGTTTCAAGCGTTCTTCACCGGTGTTGTCCATGGCGCTGGTGGGTTCGTCCAGCAGCAGGATGGGCGGGTTCAGCAGCAATGCACGGGCCAGAGCGACGTTCTGGCGCTGGCCGCCGGACAGGTTCTGCCCACGCTCACCGACCTGCAGTTCATAGCCTTGCGGGTGCAGGCGGGCAAATTCGTGCACACCGGCTAGCTCGGCGGCTTGCAGCACCATCTCGTCCTCGACGTAGCGTGCACCGCTGACCAGGTTGTCACGCAGGGTGCCGGCCAGCAGTTGGATGTCCTGGGCGACGTAGCCAATGTTGTGGCGCAGTTCGCTGACGTCGATCTGGCGCACGTCCACACCGTCCACCAGCAACGCGCCGGAGTCGGGTTGATACAGGCCGACGATCAATTTGGCCAGGGAGCTTTTGCCCGAGCCGCTGCGACCGATGATGCCGATCTTTTCCCCTGGCTTGATTACCAGGTTGATGTTTTTCAGCGCCGGATTCTGTTGGTTCGGGTAGGTGAAATTCAGGCCCCGGCACTCGATGGCGCCTTGCAGGGTGCGACGGCTCATGGGGCGCTCTTCGAAATTGCGCTCCTGGGGCAGCTCCATCATCTGGTCCACCGAGGTCATGGTGACCTTGGCCTGCTGGTAACGCGTGAGCAGGCCCGACAGCGAGGCCAGCGGGCTCAAGGCGCGGCCGCTGAGCATGTAGCAGGCAATCAGGCCGCCCATGCTGAGGTTGCCGTCGATGATCTGGTACACGCCGAACACGATCATGATCACGCCGGCCAGTTGCTGGATCAGCAGGGTCATGTTCATCGACAGGCCGGACAGCAATTTCACCCGCAGCTCGAGCCGGCTCAAAGTGCCGATGGTCTGTTCCCAGCCGTACTGGCGTTCGCTCTCGGCATTGTTGACCTTGACCGCATCCAGCCCGGCGAGGGTTTCGATCAGGCTCGACTGGCGTTCGGCGGCCAGGGCCATGGTGCGTTCCATGGTCGCGACCAACGGTTTTTGCAGGGCGTAGCCGATGCCCAGGGCAATCGGGAACGCCAGCACCGGAATCCACACCAAATGGCCACCGAGCAGGGCGATCACCAGGAAGATCAGCAGCGTGAACGGCAGGTCGATCAGGCTGGTGAGGGTCAGGGAGGCGAGGAAGTCGCGCAGGCTCTGGAACTCATGGATGTTCTGCGCAAAGCTGCCGACGCGCGCCGGGCGGTACTTCATCGACATGCCGACGATGCGCTCGAACAGGGTGGCGGAGATGATCAGGTCGGTTTTTTTACCGGCCAGGTCCAGGCACAGACTGCGCAGGCTCTTGAGCACCAAATCGAACAGATACGCGCCGCAGATGCCCACGGCCAGCACCCACAGCGTAGAGGTGGCCTGGTTCGGCACCACGCGGTCGTACACGTTCATCACGAACAACGGCGCGGCCATGGCGATGATGTTGATCAGGAAGCTGGCGGCGATGGCATCGGTATACAGCCAGCGCGAACGCTTGAGCGTGTCACGAAACCAGGAGCGCGCCCGGGGGATCAGCGTGCCGTGGTTAACGTCGAATTTGTGCTGCGGCTGGGCAAAGAAGACTTTGCCGGTGTAGTCGTCGACCAGCAGCTCGCGCTTGATCAGCACTTCACCGCCATCGCTTTCGCTGAGCAGCACCCGTGCCTGATCATCGCCTTCCCAGCCGAGCAGCACGGTACTGCGCCCGTCCTTGAGCAGCAGCAGCGCCGGTAACGCGATGGCCGGGATCTGTTCGAGCCTGCGTTGCAGCAGCCGCCCCTGCAGGCCGGCCCGCGCGGCGGCACGCGACAGCAACTCGGCACTCAGGCGCTGCGAAGGCAGCGGCAGGCCGGTGGTGAGCATGGCCGCGCTGGCCGGTTTCTGATGCAGGGCGCAGAGTGCCAACAACCCGTCGAGTAACGGGTCGTCGTGCAGCGTGCGTGGATCATGACTGAGATGAACTCGACTGACTTCGGATTCCACGCGGTGCACTCTCGACTAACAGATGGGGCTATGGGGTGACTCAGTTCATTCCAGGCAGTTGAACTTTGGGCTTCACATCGTTTTGCACGACGGAGGCCATTGGAGCGACGACGCCTTGGCTTTTGAGCAATTCGCCCATGGTCGCCTTGATTCGGTACTGAGTAAATAACTGAATATTCTTGATCTCTTCCAGGCGACGCGAAGCGGTGAACAATTCGTTCTCGCTGTCGAGCAAGTCCAGCAGGGTACGTTGGCCCAGGCTGAACTGTTGCTGGTAGGACGTGCGCACGCGGGTGCTGTGGTCCACGTACTGCTGGGCCACCGGCAGTTGCGCGTTGGCGTTGTTCAAGGCGTTCCAGGCCAGGCCCAGTTCTTCATTGAGCTGGCGCAAGGCGTTATTGCGGATGTCCAGGGCCTGGTTGGCCTGGTATGACTTCGACTGCAGGTCGGCCTTGTTGCTGCCGCCGGCAAACAGGTTGAAGCGCATGCGCACCATGGCTTCCCAGCCGTTGCTGTGGTTGGCGTCACCGGAGACGTTGTTGTCGGCGTTGGTGCCCAGCTCAGCGTCAAAGCGTGGATAGAAGCTGGATTTGGCGGCCGCGTATTGCTTCTCGGCGGCGGAGATGTCCGACTCGGCCGAGCGCAGCACCGGGCTGTTGTCGAGCATCTGGCGCCGCGCTTCATTCAGGTCGGCCGGGAGCATGGCCATGAACGGCGCCGGGCGCTCGAGCTGGTCGGGCATCTCGCCAACGGCACTGAGGTAGTTGGTTTGCGCATCCGCCAGGTTGGTCTGCTCGGTGATCAGGTTGTTGCGGGCCTGGGCCAGACGCGCTTCGGCCTGGTCCTGGTCGGCGCCGTTACCGACGCCGCGCTGGGTGCGCAACTTGATCTGATCGTAAATGCGTTCGTGGTTGCGCAGGTTTTCTTCGGCCAGGCGCACGAACTCGCGGCGGGTCAGCACTTCCAGGTAGACCTGGGCAACGGTCAGCGCGGTGCGCTCGGACGTACCGAGCAACGAATAGGCACGGGAGTTGACGTTGGCCTGTTGACGCCCGACTTCGCTGGAAGTGGCGAACCCATCAAAGATCATTTGCTGCAGGCGCAGGCTGGATTCACCGCGATTGAGGGTTTCCCAGTGGTTGCCGCCCGTGCCATTGGTGGCGCGGGTGGACGCGTTGTCGGTGCCTGCACGGCCGTAGCCGGCGTTCAAATCGACACGCGGAAGATAACCACCCTGTGCGGCGCGCAATTGGTAATCGGCGGCGATGCGGCTGTTTACACCGGCCTGAATTTCAGGGTGCACATCCAGTGCCTGCTGCATGGCTTGAGGCAGCGTCTGGGCTTGTACAAAGCTGGCGGCGAGAACGAACGGTATTGCCTTGAACAGGTGCAGACGCATTAAAAATTCCCCAGGACTTCTTGTCTCAAATCACAGCGATTGGCGCCGCCGCGTCGGATAATGGCTAGCGTAATGACCGTACGTCGGAAAGTTCAAAAAGCGGAACTGCTTCACACATGTAGGACGGTTCGCCGCATAAATATCAATGTGACATTACGGGGGCGATTGTTTAGGATGGCGACCATAAGGTCAATAGTTTGGCATAAACTAGATAGCTAAAAATTCTAGCCAATAATTTGACGTCAGTAAGTGTTCAGACTACGCCCCCTCCAGTTTGGCCCTCCCTCTTGAGCGGCCACATGGAATCATCAGAAACGGATCGCCGGAGAAATATTTAATGAGCAATGTTGTTGCCATCGTCAAAAGCATTGTTGGTCAAGTGTTCGTTATTTCTCCGGAAGGGGCACGCCGTGTTCTGGTTGAGGGTGATCGCCTGTTTGCGGGCGACCAGATTGATACGGGCCTGTCGGGCGCAGTGAGCCTGGAGCTGGCTGACGGACGCACGCTGGACCTGGGCCGCGACACCCAGTGGAGCGCCGACATGCCGGACTCCACCGCCGACCTGGCCGCCGCCACCGAACAGGCCGCGCCGTCGGTTGCCGAGCTGCAGCAGGCCATCGCCGCCGGCGCCGACCCGACCACCGAACTGGAAGCCACTGCCGCCGGCGCCACCGCTGCCGGTAATGGCGCGGCGGGCGGCGGCCACAGCTTCGTGGTGCTGGACGCGACCGCCGGGCGTGTCGATCCGACCATCGGCTTTCCCACCGCCCCTATCGGCCAGGGCACAGCAACGCTGAATACCTTTAATGGTGCTCAAGCTTCTGCAGGCAACGGCAACCTGGCGCTGCAGCCTTCGACCCTGAGCCTGAGCGCCACCCCGAGCATCACCGAAGCCGGGGGCGTGCTGACGTATACCGCCACCGTGACCCAGGCCGGCACCAGCGACTTGACCATCACCCTGTCCAACGGCGCGGTGATCACCATCCCGTCCGGCCAACTGACCGGCACCGTCAACGTGCCACTGGCGCCTAATGACAGCCCGTACCTCGACGCCAGCCAGATCAGCGTCAACGTCACCGGCACCACCGGCGGCAACAACCTGGTACTGACCCTCGACCCTAACCCGGCCGTGACGCAGATTACCGACACCATCGACACCACCACCGTGACCTTGACGGCTGGTTCGAACGTGACTGAAGGTGGCCAGATCACCTACACCGCGACATTGACCAACCCGGCGCAAACCCCGGTGAGCGTCACCTTGAGCAATGGCTCGGTGATTACCATCAAGGCGGGTGAGTCCACAGGTACTGTTGTTGTCGATACGCCGGCCAATGACGTCTACGTTAATGGCTCGACCGTCAGCACCACTATTACCGGCGCAACCGGCGGCAACTTTGAAAACCTGGTGCCGAGCACGACGCCTGCGGTCACCACTATTACTGATGTGGTCGATACCACTACTGTCACGCTGACGGCCGGTTCGACCGTGACCGAAGGTGGTCAGATCACCTACACCGCGACATTGACCAACCCGGCACAAACCCCGGTGAACGTCACCTTGAGCAATGGCTCGGTGATTACCATCAAGGCGGGTGAGTCCACAGGTACTGTTGTTGTCGATACGCCGGCCAATGATGTCTACGTTAATGGCTCGACCGTCAGCACCACTATCACCGGCGCAACCGGCGGCAACTTTGAAAACCTGGTGCCGAGCACTACGCCTGCGGTCACCACCATTACTGATGTGGTCGATACCACCACTGTCACGCTGACGGCCGGTTCGACCGTGACCGAAGGCGGTCAGATCACCTACACCGCGACCCTGACCAACCCGGCACAAACCCCGGTGAGCGTCACCTTGAGCAATGGCTCGGTGATTACCATCAAGGCGGGTGAGTCGACGGGTACTGTTGTTGTCGATACGCCGGCCAACGACGTTTACGTTAACGGTTCGACCGTCAGCACCACCATTACCGGCGCAACCGGTGGCAACTTTGAAAACCTGGTGCCGAGCACTACGCCTGCGGTTACTACCATTACTGATGTGGTCGATACCACCACTGTCACGCTGACGGCCGGTTCGACCGTGACCGAAGGCGGTCAGATCACTTACACCGCGACATTGACCAACCCCGCGCAGACGCCGGTGAGCGTTACCTTGAGCAATGGCTCGGTGATTACCATCAAGGCGGGGGAATCGACGGGTACGGTGGTAGTCGATACTCCGGCCAATGACGTCTACGTTAATGGTTCGACCGTCAGCACCACCATTACCGGAGCTACCGGCGGCAACTTTGAAAACCTGGTGCCGAGCACGACGCCTGCGGTCACCACTATTACTGATGTGGTCGATACCACTACTGTCACGCTGACGGCCGGTTCGACCGTGACCGAAGGTGGTCAGATCACCTACACCGCGACATTGACCAACCCGGCACAAACCCCGGTGAACGTCACCTTGAGCAATGGCTCGGTGATTACCATCAAGGCGGGTGAGTCCACAGGTACTGTTGTTGTCGATACGCCGGCCAATGATGTCTACGTTAATGGCTCGACCGTCAGCACCACTATCACCGGCGCAACCGGCGGCAACTTTGAAAACCTGGTGCCGAGCACTACGCCTGCGGTTACTACCATTACTGATGTGGTCGATACCACCACTGTCACGCTGACGGCCGGTTCGACCGTGACCGAAGGCGGTCAGATCACCTACACCGCGACCCTGACCAACCCGGCACAAACCCCGGTGAGCGTCACCTTGAGCAATGGCTCGGTGATTACCATCAAGGCGGGTGAGTCGACGGGTACTGTCGTAGTCGATACCCCGGCCAATGATGTCTACGTCAACGGGTCGACCGTCAGCACCACCATTACCGGCGCAACCGGCGGCAACTTTGAAAACCTGGTGCCGAGCACTACGCCTGCGGTTACCACTATTACTGACTCGGTCGATGCCACCGCCGTTACGCTGACTGCCGACACGACCGTCACCGAAGGCGGTCAGATCACTTACACCGCGACCCTGACCAACCCGGCACAAACCCCGGTGAGCGTCACCTTGAGCAATGGCTCGGTGATTACCATCAAGGCGGGTGAGTCGACAGGTACGGTCGTGGTCGACACACCGCCGAACGATGTCTACGTTAATGGCAGCACCGTCAGCACCACTATTACAGGCGCAACCGGCGGCAATTTCGAAAGCCTGGTGCCGAGCACGACTCCGGCACTCACCACCATTACCGATTCCGTCGATACCACGACCGTCACGCTGACCGCGCCGGCTGCAGCGAACGAGGGTGGTCAGATCACCTATACCGCGACCTTAAGTAATAAGGCTGGTACTGACGTCACGCTGAAGCTGGATAACGGCTCAAGCATCACCATTAAAGCTGGTGAAACCGTCGGCACCGTGACCGTGCCTGCGCCAAGCGATGACGTGTTCATCGACAAGAGCACACAGACCGTTCAGATCACCGAAACCACCGGCGGTAACTTCGAGAAATTGGAAGTTGCGGGCAACGGTGCGACCACCACGATCAATGACACCATCGACAAGGTCGATGTAGTTCTGAGCGCTACCACCACCGTCGGCGAAGGCGGCAACATCGTCTACACCGCCAGCCTTGTGGATAAGAACGGCGTGCCGGTGACTAACATCACCAACCCGCTGACCGTGACGCTGGATAACGGCCAGAACATCACCATCGGTGTAAACCAATCGAGCGGCAGCGTTTCCGTTGTTGCGCCGGATGACGTGTATAAGGGCGACCAGACCGTCACCACTGCTATTCAAACCGTCACTGGTGGCGAGCACTTTGAGAATTTGGTGCCCGGCACCACACCCGTTAACACCACTGTTACCGATACACCGGGTACCGACAACACCACCACTGTGACACTGACGGCTCCGACCCAGGCGAATGAAGGTGGTCAGATTACGTACACCGCGACCTTGAGCAACAAGGCCGGTACTGACGTCACGCTGAAGTTGGACAACGGTTCGAACATCACCATCAAAGCCGGCGACACCGTCGGCACCGTGACCGTGCCTGCGCCTAGCGATGATGTGTTTATCGATAAAAGCACTCAGACCGTCCAGATCACTGAGACCACTGGCGGCAACTTCGAAAGACTGGAAGTTGCTGGCAACGGCGCAACGACAACGATCAACGACACCATCGACAAGGTCGATGTAGTTCTGAGCGCTACCACCACCGTCGGCGAAGGCGGCAACATCGTCTACACCGCCAGCCTTGTGGATAAAAACGGTGCGCCGGTGACTAACATCGCCAACCCGCTGACCGTAACCTTGGATAACGGCCAAAGCATCACCATCGGCGTAAACCAATCGAGCGCCAACGTTTCGGTTGTTGCGCCGGATGACGTGTATAAGGGCGACCAGACCGTCACCACTGCTATTAAAACCGTCACCGGCGGCGAGCACTTCGAAAATCTGGTGCCAGGCACTACGCCCGTCAACACCACCGTTACTGATACCCCAGGCACTGATAACACCACTACCGTCACGCTGACGGCTCCGGCCCAGGCGAACGAAGGTGGTCAGGTCACGTACACCGCTACGCTTTCCAATAAAGCGGGCAGTGACGTCACGCTGAAGTTGGATAATGGCTCGAGCATCACGATCAAAGCCGGCGATACCGTCGGTACCGTGACTGTCCCTGCGCCAAGCGATGATGTGTTTATCGATAAGAGCACTCAGACGGTCAAGATTACCGACGCAACGGGCGGCAACTTTGAGAAATTGGAAGTTGCCGGCAACGGTGCGACCACCACGATCAACGACACCATCGACAAGGTTGATGTAGTCCTGACCGCCACCACCACCGTCGGTGAAGGCGGCAACATCGTTTACACCGCCAGCCTTGTGGATAAGAACGGCGTACCGGTAACCAACATCACCAATCCGTTGACCGTGACGTTGGATAACGGCCAGAGCATCACTATCGGCGTGAATCAGTCGAGCGGTTCTGTTTCGGTTGTTGCACCGGATGATGTGTACAAAGGCGATCAGACCGTCACCACTGCTATCAAGACTGTCACTGGTGGCGAGCACTTCGAGAACTTGGTGCCTGGCACCACGCCAGTTAACACCACCGTTACTGATACCCCAGGCACTGATAACACCACTACTGTCACGCTGACCGCACCAAATGCTGTTAACGAAGGTGGGCAAATCACGTACACCGCGACCTTGAGCAACAAGGCCGGTACTGACGTCACGCTGAAACTGGATAACGGTTCGAACATCACCATCAAAGCCGGTGAAACCATCGGCACTGTGACCGTGCCTGCTCCAAGCGATGACGTGTTTATCGACAAGAGCACTCAGATCGTCAAAATCACCGACGCTTCTGGCGGCAACTTTGAGAAATTGGAAGTTGCGGGCAACGGTGCGACCACCACGATCAATGACACCATCGACAAGGTTGATGTAGTTCTGACCGCCACCACCACCGTCGGTGAAGGCGGCAACATCATTTACACCGCCAGCCTTGTGGATAAAAACGGTGCGCCGGTGACTAACATCACCAACCCGTTGACCGTCACACTCGATAACGGCCAGAACATCACTATCGGTGTAAACCAATCGAGCGGCAGCGTTTCGGTTGTTGCGCCGGATGATGTGTACAAAGGCGATCAAACCGTCACGACCGCCATCAAAACCGTCACCGGTGGCGAGCACTTTGAAAACCTGGTGCCAGGTACCACAGCGGTTAACACCACTGTTACCGATACCCCAGGCACTGCTGATACCACTACCGTCACGCTGACCGCGCCAACTGCCGTCAACGAAGGTGGCCAGATCACTTACACCGCTACGCTCTCTAACAAAGCGGGCAGCGACGTCACGCTGAAACTGGACAACGGCTCGTCGATCACCATCAAGGCCGGCGACACCGTCGGCACCGTGACCGTCCCAGCGCCTACCGATGACGTGTTCATCGACAAGAGCACTCAAACCGTCAAGATTACCGACGCAACGGGCGGCAACTTTGAGAAATTGGAAGTTGCTGGCAACGGCGCAACTACCGCGATCAACGACACCATCGACAAGGTCGATGTGGTACTGACCGCTACCACCACCGTCGGCGAAGGCGGCAATATCGTTTACACCGCCAGCCTTGTGGATAAGAACGGTGCGCCGGTAACCAACATCACCAATCCGTTAACCGTCACCTTGGATAACGGCCAGAGCATCACCATCGGTGTGAACCAATCGAGCGCCAGCGTTTCGGTTATTGCGCCGGATGACGTCTATAAAGGCGATCAGACCGTCACCACTGCTATCAAGACTGTCACTGGTGGCGAGCACTTCGAAAATCTTGTGCCAGGCACTACGCCCGTCAATACCACCGTTACTGATACACCGGGCACTGATAACACCACCACGGTGACACTGACGGCTCCGGCCCAGGCGAACGAAGGTGGCCAGATCACGTACACCGCGACCTTGAGCAACAAGGCCGGTACTGACGTCACTCTGAAACTGGATAACGGTTCGAGCATCACGATCAAAGCCGGCGACACTGTCGGCACAGTGACCGTTCCTGCTCCAAGCGATGACGTGTTCATCGATAAGAGCACGCAGACCGTTCAGATCACTGAAACTACCGGTGGCAACTTCGAAAAACTGGAAATTGCTGGCAACGGCGCAACGACAACGATCAACGACACCATCGACAAGGTCGACGTTGTCCTGACCGCCACCACTACCGTCGGCGAAGGCGGCAACATCGTCTACACCGCCAGCCTTGTGGATAAAAACGGTGCGCCGGTGACCAACATCACCAACCCGTTGACCGTGACGTTGGATAACGGACAGAGCATCACTATCGGTGTAAACCAATCGAGCGCCAGTGTTTCGGTTGTTGCGCCGGATGATGTTTACAAGGGCGACCAAACCGTCACCACCGCTATCAAAGGTGTGACCGGTGGCGAGCACTTCGAAAACCTCGTTCCAGGTACCGACAAAGTCACTACAACCGTGACTGATACACCACGTACTGACGACACCACCACTGTTACGTTGACTGCACCAAGTGCCGTTAACGAAGGTGGCCAGATCACTTACACCGCTACGCTCTCTTACAAAGCGGGCAGCGACGTCACGTTGAAGCTGGATAACGGCTCATTGATCACTGTCAAAGCCGGCGATACCGTCGGCACTGTGACCGTGCCTGCGCCAAGCGATGACGTGTTCATCGACAAGAGCACACAGACGGTCAAGATCACAGACGCAACGGGCGGCAACTTCGAAAAGCTGGAAGTTGCAGGCAGCGGTGCGACTACCACGATCAACGACACTATCGATAAAGTCGACGTGGTTCTGAGCGCCACCACTACTGTTGGCGAAGGCGGCAACATCGTTTACACCGCCAGCCTTGTGGATAAGAACGGCGTGCCGGTGACTAACATCACCAATCCGTTGACCGTGACGTTGGATAACGGCCAGAGCATCACCATCGGTGTAAATCAATCGAGCGCCAGCGTTTCGGTTATTGCACCGGATGATGTCTACAAAGGCGATCAAACCGTCACGACCGCCATCAAAACCGTCACCGGTGGCGAGCACTTTGAAAACCTGGTGCCAGGTACCACAGCGGTTAACACCACTGTTACCGATACCCCAGGCACTGCTGATACCACTACCGTTACGCTGACCGCGCCAAGCGCAGTCAACGAAGGTGGGCAGATCACCTACACCGCGACCTTGAGCAACAAGGCCGGTACTGACGTCACGCTGAAGTTGGATAACGGTTCAAACATCATCATCAAAGCCGGTGAAACCGTCGGCACTGTGACCGTCCCTGCGCCAAGCGATGACGTGTTCATCGACAAGAGCACCCAGACGGTCAAGATTACTGACGCAACAGGTGGCAACTTCGAGAAGCTGGAAGTTACTGGCAACGGCGCAACTACCGCGATCAACGACACCATCGACAAGGTCGACGTTGTACTGACCGCCACCACTACCGTCGGCGAAGGCGGCAACATCGTCTACACCGCCAGCCTTGTGGATAAAAACGGCGCGCCGGTGACCAACATCACCAACCCGCTGACCGTGACGCTGGATAACGGCCAGAGCATCACTATCGGTGTAAACCAATCGAGCGCCAGCGTTTCGGTTGTTGCACCGGATGATGTTTACAAGGGCGACCAAACCGTCACCACCGCTATCAAAGGTGTGACCGGTGGCGAGCACTTCGAAAACCTCGTTCCAGGTACCGACAAAGCCACTACAACCGTGACTGATACCCCAGGTACTGACAACACCACGACTGTCACGCTGACCGCACCAAATGCTGTTAACGAAGGTGGCCAGATCACCTACACCGCGACCTTGAGCAACAAGGCCGGTACTGACGTCACGCTGAAACTCGATAACGGGTCGAACATCACCATCAAGGCCGGCGATACCGTCGGCACTGTGACTGTCCCTGCGCCGACCGATGACGTATTCATCGACAAGAGCACGCAGACGGTCAAGATCACAGACGCAACGGGCGGCAACTTCGAGAAATTGGAAGTTGCTGGCAACGGCGCAACCACTGCGATCAACGACACCATCGACAAAGTCGACGTTGTACTGACCGCTACCACCACCGTCGGCGAGGGCGGCAATATCGTCTACACCGCCAGCCTTGTGGATAAAAACGGCGCGCCGGTGACCAACATCACCAACCCGCTGACCGTCACACTGGATAACGGCAAAACCATCACCATCGGTGTGAACCAATCCAGCGGCACGGTCACCACCGTGGCACCGAATGACGTCTACAAAGGCGATCAAACAGTCACCACTGCAATCAAGACTGTCACCGGTGGCGAGCACTTTGAAAACCTGGTGCCAGGTACCACAGCGGTTAACACCACTGTTACCGATACCCCAGGCACTGCTGATACCACTACCGTCACGCTCACCGCGCCAACCGCCGTCAACGAAGGTGGCCAGATCACTTATACGGCCACGCTCTCTAACAAAGCGGGCAGCGACGTCACTCTGAAACTGGATAACGGTTCGTCGATTATCATCAAGGCTGGCGATACCGTCGGTACCGTGACCGTCCCAGCGCCAAGCGATGACGTGTTCATCGACAAGAGCACGCAGACGGTCAAGATCACAGACGCAACGGGCGGCAACTTTGAGAAGTTGGAAGTTGCTGGCAACGGCGCAACCACTGCGATCAACGACACCATCGACAAAGTCGACGTTGTACTGACCGCTACCACCACCGTCGGCGAAGGCGGCAACATCGTTTACACAGCAAGCCTTGTGGATAAAAACGGCGCGCTGGTGACCAACATCACCAACCCGCTGACCGTCACCTTGGATAACGGCCAGAGCATCACTATCGGTGTAAACCAATCGAGCGGCAGCGTTTCGGTTGTTGCGCCGGATGATGTGTACGAAGGCGATCAGACCGTCACCACTGCTATCAAGACTGTCACCGGTGGCGAGCACTTTGAGAACCTGGTGCCAAGTACCACAGCGGTTAACACCACTGTCACCGATACCCCAAGCACCGCTGATACCACTACCGTTACGCTCACCGCGCCAACCGCCGTCAACGAAGGTGGCCAGATCACTTACACGGCCACGCTCTCCAACAAAGCAGGCAGCGACGTTACGCTGAAGCTGGACAACGGCTCGTCGATCACCATCAAGGCCGGCGACACCGTCGGCGCCATCACCGTGCCTGCTCCAAGCGATGACGTGTTTATCGACAAGAGCACTCAGATCGTCAAAATCACCGACGCTTCTGGCGGCAACTTCGAAAAACTGGAAGTCGCAGGCAACGGCGCAACCACCACGATCAATGACACCATCGACAAGGTCGATGTAGTACTGACCGCCACCACCACCATCGGCGAAGGCGGCAACATCGTCTACACCGCCAGCCTTGTGGATAAAAACGGCGCGCCGGTGACCAACATCACCAATCCGTTGACCGTGACGTTGGATAACGGCCAGAGCATCACTATCGGCGTGAATCAGTCGAGCGGTTCTGTTTCGGTTGTTGCGCCGGATGATGTGTACAAGGGCGACCAGACCGTCATCACTGCTATCAAGACTGTCACCGGTGGCGAGCACTTCGAAAATCTCGTTCCAGGCACCACGCCGGTTAACACCACCGTTACCGATACACCGGGTACCGACAACACCACCACCGTTACCCTGTCCGCGCCGAGCGCAGTCAACGAAGGTGGCCAGATCACTTACACGGCCACGCTCTCCAACAAAGCAGGCAGCGACGTTACGCTGAAGCTGGACAACGGTTCGTCGATTATCATCAAGGCTGGCGATACCGTCGGCACCGTCACCGTGCCTGCGCCTACCGATGATGTGTTCATCGATAAGAGCACTCAGACGGTCAAGATCACAGACGCAACGGGCGGCAACTTCGAGAAATTGGAAGTCGCAGGCAACGGCGCAACCACTGCGATCAACGACACCATCGACAAAGTCGACGTTGTACTGACCGCCACCACCACCGTCGGCGAAGGCGGCAACATCGTCTACACCGCCAGCCTTGTGGATAAAAACGGTGCGCCGGTGACCAACATCACCAACCCGTTGACCGTGACGTTGGATAACGGACAGACCATCACCATTGGTGTGAATCAGTCGAACGGTTCTGTTTCGGTTGTTGCGCCGGATGATGTTTACAAAGGCGACCAAATCGTTACGACCGCGATCAAAGGCGTTACTGGCGGCGAGCACTTCGAAAACCTCGTTCCAGGTACCGACAAAGTCACTACAACCGTGACTGATACCCCAGGTACTGACAACACCACGACTGTCACGCTGACCGCACCAAATGCTGTTAACGAAGGTGGCCAGATCACCTACACCGCGACCTTGAGCAACAAGGCCGGTACTGACGTCACGCTGAAACTCGATAACGGTTCGAACATCACCATCAAGGCCGGCGATACCGTCGGCACTGTGACTGTGCCTGCGCCTACCGATGATGTGTTCATCGATAAGAGCACTCAAACGGTCAAGATTACCGACGCAACGGGCGGCAACTTCGAGAAATTGGAAGTCGCAGGCAACGGCGCAACCACTGCGATCAACGACACCATCGACAAAGTCGACGTTGTACTGACCGCTACCACCACCGTCGGCGAGGGCGGCAATATCGTCTACACCGCCAGCCTTGTGGATAAAAACGGCGCGCCGGTGACCAACATCACCAACCCGCTGACCGTCACACTGGATAACGGCAAAACCATCACCATCGGTGTGAACCAATCCAGCGGCACGGTCACCACCGTGGCACCGAATGACGTCTACAAAGGCGATCAAACCGTCACGACCGCCATCAAAACCGTCACCGGTGGCGAGCACTTTGAAAACCTGGTGCCAGGTACCACAGCGGTTAACACCACTGTTACCGATACCCCAGGCACTGCTGATACCACTACCGTTACGCTGACCGCGCCAAGCGCAGTCAACGAAGGTGGGCAGATCACCTACACCGCGACCTTGAGCAACAAGGCCGGTACTGACGTCACTCTGAAACTGGATAACGGTTCAAACATCATCATCAAAGCCGGTGAAACCGTCGGCACTGTGACCGTCCCTGCGCCAAGCGATGACGTGTTCATCGACAAGAGCACCCAGATCGTCAAGATTACCGACGCTTCCGGCGGCAACTTCGAGAAGCTGGTAGTTGCGCAAAACAGTGCAACGACAGCGATCAACGACACCATCGACAAAGTCGATGTGGTTCTGAGCGCTACCACCACGGTTGGCGAAGGCGGCAACATCGTCTACACCGCCAGCCTTGTGGATAAAAACGGTGCGCTGGTGACTAACATCACTAACCCGCTGACTGTCACCCTGGACAACGGCAAAACCATCACCATCGGTGTGAACCAATCGAGCGGCAGCGTTTCGGTTGTTGCACCAGATGACGTCTATAAAGGCGACCAAACCGTCATCACTGCTATCAAGACTGTCACTGGTGGTGAGCACTTCGAAAATCTCGTTCCAGGTACCGACAAAGTCACAACAACAGTGACTGACACCCCAGGTACTGATAACACCACCACCGTTACCCTGACCGCGCCGAGCGCAGTCAACGAAGGTGGCCAGATCACGTACACCGCAACCTTGAGCAACAAGGCCGGTACTGACGTTACGCTGAAACTTGATAACGGCTCGTCGATCACCATTAAAGCCGGTGAAACCGTCGGCACCGTCACCGTCCCTGCGCCAAGCGATGACGTGTTCATCGACAAGAGCACCCAGATCGTCAAGATTACCGACGCTTCTGGCGGCAACTTCGAAAAACTGGAAGTCGCAGGCAACGGCGCAACCACTGCGATCAACGACACCATCGACAAGGTCGACGTTGTACTGACCGCCACCACCACCATCGGCGAAGGCGGCAATATCGTTTACACCGCCAGCCTTGTGGATAAAAACGGCGCGCCGGTGACCAACATCACCAACCCGCTGACCATCACCCTGGATAACGGCAAAACCATCACCATCGGGTTGAACCAATCCAGCGGCACGGTCACCGCCGTGGCACCGAATGACGTCTACAAAGGCGATCAAACCGTCACCACTGCAATCAAGACTGTCACCGGTGGCGAGCACTTTGAGAACCTGGTGCCAAGTACCACAGCGGTTAGCACCACTGTTACCGATACCCCTGGCAGCACCGACCTGACCAGCGTCACGCTGAGCGCGCCAAGCGCCGTCAACGAAGGTGGCCAGATCACCTACACCGCGACTTTGAGCAACAAGGCCGGCAGCGACATGGTGGTGCAGTTGGACAACGGTTCCAGCATCACCATCAAGCAGGGTTCGACCGTGGGCACGGTGACGGTGGCGGCACCAAGCGATGACGTGTTCATCGACAAGAGCACTCAAACCGTCAAGATCACCGGAACCACCGGTGGCAATTTCGAGGGTGTGACTGTCACACCGGGTGGCGCAACCACCACGATCAACGACACCATCGACGATGTGACGGTGGTGCTCAAGGCCACGGGCTCGGTCAGCGAGGGTGGGCAGATTGTCTACACCGCGTCGCTGGTCGACAAGAACGGCGCGGCAGTCACCAACCTCGGTTCCGACCTGGTGGTGAAGCTGGATAATGGCTCGACCATTACCATCGGCAACGGCAAGTCGAGTAATTTCACCACGGCCACCGCGCCTAACGATGCGTATGTCGGCGCCAATGACGTCACGACCAAAATCAGCGGCGTCGTCAGCGGCGGCGACAAATACGAGCACTTGATGGTTGATGGCAGCACCGTCGTCACCAAAGTCACGGATGTGGTCACCAACACCACCCTCAGCCTCAGCGGCGACGCATCGGTGACTGAAGGCGGCACCGCGCATTACACGCTGAACTTGAGCAACCCGGCGCAAACCGATCTGACCGTCACGCTCAAGTACAGCGGCACGGCCACCGACGGCTCGGATTTCAATGGCGTGTACACCGTGAAGATTCCGGCCGGCGCCAGCAGCGTGCCGTTTGATATCCGCACGCTGGACGACAAAATCACCGAGCCGACGGAAAAAATCGTCATCACTATCGACAAGACCACCGGTGGCAATTTCGAGAACCTGGTGATCGACAAGGGTACCGTCAGCACCGATATCCTCGACAACGATGCACCGCCGGTCATCGACCTGGACGCGAACAATTCCAGCGGCGCCAGCGGCAACGATTACAAGACCACCTTCACCGAAGGCACCGCCGGGCAGGGTGTGTCGATTGCCGACACCGATATCAGGATCACCGACCCGGACAGCACAATGCTGACCGGCGCAACGGTCACCCTGACCAACGCGCAAGCCGGTGATAGCTTGAACCTGGGCAACGGCGTCAATGGCATCAGCGTCAGCACCAATAACCAGACGGGCGTCATCACCCTGACGTTGTCGGGCAGCGCGACGCTGGCTGACTACATGCAACGCATCCAGAACATCACGTTCACCAACAACAGCCACGACCCAAGCACCACGCCGCGCACCATTACCGTGACGGTGACCGACGGCGGCAACTACTCCAACGTCGCCACCACCACCGTCAACGTGCTGGCCGTCAACGATGCGCCAGTGGCAACGGGCGGGGCCGTAACCGGTACCGAAGACACTGCGCTCGCGCTGACCTGGGCCAACTTCGGCGTGACCGACGTGGACTCGCCACAAGCCAGCCTCGGCGTGAAGATCACCGACCTGCCGGTGGCCGGCAAGCTGCAATACCTGGCGGCCGACGGCACCACCTGGACCAACGTGACCAGCGGCCAGACCTTTACCAAAGCCCAGGTCGATGGTGGTCAGTTGCGCTTTATGCCCAACGCCAACGAGTCCGGCGCCGACGGTTATGGCGGCACCGGCATCGGTAACAAGCAGTCCGATTACGCACAGTTCAAGTTCCAGCCTACCGACGGCAAGGACCTGGGCAGCAGCGCCACGGTGAAAGTCGATATCACCCCGGTGGCCGATGCGCCGACCCTGAGTGTGGCTGACAATAACGTCACCTCGACCGGCCTGATCAAGCAGAGCTGGAGCAGCATCTCGGGCCTTGGCACCAACGGTAATGGCGCCGCACCGGACGTACTGAAAAAAGCCATTGATGGCGCCGGCACGCCCAACAGCAGCGCGGTCATAACCAACGTCGAGTCCACCGAAAACGTCAATGCCGGCTCGGGTGCCAAAATCTCCGGCCTGATGTACATGGAAGCCGGCAAGAACTACACCTTCAGCGGCGTCGCCGATGACAGCCTGCTGATCAACGTCGGCGGTAAAGACGTGGCCAGCGGCTTGTGGGGCACCAACAGTGGCAAGTTCAGCGGCACGTTCACGCCAACGGTCAGCGGCTATTACAGCCTTGAGATCTACCAGGCCAACCAAGCGGGGCCTGGCAGCTTCGACGTCAACCTGTCGATCAACGGCGGGACGGTGCAGAACCTGAGCACCGGCACCGTGCCGCTGTACACCGGTATCACCGACCTGACCAACGCCGGCGTGACCGTGTCCGACCTGCATGGCAGCCACGGTGACGGTTACTACGTGGGCTACAAGCTCAACGAAGGCCTGGAAAACGGCAGCGTCAAACTGTCCAAGATCACCACCGCGCTGACCGATACCGACGGTTCGGAAACCCTGGCCGTGAAGATCGGTGGCATACCGGCAGGTTCGGTGCTTACCGACGCTGCGGGACACACCTTTACCGCGACCAAGACCGTGGGCGAAGTCAACGTCAACGGCTGGGACCTGGGCTCCCTGACCATCAAACCGCCGACCTATTACAGCGGCCAGTTCAACCTCACCGTTACCTCGACGTCTACCGAGAGCATCGGCGGGTCGGCGAGCACCACCGCGCAATTGCCCGTAACTGTGTACCCCGCCATCTACAGTTCGGTCACCGGTACCTCGGGCAGCGACTCGATCATCGGCACCGATGGCAACGACATTGTTGTGGCCGATATCGGTGGCCTGAACGTGGTGCAGGGCAAGAACTACAACATTGCCTTCATGGTGGACAGCTCCGGCAGCATGAGCACAGCGTCGATCAACGCGGCGAAGTCGTCGCTGACCACGGTGTTCAACTCGCTCAAAGACAGCCTGGGTGCCAACACGTCGGGCACGGTGAATATCTTCCTGGCCGACTTCGATAGTCAGGTGAACAAGTCGATCGCCATCAACCTCAATGCCCCCAATGCGCTGACCCAGCTCAAAGCAGTGCTGGACTCGATGGTGTCGGAAGGCGGCACCAACTACGAAGACGTGTTCAAGACCACCGCCAACTTCTTCCAGAGCGACCTGGCGACCAAAAACACCGGTGCGACCAACCTTACGTACTTCATCACCGACGGCCAGCCGACGTTCTACCAGAGCGGTGAGCAGACCAACCCGACGCTGTACGGCAACGTCAAGTTCGATGATGTGGTAACGACGGCCAACTACACGCCCGGGACCGCGGTCGGCAAGTACCTGGATAACACCCATTACTTGAGCATCGACGCCTCGGGTGCCGCTCAACTGCAAACCTCGAACGGCTTCTGGTGGACGGCCTACAACCTGGGCACGGTTCGCGCCCAGGGCGATGGCACCTTTGAGTTGTCCAACCTTGACGGCCGAGGCAACAGCACCGACACGGCAACACTGGCCAACTCCAAGAGCGCCTTCGCGCTGCTGGGCGGGCTTTCGCATGTGGAGGCGATCGGCATCAACAGCGACATCAGCTTAAGCGACCTGAAGCCTTACGACAGCGATGGCAAGCCACAGGCCAATATCGATCCGAAGGACCTGGCCAATGCCATCCTCGGCCATACCGAGGCGACTCTGCCAGGCGCGGACACCGTCAGCGGTGGCGACGGCAATGACATCCTGTTTGGCGACCTGGTGAGCTTCAGCGACGTGACCGGTGAGGGTTACAACGCGCTGCAGGCTTTTGTGGCACAGAAAACCGGTATGGCCGTCTCGTCGGTCACCACCTCGAACGTGCACCAGTACGTCACCGAGCATTACGCGGACTTTGACGTATCCGGCGCCAAGGATGGCAATGACACGCTGATCGGCGGTGGCGGCGATGACATCCTGTTCGGCCAGGGCGGCAACGACGTGCTGGACGGCGGCAAGGGCAATGACATCCTCTTGGGCGGCACCGGTAACGACACGTTGATGGGTGGCCTGGGCAACGACATCCTGGTCGGCGGTTCGGGTGCCGACACCTTCATGTGGAAGGCCGGTGACTTCGGCAACGACGTGATCAAGGACTTCACGGCGTCGGAAGGTGATCGGATTGACCTGCGCGACTTGCTCAAAGGCGAGACGGACAGCACCATCGACAACTACCTCAAGATCACCACGGTAGAAGGCGTGTCGACCCTGCAAGTGAGCAGCGAAGGCAAGCTCAACACCGCTGGCGGCGTGGCCAATGCGGATGTGACCATCAAGCTGGAAGGCAACGATTGGTCTCATACCAGCATCAACTCGCTGATCAGCGGTGCAGATCCGACCATCAAGATCGATCACACCGTCTAAGCTTGGATAAATTGGCCGCCCTCGAGGCGGCCGATTTATCCTGGCGATACGTTGCTGGCCCCGGCGGCCGGTTGCATCGCATACTCGCGTTTATCAACACACGGCCAGCCTATGGGGCTAAAGGTGTGTGGCTCATCTTCGAGGGGTTCTTATGTTTTACGTGCAACGTGATGCACAGGGCGCGTTGAGTCGCGTAGAGGCCGCCGCCTTTGCCGAATCCACCGACACACTGCCGGCCGATCACCATGAGATCCAGGCCTGGTACGCCAACGAAGTGGTGGAAACCAGCCTGGCCCAACTCAAGCAGAGTGACCTGGAGATGATTCGGGTGCTGGACGATTTGATCCAGGTGCTCACCCGCAAGGGCGTTATCAGCGTGACGGACCTGCCGCCCGCAGCCCAGGCCAAACTGATGGACCGTAACCAGGCGCGGGAAGCGTTGGGCGGGTTGAGTCAGTTGATCAATGATGATGAGAAAGGGCTTATCTGAGCCCTGAAGTTGCGCCGACTCTAAAATGTGGGAGGGGGCTTGCCCCCGATAGCAGTAGACCAGGCGATACTTAGGCGACTGATACACCGCTATCGGGGGCAAGCCCCCTCCCACATGTGTTCTGCGTTATTTCCAGGGCGCCGGCTCGCCGAACAGCTGGCCCTGCACACCAAAAATCCCCATCTCGCGAATCACCTTCAGCTCACCCTCGGTCTCCACACGTTCGGCAATCAACGGTAGATCGATGCTGTGGGCCGCGCGCTGGATGGCTTCGATAAACAGGCGCTTGTCGCTTTCCTGATCGATGGCGCGGATGTAGCTGCCGTCGATTTTCAAGTACGCCAGGCCCAGGCGGGCCAGGTTGCCGATCATGCTGAAACGCCCACCGAAACGCTGGAGGCTCAGGGAGAAGCCCAGTTCGCGCAGGCGCTGGGTCATCTGTTCCAGCACAGGCTGCTCCGGCAGTTGCTCTTCACCGATTTCCAGGGTGAGGCGCGGGCCGAGGTTGCTGTGCTGGCGCAGCAGGTCATAAATGCGCTGCAGGGCCTCTGGGTCCTGCAAGGTCGCGGCTGAGAGGTTCAGCGCCAGACTATCGCTGTGGCCGGTCATCTGTTTGAGCACCTGCTCCAGCATCAAGCGGTCCAGGCGGGCGGACCAGCCGAAACGCTCGAGCCACGGCAGGAAACGCCCGGCGGGTATGGTATGGCCGTCAACGTCGTGCAAGCGTGACAGCACTTTGTAATGCAGGACTAATTGCGGATCCTGGCTGGCGACGACCGGCTGGAAGTACAGCTCGAAACGCTGCTGGGTCAGCGCCTGGTCCAACAGCGTGTGCCAGGCGTGGTGATCGTCACCGACTTTGGCGGCGGCACCGTGGTCGAGGCACACCCAAGTGCTGTCACCCTGCCCTTCGGCTTGCGCCAGGGCCTGGTCGGCGCGGGTCAGCAGCGCCTGCGGCGCATCGCCATGGTTGAAGGGTGCCAGGCCGATATAGGCCACGGGCGCGACATCGCTGGCACCGGTGGCCTGCAGGCTGAGTAAGGTGCTTTCCAGGTTCTGCGCCAATTGCAGCGCTTCCTCTCGCGTCAGCCCAGGCGCCAGCACGGCGAATTCGCCGCCACGGATCCGGGTCACGAGGTTGTGGGTTTCCGGGTACGGCTCGCATTGGCGCAACAGCTGTTCGCCGACCGCTTGCAGCAGCTGGTCGGTACGCTGGCCCCCCAGGCGCTGGTTCAAGCCGGCCAGGTCCTTGACGCGCAACACCAGCAAGTAACCCGAGTTGGTTTCTTCGGGGTCGCTGACACGGGCGTTGAGCTGCATCTCGAAGTAACGCCGGTTGGCCAGACCGGTGAGGTTGTCCTGATAGGATTCGGTGCGCAGCTTTTCGCTGCGCTCGGCCTGCTCCTGGAACAGTGCCTTGAGCTTTTCCACCATCTGGTTCATCGCCTGCACCACCCGGCGCAGTTCCGGCGTGCGCGGCAGGTCGGGCAGGCTGAGGAATTCTCGGCGGGCGATCGCGTGGGACTGTCTGACCATGTAGTCCAACGGTTTCAATTGGCGGCGCAGCAGCAACCCGCCAAGCACCACACTGACAGCGCCGCACAGCAGCAACCAGCCAAGGCTGCCCAAGGCGCTCTGCCAGAGTTTGGCCAGGGCGAACATCGGATGGCTGACCACCTCGACGCGCGCCGCCTGCTCCCAACCACGGCTCACCAGCGCATCGCCACCGGCCGGCTCCAGGCCGATCAATTTAACGAACCAGTTGGGTACGCCGTTGCTGTCCGGAATGCCGCTGCGCTCAACGATGGTTTTGTCCGTTGCCAGGTCCACCACGCGGATACTGGCGTAGTAACCGCTGTCGAAGATCGAGCTGACCAGCAGCTCCACCATGGCCGGGTCATCGATATTGGGGGTGAGCGACAGCGCCAGCGCCGTCGCGGCGTCCTGCGCATGGGAGCGCAACTGGTTGACGTATTGCGTGCGCGAACTTTCCAGGCTGACCATGAAGCTGCCGCTGAAGGCGACCACCAGGAACAGACAGATTGCGATCAACAGCTGTTTGAACAAAGACATCCGATCAGTTACTCCTAGTTGGCAGGCTCGGCTGGAAAGCCTTCCGCACGCATTTTTCTCAACACATCCTGCCAGCGCGACAAGCGTTTGGTATCGCCGACCTTCTTGTTGCCCTTGGCGCCGGGCAGGTAAAGGCCCTCGGCGTTGAATGAATACACCGGGATCAAATCGGTACGGCGGGTAGCCGGCAGGATGTCGTCCATCAGGCTGTCGAGCACCAGCGGGATCGCGTCGGGGGTGGAATAGTAGGTCAAGACCATGTGCGCGCGATTCTGACGCAAGGCCTTGACGTAGGTAATGCGCAATTTGTCGCTGGACACACCCAGGTGACGCAAACTGAAATACTTGGCGATCGCGTAGTCTTCGCAGTCACCGGCGCCCTTCCAGAGGGCTTCGATGGGTGTCTCCCAATAATCGACCGCGTGCCAGAGATCGATGTCTTCGACGTAGGTCATTTGTTTGTTGAAAAACAAGTTAACGATCTTGAGCTGTTCTTGTTCGCTGACCTGCTTTTGACTGGTCAACAGCCGCTGCCAGGCGTCAATACGCTGCTGGCCTTCGCCCAATGGCCCGTACAGGGCGCTGGCCTTGCGGCTGATCTGCGAGAAATCCCAATCGGCATGCAGCCCGCCAAGCATCAGGCCGGCCAATAAGATTGCTGATAAAAGCCAGCAAAGAACTCGATAGGGAATAAAACTTACCGCCAAGGCGTTCGGTCCATGAAGAGAGACGGAATTTCAGAGGATGGTGAAGCTTCGTCCCGGAAAAAACAATGGCATAGTGAGATCATCGATCGGTAGAGCGACTTTGTAACCGCCCTCTGTGAGACGCACAAAATACACGCTGTAAGCCCTTACAAACGGAAACTTTGGTGGTTTGACAAGCGCTTGGGTCATCTCTAGTGTGCATTGGATCCAATAAACACACTTATTATTCAAGAAAGGAGGCCAGCGTAACCGTGACGCCGAAGCCGAACCCTTTAAGCAGCATCAAGGTCAGCGGACCAATTCCCGCTCATCTTGCCCGCGCCGTTATTGAAGAAACGTTGCGCAACGCCATTCTCGATGGACGGTTGCCCTGTGGCACCGCTATGCGCCAGCAAGAGCTCGCCAGCCTGTTCGGCGTCAGCCGCATGCCGGTGCGCGAAGCATTGCGCCAGTTGGAAGCACAATCCCTGCTGCATGTGGTGACCCACAAGGGTGCGGTGGTCGCGCCATTGATCGAGGACAATTCGGCCGAGACTTATGCCCTGCGCATGCTGTTGGAGTCCGAGGCCTTGCGCTTGTCGATCCCACTGCTCACTGAGGCTGATATCGCCGAGGCAGAGGCCTGTATCAATGCGCTGGAGTGTGAGAAAGACTACAGCGAGATTGGCCGCCTCAATCGCCTGTTTCACATGGTCTTGTATGGCAAGGCGCCTAACCATCGATTGCTCAAACTGGTGGAGCACGGGCTGAATGAGGAAGAGCGGTTTCTGCGCTTCAACCTTGAAGCCATGGGACTGGGCGAGACGTCACAGGAAGACCACCGCGAGTTGCTCAGCCTGGTGGTGCAAAAGAAAATCGACGAAAGCATCCTGACATTGCGTAATCACTTGATGCGCGGCATGGAGGTCATCAATACATACCTCAATGGCATCGAAACTGCGAATAGAGAACGTACGTAAGGCGTTCGCACCTTTCTTTTAGCCTTTACACCGCGCGGCACAGTTCCTTGTCAGGAAGCGTCCCGCGCTGTTAACGCTGTAGTCAACTCGCAAGTCATAATAATCGGCGTTATATAACGAAATCTCCCACATCTGAAACAACTCTCTCTCTCGGAAGCTTATTTTCGAAAAAACATCTAATACATTTACAAGCTCATCCAAACGTTTAATCAGTTTACTATCATCCACCAACCCAATAGACCTTTTAATCAGCTGGCAGCGCAATGAGTGCGGGCCAGGCGTGTGTATACACACCAAAGTCAATCTTCTGTCTAACAACTACAAAACTCCATTACTGCAACTAAAGCAGTCGCAACAATTTTATAGGCGTCAACCATGCATCATCATTTGCTTGAACAGAAAAAACTGCAACTGTGCAACCATCCGTTATTCGTAGAAATAACTTCGCATAGCAAACTACAACGCTTTATGGAGAGTCATGTATTTGCGGTCTGGGACTTCATGACCCTGACCAAACGCCTGCAACAAGATCTTACTTGTACCCAGATACCATGGCTTCCGCCAACTGATCCACAGGCCGCACGCCTGATCAATGAAATCGTGCTGGGCGAGGAGTCGGATGAACATCCGACGCGGGGCCACTGCAGCCACTTTGAACTGTACCTGGACGCCATGGTGGAAGTGGGCGCCAACACCCGCGTCATCACGCGATTCATTGACCTGCAACATCAGGGCGTGGAGGTAAGCGCAGCGTTGCAAATGATCGGTGCGCCGGCCGGTGTGCCCCGTTTTGTCGACAGTACATGGCAGATCGCACTCAGTGCCCCGACTCACTGCGTAGCGGCGGCCTTTCTGCATGGTCGCGAGGGCGTCATTGCATCAATGTTCGAGCGCCTTCTGTTTAGCAGCCCCTTCATTGCTCGGCAGGCGCCCACGTTGTGTCACTACCTCAACCGTCATATCGAGCTGGATAGCCAGGAGCATGGACCGGCGGCGGAGCAGGTGCTCCAGCGTCTGATCGGCGCAGACCCGATTCGCCAGCAACAAGCCGATAGCGTTGCCCTCGAGGCGCTGCAAAGCCGCATGACCTTCTGGGATGACGTGCAGACCTCGATGCAAGAGGTTCATCCATGAGTGCTATCGACTACCGCTCCTTCGCCGAAGACTGGGAGCGTCGCGCAACCATTCGCACTCGCCCGCGCCGCATGTTGGAAAACGACGGCAAGCTGATCTTTCCCCTTTACCGCCAACCGCTGGTGCTGAGTGCGACCTTTCTCGAGCACTGCCCGCAATCGCGCGACTTTGTGCTGGCGCAAAGCTTTTATCGATTCATCCATGACATCGTGATTTTTGAAACCGAGATCGTCGACAAGACTGCCCGCAGTATTGCCAAGAATCGCTTCCCGCTGCCCCTCCCCCTCGCCTGCCGCTACGACGCGATGACCGTCGTGGTGGATGAGGATTACCACGCCCTGGTAGCCCTGGACTTCCTGCAGCAAGCCGTCGAGTTGACGGGTATCGAACCGCTCGACCTGTCCGGACAGATCGAACTGAGCCGCGCCTTGCCGGCAGCTCAGGCGCAGGCACCCGAGCACTTGCGCGATGCGGTTGAGTTGATCGTCGTGGCCATCGCCGAAAACACTGTCACCCATGACGTGGCAGCCTTTTCCAAGGACGACAGTGTCAAGTCGTCCGTGCGCGGCCTCATGGCCGATCACCTGTTTGATGAAGGGCGCCACGCACAGTTCTGGACACAGTTGGTGCGCATCTATTGGCAGTCGGCAAGCGCGGAGGATCGCGACTGCATCGCCGCTGTGCTACCGACGTTCCTGGCCCATTACCTGACCAACGACCTACAGAAAAGCTTCGACCTGCAGTTGATCGAACACTTGGATATCACTGCCGAAATTCGTTTGGCGCTGCAGGGTGAAATCCTGGCGTTGGACTTTCCCATCACTCGTCAGCACCCGTTGGTCGACAACATCATGAGCTTCCTGCATCACAGCGGTGTACTGCACACGCCTGGCGTGGCCCGAGCGCTGGACAGCTACCTGCGCGCACCGGGGAGATTGGCATGAGGCGCTTGACGATTGAATGGGGCGGTGCCGGCCAGACGCTGGAGGCGCTCAAGCATGTGCTGGAACAATACGGGCATACCGCCGGGACGGGCACGGTCGACCTGGTCATTGAGGACGGTAGCCAGCCACCGTCAGCCTTATCCACCGACGCTTGCTGGATGAGCCTGCGCGTGGGCATCGGCCCTGTGTCCGAAAATGGGCTACCCGAGCTTCAGTTTCGCTGCTACGACCGTGAGCGGCGCCTGCGGGCCGTGCACAACGTCGCCGATGAGCCCAGTGGCAACGGCCAGCGGTTGCGCCGTCGTGCGGAACACACCCTGGTGGAATGGGCAGCCTCGTTGGTCAGCGGATTCTCAAGAGACCCAGGCTTTTTCTGTGCGATGACCCACTCCGACACCTCGCCCGAACAGGGCTTGCAAGGGCTGGAGGCGCTGGCGTTCATGCACCGATTCAATCGTACGGCAGATCCCGCGCTGCTTCGCACGGCACAGGTGCCCATGATCGAACGCTTGCAGGCCAGCCTTGGCGCCTTCGCCAATCGTACAGCGCTGAATATCGCGGATGGCGTGGTGACTTATCGCCAACTTCATGAAAAAGCCATGGCGATTCAGCAACGCTTGCTGCCCCTGTTGGAGGGCAATGGAACCCCATCGGTGGTGGGTGTGTGCCTGGAAAAATCTACCGAGCTCTACGCGAGCATTCTGGCCGTGCTGGGTTGCGGCGCGGTGTATCTGCCGCTGTCTCCGGATCATCCGGTAAAACGCCAGCACAGCATGCTGACAAGCGCAGGTGCCTGCGTATTACTTGCCAATGGCGTGCATCCATTGCGCGATCATTTCGTTTCACTTGATGTGGGTACGCTTGCCTCACACGATATCGACCCTACTCAACCGCTGATGCGTCATGGTCACGGCGCCGACGCGCCGTGCATGGCACTTTTCACTTCCGGCACCACCGGGCAGCCCAAGGGGGTGCTGCTCAGCCAATATAATCTGGCGCATTTCACCGCCTGGCTCAGTACCCGTGTAGCGCTGGATGATAGGAGTCGTGTCCTGCAATTTTCGCCGCTGAGCTTTGATTCGTCGCTGATCGATATTTTTCCCGCCTTGATGGCAGGCGCAGAGTTGATTGTGCCCAACGCAGACCAGCGTCACGATCCTCGCCAATTGGTCGAGTTGATTCGCCTGAAGGGAATCACCCATGCTTTCCTGCCACCGGCACTGCTCAGCATTCTGCCGCTGGACCAGCCTTTGGGCCTCTCTCACCTGCTCACCGGCGGCGATTTCTGCGAGCCCTACGTGATCGAGCGACTGGCAGGTCAATGCCAACTGCACAATCTCTACGGCCCCACCGAAGCCACGGTACTGGCAACCCATCGAATATTTCGGCTCGGTGACAGCAATCGCAACATCGGTTTGCCCATTTCCAACACTCAGGTCCTGATCCTCGACGACCACTTGCAACCGGTGGATGAGCAAGTCATGGGCGATCTGTACATCGCAGGCCCCGGAGTCAGCCAGGGCTATATGAACGGACTACCACAAGCTGACTCTCCGTTCGTCAAGCTGGCGCTGCCTGACGGACAATGGTTGCAGGCTTACCGCAGCGGCGATCTGGCGCAATGGACGCCGGAGGGTATCGAGTTGGGCGGTCGACGGGATGATCAGGTCAAGATCCGCGGTTTTCGAGTAGAGCCTCAGGAAATTGAACAGTGCTTGCGCAGCAGTCGGTTGTTTCGCCAAGTAGCAGTGGTGATTGATCAGGCGTGCAGAATCCTTGTCTTTGCTGCCCAGCCCGAACCCGGCGCTACGTTGGCCAGGCTGAAGGATCACGGCCAGCAATGGCTGCCTGAGCATATGCAACCCGTCGCCTGGAGCGAGTTGCCGAGCCTGCCCTCTTCGAGCAACGGCAAGATCGATCGCAAGGCGTTGCGGGCAGCACCGAGTACCCGCACCGAGGAGGTGACTCGTTGCGGCACGCACACGCCGATCCAGGCGCAGTTGGTGAACTTGTGGGGGGAGTTGTTAGGGTTGCCTGTCAGTGAAGTGTCGATCGATGACAGCTTTTTCAACCTGGGTGGCCATTCGATCCTGCTGTCCACCCTGTTGCTGCGCCTGCGTGAGCAGTTTGGCCGCAGTTTGTCCTTAAGCCAGTTTTTTGAAGCGCCGACAATTCGGACTCTGGCCTTACAGATGGAAGGAGCAGCAGTGCCGGATACATCTTTCAGCCAAATGGAAAACGATGCATCCCGAGCATTAAAACTTGAGGTGCTACCTGAGCACCGCGCCGGAAATCCACGCAAGGCGATTGTCACGGGGGCCAACAGCTTCGTCGGCGTGCATATCGTCCAGGCATTGCTGGCAGGTGGGGCGCAAGAAGTAGCGTGCCTGGTACGGGCGCTCCCGGGCCAGTCGGCGGCGGATCGATTCACTCAGGCGTTGCGTGAATACCGACTGGACCTGCTGGACCTGAGTCGAGTGCAGGTGTACGCCGCGGACCTGCGCCAACCACGCCTGGGCCTTTCCTGTGAGGCATACGAGCACCTCGCCCGCAACCATGGCGTGCTTGTGCACAATGCGGCGCAGGTCAACCATGTAATGGACTACACGGCGCTCGCCAAAGCCAACGTCGAACCGGTGTTTGAATGCCTGCGTCTTTGCGAAACCCACTGTAAGAAAGTTTTCAATTTCATTTCGACGCTGTCGGCCTGCAGTAGCATCGACACTGATCGGTATGTACTCGAAGTACCTGCCAGCCGCGCGTTGCCGCTCTATGTGAAAAATGGTTACAACCTCTCGAAATGGGTGGCCGAGCGATTGCTGGGGCGGGCAGTCGAGCAAGGAGCCTGGGTGAATATTCATCGACCGGGAAACATCAGTTTCAACAGTCAGAATGGCGTCTGCCAACCCGATAAAAATCGCTTGATGTTGATGCTCAAGGGTTCGCTGCAGTTGGGTAGGGTCCCTCGAATGGAAGGGAACTTCGACTTGATGCCGGTGGACTTCCTGGCGCGCTTCATCGCGTTTCACAGCACCCGTTTTGTCGCTGGGCGAAACGTGTTCAACCTGCACAATCCACAGCCGTTGAGCTGGGACCAGTACCTTGATGCGTTCAGCCAGGCCGGACACACTTTTGAACGGATAAGCCTTAAACAGTGGCAACGGGCATTGCGAACGGTACGCCACGACAACGCGTTGTTCGGCGTACTGGGCTTTTACCTTGATGGGGTGGGTGAGGACATCGGCGACACTTCGATGATCCATTACAGCAATGCCCAATGGGGGGTGGCGCAAATGGGCACACACTACCCGCCAAAGAGCCCCGCATTGTTGCGCAAAGGCTGTGACTACCTGAGGACCATCGGCTTTCTCTGAGTGGCTCCAGAGCAGTCGGAGCGGGAGCCTTGCTCCGACTGCCGCCAAGGATCAGATTTTGAAGCTATCGACCAATTGCTTCAATCGGCTGGCCTGCTGGGACAGCGCATCGCAGTCCTTGAGCGTCTCGTTGAGGTTGGCCACGCCTTGCTGATTCAGCAGATTGATCTGATTGATGTCGACGTTGAGGGTCTCAACCACCGCCGTTTGCTCCTCGGTCGCTGCAGCGACCGATTGGTTCATGCCATCAATCTCCACGATTCGCTGCGTCACGCTGACCAGACGCTCGCCGGCCTGGTTAGCCACTTCAACGCTTTCTTCGCTGGACGCCTGGCTGGCGTTCATGGTGGTCACGGCTTCACGCGACCCCACTTGCAGGGAAGTGATCATCTTGTGAATCTCTTCTGCCGATTCCTGGGTACGGTGAGCCAGGTTACGCACCTCATCAGCAACCACGGCAAACCCACGCCCAGCTTCGCCGGCACGGGCCGCTTCGATGGCCGCATTCAGCGCGAGCAAGTTGGTTTGCTGGGAGATGCCCTTGATCACATCGAGGATGTGGCCAA
Organism: Pseudomonas orientalis; assembly: GCF_002934065.1. Lineage (NCBI taxonomy): Bacteria > Pseudomonadati > Pseudomonadota > Gammaproteobacteria > Pseudomonadales > Pseudomonadaceae > Pseudomonas > Pseudomonas orientalis. The sequence goes on along the minus strand of NZ_CP018049.1, from coordinate 126,346 downwards.
TGTTGTCGGTACTGGCGTTAAGGGTCTCGATCTGAGTGCAGGACAGGCTGATTTTCTGCGACAGCTCCGACATTGCCTGGATGGTTTGCTCCACCACCTTGCGACCGTCGTCAGCTTGTTCACTGGCACCGCTGGCATGCTGCGAAGCATCAGCGGCGTTACGTGCGATTTCCTGGGTGGCGGCGCCCAGCTCGTTGATCGCTGCCGCCACGCTGTTGGTACGTGCACTCTGCTCGTCAGAGCCGATGATCGATGCGTTGGACGATGCCATCACACGCTGGGACAAGTCATGCACCTGCCGTGTCGCCGAGGACACTTCGGAAATCGAGGCGTGTATGCGCTCAACAAATTGATTGAATGCGCTGCCGACTTCGCCGAACTCGTCTTTGCTCGTGACGTCGAGGCGTCGGGTCAGATCACCTTCGCCCTGGGCAATGTCCTTCATGGCCACGCCCATGGTGGTCAGCGGACGCAACAACACCTGAATCAACAAACTCAACAGCACGGCAATCGCTACCACGGCGATGAGCATCGCTATCAACGCTGAAGTGCGAAATTTACCCAGTGCGGCATAGGCTTTGTCTTTGTCGATAGACAGACCGATGTACCAGTCAGCCCCCGGCAACCCGCTGATTGGCGTAAACGAAAGAATGCGGTCCTGTCCATTGAGGACAACGTCCTGGTTAACCTTCTCGATACGCACCTGGGTACCAGGATAGATATCTTTAAGGTTTTTCATCACTTGGTCCTGGTCAGGACTGACGATGACTTGGCCATCCCCACTGACCAGGAACGCATGGCCAATACCGCCGAAATCCACCGAGTTGATGATCTTCACCAAAGTTTGCAGGCTCAAGTCTCCACCCACAACGCCCAACAACTCGCCGTTCTTCTTCACCGGCATGGCGATCGTCACGATCTGGCCGCCCACAGCCGCCATATAAGGCGGAGTAAGCATGGTTTTGTCGGCTACTACCGCTTGTTTGTACCAAGGGCGCTGACGCGGGTCGTAGCCTTCGGGCATCTTCGCATCAGGACGTTGGGTGAACACACCGTTGGTTTGACCCACATAGGTGAACTGGAAGTTGGCGGTGAACGCCGGTTGATCGACCAACCCGGGAAGGTCGGCGCCGCTCCCTTGATGGGCCACGTTTTGTGCCAGGTTTTCCAGAACCAGAATGCGGCCGCTGAGCCAGTTCTGCACGCTGCTGGCGGTAAGCTCGCCGGATTGCTGGATGGAGGACGCCAGGTTTTGCCTGATCGTGTTGCGCTGTAGGTAATCGTTATAGAGCGTGAACAGCGCGAAGGCCAGAACCACGACGCCTGACGCCGCCAACAGAATTTTATGACTGAACTTGAGATTCATTTCATCGACTTCTTTTGCCAAAGGGGGGTGAGCGTGCCGAGTGGAACATTCCATGTAACGCGATAGGCGGACTCTGTGACCGCTCTATTTCGGTGCACGCATGGCTCGTCAGGCTTTCGGCCAAAAAGCGATAAATCTTAGAGATTTGTGTGAATCTTCCTCTTTTAGAGCAAGAGGCCGACAGGCGGTAGAAGTGCAGTCAGTTATCGGTCAAGTGCAGCCTTAAACGACAAAACCCCTGTCTGCGTTAGCAGACAGGGGTTTCGGAATTCAATCTTGACGATGACCTACTCTCACATGGGGAAACCCCACACTACCATCGGCGATGCATCGTTTCACTGCTGAGTTCGGGATGGGATCAGGTGGTTCCAATGCTCTATGGTCGTCAAGAAATTCTGTGTACCAGGCCGTTGCATTGGCAACGTACCGGTGAAATTCATGAGCTTCTACATAAACAAAACCCCTGTTTGCGTTAGCAAACAGGGGTTCTGGAATTTAATCTTGACGATGACCTACTCTCACATGGGGAAACCCCACACTACCATCGGCGATGCATCGTTTCACTGCTGAGTTCGGGATGGGATCAGGTGGTTCCAATGCTCTATGGTCGTCAAGAAATTCGGGTACTGAGTCGTGACCAGATGGCCTCGCTTCAGCAAATTGGGTATGTGATAGTTTTCGGTGTTTTGTGAGCGTCGAACTTTCGGTTCATCTCGTCTTCACACACCGCAATCTGATGCTCCTTAGAGTAGTCAAATTGCTTGGGTGTTATATGGTCAAGCCTCACGGGCAATTAGTATTGGTTAGCTCAACGCCTCACAGCGCTTACACACCCAACCTATCAACGTCGTAGTCTTCGACGGCCCTTCAGGGAACTCAAGGTTCCAGTGAGATCTCATCTTGAGGCTAGTTTCCCGCTTAGATGCTTTCAGCGGTTATCTATTCCGAACATAGCTACCCGGCAATGCCACTGGCGTGACAACCGGAACACCAGAGGTTCGTCCACTCCGGTCCTCTCGTACTAGGAGCAGCCCCTCTCAAATCTCAAACGTCCACGGCAGATAGGGACCGAACTGTCTCACGACGTTCTAAACCCAGCTCGCGTACCACTTTAAATGGCGAACAGCCATACCCTTGGGACCGGCTTCAGCCCCAGGATGTGATGAGCCGACATCGAGGTGCCAAACACCGCCGTCGATATGAACTCTTGGGCGGTATCAGCCTGTTATCCCCGGAGTACCTTTTATCCGTTGAGCGATGGCCCTTCCATACAGAACCACCGGATCACTAAGACCTACTTTCGTACCTGCTCGACGTGTCTGTCTCGCAGTCAAGCGCGCTTTTGCCTTTATACTCTACGACCGATTTCCGACCGGTCTGAGCGCACCTTCGTACTCCTCCGTTACTCTTTAGGAGGAGACCGCCCCAGTCAAACTACCCACCATACACTGTCCTCGATCCGGATAACGGACCTGAGTTAGAACCTCAAAGTTGCCAGGGTGGTATTTCAAGGTTGGCTCCACGCAGACTGGCGTCCACGCTTCAAAGCCTCCCACCTATCCTACACAAGCAAATTCAAAGTCCAGTGCAAAGCTATAGTAAAGGTTCACGGGGTCTTTCCGTCTAGCCGCGGATACACTGCATCTTCACAGCGATTTCAATTTCACTGAGTCTCGGGTGGAGACAGCGCCGCCATCGTTACGCCATTCGTGCAGGTCGGAACTTACCCGACAAGGAATTTCGCTACCTTAGGACCGTTATAGTTACGGCCGCCGTTTACCGGGGCTTCGATCAAGAGCTTCGCGTTAGCTAACCCCATCAATTAACCTTCCGGCACCGGGCAGGCGTCACACCCTATACGTCCACTTTCGTGTTTGCAGAGTGCTGTGTTTTTAATAAACAGTCGCAGCGGCCTGGTATCTTCGACCGGCATGAGCTTACGGAGCAAGTCCTTCACCCTCACCGGCGCACCTTCTCCCGAAGTTACGGTGCCATTTTGCCTAGTTCCTTCACCCGAGTTCTCTCAAGCGCCTTGGTATTCTCTACCCAACCACCTGTGTCGGTTTGGGGTACGGTTCCTGGTTACCTGAAGCTTAGAAGCTTTTCTTGGAAGCATGGCATCAACCACTTCGTCGTCTAAAAGACGACTCGTCATCAGCTCTCGGCCTTAGAATCCCGGATTTACCTAAGATTCCAGCCTACCACCTTAAACTTGGACAACCAACGCCAAGCTGGCCTAGCCTTCTCCGTCCCTCCATCGCAATAACCAGAAGTACAGGAATATTAACCTGTTTTCCATCGACTACGCTTTTCAGCCTCGCCTTAGGGACCGACTAACCCTGCGTCGATTAACGTTGCGCAGGAAACCTTGGTCTTTCGGCGTGGGTGTTTTTCACACCCATTGTCGTTACTCATGTCAGCATTCGCACTTCTGATACCTCCAGCAAGCTTCTCAACTCACCTTCACAGGCTTACAGAAC